>NZ_CP046571.1:0-31536 GCF_009931595.1 Xanthomonas albilineans | reverse complement strand
GGGGGTCGGCAAGCCTTCCTGAGCGCAGTGAAAAAGCACGGCCGCGGCAAGCTGTTCGGGCGTGCGGCCTGCAGCCCATGGCTGCCGGTAAGTGTCGATATCGGCGAACAGCAGCCCGATCCGCAACAGGTTGACCACGCGCCTGTTCGGCCGCATAAACTCGGCTTGCGTCATCCAGGTGTCGAGCCCTTTGTCGATCAAGCCGAGCACGGTCGGCATGTCCGTCAACTTGTGGGATGACTGGCGCTTTTCACCGTGCTGGTCGACAAGCAGCGAGAAAAAGCCGGTGCGGCCGGCATCGTGGTAAGTCTGCGTCTCATCCTCGATGCTGAACAGCGCGAGTTGCGCCTGAGATTTGGTGCCCATAACTCTCCGATAGGTGCGCAAAATTTCGCGCACACGCCCTTGCGTTCCGGAGAGGGCAGTCCTACAATACGAGGCAGCCAAGCACTCGTATCGGCTGGGACCCATCCCTCCGAACTGATTTGGCAAAAGCCCCGCGCCAACGGGGCTTTTGCTTTATTTAGAGGCTCGATCCAACGCCAATCAGATCGAGGCCGCCGCTATTAAACCTTCACCATTGTGTCCTCGGTGCTTCATCCACTTGGGTTGAGTGCGCGGGATCCAGCCCACGGTGTGGGCGACGAACTCCGAAATGCCGCGCTCCAACAGCAGCGCCGCCGCACCATCAAAGCTCTGGAAATACCGAACGCCGCGCCCTCGGGCCAAGCCGACGACGCGCTTGTCTTCGCCGAGGTCGACGATCACGACCAGGCCTTCGCCGTGCTCGGCTGCACGAATTTCAGCGCTTCGCACCCGGTAGGTATCAGCGGCTTCTTGCAGCGCTTTCGGTTCAATTTCCTGCAGGGCTGTCGGTTCGATAGTGATCACGGCGAATCTCTACATTGCTGAATCTGCGAGGATCATGCCCGATGCGACGAGTCTGTGCAAATTATTCAATTTCTAGCAAGCTTGCGGTTGCCAGGCGCAGCCGCAAGCTTGCATCACGGTATTCGCTGCGCGGTGTGCTTCACGCGCAGGATCTCCACGTCGTCGCCAGGTAGCAACTGGTACAGAACGATGTAATTCCGGTGCACGACCAACTCCCGCACGCCTGCAGGCAAACCAGGTCGACCCGGCCTGCCTATCTCTGGATGCCGCTCGAGCGCGGTCGTCTTCTCGTAAATTTCGGCCGCGAAGCCGTAGGCCCGCTCGGCGTTGTCATGAGCGATGTAGTCGATGATGGCTTCAAGATCATCGAGCGCGAATTGCGTCCACTCGACCGCATGGGCCTTCTTGGCCATGAGTCACGCGCGCTTCTTGCGCGCAGCCACGCTGGGCTTGCCGAGCGTGGCCATCTTGCGATCCAGACGCTCGAGCACGCCCGCTTGCGCCACACGCGGCCGCGGATCGTCGATCGCCGCTTGTGTCTCCTTGGCCAGCCAATCCGTATATGCCGCGGCCTGGTGGGCCTTGCGCATGTGCTCGGCACGACCGCGATTGCCGGCGGTTTCTTCCTTCTCCTCGGGATGCCATTCGCTGGCATCGAAGGACCCGATCGTGATGCCCACGTCGCACAGCACATTGATGGCCGACGCCGGATTGCCAAAGCGGCGCGGCTCCGTGCCGCGGGCCTTGGCCAGCACCGCATCGCCGTTGCGTGTCGTGATCTGGACGAGAAAAACACCGCCCTGGCCTTTCAAGGTGACGCCGGCGACGCCTCCGGCTCTATTGGCGATGCGCAGCTGTTCGATGGTCATACTCTGCATAATGTATCCTTGATTTCGAAGTTACAGAATCAAGGAAAATGATGCACATTTCCTAGAACACGTGCAAGATCAGCATCGACGGCGCGTTCGTCCTCAATGAGGGCATGATTGCTGCTGCGCCAGGTGCGCTGCCCACACCCGCTTGACATGCGTGATGCTGCAGCCGACCAGGTGCGCTGTATTGGCAATCGTCTCCCTTTTGGATCGAAGGGCGATGATGCGCGCATGCAAAGCCGCATCGGCGCGGCGGCCGCGGTACTTGCCGCTGGCCTTGGCCAACTCTATGCCCTGGCGTTGCCGCTCACGCCGATCTTCGTAATCGTCGCGAGCCATCTGCAAGGCGATCCGGAGCAACAGCTCCTGCACGGACTCGAGCACGACCTTGGCCACGCCTTTCGCTTCTGCAGCGACGTCTGACAGGTCCACGACACCCGGCACTGCCAAACGCGCTCCCTTGGCGCGGATCGAGGCAACCAGCCGCTCGGCGTCAGCGAGCGGCAAGCGGCTGATGCGGTCGATCTTCTCTGCGATGACCACTTCACCTGGCTGCAGGTCTTCGATCATGCGCAACAACTCAGGACGATCCGGACGCGCGCCGGATGCTGTCTCGCGATAGACGCCGGCGACGTAGTAGCCCGCCGCTTTTGCTTCCTTGATGATCCGTTCCTGTCGTTCCAGGTCCTGGCCATCGGTGCTGACCCGCATGTAAAGCCGGGCGACCAAATGGAACGGAGCAGCCTGCAGAGTGCGTTCCTTCGCCATCAGTGGCCCTCTAGGTCATTTGGGTATACCTAAAAGTACCACACCAATACGAACTGGTCCAATAATTATTTCCCAATCTAAATGGGCCATCCATTATGGCCCCACCTTAATGAGCCATATCAGTGATGATGAAACCTACTTAGGACACCGGTCAGGCCCTGGATCGTCACGTGGATGAGGATCAGAGCAAGTGTGATCGCTGCCAGGCCGAAGATGATCTTCGGCTCACGCCAGGCGCTAAACAACGCGACCGCGACACTACAGATGAAAGCGATGATCGCCATTTGCGCAGCCCAACGCACGGGCCGCTGCAACAGCGCAAGGATGGCCAGCCCTGCACCAGCTGCAAGGCCGCAAGTAGCGCGGCCGACATGACGCGCAAGCCTTGCGGCAACCGGTGTAGCCCAGGGCTGGCTATGCGCCGCCGGCAGAGCATGAAGGGGAACAACACTATGGCGACGGCGGGAGTCAAACTTGACGACGGTACCCATAATCAGTCCTCACTTGAGACCTCGAATTCAGACAGCTTGCGGCCTGCTTCCAGGTAACGCCGCAGCCAGTCCGGTCGCTTGCCCTGGCCCACCCAAGTATTGAACGGGTTGTCAGGGTCACGATACCGCGCTCTACCGCGCGGTGCCTTCTCCGCATCGAGCGGTACGAACTCAAAATCCGTTTGCTTGTGCTTGGTCGACGTTTCCTTCTGAACCTTCGGTGGACGGCCCTTGCCGCTGCCTTCGCTTGACACTACGGATTTACCTTATAATATTGGTCTTAAGTCATCAAAATTGCAATTCCGACGACAAACACGGTTTTCAATGTATGGCCAACATCACAGCATGCGTCATTGTTCCTGCCCTAGCTCTCAGCATAGGGGCAGGTTCGGTTCAGGCGTCAGGGCAAGCCCCCGTGTTGTCGGGATCGGTGCTCGCCCTGGCCAGGCAATGCGCGACGGACATCCACCCACTGACCATGGGATATCTTGTTGCCGCAGAGTCCTCCAACAATCTGCTGGCTATAGGTGTCAACGGTAACTACCGACTACCGCGACAGCCGGCTAACCATGAAGAGGCTGTCGCAACAATCCGTTGGCTCACAGAGCACAATTACAATTTTGATGTCGGCTGGGGTCAAGTGAACTCCGGGAACTTCGCATTCTTAGGGGTCACAGGCGAAAGTTTGCTAGACGGGTGCACCAACCTACGTGCATCCGCCCGGGTTCTCAACGATTGCTACAAGACTGCTGTCGCAGACGTCGGCGAAGGGCAGGGCGCGCTGCAACGTGCCCTGAGTTGCTACAACACCGGGTCTCAGTCACGAGGCTTCCGAAATGGCTACGTCGGCCGCTTGCTTGCCACAGCAAAACAACTGCACGTGCCAGCGCTCGAGGGCGGTCCTCTTGCCCAAGCGCCCGTCGCCGCAAGCAATACGCCAGCCACATCCACCAAAGATCAGCCTTCCAAAAAGGCCGAAGGAACACCGGACGCGTTCGCCCAGGAAGCGGGGGGTGCGTTCGCGGATTCCTCGCCCGAGGCGCTGCGTACACAACCACCACCGGACACGCAGGAGACCCAAGATGCGGGTGTTTCTAATTCTTCAACGCCAGCTGGAGGATCTATTCCATAAAGACAAAGTTACGAAAACATCGATCCAACGAATGGGTCAAAAACAGTGGATCCCACTGTTTGAGGTGATCGACACGGACGGCAGCACGATTACATGCTCGTTACGCCTTCAGTCATCTAGCTCAGTCCGCAGCTGGGCTAATTTGACATTACTAGTCGAATGGTTGCGAGAGAAATTTGGCGTCGAACGTTGCGATCTCCTGCTGAGTGATAGAACCCAACCACTTACAGAGAGAACGGATCTATGAACACCCCCAAGAAACACAGCACTGCCGCTGCGACCTTTGGTTTGCTCATGATGTTATCGGCGACCGCCCAGGCTGCAGGCGGCGTCGACACCGGGTCATCTTCAATGGCGTCCATCCATTCGTGGCTGATGACCTGGATCCCCATCGCAGCCAGCGTCCTCATTATCGTATGCGCGATTGCCTGGATCGCTCATATGCTGCGTCATGACTGGGCCGTCCGTCTAATCATTGGCCTGATCGCGATTGGCTCGTCCTCCTACCTGGTGGGCTTGTTCGGCCTCACCGGCGGCTGATCCCCAACTGGAGAAAACGATGCCTATCGGAAACAGCGGTCGCTTTCCATTGTTCAGGGGCGCCACACGTCTACCCACCTTCGCAGGGGTTCCGCGCACGGCATTCCTGGCAACGTTTGTGACGTGCGCGACGCTCTTCTTGACGATCCATCTGTGGGCGCTCGCCCTGTTTGCCTTGGCCTGGTTTATCGAATTCTGCATCGCCAAGCACGACGACCGCATTTTCCGCATCATCGCCTTGGCAGTCCGCACCAAGGGACTCAACTCGATCAATTCCCCATTCACCAAGAAATGGGGAGGTTCCAGCTACTCCCCTGTTGACTACTACGAGGGTCGCTAGACATGGCAATAACCGCGAGGGGTATCAAGCACGACGACGCTCTCCGGTTCCGCAAGGAACCCTCCATGGTGAAGTACATCCCCTATTCCTACCACGTCACAGATCACGTCATCAGCACGGTGAGCGGGGAATACCTGAGCGTTTTCAAGATACGCGGTCGCACGCACAGCTGCGCATCTAATGCCGACCTCGTCAACTGGCACCGCGACCTCAATCAGATGCTCAAGTCGATCGGCAATGAGCATGTGAAGTTCTGGCAGCACACCCATCACCGGCGTGTCAGCGAGTACAGGAAGGCGGAGTTTCCGAGCACCTTTGCTCGCATGTTCGATGACAACTACGGCCAATTGTTCTCCGATGTGCCGTTGATGGTCAACGATCTCTATCTGACCGTCGTCTATAACCCCGTCGGGGACGTGACGCAAAAAATGCTGGCTAGGTTCGAGCGCCCAAGCGCTGAAGAACTGCGTGAGCTGCAGGCCGACGCATTGGCATCGCTAGAGGAAATCGTTGATCAGCTTATGGGGTCGATGCGTCCCTATGGCATCGAACGTTTGGGTATCTACTACCGCGATGAGCGCGGCGCGATCATCAGCGAAAGTGACGACGAAATTGAGGGTGACGACGACGACGACGGCGATCTGCTGGCGGAGTTCGAGGTTACGCCGCAGCAAGCCTCGGCGCCGGAGACGCGACACCAGTATGCGTTCTCTACCGCGCTGGAGTGGCTGGGCTTTCTGGCCAATGGGCAGTGGAGCGCGGTACCGGTCTGCAAAAACCGGATTCAGACCTACCTCATGCACAACCGCCCTGTCAGTTCGTTTTGGGGCGACGTGCTGCAGCTGCGCAGCGGCGATAAGGTGTTCTACACCGCAGCGATGGAGGTCCGCGATTACGATGATGCCACGGAGCCTGGTCAGCTCAACACCTTGATGGAAGCGGATTTCGAGTTCGTGCTGACGCAGACCTTCTGCTGCATGTCAATGCAGGCGGCGCGGACGTTCTTGACAAACCAGCAAAAGTCGATGCTGGAGACGCGCGACCCCAGCCAATCGCAGATCCATGGCATCACGGCCGCCCGCGACGACGTGGTCTCCCGGCGCTTCATCATGGGATGGCACCACATGACCCTTCATACCTATGGGGAGACTCCAAAGGAGGCCCAGCAGCGAGCGCGCAAGGCCCGCGTGATCATGAACACGTGCGCGTTGATCGCATCGCCGGTCGGGCTCGCTTCGGAGGCGGCCTACTACGCGATGCTGCCGGGCAATCATGTATGGATTCCCCGGCCGGTTCCGATCAACAGCTGGAATTTCCTCTCGTTCGCGTCCTTCCATAACTTCATGACCGGCAAGCCAACGAACAACCCTTGGGGGGAGGCCGTCATGCTGTTTAAGACAGTGGCCGGTACCCCGCTGTTCTTCAATTTCCACATGACACCCGAAGACGAGGATTCGAGAGGCAAGCGCCCACCCGGCAGTGCGCTGATCCTCGGCCGTGTCGGCTCGGGCAAGACGACTGTGCTGGACGCGTTGCTAACCGAAGCCACGAAATTTTCGCCGCGCATGTTCATATGGGACAAGGACCAGGGCATGTATCCGATGGTTAAGGCTCTAGGCGGCCGCTACACAGTTCTGCGTGAGAGCGAGCCATCAGGCTTTCAGCCGTTGCAGATGGCACCTAACAAACGCAACATCGCTTTCGCGAAGCGGTTGGTGCGGGTGCTGGCTGAAACTTCGCTGGGCACCCCGATAGAGCACAGCGACATTGAGGACATTTCAGCAGCAGTCGAAGCGCTCATGAGCGACGACAGTCTTATCCCGATCGAACTGCGCAACATGACAACGCTGGTGCAGCAGCTTCCCAACCCTTACCAGACCAGCACGGGCGAGCGGCCGACGCTTGCTGCGCTGCTAAGGCCGTGGACCCGCAAGGGCGAGCATGGCTGGCTATTCGACAATGACCAGGATCTCATCGACGTGACGACCAACGATATCAACGCGTTCGATATCACAGAGTTCATCGTTGGCAAAGATCAACCTCAGCCGCCGGCACGTACACCGATGCTGCTCTATCTGCTGTACAGGGTGCGCGAATCGATTGACGGCTCCCGTGCCTGCATCCAGGTCTTCGACGAATTCGCGCAGTATCTCGATGACCCGACAATGGATCTGGAGGTCAAACGCGGCGTGAAGACCGACCGCAAGAAAGATTGCTTGTACGTGTTCTCCACCCAGGAGCCGAACGACGCGCTCGAAAGCCGTATTGGCAAGACGATCATGCAGGCGGTGGTGACCAAGATACTGCTCGAGAACCCCGACGCTGATCCCGACGACTACATCAAGGGATTGAAGCTGACGCCATCTGAATATCAGGCACTTGTGACAATTCCCGAGAACTCCCGTCAATTCCTGATCAAGCAGGGGTCGCAGTCGACCTTGGCGCAGATGAAGCTGGTTGGCATGGACCGGGAAATCAGCGTGCTTTCCGGCACCCCCGACAACGCCGAACGACTGCGCCGCATCATCGACCAGGCAGGCACCGACGATCCCGATGTCTGGCTTCCGAAATATTGGGATGCCGTGCTGGGAGGCAAGGCATCTGCACCCAAGCGCATGTGATGGTTTTCGCCCGGTTGCGATTGCAACCGGGCTTTCTCGTCTCCGTTCAAACCGGAGGCATTCACACCGCAGTACAGGAGAAGTGACATGAAGACAAAGCTACTGGCGGCCACAATCGCCGCTGCCTTGGCAGTCCCATTGGCTCAAGCTCAGGTAATCGTGGAAGATCCAGGTGTGTTGGCTAACACCATTCAGCAGATCAGCTACATGACCAAGCAGCTGGCCGAGGCAAAGGCCCAGGTCCAACAGCTCAAGCAGCAGTACGAAGCACTGACCGGCAGTTCCGGCATGGGCAACCTGCTGCCTAACAGCGCGAGCACGTTGCGCGAGAACCTGCCGGAAAACTGGTCCAAGGTCTATTCAGACGCGATGAATAGCTCATCGAGCATCACTGACTCCGCCAAGCAGTTGTTGGGCAAGTTTGACTATCAGATCGCAAACATGGGCCGCGGCGATGCTCTGACCTTCATTCGTCAGCAGATGCGGGAAAAAGGCGCATACGACCGAACGATGGCGGAAACCGCTTACAACAACCAGATGCACGAGCTGCAAGACATCGAGACGCTGACACGGCAGATCGACAGCACTACGTCTATGAAACAGATTGCCGACCTGCAAGCGCGCATCCAGACCGCGCAAGGCGCGATCCAGGGCGAGGCTGCCAAGCTGCAGCTGATGAGCATGCTGCAAACATCGCAGGACCGCCTGCTGCAGTCCCAGCAGGAAAATGCCGTTCGACGTTACACCATCGGCGAAGAGGGCGAGGACTTCACCTCGCCACGACTGAGTAACTGACGATGAAGCGAGCAATTTTACTGGTGTTCCTGCTGCCGCTTGCCGCGTGCAACCAGCACTCCGAGCGCACCAAGGCCTGGTATCTGGAACACGCCGCTGAACGCGAAGAGCGCGCCCAACAATGCAAGAACGATGCAGCCCAGGAGGTGACTGCCGACTGCCGGAACGCTCTTGATGCCAAGGCCCAAGCCGACACGTTCGGGACCGGCGCTGATCATTCGATCAATATCACCCCAAACCGCAACAAGGAATCGGGTGATGGGCACGATGCAGCGATCGAGAAAGAAGCAGATCACAGCATCGACATAACACCTAAGCGGCCCACCAAGCCGACTCCGTAACTACCAGATGCCCACCACCTAGGGCAGGTGATCACTATGGCATTCGACGCGACAACGCAGATGTTCAACTACATGGATAAAGTGACCAACGAGTTCGTTGCGTCGAACCTTCAAACAATTATCACCACCGTGACGCCGCTCGTCGCGTTGGGCCTAACCATGTCACTGATGATCGAAGGCCTGTTTATCATGGCTCGGCCGAGTGGCGAGCCTTTGACCCACTTGGTGCACAAATTCGTTCGTTACGCGATCATAATCAGTATTGCGAGTGCTGGCGGCTGGTACCAGACGAGTCTAGCCAATGTCGCCATGCGAACCCCGGACGAGTTCGCCAGCGTGCTCATCGTTGACGGCCAGCAAGGCAATCAGCAGGGCCACATAGCAAGCACCATTGACAAGGCGCTTGATCGCGGTCTCACGACAGCCCAACGGGCTTTCAATAATGCCAGCGTGTTTAGTGGGCCTGGCCTGGCCAGCTTTGTTCTTGCAGCCACGGTGCTACTGTGCACGGTTCTGATGTGTGGTCTCGGCGCCGGCTTCATCTTGATGGCCAAATTCCTGCTAGGTGTAGCGGTTTGCTTTGGGCCAATCTTCATCTTTTGTCTGCTGTTCGAGAGCATGCGCGGGCTATTCACAAAGTGGATAGGCACGATCATAAACTACGGTCTCGTCACGATTCTGCTGTCAGCCGTTTTCGGCTTGATGATGGCGTTCTATGAAAAAGCGATCGAAGCAGCATCCGGGGCCAATCCGGATTCTCCGATCCTCGTCCCGATCATCACCTGTGGCCTAATCACGGTCGTCTCGTGGTTCGTGCTGAAGAAAGTCCCGGACATGGCGGCGCGCTGGGGCGATGGCATAACAGCCGGCGTGCAGGGTTTTGGCGGTGGAGGCAGTACGGCTGGAGGCGGAGGCGGAGGCGGAGGCGGCGGTGGTGGCGGCGGCGGTGGCGGGGTGGCCGGCGCGGTTGCTGGATCTGCGGCAGGTCCGGCGGGGACAGCAGCAGGTGCAGCAGCTGGATATGCGGCAAATGCTGCCGGTAACGAAGCCGGCGAAATGGGCGGTGCAATGACGGGCATGGCTCGTGGATCACGCCGCTGACTGACACCCAATTTTCACCGATATGACAGGGTAAATATATCATTGAAATTACAATTTCAATGATATATTCTCATGGTCCCCTGATTGCAGGAGAAGTTCGTGATGCGTTCTCGGTTGACGGTAGCAATGCTCATAGCGGTAAGTGCCTTGGCAGGATGCAGTACAGCGCCAAAAGGACCGCCGGAACCCAACATGTCGAGGCTCGTGCCGGTCAACAAAACTTTGCCGAGTGAACTTTCTGGCCAGGCTCCTTCTTCGGAAGGGAAGAATGGGGGACGGTAAGGATGGGCATGTTCAACAAGGGCACGAGCCCGACCGCTGTAACCCGTGACACCATCGACCAATACCGCCAAGAGCGCCGTGGCCTTGAAGTCGATATCCTTGATGAGATCCTGCTGTCTCGGAAACGAGCTTGGATGGTGGCCGCTGGCTTCGGTGTGCTGTCGGTCGCCGCGATCGGGTTGACCATGTTCATCGTCGACCGCTACAGCCAACCGTTGCCGCAGCATATTTTGGCGTGGGACCGCCAGACCGGCGCGGTCGAGCAGCTGTCGCTGACAAAGGACACCAAAAGCTATGACGAAATCACCGACTCTTACTGGATTTCGCAATTCGTCCAGCACTACGAGAGCTACGATTTCAACATTGCGCAGCTGGACTATGACGCTGTCGGGTTGATGGCGTCGCCGGAAGTCGCCGAACAGTACGTGGCGCGCTACAAGTGGGGCACCACCGATGCGATCGACAAGCGCGTAGGCGACAGTGAGAACACGCGGGTCCACATCAACTCGGTGATTCTGGACCCTGCCTCCGGAACTGCAACAGTGCGCTTCACGACCACCCGCAAGGTACGTCAAAGGCCGACGAGCGAGCCACCTCAATACTGGATCGCGATCATCGGCTACAAGTACGAGAAATCGTTGATGACCGCTAGCCAGCGAAACCTCAACCCACTCGGATTACGGATCACAAGCTATCGCGTGAACTCGGAATCTGCCAACAGCGTAGGAGGTTGATATGGAGCGCAAGATTCTATGCGTATTCCTCTCCGCCGCTGTGCTTGCTGGTCCGGCATTTGCGGTAGAGACACCGCGCAGCTCGCCCTACGACTACCGCATCAAGACCGCAGTTTATAACCCGCAAGATACGGTGATCATCGACGCAGTCGTGGGACTGGCCACCCACATCGCCGTAGAGCCTGGCGAGCGTTACGTCACGCACGTTTTCGGTGATAGCGAGGCTTGGTCATTTGCGCATGTTGAGAACCATTTTTTTATCAAGCCGAAGGAAGCCCGCGGCGACACGAACCTGACGATCATTACCGATAAACGCACCTACCACATTCTGCTGCGCTACATTGGCGACTACAAAGCCAACAGCACCAATGGCAAACAGGAAACCCGTTTCATCCACACGCCATGGACGATGCGCCAGGCCACGCTGGAGCTGACCTACACATATCCCCAGGAGGAAGCGCTGCGTGCGGCCGCCGCCCGGCAGGAGGCAAAGGTACAGAGCGCACTTGCCGCGCCCGAGTTCGCCCCTGGACGACGCAATTTCAGCTATCAAATGTCGGATGATCCCAAGGTGCAGTCCATCGCACCAATTAACGTGTGGGACGATTACCGTTTCACCTACTTCAAGTTCCCACCTAACGCAGAATTGCCGACTATCTTCGTCATCGGTGCCGACGGCAAAGAAAGTACGGTGAACGTGCGAACGATCGGACGCGAACGTAACATCATTCAGGCTCAGATGGTTGGTCGCGAATGGCGGATACGCTACGGCAAGAAGATGGTGATCGGGCTCATCAACAGTGGGTTTGATCCCAACCAGGGCGCCAATACGACAGGAACAGCCGCGCCGAATGTGAATCGCGTGGAAAAACCAACACCGGGGGTAAGCCATGAGCCGTGACGTCAATGTTGACCAAGCCCTCGAGGGTGGGTTCGATGATGGGCGCGGTGGGTTCGATCGCGGGCCGAAGAAGAACATTCCTGGCGTCCGTGCCTTCGTCGCCCTGATGTGCATCCTAGGCTTGGCTATTGTGGGCTGGATAATCCATTCGCAATTGAACCGCGGCACCACCGCGGCGGCTGCGGACAAGGAAGCACCCCAGCGAACCAATACGCTGCCGAGGTACAAGATCCAGGACGAGCCGGCCACCACCCAAGCGCAGACGATCACAACAGCAACCACAGAACCGCTACCAACGGCCGTCTCCAGTCGCACAGCTCAACAGAGCCAGAAAGTGCTTACGCCCGAAGAGGAAGCGACCTTGCGACGCCTGAAAGGTGGTCTTGCTGGCGATGCGGCCGGCGATACGCCTGCAAGCGCGGCCAGTGCTGCAGGCGAAAAGCTCGGGGATGCACGCGAACGCACTAATGAGGATTCTGCCGCGCTGGCCAGCCGTTTAACCTCAGCGCGGATCGCCAGCGTCCGTGCCCGTAAGCTTGCGAATCCGAGCCTTACAATTCCAGCTGGGCAGGTGATCGCGTGCGGCACAAAGACCGAGCTAGATACGACCCAGCCGGGGATGGTGTCTTGCCAGGTCTCGCGCGATGTGTACTCGGCCGATAGCAAGGTGCGGCTGATCGACAAGGGTGCGCATGTCGATGGTCAGATCGCGACAGGCATCAAGGCGGGACAGAAGCGTGTATTTGTGCTGTGGACACGTTTGCGCAATCCCGACAATGTGATTGTGTCGCTCGATAGTCCCGGAACCAATGCACTCGGCAGCACGGGCATTCCTGGCCAGGTGGATACCCATTTCTGGGATCGCTTCGGGGGCGCCATGTTTATCTCCGTTTTCACGGACATAGGCGACGCCATGGTGCAAGTGGCTGCAAACAAGGCCAGCAAAGCGCAGACCAGCGTCAATCTCAACAACACGTCGCAGACCTCCGACCAGTTGGCGCGCGAAGCCCTACAGGCAACGATCGCAATCCCGCCAACGCTCTATGCCCAGCAGGGTGAAGCTGTCTCCATCTACGTGGCGCGGGACCTCGATTTCAGCGACGTGTACGACCTACGTCTTGGCTATGGTCGATAAGACTTCCACATTGAACCGAACCATCGATCGAGACACATCGGTCTGGCTGACGCTCGGCCCACTGAAACAATACCTCGATGACCCGGAGGTCTTCGAGGTCCGCGTCAATAAGTTCGGCCAAGTCGTGTGCGACACAGCACGCGGCCGGGTCTTCCACGACAGGCCTGAAGTGACAGCGCGCTATCTGGAAATCCTGACCGACACGCTGTTGCACTATAACGGCCTAGGTCGGATGCCGATCAACAACGTGCTGCTACCCGATGGGTCACGCGGAATCATTTGCTGGCCGCCGGCGGTCTTGGAAGGCACCGTTCTCATTGCCATACGCAAACATCTGGCGTTGCACAAGTCGCTCGAGGACCTTCGCGACGAAGGTAGGTTTACGGGTTGGAAGCGGCGATCGCAGGCCGATGCCACACGACTCGAGCCATTCGAAGATGAGCTTTTGCAGATGTTGGCGGAAGGAGACTTAGTCTCCTTCTTTCGATTGGCCGTGCGCAGTAAGCGCAACATCGCCGTGTCCGGCAAGACTGGATCCGGCAAGTCCACTTTCACTCGCACCCTGTTGATGGAAGTGCCACCCGAAGAGCGGGTGCTGCTGATGGAAGACGTGCACGAAGTGGCGTCTGACAAGCAGCTGGAAATCGGCTACATGATGTATGGCTCACAGGAGGGTCGTGTGTCCGTGTCCGAATGCCTCAAAGCGTGCATGCGCTTGTCGCCCGACCGAATTTTCATGACGGAGTTGCGTGACGATGCGGCGTGGGACTACCTAGCTGGCGCCAACACAGGGCATCCGGGCGGCATCTTCTCGACCCACGCGGACAACGCCGTCACAACACCCAGCCGCATCGCTACGTTGGTGAAGGCGTCCGAAGTGGGCCGGCTGCTCGACTACGAAGTCATCATGAAGACGATACACACGACATTGGACGTCATTGTCCATATGAACAATCGACAGATTACGGAAGTGCTCTATGACCCACATTTCAAGAAGCAACAGCTGGTCAACTGAGCGCCTGTCTTACGTCCGCCCCTGCATCCTGGCCGTCATGCTGGCCCTAGTTGTGCCGATGCCGACGCCGGCGACCGCAGCCGAAGCTGCTGCCCAGGTCGGGTTCTCGCCCGAGGGCACCGGCCGCAGCCTGGTCATCGATGTGATAAACACCGCCCGCCGTGAATTGCGGGTGATGGCATACTCGTTCACAGCACCCGATATCGTGCAAGCCCTGATCGCCGCTAAGAAGCGAGGCGTCGACGTGCTGGTCGTCGTCGACGCCAAGCAGAGCCAGCAACGAACACAGGCAGCTGCGCTCAACACCCTGGCGACCGCCGGCGTCCAGGTCCGGCTCAACGGGCGCTACCAGATCATGCACGACAAAGTGATCATTGCCGACCACAAGACCGTTCAAACAGGATCATTCAATTACACCCGCTCAGCTGAACAAGCAAACAGCGAGAACGTCATCGTGTTGTGGGACGTCCCTGGCTATGCCGGCGAGTTCCTGCAGCACTGGCAATCACGATGGGACCAGGCTCGACCCTATCAGCCTGCGTTCTAGCGGCAATCGCCAGATCAAACCTAGACCTGCCAGATCGCACAAGATCGCCCAGGCCGTATACGGAATTTGACTGTCACCTCCAATCCATCGGCGGATAGTCCGGTCGCCCTTCGCACCAAGGCCGAGCAATTTTGCAGCAGCGCCGCCCGTGAGCCCTGCCATGCGAAGCACTGAGCGGATTTCATTTCCAGTCGGCTGCGTCCAGCATTGCGCTGGACGCAAGCACTGAGGTCTTATTTCGTTGTGCATCATGTCGCTACTTGTAGCGACTATTGATAGCACTTGCAATGTTCAGGATCAGTCGATGGCGCGGTAGATGTTGATCGACTCTGCGTGTTTAACCGAGTAAGCAGCCAGATGATGGTATTGCTGTGCGAACTTCACCGACGCTGTTACCGCCAACTTCGCCGCCGGGTATGTCGAATCTGCTTCGACACACGCGGCAGATTCATGTGCGAGTTGTCGGAGTGTGAGCATTGTTGCAACAATGCCGACCGCATCTGCGGAGAGTTCGCATTCTGATATGCGCAACTCGCGAGGAGCAAGATAAAAACCACTGTTTGATAGTGTGTAGTATTGCAATCGTGTCCACTCAATTGGAACTTTGGCCAGACGAAGTAGCCAAGCAAAAACGAGCGCCTCGCCTCTTCTTGCAAAGCGTACCCCGAAATGTTTAGACAAAAATTCTAGACGTTTATCTTCCCCGACAACAGCTGAAGCTGTGATTTGTGTTTCTTTATTCATCGGACTTCTCCGGTTATCGACCTGGGCGGTGTTGCCCGGCCACTCTTTTATATTAGGGCAAAATGCCCTAATATTCAATATAAATTTAGACTAGCCGCCCAAGCCGATCTCCGGTCCCTGCGGGCCGGATTTTGCCTTCTGCTGCCGGTCAATCGCATAGCCGGCCAATTGCTTGATTTCGAGCGCGGCTGACTTGAGGCTGTCGCGGCTTACGGCGCTTGCGAGCTTGCCGGCGTCATCGGTAAAGATGATGGCTTCGTGGCGTGCTCGGGAAACACCAACGTAATAGACATCCTTGGTGGTGGTACGCGAGTCGGTCTCGATGTTGATCAAGACCTTGCTGCAGGTCAGACCTTGGGAGCTATGAACAGTCGACACATATGCCAGGCCGACAAACATCGGTGTCGTGGCATCGAAGACGACACGTCGGCCGCCCTGCCCCTCCAGCTCGATCTCCTGCTGATCCACGCGGCGCACCACGAAGCGATCACCGTTGGCAAGATCCATGCTGGCATTGTTGCGGGTCACCTTCACTTGGTCGCCAACGGCCAATTCGGTTTTCTCCACGCTGTAGACGCTGAGCTTGGGGCAGCGCATAGGCGAGAACTGAATCTGCTGGCCAGCACTGTCGCGCACCGTCAGTAGATTGCCCGGTCCTGTATCGAGCACCGTGTAGTGTTCGGCGCGCTGCAAACCGTTGGAATAGGTTCGCTCCGGCACGATCACGCTGCCTTTCACGTAGTAGCGGCTGTGCTGACGCTCTGCTTGGGTTGTATCGAGCCGGTTGAGCAGCTGGTAGTGCTCCCCACTCCCCTGCAGGCCAAGCGCCTGCCGCACGCCATCGTTCAGTGCCATACGGCTTTCGTTGGTGCCCGTGATGATGAGGGTCTGATCGCGCTCGTGCTTGGGCAGCTCAGCATAGTGTTTGACCATCGCATCATAGCGGGCGACCGCATTCGGTTCCTTGAATACCTGCCGGATCTGCGCGACGGACTTAGCCGACTGACCTTCTGCGGCCAGCTTGACAACCTCTAGCAGCTGGGGATCCTTCTGCCGGCGGATCTCGACCAGGTGCGCGGTTTCCATGCCTGCCTTTTGCAACTGATCAAAAGGCTTTCCGGCCTCGATCGCCTTGGTCTGGGTTGTGTCGCCGAGGAAGACCACGCGAGAGCCGTGAGCCTCGACTGTCTTCATGATTTCGAGCATCTGGCGTGCCGGGATAACGCCGGCCTCGTCGACGAAGACCACGCTGTTTGCATCGATCTTCTTGTCCTTGGAACGCAGGAACGCCTGCACCGTGCAGCTGTCCAGACCCGCCTCCTCGAGCGCCTTTTTCTGCGCCCCATAGGGGGCCATGGTGGTGACGTGGAAGCCGTTGGCTTTTAGCAGCCCGGCTGCAACCTTGGTCATATGGGTCTTGCCAGTGCCAGCATAGCCCTGCACGCCGATGAAGCGGTTCGCGCTTTCGGCGATGTGCTGCACAGCACGGCGCTGCTCATCATTCAGCGTCTTGTCCGCGAGAAATGCGCGCGATACCTCGGGGGTAACTCGGCTTGTCATCACGCCACGGCTGCGCTGTTCGGTCTGCAGGATATCGCGCTCCCGCTTCTGTGCAATGTGGGTGGTGAAGCGTGGTTCCTGTTTGGCCAGGCGGCCACTGCGAACGCCTATATCGACCAGTCGGACCGCCTCGGCCTTCGATTTGCCGCTGGTCTGCAGGGTGGCCACCCATTCCTGACGTGTCAACGCCGGTCCGCGCTGGCAGTCAGGCTTTTGCTTCTCGCCCGGGTTCATGGACACATAGACAGGCAGCTCGCGAATGAGATGCCCCGAGCGAGTGACGCGTTCGAGCGCCGCCTTGACGTCCTTCATGCTTACCCGGCCGAAGCCGTGCTTCAAAGCCACGTTCACCAAGTCAGACTGCTTCACGATGGCATTGCGTTCTGTCAACGACTTGATCGCGAACTGCACGACCTTGTCGGCATGGTGTTCGATCGGCTTTTCAATCTCCTTAGGGGGCAATCGCTGGCCGCGCTCCTCCATGCCATCCCTGCCCTTTCCGGCCCACTCCCGACTATAGAAGTCGATGCCCAGGTCGCCGGCGCGCTTTTGCCATTCTTGCAGGATGGCCTCGCGGTCGACCTCAACCTTGCGCTGGCGTGTGGACAGCGCGGCCTGGTTCTTCTCTGCATGGGTGGCGGTATCGCGGTTGAGTCCCTTTGCCGCCAGGGCCGCTTCGATCTGCTGACTACGGGCGCTGAACTCACGGATTTGGTGTTCGGTGAAGTGCGCCAGGTCGAAAGTACCGTTGCGATCGTAGCGAAGCGTGAAGCCGAGTTTTTCCAGTTCCCGAGCCAGTTCCGATTTGTAGACGTTACCCAGGTAGAGCAGCGATTTGACGATGCCATCGCTGGTGAGCGCGCGCCACTGACCATCAGCCCGCTGAGTCAAATTGAGCACGACGGCATGTGTGTGCAGATCAGGATCCAGTGCACGAGATGTTTCGTGGCGAAACTTCGCCACCACCAGTTTTCCCGTGTTTTCGATACTGGTCTTCTTGTTTACGGTGGACCTGACCATCGCCAGGCTCTCGGCCTCGCTTACAGCCTCGGCGACGGCGCGCTCATGCGCCTCAATGATGCGGTGATCGCCGTGCACCAGCGCCTGCAGGGAAACACCCTTCGGCGCGTTGAACGTCAGGTCGTAAGCGAGCCGTTCCTTGCGGGCAGCCTCGGTAGTCGGGGGAATGCGGCGGGTACGGGTGTGCTCATCAATCCGGCCGTCAAGCAATTCGCTGAACCGCTGGCGATCGACCTCACCCTCCAGGCCCAGGGCGGCCGCACCTTCGCCCTGCCACTGCATGGCGGTACCATCCTTGGCGTAGTAATCGTCGGCTCCATCGGCATAGTATGAAACGACCTTACCGAGCGATTGGCGCGTGATGACAGTGATATCGATCATTATTGGAACACCCGGTCAGCGCGCAGGATGCCCGGCACCGGATTGGCGCGCGTGTAGTTGACAGGCCCCGTCTTGTACTTGGCCACCGGCAGATTCCCGGGAAAAGCCAGGTAGCCCTCCAGGTTAGGCAGAGCCATGATTTCGGCGACAGACACGACGCGCTCGGTCTTGACCTCTTCGTTCTCGCTGTGCGTGCCCATCTGGCCCCAACGCCTGCTGGTGCCCTGCTTGCGGCGCATGACTTCATGCTCGCCGAGCGCCTTGGAAAGCCGGTCAGCGGTCTTCTCTCCCATGCGACCGACCGCCATGGCGACGGTCGTCCGATGGTTGCTAAGCAGGGTCTCGGCCAGCTCTTCGCCATAGATCCGGACCAGCTGCGTGTAGGACTGGTAGCCAGTAACCACGCTGAGGCCCTTCTTGCGGCCCTTGGTCAAAGCATCACCGAGGGTGGGAAGCCGATCGAGCGATTCCAACTCATCGAGAAAAGTCCAGATGCGCCGGCCGTGATCGACGGGCATTCCCAGCACAGACGTGAAGATCGTATCGACCCAGCAGGAGATCATCGGATGCAGCGCCTCTCGCATATTCTCGTCCCAGGTGATGAACAGGTTCCCGCCCTGTGGATCGGCCAGCCAGTTACGAAGGGAGAACGGGCCATCTGGCATTTTCAGGTGGGGCGATAGCTTGTTGGACAGGACGAACCGGACGCTGCTGGTCGCACGCGCATTGCCTGTGAACAGTGCCTGGGCCGCCGTCCCCTTCACAAACGCCTCCAGCTCTTCGACCGGGCGCTGGTTGGTCCAGCCGAACACGTCCCGCATGGTCGGCTGGCGGCTGGTGTTGAAAAGCTTGCGGGCGACTTCGCGAAACAACATGCGGCCGTAGTCGTTCCACTCCTCCGACTCGGTGCTATTGGACGGCTGAATGATCGACTTGGCGTAGCGCTCGAAGTCGTAGTCATCCTCAATCTCGTTGAAGAAGTTCCACCCCTCGGTACGGCTGTCGTAGGGATTGAGGATTTTGTCCTTGCCAGGCCGGTAGAAAGCAGACAAGAACTCGCCGTCGGGATCCGTCACGACCATACGATCGCCACGTTGCAGGAGCCCGAACATCATTTCCTTGAAGATCGTCGACTTGCCGGTACCGGTGGCACCGCCGATTGAGAAGTGGGTGTTCTCGGCGTCGATCGGAATCGGCACTGACGCGATAGTGATTTGCGCCTGCCGGCGATCGATGGTCTCCCTGGCCAGTTCCTGGGCGCTGGCCAACTTGGTGCCGCGGTAAAACTTATCGAAGGATGCGCCGGCGAAGACCTTTCGATTCAGCTTCACGGCTAGCACGGCGACCACGATACCGAATGCGCACCCGCCAAGCAGTGCAGCCCAGAGAGGCCATAACTCGAACGTGTTCTTGAGAAGGTAGGCCAAACGCGGCCGCACGTCCTGCGGGGTGAAGCCGTAGACGGCCTTGGCCGTGACGAACCAAGCCACGGCGGGGGTGAAAAGTAGGGCGGCGAATACCGTTTGGGCCTTCCGCTTGTCGTCCATCGTCTATCCTCGATTGGCTGTCTCGGAACTCCACACCTGCAGGCCAAGGCGCTCGATTTCGGCTTGCGCCTGGCGCTGGGTGTCGGGCTTGACTGTCAGGCGCATCATCAGCAGCAGCTCGGCCAACATGGCCAGCTCGGCCTGCCCTATGCCAGCATTACCGCCCCCGGCTGCGCCCCCATACTCGAGGCGGTCGGCGATCAACTGCAGCAGATCGCGGCTGTCATCGACGCCGAATAGGCGCGTCTTGGTGTAGTCGGTAAGAGTCATGCCGGCATTGCTGGCACGCTGCTCGATTTCGATCTTCTCGCGTTCGCTGCACCGGAAGGTAATTGACGCCACGATTCCCGCCTTTGTTTTACGTTCGTCTTACGATTTATCCTAGCAAATAGAGAACATTGGGCAAGTTCTGTAAAACTCTCGTCTTACAATATCCGCACCTGGACACGGAAAATATATATATATTTCAATGCTTTAGCGGCGCGAAGCGTTGCGTATGGTGTATAGCCCCAGGTTAAGGGCAGACCCCTCGAAAAACGCAATTCTGGGCAAGTTAAGGGACTGCGCGGGGCTGAAAAAAGCGTCCGAAGGCTGCCTAGTACGCGAAGCGCGCTAGGCTCGGACACGAATCGGACACAGGATAGACGGATATCGCATATTAATAGTTGACGATAGGAAATTAATAGGACATAGTTTGGACAGTTCGACAAGTCAAACGTAGGGTGATGGATGTGGACGTCGATAAGCTGAAGCAACAGATCACCGACCTCACAGGTGGAACGAAAGCGGCGAAGCTGCGCCGCGTGATGCCTGAGATAGAAGAGAAGCTGGACCAAGGCGTGCGCCACGAGGAGATCGTCGCCGCGCTGGCTGCAGGAGGCCTGGACGTCACGTTAGAGACCTTCCGCAAAACGCTGTACCGGCATCGCGCGCAGAAAGCGCGCGATGCCAGGCAGACACCTCCTAAGACGGCCAGGACCACCACACGTGCGGACGGCAATCCGCAGGTCCGAGTAAAAGCCCAGGAGGATTCAACGGACGACGACGCGCCAGACGATGCCACGACCCCAAGCTTTGACGACGCGCTTGATCGTCGCAAACGCGACGAGGTCGGGGAGTCCTACATGACGCGCCGGAAGCCAATCATCGGCAAGAAGAGCAACACCTAGGAGCGAGTAATGAAGATTGCAGTCATCAATTTTTCCGGCAACACAGGCAAGTCCACGGTTTCAAAGCACCTGCTGTATCCGCGCATCAAGAATGCTGAATACATTGCGGTCGAGTCGATTAATTCTGACGAAGGCGGCGGCGAAAGCGTGCGCGGCAAGCAGTTCGGGGCACTGCAAGAGCAGCTGTTGGTGATCGACTCGGCCGTCATCGACGTCGGCTCGTCAAACGTCGAGGATTTCGTAAAGCTCATGCGCCAGTACCGGGGCTCGCATGAGGATATGGACCTGTTCGTGATCCCCACAGTCAAGGAAGCCAAGCAGATCAAGGACACGATCGCGACAATCCAGGCACTGAACGCGATGGGCGTGCCTGCCAAGAAGATCCGCGTCGTGTTCAACAAGCTCGAGGCCGACGACACGATCGAGGACGCGTTTTATCCTCTGATAGCATTCCACGAGGACAAGAAGTCGTTCACCCTGAAGCCTGCGGCGGCAATCCAGTATTCGGAACTGTATCAGCGACTGCGGGCACTGGACATGACGATCGGCGAACTCGTTGCCGATACCACGGATTACAAAGCCCAGCTGCGAGAAGCCAAGACGTCGGAAGACAAGCAGGCCATCGCATCGAAGATTTCGGCCAAACGCCTTGCCGCCTCGGCGCAGGAAAATCTGGACAGTGTGTTCGCGGTCCTGACCAAGTAGGGGTAATTTATGGCCGGACCGACCACAACCCGCGAAGCCCTCATCGCCGAACTGCTGGGCGACGTCGGGGGTATATTGGATCGTGTCGAGGCCCTGCAGGCCGCGATCCCAAAGACCGTCAAGGAAGCCAAAGCAGAGCTACAAGTCGCCGTCACCGAAGGCAATGGGCACATCAACGAAGCATGTGTGCGATTGTCGCGTGTCATCGACCAACAGGCGAAAGAAACCCTCAAAGCCACCCAGGTTGCCGCCGGCGAAGCCAGCGCAGCCGCGCGGGAGCTGCGACTGGCACGCGGACGATTGAGCGTCCTGCTGGGCGTGTTTGCCCTTGTGTGTGGCAGCGTTGGCGGAGCTGCGGTCTACCTGGCCCTGCGAATTGCCGGTTGATACGAGAAGGGGGCGGCCCAGCCGCCCCGTCTTTTTAGCTCTTTGCCGGGTCTACATGACCATGCCGAAGCGTTCCGCGACACTCGGCTCGGCCGGGATCGACGCCTCCCGTGCCATCGCGGTGACTATCTCTTCGCTCACGTCTTCGAGCACGTAACCCTCGGCGGCTACCCTGTTGTAGAGGCTGGCCAACGTCGAAAACTCTTCCAACAAACAGCCGATCCACAAGGCATAGCCTGCATCCTCATCCGGCATGGGAAACGCTTCGACGAAGTAGGTGCGCAGCATGCGGTCATAACCGATAGTCCCGGCTGGATCCAACCGGTGTTCGTTGTCCAAGCTACGTACGGTGATGGTGTAGCGGCTCATGGTTTCACCTGGCAGGGCTGCCCTTTAGCCAAGGCCATCAGGTCGGCCTGAGTCATCCATTCTGCCCTACCCGCCCCAGAGACGGCAGTCGCCGGTTCCAGGCTGCTATCGCAATCTCCGTCTGCGTAGCCACAATGGGCGCAGCATTCCGACCAGTGCATGTTGATGGATCCACCTTCCACCGCCTCCCAATCGTGCCGCTGCGCGTCGCGGCCGCACTCGCGGCATTGGATCGAGTAAGTATTATTGTCAAGCTCCATTCCGCCCGGTTCGATGCACCCGCCGTAAACTCTTGTCATCGTTGTTCTCCTGCGAGGTTGTTAGACAGGCTGGGGGGTGGTTGCCGCCACGGATCCCAGCCGGATCGGAATTTAGTGGGACTACTATTTAACTCCGATGGGACAATAGTAGGACAAAATAACCCATTTGTCAACACTAGTCAATAGATTTTTCGTAGACAGCCACGCGCCACGCAAGACAGATTCAGCGCGCCCCGGCCCCCGCTTCGCCCTTCCGGGCCTGCTAGGTGGTGAGGAGGGTTGCGGGCTTTCGCGCCGGCGCAGCGGGTGCGCCTGGATGCGACGGCCGCACTGCGGCCGTCTCCTTCTTCTGGCCCTGGAGCGTAGGAAAATCCTCAGCGGGGTCTGCTTGGCGGAGCCGGATGGGCGCGGTAGGCCCGTCCTGCGCTGCGGCGTCGGGGCCAGCAAGGGGACGTGGAATAAATGGGGGGACCCGCGCAGCGGGGGGAACCGTTTATGCCGCGAAAGCCCCTTGCTGGCCCCGGCGACGTGGTGCAGGTTCAAGGGCTGGACGCGGCCATCCGGCTCCGCCGACTCCCGATGATTACGCGGAAGGGCCGGCAAGCCCCGTAGGGGCGCGCAGGGGCGCCGGATGGCGACCCGGAGGGTGGTCACCGCGAGGTGGCCACCAGAAAGCAGTCGCGACCGTCCACGCTTCGTCCACGGCCGGCGCCGCAGGCGACGCCCCGACCCGTCGGGGATGGTTCCATCCATCCCCAGGGGCGGGGGAAGCGGTGGGCGAAGGGTGGGCGGGCCTGCCGATCCCAGCTCGTCCCCGGCTTGTCCACGGGGCCGCGCCCGGTGGGCAAGCGGGGGGCGAGCTGCCTCGGTCCTCGTCGGCGCCATCGGCGACGGCGTCGGCCGTCAAACACCTTGGCCAGCCTATGGCTGGCCGCCGACGATCGTTACTGTACGGGGGGGATGTCGCAGCAGCTGCGCCCCCTCCCCTACCGGCCGAAATCCCGGCCAAAATCGCTGCCCTTGTCCGGGGTGGCCTTTGCCTTTTCGGACCCTTCATGGCTTCTAGCCGGCATGACCAACGCAACATCACCTTGCGGATAGCGGATCTCGACGGTCTGGCCGCGCTGGGCCTCCAGGTCTCCCACAACGCGGTAGCGGTTGTGCAGAATCAACTCGCCAGGCAGATCCGCGCGTTCTTGCACCACGTAGCGTTCCGTAGCGCCAAGCACGCGCCCGGTATAGGTCTGCCCCAGTTCGGCATAGGCAACGCCGGCGCCGGCGCCGGCGAGCGAGCGACCAAGCTCCACAGCCCGGGCGTGGTCGCGATCGGTGAGGTTGTCGCGGATCAGCTGAGCGAGGCGGTCGGGGGTACTGTGATAAGCCTCAATCGAGGCCCGAGTCATTTCATCACGGCTGACGTGATCCCAGGCAATCGAATAGTAGGCATCGCTGGCCAGCTGCCCGACGAAGGCGCGCTGCGCGCGCCCGTTGCCTTCGCGAAACGGGTGCAGTGCATTGATTTCGCCTAGATAGTGCCCTGCCCGGCTGGCGAATTCGTCGGGACCCAAGCCACGCAGGTTCTGTTCGCGGGCCAGCTGTCGAAACAGCTTCGCGCCGGCGCCCTCGATGTGGTCAGGCATGGCAAAACGGGTTTCGCCCTTCTCGATGATGACGGTCCGGATTTCTCCTGCCCAGGGATACACGTCGCCGAACAATGTTTGGTGAATGCTGCGCAAGTGATCGAGGTCGTAGCGGCCGACGGCTGGCCCCTTTTCAAGCTCGTAGGCGCGCACTGATGCGAATGCAGCCTCGATGCGGTCTAGCTCGGGCTGCGAGCGCGCCCCCACCAGGTTGCGCATGATCCCGGTCGCCGGATCGACGTAGGGATCTGAGGGGCTGTCGTACTTGGCCATCTGTCAGTCCACTATGAGATAGCAGTTGTGATAATTGGTTGCTGGGCACAGATACCGGCTGCCGGTTGCCGACACGCGCAGGTCCACGCGATCGCGAATCAACATTGGCGCCCCCCTTCAACGACGAAGCGTCCTGTATCGGTGGTAATTACCGACCGTGGCGAACTGCTCATGCTGCCGGCCACAACACCGATACCACGCCCGTCAGTGCCTATTCCGCTGAAGTTTCCGTTAGATCCGGGATCTACGCTGACCGTTTGCACGACACCGGCAGGCGTTGTCTTGAGGATGTACGTAGACAATGGGACGAGGGCCGCCAAGCAGCCCGTGGCGACCATAAACCCGATAACGGATAGGGCAATGAAAATGGCATCTCTCCAATGGAACCGCTGCTCGATGGTAGTCATAAGTTCACCTAGTCGTTCTGTTCGTTGCCGGCGACCAGGCGCCGGCGAATGCTGGCGATCACGTCGGCCGGTTCCAGCTCACCCAACGCCACGCGCTCGAGTTCGGCCTGGGTCTCTGCGTCGACCTCGAGACCTTCGAGCCGCTGCGAAGCGATCGCGTTGGCCACAGCACGGCGGCGATTTTCGATTTCGCGTTCGTCAAGCATGCTTCTTCTCCTGTGCGGTGGTGCGAGCTTCGGCCGCGAGGGCGCGAACCCTCATGGCCAGTTCCGGGGGCATCCATTCGTCAACGCGTTCCCAGTCCGGTGGAAATTCGTTGGCAGCACTCATGACCCGTTGCACCATCTTGCTGATTCGCTGGCGGGTGAGGCCCGTTTCTTCTGCGATTTGTGCCTGGGATTTACCCTCGACAAGCACGCGACGAGCGATTTGCACTGTGTCGACAGTGAGCCGTCCTAGCCGTGGCTGGATGCTTTCAAATTCTGCAGCGGTCATAGGCGGTTTCGGCATTTTTGCGATGTTCCTACTGCGGCGGGGGCATTACGCCCCCGCCTGTCGGGTTAGTGACAGGATGCACGCATGCACATCACTCAAGGTCCTGGTTGTCGTTGTCAGGATGGTTCGTGCCGCGCAGGCGCAGGCCTTGGAAGTTGTTGCAGACTATTTCGGTCGTGTAGAACTCCTCGCCCTCGCGCTCCCACTTGCGGTACTCAATGCTGCCGCTCGCGAGGACCAGGTCGCCGACTTGCACATATTCAGCCGCATAGCGGGCGTTCTGATTGAACAGCACGACGCGATGCCATGCGGTGTGCTGTTCGCGGCTTTCGCCCTTGCCGCGGTAGCTGTTGGTGGCGAGGATGACGGTGCACACGTCGGTGCCGTTGGAATTGCGCAGCTCGACGGGCTTACCGACGTTGCCAATCAAACGCACTTCGTTGAGGCTTGCCATGGTTGTTCTCCTGCTGTGGTGGGTGTGTCGGCGAGGTTGCCGCCTCGTAGATCCGACACGATTAGAATGGAACACTTGTCAATACTTTAGCGGAAGCTATTGATAACGGCTTGCAGGTGGGGCGAGGTGCTTAACTTTCCTGCAGGCGGCGAATGGAAGCGGCCAGGGTCAACGCCTCGACTTGCGCTTGCTCGATCTCGGCAAGTTCTTCGGGATCAAGCACGCAGTGCAGATGCTGCCGAGCCGCTGTTTCAGGTCATCCAGACCAAGCAGGCTGTGCCGCAAGGTTCGCAATGGTGTCCCGCAGCGTCGGCAATGCGTGCTGACCACGTAGGCCATTTTTTCGCTCATGGGCGATACCTCAAGAAGTTCATACAGCGCCGCACCGAGCCCGGGCGGGGGAGGTCCCGGCGCAAGCCGGGACCCGTTGGTTAGGCCGCCAGGCGGCGCATTTCATCGGCCAGAACCCACAGCGCCCGATTGAGCTTGATGTTCTGGTCGATTCCATTGACGGGGCGGGTAGTGGTGCGCCGCCCCTTCGCGTTGCGACCACGCAAGCCGCCACGCACCATGTGTTCCTGCACACGGTTGAACGTCGTCCATAGATCCGAATTGCGATCCTCCCAGCGCTTCGGCGTCAGCAGCTGCTGTTCGGTGACCGGGGCAGGGGCTGTATCCTCGTCGTAGCGTAAGGCAAGGGCTGCGCGCGCAAAGGCCGTCTGTTCGGCCTCGGAAAGCGTCAGGCTCCGCATTCCCTCGCGCTGCTCATCAGCAGCGGCGAAGCTGTCCACGACCTGGTAGGCACCTTCGATGACCTGGCTGATGACGTCGCCCTTATGGGGCACGCGGATATCGCCGACCGTATCGCCGACAACCATGCCGTTTTGGCAGACGAAGCGGAACACGCCGGCCAGCATCTGATAGGAAGAGCTGCCGTCATGGCTGTTCAGTAGAATGATTTCGTTGGCCTCGGCGGCCTGAATCTGGTTGGCGTGACGCATCCGGATCATGTGCTTTGTGTGCTCCGCTTGTCGAGATTGCGGGTGCGGGTCTGAACGACCATAAACGGTGAAAACCCTTCCTTGCGGAGACCATCTAGGACATCGATGGTCGGGATATAGGTGTATCGCTGCGAGCGGCTTTCGTGCGGCTCGTTGGCAAAGATCGACGGCGCGAAGCGGGCAATCTCGTCGTTGGTCAGCGGTTGGGCGGAGCGGATGCCGTGGAAATGACGGAAACGGCTTGCGAGCATGTTGTTTCTCCTGCGAGGTTTATGGACCGGCTGGGGTGTGGTTGCCGCCACGGACCTCTGCCGGATCGGAATGTTGTAGGACTACTATTGCCTTCCGATGGGACAATAGTAGGACAAAACGGCCTCGCCTGTCAACACCTATCAATAGATTTTTTTGTAGACAAACACCCACCCAGCAAGACAGATTCAGCGCGCCCCGGCCTCCGCTTCGCCCTTCCGGGCCTGCTAGGTGGTGAGGAGGGTTGCGGGCTCTCGCACCGGCGCAGCCGGTGCGCCTGGTCGCGACGGCCGCAGCGCGGCCGTCTCCTTTCTGTGGCCCTGGAGCGCAGGAAGATCCTCGGCGGGGGTCTGCTTGGCGGAGCCGGATGGGCGCGGTAGGCCCGGCCTGCGCCGCGGCGTCGGCGCGAGCAAGGGGACCGTGGAATAAATGGGGGGACCCGCGTAGCGGGGGGCACCGTTTATGCCGCGAAAGCCCCTTGCTCGCACAAGCCGGCGACGTGGTGCAGGTTCAAGGGCTGGACGCGGCTATCCGGCTCCGCCGAGCCCCGACGATCGCGCGGAAGGGCCGGCAAGCCCCGTAGGGGCGCGCAGGGGCGCCGGACGGCGACCCGGAGGGTGGTCACCACCAGGTGGCCACCACAAAGCCGTCGCGGCCGTCCACGCTTCGTCCACGGCCGGCGCCGCAGGCGACGCCCCGACCCGTCGGGGATGGTTCCATCCATCCCCAGGGGCGGGGGAAGCGGTGGGCGAAGGGTGGGCGGGCCTGCCGATCCCAGCTCGTCCCCGGCTTGTCCACGGGGCGCGGCCAACGGCCTCGCTGTGCCGGGCGGTTCCGTCCGCCCGGTCAGCGGCGCACGGTGGGCAAGCGGGGGGCGAGATGCCCCCGGCCCTCGTCGGCGCCGCCGGCGTCGGCGTTGGCCGGTCAAACACTCCGGCCAGCTCCAGCTGGCCACCGATCAAGGGGCAAGCGGAGCGCGCAGGCCGTGCAGCGGCCGGAGGCGTGAGGGATGGAAGCCCGAAGGGCGAGATCCGCGCAGCGGAGCTCGATGCGAAGCACGACAGCCCGACCCGGCGTAAGCCGGGCACGCCCGCTGGACTATCAAGGGGCAGCCGCAGTTCGACTGGCGATTTCAAGGAGCCTCGAAGAATACGGTGGCTCGTACCAGCGGGTTTCATTTTCCCATCGTGCGGTTCGCATTGGCTTTCTCCCGATCAAGACGGCCTGAGTTGAGAAGGTTCAGCAGCCGCTGGCCGCTGATGATGGTGAGGTTCGGATTGGCAGCAGCCAGCTCACGGCTGCCGGCGCCGGTGCGGCCGGTGTGGATGAAGATCCCGCGGCAGCCGCGGAACTCCAGCAGCTGGGCAAAAGCGACGATATGAGCGCGGTTGACGTGCTTACGGTATCGCTTTGCCTGCAAGAGATAGCGCGTGCCGTTGAGGTAGACCACACCATCGACGCCACCGTCGCCGGTGTAGTGAGTGTTGCGTTCGACGGGATAGCCGCGTCGCTCGAACGCTTCCAACAGCAACTCTTCAAAGGTGAGGGGATCGATCTTGCGCAGGTAAGCCAGGCGCTGAGGCATCAGCGGAATTGTGTTGATCTTGACCAGGACGCGACGCGCCTGCTCCTGACGGCGGCGATGACGCCGCTCCCGAGCCTTGGGGCGCAGGGCGCAGGCAACGGCCAGCGCGGCCAAAATCGCCAACGACAGGACCAGCGCGGATATTTCCGGCCAGGGCATGGCGGCGGCCCCCTATCAGTCCTGCGCGCCGGCGATCCGGCTGCCAATGGCTGCGGTCAGCTGCGTAAGTTGCGTTTGCAACGCCTCGACCTGGCCCTCCAGACGTGCGGCCTTGTTCAGTGCATTGCGCTCGCTTTTGCGCGCTTCGATCGCCTCGCTGTCTTTGGCTGCAGCTTTCTCGGATGCCCGGTGGATCTCTTGGGCGGTACGGGTCTTGAATGCTTGGTATTCGGCCGCGATCTGATCGCGTTCGACTTTCGCGACCTCCCCTCGGCGACGGCCTGACGTAGCTGCTCGGCTTCTTCGTTCAGCTGATCGGCAAGCTCGATCGCCTCGCGCGCCTGCTCCTGCAGGGCGGTGAACTCACCAACCAATCTTTCGCGCTCGCTGGCAAGGCCGCGCTCGGCTGCGGTTCGAGCAACGGTCCAGATTTCTCCAGCGAGAACACCAAGAGCCTCGGCGACCTCCGGCGGCAGGGGTTCGACAACGGGCTGCGCCTTCTCCAGCTTGCGCTTTCGCCAGTCGGCCATGGCGTCTTGGATCGTCGTGTAGCTGCCGCCGCCCAGCTTCTTGCGCACTGCATTGAGCGTCGGCTTGACCCCTCGCTGTCGAGTTGGTCAGCGACGGTCCAAATCTGTTCCTTCGTGATGGCCATGGTGTGCACCTGCTGTTGTAGTAGAGAGTATCTTACAACATACTACAACATACTACAACCCTTCCACTCGACTTGGCAGCGAGCAAGGTTGACGCTATACTCGGACGAGCAATCCAACCACTCCTGCGAGTCTGGTGGGCATGCCGATGAGCCCGAGACGTTGCCGCGTCTCGGGCTTTGTTTTTTCTGATGGTGTCGGCGTTGCTCAGGGTCGGCGCGGCCGCAAGACGGTTTCAACGGTCGATCACCAGCATGCGGGGCTATCCGCATCCGGCTTCAGCGCGGATCTACCGCCGCTTCCTCGAGGCGTTTGACTGCGGACACGAAATCGAGCCGCAGCAGATGGATGGCCAGGTCAATCGCTCCGCCGCCGCCCTTGTTTTCGCGGGTGTCGTACCATTCGGGCCGGTGGTCAGCAGCTCGACCACGCCGGCGCTGATCGACACGTTGACGCGGATGGTCTCTTTGTCTTTCAGCGGCCGGAAATCGGATCACGCTTCCAGTAGAGACCCAGCAGATCCAGCGCTGCCGGCACGTGCATCGCCTGCAGCCTCGCCAGAAGAGCAGGGGGAAGGATCGTCGCTGCCTCATCAGATCGTCTCCAGGGTGGGTAATGGACGGCCTGAGGGGGGTAAGGCCCGAAACATCCAGCACGCGAAGATAGCCAAGCCATACCAGGGCGTCCCTTCCCCCAGACCCCAACCCTCTCCGGCGCTGCGCGGCCTGCGCGCCCGTGGACAACGCTGCGCGTTGCCCGACTCGGGCTTGCGTGCTACTCGTGATATTGAAATCACGAGGGCTACTCCGGCCTACGGCCGAGCGCGCCTGAACACCGTCGATTACCAGCGTTCATGCCGAGAAAAACCAGGCGCGAAGGCTCGCCATTAGTAATACGGACGGACTTTGAACGCCTTGAATGGCAGGGCTCCGTGAGGCTGTGCCGGCGGAATTCGCGACCAGGTTGGCTGTAATACGGGCGACTTTGAACACGTCTTGGGGGCTTTCAGATATCCGGCCACGGCGCCGACCGACGCCCCCATGCGCTCAGCGATCGCACGTACCGACAAGCCTTCGGCTTCAGCGCCTGGGCCTGCGCTCGTTTGGCCTGGGCGGCATCGAGGTAGGTTTCGCGTCTACCGCGCCGGCGGCGCGGCGCTTGGCCTCATGCCGCTTGCGATCGCGCTCCTTGGCTACGTCGTGCCAATAATGGTGCGCAGCTGTGCTGCTCGTCCGGGTGATCCGGAACAAGTTGATGAGGGTGTCGTTCTTGGGAGTGTAGAGCGGCGCGAACTCTTTGCCGCCGAATGTGACCTTCTCGCCGCCCTCGTAGGCCTTGGCCTTGCTGTAGAGCGTCATCAGCTCTTTACTGCGGTAGTTCCAACCCGGATCCAGCTCGCCGGCAAGCGCGGCGGCTTCGTGGTACATCTGGCCGCTGTGGGTCGCGCCGGACAGCAGCAGGAAGTTCAACCGCCAGAACAGGTGCTGCATACGCTCACCTTCGTGCACGCCGCCGCGAAGTGTCGCCAGGGTGCGTAGATCCTCGAGGCGATCCCAGGAGAGCTGCCTACCGGAGAAGCCGCGCAGGTTGTCGGATTTGCCGCCTGGCAGCAGCTTGAGCTGCTGGCGCTCGCGGCGCTCGGCCCTGTCCTGGCGCTGCTGTTCGACGGTCCACCTGGCTGCCGGCAGTAGTGCTTCTGCCAGGTACTCGAAGTTGTAGCGAACGGGCTGGCCATCCTGGCCAGATTCGACGTGGACGACACGGCAGATGTTTCCGCTTTTGGTGTTCACTGTGTCTACCACGCGCAGCACCCGAGAAGCGTCCTTGGCCTGTGGATCGGCGCCGAGAGCCGCCAGTCTGTCGATGAGATAGCGCTGGCAGGCGTTCCAGCGCGGCAGGGCCTGGCGCGCGGGATAGTCCCGTCAATCAGCCATTTCGCCTGCAGACCACGCCCGCTGTAGATCAGGAGCGA
>NZ_CP046570.1:3652500-3724581 GCF_009931595.1 Xanthomonas albilineans | reverse complement strand
CAGATCTAAATTCGTCGAAAAGACCGACCATAAGGCTGCGCACGGGCGCTGCACATTCGGCCAGTCGGGGAGGAAAGCGGTGGCTCAGACTACCATTCGTGCGCAGGAGCGGGAATGGTTTTCCTGCATCTATTCACAGATTCATCCACAGCCTGCGCCGTTCACTCGTGGATCCGGCGATGGGAGAGTTGACCGCGGTATAGGTGTGCCTATAGAATTTCCGGTTCTTTCCCGCCCTATTTAAATCAGAGCGCCCCGATGGCCACCAAGCGCACATTCCAGCCCAGCAACCTCAAGCGCAAGCGCGACCATGGCTTCCGTGCCCGTATGGCGACCGCCGATGGCCGCAAGATCCTGGCCCGTCGTCGCGCCAAGGGCCGCAAGCGCCTGAGCGCTTGATTGCTTCGCCGCCCCAGGCGGCGCCTGCAATCCGCACGGTGAATTCTCTCGACCCGCGTAGGCGATTCCCTCGCGCTGCGCGGGTTCGCACGTCTGCGGAATACCGCGTCGTGTTCGATACCGCGCGCCGCTGCTCCGAGCCGTTGATGAGCTTGCACTGGCGCAGCGTCGCACATCCGCCGCGGCTTGGTCTGGCGGTCTCGCGCAAAGTCGACAAGCGCGCTGTCGTGCGTAACCGGATCAAACGCGTGTTGCGCGAAGCCACGCGGCAACTGCTGCCATGGCTGGCGCCAGGCGATTACGTCGTGGTGGCGCGCAGTGCCGCCGCGCAGGCCAGTGGTCAACAACTGCGTCAAGCCTATCTGCGTCTGTTGCGTCGCGCTGGTGCATTGCCGACCCCGACGGCGGACGGCACAATGCCGCCGCCTGATCGTCCTTCGTCCCCCACTTCCACGTCAGAAACCACTGACGGCTGAGCCGAGTTTGCCTGTCCGATGAACCAGACCCGTCTTTTCTTGATCTTCGCCTGGCTGATGGTCGCGGCCCTGTTGTGGATGGAGTGGAGCAAAGAACACTCGCCTGCCGCCAGCGCGACCAGCAGTGCCGCGACCACTGCGCTGCCGCCAGCGTCTGCTACCAGTGCTGGCACTGCCGGTATGCCGCCGATACCGCGCGCTAACGTCCCCGGTGCCGGCTCTGGCGCAGGCACCACTGCCGAGACGGCAGCGCCAGCGGCCGGCGCAACACGGGTCACGGTCACTACCGACGTACTGCGCCTGACCATGGATGGTTCCAGCGTGCTCGATGCGGACCTGCTGATGTATCCGCAAACCCAGCAGCCGAGTAGTCCTCCGGTGCAGTTGCTGACCGAGGATGCACTGCATCCGTACAACGCCATCAGTGGTTGGATCGGCGAACGCAATTCGCCATCGCCTAGCCTTGGCGGCTTCCGTCCCGAACAGCCGGGCAAGGAGTATGTGCTGGCCAAGGGTCAGGACAGCCTGGAAGTGCCGTTCGTGTGGAATGGACCTTCCGGGATCAGCATCCGTCGTGTCTATACCTTGCAGCCTGGTCACTACGCCGTGCAGGTGCGCGACGAAATCGTTAACCATGGCAGCAAACCGTGGCAGGGCTATGTGTTCCGCAAGTTGAGCCGGGTACCGACCATCGTCAGCCGTGGTATGACCAATCCGGATTCCTTCAGCTTCAATGGCGCGACCTGGTTCAGCCCGCAGGATGGCTACCAGCGCCGGGCGTTCAAGGACTACCTGGCAGACGGTCCGCTCAACCAGACGATCTCTGGCGGCTGGATCGCGGTGTTGCAGCATCACTTCTTCACCAGTTGGATTCCGCAAGCCGATCAGCAATCGGTGTACCTGCTTTCCAACGAAGGCCCGCTGCATGTGATCGAAGCGCGCGGCCCCGCTTTCGTCGTGGTGCCTGGCGGGCACGCCAGCACCGAGGCACGGTTGTGGGTGGGTCCGAAGCTGGTCAACCAGATCGCCAAAGAGCAGGTGAAGGGGCTGGACCGTGTGGTCGATTACAGCCGCTTCTCGCTGATGGCGCTGCTGGGACAGGGCCTGTTCTGGATCCTCAGCCATCTCCACGCCCTGCTCGGCAACTGGGGTTGGTCGATCGTCGGTTTGGTGCTGCTGCTAAAGCTGCTGCTGTACCCGCTGTCCTCGGCTCAATACAAGTCTTCTGCAAAGTTACGCAAGTTCCAGCCGCGCATGCAGCAGCTCAAGGAGCGCTACGGTGACGACAAGCAGAAACTCCAGACCGCTATGATGGAGTTGTACAAGAAAGAGAAGATCAACCCGATGGGCGGTTGTCTGCCTGTGTTGATCCAGATGCCGATCTTCTTCGCGCTGTACTGGGTGCTGGTGGAGTCGGTGGAATTGCGTCAGGCACCCTGGTTTGCTTGGATCCAGGATCTGACCGCGCGCGATCCGTATTTCATCCTGCCAGTGATCAACGCAGCGGTGATGCTGTTGACGCAGAAGCTGACTCCCACACCGGGCATGGACCCGGCGCAGGCCAAGATGATGCAATTCATGCCATTGGTGTTTGGTGTGATGATGGCATTCGTACCTTCGGGTTTGGTCTTGTACTGGGTCACCAACGGTTCGCTAGGCTTGCTGCAGCAGTGGTGGATGAACAAGCGTCATGGCGAAGCCGCGGCGAGCGTTAGCGTCAAGCCTCCGGCCAAAGCCAAGAAGTAAGTTCGCAACGCCCACCGTCAGGCGGGCAGTGGGCATTTCTGCAATTGCAGTTGGTTTTTGTGTCGGTGGCCGATATGTGCATCCAGCGGCAGGCCCCGCGCCTTTCGCCGCACGGAGACAAAAAATTTGCCATGTCGAGCTCTGCCAACGACACCATCGCTGCGATCGCTACTGCACCGGGAGCAGGCGGTGTCGGGATGGTGCGCGTGTCCGGGCCGGCCGCTGGCCGCATCGCCGACGGACTCGGGCTTGGCGCGCTACTGCCGCGTAGCGCGCGTTATGCGCACTTTCGCGATGCGCAGGGCGACACACTCGACGATGGCATCGCGCTGTGGTTCCCGGCACCACGCAGTTTCACCGGCGAGGACGTGCTGGAATTACAGGCGCACGGCAGCCCGGTGTTGCTGCGGCAGCTGGTCGCGCGTTGTTGCGAACTTGGCGCGCGCCCGGCTCGTCCGGGTGAGTTCAGCGAACGCGCCTTCCTCAATCGCAAGCTGGACCTGGCCCAGGCCGAGGCCATCGCCGACCTGATCGCCGCCGGCGACCTGCGTGCGGCCCGCGCGGCGCGCAGATCGTTGGACGGTGTGTTTTCGCGTCGGGTCGAAGACCTGGCCGAGCAGGTGATCCGTCTGCGCCTGCATGTCGAAGCAGCGATCGACTTCGCCGACGAAGCACTGGAGACTCTCGGTGGCGCGCAGGTTCGCACCGGTCTGCAGCAAGTACGTGCGGACCTGGCGCAACTGCACTTGGAGGCCGAGCGTGGCCGCCGCTTGCGCGACGGCCTGCACGCGGTGCTGGTGGGGCCGCCGAATGCCGGCAAGAGTTCTTTGCTCAACGCCTTGGCTGGCAGCGCCCGCGCCATCGTCACCGATATCGCCGGCACGACCCGCGACACCTTGCATGAAACCGTGTGCGTGGACGGGTTGGAATTGACCCTGGTGGACACTGCGGGCCTGCGCGACGGCGGCGATGCGATCGAACGCGAAGGCATGCGTCGCGCTCGACTGGAACTGCAACGTGCCGATTTGGCCCTGGTCGTACTCGATGCGCGTGATGTGGCAGTTGGCCGTGCGGCGGTTGCCGAAGCCATTGCCGATGTCCCGCAACGTCTATGGATCCACAACAAGTGCGATTTGCTGACCAAGGTGCCTGACGCGTGCGCGGACACTGTCTACATTTCTGCCGCGACGGGCAGTGGACTGGAACAATTGCATCTGCACCTGCGCGCAATCGCCTGCGCCACGGCGGGCGAGGGGAGCGAGGGCGAATTTTCCGCACGCATACGCCACGTCGAGGCATTACAGCGGGCCAGCATGCATGCCGCAGCGGCGATGGCCGAACTGGAGCACGAACGCCTGGAGCTGGCTGCCGAGGAATTACGCCTGACGCATAATGCACTTTGCGAAATCGTCGGTACCTTCAGCGCCGACGATCTGCTCGGTCGAATTTTCTCCAGTTTTTGCATTGGGAAGTGAGGTTGGGTCCAGGGGCTGTCAAGATTAGATATCGATTACCGAAAAATTTTGAATCGTGCCGAAGTTTGGACAAAGGTCTATGTCGTCCATGTCAATGTGAATCTTCACGGGTAACATCATGACAGGAAAGGATGGAGAAATAACGTGGCGTTGAATCTTTCGAAAGCAGTAGTGAACTATTTACAGGCGCGGCCCGAAGAAAAATTCACTGCCAGGCAGATCGCCGAGTGGGTGTTCGCTACCTTCCCTGTGGAGTGCCAGGAAAAACGCGCTAATAGTCGAGGCGACCACATCAAGTCGGATGCGAATTTGGTGCAGCAGCTTGTTGCCGAAATCAGCTCGCAACGACCGCGCATGCAAATGAAGCATCCAACGTTGAAAACTACCGAAGGACGACCGCGTAAGTATTACTACTCGGAGAAATCAGACAGTGCCGAAGTGGCCGCTGCCGAGAGTGAGGGGGCTTTGGTAGCAGGAGATGCGGGTACTTCGAGGCTGGATGAACACGCACTGTACCCACTGCTTTCACATTATATCTTGGAAGAGTTCGGTGTCTTTTCCAAACGCATCGATGAGAAGCGCTCATCGAACAAGCGAGGGCCGAATGGAAATCGATGGCTGTACCCGGACGTGGTCGGCATGGAAGACTTAGGTGTGGAATGGCACCAGGAGGTGCGGGACTGCGTCAAGCAGTATTCCGACAAGCGCACCAAACTTTGGTCGTTTGAGGTCAAGCTGCTGATCAACCGCTCGAATGTGCGTGAGTGCTTTTTCCAAGCGGTATCGAATTCGTCGTGGGGTAACTTCGGCTACTTGGTCGCGGCGGAAATCAGTGGGCAGGACACGCTGAAAGAGTTACGTATGCTATTCGCGCCGCATGGTATTGGTTTCATCCAGTTGGATGTAGACAACCCGGCTGACAGCCAAGTGCTGATTCCCGCGCGTGAACGCGATGAAATTGATTGGGACATGGCTAACCGGTTGGCCACGGAGAATCGAGATTTTCTGGACTATATCAAATTGGTCAAGCAGTTTTACCAGACTGGAGAGGTACGTTCGAAGGACTGGGATGTGCCCGAAGAAAAGGACTCAAGCCAGTAATGAGATGAGCACATGACCAACTTACAATATCTGGGCATCGCCTATCGCAATTCAGTGTCCGAGCTTCGCCAATTGCGCTTGATTAACCCGTAGCCATTGTTCGAATGCTTGCGGTGCCTGCCCGGTGAGCGTCTGGTAATCGCCCGTGACGGTGGCAACGCGGCCAGCGGCGGTATTGCTGTCGAATGAAGCGTAGATGCATGCGACCGCCTCGGGCATGCCGGCGCTTACCATGCCTTGTACCAACGCTTCGACTGGCACCGGTACCACCTGGATCGGCACGCCCAGCGTGTCGCTGACCAGCGCGGCGATCTCGGTGGTGGTGTAGGCGCGGGTGCCGCTCAAAGTCAGCGTGCGCTTGTCGGTGTTGCGGCTGGCCAGGGCCACCGCCGCCGCACGGGCCAGATCGTCGCGGGCGATGTGCGCGATGCCGCCATCGCCGGCTGCGCTGTACCATTGGCCCGATGCCAGCACCGATGGCATGCTCATCAACAGGTTCTCGAAGTACCAATGGTTGCGCAGCACCGTCCAGCCGGGTAGGGCGCTGGTGCTGAGCGCGTCTTCGGTCCCGGCGTGGTCGGGGGCGAGCAGGAGCGGGGAGTTGTGCGGTTCCGGGCAGGAGGTGTAGATCAGATGCTCCACGCCGCCACGTTCGGCGGCGGCGATCGCGGCGAGGTGCTGTTGCAGACGCTGGCCGGGGCGGTCCAGCGCATCGGTGCTGATCAACAGCACCCGGCTGACATTGCGAAACGCGGCGTCCAGCGAGGCAGGTGCGTCGAAATCGGCCTGGTGCACCGCGACGCCGCGCGACGCCCACGTGGTCAAGCGCTCTGGCCGGCGCGTCGTCGCCACCACGCGCGATGGCGCGATGTGCAGTGTATCGAGCAGGTGTGCCAGCACGCGCTGGCCGAACTGGCCACCAGCGCCGGTGACGAGCAGAGAATCGGACGATGCGGACATGACGGGTCTCCCGTGCAATGGTCTGGAAAAGGAACTTGATCTATCGTAGAGACCAGTGCGGTGTTGTAAAGACGGCACTTTTTTCGCCCCTGATTACCTTGAGGTGAGCACCATGGACATTGCTGCGATGCAGGCCGATGGCACGCTGGAGACGCCGCTGAGCCAGCAACTGGACGACTATCGTGGCCAGGGTATGGCCATCGGCCAGTGTCCGGTACGCGACGTGCTCGCGCAGATCGGCGACAAATGGAGCACTTTGTTCGTGATGCTGCTGGCCGAGCGTCCGCATCGTTTCGGCGAACTGCGTCGTGCGGTGCCCGACATCTCCCAGCGCATGTTGACCCAGACCCTGCGTGACTTGCAGCGCGAAGGTCTGGTCGCGCGCGAGGTCTTGCCGACCGTCGTACCGGGGGTGCGATACCAACTGACACCGCTCGGTCAGTCGTTGAACGAAGTGCTGCTGCCGCTGGTGCACTGGGCCAAGACGTACCATGCGGACGTGCGCGCCGCGCGTGCGGCGTTCGACAACGCGGCTGTTGCGCGTGCTGCTAGCATGTCGCGCACTTGAACCGATGTGCGCAAAGTGTCGAAAGGAGCGGTAGTACCGGCGGCGCGTAAGAATGACCTACGCAGCCTGTTCAATCGTCTTTCGCGATGCTCGCGCAGTAACTGATGCCATCGTGGCGCACCCGTATTGGCGTGCCGAACACCGCCGATAACGGCTCGTCGGCAAGCACGGCATCGGGTATGCCGTCGGCATACACCTGGCCTTGGCGCAGTAGGATTACCCGCTCGATTTCCGGCACGATCTCTTCGATGTGATGGGTCACCAGCACCAGCGTGATGCCCTGAGCGGCGAGTGCGCGCATGGTCGTCAGTAGGACTTGGCGCGCGACCAGATCCAGTCCGGTACTGGGCTCGTCCAGTAGCAAGGCTTGTGGCCGATTGACCAGAGCACGCGCGATCAGCACGCGGCGGGTCTCGCCCGCCGATAGTTCCGCGTATGGTCGTTGCAGCAAGGGCAGCGCCTGTGCGGCCTGCAGCGCTTCGCGCGCGCGTTCCCGCATCGCGGCGGTCACCTCGCGGTGCGACGGCACCACGTGGCTGGCGAAGAACCCCGACAACACCGCACTCTCCACGTCCAGGCCGGGCATTGCGAGCAGGTGGCCACTCATATCGCCGGTGACGATCCCCAATTGGTTGCGCAGCCGGTCCACCTGCCAGCGGCTCTGCCCCAGCACCCGCACAGCCGGCTCCTCGCCGATACGCGCCAACGGATAGAGTTCGCGGGTGATGAGTTTGATGAGAGTCGATTTGCCGCAGCCGTTCGGGCCAAGCAGGGCGGTGTGCTGGCCGAGCGCGATGCGCAGGCTCAACGCATGCAGCACGCGGACCTGGCCGCGCACGACGCTGGCGCGGTCCAGCTCGATCAACGGTGCGTCCACTGGTAATGAGGTTGCTTCGGAAGGAGAGGCAGACATGGAATTGGGACCGTTGGATGATCGGAAACGCTCCGCACACACATACCATACGCGAGGGCTGGATCAATATGTGGTTTCAGCCTCATGCTGTCGCTTATTCCTGTATCAGGCTGTCCCGCGTTCCGGAGTTTTGGTGATGTCCAATACAAATTTTGATGTCATTGGTCGCGGCTTGCTCGGCGAAGGCCGTCGCGTGCGGCGTTCTTCGTTCGTGGTTTTACTGGGGCTGCTGGTCGCATTCGGTGGCAACGCCGCCGTCCAGGTCAGCGACACCGTCAGCTACCTGCAACGCATGGACCGCGACGGCGACGGCCGGGTCAGCCTGGACGAATATCTGGACTGGATGAGCTACGCCTTCGATGCTCGCGATCTTGACCACGATGGCGTACTCAGCCCCGCCGAATTGCCCGGTGGCCATGGGCCACCGATCACCCGAGCGCAGCACTTGGCGACGTTGACGACCCGCTTCCACAAGCAGGACAGCAACGGCGACGGCTACCTCAGCGCCAGGGAACTGGCGGCGCCGCCGCAGTGAGGGTGGTCGATTCAACGTTGGCCGTCGCTGTGTCGTAATGTCCGATGCAGCGCGACGATCGTGGCATGCGCGTGGAAAGATGTGCATGCCACGCGATCTAATCGAGCCTTCGAAAAAACCTCAGTCGAACAATGCCTGGATCGCTGCCAGGCCCGCATTGGCGCGTTCTTTTTTGCGTGCCGCATCTGCCACGGGGTCTGCACCATCGCGTTGCATCTCCTCGGCCGGAATCTCGTCGAAGAAGCGGCTAGGCTTGAGCCGGATATGCTCGCCGAATTTGCGGGTCAGCATGCTGTAGCTCATCCACAGTTGCTCCTTGGCACGGGTGATGCCGACGTACAGCAGGCGGCGTTCCTCCTGCAAATTGCCTTCTTCCAGGCTGACTTCGTGCGGTAGCACGCCGTCTTCGCAGCCGACGATAAACACGTAGCGGAACTCCAGGCCCTTGGAGGCATGCATGGTCATCATCCGCACCTGATTGCCGCCGTCGTCCTTGTCGTTGCGCGATAGCAATGCCAACTGTGCGGCCAGGTCGCCGACGCTGGCGCCGCGCGGGCCGCTTTCGAACCACTTGGCAAGTTCCTCCAGATTGCCACGGCGACGCTGGAAGCTGGCCTCGTCCTTGCACTGGTTGCGTAGTTCGCGGATCAAGCCGGATTGCTCGGCGAGCTGGCGCACCACGTCGGCTGAGGACACGGTGGCCGAAGCCGCGCGCAGCTCGTGCAAAATGTCGACGAAATCGCTCAGTCCGTTGGCCGCACGTGGCGGCAGCTGCTGCAACGCGCCGACCGACGCGGCGGCACGCGACATCGGCAGGTGTTTGGCTGCCGCCAGTTCTGCCAATTTGGCCAGCGAAGTCGCGCCGACCTCGCGCTTGGGCGCCTGCACTGCACGCAGGAACGCGGCATCGTCATCGGGATTTACCAGCAAGCGCAGCCACGCCAGCACATCTTTGACTTCCTGCCGTTCCAAAAACGCGGTGCCGCCGGTGATGTGATATGGCACGGCGGCCATCTGCAAGGCCTTCTCCAACGGCCGCGACTGGAAGTTGCCGCGGAACAGGATGCAGAAATCGCTCCAAGGCACTTGCTTGGCGGTGCCCAAATAAGCGATTTCGGCGGCGACCTTTTCCGCCTCGTGGTCGCTATCGCGGCACTCCCAGACACGGATACGCTCGCCGTCGGCTTGGTCGCTCCATAAGGTTTTCAGATGTTCGTGCGGGTTGTGCGCGATCAGCGCATTGGCTGCGCGCAGCACGCGGTTGGAACAGCGGTAGTTCTGTTCCAGCTTGATGATCTGCAGCGTCGGATAATCGCGGCCCATCTGCATCAAATTTTCCGGATTGGCGCCGCGCCAGGCGTAAATACTCTGGTCGTCGTCGCCCACGCAGGTGAAGTTGCCGCGCGGACCGGCCAACATCTTCAGCAACCGGTACTGCGCATCGTTGGTGTCCTGACTCTCGTCCACCAGCAGATAGCCGATGCGCTCGCGCCAGGCCATCACAATGTCTTCGTTGCTTTCCAGCACCTGCACCGGCAGCCGGATCAAATCGTCGAAGTCCACCGCGTTGAACGTACTCAGCCGTGCCTGATAGCGCGCGTACAGGCTGGCCGCGTCCTGCTCGCGGTTGCTGCGCGCCGCAGCCATCGCCTGTTCCGGCGATAGTCCGGCGTTTTTGGCACGCGAGATCAGGTTCTTGACGTCATCGACGGCATCGGGCTTGGCGCCGGGCATCAGGTCCTTGATCTGCGCGGCGGCATCGTCGGCATCGAAGATCGAGAAACCGCGTTTCAAGCCCACCGCGGCATGCTCGATCTGGAGGAACTTCAACCCCAACGCATGAAAGGTACAGATGGTCAGGCCATCGGCCGCTTCGTTGCGGATGCGCTTGGCCACGCGTTCGCGCATCTCCTTGGCCGATTTGTTGGTGAAGGTGATCGCGGCGATGCGCTTGGCCGGGTAGCGTCCGCTGGCGATCAGGTGCGCGATCTTTTCCACGATCACGCGGGTCTTGCCGCTGCCGGCGCCAGCCAGCACCAACAGCGGACCTTCGTCATGCAGGACCGCGGCGCGTTGGGGGGGGTTGAGACCGTGCATAGAAATTTCCCTTGAGCGCGTATTGTAACGGGCACCGGCTGCGTCACCGCATGCGTCGCCGCGCCTTGGCTGAACCGGTTTTCGGCCCTAGCCGGTGCATGAAATGCGTCGCGTCCGCGCTAGAATCCAACGCATGGCGAAACTGTATTTCTACTATTCGGCGATGAATGCCGGAAAGACCACGACGCTGTTGCAGTCGGCGCACAACTACCGCGAGCGCGGTATGCGCACGGTCATTCTCACCCCAAGGCTGGACCATCGCGCCGGCAGTGGCGTGGTCGCTTCGCGCATCGGCCTGCGCGCCGATGGCAAAGTCTTCGCGGCCGAGACCGACCTGCTGGCCTTGATCGAAACCGACATTGCCAGCCATGGCACGCTGCATTGCGTACTGGTGGACGAAGCCCAGTTTCTCAACCGCGCCCAGGTCTGGCAACTCAGCGAGGTAGTGGACCGGCTGAGAATCCCCGTGCTGTGTTATGGCCTGCGGACGGATTTCCGTGGCGAACTGTTCGAAGGCAGCCAGTCCTTGCTGGCCTGGGCGGACGAGCTGCAGGAAATCAAGACCATCTGCCACAGCGGCAGCAAGGCAACCATGACCGTGCGGGTGGACGAGAACGGCCGCGCGGTACAGGATGGTCCGCAGGTGGAAATCGGCGGCAACGAACGCTACGTGTCGGTGAGCCGTGCCGAGTTCAAAAAGATCATGCGCGGCGAAGGCCGCATTGATCCGCTGCAGATCGCCCCATCGCGATCCTCCTGATCGCAGGCGGTCATCTGTGACAAAGGTATAGAAATGCATCTTGCCTATTGCAGCGCAGGGGTGACATCTGTGTAGAATCTTCCCCATCACACTCATGGAATAGAGAAATGCAACGATTCAAAGGAATGGTTCGTAGCGGCGTGACCTTGGTCTGCACACTTCTGCTCGCTCTGCCCGGCCAAGTCGCTGCGGTCACGGCTGAACGCACATTCGACGATATCCCGGCACAGATACTGACCGATGGCTTCCTTGAGGCGCATCTGGATCTGTTCTATCGCCGCGCAGGTATCCGTGCCGACAAGAAAGGCGACTATGCGCAGGCCAAGAAACAGTATCAGTTGGCCGCCCGCTATGCCGACAAGCCGTCGCAGGCGCGGTTGGGCGAGATGTATTGGCAAGGCCAGGGCGTGGCGCCCGATCATGCGATGGGATTCCTGTGGATGGCGCTGGCCTCCGAACGCGGCTACGAGGCTTTCAGCAGGCGCAAAATGGAATACTGGAACCAGCTCACACCGGAAGAGCGCAAGCGCGCGATCGCCCTCGACAAGCAGATGATCGCCGAATATGGCGACCAGATGGCCAAGCCGCGCCAGGAGGCTGTCATGCGCCGCGAAGCAATGAGCAGCACTGGCAGTCTGCTTGGCTATTCCGGCGCCGGCGCCTTGTCGATCAATCGCCCAGGCGGCGGCAGCATTGATCCGGAAGTGTTCTACGCCAAACAGTTCTGGGAGCCGTCGGCCTACTGGAAACTACAGGATCGAGTTTGGGACGGGCGTACGCCAGGTCGGGTCGATATTGGCGATGTTGAAAACATCGGCCAGAAAAGCGCGACGCCACCGCCACCGACCAAATCCTGAAGCGGCTGCTATCGCCATTGGCCGCGCGTTTGCGCGCGTGGCACCGGGGCCTCCCACGTTGCTTCGCCCTCCTGCTGCGGTAGGAGGGCGACTTCAGCCGCACTACCAGCGCGGGACCGGAAAGGAGGATCCGCACGCTGTTTTGCGTGATGCCTTGGCTCGCGCCAGATCAATACAGTTTGCGCTCGGCAGCCGGTGGCGGTGTCCATTGATACAACCAGGTTTCGGTCAGCGAACGGTCGCCACTGCGCAGGAACAAGCGAATATCGATCTGTTCGGTGCCGTCATCCGGCGGCACGACATCGAACATCGCGCGATAACCGGCGATCTCATGCAGTGGTCTGGCCGACACGATTTCGCTGCGACCACGGCTGAGCTGCAACACGGCCTCGACCTTGGCGTCCTTCTCTTTGCTGAGCCTGGCCAGTTCGCCACCGGCGAAATCCACGGCAAAACGCCAGGAAAAATACTTGCGCTTCTGCCCCGTGATCCCACCCAGGCCGGTACGGCTGGCGACGCAGTGCGCCAGCGACGAGGATGCCGGCGGTTGTGCCCCCCAGTACAGACGGTAGCCGAACAGCAGTTCCTGGCCTGGCTGAGGTTTGTCCTGCGGATTCCAGAACGCGACGATGTTATCGAAGGTCTCATCGACCGTCGGGATTTCCACCAGTTGCACGGAGCCCTTGCCCCAGCCGTGCTTCGGTTCCACCCACAGGCATGGACGTTTCTCGTAAAAAACCCCATCGTCCTGGTAGTGATCGAAATTGCGGTCGCGCTGCAGCAGGCCGAAGCCGCGCGGGTTCTCGTCCACGAACATGTTGAAGCGCAGGTGCGGTGGATTGCACAACGGCCGCCAGATCCACTCGCCCGCACCGGTCCACATCGCCAGACCGTCGGTGTCGTGGATCTCCGGTCGCCAATCCCAGTCCATGCGACGATCGTTCTCGCCGGTCTGGTACATGCTGGTGCAAGGCCCCACACCCATCCGTTCGATGCGCTTGCGCGGATACAACGCGGTGTCGATGTCCATCAACAACACATCGCCGTTGGTGATCGCGAAACGATACGCACCGGCCACGCTGGGCGAATCCAGCAGCGCGTACACCACCACCGTATTCGAATCGGCCTTGGGTTGTTCCAGCCAATAAGCGATGAAGTCGGGAAATTCCTCCGGCGCGCCGGTCCCGGTATCGATCGCCAGACCACGTGCGGACTGACCGTACTGGCCTTCCTTGCCCACTGCGCGGAAATAACTGGCGCCGAGGAACGCGGCGAAATCGCGCTCGGTGTCCTGCTTGGTGTTGAGGCGGAAACCGGCGAAACCCAGGTCCTTCGGCAACGGCTTGCCTTTCAGGCCACTACTACCGTAATCGAACGCCGCGCTATCGTAGGCCAGTTGCTGCGCCTGTCCATCGACCAGGTCGAACATCTGCACCGGGGTCTTGAAGTACAGGCCCAGATGGAAAAACTTCACCTGGAATTTTGGACCTTGTTCGGCTGCCCACAGCGCGTGATCCTGGCGGTAGCGAATCGATTGGTACTGGTCCCAGCTCAACCCCGCCATTGGCGCTGGTAGCACCCGCTGATGGCTCTGGTATGGCGCTTTGGCCATGGCTTGGGCATGGCCCTTGAGCCAGGCGTAGTCGAACGGTTGCGGCTTGCCCAGACGGCGCAGGCCGACCGCATCAGCGGCCTGACCCAGCATCGGCATCGCGGGCAAGCCCATGGCGGCGAAGGCGGCGGCGGCGTTTTTGAGAAAATTGCGTCGTTGCATGAGCCTGATCGAGAAGCCAAGGAAGGATGCCCATCATACGATCATCGTCTCTGCGGCACGTCACCGCTTCGTAATCGCTTCGTAACCGGGGAGTGCGGGTGCTGCGCATCGCTTCCGCGGGGTATCCAGGGGTAGCAAGCTCGGCGCAGCATGGCCTGTCGATTGGCACGGCGAGTGCTACGCAGCCAGGTTGGTGTGTGACCGTGACCGTCAGTACCACCTTCACTATCAGCGCTGGCAATGCCCGCACCAGACGCTGGCGCGCTGGCCGATGCTGGCATGTCGCAGAAGACGTCCGCAGCGCTTGCAGGCTTCGCCTTCGCGGCCGTAGACCGACAATTCTTGTTCAAAATACCCCGGCGCGCCATCCGGACTGATGAAATCGCGCAGCGTCGTCCCGCCGCGCTGGATCGCATAACCGAGAATCGCCTTGGTCGCCTCGGCCAAACGCGCGTAGCGTGCGCGCGATACCTCCCCGGCGGCGCGCAGCGGACTGATCCCCGCTTGAAACAAGCTTTCGGCGGCATAGATATTGCCGACGCCGACCACGATGCGCTGATCCATCAAGAACGTCTTGACAGGCGCCTTGCGGCCGCGACTGAGCTGGAAGAGATAATCGCCATCGAACGCATCCGACAGCGGTTCCGGCCCCAGTTCGGCGAGCAGTGGATGCAACGTACCAGGTGCTTGCCACAGCAAACAGCCGAACCGACGCGGATCGTTGAAGCGCAGCACACGGCCATCCTCCAGGCTCATATCCACATGATCGTGCGTGCGCGGTGGCGTATCGCCGGGCAGCACGCGCAGGCTCCCGGACATGCCCAGGTGCAACAGCGCACTGCCTGCTGCGGTTTCCAGCAACAAATATTTGGCGCGGCGGTGGATACCGGCGATGCGTTGCCCCGGCAACTGCTGTGTGACCTCCGGCGGAATCGGCCAACGTAGATCCGGTCGCCGCAGAATCACGCCGTGGATGCGACGCCCGGCCAGATGCGGTTCCAGGCCGCGTCGAGTGGTTTCGACTTCGGGAAGTTCAGGCATGAGCGTGCATGTTGGCAGAGAGTCGTTGAAGAAACCTCAGCGCGGGACTGTAGCATCGCAGTTGTGGCGACAGTAGCCGCACGATCATAAGATGTATTATCGATTTCCTATGGGTTGCATATTGCGATCGTAATCCCGGATAGTCGGCTACAGTTGAAGCCAACGCTTGTCAAGGTCTTGGACTCAACTTCCAAGTACAACACCCCTCAATCACGTAAGGGATTGGCATGGAAAAGCAATACATCCGTTTGAGCTGCGAAGAACACGCGTTGCTGCAGATCGAGCTCAGCCACAGTGCCAGCTCTGCTCCATCGCGCGCCGAATCGGACGAAGTGCGTCTGCGTTGTCGCGTGAAGTGATACGTCAAAACGCGTCTGTGTAGGCTGCCAATCTCGCGGCCAAGCACTATCGGCAGCGTCGTAAAGCCTGCGTTCGTAAGCGCAGAATTGTTGAGGGCAGTGCGCTATACGCCTTGGCAACGCGAGAGCAGTGAGAATACCAACGCACGGCTGCACCAGTTCATGCCCAAGGGGCCGGACCTTTCCAAGGCAAGCCAGGAATATCTCAACAATGTCGCAGACCTGATGAACGCTCGATCACGTCGTACGCTCGGCTGGAAGACGCCAAATCAATCAGGCGCTGGAAAAAGAGAGCGCTCAATTCAACGTAGGTGTTGCGCTTGCAAGTTGAGAATGCCCTTACTGCGCATGAACACATTTGAACTTGCCATTTTCTATGGCACGGAGATGTCTAGGATCTGTCTGAAAATCGGGAGCTGAGGGAGATGGGGCGGGCAGCGACCATGCGGATGGAAGCTGCGAAGTGATTTGCACGAAAAACACGAAATCTTTGAGGAGTTCGAGTCTCTGTAAGACCGACACCCGCCAACACGATACTTTGGTATAGCGCAGGCATGCCGATGTTCATGCGTAGATGCCTCACGCGTGCTGGCGCACCGCGGGCGTGCATGCCAGACTTTCCATCTCGCAACGCGGCGTGACGCGGGCCGTCAGCGACAGGTCGCAAGCCCGCATTCACCGGCACGGCGTCACTTGACACAGTCGCTGTCGCGGCCACTTTCTTTCATCTCACTGGAGATCGCCATGGATCCCGACCCGTATCGACGCGGCGCCATCGCCGCACTCCGCGCCCATTCTTTTCGCCTGGTAATAGCCTTGCGCTGACCCGGAAGACGCCCGTCGCCGTAGTGGTGGCGGTGTCCTTGCCGGCGATGCGCCGCAAGGAGGTCGTCATGTTCTTGTTCTTTTTCCGTCGTTTCCGCCTGCAACGCCGATTGCAGCGCGCCCTGCGTGCCGCAGTCGCCATGCACCGCGCTGAAGCGCTGCGCTATCTGCTGGCCGCACATGGCGCGCGCGCCTTCGCCAAGGCCGTGTCCGCACAGTCCCCGCGGGTGCTGGCCGATGCATTGTCGCTGCTGCCGGTCGATGACCGCATCCGCGTCCGTGCGCGACTGTCGCACGCGGCGCAACGGCGCTTGCATGCGGCCGGTATGCCCGCTTCGACATTGAACAGGAGCCACGCGGTGCTGGCTTGGTGGCTCGATGCATCGTTACTGCGTCGCGACTGAATCTCGCACCGAAAGTAGCTCGGTCCCATCTCCCCTTCCCACGCCAGACTGCCATGTGGCGCTGGCTCTTGCCATGGTGAGTGCCGTTTCAATGCATCGCTCTCGTGTTTTGTTCCTCATCGTGTGCACGGTCCCGCTGCTCGCGGCCTGCCACGCACATCCACAGGCTGTTGAAAATGCGTCTGCCGTGCTGCGTCGTGGTACGCAACTGCGCGTTCCACCACAATCGCCGTTGCGCGGCGCGCTACCCATCGGCACCGTGGTGCGGCGCCCGATCACGCCAACCATCGAGACGCCCGGGGTGGTGGAAGCGCTGCCGGAACGGCTAGTGAAACTGGTGGCGCCGGTCAGTGGACGTATCGTCAGCCTGGCGCATGGACTCGGCGATCCGGTGAAGGCCGGCGAGACGTTGTTCGTGATCGACTCGGTCGATCTGGCCAACGCCTATGCTGACGATGGCAAGGCGCAGTCGGCACTGCGTCAAGCGCAACGCGAAGCGCAGCGGCAACAAGCCTTGCTGAGCGGCGACGTCGCCACCAGGAAGGACGCCGAGGCGGCGCAACTGGATCTGGCTCAGGCGCAGGATCAGGCGCGCGCCGCACGCGAACGTCTGGCCCAGCTTGGCGCCGATCCGATGGCCGCCTCGCACCGACGCTATGCGATGCGTTCGCCGATCGATGGTCGCATCAGCGACATCGCCGTGTCGCTGGGTGGGTACTGGAACGACACCACGGCCACGGCGATGACGGTCGCCGACATCTCCAAGGTCTGGGTGAGTGCCCAAGTCGCTGAGCGCGATATCGGGCAGGTGTTCGTCGGCCAGCATGCGCAGATCCATGTCGATGCTTATCCGGATGCGTCATTCGAGGGCACGGTCCAACACGTCGCCGATCTTCTCGATACCGACACCCGCACATTGACCGTGCGTATCGCCATCGACAACCGCGACGGTCGCCTCAAGCCAGGCATGTTCGCGCGCGTCGGCCTGGCGGCGCGGCCGCGGTCGGCGCTGCTGGTGCCGACGACCGCCTTGCTCCAGTCCGGGTTGAGCACGCGCGTTTACGTGGAGACGGCGCCGTTCGTCTACGTCTCGCGTGTTGTAGCCACCGGCGCAATGCTGGGCAGCGACACCGAGATCACCGCCGGCTTGGCTCCGGGCGAGCGCGTGGTGGTCGGCAATGGAGCACTGCTCGATGATTGAATCCATCGTCAGCGTCTGTTTTCGGCGTCGTGGCATCGTCTGGTTGGTGTTTCTGGCGGTTGCGCTGTATGGGGCGTGGAGCTGGACGCAATTGCCTCTGGAAGCGTATCCGGACATCGCCGACGTCACCTCGCAAGTGGTCACGCAAGTTCCGGGACTGGCCGCCGAGGAGGTGGAGCAGCAGATCACCGTGCCGCTGGAGCGCGCATTGCTGGGCACGCCGGGCATGGAGGTGCTGCGCTCGCGCAGCGTATTCGGCCTGTCGCTGATCACGGTGGTGTTCGCCGATGGCACCGATGGTTACTTCGCCCGGCAACGTCTGCAGGAGCGGCTCAACGAGGTCACGCTGCCCTACAACGCCGCGCCTGGGCTGGACGCCTACACCTCGCCGACCGGGGAAATCTACCGCTACACGCTGGAGTCGAAGACGCGCAGTCTGCGCGAGTTATCCGAATTGCAGACCTGGACGGTGATCCCGCGATTGAAGAAAGTGCCTGGCGTGGTCGATGTCAGCAACTTCGGGGGCCTCACCACGCAATTCATGCTGGAGCTGGATCCGCAACGTCTCACTCAATACGGTTTGAGCTTGCAGCAGGTCAAGGATGCGATCAACGCCAACAACGCCAACGGCGGCGGCAGCGTGATCGATCGCGGCGAGCAAAGCTACGTGGTACGCGGCGTCGGCCTGCTGCATTCGCTGGAAGACATGGGCGCTGTCGCGGTGACGACGCGCAACGGCGTGCCGGTGTTAGTGCGGCAACTGGGCACGTTGCGCTACGGCAACGTCGAGCGCCGCGGCATCCTCGGCAAGGACGGCAATCCCGACACCATCGAAGGCATCGTGTTGTTGCTCAAGGACACCAATCCTTCGGCGGTGCTGGACGGTGTGCATGTGGCGGTCGCCGAACTCAATGGTGGGTTGTTGCCGAAGGACGTGAAAGTAGTCGCCTACCTGGACCGTACCGCCCTGATCGATGCCACGTTGCACACGGTCGGCTCGACCCTGGTCGAAGGCATGCTGTTGGTCAGTTTGGTGTTGTTGCTGTTTCTCGGCAGCCCGCGTGCGGCCACCATCGTGGCCTTGACCGTACCGCTTTCCCTGTTGATCGCCTTCGTGTTCATGCATCACCTGAAGATTCCGGCCAACCTGCTGTCGCTGGGCGCGATCGATTTCGGCATCCTGGTCGATGGCGCGGTGGTGCTGGTGGAGAACATCCTGCGCCAACGCGAGGCCGATCCATCGCAGCCATTGCGGCCGCAGGACGCCATCGCGGCTACCCTGCAGGTGGCGCGACCGATCTTCTTCGGCATGGGGGTCATCATCTGCGCCTACCTGCCGCTGTTTGCGCTGCAGCGCATCGAATACAAGCTGTTTTCGCCGATGGCCTATGCGGTTGGCGCGGCGTTGATCGGTGCATTGGTCGTGGCGCTGACGTTGATCCCGGCGCTGGCCTGGCTCGCTTTCCGCCGTCCGCGTCCGGTGGTGCACAACCGCGTGTTGCAGGCGCTGAGCGCCGCTTATGGGCGTTTGCTGGCGCGCAGCGTCGGCGGCAAGCGCTGGCTGCTGGTCAGTTGCGTGGCTGCGCTGTTGGCGTTGGGCCTGCTCGGCGGCAGCATTGGCCGCGACTTCCTGCCGTATCTGGACGAAGGTTCGCTGTGGTTGCAGGTGCAGATGCCGCCGGGGATCACCCTGGACAAGGCCGCGGCGATGGCCAATGCCTTGCGGCGTGCCACGCTGGCGTTTCCGGAAGTCAGCTACATCGTGACCCAGACCGGCCGCAACGATGACGGCACCGACTACTGGACGCCGTCGCATATCGAGGCCAGTGTCGGCCTGCGCCCGTATGCGCAGTGGCGGCCTGGGCTGGACAAGCAGGGGCTGATCGCCGCGCTCGCCGCGCGTTACGCGCGCATGCCCGGCTACAGCGTCGGTTTCATGCAGCCGATGATCGACGGCGTGCAGGACAAGCTGTCCGGCGCGCACGGCGACTTGACGGTGAAGGTGTTCGGCGACGACGTGAGCCAGGCGCGACAGATAGCCGATCGGATCGCGGGGACGCTACGCGCGGTGCCGGGCGCGGCGGACGTGACGGTGGACGTGGAGCCGCCGCTACCGAACCTGAAGATCGAAATCGATCGTGTCGCCGCCGCGCGCTACGGCATCAATGCTGCCGACATCGCCGATTTGATCGCCACCGGCATCGGCGGCAGCCCGATCGGTCAACTCTATGTCGGCGAACGCAGCTACGCGATGACCGTGCGCTTTGCACCAGCGACGCGCGACACCTTGCAGACGATCGGCGCGTTGATGCTGACCACGCCCAGCGGCGCCAAGTTGCCGCTATCGGCGGTGGCGCAGCTGCGCACGGTGTCGGGCGAGAGTGTGATCGTGCGCGAAATGGCCCGCCGCAACATCGTGGTGCGGTTGAACGTGCGCGGTCGCGATCTGTCCGGGTTCTTGCGCGAAGCGCGCGGCGCGATCGCACAGCAGGTGCGGTTCGACCACCAACGCTTCCAGGTGATCTGGGGTGGCCAGTTCGAAAACCTGGAACGCGCCCAGGCACGCCTGCTGGTGATCGCACCGATGACCCTGGGCATCATGTTCCTGCTGTTGTTCGCCAGCTTCGGCAACTTGCGCCAGCCACTGCTGGTGCTCGCTGCGGTACCGTTGGCGATGCTCGGTGGGCTGGCCGCGTTGCACCTGCGCGGGATGACCTTGAACGTGTCCAGCGCGGTCGGTTTCATCGCCTTGTTCGGCGTGGCCGTGCTCAATGCGGTGTTGCTGCTGGCGCAGATCAACCGCCTGCGCAACGAGGAAGGCAAGCCGCTGCGCGAGGCGGTGATCGAAGGCGCGCGCAGCCGCATGCGGCCTGTGCTGACCACCGCCACCGTGGCCGCGCTGGGGCTGACCCCGGCGATGCTGGCCACCGGCCTGGGCAGCGATGTGCAGCGTCCCTTGGCGACGGTGGTAGTCGGCGGACTGGTCACCGCCACCGTGTTGACCCTACTGTTACTGCCGTCGCTGTATCACCTGATCGAAACCATGGCCGCCGCACGCGCACAGCGCGCCGCGGCGAGCGCAGGAGATACCCCATGAGCACCTGCCGCATCGCATCCGCTTTGCTGTCGCTGCTCTTGCTCGGGGGTTGCCGGGTGGGTCCGGATTTCGTGCGTCCGCCGGTTCCGCCGGTGGACCGCTACACCGCCGCGCCGCTGCCGCCGCAGACCGTTGCGGCAGCCGACCCGGCCGGCGCGGCACAACACCTGTTGCAGGGGGAAGCGGTGCCGGCGCGTTGGTGGAGCGCGTTCGCCTCGCCGGCGCTGGATATGCTGGTAGACGAGGCACTGCAGGCCAATCCGGATCTGCAGGCGGCCGACGCCGCGTTGCGCGCGGCGAACGAAACCGCGGCGGCGCAGCTCGGCAGTCTGATACCCGCGGTCGATCTGCAAGTCAGCCCGCAACGGCAGCGGCAGGCAGGCGGCAGTCCGTACACGCTGCATACCGCTCAGGTGAACGTGAGTTACGTGCTGGACGTGTTCGGCGGCAATCGTCGGCAACACGAGGTACTGGCGGCGCAGGCCGACGTGCAGCGTTTCCAGCGCCAGGCCGCGTACATGAGCCTGACCAGCAATGTCGTCGCCAGCGCGATCCAGGAGGCCGGGTTGCGCGCGCAGATCGATGCGGCGCAGGCGCAAATCGCTCTGGCGCAGCGTCTGCGCACACTGCTTGAGCGTCAGTACGCCGCCGGCCAGGCCAGCGGTGTCGATCTGGCCGCGCAGGACGCGGCACTGGCCCAAGCCCAGACCGTCCTGCCGCCGCTGCAGCAGCAACTGGCGCAGCAGCGCGCCCGGCTCGCGCTCCTGGCAGGACGACCACCCAGCGAGGACATCGCGCAACGCTTCGCGCTGGGATCGTTGCACTTGCCGACTGCGCTGCCACTGAGCGTGCCGGCGCAGGTGCTGGCGCGCCGCGCCGACGTCGCGGCGGCGCAAGCGCAATTGCATGCAGCCTGCGCGCAGATCGGTGTCGCCACCGCGGCACGCTTACCCAGTCTGTCGCTGAGCGGCAACATCGGCAGTTCCGCCGCCCAGGTGCGACAGCTGTTCGAGCGCACCAACGCACAGTGGTTGCTTGGCGGCGAGTTGATCGCACCGCTGTTCCATGGCGGCAGCCTGCGCCACCAGCAGCGCGCCGCCGTGGCCGCCTACGATCAGGCGCAGGCCCAGTACCGCAGCGTGGTGTTGGCGGCGTTGCAGGACACCGCCAATACGTTGCAGGCGTTGCTCAGCGATGCGCAGACGTTGCAGGCCGCGGTCGCTGCGCGTACCGCTGCCGCGCGCAGCCTGGCGTTGGCGCAGCGCCAGCACGTGCTCGGTGCCGGCAGCGGCTTGCAGTTGTTGCAGGCCGAACAGGTCGAGCAACAAGCGGTGGTCGCGCTGGTCCAGGCACAAACGCAGCGCTATGCCGATACCGTGGCCCTGTTCCAGGCCCTGGGCGGCGCGCCGCCTGCGGCCGACGACCCGGTGCCGCAGACTGCCGTGCGCTGAACCGCGCGCGCTCGCGCCGCCTCAGCTGCCAGATGCCACACTAACCCGGCATCATAGGCATCCCGGAACCGTCCATTTCATATCCCGGAGCCGTCATGCTCGGTCCCTTTGTCCTGCGGAATGTGCCTTGATGGAAGCGTTGCGCCTGTTCAATCCCGTCTCCTTGCTCGACACCCTGGTGAGCCTGTCGGCCGCCTTCGTGCTCGGCGCGATCATCGGCTTCGAACGCCAAGTGCGCCAGCGCACCGCCGGGCTGCGCACCAATACCCTGGTCGCGGTCGGCGCGGCGATCTTCGTCTCGCTCGGCAACCGCCTGTTCGAGATCCACGGCGGTTCCCAGGGCGCGGTGCAAGTGGTGGCGTACGTGGTCTCGGGGATCGGCTTTCTCGGTGCCGGTGCGATCATGAAAGAGGGCGCCAACGTCACCGGGCTCAACACCGCGGCCACCTTGTGGGGCTCGGGAGCGGTCGGTGCCTGCGCCGGTGCCGGACTGATTGCCGAAGCGGTGCTGGCGGCGGCCTTCGTGCTGCTCAGCAATACCCTGCTGCGGCCGATGGTGAACCGGATCAACCGGCATCCGTTGAAGGAATCCTCGGTCGAAGCCACTTACATGTTCTATGCGATCTGCGCGCGCGAGGTGCACGGCACGATCCGCGAACGCTTGATCGAACTGCTGGAAGAGGCACACTACCCGGCGCGCGAAGTGGAACAGCATTCGTTCGGACACGACGATGTGGAGATCGCCGCGACCCTGTACGCCACCGCGGTGCGTGCCGAGGAACTGGATGCGGTGGTCCAGCGCCTGGAGGGCGAGCGCGGTGTCCAACAGGCGTTCTGGAACGCCGGCGCCGAAGGCTGAGCTGGCCGTGCCCGTATCCGTCCCTTCACCGTTGCCGTGCCGCCGATGATCGCGTGTTTCAAGCCATTGCCGCCGCACCGGCGCCTGCTCGGTCTGGCCGCGCTGTGCGTGGTGTTGGCGGCGATCTTCGTTGCCGACACGCTCACCGATTACGCGGTGGCCGCGCCGCTGTTCTACACCGTGGCGATCCTCGGCGCGGCGCGGTTGCTGGCGCCGGCCGGGCTGGCAATGCTGGCCGGCATCTGCGTGATGCTGATTGTGCTCAGCTTCCATTTGACCCATGCCGGCGCCTACCACGTCGGTGTCATCAATTCGGCCATCAGCATCGTGGTGGTGGCGGTGACCGCCTCCATCGCAATGCAGATGGAACGCGCCAAGGCCGCCACGCATGCGGCGCAGGCGCAGTTGCTGCGGTTGGCGCGCGTGCGCAGCCTGGGCAATCTGACCGCGTCGATCGCGCACGAGGTCAACCAGCCGCTGGCGGCGATCGTCACTAGCGGTCACGCTTGCCAGCGCTGGCTCGATCAGCAGCCGCCGAATCTGGACAAGGCCCGCGCGGCGCTGGCGCGGATCCTCGCCGATGCCGAGCGTGCCGGCGAAGTGATCGCGCGCGTGCGGCGCCTGACCAAGGGCGAGGCGCCGCAGAAGCGCGCTTTCGACCTCAACGCCGCGGTCGCCGAGGTACTGGCGATGTCGCACGGCGAACTGGAGCGCAATGCGGTGACGGTGCAAACCGAGTTGGCCACGGCGCTGCCGCAGGTCTCGGCTGACCCGGTGCAAATCCAGCAGGTGATCGGCAACCTGCTGCTCAACGCAGTCGAGGCGATGGCGGCCACGCCACCGGCACAGCGCACGCTGCGCATCGTCACCGAACGCGAAGATGCGCGCACGCTGCGGCTGAGCGTGGCCGATGCCGGCGAAGGCTTGTCGGCGCAAGCGCAGGCGCATCTGTTCGATGCGTTCTGGACCACCAAACAAGACGGCATCGGTATCGGCTTGAGTATCAGCCGCAGCATCGTCGAAGCCGGTGGCGGGCGCATCTGGGCCGAGCCTGGCCGCCCGCATGGCGCGGTGTTCTGCGTGTGCCTGCCCGCCGCTGCGAGCGGAACGCGATCATGAGCGCCGCCACCGCACCGCGTCCGGTGGTGTACCTGATCGACGACGATGCGTCGATCCGCGCCGCCCTGGAAGATCTGTTCGCCTCGGTGGACCTGCAGGTGCATGCGTTCGCGTCCACGCGCGATTTTCTGGCGCATCCGCAGGCCGATGCACCAGCCTGCCTGGTACTGGACATTCGCATGCCCGGACAGAGCGGCATGGAGTTCCATCGGCACATGCGCGAGGCGGGACTGGCATTGCCGACGATCTTCATCACCGGCCATGGCGACATCCCGATGAGCGTGGAGGCGATGAAAAACGGCGCGATCGAATTCCTGACCAAGCCGTTCCGCGACCAGGATCTGCTCGATGCGATCGAACATGGCATCGCCCGCGACCGCGCGCGGCGCGAAGCCGAAGCCGCGCAGGCCCAATTGCGTGCGCGCTGGGCACGGCTGACTCCGGGCGAACAGGACGTGGTGGAACTCGTAGTGCAGGGATTGTTGAACAAGCAGGTGGCATCGCGGTTGCAGCTCAGCGAAATCACCGTGAAAGTGCGGCGTGGCCATGCCATGCGCAAGCTGCAGGTCGGCTCGCTGGCGGAACTGGTACGGCTGGCCGAGCGCCTGGGGTTGTAGGCGACGGTACGCAGCGCATGCGAGCATAGCTTTGCTGCACTGCGTTCGCTGATACTTCCCCCTGTTCCGTCGCTCCCGAGGTTCATATGTCGTTCCTGTTCCGGCGCAAATCGTTCGATCTGGTCACCGTCCACGAAGCCGGACGTCGACTAGTGCCCACGCTACGCTGGCCGCATTTGGTGGCGCTTGGTATTGGTGCGATCGTCGGCACCGGCATCTACACCTTGATCGGGGTCGGCGCGCAATTGGCAGGGCCGGCGGTGCTGGTGTCGTTCGCGGTGGCCGGTGCGATCTGCGCCTGCGCCGCGTTGGCTTATGCGGAGATGGCCACGCTGATGCCGGCCGCCGGCAGTGCCTACACCTATAGCTACGTTGCGCTTGGCGAGAGCATCGCCTGGGTGGTGGGGTGGAGCCTGATTCTGGAATATTCGCTGGTGGTCAGCACGGTGGCGGTTGGCTGGTCCGGCTATTTCGTCGGCTTTCTGCACTGGGCCAACGCGCAGTGGGGCGTCGACTTGACGTTGCCGGCGGCGTTGGTTGCCGGTCCGCACGCTGGCGGCATCGTCAACCTGCCGGCGGTATTGATCACCTTCGCGGTGGCTGGCCTGCTGATGGCCGGCACCAAGGAAAGTGCGACGCTCAACGCGGTGCTGGTGACGCTGAAGCTGATCGCCCTGGGTATCTTCGTGGCGACGGCGCTGCCGGCATTCCATCGCAGCAATCTGCAACCGTTCATGCCCTACGGCTTTCCCAAAACGGTCGGGGCCGATGGTGTTGCGCATGGGGTGATGGCGGCGGCGGCGATCATTTTCTTCGCCTTTTATGGGTTCGATGCGATCTCCACCGCCGCCGAGGAAACCAAGAATCCCAAGCGCGACCTGGCGATCGGCATCGTCGGTTCGATGATCGGTTGTACCCTGATCTACATGCTGGTGGCGTTGGCGGCGATTGGCGCGATGCGTTACAGCGTGTTCGGCGCCAGCGCCGAGCCATTGGCGCTGATCTTGCGCGAGCTGGGTCAGGCCAAGGCGGCGGCGGCCATCGGCGTGGTCGCGGTGATCGCGCTGCCGACGGTGCTGCTGGCGTTCCTGTACGGACAGAGCCGGATCTTTTTCGTGATGTCGCGCGATGGCCTGCTGCCGCGCGGTTTGTCCAAGGTCCATCCGCGTACCGGCACGCCGGTGGCGACGACGCTATTCACGGCGGTGCTGGTCGCGGCGCTGGCCGGCGTTGCGAGGCTGGACGAAATCGCCGCGTTGGCCAATGCCGGCACCCTGGCCGCGTTCATCGCCGTGGCCGCGTGCATGCTGGTGCTGCGCGTGCGCGAACCTGCGCGTGTCCGCAGCTTCCGCACGCCGCTGGCATGGGTGGTCGGGCCGCTGGCGATTGGCGGCTGTGTGTATTTGTTCTGTAGTTTGCCGCAGACCACGCAGTTCTGGTTCATGTGCTGGAATGCGCTGGGTCTGGTCGCCTACCTGCTGTATGGCTACCGTAACAGCCAGTTGCAGCGCGCGCAGATGCGCTCGTAACCGCAGTCCGATGGTCGTGTTCGCTGCGTTGTTCAGGCGTTCGCCAGCGCCGTCATCGGCGAACCCGCCCACACCTGCGGCGGCGCCTTGCAGTATTGGGCGATGAACTGCGCTTGCGATGGCATTTGCGCCACGCTGCGTTCGATCGGCGCACGGATCGCGGCGAGGAAGCGTTGCAATTCCTGGTCCGGCAATGCGTGCGCCAGCGGATGATGTGCGTTGGGCATCACGCCCTGACCGAGCAGCACGTAGGCCCACGAATCCCCCCGAAACAGTGCGTCGGTGTCCTGCCAGACATGCGCACGTGCGCGCCAGGCGTCCAGGCGTTGCTGCAACGATGCCGGCAATGGCATCTCCCGACACGCGCGCCACATCGGTTCTTCGCGCCGGGTCGCGTGGTAATGCAGGATCACGAAATCGCGCACGTGCTCCATCTCGGCGCGGCTGGCCGCGTTGTACAGCGCCTCCAGCGACGGGGTAATGCCGTCGCTGGGAAACAGCGCCAGCAGACGCATCACTGCGGTGATGGTCAGATGGATGCTGGTCGATTCCAGCGGTTCGATGAAGCCGCTGGCCAGGCCCAGCGCGATCACGTTCTTGTTCCAGGTCTTGCGCCGGCGACCCGTGCGGAACGGCACCAGCGATGGCTCTTTCAACGTCGGTGCGGCGACCTCGCGCAGCAACTGCGCACGCGCCGCCTCGTCGGACAGATGCGCGCTGGAATACACCAGCCCGCAACCGACGCGATGCTGCAGCGGAATCTGCCAACGCCAACCGGCGGCGTGGGCGATGGTGCGGGTATACGGCACCGGTGGCGCCACCGCCTCGGCCTGCACCGCCACCGCGCGGTCGCAGGGCAACCAGTGGCTCCAGTCTTCGTATCCGCTGTGCAGGGTTTGTTCGATCAGCAGGCCGCGAAAGCCCGTGCAGTCGATGAACAGATCGCCGTCGATCAGTTGTCCATCCTCCAGTTGCAACGCGGTAATCGCACCGTTCTCCGGATGCTGCCGCACCTGGCAGATCTTGCCCTCCACGCGGCGTAGCCCGTGTCGCTCTGCGTGTGCGCGCAACAGGCGTGCATACAAGCCTGCATCGAGGTGATAGGCATAATTGAGCGGCGATGGCGCTTCGCGTGCGAAGCGATCCGCGCGTGCGGCTACGCTCTCCAGGCAGTAATCGCCCAGTTCCGAATGCAGTCCGCGCCGCTGCGCCTCCAGCCAGAAGTGGTGGAAGGCGCAGACCAGGGTGCTCTGCCCGGTGATCCCGAACGGATGCATGTAGCGCTCGCCCGCTTGCCCCCAGTGCTCGAAGGAAATCGACAGCTTGAAGGTGCCGGCGACCGCGCGTAGGAATTCCTGCTCGTCGATCTGCACGAAGCGGTGGAATTGACGCAACGGTGGCAGCGTGGCTTCGCCGACGCCGATCGTGCCGATCTGTTCGGATTCGATCAGGGTGATCTCGAGCAGATCACGGAACTGATGCGCCAGTGCGCAGCCGGCGATCCATCCCGCGGTGCCGCCGCCTGCGATCACCACCTTGCGTATTTGGGTCATTGCGATCTCTCTTCTGCCATCGTGAAGTGCGCTGACCAGGGGCGTTGGACGTCAGCGGTTGAGCCGGGATAGCAACATGGCGCGCAATTGCCGCGCCTGCGTCTCGTCGATCGGCCCGAGTAGCTGCCGTGCCTGCGCCGGCAGATGTGCGCCGGCCCGCTCGGCCGCGCCGAACACGTAGTAGTCGAACAACGCGCGCCAGGCTGCCTTCTCCGGCGGTGGTCGGTCGCGCAGCGCCCACAGCGCATGTTGCAGCGCCGGCATCGGTGCCGGCAGCTGCGCCGGTGCTTGGCTCCACCAATAGTTGACGAGCACGTTGAATGATTCCAGCGCTTGCACATGGTGCCACCACAGCGCTGGCAGGAACAGCGCATCGCCAGGTTCCAGCACCGCGCTGCGGCCATGCATCAATGCCTCGCGGAAACGCGGATAACGAACGAAATCCGGTGCGTCGAAGTCGACCACGCTGACCGCCTGGCCACCGGGATTGAGCTCCAGCGGCCCCGGGTACAGGTTCTCGATCTGCTCCGGCGCAAACACCGTGAAACGGCGCTGTCCAACCGCGCAACAGGCCAGGTTGTGCGGCACGTCGTAGTGGCAGCTGGCGGTGATCCGGTTGCCGATCCAGATGTTCGGTTGCGCGGCGATGCCATGCGCGGCGAAGTCCACCGCGTTGTCGGCGCGCAACCCCGGCAGGTGCGTGTCCATCGGGAGCGAGGCCAGGTAGTAGGCCGGTGGCTGCACTACGTCCAGATGGGTGGCGATGGCTTCCAGCAGCCCATGCAGGTCGTTGTGCCTGACCTCGAAGTTCAACGCGGTGAAATCGGCGTTGTAGAACGGTCGGCCACCGATCTGCGGCGCACCGTAGGAATACGCCAGCACCTGTTGTGTGGCATGCGTGCGCAGCAACGCCATCGCTGCCTGTGGACCGTGCAGACCGGCCTGGACCAAGCTCCAATCGCTTACCAGACCGCGCAGCACCACCGGTTCGCCGGCATCGTACAACGCCTCTAGCGGCAGCGCGTCGGCACGGCAATCGGCACGTTCGGCGATTGCCGTCAGCACGCGCTGCGGCAACGCGCTCATGCTGCGACCATGGCGTCGCCTTGCTGTAAGCGACGCTGTTTCTCGGCCATCAACCAGCGCATGGCCTGCATCGATGCCAGGATCAGGTAGGCGCCTTCCAAATAGCCGGCGTGATGCAGGCCGTGCAATGCCGTCGCGTCCAACGCGGCCAGGCGTTCGCGGTCGATGCAGTACAGGCCGGCCAGGTTCACTGCGTGTGCGCTGTCGAGCTGTACGTCGACATGCAACGGCTGGATCAGGCCCAGTGCATCGAAAGCGGCGAACATCGCATCGCCGCCTTCCACACCATCGCGGATGCCGCGCAGCACGGTGATGATGTGTTCCAGGTAGGTGCTATGCCCGCCCTGCGGCAGGAAGATGGGCTCGCCTTCGCTGCGGCTGATCCGCGGGTGTTCCAGATCGACATGGATCACCGGCTCGCGCCGCGCTATGCCGTCTTCGTGCCGTTCCTGAAAGCCGATCAGGAACGGACCCTTGGCGATAGCCCCGGGCAGATACGCCGCATTCCAGCGTTCGCCTTGCAGGAACAGGTTTTCCTGCGGTTCGAAACCCAGCAGCGCCACCGCGTGGAAACCGCTGCCGATGGTGTTCTTGCGCAGGAAAATCGGATATTCGCGTTGCAGGTCGGCGAACTCGGTCGGGAATGCCTGCACCATCCCGATGGCGTCGCCGAATGCGGCGCCAAAGCGTAGGATCACGCGCAGGTCATGATGGGTCACATTGTTGAGCAGTTCGAATCGGGCCATCGATGTTCTAGCTTGGCGTTAAACCTGCCGCTGACGTTCAGAAGGTATAACGTACACCCACCGTGTAGCGTGGGCTTTGGTCGATGAGCTTGATGATCTGCTTTTGCGAACGCCCGTGCCAGCGAACATCCTCGCTGGTGAGGTTGATCCCTTCGAAGCCGATGGACAGCTTGTCGGTGATCGCGTAACTCACGCTCAAGTCCAGTTGTTTGTATGGCTCGACGTAATACGGGTTGCGGTTGGAGCCGTCCTGGTTGGCGGCGATCAGGTACTTGTCGCGCCAGTTCCAGGCCAGGCGCGCACTCCATCCGTGTTTTTCGTAGATCAGCATGGCATTGGCGGTATTGCTGAGACCAAGCAACGCGAATTGGTCGCGGTCCAGGACCGTATCGTTGAAACCGACATCGCCCTTGACGATGGTGTAGTTGGCGTAGACGCCGAAGCCGGTGTCGCCGAAGAAGTACTGCCCGCCGAGCTCCCAGCCGTGGATATGCGCCTTGTTCTGGTTGACCGGGCGCGAGACGTCGAATTCGTACAACGGATCGTTGGCCTGGCCGACCAGATCGTAGGCGTTCTCCAGCGCCAGGCTTTGCGCGGAACTGCCGTTGTAGGCGGCCAATCCGCCTGTCTTGGCCGCATTGCGCAACAACGCCACGGTGGAGAACAGCGAGGTGTCGTTGGCCGAACACGCCGAAGTGGCGTCGCCACCGGCAGCGGCGACTTGTGCGGCGCACGCGCCGCTACGCAGGAACGCCAGCGCAGTCTGCGCGTCCGGGCCGGAGGTGGGATCGCGCAGCCCGTACAAGGGTTCCCGGCTGACACTGGTGCCGATGAAGTTGGACACGCGCTTGTCCCAGAACGTCATCGAGACATAGCTGGTATCGGCGAAATACCACTCCAACGCCAAATCGAGATTGTTGGATTTCAACGGGTCCAGACTGGGATTCTGCGCGCTGCCGGCGGCGCGCGTGGAAGGATTGATGAGGATCGAGCCGCTGGGGGTGCCGGGCGTCGGCCCGGGAACCAGGTTGTTGTATGGCGCGCGCGCGATGCTCTGGCCGAACGACGCGCGCGCCTTCAGCGCTTCGGTGAGGTTGATGCTGAAATCCAGATTCGGCAGTACGTAGCTGTAGCTGTGTTTTTCGCTGAAGGGTTGCACGTCGGTGGAGCGCAGCAACTGGAAATCGTTGTTGGACTGCCACTCCAGCGCCACGGGCGTGGCCACCAGGGCCGTGGCGACCACATTGGTCTTTTCGTAACGCACGCCGATGCGGGTATTGGTGGTCATGTTGCCGAGCTGGCCGTCCAATTCCAGCTGCATGTACGCGGCACGGGTTTTCTCGGCGACCTGGTTGTCGCTGCTGAAGTGGTTGTTGTAGCGCGTGCCCACGCCGTAGGCATTGGCGCCCCACTGTGCCAATTGGTCGGCGTTGCCGCGCCAAGCGCTGGAGGCAATGCCGGCGGTATTGAAATCGTTGAACAGGCCGGTGATGCTGACCGGCCGCAGCAACGCCACCATGCCGGGTTCGTTGCCGGCGTTGGATACGCTCCAATCGCCCAAGCCAGCGTAATTGTCGCTGATCCGTCGATGCGTGGTGGTCTTGGCGTCGTCCACGCCGAACTGGAAACGGCCGTTGTCGAAGTCCCACTGACCATCGGCGCGCGCTTCCTTCACCTCGGTCACTTGGCTCTGGTAATAGATGCGCAGCACCTGCGAGCCGAGTTCGGCCGGCGTGAACGGCTGGTTGACCACGCCGTTGGTGCCGGCCAGCGAATCGGCTGCGCTCGGGTACCAGGTGCGGGTTCCGATCGGCAGGCCGTTGTTGAAGCGCAGTTCCTGCGCCCATTGCCCGCCGCATTGCGGGCCGTTGCTGCAATTGTTGGTGCCGGCGAAGCTGAAGTAGGTGGCGCTGCCGCCGGTGAGTGGGTCGTTGGGCAGGCTCTGGCTTTTGGAGTCGTGTGCATCGAAGGTCAGGCGCAGGCGGTCGGCGGCCTGCCAATCGGCGTTGAAGCCGAGCGAGCCAAGTTTGTACTTCTGCATGCTGCGCTGCTGCTCCATGCCGAAGTCCTTTGCACCGTCGGGCACGTCGCGCAGATACACCGGCGTGGCCACCGCCTGTCCGGTGTCGAAGGTCAGATCGGTGAAGCTGTTGGCACGTTGCAGCCACATGCCCTGTTCGCCGCGGTTCTCGGTGATCTTGTTGGTCGAATAGGTGTAGTCCAGGGTCAGGGTCAGGCTATCGGTCGGCGCGAACTGCAGCACGGCCTGGCCGTTGAGGCGTTCGCGCTCGAAATCGGCGAACGCATAGCGCACGTCGTTGGGCATGCCGTAGAGCTGGCCGATCTGCGGCGTGTTCTGCACGTTTGCGCCCGGCCTCAGCGCGGGTTCGTTGCCGGTCCAGCGTTGGATGTTCCAGGCATTCTCGGTCGACTGCACCGACCCGCCTTGCCGCTTCTGGTAGCTGCCGCTCAGGCCGATCCCCCAGGTCTTGTCCGGATTGGTGTAGCTGAAGATGCCGGACAACTCCGGAGTGAGCTTGTGGGTGAACGGCTGCGAGGTGTCGTAGGCGGCCTTGGCGCCGGCGCTGGCGACGATGCCCTGATGGTTGAATGGCCGGTCGGTGAGGATATTGATGGTGGCGCCGATACCGCCGCTCGGCGCGTTGGCGCGGCTGGTCTTGTAGACCTCCAGGCCGCTGATCGCCTCGGAAGCCAGTTGAGCGAAATTGAACGCGCGGGTGCCGCCATCCACGCCGCCGATCGGCGCTGCGCCGGGGGCGCCGAACGCATCGGCACCGGGAATCTGACGTCCGTTGAGAGTCACGAGATTGAACTGCGGCCCGAAACCGCGCGCGGTGACCTGGGCGCCTTCGCCATCGCGGCGCTCGATCGAGATGCCGGTGATGCGCTGCAGCGATTCGGCCAGGTTGGTGTCGGGAAACTTGCCGATGTCTTCGGCGCTGATCGCATCGACCACGCCGACGTTGTCGCGCTTGATCCCCATCGACTGATTCAGACTGTTACGCATGCCGGTGACGCTGACCGTATCGAGCGTGGTGGCATTGGCGGGTGGCGTGGTTTCCGCGGCCGGTGTCTGCGCGGCCTGCTGCGCGAATGCCGGATTGATCACCAGCACACCGCCGATGAAAGTGAACATGGCCCTGGAGCGGAACTTCTTCAACGGCTGACGCATTTGAATGTCCTCGGTGCTGATGTCGAACGGGCAACGCCAAGTGCGACGATGGCCCGTATTGCGGCTGTCACTGGTACGCGACGCGCATTGCCCGACATGCCTGCGTGTGCATCCCCTCACTATTCATCGTTCCCCCGAAGCGCACCGTGCGCATCACGCGCACGCTTACAACGCGGACGGCTGGCTGTGCGAGCCGCCCGCTCCTGTCGATGGCAACGTATCCATCGGCACGCAGCCGATGGTGATAGCGCTATCAACGGATGCACCAAACTTAATCTTTCATCTCAATGCTTGTCACTCTGCGTCGCAACAAAGCACGCAATGTCATGCGCTAGCTGGGATGCAGGCCACGTTGTAAGCGTTATCAGCCTCTGGGCACTGTGGCTCCACGTGCGGACCATCGCAATGGCATGCGCTCGGACGTCGGCCCCGATTGCTGTCGCGGCCATGGGGGGGAGCGATTCGGCGCGCATCTGCGCGCGCTGCTCTGGTTGGCCATGGCGGCCATCTTCTGCGGTGAGCGACTCATCGAATGTCGCCGCTCACCGATCAGACCGATCTGCTGGATCAGTCCAGCACCCGGCAGAACACCGCCTTGAGGTAGCGCGATTCCTGCACGTGGGCCATGAACGGATGGTCGGCGCCAGCGCCGGCGACCTTCAGGATCTGCAGGGTGCGCCCGGAGAAATAAGCGGCGCGGCGCAGCATGTCCAAGAACTCGTGTTCGGCGACCAGGCCGGTGCAAGAGAACGTGGCGAACAAACCGCCCGGGGCGACCACACCCAGGGCCAGCTTGTTCATGTCCAGATACTTCTTCAGCGCCGGGATCACCTGGTCGCGGTCGCGGGTCATCTTGGCCGGGTCCAGGATCACCACGTCGTATTGGTCGCCGCGCGCGGCGGCGTCGCGCAGGTACGGGAAGATGTCGGCCTGCACGAACTTGGGACGCACCTCGTTGAGCCGCGCATTGCCCTTGGCAATTTCGATCACATCCTGGTCGATGTCCACGCCGACTACCTCGGCCGCGCCGCGCACCTGGGCGTACACCGCAAAGCCGCCGGTGTTGCAGCATAGATCCAGCACGCGCTTGCCTTGCACCTGCTGGCTCAGCCATTGGCGGTTCTCGCGTTGGTCGGCGAAGAAACCAGTCTTGTGCGCGCCAGCCGGATCGGCCCGGAAGCGCACGCCGTACTCGCTGATGATCGCCGGCTCCGGGCGCTCGCCGCTGCTGGAGACCGGGCGGTAATCGAAGCTCTCCTGCTTCTGCACATGCTCCTCGGCGAAACTGTAAAACCGCGCGCCGGGAAACTGCGCACGTAGCGCGGCATAGATCCACTCGCGGTGGCGGAACATGCCGGCACTGAAGAACTCCACCACGAGCAGATCGCCATAGCGGTCCACCACCAGCCCGGACAAGCCGTCGCCCTCGGCGTGCACCACCCGCCAGGCGTCGCTGACCGCGTCAAGCTTGAGTACCTCGCGGCGCAGCGCCACCGCCCCGGCGATCTTGCGCGCGAACCAGTGTTCGTCGATGGCGATGTCGGGATCGGTCTCGAGAATGCGCACGGCGATGCGCGAATGCCCATTGTAGAAACCGCGCCCGATCCACACGCCGTCCACCCCGACCACGTCCACCAGTGCGCCCGGCTTGGGTTTGGCGGCGGGTTTTTCGACCAGTTTCTGGAAGATCCACGGATGGCTGGAGCGCCAGGCGTTCTTGAGGCGGACGACGGGTAGAGACGTATTCATGAATGACATTGTAGCCGCCCGGATTGACGTCGCTGCTGGTCATGGCAAGAATGCAGGCAGAAGGGGAGTAGCTCCCGACGTTGTCGCCGTCAATTCGAGCCTGCGGGCTCCGGTGCAACGGCAGCCGGTTCGCCGGCTGCGAGCGAGACCTTCGCCGCAGTGGCGAAGGCATTCCCTGGACGACATCGTCGTCTCCGTCCGGAACGCCGCCGCCACTACGGCCCCGAGTTTCCCTGTTCACTGACGGAAAATTCCCAATGCAAACGATAGGCAACGTGTGGTTGTGGAGCGGTTTCGCGATCGTGGTGGTCGTGGCGCTGCTGGTGGACCTGGTGCTGATGCGCCACGGCGGCCCGCACAAGGTCACCTTCAAGGAAGCGCTGTGGTGGAGCCTGGGCTGGATCGCGCTGGCGCTGGCGTTCAATGCCGGACTGTGGTGGTACCTGCGCGAGGCCATCGACACGGCCACCGGCAATCGTTACGCACTGGAGTTTCTGACCGGCTACCTGGTCGAAAAATCGCTGGCGGTCGACAACATCTTCGTGTTCCTGATGCTCATGGGCTATTTCGCGGTGCCGGAAGAGCAGCGCCAGCGTGTGCTGGTCATCGGCGTGCTCGGCGCGATCGTGTTGCGCGCGGTGATGATCTTCGCTGGCGCGGTGTTGCTGAGCAAGTTCCACTGGCTGCTATACCTGTTCGGTGCGTTCCTCCTGCTGACCGGCATCAAAATGTGGTATTCGGCGGGCAAGCAACCGGACCTGGAGGCCAACCCGGTGCTGCGCTTCATGCGCAAACACCTGCGTCTGACCGCGCAGTACCACGGCAACGCGCTGAGCCTGACCCAGGAAGGCAAGCGCTGGTTCACCCCGCTGTTCGCGGTGCTGATACTGATCGCCATCACCGATGTGATCTTCGCGGTGGACAGCATCCCGGCGATCTTCGCGATCACCACCGACCCGTTCATCGTGCTGACCTCCAACGTGTTCGCGGTGTTGGGCCTGCGTGCGATGTTCTTCCTGCTGGCGGGCATGGCCGAGCGCTTCCACCTGCTGCCTTATGGCCTGGCAATCGTGCTGGTGTTCATTGGCATCAAGATGCTGATCATCGAGCTGTACAAAATTCCGGTATGGGTGTCGTTGAGCGCGGTGGTGGCGGTGATCGGGGCCACTGTGGTGCTGAGTCTGTTGCGCCCGGCCAAATCGGTGCACTGAGTCTGCGCGCGGCAGGCTAGACTCGTCGCCGACTTCCGCCAAGGACCTGCAGACATGCCCCAGTGGTACTTCCTCACCGGCAGCGAACAGACCCGCTCCGGGCCGTTCGACACCGCCGCCGCGATCGCGTTCGCGCGCAACCACCCCAACGCCCTGGCCTGGTGCCAGGGCCAGAGTAATTGGCAACCGGTCGCTCAGATCGACGGCCTGCGTGACAGCGGCATCGGCGGCATGCCCCCGGATCTGCCACCGCCGCCCGCGGGCAGATCCGACGCCATCGACTACCGCATCGTCGGGCACGAGATGCAATTCGTGGAGATCGAACTGGACCCTGGCGAAAGCGCGGTGGCCGAAGCCGGCGCGCTGATGTTCAAGGACACCGCGGTGCAGATGGACACCGTGTTCGGCGACGGCTCTGCCAATCAAGGCGGGCTGATGGGCAAGCTGCTCTCGGCGGGCAAGCGTCTGGTGACGGGCGCGACCTTGTTCACCACCGTGTTCACCCATCAGGGCCAGGGCAAGGCCAAGGTGGCCTTCGCCGCGCCGTATCCCGGCACGGTATTGGCGATGAAGCTGGACCAACATGGCGGTTGCCTGATCTGCCAAAAGGACAGCTTCCTGGCCGGCGCGCGCGGGGTGTCGCTGGGGATCCACTTCCAGCGCAAGATCATGACCGGCCTGTTCGGCGGCGAAGGATTCGTCATGCAGAAGCTGGAGGGCGATGGTTGGGTCTTCGTGCATGCCGGCGGTTGCGTGGTCGAACGCGAATTGGCGGCCGGCGAGCGTGTGGAGGTGGACACCGGCTGCGTGGTCGCCTTCCACGCTACGGTGGACATGGACGTGCGCACGGTCAGCGGGATCAAGAGCATGCTCTTCGGTGGCGAAGGCATGTTCCTCGCCACGCTGACCGGTCCCGGCAAGGTGTGGCTGCAATCGCTACCGTTCTCGCGCCTGGCCGCGCGGATGTTCGCCGCCGCGCCGCAGGGCGGCAGGCAGAACCGCGACGAAGGCTCGGTGCTGGGCAACTTCGGCCGCATGCTGGACGGCGACAATAACTTTTGAAGTGCCACCGCGCGCGGCGCCCCGGCTGTACGCCCGGCGCCGCGCCGCTCAGGGTGCTGGCGGCATCGCGTTCATGACCGCCAGCGTCATCGCTTCCACGCCGGTGCGGATGCTGGGCTGCGGGACCGGCGCGAAATCCGGCGAATGGTTGACCGGAATGCGTTCGCCTTTTTGTTTGGCCTGTTGCAGCCACTGCGGGTCGAGTCCGCCGATACTGAAGTACAACGATGGCACGCCGGCTGCGATGAAGGCCGAGTAGTCTTCGCTGGCCGCGCTCGGTTCGCTCTGGCGTTCGGCATCGCTCCCGAACGCCTGCGCGAACACCGTGCCGGTGCGCTCGGCCAGCGCCGCATCGTTGATCACCGCCTTGGAACCGTGCGCACCCAACGCGATCTGCGGCACGGGCGCGCCGGCCATCTGGGCGCTGGCAAGCGCGGTGCGGCGTACGCCATCGAGCAACTTGTCGCGGACCTGCGGATCGTAACTGCGAATGGTGCCGCGCAGCTGCGCGCGGTCGGGGATGACGTTGCCGGCATCGCCCGCGTTGAACGTCCCGATGCTGACCACGCCGAATGCCGCCGGGTCCTTTTCGCGGCTGATTACGCTCTGCACGTCGACCACGAAGCGCGCGGCGATGAGAATCGGGTCGATCGTCGCCGCCGGCATCGCCGCGTGCCCACCCTTGCCTTCGAACACCACCTCGAGCGAGTCGGAGTTGGAGGTCATCGCGCCGGGCTTGTAGTAGACATGGCCATACGGACCCGGGCCGACATGCAGCGCAAAGCCATAGTCCGGCTTGCCGAACCGGGCGAACAGGCCGTCGTCGAGCATCGCCTGCGCGCCGCGACCCTTTTCCTCCGCTGGCTGGGCGATGAACATCAGCGTGCCGTGCCACTGCGTGCGCAACTGCAGCAACGCCGTGGCCGTGCCGACCCAGATCGCCATGTGAATGTCGTGGCCGCAACTGTGCGCCACGTAGGTGTCCCGATCCTTGGAGTGCAGATGCACGGTGCTGGCGTACGCTAAGCCGGTGGTTTCGCGCATCGGCAGCGCGTCCAGTTCGGTGCGCACCATGACCGTCGGCCCGGGACCGTTGCGATAGATCGCCACCAGCCCGGTCTTGCCGATGCCCTCGTTGACCTGGAAGCCCAGCGCGCGCATTTCCTTTGCAAGCCGTTGCGCGGTCGCGGTTTCCTCGAAACCGAGCTCGGGATGCTGGTGCACGCTCTTGTACAGCGCCTCAAGCTGCGGATAGTGCTGTTCGAGGACGCCGTCCACGTCCTGCTTCACTGCCACGGCATTAAGCGCGTGGCAGGGAAACGCTGCGCACAGCAGGAACATCGACAGGGACCGCAATGGCGGGCGCCTCATGGCAGGTGATCCAGTGATCGGGACGAGCTCTCACCGCAAGGTGTCTGTTGTGTCGAATGCATGGCGGCAAGATACCAATCGGGGTGTAGGCGGACAACGAATTTCATAGCGCATACCGCGTGCGGCAACGCGCAGTTCGACTCATTGGACGATCTGCCGTCCATCGCCGCTGTCGCCGTCCGCTCACCGAACGGCTTACCGGCGGGCAAGGTCACGGCGTGTATGCTCCTCCGCTCACCCACATCACACTTCAGCACGACCTCTGCCATGACCGCCTTTCGTCGCTCGCGTTTCCTGCTGTCTGTGTCCCTGGTCTGCCTGCTCGGCGCCTGCGGCGGCGAGCCCAAGCCCGCCGCGCCAGCGCCGGTGGTCCGCGATCTTGTACCGGCGCCGGCAACCAAACCGTTGCGGATCGGTATCGCCCTCGGCGGTGGCGCGGCCAAGGGGTTCGCCCACATCGGTGTCATCAAAATGCTGCAGGCCAACGGCCTGGAACCGGTGGTGGTCTCCGGCACCAGCGCCGGCAGCGTGGTCGGCGCGCTGTACGCCAGTGGCATGGACGCGTTCCAGTTACAGCAGGCGGCGGAGGCGCTGGACGAACGCAGCATCCGCGATATGCGCCTGTTCTCCGGCGGATTGATGCAGGGCCAGGCGCTTCAGGACTATGTCAACACGCAACTCAAGTACACACCGATCGAAAAACTCGCACGACCATTCGCTGCGGTGGCCACGCGTTTGGAGGACGGCGAGCGCACCGTGTTCGTGCGTGGTAACGCCGGCCAGGCGGTGCGTGCTTCCAGCAGTATTCCCGGCGTGTTCGAGCCGGTCGCCATCGGCAAGTACCACTATGTCGATGGCGGCGTGGTCAGCCCCGTGCCGGTGGACGCCGCGCGCCAACTCGGCGCCGACGTGGTGATTGCCGTGGACATTTCCAGCAAGGCCAGCGGCAAGAATCCAAGCGGCATGTTCGGCATCGTCAACCAAACGATTGCGATCATGGGGCAGCGCTTGGGTCAGCAGGAACTTGCGCGTGCAGACATTGTGATCCGGCCCAAGGTCAACGAGATCGGCGCGGCGGATTTCGCGCAGCGCAACGCGGCGATTCTGGAAGGCGAGAAAGCCGCATTAGCGGCGATGCCGCAGATCAAAGCCATGCTGGCGCAATTGCAGCAGCAACGCGCGGCGGCGGCGGCCGCCGCGGCGAAGGCGACGCAAACGGCAGCCCCGCCACCGTGCCCACCACGCTCGCGCCTGGGTCGTTTGTTTGGGCGCGATGCACCTTGCAAGCGTCAGGACTGAGCTGCGTCGAGCCGCCGTCGGGGCGGTCAACGTCCTCCATTGGATCGCGCTGCACCATGGACACTAGTCTGGTGGTTCGCAACTGGCTTCTATGATTACACTGTACCAGCGCTGTAGAAATTGGAAATGAGCGGGTTAAATTATTGGGTTAGACTGCATTTTAAGACAGGGTAATAGCAAGGCCCCATTGCAATGACTCGTCATCATCGGACATGCGACACGGCTGGTCAGAAGAATGCCTGGCGCGGATCTGCCTCGCGCCTTTTACGCCCCATCCTGCTTTTTTTAGTCTCCATCTCAGCTGCGACAGGATGCACTGCCATGAGCAATGCGGACACATCGACATCGACCGAACCATTTCGAGATCAGCAATCCACGACAGAGGCCAAGACCCAGATCGGGCACTGGATCGTTCCCGAGATGACGCTTGCGGATGCCATGCGAGCCCTTGGCGCGCGAGGCTTCTCTTGCAAGCCTGCTGAGCCAGCGTCGGGAAAATTCCAATCGTCGGTCCTGTGCCTTCGCTCGACACCGGCATCTCCACCACCGCACCAGCGTATAACGGCTCCAGCCACCCCGATCAATTGGTTCGTCACACTGAATTCCAAAGATGGCGCATTGGTCACCGACTTTGAGGTGGCACGCACACCGAGAGAAATTGGGGGCTAGCAATGCCAGGAGATGAAGCAAAAATTATCGTGGGGACAAGCCCCGTTGCCGCTGACCGACGGCATGCATATCTCATATTCCAACGATCCGATGGTAGTCAAATGGTCGTCCGTGGTGGCCCGGATGCGCGCACAGAAGGTAACGATCTAACCAATTTCGTAGAAAGTACGCTGCTAGGTTCCGACAAATTTGGCAACATCCGCGTTGATACCGCGCCCTATGTTCCGCCATACAACGCCGTGTACCAGAGGCAAACCGATGGGTCCATTCGCCCAATACCGGTCGATCAAGCCAAGCCCGATGACCCAGCTCTGTTTCGAGATGCGCAAGGAAACGTCGTTGTGCAACAGGAAGTCGCGCCAGATTGGCCGCTCCCTGGGGAAAAGCACGAACGCTTGGTCGTGTGGCGAGGAACCGATCAGGAACTTGAGCGGAAGCTGCATTCGGCGCTTGCGGCAGGAAAACAGATCAACGATGCAAAGCTTGAATATTCACCGCTGTACAACAATAGCAACGGTGTCGCCAGCACGCTATTGAAGGCCGCCGATGTTGCCCCGTCACTGCCGCTAGGCAAAGACGGTAAAAAAGTAGATGCGCCTGACTTCGGCGAGAACTTGTATCAAGACGTTGGGCTCGCGTCCAGCCGGAGTGGCTATCGGTTCGACGGCAAGCAGTGGTACGACGGTGACGATCGTAAAATCAAGCCTCCGCAATCCGGCGAGCCTACCGTCCCGCTTGATCCAAACGACGAGAAGAAATCGCGATCAGGTTCTTTGCATAGCAGCCTCGACAATACACCGCAAGAGGGACAACACGGAAGGCAAGCTTTCGGTACGGGCGACCACGATCTCGATCGACTGGCTGCCTCGTTGTTGGCTAACGATGATGCCGAGATTTCGCGTGTATCCGCACAAATCGAACAGTCACCTCAAGTCCAAGCCTACGCGCAATTAGGACGTGATCTGGTTGCGGCACAGCAGCGAGAAGAACTCCAGCAGCAAGAAACAGCCAGGCAGATCCAAGGTCCCATCATGAAAATGTGATAGCCCATCGGCATCGGAACGCACATGTCCAGCGAGCAAGAACTCCCCAGCCTACTGACATCGCTTCAAAGCACGCTCAAGCTGCAATCGGCGTTGATGGCCAAGTTCGAGCAACGTGAGGCACGTATGCAGGCCACCTTCGATCAACAAATGCAGGCATTGCAAGGCGATCTCGCGCAGTTACATCGCCGTGTAGATAACATTGTGGTTGGAGCAAGCTCTCAGATTGCCAAGGAAGCCAAGGACGCGGTCGCGCCGGTTGCGGCACGATACGACCGCGCCGTATCGGCCACGTCTGCGCAGTTGCAAAAAGCCAACAAAACCGTGTGGCTGTGGTTTGTTGCCGCAGGTGTGATCCTGCTGCTCGTTCTTCTCGTCGGTTGGGCTGTATTAGGTTATTACCGCCGCGAACTTTCGGTTGTCAGGGAAGAACTCCAGCGCTACGAAAACGCGATCCCTATCCTCCAAGCCTATTCCGCATCCGATGCGGTCATTTGCGGTGGCCGTATATGCGCCGATATCGATTCCAATGGGCAGCGGACGGGCAGCAAGCACCAGTATCGGCAGGCCAAGCCGCGCCCCTTGCAATGAGGATTTATGTGCGGATGCGGATCGATTCACGTCTCTCGCCAGACGACGGTGCGTCTGTAATAACCCATCGGTTCCTGCACAGCGCATGCGGTTAATGTAGTGGCACAGGCTGCATCTGGGGTTTGCATCCTGAGTGCTTGGTGTGGATGTGGGTGTGGGCGCTGGCGGTTGTAGAAGGCCATTCAATCGCCGATCACGCGCAGGGCATGCACCTGAGGTTCGAAGCGGTGCCGGTGAACGCCCTGTTCCTTCAGGGTACTTATCATTCGTTCCAGCATGCCGTTGTGATGCGGGCAGTGCGGTGGAGGGGGGCTACTCAGAATCGGGCGGCCGCCGCTCCACCACCACGTCGATCAGATCGCCGATGCGGCAATGCGCTTCCAGCGGGTGCCTGAGCGGCACCCCGCGAACGATGCGGTAGGTGTTTTGGCGCCCGTCGCGCTGGCGCTGTAGTACCCCGGCCGCTTCGAGTTCGGCCACGATGCGCTGGACGGCCCGCTCGGTAATGCCGACCTTGGTCGCCACTTCCCGCAATGTCTGCTGCGGGTCCGCGGCTAGACAAAAGAGCACATGGCTGTGATTGCTGAAGAAGGTCCAGCCGCTGGGGTCCATACCGTTCGTCCCGGATACACTATGGTCGAAAGCCTAGCCTATTGACGCGAACCATGTAACGCGATCTATAATGCACGACACACATATCGTGTATAGGAGATCGCATGTCAGCACTGCCCAACCCAGCCGCCGTTCGCCTGCCCGCCCGGACCATTGCCGTGGCCGAAGGGGACGGCATCGGCCCGGAAATCACCCGTGCGGTGCTGAAGATCCTGACGGCAGCAGACCCAGGGCTGTCGTTCACGCCACTCACCGTCGGGCTTGAGGCGTACCGGGCAGGGCACGCGGCAGGCTTCGATCGCAGTGTCATCGATGCGGTCACCGAGCACGGCGTGCTGCTCAAGGGGCCGATCACCACGCCTCAGGGCGGCGGCTACAAGAGCGTGAATGTCTCGCTGCGAAAGACCTTCGGTCTGTACGCCAACCTGCGCCCCTGCGTGGCCTACCACCCCTTCGTCGCCACGCATCACCCGGGCATGGACGTGGTCATCGTGCGCGAGAACGAGGAAGACACCTATGCCGGCATTGAACACCAGCAGACCGACGAAGTCGTGCAATGCCTGAAGCTGGTGTCCCGCCCGGGCTGCGAGCGGATCGTGCGCTATGCCTTCGAGTATGCACGTGCGCATGGCCGCGGCAAGGTCACCTGCATGACCAAAGACAACATCATGAAGTTGACCGACGGCCTGTTCCATCGTGTGTTCGATGAAATCGCGAAGGAATATCCAGAGATCGCCAATGACCACATGATTATCGATATCGGAACGGCGAAAATGGCGGTGGATCCGCGTCGCTTCGACGTGGTGGTCACTCCAAACCTCTACGGCGATATTCTGTCGGACGTCGCCGCCGAGGTGGCCGGATCCATTGGTCTGGCCCCTTCGTCCAATATCGGCCGCCACTGCGCGATGTTCGAAGCCGTCCACGGCTCGGCGCCGGATATTGCCGGGCGCGATCTCGCCAACCCATCCGGCCTGCTGCTCAGCGCCGTGATGATGCTCGTCCACCTGCAACGTCCGGCGGCGGCTACCGCCATCCACAATGCATGGTTGCGCACGCTCGAAGAGGGACTGCATACCGCCGATATTTTCGGTTCTCACAGTCAGCGGCAAGTCGGCACGCAGGAATTTGCCGACGCGGTCATCGCGCGTCTTGGTCAAAAGCCACAGCAAATCGCAGCCGTTGATTACCCAGAGCAGCCCAAACAGTCAGCCGCTCCGGTCATCGAATCGGCACGTGCGAAGGTCGCCAAAACCCTGGAAGGCGTGGATGTCTTCGTGCATTGGGATCATCCAGGACGCGATGCCGACACGCTGGGCAACCAATTGCAGGCACTGGCAGGTCCGGATCTCCGGCTGGCCCTGATCACCAATCGTGGGGTGAAGGTGTACCCGAGCGGCTTGCAGCAGACCACGCGGACCGACCATTGGCGGTGCCGGTTCCTGGCGGCGGACGGAACCACGCTGAAGCCTGCGCACATTTGTTCGCTCCTGCTGCGCCTGTCCGAGGCCGGCTTTGAAACCGTCAAGACCGAGAACCTCTACGCATTCGACGGGGTCAGGGGTTACTCGCAGGCGCAGGGCGAGTAAGCGTATGGCCCAGCGCATGCGTCTGATTCGATCTACGCTGCCCGCTCGGCGGCGGTGTTGACGCATTACGGCAAGGATGCCGTACTGGGCGCACGTTTGGGAAAAGCCTTGAACTGCCACCTCTTCTACATCGGGCTGAGAAGCTAGATCTGAGCCGAGCAAGCCTGGACGCCACCAGTGTGCCCCCCTCCCGGGGGCCTTTAACAGCAGAACCCGACCGATCGCGGCACACACGGTAGCAAGCGGCATCTCTGATTATCGACCGCAACGGCGTGCCCTCGGCTGTGTGTCACTGACGCCAAGCGGCTGAATCCCCCAGGGTTCCGTAGATATTCCGTTGCCTATCTATCATTTGATGTAACTACACGCAGAACTACCGCTCCTTCCGCCAATTGAGCGAGCCACGGTTCTCCACCGTGGTCGATTCCACCTCTGCGTCGAAGCCGTGGCCGAGCAGATATTTCAAGGTCAGTACCGAACCACTGCCGATTAACGACACGCCATAACTGACATAAAGTTTCGGCGAGAGATATTTGCCGAACCCAACCACCGAACCGCCGAGTGCGCGCGATTGACTCACACCCGCATCATCGAAGCCGAGTCTGCCACCGAGCTGCGAGGCGAGCAGGCCGCTGCCGGCCGACAACGCGCTCGCGGCGGCGGTGACTTGATTGGCTTCGTCGCTGCTGGTGTTGCCGAGGCTGCGGCCAAGCACCAAATAAGACATCGCTTCGGATTGCGACATCGACGGGTCCGACCACACTTCCGCACGCGGTGCGGTGGCGCGGCCCGTCACGTCGATCCCGGCGGTGACGTCGGCGACCTGGCGCTCGGCGCGGATATTGATGCGCGGGTCGGACACGATATTGTTGCTCCAGGCCAATTGACCGCGCGTGATCGTCAAATCCTGGCCGTAGGCCTTGTACTTGCCGCTGACATCCAGACCGCCGGTGGCAGTCATCTCGCGGCCCGGGCGCGAGCGCACTTGCATCGTGCCAGTCAGTGCGCCCTTGAGGCCGAAGCCCGCCATCTTGACCTGATCGCCGAGGGTTATCCGCAAGTCCATTTCCAGCGGTGAACTCGCCGTTGCTTGCGGATCGGCGGGATCCAGCACCACGACGTCCTCGGAGAGCGACGTGCCGCGATCCAAGCGTTCCAGGTTGATGTCGGCCGAAGGCACGGTGACCTGGCCGCTTAACAGCATTGTTTTATTGGCGATGCCGAATTGCAGGTCGGGATTGATGACGGCACGCAACTCGGCGGTATTGGAGGCCAGCACGTTGTTGCCGTGGATATTCAACTGCAACGGTGTGCTGTCGCCGTACCAGGATAATCCGCCGTCGACGTTGAGCGTGCCCTGGCCGGATTTCACCGAGGCGACGATGCGCGCCGAACCGTCCGGCTGTGCGTCGAAGCGGCCTTGGCCTTCGCTCAGGGTCAGGCCGAGCGCAGGCAGTTCGCCAGTGAAATTACTGAGCGTGGCCTGCCCACCCATCGCTGGTTGTGCGCGGGTGCCCCGCAGGCTCACATGGCCTGCGACCAGGCCCTTGGGTTGGACCAGATCGGGCGAGAACAACTCCATCCAGTACAGCCGCGACATGTTCATGTAGATCTCGCCGACCAGCGGCGCGGATGCCTCCCAGCCGGTGTCGACCGTGGCATCGATGAAGCCATCGCCCTGGAAACCGATGCCGAGTTTGGAATGGATGTGCTGGGTGCCGAAATCGGTGACGAAACTAAATTGGTCGTAGCGCAGTAATTCGTCATGCGCTTTGTCGCCCAGGCGCAGGCCACCTTCGCGCGAGGCCAGCCGCAGTGTGCCTTCCCAGGCGCGACCGGCGGGTTTGATATTGCCGTCGATGGATAGATCGCCACGCAGATACATCTGGCGGCCGCTGTTGGGCGGCAGCCATGGTTGCACCAATGCCAGCGGAAGGGCGTCGCCGTGCAGCGTCAGCCCCTGCTTTGGCCAGTCGGCCCAGACGCACAGCGTGCCGCCGCCACTGCGCGGCGCCAGGCAACTCTGCGACAAAGTGAAGGCGCTGCCGGCCACGGCAACGTTGGCCGTTTGCTGCAATTGCCAGGGCTCGCCCTTGGCCGGCGCGATGCGTAGTGTGTTCAATGCACCCTGCCAGCGCGCGCCGTCGCGGCGGATCTGTCCCGCCAGGGCCAGTGCGCCCATGTCATTGTGGATGTCCGCATCCAGTTGCAGGTTCTCCACCGCGCCACGCGCATCCACACGCAGTGTCTGCAGCAGCATGCCGGCGTTGATCGCACTGCCACGCAAGGCCAATGCGCCACCGCTGCCGCGCCAGGGCAGGTGTCCGCGCAGGCTGATGCTGTCGGCGCTGTTGCCGTCCCATTTCAGCGCGCTGCCGCTGAGGTCGGCGCTGAGGTCGGGCGCCTCGGGACGGCCTTTCAGTTGCACACGTCCGTGCAGGCTGCCGGCCGCGCCAGGCAGCAGGTCGGCCAGTTGCAAGGGTTGCAGTTGCGCGTCGAGATCGAGTTGGTCGCCGATCTTGCCCTGCGCCTGCACCCGGCTATCGCCCAGGCGCAACTGCAACGTGCCTTCGCCCTGTTTGCCCTGCAACGCCAGCGCGGCTTTGGCATCGAGCGGGCGGCTGCGCAGACGCCCGCTCAGGCGCGGCACAGTCAGCGTGGCCTGGTAGCCGGCAGCGCTGCCATCGGCGTGCGTCGGCAATTGTTTGCCCTGAGAGGCGAACGTGCCGGACAGCGCGCCGTCCCAGCCGGGTGCGAAATAACCCGGATCGAATCCCGCCAGCGTGCCGTGGACGTCCCAATGCACGTCCGGCGCCCAGGCGACGTGGCCGCCGAGGTCGAGCGTGCCGCTGGGCATGCGCGCCCGCACCTGCGCCAACTGTGCCTGCTGATCGTCACCGCGTACATCCAGGTGCAGCGTGGCGCTTTCTTTGCCTCGCGCGACGGTGGCGTCGCCGTAGGTGGCCCATTGCCGCACGCTGCCCGCTAGGCCGAGGTGGGCGTCGACCAGGGTGATCGGGATCGCCGGCGCATGCGGCGTGGATGGATCCGGCGCGGGCGTAAAGCGCATGCCGCTGGCGTTGACCGAGAAAAATAGGTGCGTGTTGGCCGGATCGCGCAGATCGGCGTTGCCCCGCAGTCGCATTTGTCCATCGAAGGCGTGCAGTTGCAAGAGCGTGACGGTGAGGACCTGATTGTCCAGGCGTAACCGGGATGGATCCAGCACCACCTTGTTTCCATCGCGCGACACCTCGCCTTGCAGCGTGGCGTCGCCGCCCTTGCCCGTCGCGCGCAGATCGAACGCCAGCGGCACGCCAGCGGCACCGGCATCGGCGTCTGCGGGCAGGAACAAGGAGGGGTCCAGGGACGCGCTGTGCGCGGCGAATGTCCAGCTGGGATCGCGACGACCGCTCAATACCACCGTGGCGCGCAATGGCGCCGGTGCGTTGCCGGCGATGGCCACCGTCAGCTTGTCCAGGTCGCCGCGCGCGACCAGCCCCAGGCGTGCCGGCGTGCGCCCGCGCGCGGCCGGCAGCACCGCACTGGCGGTGAGGTCGGTTTGGTAGTCGTCCGCCGGTACGTAGTGGCCGTCGACACGGAAATCGCCACGGTCGCTGTTCATCGTCACCTGGGTGGCGCGAAATTCGCCGTTGGCCACTTCCACCGCGCCACGCAGCCGCTGGATCGCGATCAGCGGTTGCTGGGCTTGGGTGATGCGCAGGCCATCGATGGCGATGCGGTCGGCCTGCAATGCCAGCGGCATGTCGATCTGCGGCAGCGACTGCGGCCAGCGCGGCAGCTCAAAGGGGGTATCGCTCTTGGCCAGGTTGAGCGTGGCGTTGCGCAGTTCCAGCGCATTCAATTGCAGCTTGCGCCCCAACAGCGGACGCAGAGACGGATCCAGCAACGCACGCTCTGCGGTGAAGTGAATCTCGTGATAGCGAAAATCCAAGTTGTACAGGGTCAACGGTCCGGCCAGCGGGCCGTCGGCGCGTTCCCAGGTCAGGCTCGAGTCGGCTGGCAGCCGTGCCACCAGCTGCGCCAGCAGCACGTCGCGGCCGGCCACGGTCTGCAGCAACCAGTACAAGGCGATCACCACCAGCACGCCCAGGCCAGCGATGGTCAGTGCCGATCCCCACCAAAAGCGTTGACGCCGGTAGAAGCGCGGCCCCCGCGGCGGCGTTGCGGACGTGGACAGACCGGCTGACCCGCTCACAGGTTGGCTCCGATGTTGAGATAGAGCTGGAACTGCGAATCGGGCCGGTTCAAGCCGTGGGCGATATCCACGCGCACCGGACCGATCGGCGAACGCCAGCGCAGGCCCACGCCCACGCCGGTGTGCCAATCTGGAGTCGTATCGAAGGCACTGCCGCTGTCCACGAACACCGCTCCACCCCACGGCCCGCCGTTGAAGTAGTGCTCGTACTCGGCACTGCTGGTGAGGATGTACTTGGCACCGAGGGCGAAGTGATCCGGTCGCGGCGTGCGCGGGCCGACTTCGCGGAACGCATAGCCGCGAATGCTGTTGTCGCCGCCAGCGAAGAAACGCAGGCTCGGTGGCATTGCCATCAGCGCGTCGGTCCAGGTGCTACCGGCTTCGCCGCGCAGGATCAGGCGATCGTTCTCGCCAAACCCATGGAACCAGTTCACCCGCATCAGCGCTTGGGCGAAGCTGGCGTCCGAGCCCAACCCCTTGGTGCCGCCGCGCAAGCTGACGTTACCGCTGAAACCGCTGCGCGGGAACACTTTGTCGTCCACACCCACGTAGTTGGCCTCGATCTGCGGGTAGAGCAGTGTCGAGGTCTCGTATAGCGCGCCATCGAATACCTTGTCGGTGGCATAGCGCCAGCGTTCGCGCAGCGCGTTGAGCGAGGCGATCACCATCCAGTGCTCGTTGATTTCGCCACTGCGGCTGCCGGTGAGTTTGACGTTGCGCAGGTCGATGTAGTCGGTCTGTTCGTCGTAGGCACGAAACGAGGCGGTGTACCAACCGTCGAGCCAGCGAAATGCGGGAATTCGGTAGCTAGTGATGAAGCTTTTGCGCTTCTGCGCGTAATCCAACTGTGCACTGAGCTTGTGCCCGCGCGTGTTGACATAGCGACGGTCCACGCCCAAGCGCACACCGGCGCCGCTCTCGCTCCCGTAGCTGAGGCCGCTGGTGTAGATACTGCGCTTGGCGAGGGTGAGCTTGACATCCACCGGCACGTCGCCTTTGGCGTCGGCTTCCTCTGGTTTGGACTGGATGTCGATGGCGCTGAAATAGTCGAGCTTCAGCAGCGACTCGCGCAGGCGATCGAGCTTGCCCTCGTGGTAATAGCTGCCTTCTTTCCAGTACACCAGCTGGTCGAGCAGGTGCGGGTTGAAGTAGTCCTGATGGAAGCGGATCGGCCCCATGTTGTAGCGGCGGCCGCTGTCCCAGCGCAGATCGATGTCGGCGGCGTGGTCGGCGCGGGTAATCTCGACCTTGCGTTGGGTGAAGTCGGCATCGAAGTAGCCGCGCTCGGCCAGACGCCGGGTGATGGTGACCTTGCTGGTTTCGTAGACATTGCTGACGAAGATGTCGTGCGCTTGCGGACGAAAGTTCTTCAGATCTTCGCCCAGGTAGTGATCGTCCTCGGCCGGGCCGGTGATGGCGACCTCGAAGTGACGTACCCGCACCGGCTCGCCCTTGTCCACGCGGATCACCACGGTCAGCTTGTCGTCCTGACGCGGTGCATCGACGCTGATGGTCGGAGTGAAGTAGCCGAACGGTTCCAATGCCTCACGGGTCTGCCGCTGGGCCTGGCTCAGCAGGTACTCCAGGCGCGACTCGCCCTGAACCTTGCCGATCGTCTCGTACAGCGAGAGCGACACTTGGATGTTCTGGATCATCGCGGCGTCATCTTTTTTATCCAGGCCCTGGATCTTCACCTTCTCGATGGTGCCATTGGCCTCGGCGAAGCCGGCCAGCACGAGCAAGGACACAAGCAGGGCAAGTCGGAAAAAGGCGCGCATGGGTAGCAGAATACCGATACATTGCGTGAAGCGGTGAACCAGTTGGGATTGCACCTGGGCGCCGCTGTCGTCTCCACAGCGCATGCCATGACCGCCAAACAACCAGGCACAGATCGCCCACACGCCTGCGTAGCATGGCTGGACCGGCACTACCATCTGGCGACGCGCTCGTGTGCATGTAACGCTCACCATTGGAAGCGCTACGGTATGGCCCGTGGTGTCTGCAACTGCGCCACGCTCTCGCGCAACGCTGCCACTTCGGCTTCCAGTGCTTGCACGCGTCGTTCCAATTCATCGTGTGCCGATGCTGTCGGGCGGGATTTGAACGTCGCCGCCAGCATCTGCGCATCGACTGGCCCGCAGAGCAGGTGCATATAGCGATCCTCCCGTTGTCCACTGGCACGTGGCAACAGTATTGCCAACTGACGTTGCACTAGCCGTTCCAATGAATGACGGACATCCTCGGCATCGGCAAAACGCGCCATGCGTTCGGCGCGCGGCAGCAACTCATTGACCGTCTGCGGACCACGCAGCAACAATAATCCGAGCAACACGACCTGCTGCTGAGTCAAATCCAGCGCTGTGGTCACCCGATGTTCGTAGCGCTCCGCCCGCGAGGAGAACTGTTGTCGGACCAAGCCACGTGCTTCCAATTGGCGTAGCGCATGTTGCACATCGCCTGAATTCAGCGTCATCACGGGTTCACGCGAGGTTTTCTGATTGGCCGCCATCACCGTTGCATGGACCGTGAGTGGATACGCATCCGGTGTGGTCGCCTCTTTCTCTATCAGACAGCCGAGTGCACGTGCCTCGATGGCGGAAAGAACGGGGACGGTAGGCGTGTCGGTCATTGTGGATGTTTCCAATATGGCGAAGGTCGTTCTCAAGATTCAAATGCAAGAGTCAATTTGAAGGCTGTGATCGTGTTTTCCATCGCGCCTCGTCGGGCGTCCTCCCGACGGACGCGCTGTCGGGGCCGAGGATTCATCAAAAGGGCAGTGTAATGGAGTCAAGTTTGCTTGATGTCGGAGAGAGTCGTGCCCTTGGTCAGGCCGCGTCGCCCGACAGCCCACACGCACGCGGGGCGGGCGGAAGGCGTTGGCATACATCGTCATGATGCTTTGGATCAATCTGCTGATGCGATCACCGCCATATGACACGACGATCACGGATACGTCGATGTCGTCTTCCTTCCTCGATCAATCTTTAAGGTCACCTGCGGAGACGAGCACGCGACCGACATGGCGCATTGGTGGTCGTGATCGAGGACATGCTGTCGTCTTACCTCAATGCCCATGGCTCGGCGTCGCGTCACAGCGGTTCAGACGCGTGGATATCGAGCACGCATGTTACTCGCGACGACTCTCGATTTGGATCAAGGGACGCTTTCGAGTACTCCGATGACAGTCGCTTCTCGACATCCAGACACCTCACCTTGGTGGAGAGATGTTGCAATTAGAAATGGATTCGGCGCGTTTCGGCGGGCAGGCGAGTTGCCTGACCATGGCGGTCGGCTTTCAGAATGCGCGCCTCGTGACGGTTGACCGCCTGATGCCGATGCGGGTAACTGGCATTGTCGGCATTCTTACCTGCTGCCGCGCCGATCGGGCGCGGCAGCGTTCACTTGCTGATGTGATCGCAGGAACGCGGCGAAGCGGCGCCCCTGCGATCTTTCGCCGCTGGCTCAGCGCAACTTGTCGAAGAGCCCCTGGCGCACGGCGATGGTGCACTCGTCTTCGGTCACCAGGTGCTCGAGCGCGCTGTTGTCCTTGGGATTGCCGGAGCCCAGATCGAGCACGGACACCTGGTTGCTGCCGTTGGCCTTGAACGCGGCGATGGCCGTCTTGGCGTTCTTCAGCGGCACGGTCGCGTCGTTGTCGGAGCCGCATAGCAGGGTCGGGGTACGTGGCGCCCAGTTGATCACGTTGTTGCGGGTCAAGTCGCGCAGGAACGGGTTATTGATGTTCTTGGCGAAGTCGTTGTAGAAGCCCGGCTGGAAGTAGCGGTGGATTTTGTCGACACCGGGCAGGATGTCGCTGCCGAACAGGTCGATCAGGCCGTACTTGCCGGGGAACAGCGCCTCGACCTTGTTGGCCCATGGATCCTGGAACACCTGCGATGGGTGCTGATACACGTTCTGGTAGGTGTGCTGCATGCCGACGATGGCGTAGCTGGCCAGCAGTATGCCGAAGGTGTTCTCGCCCACGGCGTTGCGACCGCTCCAGCTGTCGCGGAAGGTCTGGCTGAGTGCATATGGGCCGGAGATGGGGGCGCTGGCAACCAAATTGAACTCGTTCGACAGGTGTGCTTCGATCTCGCGCTGGGTGGCCATGGCCGCATGGCCGCCCTGCGAGAAACCGGTCAGCATGACCTTGCCCGACAGCGGGGTGTTGAGCTTTTTCAACACCTGCCGTGCCGCGCGCATCGCGTCGATGGTGGCGCTGGCTTCGGAGCCGGCGTGCAGGTAGGGGTGGAACGGATAGTTGGAACGGGGGCCGATGCCCAGGTAATCGCTGCTTACCACCACGTAACCTTGGGTGGCTAGGTGGGTGACCATGGTGTCGTCGCCCTTCTCCTCTTCGACAATTTCCTTGGCCTGTTCGGCGGAGCGCTTCGTCTCGGTACCCTGGTCATAGCTCACCAGCGGGAAAGGACCGTGGCACTGTTCGCCGCCGGGGATCAGTAGTACCCCGGAAGCGGTGGCGGGCTCGCCATTGACGCCGATCGTGGCATAGGTGAACTCGGCGACGCGCACATCGCACTTGGCCTTGTCGTTGGTTTGACCGTTGGCCAGCAGGGTGGCGATCGCATTACGGGTGTAATTGGCCAGGACAGCGCTCTCGAGCACGGTACCGCGCGCCGGCGATGCCGACGCGGCCATGGGCAGCAGCGCTCCGGCGATCATGACGGAAAGAGCACTCAGTGCAAGACGGTTTTGTAGCTTAGCCATGGGAAACATCCTCGTGTTTGAAATCCCAATCAGTCTGGTGGGGTGGTTCTGGTGTCAAACGGTACTATGGCGATACGATGATTTCTAAGACAATGCAGTTAAGATGTTTATCTGCCGTATCGATTCAACTTGGCGATAGACTGCGGCGAGTGAAGAACAACAAAAGAAAAGGCATCAATGTATCTTGACAGTACGGCAATGGTTTGCCAGGGCGGCGTGAGATTTTGTTGATAATCCGCACGGTTAGTGTTTACTTTATCCTACTTTGTCAAAACTGGGTGATGGTCCAGTCATGCTGCTTCAGCCGTGCCAAACCCAGATTTGGATGTTCCATCATTAAATAATTGTGATTTTAAGATAATCGCGGCGGCGGCCGTTACGTATCGTGTGCACACTATTTCTATGAGCTGTATCGCTTTTCACTCTGTCGTGAGAGAAGCGCAATGTTTGCTCGGGTGTTACCACAGGCGGTGTGCGCCAGGGGCTCGGTGGTGCTTGTACAACACCGCAGGGTCAGATGTGGATTCGGACGCCAACACGCTGCGCGGTCTTCGTTCCGCGCCCTTGGCTTCTACACCGTACTTTTCCGGCGCGCACGGTGATGGCTGGCGGTGCTAGCTAAGGAGGCACGTGCCGACTCTCGCCATCTGGCTGTTGCGATGGCAACGCAGGTATTAAGGGCGCGGGAGGCCGATCTTGCATCCGCGCTCAGCGATACGGGCCGGGTCCGCGCCAGACCAATTCGCCGTGATGATAGACCTGCAACATGGTGATGACCTGGCGTGCATCGCCGATCGTCTTCAGTTCGGGCGAGTCCGGCGGCAGCGCGCGGCACTTGCCGGAGCCACGGGTGAGCGCGATCTCCAGCGGACAGACCATGCGGTACTCGGTCCCCGGCAGCAGGATGAAGAGTTCCTTCATGCCCTGCCGTTGCCAGGCGCGCAACTGCGTTTCGCTGCCCAGGTCGTAGTAGACGAGGTAGCCGCCGACTTCCAGGCTGGGCTGGGAGGCGTCCAGGTCGTGCCGGTTGCCGTGGTTGCCTGGGCCGTTGGTCAGGCCGCTATTGTCCGGGGCGGTGTCGGTGTCGAGCGCCCCTGGCGGGCGTCCGGTCCAGGTCTGAGGGTGGCGCTCGGTTGGCGGTGGTGGCGTGCTGGCGGTGGTCTGGGCCTGGCTCGGCGTTGGCGCGTCCTGGGCTGGGGAGGGGACGGGTGCCGCGACGGCCGTCGGCTTCTCGGAGGAGGGGGGCGGGGCGTTTTCGGTTGGTTGGTTGGCGGTATCGGTCGGCGGTACCGGGTCGTCCGCGTGTGCGACCAGGGTGGACTGCACCGGGCTGGCGGCTCGCGCCGCACGTCGGTGGGCTGGCGCTTGCGCACGGGGCGGGGTCGGTCGCGGCGGCACCGGGTGATCGGGGCGCTTGGTCTGGCCGATGAAGTCGACTTTGATCCGGCTGCCTCCGGCCGCGCCTTGCGGTGTGGACATGGTCGGCTTGGCGGCATACAGCAGCAGCACTGCCATCAGGACATGCAGCAACGCGCTGAGCAGCAAGGCGATCCAGTGCTGCCAGCGTTCGTTGTGGGATTGTGCCCTGGCAGGCTCGCGGTTCGACGCGCGGCTCATGCCATCGTGGCTGCGTCGGAGGTGCGGGCCTTCACGGGAGTCTGCGCAAGGGGTGAACGTGGGAGGGCGCCATCCTAACCTGTACGTGGGCGTATGCCGTGGCTAGGCGGGCGCCGGCGCTCACCGGCCGACACCTTGCGTTCACCCGTTGCCGCCGAGGCCAGGCGGCAACGCCGGCTGCACTCAGACGTAGGCGCCGACCTTGAACACTTCCACCGCCTGGGTGAGTTGCGCCGATTGTTCCTCCAGCGAGCGCGCTGCGGTGCTGGCCTCTTCTACCAGGGCCACGTCCTTTTGGGTGGTTTCGTCCATCTTGGCGATGGTTTGGTTCACCTGCTCGATGCCCTGTGCTTGCTCGCGTGAGGCAGCCGAGATGTGGCCCATGATGTCGGTGACATGCTGCACGCTGGTGACCAACTGGTCCATGGTGGTGCCGGCCTTGTGGACCAGCGCGGCGCCATGGCTCACACGCTGTACCGAGTCGTCGATCAGGGTCTTGATTTCCTTCGCGGCGCTGGATGCGCGGTGAGCGAGGGTGCCGACTTCCGCGGCGACCACCGCGAAACCCTTGCCTTGCTCGCCAGCGCGCGCCGCTTCCACCGCGGCGTTGAGCGCCAGGATATTGGTCTGGAAGGCGATTCCATCGATGACCGAGATGATGGCGGCGATGCGTTTGGACGCTGCCTCGATGCCGCTCATGGTTTCCACCGCCTGACTCACCACGTTGCGTCCGTCCGTCGCCACGCTGGCCGCGCCCAGCGCCAGCTGGTTGGCACGCTGGGCGTGTTCGGCATTCTGCTTCACCGTGGAGGTTAGCTCCTCCATTGCGGCGGCGGTTTCTTCCAGGTTGGATGCTTGCTGTTCGCTGCGCTGGGCCAGCTCCTGATTGCCGCTGGCGATATCCTCGGCGGCGAAGCCGATATTGTTGGTGGTGCGTTGGATGTGGGCGACGATGTCGGTGAGGCGGTGCACGGTGCTGTTGGCGTCGTCGCGCATCGTGGCGAACACGCCGTGGAAGTTGCCGGACATGCGCACGGTGAGGTCGCCCTCGGAGATGCCGCGCAACAGTGTCGAGAACTTGCCCAGGTTGGCATCGGCCGTCGCCATCATCGTGTTGAGATTCTCGACCATGGTACGGAAGGCATGTTCGAATTTCTCCGGCTGCCCACGGTGGGCGAAGTCGCCGGCGCAGGCGGCTTCGGCCAGCGTCTGGATTTGCACGTTGATCGCATGCAGGTTTTGTTTGACCTGGCGCATCGTGGCGGTGATCGCCGCCTTCTCGCCGGGGTAGTCCGCAATCTCCTGGCGCAGGTCGCCGACAGCGTAGCGGCCCATGACCTCGGTGATACGCAACTGTGTCTGCACATGGGCATCGACCAGGGCGTTGGTGTCGGCGACCATCTGCCCGTATTCGCCGGGGAAGCGTTGCGCATCCATGCGGTAGCTGATCGCGCCGGCATCGTGTCGCGTGGCCATTTCGCGTTGCGCCGAGATGACCTCGTGCAGGCGCCGCTGCATTTGCTGCATCGCCCGTAGCAATTGTCCGGATTCGTCGTTGCTGGTGGATGTGTCGGGACTGCTCAGGTCGCCGGCGCCGATGCGTTCGGCCAGTCGCAGCGACTGCCGCAGTGGCAGTACCACCCGGCGGGTGAGCAGAAAGGCGATGCCGGAGCCAAGCAACAAGGCCAGCACGGTGCAGCCGACCATCAGCACGGCGAAACCGCGCGCGGTGGCCATTGCTTCCTTGGCGGCCTGGCGGTTCTTGGCTTCCTGTAGGTCGATGAAGGCGTTGATGCTGGCTAACCAGTCGACGAAGGCCGGACGCGCCTGCTGCAACAGCTGCGCTTTCGCCTGGTCCTTGTCGCCGCTGTCGCGCAGGCTGCGCACCTGCACGATCAGCGGCATGGTGCGCTGCTCGACCGCCTTGATCCGTTGCAGGATCGCCTGTTCTTTGGGATCGTTGGAGGCCGCCAGTTGAGCGTCGAGCGGCTGCGCCGAGCGCGCATAATCGGCGGCCAGTTTGTCGATCAAGTCCTCGGTGGTTTGACGGCTGGCCGGATCGTCCAGCAGCACCACGTCGCGCAGTGCGATCGCGCGATCGTGGACGCTGCCGCGGAAATTGATCGCGTAGCGCTGCTTGACACTATTGACCGCGTTGATGGCGGTCAGGCGCTGGTCGATGCTATGGACGCGCTCGATGCCGACGACAGTGAGCAGAACCATCAGCACGATGATCGAGAGGAAGCCCAGGGCCATGCGTTGGCCGATACGCAGATTCGAGAAGACGTGCATGGAGGTCGAGTTCGCCGACGTGGAGTGGGAAGCGGAGATAACGGGCATGGTGCGGAGGAACGGGTTGCCGACGGTCGCACGATTGCGCTGTGCCGGGTTAGCACATGGGTAGCGGCGTGTTGCCGGTGAACTGAAGTGCGTCGTTAGCGCATGACAAGGCTATGATCGAGGTCAGGGCGTAAGTTCACGTGATGAAGATCACATTAATGAACCAATTCGCGCTTGTCATACTTTGCTGGCGTTCCTCATAACAGGATCCATCGCATGCACGCATCTTCACCTTCCGTTGCCCATATCGCTGTGCCCGGCAGCCTCCGTCGCTCGGTGTCCAACACGCTCAAGGGCTCGGCCGGCAATCTGGTGGAGTGGTACGACGTCTATGTCTACTCGGTATTTGCCAGCTACTTCGAGTCCCAGTTCTTTTCCAAGCAGGACAAGAACGCCACGCTGTATGTTTGGGCGATCTTTGCGGTCACTTTCGTGATGCGGCCCCTGGGCGCGTGGTACTTCGGTCGCGTCGCCGATCGCTATGGCCGGCGCCTGGCGCTGATTCTCTCGGTGTCGCTGATGGCCGCTTGCGCGTTCCTGATCGCGGTCACACCGACGATGTCCAGCATCGGCTTCGCCGCGCCGGCGCTGCTGCTGTTGGCACGTCTGGTGCAAGGCTTCGCGACCGGTGGCGAGTACGGCACCAGTGCCACGTATCTGTCGGAGGCGGCGATTCCGGGGCGACGCGGCTTCCTGTCCTCATTCCATTACGTGACGCTGGTTGGCGGCCACGTACTCGCGCAGGCCGTGCTGCTGGTGCTGTTGCAGGTGTTCGATCCCGTGCAGATGTCGGCGTGGGGGTGGCGTGTGGCCTTCGCCCTGGGGGGTGTCGGTGCGTTGGTGGTGTTCTGGTTGCGCCGGAGTATGGACGAGTCGTTGGGTTCGGACTCCATCGCCGAGGCGCGCAAGGGTGGTGCGCACGCGGCCGGCGCGTTGCACGAGTTGTTCGTGCATCAATGGCGACCGCTGCTGGTGTGTTTTCTGGTGACCGCGGGCGGTACGGTCGCCTTCTACACGTATTCGGTCATCGGGCCGAAAATGATCCAGAGCGCGTTCGCCGGCGACGATGTGATGGCCGGGACGATCATCAATTTGGTGGCGTTGACCGTGCTGATGCTGATGCAACCGATCGGCGGTTGGCTATCGGATCTGGTCGGGCGCAAGAGCCTGTTGGTGTTCTTCGGTATCGGCGGGGTGCTTTACACCTGGTTCCTCGTGCTGGAACTGCCGAAACAGCACGATTGGCTGGGCGCATTCGCGATCCTCGCTGTGAGTTTCGTCATTCTCACCGGTTACACCTCAATCAACGCGGTGGTGAAAGCCGAATTGTTCCCCACCCATATCCGCGCGCTCGGTGTCGGCCTGGGATATGCCTTGGCCAATTCGGTCTTCGGCGGCACCGCGCCGCTGCTCTACCAAGCCTCGCTGAAGACCGACCATGTGACGACCTTTGTCTGGTATGCCACGGCGGTGATCGCAGTGTCGTTGGTGGTGTACGCGCGCTTCCTGAGCAACAAGGGCGCCAACTGGCTCGACGACGCGACTGCGTTGCAGCAACGCCGGTATCCGCCAATGCCGGATGTGCGCGGCTGAGCCGTCGCGCGTTTCTATCGGCTGCGTCACCGCGCAGCCGGCTTGCGTGCACCCCGCAACGGCGTCTTCCCGGCGACTCGGGTACCATGCAGCCCCTCTCACCGGCGTTTCTTCATCCGATGGCCGATTCCAAGCACACTCCTGTCCCTTGCGTGACCCAGGCCCAGGCCGAAGAGGCGGTGCGTACCCTGCTGCGCTGGTCCGGCGACGACCCGACCCGCGAAGGCTTACTGGATACTCCGCGGCGGGTCGTCGAGGCCTACGGCGATTGGTTCAGCGGTTACCGCGAGGATCCGCGCGAGTATATGTTGCGCACTTTCGAAGAGGTGGCTGGCTACGATGAACTGATCGTGCTGCGCGACATCGATTACGAAAGCCACTGCGAGCACCATATGGCGCCGATCATCGGCAAGGTGCATGTCGGTTACCTGCCGCGTGGCAAGGTGGTGGGCATCAGCAAGCTGGCGCGGGTGGTCGATGCCTATGCGCGTCGCTTCCAGGTACAGGAAAAGATGACCGCGCAGATCGCGGAATGTATCCAGGATGCGCTGGAGCCGTTGGGCGTGGGTGTGGTGGTGGAGGGCTCGCACGAATGCATGACCACCCGCGGCGTGCACAAGCGCGGTGTCAGCATGGTCACCTCGAAGATGCTCGGCACTTTCCGCGAAGATGCGCGCACGCGCGCCGAATTCTTGCGCTTCATCGATTGCGGCGCACGTTGAGCGTGGCGCATGCGGTGGCGGGTTAGCATGGCCGAGTCGTTGCAAGGTTGTCCTTGCTTGCGCTCGGTACACGCTCCATGAAACACCGCGCCCGTATCGCCCGTTATCGTGCGCTGCGCGAGCAGTCGTTGTGGAAGCTGCTCGCGGCCGATCAGGCACCGGAAATCATCGGCCTGCTGCAGACCTTGCTGTTGGAGAGCGAGCGCCGCTTGCCGACGGCGGTGCTGCACGAACGGCTGCAGCGCATGCTGGACGATCTTAACGCCGATCAGCTGGCGCGCGACCTGCCGCGGACCGCGCAGGCCTATGTCGCGCACTGGTTGGCCCAGGGCTGGCTGGAGCGTCGGTTGCCGGAGGGTGCGCAGCAGGAAGACTACGAGTTGTCGACTCAGGCCTTGCAGGCGATCCGCTTCGTCGATGGACTGGAACATGCGCGTGGCGCCGCCACCGAGAGCCGTCTGGCGTTGGTGATGCAGCAGCTGGCGCAATTGGCGGCGTTGACCGAAACCAATCCGGATGCACGTTTGTCCGCGCTGCGTAACGAACGCGACCGGATCGATGCGGAAATCGCGCGAGTTTCCGCAGGCAAGGTCGCCTCGCTGGATGGCAAGCGCGCGCTGGAGCGGACGCGCCAGGTGATCGCCCTGGCCGACGAGTTGACCGAGGATTTCCGCCGCGTTCGCGACGATTTCGAGCAACTCAATCGCGGCTTCCGCGAACGCATCATCGACGATGAAGGCGAACGCGGCGAGATTTTGGGCAAGCTGTTCGAAGGCGTGGACGTGATCGGTGACAGCGATGCCGGTCGCAGCTTCCAGGCGTTCTGGGCGTTGCTCAACGATGCCGAACAGAGCGCGCAGCTGGATGCGGCACTGGAGACGGTGCTGTCGCGTGGTTTCGCGCGCAAACTCGATCGGCGTGAACGCAGCTTCCTGCGTGGGCTGACCGCCACCATGCTCGAGCGCGGCGGTCAGATCCACGATGTGATGCAGCATTTCGCGCGCAGTCTGCGCGGCTTCGTGCAGAGCCGTGGCTATCTCGAACAACGCCGGCTCAATCAGTTGCTCAAGCAGGCGCAGGCCGAAGCGCTGGCCCTGCGCGATCGCATTCCCGCGCAGCGCAGCATCGGTCGCGATCTGAAATTGACCAGCAGCCGCTTGCGCTCGCTGGCGCAGTGGCGCCTGCACGATCCGCGTCAGCAACAGATCGACGGCAGCATCCAGCGCAACGAAGCGGCGGCGATCTCCTTAGACAGCGTTGGCGACTTGGTGGCGCAATCGGAGATCGATTTCCGCCGTCTGCGCCGCGATTTGTTCGAGTTGCTTGCCGTGCATCGGCAGTTGTCCATCGCTCAGGTGCTGGCGCAGCGCGAGGCTAACCAGGGCTTGGGTAGCGTGATCGGCTATTTGTCGCTGGGTACGCGCCATGGCGTTGTCCTTGCCGAACAGCACGAACGCGCGCACTGGCGCGGCGGCGATGGCCAGTGGCGCAGCGCGCGCATTCCGCTGGTGTGGTTCACTCAGGAGAAACGCCATGAATTGGCATGATCATGCCGATGCGCCTGATCCGACATGCGATACCGACACCGCGACCGCCGCAGATACCGGTAGCGGATTATTCGCAGGCGACAGTGGTGGCTTGCCGCTGGACGCGCGTCGTGCGCTGTGCCAGTTGCTCAGCGGCCCGAGCGTGGACGCGCAGCGGCACAGCAAGCTATGGCCGGCGTTGTTGCGCAACGAAGCGGCGATCCGCAGCGCGCTGTCGGAGTTGTTCCTGGAGTTGGTGCTGGACCGCGAAGCCGGTATCGCGTTCACCCGTCAGGCCGACACCGGCGAACTGGAAACACCGGTGCTGCTGCGCTCGGCGCCGCTGACCTTCATCGATTCGGTGTTGCTGCTGCACCTGCGCCAACAATTGGCCGAAGCCGATGCGCGCGGGGTCCGCGCGGTGGTGGAGGAAGCACAGTTGAGCGACGCGTTGGCGGTGTACGAAAAGAACCTGTCGACCGACCGTGCCGGTTTCCTGCGTCGTGTCGGCAATGCTGTGCAAAAAATGAAGGAAAACCACGTCTTGACCCGCCTGCGTGGTGAAGAAGAGCGTTGCGAAGTCTCACCAGCACTCAAATTATTGTTCTCCGCAGAGGATGTGGCCGCATTGGCCCAGGTCTACCGCGAACTACGCGAGGCGCCGGAATCCGTGGAAAACAGTGATGCGGCCGCAGATGTGTCTGGTGACGGCTAGCGATACCATGCACCACCACCATCGCACCGCTGACCACCAACGCAACCCATTCGACGTGCATACACGCTCTAGGCTGTGCCGATGAAATCTTCCGCGTCTTCCAGCTTGTTTGCCTGCGATCTGCCCGATCCGCGTCTGCAACAGTTCCGTATGCGGCGCCTGCAGGTCTATAACTGGGGCACGTTTTCTGGCCTGACCGAGGTGCCGATCGCCGCGCGCGGTTTCTTGTTCGTCGGCCGTTCCGGTTCTGGTAAATCCACCTTGCTGGACGCGATGTCGGCATTGCTGACGCCGCCGAACATCGTCGATTTCAACGCCGCCGCCCGCGAGGCCGAACGCAGCGGGCGCGACCGCAATCTGGTGTCCTACGTGCGCGGTGCCTGGGCCGACCAGCAAGACAGCGCTTCCGGCGAAATCGCCACCCAATACCTACGCAAGGGCGCCACCTGGACCGCGCTGGTGCTGGAATACCGTGACGGCGAAGAGCGCGTGGTCAGCCTGGTGCGGTTGTTCTGGATCGCCGGTAGCGGCGCTGCGGCCGGCGATGTGCGCAAGCACTACATGGTGGCCGAGCGCGCGTTCGATATCGCCACCGATCTGGCCGGCTTCGACCTGGATCTGCGCAAGCTCAAGCAGCGCCTGTCCGACGTGCATCACTTCGACAGCTTCGCCGGCTATGCCGAGTGTTTCCGTCACCAGCTTGGCATCGGCAACGAAACGGCGCTGCGCTTGCTGCACAAGACCCAGTCGGCGAAGAACCTGGGCGATCTCAATGCCTTCCTGCGCGGTTTCATGCTCGAAGAGCCCAAGACCTTTGATGCCGCCGAACGGCTGCTTGGCGATTTCGCCGAGTTGGATGGCGCGCATCAGGCAGTGGTGACCGCGCGCTGCCAAGTCGAAACCCTGGCCCCGGCGCGCGACTATCATGCCGAGTTGATGGTCTTGCGCCGTCAGCGCAGCGAGCTGGAGGAACTCAAGCTCGGCTTGGATCCCTATCGCGAGCAGCGCCGCCTGGCCTTGCTGGATGCGCGGTTGCAAGCGCTGGACACCCAGGATCGTGGGCTGGCCGGCGAAGAAGGCCAGCGGCGTGCCGCATTGGAGAACCACCAGCGTCGCCTCGACGATCTGGAAGCGCAGCGGCGCGCACAAGGTGGCGAACGCATCGATGCGCTGGAGCGCGAACACGCCCAGGTGGAGGCCGAGCGCGACCGCCGCGCGGCCAAGCGGACCCACGCCGAACAGGCCTGTGGTGTGCTGGAGCAGGCGCTGGCCGGCAGTGCGCATGGTTTCGCCGAACAGGCCGCGCAGGCGCGCGCGGCGCTGGAGGATGGACAGCGTGCGGCCGCCGAACTGGACGAGGCGATCCTCCAACGCATGGCGGTCAAGGCTGAGGACGAAAAACGCTTCGCCGAGGTGCGCGCCGAAATCGAAACGCTCACGCGCAATCCCTCCAACATTCCAGCACCGATGCAGGCGCTGCGCGCGCGGCTGAGCGCCGATACAGGCGTGCCGGAGGCGGCGCTGCCGTTCGTTGGCGAGTTGATCCAGGTACGTGCCGACCAAGCCGCCTGGCGCGGTGCCATCGAGCGCGTATTGCATGGTTTCGCGCAATCGTTGCTGGTGGACGAACGCCACTACGCGGACGTGGCCGATTGGGTCAACCGCACGCACTTGGGGATTCGCCTGGTCTATTACCGGGTACGCGACAACGCGCAGGCGCTGTCCTCTGCCAGCGCGCCTGGGTCGGTGTCGCTGCTGCACAAGCTGGAACTGCGCGAACATGCCTTCGCTGGCTGGCTGCGCCGGGAACTGGGCAAGCGTTTTGACTACGACTGTGTGGACAGCGCCAAGGCGTTGCGGCAGGCCGAACGCGGTATGACCCGCGAAGGCCAGATCAAACATCCTGGTGAGCGTTACGAAAAGGACGACCGCCATGCCATCGGTGACCGCCGGCGCTGGCTGTTGGGCTTCGATAACCGCGACAAACGGGCCTTGTTCGAGCGCGAGGGCCAGGAACTGGCCGCGCGCATCGCCGCCTGCGATGCCGACGTGGTGGCGTTGCGCGCCCGCCGCGAACGCGCGGGCATGCAGCGTCTGGCGCAGCACACCCTGGCCAATCTGGGCTGGGACGAGATCGATGTGGCCGCGCCCTTGCAGCGACTGGACGACATCGCGCAGGCGCTGCGCCAGTTGCGCGAAGGCGACGCCAACCTGCGCGCCCTGGCCGAGGCGATCGACCGCGCACGCGCCGACATCCAACATGCCGACCGCACCTATCAAGATGTCCGCAGCGAGCGGGTGGTGCTCGGCAAGGAGCGCGCGCGCCTGGAAAAGCAGCGCCTGGAATGTGCCGATGCCGACGCGCGCGTCCTCACGCCGCTGCAACGCCAGGGCCTCGGCGAGCGCCTGGAGGTGCTCGGCACGTTGAGCCTGGACAACCTGGCCGATCTGTTCCGCAATCTGGAACGCGGTATCGAAGCCCAGCTCGGCACCAGCCAGCAGGAACACCATCGGTTGGAGCAGTTGCTGCTAGGCTGCTTTCGCCGCTACTGCCAGCAGTGGCCGGAAGACAGTGGCGATTTCAGCGTCAGCCTCTCCGGCGCCGACGACTTCCTCGCCCGCTTGCAGCGCCTGGAACGCGATGGTCTGCCGCAACACGAAGCGCGCTTCTTCGATCTGTTGCAGAGTCAAAGCAAAAACAATTTGCTGGCGTTGCAACGGCATGCCGCCGAGGCGCGCAAGTCTATCGCTCAGCGCCTGGACGAAGTCAACGCCAGTCTCGAACAGGTGCCGTTCAATCGCGGCACTTTGCTGACCATCGAATTGAGCGAGCGCCGTTTGCCCGAGGTGATCGAATTCCAGCAATGCCTGCGCGAGGTGCTCGGTCATCACCAGACCGAACAGCGCGAACTGGCCGAGCAGCAGTTCGCCGTGCTGCGCGCGCTGGTACGCCGGCTCGGTTCGCAGGAGGGCGAAGACAAGCGCTGGCGGGAACTGGTGCTGGACGTGCGCCTGCACGTGGAGTTCGTCGGCGTGGAACTGGATGCCGCCACCCGCCAGCAGGTGGAGATTTATCGCAGCGGCGCCGGCAAATCCGGCGGCCAGAGGCAGAAGCTGGCCACCACCTGCTTGGCCGCGGCGTTGCGCTACCAGCTCGGCGGCGAGGACGGCGAACTGCCGCGTTATTGTGCAGTGGTGCTGGACGAAGCGTTCGACAAGGCCGACAACGAATTCACCGCGCTGGCGATGAATATCTTCGCGAACTTCGGCTTCCAGATGGTGGTGGCCACGCCGTTGAAATCGGTGATGACGCTGGAACCGTTCATCGGTGGTGCCTGCTTCGTGGAGATCAGTGGCCGTCATGATTCGGGTGTGTTGCTGATCGAATACGACGAGGATGCCAAGCGATTGAAGCTGCCCGAACGTGCGCGCACTGCAGACCCGACTGCGGCTGAGCTGGTCGAAATCGCTGCGCCGACGGGCAGCACGTCGCGCCGGCGCGTCACCGCTGACGCATCACCTAAGACCTGATCCGGATGACGCGCGCCGCGCCGATGTTGCTTCCCGACGCCGCGCTGGCGGCCTTGCGCTCGCAGTGGCGGTTGCACCGTGGTGCCTGCTGATAGATGCCGCCACCCCGGCGCCGATCGCGTTACGGGTGCCGACCCAGGCGCAGGCCAGTGCTGGGTTCGCCGCGTTCGGGCAATGGCTGCAGGCATGGCGCGGCACGGCCTTGCCGGGGCGGGTGGAGTGGGGCGAGGTGAAATGGTCGCAACTGGGCCTGCAACGTTTGCCGCAGGTTTGGCATGCCGATGCCAGCGAGGCCGCCAGCGCGCTCGGCGAAGGAGCGCGTTGGCAGCAGGCGCGCCAGCGCTGCGCGTTGCTGGCCCAACGCTGGCCGCAGACGACGGGACTTGCCGCGCGCGTGCACCGGCAGTTCGATCTGCTCGCCGATGCGCCGGAGGGCGATTTCGCGCGTTTGATCGCGGTCGTCGATTGGCTGCATGCACATCCCGACAACGGCCTGTTCCTGCGCCAGTTGCCGATTGCCGGCATCGACAGCAAATGGATCGAGCCGCGCCGCGGAGTTATCGCCGATTGGCTGGCCGGGCTGCGTGGCATTGCCGAACAGCGCAGCTTCGACAGTCTGTCCGGACTGCGCCGCGCACCCGACCGGGTGCGCCTGCGCCTGCTCGATCCGGCACTGCGCGCGCGGCTCGGCGGCCTGGAGGACGTGCACGCGCCGATTGCCCAGGTCGCCGCGTTGCAACTGCCGGTACGCCAGGTGTTGATCGTGGAGAACCGCGAGACTGGCCTGGCTTGCGAGGACCTGCCCGGCACGCTGGTGCTGATGGCGCGCGGTTATGCCGTGGACTACGTGCGCGCCATCGAGTGGTTGCGACCATTGCCGCTGTACTACTGGGGCGACATCGACACGCATGGCTTGGCGATCCTGCATCGCCTGCGCCGGCACGCGCCGCAGACGGTCGCGTTGCTGATGGACGAAACCACGTTGCGTGATACGCCGTCCAACCTGTGGGGACACGAGCGCCGCCAGCATCGCGCGCAGCGGCTGGACGCACTGAGCGCGGCTGAGCAAACCTTGTACACCGGCCTGCGCAGCGGTCGCTTCGGTCCCGCGCCGCGCCTGGAGCAGGAGCGCATTGCCTGGAACTACGCGTGGCCCCGCATCCGTGCCGCGCTCGGTGAGTAAAACGCGTAGGCGTGCGCCGAACCGGCATGCCTTAGAGTAGCTGGCCAAACTACGGCGTCTCTGTCGGACGGGCGCGGGTAGTGTTCGGAATCCTTATGTACTGCCTGTAGATTGCGTTTCCTACGCGCTGTCAACGCCCATCCGACACAGACTCGCGACGTTTTGTTAGCCACTCTTAGTGCAGCACATCCCAGCCCATCTTGCCGATCAGCACCACCACCAACACCAGGAACAATCGCCGGATCAGGGGTGTGCCGCCGCGCAGCGCCAGCCGCGTGCCGGTCATCGCGCCGGCCACGTTGGCCGCCGCCATCGGTAGCGCCGCGGCCAGCAGCACTTGCCCGCTGGGTAAGAAGAAGCACAGCGCGGCCAGGTTGGTCGCCAGATTGACCACCTTCGCTGCGGCCGAGGCGCGCAGGAAATCCAGGCCGAAGAAACGGATGAACAGGAAGATCAGGAAGCTGCCGGTACCCGGGCCGAAGAAACCGTCGTAGAAACCGATCGCCGCGCCCATCGTCAGCGCGATCACCAGTTCACGGCGACCGATGTGGCGTGGCCGGTGCAAGGCGCCGAAGTCCTTCTTGAGCAGCGTGTATCCCAGCATCGCGATCAGCAGCACCAGGATCAGCGGTCGCACGGCCTGTTTCGGCAACAGGCTGACCGCAGTGGCACCGAGGAAAGAGAACGCGAACGCCGCCGCCGTCGCATACAGCACTGGTCGCCATGGCAAGCGCACATGGCGTGTGTAGCGCCAGGTGGCCGCGCCGGTGCCGGCCATCGAACTGAACTTGTTGGTCCCCAACAGCAGGGCGGGGGCTTGCTGTGGCAGGGTCGCGAACAGCCCCGGCAACTGGATCAAGCCGCCACCGCCCACCGCCGCGTCCACCAGTCCCGCGCTGAAAGCGATGCATAGCAGCCACGGTAGTTCGGTGGGAATCGATTCCAGCACGCGAAGGCTCCGTGCAAAGGGGCGGCCAGCATAGCCGTGGTCGGCCGCCATGGCGCTCGCCGCGTGCAGCGCGTCGCGGCAGCCGGCACAATTTGCGGATGTCCCGGTCCGCCCCGCGTCTTGCCGATCCCTGTCCCTGCGGCCGCCCGCGCGATTACGCGCAGTGCTGCGGGCTCTACCATGCGGGTGCTGCCGCGCCGGATGCCGAGTCGCTGATGCGCGCGCGCTACAGTGCGTATGTGCGCGGCGATGCCGATTACCTGCGCGCCAGTTGGTATCCGTCCACGCGCCCAGCGCAGGTGGACATCGATCCGCGCACCGTTTGGCTCGGCCTTACAGTGCAGCGGGTCGTGAACACCGGCGAGGCGCGTGCCGAGGTCGCGTTTCTGGCGCGCTATCGCATCGGCGGCGGCAGCGCGGTGCGCATGACCGAACACAGCCGCTTCGTGCGCGAGGACGGGTGCTGGTACTACCTCGACGCGCTGGATTGAGCGTCGCGTCGCCGTCGCCGGGTGAGTGGCGTGTGCGATGCGGTTGTTTATGATGTGCGGCCTGTTGTCGGCGAGGAAGTTTCGATGCTGCGTTTCGCTTGGGCCTTGCTGTGCGTGGTGCCGTGTGCCATCGCGCAAACCCCGTCCGCCGCGTCCGCCAGTGCATCGGCAGTGGACCCGGCCTTCGCCACCTGCGTCGCGGGCCTGCGCACCGCCGCCGGCAAAAATGGGGTGACAGCAGCGGCTTTCGATCGCTTCACCGCCGGCCTGCAACCGGACATGAGCGTGTTACCGCTCCTTGATGCGCAACCCGAGTTCACCACGCCGATCTGGGATTATCTGGCCGGCTTGGTCGATACCCAACGCATCGACGATGGTCGTGCGATGCTGAGCGCCCACCGCGATCTGCTCGCGCACGTGGCGCAGCAATACGGCGTGGATGCGCAGACGGTGGTCGCGGTGTGGGGCGTGGAGAGCGATTACGGTCGCAGCACGGGCAAACGTCCATTGTTGGTGTCGCTGTTGACCTTGGCGTGCAACGGCCGCCGTCAGCCGTTCTTTCGCGGCGAACTGTTCGCGTTGTTGAAGCTGCTGCAAGCCGGCGATCTAAAGCCCGAAGGGCTGACCGGCTCCTGGGCAGGCGCTTTCGGCCATACCCAGTTCATGCCCAGCACCTACGCGCGTATCGCGGTGGACGGCGATGGCGATGGCCGCCGCGACTTGGTCGCCAGTCTCCCCGATGCACTGGCCTCCACCGCGCACTACCTCAAGCTGTCCGGTTGGCAGAGCGGACAGCCGTGGGGGCTGGAGGTGAAGTTGCCGGACGGTTTCGATTCGGCGCACGCCGGGCGCACGCAACGCCGGCCGCTGGCGGACTGGCGCGCGCGCGGGCTGACCGCCGCCGATGGCCGCGCCCTCCCTGCGCTGGCGACGCAAACGCCAGCGGCGCTGCTGTTGCCGGCCGGCGAGCATGGCCCCGCGTTCCTGGTGTTCCGTAACTACGATGCGATCTATGCCTACAACGCCGCCGAAAGTTATGCGCTGGCCATTGCGTTGTTGTCCGACCGCCTGCGCGGCAAGCCCGGGCTGGTCGCTGCCTGGCCGACCGACGATCCCGGACTGGGCCGCGCGGAGCGGCGCGAACTACAGACCTTGCTATTGGCGCGCGGGTATGCGATCGGCCAGGCCGATGGCATGATCGGCACCGCCACCCGCCGTGCCATCCAGGCTGAGCAGCAACGGTTGGGCTTGCAGCCGGTCGATGGCCGCGCCGGGCAGCGCATCCTCGACGCGTTGCGCCGTGAGGCACCCGCGACGCCTGCCAAAGCGCCTTCCGCACCCGTACCCGCACATTCGTCATCGCCATCCGTCGGCAAAGCGACCACGGCGCTCCCTCGCCCGCTCGCTAGCATGGGTATGTCCACATCAGCGCGCCACGGAGCATGCAGCCCATGTCCGACGTCCTCGGTCTGAGCGTAGCCGATTTCCACGGCTATCCTTCGTTGCTGGTGGACACGGCGCAGTCCATCGCTGCGATCAGCCTGTTTGGCGGGCAGGTTCTGTCGTTCGTGCCCAAGGGCGGCACCGACGTCCTGTGGTTGTCGCCGAGTGCGCAGCCGACGCCGACCCCGATCCGCGGTGGCACGCCGGTGTGCTGGCCGTATTTCGGTCGCCAAGGTCAGACCGACGCCGTACCCGCGCACGGTGTCGTGCGCACGGTGCAGTGGCAGTGGCAGGAGGCGCAGCGAGAGGCCGACGGTAGCCTGGTCTTGACCTTGGTACCGCTAGACGTCGACGCGCTGTCATTGCGCTTGCGCCTGCATCTGCGGATCGGCGCCACGTTGGAGCAGCGCCTGATCACCGACAACATCGGCACGGCTCCGGCACGCATCACCCAAGCCCTGCACAATTATTTTCGGGTTGCCGACGCCACCCAGGTGCGGGTGCAGGGCCTGGACGGGCTCGATTACCTGGACAAGTTCGACGGCTACGCCACGGTGCATCGTCAGCAGGGCGATTGGACCTTGCAGGATCCGCGCGATCCAGGCCGTAGCGACCGCATCTACATCGATGCCGGCGGCCGCTACACCCTGCTCGATCCGGGCCTGCAGCGTCGGATTCATCTCGCTAGCAGCGGCAGCCGCACCCTGGTGGCGTGGAATCCGGGCGAAGCCGGGGCCCACGCGATGGTCGACGTGGGATCCCACTGGTGCCAGTTCGTGTGCCTGGAGCCGGCCAACGCCGGACCGGAGGTGATCGAACTGGCACCGGGCGCCCGCCACGTGCTGCAGCAGACAATCGCGGTCGCGCCACTCTGAGGCGGCGGGTGCTGGTCGGTGTCTGCGGTGTGCCTTACGCCGCCTGTGGGTGGTCTTATAGTGGTCTTATAACCGTTCGCATATCGCGCATGGCATGAACCGCTCAGCTTGTGTCGGCGGCCACGCCTTGCCTGTCTGGCAGCGTGCCATCGGCGTTGCTACGCTGTGTGTTCTCTTCATCGCGGCCAATCGTGCTGCTGCTGCCAGCCGCCTCCATGATGCCGCCTCCCGATGGAACCGTCCTGCCGTTTACCGCATCGCGTTTGCTGCGCGAGGCCACCGCATCGCAGCACGAGGCCGTCGAACGCTTGCCGACGATGCGAGCTTTGATGAGTGGCACCTTGTCGTTGTGCGATTACGCGCAGCTGTTGCGTCGCCACCATGCCGTGTTGGCCGGTTGGGAGCAGCGCGAGGCGGCCTGGCTGCGCGATTGCGGCGATGCTCGATGGCGCTACCAGCCGCGCATTCCACTGTTGGTCCAGGATCTGCTTGCATTGCAGGTGCCACCGCCGGCGTTACTGCCGGCACCACCCGCGCATGCTGCCGGTAGCGGCTGGGGCATGCTTTATGTCGTCGAGGGCTCGCGGCTGGGGGGGCGAGTGATTGCCCGGCAATTGCGCGCGCGTCTGGCCGAATCCGCATCGGCGTTGCGCTATTTCGAACTGGGCAACGCCGATCCGGATGCTTGGCGACATTTTCAGCAGCGCCTCGAACAGGCCCTGACCACCCCGGCACGGCGACAGGCCGCGATCGACGGCGCGCGGACCATGTTCGCGCATTTCCATACCCATCTTGCCCTGGAGACTGCCGCATGAGTGATTCCATCGCGCCTCTGGATATGGACGCGTGTGCGCGTGAGCCGATCCATATCCCCGGGTCGGTGCAGCCGTATGGCGTGTTGTTGGTGATCGAACCCAGCGATGGTTGCATCGTGCAGGCCAGCGCCACTGCCGCCGATCTATTCGGCCAGCCGCTGGAGGAACTACTGAGGCAGCGCTACGACAGCATTCTCGCGGTTGAGGATCCGCGTACGCGGTTGCTGCCTGACGCGACCGAGCCTAGTCACCTCGCGTATGTCGACATCGCGTTTCGGCACGACACCGCGATGTCGGCACAACGCTGGGTTGGCGCCTGGCATCTGTATCCAGAGCAATGGCTGCTGGAACTGGAACTGCGCGATGCGCCGCTGGCCGATGCCACCTTGCGCGAGGCGTTGCCGGTGCTGCGGCGGCTCGAGTCCGACACCAACATCGAAGATGCCTGCCAGCGCGCCGCCAAGAGCCTGCGTGCGCTGATCGGCTACGACAGGGTGATGATCTACCGCTTCGATGAAGAGTGGAATGGCGATGTCGTTGCCGAGGCGCGCGCGGCGGAGCTGGAGCCGTACCTCGGCCTGCACTACCCGGCCACCGATATCCCAGCCCAGGCGCGTGCGCTGTATCTGCGCAACCGCGTGCGCCAGATCGTCGACGTCGGCTATATGCCGTCGCCGATCCAGCCTACCTTGCACCCGCGTTTGCACGCGCCGCTGGACCTGAGCGACGTGAGCCTGCGCAGTGTCTCGCCGGTGCATCTGGAATACCTCGCCAACATGGGCGTCACCGCCACCTTGGTCACCTCGATCGTGGTCAACGATGCGCTATGGGGGCTGGTGGCTTGCCATCACTATCGCCCGTATTTCTGCAATCACGAGATGCGCGACGTCGCCGATGCGGTCAGCCGCGCGCTGGCCGGTCGGATCGGTGCGCTGACCGCAGTGGCGCGTGCGCGCACCGAGTCGATGCTGCTGACCTTGCGGGAAAAACTGATTACCAACTTCAACGACGCCGAGATGCTGACCGCCAGCATGCTCGATGAGATGGCCTCGGACCTGCTCGACGTGGTGGATGCCGATGGCGTGGCGGTTTTCCACGGGGATCACGTTACCCGCCACGGCATGATGCCGGCGATCGAGGATCTGGCGCGCATCCGCGAACAGATCGAGGATACCCACCATGAAGCCTTGCGCCACGATGCCGTCGGCGCGCTACACACCGATCAGATCGGCCAGACCTTTCCGGCGCTGGCTGATCTGGCCCCGCTCGCGGCCGGTTTCATCTTCGTGCCGTTGATGCCGCAGTCGCGCAGCGCCTTGCTATGGACCCGCCGCGAGCAGGTGCGCACGGTCAACTGGGCCGGTAACCCCCAGTTGGCCAAATTGCAGGACATCCCCGAC
>NZ_CP046570.1:385000-3647500 GCF_009931595.1 Xanthomonas albilineans | reverse complement strand
TCTAGTCATGCCCAGGGTGAAGGTCAGGTAACACTGACTGGAGGCCCGAACCCACTCCCGTTGCAAAGGTAGGGGATGAGGTGTGATTAGGAGTGAAAAGCTAATCGAACCCGGAGATAGCTGGTTCTCCTCGAAAGCTATTTAGGTAGCGCCTCATATGTATCCTCTCGGGGGTAGAGCACTGTTATGGCTAGGGGGTCATCGCGACTTACCAAACCATTGCAAACTCCGAATACCGAGACGGACTGTATGGGAGACACACGGCGGGTGCTAACGTCCGTCGTGAAAAGGGAAACAACCCAGACCCACAGCTAAGGTCCCAAATTCACTGCTAAGTGGAAAACGATGTGGAAAGGCATAGACAGCCAGGAGGTTGGCTTAGAAGCAGCCACCCTTTAAAGAAAGCGTAATAGCTCACTGGTCGAGTCGGTCTGCGCGGAAGATTTAACGGGGCTAAGCAGTGAACCGAAGCTTGGGGTGCATCGCGTTAAGCGATGCGCGGTAGAGGAGCGTTCCGTAAGCCTGCGAAGGTGGATTGAGAAGTCTGCTGGAGGTATCGGAAGTGCGAATGCTGACATGAGTAACGATAATGCGGGTGAAAAACCCGCACGCCGAAAGCCCAAGGTTTCCTTGCGCAACGTTAATCGGCGCAGGGTGAGTCGGCCCCTAAGGCGAGGGCGAAAGCCGTAGTCGATGGGAAGCAGGTTAATATTCCTGCACCTCGCGTAAGTGCGATGGAGGGACGGAGAAGGTTAGGTGTACCGGGCGTTGGTTGTCCCGGGGAAAGGCGGTAGGTTTGGATCCTTGGCAAATCCGGGGTCCTTTAAGACCGAGCACCGAGACGAGTCTTTGAGACGAAGTCACTGATACCACGCTTCCAGGAAAAGCTCCTAAGCTTCAGCTTACGCAGACCGTACCGTAAACCGACACAGGTGGGTAGGATGAGAATTCTCAGGCGCTTGAGAGAACTCGGGTGAAGGAACTAGGCAACATGGCACCGTAACTTCGGGAGAAGGTGCACCCTTTTTGGTGGCTCGTGCGAGCTATAGCTGAAGAGGGTCGCAGAAACCAGGCCGCTGCGACTGTTTATCAAAAACACAGCACTCTGCAAACACGAAAGTGGACGTATAGGGTGTGACGCCTGCCCGGTGCTGGAAGGTTAATTGATGGGGTCAGCCGCAAGGCGAAGCTCTTGATCGAAGCCCCAGTAAACGGCGGCCGTAACTATAACGGTCCTAAGGTAGCGAAATTCCTTGTCGGGTAAGTTCCGACCTGCACGAATGGCGTAACGACAGCGGCGCTGTCTCCACCCGAGACTCAGTGAAATTGAAATCGCTGTGAAGATGCAGCGTTCCCGTGGCAAGACGGAAAGACCCCGTGAACCTTTACTATAGCTTTACACTGAACGTTGAGTTCGTCTGTGTAGGATAGGTGGGAGGCTATGAAACCATGGCGCTAGCTGTGGTGGAGCCATCCTTGAAATACCACCCTGTCGTGCTTGACGTTCTAACCTAGGTCCGTAATCCGGATCGGGGACCGTGTATGGTGGGTAGTTTGACTGGGGCGGTCTCCTCCTAAAGAGTAACGGAGGAGCACGAAGGTACGCTCAGCGCGGTCGGACATCGCGCACTGTGTGCAAAGGCATAAGCGTGCTTGACTGCAAGATCGACGGATCAAGCAGGTACGAAAGTAGGTCTTAGTGATCCGGTGGTTCTGTATGGAAGGGCCATCGCTCAACGGATAAAAGGTACTCCGGGGATAACAGGCTGATACCGCCCAAGAGTTCATATCGACGGCGGTGTTTGGCACCTCGATGTCGGCTCATCACATCCTGGGGCTGTAGTCGGTCCCAAGGGTATGGCTGTTCGCCATTTAAAGTGGTACGCGAGCTGGGTTCAGAACGTCGTGAGACAGTTCGGTCCCTATCTGCCATGGGCGTTGGAGATTTGAGAGGGGCTGCTCCTAGTACGAGAGGACCGGAGTGGACGAACCTCTGGTGTTCCGGTTGTCACGCCAGTGGCATTGCCGGGTAGCTATGTTCGGAAGCGATAACCGCTGAAAGCATCTAAGCGGGAAGCGCGCCTCAAGATGAGATCTCCCGGGACACAAGTCCCCTAAAGGAACCATGTAGACTACGTGGTTGATAGGTCAGGTGTGTAAGTGCAGCAATGCATTGAGCTAACTGATACTAATGATCCGTGCGGCTTGACCATATAACCTCAAGGTGCTTCCAAAGCATTCCTTAGCACGACACACGTCGAATGCTTCACAATCGCTCGCTACATCACACCCCATGAGAGGCTGGCGCCATCCCGTCCTCGGTACCCATAAAAACAGTACCGAACGACAACGGCGACACTCCAACCGTCTCCCTGGTGAAATTAGCGCTGTGGAACCACCCGATCCCATCCCGAACTCGGAAGTGAAACGCAGCTGCGCCGATGGTAGTGTGGCTCAAGCCATGCGAGAGTAGGTCATCGCCAGGGGCTTCACCCCTAATCCCCGTCCCTAAAAGACGGGGATTTTTTATTGCACCATCAAAAGCCAAACGCTCCACAATGCTGATAAGACACGTGCTTGAACACGAATCCCCAAGCACTGTCCCAGCCAATCTCTCTCCTCAACCGCTGCCTGCTCGCTTTTGCGCTGCCGAAGCCCACCGGCCAGCAACCAATGGCGAACTCATGCACACCGCTATATCACTTACCGTCGCCACCGCCCGCTCCAGTAACTGTATGTCTGCTTCGTGCTGACGGGCTACATGCGGGTCTTCGAAGAAGATCGCACGGTGGCAGCGCCCCTCCAGGACACGATCTGCGATCTGTGCGTCGCCGCCCATCGGACCGCTTTGGTAGCGCTGCACCCAGTCCTGGCCCTGTGGCCAGCCACGGCTCCAGGCTAATTCGTTGAGCTGTTGGCCTGTGGTACCAGTGGCGACGCGGTTAGCGAAGCGCGACAGCAGATCGAAATGCTCGCTGGCGAAGGCGATCATCTGTGGTTTCATCGCGTCGTGCGCGATCAGTGCCAGCGTATGCTGTTCCAGCCTGTGCAGGTCGTCGGCACCGGGGTCTGCGGCCAGTCCGGCATGTATGCGCTCCATCTCGATCCAGTCGCGAGCGCTGGCGACGGTGGAGATGAAGGGCTTGGCGTGGATCACGCATTGACGCTTGAGTGCAATCGCCTCGGGAAAGATCGACGACGGATCGACGGGGTCGATGAGATAAATCGCTCCGTCAAGCGTGCGTTGTGTGCCTTCCAGCCCGACCACTTCGGCGACCAGTTTCATCAACCCGCCTTCGCGACCTAACGGATAACGCTTGAGTCCTGCATAGTGGGACAGCAGGCCGGCGCGCACGATTGCGTCGTGGGTACGGCCGACAGCATGCAGGCCGAGCTGCAGTTCGCGGATGCCGGTCTCGCAGGTACGCAACCAGCGGAACAGGGCCGCGTCCTCGCCCTCGTGGTGTAATCGGTTGGCGGCCAAGCCCAGGCGCATGCATCGATCCGTGTTGGATAGAGAGACGATAGTCTGCGCCGGATGACAGTGCAGACTCAATCGTCCTGTGTACCGGCGCCTTGTCCCTGCCGGAAACGGTGGGCACCGTGCAGCTCTGCATTGGCCTAGCGATGACCTATGCACTGACGGCCGCAGCGCGGGCATTTTCGGATGTTGCTATGCGTTGCGCTCAGGCTGCGGCATCGCGGGCCACTGACAGGTGGCTGCCGATCCACTGGACGATGCTGGCGGCCGCATCGCGGCCCTCGGCCACGGCGGTCACGACCAAGTCGGCACCACGCACGGCATCGCCGCCGGCGAACAGTTTGGGGTTGCTGGTCTGGTATGGCAGGCGGTCGTCGCCGCCGGCAAGAATCCGGCCGTTGGCGCTGCCCTCCACGCCGTGTGCGGCCAGCCACTCCGGAACACTGGGCGAAAAACCGAAGGCGATGATGACCACGTCCGCTTCCAGTACCGATTCGCTGCCTTCCACCGGCACGGCGGCCTGACGCCCATGCGCATCCGGTTCGCCGAGCCGGGTTTGCACTACGCGCACGCCTGCGACATTGCCGGCGGCATTGGCTTCCACCGCCAGCGGTTGACGGTTGAACAGGAAGCGCACGCCTTCTTCGCGTGCGTTGGCCACTTCGCGCGCGGAGCCGGGCATGTTGGCTTCGTCGCGGCGGTAGGCGCAGGTGACCTTGTTCGCACCCAAGCGGATCGCACTGCGCACGCAGTCCATGCCGGTATCGCCGCCGCCCAGGACCACCACGCGTTTGCCGCTGAGGTCCGGCAGTGCGATCTTGTCTTCCCAGCCGGCGATTGGTCGGCCCCAGGGATCATTGCCGCCAACGATGCGGCTGTTCTGCACCAAAAATGGCAGCGCTGGCAGCACGCCGGGCAACTCCTGGCCGGGCAGGCCGCCGTCGGTGTAGCGGTAGGCGCCGGTGCCGAGGAACACCGCGTCGTACTCGTCGAGCAGGTGTTCCAGACGGATGTCGCGGCCGATCTCCACGCCCAGGCGGAATTGCACGCCCATGCCTTCGAGGACCTCGCGGCGCTTGCCGATCACGCTCTTGTCGAGTTTGAAGCTGGGGATACCGAATTGCAGCAGGCCACCGATTTGCTCGTAGCGGTCGTACACCATTGCCTGGATGCCGGCACGTGCCAGGCGATCGGCGCAGCTCAGCCCGGCGGGACCGGCGCCGATGACGGCCACGCGCTTGTCGGTCGCTTGGACCTGGCTCAGATCCGGGCGCCAGCCGTTTTGCAGCGCGGTGTCGACGATGTACTTCTCCACCGCGCCGATGGTCACCGCACCGAATTCCTCCAGCGTGCAACTGCCTTCGCATAGACGATCCTGCGGACACACCCGACCGCACACTTCCGGCAGCGGATTGGTGCTGTGGCACAGCGCCGCGGCTTCTTCGATGCGGTTTTCCTGCACCAGTTGCAGCCATTGCGGGATGGCGTTGTGCACCGGGCATTTCCAGCTGCAGTAGGGGTTGCCGCAATCCAGGCAACGCCCGGCCTGGTACTGCGCGTCGGCCTTGTCGAACTTGCCGTATAGCTCGTTCCAGTCGCCGGAGGTGCGCAATTCCACCGGGATGCGTTGCGGCATCTGCCGGGGCAGGTCGAGGAACTGGAAAGCTTGCTTGCGGCTCATGGAAAGATCTCGTAAAGCGTGGCGTATTGCGGGGCAGCCGGCGCGTGGACGCTCAGGCGGCGCGGCGCAGCGATTCGGTCAGCGACTCGATGCTGGCGGCCTTGGGTTTGACCAGCCAGAACTTGCCGACGTAGTCGCGGAACTCGTCGAGAATCTGCTGCGCCCAGATGCTGCCGGTCAGTTCGCGGTGACGGCTGATCAGTTTGTGCAGGTGCTGGCGATGGCGTTCGAAGCCTTCGGCGGAGATGCGATGGATGTCGATCAGTTCGTGGTTGTAGCGGTCGACGAAATCGCGGTCCACATCGAGGACGTAGGCCAGGCCGCCGGTGAAGCCGGCACCGAAGTTCAGCCCGACCTTGCCCAGCACTAGCACGATGCCGTCGGTCATGTATTCGCAGCAATGGTCGCCGGCGCCTTCGATCACCGCCAGCGCGCCGGAGTTGCGCACCGCGAAGCGCTCGCCAGCGCGACCGGCGGCGAACAGTTCCCCGCCGGTCGCGCCGTATAGGCAGGTATTGCCGATGATCGCGGTGCTGCGCGCCTCGAAGCGCGCGCCGCGTGGGGGCCGCACCACTAGGCGACCGCCGGCCATGCCCTTGCCGACGTAGTCGTTGGCCTCGCCTTCCAATTCCAGATGCAGGCCGCCGGCGTTGAACGCGCCGAAGCTCTGCCCGGCCGAACCACGGAAGCGCAGGGTCAGCGGCGCATCGTCCATGCCATGGTTGCCGTGGGTGCGGGCGATGGTGCCGGATAGGCGTGCGCCGATCGAGCGGTCGGTGTTGTGGATCAGGAAGCGGTGTTCGCCGCCGCGCTTGTGCGCGATGGCGTCGGCGAGCAGGCCGTCCATCTGCGTGGCCAGGCTGTCCGGCGATTCGTACAGCCGTTGCGCGGCGCAATGGCCACCGTCATGGTGCATGTCCTTGAGCAGCCGCGACAGATCCACACGCACGCCCTCGCGCGGCGACACCTGCAGTTGTTCCAGCAACTCGGTGCGACCGACGATGTCGTCGAGCGAACGCACGCCCAGGTACGACAGCCACTGCCGCACTTCCTCGGCAAGCAGGCGGAAGAAATTCTCCACGCGTTCGGGTAGGCCGACGAAGTGGTTGGCGCGCAGGCGCTCGTCCTGGGTCGCAACGCCGGTGGCGCAGTTGTTGAGGTGGCAGATGCGCAGGTACTTGCAGCCGAGCACGATCATCGGCCCGGTACCGAAGCCGAAGCTGTCCGCGCCCAGGATCGCCGCCTTGACCACGTCCAGGCCGGTTTTCAGGCCACCGTCGGTTTGCAGAATGGTGCGCGCACGCAGATTGTTGGCCACTAGCGCCTGGTGCGACTCGGCCACGCCCAGTTCCCACGGCACGCCGGCGTAGCGGATCGAGCTGACCGGGCTGGCGCCGGTGCCGCCGTCGTGGCCCGACACGGTGATCAGGTCGGCACCTGCCTTGACCACACCCGCGGCGATGGTGCCCACGCCCGCATGGCTGACCAGCTTGACCGACACCAGCGCGGTCGGATTGACCTGCTTGAGGTCGTAGATCAGCTGGGCCAGGTCTTCGATCGAATAGATGTCGTGATGCGGCGGCGGCGAAATCAGGCCGATGCCGGGCCGCGCATAGCGCAGCCGCGCGATCAGTTCGTTGACCTTGTGGCCGGGCAGTTGACCGCCTTCGCCGGGTTTGGCGCCCTGTGCGATCTTGATCTGCAGCACTTCGGCGTTGACCAGATACTCGGGGGTGACGCCGAAGCGACCGGAAGCCACTTGTTTGATCTTGGAGCGTTTCTCGGTGCCGTAGCGCGCTGGATCCTCGCCGCCTTCGCCGGAATTGCTGCGCCCGCCGAGTCGGTTCATGGCGATCGCCAACGCTTCGTGCGCTTCCGGCGACAGGGCGCCCAGGCTGATCGCGGCGGTGTCGAAACGTCGCAGCAGGTCTTCGGCCGGGGCGACTTGATCCAGCGGGGTCGGTGTCTCGGCGCGCTTGAGTTGTAGCAGGTCGCGCAACGCCGAGGCTGGGCGCCCATGCACTGCGGCGGTATACGCGGCCCAGTCGGCCTGCGTGCCGGTGCGGGTGGCGCGTTGCAGGGTCAGCACCACGTCGGGGTTGTACATGTGGTACTCGCCGCCGTGGACGTATTTGAGCAGGCCACCCACTTCTGGCTTGAGCAGGTCGTTCCAGGCGCGCGCGGCCAGTTGCCGTGCCTCGGTGTCCAGGCGCGCCAGACCGACCCCGCCGATGCGCGCGCTCGTCTCCGGGAAGCACAGCGCCACCACGTCTGGGTCCAGCCCGACGATCTCGAACAACTGCGCGCCGCGATAGCTGGCGATCGTGCAGATGCCCATCTTGGAGATGATCTTGGACAGGCCCTTGTAGATGCCCCTGCGGTACTTGCGGCCGATCTGGGTTTGTTCGCCGTCGCTCTTCAGCAGCAGGATGCCGCGCCGGCCTAGGTCGAACAGCGTTTGATAGGCCAGGTACGGATACACCGCCGTGGCGCCGAAGCCCAACAAGCAGGCCATGTGGTGCGGGTCGCGTGCGGTGCCGGTCTCGATGATCAGGTTGACGTCGCAGCGCAGGCCGATGCGCGAGAGATGGTGGTGCACCGCACCGGTGGCTAGCAGTGCATGCGCCATCGGCCGTTCCGGCACCGGATAGCGGTCGGTCAGCAACAGCAGGATTTTACCGTTGCGCGCGGCCTGCTCGGCCTCGGCGCAGATGCGCCTCAACCCGGCTTCAAGCCCTTCCTCGACGCTGTATGACAGGTCGATCTGCGCGTTGTGCTGCTGGTACTGCTCCATCTTCAGTAGCTGGCGCAGCTTGCGCTGGCTGAGCACCGGCGAGTTGAGGATGACGTGGTTCACCGTCTCCGGACCGGTATGAAAAATGTTGGTCTCTCTGCCGAGCTGGGTGGTCAACGACATCACACAGTCTTCCCGCAGTGGATCGATGGGCGGGTTGGTGACTTGCGCGAATGCCTGGCGGAAGTAGTCGTACAGTGGTCGGGTGTGGCGGCTGAGCACCGCCATCGGGGTGTCGTCGCCCATCGAGCCGGTCGCTTCCTGTTCGGTCTCGGCCAACGGTCGCAGGACCTGTTCCACTTCCTCGGTGCTGAGCTGGAACAGCTTGTGGTAGCTGCGCAGGGTGCGCTCGTCGAACGGTTCCTCGACCAACGACGGATCGATCAGCTCGGTCTGCAGATAGGTCACGCCTTGTTGCAACCACTGCTTGTATGGGGCACGGCCGCGGTTGATGCGGTCGATCGCATCGGAGTCGAGCAGGTCGCCGCGCTTGAGGTCGATGGCCATCATCTCGCCGGGGCCGAGCTTGCCTTTGCGGGTGATGCGCTCGGCCGGCAGTTCCCACACGCCGGCCTCGGAGGCGACGAGGAAATGACGGTCGGAGGTCAGCATCCAGCGTGCCGGGCGCAGTCCATTGCGGTCGAGCATGCACGCCGCGTAGCGGCCGTCGCAGGCGACGATGCCCGCCGGACCGTCCCACGGCTCGGCGTTGAGCCCATGGAACTCGTAGAACGCGGCCAGATCGGCATCCTTGAACTCCAGCGACTGGCTCGCCGGTGGCATCAGGATGCGCAGTGCCTGCAGTAGATCCATGCCGCCAGCGACCAGCAGTTCGAGCATGTTGTCCAGGCTCTGCGAATCGGAGCCGTGCATCGAAATCACCGGGTCGAATTCGGCGATGTCGAAGCGCGGCGTCTTCCACACCTTGCTGCGCGCCTGTGCCCAACGACGGTTGCCTTCGATGGTGTTGATTTCCCCGTTGTGCGCCAGCAAGCGGAACGGATGCGCCAGTGGCCAGCGCGGCAGGGTGTTGGTTGAGAAGCGCTGATGGAACACGATGGCGCTGGAGGCCAGGTCGCTACGCTGCAAATCCAGATAAAACGCGCTGAGCTTGTCTGGCAGCACCATGCCCTTGTAGCTGATGCTGTCGGGCGAGAGTGTGGTCACGTAGAAATCGGCGACCTCGCGCAGGCGCTGCTCGGCGCGGCGGCGCGCCAGGAACAGGGCCACGGCGAAGGCGTCCGTACTCTGCTCGTCGCTGGCATTGACGAAGATCTGTTCGATCCGCGGCAAGGTGTCCTTGGCCAACTGCCCGCACACCGCGTCGTCGGTCGGCGGAATCCGCCAGCCGCATGGCGGTGCGCCGACGCGGCGCAATTCTTCTTCCAGCACCTGACGGCAGTGTGCGGCGGCGTTTGCATCGGCGCGCGGCAGGAACACCAGGCCGGTGGCGAAGTGGTCGCCGATGGCGATGCCGGCCTCGCTGGCCAGCGCGCGCAGGAATACCTCGGGTTTGCGGATCAGCAGGCCGCAACCGTCGCCGGTCAGGCCATCTGCGGCGACGCCGCCGCGGTGGGTCATTCGCGACAGCGCCGCGATGGCGGTGTCCACCAAGGTCCGCGAGGGTTGGTCGTCGAGCTGCGCGACCATGCCGAAACCACAGGCGTCGCGCTCGTCTTGTGGGTCATAGAGCCCGTGGTGGTTGAGGGGGGCCATGTCTGCCTCTGAAAGCGATCCGAAAGAACGCGGCGACACTCGCCCCCGCTCTGGCATGGAGCGCTTCTTGAGGTCACCGGAACATCGACTAAACCACAGTTGATGCGGTGCCGCAATATAAAGTTGCAACTGCAACCTCGGGATTGGCGACGACCCTGCCGTCGCCGTGGCGGTGTCTGAACAGGCGGCTTAACCGCAGCGCACGCCGGTGATCTGGTTCTTGGCATCGACCTCGATATTGAGGCGTTCGCCGTTGAATTCCATGGTCACTGGTTGATTCGGCTTGAGCACGCGCATGCTTTTGGCGCCGGTGTCGCTGCGGGCCTGATCGAGCAGCGCCGGTTCGGCGGCCTGACCCACTAGGCCTTGTGCCTGCGAGGCATCGCAGCTTCCCACAGGCGGCGCCTCCGGCGCGCTGGCCGGGTCCGGCGCCGCCGCCTGTTGCGCGGCGGCCTGGGCCTTGGCGGTCACCTGTTCCTGTTCGTCCGGCGGCGGCGCGTTGCAGGCGGCCAGGGCCAGTGCCATGCAAGAGATGCCGAGCAAGCCAGCACGCGTGGACGCACGGGAGGAAAGGGATGTACTCATCGAAGTTCCTGATGGATGGAGACAATGTAAGGAATGGACAGCATAACGGCAGCAGCATCGGACACGTGGCGTTCGCCGCGCGTTAACCGGCGTTTGCGGTGGTCTTGCGGCGACGTCGTCGACAATCCGAAATCCGGATGCGTCTCACCATGGCCGCGTGCTGCCGTGCTGCCGTGCTGCCGTGCTGCCGTGCGGACACGGGCCCGGTTCCACCGCCATGCCCAAATGGCCCCCGCACGATCGGTCCGGCCGAGTGACCCGCCGCGCCGGTTTGATCCGGGTACGATCTGCCTCAAGGCCAATCGCGATCTGCAAGTGACCCGCCGCGATGCGGGTCGGCGGATGCAGTCGCCGCACTGCTTCCACGCTGCGTCGTCTGACGATGCACCGCTCGCTAAGGCAGTGGGAGACCGGCTGTCGACCGCGTTTCGGTCTCGGTGGCGACCAGGCGTTGCAGCAGCAGCGCCAGCGTTGCCACATCCTGATGGTTATGCGCGGCGACGCGGCGCAGGTCAAGTGCGCTACCGCCGCGCAGATAGCGCAGCCACGCCGCGGGCGCTTGTGAACCAGGCAGATCGTCCTCGCGCACGATGCGCAGCAATTGCCGTTCGATCGTAGCGAGTTTGCAGTTCTCCCAGGTGCCGCGATAGCGACGCCGGGTGGGATGCAGCAGATCCAAGTGATCCAGTGCCGACAGCGGATCGGCGCAGCGCGCCAGCCGGTAGCGGGTTTTCAGCAGTGGCGCGTCGTAGCTGCGCCCGTTGTAGCTGGACAACACCGTGGTCGGGGTCAGCCAGGTGCCGAATGTCTCCAGCATCGCTTTCTCGGCGCCCATCTTTGCCATCAGCAATTGGCGTATGCGCAGGCCTGGGCCATCGGCTGGGTGCAGGCTCCAATCGGCTGCGCCGATCATGAAGGCGCGGGTGCCGGTGCCGCCGGTCAGGCCAGTGGTCTCGGTGTCGAAGAACAGCAGGTTCGCCGGGTCCACCGCGTCCTCGCGCCGGGCGAAGGCCAGCGACAGCGCGATACGAGGGATGGGCTGCGGCAGGAACGACTCGATCAGGTGCAGTCCAGGCGCGATTTCCACGCCGGGCAGGTGGCGGTCCAGCGTTCCCGACGACCTGCGCGGTGCGGCGGTGGCGGGGACGACCTTGCGTTCACGCAGGTCGAGTAGACGTCGCAGCGCTGTGATATCGCGGCTGCCGCGTTCGAATGGAGCGATGGCGATGGGCGGTGCTTCGGCGACCTCGGCGGCGCTGCCATGCGCGCGTGGCGCAGGCACCTGCGTATCGGCTGCTGCTGCGGGTGATCGTGCGGACCTGACGTCATGTGCGGTTGCTGGCCCGGCGACGGGTGCCGCAGGCGCCTTGCCGGTGCTAGCGCTGCCAGCGGGCTCCGACAACCGCGCACGCGGCGGCTCCACGTTTGCCGCGCCGGCCTGCCTGCGCAGTGTGCGCAAGCGGTCCAGGCCGATGTTCATGCGCTCCACTCCGGCAGCGTATCGGTGCCGTCCTCGATGGTGTCGCCGGCATCCACTGCCGTGTTGTCCAGCAGCAACTGCAGTACCTGCTGCGCCAGTGTTCTGGGTGTCGTCGTGTCGGCCTCCTGTGCGGCCAGCACTGGGCCCACGCAGGCCGGGCAGCCGGCCGCGCAGTCGCACCCTTGCACCAATTCGCGCGCACGCTGCACCAGTTCCGCCTGGCGTTCCCATAGCGGTTCGCTCAGGCCCACGCCGCCGGGGGCGTTGTCGTACAGATACACCGTGGGCACGAACTGTTGCAGTTCGATGTTGGACGGGTCGCCGTTGTCGCCGCTGCGCACCTGGCCGCGGCCTTTGCCATCGGCCACGGCGAACCAGGCGCCGTTGCCATCGCCCACCGCCTTTTGCAGGTCGCGCGCGTCGGCCATCACCGCCACCGTGGCGACCACGTGCAGCGCGTAGGCTGCGCCGAGAAAGCCATCCAGCGCGTCCTGCTTGGAGGCGAACGCGTTGAGCAAGATGGCTTGCGGCACCTGCCACCACATCGCGGTGGTGTGCAGTTCCTGGTCGGGCAGGTTCACCGGACCGTAGCCGATGTTCTCGTGAGTGTAGTAGCGGATTTTCTTGTAGCCGGCCACGCGACGCACCACGTGCACTTCGCCATGGTGTGCGTCGCCGCGTCCGGCAGCGGTGCTGTCGAAGCGATCCAGCACGTTGAGTTTGGTGAAGTCGATGCTGTCGGTGTAGTAGTCCACGTGGGTGCGAGTGACGTAGGCTTTGCGTCCTTCCCAGTCCAGTTTCTCCACTTGGTACGGGGTGCTCTGCACCATATGGATGGCGCCTTCGTATAGGGTGAGCGCGGCGGCCGAGTAGTCCACTTCGGCGATGATCTGTTGCTTGCCGTCGGTTCTGTCCACGACCACGAAGTTACCGTCGGCCACCGAGCGCAGGCTGACCGCGTTGGCCGGATAGCTGTCGGCGATCCATTCCCAGCGCTCGCCTTCCCGATGCACCACGTCGTTTTCGGCCAGCGCCTCTAGAAACACGCTCGGATCTACCGGCCCGAACGCCTCGCCGGCAACGAAGGTCAACTCGAAAGCGGCGCAACGAATGTGGTCGAACAGGATCAGCGGCTGGTTCGGTGCGATGCGTGCGTGTTCTGGCGAGGCGTCGGCGAAGAAATCCGGATGCCGCACCACGTACTGGTCCAACGGTTGCGAACTGGCCACCAGCACGCCCAGCGCGGCTTGCTGGCGGCGGCCCGCGCGGCCGAAGCGCTGCCAGGTGGCGGCGACGCTGCCGGGGTAGCCGTTGAGCACCACTACGTCCAGCGCGCCGATGTCCACGCCCAACTCCAGCGCCGAGGTGGAGACGATGCCGTCGATACTGCCAGCGCGCATGGCGCGCTCGGCTTCGCGGCGTTCGCTTGGCAGGTAGCCACCGCGGTAGGCGCGGATGCGTGGCGGTTTGCGCGGATCGTGGTCGAAGATGTCTTTGAGGTATTTGGTCAGCACTTCCACCATCAGCCTGCTCTGCGCGAACACCAGGGTCTTCAGCCCGGACTTGATCGCGATGCGCGCGATGCGGTTGCTCTGCGAGCGTGCCGAAGCACGCAGGCCCAGGTCGGGATTGACCACCGGCGGGTTCCACAGCAATACATGTTTGTCGCCGGTGGGAGCGCCGGAATCGGTGATCGCATGCACGCGCTGCTCGATCAGTGCCTCGGCGTGCGCGCGCGGATTGCCAATGGTGGCCGAGCACAAAATGAACTGTGGCCTGGTTCCATAGAACGCGCAGATGCGCTTGAGCCGGCGCAACACATTGGCGACGTGGCTGCCGAACACACCACGATAGCTGTGGATTTCGTCGATCACCACGTAGCGCAGGTTCTCGAAGAATTGTGCCCATTTTGTGTGGTGTGGCAGGATCGCCTGGTGCAGCATGTCCGGATTGCTGACCACGATGTCGCCGTGCAGACGGATCGCCTGACGCGCATCGCCTGGGGTGTCGCCGTCAAAAGTAAACGCCTTCACTCCCAGCGTGCCGACGCGGTTGAGATCCAGCAGTTCGGCGACTTGGTCCTGCGCCAGCGCCTTGGTCGGGAACAGGTACAGCGCCTTGGCCTGCGCGGTCATCGCCGCGGCCACCACCGGCAATGTATAGCACAGCGATTTGCCCGACGCGGTCGGCGTCACGATGGCCACGTGCGCGCCGCGTTGCGCGGCCTCCCACGCTTCGGCCTGGTGGCTGTAAAGCTGTTGGATGCCGCGTGCGCGCAACGCGGCGGCCAGCGCCGGCGGCACGGCGTCGGGAATCGGCGCATAGCGGCCGGCATGGCCGGGGATCGTGAAGCGACCGGTGATGCGATCGGCGTAGCGCTGTTGCAATCGCATGCTCAGCAGCACGCCGTCGCGCGAAGGCAACCCACCGTTGGTGGAGAGGGCGCGCTCGGCGTCCTCGGTGCGTGGTGCGAGCGCGTAGACCATGAGGGAACTCCAAAGCGTCACAGGACACCAGGAGTGCGTCTCAGTGCGTGAGACGCAAGGAAGATGGCACGTTCCGCACACCGGTCGAAGCCTCCTTCTGGCAGGAGCACGGTGGGTGACGCCCTCCGAGCTTAAGGCCTATGCGCGCAAGCTGAGAGAGTAAGTACGTCAATGGGAAAAGAACCTTGAGCACGAGGGCAGCGAGCGCCGTCCCTCGTCAGCAGGCAACAGGCGATCCATCGACGTACTCGACACGTTTTACGCCATCGACAAGTGATCCCAACCATAGGCGCTGGCCTGTGGTGGTTGACCGTGTGTATCGACACCAGGTTGCATGCCGACGTGGCGCAGATCTCGAACGCGCAGCGCGCGGCGTGCTCGGTCGTTGTGCGGATGCCGCGCCGGTCCGGCCTCGCGGTGCTGTGTGCCAGGGCGGGGCGCGTATCCTATGCATCCCTTCAGCATTGCGGCGCTGCCTCTGGGCGCGCCGAAGATCCTCTTGTCCGTATCGGCTTCCGCTTCCGTCCCGCACTATCGCACCGCCGCCGCGCGCCGTGCCGACCTGATCGTGCATGCCGCCGGCCTGTTGCTGGCCAGCGTTGGCGGCGCGCTGCTGGTCTGGCGCGCGCATGCTAACGACGTCTTGCTGCTTGCCACCTGCGTGTATGCATTGGGGTTGCTGACCATGTTCGCCTGCTCGGCGGCGTACAACTTCGCCCCTCCGCTGCGTCAACCGTTGCTGCGCAAGTTCGATCACGCGGGCATCTTCGTGATGATCGCTGGCTCCTACACGCCGCTCTTCGTACTGACCCTGTCCGGTGCCTGGGTCTGGTCGATGACGCTGGCGGTATGGGGTGTGGCGTTATTGGGCGTGTTCGCCAAACTGTTTCTGCCCGGCCTCGCCAAGGGTTTCTGGGTAGCGATCTACATGCTGTTGGGCTGGGCCGGAATGGCGGCGGCCAAACCGATCATGGCGGAGCTGGACAGCACCGTGTTGTGGCTGATCGCCATCGGTGGCGCGATTTACACGATAGGCGTCGCGTTCTACGTGCGCAAATCGATGCTGTACAACCGCGCGATCTGGCACGCGCATGTGCTCGGTGGCGCGTTGACGCACTGGTACGCCATCTGGCTCTGTATGCCGCCGCTGTCGCCGACGTGAACGCGGGTTGGCGTCGCGCTAGTGGCCGTGCGCTGGTGAACTTAAGCTAGACATCTGTTCAGTGACAACGCTGAAAGGAGTCGATGGGATGAGCCGCACGATGCGTCTGGTCATCGCTGCCGTGCTGTTTGTGGCATGCGTGTCGGCGCATGCGCAGCAGCAGGCCGTGCCTGCGCCGGCCACTGCCGATCCGCCGCGGGTCAACAGCGTGCCGCCGGATATTCAGACCCTGGGCGAAGTGCAGGCGTTGCCGCCGGACGAAGGCCAGCCGCTGGATCTGTATCGCTTCAAGAACCCGGTCGACCTCAAGCCCAATCCGTTCGACAAGGACTGGCACCCGCCGCCTTCGGTGGAGCAGGTCAGCCTGAGCGGCGGCTACCTGGTGCAGGGCGTCTATTACCTCGCGGGCACGGCGGCCCAGGGGCTGCACACGTTGACCGGTGCGCCGGATCAGATCCAGACTGCCACGGCACGCCCGCCACCGCAGTTGAGTGCGGCGCAGCTGCGCCGTGCCACGCAACTGTGCGCGCAGCAGGACGCGGGCTGCGATCCGGGGCAGTGACGCAGGTTGTGCGCTTTTCTCGCAACGCCCAACCCTGCATGACCATTGGTCGTGCGCGGTTCTGTTCGGCGTTAGGCGGTGTTGTGTGGTGGTGATATGCGTCAAGCGTAGTGAGCATCTGCTCCAGCCGCAGGCGGCCTTCGGATATTTTCGTCGTTTGAGGCGCCCGCATGCACGAATGGGCCTGGGGCGGCGCATTCGCAATGGGCCGCGCGATGCTGCAGCGAAGAGTTCCTGCGATGGCGCGTTGGCCGACGTAGACGTGCTGCGCCCTCAGTGCCCGGAGCGTGCGTAGCCTTCGAGTTGGTCGGCGCGGGCACCGATCCGCCGCAGATTGGCCTCGGCGTTCTGCAAGGTTGCTTCCTGGCTGCGCCGACTCAGTGCCTTGTCCAGCGCCTCGCCTTGCGCGTTGGATTGTTGCCAGGTGTATTGCGCGTCTATCAGTTTGGCGCGATCGCTGCCGCTGAGGCGGTAACGCAACGTGTCGTAAGCGCGATCCAGGCGATCCTGCTGCACGCGTTGTTCGCGCTGGATGCAGCGGCGCCGTTCATCCAGGCCAGTGGCTTGTTTGCGGCATTCCAGATAGGCCGCGGACAGACCGTTGGATGCCTGTTCGGTCTGCACCTGTTGCATCTGTTGTTGCATTTGCTGGATTTGTTGAGTCTGCTGCAGCAGTGCCTGCGCCTGTGCTGCGGACTGTTGTGCGGCCGCGGTACTACAGGTGCTTACGGTCATGAAGATAAAGGCCCACACCAGCCGGTGGCGTGCGATTGCGTTGCTGTTGCGCATCGTCCTTCTCCTTAAAAGTCCAGCATCCCGATCCTGGCACGCAACCGCGTCGGCATACGGGTCACTTGTCGCCAAGCATAAGGCAAGAAGCGCATCATGGCACCGCCATCGGGCTGTGCAAAGGACGACAGGCCGCGTCCGTCGAAGGCATCGACCGCACCCCATCATTCGCCTTGATCAACGTTGCGCCTGGGATCGCAGCTGCTCTGGCAACAATGCGCCGCGTTAACCCGACGTTGCGCTGAACGTCGATCCGTTCTGTTCAGCATTTCTTGCATTTGGAAGTGGCGGCGGTCACACGGTCTCGTGCAGCATGCGTCGGCGCCGCGGCTTGGCCGCAGGCGCCCACCTCCCCCACTGGTACATGCCCATGCGCGATCCTGTCGTTTCTGTCGCCGATTCCGTCGCGCACGTCGCGGCCCGCCTGGAGCGCCTGCCGCCGACCCGGACGCTATGGCGGCTGGTCGGGTTGCTGGCGCTAGGCGGATTCTTCGAACTCTACGATCTGTTCCAGACCGCCTACATCAGCCCCGGCCTGCTGCACGATGGCATCTTCGCCGAGGGAGCGGCGGGTGTATTCGGCATTTCCGACCAGGGCGCCTTCGGGATGGCGACGTTTCTGGGCCTGTTCGTCGGTGCGAGCGTGTTGAGCCCGTTCACTGACCGCTTCGGGCGCCGCCCGGTGTTCACCTTCGCACTGCTCTGGTACTGCATCGCCACCGTGGCGATGGGCCTGCAACACAGTGCGCTGGGCGTGATCCTCTGGCGCGGTGTAGTCGGTATCGGCCTGGGCATCGAATTGGTCACCATCGATACCTACTTGTCGGAATTGGTGCCGCGACAGATGCGCAGTGCGGCCTTCGCCTTCGCCTTTTGTCTGCAGTTCCTGGCAGTGCCGGCGGTGGCGTTGAGCGCCTGGTTGTTGGTGCCGCATGCGCCTTTGGGCATCAGTGGCTGGCGATGGGTGGTGTTGCTCAGCGGCGGCTTCGCCGTGGCAGTGTGGTGGTTGCGTAGCCGGCTGCCCGAGTCGCCGCGCTGGTTGGCGACGCAAGGCCGGCAGGTCGAGGCCGACACCGTATTGATCGAACTGGAAGCGCGTTGCAGCGCCGATCTGGGGCGTGCGCTGCCGGCCCCGGAACCGGAACCGGCGGTGACTGCGCCGCCGCCGCGCTTCGCGGCGCTGTGGCAAGTGCCGTACCGGCGCCGCATGCTGATGCTGGTGGGCTTCCACGTGTTCCAGGCGGTGGGCTTCTTCGGTTTCAGCAATTGGCTGCCGAAGCTGCTGGCCAAGCAAGGTGCGGATAGCGTGCACAGCCTGGGTTATTCCTTTGCGATTGCGTTGGCGTATCCCTTGGGACCGTTGTTGTTGCTGCGTTTCGCCCAGCGCTGGGAGAACAAGGCGCAGGTGGTGGTATCGGCACTGGGGGCGGTGCTGTTCGGCACGCTGTTCGCATGGCAGAGTCAGCCGCTGACGATTATTGCGTGCGGCGCGGCGATTGCCGCCTGCAATGCGTGGATGAGTTTCGCTTACCATGGCTATCAGGCCGAATTGTTCCCCACCGCTTTGCGTGCCCGTGCGGTGGGCTTCTGCTATTCCTTCAGCCGTCTATCCACGGCGTTCAGCAGCCTGTTGATCGGCTTTTTGATGGACAACACGGGTCAGCGTGTCGGTCCCGTGCTGGCTTGCATCGTCGCCAGCATGCTGATCGCGGCGTTGGTGGTCGGCGTGTTCGGTCCGGTCACTCGCAACCGCTCATTGGAACGGATTTAGGCCACGTGTTCGCGCCGTCTTTGTCCACAGCCGCACTGCGCGGCGTGGTGCATGCTGTCGTACACCCTTGCCAGGAGTCTTGCGGCCATGACCTCGCATTTTCCCGTTCCCGCCCTGGATGCCGACGATCACCGTGACCTGGCGCAGGCACGGCTGCTGCTCGAGCATCCCGGTTTGGCGGCGAAAATCGCCAATGCGGTCGGTGCGCCGATTGAGCACCTGCTCAGCAAACGCTTGCCGCGCGTGCTGTCCTCACGCGTGGAGGCAATCAGTCAGCGTGCGTTGCGCGTGGCGTTGCGCTCGGCGTTACTGACCCTGCGCGTGCAAGAGGCACCAGGCAAGGCGCGACCGCGTCTGCATGGGGCGGCGGTGGCCGCGACCGGCGCGTTTGGTGGCTTCTTCGGTCTGCCTGGGCTCGTGGTGGAGTTGCCGTTGACCACGACGTTGATGCTGCGTTCGATTGCCGATATCGCCCGCGCCGAAGGCGAGCGCCTGGACGATCCAGCCACCACGTTGGCGTGTCTGGAGGTGCTGGCGCATGGCGGGCCTCGCCAGGACGAGGACAGCGAATCCGGTTATTTCGCGGTGCGTGCGGCGATGGCGCAGCAACTCGGTGCTGCCGCGCAGTACGTAGCCGCGCACGGACTCGGCAGCAAGGGCGCACCGGTGCTGGTGTCGGTGCTCTCGCGCATCGCCGCCAAATTTTCGGTGACGGTCAGTGAGAAGTTCGCGGCGCAGGCGGTCCCACTGGTGGGCGCAGCCAGCGGCGCGCTGCTCAACGCCGTGTTTATTGCGCATTTCCAGGCGCTGGCGCGCGGGCATTTCATCGTGCGCCGGCTGGAACGCCGCTATGGCGAGGCGGCGGTGCGCCAGGCTTACGAGGCGTTGCCGGCGCAGCGTTGAGTGCTGGTCGTGCAGGACCTGTGCGGGCACAGTGGCAGCGTGTCGCGCCGTCCCCGTTCTTCTTGGGATCATGACGTCATGCCGCATCTAATTTTTGCAGAGCCTTGCCATGAACTCTCGCAACAGCGCCGAAACCGAGGACGATCAGCCGCGCCTGGCCTTGCTGATCGATGTCGACAACGCGCAGCCGTCGGTGATCGAAGGTCTGCTGGCCGAAGTGGCCATGGCCAAGTACGGCGTAGCCAGCGGCAAGCGCATCTTCGTGCGCTCGTGTGGGTGAGGCGAATGCGTGGTCAGCGACTGGGAGAGCGGACACGATGAGCGAGAAGCCGTTTGCGCCGGCCTGCGAGCGCAACCGTGGACCAATCCTGGACGTGCTGCGTCAGCACTTCGCCGATCGCAAATGTGTGCTGGAGATCGGTAGCGGCACTGGTCAGCACGCGGTGCATTTCGCCGCGGCGTTGCCGCAGTTGACTTGGCAATGCAGCGAGCGCCCCGAACACCTCGTTGGTATCGCGCAATGGTTGGAGGCGGCGGCATTGCCGAACACGCCGCCTGCCTTGCGCCTGGACGTATGCGAAGGGCCATGGCCGGTGGCCGGCTACGATGCGGTGTTCAGCGCCAATACCTTGCACATTATGGACTGGGCGGCGGTGCAGGCATTCTTCGCCGGCGTCGGGCGATTGTTTGCCGATTGTGTTGGGGCGACGCTGGTGGTCTACGGGCCGTTCAACGTCGGCGGTGTGTTCACCAGCGAGAGCAACCGCGTGTTCGACGCCTGGCTGAAGGCACGCGATCCCGCCAGCGGTCTGCGCGATGTAGAAGCGGTGATGGCACTCGCCCATGCGCAGGGTCTAGCGCTGCAGGAAGATGCAACGATGCCGGCCAACAATCGTTGCCTGGTCTGGCGGCGCGGCTGAGCCAGGCGGACGGTTCAGTTCGTCTGCACGATGTGCAGCGCCTTGGGATTGCGCCACATCGCCAGCAACTGTGTTTTGCGTTGTTTGGCTTCGTCCAGGTGCGCTTGCTTGATATGACCATAGCCGCGGATGTGTTCGGGGATGCTGGCGATCTGCACCGCCAGCGCAAGGTTGTCCGTCTGCAACCGATGCAGCAGTTCGTCCACCGTGGCGATGTAATCGGCAATGAGCTGGCGTTCGCCGCGGCGTTCGGCGCTGTAGCCGAAGACGTCCAAGCGGCTGCCGCGTAGCCGGCGCAGCTTGGCCAGCCACTTGAACGCGGTAAACATCCATGGCCCGTAAGCGCGTTTACGCGGCTGTCCCTGTGCGTCCTTGGCAGCCAGCAGCGGGGGCGCCAGATGAAACTGCAGTGTGTAATCGCCCTCGAACTGGGCTTGGACCTGCCGTTGGAATTCGCCACTGGTGTACAACCGTGCCACTTCGTATTCGTCCTTGTAGGCCATCAGCTTGAAGGCGTAGCGCGCCACCGCTTCGGTCAGCACGGTCGAAGCCGGAGCGATGCGCTGTTCGGTGGCGCGCACGCGTTCCACCAGGGTGGTGTAGCGTGCGGCATAGGCGGCATCTTGGTAATCGATCAGGAAGACGTGGCGGCGCGCGATCCGTTCGTGCAGCGAGTGCGACAGGCGGCTGTCGTCCAGCGGTGCGGGGTTGGCGTCATCGGTATCGGCGGCATCGTTGACCTTGGATCTTCCGGCTGCGCGCTGCACCGCAGGTAGATCCAGCGCCGCTCGCCGGCCCCAGGTGAAGGCTTGCTGGTTCATCGCCACGGCGGCGCCATTGAGCTCGATGGCGCGCATCAAGGCCGCATGCGACAGGGGCACCAAACCGTGCTGCCAAGCGTAGCCAAGCATGAACAAATTGCTGGCGATGGCGTCGCCAAGCAGCGCCGTGGCCAATTCCGTGGCATCCAGCAGCAAGGGCTCGCGACCGCGCAGGGCCAGGCGCACGCTGGCGACGATCTCGGCGGCGGGGAAGTGTATGTCCGGATGCGTGGTAAAGCTGCCGGGCATCGCTTCGTAGGTATTGAGCACGACCTGGGAGCGTTCCCCGTGCATCTTGGACAGGACCCAGTAGTCGTTGACCACCCCCATGTCGCAACCCAACACCAGGTCGGCCTCACCAGCGGCGATGCGCACGGCGTGCAATTGCTCGGGCCGGCACGCCAGACGCACGTGGGTGGTGACGGCGCCGCCCTTCTGCGCCAGGCCGGTCTGGTCGAGTACGCTGGCGCCTTTGCTTTCCAAGTGTCCAGCCATGCCGAGCAACGCGCCGATGGTGACCACGCCGGTGCCGCCGACACCCGTGATCAGGATGTTCCAGGGTTGCGTCAGGTCACTGTGGAACGTGGGTTCTGGCAGATGCTCCAGTAATGCGGAGGTGTCGATCTGGCGGCCTTTGCGCAACTGCCCGCCGTGTACGGTGACGAAGCTGGGGCAAAAACCGGAGATGCAGGAAAAATCCTTGTTGCAATTGGACTGGTCGATCTGGCGTTTGCGCCCGTACTCGGTTTCCTTCGGCAGCACCGACACGCAGAAACTCTTCTCGCCGCAATCGCCACAGCCCTCGCACACCAGCGAATTGATCAGCACGCGCTTGGGCAGATCAGGCAGCGTGCCGCGCTTGCGCCGACGTCGCTTTTCGGTGGCGCAGGTCTGGTCGTAGATCAGCACGCTGGTGCCCTTGACCTCGCGCAGGTGCCGCTGCACCGCATCCAGTTCGCTGCGGTCGTGAAATTCCACCTCGCCAGAGAACAGTTCGCGCCGCCGCGTCCATTTGCCGATCTCGTCGCTGACCACGACGATGGTGCGCACGCCTTCGGCCTGCATTTGCCGGACGATGTCGGGCACGCTGAGTGTGCCGTCCACCGGTTGTCCGCCGGTCATCGCCACGGCGTCGTTGTAGAGGATCTTGTAGGTGATGTTGACCCCGGCGGCGATCGACTGGCGAATCGCCAGCGAGCCGCTGTGGAAATAGGTGCCATCGCCCAGGTTCTGGAAGACGTGCGCGGTGTCGGTGAACGGCGCCTGCCCGGACCAGGTCACGCCTTCGCCGCCCATGTGGGTGAAGGTGTCGGTGGCGCGGTCCATCCACGTCACCATGTAGTGACAGCCGATGCCGCCCATGGCACGTGATCCTTCTGGCACGACCGTGGAGGTATTGTGCGGGCAGCCGGAGCAGTAGTGTGGGGCGCGGGTGAAGTCGACACGCGGCAGGGCCAGTTCCGTTTCTTTGGCCGCCATCCACAGCAGTCGTTGTTCGATCGACGCGGTGTCGATCGCATTGGATTGCGGCAGGTGCTGGATGCGCTTGGCGATTACCCCAGCGATGGTGGCCGGTGTCAGTTCGCCGGTGGAGGGCAGGATCCATTTGCCGGCCTCGTCGTACTTGCCGATGATGCTCGGGCGGGGGCCGGCGTTGGTTGGCCAGGCGTACAACTGTTCCTTCATCTGCCGCTCGATGAAGGACTTCTTTTCCTCCACCACCACGATGTCCTGCAGCCCACGCGCGAACGCGGCGATGCCCAGCGGTTCCAGTGGCCAGGTCATGCCGACCTTGTAAACGCGGATACCGATCTGCGTGCAGGCGTCCGCGTCCAGGCCCAGGTACTCCAACGCTTGCAGCACGTCCAGATAGCTTTTGCCGGTGGTGACGATGCCCAGTCGCGCCAGTGGCGCGTCCATCACCATGCGGTCGATGCCGTTGGCACGGGCGAAGGCCTGCGCGGCACCGATCGCGTAGCGGTGCAGGCGCATTTCCTGGTCCAGCGGCGGATCTGGCCAACGGATGTTGAGCCCGCCCGGCGGCAGCGCGAAATCTTCCGGCAGCACGATCCGCCGTGCGAAGGGATCCACCTCCACCGAGGCCGAGGATTCCACCGTCTCGGCGATGGTCTTGAAGCCGATCCAGCGCCCGGTATAACGGCTCATCGCCCAGCCGAGCAGGCCCAGGTCGAGGATGTCCTGCACACCAGCCGGGTTGAGCACTGGCATCATCGCGCTGACGAATTCGTCTTCCGAGGCGTGCGGCAGGGTCGAGCTGCGGCAGGCATGGTCATCGGCGGCCATTGCCAACACGCCACCATGAGGCGAAGTGCCGGCGGCATTACCGTGTTTGAACACGTCGCCGCAGCGGTCTACGCCAGGGCCTTTGCCGTACCACATGGCGTATACGCCATCCACGCGTGCGCCGGGGAACAGGTTGGTCTGTTGCGTCCCCCACACCATGGTCGCACCCAGGTCTTCGTTGATGCCGGGCCTGAAGACCACGTTGGCCGCGTCCAAATGCTTGCGTGCGCGCCACAACTCCAGGTCCAAACCGCCCAGCGGACTGCCGCGGTAGCCGCTGACGAAGCCGCCGGTGTTGCGTCCGGCAGCACGGTCGCGTAACTGTTGTATCAGCGGCAGGCGCACCAGCGCCTGCACGCCAGATAGATAGATTCGGCCTTCGGTGCGGGTGTACTTGTCTTCCAACGTATAGCTGGCATCCACGCCATCGGCGGCCGCAGTGGCGAGAGAGGACGACGGACGCGAATCGGCGATGCGGTTCATGTACTTGCCCAAGGATGGAAGGCTGACGCGCGTCATGGTTTAGCGTGCGCGCGCTTAGGATTGTATCAGTCGCGTTTTTGCAGGCAGGCGCTCGCCCGTGGAATTGCTGGCGGTTAGGATGGTGCAAAAGGGAGGGCACGAACTCCAAGGGGTTTCAGTGGTGAAGATATACGCACGGGTCATGGCCGCAGTGCTGGCTTGCATCGGGGCAGTCGGTATGACAGGTGCGCAGGCGCAAGCGTTGCCGGCACCGAAAGAGTTCTATTTCGATCAAGACGCCAGCACCACCCGTCCGGTGGTTGCCATTGCTGGCACTGGCGATGCGCTGGTGGAGCGTCTTGCCAATACAGTGCAGCGCAATTCGTATGCGGGCTCGGGTACGAGCGAGGCGCGCGCGCAACTGGCCGCTATCGCCATGACGGACGGCCGCCAGGAACTGGGCAAACAGCTGTACCAAGAGGCATTGCAAGGGCTCTCAGGTAGTGCGCAGCGTCGCCAGATGGCGTGGAATTACGGCTGGAGCCTGCTGCGCATCGGCGATCCAGCTGGCGCCCTGAACCAATGGAGTGGGCTGATCAACGGCCATCCAGCCGCGCCGGATTGGATCCCGCCGACCCTGGCACTGGTCCTGTGGCGCTTGCAGCGCAAGGACGAAGCGGTCAAGTGGTACGCTGCCGCCGTCCGTACCTGGCCGGATAAATGGGGTGGCGGTGCCGATTTCGCCGCCTTGCTACCGAACTGGCGCGACGCCGAGCGCGCCACGCTGGCCGATGTCCACGCTGCCTGGCAGGCTGCGCCGCCGGCCTGGCCTTGAGCTGCGACATGGCGGCGCGCGACGCGGTGCTAGCCACCGTCGCCGCTGTGGCCACGCCGCGCGCGTGCAAGTGGCAGCGTAACCTGCGCAGAGCCCTGTAGCACTGATGGCCTTCGATGCGTTTGCGCTGATCCTGACCATGCTGGCCCTTGGCAAGCTGTTCGCGCGCCTGCGCGTGCTGCCACCCAATACCACCGATGTGCTCAACGCAGTAGTGCTCTACCTGTGTTTGCCTGCTTCGGTGCTGATGTACGTGCCGCGCCTGCAACTGGATCGGACTCTGCTGGGACTGGTGCTGACGCCGTGGTTATTCACCGCTGCGACGGTCCTGGCGGTGCTGACGCTGCGCACTCCGCTGCGCCTGCGCCGCGAACAGCAGGCGGTCCTGTTGTTATGCGTGGCATTGGGCAATACCAGCTTCATCGGTTACCCGATGGTGCATGCGCTGCTTGGCGAGGCGGCTTTGCCGTATGCGGTGGTCTACGACCAGTTCGGCACCTTCGTGTTGTTGTCGAGCTTCGGCCTGTACGTGTTGGCGCGCTACAGCGGCGAGGCGCCGCCCTCGCCGAAGCAGACGTTGTCGCGGATGGCGCGCTTTCCGCCGCTGTGGGCCTTGGTGTTCGCACTCACGCTGATGCCTGTGCGGCCACCTGCCTGGATCGCCTCGGGTTTGCAACATCTGGCTGATGCGATGTTACCGCTGGTGATGCTGGCGGTCGGTTTTTCGATCCAGTTGCGATTGCCGCGCGATGAATTGGTGCCGCTTGCCGCCGGGCTGGCGCTGAAGCTGCTACTGCTGCCAGCACTCGTCTGGCTGCTGTCGTTGGCCATGGGCCTACGCGGGCAACTGCTTCAAGCCAACGTGCTGGAGTCTGCGATGCCGACCATGATCACCGCGGCGCTGTTGGCGATCTCGCACCGGTTGGCGCCGCGGCTGGCGGCCGCGCTGGTCGGTTACGGCATCTTGCTGTCGCTGCTCACATTGCCGGCGTGGCTGTGGGTGCTGGGTGCATAGGGTTGAGCGGACCTTTGGCGCGCTCGCGCAATGTATGCAGTTGCATCACTTTAGTGTTGGAAACGTCGACATCATCGTGGACAAGCTTTGGACCAATCGCGCCTTTCTCCTGCAGTTTTTCTCGCGGGTCTTAGGGTCCGCTTGGAAGGCCAGTCCCAACAAGAAATTGAAATACGAACCCTCACGCACTGCTGACCGGGGCGTTTTCCATTCCTACTGCCATTGAGGCTTGAACAGTCTGTCTGAAAACCCGCGTTGACTACCTGCTGACGGAGCGCAGGTGTACGCTTCGGGTTCTTCCGCGGAGGCGAGGCGTGCATGAAGACGATCCTGGTGGCTAGCTCCAAGGGCGGCGTGGGCAAAACCACCATCGCCACGCACTTGGCCGCGTTCTATGCGCTGGCCGATAAGCGGACGGTACTGGCCGATGCTGATCCCCAGGGTTCCTCGACCCGCTGGGCCGAACGCCGTGTCGGTCTGGACAGCGCGGTGCTGCCAATCGATGTCAGCCGCAAGCGCGCCTGGCGTGCGGCGCTGCCGGATGATGCGCAGCGGGTGATCATCGATGCTCCTGCCGGTGCCATGGCCGAGGACCTGGCACCTTTCCTGGACGAGGCTGATGCGGTGGTGGTGCCGTTGACGCCTTCGGCGCTGGACATCGAGGCCAGCGTCGGCTTCCTCAACACACTGGCCAAGGTGCCGCGGGTCCACCAGCGCAAGTTGCCGGTCGGGCTGCTGCTCAACCGCGGCAAGCCGTGGACCCACGCGACCCAACAGGCGTTGCAGATGCTCGATGAGTGGCCTTACCCGGTGGTGGGGCAACTACGCGACAGCCAGGCCTATGTGGTGCTGGTCGGGCTGGGTCGCAGTCTGTTCGATTACCGCTCCGCCCAGGTCCGCGACCATCAACTGGACTGGGAGCCGTTGCTCAAGTGGCTCAAGAAGGCCTGACCGATGACCATCGTTTTGCGAGAAGTGATCCTGCTGCGCCATGCCCACGCCGAGCCGGCCGACACCGGTCAGGCAGATTTCGACCGACCGTTGTCACCGCACGGTCTGGCCGAGGCGGATGCGGCCGGGCGCTGGCTGCTGGAACAACGTCTGGTGCCGGACAGGGTGCTGTGTTCGCCGGCACGCCGCGCGCGCGAGACGCTGGAGGCGATCCTGGGCCTGACCGGCTATGTCGAGCAACGCTTGGAGCCGTGCATCTACGAAGCCACCTCCGGTACCCTGGCCGACCTGCTAGACGGCCATCGCGACGTCGAGCGGTTGTTATTGGTCGGCCACAACCCAGGCATGGAACGGCTAGTCGCGCTGATGCACAGCGGCCAGTCCGGCGACTACCGCGGCATGCCCACCGCCAGTATCGCCGTGCTGGCGGTTCCACAAGAGGCGCCGATCGAGCCCGGCGTGGCGCGCCTGAACGCTTTCTGGTGGCCTTGATTCGGCGCCGTCGTCATTTGACTGCGGCGCTGTGCGCCGCGTTGTTGCCGTTGTCTTTGCTGTCCGCTGCTGACGGCGCGCAAACCTCTGCGACGCAGCTGCCGCCAGGCGACTACGTTTTCGACCCAACGCAATCGCACTTCGGTTTCTATATCCGCACACGCTTCGGACTGCGTATCGAAGGCGTTTTCCCGCGTTACGAAAGTGTCGTCCACGTCCTGCCGGATGGCCGTCATCAGGTGCGTCTACGCTTGTTCACTGCCTACGCGGAGATCCCCGACAAACCACGCTATACCGGCTGGATGCGCGGGGAGGATTTCTTCGATGCCGCGCGCTACCCCGTCGTTTCCTTCGATTCGCAACCGTTTTCCCCGCGGTTATTGACCAGTGGCGGGTCGGTATCGGGAATTTTGAGCATCCGTGGAGTCAGTCACCCCGAAGCGTTGACCGTGATGCCGGCCGCATGCAGCCGGCCCGGCTATGATTGCGATGTCATCAGTCGCGGTACGGTGTTGCGTGGGCGTTACGGGATGGATAAGTGGGATCTGGCCTTGAGCGATCGGGTCACGTTCGTGTTTCATACGCGGTTGGTCGAGGCGGGCGTTCGGTGACAGTATTGATAAGGGGAGTGGTGCTGGCGGTGTTGCTGCTCGCCAGTGGTTGCGCGACGCTGTCGCACACACAGCATGCCCGTGCCCTGGCGATTGCGGAGGCCGCGCAAGACCGTCAACTGACCTGCACGCGCAGCGACCACTGCGCGCTCGCCTCGCCATTGCGCGGGTTGGCCGCTAAGGCCTTCGCGCAGTCCAGCGGCGGCGCGCCGCACCATTACGCCATCATCCTGGATCACGGCGAGGAAGCGTTGGTGGCGCGGATCAACCTGATTCGCAGTGCCAGCCATAGTATCGATCTGCAGACCTACATCTTCGACAAGGACGATAGCGCACGGTTGGTGATGGACGAACTGCTGGACGCGGCGCGGCGTGGGGTCAAGGTACGGGTGCTGATCGACCAACTTTCGGCGATCTCCGATTTGCAGATTCTCGGCGCGTTGGCCGGGGCGCACGAAAATTTCTCGCTACGCATCTACAACCCCACCTTCGGGCTGGCCAAGACCAATTACCTGCACTATGCGGCCAGCGTGCTGTGCTGTTTCCGCCACTTCAACCAGCGCATGCACAATAAGCTGTTGGTGGTGGACGAGGCGATCGGTGTGGCCGGCGGGCGCAACTACCAGGATGATTATTTCGACTGGGACAGCGAATACAACTTCCGCGACCGCGACGTGCTGGTGGCTGGCCCGGTGGCGCGCACGATGGCCGCCAGTTTCGATACGTACTGGGAGGCGCGGCGCAGCGTGCCTGTGGCGCGGCTCAACGACGTCGGCAAGATGTTGTTGCGCGATGGCGTGCCGGTACTGCCGCCGGCCCAGTTCCTGCGCCCGGAACGGGTCCAGCGGGTGAGTCAGGAGGCGGCTGATCCAGCGTTCGTGGAGAACGCGTTCGTGTTGCCGGCGCTGCCGGTCGAACATGTGGACTACGTCGCCGACCTGCCGCAAAAGCATCGCCGCGAGCATGGACCCAAAGCGATATCCACCGCGCCACGGCTCGATCATCTGATTGCCGAGGCGCGCGAGGAGATCTTGCTGCAGACGCCCTACCTGGTGCTATCGGACCCGGCGCAGGCGATCTTCCGCGACCTGCGCAAGCGGGCGCATCCACCACGCGTGGTGGTGGCCAGCAACAGTCTGGCCTCCACCGACAATCCGGTGGTCTATGCGCTGTCCTACAAGTACAAGCGGCGCAACCTGCGCGCGCTGGGCCTGGACATCTACGAGTACATGCCGTTCCCGCTGGATGCGCCGGTGGACTACGCCAATTTGCTCCCCGCGCCGTTGCGCGGGGAACTACCCGATGGCGAGACCGTTGCCGTGCCGACGCCCGTGCCCAGTGCGCCGGTCGGCGGCAGCGCCGACAAGCGCCTTTCCTTGCTGGGCAGCGGTAGCGGCGGGCCGTCCGGAAGTCGTGGCGACGGCAGCCAGGTCGAGCGCCGCCTGTTGCGGACCGAGACCCGGCCCTACCTGAGCCGACGTATTGCCAACCACCCGCTGCCGGTGACCCGTGAGGGCGCGCGCATGGGCGTGCATGCCAAGTCGCTGGTGGTGGATCGCCGTGTCGGGGTGATCGGGTCACACAACTTCGATCCGCGTAGCGAAACCTACAACACCGAGGGGGCGGTGATCGTCGACGATCCGGCATTTGCCCAGGCATTGGCGGCCAGCATCGACCGCGACATCGAGCCGGAGAATTCCTGGGTGGTGGCGCCACGGATCAAGCCGCCGCTGCTGTCGGGCTTGAACTACAGCATCGACAAACTCTCCGAATCGTTGCCGGTGCTGGATTTGTGGCCGTGGCGCTATGCCACCGACTACGCCTTCCAGCCCGGCCCCGATTGCCCGGCCCCGTTGACCCGGCACGATCCTGGCTTCCACCGTTGCTACATCGCAGTGGGTGATTTCCCCGAGGTCGACGTCGGTCCGAAGTGGCTGCTGGTAAGGATGCTGACGGCGTTCGGCTCCGGCTTGGTGCCGATTCTCTGAGCGATGAGATCGGGGATCGGGTGGCTGGAAAAGTACCAGCGGTGCGGTATCGCGGCCTGCTTGGCGGTAGGCTGGGGATTCTTTGACTGTAGGGATTGGCGCATGGCTTTTCGTGAACCGGTCGATCTGGATGCCCTCAATGCCGATGCGCGCGACACCCTGGTTGCGCAGTTGGGTATCGTTTTCAGCGAGGCCGGGTCGGACTGGTTGCGCGCGACGATGCCGGTGGATGCGCGCACGCTGCAGCCATACGGGATCCTGCACGGCGGCGCCTCGGTGGTGCTGGCCGAGACCCTGGGCAGCAGCGCCGGCAATCTGTGCGTGAGGCCGGATCAGGTCTGTGTGGGCATTGAGATCAACGCCAATCACCTGCGCAGCGTGCGCAGCGGGTGGGTCGTCGGTACCACCCGGCCATTGCATATCGGTCGAACCACCCAGGTGTGGGAGATCCGCATCGAGGATGCGGCGGGCAAGCCGGTGTGCGTGTCGCGGCTGACCCTGGCGGTGATCGCGCGTGGTTGAGCCTGGTGCGCGGTGCCGCCGCGCAACTGTCGCCGCGCGAGCGGCGTGAGACTGACACAATAGCCCGCTTGGCCCTCCTGCTTCCGGTAACCTTCACCGAATGAGTGAGCTCTTGCACATTGCCACGCGCCAACAGGGTGGAGCGCTGCGCTGGATTCGTTACGGCTATCGTGTCCCGCTGCTGGCACTGCACGTGTCGGTATCGACACCGTGCGTGCTGGTGTGCATGGTCTTGTCGCCGGGGCGCGGCGGTGCCGAGTCCTTGGGCGATCGCATGGCGTGCTGGTGGTCGATCTGCTTCCTGCGCATCTTCGGCCTGCGGGTGCGCCGTATCGGCGCACCATTGCCCAATCCGGTGTTTTTCGTGGCCAACCATGTAAGCTGGATCGATATCGTGATGTTGCATAGCCAGCGCATGATGGCCTTCGTTGCCAAGCACGAGATTGCCGGCTGGCCCCTGATCGGCTGGTTGGCCGTGCGCGTGCGGACCATCTTCCACCAGCGTGGCAGCAACGCATCGTTGAGTGGCGTGCTGCAGGCCATGCGGGAAGAGTTGCGCTCGGGGCGTTCGGTCGGAGTGTTTCCGGAAGGGCGCACCCGTAGCGGTCATGAGATCGGTCCGTTCCATGCGCGGATCTTCCAGGCTGCAGTGGAAGTCGAGGCGCCTGTGCAGCCGGTGGCGCTGCGTTATGGGCTAGGCGGTTCGGCCCAGGCGGTCGTGGCGTTCGGGCCGCAGGAGAGTTTCTTGGTCAATGTGGTGCGCATGCTCGGCGAGCCGGGTCGTGTGGCTGAAGTGCATTTTCTCGAGCCGATACGCTTGCAGGATGTGGAAGGACGGCGGCGCATCGCCGAGACGGCGCGCGCGCGCATCGTCACGGCAATGGAACAAGGCTGAACCCTGGAACACCGGTGGCGCGGTGGTTAACCGATTACTCTACTTTCTGCATGCAAGCTCATCCCCCATGAACGCGACCGATTACTCCCCACCACGCTGGTTGCGCAATCCCCACGTGCAATCGGTGCTGGGTTCCAGCCTTTTTCGCGTGCGCCGCGGCGAGCAATTGCTCATCGCCAGCGGTGCGATCACCACCTCGCATATCCTCGATGGCGGCGACGGCGTGCGCCTGCAGGGTTGGTTGAGCGTGCCGGCCGATGTTGCCCCGCGTGGCACGGTGCTGCTGTTGCACGGTTGGGAAGGCAGTGCCGATTCGAGCTACATGTGTTTGACCGCCGCACAGATGGTTGCCCACGGTTACCAAGTGTTCCGACTCAATTTCCGCGATCACGGCGATACCCATCACCTCAACGTGGACCTGTTCCATTCCGATCGCCTGGACGAAGTGTTCAATGCCGCCTGCGATCTATGGCGGCGTTTCCCGGCGCCGACACTGTTGGTCGCTGGTTATTCGCTTGGCGGCAATTTCGCATTGCGTCTGGCGTTGCGCGCACCGGTGGCCGGCTTGCCGCTGCAACGCGTGGCTGCGGTGTGTCCGTTGCTGGATCCGGCTGCCGCCATGCAGCGCGTCGAGAACGGCCCGCAGTTCTACGATTGGTATTTCCGCCGGAATTGGCGTGGATCGCTGATGCGCAAGCGCGAGCTGTTTCCCGACCAGCATGGTTACGACGATGCCACCCTGGCGCTGGACATGCGCGGATTGATGGGGTGGCTGGCGCAGCGGCACGCGGGTTTCGCCAGCCTGGATGAGTATTTCGATAGCTACAGCATCGCCGGCGAGCGTCTATTGGGTCTGCGCGTACCGGCCGACATTCTGATGGCCGAGGACGACCCGGTGATTCCTCTGGACGATTTCCGCAGTTTGCGTCTGCCGGCCGTGGCACGGCTGGAGATTGCGCGCTGGGGCGGGCATTGCGGTTTCATCGAGAACGCGCGTGGCGACGGTTTCGCCGAGCGTTGGGTGGCCGAGCGCCTGACCCAAGGTCTGGCGCAGTCCTAAACCCTGCTACGGCGCTGGCCGGCCTGGCGCTCCCGCTACAATGCGGGTTTGCCTTCAGCCCGAGCCCCATGCACGAGTCCATTCTCGACGCCCTGCGCCGCCAGGACACCGCCGATGCCCTGCGTCTTGCACAGGCTTGGGTGGCGGAGGTCGCTGACGATGCGCAAGCGCAGCGCTGGCTGGCGTTGGCGCAGCAGCAGCACGGCGATACCGCCGGAGCCCTGGACAGCATTGACCGGGCGATCGCGCTGGCGCCGGAAGATGCCGAATTGCACCTGCTGCGCGCCAGCATACTGGTTGGCGCCAACGACCTGCCCCAGGCCGAAGTCGCATTGGCGCAGACGGCGGCGCTGGATCCCAACGCGTTTATGGCCTACATCATGCGCGGGCATCTGGCCCTGGGCCGCGGCGACCTGGACGAAGTGGAGCGGTTGAGCCGCACCGCTGCGCGGTTGCAGCCGGAGCATCCGCAGTTGCTCGGGCTGGACGGCATGCTGGCGCTGCGCCGCGGCGACGCCGACCGCGCACTGGCCTTACTGTCGCGCGCGAGCAATGCATTGCCGGATGATCCGCGCCTGCTCTACGCGCTGGGCTTCGCCTATCTGGACAAACAGCACCTAGCCTTCGCCGAGACGGCGTTCCGCCGCGTCGCCACGCTGACGCCCGGGACCAGTGTGCCGATGATGGCGCTGGTCGCGCAGCTCGCGCATCGTCAGGGCCGCCTCGACGACGCCATTGCCGCGCTGGAAACGGTGCTGGCCGATCCTGCCGGCGATACCGCCAACATGCGCCGCCTGGCCGGCGAATACGCCTTGCAGGCTGACCGACCGGCGCAGGCGCTGGAGCATCTGCGTCCGGCCCTGGCTGCGGTTCCGGCTGACCGCCGCACCCTGCACGCGGCACTGATCGCTTGGCAGCGTCTTGGCACGCTCGACGACGCGCGCGCGACCCTCGAAGCCGCGCTGACCAGTACGACCGACGCCCATGACCTATGGTTGGCACGGCTGGCGCTGGAGCCGGTGGGCGGTGCCGAGGCACGCGCGCTGATCGCGCGCTGGCAGGCCGCCATGCCGGCGCACGTGCCGGCGTTGGAGGCGCAGCTGCGGGTGCACGACATGGCCGGCGAGCGCGACCAGGGCGAGGCCGTGGCCCAACGTATCGTGGCCCTGGAGCCGGGTCGGATCAGCGGCGAGGAGCGGCTGGTCGAAGCGATGCTGGAACGCGGCGAGCACGCCGCGGCCATCGACCATGTGTGCCGCCTGATGCAGCGCCTGCCGGAGCAGAACCGGACCATCCTGCGGCCATGGCTGGCGGCGGTGCAGGATGCCGCTGGCCGCGTCGAGGACGCGCTGGCGACCTGGCTGGCATTTCAGCAGGAACAACAACCGCACCGTTTACCGCTGCCGCCGTTGGGGCAAGCGGGGCAAGAAGCGCTGTCGCCATGGCCGCCGCTGGCCGCAGTCGATGCGCAAACGCAGGCGCGGCCGCTCTTCGTCTGGGGGGCGCCAGGTAGCGGCGTGGAACGGGTGATCGCCGTGTTGAGCGCGGCCAGTCCGGTGCTGCGCGGTGACCGCTTCGGCGCGCAGCCGCCGAGCGATGGCTTGCAGCGCTACCGCAGCGTTGGCGAACTCGACAGCGGCGCACTGGACGGCGCGGCGCTGGTCGCCGAGTGGCGTGCGCAGTTGCCGGCGCGCGGCATCGGCGATGGCAATATCGTCGACTGGTTGCTGTGGTGGGACAACGTGCTGTTGCGCGCGTTGCGCCCGCATCTGCCGGAAGGACGGTTGCTGATCGTGCTGCGCGACCCGCGCGATATGCTGCTGGACTGGCTGGCCAATGGAGCCCCGGCACCGCTGCAACTGGCTTCGCCGGAAGGCGGTGCGCGCTGGCTGGCGGCGGTGTTGGAGCAAATCGCCGTGCTGCATGCGCAGGACCTGTATCCGCACCGGTTGCTACGCCTGGACGGCATCGAGACCGATCCGGCCGCTGTGGCGGCAGCTTTGGAGCAGGCATTCGGTGTCCCCTTTCCGACTGTGGCCACGCTCGGCCCGCCGCGTTTTGCCGCCGGCCACTGGCGCGCCTATGCGGGGCCGCTGGCCGCGGCATTCGTCCTGCTCACGCCCGTTGCGATGCGCCTTGGCTACCCTGCAACCTGATTCCACAAGGAGCTTCCCGTATGCGCCTTCGCAGTGACAATCTGCAGCCCGGCCAACCGATTGCCGCGACCTATGCGATGGGTCAGGCCGACGGCTTCGGCGGCAACCGCAATCCGCATCTGGCCTGGGATCAGGTGCCGTCCGCGACCCGGTCGTTCGCCCTGTTGTGCATCGATCCGGACGTGCCGACCGTGGCCGACATGGTCGGCCGCGCCGATGTGCAGATCCCGGTCGCGCAGCCGCGCACCGAATTCGTGCATTGGGTGGCGGTGGACTTGCCGGCCGACCTGCGCGCGATCGCCGAGGGCAGCGCCAGTGACGGCGTGGTGACCAAGGGCAAGCAGCAACCGCCCGGCCTGGACGGCGCGCGGCAGGGACTGAACAGCTACACCGACTGGTTCGCTGGCGACGCGACGATGGGCGGCGACTATTACGGTTACGACGGCCCGTATCCGCCGGCCAACGACCTGCGCGTGCATCGTTATTTCTTTCGCCTGTTCGCGTTGAATGTGGCCCGACTCGATCTACCGGCGCGCTTTACTGGCCCCGACGCGCTGCGCGCGATGCAGGGTCACGTGTTGGCCGAAGCCACGCTGTACGGCACCTACAGCCTCAATCCCGCCGTGGCTTGAATCTCTTACCCTTCGAAAGAGGGATTGGCACAAGGGCGAGTCGGATCGCCCTTGCTCTCAGTCCTTATGCTGCCGGCAGCCACAGCAGCAGTGCCGCGCCCAGCACGATGCGATACGCCGCGAAGGCGGTGAACCGGTGCGATTTGATGTAGCCCAGCAGCCATCTCACCACCATGAAGCCGGTCACCAGCGCCGCGGCGAAGGCGATGCTCACGTCGCCCCAGTTCTCGCTGCCCAGCGCGCCGTGCTTGTACAGCTCCAGGAAGGAGTAGCCGCTGGCCGCGAACATGGTCGGGATCCCGACCAGGAAAGCAAAATCGGCTGCGGCCGAGCGCTTGCTCAGGCCCAGCAGCATCGCCAGGAAGATCGTCGTCGCCGAGCGCGAGGTACCGGGGAACACGCCGGCCACCACCTGTGCCAAGCCGACCGCGATGGCCACTTTCCAGGTCACCGTCTCGCGTTCAGGTAGCCGGCCCGCGATCTGCTCGGCTGCCAGCATCCACACGCCGCCGATCACCAGCGCCCAGGCCACCGGATGCACGCTCTCCGGCAACTGCCAGCCGGCCTTGCGCACCGTCAAGCCGACCACGGCGGTGACCAGGAATGCCGCGCTCAGCTTGAACACGTAGTCGCGATTGGCAGGCTCGCCCAGGCCGGTCGCCAGCGTCCACAGGCGCTGCCGGTATACCAGCATGGTCGCCAGGATTGCGCCTGCCTGGATGACGATGTTGAAGAAGTCCGAGCGGTGGCCGAGCCATTGCTCGGCGATCAGCAGGTGCCCGGTGCTGGAGACAGGCAGGAATTCGGTCAGGCCTTCGATGATGCCCAGCAACAGGGCGGACAGCGGGTCGCTCATGGAGGAGATTGGCTCGATGGAATGGAGAGATGGGCGGTGCGCAAGGATAGAGCATTGTGGTTTGCACCACAGTAGTGCTTTTCATGGCGGCCGCATTTTTGTGGTGCGAAATGTTTGCGCCATCTGCGTGCATGTCTTTCAGATTCAATGGCTTGTGAAGTCTACGAAGTTGGCATGCCGATTGCTCATAATTTCTGGTGCCATTCATAAACCGAGGTTGTATCTGATGTCTGCGGAAACTATTGAGAAGTTGGTTAAGGACAACAAGATCGAGTTCGTCGACCTGCGCTTCGTCGACCTGCGCGGCGTGCAGCAGCACGTCACGTTCCCGGTCAGCATCATCGAGCCTGCATTGTTCGAAGAGGGCAAGATGTTCGACGGCAGCTCGATCGCCGGCTGGAAGGGCATCAATGAGTCGGACATGGTTCTGCTGCCGGATGCCGACACCGCTTTCCTCGACCCGTTCATGGCTGACCCGACCCTGGTGCTGACCTGCGACATCCTCGATCCGGCGACCATGCAGAGCTATGCGCGCGATCCGCGCGGCGTGGCCAAGCGCGCCGAGGCTTATCTGAAGTCCAGCGGCATCGCCGATCAGGCGTTCTTCGGCCCGGAGCCGGAATTCTTCATCTTCGACGGCGTGCGTTTCGGCAACGACATGGGCCACACCTTCTTCAAGATCGATTCGGAAGAAGCGGCTTGGAGCAGCGGCAGCAAGATCGAGGGTGGCAACAGCGGTTATCGTCCGGCGGTCAAGGGCGGCTACTTCCCGGTGCCGCCGACCGACTCGCTGCAGGATCTGCGCGCGGAAATGTGCAAGACCCTGGAGCAGGTCGGCATCGAGGTCGAAGTACACCACCACGAGGTCGCCACCGCTGGCCAGTGCGAGATCGGCACCAAGTTCAACTCGCTGGTGAAGAAGGCCGACGAGCTGATGACGATGAAGTACATCATCAAGAACGTTGCCTACCGCAACGGCAAGACTGTGACCTTCATGCCCAAGCCGATCGTCGGCGACAACGGCTCGGGCATGCATGTGCACCAGTCGCTGGCCAAGGGCGGCACCAACCTGTTCTCCGGCGACGGCTATGGTGGCCTGTCGCAGATGGCGCTGTGGTACATCGGCGGCATCTTCAAGCATGCCAAGGCGATCAACGCCTTCACCAACTCGGGCACCAACAGCTACAAGCGTCTGGTCCCGGGCTTCGAGGCGCCGGTGATGCTGGCCTACTCGGCGCGCAACCGCTCGGCCTCGTGCCGCATCCCGTGGGTGTCCAACCCGAAGGCGCGCCGCATCGAGATCCGCTTCCCGGATCCGCTGCAATCCGGCTACCTGACCTTTGCCGCGTTGATGATGGCAGGCTTGGACGGTATCAAGAACCAGATCGATCCAGGCGCGCCCAGCGACAAGGATCTGTACGACCTGCCGCCGGAAGAAGAGAAGAAAATCCCGCAGGTCTGCTCCAGCCTCGACCAGGCGTTGGAAGCGCTTGATGCCGACCGCGAGTTCCTCAAGGCCGGCGGCGTGTTCACCGACGACTTCATCGATGGCTACATCGCGCTGAAGATGCAGGAAGTGACCAAGTTCCGTGCGGCGACGCACCCGCTGGAATATCAGCTGTATTACGCCAACTGAGTTGCATGCGCAGCGACGGCGAAGGTCTCCGCCTTCCTCCTTCGTCATCGCCGCTGCTGGCCCGGCTGGGGAGCCGGGCTAGTGGCTCGCGTCAGGAACTAGGTTTTCGGCGTATTCACAGGGGTATCCACGCAATACCGCGCTTGCGTGCCGTGGGCCAGGCTCCCTCCCACGTTGCCGCGCTGCCGTCGCACTTCAGGTGCGGCGCGTTGCGGCTTGATCCACGGAATGCTGCGCGCAGCAGTACCCGCGCCGTTTGCGGCGCGCACGACGTGCCACGCGCCGGACAGGGTTCGGCGGTTGTTTCCTTCCATCAACGGGATATGCGCATGAAACTGATCACCGCCATCATCCGGCCATTCAAGCTCGACGAGGTCCGCGAGGCCTTGTCGCAGGCGGGTGTGTCCGGCATCACCGTCACCGAGGTCAAGGGCTTCGGTCGGCAGAAGGGTCACACTGAGTTGTATCGCGGTGCCGAATACGTCGTCGACTTCCTGCCCAAGATCAAGATCGAGACGGTGGTGACCGACGAACACCTGGAGGCTGTGGTCGAGGCGATCCAAGCCGCGGCCGGGACCGGCAAGATCGGCGACGGCAAGATCTTCGTCACCGCGATCGAACAGGTCGTCCGTATCCGTACCGGCGAGATCGGCGCCGATGCGCTCTAACACTACTGTGGACCCCTTCATCATGAAGACAGGCTTGTTCTCCGGGTGGAAGACCCGTTTCTATGCGGTGTGCATGCTGATCCTGGTTGGCGCGATGGCGGCGAGTGTGCCGGGCAGCGTGTTGGCTCAGGCGCAGATCACGCCGGTCTCCACGCCGAACGTGGAGACCGAACAACTGACGCCGCCGCCCGCGCCAGCCACGGCTGCCGCACCCGCCGTCGCCGCGCCGGTGGTGGACAAGGGCGACGTCGCCTGGATGTTGACCTCCACCCTGCTGGTGCTGCTGATGGTGGTGCCGGGCCTGGCTCTGTTCTACGGCGGCATGGTGCGCGCCAAGAACGTGTTGTCGGTGCTGATCCAGGTCGGTGTGGTGTTTTCCCTGATCTCGGTGCTGTGGGTGGTGTACGGCTATAGCTTGGCCTTCGCCGATGGTGGCGCGTTCATTGGTACGCTGCACAAGGCCTTGCTGAGCGGAGTCGATAGCACCACGCTGGCCGATACGTTCTCCAAGGGCTTCAAGCTGCCCGAGTATGTGTTCGTCGCGTTTCAGTTGACCTTCGCTGGCATCACCGGCGCGCTGATCGTCGGCGCTTTCGCCGAGAGGGTGAAGTTCGCCGCGGTGTTGCTGTTCATCGTTATCTGGTTCACTGCCGGCTATCTACCCCTGGCGCATATCGTGTGGTCGACGCCAGGCTTCCTGTTCGGCAAGGGCGCGCTGGACTTTGCCGGCGGCACCGTGGTCCACATCAATGCGGGTGTGGCCGGTTTGGTTGGCTCCTACTTCGTCGGCAAGCGCCTGGGTTTCGGTCATGCCGCGATGAAGCCGCACAACGTCACCCTGACTTTCGTCGGTGCGGCGTTGTTGTGGGTGGGCTGGTTCGGCTTCAATGCCGGTTCGGCATTGGAAGCCAATGCCATCGCCGCGCTGGCCTTCCTCAACACGCTGCTGGCCACCGCTGCCGCGGTGCTGGCCTGGTCGTTGACGGAGAAGGTGGTCAAGGGCAAGTCCTCGGCGCTGGGCGTGGCCTCTGGCATGGTTGCCGGCCTGGTCGGCATCACCCCGGCGGCCGGTACGGTCGGACCGTTCGGCGCGATCGTCATCGGTGCGGCCGCTGGCATCATCTGCGTGTGGGGCGTCACCGGGCTGAAGAAGCTGCTCAACGCCGATGACACGCTGGACGTGTTCGGCGTGCATGGCGTCGGTGGCATCGTCGGTGCGCTTTTGACTGGTGTGTTCACCGACAAGGCGCTGGGCGGTACCGGTTACGCCACGGGGGTGACCATGGGCCACCAACTGCTGGTGCAGGCCACCGGCGTCGGCCTGACCGTGCTGTGGATCGGCATTGTGTCCGTGGTCGGCTTCCTTGTCGCCAAGGCGGTGGTTGGCCTGCGCGTGTCGGAAGACGCCGAGCGCCAGGGTTTGGACATTACCTCGCACGGTGAATCCGCCTACGAGTCCTGAGCACCACCGGCCCGCGACCGTCGTCGCGGGACTTGGAACTGTATGGGTGCGGCCGGCGCTTTCGCCGGTCCGCACGACCCGAGGCCTTCACGACAAACGCTCTATGGGGCGTAAGTGATGCCCGTGTTCCCAGTGATCGAGGTATTTCCCGTGGATGCTCGCTTCGCCCGATTCCGTTTTTTCCGTGGTCCTGTCGCTGACGCAGTTTGGCGCACGGGCGCGGTAACGGTGCAATCGGATCGCTATGCGGCCGCTCATCCGGGGAGCGTCAGGCTGATCGCTTGTTTTTGCACTATATTGGTGCAATGACGATGAGTGCTTCGCCGCCCCTGCTTTCCGCCCTTATCACCCCGGTGGTCTGGGCCGATGCCGACGGCCGCCTGCGCGGCGCCAACCCGGCGTTCGTGCGCTGGCTCGGGGTCAGCGTGCGTCGCCTGCTCGACCAGCCGCTGGCTTCGCTGGAACTGCAGGGCGACGCGCTGGCACGGTTCCTGCTCAACGACGAGCGTGACGTGCTGCGTCTGCATCGCATGGCCTTGGCCATCCCTGGTGAGGCGCCGCGCTTCGCCGAGGGTTGGCTGTCGCGGCTGGACGACGGCGGTTGGCTACTGGAGGCGCATCCAGTGGATGAGTTTCCCACCCTGGACCCGGCGCAAGTCTTGCCCAGTGCGTTGAGCGCGGCGCTGAAAGGGTTGGCCCACGAACTGCGCAACCCACTGGCCGGGCTCAAGGGCGCAGCGCAGTTGCTGGCGCGCCGTGCGCAGCATCGCGACGAAGACGAGCACGAACTGATCGAGTTGATCGGTGCGGAGATCGAGCGCCTCAACAGTCTGCTCGACCAGTTGTTGTCGCCGGCGCCAGCGCGGCCGCATGCCATGCTCAACATCCACTTGGTACTCGAACGTGTATTGCGCCTGGCCGAGTCCGAGGGCGGTTGGTCGGTGCGCCTGCAGCGCGATTACGATCCAAGCATTCCCGAGTTCCTCGGCGATGCCGACCGTCTCACCCAGGCGGTGTGGAATCTGGTGCGCAACGCGATCCAGGCCGGTGCCGCACAGGTCATCTTGCGCACCCGTGTCGAACACGGCCAGCGCATCCGCGACCGCGTGCATTCGCGCGGCCTGCGCCTTGACATCGTCGACGACGGTCGCGGCGTGCCCGAGGAACTGGCCGAACATCTGTTCCTGCCGCTGGTCAGCGGACGTGCGGAGGGCAGCGGCTTGGGCTTGGCACTGGCGCAACAGGTAGCGCGTGAGCATGCCGGCTTGTTGAGTTTCCGTTCCCGCCCCAGGCACACCGTGTTCACCTTGCTGCTGCCGCAAACCGCAGCGGACACCGATTAGGAGCAGTGCGATGACCGATTCCCTACACGGAACGCAACGCATCTGGGTGGTCGACGATGACCGCTCCGTACGCTTCGTGTTGTCCACCGCGTTGCGTGATGCAGGCTATAGCGTGGACAGTTTCGACAACGCCATCGCTGCCTTGCAGGCATTGGTGGAACGCTCGCCACCGGATCTGCTATTCACCGATGTCCGCATGCCCGGTGACGATGGCCTGGTGCTGCTGGACAAACTCAAAGCCGCGCACCCGCAGTTGCCGGTGATCGTGATGTCCGCCTATACCGATGTGGCTAGCACCGCTGGCGCGTTCCGTGGCGGCGCCCACGAATTTCTATCCAAACCGTTCGACCTGGACGATGCCGTGGCACTGGCCGCGCGCGCCTTACCCGAGTCCAGCCCCGGCGTTGTGGCCACCCCGCCGGTCTCCGCCCATGGCAGTGCCGAACTCATCGGCGACACTCCGGCGATGCGCGCGCTGTTCCGGGCCATCGGTCGCCTGGCGCAGGCGCCGTTATCGGTATTGATCAACGGCGAGACCGGTACTGGCAAGGAGCTGGTCGCGCACGCGCTGCACAACGAATCGCCGCGTGCGCGCAAGCCGTTTGTCGCGCTCAACACCGCGGCGATTCCGGCCGAACTGCTGGAGAACGAACTGTTCGGCCACGAGGCCGGCGCCTTCACCGGTGCGCAGCGGCGTCACATCGGCCGTTTCGAACAGGCCGATGGCGGCACCCTGTTTCTCGACGAAATCGGCGACATGCCGCTGCCGTTGCAGACTCGCCTGCTGCGCGTGCTGGCCGAGAACGAATTCTTCCGCGTTGGTGGCCGCGAGCTGATCCGCGTGGACGTGCGGGTGATTGCCGCGACCCATCAGGATCTGGAAGCGTTGGTCGAACAGGGCCGCTTCCGCGCCGATTTGTTGCACCGTCTGGATGTCGTGCGTTTGCAACTGCCGCCGTTGCGCGAGCGGCGTACCGATGTGCCACAACTGGCTGAGAATTTTCTGGCGATGGCCGCGCGCAAGCTCGACACGCCACCCAAGCGACTGTCGCCGGCCGCATTGGCCGTGCTACGCGGCTATGCCTGGCCGGGCAACGTGCGCGAACTGGAGAACGTCTGCTGGCGTCTGGCTGCGCTGGCCCCGGCCGAGGTGATCGATGCGCACGATGTCGATAGCGCGTTGCTGCGCGGCGGCCGTCGCGAGCGTAGCGGCGACGGCGGCGAGTGGGAGACACAACTGTCGGCCTGGGCGCAGCAGCGCCTGTCCGATGGCGCCGAAGGCCTGCATGCCGAAGCCCGCGAGCGCTTCGACAAGGCGCTGCTGGAAGTCGCTCTGCGCTTCACGCATGGCCGTCGCGCCGAAGCCGCCGCGCGCCTGGGCGTGGGCCGCAACACCGTGACCCGCAAGCTCGGGCCTGGCCGGCGTCGGCGCTGAAACGGGTTGCTTGGTTGCTCGCAACGGATGTTCGATGCGCACTGGTGGCCATGACGTCGAAGCGGACCTGCTTTGGCAAAAGAGCAGATAGATGCGCTCGACCGCATGGCAGTGTCGCATCGGCGGTGCGTCATCGCGCACCGCCTAGTGAGGCGACGCGACCTCGACGGCCGGTTAGACTGATACGCTGCCCGGCTTTCATGGGGCCTGAACGGTGGTCTTTTTCTCTATTGCATACAGGAGTCGATGCCGATGCGTTATGGATTGCATGGTCTCGTTGGAAGCGGATTGTTGATGTTGGCCGCGTGCAGTAGTGCGCCGCACTCAGCGCCATCCCATCCGCCGTCCAAGGCCCCGACGCTGTCCAGCGTCGTTACCGCACAACAGGCGCAGGCGGTGTTGGCGCCTGCCTCCGGCAGTTTGGTGAGTGGCAAGCTGTCGCTGGTCGCCGCCCCTGGTGGTGTGCGCATCACTGGTACGCTCGGCGGCTTGCAGCCAAACCATACCTTTGCTTTTCATCTGCATGAGCGTGGCGACTGCAGTGCGGTTGACGCAAGCAGCGCTGGTGGCGATTTCAATCTGCTCGGCGCTGTGCAAGGACGGTCCAGGTTCAGCACGAGTCAGCACCATGCCGGCGAGATCGACCACTTCACCGCCAACGCCGATGGTATTGCTCAGATCGACGTGCTGCTGCGCGGTATGGTGCTCGGTGGTGGTGCGGCCAACGACATCGCGGGGCGTGCGCTGATCGTGCATGCGGATCCTGACGTCAACCGTGGCCAGCCGGCTGGCAACCCCGATGTCCGCGTGTCTTGCGGGGTGATCCGTGTGCTGCGTTGATCGGCACAGCGTAGCGTGCTCCCGCCTTGGCAGGCCTTGATTCTACAACTAGGCGATGAAGGGGAACGGCTGTACGTCTCCTCCTCCTGTTCTGCTCCCTCGCTCCGATGGGGGACAACCGCAGTTGCTCGGCGCACTGCGTATGACGCATGCGCCGATGCGGTCTGCATGGACTGGAAACATGGATGTCCAGACTGGTGCGTATCTTGTTGCGCGGAGGATCCACCGCACGTCAGGTGCTGACGGGGAAGGGTGCGGTGGATGGTGTTTTTCCCGCGACAACGGGTAGCCGTTGCACACTGGGATGCGTCGTCTGTGGAGCGGTGGTGCCGCCGTCCGGTCAGGACTCCATTGCCTGTTTGGCGTCGTGGCCGCTCTCGCAGTGTACGTACAGTACCGGCATGCCGTGTGCTTCCAGCACTGCTGCCAGTTGCCGCTGACGTGCTAGGTACTGCTCGTAGACGCGCTGCAGGCGCTGGCAATCTTGGCGGTCGTAGGCATAGTGCGCGCACCAGCCGGCTGGATCGAACAGGGCCATGCGGACTTCGCCGTCACGATAGCGCAGCAGTGGTTCGGGCGGAGTTGCCAGCCACTCTTCTTGTTCCGGCGCTAGCAGCGCGGTCTCGATCAGTGGCCACAGCGCGGCAAGCCCCTGATGCTCGTACTGCATCGACATCATTGCCGCCAGATCGTTGACGGTCAGGTAGCGGGCATGCTCGATCTGCGCGCCGAAGCCCTGTTGCGTCAGCAGCGCAGTGTCCGCTTGCGCCATGCCTTGCGCCAGCAACACGTCTTCCAACGTCTCCGCCACCTGCCGTACGACTGCTGTCGGTCCGCTGAGCAGGAACGGCACCACCCGCAATGCAGCCCCGCAGAGCGTGGCATCGGCCTGGAACGGTAACGGCACGCTGCCGTCGGCATCGGCGCCGAATGCGAGCAGACGTGGACCCTCGTCACGCCCTGGCGCGCGTGCGCGCAGTTCGTCCAGACGCCGGTGTATCGGCCAGCCCGGGCGTAACACTTCGGCAGGATCGAAGTGCGCACCGGCCAAGGTCAGGTCCAGTTCGCGTACCGCCGGTACCAACTGTGCGAGATCGCGGCCGATCTTCTCCGCCAACTCGGCGGTCAGTGCATGCGGCAATGCCGCATGCGCCGGTTCGCGCCCGGAAGACAGTTCAAGGGCGATCACGCCGCGGGCATCGTTGCTGGCGAGGATTTGGCTCATGGATTGGCGGTTGGCCCGTCGCGGACGCATAGCTACACTCGCTTCATTATGCCTGCGCTAACGTGGAGGCAATGTTCCTGACTTTCCTCGCGCGAGGTGATCTCATGCCAGCAGCCCGCCCCGTTGCTATTCTCGGCGGCGTCCGCATTCCGTTTTGTCGTCAGAACACGGTGTATGCGGATGTCGGGAACCTCGGCATGTCGGTACGCACGCTGGGTGCGCTGGTGGAGCGCTACGGCCTCCACGGCCAGCAGTTGGGCGAAGTGGCGATGGGGGCGGTGATCAAGCATGCCAGCGATTGGAATCTTGGGCGTGAGGCGGCGCTGTCGTCGGGGCTGTCGCCGCTGACTCCTGGCATCACGCTGCAGCGCGCGTGCGGGACCAGCTTGGACAGCATTATCGCTGTGGCCAACAAGATTGCGTTGGGGCAGATCGAATCAGGGATCGGCGGCGGTTCGGACACCACATCCGAAGTTCCGATCGTCTACGGCAAAAAGTTGCGCGCGCGTCTGCTGGCCGCTCACCGCGCCAAGACGGCTGGCGACAAGTTGCGCGTGCTCACCCGTAGTTTCAAGTTCGCAGAACTCAAGCCCGAATTCCCCGGTGTGGTCGAGCCGCGTACCGGTAAAAGCATGGGGGAGCATTGCGAGGACATGGCAAAGCAGTGGAGCATCGCGCGTGATTCGCAAGATGCTTGGGCGGTGTCTTCGCACAAGAAACTGGCGGCAGCCTACGCGCGCGGCTTCTTCGCCGACTTGATCGTGCCGTTCCGCGGCGTGGAGCGCGACAACATCCTGCGCGCGGATACGTCGCTGGAAAAACTGGCGACGCTGAAGCCGGCATTCGATAAGGTCAGTGGCCGCGGCACCCTGACCGCCGCCAATTCCACCCCGCTGACCGATGGTGCCGCAGCGGTGTTGCTTGCCTCCGAGGAATGGGCGCGGGCGCATGATCATGCGCCAATGGCCTATCTGCGCGACGTGCAGGTGTCGGCGGTGGATTTCGTGCATGGGGAGGGTCTGTTGATGGCGCCGACCGTGGCCGTGCCGGAGATGCTCAAGCGTCAAGGCCTGAACCTGCAGGATTTCGACATCTACGAAATCCACGAAGCCTTCGCCGCGCAGGTGCTGTGCACGCTGCGTGCATGGGAGAGCGAGGACTACTGCCGCACTCGTCTGGGTTTGGATGCGCCGCTGGGGCAGATCGATCCGGCCAAGATCAACCCGCTGGGGTCCTCGCTGGCCACTGGTCACCCGTTCGCGGCGACAGGTGCGCGCATTGTCGCGACCGTCGCCAAGCAACTGGTCGAGCGCGGCGGTGGCCGTGCGTTGATCTCGATCTGCACCGCTGGCGGGATGGGTGTGGTGGCGATCGTCGAGCGCTGAAGCGTCGTGTGTCCACCTTGGCGAGATCGTGCGGCGCGATGGTCAGGCGGTATTCACCTGCGCGCTGCGGCGCTCCCGCTGCATTGCAGTGTGTTGTGCACGGTGACGGCGATGGCATGACACATGCCGTCGCAGATCAGTCTTGGCTTTGCGTAAAACCGTGGTCGGTGCGTTGTGCCATCACTTCTGCCTGCGGATTGGGCGACGACGAGAACTCCTGCGTGGGCAATGGCAACGCCTGCTCGCCGCGCTGCACGCGCAGTGCATTGGCATAGCAGCGCTGCGCGGCGAGCGTGTCGCCGGCGTCGGCATATCCATCGCCGAACACCTCCCAGGCCTCGGCACCGGCGCCGAGCGTCAGCGCTCGATGCAGGAAGTCTTCCGCCTGAGGCCACTGCTGCTGGTGGCGGGCCAGGCGGGCCAGAGTCAGCAACAGCGCCGCGCTCTCAGGATGGTCCTGTAGCCAGCGCTGTGCGCTGGCGCGGCGGGTATCGTATCGCTCCATCGGCAGCCGTCCGTACAGCGCCGCCAGGTTCTCGTCCCAACGCGTGTCCAGTGCTTGTTCCAGACTGCGTAGTGTCGCATCGTCCCAGCCCAGGGCAGCGGCACGCAATGCATAGGTTCCAACCACATCTGGCTCGCTGCGCAGGGATTTGGGCAGGCTTTCCCAACGTTCGGCGAGTGCGTTGGCATCGCTGGCTTGTTCCAGCGATGCGGTGGCCAGGCGGGTTTCCAGCGCGGCGATGGCGTCCAATTGCAATGCCTGTTGCCGGCGGATTGCGCCAAGTTGGCCATAGGCCTCGTCGGCGCGACTGATCTGGATCAGTGCTTCGGTACGCAGCAACAGTCCGCGTGGCGGTAGCGGCTGCGCCGCAGCCACGTCGAGCGTATTGATCGCATCGACCGGGCGTTTTCGGTCCAGATGCCGTTCGGCCTGTAGCAGCGCGTGGGCACAGGCATCGCGTTCGGCCAGACGGTGCAGATGGCGCTCGAGTGCTTCTGCATCGCCACGTGCGTCGGCCACACGTACCGCGGCGATCAGGGCAATCACGCTCACGTCTGGATCTTGCGCTGCGGCGTCCAGTTGTCTTTCCGCACGCGTCCACTGGCCGTTGTGCACGGCAACCAGGCCCTCGATCAGGCGTGCCCGCGATTGTTTGCGGCGATGTCGGCCCCAAGCGCGGAACGGAAAACTCAACACGTTTCCGATCAGCCACAACAGCAGGAACGCGATCACCAGCAGCAACCCGGCTTGCGGCAGCGAAGCGATGTAGTCGGTGTCGCCGACGCGCACGATCACTTCGCCGAATTCGCGCAGTTGCTCCTGCGCCAGCCATTGCGCGCCGATCACGCCAAGTGCGATCACGATCAGCAGCACGATCAGGGAACGGAAAGATTTCATGAGGGGCTCCTTGCGTCGCGCAGGGTGCGTAGTTGTTGCAGGGTGGTTCCCAGCTCGGGAATCGTCGGGCGCAGGTCGGCATTGCCCAGCGTGCGCAGGGTGTCGCGACATGCACGCAGCTGCGGCGACTCCGGCCAGAGCCGTTGCAGCCACCTGCCCGCACGCGCTAGAGCGCTGCGGTAGCCGCGCGCGTCGCCACGCTCCAGCGCCGCACGCGCCAGGGTCAGGTCCAACTGCAGGGCGTCGCGGGCGGCCACTCGCTCCGAGCGAGCGGCCAGCACTCCGCCTTGTGCTGGACGGACCTTGACCAGCGGTGCCAGCAAGCGCTGCCACAACGGTTGCTGTGCGCTCTCCGGAAGCCGCGTGGGCAGTGCATCGATACTGGCGGCGAAGGCGTCCAGTTGCGCCGACAAACGCGCCTGTGGTCCTTCGCCAAGCGCATCCAACGCGGTACGTTCCTGCAGTAGGGTTTGGCGCAGGTTGAGGAATTGTGGATCGTCGATGCCATCCAGTACGCCACTGGCCAGCGCGTAGGCGCGTCGCGCGCCTTGCACGTCGCCAGCAAGCAGTAGGCGTTGCTGCCCCTGATTGAGGAGCAGTTCGACTTCGTCCAGGCGCAGTGCCTGAGCACCGTGGCGACTGGAATCGGCCAGTTTGGCCACGTTGGCCTCGAGCAGCGCGCTGCGCTGGCTCAATCCGAGCATTTCGTCGCGCAACACGCGATTGGTGCTCGCTGCGTCTTGCAGCCGTTGCACGGTGGCGTGCTGATCGCTGCGTAGAACCTCAAGGTTCTGTTGCAAGGCCTGCAATTGCTGCTGGACTTCCGACTGCTGCATCCGCTCGCGTGCGCTGTGTGCCTGCCACCAGCTCCAACCACGCCAACCGGCAAACCCGAGCGCCGCCAGTGTGGTGGCCACTAGCAGCAGCCAGATCCAGTGCGTGGAACGGCGTGGTGTGGTTAGAGTTTCGTCGGTCATTGGCAGCATCCTTCATGGCTTTCGCCCCGTCGCGAGCAAGGCGAAAGTCGGCACCTTACTGTTGGAGCATGGCGTGTGCGGCACCGTGGCCGCAAGCCAGCCGCTAGCCCGCGTTCAGCCAGGTCGTAAACGTGTCATCGCGGCCGCAGCGGCCGCTGCCAATTGCTGCGGCATCGGCCCGGCCGCGTGAGCGATGTCGGTAAAGCCCAGCTCGGTGGCCAGTGCTGCCAAACGCGGGCTGGCCGCGACCAGCGGTTGTGCGCGCCAGGCCGCAAGCAGGTCGTCGGGCAGTTGCGCCACGATCAATTGCAGTGCCTCGCCACTGCTCAATGCCAGTACGCCGGGCGCGACGGTGCGCAGTTGCGCGATCCGTTGCGGCCTGAGTGGCAGCGGTACGCGTTCATACACGTCGGCGCGCAGCAGTGGAGTGCCGCGCGCCTGCAGTTGCGCGGCGATCATGCCGCGGCCACCGGGTGCGGTGACCCATCCTACCGGCGCTGCGACAGCCGCCAGTTGCGGCAGGGCCAACAGTCCGTCGCTATCCATCCGTGTCGGGACAGTCACCTCGGCGATGCCGTGGCGGTTTAGTGCGCGTGCGGTGCCGGTACCGACCGCCAGCCAGCACTGGTCGGCCCTGGACACCAACGGCTGCAGCGCCGCCGCCGCGCGTACCGCGGCGGGGCTACTGAAGATCACCCGCGGTGCGGCCAACGCCTGCGCCAGTGCGGTGCGGGTGGCGCTATCGGTGCGGCCTTGCAGACGCCAGGGCGACACGGCCAGCAGCCGCGCGCCATGGCGTGCGGCTGCCCGTCGCAGTGGTCCATGCTCGCCGAGCGGGCGCAGTGAAATCAGAGTCCAGGCTACTGCTGCGGTGCTTGCATGTGCGCTCATGCCATGCATTATGCGAGCCTTCACCGGCGGCACAATCGCACCATGGCAACGGATCTCTCTTTCGATGCGTTCTTGCAGCAGTTGCAACGGCAGTTCGAGGCGATGCCGCCGGCGGCGGCGTTGCAAGTCGCGCTACAGGGCTGCACCGAACGACGCCTGCATGTGACCGCGCCGCTGGCGGCGAACATCAATGACAAAGGCAATGCGTTCGGCGGTAGTCTGGGTTCGGTGATGACTCTGGCTGGCTGGGCTTTGGTCAATTGCCAATTGCACTTAGCGGGATTGCACGGCGATGTTTACGTCGCCGAGACTCAGGTGCGCTATCTGGCACCGCTGTACGCCGATCTGCATGCCCAGGCCGCGGCGGAGGTGGACGCCGACTGGGACGTGTTCGTGCAAACCTTCCGCCGGCGTGGTCGTGCCCGGATCGGCATCCAGGCGCAGGTCGGTGCGCCGGGCGCGGCGGCGGCAGCGACGCTGAGCGGGCGCTTCGTTGCCATTGCCAAAGGTTAGAATGCACGCATCACACGTGCCGCGCGCCGCCCAGGGGAATCTGCAATGCACTCGATGGTCCGCGCGCTTGTGCTGGTGGTGCTGCTGAGTTGCGTCGGCACGGTCGTGGCCGGTAGCCGTGCGCAACAGCGCAAACTGGACGATTTGCAGACTGCCTACGCCGCTGCGATCCGCTGGAGCGAGTTCGAATCGGCTTGGCAAGCGGTGGACCCGAGCTACCGGCAAGCGCACCCGCTGACCGACTTGCAACTGGAGCGCTACCGTCAGATCCAGATTTCCTCCTATCGGGTCGGAGCCACCACAGCGGGTGATGGCCAGGTGCAGCGCGAGATCGAACTGGGCGTGATCAACCGCAACACCCAGGTCGAGCGTAGCGTCCGCTATCGCGAACGTTGGCGTTGGGATGCCGAGGCCAAGACTTGGTGGCTGCAGGATGGCTTGCCTGACCTTTGGAATGGCCAGTAGCGCTGCCATCCAGCTGTGCGACAATCTGCGCCCGTTTCCAGTCCCCGATACCTGTGAACTCCGAAGAACTGTTGGCCTTTGCCGGTCGCAATCCGATGCTGGCCATGGCCCTGGTGGGCCTGACCATCGCTTTGGTCGTCACCGAAGTGGCGCGCCTGTTTCGCGGCTACAAGAGCCTGCGCCCGGCCGAACTGACCCGGCTGATCAATGCTGGCAATGCGGTGCTGGTGGACCTGTCGGCCTCGGCCGATTTCGAAAAAGGCCATATCGCCGGGAGCCGCAGCGCTTTACCTAGTCAGTTCGGTCCGGAACACAAGCTCGTGACCAACGCCAAGTCGCAGCCGGTGGTACTGGTCTGCCGCACTGGTACCACCGCCGACGGCGCCGCCAAACAATTGAAGAAGGCTGGCTTCGAGCAGGTTTACGTGCTCGATGGCGGCATCGCGGCTTGGCAGCAGGCCGAGTTGCCACTGGTCAAGGGCCGCTGAGGCAGGCCATCGGACCGGCCGTCGAGTGGCATGGCCGGCATGTGATAATCCTATTTTGTTCTGTTACTGAATCTACCGGAGTCAAGAAATGTCCGACGTTACCAACAACGGTGCGGCTGCGCCGACCGAAGCTGCGGTTGGCCCCGCTTTCACCATCGAGAAGATCTACGTCAAAGACGTTTCGTTCGAGTCCGGCAATGCGCCGGCGGTGTTCAACGACAGTGCTCAGCCGGAATTGCAGCTCAACCTTAATCAACGCGTGCAACGCCTGAACGAGCAGGCGTTCGAAGTGGTGCTGGGTGTGACGCTGACCTGCACCGCCGGCGGCAAGACCGCTTACGTGGCCGAAGTGCAACAGGCCGGTGTGTTCGGCTTGGTCGGCCTGGAGCCGCAGGCCGTGGACGTGCTGCTCGGTACGCAGTGTCCGAGTATCTTGTTCCCTTACGTGCGTTCGCTGGTCAGCGACCTGATCCAGGCCGGCGGTTTTCCGCCGTTCTTCCTGCAGCCGATCAATTTCGAAGCGCTGTACGCCGAGACCCTGCGCCAGCGTGCGCAGCAGGGCGAGGGCCAGACGCTGGCCGATTCGGAGCCGGTCGGTAACGCCTGAGCGCGTCCGCCATTGCGCATGCGCGATAACACCAAGAAGATCGCCGTTCTCGGTGCTGGCTCCTGGGGCACGGCCTTGGCCGCGCTCACCGCACGGCATGGTTTTCCGACCGTGTTGTGGGGGCGAGACCTCAGCGTCGCCGAGGCCATCGTGCAGCGCCACGAGAATCCGCGTTACCTGCCATCCATTGCGTTGCCGGCGACACTGCACGCCACCACCGATCTGGCGGCGGCTGTCCACGGCGCCGACTGGATCCTGGTGGTGGTGCCATCGCATGCGTTCACCCAGACCTTGCGTCAGCTCGCCCCACTGCGGCCGGCGCAGGCAGGCGTGGCCTGGGCGACCAAGGGCTTCGAGCCCGGTTCCGGGCGTTTCCTGCATGAGGTGGCGCAGGAGATCCTGGGTCGGCACGTGCCGCTGGCGGTGGTCACCGGTCCTTCCTTTGCGAAGGAAGTGGCACTGGACCTGCCGACCGCAGTGACCGTGCATGGCGATGCCGCGTTTGCGCAGCAGGTCGCTGGTGCGATGCATGGACCGACCTTCCGCGCCTATACCGGCGACGACATGATCGGTGCCGAGCTTGGCGGGGCGATGAAGAACGTGCTGGCGGTCGCCACCGGTGTGGCCGATGGCATGGAGTTGGGCTTGAACGCGCGCGCCGGGATGATCACCCGCGGCCTCAACGAGATGCTGCGGCTGGCTGCGGCGATCGGCGCCAAACCGGAGACACTGATGGGCCTGGCCGGACTCGGCGACCTGGTGCTGACCTGTACCGGCGACCTGTCGCGTAACCGCCGCCTGGGCCTGGCTTTGGGGCGCGGTCAACCGTTGCAGGAGGCGGTGCGTGCGATCGGCCAGGTTGTCGAGTCGGTGCAGACGGCCGACGAGGTGATGCGCCAGGCCGAGCGTCATGGGATCGAGTTGCCGATCTCCAATGCCGTGCGTGCCGTGTTGCACGGCGAACTGACCCCGGCGGCCGGCTTGCAGCAGTTGCTGGCGCGTGAGCAGAAGCCCGAGTACCCGACGACCCTGTTCAGCTGATTCGAGCTAGGCTCGAACCGAGCGCGTGTCTGCTGGCACGCCGGGCGTTTCCGTAAACGGTACCGTCGCCGGCGATCGATTGGTCGCGGACAAAAAAAGCCCGGTCGTGAGACCGGGCTTTCAGAGCCGCGCGCGGCGGGAGAGAAAACGTCGCGCGTGGCGCTAAGCGCTAGCGCTTACCAAGTGAAGCGCGGGCCGACGAACCATTCCTTGTTGCCATGGCGGTCCATCTTCATGTCGCCGCTGAGGCCCCAGTTCTGGTTGAGCTTGGCTTCGCCGCCGATAACGCCGTAGAAATAGCCCTTCGGATCGATGCCGTCCTTCTTGAGGTAATCCTGGTAGCCGCCCAGCGCATACACTTCCAGGTACGGGTTGAAGGCGGTGCGGAGGCCGGCTTCGGCGCTCCAGCCATTGAACTTGGTGCTGTGCTGCGGGTCGAAACGGTTGTAAGCAACGCGGGTCACCAGGTCGGTGCTGTTGGCGATTTCGTAGTTATATCCAGCGCCGACGCGCCACTGGTTGATGCTGACATTGCCGATATCGGTCTTCTGGCGGTTGAAATCGCCGAACACGCTGAAGTTCGGGTGGAACGCGTAGGAACCCTTCAGCGCCCAGCCGTCGGCGTCGGTTTTGTTGACGCCGCTGCTGTCGGTCTGGACATAACCGCCTTCAACGTAGTTGTAGGAAATGCCTTCGGCGGCCGAAGCGGCGAACGGCAGGGTGGCCAGGAGGCCCAGAGCAAGCAGAGAGGTCTTCATATAATCGGGTACCTTCGTTATGGGTGTGTCGGCGCTGAGGCGCAATGCCGTTCGCTGCCGATATGTAAATTATCCGTTACGGATCCGAACTTACCCTGAATTTAAAACTGACTTGTGCATGAATTTCTCGCTATGTTCAGAAAATTTTGGGGTGTAATTGCTTGACTTGGTACATTAACTAGATTTTCACTTTTGTGAAGTTATTCATTCAGCGCCAGCGAATCCCAGCTGTCGCCATGCCTCGAACACCACCACCGCCACGGCGTTGGACAGGTTGAGGCTGCGGTTGTCTGGGCGCATCGGCAGGCGCAGCCGCTGTGCTGGCGGGATCGCCTCCAGCACTTCGGGGGGCAGGCCTCGGGTTTCCGGGCCAAACAGAAACGCATCGCCATCGGCGAACGCGGCAGCGTCGTAGCGAGCACATCCGCGGGTACTCAGGGCGAACAGGCGCTGCGGGGCGAGCGTTTGCAGCGCTGCGTCAAGCGAAGCATGGACCTGCAACTGGGCGTATTCGTGATAGTCCAGACCGGCACGCTTGAGTTGCCTGTCGCTAAGGTCGAAGCCCAACGGCTCGATCAGGTGCAACTGCGCGCCGGTATTGGCGCACAGGCGGATGACGTTGCCCGTATTCGGTGGGATCTCGGGTTGGAACAGCAGAACGTGTAGCGTCGGTGTGGCGGTCATGGGCTCAGTCTACGCGTCGGGATAGGTGTCGCGCGTGTCACTCACTGCGCGCCAGTGCTTGACCCCACTGCCGCATATCCGGCCACAACTGCTTCAGCACGCTGCCCATCTCATTGCCGAGTGCGAAGACCGGCTGCAGGTTGGCATCTGGGTATACATGCACCGTCGCCAGGGTCGGCAGGTGTGGGCTGGCGGCTTGCTCCGCATCGCGCAGCGCGATTAGGTCGGCCGACGGGCGTACTTGCACTGTGGTGAGAGTGACGATGCGGCCCGGCATTGTGGTGTGACGCTGGGCGAGCTGCTCGGCGGAAGGATGCACCTGGACAACGCCCAGGGTGACGACGCGGGGAGCGGCGAGTGCTGGTATGGCACACAGCGCTGCAATGGCTGTGGTCAGCAGGAAGGAGACGGTTTTCATCGGCGGCCTCATTGGTGTATTTAAATAGTGGTGTTGTAGTAAAGTAAAACACCAAATCAGAAAGATCAAGTCCTCTTGGCGATCGCGCATTTCAATTAAGCTAAAATTCATTTTTAGCCGCTCGGTGGCGTTTGCCCTATCAAGGAGATCTTGCTGAAACGACAAACTATTGTTTTATAAGGAAATTCATTCGTGTGATGGTGTCCGCGAGCCGGTGCAGGTCTTCCCGCATGCATCCGCCGCATTCCAGTGCTGCATTCGGGTGTACGAGCAGATGGGGCTGTCCGCCCACGCCAAGACGGCGTTGATCGCGCAAAGAGATGGCAGGCTTCCGCCGCGCCATCGGACCCTGAGCTTGCCGGCGCCGATCGAGGTGGCCGACACCTGCGGCACCGGACTGCGGTATCGAGCCAGTAAACGTCATCGCCGATTCAGCGATGTGCGCCACAATCCGAGTCCACCTACCAGCGGCCTGCCCATGCGCTTATTGATCGTGTCCTTCGTACTTGTCAGTCTCGCGGCCTGCACCTGGGTGCCGATGGCGCCGGAAGGCAAGGGTGTGCGAGTGCTGCTGCCTGGGCAGGCCGTGACTGGTTGCGAGAAGCGGGGCGAGGTGGTTGTGTCGGTAAAGAGCAGCGTCGGCTTCTACCAGCGCAATCCGCTGCGGGTGCGGGAAGAGCTGGAGACTCTGGCCCGCAACGAGGCGCCGGGTGTGGGCGCCAACACCGTGCAAGCCATGGGCGAGCCGAGCAATGGCGAGCAGCGGTTTGCGGCCTACCAATGCAGCGGATCCTGAATCGCTCAGGCCATACGCTTTCCCTGGATCTGTTAAAGATGCGCTAAAACCGGGCAGCCGCTAGAATTGGCGCCCCTCGCCTTAGCCTGGCGTACACCTCGATGCTCTTTAACAACGTCTCCATTGCGGGGCTGGCGCACATCGATGCGCCGCATACGCTGACTTCTAAGCAGATCAACGAGCGTCTGCAGCCGACATACCAGCGGCTTGGTATCCGTGCCGATGCACTGGGCGATATCGCCGGTATCCATGCGCGGCGCATGTGGGATCAGGGCATGCAAGCTTCCGACGTAGCCACCCTGGCCGCGCGCAAGGCGATGCAGGATGCGGGTATCGAGGCCAACCAGATCGGTTTGCTGGTCAATACCTCGGTCAGTCGAGACTACCTGGAGCCTTCCACGGCCAGCATCGTGTCGGGCAACCTGGGTGTCGGCGAGCAGTGCATGACCTTCGACGTCGCCAATGCCTGCCTGGCCTTCATCAACGGCATGGACATCGCGGCGCGGATGATTGAGCGCCGCGAAATCGATTACGCCCTGGTCGTCGACGGCGAAACCGCCAACCTGCTCTACGAGAAGACCCTGGAACGGATGACCTCCCCGGAGGTGACCGCGAATGAATTCCGCGACGAGCTGGCAGCGCTGACGCTGGGCTGTGGCGCCGCGGCGATGGTGATGGCGCGTGCCGAATTGGTACCGGACGCACCGCGTTACCGCGGCTGTGTGACCCGCTCGGCCACCGAGTGGAACAAGTTGTGCCGTGGCAACCTGGACCGCATGGTCACCGACACCCGGATGCTGTTGATCGAAGGTATCAAGCTGGCGCATAAGACCTTTGCCGCCGCCAAGCAGGCACTGGGCTGGGCGGTGGATGAACTGGATCAGTTCGTCATCCATCAGGTCAGCCTGCCGCACACGCAAGCCTTCATCAAGAATTTCGGCATCGATCCCAAGAAGGTCATGACCATCTTTGGCGAACACGGCAATATCGGTCCGGCCAGCGTGCCGATCGTGTTGAGCAAACTGAAAGAACTGGGCCGGCTGAAGAAGGGTGACCGTATCGCGTTGATGGGCATCGGCTCGGGCCTGAACTGCTCAATGGCCGAGGTGGTGTGGTAGGCGGGGAGGGGCGTGCTTGCAGCATCGTGGCAAAGCGAACATGTATAGATCTTGGAAAAATTAGACAGGTTTGCTTTGGTGAGCATATAAAATCCGTTTTTCCTCGCATGTGGCGGCCACGATGCCCATCCCCGCGTTACAGCGGCTCTGTCCAGCGCGTCTCGAGATCCAAGAGAGCATCCTTCGCCTAAGATGGAAACGGTCTTAGCGGCGGCATCGATATTGTCGGTTGCTTCAAGTGGTGCGTGAGCAAGACGAATGGGCAACGAATCATTGTTGCGGTATCCAAGTAACGCCTGTGTCAGAGCGTGATTGGTTTCATGGGCAGGACTTGATCCACGATCCATTCAATCATCCAGACTGCTCGATCCGCTGGCACAAAGTGTGGTCGTGCAGAAGCTCAGGGTCGGGCGCAACAACTATTATGTGAACCGGCCGCTGTTCGAATGGCTTGGACGCGGTGCCGACACCGCGGAGCGTGGCTGACGCACTTTTGTCCCGGCGCGTGCATCGCGCATGCAGATGTTGGAATGCGATGTCTGTCTCCCACTACCGTCTCCGTCCACGAGAAGTTCCCATCCGCATGAACTACCCCGGCTATCCCTTCACTGCGCAGCGCTTCCAGGTTCGTCCGGGCTTGCAGATGTCCTACCTCGACGAAGGTCCGCGCGAGGGCGAGGTGGTGCTGATGCTGCATGGCAATCCGTCGTGGAGTTACCTGTGGCGCACGCTGGTGACTGGACTGTCTGACCGATACCGCTGCATCGTGCCCGACCACATCGGCATGGGCCTGTCGGACAAACCGGACGATGCGCCCGGCGCGCAGCCAGGCTATGACTACACGCTGCAATCGCGTGTGGACGATCTCGATGCGCTGTTGCGGCATCTGCGCATCGATGGCCCGGTGACGCTGGCCGTGCACGATTGGGGTGGCATGATCGGCTTCGGCTGGGCGCTATCGCACTTTGCACAGGTTAGGCGTCTGCTGATCACCAACACGGCGGCGTTTCCACTGCCGGCAGCCAAGCCGATGCCGTGGCAGATTGCCATGGGCAGGCACTGGCGTTTGGGCGAGTGGTTCATCCGTACCTTCAACGCCTTCTCCGCCGGCGCATCGTGGTTGGGTGTGTCGCGACGCATGCCCGCCGACGTGCGCCGCGCTTACGTGGCACCGTACGACACTTGGGCCAACCGTATTTCCACCATTCGCTTCATGCAGGACATTCCGCTATCGCCAGCGGATCCGGCGTGGTCGTTGCTCGAGCGTGCGGCGCAGGCGCTGCCTGGGTTCGCCGATCGTCCCGCATTCATCGGCTGGGGTTTGCGCGACATCTGCTTCGATCACCATTTCCTCGAAGGATTTCGCCGCGCGTTGCCACAGGCCGAGGTCATGGCGTTCGAGGATGCCAACCATTATGTGCTGGAAGACAAACATGAGGTGTTAGTGCCGGTGATTCGCAGGTTTCTGGACGCGCATCCGTTGGCGTGAGCGCGCGCTTGGGTGAAATGGAGGCGGGTTGGACGTAAGCGTCGCTGGCAATGCGGTGCGATGACATGGCGTTGCTGTCCATGCGGATTCTGGACAATGGAGGGCGGTCACGCCGTATGCGTCGCCATCGGCTGTATCGGCAATTGTGCTTGGCTGTCGAAAATACAACCGATTGCCGCTCCATGATAAGGCCGCCAATATACAGTGGACATGTGCTGCATGCGGTTCGCCGCATCGGGCGATTGATTGAAACCGACAGGAGACAAATCCAGTGAAAGCAATGGCAATGTCGATGTTAATGATGTCGATGAGTAGTACGGGTGTGCATGCGGAAGACCTGACGACTTCCCGCGATGGTAAGACGCTGGTGGTTGGTTTCGGTCAGCCCACCATCAAGCAGGTGCTGCATTATCGGAAAATGTACGACAAGAAACCGTTCCCCGATGCCGAACTCTATTACTACAGCAACGGCGTCTACAAGCTCATTTCCCAGGGCGAAAACCATTACGGGGTGTACGTACTGCAAGGCAGTTTCGATGACCAGACCTATACCGTCAGGTTCATTTCCTTGCCTTCCGAAGATTGGGGTAACAAGACCGCCTTCCATCAATTGACGTTCGTGCGTGGCGAGAAGCAAAACGTGTTCATCCAAAACGCCATTGTCGATACCGGCGAAGCCATTGCGCAGCAGAACGGCACCTACACCCAAGAAAAAAACACCGTGACCAATCCGGTGCCAACCGGGTGGACACACAAGTGAACCGTGTCCACGCCTGTGCGTGGGCCCGCCGCGGCAGCGCCGGACTCGATGTGGTCGGCAAGGCGCAATAAAGCCTGTCCGGCGCAGGCGATTGCGACCTGCCTCGCGCCGTTTCAGGCATCCGGAAGATTGCGCTCGACCACGCCGTCCCAGTCTGCTTCGTTCAAGAGTGAGAGCCCGTGCGCCAATCGCGCCTTGTCGCATTGCGCACTGCGTTCGCCGAACTCCAGCGAGGCGGGAACCGCCGCACACACGGAAGGGCGGTGGGTGTGAATCGTGCAACGGCTGTAGCGGCCGATGTCGGCATCCAGCGCGACGCAGCGCGGTTGCGCTTGCGAGGTCCCGCGCATCACCCGCTCGTGCGTGCGTAGCGGTTCGGTGAGGTCGAACGGCACCCTGCCGCCGAGTGCGGGATCGGCTTCGCTCCAGTGGAAACTGACGCGAAAGTAGGCGCAGCAAGCGCCGCAAGTGAGGCAGGGATGAGCCATGACACCGCCGGGTTTTGCGCGGCAAGCGCGTTGAGGAGCGCGGCATTGTGACCGAACCGATGCGGCCTGTGGTGCCGTTCGCGAGTGGGGGATCGGCGATAATCTACGGATGAGCACCAACTGGAACATCGCGGCGACGCTGTCGCCGTTGGCGCGCGAGCGTCCCGACCAGATCGCGATCCGCTGCCCTGGTCGGCGCGGTGCCGATGGCCTGGCCGCCTATGACGTGACCCTGAGTTATGCGCAATTGGACGCGCGCAGCGATGCAATCGCTGCGGGTCTGGCCGACTACGGGATCGGTCACGGAGCCCGCACGGTGGTGATGGTGCGGCCATCGCCGGAGTTCTTCCTGTTGATGTTTGCCTTGTTCAAGGCTGGCGCGGTGCCGGTGCTGGTCGATCCGGGCATCGACAAGCGCGCGCTCACGCAATGCCTGGACGAGGCGCAGCCACAGGCATTCATCGGCATCCCACTCGCGCAGTTGGCGCGGCGCCTGCTGGGCTGGGCGCGGTCGGCCACGCACATCGTCACCGTGGGCCGACGTTGGGCCTGGGGTGGCACCACGCTGGCGCGGATCGAGCGTGCCGGTCGAGGCGCGGTCGGCCAGCTGGCGGCCACCGACGCCGACGCGGTGGCCGCGATCCTGTTCACCAGCGGCTCCACTGGCGTACCCAAGGGCGTGGTCTATCGGCACCGCCATTTCGTCGGTCAGATCGAGCTGATGCGCAACGCTTTCGGCATGCTGCCTGGCGGCGTCGACTTGCCCACGTTCCCCCCGTTCGCATTGTTCGACCCGGCGCTGGGCCTGACCTCGGTGATTCCGGATATGGATCCGACCCGTCCAGCCAACGTCGATCCGCGCAGGCTGCACGCTGCGATCACGCGCTTTGGCGTGACCCAGTTATTTGGATCGCCGGCACTGATGCGGGTCTTGGCCGACTACGGCAAACCGCTGCCGAACGTGCGCCGTGCGACCTCGGCGGGCGCCCCGGTGCCGCCGGAGGTGGTGGCCAAAATACGCCGTTTGTTGCCAGAAGACGCACAACTGTGGACCCCCTACGGCGCCACCGAGTGCCTGCCGGTGGCGGTGATCGAAGGACGCGAACTACAGGACACCCGCACGGCCACCGAAAGCGGCGCCGGGACTTGCGTCGGCACGGTGGTGGCGCCCAACGAGGTGCGCATCATCGCCATCGACGATGCGGCGATTCCCCAATGGAGCGGCGTGCGCGAACTGCCGGTGGGCGGTGTCGGCGAGATCACCGTGGCCGGGCCCACCGCCACCGATACCTATTTCAACCGCGATGCGGCCACGCGTCTGGCCAAGATCCGCGAGCGCCTAGGCGACGGCAGCGAGCGCATCGTGCACCGCATGGGCGATGTCGGTTATTTCGATGCGCAGGGTCGGTTATGGTTCTGCGGGCGGAAAACCCAGCGTGTGGAAACCGCGCAGGGGCCGCTGCACACCGAGCAAGTCGAGCCGATCTTCAATACCTTGCCGTGGCTGCGGCGCAGCGCCCTGGTCGGGATTGGCAAGCCCGGCGCGCAGCGCCCGGTGTTGTGCTACGAGGTGCGGCCGGGTGTGGCGATGCCGACGCGACCACAGAGCGAACTGCGTGCGCTGGCGTTGGCGCATCCGCATACCGCCGGTATCGTCGATTTCCTGCATCACCCGGGGTTTCCGGTGGACATCCGCCACAATGCCAAGATCGGTCGCGAAAAGCTGGCCGTGTGGGCCAAGGGCCGTGTGCGCTGAGCCACGGCGCTGAGCATGCGCGACTTGCCGGACGAGGGGTGTAGCGCCATGCAGCGGTAGCGGGCCGAACGCGGCGTACAGCCGCATCGGCGTTGAAGTACTCGATACCACAGTGAAGATTTCCGACGGTGCGCAGGATCACCGTGGGCGCATGACGGGGTTGCGTGATGTGCTGGCGTGGATCGCCTTCGCTGGTGGCCCCGGCTATCGTGTGCCCCTTGGTTCGATGGATGCGACACGATGAAGATTGTGGTGACGGGCGGTGGCGGGTTCCTGGGGCAGGCCTTGTGTCGTGGCCTGGTCGCGCGCGGGCACCAGGTGGTCAGTTACAACCGTGGCCACTATGCAGAACTACGGGCGCTGGGCGTGGCCCAGGTGCGTGGCGACCTGACCGACGCGCAGGCGCTGCGGCATGCGTTGGCCGGTGCCGACGCGGTCTTCCACAACGCCGCCAGGGCCGGCGTCTGGGGCAGCTACGACAGTTACTACCAGCCCAATGTGGTCGGCACCGAGAACGTGCTGGCCGCATGCCGTGCGCATGGGGTGGGCCGGCTGATCTACACCTCCACCCCGAGCGTGACCCACCGCGCCGTCCATCCGGTCGAAGGCCTGGGCGCGGACGAGGTGCCATACGGGGAGGATCTCCAGGCACCGTATGCGGCGACCAAGATGCTCGCCGAACGCAAGGTGCTCGCCGCCAACGACGCGCAGTTGGCGGTGATGGCGCTGCGGCCGCGCCTGATCTGGGGGCCGGGCGATCAACACATCCTGCCCAAACTGGTGGCGCGTGCACAGGCCGGTCGCTTGCGCCTGGTCGGCAACGGCGACAATCTGGTCGATTCCACCTACATCGACAACGCCGCACAGGCGCATTTCGATGCGTTGGACCATCTGGCGGTGGGCGCGGCCTGCGCCGGCAAGGCCTATTTCATTTCCAATGGCGAGCCACTGCCGATGCGCGAGGTGTTGAACAGGCTGCTCGCCGCGGTCGGTGCGCCGGCCGTGACCAAGACGCTGTCGTTCAAGACCGCCTACCGCATCGGCTGCGTCTGCGAGACGCTGTGGCCGCTGTTGCGCCTGCGCGGCGAGCCGCCGATGACCCGCTTCCTCGCCGAGCAGTTGTGCACCCCGCATTGGTACAGCATGGAACCGGCGCGGCGCGATTTCGGCTACGTGCCGCGGGTGTCGATCGCGCAAGGCTTGCAACACCTGGCATCCTCATGGCATCACGGTACCCACGTGACCCGTTAGCGAAGCAAGATAGCCCCGCGCCGCAGGCGCATGTCTCATCACTGCAGCCTTGTAGAATGCCTGACATGTCACCCTCCCCTCTCGATGCTCTCAAGCCCCTGGCCGGCCGTGCGCTGGAAGCGGCGCTCAATCGCGTGTTGGCGCTGGACCCCGAGACCTGCCAGGCCCTGCGCGACCTCGATGGTCAGCGGGTGGCGTTGACCATCGAGGCGCCAGCGCTGGCCCTGCAGATCCGCGTGGACGGCACCCGGCTGCGTGTCGGTCCGGTTGACCCGGCGCAGGAGCCGGACCTGGCGGTGCGTAGCACGCTCGGTGGATTGTTCGCACAACTGCCGTTCCTGGCGCAGACGCGGCGCGGCGGCAGCCCGGTCGGGCGGGTGCGTGTGTCCGGCGACGCCGAACTGGCGCGCCGCCTGCAGCAACTGGCCGCGCGTTTCGATCCGGATTGGCAGCAGCCGTTTGCCCAGGTGTTCGGCGAGGTGCTTGGGGTGCAATTGGCCAACGCGGTGCGTTCGGCGTTGCAGCATGCCTGGCACGGTGCGCAGGATCTGGCGCACAGCGCGGCCGAGTACATCACCGAGGAATCCCGCGACGTGGTCGCGCGCGCCGAACTGGAGGCGTTTTACGATGACGTCGATATCCTGCGCGACGACCTGGAGCGTCTGGCCGCGCGGCTGATGCGGCTGCAACCAGAGCGCGGCGCATGAAGGCGCTGTTTCGCGCCAGCCGCATCGGCCGGGTGATCTTGCGCTACCGCCTGGATGATCTGCTCGACGGCACCCCGATCGAACGCTGGCTGGACCTGGCCAAGCCGTTCGTGCCGCGTGCCAGTCCCGACATCGCCGCGCAGTCGCGCGGTGCGCGCTTGCGCCTGGCGTTGCAGGATCTGGGGCCGCTCTTCGTCAAGTTCGGGCAGATCCTGTCCACCCGCCGCGACCTGATGCCGCCGGACGTGGCCGCGGAACTGACCTTGTTGCAGGATCGGGTCCGCCCATTCGATGGCGAGGCGGCGCGGCGCATCGTCGAGCAGGCGCTGGGCCGGCCGATCGCGGTGGCCTTCGCCAGTTTCGACACCGAGCCGCTGGCCTCGGCCTCGATCGCGCAGGTACACGCGGCGACGCTGCACGATGGCCGCGAGGTGGTGGTCAAGGTGCTGCGCCCAGACATCGAAATGCAAATCAACGCCGACATCGCGCTATTGAAATCCGCCGCGGCGTTGCTTGAGCGCACCCACCCACGCGCCGACAAGATCCGTCCGCGCGAAGTGGTGGCCGAGATCGAGACCACCCTGGCCGCGGAGCTGGACCTGCAACGCGAAGGCGCCAACGCCAGCGTGCTGCGCCGGTTCTGGCTGCACTCGGATGATCTGTACGTGCCCGAGGTGATCTGGACCCACACCGCCGAGCGCGCGCTGACCCTGGAGCGGGTGCGCGGCATTCCCTCCGACGACATCGCCTCGCTGGATGCCGCCGGCATCGACCGTCGGGTGCTGGCGGCAAAGGGCGTGCGCGTGTTCTACACCCAGGTGTTCCGCGACAATTTCTTCCATGCCGACGCCCACGCCGGCAACATCTGGGTCGACGGCGACCCGGCGCGCGCGGCCAACCCGCGTTTCATCGCGCTGGACTTCGGCATCATGGGCCAGCTCTCGCAGGAAGATCAGTACTACCTGGCCGAGAATTTCATGGCCATCTTCAATAAGGACTACCGGCGCATGGCCGAGTTGCACGTGGAAGCGGGCTGGATGCCGGCCAACGTGCGCATCGACGAACTGGAGGCGGCAGCGCGTTCGGTGTGCGAGCCGTATTTCACCCGGCCACTGTCGCAGATTTCGCTGGCCGAGGTGCTGATCAAACTGTTCCGCGTGGCCCAGCGCTATCAGCTCACGTTGCAGCCGCAACTGATCCTGCTACAGAAAACCTTGCTCAATATCGAGGGCGTGGGCCGCCAGTTGGATCCGGAACTGGACATCTGGGCGGTCGCGCGGCCGGTGCTCGAACGCATCCTGATCCAGCGTTACAGCCCGCAGCGCGTGCTGCAAGAGTTGCGCAAGCGCCTGCCGGAACTGATGACCCATGCGCCGGACATGCCGCGGCTGATCCATGGCTGGTTGCGTCAACAGGTCGAAGGCCGCCACGAGCTGTCGATGCGCTCGCACGATCTGGCCGAACTCAACCTGTTCCTTCGGCGCATCCAGCGCCGTGTGGTGGCGGCGATCGCCGGCGTTGGCCTGCTCACGGTGGGCACTTTGCTATACGCGCTCAATGCCGGTGGGCCGCAATTGGGTGGGACGTCGCTGTGGGCGTGGATCAGCAGTGCTGCCGGAGCGTGCGCGTTACTGGCAGCGTGGTGGCGGCGCTAGCGCTCGCGGCGCTGCCTCTTCGTCACTGCATGCGCTGGGTGCCGCGTGTGGCTTGGCTGTTCACCGCCAGGCTGCTGCGATAGTCGGTTGCCATCGCGGCATGTGTCGCGGCGAAGATGCGGCATTGCTGGCGTTGTGGCGCATCGATGCGATGCGGATAATGCAACCGTGAACGCTTCCGCCGATTTCCTGCAGATTCTCTACCAGGATCCGTTGATCGCCGTGGTCGATAAGCCGGCTGGGCTGATGGCCCACGACAGCAAGCTTGCCCGTGGCGAAGACGATTTCCTTGCCGACCGCCTGCGCGTGCAGTTGGGGCGCCCGATCTTCCTGATCCACCGGCTCGACCGTGCCACCAGTGGCTGTTTGTTGCTGGCCTTCGACCGCGACACCGCGAGCCTGCTGGGCAAAGCGTTGATGGGCGGGGAGGTGGACAAGGACTATCTGGCAATCTGCCGGGGTTGGCCGGCCGAGATACGGTTCGAGGTCGATCATCCGCTCGACGGCGGTCCCGGCAAACCGTTGAAGAAACCTGCGCAAACCCGCTTCCAACGCCTGGCCTGCGGCGAACTGACGGTGCCTTCGGGCGAGTTTCCGACCTCCCGCTACGCGCTACTGCGCTGTTGCCCGGTGACCGGGCGTTTCCGCCAGATTCGCCGTCATCTCAAGCACCTCTCGCACCATCTGATCGGCGATACCAGTCACGGCGACGGTCGTCACAACCGCATTTTCCGCATGCAGGGAATACACCGCATGCTGCTGCACGCCGAACGCCTGGCGTTTGCGCATCCGCACGGCCATCGCGTCGAAGTGCGCGCGCCGCTGGATGCCCAGTTCGTGCGTGCATTCGGATTGTTCGGTTGGTCGGCGGTGCCGTGGCGGCCGAGCGATAGCGAGGGCGTGGTGCTCCCCGCGCCCAGTGGCGATCATGCGTCCCCGTCAGCAGCAGCTGTATGCGTCGATGCGAACACAGGCAACACTGCGCATGCGTGGCCGTAAGCATCCGGTCGCGTCAACGCCGCTGCACTGACATCGCGGCCACCGTGTGCGTGTCCGCCAGACGCGAGAGGACTTCCCGCACCGATCAAGGCTTGGCTGGCGGCGCGTTGACGGTCTGTTCCAGTTCTTTTTGCAGGTTGGCGAGCAGCGGGGCCATCTTCTGCTGCATCGCGACCATCAGGTTCTGCATCAGTTGCGGAGTTTTGTCGAGCATGCTCTGGCCAGCTGGGCTCTCGTAGAACTCGGCCATCGCCAGCACGTCCTGCTTGGAGAACGACTGCTTGTACAGATTCACGTAGAGCGGGCGCATCTCTTGCCAGGACATGGCCTGATGCACGGTGGCCTGGGTACGCTCCTGGATCTGTTGCAATTTCTGCTGTTGCGCAGGACTGAAGTGGCGCTGCGCGTTGAGTTGCGCGAACTGCTGGCGTTGCATCGCCTCGATCTGCGGCAGCATGGTGTCGAGCATGTTTTGCGCGCGCGAAGCCGACAGCAGGCGGTTGATGTCGGCATCACTGGGTGCCTCGGCCAGGGCTGGCACGCTGGCCAGGGCCAGCAGCATGCTCAGCAGCAGGCGTTGCGGCCAACGATGGGAGAAGCGCGGGAGCGAATTCATGGAGCATCCTGCGTGGCGATGATGTAGCGGCCAGAATACGGCAATCGCGCCGCCGCCGCCGCGATTGCCCTGCCGCCGGTCGGCGACCTGGCAGCCGGCGCGGGGAAATCCAGCGTCTGGCCGATGCCCTACAATCCGCGCATGGGTAACGGCGCGCTCCACATCTCGAACAACCTGGCGATTCCGGAGGACGAAATCCTCGAGCGTTTCGTGCGCGCCAGTGGCGCCGGCGGGCAGAACGTGAACAAGGTCGCTACCGCGGTGGAATTGCGCTTCGATCTGGCCGGCTCGCCATCGCTGCCAGAACCGCTACGCACACGGCTGCTGGCGCGGCGCGACCGCAGGATCACCGCCGAGGGCGTGCTGGTGATCGACGCGCAGCGCTTCCGTACCCAGGACCGCAATCGCGACGATGCGCGCCAGCGTCTGGCCGCGTTCATTGCCGCCGGGTTGTTGGTGCCGAAGCGGCGCATCGCCACCAAGCCCTCCCATGGTGCCAAGCTGCGGCGCCTGGACGCCAAGCGCGAGCGCGGCCAAATCAAACGTGGCCGCTCGCCCGGCCGTTGGGAGTGACCTTTGAGCGAACGCGATTTCCGCCTGCCCCCCGCAACCCCGAACATGCCGATGGTCAAGCCCAGCCGCTGCATGCGCTGGCTCGGCCGGACCGCTTTGCGGCTCACCGGTTGGCGGGTGGTGGGCGAGTTTCCGGACCTGCCCAAACTGGTCATGATCGTGGCGCCGCACTCGTCCAATTGGGATGGGTTTCTGGGCTTCGCGGTCAAGTTCGCGGTCGGCTTCGAGGTGCGCGTGCTCGGCAAGACCCAATTGTTCTGGTGGCCGCTGGGCGCGTTGCTGCGCAAGCTCGGTGGCATCCCGCTGGATCGCAAATCCCCGCGCGGGGTGATCGAACAGGCAGTAGCGCTGATTCGCGACGCCGAGCGCATGTGGTACGTGATTACTCCGGAGGGCACGCGCAAGCGGGTGGAGAAGTGGAAGACCGGCTTCTGGAAGATCGCCCACGATGCGCAGGTGCCGATTTTTCCGGTGTATTTCGATTACCCCAGCCGCACGGTCGGCCTGGGCGAACCGGTCCGCACCAGCGAGGACATGCAGGCGGACATCGCCGCCATCCGCACCTGGTACCGCCCATGGCGCGGCAAACATCGCGATACGCTGTAAGCTGACCATTCTCGCTATCGGAGCAGCGGCGGTTGTCTGCATCAAGGGGCAGCCCGCTCCGACCAGCATGGCATCGTCGCTGAATGCGTGGAGGTACCGCACCGAGCACCGTTGCATGGATGGCGCTCATGCCGCCGCACCGTTGCCCTCCCCAGCGTCGGCGCGGCGGCCGGCCTTCCCCGCGCCACCGCACGATCCAATGGCACATGCCACTGCAACGCAAACCCGGTAAGGTACTTGGTCGCCTTGGCCCCAAGGTCCTCTCAGGAGTCCCACTTCATGTCGCGTACTGTCATTCTGGCCGCCGCCATCAGCTTGGCGCTGGTCGCCTGTTCCGGTAAGGAGTCCACCGCTGTGCCTGCTGCTCCAGCTCCTGCCCCCGCGCAGCCCGCCGCCAATCCGCTGCTGAGCCCCAGCCCGCTGCCGTTCCAGGCGCCGCCGTTCGACAAGATCAAGGATGCCGACTTCCTGCCAGCGTTCGAGGAGGGCATGAAGCAGCAGCTGGCCGAAATCCGCAAGATCGCCGATAACCCCGAGGCTGCGACCTTCGCCAACACCATCGAGGCGATGGAGCGCAGCGGCGAAACCTTGAAACGCGTGTCGCGTATTTTCTTTGGCTTGGTCCAGGCCGATACCAACGAGGCGCGGCAGAAGATCCAGGAAACCGTGGCGCCCAAACTGGCTGCGCACCAGGATGAAATCAGCCTGGATCCGAAATTGTTCGCGCGGATCAAGAGCCTCTACGACCAGCGCGACACACTGAACCTGGATCCGGTACAAAAGCACCTGCTCGAGCACGATTACGACGAATTTGTGCACTCAGGCGCGCAACTGTCTGATGCCGACAAAGCAACGCTGCGCAAACTCAACGTCGATGAAACCTCGCTGTCCACCCAGTTTCACAACAAGTTGGTTGCGTCCACCGCCGCCGGCGCCGTGGTCGTGGACGACAAAACCAAACTCGACGGCCTGTCCGATGGCGACATCGCCTCGGCCGCGCAGGACGCCAGCGCACATAAGCTCGATGGCAAGTACCTGTTGGCCCTGCAAAACACCACCCAACAACCGGCGCTGGCCTCGCTCAAGAACCGTGACCTGCGCTTGCAGGTCATGGCGGCCTCGCAGTCGCGCGCCGAAAAAGGCGACGCCAACGACACCCGTCAGAGCATCCAACGCCTGGCTCAGTTGCGCGCGCAGAAAGCCAAGCTGCTCGGTTTCGACAGCTATGCCGCCTACAGACTCAGCGACATGATGGCCAAGACCCCGGAGGCGGCGCTGAAGCTGCTCACCGACACGGTGCCTGCCGCCACCGCCAAGGCACACAGCGAGAGCGCCGAAATCCAGAAGGTGATCGATGCGCAGAAGGGCGGCTTCAAGCTCACCGCCGCCGACTGGAATTTCTACGCCGAGCAGGTACGCAAGGCCAAGTACGATATCGATGAAGCGCAGATCAAGCCGTACTTCGAACTGGACAACGTGCTCAAGAACGGCGTGTTCTACGCCGCCACCGAGCTTTACGGCATCACCTTCAAGGAACGCACCGACATCCCGACCTACCACGACGGCATGAAGGTCTACGAGGTGTTCGACCAAGACGGCAAGTCGATGGCGCTGTTCTACACCGACTACTTCAAGCGCGATAGCAAGTCAGGCGGCGCCTGGATGGATCAATTGGTTGTGCAGAATGGCCTGACCGGCGCCAAGCCGGTGGTCTACAACGTCTGCAACTTCACCAAGCCTGCCCCGGGCCAGCCGGCGCTGCTGAGCTTCGACGAAGTTACCACCATGTTCCACGAATTCGGCCATGCGCTGCACGGCATGTTCTCCGCGGTGAAGTACCCCTCGCTCGCCGGCACCAGCACGGCGCCCGACTTCGTCGAGTTCCCCTCGCAGCTCAATGAACACTGGGCCTCGGACCCGAAGGTGTTCGCGCATTACGCCAAGCACTACAAGACCGGCGAAGCGATGCCGGCCGAACTGGTCGAAAAAATCAAGAAGGCGCGTACCTTCAACCAGGGCTACATCACCACCGAGTACCTGTCGGCCGCGCTGCTGGACCTGGCTTGGCACACGCTGCCAGCCGACGCGCCGCTGCAGGAGGTGGACAAGTTCGAAGCCGACGCACTGAAGAAGTACAAGGTGGACCTGGCGCAAGTGCCGCCGCGCTACCGCACCACGTACTTCGACCATATTTGGGGCGGCGGTTACTCGGCGAGCTACTTTGCCTACTTCTGGGCGGAAGTGCTCGACGACGACGCGTTCCAGTGGTTCAAGGAGAACGGCGGCTTGTCGCGCAAGAATGGCGATATCTTCCGTGCCAAGATCCTCTCTCGGGGCAACAGTGTCGAGTTGGCCACCTTATACCGGGATTTCCGTGGCAAGGACCCCAGTGTCGAACCGCTGCTGGAAAATCGCGGTTTGAAGAACTGATCCGCGTCTTGTTAGAAACGGAGTTCAAGAACGGGATGGCCGTGTGGCCATCCCGTTTTTCATTATGGTGTATGCGACCTGCCGTCGTTAGCGCTTGCCGGGCTGCGGCATCGCGGCCCATGTCGTGCGTCACTGGCAGACGACCCTGGGGAAGTAGCGCCCTGCCTATGCGGGAGTGAACAAATCGGCGAAGGATGTGTATCGGGAAGCCTGCGAGGCCGGGTTCTCGGTTTATGCGATGAAACGGGCAAAGCGGAAATTGGGGTGGTGGCGGTCAAGCGTGGCGGCCAGTTTGGCGGCGGCAGGCAGGCAGGAATGGGCATGGCAGTTACCGGCTGACAATTGCACTGAAGGCAGTGAAGGGAGCGCACAAAATAATGCGCCCTCTTCAACCCCTTCAGGCAATGAAGTGCGCTCTTCACTGGAGTCGGATTACTCCATCACTGGCATGCAGACCGAGGATCAATGAACGTCTCCAGCTTGCCGGCACTACCCCACGCAGGCATCGTGTCGCCACGATGACGGATGGACTTTTGACGACGTTGCTGCCTGCATGCAGGTAGATCGAAAGTAGCGCCGCCAACAGAACGCAAGACATGGGATGCTCAAAAATCTGGTTGCCAGTGTCGTGTTGATAGGAGGCGACACTGTAAGAAAATTCCTACAAAACGGCAGTCAGAATTCTGATTCTCACAGCTTGCCAGCGATGAGAGACTACACATGCCGGACGCGGTGCCATGATGGCCGCTCATCCCGCGTGGCGCCTGAGCAGCGCCAAGCCGGCACCGCGCTATCGCGATCACGCCCTGGGCAGTAGGCTGTTTTTCTCCCTTCCCACTGGTGGAACCATGGCTGTGCGACCTCCTTTTACCACGCCGTCCCGTGCAGCACTTCCCCTTCTGCTCACCGCCGTCTTCGCCCACTTTCTGACTGGATGTTCGCGCATGAACACGCCGATCAACGCGCCGGCCAATGAACCTTCCGGCATCCACCTGATCGGGAATATCCCCGTCGATGCCCATAACACCGTGCATATCGATACCAGTAAGCCGATACCGTTTGCCGAGCATGCATTCGGGGCGATGTGTTACGACACCTATGGCTGCAAGGTGCTGTATGACGGCAGGTACGAAGCCAACGATCCCGACGATGTCAAACAAATTTCGTCGGCGTCGCTAGGAAGGCGCTACCCTGGCAACCTTCACGCCGGCACCATCGGCATCCATAACTTCCCACACTTCCCGCCTCCTGCGGAGGTGACATGGCGCTCCAAGGACGGCCAGCCGCATCATGCCTTGGTCGATCTCGAAGCCATCTTCAAGGACAAGGTGATCCTGCACCATGTGCCGCAGAATCAGTTGCCACCGATCCTGCACGCGGATATTTCTCCGGACATCATCCTGGAAGTGAACGACCGCACCATCAATGTGTATATGAAGGCGATGGTGCAGACGACTGTGCTACGCAAGCCAGACAACCCAGACAGTGATTTCCGCAACGACCTGATCCTCGCCTACACCAAAACCTACTGATGGCGTCCTTGCCAGGGAGCATGCAATGGGCAACGAACATACCGATGCAAAGACATGGCCGGATGACGTGGAGGTGTATCCGGCGACGGCACAAGACTTGGCGACATATGCACACAGTCGTCATGCATTGGCGCAGTTCCAGGCGCCGCTGCTGGTCAGTCAAACCGACACGGCTCTATCGTGCTCACGCCCTGGGCAGTAGGCTGTTTTTCTCCCTTCCCACTGGTGGAACCATGGCTGTGCGACCTCCTTTTGCCACGCCGTCCCGTGCAGCACTTCTCCTTCTGCTCACAGCCGTCTTCGCCCACTCTCTGACAGGATGTTCGCGCATGAACACGCCGACCAACGCTCCGACCAATGAACCTCCCGGCATCCATCTGATCGGGAATATTCCCGTCGATGCCCATAACACCGTGCATATCGATACCCGTAAGCCGATTTCGTTCAGTACGCATGCGTTCGGAGTGGCCTGCTACGACACCTATGGTTGCAAGGTGATTTATGACGACATGTCTTTACTTAACATTCCGGATGATACCAAGACGATTTCATCGACGTCGTTGGGAGACAAGTACCCGGATGATACATTGGGTGCATCGCATATCGGCATTCGCAACTTCCCGCACTTCCCCCCCCCGGCCGAGGTGACATGGCGCTCCAAGGATGGCCAGCCGCATCATGCCTTGGTCGATCTCGAAGCCATCTTCAAGGACAAGGTGATCCTGCATCATGTGCCGCAGAATCAGTTGCCGCCGATCCTACAGGCAGATATTCGTCCGGACATCATCCTGGAAGTGAACGACCGCACCATCAATGTGTATATGCGGGCCTTTGTGGAGACTACTGTTTTGCAAGAGCCAGGTAACAAATATAGCAACTCACGCAACGATTTGATCCTCGCCTACACCAAAACCTACTGATGGCGTCCTCGCCAGGGAGCATGCAATGGGCAACGAACATACCGATGCATAGACATGGCCGGATGACGTGGAAACGTATCCGGCGACGGCACAAGATTTGGCGGCATATGCACACAGTCGCCATGCGTTGGCGCAGTTCCAGGCGCCGCTGCTGGTCAGTCAAACCGACACGACTCTATCGTGCTCACGCGCTGGGTAGTAGGCTGCTTCTCTCCCTTCCCACTGGTGGAACCATGGCTGTGCGACCTCCTTTTGCCACGCCGTCCCGTGCAGCACTTCTACTTCTGCTCACCGCCGTCTTCGCCCACTCTCTGACAGGATGTTCGCGCATGAACACGCCGACCAACGCTCCGACCAATGAACCTTCCGGCATTCACCTGATCGGGAATATCCCCGTCGATGCTCATGGCACCGTGCATATCGATACGAGTAAGCCGATACCGTTTGCCGAACATGCGTTCGGGGCGGCCTGCTACGACACCTATGGCTGTAAGGTGCTGTACGACGGTAGGTATGAGGCTCACGATCCTGACGATGTCAAACAAATCTCGTCTGCGTCGCTCGGTGATGTCTATCCTGGCAATCTTTCTTCCGGGACTATAGGCATCCGCAACTTCCCACACTTCCCCCCCCCCGCTGAGGTGACATGGCGCTCCAAGGACGGCCAGCCGCGCCATGCCCTGGTCGATCTCGAAGCCATCTTCAAGGACAAGGTGATCCTGCATCATGTGCCGCAAAATCATTTGCCGCCGATCCTGCATGCGGATATCTCTCCGGATATCATCCTGGAAGTGAATGACCGCACCATCAATGTGTATATGCGGGCAATGGTGCAGACGACCGTACTACAGAAGCCTGGTAACGAATATAGTCATTTCCGTGATGACCTGATCCTCGCCTACACCAAAATCTACTGATGGCGTCCTCGCCAGGGAGCATGCAATGAGCAACGAACAGACCGATCCAAAGAAATGGCCGGATGGCGTGGAAGTCTATTCGGCGACGGCGCAAGACTTGGCCATATATGCACACAGTCGCCATGAGTTGGCGGAGTTCCAGGCGCCACTATTGGTCAGTCAACAGAACCCCCACACCAGATTGTTCGTGGCTTGCTTCGATGGCACCGGCAACGACAAGTACAAGGACCCTCAGCACATCACTAATATTGGGATTCTTTACGATCAAGTGCAATCTGTTAAAAATGCAGGTATTGCCAACATCGCAGGCCACTACGTCCCCGGCGTAGGCACTCAGGACGATGCCCGAACGCATAAACTCGACGGTGCACTAGGCTATAGCTACGGCCTACGGATGGAAGAGATGTACTTTAAGTTCATCAATCAGGCTAATAAATGGAAGATACAAGACCCGCAAGCCGAAATCAGGGTTGTGTCTACAGGCTTCAGCCGTGGCGCGGTCACTGCGGCCATGTTCACTCGCATGGTTCACGAGCGTGGCATCCAGAATCCGGTTGACATGAATATCGACCGTGACTCACACGGCCAAATCCTCAAACTCACTCCCGCGCATCCACCGCTGGTGCCACCAGGCCGCACCGCGCAGGTCGTCGGCTTGCTGGACCCGGTCGCCACCGGCGAGATGAATTTCCACGACGTGCGCTTGCCGCCCTCGGTGGTATCGGGCTTGCAGCTCAGCGCCCGCGACGAACGCCGCGATCTGTTCCCGGCCAAGGACATCCTGCATCCCGGCCATTCCCACGATGGGCGATTCCTCAATCTGGTCCATCCTGGCGCGCATTCGGATATCGGCGGTTCCTACCGGCTCGATGGTTTGTCCGTGCGTAACGGCAATCTGTTGATCGATTATGTCAACAGCCTCAGCGATAAACCGTTCCTGCAACCGCGCGCGGTCTCAAGCGCGCCAGAAATGAACGTCATTCACCGCTCCGAACAGCACGGTTCCTACTACACCACCACCATGGCGACGACCCTCGGGCATCGCGTGCATGTGCATGATCTGGCCGGCCCGGCTATGACCCTGGCTCCATTCGATGCGCAATCCCTGGATGCCGAGCTACGCGCACACTTGCCCTGGCGCCCGGTGGCGGTATCGACCGAACACACCGATCCAGCGCTGCCGGCGTTCTTCCGGGAGCGACCGCATGCGTCAGCGGCACCGCCGCTGCCTGCGTATTTGCAGCAAGGAGCAACGCCCCATGCAGTGGGCGCACCGTCTACCCACACCGCATCGACGAACGCGGGCACGTCTTCCTCATCTTCCTCCGCTGCCGCGTCCACGCCGTCCCAGGCCATGGATAAGCATTCGCGCATGCAGGACGACCTCGTCGCTCAGCAGCACCAGCAACGCATCCAACAGGCGCAGCCGCTGGCGCAATCCTTCACGCAGACACATGCGCCGCCGTCCCATGACAGCGCCCCGGCCCATGAAAAACCAGCCAGCGTGGACATGCAGGAACAGGCGCGGATCGCGCAATTGCAGCAGCAGGAACAGCAAGCGCAGGCAGCGCGAGAGCAGCAACAGCGCCTCGCGCAGCAACATGCGCAGTTGCATCGTCAGGCCGTGGACGCGCAGCAACGCGAACACGAACAGCGCCACAACCAAGACACCCGGTCGCATCACGAACAGCGCCAAGCGGGCGAGGCGATGTTGTATACCCCGCCGACGCGCCCACCGCGTTCGGATGAGCATCTCCAAGACTTCCGTCATCCGGACCATCCAATGCACTCGCGCTATACGCAGTTCAAGAATGCGCTGGAACAGTCCCATACATTGCCCAGGAACGGCGATAAATTGCCCTACGGTCCGGCGCAGCAGGAACGGTTGGCGGCCGGGTTCACTGACGCCCTCGGCATCGATCCGCAATACGAACACAGCATCAGAGGTTTCAAGCAGCATCAGGGCCAACTGCTGGCCTATGACCAGCCGTATTCGTTCACCGAAAAGAGCCATGTGTTGAGGATCGATCCCGAACAGGCGTTGGCGAAGTCGCCCGAGCAGCATGCCGCGAGTTGGAAGGCGCGTGAAGCATCCCACCCAGAGCCGCCAAGCCGTGTCATTGCCCCGATCACGATCACCGCCGAGGACATGCGTCATCCCGCGCATCCGCGCCATGCGATGTTCGAACAAGCCCGTAATGCCATCGCCAATGCCAATGAAAGGTGGGGCCGACCGGCACCGGATCCTGAACAGTTGGACCGTCATGCGGCGCACGTGGTGGTGGAGGCGCGCAAGTTCGGTCAGACCGAAGTGGAGCGTGTCCACTTGGGGATGCCACAGGGGTATGCGACCCAGACGCCGAATTACGTGGTGCAATCGGAAGGAAAGATCGTGGCGCGTATCTTTGCGCCGGAACTGGCGCAAGCGCCGGACGTGGCCCAGGCCAGCCAGCAATTGCAGACGGTGGAACAGCAGAACCTCGCCGAGCAGGCGATGCAGGCCCAGCGCGCGGCGCAGATGCAAGGGCAGGGCATGGTCATGAAGCTGTAGGCGGCATCTGCAATTCATCCAGGCAACACCGCATGGACGACCATGCGCAGAGCAACATCGCACTTGACGACTTCACCTGCCACAGGACGTTGCAGCCTCCCTCATACCCGATTTCCCAAGGAAGAGTCCCCTGATGAATTCGCGTACCAAAGGCATTACCGCCCTCATCGCGTTGCTGCCCGTTGCCATCGCCGGGCTGTATCTGTGGCTTTTTAGTGCTGACCTTGCTCGGAGAGCACGCACAGGTCCATCTGCTGACCTATTGGCGCTATTGGCAGGTGGTGGATCAGCCTGTGTGGCATCCGTATGCCACGAAAATCAAGCTGTCGGGTATCTGCGGCTTCGGCTTGCCTGTCATGCTCTACCTCATCATGGTGTATGCCATGCTGCGGACGAAGGTGCCGGATTTGTATGGCAATGCGCGCTGGGCGCGCAGCGGGGATCTGTCCCGGCACGATGTGCTCAAGGATGATCCGCATGGGTTGATTGCCTGCCGCTTCGGTCGCCGCTTCATCCGCATCAAGTCCAAGCATTTGTTGTTAGCTGCCAGTACACGTGGTGGTAAGGGCGTGAGCGTGGTCATTCCGAATTTGCTGGCATGGCTGGAGTCGGCTGTGATCCTGGACGTTAAGCGCGAGGCATGGGAGAAAACCGCTGGCCAGCGCGCCAAATACGGCCAGGTGTATCTGTTCGATCCGTTCAGTGATGACGGCAGCACGCACCGTTGGAATCCACTGTGGTACGTGCGTCTTGACCCGAACCACCGCAACGGCGATATCGTTGCCATTGCCGCTACGCTGTACAAGGAAACCAGCGGCGAAAATCCATTCTGGCCGGCAATGGGGCGCAAGACCTTTGTGGCGGCGTGCGAGTACCTGTTCGATCTGTATCTACACGACAAGAGGGCGCAGTTGCCTGACACGATGGCAGCAAGCTTCCCCACGCTGGGAGGCGTCTATCGGCTGCTCGCCGGCGCAAACCTCAAACATGGGCAGTCGTTGCAACAGTACTTGGCTGAACTGCTCCAGCAGCCCACCCTCGGCTCGCAGGCGCGGACCGGCCTGAACAATCTGGTCGGCCTGGCGCCGGAAACCTTCACCTCCGCCATCGAAACGGCGCTGGCGCCGTTGAACATTTTCAGCAACCCGATTGTGGACGCGGCGACCAGCGATAACGATTTCGACCTGAGCAAGTTGCGCAAGACCGTCCAGTCCATCTACGTCGGCGTCAGCCCGGCCAAACTGATCGAAGCCAAAGGGGTGTTGAATCTGTTCTTCGAGCAGGCGATCAAACTCAATGGCCGCGAACTGCCCGAGCACAACCCAGAACTGAAATACCAGTGCATGTTCATGCTCGACGAGTTCACCGCGTTGGGCCGGGTGGAGATCGTGCCGGTGGCCGTCGGCTGGGTGGCCGGCTATGGCATCCGCATCGTGATCGTGATCCAGTCGATTGCGCAGTTGGAGTCGGTCTATGGTGCCGACACAGCGCGCGGCTTGATCACCAATCTCGGCGTGCGGATCGTGTTCACTCCGCGAGAGCAACGCGATGCCGAGGAGTACTCGAAGATGTTGGGCGAGACTACCGTGCGCCGTCGGCAGCGCACGCAATCCTATGGTCAAGGCAGCAGCCACAGCTATACCGAGGTGCTGGATCGACGTCCGCTGATGAATCCGGATGAGGTGAAGGGGCTGGCACCGGATAAAGCCATCGTGTTCATTGAGGGCATTGGCTATCCGATCCTGGCCAACAAGATTTTTTATTACAAGGACAGCTACTTCAAGAAGCTGTTGCTGAAAGCACCGCAGGTGCCCCGGCTCGCGCTGGGCGGGGAGTAATCGCATGAGAGTTTTCGGTCGAGGGCCTGCTGACCTCCGCCAGCGGCTGGATGCCCTGGAAGAGGCGCTGGCTGAGCAACAGGAGCGCACGCACTTCTTGGAAGGCCAGCGCATTCGCACGGTGCGGCAATTCGCGGCGATGCAGTCGCTGGTGGAGTCGCTGATTCGCACGCATCAGCGGCCAGACCTGATGCTGCGTTGGTGGAATCACGAAGTCCCAAAGTTGATCGATGAGGTCAGCGAGGTGCCGGAGGATATCCACGCCGAACACCAAGTGGAGGCGCAGGCCTGGCAGGCGATGGTGAAACGCTATACCTACCTGATCGAGGCGGCAGCAAATTTCTATGCGCAACGCCATGAAGATGAAGATTGAAAGTGCTGGTGACAAGCTGCCTACACGGCAGTGAACCATGACCGGCTCCTTGTGCCTTGTCTCAGCCGTTTCTGAGCTGCCTACACGGCAGTGAACACATAGATGGCAAGCACATATATTGCTCTAATTTTCTGAGCTGCCTACACGGCAGTGAACCCTGCGCAAGTGCTGCGCGGATGCGGCCACCATTTCTGAGCTGCCTACACGGCAGTGAACTCACGATCCGGGATATCACTTGCGCAGCACCGTTTCTGAGCTGCCTACACGGCAGTGAACGCCCCCATCGGCGCGTTGCTGCCGCAGGACATTTTCTGAGCTGCCTACACGGCAGTGAACCCGCTGCATCAGGAGCAAGTGCGGCTTCGATGTTTCTGAGCTGCCTACACGGCAGTGAACGCTTGCGGCTTGCTTTGCGCGACTGCTGCTGTTTTCTGAGCTGCCTACACGGCAGTGAACATCATGCAGACTATTGTGATTGCGGCGCAGAATTTCTGAGCTGCCTACACGGCAGTGAACTTAACCCGCCTTCCTCGATGGCCTGGCGCATCTTTCTGAGCTGCCTACACGGCAGTGAACCTTGCCGCGACTTGATGACAAGCAGGGTGCATTTTCTGAGCTGCCTACACGGCAGTGAACTCCCGGTGCGTGAGCCATCGGTAATCCTCTTTTTTCTGAGCTGCCTACACGGCAGTGAACGTGGGTAATAGACGGGACTGATTAGCATGGGATTTCTGAGCTGCCTACACGGCAGTGAACGACGTGGACGGCCGGAATCTATGGCGCAGCGATTTCTGAGCTGCCTACACGGCAGTGAACCCTTCGTGTTGGCCTCGATCTGTTGCGGGCTGTTTCTGAGCTGCCTACACGGCAGTGAACCAGAGCACCGGCATTGGCCGTGCGCTTATCGATTTCTGAGCTGCCTACACGGCAGTGAACGCCTCCATGAACGCCGCGTCCCAGTCTGCGTATTTCTGAGCTGCCTACACGGCAGTGAACTCGCATCGCCGACCTCCTGAGCGAGGTACGATTTTCTGAGCTGCCTACACGGCAGTGAACTAAGAAGAAAACTCGCTTTGATAGTTTGCAATTTTCTGAGCTGCCTACACGGCAGTGAACGCCACAAGCCACGACGCTGATCGTCGCCGTAGTTTCTGAGCTGCCTACACGGCAGTGAACGAGTGATCCATGAAAAGCTTAACTAAGTGTCATTTCTGAGCTGCCTACACGGCAGTGAACAGCCAGAAGCGCCGCCCACCCAAGAGCAAGATTTTCTGAGCTGCCTACACGGCAGTGAACACCGTTGCCGGCGTCCCGCAGCCGGGCCATGTTTTCTGAGCTGCCTACACGGCAGTGAACTGCAAGAAGTTGTATATCTGGCCGCTGGCGTTTTTCTGAGCTGCCTACACGGCAGTGAACTAGGCGTTCTATTATCCAAGTCTTTGACTTGAAAGATAAACGCATAAAGAAAAGCAGCCAACCCCTTTTTCTGGGGCGGCTGCTAAGTGTTTGTTTTTCCTTGGTGGGTTTGGTCTTAAGAAAAAAGGGTCAGAACCAGGGAACGGTGGCTCCCCGGCTGAGTCCATAACTGCTGAAGTCGCCAGGTACGGGTTCTTGCTGTACGGGGCCATGCCGTACGAAGACCGGGAACGCGGTTTGGCCGGTGCTGCGGCTGCCCAGTACGACGAACGGAAGTCGCAACTGTTCTGCCGCCGAATCTGGAATGCGTTGGACGGCGAGATCCTCACTTATCCCATGTCGGCGCATGGCACGCCGACGCAGGCGTTCAGGGCTGCTTTTGGCCTGCACACGCGTCACTTGTCGGTGCACTGCCTCGGATGGCACGGCACCGATGCTGGTGATGGTCACATGGTCGCGAACACCATGCAGCCAGGTGGTTGCCATCAGATGGTGCAGGGTGCTGTCGTCACCATGCAGCCGCAGATGCGTCCCTAGAGTCGGTACGCGGTTGTCATGGCCGGGAAAGCTCACGCCGATCCTGGTGGTGTTCAATGTCACCAGGGACCGGTGCAGGCGCGCGTACAGCGCGCCAAGCAGTTGATAGGGCGCAAGCTCCGGGTCGGGGCGAAGATGCAGATCGAGATAATGCTGCATAGCCTTGCCTCAGTTCGATTCGCCGAACACACCGCCGCGAATCAACGTGGCGATGACGAAATGCTGTTGCTCCACGCTCGGCACTTTGTCCTTGATCACCCACGCATCAAGCAGGTTGTAGAAGTCCTGCTTGTCCTTCGGTTGTCGATACGCTTTGCCTTGCGTGGTGACCGAGCCATAGGGTTCGACGGCAATCGCGCCGTTTTCCTCGACGCCCGGATACCACGTGTCGATGGTGCGCAGTGCATTGCCGATCTTCTGCGAGTGAATCGCCGCCACGGCTTTGTCGCCTTCGCCGACCGCGTAGAGCGTCTTGCTTTTGTCGCCGCGGCCGCGGTCGAGGATCAGTTCCTGCGAGGGGAACACTTCCTGACCGGCACCGATGCGGACGAAGGCGGTGACTTGCAGCAGCACATGTGTTTTGCCGGTCAGGCCGTCGGCGATGGTCGCGGCCAAGGCGTTCAGGCTCTCGGCTGCGTCGCTGGGTGCGGACAGCGTGCGTAGGGCATGGTCAAGCGCCTGGAAGGTCCACTGCGTCACTGGGTTACCGTCGCGCAGGTGCGCGACATGCACCTCCACCTGTTCTGCACCGATGCGGTTGCGCCAGAGGAAGCGACCATTGGCGAGATTCGCCGCGTAGCGCCGTGCCAGCTCGCTGAAGCCATGCTGCTGCAAGTAATCACTGACGGTGCCGAGGAGTTTCTTGCGATAGTCGGTATCGTTGCAGGCCGAAGGTTCGCCAGTGCCGTCAAGCACGCGTAGGGTGAACTGCACTTTCAGCGTGTCCGCCTCCAGCGGGAGTGCGGCGACGTCCACGGTTTGCAGGTTGGGGTTCTGGATGGCGGCGTCGAGTTTGGCCGGGTCGGATTGTTCCTTGCTCTTGTCCTTGAGCCGGTTGGAAATGGTGCCGCGCACCGACTTTTCGCGGATGCGCACCGGCTGCCAATCGCGCGCCGTATGGCGTGCGGACCAACTGCCGGAGAAGAACAGCGCGTCGGACGGATCGAGTTTGCGCTCGAAGGCGAGGACGGATGCGGTCTTGAGGGTATCGTGAGCCATGATGGAATTCCTTGTCGTGCGTGTGGTCAATCGAAGTGGTGGGTGGTGGCGGGGCGATAATCGTTACGGCAGCGGTACAGGTCGGCAGCGGGTTGGCTGTCGGCGTACCAGAGCAGGTGATGCGGCGTTTGCAGGCGGTGCGGGCTGATCCATTCGCCGACCGAGTAGAGGCTCTCGACGAAGCGGAACGGGGTGTTGGCATCGCGTGCATTGGCCACGCTGCCGGCCTTGTGCACGGCTCCGAGCGCGCCGTAGCCCACCGGGATGGGCACGATCCAGCCCCGGCCGCTGCGATCGTGTTGCCACTCGCCTTTGCCAGCCGCTGCATCCGGCACGTGACGCCAGTTGATGCGCGACAGCGAAAGCCAAGCGTGCAGGCCGGTGGCCTCGGGCGTGTGTTCTTGCAGTTCGGCCAGCCGCGTGCCGAGCAGGTCGTCGCGTGCCACCAGGGCGAAGCCGGGCAACAGCCGCAGTCGTAGTTTGCGGAACAACGCCTGCTGGTCGGACGGCGTGCCAGTGCAGGCGATGACCTGCGCTTGATGGCGTGGACGCCAGCCGTGCGTGGACGGCAGCACGCTGCCGCCAGCGACGCGCATGCCGGCCAGCAGCTTGGTCACCACGGCCAGATCCGCGACGTGAGTGGCCGGATCGCCTAGCCAGCGCATGCTGTGCACCGCGAATACCAGGCTCAGTTCCAAGTGAATGCGGCCTTCCTCAACAATCGCCGCGGTTGCACCGTCTTTGTTTACCGGATTGCGGGTCAGACAGAAGCTCTTGACGAAGTTCCCTTGGGTGACCTGTTCTTGATGGTCGTGGCAGACCACGCCGACTGCGTTGAAGGCCAGATCCAGTCCGGCGATACGCGCCTTGCGTTCCAGCGCCCACATCAGGCCCAGGAACGCGGTGATCGAGGGAAAGCCGTGGGTGAGCGGGCTGGAAACGGCATTGGCGTTCTGCACGCGCAGGTGCGGCACCACCAGCAAGTGGTCGAAAGGGGGACAACTGCTCATGTCACACCTCCGGCCGGTGCGCGTCGGCGCATCGGCACGGGCCAAGCCGCATCGACGATGGCTTGCTTGGCCCAATGCCGGTACTGGTCGTCACCGAGGCCGGTGATCCCGGCGGCGCGTAGTCGGTCATTGAGCCAAGTGGCGAATTGTCCGGCGATTTCGTCCTGCCAATCACCGAGATGGTAAGTGTCCACGAAGTTGCGATCTTGCTGTTCCCACTCTGCATGCTCCGGATCGATGCGGATTGGCAGTTCCACGCGTTCGGCGTCCAGCCAGAGTTGCTGCGAGAGTGGCAATACGCAGTCCGGGTTGCGGCTCCAGCCTGGCTCGAAACGCACTGCGGTCTCGGCGGCAAACAGCGCCAGCTTGTTGATCAAGTCGTTTTCCATGCCCTCGCGTTTTTTCTGAGTTGCATCGTTCTTTGGGGGATCGGTGGCCAGGAAATCCGCCAGCTTCTTGATCAGCGTCGGCACTTCATCGAAATAGGCGAAGCGATCCAGCGCCGAGTCCAGCTTGAGCAACGTGCGAGGACGCTCTTCCTGCGTCCAGCGCGGTGGCAGCGAGGCCAGCAGGTAGTTGATGCCGCCGCGCTCGCTATTGAGCTGGCTGATGTTCTGCGGCTTGGTGCCGCCCAGTTTGCGTGCGACCAGATTGCGGTAGTCGTGGTAGGTGCCGTCGAATGGGTGCTTGTCGCGATATGCCTGGCGCGCCTGTTTGTTGCGTTCCCCGAAACGCGCGTCCTGAATATCCGCATGCACTGCGTGGGCCAGACTGCTGGAAAACAGCGGTTGCAGCAGGTGGTAGTGGGTATCCTCTCTCGGCTCGTCGCCGACTAGCCAGTACACTTGCTTGGCGGCCTGGTGCGAACTGGGTAGGGCATCGTGACGGACCAGATTGCAGAATGCCCCCATCCAGTCCGAGGCGACCTTCGCATTGTCATGCAGCGCCACGCGCAGATCCGCGTCGTCGTCCTGCATCCAGTCGAGCAGGCGCCGACCGTCGACCTCAAGCTTGAGCAGTTTGAACACGTCCAGCGCCGCGGCGTTGCCGACCACGTCTTCGGCATAGTCCGTGCCGAGCACGTGGGTGCCGACTTCCGTATGCGCCTGCAAACGGGTGGGGGCGACGTGTAGGCTGCTGCCGCGCGCATCGGGGTGTGTGGCCTTGAGCACATGGGTCACGGCCTGGATCTGGCTGACCCGGCGGGCCGCGTCCGACAGCCAGGTGGCGTAGTCGTACTTGGAATCTGTGTCGCTATCGCCCTCATTGCCCTTCAGCTTGGCCTCGCGCCGCGCGTCGATGAACGCGGCGATGGCCGAGCGGAAGCGCTCGGAGCGGGTGAGATGTTGCGGGTCTTCTGTCATGTGGAATCCTTTCGTTCGCTGGAGTGAACCTGCATGTAGAATCCCCACGGCAGCAAGCCACCGTGGGGTGTGGGAGGGGTATCCCCTCAAACGGCTCTTCTGAAAAAGTGTCGTGAGAGCACTTCCTGCATCCTTCTTTGCACAGCAGTCCTTTGTGCGTAGGTCCGGGTTCCAACCGGCTTTGCTGCTTCGGCCCGTCATCGTTCACAGCGATGACGGGTTTTTTTTAACCAGCTGTATGTGATAATTTTGTTCGTAGGATTTTATGGCGCATTTTGCTACTCTAGCCAAAATTTTGTGAAATGCAACAACATTGATAGCGGGCTGATTTCTGAGCTGCCGTATAGGCAGCTCAGAAATATGATTGTCAGATCGCGTCCGGACGTAACAGGTTCACTGCCGTATAGGCAGCTCAGAAAAGCTGAATGAGCTAATTGGTTCGTTCTGTTAACTGCCGTATAGGCAGCCTGCGGGCACGGAAGCCCTTCTCATTCCCACGACTTGAAGCCAAGTAAAGGGTGATACCCCCACTTCTTCCCGCCCTTGCCCTCAGGCACGTTCACCGTCGCCAGCCGCTTGGCACAGTCCTGCAACGACAGGTCGAGCTGCTCGGCCTGCTCGGTGAGCAGCGTCATCAGGTCGTATTCGCCCCAGGGCGCGATGCCGGGACCAGGTTCGAGCGCCAGCGGCGCGCACGCACTCTGTTCCACGACCGGGTAGAGTTTTTTGTCGCCGCGATGGTCATCGTCGTCTTCGATGCGATGCAGCACCACGCGCTCCTCGTGCTCATCGGGTAGAAACACCAAAGTGGCCGTTGGCCTCGTGTCGTGACGGAACGGCTGTTGTTGCGGCAGTACGCCGGTCAGCATGGCGTGCGGGTATTGCCATGCGCATGCCGCATCCAAGGAGAACGGCGGGGCGCTGCGCCGGGATGGCGGAGCGGCCTCGCGCGATTTGGGCAGCATGGCCTCGCTCAGCCGTGCATGTTCCAGATCGCACAGCCGCTCTTGCGGATGCCAGGGTGGCTCCGGTGGTTGGATCCTGGGCAGGGAGGTGAGCACGCGGTACTCGTCCTCGCGCAGGAGTTTGCCGAGGCGGTGGGTCTGTAGGCGGAAACGTCCAGCACGTGTGCCGTCGGCGTCGTTCTGTTCGAATCCCGGTCGCACATAGGCCGGGGCGTCTTGGTCGAGGTTGCGGAAATGCAGCAGGTTGGTGTCGAAGATCAGGATGTTCGCGGCGGTGCCAGGCGTGCGCCGATGGCGTTGCACGCGACCACCCAACTGGATGAGCGAGCGCAGCGAAGAGGGTTCGGCGATGGCCCAATCCGCATCCCAGTCGCGCCCGACTTCGCAGACTGGCGAGGCCAGGACCACGAACACATGCGCCTGTTCCGGATGTGCATCGAGCGCGGCGCGGACGCTGGGCAAGCGATACACCGCGTCGGCTTGGCGGCGGTCGAATGCTGCATCGAGCAGGTGTTCGGTCGCTGAGCGCACCAGCAGCGGAAAGCACGCGTGGTAGACGCACAGGTGGATGCGGATGCCGGGTGCTGCGCCGAGTCGGTACAGTTCCTGTGCCACCTCGATCAGCGGTCGGATATTGGCCATTCGCACTAGACCGAAGCTGACGTGCTTGCCGCTGACCGGGTCGGTTTCCGCGTGTGCGCTGTGCAGGCGCTGGATCGCGTCGCGGACATGTGGCGCGAACTCGGCATGGATCTGCTCCGGTTGCCGCGCCTGGATCTGTAATTGAACCAATTCGCCGCGTCGCAGCGGCTCGGTCGTGCGCAATTTGGCCGCACGTTTTGTCACGAATTGCGCATGCTGGGCAGCGAATGCATCGGCATCGACGCAATGCGCGGTATATGCGTTGAACTCGTCGGTCCACAGACAAGGCAACTCGATGCGTGCATCGGCGCGCCCGCCATCGACACCGCGATTGCGCCGATAGTGGGCGCGTCCGGCGCGATAGGCGGCGAACATGCCTTCGACCAAGGCCGGTGCCAACGTTGCCGAGGACAACAGCACACGCGTCCCGAGCAGGCCCGCCCAGTACACCAGCCGCGTCAGGGTGGGTAGGTCGTCGATGTCGTAGTCGTCCAGTTCGTCAAGGATCAGGTCGGCGCTCATCAGCCGCAGCATCGGCGCGATCTGGCGGCCGGCACGCAGCGATTCGGTGGCCGGTACCATGTGGTCGACGGTGCAGACCAGCATCGGCGCCGACAACAGTTTGCGCATCTGCGGGTCGTGCAGTGCGCGCGACAACAATGGATGTTCGGTTTCGGCACCGTCGTAGAGGACGTGGCTATCTTCCTCGATCAGCGCTTGTATCGAGGCCGAGCCGCGTGTGTCGGCTTCGCGTTCGTGGTGATCGAACAGCGGGCGGCTGGACGAACCGCCGACGAGCATGGCGAGCGTGTCGTCGTCGAGGTGCAGATCGCGCCGATAGCTGTCGCCGGTTTGTCGGGTGAGCGTGCGCAGGCCCAGCGCATAAGTCAGACGCAGGCCCAGTTGCGGGTCGGCCAGTGCGTAGAGGATGCGCGCGTTGCCCAGGGTCTTGCCGCAGCCGGTGGAAGCCATGTTGACGATGAAGGCACCGTGCTCGCGTGCGGACTCGCGCAGCGCCGTGGCCGTGTCGGCGGCCTTGTTCTGCCAGGCGAAGTGGGCGTCGGCGCTGCGTTTGCGCAGGCCGCGATGTTGCGCCAGTCGCGGCAGAGACCGCTCGAAGCCGGGCAGCGCATATGCGACCAATCCCGCGGTATGCGCAACGCCGAGTAGATGTTCGTCCAGTGACTGATTGCGGACGAGCTTGCCGGCACGGTTGAAGGTGGTGTTGGCGGCAAGCGTGGCGTCTTTTTTCAGATCCTGTTGTTCGTTGCGGTCCATAACCAGACGCGAATAGCTGTGGTCAGCCAACATCAGGCTGAGCCGCGCCAGATGCATGACGTAGGGATTGTCGAGCCAGCCTTCGGGTCTGCGCACGCGCAGTGCGTCCAAGCGTTTAGCCAACCGCGCCGCCTGTGCGCGCCATGCTGGCGTGGCGACCGGCAATGGGCCGGCGAGCGTCCAGTACGCGGCGATCCTGGCAGGTTCCGCTTGCACGCGGATCTCGTTCCAATCGTGCTCGACCAGAGACAGCGGCAGTTCCATCCAGGTCGAGATGGTGTGCTGCACGCGTCGACCCAGCCAGTCCTGGCGACCGTCTGTCTTGAAGGGCGCCAGCGGCAGGCGGTGATGGGTCAGGATCAACCAGGCGACGGCCGCGGCCAGGGGCGGCAGGGCGCGGAACGGGTATCCGGGCTCGGCATCCAGACCGTCGCGGCGGTAGCGTCCTTCGGCGGTCCAGCATGGCGTATGATCGTGATCGGGATCGGCCAGCCGTTGCAACCAGCCGGCATCGTCATCCTTGCCGACGAAGGCCTGGAACAGGCGTAAAGACACCCATTCGTGGCGGTAGAGGTTGCGTTCTTTCAATTCGCCGCGCAGGCGTGCCTGGAACGCCAGGCTGGCTTTGCCGAGGTCGTGCAGCAACGCGGCCAGTTGCGCCAGCAGGCGAATGTCTTCGGCGCAGTGCCAGTCGTTTTCGTCTTCGCCGCGCAAAACATCGCGCGCCGTGCTGTTGGTGGGCACGGCCCCCTGTGCGTTGAATCGACTGGCGTCGCCGACGATCCACAACAACTCGCTGTGGTCCAGGCCGCGAATCCAATGACAGGCCACCGCGGTGTTCTTGCGTGCGGTGCGGCGCAGCAGTTTGCGCAAGGTGTCCAGGCCGGCGCGGGTGATCGGCGTTTGCCAGGTGCGATCGCCGCGCCGCTCGGCGAACTGGTCCAGGATGCGGCGGCTTTCTTTCAGGGCACGCTTGTCGCATTGGGAAACCAGCAAGATATTCATCGCGTGTGCTCGCGTTGCTGTGCCCGGGTCGTCAGTGCCACGTCCTTGAGCGTGTCGATCATGAAATCCAAGGACTCGCTGCGGGCGAGCGCTTCGATGCAGTTCTGCCGGAAGGTTTGCTCGTCGTCACCGCGCATAGCCGATAGGAACGCCTGCGGCAGGATGCTGGCATCCTTGACCAGATCGGCGGCATCGAACACCAGCCCCCCGCGCCGGGTCTTGCCGTGCAGGACAGCAAGACCGTGCGGCAGACCCAGCACCCAGGTCGCGCTTGCCGCCAGCCCGTAGGCCAGGTAATTGCCGTGATCGAGGAAGCGGTTGGCCGCGTCGCTGCCCGTCCCGCGCTTGGCACGGGTGAAGTCGCCGTAACCCACGGTCTCCACCGCCAGTTTGAACAGTGCCTTGGTCAGCCGTGCCTCCTCGGTGAGCAGGGCGGTGTTGTCCTGCGCCAGTGCGATGGCGCTGGTCGTTCGTTCGAGCAGTGTCTGCAAGCGCGCCAGGTCCGGCGCGAATCCCGTATCGTGCAATGCCCGCTGTTGCCATTGCGCGCCGATGCGGCGCGCACGTGCGTGCTGGAAGGCTTTGGCGGCGCTCAGGCGAAGCGCGTCATCGAACCAGAATCCGACCCATGCTTGCAGGTACTCGGTGGGGCGGTACTCGCTTTGTGGCGAGAACCAGGCGATCTCGACATCCATCTCGTTGGCGGAGAACAAAGGGGTGCCGCCACCGCCGCAAAAGCCCACCAGCACCCCGGCCTTGGCGAGTTCGCGCATAGCCGCTTGGGTGATCGATGTGCCGGTGCCGAGCAACAGCGTCGTCGTGTTGGCGATCGGGATGTTCCAGTACAGCGAGCGCTTGCCTGCGTCGGTGACATACTCGACCCTGCCGCCATTCACCAGCACCCGGCAGTGTTGCAGGTAGTAGAGGTTGGCGCGTTTGGAATGCAGGATCGTTTTCAGATCCGAAGGCGATAGATCGTCCATGTCGTCCCCTGCGGGTCTGATGGTGATTGCGATATATCCGATGTGCAGCCGTCCGCCGCAATATTAGCCGCGATCGGACCCGCTTGCGGTCGTTGGCTGTGGACAAAATGCGACCACGACCGTTCTGTTTGGCATGCGGCGATGCGCTCATGCCGAACAGTGGTTTAGAGTGGCTAACAAAACGTTGCGGGTTGCTGTCGGGTGGTCACGGACAGCTTGCAGAGACCGCAGTGTACAAGGGGGTGCATGAGGCGAGCACTGTCCGCGCGTGTCCGCTGGCGACCCCGTAGTTTTGTTCGTTACTCTTGGAAGCGTTTTCCCATGGCGACAGGGGCAGGCCGAAATTGCAGGATGGTGTGCGGCGCCCTGTCCCTCATGCAGGAAGATCGCCATGCCAGGGCTCACGCCGGCTTTTCCCGCGTTGATTTAAATCTGTCTACGGCATGAGAGATGGGCGCAAAAAAGCAGTTTTAGCGTGTTTTCCTGCTCTTTCTCCGCTGAGAGATCGTCTGTGACATCGTTTTGAGCGCTTTAGGCGGATGCTATGCTGACCAATAAAGCCAGCGACACATAAATGAGGGGGCAGGATGAATTGCGCCAGCACCGCAACAAACATACGCAGCATGATGCCGAAGGTAGCTGCGGTCGTTTCAACGGCGAACGGGCAGGCGATATTGACGGCGGCCGAATTGCGTTTGTTTTCCGAGTTCGGACGCTCGCGCGCGGTTCGCGCTGGTGAGGTGTTGTTCCGGCGCGGCGATGGCGGCCGGAACATGTTCGTCATCAGCAGTGGGGTGATCGACCTGGATTTCGGTGAAGATCTGCTGGTCAAGCACCTGGGACATGGCGAGTTCTTCGGCGAACTAGGTATGCTGATCGGCAGCCATATGCGCAGCGCCGATGCCATTGCCGTCAGCGATGGCGTTCTGGTGGAGTTGGATCACGAGGATTTCCAGCTTCTGGTGGAGCGCGACCCGGTCATCGTCGCCTATTTTCTCCGCCGCACCATCATGGAGGTGGTGACGAACGAGCAAACGTTGATCCGCCAGTTGCGCCGCCGCAACGATGAATTGGAAGCGGCGCTGGATAACGTGTGCACCACCACGTATCAACTGCATCAGGCCGAAGAGCTGGTACGTACCGACGAACTGACGGGGCTGCACAATCGTCGTGGGCTGATTCTACGCATGCAGGAATGCCGCCGCGACAGCCAATCGCCCGGCCCGGGCCTGTTGCTGATCGACTGCGATGGCTTCAAGGAAATCAACGCCGTCCACGGCCATCGGGTCGGCGACCGCGTGTTGCAGAACGTCGCCAACATCCTGCGCTCGGTGACCGGGCAGGACGATATCGCTTGCCGTCTCGGCGACGACGAATTCTGCCTGTTGGTGGCCAACGGTACCGTCGAAGACCTGCGTCGCATCGGCGAATTCGTGATCGCCACCGTGCAGAATCTGCTCGGTGTGCCGCAGAAGGTGCCGCATATTTGTCCGGTCAGCATCGGCATCAGTCAGGTGGATCCGCATTCGGACTGGAACGATTGGTATGCCAACGCCGATGCGGCGCTTTACGAAGCCAAGCGCCAGGGCGGTAACAGTCTGTACTGGCACGCGTTGGTCTCGGCTGCCTGAACTGCCGGCATGACCGCGCACTGCGGTGACAGCGCAGTGCCGCGAGCCGTCTGCGCCGAGTCGGGGCGCAGACGCGTTCGGACCCCGCTTCAGTGGAGCGGGACGGCCTGTGCGTCATCGCGGTGGTGGATGCCCAGCCGCCCGACCATCGTCGCGCTGGCCGGATTCAGTCCCACCACCTGCACCTGCGCACCGTGGCGGCGGAACTTCAGCACCACCTTGTCCAGTGCGCCGATCGCACTGATGTCCCATATATGCGCGTGCGACAGGTCCAGGGTGACCTGCGCCGGCGCATGGGCGAAATCGAACGCATTGGCGAAGCCGGCGGCGGATGCGAAGAACAACTGGCCGCGGATGCGGTAGGTGTGGCTGCCATCGGCGTCTTCGGTTTTCTCGATGTCGAGCATCCGCTCGACCTTGCGGGCGAAGAACAGTGCAGATAGCAAGACGCCGGTGAGCACGCCACGCGCCAGGTCGTGGGTGGCCACGGTCACCGCGACGGTGCCCAGCATCACCACGCTGGAACTGGTCGGGTGCGTGCGCAGTTGCGCCAGCGAGCGCCAGCTGAAGGTGCCGATCGAGACCATGATCATCACCGCCACCAGGGCGGCCATCGGAATCCGCCGCACCCACGCGCCGGCGAATACCACCAACAGCAACAACACGCTGCCGGCAACCAATGCGGACAGACGCCCGCGCCCGCCGGATTTCACGTTGATCACCGATTGCCCGATCATCGCGCAGCCGGCCATGCCGCCGATCAGCCCGCTCATGAGGTTGGCCGTGCCCTGGCCGATGCACTCGCGGTTCTTGTCGCTGGGGGTGTCGGTCATGTCGTCGACGATCTGCGCGGTCATCATCGATTCGAGCAAGCCGACCACTGCCATCGTTGCCGACACTGGGAACACGATCTTCAGTGTCTCCAGCGTCCACGGCACGGCCGGCAGCAGAAAGGTCGGCAGGCTGTCGGGCAATTGGCCCTTGTCGCCGACGGTGGGGACATGGATGCCGAAATACAATGAAAGCCCGGTCAACAGCACGATGGCGACCAGCGGCGGCGGTAACGCCAGGGTGCGGGTCCAGCGGTGGCCTAGCAGTAGTACCGCCGTCCCGATTCCCGCCACCGGCAGCAGGGTCCAGGCAGCGAGACTGCCCGCAGTGAGCGCAGCGCCCAACACCAGCAGCCACAGGCCGATACCGGGGAAGCTGCGCTGCGACAGCCACGGCAGGCCGTAGATCAACAGCAATCCCAGTGCGACCAGCGGATAGACCGGCACCGGCACGCCGATCAATTCGGGCAGCTGTGCCATGAAGATCAGGATTGCCAGCGCATTGACGAAGCCGGTGATCACCGAGCGCGAGACAAAGCGCATCAATGCGCCGAGTTTGAACAACCCGGCCAGGATCTGCAGTACGCCGGTCAATAGCGTCGCGGCCAGCAGATAGGGCAGGCCATGCTGCTTGACCAGACCGACCATCAACAACGCCATCGCGCCGGTGGCGGCGGAAATCATGCCCGGGCGCCCGCCGGCGAAGGCGATGGTCACGCAGATGCAGAACGCGGCATACAGCCCGACCTTGGGGTCCACCCCGGCGATGATCGAGAACGCGATCGCCTCCGGAATCAGCGCCAAGGCCACGACCAAACCGGCGAGCACGTCGCCACGGAGATTGCCGCACCATTGCTGGCGTAGCGAAGGATACAGTTTCACGATACACACTCCTGCCGCCGCCCCTGCGGCGGGACGACGCGATTCACGAAGGAAAGCCAGCAACCCGAGGCCTGCCGCAAGGGGCAAGCCGGTGTGGAGTGCGAGGGTCAGGGTGGCGTCATGGTGGGGCGCAAAGAACCGAACATGCGCAGGGAAGATGCGCGGCGGGACAGTATAAAACACACACGCCGGGAGTGTTGCGCGGGTGTGGTGGCGACTTGCGCGGCGCGGGCGATCATCCCCGTTCACGATGAACACGCGGCATGATCGGTACGAACAGCGCGTCTGCCAGCCAGGTATGCTGCCATTCCATGCTGCGGTGCAGCTTGCGCCAAAATAATGATGATCTATAACTATTATTGAAACAAAGAGATTATCGCTCCCCCCCGCACGCTCCCCCCACGTCACCTCCCCCGCAGGCATGTCCATGAGCAACTACCAAGACCGCTGGCAGACCGTCCAGGTCCAGATCGACGCAGGTGTCGCCTGGGTCACGTTGAATCGTCCCGAAAAGCGCAACGCGATGAGTCCGACGCTCAATCGCGAGATGATCGACGTGCTGGAGACGCTAGAACTGGACAGCGCCGCGGAAGTCCTGGTGTTGACCGGTGCCGGCGAGTCGTGGTCGGCCGGCATGGACCTGAAGGAATACTTCCGCGAGATCGACGGCAAGGAGGAGATTGTGCAGGAGCGCATGCGTCGCGACTGCTCGCAGTGGCAGTGGCGCTTGCTGCGTTTCTACAGCAAGCCGACCATCGCGGCGGTCAACGGATGGTGCTTCGGTGGCGCGTTCTCGCCGCTGGTGGCCTGCGATCTGGCCATCGCGGCGGACGAAGCGGTGTTCGGGTTATCGGAAATCAACTGGGGCATCCCACCGGGCAACCTGGTGAGCAAGGCCGTCGCCGATACCATGGGACACCGCAACGCGATGCTGTACATCATGACTGGCCGCACCTTTACCGGGACCGAGGCCGCGCAGATGGGGCTGGTCAATGCCAGCGTGCCGCGCGCGCAACTGCGTGCGGAGGTGACCAAGCTGGCGCAGGAGCTGCAACAGAAGAATCCGGTAGTGCTGCGTTTCGCCAAGCACGGTTTCAAGCGCTGCCGCGAGCTGACCTGGGAGCAGAACGAGGATTACCTCTACGCCAAGGTCGACCAGTCCAACCACCGCGATCCGGAGAAGGGTCGTCAGCAAGGGCTGAAGCAATTCCTTGACGATAAAACCATCAAGCCCGGGTTGCAGACTTACAAGCGCTGACCCTGGCCGCAGCGCGGTGACGTGCCGTCGCCGCGATGCCCGTCACCATGCCGTTTCCCTGTTCCGGATGGTTTCGATGATCTCTGCACAGCACGATGCACCTGTCGCCCGCTATCGTCCGGTCGGGCTCAGCCATGCCGATACCGAAGTTTATGGCGATGCCAATGGCGTGTTGCGCATGCGTGCCCGCGAGCCGCTGGCGCCGCTGCCGCGGCATCTGCTGCTGCGCTTGCAGCACTGGGCGCAACACACGCCCGAAACGACCTTCGTGGCCCAGCGTGGCGAAGATGGACATTGGCGGGGCCTGAGCTATGCGCAGATGCTCGAGCGCACCCGCCGTATCGCGGCGCATCTGCTGGACATGGGGTTGTCGGCGCAGCGTCCGTTGGCGATCCTGTCCGGCAACGATCTGGAACATCTGCAACTGGCGTTCGCGGCGATGTATGCCGGCATTCCGTATTGTCCGGTGTCTCCCGGTTACGCGTTGCTTTCGCGCGATTTCGCCAAACTGCGGCACGTCGCGCGGGTGCTGCGGCCGGGGCTGCTGTTCGCCAGCGACGGTGCGGCATTCGCGACCGCCATCGCGGCCGTGTTCCCCACGGATGTGCCGGTGGTGTGCGTGCGTGGCATGGTGAGCGACCGTGCGTGCCTGCGCTTCGAAGAGATGCTGGCGCCACGCCCCCTGGTCGCGGCCGATGCCGCATTTGCCGCCACCGGCCCAGAGAGCATCGCCAAATTTTTGTTCACGTCCGGCTCCACGTTGTTGCCGAAAGCGGTGATCACCACGCAACGCATGCTGTGCGCGAATCAGCAGATGTTGCTGCAGACGTTCCCGGTGCTAGGCGAAACACCGGTGTTGGTCGATTGGTTGCCGTGGAACCATACGTTCGGCGGCAGCCACAATATCGGCATCGCGTTATACAACGGTGGCAGCTTCTATATCGACGATGGCAAGCCGACCCCGGCATTGTTCGCGCAGACCCTGCGCAACCTGCGCGAGATCGCGCCCACGGTGTATCTGAGCGTGCCGCGCGGCTGGGAACAATTGGCGCAGGCGCTGGAACAGGATCCGGCACTGCGCGAGACGTTCCTGTCGCGCATGCGTATGTTCTTCTTTGCCGCCGCCGCCTTGTCGCAAGACATCTGGGACCGTCTGGAGCGTATTGCCGAGGCGCATTGCGGCGAACGCATCCGCATGCTTGCCGGTCTGGGCATGACCGAATGCGCGCCGTCGTGCACCTTCACCCACGGCACCAGTAACACACCCGGCGAGGTCGGCGTGCCGGCACCGGGCTGCGAGGTCAAGTTAGTCCCGGTGGGCGACAAGCTGGAAGCGCGCTTCCGTGGCCCGCACGTGATGCCCGGCTATTGGAACGCACCGCAGCAGACGGCCGAGGCGTTCGACGAGGAAGGCTTCTACTGTTCCGGCGATGCACTCAAGCTGATCGATCCGCAGTATCCCGAACGCGGCTTATTGTTCGACGGGCGTCTGGCAGAGGACTTCAAGCTATCCTCTGGCGTATTTGTCAGCGTCGGTCCGTTGCGCACGCGCGTGCTGATGGAAGGCGCCGCATACGTGCAGGATGTGGTGGTGACTGGGGCCGACCGCGGCGACATCGGCCTGTTGCTGTTCCCGCGCCTGGACGCGTTGCAGGCTCTGGCCGGGTTGCCATCAGCGGCGGAGGCGGCGCAGATTTTGCAAGCCGAGCCGGTGCGTGTCTGGTTGCAAAATCTGCTCGCGGTGCTCAACCGCAGCGCCACCGGTAATGCCAGCCGCATCGTCCGCGCGGCGTGGCTGGAACAGCCGCCGAACCTGGAAGCCGGCGAGATCACCGACAAGGGCTCGATCAACCAGCGCAACGTATTGCGCACCCGCGCCGTGTTGGTGGACCAGTTGTACACCGGTGCTGCACCAGGCGCGGTCCAGGCGCCGACGTGATGCGATAACGCGTTGGCCTTGCGCCGGCGGTGCGAAATTGCCGTCGGCGCTGCGACCGCACTGCTCTACTGGCTTCGAGACTTGGGAGGGGATCGATGACTGTGTTTCATCTGCGTGTTCATGGTAGGCCAGGCAGACGCGGCCTGGGTCGTGCTGAGCAGCGTTGGCTGGGGTCTGACCGATGTCCATCCAGCACTGCGCCAAGGCAGCGCTTGGTCGATCTTGAAGATGGCGCTGACGCCAGCCTGTATATGGACCTGCATTCCAGCCAGGCCGGTGCATTCCTGCGCGATGCATGTCGTTATGTCCGCGACGACGTCTGCCCACGCTCGTCCTGACCTTGCGCTTCTGAGCCGCCACGGAGCAGTCCCATGCACGATTCATTACCATCGCCGACGCCGTACCGTCCGCTGTACGCCTGGTACGTGACCGTGGTGTTGTTGCTGGCCTACACCCTGTCCTTCGTCGATCGGCAGATCCTGGGGCTCTTGGTACAACCGATCAAACGCGATTTGCTGCTGTCGGACGCGCAATTCAGTCTGGTCCACGGCCTTGCTTTCGCGGTGTTCTATACCTTGATCGGGGTGTCCCTGGGGCGCGTCGCCGACCGCCACAACCGGCGCAACCTGATCGTGCTGGGCATCGTGGTGTGGATCGTGGCGACGGCGGCTGGCGCCTACGTCACCAGCTTTTTCACCCTGTTCATGGCGCGGGTGTTCGTCGGTGTCGGCGAGGCGGCACTATCGCCAGCGGCGTATTCGATGCTGGCCGATTACTTCCCGCCGCAGCGGCGGGCCAGGGCGATGAGCGTATACACCTCCGGCGTGTACATCGGCTCGGCGACAGCGTTCATCGTCGGTGGCCTGGTGATCGCGGCGACCAGCAAGCAGAGCCTGGTCGTCTTCCCGTTACTGGGCAGCTTCCGGCCGTGGCAGGCGGCGTTCCTCCTGGTGGCGCTGCCGGGCTTGGCGGCGATCGCCTTGATGGCCACGGTGCGCGAGCCACTGCGACGCGAGCAAGCCATGGCGACGCCAAGTGCGCGTCCGGACCTGGCGCATCTGCGCGACAACGCGCGGATCTACATCGCGTTGTTCTTGGCTAACGGCGTGATCGCGATGGTGACCTTCGGCATCACCGCCTGGCTACCGGCGACCTTCATCCGTCGGTGGGGATGGACGCCCGGTGAAATCGGTCCGGCGTATGGGCTCATCATCCTGACCTTCGGCATCGCCGGCATGCTGTTCAGCGGCTTCCTCGGCGATCGTCTAATGGTGCGTGGACACCGCGATGTGGTGCTGCGGATTTCGCTGATCGGCGCGCTGTTGCTGAGTGTCAGCAGCGGGCTGTTCGCGTTCGCGTCAGGGCCGTGGATGGCGCTGGCGGCGATCGCGCTGACCACATTCTTGCTGGGCATGCCGGTGGCGTTAGCCCCGGCGATCCTGCAGGCGGTCACGCCGAACCGTTTGCGTGGCCAGGTCACCTCGATCTATCTGCTGTTGGTCAATTTGATCGGATTGGGATTGGGCCCTTATGTGGTGGCGTTAGGCACCGACTACGTGCTCGTCGACGAGCGTCAGGTCGGCTTGTCGCTGGGCGTGGTGTGCATGGGGGCGGCGCTGCTTGGCGCGCTGTGCCTGTGGTACGCGGCTGCGCCTTACCGGGCGTTGCTACGGCGTGTGGATCCGGCGTTATGACGATACGCGGCGGTGTCCTTACAATGCAGCGGCGATGGCGTTGTCGGCCAGTGCCAGTGGAAGCTGCGTGCGCATGCGCCGTGGCGTTGTCGCAAGATACCCTTTGCAGGAAGCGCCGTGCGCTCGAAACCGATTCCCGATATCTCCAACAGCACGCTGTCCGCCGACGCGAACACGGTGGACAGTGTGGATCAGCGCCGTCTGACCAGCCTACTCGGCTACCGCATCACCCGCAGCGAGTTGCAGGTGCGGCGTCTGTTTCAAGAGTGCGTGCGTGGCTTCGATCTGAAGCCGGTGGAGTATTCGTTGCTGGTGCTGGTGGATGCCAATCCCGCCATTCACCAACGGCAACTGGGCGAGGTGCTGAACGTCTCGCCGCCGAACCTGGCCATTGTGGTCGCGCGTCTGGTCAAGCGGCGTTTGCTGCGTCAGGTGCGTGGACGTCAGGATCGGCGCATGCAGCATCTGCACCTGACCGCGTCCGGCAGCGCGCTGCTGGCGCAGGCCGAGGTCGAAGTGGTACGCATGGAGCAGCAACTCGTCAGTGCGCTGGGCATGAATCAGGCACGTGCATTGTTACGGGCACTCGACCGGCTGGAGGCGCTCTAGCCGCTATATGCGTGGCCGGTGCCGGCTTGCGGCCGCGCCGCTGCTTTCTCGATTTCCGTGTTGTATTCAGCGTGATCGTGGCGTGCGCCGCCGTGCGATCACCGTGCCGCGCTGACGTCAACGTTGGCCCGCTTCACCATTCCCCCGCCCCATGCCGTATCCCCTTTGCCTGGAGTGCCTGTCCATGAATCGTTCCCGCATGCGTTTCCCGTTGCCTTCGCGCATTCGCCAGCGGCTGTCGGTGCTGGCCCTGCTGTCCATCGTCCATGCGGCGCCAGCGGCGGCGCAATCCGTGCCGCAGAGCGTCACCCTGCCGACCGGCCTGGACACCGGCGGCACCAGCTTCTTCGATGGCTTCACCAGCACCAAACCGGGCTGGGCGGCGATTCAATACCTGCGACGCTACGACTTCGATGCAATCAAGGACGCGCACGGCGATGACGTACCGGTGTTCCGCGATCCACACATTGGCTCATCGGTCTGGATTACTCAGGTGGTTTACGTCAGTGGCTACAAGATGTTCGGTGGTGCGTTGGGTTTCAACGCGTTGGCGGCGCTGGTCGATTTGGATGCATCTTTCGCGCGCAACAGTCCGATGGCACTGCGCGCCAATGGGGTCGGTCTGGGCGACCTCACGATCGGCCCGTATTTACAGATGGATCCGGTGATCCACGATGGCCGCCCGGTGTTTTCGCAACGTTTCGAGCTGGATGCACTGGTGCCGATCGGCAAATTCGACCAGCACCGCGACATCAACCAGGGATCGGGTTACTGGTCGGTGTTGCCGAATTGGGCTTTCAGCATTCTGCCGACGCCGCGCTGGGAAATCAGCGGGCGTCTGAATTACATCTACAACTTCCGTGCGGACAAGGCGTCGAACGTGCCGCAGTTCGGTGGTTTCGTCTTCCACAACGGCCAGGCGGGCGATGCGGTGTGGCTCAACTTCGCCAGCTCGCTCGAATTGGTGAAGGATCTGCACATCGGTATCAATGGCTATTACTTGAAGCAACTGCGCGACAACCGGACCAACGACCTGCGTGTGGCCGATAGCAAGCAGACGCAGTTCTACCTCGGGCCAGGATTATCGTGGAGGATCGACCAGCACAACATTTTCAATGCCAATTTCTACATGCCGGTGGAGGTGAAGAATGCACCCTCCGGCGATAACGTCAATTTTCAGTACGTACATGTGTTTTGATGCCACGCTGCGTAAGCAAACCGCGTTGCCATGCAGTGGCGCGACAAGACCCGGTTCGCCACTGCTGTCGTCTCGGGCATCGGTATCGAAGGCGTGGGTCTGAGTGATGGCTTGGTGGTCACGGCGATCTGAGCCAAGTGTTTCTTCCATTCGATGAGAGCATATGCGATGAACAGTACCCATAGCGATGCGCTGGCATCGTCCACTCGCTGGAGTGGACGTATCTTCAATGGCGAGTGGATCGCTGCCCAGGGCGGCACGCTCGAAGTGATCGAACCAGGCAGCGGCAAGTTGCTGCACTACGCTGGCCACGCGAATGTCGCGGATGTGGCGGCGGCGGTGGCGCAGGCGCGTGTCGCGCAACGCCAATGGGCCGGTCTGGTACCGCGCGAGCGCGCGGCGGTCTTCCACCGTGCTGCGCACTTGCTGGAGCAGCAGGCAGAGGTCGCGGCGAAGTTAGTCGCGCGCGAAACCGGCGGCATTTTGCCCAAGGGCGAACACGAAGTGCGCGAAGCGATCCTGCTCTTTCAGCAGGCAGCGGCGATGCCGCTACAGGCCCAAGGCCAGTTGCTGCCGAGCGCACCGGGGCGGGTAAGCCTTGCCCGGCGTCTGCCGTTGGGCGTGGTCGGCGTGATTTCCCCGTTCAATTTCCCATTGGTTCTGTCGCTGCGCTCGGTTGCTCCGGCCTTGGCTGTCGGCAACGCGGTGATCCTCAAGCCCGATTCGCGCACACCGTATGCCGGCGGCTTCCTCATCGCCGAGGTGTTGCAGTTGGCGGGTTTGCCGAAGGGTCTGCTGCACGTGTTGCCCGGTGGCGCCGAGGTGGGTCAGGCATTGATCGAAGCGCCGGGCGTGCCGATGATTGCCTTCACCGGCTCCACCGCCACCGGCCGCCGTATCGGCGAGTTGGCGGGCAAGCATTTGAAGAAGGTCGCACTGGAACTGGGCGGTAAGAATTCGCTGATCGTGTTGGAAGATGCCGAGCTTGACAAAGCTGTCTCGGCGATTGCGTTCGGTGCCTACTTTCACCAGGGCCAGATTTGCATGGCGACCAGCCGTGTGCTGGTCCAGCGCAGCATCGCCGCCGAACTGACCCGGCGTCTGGCCGAAAAAGCGCGGCATCTACCGGTGGGCGATCCGGCGACCACGCATGTCGCGCTCGGGCCGCTCATCGATGCGCGCCAGTTGCAGCACGTCAAGGGCGTGGTCGATGCGTCGGTCGCCGCTGGCGCGGTGCTTGAGGCGGGCGGGACGCACGACGGGTTGTTCTATGCGGCAACCGTGTTGTCGAATGTGCGGCCTGGCATGCGTGCGTTCGAGGAAGAGGTATTCGGCCCGGTCGCCAATGTGATCGCCTTCGACACCGACGACGAAGCGGTCGCGCTGGCCAACCAGACCGACTATGGCCTGTCGGCTGGCATCCTCTCCGCTTCAGTCGGTCGGGCGATGGCGCTGGGTGAGCGCTTGAACACCGGCATTTTGCACATCAACGACCAGACTGTGGCCGACGAGGTCATAAATCCGTTTGGTGGCACCGGCGCTTCCGGCAATGGCACCAGCATGGGTGGTCCGGCCGACTGGAGCCAGTACACGCACTGGCAGTGGGTGACGATCCGCGACAGCACGCCACCGTATCCATTCTGATCCGGCATCCTGCGCTGCCGGTGCCTGCCTCGGCAGCGCAGTCATGCGATGGTGTGTGGATGCGCTTGTGCAAGAAGGTGCGGCGAGCGCTCGCATCGCATTGGGAAAGCCGCGTCATGGGCGGGACGATTGCCATCGCCCCGAGTCCGAACACGGATGCTCAGAACCCATCAGCGGTTTCTTACATGCCCTGCTTTTGTTGTGTGCGCTGGCGGAATTGAACTGGCGAGCAGCCGGCGTGGCGGCTGAAACAGCGGCTGAAATAGGCGGCGTCGGCATAACCGAGCATGGCGGCGATTTGTTGCACGGTCATGGTCGTGTACACCAGGCTGCGCCGTGCCTCCAATATGATGCGCCGCTGCAACAACTGCAACGCCGAGGCGCCTGTCAGGCGTCGGCACAGTGCATTGAGATGACTGCTGCTCAACCCCAATCGGTCGGCGTAGCGGGACAGCGGCCAATGTTCGCGGTAATGCGCGTCGATCAGTGCGGCGTACGCACGCACGTGGCGTGCGCCGCGATCGGCGTCGTGTGTTTCCGTGTGCGCGTGTGTCAGCGCACCGCGCGAGGCCCACAGCAGCGCTTGCGTCGCCAGCGCCTGTAGCATCGGCTCGCGTCCGGGGCGATGTTGCGGGTACTCGGTTGCGATCGCAGCGAAGCACGCATCCAGCATCGCGTGCTGCTCGCCGGCGACAAGGCACAGCGGTTGTGCCAGCGTTTCGTCCAAGCTGGGCCATTGTGCCGCCAGGTGCTGCCACAGTGGCGCAGACAACGTCACGATATGACCGCGCACGTTGCGCTGGAAGCGGAAGCCATGCACGCACAGCGGCGGCAACAGCAGCAGACAGGGGCCGCACAGGCGTTGCGGAGTGCCGTCCAGATGCACCTCGGCGCTGCCGCGCTGCAGATAAAGCAATTGCAACAGGTCGTCGTGGCGGTGCGGACGGATATGCCAATCGTGCAGATGGCTGCGCGCGGCGATGGATTCCCAGTGCAACAGGTCGGGAGTTTCGCGGTCGTCGGTTTCCCCATACAGGCGAAACGCGGGCACAGCCGGCGCTGGCGAGGTGACGGTGCGAGGCATCGTCGGAAAGTACAGGAATTGGTCGCGATGATCCATGTTCTTGTGGCGTCGGAACGGAAACACTGGGAGACAGGCACAAACGCTGCGGAGGTCCTATGCGTACCCAGGTCGCGATCGTCGGCGCCGGTCCTGCTGGCTTGTTGCTTGGCCAGTTGTTGCACAGCCATGGCATCGACAACGTCATCCTCGAACGTCATACCCAGGAACATGTGCTGTCGCGGATCCGCGCCGGTGTGCTGGAGCAGGGAACCGCCGACTTGCTGTGCGCCGCAGGCGCCGGCGCGCGCATGCAGCGCGAAGGCATCATCCATCATGGTTTCGAGCTGGCGTTGGAGCAGCGCCGCGAACGCATCGAGCTGAGTGCGGCCACCGGTGGCCGCGCAGTGACCATCTATGGTCAGACCGAAGTCACCCGCGACCTGATGGAGGCGCGGCAGGCCGTCGGCGCGATCAGCCTCTACGAGGCGCAGGACGTGCAATTGCACGACATCGCCGGGCCACGGCCATGGCTGAGTTTCGTCCAGCATGGCGCCGCGCAGCGGCTGGATTGCGAATACGTGGTTGGCTGCGACGGTTTCCATGGTGTCAGTCGTCAGGCGATCCCCGACGAGGTGCTGCGGGTTTACGAACGGGTCTATCCATTCGGTTGGCTCGGGGTGTTGGCAGACACGCCGCCAGTCTGCGAGGAACTGATTTATGCGCGCCATACCAGAGGTTTCGCGCTGTGCAGCATGCGTTCGCACACGCGCTCGCGCTATTACGTGCAAGTCCCGTCGGAGGAGCGCGTGGAGAATTGGTCGGATCAACGTTTCTGGGACGAGTTGCGGCGACGCTTGCCCGACGATGTCGCCCAGACCATGGTCATCGGGCCATCCTTGGAGAAGAGCATCGCACCGTTGCGCAGTTTCGTTGCCGAACCGCTGCAATATGGCCGCCTGTTTCTAGCCGGCGATGCGGCGCATATCGTGCCGCCGACCGGCGCCAAGGGCCTGAATCTGGCCGCCGGCGATGTGGGCTTGCTTGCGCATTTGTTCGTGCAAGCGCAGCAGGAAAACAGCCCGGCGCCATTGCAACGCTATTCCGAATTGGCATTGCAGCGGATCTGGAAAGCCGAGCGCTTTTCCTGGTGGATGACCACGATGCTGCACCAATTTCCGGACGAAGATGCCTTCAGCCGACACCTGCACGATGCCGAGCTGGACTATCTGCTCGGCAGCGCCGCAGGCCGTGCCACCATTGCCGAAAACTACGCTGGCTTGCCGCTGGCCGTACCTGCGTAGCCCACGCACCGTGCTTACATCGTGTTGCCCATGCGCTGCGGCATGACACGATGCGATGCGCGTGTACCTCGCATACGTTCATGATCGTCATGCTGGGTGCCTGCGATAGATCGTGAAAATTGTCATTGCAGAAGGGCGGTTTTCTCGCGTGGCCGCAGATGTGTGCGGTGCAGAAAATTGCGTAAATGCGATGACCATTTCTGATGTTTTGGTAATTGTGGCGTCTCTCCCATCGCAACAAAAAACCTGAGAAATTTCCCCAATTCATCCGGTATCCGGCTCTTTTCCGCTGGCGAACATTGCTACGCTGCGACCGCGCCATAGCCATTGGTCGTCCGCGCACATCGCAGCGATCGCACGGCCTGCGCACCATTGCCTATTTTTCTCCGGAGAGTTACCCGTGAAGATTCGCGTTCATATGTATCTGCTGGCTTTGCTGCTTGCGCTTCCCGCCGTGTCCGCGTTCGCGCAGACGGCCGTTACCGCCAACCCCAATCACGCACAACTGCTGCAGGGTCAGGATTGGTGCACTACCGCCAATAAGCGTCTGGTCTACGATTTTTGGAGGATCGTGTTCGAGGCGGGACATACCGAGTACGCTCCGCAGTACATGGCGAAGGATTACATCCAGCACAATCCGAACGTGGCCAATGGGCGCGATGCGTTTCTGGCGTTCCTGACGTCTTTCGTGAAGCCGCAGCCGATCCAGCCACGGGTGCAATTGCCGCTGGTGGCGATTCTGGCCGAGGGCGATTACGTGACCCTGGTGTCGGTGCGCACGCTGCCCGATCCCAAGGATGCGAGCAAGACCTACACGACCACTTGGTTCGATATGTTCCGCATCCAGAACGGTAAGATTCAGGAGCATTGGGACGCGGCGACCAAGTGATCTGCACCTGATCCAGCGGGGTCATCCCATGGCGCCGTCCGCTGTGGTGGGCGGCGTCGACTTTTTGTTTTCAGAATGCGTCGGCGCGGTAGCCGGTGTCGATGCGGATGCGTCCACCGAGCGCGCGCGAGACGCAGGCGCATAGCTTGCGGTTGTCGCGGTGCTGTTCCTCGCTCAGGAACACGTCGCGGTGATCCAGCGGCGAGGTGCTGTCCAGGACATCGACCACGCACAGTCCGCATTCGCCACGCTGACAGTCGGCCATCACCTCCACACCCGCCGCGCTCAGCGCGTCCAGCAGCGATTGGTGCGCGCCGACCTGCACGGTCTTGCCCAAGGTGGGGATCTCCACCTCGAATCCTTGCGCCGGTGCATGCCCGCTGTTGCCGAAGGTTTCGAAGTGCAGGCGCGCGCGCGCGCGACCATCTTCGCGCCAGCGCTGCCGCAGTTCGTCCAACAGCGGCAGCGGCCCGCACGCATAGACGTCTGCGCCGCGCGGCCATTGCGCGATTTGCGTGGCCAGTTCGAGTCGGCCCAGGTGTTCGGGACAGAACACCTTCAGGCGTTCGCCGAGTAACGCCTGCAATGGTTCCAAGTAGGCCATGGTGGCTTGGCTGCGCCCGGCATAGAGCAGCTGGAAGGGGAGCGGGCTGCGTGCCAGACGCTGCGCCATGCCCAGGATCGGGGTGATGCCGATGCCGCCGGCGATCAGCACGATGTGCTCGGCGTTCTCGTCCAGGGCGAACTGGTTGTTTGGCGCGGAAATCTCCACTTGGTCGCCCACCGCCAGCGCCCACATCGCACGCGAGCCGCCACGGCTACCGGCGACCGCGCGCACCGCGATGCGGTAATGTCCATCGGCGGCGGGTTCGCCGACCAGCGAGTAAGAGCGCACGTCGGGGGTGTCGCCGATATGCACGCGCACGTCGATGTGGCTGCCGACAGTGAAATGCCGGCCAGCGCTGCCAGGATCGAACTCGATCTCGCGCACCTCCTGACAAGGCGTGGTAACGGCGACGATGCGAGCGGTGTTCCATTGGGAGTCTTTGCGCATGGTGGATTCCGACGATCGGGAAGGGGTGGGCAGGCGCTGCGTTAGTGGGGCACTTCAGGCGCGCAGGCGGTACCCGAGCAAGCGGTTGCCTTGCATCTGGTCGAGTGTGTCGTGCTCGTGTAGTGCTTGATGGAGATTGTGTTGCGCCAGCCGTGCGTGTTCGCGCATCAGGGCTTCGGCGCGCGTGCCCTGGCGGCGCTGGATCGCGTCCAGGACCTGGCGATGCTGTTCCTGAGCGAGGCGCAAAATCTGCGCGGCGCGGTTGCGGTTCAGTACGAAACTGCTGGCCGAGGCGAACGGCAGTTGCGCGATTCGTGCGCATTCGCGTGTCAGCAGTGGGCTGTCGGCCATCTCGATCAGCAGGGCATGCAAGCGTTCGTTGCAGCTCACGTAGCTGGCGAAATCCTCTTCGCGTAGCGTCGTCGTCGCCAGTGTCTGGTCGATCCGCGTCAACACCGCTTGTGCCTGCGCCAGTAGGGCCGGATCCACGCCGCGTTCGGCGGCCAGGCGTGCGGCCAGGCCTTCCAGAGTGCCGCGCAGTTCGATGGCATCGTCGACGTCGCGCTCGCCGAACGCCTGCACCGCATAGCCACCGCCGGGCAATGGCTGGACCAGGCCCTCCTCGGCCAGCCGTTGCAACGCCGCGCGCACCGGCGTGCGCGAGGCGCCCAGGCGTTCCACCAGGGCGATTTCGGATAAGCGTTCGTTCGCGGCCAGATCGCCGGCCAGGATCAGTTCGCGCAGTGCGAGCAGGACCCGGGTGGTTTGCGCGGCGCTGGAGCGGAAGGGATGCGTGGTGGACATGGGGCGTTCTCAGTCTCTGGTGGGTTCAGCCGACCATGCGCAGGTGCAGTGCGTGCGCGCGTTGCTCGGCGGCGACCATGCGCTCGATGAGGCGCCGCGCCCACATCCCGCCGGCATCCACATTGAGGTTGTAGAACACGTGGTCCGGGTGCGCGTCGATCGCGCGCTGCTGCGCCTCCAGCACCACCTCATCCTCGCCGAACACGCCGGTGACGCCGTCGCGCAGGCGGGTGGTGATCGATTGCTCGTGCAGCGAGTGGTTGCGCACGAAGGCCCAGAAATAGTGGCAGCTACGCTCGGTTTCCGGGGTGACGGTGTTGAGCACGTAGCCATTGACGCCGCGCGAGCGGTCGCCCTGTGGCGCGCCGCTGCCGGCCACCGCCACGCCGACGTCGATGGCGATGGTGCAGGGTGCCTCGAAACGGATGATCTGCCAGCGGTCCACCTTGCCGCGGTAGCCGTGCGCATGCTCGAGCTGCCAAGCCCAGAACGGTGGCGGATCGATCTCCAGCATCCAACGCGACACCACCACGCTGCGTTCGCCGTGGACGACATCGAATGGCGCCTCGGCGACTTCGTCCTGGCCGATGCTGGAGCCGTGCACGAAGGTTTCGTGGGTCAGGTCCATCAGGTTGTCCAGGACCAGCCGGTAGTCACACTTGATCGCGATGGTGCGGCCATCGCCGGCCCAGCCGGGATCGTCGTTCCAATGTAGGTCCGGCACCAGCGCCGGATCGGCCAGTGCGGCATCGCCAGGCCACACCCACACGTAGCGGTGCCGTTCCACCGTTGGGAAACGGCGTACGCAGGCGGCGGGATTGATGGTGTCCTGCGATGGCATGTGCACGCAGCGTCCGTTGGCGTCGTAGGCCAGGCCGTGATAACCGCAGACCACGTCGTCGCCGCGCAGCCGGCCCATCGACAGCGGCACCAAGCGGTGCCAACAGGCGTCTTCGAGCGCGGCGACGTGACCGCTGCTGGTGCGGTACAGGACGATCTCCAAGTTGCAGATTTTGCGCGCAAGCAGCGCGTGTTTGACTTCGTGGTCCCAGGCGATGGCGTACCACGCGTTGAGCGGAAATGCCGGAATGGGCTGGCCCATGGCGAACTCCTTGAAGTTGTATACAACAAGCGTGCGGGGGCATTGCGTGTTGTCTGTGTCCTGTCGGGAATTTACGGCGGACGCAGCACCGTCGATGCAATGGGACGGCGACCAATGTATACATCAACGGCATTTGCCGGCCCAGGGGCAGGTGTGGAATTTTGTTCGTTTATCGAACTTTATATCCGATTATCGGATTGACCGCCGCCGAGCGGCATCCTACCGTGGGATCCGGATCGATCAGGAGCCGACGTTGTGGCAAGTCTTTTCCAGATGCATGGGTGTGCCTATCCGCAGCATCGGCGAGCCGTCACCGCTGGAGCATGACGATGATCGACAAGACCTTGGCCTCGTGCGGCGCGGCAGTGGCCGACATCCACGACGGGGCGACGGTGATGATCGGTGGCTTTGGCACCGCCGGCATGCCGGAGGCACTGATCGACGCGCTGATCGCGCAGGGTGCGCGCGAACTGATCATCGTCAACAACAATGCCGGCAACGGCGAGAGGGGCCTGGCCGCGCTGATCAAGCATCGGCGCGTGCGCAAGATCATCTGTTCGTTCCCGCGCCAGAGCGACTCGCAGCATTTCGACAGCGCTTACCGCGCCGGTGAACTGGAACTGGAGTTGGTGCCGCAGGGCAATCTGGCCGCGCGTATCCATGCCGCCGGCAACGGCCTGGGCGCGATCTTCACTCCCACCGGCTACGGCACCGCGCTGGCGGCCGGCAAGGAGACGCGCGAGATCGACGGCCGCCACTACGTGCTGGAGTATCCGATCCGTGCCGACTTCGCATTGATCAAAGCGCAGTACGGCGATCGCTGGGGCAACCTGGTCTACTGCAAGACCGCGCGCAACTTCGGCCCGCTGATGGCGATGGCGGCCGATTGCACGATCGCGCAGGTGGAGCGCGTGGTGGAGTTGGGCGATCTGGATCCGGAAGCGGTGATTACCCCGAGCATTTTCGTGCAACGACTGGTGGCGGTGGCGACCAGGCAGGAGGGCGTATGCACGCCATGAGCGGCCGTGGCCTGGATCGCAATGCGCTGGCCGCGCGCGTGGCGCGCGACATCCCCGAAGGCGCCTACGTCAATCTGGGCATCGGCCTGCCGACCGCGGTGGCCAACTTTCTGCCGGCGGACAAGGACATCTTCCTGCACAGCGAGAACGGCGTCCTCGGCATGGGGCCGGCGCCGCCGCCAGGGCAGGAAGATCCGGACCTGATCAATGCAGGCAAGCAGCCGGTGACGTTGCTGACCGGTGGCTGTTATTTCCACCACGCCGATTCGTTCGCGATGATGCGCAGTGGTCGCTTGGATGTATGCGTGCTGGGTGCGTTCCAGGTCTCAGTACATGGCGATTTGGCCAACTGGAGCACCGGCGAGGCCGATGCGATCCCCGCAGTCGGCGGCGCCATGGACCTGGCCATCGGCGCCAGGCATGTCTACGTCATGATGGAACTCTTGAACAAGCGCGGGGAAAGCAAACTGGTGGCCGAATGCAGCTATCCGTTGACCGGACTGCGTTGCGTGTCGCGGGTGTATACCGATCTGGGCGTGTTCGCGCTCGGCCCGGCAGGTGCCACGGTGCTCGAACTGGTCGATGGGGTGAGTCTGGACGACTTGCGTCAGGCCACCGGTCTGGCGTTGAACCTGGCCCCGTTGACGGCGGTCGCATGAGCGAGGCCTACATCATCGATGGGATCCGTACCCCGATTGGCCGCTATGGCGGCGCGTTGGCCGGCGTGCGCGCTGACGATCTCGGCGCACTACCGCTGCAAGCGCTGCTGGCGCGGCAGTCGCAGCTGGATCCTGCCTGCATCGACGAGGTGTACCTCGGCTGCGCCAACCAGGCTGGCGAGGATAATCGCAATGTCGCACGCATGAGCCTGCTGCTGGCTGGGCTGCCGTGCAGCGTGCCTGGTTGCACCGTCAACCGCCTGTGCGGCTCGGGCCTGGACGCCGTCGGCACGGTGGCGCGCGCGCTGCGCGCCGGCGAACTGGGCTTGGCGATCGCGGGCGGGGTCGAGTCGATGTCGCGTGCGCCATGGGTGATGGGCAAGGCCGATAGTGCCTTCGCCCGCAACCAGCAGATCGAGGACAGCACCATGGGCTGGCGCTTCGTTAACCCGCGTATGCGCGCGCGCTACGGTGTGGCACTGATGGGCGAGACCGCCGAAAACGTGGCTGCGCGCCACGGTATCGACCGCGAAGACCAGGACGCGTTCGCGCTGCGTAGCCAGCAGCGTGCCGCCACCGCGCAGGCGGCAGGTTTTTTCGACGAGGAGATCCTCGCGGTCGATGTGCCGGGCGCCAAGCGCGGCGAGACGGTCACGGTGACACGTGACGAGCATCCGCGTGCGGACACCACCGCCGAGGCGCTAGCCAGGCTCGCGCCGTTGTTCCGTCAGCCCGGCAGCGTCACCGCCGGTAACGCCTCGGGCATCAACGATGGGGCTGCTGCGTTGTTGCTGGCGACGCCGACCCGGGCCCGCGAACTGGGGCTGACGCCGCGCGCGCGCGTGCTCGGCTTCGCCAGCGCTGGCGTGGAACCGGACTATATGGGCATGGGCCCGGTGCCGGCGACGCAGGCCTTGCTGGTACGGTTGGGCCTGCGCCTGGAGCAGTTCGACGCCATCGAACTGAACGAGGCCTTCGCCGCGCAGGCGCTGGCGTGCACGCGCGCGCTGGGCCTGGACGACGCGGCGCCGCACGTCAACGCCAATGGTGGCGCGATCGCACTCGGCCATCCGCTGGGCATGAGCGGCGCGCGCCTGGCACTGACCCTGCTGCGCCAGTTGGAAGCCAGCGGTGGCAAGCGTGGCCTGGCCGCCATGTGCGTTGGCGTCGGCCAGGGCGTGGCGCTGGCGATCGAACGGCTGTAGCCGGCTGCGCGTGCGGACCTGCATGATCCACTTCCAGTCAACCGGCTCCGCCTGGAGCCCGCGAGAATACGACGATGCACGACGATTCCCCGATTGATCCCTTGCTCGGCTACCGTCGCCCGTACCCGGGCACGCAACCGTCCTATCGGCATCCGCCTTATGCCTCCACCGTCAGCCGTGGCCCGACCCGCGACCCGATCATGATCGCGGTGACGCTGTCCGAAGCCACCGGCCCCACGCTGGACCGGATCACCTTGGGCGCGCACGCCGCCGACCTCACCGCCGGATTCCCGGGCGCGCCGCTGGGCGAGCGCATCAGCGTCGGTGGGCGTGTCCTCGACGAGAACGGCAAACCGGTGCGCAACCGCGTGGTCGAAGTCTGGCAGTGCAATGCGGCCGGCCGCTATCTGCATGATGGCGACCGCCACGATGCGCCGCTGGACCCCAACTTCACCGGCACCGGCCAGGTGCTGACCGACGCGCATGGTCGCTACCGCTTCACCACCATCAAGCCGGGCGCGTATCCGTGGCGCAACCACTACAACGCCTGGCGCCCGGCGCACATCCATTTTTCGCTCCACGGCGACGGCATCGGCCAGCGTCTGGTCACTCAGATGTACTTCCCTGGCGACCCGCTGCTGGCCTACGACCCGATTTTCAACTGCGTGGACGACCCCAAAGCGCGCGAGCGCATGGTGTCCGCGTTCGATTGGGAACACGCGGCCAACGAGTATGCGTTGGCCTACCGTTTCGACATCGTCCTGCGCGGACGCAAACAGACCCCTTGGGAGTAAGCGCGATGAGTTTCCAGGCAACCCCCTCGCAGACGGTCGGCCCCTACTACCGGATCGGGCTGGAACCGCTGTATTGCACCGAGATCGCGCCAGCACAGGCGCAGGGCACGCAGGTGGAGGTCGCCGGCAGCGTGTTCGATGGCCTTGGCGCGCCGGTCGGCGATGCGTTGCTGGAGATCTGGCAGGCCGATGCCGCTGGCATCTACGACCATGTCGCCGATCCGCGTCGTGGCGACCACGACCCTGCCTTTCACGGCTGGGGTCGGGTGCCGACCGACGTGCAGGGCCGTTTCGCCTTTCGCACGATCAAGCCCGGTCGCGTGCCCGGACCGAAGGGACCGCAGGCGCCCCATTTGGTCGTGCTGGTGTTCATGCGCGGGCTGTTGCGCGCCGCACCCACACGCCTGTACTTCGGCGACGACGATCTGGACGGCGACGCGATCCTGGCGCAGGTGCCGGTCGAGCGCCGTGCCACGCTCATCGCGCAACTGCGCACGCCTGGGCGCTACCAATGGGACGTGCGCATGCAGGGCGAAAGCGAAACGGTGTTTTTCTCCTACTGACTACGGCGCGCAGCGGTTACGCTGCCCGCCTCGCCATTGCCATTACGCACGATCCGATGAGCGTTTCCGATTCGCTATTGCGTCCGTTGTTCGGCGACCCCGCCGTCGATGCGTTGTTCGACGACCGCGCCCGTCTGCAAGCCATGCTCGATGTCGAGGCGGCGCTGGCGCGTGCGCAGGCGCGTTGCGGGGTGATTCCGACAAGCGCCGTGGCGCCCATCGCCGCCGCGTGCGAGGCCGCGCACTACGACCTGGACAGCCTCGCCGCCGCCACCGCGCTGGCCGGCAATCCGGCCATCCCGTTGGTCAAGGCGCTCACCGCGCAAGTGGCCGCCACCGACGCCGAGGCCGCACGCTGGGTGCATTGGGGCGCGACCAGTCAGGACATCATCGACAGCGGCGCGGTTCTGCAACTGCGCGCCGCGCTGGACCGTGTGGAAGCGCAACTGGAGGCCTTGTGCACCGCGCTGGCAGCGCTAGCGCAACGCGAGCGCGACACCGGCCTACCCGGACGCACCTTGTTGCAACACGCCGTGCCGGTCACGTTCGGGCTGAAAGCGGCCGGTTGGCTGGACGCACTGCAACGCAGCCGTCGTCGCCTGCACGCATTGCGCGACGATGCGCTGGTGCTGCAATTCGGCGGCGCCGCCGGCACCCTGGCGGCGTTGCAGCAGTGTGGGTTGCAGGTGGCCGATGCTTTGGCCCAGGAGCTGCGTTTGCCGCTGCCCGCATTGCCGTGGCATGCGGCGCGCGATCGTGTCGGCGAGATTGGCGCGGCGTTCGCGCTGCTGGCCGGTAGCCTGGGCAAGATCGGTCGTGACGTTGCCTTGCTGATGCAGTCGGAAGTGGCCGAGGCGTTCGAACCCGCGGCAGCGGGCAAGGGCGGTTCCTCGGCGATGCCGCACAAGCGCAACCCGGTCGGCTGTGTGGTGGCGATTGCCGCTGCCACACGCGTGCCGGGTCTGCTGTCGACACTGTTCGCGGCGCTGCCGCAGGAACACGAGCGCGCCGTCGGCGGCTGGCATGCTGAGTGGGAGACCCTGCCGGAGATCGTGCGCTTGAGTGCCGGTAGCCTGGCCCAGATACGCGTGTTGACCGAAGGTCTGCAACTGGACCGTGCACGTATGGCCGCGCATTTGGACAGCCATGGCGGCCTGCTCTATGCCGAAGCGGTCGCGGTGAATCTGGCCGGGCAGTTGGGTAAGGCCGCCGCGCATGCCCTGGTGGAGAGGGCGGTCCACCGCGCGCTGGAGACGCAGCGGCATCTGCGCACGGTGTTGGCCGAGGACGCGCAGGTCGTTGCCGTGTTGTCGCCGACGCAACTGGACGCATTATTCGGCGACGACAGTTGGCGCGGCATGGCGGCGGTGTGGATCGAGCGCGTCCTCGCCGCGCAGGCGCCTGGTTGAACGGGGGGCGATGGCGCGATCTGGGCGGAAAGCCGACTGCAACGCGCCGAGACGGGGGTGCGGCATTTGCCTGGGTGGCACACGCCTTGTCTCAACCCGCTCCAGGTGGCGGCGTACACATTCCAAAGTACATAGCACGCTCTAAAATGCAAGCATCGCCGTCTGCCTGCGGCGCCCCCTTTTTCTGCGAGCTTATCGTCCATGCCCATCCTCGAGCTGCCCGCGCATCGCCTGCATTACCGCATCGACGGCAGCGAAGGCCGTCCGTGGCTGACCCTATGCAATTCGCTCGGCACCGACCTGCACATGTGGGATGCGCAGATCGCGGCGCTGGCACCGCATTTTCGCGTGCTGCGCTACGACCGCCGTGGCCATGGCACTTCGACGACGGCTCCGGGGCCGTATCGCCTGCAGGATCTCGGCGGCGACGTCTTGGCGCTATGGGACGCCCTGTCGATCGAGCGCAGCCATTTCTGCGGTCTGTCGATTGGCGGGCTGACCGGGCAATGGCTGGGCGTGCATGCCGGCCAACGCCTGCTCAGCCTGACGCTCTGCGCGACCGCAGCCAAGATCGGCAGTGCCGAGAGCTGGCAGGCACGCATCGAACAGGTGCGTGCCGAGGGTATGGCGTCGCTGCGCGAGGGTACGTGCGTGCGCTGGTTCACCCCCGCTTTCGTCGTGTCCCAGCCGGCGACGGTCCACGCCATTCTGGACACGTGCCAGGCCACCGACGTGGAGGCCTACATCGCCTGTTGCCACGCACTGGCCGAGGCCGACTTGCGCGACCACCTGGGTGCCATCGAGGTGCCGGTGTTGGCGCTGGCCGGACACGACGATCCAGTGTGCCCGCCTGCTGAATTGCAGGCGATTGCCGCGCGGGTCGCCAACGGCAGTTTCACTGAAGTGCACGGTCGACACCTGTGCAATGTGGAATCTCCGCATGCCTTCAACGACGCGCTGCTGCGCTTTCTGTTGCAGTAGCCGCGCGGCGTGTGTGCTTTCCACTGTCGAGGAGCTATACCGATGGACGAGAACGACCGCTACGACGCCGGCCTGCGGGTGCGCCGCGCCGTCCTCGGTGATACACACGTGGACCGCGCGCTAGCCGCGCGCACGCCGTTTACCGAGGAATTCCAGGATTTCATCACCCGCACCGCGTGGGGCACGGTGTGGACCCGCGAGGGATTGCCGCGGCACACCCGCTCGCTGTTGACCCTGGCGATGATGGTGGCGTGCGGCCACGACGAGGAATTCAAATTACATGTGCGCGCGGCGCGCAACAACGGTGTCAGTGCCGACGAAATCAAAGAGGTGCTGTTGCAGGCGGCGATCTACTGCGGTGTGCCCGCCGCCAATCATGCGTTCGCCCTGGCCGCGCCGATCCTGGCCGAGCAGGCGGCCGAAGGCACGGAGTGACCCACGCCCGCGGGCGTGTTGCCATCCGCGTTGTGCTGGCTGTCAACGCCGATTTAAATCTGACCCACCAGGGTCTTCTTCATCGCGCTGCTCGGCTGCGCAGGGCAAAGCCCTTAGCCGCCCAGCAGCACTACGCCGGTCATGCTGCCGTATGTCCGGCCTTGCGTTTGTCCTTCAATCGGTAGTTCTCCCCGCTGATCTGCACGATGTGGGCGTGGCGACTCTAAGTTGCTGATCAGCGATCAAGGCGGGTCAGTTTGAGGTTGTTGTTGAGGTTGCCAGAAATCTTTATAATTTAAGGGATTTTGGGGCGCATATATTTCCGATTTACTCTTGGTCTGGCTTGCAGTAGCAATTGCCGTCAGTTTGATCACTATTGCGCGGGCATTTATAAAAATGGCCGCGGGACAAATTATTTATATTTCCATGAAAGACAGTTTCCTCGCCAACAGCCCATCGCCGCAGTCGTTGTCCCGCCCCTTGTTCGCCGTCGCCGCGTTGACGGCGACGATGGGCACTGCCCTTACCGCCCACGCCCAGAGCGCGGAGGCCACCGCGCCATCGGCCACCACCACGGCGGCCGGCACGCTGCCCTCGGTGCGGGTGCTCGACGGTTCCGACAGCGACTCCCGCCAAGTCGGCGACCGGTCAGACATCACTCTCAACCCGCAGGCCCTGCCCACCACCGTGCAGCACGTCGGTCAGGAAGACATCGCCAACACCAATGTCGGTCGTGACGTTTCGAATATATTTCGCCGGGTGCCGGGTGTCCTGGCCAACAACATCGACCAGGGGGACACCGGCAATGGTTTCCGGATGCGCGGCTTCGCGACCCAGGGCACGCATGGAGCCGACACGGCCGTGTACGTGGATGGTGTTCCGCAGAATATCCCGTCGATCCAGAGCATCGCTAGCCACGGTGCGGTGTTTCTCGAATGGCTGACACCCGAGTTGATCGGCGGCATCGACGTCATCAAGGGCCCCATCTCGGCACTGTATGGCGACCAGAACCGGGCCGGCGCGGTCGACATCCGTACCCGCGACGGCGGCGACGCGACCCCGTCGAGTGTGAGCGTCAGCGCCGAGCGCTACGGGCTCAGGCGCACGACTCTGGTGCTGTCCAATAAGCTCTCGGAAGTCGACTCCCTGCTGGTGGCCGACCGGTATCGCAACGATGGCTACCGCTATGCGTCCAATACCGACCGGGACAGCCTCTCCTGGAAGCTGTCCACGCAACAAGCCAGCGGAAAATACAGCCTGCGCCTGACACGCTATGTGTCGGATTTCCAGGCCGCTGGCTACTTGGCGCTCTCCGACCTGCAGAAAGGCCTGGACCCGCGCTCGACCCAATTCAACAACCCGGGTTTCGGGGTTGCGCGGCGCACCAGCGTGGTCGTGAATCGGGCGCCGACGACCGGGGAAGAGGGCTGGTACGCGACCGCCTACGGCGAGAGCCTCTACCGCCAGCGCGCCGTCGCGACGAGTGCGACCCGACATCTCCTGGGCGAGGACGACCGCGACATGTATGGTGCCCGCGTCTACCACAACACCGTCTTCGGCGACGCCAGCCTGGCGGTGGGTACCGAACTGCGCAAAGACTCGGGCAGCGCCTTTCGTCGCATCTACGTGAACCGGCTGCCTTCCGCGAACTACCCGAACGACGTCGACCTCGATTTGGTCACCTACGGCTTTTTCGCGCAGGGGCAGTGGAGGGTGACACGGGATCTCAAACTGAGCGCCGGGGCCCGGTACGACCGCTTCGACTACGACATCGCCAACCTCAAACTTCCGGCGGCCAGCACGGGGTACCGGAAAGGCGTCTTCACGCCGAAGCTGGGTGCTTCTTGGACGGCGCTGCCGCAGCTGGAGCTCTTCGCCAACGTCGCCGAGGGGATGCGGTCGCCAGCCACCGAGCAAATCAGCAGCAGCGGCGCGCCCGGACCGCTCGGCGCGCCCGGCGGCGTCATCAGCCTGGTCAAGCCGAGCAAGGTGCGTTCCTACGACATGGGATTCACCGCGAATCCCGCGACGGACGTGATGGTTTCGGGAGCGGCCTATTACATCCTGAACAGCGACGAGATCGTCTCGCAGGCCGACGGCTCGTTCAAGTCAGTCGGCGATACCACGCGCAAGGGCGTGGAACTTGAGACGCGCTGGAAGCTCGGCACCGCATCGAGCGTGTATGCGAGCGTCGGCCGCATCCTGGAGGCCAAGGTCAACAACCCGGCCGCCAATACCGGCGCGAAGCTCTCCGTTCCCGGCGTGCAGTTAAAGGCCGGTGCGCAGCACAAGTTCGGCCTCGGCGCGGGCCAGATGACGCTCAATGCCGACGCGTACCTGATCGACGACATCCCCTACTACGTCGGGACACCCACGACGCAGGAGCGAACCATGCCGCTTTACACACGGTACGACGTACGGTCGACCTACGACTATGGTTCCGCCCAGTGCTCGTTGTACGCGACGTTCCAACCCCAACGTTACGGATCGGAAATCGCCTACGGTACGGCGGCAGGGCTGTTGGTTTCGCCGGTTCCGAAAACCACGGTCGGTGCCACGCTGCGTTATTTCTTCTGATGGGCGACGACGCGACGCTTCAGGCACGCAAGCTCACGGTTCGCCGGGGCGGCAAAGACACGCTCGTCGCGTTGGACTTGCGCATTCCCGCAGGCCGCGTGTATGCGCTCCTCGGCGGTAACGGTGCAGGCAAGACCACGACGCTGAACGCCTTTCTGGGCTTTGTTCCGGCATCGCAGGGCTGCGCTCTGGTGGACGGGATCGATGCGTCGCGGCAACCCGAAGCGGCGCGTGCGCGCCTGGCGTACTTGCCCGAAAACGTGGCGTTGTATCCCTATCTGTCGGGCGTGGAGAACCTGCGGTATTTCTGCGCCCTGTCGGAAGTCGCGCTGACCAAGTCGCAGGCCAGGGCCCTGCTCGACGGCACCGGCCTAGCCGGCGACGCGCACGACCGCCGGGTGGCGGTTTACTCCAAGGGCATGCGGCAAAAGGTCGGCCTGGCCATCGCCCGGGCTCGCAAGGCCACGGCGATGCTCCTCGACGAGCCGACCTCGGGCCTCGATCCGTCGGCATCCAACGAATTCGCACAAGGCATCCTTGCGGCCAAGGCGGGGGGCATGGCGATTCTGATGGCGACGCACGATCTCTTCAACGCGCTCCAGGTCGCCGACCAGATCGGCATCCTGTGCGAGGGTCGGTTGGTCGCAGAGTTGGAAACCGCGGATGTCGCCCACGCCGAACTCGAGCGCATCTACCTCGCGCATGCGCGGGGCACGCCGGAGGCGATGGCGCGATGATGGCCTCGATCGCGCGCAAGGAAACCCTGGCACTGCTCCGGGACGGCCGGCTGTGGGGCCTGGGCCTGACGTTGGCGCTGCTCTTCATCGCGATGCTGTTCACGGCAGCCGATCGGCGCGATAAGGCCGAACAGGAACGCAGCGCGGTAGAACATGCGGTCCGCGACCAGTGGGACCACCAGGGCGAGAAGAATCCGCACCGCGCAGCTCATTTCGGCCTCTATGCATTCAAGCCCAGGACCGCACTTTCCAGCGTAGAACCGGGCGTGGATGCACAGACAGGCCAGGCCCTCTGGCTGGAGCCTCACAAACGCAACATGGCGATGTTCACGCCCGCGGCTGATGCAGCGCCCGCGCTGGGACTGGGGGCCTTCACGCCCGCATTCGTTCTGCTCGCGCTGGTCCCGCTGCTCATCGCGGTGTTGGGGCACAGCACCGTGACGCAGGAGCGCGAACTCGGCACGCTGCGCATGTTGCATGCCTGTGGCGTGCGCGCGACCCCGTTGCTCCTGGGCAAGTGGCTGGGGTTGTGTGCCGGGTTGGCCCTGGTGCTCGCTCCGGCCCTGGTCGTGAGCGCCTGGGGCATGATGGCGGAGCCGCGTGGCATGCCGGCGGCGGCGGTCCTGGGTGCAGCCCTCTTGCTCTATTACGCGACCTGGGCCGCGGGCACCGTGCTCGTCTCGGCTTTCTGCACCAGCTCGCGCGCGGCGCTGCTGGTCATGATCGCGTTCTGGGTCGCGGCTGTCTTCATCGTTCCCCGGTTGGCGGCATCGTGGGTGGAGCGCATCGACCCCCTCCCGACGGGCGAACAGTTCTGGTCGGGCATCCACGACGGTATCGAGAACGGTCTGCCCGGAGACGGCGCAGCCGCAGCACGGCTCGGGGCTTTCGATGCGCGCCTGCTGGCCGAATACCGGGTGGCCCGCCTCGAAGACTTACCGTTCGGCGCGAACGCCAAACGGCGCCTGTTCCGGGATGCGTATTCGACCAAGGTACACGCGCTGCGGTTCAAGGAACTCGCAGATGCGCAGTTGGCACAGCAAGGCCTTCTGCGGTGGTGCACGGTCTTGAGTCCCTACGCGGCGATGCGGTCCGTGGCCAGCGCGCTGGCCGGCACCGACCTGGCGCACCGCCAGCATTTCGAGGAATCGGCCGAAGCGTACCGGCAGCAGTTCACTACGCGGATGGACGAATGGGACCTGGCCGCGACCCGCGGCGTCACCTCGCTCGAAGACAAATACGCTGGCGACCTGCAGTGGCAGGCGATCCCGCCCTGGCGGTACGCAGACCCCGGCCTGGGATTTTCGCTGCGTGCGGTCGTTGCCGACGGCGCCGTGCTGGTGGCATGGTTCGTGGCGGTCGTCGGCGTGCTGTGGCTGGGTTCGCGGAGACTCGACCCATGCAGCTGATCCCGTCCCGGCACTACTGGCGCGCGGAAGGTTCGAAGCTGTGGCGACAGCCCCTGGCGTGGATCGCGCTGAGCGCTTTGTTCGCGGTTCTGCTGGCCTCGGCCGTCTCCGCAGGGCTCGACGCGCGTGCATGGCGCTCTGCAGCCGCGCTGGATGTAGCAGCGAGAGCCGCCGCGATCGACTCCGCAACGGCGCAGTTGCAAACCCCGCCAGGCCCCGCCGCCGCGATCGCCGCCTACGAGCTGGGCTGCGGCGACCTCGGTGTCACGCGCATACCGGTCCAGGCAGGCCTGGGCTTGGGCGTGCAGCGGCTCTCGGTGCTGCCCACGCGTCTGAAGGCTTCGCTCGACAACCGGCTGGTCGAATCGCGGGACCCGGGACCTCTGCGCAATCCTCTTTTGAACGACACCGGCCTGCCCGGCGTACCGGCCATGGTCGCGCTGCTCCTGCCGCTGGTGGCGCTCGTGCTGTGCGGCGGCCTCCTGCAAGAAGAGCGGGAGCACGGTCGCCTCGGCCTGCTGCGTGTGCAGTCGACGCACGGCATGTGGCCCCTGGTGGCCGCAGCGCTGGGTTGGCGCTGCCTCTGCATCTGGGCCGTCACGGCGGTGGCCACGCTCCCGGCGCTGCTGCTGGATCCGGGTTCGAACGCGCCAGTGACGCTGGCCTGGATCGGCGCACTGGCCGTATTCACGTCGGTGTGGGTCGTGCTCGGTGGATGCCTGTCGTGGGTACCTGTCTCCGGCGCAAGCAGCATGCTGGCCGCGCTGGGTCTCTGGCTTGCCTTGACCTTCGCAGTGCCCGCTGCGCTGGCGCTGGCGGCAGAACGCGCCGCGCCGATGCCCTCCCGGCTGCTGTCCATCGTGCAGATCCGCACAGCCCAGCAGGAAAGCGAAGCGCACGAACAAGACCTGGCGAAAGCCTGGTACGCGGCACACCCCGGCGTGCAGGCACCGGCCACCGCCGTCTGGCCTGCGACCTTCGTTGCACGCGCGCTGGGCCAAGAAGCGGCACTCGGGCCGCTCGCGCGATCGTTCGATGCGCGCCGCGCCGAGCAGGCTGCCTTCGTCAACCGCTGGGCCTGGGTGTCGCCGGGCCTGGCCCTGGTGCTGTGGGGCGAATTTCTGGCCGGCACCGACGCGGCGAGCCAGCTCCGGTATCGGGACCAGGTAGACGCATTCGAGCAGCGGTGGCGGCAATTCTTCATGCCCGCCGTCATGGAACGGCGGGGCCTGTCGGCGGAGGACTTGAAAAAGCTGCCGGCGTTCGGGCCTGCGGATTGAGGGTGCAGCAGCCCAAGGCCGACTTTTTACTTCGGCGCTAACAGCTGGTATCCGCCTTCGTCGCCGCAATATCGGGCGAGGATCAATCCAGCACCAGGCGTAACTGCTGTGCCGCGTGTTTCAGCGCAGGCAACACTTTGCTTTGCAGGTGGCCTAGCGTCATCCGCGTCACTGAAGTGCCGACGTTGAGCGCGGCGACCACGCGTTCCTGACGGTTGCGCACTGGCACCGCGACCGAGCGCAGGCCGATCTCCAGTTCCTGATCCACGATTGCATAGCCGTCGCGCTGCACGCGTTCGAGCAGTGTTTGGAACGGCACGCGTTCGGTGATGGTGCGCTCGGTACGTGGACGCAGCGGGTTGCGCTCCAGATAACTGTGCAGGGTGTCAGGTGGTTGCGCGGCGAGCAGCACTCGTCCCATCGAGGTGCAATACGCCGGTAGCCGGCTCCCCGCACGCAGACCGATCGACATGAGCCGCACCGTCTCCGCGCGTGCCACGTACAACAGATCGTCGCCATCGAGCACGCCCAACGAGCAGGACTCGTGCAACGTGTCGCGTAGTGCATCGAGCACCGGCTGTGCCGCCACCGACAGTGCCGCAGTGGACAGATAGCCGCTGCCGATCCCCAGTGCGCGTGGCAGCAGCACATAACCGCGGCCATGCACGCCGACGTAGCCCAGCTTTTCCAGGGTGTACAACACCCGTCGCACCGCCGCGCGGGGGATGCCGGTGTCGGCGCTGAGCTGGGCCATGCTGACGTCGCGGCTGTGCTGACCGAACGCGCTGAGCACCGCCAGGCCACGCGCCAGCGAGGTCATGAAATTCGGATCGCCTTCGCAGGCACCGATGCGGCGCATCAGCTCCGCGGGCAGACCGTGTTCCGGCGTCGTCGCTGACGGGCGGGTACGTGGGCTGCGGCGCACACGGGGTGGAGCTGGAGAATCGGACATGAAAAAGGCAACGGCGGCGTTATCACCGATGGTAGTGTCTGGATTGGGTGGCCTCAAGATTCAACTGCAACGCATCATGCCGAAGGCGAGGATTTTTTCCTGACGTCTCTCACCGAGCGTGTTCCTGTCGAACAAACGCCATGACTTGTAAATCCACCCGCCTACGATTTGACCTCTGCGTTGTACGTGGATGAAACGCGAGAACCCTGGTGCGTCGAATCGAAGTTGATCGATTCACCACTGGCGCGGATATAGAGAAGATAACCCGTCGCACCACAGGATCCGTGCAATGCAGAGCAATGCAATGAGCACAAGCACGTTAGCGGTTTCGATTTTCTTATTGCGGTTGGCATCCACGACAGCGACGCAGTAGTTTTGTTAGCTACTCTAAGCTGCGGACTCGATAAACAGCATGTATGGTGTCGTGGGATATCGCCACCGCATCGCGCATTGTCAGTCGTCTGGTGCTGTCGGTTGGATTGCGGCTACACGTTCAGCCGCACCACCAATTTGCCGAAGTTGCCGCCATCAAGCATGTCGATGAATGACTGTGGCGCGTTCTCAAGCCCATCCACCACCTGTTCGCGGTAGCGCACCCGGCCCTCGGCCAGCCATGCGCCCATCTCGCGCAGGAACTCCGGATAGAGCATGACGAAGTCGCCGACGATGAAGCCGCGCACAGTCAGGCGCTGGCGCAGTATCTGGTTCATCAGTGCTGGTAGCCGATCCGGGCCGGGCGGCGATGCGCCCTCGGCATTGTAGGTGGCGATGGTGCCGCACACCGGTATCCGCGCGAAGTCGTTCAACAGCGGCAGCACCGCGTCGAACACATGGCCGCCGACGTTCTCGAAGTACACGTCGATCCCGTCGGCGGCGGCGGTGCGTAACTGCGCGGCGAAATCCGCGGCGCGATGGTCCAGGACCGTGTCCATACCCAGTTCCTCGCGCAGGTAACGGCACTTTTCCGCGCCGCCGGCGATGGCGATCACGTTCGCGCCGCGCAGCTTGGCGATCTGCGCCACGCTGGCGCCAACCGGGCCGGTGGCGGCGGCGACCGTGACAGTTTCGCCGGGTTGTGGTCTGCCGATCTCGTGCAGGCCGGCATATGCGGTGAAGCCGGGCATGCCGTAGACGCCGAGCGCGGTGCTGGGCGGGAGCGGCGACTGCGGATCGAGCTTGCGCCGCAGGCTGGCACCTTCGGCGACCAGGTGCGTCTGCCAGCCGCCGTTCTGCACCAGGACCAGATCGCCCGGGGCGAGTGCAGGCGCATGCGAGACGAGCACCTCGGCCACGGTGCTGCCGACCATCGTCTCGCCCAGTTGCACCGGCGGCGCATACGAAGGCGTCTGGCTCATGCGACCACGCATGTAGGGATCCAGCGATAGCCAGCGGTTGCGCAGCAGCACCTGGCCCGGACCAGGCGGCGCCAGGGGCACTTGTTCGAGGCGGAAATTTTCCGCGCTCGGCGCGCCCTGCGGGCGCGAGGCGAGCACGATGCGGGTGGTCCAGGGGGCCGTGCTCATGCGCTGTCTTCGCTGGCGGCGTTCAATTGCGCGATGTCCGCGGACGACAATTGCAAGCGCGCGGCGGCGAGCAGGTCTTGCAGTTGCGTCAGGCTGGTGGCGCTGGCGATCGGTGCGGTGATGCCGGGACGCGCGATCAACCAGGCCAGTGCCACCTGGGTCGGGGTGGCGGCATGCTTGCCGGCGAGGTCGTCGAGCGCCGCCAGGATGCGCAGGCCGCGTGCGTTGAGGTAGCGCGCGACCACGCTGGCGCCGCGCGCCTGGCTCTTGTCGGCGTCGCCGGCGTTGCGGTATTTGCCGCTGAGAAAACCGCTGGCCAGCGCGTAGTAGCACAACACGCCCAGTCCGTGTTCGTGCACCAGCGGTTCCAGTGCGGCCTCGTAGCCGGCGCGGTCGTACAGGTTGTACTCCGGTTGCAGCGTCTCGTAGCGCGGCAGGTGGTATTGCGCCGAGATCTGCAACGCTTCGGCCAGGCGTGCGGCGCTATAGTTGGATGCGCCGATCGCGCGCACTTTGCCTTGCTCGATCAACCGCCCGAACGCCGCCAGCGATGCTTCCAGCGGTATCGCATCGTCGTCGGCGTGCGCCTGGTAGAGGTCGATGACGTCGGTTTGTAGACGTTGCAGGGAATCGTCCACCGCTGCGGCGATGTTATCGGCGGATAAACCTGGACGCTCGGCCCATTTGCCGACCTTGGTCGCGATCAGTACCTTGTCGCGCTTGCCGCTGCGTTTAAGCCACTGGCCGATGATGCTTTCCGATTCGCCGCCGCGATTGCCCGGCACCCAGGCCGAGTAAATGTCGGCGGTGTCGATCAGGTTGAATCCGGCATCGACGAAGGCATCGAGCAGGGCGAACGAGGTCTTGGTGTCGGCGCTCCAGCCGAACACGTTGCCGCCGAACGCAAGCGGTGCTGCATGCAGGCCGGAACGGCCGAGTTCGCGTGTGTGCCACATGGCGAAATCCTCCAGTGTGGGGACGGCGACAGGCGTGTCGCGTGTGCTTTCGGAGATGCTGCAATGTTGGCAAGCATAACGTTCTGTCTGCGTGATCTGCGCACGTCGCCGTCGGCGGTGACGCGCATGCGTGCTAGGCTCCTGCCACCTTTGTGTGGACGCCTGCCATGACGCTTCGAACCTCGCTTGCCTGTGTCTGTACGCTGGCCGTTGCCAGCACATTGCTCGCGCCTATGGCGCAGGCGCTCAAGCCCGCTCACAGCACGGGCTTGCCCGCAGCGGATGCGGGGCTGCGGGCGGCCATCGATGGCCGCTGGCGCGCCCCTGCCAACGTCGCGCGCGATGCGTATCGTCACCCCGGCCAGACGCTCGCCTTCTTCGGCATCAAGCCGTCGCAGACAGTGATCGAGATCACTCCCGGCAGCGGCTGGTATGCGGAGATCCTGGCACCGTATCTGCGCGAACGCGGCCACTACATCGCCGCCGTGGTCGATCCGGCGGCGGTACCGGAAGGACGCCGCGATTATCAGCAGAAGGCCCGCAGCGGCCTGGAGCAAAAATTCGCTGCCGCGCCGGCGCAGTACGACCACGCCCGCATCGTGGCGTATTCCCCGAGCGCTCCGGTGTTCGGTCCGCCTGGATCGGCGGATCTGGTGCTGACGTTCCGCAACGTGCACAACTGGCGCACGGCCGGACAGGCCGAAGGTATGTTCAAGGGGTTCTACCAGGTGCTCAAACCCGGTGGCGTGCTCGGTGTGGTCGAACATCGCGCCAAGGCCGACGTGCCTGCCGAAGACAAGAGCGGCTACGTGGGGCAGGCGCAGGTGATCGCGATGGCCGAGGCGGCGGGTTTTGCCCTGGTCGGCAAGAGCGAGATCAACGCCAATCCGCGCGACACCAAGGACTATCCGGGCGGCGTGTGGACGCTGCCGCCGAGCAACCAGCACGATGCGGCCGACAACGCCAAGTACCAGGCGATCGGAGAGAGCGACCGGATGACGTTGAAGTTCGTCAAGCGCTGATGCGGTCGTTGCGTATGGCGGTATGCGCGCGTGCGACATGCCCCGCACCGTGCCGTGCGGCGCGGGTGTAGCGCGGTCCCCACCGTCGTGCTGATTGCCTTCAACAAGCCGTTCAACGTGCTGTGCCAGTTCACCGACCGCAACGCGTCGCCGCGGCGGACGCTGGCCGGATTCGGTCTGCCTGGTGGTGTGTATGTCGCCGGGCGGCTGGATTACGACAGCGAAGGCTTGTTGCTGTTGACCGACGATGGCGCGCTTGCGCATCGTCTCACCGACCCGCGCCACAAACAGCCCAAGACCTACTGGGTGCAGGTGGAGGGCGTGCCGCAGCCGGAGCAACTGCAACGCTTGGGCGATGGTGTGGCGTTGAATGATGGTCCCACCGCGCCGGCTCAGGTCAGCCGGTTGGATGCCGCACCGGCGTTGTGGCCGCGCGATCCGCCGGTGCGTTTCCGCAAGACCGTGCCCGATGCCTGGTTACAGATCGTGTTGCGCGAGGGCCGCAACCGCCAGGTGCGGCGGATGACCGCTGCGGTCGGCTTACCGACCCTGCGCCTGGTGCGCGTGGCGATGGGGACGCACCGGCTCGACGGCCTGGCGCCGGGGAGTTGGCGCGCGTTGTAGACGCTGCTGTGGATGCCTGACGCGATCGCGCATGGATCGTTCGCATCGCAGTGCGTCGTTGTGGGCAATGCGCTGCTGGCGATGCGGGCTGGGCGAGCACGGCAGCAAACAGTATTTCGGTAGCAAAAGCCCGGACAACGGCCTGGTCCCGCATCGCTTCAGCGAAACGTCGCAGCGCTACGTGGATCACCAGACCGCCTTCAAGCATTTCAGCCGCGAGTTGTTTCACGAACGTGGCGCACTGTCCCAGGCGCTGCGCCAGATTTGCGCGCACTCCGGTCTAGCCATCTGCCAGCGGACATCCAGCGGCAGGTGAGCGAATATGTGGCACTCAACGCGGGCCCGTCACTGCACAATGCCATGGAATATAACGCGTCGGTGCAGGATGCGCACACGTCCTGCACAACGACGGAAATTCCATACACGTGATTGGAATTTCCGTATAGTGTATGGGCGAACATGTGGCCTCGGTTGCGCACCAAGCCCGCGCCGCAGCTTTGTCGGTGAACCCTGTCGCGCCGCTGGTTGGGCGAGCGCCAGGCCATGAACACCCCGGCCATAGCCTCGTCGCCCCAGACCGTTGCGGCATCGGCTGCGTGGCGTAAGATCGCAGGTGCAGGGGAGAGGCTTGGTCCAAATCAAAAGGAGAGGTCACGCGCGATGAGCCAGGACACCGACGATCAAGACGATCACAGCGACAATCCCTATCGCCCGCGCAAACTCAAGGTGCGCGATCCGCTGCACGATCTGCAACTGCTGCGCGATATGGCGATCATCAATGCGCGGGTGCGCGCCGAGCTGGGGCCGCTGCCACCCGGCGGATTGCCGGTGGAACCCAAGCGCAAACCCGCACCGTGGCCGTACCGGCCTGCCGCCGCATCCGCGACCCATCCCCCCGAGGACGACCCGATGAAACTGCACCACCTTGCCGCCACCGCCATCATGCCCCTGGCCCTGACCGCTGCGGGCTGCTCCAAAGGCATCGATGTCGGCAATGACGGCGCCACCGGCCACCTCAATCCGCACCCGGTCAAACGCTACGAAGTGATTGCCACCTCCCATGCACCGGGGCCGTGGGATACGATTGAGGCGTACATCGGGTATGACGTCATCAATGAAAAATGCGTGCCGCTGGCCCCGTTCCTTGGTGTACGGCAGACGCCTAATACCGGACTCGATGTTCCTATGACACAGGTGGACGATCACACGTGGAAGGGATATTTCTACCGCGACGCCCTGTTGGACGAGGACTACTTCAAGCTTGGTGTGTGTCACTGGGATGCGACCGGTGCTGGCATCTCGGCGATTGCTAAGGGGGTTAGGTTCAATTGGGGGAACGGGCTTGAACCTCTATTACGTGATGGTGAGCGGCCCTTCTACTTCAGGAAGAGCGCATACGGTGATCGTTCTCTGCACTATCCCCCTCTAGCCCTTACCGCAGAAGACGATGAGGTGATTCAACATCCAGATACTCACTTCCAAGTCACCATTATTGTCAGGGAAGCCAAGCCATGAACCCTGCCGATCAAAAGCCCGCCGATGCGGCCATTGATTCTTATAGAAACCGCTCTCAGAGCGAAGTCGGCAGGCCCAAACACATACCTCTTGGCGGTCAGTACTACACTGTCTTCGGCTACGCGAACGATCCTATCAGCGGTTTTCATGCCACGGCATATCAGACTGTGGAGAAGCCACATCGCATCATCATCGCCTACCGCGGCACCGATCCAGGTCTATTTTCCGGCGAAACCAAGGCGGAAAAGTTGGACCATGCGCTCACCACCGTCCAGGACATCGCCGTCGATGCCACGATGGTGCGCGATGCCGTCAATCCGCAAAAAGCTGCCGCCGATGCGTTCACGGCGCAGATGCTCGCCAAGGCCGCTGAGCAGGGCATCCCCAAAGACCACGTGACCGTGGCCGGCCACTCCCTCGGTGGTGCGCTTGCGCAGATTGAGGCGGCGGAATTCGGCCTACGCGGCGCGACCTTCAACGCTTACGGCGCGGTGAGCCTGCGTCACCACGTGCCGGAAGGTGGCACGGCGGTGACCAATTACGTCCTGGCAGGTGATCCGGTGAGTGCGGCCAGTCGGCATTACGGCACGGTGGTGACCCTGGCGACTCCAGAAAATGTGCAAGCGCTCAAAGACGCGCACTACCTCGACGTCAGCCACGGCGCATCGTCACCCAATCCGTTGCGGGCCATGCGCCTGGGCGATCACAGCGGCACACACTTCACTGGCCCGCAGAGCATGCTGTCCCCGGAGAGGCTGGTGCAGCTTCAAGCCAACTACGCGCACAACAAGGCCGCTTTCGATCATTTCCGCCAGGATGTCCATCAGGACCGCGAGCTACTGAACATGGCCCTGAATCCTGGCGCGACTGCCGCCATGGTGGCGAAGGTGGAAGCACTGGCGGTGCAGGTGCGTGCCGAACATGCCTACGATGCCGATCGTCAAGCCGTGGAGCGCGGCATCCATGCGGTCGAACACACCGCCGGGCAAGCCTACGACACGCTCACCCATCCTGAGCAGTGGTTCCAGCACAGCGGGCCGACAGCGTCCATGCCTCCAACATCGACGAACGCGGACACGTCCTCCTCTTCATCTGCCTCTTCATCCTCATCCTCATCCTCATCCGCTGCCGCGTCCATGCCGCCTCCGGCCATGGACAGGCACACGGCCCAGCAGGAAGAGCATGCCATCCAGCAGCGCCAGGAACACATACGGCAGGCGCAGCAGCAGGCGGCGCACCTGGCGCAAGCACACCGGCATACACAACAGCCACCGGCTCACAGCAACCCGGCCCATGAAAAACCAGCCAGCGTGGACATGCAGGAACAGGCGCGGATCGCGCAATTGCAGCAGCAGGAACAGCAAGCGCAGGCAGTGCGCGAGCAGCAACACCAGCTCGCGCAGCAACATGCGCAGTTGCATCGTCAGGCCGTGGACGCGCAGCAACGCGAACACGAACAGCGCCACAACCAAGACACCCGGTCACATCCACACGAACAGCGCCAAGCGGGCGAGGCGATGTTGTATACCCCGCCGACGCGCCCACCGCGTTCGGATGAGCATCTCCAAGACTTCCGTCAACCGGACCATCCAATGCACTCGCGCTATACGCAGTTCAAGAATGCGCTGGAACAGTCCCATACATTGCCCAGGAATGGCGATAAATTGCCCTACGGTCCGGCGCAGCAGGAACGGTTGGCGGCCGGGTTCACTGACGCCCTCGGCATCGATCCGCAATACGAACATAGCATCAGAGGTTTCAAGCAGCATCAGGGCCAACTGCTGGCTTATGACCAGCCGTATTCGTTCACCGAAAAGAGCCATGTGTTGAGGATCGATCCCGAACAGGCGTTGGCGAAGTCGCCCGAGCAGCATGCCGCGAGTTGGAAGGCGCGTGAAGCATCCCCCCCAGAGCCGCCAAGCCGTGTCATTGCCCCGATCACGATCACCGCCGAGGACATGCGTCATCCCGCGCATCCGCGCCATGCGATGTTCGAACAAGCCCGTAATGCCATCGCCAATGCCAATGAAAGGTGGGGCCGACCGGCACCGGATCCTGAACAGTTGGACCGTCATGCGGCGCACGTGGTGGTGGAGGCGCGCAAGTTCGGTCAGACCGAAGTGGAGCGTGTCCACTTGGGGATGCCACAGGGGTATGCGACCCAGACGCCGAATTACGTGGTGCAATCGGAAGGAAAGATCGTGGCGCGTATCTTTGCGCCGGAACTGGCGCAAGCGCCAGACGTGGCCCAGGCCAGCCAGCAATTGCAGACGGTGGAGCAGCAGAACCTCGCCGAGCAGCAGGCCATGCAGGCCCAGCGCGCGGCGCAGATGCAAGGGCAGGGGCTGGTCATGAAGCTGTAGGCGGTAATCGAAGGTCATCCAGGTATGCCGCATGGACAGCCGTGCGCTGAACCGCACCGCGCCGACGACTTCACCCGCCGCAAGGCGTTGCAGCATCCCTCACGCCCGATTTCCCAAAAAGTTTCCCGCGCTGGCTAGCAATCTATCGACTGCTCGCCGGCACAGACATCAAGCCCGGCCAGTCGCTGCAACATTACCTGGGCGAACGACTCACGCAATCCATACCCAGGCGCGCAGGCGCGGACCGGCCTGAACAACCAGATTGGTCTTGTTTCGGAAACCTTTACCTCCGCCATCGAATCTGCACTGGCGGCGCTGAACATGACTCAGCAGCCCGATGGTGTGCGTGGCGATCCGTCGTAGGCAGGCGTGGTGGATCGCTGCGGAGGTCGTCGCTAGGCTTGGCAGCCGCTGTGCGCACAAAACGCCATCCCGTGGGATGGCCCGGTCGCGGCGCCGTGTCTTGGTGCGGCCGGGCGATGTCGCGACGGTGCGGCTTATTGCTCGGTGGCGTCCTGTGCGGTCCTGCGACGACGCACGCGGTGCGTGGCCGATGCGCTGCGCCGCGTGCCGCCGTTGCTTTGCTTGGTGGTTTCGGTTTCGATGCGCTGTGCCTTGCCCTCGATGGGCGCGGTCTTGTCGCGCTGGCGCTTGCGATAGATGGCATAACCGATCAAGCCCACGCCCACCGCTGCCGCTGCGATCGCCAATGCCGGATTGCGGCGCACTGCATTGCGCGTGGCCTTGCCGCCGGTCTTCACCGCGCCTAGCGCCGCGCCGGCCTTGATTGCGCCGATGGTCATGCCCGACTGTAGCCACTTGTTTGCCTGCGGGCCGAGATGCTTGAGGCTGTCGCCGGCGTGGCTGGCAAGATCCAGGGCGCGGTCGGTGATGATGGTCAGCTTGCTCATGGGCGTTCCTACGTGCAGGAAGGAAGAGGCGTAGTCTCCCTCGCACACCGTATACAGCACGTTAGCGCTGTGATCCCGATGGGTCTGCGGGCTGAATGCCGTTGCGCGCAACCGATCACGTGCTGAAAGTGGCTTGCAAAACCTCGCCAATTGCCGTTGGGTGACAGGTGGTACATGAGGATTCCGATCACTGTCCGCGCTCGTCCGGCAGCGCCGCAGTCGTTTTGTTAGCGACGCTAAGTGCCGCGCGGTTTAGCGCGGTGGCTGGCGGTGGCGGTCCAGGGGTCGTCCGGCCACGGATGGCGCGGATAACGGCCCTTCATTTCCTTTTTCACTTCCGGGTAAGTGTTGGACCAGAAGTTGCGCAGGTCTTGGGTGACTTGCAGTGGGCGTCCGCCGGGCGAGAGCAGGTGCAGTACCAGCGGCACGCGACTGTCGGCGATACGTGGGGTGTCGGCCAGTCCGAACAGTTCCTGTAGTTTGACCGCTAGTACCGGTGGCTGTGGTTGGCCGGCGTGGTCCAGCGCGTAGTCGATGCGCCGCTCCATGCCCGATGGCACGGCGATGCGCGTGGGGGCGTGGCGGTCGATGGCTTGGCGTCGGTCCCACGGCAGGCGTGTTTTCAATGCCTCGGCGAGCGCGTCCTCGCCGAGTGCGTCGAGCCGGGTCTTGCCGACGAAGGCCGGACGCAGCCAGTCCTCCAGGCTGTCCAGCAGCGCTGTATCGCTCAGATCCGGCAGATCCAGTTCCGGCATCCACGCGCGCAGCCCGGCCACGCGCGCACGCCATTGCCGCAGGTCCTCGCTCCACGGCAGGACTTGCAAGCCCAGTTCGCGCACCGCTTCGGTCAGTGCCGTCGCCGCATGCGCCGGGTCGACGCGACCGGCAGGGCGGCTGTCGAGCACGATGCGATCGAAGCGGCTCTCGCGCAGCGCGCTCAGCGCACGCCGTTCGGCATCCCAGCGCACCACGTCTTGCTGCACGAATCGTTGCGGAAACTGTGCACGCAGAGAAGTTTCGTCCACTGGCGCGGCGCGCAGCAGCAATGCGTCCTTGGCCTCGTGGCGCAGTTCGGTGGCGACCAGCCAGGGTTCGCCGCGCAGCTCGCTGTGTTCGAACAGGCGCGCGCTGCGCCCGTTTGCGAGCAGATAGCGCAGCGGATCGTGCGGGTGGCGCACGCCGATACGGTCGGGAAACGCGTGGGCGAGCAGGTCGCCCAACACATGCGCGTCCACGCTCTCCGGCGCGACGGCCTTGCCGCGCAAACGTCGCCGCCATTGTGTGGCGGCGGCGTCGATTGCGGCCAGACCATCACGGTGGGCATCGTGCGGTACGCGGCCGCGACGGAATGCGGCCAGCGCGCGCCAACGTGCCGCCAGCGCATCGCCGCCTTGACGCAGCGGGTCGCGCGCTTCGATCAGCGCGGCCAGGTCGCAGGCCAATGCTTGCGCGCGCGCATCCGTGGCGGCCAACAGCATCGCCGCCAGGCGTGGATGCGTGCCGAGTGCCAGCATGCGCCGGCCATGGGCGGTGATGATCTGGTTCGCGTCGAGCGCGCCGAGCCGCTGCAGCAGTTCGCGTGCGGCGGCCAGTGCGCCGGCCGGCGGCGGATCGACGAAGCGCACTCCGTCGCTACCCCAAGCGGCCAGTTCCAGTGCCAGGCTGGCCAGTTCCACTTGCAGGATTTCCGCGCGCCGCTGCGCCTCCAGGCGCTGCGATTGCGGCCATAGCCGATACGCCCAGCCGCTGGCAACGCGACCGGCACGGCCAGCGCGCTGGTCGGCGGAAGCCTGCGTGATGGTGGTCACGTCCAGACGCGAGAAACCGCTGTTCGGATCGTAATGCGGTTCGCGTGCCAGCCCCGCGTCGATCACCACGCGCACGCCGGGCAGGGTGACCGACGATTCGGCCACGTTGGTCGCCAGCACCACGCGTCGCCGGCCATGCGGATCGGCTTGCAGGACCTTGCTTTGCTGCTCGACCGGTAACTCGCCGTGCAAGGGCAACACGTCCACGCCGTGAGTTGCTCCCATGTGGAGCGCAGTGTGTACAGCATCGTGTGCTGACGGGGCCGCCGCCGGATGCGTCACGATGGCATCTGCGCTGCTGCCCGTCGCAATCCCGCCTGCTTCCAGTGCCGCTTTTACTCGCGCGATCTCGCGTTGCCCGGGCAGGAACACCAGCACATCGCCGGGATGCTGTTGCAGCGCGTGGTCGATGGCGCGGCGCGTTTGTACTTCCAGCGATTCCTCGCGCCGTGCCGGGAAATGCGCAATCTCCACCGGAAAGCTGCGTCCGGCGCTGGACAGCCGTGGTGCATCGAGGAACTGCGCCAGGCGCTCGCCGTCCAGCGTCGCCGACATCACCACGATGCGCAGGTCCTCGCGCACTTGCGCCTGCACGTCCAGCGCCAGCGCCAGGCCAAGGTCCGCGGCCAGGTGGCGCTCGTGGAACTCGTCGAACAGCAGTGCACCGACGCCATCGAGCAGCGGATCGTCTTGCAGCATGCGGGTCAGGATGCCCTCGGTGACGACCTCGATGCGGGTGCGCGCGGAGACCTTGTTCTCGAAGCGGATGCGGTAGCCCACCGTCTCGCCCGGAGCCTCGCCGCGCTGTCGGGCCATGAACGTGGCGGCGCTGCGCGCGGCGACTCGGCGCGGTTCCAGCATCACGATGCGACGGCCCTGTAGCCATGGCGCGTCCAGCAATGCCGGTGGCACCTGAGTGGTCTTGCCGGCGCCGGGCGGGGCTTCCAGCACCAGGCGCGGGTGGGCGGCGAGACTGTCGCGGATCTGCGGCAGTAGTGGATCGATCGGAAACACGGCGGACGTCATCGGCCAAGGATACGGGGCAGGCGCGCCGCTGTAGAGCGGCAGTGTCGGCCTGGCCCCGTACAATCGTCTGCTTTCTTGCTGATCTTCCGCGTATCCGTATGACCTTGATCGATATCGGCGCCAATCTCACTCACGCCTCCTTCGACCGCGACCGCGACGCGGTGCTACAGCGTGCCCGCGCCGTTGGCGTCGCGCAGATGGTGGTCACCGGCGCCAGCCGCGAACACTCGCCACTTGCCTTGCAACTGGCGCAGCAGTATCCCGGCCTGCTCTACGCCACCGCCGGCGTGCACCCGCATCATGCGCTGGAATACACCGCCGAGTGCGACGCCGAGCTGCGCGCGCTGCATGCACATGCCGAGGTGGTGGCGGTGGGCGAATGCGGGCTGGATTACTTCCGCGATTTTTGTCCGCGTCCGGCGCAGCACCGCGCCTTCGAGCGGCAGCTGCAACTGGCCGCCGACATCGGCAAGCCGCTGTTCCTGCATCAACGCGACGCACATGCTGATTTCCTGGCGTTGATGCGCCAGTTCGACGGCAAGCTTGGTCCGGCGGTGGTGCACTGCTTCACCGGCACGCGCGAGGAATTGTTCGATTATCTTGATCGCGATTGGTACATCGGCATCACCGGCTGGCTGTGCGACGAGCGTCGTGGCGAGCACTTGCGTGGGTTGGTCCGGCACATTCCCGCCGCACGGCTGATGATCGAAACCGATGCGCCCTACCTGCTGCCGCGCACGCTCAAACCGACACCGAAAGACCGACGCAACGAGCCGGCGTTTCTTGCGCATATTGCCGAAGAAGTGGCGCGCGACCGTGGCGAGGACGTGGCGACCACCGCGATGACCAGTACCGCAGCGGCGCGGGCGTTCTTCCGTTTGCCGGGCGTGGCGTGAGCAGTCCTTTGGGGCGGAATGCGATTTTCAATTCCCGCCTTTGTGCAAACCAGGCGCATGCACGAGTGGCTGGCGCCTCGGATGCTGCATGCGCTGTGTTGGCGCTCGGATGCGATCCGCTGGCGGCGCCAGTGCAACGCATGTTCTAGCGCTCAGGGAGACTGGCCTGGTACGCCTGCAGATGGCAGTACGCGGCCATCAGGAGCGGTGTGCTGTGACCGGCGCTGCGGGCACGCTCCAACATATCGCCGACGATGTGTTGCGCTTCCACTTGGCGCCCTGCTTCCAGATCGCGCAGCATCGAGGCTTTCATCGGCGAGCCGGGCTGGGTCAGCAATTGCAGCGCGCGGGCCTGCGCCGTGTCTGGGATCGGCTCGCCGGCTGTTTCGGCGACCGCGATGCACTCAGCATACAGCCCGCGCAACAGTGCCACGCCGTCATCGCTGGCGACGATCGCCCCGATTGGCGCGCGCATCAGGCAGGTCGCTGCGGCCAGCGTGGTCAGGAACGTGTACTTGATCCATTGCTCCTGTGCGATCCGTGGTGTGGCCAGGTGATCCAGTCCGGCTTGCGTGCAGGCGGCGGCGAAGGCGCGCACGCGCGCGCTGTCGCTGTCGCGTCCATCGCGCTCGCCGAAGGTGAGCGATGCGGGTTTGGCCAGATGTTGTACCGTGCCATCGTGGTCGAGCACGGCATTGATGAAGCACAGTCCGCCCAGCACATGTTCGGCGCCGAAGCGGGTATCCAGCAGGGGATAGTGGCGTAGGCCATTGAGGATCGGCAGCACACTGGTATCGGTGTGCATGGCTGGAACGACTGCCTCCAATGCGTTGCCCAGGTCATAGGCCTTGCAACTGAGCAGGAGCAGATCGAACGGTTGCGCATCGATAACCGACGCCAGCGTGTCGGCGGTGAGTGCGGTCACCGCGATCGTCGCGTCGCCACGTGGACTGCGGATGCGCAAGCCGTTGCTGCGCAATTGCGCAGCACGCGCTGGCCGCACCAGGAAGCTGACATCGACCCCGGCCTGTGCCAGACGTCCGCCAAAGTAACCGCCGGTCGCGCCGGCGCCGAGGATCAGGATGCGCATGCGGTCTTGTTCGCCCCTTTTAGCTGCGCAACCCGACCCCACGTCGTAGCAGCCACAACGCCAGTACCGCCAGTACGGCGACGAAGCCCAGCATCAGCGTATAGGCCACCCAAAGCGGCACGTCGCTGCTGCCAAGCAAGCCATAGCGGAAAGCATTGACCATGTAGAAGATCGGGTTGGCGTGGGTGGCGGCTTCGGCCCAGCCCGGCAGCAGCTTGGTCGAGTAGAACACGCCGCCAAGGTAGGTCAGTGGGGTCAGGATGAAGGTCGGTACGATCGCGATGTCGTCGAACTTTTTCGCGTATACCGCATTGATGAAGCCGGCCAGGGAGAAGATGGTCGCGCCGAACAGGACGGTGCTCAGGGTCACCAGGGGATGCGGAATGCGCAGCGGCGTGAAGCACATGGCGATGATCAGCACGATCACTCCGACCATCAGCCCGCGCAGTACCGCACCGGCGATATAGCCGCACAGAATCACCCAGTTGGGCATGGGGCTGACCAGCAGTTCCTCGACATGGCGACCGAACTTGGCGCCGAAGAACGAGGAGCTGATATTGCCGTAACTGTTCTGGATCACGCTCATCATCACCAGGCCGGGCACGATGAATTGCATGTAACTGTAGCCGCCCATCTCGCCGATGCGCGAGCCGATGAGCCCGCCGAAGATCAGGAAGTACAGGGTCATGGTGATCGCGGGCGGCACCAGGGTCTGGCCCCAGATGCGCAGAATACGCTTGACCTCGCGGCGTACGATGGTCAGCAGCGCAACCCAGTTGCGTTGCGCGGGTGTTGAATCGGAGAAGCGTTGCGGGGATAAGGGAGGCGTGGTCATGGTCGTCGCCGTGTGGTCAGGAGGAGGCGGGCGGTTGCGGCGCGGCGGTATTGCCCGATCCGGCGTTGCGGTGTTCGCCGGTGAGGCGGACGAACAGTTCTTCCAGACGGTTGCTCTTGGTGCGCATGGAACGCACGCGGATGCCGGCATCGCCGAGTGCGGCGAACACCCGGTTGAGGTCCATCGCGCGCGGCATGTCCAGGTCCAGGGTGTGCGGGTCCTGCGCCAACAGGGTGGTGCCTTCGATGGTCGGCAATTGCGTTGGCAATTGGCCATCGATGTCCAGCAGAAAACCTTCCACGTCCAGTTTGGCCAGCAATGTGCGCATCGGGCCTTGTTCGACGATGTGGCCCCGGTCGATGATCGCCAGGTTGCGGCACAGATTCTCCGCTTCCTCCAGGTAATGCGTGGTCAGGATGATGGTGGTGCCCGCCGCGTTGATCTCGCGTAAAACGCGCCACATGTCGCGGCGGATTTCGATATCCACGCCGGCGGTGGGTTCGTCCAGGATCAGCAGGCGTGGCCGGGTCATCATCGCGCGGGCGATCATCAGGCGCCGCTTCATGCCGCCAGACAGCGTGCGGCTCATCATCTGTGCCTTCTCCCACAGGTGTGCGCGGCGCAGTTCTGCCTCGGCCAGTTGTTCGGCCTCGGCGCGCGGCATGCCGTAGAAGCCGGCGTAGTTGACCAGGATGTCGAACGGTTTTTCGAACAGATTGAAGTTGATTTCCTGCGGCACCAGGCCGATCAGGCGCATTGCGGCGCTGCGCTGGCTGCTCAGGTCGGTGCCGAACACCTCCACCTGACCGGCGCTGAGATTGACCAGCGAGCTGATGATGCCGATCAGGGTGGATTTGCCGGCGCCGTTGGGGCCAAGCAGGGCGAAGAAGTCGCCGGGCATCACGTCCAGCGATACCCCGCGCAAGGCTTGCACGCCGTTGCCGTAGGTCTTGCGCAGGTCGCGTACCCGCAGTGCGGGCGTTGACGAATCCGAGGGCGGGGGGGATGCGGGAGTCAAAGTGGACCTTCGCGCCGCGTCGACGGCGCTGGAGAAGTGCAGCGGGTATTATAGAAGACCGCGTGGGGTTGCCCACGGCCATAGACTGTTGCAACGACGTGCCTGCCCAATTCCCGCTGAAGCTGGTCGAACGCCGTATGCTGGCGCCATCCGTCGGCCATTACCGCTTCGTTCGCGACGACGGAGAGCCTCTGTCGTTCCTGCCCGGCCAGTTCGTACAGGTGCATTTCCACTATGCCGATGGCACCGCGACCAAGCGTAGCTATTCGCTGGCGACTCGCCACGACCCGGCGCAAGCGGCCGATGCGACGGTGGAGATCGCGGTCAGTTTCGTCGCCGGTGGCGCGGCCACCGCCTTGTTCGAGGGGCTGGAGATCGGCGGCCAGCTGTCGGCCAGTGGCCCTTATGGGCGTTTCTGTCTGCAAGCGGGCGATGTCAACCGCCGCTACCTGCTGATCGCCACCGGTACCGGCGTCACCCCGTACCGCTCGATGTTGCCGTTGCTGGAGGCGGCGATGGCAGAACGTGGCGTGGAGGTGGTGCTGCTGCTGGGCGCGCGTACCCCGGCCGAGTTGTTGTATGGCGACGAGTTCCGCGCCTTTGCCGACGCGTATCCGCGTTTCCGCTTCGTGCCGTGTTTTTCGCGCGAATTGCCGCAGGCGCCGCATGCCGATGTGCGCCATGGATACGTGCAGCAGTGGTTGCCCGAATTCGCACCGCAGGCAGAGGGCGACATCGCGTATCTATGCGGCAACCCGAACATGGTCGATGCCTGCTTCGAGGCGTTGAAGGACGCTGGTCTGCCGGTGCAGCACATTCGTCGCGAGAAGTACGTCAGCAGCAAATGAGCGTGTCGCCGAAGCATCGCGGTGGCCCATCGTCATCGGTGGTGCGTTACGCTGGCGGTTGCGCAGCAACGAGTTGATGCCCCAGGATGGCATCCTGTGCGGCATGACCTCAAGGATGCGACCCATGCGATACCGTTCCACGCCGTTGGCGATCGTCGCGGCTACGTTGTTGCTTGCCGCTTGCCAGGCGAATCAGACGCCGGGACGTACCTATGGCGCGTTGCGCTTCCATCCCTGCACGCTGACCAATCCGCTCGCCGCCAACAACGTCGAGGCGCAGTGCACGCGCATGCCGGTTGCTGAGAATGCGCAGGTACCGAACGGGCGCAAGATCGCGCTCAACATCGCCTGGTTGCCGGTCACGGGGCAGGGTAGCAGCGACCCGGACCCGGTGTTCTTTCTGGCCGGCGGCCCGGGTCAGGCCGCCACCCAGGTCGCCAGCATTGTCGATCTGGCGCTGTACGAAACGCGCAAGCGTCGCGATGTGTTCCTGATCGACCAGCGCGGCACTGGGCAGTCCAATCCGTTGACCTGCCTCGGCGCGGACGGCAAGGCGTTGCCGCCGGCCGACCCGGTGCGCGCGCCCAGCGCTGCCGAAGTGCTCGATTACGCCAGGCGCTGCGCACAATCGCTTCAAGGTCGCGCCGATCCGCGCGACTACACCACCACCCAGGCGATTGCCGATCTGGATGCGGTGCGCGCAGCGCTGGGCGCGGACAAGATCAATCTCATCGGTGGTTCCTACGGTACCCGTGTCGCCCAGCAGTACGCGCGTGGCTATGCGGCGCATGTGCGCAGTGTGGTACTCGACGGCGTGGTGCCAAACGATCTGGTGGTCGGCGGCGAATTCGCCACCACCTTCGAAGATGCGATCACCCTGCAGGCACAGCAGTGCAAGGCCACGCCGGCGTGTGCCAAACGCTTCCCGGTCGATACGCGCATGCAGTTGCGCACGGTGGTGGAGCGGCTGCGGCAGACGCCGGTGGAGGCGGACTATCGCGATCCGGCCAGTGGGCAGAGTACGCACAACCGGGTCACTGCCGACACTGTCACCAGTCTGGCGTTTTCCTTCTCCTATGCGCCGCAGACTTCCGCGTTGCTGCCGCTGACCCTGGACGAGGCCGCTCATGGGCGCTATGCCCCATTGATGTCCTTGGCACGGATGATGAGTTCGCAGATGCAGGATCAAATAAACCGTGGCATGCAGTGGTCGGTGATCTGCGCCGAAGACGCCGACCGTTACCGCGAACCGGCCAAGCACGACACCCTGCTCGGGCCGGAGGTGGCGCGGATGTTCTTCGCGGCCTGCCCCGCCTGGCCGACGGGCACTCGTCCTGCCGACTTCACCGCGCCGTTGATCTCCAACCTGCCGGTGTTACTGACCTCGGGCGAACTGGATCCGGTAACCCCACCGCGCTACGCCGAGCGTGTGCTACGCGGTCTACCCAACGGCCGCCATCTGCTGCTGCGCGGACAGGGGCACGGCACCATGACCCTGGGCTGCATGCCCAAGTTGCTGGGTCGGTTCTTCGAAACCGCCGATGCCAAGCATCTCGATGCCAGCTGCCTGGACGCGATGCGCGGCGTGCCGGCCTTCACTTCATTCAATGGATGGGAACCATGAGCTACGCATCATTCGATCGGGAGAGCCGTGCATGATCGTCGCCGACAACTTGCATAAGGCGTTCAAGACCAAGGCCGGTATCGTGCAGGCGGTGCAAGGGGTCAGCTTCGAGGCCGCGGATGGCCAGATCACCGGCTTGCTCGGTCCCAACGGCGCTGGCAAGACCACGACCTTGCGCATGCTCTATACGCTGATGGCACCCGACCAGGGCCAGGTGCGCGTGGATGGCATCGACGTCGCTCAGGATCCGTTGGCGGTGCGTCGCGCGCTGGGTGTGCTGCCGGACGCGCGCGGCGTGTACAAGCGCTTGACCGCGCGCGAGAACATCGCTTACTTCGGCGAATTGCATGGTTTGTCGGCGGCGCGCATTGCCGAGCGCACGCGGCTGTTGTCGGCGGCGCTGGACATGGACGACATCCTCGACCGGCAGACCGAAGGCTTCAGCCAGGGGCAGCGCACCAAGACCGCGATCGCGCGCGCGCTGGTCCACGATCCGCGCAATGTGATTCTCGACGAACCCACCAACGGCCTGGACGTCATGACGACCCGCGCGCTGCGCGGTTTCTTGCGCGGACTGCGCGCGCAGGGACGCTGCGTGATCTTTTCCAGCCACATCATGCAGGAGGTGGCGGCGCTGTGCGATCGCATCGTTATCGTCGCCAACGGCACGGTGGTGGCCGCTGGCACCGCTGACGAGCTACGCGCCCTGACCGGCGAGGACAATCTGGAAGATGCCTTCGTCAAGGCGATCGGCAGCGAAGAGGGATTGCACGCATGAGCCTGCTCCATACCGTATTCACCGTGATGCGCAAGGAACTGCGCGATCTCGCGCGTGATCGTCGCACCTTGGCGCTTGCCTTGTTGGTCGGCCCGCTGCTCTACCCGACGCTGATTCTGGGAATGGGGGCGCTGGCCGAGAGCCGGGTCCGCACGCAGATCGACAAACCGCTGGACATTCCGGTGATCGGCCGCGAGCGCGCGCCGAACCTGGTGGCGTTCCTCGCCATGCAAGGATTGAATGCGGTCGCACCGCCCAAGGACCTGACCGAGGCGATCCGCAGTCAAGCTGTGGATCTGGTGTTGAAGATCGACGAGGACTATCCGAACGCCTGGCACCAGGGACGCCCGGCGCTGGTGGAGATCATCAAGGACAGCACCCGCCGCGATGCCGATATCCCGACCACCCGGGTGCAGGCGGCGCTCAGCATGTACAGCCAGCAGGTCGGCGCGCTGCGGTTGATGGCGCGTGGTATCGACGCACAGGTCGCGCGGCCGCTGGACGTGGCCACCCAGGACCTGGCCACGCCCGAAGCCAAGCGTGCGGCGTTGCTGGCGATGTTGCTGCCGGTGTTGTTGACCATTACCTCGTTCATCGGTGGTGCCCACCTGATTCTCGATGCCACCGCCGGCGAGCGCGAGCGGCAGTCGCTGGAGCCGTTGCTGGCCACGCCGGCCTCGCGCAGCGCCATCGTCAGTGGCAAGATCGCCGCCGCCTGCGTGGTTGGTCTGGTTTCGCTGCTGTTGACCTTGCTCGCGTTCAAGCTCAGCGCGCAAGTCGCCAGCGGCATCGGCCAGCAACTCAATGTCAGTGTCGTGGCCATGTTGCAGATGCTGTTCGTGTTGTTGCCGATGTTGTTCATCGGGACCTCGCTGCTGACTGTGCTTGCCGCAGCGGCCAAGAGCATGAAGGAGGCGCAGAGTCACATGACCTGGCTGATGCTGTTGCCGATGCTGCCCGGTTACGCGCTGATGGTGTATCCGTTGAAAACCATGCCATGGCAGTTCGCGGTGCCGTTCTTGGCGCAGAACCAGATGTTGTTGAAGATCATCCGTCGCGAGCCGATCGACCCGCAGCTCTGGGCGGTGTACCTGGTCGCCGGTTTCGGTCTTGCCGCATTGCTGTGGTTCGCTGCGGTCCGCCGTTACCGTCAGGAGCAGTTGGCGATTGCCGGATGAGAAACGGTTGAGCGGATGCGGTCTGCCTCTGGTGTGCTGCGTGCCTTGGTGTCGTTGGCATGTATGGCACAGCATTGATTGTGCGCGCACACATCGATGGCGCGCGCGTTGGCTCAACCGCCGGGATTGAAGGCCAGTGTGCGTCGCGTGGTGACCGGTGCGCTGACCGGCTCGAAGCGCCAGCGCTTGGTCGCGCTCAACGCCTCGTGGTCGAACACATGCGCCGGGGTGGAACGCAACACGCGCGCGTTGGTGACCGCGCCATCGGTGCCGACGGTGATCTCTACCAGCACTTCGCCGGCGATGGCCGAGCGCAGCGCTTCTGGCGGATAGCGAGGCGCCGGAGTACTGATCGGACGCAACGTCTGTGCGCTGGCCGTGGGTGGCGCGGGCGTTGGCGATGGAGCCGGCGTCGCGGCTTGTTGTTGCTGCGCTGCCGGTTGGTGCGCGGCAGCCGTGGCGCTAGGCGCGAGCTGGCGTGGTGTTTCCTGGCGCGCGCTTTCGCGGTGTGCGGCCTCCTGCTGCTCTGCCATCTGTGGCGATACCTGCGCCTGGCTGGTCTGCGCTTGCGCCTGTTTCTGTTGCTCGCTCGCCAGTTTGGTTTTCTGTTCGGCGGCTTTCTTGGCTTTTACGGCTTCCTCCTGGTTGCGCTGTGCCAGTGTCTGCATGCCTTTGCTCACGCCCTGTTTGAGCCGTGGCAAGGCCGGTGCCTGGCTGTCCATCTTCTCGATCAAGTCGATGAGGCGCTGGGCTTCGGCGAAATCCTCGCGGTTGATGCTCTGTTCGGCGGCGATCAAGGTGTACGGCATCAAATCGGTCAGTGCGCTCTTCACCCCGGCATCGTCCGGTTGCTTGCCGCGTAGCGCCAGGTAGTACTCCACGGCGTTGTTGCCGACGGGTGCATACATGCGGTTCTCGCGTAGCGCTTGGCTGGCCGAGGCTTGCAACTGCTCGGTGTCCATCGATTGCACTTTGCCCGATGCCGCGGTCATTTCCGGCGCATTTGCCGCAGTGGGGGCCGGTGTGGCGTCGGGCGCGGCCTCTTCTTGTTTGGAACACGCCGTTAGCGCGGCCAGCAGCAGGATCGCTACGATGCGCCGTGTCCTGGCGAATGTGGTGTCGTGCGGCATGCTTGTCTCTGATCCCCGATGGTGACGATGTAACGATGCCAATGGTGTTGCTGGCGTGTTTGCGACGGCATTTCCATTCCCCGTGCCGTCAGTGCGCTGCGTGAGTCAATCTAGCATCCGCTGGTATTGCATGCGTGCCCGTTCTCGCCGGGTGGCGGAAAAAAAGCGTGATCCCGGGCACGCTGGTCAGTGCGCTGGTTTCGCTGGCGAGGCCATCAGCCGGTCGGTCCAGGCGATGCCGATCGCCGATAGGATAAAGATGGCATGGATGATGGCCTGCCACATCACTCCGGCCTGTGTCAGCGTCGCGCAGCTTTTCAGGTCCACTGTCGCTGCGGCACTCGCTAATTGATCCGTTGAACACAGCGGCATAGCGCCGAGCGCACCGACGGCGATGAAGGTCTTGAGCAGGTGGATCGAAGAGATGCCGATAATCGATAGCGCGAGCTTCACCTTCAGCACACTGGCGTTGACGTGGCTCAGCCATTCCGGCTGGTCGGGATGACCTTCCAGGCGCAACCGCGAGACAAAGGTTTCGTAGCCACCGACGATCACCATCACCAGCAGGTTGGAGATCATCACCACATCGATCAGGGCCAGCACGATCAGCATGATTTGCTGCTCGCTCAGGCTCGGCGCTTCGTGGATCAGGTGCCACAGTTCCTTGCCGAATAGAAAAACGTACACCCCCTGGGCCACGATCAATCCCAGGTATAGCGGCAATTGCAGCCAGCGCGAGGCGAAGATCAGGCTGGACAGTGGACTAAGGCGGGGGTGCGGGCGCTGGGGCGTCATGGTGGCGGGATGTCGCGTTGCGTCAAACGCTCAGGTTACCCGGCCTGCGGCAATGCTGCCAAGCGCAGGCGGCGGCTACACTGCGACTTTATCTCCAGGACAGGACTGCCGTCATGATCGATCTGTATTACTGGCCGACGCCCAACGGGCACAAGATCACCCTGTTCCTTGAGGAGGCCGGGCTCGATTACACGCTCAAGCCAGTCAACATTGGCGCTGGGGACCAGTTCCAACCCGCGTTTTTGTCGATTTCGCCGAACAACAAGATACCGGCCATCGTCGATCATGCGCCGGCCGATGGTGGCGCGCCGCAGCATGTGTTCGAGTCCGGCGCGATCTTGCTGTATCTGGCCGAGAAGACCGGCCGTTTTCTGCCGAACGATCCGCGTCGGCGCAGCGTCGCATTGCAATGGTTGTTCTGGCAAATGGCCGGTCTTGGCCCGATGACGGGACAGATGGGCCATTTCAACGTCTATGCGCCGGAAAAGATCGGTTATGCGATCGAGCGCTATGGCAACGAGGTACGGCGTCTGCACGGCGTGCTCGACACGCGTCTGGCGCACAGCGCGTATTTGGCTGGCGAGGAGTACGGCATCGCCGACATGGCCAGCTACCCGTGGATCGAGGTGTACAACGGGTTGATGCCGGACTACGCGGCATTCCAGCACCTGCAACGCTGGCACGATGCGATTGCCGCGCGTCCGGCCACGCAACGCGCCTATGCGTTGAAGGAGCGGGTCAACCCCAACGCCGGCAAGCCGCTGAGCGAGGCCGAGCGCAAGCAATTGTTCGGCCAACGCTGAGCTGGCGCACTTCTCAAATGCTCTGCGCACGCGCATCATCCCTGCGCTTGCTGCTCCATCAGGAACCTTCATGCGCTCTCTGTTCGCCGCCCTCGCCCTCGTGCTTGCCATGCCTCTCGTCCCCGCACATGCCGAAAAACTGACCCTGGAGGCCATCACCGGCAGCAAGCCGCTGTCCGGGCCGACGCTGATGAAACCCAAAGTGGCGCCGGATGGCTCGCGGGTGACTTTCCTGCGCGGCAAGGACAGCAACCGCAATCAGCTTGACCTGTGGGAGTACGACATCGCCAGCGGCCAGACCCGCTTGCTGGTCGATTCCAAGCTGGTGCTGCCTGGCGCCGAGACCCTGAGCGACGAAGAAAAAGCACGGCGCGAGCGTCAGCGCATCGCGGCCTACACCGGCATCGTCGAATACCAGTGGGCGCCGGATGCGCGCGCGCTGCTGTTCCCACTGGGTGGCGAACTGTATCTGTACGATTTGTCCAAGACCGGCAGCGCCGCGGTGCGCAAGCTTACCCATGGCGAAGGTTTCGCCACCGATCCGAGGATCTCGCCCAAGGGCGGCTACGTGAGTTTCGTGCGTGGGCGCAATCTGTGGGTGATCGATCTGGCCAGCGGCCAGCAATATCCGCTGACCCACGACGGCAGCCAGACCATCGGCAATGGTGTGGCCGAATTCGTCGCCGATGAGGAAATGGACCGCCACACCGGCTACTGGTGGGCGCCGGACGACTCGGCGGTCGCCTTCGCGCGCATCGACGAAACCGATGTCCCGGTGCAGAAACGTCAGGAGGTCTACGCCGACCATAGCGATGTGGTGGAACAGCGCTATCCGCAGGCTGGGCAGCCCAACGTCAAGATCAAGCTGGGCGTGATCGCGCCGCACGCGGGCGCTCAGCCGCAGTGGATCGACCTGGGCAAGAACCCGGATATCTATTTGGCGCGGGTGGACTGGCGCGATCCGCAACGGCTGACCTTCCAGCGTCAATCGCGCGACCAGAAACGACTGGAATTGATCGAAACCACGCTGGCCAACGGCAAGCAGCGCGTACTGGTCACCGAGACCAGCAAGACCTGGGTGCCGCTCACCAATGACTTGCACTTCCTCAAGGACGGGCGCTTCGTCTGGGGTTCGGAGCGTAGTGGTTACGAGCACCTGTACCTGGCTTCGGAAGATGGCCGCACCTTGCATCCCCTCACGCAGGGCGAATGGGTCGTGGACGCATTGCTCGCAGTGGACGAAAACGCCGGCAAGGTCTATTTCTCCGGGACCAAGGAATCGCCGACCCAGGCCAATGTCTATGCGGTGCCACTGGCTGGTGGCGCGATCGAACGGCTGTCGCAACCCGACGGTATGCATGCGGCCAGTTTCGCCACCAACGCCAGTGTCTACGTCGATAGCTGGTCCAACACCACCACGCCACCGCAGATTGGGCTGTTTCGCGCCAATGGCGAGAAAATCGCCACGCTCCTGGTCAACGACTTGGCCGATCCACAACATCCCTTTGCCAAGTATCGCGATGCGCAGCGCCCGGTCGAATTCGGCAGCATGACCGCCGCGGACGGTAAGACGCCGTTGCACTATCTGCTGATCAAACCGGCTGGTTTCGACCCGAGCAAGCGCTACCCGGTGGTGGTCCACGTCTACGGTGGTCCGGCGACGCAGACCGTGCTCGATAGCTGGCCCGGCCGTGGCGATGACATGTTCGACCAGTATCTGGCCCAGCACGGCTACGTGGTGTTCTCGCTCGACAATCGCGGCACGCCGCGCCGCGGCCGCGACTTCGGCGGCGCACTGTATGCGCGCCAGGGCACGGTGGAAGTGGACGACCAACTGCGCGGCATTGCCTGGTTGAAGGCGCAGCCATGGGTGGATGCGGCGCATATCGGCGTGTACGGCTGGTCAAACGGTGGCTATATGACGCTGATGCTGTTGGCCAAGCACAGCGACGCCTACGCCTGCGGTGTGGCGGGTGCGCCGGTCACCGATTGGGCGCTGTACGACAGCCACTACACCGAGCGCTACATGAACCTGCCGGCAGCCAATCCGGATGGCTACCGCGACGGCCGCGTGGCCGCGCATCTGGATGGCCTGACCTCGCCATTGCTGCTGATCCACGGCATGGCGGACGACAACGTGCTGTTCGCTAATTCCACCTCGTTGATGAGCGAGTTGCAAAAGCGCGGCAAGCTGTTCGAGCTGATGACCTATCCCGGCGCCAAGCATGGTCTGTCCGGCACCAATGCCCTGCATCGCTACCGCACCACCGAGGCGTTCCTGGCGCGTTGCCTGAAACCCTGAGGTCACGCGCACACGAAGTTGCAGGTACGGTTCGATGCCGACCCCGATGTGGTTGCTTGGCGGGTCAGCGACCGGTTCGGATCGCTGGCGACGCCGTCCGCTTCATCGCCCTGCCGGTGGCGCAGTGGCTGGTTTGCCTGCGCCTGGCGGTACCCAGATCGCCATGCCGGCGGCGCGTTTCTGCGTCGTCGGGATGCCGATGCCCAGGCCGCCGCCGACGTGCCCGCCGTAGCTGCCGCCCCCGAGCGAGACGCCGCCCCCGGAGCGCTGCGAACTCACGCCCATCAGCACCACGCCGTTGGCACCGAGCTTGGCCGCCTCCTGTTTGAGTCGCGCCAGCGCCGCGTCGGTCTGGCCCTGGGTGCCGAAGCCGGCGGCACTGGAGGCTTCCAACTGGGCGATATCGACCGCGCCCGTCGGCGGGGTCGAATAAATCTGCACCAGGGCCGGGTCGATCGGTGGACGCGCGGCACCGACCATCACTTTGGAAGAACTGGCGCAGCCGGCCAGCGCGAGCAGCAGGGCCAGCGGCAACAACGGACGGACGTGCATGGCATTAGCTCCGTGGGCGGATCACCACGCGATCATAGGCGGGCCGGGTGAATCGCGCCGAACCCGTCGTCGCGTCATCGTGATGCGTGTGCCGTGCATGCCTTGCCAGCTGTGGTGTTGACCCGTTTCCCGCAGGTGCTATGGTCGTGGCCAGCTTTTTTGCGGAGCCGGGCATGGGCCTGATCAGTCTGTTGTGGGGCATCGTGGCGTTGTTGTGGATGATTCTGGCTTTCGTGCCCTTGCTGGGCTGGGGCAACTGGTTCGTGATTCCGTTCGCTGCGGTCGGGGCGATCATCGCGGCGATCGGCCTGCTCTTCACCCAGGCGCCGAACCGTGGCCGGGCCAAGACCGGCCTGTTACTCAACGCGCTGGCGATGGTGGTCGGCGTGATCCGCCTGAGCCTGGGGGGCGGGGTGATCTGAGCCGCTGTGCGTCTGCGCGCGGGGCATGCCCTGGCGCGATGCATCGGCGTGCTGTGTGTGCCGTCGGCAGGAGTAACATGTCGCAGCCGGCGGCTGCCGGCGCGTGCCTCCTTGCATGCACGCTGATGTTGGCGAGGCGTGTCTGGCGGTGCCGGGCCGCTTCCGCCATGCTCCGTATCCGCTCTCAAGGAATCTGCCCGTGGCGCATCCCCACTATCGGCCTCGGCGCATGCGCCGCGATGCGTTTTCGCGTCGCCTGATGCGCGAACACACCTTGACCGTCGACGACCTGATCTGGCCGGTGTTCGTGCACGAACTGCCCGGTCGCGCGCCGATCGCCGCCATGCCCGGGGTGGAGCGGCTGTCGATCGACGCGCTGCTGCAGGAGGCCGAGGTGGCGCTGGAGCTGGGTATCCCGGTGATCGATCTGTTCCCGGTGATCGACCCGGCCAGCAAGCGCCTGGATGCGGCCGAGGCCTGGAACCCCGACGGCCTGGCACAGCGGGCGGTGCGGGCGCTGAAGACGCGCTTCCCGGAATTGGGGGTGATGACCGACGTGGCGCTGGATCCGTACACCACCCACGGCCAGGACGGCATCATCGACGCGCGCGGCTACGTGCTCAACGACGTCACCGTCGAGGCGCTGGTCCAACAGGCGTTGTCGCATGCGCAGGCCGGTGCGGACATCGTTTCGCCCTCGGACATGATGGACGGACGCATCGGTGCGATCCGTCGCGCGTTGGATGCCGATGCGCATCTGCACGTGCGCATCATGGCCTATTCGGCCAAGTATGCCTCGGCCTTCTACGGCCCGTTCCGCGAGGCGGTCGGCAGCGCCGGCAACCTCGGCAAGGCCGACAAGACCACCTACCAGATGGACCCGGCCAACGGCGACGAGGCGCTGCGCGAGATCGCGCTGGACCTGGAGGAGGGCGCGGACATGGTGATGGTCAAACCGGGCATGCCATACCTGGATGTGGTGCGGCGGGTGAAGGACACCTTCCGGGTGCCGACTTTCGCCTACCAGGTCAGTGGCGAGTACGCGATGCTCAAGGCGGCGGCCGGCAACGGTTGGCTGGACGAGCGCGCCTGCGTGTTGGAATCGCTGATGGCGTTCAAACGCGCCGGCGCCGACGGCGTGTTGACCTACTTTGCGCCGCAGGTGGCGCGCTGGCTGCGCGAGACCCGCTGAGGTTTGCGTGAGGGTGTGGCCGTGGATTGATCGCCACACCCCGGCCCCGGCGTAGCGTGCGACTGACGTTCCAGGGCGCTGGTTTGGATGACCGCCCTGGGTTCTGCCGACTCTGCAACCCCAGCGGTCACGGCAGAGTCAGTGCGATCGGATTGGCTTTCATGCTCGCGCTGAGCGACGGGAACGGATCCAGCTTGGTTATAGTGATCAAGTCGTTGATCGATACCACGTCGCAATGGATGCTGCTGTCGTTGACGCACAGGTAGGCGGCCGCGCCCATGCCTGGCACGTACACCGCTTTCCACACCTCGTCCGGCACCTCGACGTTGTCGGTGCCGATGTCGCGGCGGGTGCCGCTGACGAACGCCGGCCCGGTCACCACGTAGATTTCGCCGCGCTGCGTGGCCAGCTGTCGTACTTGCTCTTCGATCTGCGCCCATTCGCCGGCGTTGAGCATGTGGTTCTGCGGCACCACGTTGGCCATCGAGAACGTTTCCTTCTCCGCGTTGATGGTGGAGGCATCGCCAGCCGGGGTCATGTGGCCACGGTCGTAGCCGGAATTGGTGTAGTCCGAACTCTTGGAGCGATCCGCGACCGGGATTGCGGTTTCGTCGTGGAAGCTGCCGACCCGACTGATCGTCTTGGAGCCGGCGACCTGTTGGTCGGTCAGGTGCTCGGCCGAATACAGCGGGCCCTTGGTCACGCCCGAGGCGAGCAGGACGTATTCGGTGTGGCACACCTCGGTAGTGCTTGCGCTGATCGACGCGTCCAGGTTCGGTGCCTGGCCGTCGGCATAGAGCGTGGGACAACCGGTGGTGGCGTTCGCCGCATGCGCTGCGGACAGCGCCATCAGCGCAACACAACTGCGCAGGAAAACGGACATGCGCAACCTCCTTTTCGTCTCAGAAGTGAGGTGAGCAAAATGACTAGGATGGGTGACGTTTTAGCGACAGCTCGATGTGGTCGGAATGCAAATCAAAGTATTTATCACGCTTAACGGTGGACGCGATGTGCAAGCGAGTTTTCGAATTCGATAAGCATTCTCATCTACAATGCGTGATCGTTCTTCGTTCCGCTTTGCGCCGTGATCAAGAGGCTGTTATTCCAGTTGCATTGGTTGCTCGGTATCAGTGCCGGACTGGTGTTGTCGGTGATGGGGCTGAGTGGGGCGACGCTCGCTTTCGAGGACGAGATCGTGCGTCTGGTCAATCCGCCGCTGGCCGCCACGGCGGCGCGGTATGCGGCCGGCGAACAGCCGCTGCCGTTGGCGGAACTGGCACGGCGGCTGGATCTAGGCGGCGCGCACCGGACCAACCGGTTGCTGGTCGATCCCACCGGCACGCGCCCGTCGAACCTGCGCCTGCCTGGGCGCGCGGGCGAACGGGTGTACTTCGATCCCTACACCGGCGCGATTGTGGCGGCGCCGCGTCTGAGCGGCTTCTTCGCGTTCGTGGAGAACCTGCATCGTCGGCTGGCCGCTGGCGAGCGCGGCAAGGCCGTCACCGGGGCCTGCGTTATCGCGTTGTTCTTTTTTTGCCTGTCCGGCCTATACCTGCGCTGGCCGCGGCGCTGGTGGAACTGGCGCGCATGGTGGGTGGTGGAGTGGACGCGGCAGGGACGCAATTTCCTGTGGAGTCTGCACTCGGTGGCCGGCACCTGGTGTCTGGCGATGTACCTGATGACTGCGGCGACCGGGTTGTACTGGTCCTACGATTGGTACCGGCAGGGGCTGGTGGCGATGTTGGGGGGCGATCCGGCACCCAAGGAGGGCGGTGACGGCGGTTCGCCGCTCCTGGTCGACTATGTGCGCTTGCAGGCCGCGCTGGACACGCTGCCGGCCGCCCATCGCGCCTATCTGGACATGCGTCTGCCCAGCCGTCGCGACCAACCGGTGATCGCGCGTTACCTGCCATCGGACCCGCCGCACAGCCGGGCCTATGACAGCGTGGAGATCGATCCGTCCACTGGCCGTATCGAGCGGCGCCAGGACTACCGCCGGCAACCGCTGGGGCGACAACTGCTGACCAGCATGTTTGCACTGCATACCGGCAGTTTCTTCGGTCTGCCGGGACGAGTGGCGATGCTGCTGTCGAGCCTGTGCATGACGCTGTTCTGCGTCACCGGCTGGATGCTGTACCTGGACCGGCGCCGTAAACAACGGGAGTTGCGCAGCGTACGCGGCGATCTGGCGGTGCCCTCGACCACTGGCTCCGGTGACTGGCTGGTAGGTTTCGCCAGCCAGAGCGGTTTCGCCGAACGCCTGGCCTGGGAGGCGGCGCGCCACCTGCAAGTTGCTGGCCTGGGGGTGCAGGTGCGTGCGCTGGCGCAGCTGGATGCCGCGCAGTTGCGCAACCGGCAGCGCGCGTTGTTCGTGGTCAGCACCTTCGGCGACGGTGAGTCGCCGGATACGGCACGCGGCTTCGCCAAGCGCGTGTTGCGTCAGGCTCAGGCGCTGCCTGAGTTGGACTACGCGATATTGGCTCTGGGCGATCGTCATTACCCGCACTTCTGCGGCTTTGCACGGCAACTGGAGCGGTGGCTGGACGTACAGGGCGCACGGGCACTGTTCCCAACCGTGGAGGTGGATCGTGCCGACCCGCAGGCACTGGCGCAGTGGCAGCGGCAGGTGTCCGATCTCACCGGTGTGGCGATGGCGACGTCGGTGTTGCAGGTGCCCGAGTCGCTGGACTGGCGTCTGCTTGAGCGGCGTTTGCTCAATCCTGGCAGTGCCGGGGCACCGCTGTGGTGGATCGCGTTGGCGCCGCCAACGTCGGCGCACTGGCAAGCCGGCGACATTCTGGAAGTGCAGCCTTGCCATGCCGAGGACGCGCTGCGTATCTGGCTTGCCGCACAGGCGCTGGATGCGGATGCGCCGGTGCAGGCCGAGGGCGTGTGGCGACCGCTGTGGCAGGCGCTGGCCGATCGGGTGCTGTCGCCGCCGGTGGCGCCGACGCAGGCCTTGCAAGATTGGTTCGAGACACTGCCGCCGTTGCCGTTGCGCGAGTATTCGATTGCCTCGACCCTGGCCGATGGCGTGCTGCACCTGGTGGTGCGGCTGCGCCTGCGCGATGACGGTCGCATCGGCTTGGGGTCGGGCTGGCTGTGTGTGCATGCGCCAGTGAATGCGGTCCTGCGGGCGCGGGTACGCACCAATCCTGGTTTTCGCCGCCAGGGCGCTGTGCCGATGCTGTTGATCGGCAATGGCACCGGCATCGCCGGCTTGCGCAGCCTGCTGCGCGAGGCCGAACAGGCCGGCGTGCACGGGCATTGGCTGCTGTTCGGCGAACGCAATGCGGCCCACGATGCGCTGTTCGCCGATGAACTGCGGGCATGGCAGGCCAGTGGTCATCTGCAACGCCTGGAGTTGGTGTTTTCGCGCGACCAAGCGGGCAAGCAGTATGTGCAGGATCGCTTGCGTGACGCGGCCGAAACGGTGCGCGACTGGATCGCGCGCGGCGCCACCGTGCATGTCTGCGGCAGTCTGGATGGCATGGCGCATGGCGTGGAGGCGGCCTTGCACGAGATCCTGGGCGAGGACGCCCTCGACGCGCTGAGCACGGCCGGGCGCTATCGGCGCGACGTGTACTGAGCGGGCTGGCGTGTTGCTGTTGGTCTGGCCAGCCGTTGTGCATGCAGCCACGTTCGCCATGTGAGGGATGGCAAGCCGGCCATCGCCGCGTCGCGTGCGGATGGTATGGACAGGAGCGATGCGTTTAGCGATCCACCACGACGCGATCGCCGGTCAACGGGTTTCCATGCAGTCGCCGCTGCCGCTGGCGCGCGGGGTTTTCATCCGGTACACGTCGCGTTTGCCGGCCTTCGGCGCACGCGCGCTGCCGGTCAGCAGCAGTTCGCCTGGCTTGGAGGCATCCAGCACGGCGCCAGCGGTATGGCCATCGGCGTTGTTGAACGACAGCGTCAGTGGCTGCGGTGACGCATAGCGTCCGTCGGCGCATTGCGCGAGCAGCACCTGGCTGGCCTGGCCGTCGCGTGCGCGGGCGAACAGCAGCGCGCGGCCATCGCCCAGCCAGGCCGCATCGGTCTCGTCGTCGGCGCTGTTGACCCCGACCAGCGCTTGCGGGTGCGCGAACGTCTGGCCGTCCAGGCGTGCGACGAACAGATCCAGGCCGCCGGCGCCGCCGTGACCTGTGCTGGCGAACAAGAGCCGTGTCCCGTCCAGCGAGAGCGTCGGTGCGCGTTCGTCGCCGCGCGAATTCACCGCCGGCCCCAGGTTTTGCGGGGGTCCGTAGCGGCCGTCGGCCAGTACAGGGGCGCGATACAGATCGCTGCCGCCGTTTCCACCGGGACGGTCGGAGGCGAAATATAGCCATCGCCCATCGGCGCTGAAAAACGGATCGGTCTCGGCGCTGGCCGAATTCACGGGCGGCGGCAGCGGCTGTGGGTCACGCCAGCGGCCGTCGCGCAATACGGCCTGCCAGAGATCGCCGCCGCCTGGGCCTCCGGCACGGTCGGGGCTGGCCCAGACGATGTGCTGGCCATCGGCCGCCACGCTGGCGCGGGTCTCGTCGTCTGCGGTGGAAACCACGCCCATGCCTTCCATGCCGAATTCGGAAAGCGCGAACGCCGACGGTGCGCAGAGTAAACTCGCCGCCAGCGCGATTGGCAAAGCATGGGTCCGCATCTGGAATTCCGTGAAATGTCGCCTCCAGTCTAAAACAACCAACGAGCGTTCCATGCCCAACTCCCGTTTTGCCGTGTTCGGTCACCCTGTCGCCCACTCGCTGTCGCCACGTATCCACGCCGCGTTTGCCAAGCAGACCGGCATCGCCATGCAGTACGACGCGCTCGACGCTTCCCTGGAGGGGTTCGCGTCGGCGCTGGCCGCGTTCGTCGCCGAGGGTGGGGTCGGCGCCAACGTGACCGTGCCGTTGAAGGAGGCCGCGTTCGCCGTTAGCGCGGTTCACAGCGAACGTGCGCAACGCGCCGGCGCGGTCAATACGCTCAGTTACCGCGATGGGCAGTGGCACGGCGATAACACCGATGGCGCCGGTCTGGTACGCGACCTGACCGGGCGCCAGGGCCTGGACCTGCGCGGCCGTCGTGCCCTGCTGCTGGGCGCTGGCGGTGCCGCGCGCGGCGTGGCGCCGGCGTTGCTGGAAGCCGGCGTGCAGCGATTGGTGGTGGTCAACCGCTCGCCGGAACGCGCCGACGCCCTGATCGATGCGTTGGGCGAACCGGCCCGCGCGATCTCGCGTTATTGGGACGACCTACGCGACCTGGGCGATTTCGAACTGATCCTCAATGCCACCACCATCGGTCGCGATCCGACGGTGGGATTCGCCCTGCCGTTGTCGTTGGTCAACAGTATGACGTTGGCGGTGGACCTGAATTACGGCGAAGTCGCGATTCCGTTTCTGGCCTGGGCGCGCGCGGCGCACTGTCGCGATACCGTGGATGGCCTGGGCATGTTGGTCGAACAGGCGGCCGAGAGTTTCGCGGGCTGGCATGGTGTGCGCCCGGAGACTGATCCGGTGTATGCCGCGTTGCGCGAACGCGAAGCCGTGCTGGTCAGCGCCAATTGAGCGTTTCGCTGTTGCGACGGCGATGACCGAAACTCCTACGCCGTCGGCACCGCGCGCGCCTGTGCCATCTCCGCGTCAGCTCACCGAACCGGTCAAGCTGGCGATCCGCGATGCCTACGCCAAGTTGCAGGCCAATACGCCAGGATTCCGCGTGCGCCGTGCGCAGAGTCAGATGATCGGCGTGGTATCGCGCGCGCTGGGCACGTCTGGCGGTGTGGGGGTGGCCGAGGCGCCCACCGGCGTCGGTAAGAGTCTGGGCTACCTGACCGCCGGTGTGCCGATCGCGCTGGCGAGCAAGAAGAAACTGGTGATCAGCACCGGCACGGTGGCGCTGCAGGCGCAGTTGGTGGAACGCGACATTCCGGCGTTCCTCAAGGCCACCGGGCTGGAGGCCACGGTGGCCTTGGCCAAGGGGCGCACCCGCTACCTGTGTCCGCGCAATGTGGCCGAACTGCACGGCGAAGCGGCGCAAGACAGCATGTTCGAGGACGAGACGCCGCTGTACGACCGCCCGCCTAGTCCAGCCGAGGCCGAGCAGGCACGCGCGCTGGCCAAGGCCTATGCCGAAAAAACCTGGAACGGCGATCTGGATGCCGCGCCGGAGCCGATTCCGCCGTCGCTGCGTGCGCGCATCACCACCAACGCCGCCGGTTGCGCCGGGCGCCGCTGTTCGTTCGCGGCGCAGTGCCCGGTGCTGAAGGCGCGCGGCGAGGTGCGCGACGCGCAGATCGTGGTGACCAACCATGCATTGCTGTTGTCGGCGCTGGCGTTGGGCGACAGCGACAACGGCCAGCCGCTGATCGCGCCGCCGTCGGACATGTTGTTGGTGCTGGACGAAGGCCATCATATCGGCAGTGTCGCCATCGATCAGGGCGCCGCCAGCCTACCGTTGGACGAGATGGCGCAACGCACCGGGCGCTTGCAGACGTTGATCGCTGCGGCGTATCGACTGACCGACAAGGACACCATCGGCCAGCAGTTGCCCAACGAGGCGATCGAGTTGGCTGCGCAAGTGGTCAAGGGGCTGAAGGCGTTCCGTGCCGAGGTCGAACGCGTGTGGGTACCCGAGCCGGACCACGACGCGCCGATGTGGCGCGCGCCCAACGGACGCCTGCCGCAGGAGTGGATGCCACTGATCGACGCGCAGGCGCAGGACACCGCCGCGTTGCTGAACTGGGTGCAGGCCGCGCACCAAATGGTGGTCAAGTCCAAGCAGGAGGACGCGGCCAAGGAACGCCTGCAGCGGAATCTCGGCATGGCCCTGGAGATGGTCGAGCAGCAGTACGGGTTATGGCTGGGCTGGCGCCGCGAGGATCAGGAAGGCCAGCCGCCGATGGCGCGCTGGATCACCGCCTCGCGCGATGCCGACGTGATCTGTCATTGCTCACCGGTTTCGGCTGCGCAGGTGTTGCGCTCGCTGTTGTGGAGCGAAGTGGATGCGGCGGTGCTGACCTCGGCCACGCTCACCGGCGGCGGCGATTTTCAGTCCTTGGCGATCGACAACGGCCTGCCCGACCACGCCGAAATGGTGTCGCTGTCCTCGCCGTTCGACCTGCCCAATCAGGCCGAACTGATCGTGCCGGCGTTTCCCGTGGCGCCGGACGATCGCGATGGCCATCCGCGCGAAGTGGCGCGCTACCTGGTCCGTGAACTGGACTGGGGCAAGGGATCGATCGTGCTGTTCACCTCGCGCTGGAAGATGCTCAAGGTCGCCGATCTGCTGCCCATCGCGCAGCGCAACCGGGTGCTGGTGCAGGGCGAGGGTTCCAAGTCGCAGATGATTGGCGAGCACCTGCGCCGCATCGGCGCCGGCGAAGGGTCGGTCCTGTTCGGGCTGCATTCCTTCGGCGAAGGCCTGGACCTGCCCGGCGAGGCGTGCACCACCGTGGTCATCACCCAGGTGCCGTTCGCGGTGCCGACCGATCCACAGACCGCCACCCTCGGCGAATGGTTCGAAAGCCGTGGTCTCAACGCTTTCAACCTGATCGCGGTGCCGCATGCACTGCGCACCTTGACGCAGTTCGCCGGCCGCCTGATCCGCACCTCCAGCGACCATGGTCGCGTCATCATTCTCGATTCGCGCCTGCTGACCAAGCGCTACGGCAAACGCATCATCGATGCGTTGCCGCCGTTCAAGCGGGTGATCGGCTAGATAACGCCGCGATAGACATCGCCGGCAGGAATGTAGCGACACCTCGCTTCACCATCGTGTTGCAGCCGAACGCGTTGCCGGTCTGCGCGTGCCGTTGTTCGAGTTGTTTGAGCACGGTAGATGGCGTTGTGGCGTCTACATTTTGATGTCAATGCGCATCGTCGTGGCGATCGTCATAGCGTGCTACTTGCTGTAATTCATGGCGAATTATGCGTTTCAAGGGCGATCGCCATCACGTTGTAGTGCATGGATTGAACGTGTCGATGGCAGCGATTGCAACGAACGAATTCTCTGCATGCGAAGGCGTTGCGATGCTGCAATTCCCCAAACGCGAGCCGATGCCATGCGCACTGTTCCCTTGCTGATAATCGTCTTGCTGTCGCAGTTCCTGATCGTTTCGACGGGAGCCGCGCAGTCCACGCTCACCCGCGACAACGGCGCGCCGGTGGGCGACAACCAGAACTCGCAGACCGCCGGTCCCAATGGCCCGACCCTGCTACAAGATGTGCAATTGATTCAAAAGTTGCAGCGCTTCGACCGCGAGCGTATCCCGGAACGCGTGGTGCATGCGCGCGGCACTGGGGCGCGTGGCATTTTCACCGCCACAGCCGATATCTCCGACCTGAGCAAGGCCAAGGTATTCGTGCCGGGCGAGATCACGCCGGTGTTCGTCCGCTTCTCCTCGGTCGTGCACGGGAACCATTCGCCGGAAACCATGCGCGACCCGCACGGTTTCGCGACCAAGTTCTACACCCGCGAGGGGAACTGGGACCTGGTCGGCAACAATTTTCCGACCTTCTTCATCCGCGATGCGATCAAGTTTCCCGACATGGTGCATGCATTCAAGCCGGATCCGCGCACCAATCTGGACGATGACGCGCGTCGCTTCGATTTCTTCTCGCACGTGCCCGAGGCCACGCGCACGCTGACCCTGCTGTACTCCAACGAAGGCACGCCGGCCGGTTATCGCTTCATGGATGGCAACAGCGTCCACGCCTACAAACTGGTCAACGCGCAAGGTCAGGTGCATTACGTCAAGTTTCATTGGAAGTCGTTGCAGGGCATTCGCAATCTCGATCCCAAGCAGGTCGTTGCGATGCAGGGCAAGGCCTACAGCCATTTGACCAATGATCTGGTCGGGGCGATCGCGCGTGGCGATTATCCAAAGTGGGATCTGTACATCCAGGTGCTCAAGCCGGAAGACCTGGCCAGCTTCGATTTCGATCCGTTGGATGCGACCAAGATCTGGCCCGGTATACCCGAGCGCAAGATCGGCCAGTTGGTCTTGAACAAGAACGTGGAGAATTTCTTCCAGGAAACCGAGCAGGTCGCGATGGCGCCGGCCAATCTGGTGCCCGGCATCGAGCCTTCCGAAGATCGGCTGCTGCAAGGACGACTGTTCTCCTATGCCGATACCCAGTTGTACCGGGTTGGCACCAATGGTCTGAGCCTGCCGGTGAACCGGCCGCGGGTGCCGGTGAACAACGGCAATCAGGACGGTGCGATGAACGCCGGCAGCACCGTCGGCGCGGTGAACTACGAACCGAGCCGGCTCGCTCCGCGTCCGCAAGATCCCAATGCCCGTTATAGCCAACTGCCGCTTTCCGGTACGACCCAACAGGCCAAGATCGCCCGCGAGCAGAACTTCAAACAGGCCGGCGACCTGTTCCGCAGCTATAGCAAGAAAGAGCAACAGGATCTGATCCAGAGCTTCGGCGAATCGCTGTCTGGAACCGACGATGCCAGTAAGCACATCATGCTGTCGTTCCTGTACAAGGCCGACCCGGACTATGGCACAGGGGTGACGCGTGTCGCCAAGGGCGATCTGGCGCGGGTCAAACAGTTGGCCGCGCAGTTGCAGGACTGAGCGTTCACCGCGCAGCGCGGCGGCACTTCCCCGCCGCACGCGTTGCGCATTTTCACCGAGACGGAGACCGAATATGCGCCGTTTTGCTGTTCTCTTGGTCAGCCTGGTCACTGTGGCGACCGCCACCGCCGCACCTCCTGCGCTTGTGCCGCCGGATCCGGCGAGGATCCAGGCGCAACTGCGCGATTATTTCTTCGACGCCGCACGCGAAGGCCGGCAGGACATGCTGGCCGAATTCATCCGTGCCCACTACGATCTCGATACTCGCGACGACAAGGGGTATACCGCGCTGATTCTGGCCGCCTACCACGGCCATCAGGCAGCGGTGGAACAGTTGCTGCGCGCTGGCGCCGACCCGTGCGCACAGGACAAGCGCGGTAACACCGCGCTGATGGGCGCGATCTTCAAAGGCGAACTGGCGATTGCCAAGCGCCTGATGCAAGCCGACTGCGCACCGGACCAGCGCAACAACGCAGGACAGACCGCGGCGATGTACGCAGCATTGTTCCAGCGCACCGAGGTGCTGAAGGAACTCGCTGCCAAGGGCGCCGACCTGCAGGCCAAGGACGCGCAGGGCAACGACGTGGCCAAACTGCGGCACGGCCAATTCGCGCCGTTACCTGCGCGTTGAGCGAACCGCGATTGGGCTGGTGCGCCGTCGGCTGGCGCATCGGCGGGCGCAGCCCATGCCGCGATGGGCAAGGGCGGCATGGCATCGGGCCCCTCGGATCGGCGAAAATACCGACGTGGCCGGTTTCCACTGGCCACGCGTCGTCGCTATCTGCGCTGTTACGCCTCCCGCTTGCGATGATGGGTTGGTGTGCAACGCGGTAGCGCGTTACCCATGCCGGCATCGTGCCGGCCTTTGCCACGGTTCGCCGTCGCCCACCCCGGATCTGTCTTGAACACCAACGCCCCTGCTTCCACCGACGAGCTGCCCTTATCCGAGCGCCTGCGCATCACCCTGGAATTGCTCGACGCCATCGAGGCCGACCGCACTGTCCTCGATGCCCTGCCCGAAGCCGAGCGCGTGCGCCTGCATCAGGCGGTGGCCAAGGTTTTCCATCCCGAACCCAAGACACGGCGCAAGTTGCTCAAGCAACAGGCGCGCGAACGCCATCAGGAGAAAGTGCGCAAGGCCGAGGCGTTGCTGGAGCAGACCGGTATCCGCGCGTTGCGCCGCAAACCGGTGTTCAGTACGCCTAACTATTTTCCCCCGCAGTCGCCCACTGCGCTGAGTTGCGTGCAGGCTGTTGCGCAAGAGCCTGCGCCGCAATCGCCCGAGTTGCGTCACTGCTATGTGTGCAAGCAGAAGTTCACCCAGCTGCATCATTTCTACGACCAGATGTGTCCGCCCTGCGCCGAGATGAATTACCTCAAGCGCACCGAAACGGCAGATCTGCGCGGACGCGTGGCGCTGTTGACCGGTGGACGGGTCAAGATCGGTTATCAGGCTGGATTGAAACTGCTGCGTGCCGGTGCCGAGTTGATCGTGACCACACGCTTCCCGCGCGATTCGGCTGCGCGCTATGCGCAAGAGCCGGATTTCGCCGATTGGGGGCATCGGCTGCAGGTGTTCGGCCTGGACCTGCGCCACACGCCCAGCGTTGAGGCGTTTTGTAGCCACTTGCTCGCCACCCGTGCGCGTCTGGATTTCATCATCAACAACGCGTGTCAGACCGTGCGTCGACCACCGCAGTTCTATGCGCACATGATGGCTGGCGAAACCGCCACGCTGCAAGAATTGCCCGAGCACGTGCGCCGGTTGGTCGGCAGTTACGAAGGGTTGCGCGGCCCGGAACTGCTGCCGGCGGTGTCGGCGACCACGCTGCAGACTAGTGCCGGGTATGGTCTCAGTGGTACAGATGGCTTGTTGCATGCAGCGGCGTTATCGCAGATGCCGCTGCTGGCCGACGATCTGCTCGGCCAACAGCATGTGTTTCCGGAAGGGCGGCTAGACCAGGATCTGCAGCAGGTGGATCTGCGCGGGCGCAATTCCTGGCGTCTGCTCTTGGCTGAGGTGTCGTCGGTGGAACTGTTGGAGACACAGTTGGTCAACGCGATTGCGCCGTTCGTCATCAATGCGCGGCTCAAGCCGCTGTTGCTGCGCACGCCCGAGCGCGACAAGCACATCGTCAACGTGTCGGCGATGGAAGGACAGTTCTATCGCAACTTCAAGACGACCCGGCATCCGCATACCAACATGGCCAAGGCCGCGTTGAACATGATGACCCGCACGTCGGCGGCGGACTACCACAACGATGGCATCCACATGAATAGCGTGGACACTGGCTGGGTCACCGATGAGGATCCGGCGGAGATCGCTGCGCGCAAGGTGCACGAGGAACGCTTCCATCCGCCGCTGGACATCGTCGATGGTGCGGCGCGCATCGTCGATCCCATCATCCACGGCTTCAACACCGGTGAGCACGTTTGGGGCCAGTTTCTCAAGGATTACGCGCCGACTGATTGGTAACGCGCCAGTTTGCCGATGACTTGAAGCGTTGCTTCCGCCTCGTGCAGGAAGCCGATGATCTATTATTCGGAAAAGCGCTTCTTTAGGAATTGGATTCCAAATCCGGATGCTGCTCGGGACTCGGGGACGTCTGTCTGGCAACGGATGCTTGCAGGTTGCCGATCCCGATTTGCAGCATGTTAAGACTCAGAGATCAAATGACGCTACTGCTTTTGATTTCCCATGCAGCCACACGGCGTGATTGCAGGACGTTGTGCATGAAATTTGATTATAAGCCATCTATATTGATGCCGCCGGCCTGCGATCGGCTTGGCATATTGTTCGAATCCTTGCCTTAGAGTAGACCGCAAAACTACTGCGCAGCCGCCAAGCGGGCGCGGACGGTGCTCGGAATCCTCATGTACCACGCGTACACTGCGGTTCCTGCGCGCTGTCCGCACCCTAGTGGCGGCTGCTCACGACGTTTTGTTAGCCACTCTTAGAGTTGGACATGATCCAAATCTACGTCACCACTAATGCCAGGAACATTTCCTTTGCTGGTGTACTGCCAGATCGACCAGGTTTTACCAGCATCACTCCACACCTTCGGGATTCTAGGTTGATCGACATCCCAGCTGGCAACCCATAATGGATATTGACTAAAATCGTGCTTGTCTCCAGCCACATGTTCGTCCCAGAAGCGTGCTGCGCAATAAATCAGTGGTTTTTTGCCTCCAAGTATTGCCTCGTTTTCGAGTAGCTGAAGCAATGCATAAAGGTTGTCGGCCATCAATTCCGGCGTTGCATTTTCATTACCGGTGAGCTCCACATCTATCGCGAAATGTTCGCAAGATGCGTCGAAATCATTTTTGCTAAGTGTTGAAACGATATTGTCCCGTTGCTCTTCGGGGGTGCTACTCAATCCACGGAAGTAATGATAAGTCCCGAGCCGCAAATTTGCAGACAATGCATTGCCACGATAAAGCCCATAGTTTGGATCCTGATATGTTCCACCTTCTGTGGCTTTCATAAAAACATAATTTACATCCGCATCTGCAACTTTTTCAAAATCTATATTTCCATTTTTATGCGAAATATCAATGCCTTTGCTGTACATGTCAAATCCTCTTGATTTTATAAGCGGTTGGGTGATAAGCATAGCCCAGGAAATTTGAATAGATGCCGACTAGGAAAATTTTTAAAATTCCAAGATAAACATCAAAATTAATTGGCGGAAAATCACTTTGAATTCACATTGCGATAACTTCGCTGGGGTGATCGAAGAGAATTTTTCCTCTATAACTTGCCAGTGAAGTGTTGAATCATCCATTTTTTCCTAGACATCGCATGATCATGGGGAGTGTTGAATTCGGAGCTGTCGCTGCGCAAGTTCGGTAAGTCGGGTGTCGTGCAGCGGTCTGAAGTCGGTCCAAGTGCCGAGGCTCTGCGTCTGAAGGCCGAGCTGCGCCGGGTCACCGAGGAGCGCGACACACTAAAAAAGCCGCCGGCTACTTTGCCAAGGGGGAGCGGGAAAGTAAGCTTTCATGTACGCACATTGTCAGGAGTTCGGGCGACTGAGGATGTGCCGGGTGCCACGGGTAAATTGGTCTGGCGACGACTCTTGGCTGCGCTCGCCGATGAGTGAGCGAACCAGGGAGGATGCGGCTGATTAAGCAGCAATGCTTGGCCAGCGGCAGTGCATACGGGCATTGCAAAGCGACCCAGGACTTGCGGGATCTGAACGAAAGCTACAGCCGCCTTGAGGACATCGTTTGGTGCGCGCGGAAGGCCTGCCTGCTCAGGCAGGCGACGGGGGCAAGCCACGTTTCCTGCGCAGAGCGACATGCGCGGTGGCGAGCAATCTACTCGAGCCGGTTTGAGGTGACCTGGCGGCGTAAGCCCAAGCTCGGTGCCTTGGTTCATTCGGACCAAGACTCGGTCTACACCCGCGATGACGAACAGAGCTTCCTGACGGCTCATAGTTCAAACGGCGACCTGTCGCCTTTAGAGTTCGAGCGGCGCTACGCACAACGACGGTTCTGAGTGCCTACAAAACCGCTGGACATTCAGATGGTGAAGCTCAGTTCTTCCAGCCATCGCCATCGCCATCGCCATCGCCCTGCGCTCGCTGAGTCCTTTCGTCTTCCGTAGCACGCGCCTGCTCGTGCCGGGCGGCGCTCCCATCGTTTTTCCCAGATGAAGATCTGGCAAGAGCAGCTACTGGGGATCGCATGATAACGTGGCAATAGCCGCGTATCCTGCGCGGATGGCGGTGGCGGTGAATGCCTCCTTTAAACATCCGCCGTGCCGACCGTTTCCGCCAGTATTTGGCCCACCTTCGATCACACAACACCCGCCATGCCCGACTATCGCTCCAAGACTTCCACCCACGGCCGCAACATGGCCGGCGCCCGCGCGCTGTGGCGCGCCACCGGCATGCAGGACGCCGACTTCCACAAGCCGATCATCGCCATCGCCAATTCCTTCACCCAGTTCGTGCCGGGCCACGTACACCTGAAGGATCTCGGCCAGTTGGTTGCGCGTGAGATCGAGCGCGTCGGCGGCGTGGCCAAGGAATTCGACACCATTGCCGTGGACGACGGCATCGCTATGGGCCACGACGGCATGCTGTATTCGCTGCCCAGCCGCGAGATCATCGCCGACTCGGTGGAGTACATGGTCAATGCGCATTGTGCCGACGCACTGGTGTGCATCTCCAACTGCGACAAGATCACGCCCGGCATGTTGATGGCCGCGCTACGCCTCAATATCCCCACCGTGTTCGTTTCCGGCGGGCCGATGGAAGCGGGCAAGACCAAACTCGCCGATCACAACCTGGACTTGATCGATGCGATGGTGATCGCCGCCGATCCCAATGCATCGGACGAAAAAGTCGCCGCCTTCGAACGCAGCGCCTGCCCCACCTGCGGCTCGTGCTCGGGGATGTTCACCGCCAACTCGATGAACTGCCTCACCGAAGCGCTCGGCCTGGCCCTGCCCGGCAATGGCACCGTGGTTGCCACCCATGCCGATCGCGAGCAGTTGTTCCTCAAGGCTGGACGCATCGCCGTCGAATTGTGTCACCGCTGGTACGGCGCCGAAGATCCGACCGCCTTGCCACGCGGCATCGCCACCTTCAAAGCCTTCGAAAATGCGATGACCCTGGATATCGCCATGGGCGGTTCCACCAACACCATCTTGCACCTGCTCGCCGCCGCGCAGGAAGCAGAGGTGCCATTCACCCTGTACGACATCGATCGTCTGTCGCGGCGCGTGCCGCAGCTGTGCAAGGTCGCGCCGAACACGCCGAAGTACCACATCGAGGACGTGCATCGCGCCGGCGGCATCGTCGCCATCCTCGGCGAACTGGCGCGCGGCGGCTTGCTGCACACCGATCAACCCACCGTGCACAGCCGCAGCCTGGCCGACGCCATCGCCCAATGGGATGTCACGCAAAACAACGACGACGCCGTGCACACGTTCTACAAGGCCGGTCCGGCAGGTATTCCCACCCAGGTCGCCTTCAGTCAGGCCACTCGCTGGCCGAGCCTGGACATCGACCGCACCGCCGGCTGTATCCGCGAGGTGGCACACGCCTACTCGCAGGAAGGCGGCCTGGCGGTGCTGTACGGCAATATCGCCCGCGACGGCTGCGTGGTGAAGACCGCTGGCGTGGATGAATCGATCCACGTGTTCGAAGGCAACGCCAAGGTCTTCGAGAGCCAGGACGCTGCGGTCAAGGGCATCCTCGCCGACGACGTGCAGGCCGGCGACGTGGTGGTGATCCGCTACGAAGGCCCCAAAGGCGGCCCGGGCATGCAGGAGATGCTCTATCCCACCTCTTATTTGAAGTCCAAGGGCCTGGGCAAACAATGCGCCTTGCTCACCGACGGCCGCTTCTCCGGCGGCACCTCCGGTCTATCCATTGGCCACGCCTCACCCGAAGCCGCGGCCGGCGGCGCTATCGGCCTGGTCCGCGACGGCGACAGGATCCTCATCGACATCCCCAAGCGTCGCATCGACCTGCTGGTCTCCGATGAGGTACTGGCTGCCCGCCGCGTCGATCAGGATGCCCGTGGCTGGAAACCGGCCGAATCGCGTCCGCGCAAGGTCAGCACCGCGCTGAAGGCGTATGCGCTCCTGGCCACCAGTGCGGACAAGGGTGCGGTGCGGGATCGGGCGATGCTGGAGGGGTGAAGCGGCGACGCCATCGGATCGGGAAAATGCATGCGACACGTTTTCTCGGTGCCGACATCCCAGCGGCCCGAGTCGCAGTCGGGCGTAGCGTGCTGGATGGATGATCTTGGTATTGCCTCGCAAGATTGAGTGTCGGCAGGACACGGTGTGTTTGGCGGCTGTCATACCGCACGCACCACGCCCGGACTTATCATGGCCGAGCGCGTCGTGGACATCGAGCACAGCGCTGTCCACGACCACACGCGATGCAGGAGCGCGATACGCTCTGCACAAGTGGACGAGCATCGCTTTCGATCCGCAACGAAAGTTCCGGTACCAAGCCGCGCAGGCCATCTTCGCCCACCTTCCACCGACATGGCGTTACTGTCTCCATCACGATCAACTTCGATCTGCATCTGCACCCATATGAACACCAAGGCCCCCAGCATCGCCTCTCCTCTACGGCCATTCGTGGCACGTGTCCTGGTCGTCATGGCGCTCGGCGGGCTCGCGTTGCTCGCCTGGCAACTGTCCGAATTGCTGCTGATCGTGTTCGGCGCCATCGTGGTCGGTGTGCTATTGCACGGCCTGGCATCTGTACTGTGCAAACGGCTGCCGGTCCCGGAGTGGGCGGCGCTAGCGCTGGTGATCTTGTCGTTGTTGCTGGCGCTGTCGGCGATCGTGCTGCTGTTCGGCTCCGAAGTCGCCGCGCAGATCGACGCCTTCCGCACCACCCTGCCGGCAGCCTGGAACAAGTTCCATGCCTGGTTGCAATCCGGCCCGCTGGGGCCGCAGATCGATCGTATCCCCGAACAATTACGCAATGGGGCGTCAACCGTCGCCGCGCATGCCGGCGCCATCGTGATGTCCGCTGGCGGCGGCGTCACCAACGCGGTGCTGATGACGGTTGGCGGCATCTATCTGGCAGCGCAACCGCGGCTGTATCGGCAAGGGTTGCTGCGGCTGCTGCCGCGCGACCAGCGCGGTGTTGCCGATGCGGCCCTGGGTGCCAGCGGCCAGGCCCTGCGCGCCTGGCTGGCGGGTCAATTGCTGGCGATGGCGGTGATCGGCACTTTGACCGGGGTGGGCTTGTGGCTGCTGCACGTGCCAGTGGCACTGGGGATTGGCTTGCTGACCGCATTGTTGGATTTCATTCCGATCGTCGGCCCAATCGCGGCCGCGGTCCCGGCGATCCTGCTGGGCTTCACCGTCAGTCCGCAGGTGGCGCTGGGCGCGTTACTGCTGTTCGTGGTGCTGCAGCAACTGGAGGGGCATCTGCTGCAACCGCTGATCCAGGCACGCGCGGTGGATCTTCCGCCGGCGCTGCTGCTGTTCTCGTTGTTCGGGATCGGCATGCTGCTCGGGCCGATGGGCGTGGTCCTGGCAGCGCCCCTCACCGTCGTGACCTTCGTGCTGATCAAGCGCCTGTACGTCCAGCATGCGCTGGGCGATGCCGAGGAAGCCGAGTCCGCCGCGACGACGGTGTAATGCGGGCGACGGATAGCTGGTTGCCCGTCGCGCGGCTGAACCCGCACGATGGCGCATCTCCACTGGCCTGCGAGACGGACACTGAACGCGTCATACATATCCCGCTTCACGTGCTTCCGCTTGTCATTCACCCAGCCCACACTGGTGGCTGTCCTTTTCCGCCCTTTATGACATCGTGAAGAAATCGCCTCAGGACCCAATGTCCACACCCACCGACCCTACTCCCGAGAACCCGCAACGCCGGCGCCTGCTCGGCGGCATGGCCTTGGCCGGCGGCGCGTTGGCGATCGGCCCGGCCCAGGCGCGCACCGACACCGCGCAGCACACGCCCAAGCGTGCGTTGTCGGCCACCGCGGTGGACCGGCAGTTGCAGGAGAAGATCCAGCATGTCGTGGTGATCTACGCCGAGAACCGCAGCTTCAATAACCTGTTCCCGGACTTTCCAGGACTGCAACACCCGCTGTCGCAGGTGACGCCAGCGCAGGCGCGGCAGGTCGACCGCGATGGCAATGTCCTCGATATCCTGCCGCCGATCTGGGGCGGGCTGGCGCCGAACGAACAGGTGGTGGAGCACCGCCGCTACAAGATCGGCGAGGACGCGATCGGGCCGTTGCCCAACGCGCCCTACCCACTGCGCACGGCCGACGGCAAGCCGTTGCCACACGGCGTGGTGACCCGCGATCTGGTCCACCGTTTCTACGAGAACCAGATGCAGATCAACGGCGGCCGTAACGACCGCTTCGCGGCCTGGAGCGATGCCGGCGGTTTGGTGATGGGCCACTATGGCGATGCGCCGGCGACCTTGCGGCTGTGGAGCTTGGCGCGCGAGTACACGCTGTGCGACAACTTTTTCATGGGTGCGTTCGGCGGTTCGTTCCTCAATCACCAATACCTGGTGGCCGCACAGGCGCCGTACTACCCGAACGCCGACAATAGCCCGGCGCGGCTGCAAATCAGCAAACTGGCTAGCGACCGGCCCGACGAAATCCATCTGGCGGAGCAGCAAGATTCGCCCGCTTCTGCCCTCAACGGCAAACCGCGCTTCGTGCGCAGTGGCGCGTTGACCCCGGACTTCTGGGCGATCAACACCATGAGTCCGCCGTTCCAGCCCAGCACCAGCCAGGATCCGACGCGCCGGGATTACGCCGCAGCGGACAGCCCCAACACCTTGCCGCCGCAGACCCATCGCCACATCGGCGACGCGCTCGACGCCAAGGGCGTGGAGTGGGCGTGGTACGCCGGCGGTTGGGGTCTGGCAGTGCAAGGCAAGGGCGACACCGGCGACACCAGCGAGTTCCCGACCAGCCCCAATTTCCAGATCCACCACCAGCCGTTCAACTACTTTGCCAATCTGGCTCCCGGCACGCCTGCGCGTGCGCAGCGCCTGCGCGACAGCGGGCTGGGCGACAGCGCTCCGGATAACCGCTTCCTCGCCGACGTGCAGGCTGGCACGCTACCAGCCGTCACCTTCTACAAGCCGCAGGGCAACCTCAACATGCACGCCGGCTATTCGGACGTGGCCGCGGGTGATCGCCACATCGCGATGGTGATCGACGCCCTGCGCAAAAGTCCGCTGTGGGAGAAGACCGCCGTCTTCATCACCTTCGATGAGAACGGCGGCTGGTGGGACCACGTGGCACCACCGAAAGCCGACCGCTGGGGTCCTGGCTCGCGCATCCCGGCACTGGTGGTCTCGCCGTACGCCAAGCGTGGTCATGTCGATCACACCGTGTACGACACCGGCTCGATTCTGCGTTTCATCACCCGCCGTTTCGGGCTGGAGAAGCTACCTGGTCTGGCCGAGCGGGAACGCACGATGCATGCTGCCAGTGGCGTGGTCCCGGGCGATCTGACCGCTGCGCTGGACCTCGGCTAAGCCAGCCGAGGCCAAGTTGCACGCAGCATGCACGCCGTTGCGAGCGTGCTGCATGCTCCGCATCGCATCGGCACCACCGCATTGCTCGCGCTATGCGGCAGTGGCGTGCTGGCAGCACACGCTCAACCGGCGCTGGCGCTCAGCATGCCGCGCTGACGACGGAACAGCAGCAACGAGCAGCTCAGGCCGATCAGCGCCGCCAACGACAGCCATAAGGCGGGCGCGGCCGGACTGTGGGTGGTGTGGATCAACCACGTGCACACCACCGGGGTGAAGCCGCCCATCGTCGCCGTGGCCAGACTGTAGGCCAACGAAAAGCCGGTGGTGCGCACCTCTGCCGGCATCACTTCGGTCAAGGCCACCACCATCGCGCCGTTGTAGGCGCCATACAGTAGCGATAGCCATTCGCCGACCAGCAGCAGCCGCGCGAACGAAGGAGCGTCGACCAGCCAATGCAGCGCCGGCCATACCGTCAGTAGCATGGTCACCGTGGCGAACACCAGCAACGGCTTGCGACCGATGCGATCGCTCAGCGCGCCCATCACCGGTAGCCACACAAAGTTCGACAGACCGATGCAGCCGGTGACCACCAGGCTGTCCAGCTCGCTCAAGTGCAGCTCCGAGCGACCATAGGTCGGCATGTAGGCGGTGATCAGATAGAACGACACGGTAGTCATCAGCACCAGCCCGACGCCAGCCAGCACCAACCCGGCATTGGCGCGCAGCGACTGGGCGATGCCAGCCAGGTCTGGCGCTTGGCGCGCGGCGAACTCCGGCGTTTCTTGCAGCGAACGGCGGATCAGGAAAATCAACGGCAAGATCAGGCTGCCGATGAAGAACGGGATGCGCCATCCCCAACTGTCCATCGCGCTCTCGGATAGCAGCGTATGCAGGGCGACGCCGAGTGCCGCGGCAAACACCACCGCGACCTGCTGGCTGGCCGATTGCCAGGCCACATAGAAACCGCGTCGGCCCGGCGTGGCGATCTCGGCCAGATACACCGACACGCCGCCCAGTTCCGCGCCAGCGGAAAAGCCCTGTAGCAGGCGACGACCGAGCAATACCAGCGCCGGTGCGAGTATGCCGATGCTGGCGTAACCCGGCACAAAGGCGATCAACAAAACGCCCACGGACATCAGGCTCAGGGTCAGACCTTTGCGGCGCCCATGCCGATCGATGTAACTGCCCAACACCAAGCCACCGATTGGGCGCATCAGGAAGCCGGCGCCGAACGTCGCCAGCGACAGCATCAGCGAGGAGAATGCGCTGTGCGCAGGGAAGAACGCATGACCGATGGCGGTGGCATAGAAGCCATAGACCATGAAGTCGTACATTTCGAGGAAATTGCCGGTGACCACGCGGAACACAGCGGCGGCGCCATGGGGTGGAGCATCCATGGCGGCAGGTGGCATATCGGAAGACATCATCGGTCGTGGTCTGTTGAAAATGAGAGGTGTTGCCGCGCAATGATACGCAAATGCAATGCTGCGGCCGCCCTTGCGCTTTCACAGTACAACACGCCACAGACACCTTTCGCTACGTGTAACAGGTCATGCTCGGTAGCGGAGGTGGCGTGCGTTAGACCCACAACAGTCCACCCATGCAGTGGTGCTCGGGCGTATGAATGCATTGCTATGAAACGGTCTAACACGACAGCACGCTTGCATAGTAGCGATGATGATGGGGTTTTTCCTCTCGCAGATGCCCAATGACAACTGCGTTGGAGTAGTAACGGTCAGATGATTTATCAACAGTAGGGAGTTGCCTTTATTAGCCGATGAGCGGGTTTGACCCTGGCGAAGCGGTGTGTCGTGGCTTGTGGACGGACCATCGATGCATACCAGCACCGCCGCCCGGGCGGCAGCGGTGCGAGTTGCAGATGCTCGGGTCTGGCGACAGGATCTGGGTAGGGATGTCGTAGATTGGCAGGAAAAGCGTTCGCCGCAGCGCCCACATTCACCGCATGGACCCGCCTGTCAAGCTGATATCGGCCGCGTGGATGAATGCCATCGCACCGACGGGGAGCGCCACCCTTGGCGTGGGCGAGGTGATCCCCATACCGTGCGGTGCCGGCAGTGGGCCGGTCATCACATTCGGATACGCGTATGACTCCGCAAGAGCAGCAGCTTCTCGAAGACTTCCTGGCGCGCTTGCGCAGCGCTGGCGGGGTGGTCAAAGACCCGCAGGCCGACGCGTTGATCCATGCGCGCCTGGCCGATCAGCCTGATGCGGCTTATTTGCTGGTGCAGCGGGCGTTGTTACTGGAACACGCGCTGGAGGCGGCCAAGGCGCAGATCGCGCAGTTGCAGCAAGCCGCTCCACCCCCGCCGCCGCCGACCAGTTTCCTGGGTCAGGGCTTCAATGCCGCGCCGCCGCCGATGCCGTCCGCGCCTGCCGCCGCGGCTGCGGCACCAGGGTGGCGTGAGCGCTGGTTCGGTGGTGGTGCGGCGGCGCCCGAACCGGCACCCGCACCTGCGGCGGCCCGTGGTCCGAGCTTCCTCAGCACGGCGGCCACCACCGCAGCGGGTGTGGCCGGTGGCATGTTCTTGTTCGAGGGTGTGGAAAGCCTGCTCGGTGGACACCACGGTGGTGGTCTCTTCGGTGGTGGTGGTGGTGGTGGTGGTGGGCAGCAGGATGTGGTGGTCGAGAATGTCACCAACAACTACTACGACGCACCGATGCAGAATGACCAGGACGTCGGCCAGGATTACCAGGACGATGCCGACATGGGCGGCGACGACTGGGTCTGAGAGGCCTGCTGATCGGGCATTGCAGGCTTTTCGGTTCACCTTGGCCGAGTACGACGCTTGGCCGTCGGTGCCGCGCGCGCGATGTCTAGGCCAGTGGCATTAGGCCGTCGCCACTGGCCTGTGGCTGTCAGTGGCAGTGGCGTTCTCGTTGCAGACTGCGCGCGTGCGGTTATTCCCCGGATCAGGGTGACGACGTTCTGTGGATCGCCCTAGAACACGGGTTGCCCTGCATTCCAAGATACATGCTGCTATCGCCGCACAATGCGGTGATTGTGATTGTCCGCATGCCTCTGCATGCGGGGTGATTGTGCGTAGTTGCGCACCAGGGTGCGGCAATATGCACAAGTGCCTGCGGGTGTGGACGCGCACAATGCCTGGGCGCCGCGCGTTGCACGATGACGTGCGGGCTTCCGCCATCTGACGAGTGCTCTATGCCCCAGTCCCGGTTTCCGCAACGCGTGGGCGTTGCGTTGTGCGTTGCGCTGTTGCTCGCCACTTGCCTGATGCCGTCGCTGCACGCGCAGGCGACACGCTATCGCCAGGCGCCACCGCTGCTGCTCGGTGCGGCTTGGTATCCGGAGCAGTGGCCGGAGCCGCAATGGGAGCGCGATCTGGCGCTGATGGAAGCCGCGCATATCCGGGTGGTGCGGATCGGCGAGTTCGCCTGGAGCCGGATGGAGCCGCGCGAAGGACAGTACGACTTTGTCTGGATGGACCGCGCGATCGCCGCCGCCGCGCGCCATCACATCATGGTGGTGCTGGGAACGCCGACCGCCGCGCCGCCGGCATGGCTGACCCAGGCCTATCCGGAGACCTTGCGGGTGAGCCAGGACGGTGTGCGCGACGAACACGGCAACCGTCAGCAGTTCTCCTTCGCCAGTGCGCGCTACCGTCGGTTCGCGCACGCCATCGCCGAGCAGATGGCGCAGCGCTATGGTCACACCCCAAATGTGGTCGGTTGGCAACTGGATAACGAATATGCGCAGGCCTCGTTCGATCCCGAGGCCAAGGCGCAGTTCCACGCGTGGCTGCAACGCAAATACGGCAGCATCGACGCATTGAACCAGCGCTGGGCGACTGCGTACTGGAGCCAGACCTACAACGATTTCGCGCAGATCCCGGTGCGCGAGAACGAGGAAAACCCGGCGTTGCTGCTGGAGTGGAAGCGCTTCGTCAGCGACACCTGGGCCGATTATTCGCGCAATCAGATCGAGGCGATTCGCCCGCATGCCGATCCGCGCCAGTTCATCACCACCAATACCATGGGCTGGTTCGCCGGTTTCGATGCCTACACCGTGCATGCTCCGCTGGATATCGCCGCCTGGGACGATTACGTCGCCGGCGAGCGCTACGACTGGGTGGACAACGCCGCGCGCCACGATCTCGCCCGTGGCTACAAGCGGCGCAATTACTGGGTGATGGAAACCCAGCCGGGTTTCGTCAACTGGCGCGCGACCAACGTGGCGCTGCACAAGGGGGAAGTGCGGGCGATGGCCTGGCAGGCGGTGGCGCATGGCGCCGATGCGGTGTCGTACTGGCAGTGGCGCGCCGCGCCCAACGGGCAGGAGGAATACCACGGCACGCTGGTGGGTGCCGATGGCGAGCCGGTGCCGGTGTATGCCGAGATCCAGCAGATCGGTGCGGAGTTCGCCAAGGCCGGTGCCGCGCTGGCGGGGACCACGCCGCAGGCGCAGGTGGCCTTGATCAACGACTTCGACAGCCGTTGGGCGATCGGTTTCCAGAAGCATGCGGCCGATTTCGATCCGGTCGCGCAGATGAAGGTGTTTTATCGCCCGCTGCGCCAGCAGGCGCAGGTGGTTGACGTGGTCTCGGCGCTGGCGCCGCTGGATGGCTACAAGCTGGTGGTCGCGCCTTCACTCAACGTGCTCAGCGAGGTGCAGGTGCAGCGTCTCAAAGCGTATGTCGAACACGGTGGGCACTTGGTGCTGGGGCCGCGTAGCGCGATGAAGAACAGCGACAACGGCCTGTATCCGCAGCGTCAGCCCGGCCCGCTGGCGGCGTTGCTCGGTGGCCGTGTGCAGCAGTTCTATGCGTTGGACACACCGATTCCGGTTGTTGGCGACGGCGTCGACGGCAGCGCCAGGATCTGGGCGGAACAGTTGCAGGCGACCGGATCCGACACCGAGGCACCGATGCACTATGGCACGGCCAATGGTTGGCTGGACGGCACCCCGGCGCTGTTGACCCGGCGTGTCGGCAAGGGCCGTATCACCTATGTCGGGGCTTGGTTCGACGAGGCCACGCAGGATCGCCTCACCGCTGCGTGGTTGCGCCAGGCGCAGGTGCGTGCGCCGCTGGCGGATGTGCCAGCGGAAGTGGAAGTGGGCGAGCGTAGCGCAGGTGCGCGCCGTATCGTGGTGTTGATCAACCACGGCGCGGTTGCGCAGACGGTGCGCTTGCCAGCGCCGATGCGCTCGTTGTTGCATGCGGACACCATCAGCGAGGTGGTGCATCTGGGCCCCGACGACGTGGCGGTAATGGAGCAGCGCCGCTAAGCATGCGCCAAGTTCGTGGGCTCGTCCGCAGCGTTGCGGGATGGGGAGCCCTCGGGCACACCGGTGATGGCGACTTCGGTCTGGCAAATCGTGCGTGCGCTGGGCGTGGGTGTCGCAGCGATGATGCAGCCCCCGAGCCCTGCGGCGCTGCATACCGCGCGCCGGCGAACGAGGGCGCATTCACCCGCGCGGGCAATCCTGCTGCGCTGTGTCTATGTCATCCACAGGCTTAGACTCAACTTCTCAAGTGCAACACCGCGCAATCACGTAAGGCGTGTATGCCATCAAAACTCCGTCGTCTGCGGGATTTTGTGCGGCGACACTGACATCGGCAACGCGGCGGCCCGTGACACGATTGGCCGCCGCGCGTATTAACGGTTGTTGTCTGTCACTTTACGGGTTGAAGTAGAGTTTCGTGGCGGTAATGGCAATAACTACACGATTAGTATCCGGCACTGTGTAATTTTTACTGTACATGTTTTGTATGCGTTGACCGCCATTTGCGCATTCGGTTGAACTCAAGGCATATGCGCTGAATTTACTGCCGATTAATACTCCTGGTCCAGGGGTTTCGCCGGGGCTTGTCAATGGAAAGCACATCCATCCGTTAGGATTATTTTCGTTTTGTATCCAAATTCCTTTCACGTTGGAGTTATAACTTCTTATGCGAAGCTGCGCGGCTTGTTGTGCATCAGCCCATGTGGATGCGCCTGTCGCCACCAGTGCGAACACGATTAACAGCGCGGATTTGCGGAAATTACGAATGGACGAATGTATTTTCATGATGATTGCACTCAATTTGACGGGGGATGCGGCCTGCTTGTCAATTGTTGTGGGCACTGCACTAATGGCAAGTGCTGATGATGCTTGTCAAATTATTTGCCATTGCGTCTACCGCAAAGGAAATTTTTAGAGAAAAATTGAATTTTGCATCACAAAAAAATTGTGTTGCACTTTGTGCAACGGTTTCCATGTGCAGTCGTATTGTCCCGGCCTGCCAAGATGCGCACCAGGGGGCACGACGCAATGCATCTTAGAATCAACTTCCAACTGCAACGCCATGCAATCACGTAGGGTGTGTGCATGGGGAAACAATATCGCCATATGAGTTTCGAAGAGCGCGCGTTGCTGCATATCGAACTCGGTAACGGTGCGAGCATCCGCTCCATTGCGCGCGGACTCGGACGAAGCGCGTCCACTCTTACGTGTTGCGCTTGCAAGTCGAGACCGCCATGCCCTGTGCCGCGACTTTAGCGACGCGTCGCCAGCACCCCGTCCAGCGCCAGTTGCGCGGTGAACCCGGCTTTCTCCAGGCGTTTGGCGACCTCCCGCGGCACGTCGCGGCCACTGGTGAGCCTATTCGGACTGCCGGTGTAGTGGAACAAGCGGCCGCCGCGACGCAGCACCCGCGCGAGCTGATCGTAGAATGTCTGCGCGTAGAGTTCGCCGGCGATGCCGAAACGCGGTGGGTCGTGCAGGATTGCGTCCATCGCCGCATCGGCGATCCCGGCGATGCCCTCGACGATATCGGCGTGGGTCAGTTGCAGGCGACCGTCGCTCGCGGCAGGGTCCGGCGACCATGGATTGAGCGTGCGCAGCCACAGCACGTCGGCGTTCTTTTCGAACGAGTGCATCCGCGCCACATCCGCCTCCAGCGCGCAGGCAGCGAAGTAGCCCAGCCCGCCGCAGGTGTCTAACACCTGTTTGCCGCGTGGTTCGATCAGTGCGACTTTGCGCCGCGCATCTTCGAACGGCGACAACTGCGCGCTGGGTAGCATCTTGATACCGTCTATCTCGAAGGTGGGCGCACCCCATTCGGTCGGCACCAGCTTGATCAGCGCGTCGCCAAAACGCGAGACTGCCGCGAAGTCTTCGCCGTCCCAATAGTAAAGCGTGCGCTCTTTGAGCTTGGGCGGGTAGGGATAGTTCTGCCTGCGCCACTGCCAGTGGTCGTCGGCGAGCTGCGCTTGTTGTTCGCTGCGCTGCAGATCCAGCGATCCGGACCAGAGCGCGTCACCGGCATCGCGGGCGGCGAGCAGCGCCGCAGCGAGTGGTCTGGTCAGCAGGGGGCCGCAGTAGTGGGTCACGTCGGATCTGCCGACGCGGACGGCGCGGCATGCTGTTCGGAAGCGGGAGTGCATCGTAACCGATGCCTCTGCGTCGGGGCATCGCCATGGTCGCTGCGATCGGCTACGCCACCGTGCGCAGTGCCGCTTGCGCGCGATCTGGACTCCAACCGAGCGCGCGGTGCCAGGGCCGGCTTCACCGTCATGGTCCATTCAAGTGGAGATTGCAGGTGGCCGCTATGGCGGATCCCGTTCCGACTGCGCCTCCGCAGCGTGGTGGCTGGCCGCGGCGGCAGACGCGTGGGAAAAAAGGGATACTGCAGCTCCTCCATCTGCAGGGCGTCGCGGTGTCGCGGCGGTCGATATCGTCGATGATTAAAGGTGTGTTGCTTGGTTTCGCCTGTTATGCGGCTTATTCGATCAGCGATGCGTTCGTGAAAGGCCTGGAGGGTACGCTGCCGGCCTATGAAGTGGTGTTCTTCGGTGCGCTGCTGATGCTCACGGCGCTGCCGTTCCTGAAGAAGCCGGGCGACCGCTGGCGCGAGGTGGTGGTGGCCCAGCGGCCGAGTATCTGGCTGCTGCGCGCGTTCACTGGCGCGGCCGGCAATCTCTCGGCGGTGACCGCGTTCACCTTGTTGCCGATGGCCGAGGCGTTCGCGCTGATTTTCCTGATGCCGATCTTCGTCACTGTACTGTCGGTGTTGCTGCTCAAGGAGGAGGTGCATTGGCGGCGCTGGCTGGCGGTGATCGTGGGTTTCATCGGCGTGCTGATCGTGTTGCGCCCAGGGTTCCGACACTTGAGCGAGGGGCATGTCGCGGCCATCGTCTGCGGACTGGTGGGTGCGGTGTCGGTCATCAGCTTGCGCATGGCCGGGCCGGGCGAGAAGCGGTTGACCCTCTACGGCGCCAGCGTGTTTGGTCCGTTGCTGATGGGTGGGTTGTTGATGTTGCCGCACTTCGTCTGGCCGAGGCTGACGCAATGGGGATTACTGATTGGCTACGGCTTGTTGGCCGGCCTGGCGGCGATCTTCATGATGCGTGCTTCGCACGCGGCGCCGGTCAGCGCGGTCGCGCCGACCCAGTACAGCCAGATGCTGTGGGCCATCGGCTTCGGCTACTGGGTGTTTCACGATCGCCTGGATTGGCCGATGGCGGTGGGGATCGCGTTGATCCTGGGCGCCGGGTTGTTCACGCTCGTGCGCGAGGAAAAAGTCACCCAATGGTGGCGGCGGACCAAGATCGTGTAACTGAATCCTGTCAGCGTTTCAGGCACAACGACGCGCAGTCCGGCCAGACCGGCATCGATCAGGAAATCGCCATACGCCCGCGTGTGCAACGCAGCGATGCCATCGCCGCCGGGAGCGCTTGCAGGCCCGCTAAGGTGCGCTAATGCTGGCGCGCGCTGTCACCATCTTTTATGTTGGTAGGCCATTCCCCCGCGATGGCCTGTGCCCATGACCGATCCATCCGCTCTACCCGACCACCTGCAGCGCAGCCTGTCCAACCGTCACTTGCAGTTGATCGCGATCGGCGGCGCGATCGGCACCGGCCTGTTCATGGGCTCGGGCAAGACCATCAGTTTGGCCGGGCCGTCGATCCTGTTCGTGTACCTGATCATCGGGGTGATGCTGTTCTTCGTGATGCGCGCCATGGGCGAGTTGTTGCTGTCGAACCTGGAATACAAGTCATTCATCGATTTTTCTACCGACCTGCTCGGGCCGTGGGCCGGGTTTTTCTGCGGCTGGACCTACTGGTTCTGCTGGATCATCACCGCCATCGCCGACGTGATTGCGATCGCCGCCTACGCGCAGTTCTGGTTCCCGACGCTGGCGCCTTGGATTCCGGCGGTGCTGTGCGTGCTGGTACTGTTGAGCTTGAATCTGGTGACGGTGAAGCTGTTCGGCGAAATGGAATTCTGGTTCGCACTGATCAAGATCGTCGCCATCTGCGCGCTGATCCTCACCGGTGCTGGTCTGGTCGCCTGGGGCTTCCACGCGCCGTCCGGGCACGTGGCCTCGTTGGCGAACCTGTGGAACGATGGTGGCCTCTTCCCGAAGGGTCTGAACGGCTTTTTCGCTGGTTTCCAGATCGCGGTGTTTGCCTTCGTCGGCATCGAACTGGTCGGCACCACCGCCGCCGAGACAGCCGATCCGCACCGCAACCTGCCCAAGGCGATCAATTCGATCCCGGTGCGGATTTTGGTGTTTTACGTATTGGCGCTGGTGGCGATCATGGCGGTGACGCCGTGGCGCGAGGTGGTGCCGGGCAAGAGCCCGTTCGTGGAATTGTTCGTGCTCGCCGGCGTGCCCGCCGCCGCCAGTCTGATCAATTTCGTGGTGCTGACCTCGGCCACTTCCTCGGCCAATAGTGGCATTTTTTCCACCAGCCGCATGCTTTATGGTCTGGCCGAGGAGCGGCATGCCCCGCGCGGTTTTGCCCGGCTCTCGCAGGCGGCGGTACCGGCACGCGGGTTGCTGTTCTCGTGTGCTTGCTTGCTCGGCGGCACGTCGCTCGTGTATCTGATCCCGAACCTGGTCACCGCCTTCACCCTGGTCACCACGTTGGCGGCGGTGTTGTTCATGTTCGTCTGGTCGCTGATCCTGTGTGCGTACATCGCCTACCGACGCAAGCGTCCGCACCTGCATGCCGCGTCTGCGTTCAAGATGCCGGGCGGCGTGGCGATGTGCTATGTCTGCCTGGCGTTCTTCGCCTTCGTCGTGGCGTTGCTGACCTTGCAGACCGACACCCGCCAGGCACTGCTGGCCAGCCCGGTGTGGTTCCTGATTCTCGGCGTGGGCTATGCGCTCAAGTGTCGCAACGACGGTGCTTGAGCCGATGCGCGCGCAGCCGTCGTTGACGCTGCGCACCCGGCAGCGGATGCTCGCGCTCATGCCGTCTGCGAGCCGCGCCCGATGATGACGATCCACCGCATTGGCGGAACTGCCGACGCGTCAGTGTGCTGGGTGGATCTGTGCCAGCCCAGCGCCGAGGAGTTGGCCGAAGTCGATCGTAAGGTCGGCTTTGCCGTGCCCACGCGTGCGGCGATCGGCGAGATCGAGTTCAGTAGCCGGGTGCGCATCGAGGGCGATGTGATGTTCCTCAACGTGCCGCGCTTCCAGGATGACGATGGCCCGACTGCGCCGCTGGGGTTTGCCGTGTCGCCGCGGGTGCTGGTGATCCAGCGCGAGCAGCCGATGGAGTCGTTTGATGCGGTGGCCGCGCAGTTGCAGCGTAGCCCGTGCCGCAGCAGCGATGACCTGCTGCTGCGCCTGCTCGATCAACTCGTCGGACGTTTGGCCGACCGGCTGGAAGCGCTGGAGGTGCAAATCACCGAGACCACACGCTTGGCATTCGACAAGCCGCATGCGCGGCACAAGTCGCGCCATCTGGAGCGGATGCTGCGCGATGTCGGCGACATGGGCCAGCGCCTTGGCGGGATGCACAACGCGGGTCATGGGTTGCTGCGCTTGACCACGTATCTGGACGATGCCGCGCCGGAGTGGTTCGGCGCGGATGCGGCCAAACGCATCGGCTTGCTGCGCAAGGATCTGGTCACCTTGAGCGAATTCGAGCAGCAATTGAACGACCGCATCGAATTCCTGCTCGACAGCGTGCTGGGCATGATCAACGTGGACCAGAACAATGTGATGAAGGTGATGGCGGTGGCGTCGGTGGTGGGGATTCCGCCGACGGTGCTGGTGGGTATTTGGGGCATGAATTTCGCGCACATGCCCGAACTGAAATGGCACAACGCTTACTACTGGGCATTGGGTGTGATCGTCCTGAGCATGCTGTTGCCGCTGGCATGGTTCCGTCGTCGCGGTTGGATCTGAGCGCGCCGCGGCGCGCGGTCGCAGGTCCGGCACCCTGGCGCGATGCGAGCGGCGTTCCCCGGCGCGACGCTCTGCTCGCAATGATGTCCTGGTCGACCTTCGGGCATGCCTTGCACGATGGTCGTACTTGCTCGATTCGACAGCGAATACGATTGCGATACGACCACCACGCGCGTTAGCGTGAATGCACCCGAATCGGTTATTCATGCCGATTGTTGGTTCGACTTGCTTATTTTTCTGGCGCGAACGCCGCTGGCCTGGACGGCGACATGTCTGTTTCTCCCAGCCAATCCGCAACGATCCGTGCGTAGGCGCCGCTGGCCTTGCTCAGGTGCAGCCACTGATCGACGTAGGCTTTCCAGGCGACGTCGTCGCGCGGCAGCAGGAACGCCTTTTCGCCATACTGCAGTGGCTGTTGCGGATTCACCGCGCATAGCCCAGGCGTGCGTCGCTGCTGGAAGCGCGCTTCCGAGGCGTCGGTGATCATCACGTCGGCGTGGCCTTCGCGCAGTTCATTGAAAATCGCCGGGTTGTCGTCGGACAAGATCAATTGCGCGTGCGGCAATACGCGGTGCGCGAAGGCTTCGTTGGTGCCGCCGCGCGGTTCGATCACGCGGACCTCGGGGTGGTCGATCTGAGCGACGGTGCGGTAACGATCACGGTCGATGCAACGCAGCAGCGGGATCTTGCCGTCGACCTCGAGCACGGCGCTGAACCCGGCCTGGCGTTGCCGCGGCAACGACACCGAAATGCCACCGACCGCGATATCGCAGCGGTCCGCAAGCAGATCCGGCAGTAACATCGGCCAGCGCGTGGGCACCCACTGCACCGGGACGTCCAGACTGGCCGCCAACGACTGCGCCAGGGCGATGTCGATGCCTTCGTAGCCGCCGTCCGCACGCAGCAAACTGTACGGGGCATAGTCGCCGGTGGTGCACACGCGTAGCGCGCCATTGTGCACGATGGTGTCCAGATGCGACGGGGCGGCGTGTAGCGGCAGCGCGAGGACGGTGGCGAGCAGGCCGGCGGCGAGGCCTCGGGTCATGCGGTTCTCCTCGATGGCATGCGGATGTCTGTGTACGCTGACGATTCGATGGCTGTCGCGCTGCCGACGCGTATTACCTTATCTGGTTTCTGCGCGATCCTGCACGACTGGCGGTGGCATGGCAGTTTGCGGACATGCCTTTCAAAGCGGCCTTGCATTGTAGAGAGCAGCAACTAGAGAGCAGCAACCTCGGCAGCGATGCCGCTGATCCTGTTGATAAGGCCGCGCCGATTGCGTTCGAAAAAGCGTCTGGGCTGGGCGGTGAGACCAGTGGCTTTACCCGTCAGGCGCTGGTCGAGTTTGAGCAGCGCCGCGATGTATGCCTGGCAGCGCCGTGTGCGTGTCTACTCAGAGCATGGCCGGTTCCAACATCGCTTCAGACACGGGTTGGTGCTGAGACTGTGGCGATGTAGTGCTCCCCGGCGCGTACAGATCCAGCAGCAACAAGGTCACGCCGTTGGTCCAGCCGAAGCCATCCTGTAGCGGGTATTCGCCGCCGCCGCCGCCGTTGGTCTGGCCATCGACCGCGTACTTTTCCACCAGTGTGTGCCGCTGCGCGAATAATGCCTGCACTCGTGCCAGAAAGCGGCTGCCGATGCGTTGGGCGATGGCGTCCTGGCCGTAGCGGCGCAGGCCGTCCACTGCGATCCACTGCAGCGGCGCCCAGCCGTTGGGTTCGTCCCATTGTTGGCCGGTATGCAAGCGGGTGGTGGCCAGGCCGCCTGGGCGCAGCAATTGCGCTTGTACGGTGTCGGCGCTGCGCTTGGCGCGATCCTGTGAGGCGAGACCCACAAACAATGGGTACAGTGCCGCTGCGGTGACCTGCTCGCGCAACTGGCGCTTTTGCCAGTCGTAGTCGGCGTAGTAGCCGGCGCTGCTCCAAAGATGCTTGTCGATCGCGGTTTTGCGTGCGCTGGCCAGGGCTGCGTAGTCGGTATCGCAGCCGGCAGCGCCCGGGTTCTTCGCGCAGGCCAGGGCCAGGGTGCTTTCCAAGTGATAAAGCAGACTGTTGAGGTCGACCGGGACGATGGCGGTGGTACGGATGCTGGCGAGCGTCTTGCGGTCGCCCAGCCAGCGGCTGGAATAGTCCCAGCCGCTTTCGGCGCCGGCGCGCAGATCGCGGTAGACCTCCGCGGCAGGGCGGCGCTTGGCCGCGGCGGCGGTGCGCACATCATGCAGCCAGGCTTCCGGACGCGGGGTGTCGCGCGCATCCCAGTAGCGGTTGAGCAGGCTGCCGTCGGTCAGCCGTACCACGTGCGCCTGTGCGTTGCCCGGCGCCAGCGCTTGCGCGCCGTCCATCCAGTACGCGTATTCCTTCTGCAACTGCGGCAGATAGCGCGCATAAGCCCCATCGCCTTCCACCTGCGCCTGCAATTGCACCATGTGCGAGAAGAACGGTGGCTGCGAACGGCTCAGGTAGTAAGTGCGGTTGCCGTTGGGGATGTGTCCGTAGGTGTCGATCAAATAGGCAAAGTTGTCCAGCATCTGTCGGCTACGTTCGGTCTGGCCGCTGTGCACCAGGCCGAGCATGGTGAAGTAGGAGTCCCAGTAGTAGATCTCGCCGAAGCGTCCGCCGGGCACCACGTACGGGTGCGGCAGTGCCAGCAGACTGCTGTAGGCCGGCACCTCCGTCTGATGCCGCACCAGCAGCGGCCACAGGGCGTCGATATGGGTGCCCAGGTCGCTGTCTTGGTGGATCGCCTCGGGCAGCGCCGGGCCGGACTCCTCGAAGTTGGCTGCGACGAAGTGGCGCAAATCGAAGTCGGGTTTCTGGCGTTGCGCCAAATAGTCGGTATTGATGAGCGCCGGATCACGTCGCGGTGTCGCATCGACGAAGTGCTTCTGGTCGTCGAACAGTGCTTGTTCCTGCACGTCCTGGAAAAGTTCCGGGTAGGCCAGATCCGGTGTCTGCGGTGGTTCCTGCTTGGCTTGTGTGAGCGCCGGCACGGCCTGTTCGGCAGTGGCGTCGCAGTTGCCGAGTAGCAGGCCGAGCGACAAGCTCAGCAGCGGTGTGCAGGAGGGAGGAGCAGCATGGCTCATGTTCGGTCCAGAGCAGGATGCGTGGGGCATGGTAAACGACGGAAATAACAATGTGAGTACGAACGGATGCAGGCCGATACTTGGTCGCGATGCAACGAGATGCAAGAAATGTGCCTTACGCGGCCAATGGCCGTATATCGCCGGGATGTCCGATGCCGTCGCCGCATGTGCGGCGGAGGGGCGTCGAACGCCTAGGTGGTGTTTTGTTGATAGCGGTCTTTCTCGCCACTGAGTGCGGCTTCGGCGCGCATAAATACTTGGCCGATTGGTTCGTCAGCACAGGTGGCTTCGGCATCGCCCATCAGCACGGTCAGTCCCAATGCACGTTGCCGTGCTGCGATCTGGCGTAAGCCGTGCAGTTTCCGCTCGGCATCTGTACCGTGCAGCATGACGATGAACTCCGCATGCTCGGTCGCGCGATCCACGCTGTCGCTCCCTCCGTCTTGCACGTAGCTGGTGAGGGTGCGGTCGAGCTGTTGCAGGGCACTACCTAGCAGGCGTTCGCTTTGTTGATCGGCCAGTGCGGCCAGTTCCTGTACTTCCAGGATGACCACCCAATAGCGACTATCGGCGTCGGTGTGCTGGACATCGGTCGGCTGGTGCGGTTGCAGGATCGCCTCGCGCTCACGTTGCAGTGCGTGCAGGCGCTCTTCCAGTAGCCGCATGGTCATGCGTCCCAGTGCGTGCAGGCCCTCGCGCTGGGTATCGTTGAGTAGGCGTGGTGCGATATCCAACACACACACCGTGCCTAGTGCGATGCCCTCGCCGGTGACCAGCGGCATGCCAGCATAGAAGCGTGCGCTGATGTCGCCGTTCACCAGGAGGGGCATGTCGGCGAAGCGCGGATCCTCGGCAAGGTTGGGGATTTCCAGCAATTGTCCGGGTTGGCGGATGGCGTAATCGCACACCGCCTGGCTGCGTTCAATCTGCTGTGCTTCCAGTCCCACTCGTGCCTTGAACCACTGCCGGTTGCGGTCCAGGAGCGAGATCAGTGCGATAGGCGTATCGCATAGCGACGCGGCGACCTGCACGATGTCTTGGTAGGCGTCATCGGGCGGGCTGCCGACGATGCGATAACGGTCGAGCGCGTGCTGGCGTCTTGCTTCGTCGGTCATGGCGCTGGTGTTCATCAATTCTGGTAAAGATCGCGCAACGCCTCATACCATAACTCACACGACTGCAGTAAGGCATCGATGGGCAGTCAAGCGTGATGGTGCGTCCGCCGTGTATCCTCCATGGTCGTGGTCATCTCGACGGGTGCTGTGTCCGCGCTGCGATTTAGGCGCAGGCGCGGCGCACGCGGTCGTGGATCAGTGCTTGATCGGTTGGCCGTCGCTGTCCAGCACCTGTACTTCGCCGAGTTTCAGTGCGCGCACCGGAGCTTGGATCTGTTTGAGGTCGCCGACGATGACCCAGGTCATCGCCTGCGGCGCGACGATTTCCTTGATTGCCGCTTCCGCAGCGGGTTGATCGACCGCTTCCAGACGGGTCTTCAAGGTTTGCACATCGTCGTCCGGACGCCCGTATTGGACGATGTCCTCCATTGCGCCGAGTACCGCGCTGGTGGTCTCGAAGCTACCCGGCAGGGCACGGATGAGCTGGTTCTTGGTCTTGGCGATCTCCTCGTTGGTCAAGGGTTTGTCGCCGATCACCGCCTTGGCCTCCTTCAGAATCTCCGACGCGGACTCGGCGGTCTTGTCGGTCTGCACCGGCGCGAAGAACAGGAACGGACGCTGTCCCAGCGCATCCTGCATGAAGCTTTCGGCGCCATAGGCCCAGCGCTTGTCCTCGCGCAGGTTCATGTTCAACCGGGAGGTGAAGCTGCCACCGAATGCGCTGTTCGCGACGTCGATGGCCAGATTGTTCGGTGTCTTGGTCGAGGGCGCCAGCAGGCCGGCCAGGATTAGCGATTGCGGCGCGTCGTCGCGGTTGAGCAGGAACACCCGCGGTTTGGGTTGTGCGGCGACTTGCGGCAGTGGCTTGGCCGGGCGCTTGCTCTTCGGAGGTTGCCAGTCACCGAAGACGGCGTCCAACTGCGGGATGATCTGCGCCAGCGTCGTATCGCCCGCCACCAAGATGCGCAGGTTGTCCGGACGCAGCCAATTGTTCTGGAAGGCGCGCAGGTCGCTGGCATTCAATTCCTTGATTGCCGCTTCGGTGCCGGTGCCGGTGAGCGGCACGCCGTAGGGATGCTGCGGACCGTACAGCAGCGGTGGCAGGATACGCAGCGCCAGGCTCTTTGGTTGGGCTTTTTCCTGCGCGATGTAGGCCAGCCATTGGCTGCGGATGCGCGCGATGTCCTCGGCCTTGAACGCAGGGTTGCGCACGATGTCTGCGAACAGTTGCAGCGACGGCGCCAATTGGTCGTTGAGTGCGTTGAGCGAGGCGTCGCAGCTGTCCAGTGCGCAGGACACGCTGGTCATCGCGCCCAGGCGCTGGCGGCGCTGTGCCACGTCCACCGAATCCAGGTTGCCGGTGCTCTCGTTCATCAGCGCCGCGGTGAAGTTGGCGGTGCCGAGCTTGTGGCCCTGGTCGGTCGCGTAGCCGGCGTCGAACAGCAGTTCGATCTGGGTGACCGGAATGGTGTGGCGCTCGGCCAGTACCACCTCGATGCCGTTCTTGAGCTTGCCGCGCTGTAACTGCGGGAAACGCAGGCTAGGGAACTGGGTGATGTTCGGTACGCCGATGGTGCGATCAACCTGGTTCTTGCCGACGCTATAGTTGGCTTTATATCGGTTATCGCCGGTGCCAGCAAGAAAATGCATTGCGCCGGATGCAGATCGGCACGGCTGTATCTGCTTCGCCCTTGATGATCGGTGGCTGCAACGTGTGTGGCCAACGCGTTGCGATGATCCAAAGTGCCAACGGCAGCGTCTGGCGAGGCTGTCGTTGGCAAGTCACCGTGCAGTGAGCACGGTGAAGGTATTACCCTATGGAATCAGCGATTGGCACAGAAGCCGAACTCGGTCATTTGGCCGGACGCCAGGGTCTTGTTCGAATCCAGGCCACTGGTGTTGAGCGTGGTACCTGACTGTGTCCACTTGGCATTCCACAGGTTGTTGACCGTACCGCTGATCGTCTGAGTCACTGTCCAGTCGCCTGCAGTGGTGCCGTTGTTGGTGACTTGCACGCGCTCGCAATAGCCAGCCTGCCAATCGTTATCGACGATGACATGAGTGCTGAAGCTAGGGCCACCCGTGGAGCCGCCACCACCCGTGGAGCCACCACCACCTGTGGAGCCGCCACCACCCGTGGAGCCGCCACCACCCGTGGAGCCGCCACCACCTGTGGAGCCGCCACCACCCGTGGAGCCACCACCACCCGTGGAGCCACCACCACCCGTGGAGCCACCACCACCCGTGGAGCCACCACTACCCGTGGAGCCACCACCGCCTGTGGAGCCGCCACCACCGGAACCGTCGGTGCCCCACAGTTTATGCAACAAGGCAACCTTGTCGGTGCGCACCGTAGTCCAGTCGTCATTGAGGATGCCGCCGGTGTCGGTGCTGTTCGGATTCCACGCCCAGTAGAACGCGCTGTTGATCTGCTTGCCGATCAGGTAATCGACCAGCGCGTTCTGCCAGGTCACGTCCTTCGGGTCGCCCTGGCCGTATTTGCCACCGAACTCGCCCAGTATCACCGCATTGCTGGGCGAGAACTGGCCGAAGTGCTGTTCCCAGATGGCCTTCATATTGTTCGGGAAGTTCGAGTCGCTGAAGTACGGCTGCCCGTACACGTCCGGGCCGTACACGTGCGGGCTCAGCACCAGGTGATCTGCGGGAATGTTGAGCGGGGCGCACTTCTGCGGCTCCAGGTCTTCACCCCAGAAGTGGGCGTTGTTGGTGGAGCAGCTCGGATTCGAGGCGATACCTTCGACAAAGATCAGCCAGTTCGGCGCAGCGCTCAGTACGACCGCGGAGGCGCGCTCTGCCGCCGAGTTCCAGTCGGTGGCGGCGTTGCCGGTGCCCCATGTCGCTGCGCCGTGCGGCTCGTTCTTCAGGTCGAGACCGATCACGCCCGGCACGTTGGCGTAGCGCTTGGCGACGAATACCAGATCATCCTTCCACTGCGCTTCGCTGTAGGAGTCGGTGTACCACAGTTCGGAGATCGCATTGCAATCGGGCCTGTGGAAATCGAGCAGCACATACATGCCGCGGCTGCTGAATTCGTTGATGATCTTGTCCATCACCTGCAACGAGCTCATTCCTTGCAGGTCTGAGTTTTGGCTGTAGTCGATGCTGCCGGGCGATGCGCCATGCAGTGTCTGCGGGCAGAATGGCACGCGCATGGCATTGAAGCCCAGGCTTTGCATCTGCGTGATCATGTCCTTCCAGTTGCGCGTCCATAGACCATGCGCGATATGTTCCGGGGTCTCGAAACCGAACCAGTTCACGCCGCGCAGCTGCACGGCGTTGCCGCTGTCGTCCACGATCTGCCCGTTTTTGACGGCGTAGCTCCATGCCGAACTGCTGGCCACCATTAACGCCGCTGCCAACAGGCAGCGGGTAATGCGGGGTTTCATCGACCTAGTCATCGTGTTTCTCTCCAATAATGGTCGGCCCGAAATGGACCGGCCTAAAGTCGTGTATGTGGGTGGGCTAGTGGTAGGTAACTAACTTGGTGTTTTGCAATTACCTGAGGATAATGATCGGGAGTATCAGAAAAAGAAGTCGTGAATTTCCTTGCATCGGTTTTGCTTGTCCACGGATTGCGTATCAATAACGTGACGCTGATGCTTTTTGTTTTTCTTCATTTTGCAAGTAGTTCGGATATTGTGAACTGCGCCGCTATTTTGACGTTTTTGTTGATCGCATCGCCGGGCACTGGAACTGCGGCAGTCTGATTATTTGCTCACGTGGGGGCCATACGTATGCGAGGACAGGAGCGGTTGCTTGGTCGGTACACCAAGCCTGATGCTGTCAACGCCGATTAAATCTGAGCCACTTTCCGTCGGATCGTCGAAGTAAATCTGACCCACTTGTGGGCTTCTTCATCGCGCTGCTTGGCCGCTTCGGGCTACGCCCTGTGCGGCCGAGTAGCACGCGCGTCGCTCAAGCGAGCGCCGTCCCCTTCATGGCCGTCTGGTTGACCTTGCATTTGTCCTTCAATCGGTAGCTTTCTGAGGTGATCTGCACGATGTGGGCGTGGTGCAGCAGCCGGTCGAGCATCGCAGTGGTGAGCGTCTTATCGTTGGCAAAGGCGTTTTGCCACTGCGTGAAAGGTAGGTTGCTGGTGAGCAGCATCGAGCCGCGCGTGTAGCACTTGGCCACGACGTTGAAGAACAGATTCGCCTCGTCGCACCCGAAGTGCAGGTAGCCGATCTCGTCGATCACCAGCAGCTTCGGTCCGAGCACCGCGCCATTGAAGTCGTCCTTCAGCCAGTTCTGCGCCTTTGCCGCGGCCGGTTGCATCATCAGGTCGGCGGCCGTGATGAACCATGCCTTGTGTCGTGCCAGCATTGCGCGCTGACACAGCGCCAGGGAGATGTGCGTCTTGCCGACCCCGCTGGGGCCGAGCATCTTCAAACGCGAGGTGAAGATGCCGCCGAATGCGCCGTTCGCGACGCCGATGGCCAGATTGTTCTGCGCCTTGCTCCAGGGCGCCAGCAAGTCGGCCAGGATCAGCGATTGCGATGCGTCGCCGCGGTTGAGCAGGAACCCCCATGGTTTGGTATGCCTGAGCGCGCGTATGGACGCCTTCCTGCAAGCGTTGGCTGATTGATTGACCGGGATGCGCGATGTCAGTTGCAACCGGCGCCAGTGAGAGAATGCATTTTGCCCAATATGGATCGGCACTGCTGCGCTTGCTTCCCTCTTCATGGGCGGTGTTTGCAATGTGTGGTCAACGCGTTGCGATGACCAAAAGCACCAACGGCAGCGTTTGCGACGCTGCCGTTGGCAAGTCACTGTGCGGTGACGGTGTTACCGCATGGCATCAGCGTCCGGCACAGAAGCCGAACTCGGCCGTGGCGCCGGGCGCCAGGGTTTTGTTCCAATCCACGCCGTTGGAGCTGAGCTTGGTACCGGACTGTTTCCACTTGGCATTCCACAGGTTGTTGACCGTACCGCTGATCGTCTGAGTCACTTTCCAGTCGCCTGCAGTGGTGCCGTTGTTGGTGACTTGCACGCGCTCGCAATAACCAGCCTGCCAATCGCTATCGACGATGACATGAGTGCTGAAGCTGGGGCCACCTGTGGAGCCACCACCACCTGTGGAGCCACCACCACCCGTGGAGCCACCACCACCTGTGGAGCCACCACCACCTGTGGAGCCACCACCACCTGTGGAGCCACCACCACCTGTGGAGCCACCACCACCGGTGGAGCCACCACCACCCGTGGAGCCACCACCACCCGTGGAGCCACCACTACCCGTGGAGCCACCACCACCGGTGGAGCCACCACCACCGGTGGAGCCACCACCACCGGAACCGTCGGTGCCCCACAGCTTATGCAACAGGTTAACCTTGTCGGTGCGCACCGAGTGCCAGTCGTCGTTGAGGATGCCGCCGGTGTCGCCGCTGTTCGGATTCCACGACCAGTAGAACGCGCTGTTGATCTGCTTGCCGATCAGGTAATCGACCAGCGCGTTCTGCCAGGTCACGTCCTTCGGGTCGCCCTGGCCGTATTTGCCACCGAACTCGCCCAGTATCACCGCATTGCTGGGCGAGAACTGGCCGAAATGCTGTTCCCAGATGGCCTTCATATTGTTCGGGAAGTTCGAGTCGCTGAAGTACGGCTGCCCGTACACGTCCGGGCCGTACACGTGCGGGCTCAGCACCAGGTGATCTGCGGGAATGTTGAGCGGGGCGCACTTCTGCGGCTCCAGGTCTTCGCCCCAGAAGTGGGCATTGTTGGTGGAGCAGCTCGGATTCGAGGCGATACCTTCGACAAAGATCAGCCAGTTCGGCGCGGCGCTCAGCACGACCGCGGAGGCGCGCTCTGCCGCCGAGTTCCAGTCGGTGGCGGCGTTGCCGGTGCCCCATGTCGCTGCGCCGTGCGGCTCGTTCTTCAGGTCGAGACCGATCACGCCCGGCACGTTGGCGTAGCGCTTGGCGACGAATACCAGATCATCCTTCCACTGTGCTTCGCTGTAGGAGTCGGTGTACCACAGTTCGGAGATCGCATTGCAATCGGGCCTGTGGAAATCGAGCAGCACATACATGCCGCGGCTGCTGAATTCGTTGATGATCTTGTCCATCACCTGCAACGAGCTCATTCCTTGCAGGTCTGAGTTTTGGCTGTAGTCGATGCTGCCGGGCGATGCGCCATGCAGTGTCTGCGGGCAGAATGGCACGCGCATGGCATTGAAGCCCAGGCTTTGCATCTGCGTGATCATGTCCTTCCAGTTGCGCGTCCATAGACCATGCGCGATATGTTCCGGGGTCTCGAAACCGAACCAGTTCACGCCGCGCAGCTGCACGGCGTTGCCGCTGTCGTCCACGATCTGCCCGTTTTTGACGGCGTAGCTCCATGCCGAACTGCTGGCCACCATTAACGCCGCTGCCAACAGGCAGCGAGTAATGCGGGGCTTCATTGACCTAGTCATTGTCCTTCTCTCCAAAATAGATGGTCGGCCCGGAATGGGCCGACCTAAAGTTATGTGTGGTAATTACCTCGTGGTAGGCAATTACCTATTGGAAATTACCTGCAAGGTAATAATTGAGAGTTTCAGAAAAAGAAGTCGTGAATTTCCGCACATCGGTTTTATTTGTCCACGGATTGAGTATCAATAACGTGACGACGATGCTTTTTGTGTGGCGCCAGTCTGTAATCGGTTCGGAAAGTGCGAACTGTGCCGCTATTTGGAGGCGGCTGTTGATCGCATCGTCGCGCACTGGAAGTGCGGCAGTCTGATTGTTTGCTCACGTCGGGTCATAGGCGCGCGGCGACAGCCGCAGACGCTTGGTCTGGTCGGCGCGCTTAACTTGATCCAAGCTGTGTGTCAACGCCGATTTAAATCTGACCCACCCGGGGTCTTCTTCATCGCGCTGCTCGGCCGCTTCGGGCTACGCCCTGTGCGACTCCGTCCGAGTAGCGCACGCGTCGGTCAAGCGACCGCCGCTACCCTCCTTGCCGTCTGGCCTGCCTTGCGTTTGTCCTTCAATCGGTAGCTCTCTGCGGTGATCTGCACGATGTGGGCGTGGTGCAGGAGCCGGTCGAGCATCGCTGTGGTGAGCGTTTGATCGTCGGCGAATGCGATGTCAGCTGCAACCGGCGCCAGCGAGAGAATGCATGGCGCCTAATACGGATCGGTACGGCTGTGCTTGCTTCGCTCTTCATCGTCGATGTCTGCAACGTGTGTTCAACGCGTTGCGATGGCCAAAAGCGCCAACGGCCGCGTTTTGCCACGCTGCCGTTGGCAGTCACCGTATAGTGCGCACGATGACGCTGTTATTGCGTGGGATCAGCGCACGGCACAGAAGCCGAACTCGGCCGTGGCACTAGGGGGCAGGGTCTTGTTCCAATCCACGCCCTTCACGTTTAGGTTGGTGTCGGGTTGGTTCCAATTGCCATTCCACAGATTGTTGACCTTGCCGCTGATCGGCATGGTCAGTTCCCAGTTGCCTGCGGTGTTACCGGTGTTGGTCACCTGCACGCGCTCGCAATAGCCGGCATGCCAATCGCTGTCGACGATGACATGAGTGCTGAAGTTGCCACTGCCATTGCCATTGCTATTGCCATTGCCACCACCACCACCACCACCACCACCACCACCACCACCACCACCACCACCACCACCACCACCGTCGGTGCCCCACAGCTTATGCAACATCGCCACCTTGTCGGTGCGCACCGTGGTCCAGTCGTCGTTGAGGATGCCGCCGATGTTGTCACTATTCGGATTGAGCGCCCAGTAGAAGCCGCCGTGGATGTTCTTGCTGGTCAGGTAATCGACTAGCGCGTTCTGCCAGGCCACGTCCTTTTCCTTCGTTTTGCCCTGGCCGTAATTGCCGCCGAACTCGCCCGGCACCAGCGCATAACCGGCTTGCACGAACTGGCCGAAGTGCTGCTCCCAAATGGCTTTCATGTTGTTCGGGAAGTTGGGGTCGTTGAAGTAGGATTGCATGTACCCGTCCGGGCCGTATATATGCGGGGTCAGCAGCAGGTGATCGGCCGGGATTTTGAGCGGGGTGCAGGCCAGCGGTTCCAGGTCTTCGCCCCAGAAGTGGGCGGCGGTGTTGCTGGAGCAACTCGGATTCGTGTAGATACCTTCGACAATGATCAGCCATCTCGGCGCGGCGTTCAGAACGACCGCGGAGGCGCGCTCTGCAGCCGAGTTCCAGTCGGTGGAGGTGTTGCCGGTGCCCCAGGTCGCTGCGCCGTGCGGCTCGTTCTTCAGGTCAAGACCGATCACGCCTGGAACATTGGCATAACGCTTGGCGACGAAGGTCAAATCGGCCAGCCATTGCTGTTCGCTGTAGGAGTCGGTGTACCACAGTTCGGTGATCGTATTGCAATCGGGCGAGTGCTGATCGAGCAGGATGTACATGCCGCGGCTGCTGAGTTCCTTGATGATCGTGTCCATCAACTGCAATGAATTCATCCCTTGCAGGTCTGGGTTAAGCCTGTAGTCGATGCTGCCGGGCGACACAGCCTGCAGGCTTTGCGGGCAGAATGGCAGGCGCACGGCATTGAAGCCCAGGCTTTGCATCTGCGTGATCATGTCCTTCCAGTTGCGCACCCACAGACCATGCGTGGTGTGTAGCGGGGTTTCGAAACCGAACCAGGCGACGCCGCGTAGTTGCACGGGCTTGCCGCTGTCGTCCATGACCTGGCCGCCCTTGATGGTGTAGCTCGATGCCGAACTGCTTGCCAGCATTAACGCCGCTGCCAACAGACAGCGGGTAATACGGGGTCTCATTGACCTACTCATCGTGCGTTTCTCCAATAATGGTCAGCACGAAATGGGCCGGCCTAAATTTGTATAGGGGGAGTTGATTACATGAAGGTGATGATCGAGAGTGTCGGAAAGAGAAGTCGTGAGCTTCCGCACATCGGTTTTACTTGTCCAAGGATTACGCATCATTAATGTGACCGCGATGCGTTTTGTGGATCGCCAGCTTGCAATCGGTTGGAAAAATGCGAACTGTGCCGCTATTTGGAGGCGGCTGTTGATCGCATCCTCGCGTATTGGAAGTGCGGCAGTCTGATTGTTTGCTCACGTCGGGGCATAGGCGCGCGGCGACAGAGCAGCAGATGCTTGGTTGGCACGGGCAGCTTGATGCAAGCTGCGGCCCGAGGTTGCCACCCCGGGAGTCAGCGTCGTTGCTGGATCAGGTCGGATTGCCGAGGATCTTCTCGACCACGCTCCATCATTCCGGCGCCGGCTTCAGCATCGCTGTCGAGGCCGGATCATGTTGATGCCAAACAATTCACCGCGTTTGCGCGTTGATCCAGACGCGGGCCTTGTATTTTGACGAAGTCCATGAGCTGGAGGTATCGGCCTTAGCGGGTGCTGGCCTGCTGCAGCGACGGGGTGCGCCATCCAGAGCGCACGCCCCAGAAATAGAACCCCAGCGCGACCACGCCGACCACGATCAGGTCCGGTCCGTAGGGCAGGTAGCCATGTCCACCGAAGGTGGTGCTGCCGGCCCACGACAGCAGGGCAATGGTTGGCATGTAGAGGATCAGCCAACTGGCTCCGCGCAGGTGCCGTTGGAAGTCCTGCCAGCCCTGGCGATGCTGGTAATAGGCATACACCGGCAGGGCCACCAGCATCAGCAGGATGATTTTGCCGGTCAGCGGCCAGCGTGCCCAGTACAGCAGTTCGGTGGCCAGCACGAAGGCTACCGCGGCCAGCACCGGCAGGCCGGCCAGGCGTAGAGGCCGGTGTATTTCCGGTGCGTGCAGCCGCAGTGCCATCGCGCTGATCGGGCCAGTGAGGTAGGAGATGATGGTCGCCACCGAAATCACCGCCGCCAATGTGCCCCAGCCGCGGAAGAAGAACAGGAATAGGTAGGACACCGCCAGATTGAAGAACATCGCCGGGCGCGGTACGCCCCAGTGCGGATGCACTTGGCCGAGCACCTTGGGCATGGTGCCATTGCGTTCCATGCCGTAGATCATCCGCGCAGTGGTGGCGGTGTAGGTGATGCCGGTGCCGCTAGGGCTGATGAAGGCGTCGACGTACAGCAGCATGGCCAGCCAGTGGAGGTTGACGATGATCGCCAACTGCGCGAACGGCGAGCGGAAATCGATGCCGTGCCAGCCGGCCTTGGCCAGCAGATCGGGCGGCACCGCGCCGAGGTAGGCCACCTGCAGGAGCAGATAGATTACGGTTGCTAGCGCGATCGAGCCGAGCACCGCGAATGGGATGCTGCGCCCGGGATTGCGCGCCTCCCCGGCCAGGTTCACCGGGCTCTGGAAACCGTTGAAGCTGAACACGATGCCGGCGGTGGCCACCGCGGTCAGTACCGCAGCGAAGTCGATGCTGTGAGCGCCCCCGTGCAGTCCCACGTGCAAGTTTTCGCTGTGGAAGCCGCTGGCGATCAGTGCCACGCCGGTCATCGCCGGCACCACCAGCTTGAACACGGTGATGAGGCTGTTGGAGCGTGCGAACAGTTTCACGCTCCAGAAGTTGAGCAGGAAATACACCAGCACCAATACCGCGGCGATGATCAGGCCGGGGACCGACAACTCGCCGTGGCCGCCGGCTTGCTGCATATACAGGTTCTGCGCCCATTGCCAGGGCCAGGACGCCATGTATTGCACCGAGGCCTCGGCTTCGACCGGGATCACCGACACGATCGCAATCCAGTTCGCCCAGCCGGCGATGAAGCCGACCAGCGAACCATGCGAGTAATGGCTGTAGCGGACCATGCCGCCGGATTCGGGGAACATCGCCCCCAGCTCGGCGTAGGTCAGGGCGATGGTGGTGATGATTAAGGCGCCCAACACCCAGGCCCAGATCGCGCCGGGGCCGGCCAGCCCGGCGGCGCGCCAGGCGCCGAACAGCCAGCCGGAGCCGATGATCGAGCCCAGGCCGGTCAACATCAGAGCGAATGGGCCGACATCGCGGCGCAGAGCGGTTTGGGTCATGGCGGGGTCCGGACGCAGCAGCAGGCCCGAGATGATCGCAGATACATGACGAGGTCGCACCAGCGATTGTGCTGGGAGCCCCGCTTTCGAATCCTATGGTCTTACGCAAGCTTTATGTCCACGAGCCCATCTGACCATAGCGCGCTTACGCCGCAGGGGCCTAGAGTGCGGCACGTCGTTTCCGTTGGATGTATTTCATGTCGATTCTGCTCATACAGGGCCCGCATCGCGATGCGCCGGCCATCGCCGCGGCACAGCGGCTGGCCGCCTCGCACGCTGCGCATGTGGTGCCAGTGGCCTGTGCCGATGCAGCGCAGATCGTGGCCCGGTTGCAACAAGGGGCCCACGACGAGACCGAACTGGTGTTGCTGGATTCGGGTGAACTGCCAGCCGCAGACCTGGCCGATCACGCCCCGCAATTGCGCGCGGCACTCGATGCGCTGGGCCATCCTTACATCGAAGTGCACGACGCCAGTGCACAGGCGTTGGAGCCATTATTGCAGCCGCACCACGCGCCGTTGCTGACGGTGATCGCCAATGGCGCGCTGGCCGATAGCTATGCGATTGCATTGGGCGTGGCCGAGCGTCGTCTCGGCGCGCGTGCGGCACTGGCAGGTTGAGGATGCGCCCATGGCGATTGTGTTGCTTCGAGGCCCGGAGAGCGTGGCCGGTCATCGTGGTCGCCCGGCACGTATCGCTGCGCCGGTGATGACCCATTTACTGGACCATGCTGGCCGGGCCGGCAAGAGTCTGGCGGTGCGCAGTTGCGCCAGCGAGAAGGAACTGTTGCAGGCGCTGACCCAGGCCGATCGGAGCGGGGTGGAGGTGCTGTTGCTGGATCCGGGCGCGTGCTCGGATAGCGCCGCGACCGCTGCCGCTGTGGCGCAGTTGCGGCGGCCATACGTGGAAGTTCACGACGATGCTTGCGACTGTCGCGAACCGTGTCTGCTTACGGCATCGCCGCAACGTCTGGGGCAGGTCGGTGGCGATTGCGCGCAGGGCTATGCGCTGGCGCTGTCGATCGCGCTCGAACATCTTGGCTACCATGGTGACGAAGGCGATGTCCACGTCGGTCCTTGAGTACACGCGTCACTACCTGGCCGACTACGACGCCTATAGTTACGGCCAACGCGTTGCCTGGGGGACATTGGCGCACAGCTGGTGCGATGACGCGCCGCTGGATCCGGGCCTGTTGTTGCAGCGCATGCGCGATCAGGCTGCGCGGCGACATGGTGTGGACAGTGGCGATATCCGTATCCGCAGCGTCAGCCGTTTGTAACGGTTGCGGGCGTGTTGCCGTCAGCCCGGCGATGGCGGTGGTGTCACGATATAGCGGTGCGCTTGCGCAGCGATCATTGTCTGTGCATCCGTATGCTCAGTAATCCACGCCTACCGAGAACAACAAGGTGCGCGGATCGCCCAGGGCGACAGCGCGTTGCAGGCCGCCGGTAAAGTAATCGTGGTCGAACGCGTTCTTCAGGTTCAGCGCGTAGTGCCAGTGACGCTGGCGATAAGCCAAGCCGGCATCGAACACCATGTAGCCAGGAATGCGGTGGCCATAGGCGCTCTTCTCGCCCTCGGCGCGGGCGCCGCCGCTGATGCTCCAGCCATCGGCCGCGCCGTGTGCGGCGTATTGCAGCCACAGCGAGCCGCTGTGTCTTGGCACGTTGTTCAGACGCTGTCCGACGCTGCTGATGCGCTGTCCGCCGTCGTCGGTGACCACTGCATCGGTATAGGCGTAGCCGCCGAACAGGCTCAGTCCGCTGCCCAGGTCGGCGGCGGCATTGAGTTCCACGCCACGGCTGCGTTGTTCGCCCACCGCGATGCTGTAGCCGTCGTGGAGCGGATCGTTTTGTAGCACGTTGCGTCGGCGCAAGTCGTATAACGCCACGCTCAGGCTGGTGCTGGCACCCACTTCCATCTTCGCGCCCAGTTCCACCTGGCGGCCGTGTTCGGGACCGAACGTGGCTCCCTGCACATCGGTCCCGACGTTGGGATAAAACGAGGTGGCGACGCTGGCGTAGGGGTGTACTCCACCGCCGGTATCGAACATCAGCGCGGCCGAGCCGGTGGTTGCGTTGGTGTCGTTGCGCGTTTGGGCGCCGGCGCCGCGGTCCTCGCTGCGGTTGTGACTGAGATCGTGGCGCAGGCCCAGCAGCAACTGCCAGTCGGGGGCGAACTGGATGCGGTCGCGCAGATACGCGCCGCCGGAGGCGACCACGTTGAGGGTGTCGCGGCTGGGTGTGGTCGGGCACACGATCGGTCTGCCGTAGACCGGCGCGTATACGTTCAACGTGCCGACCTGGCAGGTGGATTGCACGTTCCACTCCCAGGTTTTGAACGCGTCGGCGCCGGCGGTCAGCGTGTGCTGCCAGGAACCGGTGAGGAAATCGCCCTGGAGATAGGTGTCCTGCACCCAGGTGCGTCCATCGAATGCTTGCTGCATGCCGGTACGGCGCAGGGTGCGCAGGTCGGGCGCCAGGCCGTTGCTGGCGATCAGCAGGCCATCCAGGCCGAATGCCTGCCAGCGTGCGGCATGGTGCAGGCTCCAGCCGTTGTCGAAACGATGGTCGAGTACGTAACTCAAGCGGCTCTGGTGGCTATGGTAGGGCGTCTGTCCAGGTTCGCCGGTGAACAGGGCACGGTCGATCCTGCCGTTGCGATTGGGGTCGACGCTGCCTTCCCAGGGCAGCCCCTGCTGGCGGATGTAGTCGCGCTCCTGGTAGCTGGTCAGCAGCACGAAATCGGTGCGTTCGCCCAGGTCCAGCGCCAGCGCGGGTGCGATCCAGCGACTGCGGAAATACACGTGTTCGGTGGGGTCGTCGCTGTTCATCGCCAATGCGGTGAGCCGCAGTGCGGCCTTGCTGTTGGCCGACAGCGGCTGGTTGAGATCCAGGCTTCCCTGGCGCAGGCCATCGCTGCCGAGGCCCAGATCGACCCGGCGCATGGGTTCGGTGCCGGGGCGCTTACTGATCAGGTTGACCAACCCGCCCGGCAGCACCTGTCCGTAGAGCAGCGACGCCGGGCCTTTGAGCACTTCCACTTGCTGCATGCCGAACAGTTGCTCGGCGACGCGATTGCTGCCGGCCGTGCGCAGGCCGTCGACAAACAGTGCGTCCGAAGCGGTCTGGCCGCGGATGATCAGGTCGTCCCAACCGCGCCGGCCGTAAGTGTTGGCGACCACGCCGGAGACGTTGTGCAGGGCGTCGACCAGGGTCAGCGATTGCTGGCTGTCCAGCAGCGCGCGCCGCACCACGGTGATCGAGAGCGGGGTCTGCGCCAGCGGCGTGTCCGACTTGTCGGTCTGCACCGGGGCCGCGCTGTGGAAACCGTTCTGGGTGTCGGCGTGGATTTCGATGGTCGGCAGGGCGGTCGCCTGGGGGACGGCGCTGGCAGCGGCGACATCGGTTGCGTGGGCAGACGTACAGATCGCCATGCCCAGCAAGCAGGCGAGCGAAAGAGGGTGCATGGTCATTGAGAGGGTCGGGGGAGGGCCTAATCGAGAATGATTATATTTCGCGAAAGGCCGATTGGGAATGCCCTGACGCCATGTGGACATGGCCGACAGGCGATGCGTGGTCGGTCATGCCGACATCGCCCCGGCCAGACACCTGACCGGGGAGAGTTCGGTTTGCTATCCAGACGCCTTGCGTGCGGCTATGGCGTCTGCGGTGACCGTCGCGATGGCCGGTCGTCGTACGTCATCATCATCCAGTGCGATGGCCTACGCAGCGTGTGCAAGCCGCGTAGGCAGGTTGTTGACTGCTGCACTAAGTCTTGCGACCAAGTTAGCTGGCGACGCGGAACACGCCGCTGTGGCCACCGGGCGGCGTGCCTTCGAACTGGATCAACGAGGCGACCAATTCGGCATGCAAGCGGATACGGCCCATCTCGCGCATGATGCGGATGTCCTCATGGCGTAATTCGCGACGGGCCACTACTTCGCGCTTGTAGTCCAGGATTTCCGGATACTTGCGCGCCATGTTCAGTGCATCGGCGACGCACTCCACGGTATCGGCGTCGGCGGAGAGCTGCTCGCGGCTATTGAACGCGGTGAGCCAGCGCTCGAAACCGGCCGTGCGGTCGAACATGTTGGCGATGAACCAGATCACGAACAGGATCGCGACCCACGAGGAGAAGACGATGACGATGCGCGAGAAGGTCAAGTGATAGTCGTGCTGCCACAACTGCGCGGTGATCACGCCGAGGAGGATCAGCGAGATCGCCTGCCAGCCGATGATCGATGCCACCAGCCACTGTTGCTTGGCCTTGGCCAGTAGCGCGACTTCCTCGTTTAGCTGTGCCTCGCTCTTGTGCTGCCAGTGCGCGACTTGTTCTGGAAACGAGCGCTGGTGCAGCGCATTGTCTTCGAGCAGCAAACCCAACCCTTTGAACAAAGCGATCATGACAGGCTCCTTGGTAGATGCGGTGCCGGAGGCGGAATGTCGTTTTCGATCTTCAAGCGCCTTCTTTCTAGCACAGTGGCCGGCAAACGCATGCTGCGACCGCACATGGGTGCGGCGCCTGGTCGCTGGTGAGTCGGGTCATCACAGAACGTCGACCCCCATTGAGATAGATCGCCGCATTGCGACGCTTAACTTGCTGCTTCGTCCACCCGACCCTTGGATCCGGTGCAGGATCCGCAGCGCATCCTCGGGCACGACGACGAGGGGTGGGGGGGCGTGCCGCTGAGGTCTTGAGTGCCGGTGTAGCGCTGTTGTCGCCGTATCGGTATCGGGCCACGGGGATTGGCACATCGGTCGCCGTGAGCGGACAGGTCGTGATGCCTTTTTTACATGGCTGAACAAAGCCGTATTGCGCACAGTCAAGATACGTAATTTCAGGCCGTTGTATGCCAGACCAACTCAGCGTCCAATCTTAATGCCGCACACTCTGATCGCTGACAGGAAGCAAGACATTCGCTTTGGGCACAGCCTGCGGCGCATCGTGCGTGCGCCATTGCGTGCGATCGTGGTCTGGGGGGCGTTACTGGCCGTGCTATTGGCATGCGCAATGGTGCTGGTATTGGCGCAGGATCACCATAACCGGCTGGCTACGGCGCAGCGGCAGAGCCTCGCCTTGGCGACCAGCGCCGACGGTCTGTTGCAGCTGGAATTGGCCAATCTCAGTCGGTCGCTGCGCGGCCAGGGTGTGAGCGCACAGACATTTCTGGCCGATGCTCCGACGCGTGCACCGGGCTTGATCGAGGCTTCGCTGCGCGGATTGCTGACACGGCATCCGGAGTTGCGCGCGGTGGCGGTGCTCGATGCTCAGGGACAGCGACGTTTCGGAGGCGCTGGCGATCCGCAACTTCCTACGTGGACCACGGGCGCGCACTGCGGCGGCAGCCGGGTGTGCGTCGGGCCGATGCAACGGTTGGCCGACAGCGAGGTCGTGCTGCCCATCGCAGTATCGTCGGCAGGCGGAAACTGGATTGTGGCGCAACTGCGTGTCGCTGCGCTGCAACACATCGTGCGCGATGTCGACATCGGACCCGATGGGGTGGTCGCATTGATCGACGCACAGGGCATGCCGCTGGTCACGAACCGTCCACGCGCCGACATGCAGGAACGGCTGCAACCGTTACTGCATGGGCGATTGACGCCGCGCGCCGCGCTGGGGGTGCGCGAGGAGGTGTTCGACGCCGAACCCAGGATGCTGGCGATCAGTGGAGGGCAGGCATATCCATTACGGGTGGTGGCCGGGTTGGGAGTGCGCGAGGCGCTGGTGCGTTGGTGGTGGTTCGTCGCTGCGGCCGCATCGGCCTATTTACTCTACTTGCTCGGTTTCGCTTACCTGCTGGGGAGCCTGCGTCGCGCTGAACGTCGTCAGCGGCACTTGCTGCAGCGGCTGAGCCGTGGCGACGAAGAGCTGCGCCTGGCATGCGACATGGGTGGCATCGGCACCTGGTGCATCGATACGGAACGCCGTCTGATGTCGCTGTCCGAACCCACGGGAGCCATGTTCGGCCTGCAGCGGATGCAGCTGAGCGTGGATGAATTCCTCGCACAGGTACACGGCGAAGATCGCATGCGGGTGGCGCAACTGTATGAAGATGCGGTGCATGGCCGTGGCGAATACAACGCCGTGTATCGCATCCACATGCCCGATGGCCGGGTACGCTGGTTGGCCGCGCGAGGCGCGCTGGTGCAAACGCAAGACGGTCTGCGCATGACCGGTGCGGTACAGGACGTCACCGAGCGGCTCGCGGTGCAGGCGCGCCTGCTCGATGCCGAGCGTCAGTTTCGTTTGATGTTCGATCGCAATCCGCTGCCATATTGTGTATTTGCAGTGGACAGTCTGCGCTTCCTGGAAGTGAATCGGGCCGCCGTCGGCCACTATGGCTACAGTCGCGATGAATTTTTGGGAATGAGCTTGCTCGATTTGCATCCGCGCGAGGATGCAGTGCGGTTGCTGTGCGATGTGCGGACGTCGCGGGTGGGCTTTAGCGCACCGGACGTATGGACGCATCGGCGCAAGGATGGCAGTTTGTTGTCGGTGTGCGTCCACAGTGCCGATCTGGAGTTCGCCGGCATGCCGGCGCGACTGATTCTGGCAGAAGAGGTCACGCAGCGTTTGGAACATGAGCGCGAACTGGCGTTCCGCGCCAGTCACGATGTCGCTACCGGGCTGTTCAATCCGCACGCATTGGCCGAAGCCTTGCGTGCGCATAAGTGCCACGCCTATGCGATCGCCTACGTGCAGTTGCGCGGGTTGGCGCTGATCGGAGATACCCTCGGTCGGGCGACCGGCGACGCGGTACGCTGCGCGGTGGCCGAACGTCTGCGCGGCCTGGGGGAGCGCTTCGGTCTGGCCGCGCACCAGCCCGCAGAGTATTTCGTGCTGGCGGTACTGGAGCCGCAGGCGCTGGAGCAGGCGTTGCAGGCGCTGTTGGAGGCAATGTCGGCGCCGGTGCAGGGCGGCGATTTTAGCTTGCAACTGCAGGCTCATATCGGCGTGGCATTGTGCCCGGAGGATGCCGTCGATGCCGAAGAAGCCATCGGTTGCGCCGCGCAGGCCGCACATGCGGCGCAGGCCGATGGGTGTAGCCTGGTGCGCTTCGACCGGTCCATGTCCGTGCGCATCGGCGAACGTCTGCGCTTGGCCGGACGTTTGCACGAAGCGATCGAGCGTGAGGAATTCGTGCTGTACTTCCAGCCGATCATGGATGCCGACAGCGGCGCGCCGCGTGTGCTTGAAGCCCTGATCCGCTGGCCGCAGGCCGATGGCAGTTTCATTCCGCCGGACCAGTTCATTCAGGTGTGCGAGGACACCGGCCTGATCCTGCCGCTGGGGCGCTGGGTGATGCGGACGGCGGCGCAAGCGCGACGCGAGCTGGCGCGGCATGGCTGGTCGGATTTGCCAGTGGCGGTGAATGTGTCGGCACTGCAATTTTTCGATGGCGATCTGGTGGCGGACTTGGTACAGGCGTGCGCCGATGCCGAGTTGGGCATAGACGGCTTGCATCTGGAGTTGACCGAGAGCAGCCTGATGCGTCAGCCGCAGCAGGCGCGCGAAGTGTTGCAGCGGTTGCGCGCGCTGGGCGTGCGAGTGGCGTTGGATGATGTCGGTACCGGATTTTCCAGCATGGCCTATCTGCGCGATTTGCCCCTGGACACGCTGAAGATCGACCGCAGCTTTATCGACGGCGTGGATGGCGATGCGCGTAATGCGTCCATTTGCGATGCGTTGCTGACTCTAGGCAGCAGCCTGGGGCTTGACGTGGTTGCCGAAGGTGTGGAAACCCAAGCGCAACTGCAGTGGTTGCGCGCACACGGGTGCGGCAGCGTGCAGGGTTACCTGCTCGGTCGTCCAGCGCCGCTGGAGCAGGTGCTGCAAATGCTCGGTGCGGTTGCCGCATGAGGTCGACGCGGTGGTGGTCGGGCAGCGACAGCGATTCCGCCGGTCTATTAGCGGCGTGGTGGCTTGCAGAGTAGATCCAGGGTGGTCGAAGCCCCGGGCATGCCGAGATAGCGTGGTAAATAGGACGATTGCCGTGCGCGCATGTGTCGATCTTGTTCGCCGCTCAGCTGAGGACCGTCCCCGTCACGCGATTGCGTCCGTTGCGCTTGGACGTGTATAGCGCCTGGTCGGCGGCCACGACCAGCGTTTGCCATTCGGCCTGCGCTTGGATGGAAATGCAGTAGCCGATGCTCACGGTACACGTCAGCGTGTCGCCAGATGGTTCGGGAACCGGCTGTGATTCGATGGTGCGCCGCAGGCGCTCGGCCAATGCGTGCACAGCCGCTTCGTCGCCATGGGGAACCAGGATCATGAATTCCTCGCCGCCGACCCGAGCCAACAGGTCTGGGCGATGGATCTGCTGTGACATTAAATTGGCGATCGTCACCAGGGCGATGTCGCCTACGGCATGGCCGTGGCGATCGTTGATGGCTTTGAAATTGTCGATGTCGACCATCAGTACCGCCACGGGCTCACTTTTGCGTCGGGCTTCCTGAGCGCTGGATTCGCCGTGTTGCCACATGACGCGCCGATTGGCAACCCCGGTGAGAGCATCTTGCGAGGCATGACGAATCAATTCGTCGTTCATCTTATGGGTCAGCATCCACAGAAAGCCGGGCGTGATGATGGAGGTCAGCACCATGCGCGAGAGCAGTCCGAAGGTGGAGGTAGGATCGTAGTCAATATCCACATTGGGATGGGTCGACCACCAGCCGATGCGCGACAACAGCATCAATGCCCAGAGAAAATGGAAGATGGCGGTGAAACGTGCTGCCATGCATGAGATCTTTCTGCCGTGGTGCCAGAGCATGATCCCGGTGGCGATAGTCAGCAGGCCGCGCAGGCTGCAGCCGAAGATCACCATGATGAAATAGTCTTTGTCCGATTTTTGCAGTAAGTAAACCTCGGCGACGCCGATTGCCGCGACGGGAAGCAGCACCCACCATTGCAGTAGCGGCCTGCGTAAGTAGGCGCTGACCGCGAACAGGACCAGTATGGTGGCCATGTCTAGGGTGAGGTTGCCCATTATGTTCACATGTGGGAAGTCGATGCCGAACGCCGGCAGCATAATCACTCCGAAGCCGGCGGCGTATGCGGCATAACTCACGCTGAGTATGAGTAGCCCCCTGACTCGTTGTACCTTGCGACCGGTCATGTACAGTGCAAGGAACATCAGGGACGAGACCGCCGCTAGCAACGCGTTGACAATAAACAACGTGTCATTGCTGACTAAATGGGTAATCCATTCCACAGGTATCCCAGTCCGCGGCTGCGAGAAGATTCAGAATGAGGTCGATTATAGGGCAGTTTAGAGGCCCCAAAGGCTTGACTTGCCTGGTGTTTAGGGGGAGGGCTGGTCCCTCGGCATCACCTGTTCGTCACTGTCGTTGTGGCAGGGCATATCTGTCTCGACAGCCGTGGTTGTGCGCTCAGCGCCTGCGGCGAGGCCCGTACCAGAAGTCGAGTCTCTCGCGTGAACGCAGCATGCCGCGGCCGTGGCGTAGCAGTTGCAGCAGTAATGTCAGGTGTTCGCTCTTGCTGAAGCTGCGCAGTTTGCGATCGGAGCTGTACACCTGTTCGCGCAGGATTACGAAGCGTCCCTGCCGTGCCAATGTGCGGCTCAATGCCACGTCCTCGCCAGCGTAATAGCGCTCGTCGAAGCCCCCGGCGGCGAAGAACGCGCGACGCGTGCAGAACAGGAAGCAGCCGGGTGCGATGCCGGTGCAACGGAACAGCCAACCGAATGCGGCTAGCCCCATGCGCTCGTGCCAGGCGATGTCGCCGAGCATGCGTACCCGGGCGCCGCCGCCGACCGCGCCGTTGTGCAGGGCACGCAACGCGGCCGCCAGCAGCGGCGTATTGACCTGGGTATCGGCGTCGACGAACACCAGGTGGTGGCCGTGGCTGGCTGCGGCGCCGGCATTGCGTGTTGCAGCGATATGCCGTAACTGCACCTCCAGCACCTGCGCGCCGTGCCGGCGGGCGATCTGTGCGGTGTCGTCGGAGCAGGCATCGGCGACGACCAGCGTCTCGTACTCCAGCCGCAACGCCTGCGCGGCGATGTGGAGCGAGGCGAGGGTGTCGCCGATCAAGGCGGCTTCGTCGTGGGCGGGGACGATGAACGAAATCACGTCGGTATGATGCGATTCGGCGACGGTTCAGCCCTGCAGCGTGGCCATCATGGCTGTCGGGTAGCGGGTGCCGGCGGCGGCGTCAGCCGGGAAGATCGTTTCAATCTGAGCCAGTTCTTCGGCGTCGAGCATCACCTGCAGCGCTCCCAAGTTTTCCTCCAGGTAGGCCAGGCGCTTGGTCCCCGGGATCGGCACCAAATCCTCGCCTTGCGCCAGTACCCAGGCCAGCGCCAACTGGCCTGGGGACACGCCCTTGGCTATGGCCAGGGAGCGTACCTGTTCCACCAGTTGCAGGTTGCGGGCGAAGTTTTCGCCTTGAAAGCGTGGCGAATGACGGCGGTAATCGTCGGCCTCGAAATCTTCCGGCGTGCGAATCGCGCCGGTCAGGAAGCCGCGGCCCAGCGGCGAGTAGGGCACGAAGCCGATGCCCAGTTCGCGCACGGTGTCGAACACGCCATCGTGTTCTGGATCGCGCGACCACAGCGAATATTCGCTTTGGACGGCGGTGATCGGGTGTACTGCATGGGCGCGGCGGATGGTCGCGGCGGCTGCTTCGGACAGGCCCAGGAAGCGCACCTTGCCTTGTTCCACCAACCGCGCCATGGCGCCCACGGTGTCCTCGATCGGTACGTTCGGATCCACCCGGTGCTGGTAGTACAGGTCGATGTGGTCCACGCCCAGGCGGCGCAGGCTGGCTTCGCAAGCCGACTGTACGTACTGCGGACGTCCTTCGATGCTGCGCGCGGCGGGATTGGCCGGATCCAGCTTGATGCCGAACTTGGTCGCCACGATGGCCTGCTCGCGGCGTCCGGTCAGCGCCTTGCCGACCAGCACTTCGTTGGTGTGTGGGCCGTACATGTCGGCGGTGTCGATCAGGCTGACGCCGCGTTCGAGCGCGGCATGGATCACTGCGATCGCGGCATTGTCGTCGCTGCGACCACCGTAAAAAGCACTCATGCCCATACAGCCGAGGCCGAGGGCGGAAACGCGAGGGCCGTTGCGGCCAAGGGCACGGGTTTGCATGCGGACGTACTCCTTTAGAGCAGGGGCGTGGTGTTGTGCTTGGATAATGCGCGAACGGCGGGTGGCGAGGTTGCGCATGCACTGGGCTTACCCGAGCATGGTCAATACGCAGGCCGCCGTGCCGCTGCAGCCGGCATGCCGCCGCGACGTGACCGTGCCGCGGCGGCGTGATGCGCGATCGGCCTTGTGGCTCAGTGCTTGAGCTTGGCCGCAAACTCCGCTACCCGCTTGCCCAGCAGGCGGGCGGTTTCCAGATCGCCGCGGCGTGGCGCCTCGTCCGGCGACGCGTCGGCTGGCGAGATCGCCAGCGCACCGCCGGAGCCGGCGGTCCAGTTCACATCGTCGGGACCGTGCGCCTTGGTGTTGGATGGCATTACGCCGGTACCGACCCAGAGTTGGCCGTGTTGCTGCGACAGCGTCCAGAAATAGGCGATGGTGGAGAACTTATCGCCGTTGACCGAGGCCGAGTTGGTGAAGCCGGCGGCGATCTTGTTCTTCCATGCCTGCGCGTACCAGGGTTTGGAGCTGGCGTCGGCGAATTTCTTGAACTGCCAGGCAGGGCCGCCCATGTAGGTTGGGCTGCCGTAGACGATGGCGTCGGCCTGGCCGATCGCCTCCCAGGCGCCATCGGGCAGGTTGCCGTCCTGGTCGATCCGATACAGCGTCGCCTCGCCGACGCTGGCGGCGCCGGCGTGCACGGCCTCGGCTTGTTTGACCGTGTGGCCGTAGCCGCTGAAGTAGACGATTGCGATCTTGCTCATGGGGGGGCTCCTGAGAGTGAAGGCGGTATGCGCGCGCATTGTGCGCAACCGCAGTGGCCGCCATCATTGCTATCGGCGGAATATTGTGTTCGACCGGTGCGTGCGGTTCACGCGCCTGGTGCGATGTGCATGTCGCGCTCGATGCCGACGTCGACCAGATAGTCGATGAAACTGCGTACTTTCGGTGCCAAATGGCTGCGGTTGGCGTAGACAGCGTACACCCCGATTGGTCCGAGCTGGTGGTCTGGCAACACCCGCACCAGGCGTCCATCTTCCAGTGCGGCTTCGGCCATGAAGTCGGGTTGCAGCACGATGCCCATGCCGGCGATGGCCGCTTCGCGAAGTACGTCGCCGTTGTTGGCGCACAGGCTCCCGTGTACCCGCACCTGGGTATCGCCGTCCGGGCCGTGCAGAATCAGGGTATCCAGCGGCATGTAACTGTAGTTGAGGAACGCGTGGTCGGCGATCTCGGTGGGCATGCGCGGTGTACCGGCACGCGCCAGATAGGATGGCGCTGCGCACAGGTACACCTGCGCTTCGCCGAGCTTGCGCGCGATCAGTGTCGGCGCCACGTGGCGGGTGATGCGAATTGCCAGATCGAAGCCCTCTTCGACGATGTCCACCACCCGGTCCGACAGCGACAGGTCCAATGCGACCTGCGGATAGCGCGCGCTGTAGCCGGCCAGACGCGGCCCCAGCCGGGCGATGCTGAAACTGAAGGGGGCGTTGATCCGCAACGTGCCGGACGGGGTCAGTGCCTGTTCGCCGACCGCCGCTTCCATATCGTCGAACTCGGCTAGCAGCAGTTGGCAGCGCTGGTAGTACGCAGCGCCGACGCTGCTCGGGCTGACCCGCCGAGTGGTGCGGTTGAGCAGGCGCGATCCCAGCCGCTGCTCCAGCCATGCGACTTGGCGAGTGACGCTGGCGGTGGAGATGCCTAGCGCGTCGGCGGCGGCATTGAAGCCATTGCGATCGACCACGGCGACGAACACACGCATCGCCTCGAGCGTATCCATTGTTGCTGTTCCTGAGATGGATCGTCGGCCTGAGGGTAATTTATTCCGCATATGTCAGGGAATACCCTGCGTTCCTGCATGGGCGCACCGATGTTGCACTCCTGCGTTGCGCGTGTGGTGTCCCATCGCTTGGAAGCCTGTCCATGGTCCGTTTGCCTTCGCTGTACATTTCGCATGGTTCGCCGATGACCGCCTTGCAGCCTGGTCTGGTCGAGATCCGGCTGGCGGAACTGGCCGCGACCTTGCCGCGACCACGCGCGATCGTGGTCGCCTCGGCGCACTGGATGGAGAGGCAACCGATGGTCGGCGCCGCGGCGCGGCCGCGGACCATTCACGATTTCGGCGGTTTTCCCGACGCACTGTATGCGATGCAGTATCCGGCGCCGGGCGCGCCGGCACTGGCGCAGACCGTCGCCGGGTTACTCGAACGCGCGGGCCTGCATCCCGGCATGGACGAGAGCCGTGGCCTGGATCACGGCGTGTGGGTGCCGTTGTCGCTGCTGTATCCGCAGGCCGACATCCCGGTGGTGTCGCTGTCGATCCAGCCGCAGTTGGGCCCGGCCCATCATCTGGCCCTGGGGCGCGCGCTGGCGCCGTTGCGTGCCGATGGCGTGCTGGTGATCGGCTCGGGCAGCATCACCCACAACCTGCACGACCTGGGTCGTTACGCCGAGGGAAAAGAGGCGCACTACGTGCGTCCGTTCATCGAATGGACCGAGCAGTCGTTGCGCCGCGACGACCTGGCGGCGCTGCTGGACTACCGCCGTCAGGCACCATTCGCCGAGCGCGCGCATCCCACCGACGAACATTGGTTGCCGATCTATGTGGCGATGGGAGCGGCCGGCACCGTCGGTCTGGGCGCGCAGCGCATCGATGCCGGCATCGATGCCGGGTTGTTGGCGATGGACATCTATCGCTTCGACGGTGCGTCGGCCTGAACGCGTCTCCAGCAACGTGCGTCGTGTGCGTGCCACCTCTGCCGGACTGGTCAAGCTGACGATAGAGTTCTACACGCGGTAGGACATCGAGGATCTGTTCCTCTCCAACAGTGGCATCATCCGCAGCAGCGCTTATGCCCCGGAACAGATGCTGGAGGTGGTGAGGCAGTGGCGCCAGACGCATCGCTTCGCTTCCCGGCGCCGTGTTGGCATGGTGGGCTGCCATCGACCGTCAGCGCGTGTCGAGGGCGGCGTGCGTGCTTATTGTGGTTTCGCCGAGGACTTGAGCGCTGGTGGGGCCAGCGCAAACGCCATGCGTCGCGGTTGCATCGAAGCACCGCTGATCGCGGCCGCGCGTCGTCGCGCCATACCTCACAGGCGCTGCAACACGTAGCTATTCTCGAACCCGTGCACGCAGCCCAGCACGTGGAAGCCGTTGAAGTAGCCGGTCGCGCGCAGCAGGTCCACGGCGGGGCCGACTTCCGGCGAATATTCGTGGTCGCCGTAGTCGTCGAACACCACGAACCCACCGGTCACCACGCTGGGGCCATACAGCAGAAAATCCAGTAACACATTGCGTCCGGTGTGCCCACCGTCGATATGCAGCAACGCCACCTGCGGCGTCATGTTGTAGAAGTGCTGTGCGCAAAACTCCGAGTAGCCACGGATAAACAGTGCGTTGGGTAGCAGCAGCTGACGATAGTGGTTGAATTCCTCGAACTGGTTAGGCAGCGCGAACGGATCCAGGCCGATGATCCGGCGCTGGCGATTGCAGACCTCGTTCATCAGCGCCAGCGACTTACCTTTCCACACGCCGATTTCCACCAGGTCGCCGGGTACGCCCTCCAGCAGCAGGCACAGGTAGGCCAGCAGTTGCACGTGGTCATGGAACGACAGTTCGCGTCGCTGCATCGCCTGTTCGGCTGGCAGGCTGGCCTGGGCGTGCTCGAAATTCTCGCCGATCAATTTCCAGATCTGCGTAATGCTGCCCTTTGCCGCCTGGGCGTCGATGAAACCATTGAGTTTTTGGATGGTCAGCATGGGGTTTCCGGTGGAGAGGCATTCGGCGCGCGGAGTTGGGCGTAGCAGCCCCATACTAGACGAAGCGTAAAAGGCAGTGCATGCGCGGCGCGATTGGCTGCGGGCGGGCAAGTGTGTGCATGTGCATTGCCGAGTTGCGCGACCACCGTCGCCGATACGGTGTCGTGTCCGCACCGTGCGTGCGCAAGCCCCCGGCGCCACGACCAACCCGATTTCAGCACGCCACCTGACTCCACGCCGCCCCGCCACTGGACAGCGCGCCTGCGGTGCGCTTTGCTTGCATGCTCACTCATGTATGGACAGTGCTGTTGGCGCGGTGCTGATGTCTGGACGAGCATGCATTCGATCGAAGTAGTCTTGGCGATGTTGCTGGCGGTGGTGGCCAGCGGCTATCTGGTGCGTGTGTTGCCGTTTTCTTTGCCGTTGCCGCTGGTACAGATCGGCTTGGGCGCGATCATTGCCGGCGTGTTCAAGAAAGGCTACGCGCTCGAGCCGGAACTGTTCTTCCTGTTGTTCCTGCCGCCGCTGCTGTTCCTGGACGGCTGGCGCATTCCCAAGCAGGGTCTGTTCCGCGACAAGGGGGCGATTCTGGAACTGGCGCTGGGGTTGGTCGTCTTCACCGTGGTCGGTGTGGGTTGCCTGATCCACTGGATGATCCCGACCATGCCGCTGGCAGTGGCTTTCGCGCTGGCTGCGGTGGTGGCGCCGACCGATCCGACGGCGGTGTCCTCGATCGCCTCGCGCGCGCCGATCCCCAGGCGGCTGATGCACATCCTGGAAGGCGAATCGCTGCTCAACGATGCCTCCGGCTTGGTCTGCTTCCAGTTCGCGGTGGCCGCGGCGACCACCGGCACGTTCTCGCTCGCCGCTGCTTCGCTGATGTTCCTGTGGGTGGCCTTGGTCGGCGTGGCGGCTGGTGTTGTGGTGGTCCTGGGCACTAGCTTGGCGCAGCGCTGGATCTGGCGGCAGGTTGGCGAGGAGCCGGGCGCGGCGATCCTGGTCAACTTGCTGCTGCCATTTGCCGCGTACTTGTTGGCAGAGTCGATCAACGCCTCCGGCATTCTCGCCGCGGTCGCCGCCGGCATCAGCATGAGTTACGTGGAGTTGAGCGGCCGTGCCCCGGGTAGCATGCGCGTGCAGCGCTCGGCGGTGTGGGACATGGTCCAGTTCACCCTCAAGGGCATCATGTTTGTGCTGCTCGGCGAGCAGTTGCCGGGCATCGTGCAGGGGGCCATGCACAACATCGACGAAGCCGGGCACCTGAATCCATGGTGGTTGCTCGGCTATGCGCTGGCGATCTACATCGGCCTGTTGCTGTTGCGCTTCTTGTGGGTCTGGTTGTCGCTGCGCTGGAATTTGCTCAAGGCGCGGCGTCGTGGCGAGCATCGGCGCAGTCCGCCGTGGCGTGTGGTGGTGGCGACATCTCTGGCTGGGGTACGCGGTGCGATTACCCTGGCCGGCGTGCTGACGTTGCCGTTGGCGTTGCCCAGTGGCGCCGCGTTCCCGACGCGCGATTTGGCGATCTTCCTGGCCAGCACGGTGATCGTCACCTCGTTGTTGGTCGCCAGCTTGGCGTTGCCGCGGCTACTACGCGGCCTGGAATTACCCGAAGAATCCAGCGACCGTCTGGAGGAGGATCTGGCCCGGCGCGAATCCTCGCGTGCGGCGTTGGCGGCGGTGGAAAAACTGCGTCAGCGGCTGGTGCAGGACAGCGAACATGCCGATCTCTACAACGAAGCGGCCAATCGGGTCAGCATGCTGTATCAGCGTCATCTCGACCATGGCGATGCGATGGAGAGCGATCCGGAAGAAGCGCGACGCTTGGACAACGTGCTGCGTCAGTTACGCAATGCCGGCCTGCAGGCCGAACGTCAGGAATTGTTCAAGCTCACCCGTCAACGCAAGATTTCCGACGAAATCGCGCGGCGCTTGATCCGCAACCTGGATTTGCTGGAAGCCCGGCGCAAGAGTTGAACGGCCGTGGTATGCGGAAGCGGTAAACCGCACGAACGGGTTGGTGGTGAATGTGGCCTGGATATCGGTTGCACGCCAACGCGGTTCGCCGGCCAGGCCGGTGGGTTTTTCCGCGTCCGCATCGCTCGGCCAGGCGCTTACTTGATTTCGAGCCAATACGCTTCGACGCTGCCCTTGATCTTCATCTTCATCGGTTTGCCGCGCCGATCGCGCGATTTTCCGAAGGGCGCGATCGACTGGAGCGCCGGTTTCTACGTGGACTGCAACGATCGCGAGGCGCTGATCGGGGCGATCGATGAATTGGCCGCGCGCTGGAACCTGCGCATCGATTGGGAGGCTACGTCGACGACGAGGACTTGTCCGCGGGCCAGGATGCCGTGTCGCTGTTGACGCTGGCCGATGACCGCCTGCGCGGATACGGCGACAGCGTCTGGTGCTGGGACACCGGCAGTGAGTTCCGTGCCGATTGGATGGCACGCAGCCGCGACGATCAGGAGATGCAGCGGCTGGCCGCAATGCTTGCAATCGACCTGTGCCCACGCAGCGAGCCGTTTTGATGGATCGAATGTGTTGGATCAGGTCCGGGCCGCGAACGGCCCGGACCGCCTCTGCCGGAGCCTCAGTTCTTTGCCGTCTTGGCGATCACCTTCGAACTTACCTTCGCCCCGCCCTTGTTGATGGACACGACCAGGAATTGGTAGGTCGTGTCCGGTGTGAAGCCTTGCAGCATGGATTGCGTGTCGCGGGTGACCGCATACGAGACGATTTGGCTGGTGGGGCTATAGGCGAGTATCAGGTAGCCGGTCGCGTTGGCCGCCGCGCTCCATTGCACCGTGCTGGTCGTCTTGGTGGTGCTGACGCTGACGCCGCGCACCTGACCGGGCGGTGGCGTGTTGCGGTCGTTGCCATGCAGCAGTGAGTTGAACAATAGCGACCAGGATGCCATCGAGCCCAGACCGGTCGTGTTGTCGTAGCCCAAACCGGCGGAAAAGCCGGCGACGCCGTTGAACAGGCTGGCGATGCCGTTGCTGCCTTCGAGGATATCGTGGGTGCCCGTGGAGACGGTACCCTTGACGTTGCTGTAGAGGAACGGATTGGCGAAGCCGATCCCGTCCAGGCCTGCATACCGGCGTGCCTGATTGGCGATGGTCATGAAACTTGCCCAGATCGGCGCCGAGAGACTGGTGCCGCCCACGATCCTCCAGCCGCCCTCCAGTTCGGAGTAGATCGCAATCGCCGTGGCTGGGTTGCCAGTGGCGGCCACGTCGGGGAAATTGCGCCGTGTGGACGAACCACCGTTAGGCGTGGCGATCGACACCTGCTTGCCGTTGCTGTCGGGGATCAGTTGGTAAGCGGGGATCGGCCAGTAGTTGCTGACGCCGCCGCCGGTCGCGCCTAATTGCTCGCCGAGCAGATTCCAGGTTTCCTCGGCCAGATAGCTGCCGTCCTGTTGAGTGAACAGCGTGGTACCGCCCACCGAGGTGACCAGCGGTTGGGTGCCCGGATCCGCGCCGTGCAAGCCGCTGCCAGTGCGCCCGTAAGCGCCATGGTCGCCGGAACTGGCATAGACGCCCTGGCCCTGTGCCACCATCTGTGTCAGCACCTGCCCTTCCGCGGCCAGTGCCTGAGTGCCCATCAGCTCCTCATCCTCGCCGTAGGAAATGCTGACCGTCTGCGCCGTATTGTCGTCGGCCATCGCGCCCAATGCCGCCAGCAACGCCACCGGGTACGCGTCGTCGCCTTCCTCGTAGATCAGGATCTGCTGCAACTGCGGATTCACTGCGATTGCTGTGTCGATGTCTAGTGCTATCTCGCCGGCCACAATTTCATAGTTGACCGCGCCGTTATAGCCGTTGACATTGCGCACCTTCACCGGCACGTTCGGCAGCCCGAAGGTCTTTTCGTAAGTGGCGATGTCGCTGCTCAGGAAGCCGCCTTGCGCGAAGATCGCCAGAGTCTCCGACTTGCCCGGCGCAAGTTGATTGGGGATGGTATAGGCCTTGCGGATGTCCTGCGGGCTGAAGCCGCCATTGGGGCCATGCCCTATGTTCTCGGGAACTGCTCGCAGGCCGTGCGCGGTGCGTTCCTGGTTCATGGCCGCGCGCGCCGCCGGATCGGTCGGTGCGTGGATGGCCAACGTTCCCAAGCGGTCGGCGTCGTGCAGTCCGACGATGCCGCCGACGTGGCCGACGAGTTCGCTGGGCAACTGCGGTTGCTGATCGGCTGAGAAGAAGGCTTTGCCGTTCTGATCCTGATAGCGGTTGAAGTTCACCCCGAGCTGCTTGGAGAAAGCGTCGGCCGGCGCGCTCACGGTGATCAGCGAACCTGCGCCACCGATACTCTTGATCCGCATGCCATGGGCTTGCGTGTAAGCCTTGACCGCATCGATGTCGCTCTGGCGCGCGCCGAAGCGCTTGGCGAATTGGCTGCTGGTGAGGTAATGCCCGTAGAGCGGATCGCCTGGTTGCGAGACGTGCATCGCGTAGTCGTAGGCACCTGCGCCGTCCTTCAACGGCAGAGTCATCACCACGTTGATCGGCGTGCTTGGCGCCAGTGCGCCGAGTTTCTTCGCGCTCTGCAATTGCGTCGGCAGATGGGCCAACTCGGACGTGATGGTCTGGTTTTGCTGTGATGCAGCGATCGCGTTCGTGGAAAGAGCGGCAAAGAAGGCGATGTACAGGGGGAGGTGACGGAACAGTGCAACATCTTTCATGCAAAAGTACCTTCGTGATGAGAGGGACTGCGAATCGCATTGCTGGAACGACATGCACAGGCACGCCGCAGCGCCGGCAGGCCGGGATGCGAGGAGATGTATGGAGCGTGAAGAGTCGCGGCGACTCTGTTCCGAGTATAGGTATACACCCGTCACTAAAGTAGACAAATAGCGGGCGCGTTTGGACAGCGCATGCACAGCGAAATACTGCCCGAATGCACGCGCGGCGGGCATTTGATGTTGTCCATCGGATGTCGGCCTGTTGCTGTTGCACTTTTTGTGGGCATGGCTATCGCAGCCATTGACGCTGTTTAAGGCACGGCGGTGTGTGGCGCAATGCCGGCTTGCAGGCCGAACGTCAGGAATTGTTCAAGCTCACCCATCAACGCAAGATTTCCGACGAAATCGCGCGGCGCTTGATCCGCAACCTGGATCTGCTCGAAGCCCGGCGCAAGAGTTGAACGACCGCGGTGTGCGGGAGCGGTAAACCGCACGAACGGGTTGGTGGCGAACGTGGTCTGGATATCGGTTGCACGTCGAGGGGATTCGTCGGCGTGGCCGGTGAGTTTTTCCGCGTCCGCATCCCTCAGCCAGGCGCTTACTTGGTTTGGAGCCAGTACGCTTCGACGGCGCCCTTGATCTTCATCGTCATCGGGTTGCCGCGGCGGTCGCGCGATTTTCCGACTTGCACGCGGATCCAGCCCTCGCTGATCGAATACTCTTCCACGTTGTCACGCTCCACACCGTTGAAACGGATGCCGACACCGCGCGATAGCGCCTGGGTATCGTGGAATGGGCTGTGCGGGTTGATGGCCAGGTGATCGGGGGGCGTCTCGGACATCGGGTCAGGTGGCGTGTGGCGGCGGACAGCGCCGTCTTCCGGTGGCGAAGCATAAACGCTCGCGGCACGGTTGCCGAGTTCCGCCGCGCTTCCGTCGCCGCGCCGGGCACGGCACACTGGTGGCCCCGTGATGCCGATTGCACCGCTATGCCCGATAACAGTGTCGACTACGACGATCCCGAGGACGGGTTCGGCGATGTGGACGAGGACGACCCGGACACCCAACAGGGGCTGATCTGGAACCTGCTGCTGCTGATCAATCCTGGCGATGAGGAAAGCGCCCTGCGTCAGTTCGATGCCTACCGCGAACTTGCTGGCGAGACTGAGCGCGAGGGCCAGGATTGGCTATGGGCGCTGAAGGACGCGATCGACTGGAGCGCGGGTTTCTACGTGGACGGCAACGATCGCGAGGCGCTGATCGGGGCGGTCGATGAATTGGCCGCGCGCTGGAACCTGCGCATCGATTGGGGTGGCGACGTCGACGACGAGGATTTCTTCGAGGGCCATGATGCCGTGTCGCTGTTGACGTTGGCCGATGACCGCCTGCGCGAATACGGTTACAGCATCTGGTGCTGGGACACCGGCAACGCGTTCCGTGCCGGCTGGATGGCACGCAGCCGCGACGATCAGGATATGCAGCGGCTTGCCGCGATCCTCGGGATCGACCTGCGCCCGGGCAGCGACCCGTTTTGATGGAATGCGCTGGATCGGGTCCGGGCCGTTCACGGCCCGGACCGCCTTGCCTGTAATGTCAGTTCTTGGCCGTCTTTGCGATCGCCGCTTCGCTCACCCTCGAACCGCCCTTGTTCACGGAGACGACCACGAATTGGTAGGTCGTGTTGGGCGTGAGGTCCTGTATCGTGTATTGCGTGCCACGGGTGACGCCGTATGAGGCGATTTCACCGGTGGTGTAGTTCTGTGCGACCACCAAGTAGCCTGTCGCGTTGGCCGCAGTGGTCCATTTCAGCGTGCCGCTCGCCTTGGTGGTGCTGATGTTGATGCCGCGCACCTCACTTGGCGGTGTCGTGCTTCTGTCGTTGCCATCGACGAGTGCGCTGACCAATAGCGATGTGGATGCCAATGAACCAAGGCCGGTCGTGTTGTCGTAGCCTATGCCGGCGGAGAAGCCGGCGGCGCCGTTGAACAGGCTGGCGTTGCCGTTGCTGCCATCGAGGATATCCCTGTTGATCGTGGAAGTATTGCCGTTGACGTTGCTGTAAAGGAACGGATTGGCGAAGCCGATCTGGTCCAGTCCAACGGTCTGGCGCGCCTGGCTGGCGATTGTCATGAAGCTGGCCCAGATCGGCGCCGAGACGCTGGTGCCGCCAACGATGATCCAGCCGCCTTCCAGTTCGGAGTAGACCGCAACCCCCGTGCTGGGGCTAGCGATGGCGGCCACGTCGGGGAAATTGCGCAGCGTGGACGAACCGCCGTTGGGTACGGCGATCGAGACTTTGTTGATTTTGCCGGGTGTCCCGCCGTTGCTGCTGGGGACCATTTGGTAATCGGGGATTGGCCAGTAGTTGCTGAAGCCGCCGCCAGTCGCACCATATCCGATGCCAAGCAGATTCCAGGTTTCTTCGCCCATATAGCTGCCGTCCTGTCGAGTGAACAGCGTGGTGCCGCCGACCGAGGTAACCAGCGGTTGGCTGCCCATATCTTGGCCACTCAAGCCAACACCGAGGACCCCGTAGGCGCCCGAGTCGCCGGCACTGACGTAGACGCCCTGACCTTGTGCCACCATCTGTGTCAGTACTTGGCCTTCCGCAGCCAGGGCCTGAGTGCCCAGCATCCCCTCATCCAGGCCGTAGGAGATGCTGACCGTCTGCGCCGTATTGTCGTCGGCCATCGCGCCCAATGCCGCGAGCAGCGACGTCGGGTAAGCGTCGTCGCCTTCCTCGTAGACCTGGATCTGCCGCAACTGCGGATTCACTCCGATCGCCATGTCGATGTCCAGTGCTGCCTCGCCAGCTATGCCTGGATTATTGACCGCACCGCCATAGCCGTTGACGCTGCGCACCTTCACCGGCACGTTCGGTAGCCCGAACGTCTTTTCGTAAGTGGCGATGTCGCTGCTCAGGAAGCCGCCTTGCTCGAATAGCGCCAGGGTCTGCGACTTGCCCGGCGCCAGTTGGTTGGGAATTTGATAGGCCTTGCGGATGTCCTGTGGGCTCAAGCCACCATTGGGACCATGCCCAGCGTCCTGGAGAACGGCTCGCAGGCCATGCGCGGCGCGATCCTGAGCGATGGCTGCGCGTGCTGCTGGATCGGTGGGCGCTTTGATGGCCAGTGGTGCGAAACGGTTGGCGTCGTGCAGTCCGACGATGCCGGAGACGTGGCCGACGAGTTCGCTGGGCAACTGTGGTTGCTGATCGGCCGAGAAGAATGTCTTGCCGTTCTGATCCTGATAACGGTCGAAGTTCACCGCGAGCTGCTTGGTGAAGGTGCCGACAGGCCCATTGAGGGTGATCAGCGAGCCGGCACCACCGATACTTTTGATCTGCATGCCATGGGCTTGCGCGTAAGCTTTGACCGCATTGATGTCGCTCTGGCGCGCGCCGAAGCGTGCGGCGAATTGGCCGGTGGTGAGGTAATGCCCGTAGAGCGGATCGCCTGGTTGCGAGACGTGCATCGCGTAGTCGTAGGCACCAGCGCCGTCCTTCAACGGCAAGGTCATGATCACGTTGATCGGCGTGCTGGGTGCCAGTGCACCGAGCTTTTTCGCGCTTTGCAACTGCGTGGGCAGATGGGTCAACTCGGGCGTCGCGCTCTGGTTGCCTTGTGGTGCGGCGATCGCGTTGGCGGAAAGTACCGCGAGGAAGGACAGGTACAGAGGGAAGTGGCGGAACAGGGCGACATCTTTTTTCATGCGTAAGTACCTTCGTGACAGGAGGGACTATGAATCGCATTGCCGGAATCGCATGCACAGGCACGCCGCAGCGCCGGCAAACCGGGATGCGAGGACATGGATATAAAACGTGAAGAGTCTCGGTGACTCTGTTTCGAGTATATGTCTGCGCCTATTGATGCCGTAGACAAATGGTGAATTTGCTTGGGTAGCGGATGCGTAGCGGAAGACTGCCGAAATGTGCGCGTGGCTGGTGTTTGTGTTGCGCATCGGCTGTCGGCCATGTTGCTGTGCGGTGCTTGGAGCGCGTTATGGCACTGTTGTCATGGCGGTTTTCAATTGGCCTCGCCGCGGGCTTGCGCCCGGGCTTGGTGGATCAGTGCCTTCATCTGTTTGCGATGGGTGTGTCGCGACACCGGGATCGCGCCCAGGCGGATTACTTCCTCGCGCAGCGGGGCGGGGATGTCGTAGTGTGCGCCGCTGCGTTTGTTCTGGAAGGCGCGGCGGGGAATACCGAGTTGCGCCGCCATTGCGTGGAGTTCGTCCAGCGTATCGGCGAGAAGATGCCCCCAGCGCTGGCCGCGCCAGGGATGCACCGCATCGTCGATGTAGACCGCCATCGCGTCCGCTCAGGTGTGGGGTTGCGTGTCGTCTGCATGCAATGCGTCGGTGGCGTTGCTCGCTGTTGCGTCTGCCCCTGCAATCGCATTCGCATTGTGCTCGGTACCAGCGTGGTCGTCATCGCTGCGCTGTGTGTTGTCTTGTTCGGCGAACTCGGCGACCAATGCGTCGAGGTACTCTGCTGCGGTCTTGCTTTCCGCGGCGGCCAGGACGTCGATCATCTGTTGCAATTGCGCTGAATAGTCGAGCGTGATGGTGTTGCCTTCCTGTTCCTGCAGGTTGGCTAGATGCTTGAGCATCGCCAGCATCGGCACCGGGTTGTCGGCGTTACCCATACTCTGACCACCGACCGCAAGCAGCCACTGCCGCCCCTGCAGGCCGATTGCGGCCAGCACGCGACCGTTCTCGTCCTGCAGCACGGCGTGGTTGGCGATGGGTTGCTCGCGATCCAGACGGGTGAAGGCGCGCTGCGGCTGCTGCTTCTTGCGCTTGTCGCGCTTGGCTTTGGAGGTTTTGGACACGGTGGTCTCGTCTGCGAAGTCGCGTCCATTGTAAACGCCGTTGCGCGGACGATCTCCACGTAGTGGCGACCGATCACGACGCCGTCGATGCAATTGCAGCGGGGTCAGCGTTGTGCGGTGGTCTCTGCGCTGGGGGTCTTTGTCACCGTGACGGTGCCGTTGATCGTGCGCAGCGCGTCGCGGGCGGCCGCAGCGGCCACTTCCGGCGAGGTGGTGCGCGGCGGCGCGGTTTGCACTTCCGGCTTGGCCGCCGTCGTGGGTGCTGCCGCAGGTGTGGCTGTCGGCGGCGTTGCGGGCACTGTGGCGGGGATGGCCGGGGCCGTACTCAGGTCCGGTACCTTGGTGTCGGCATCGGGTTGCAGTTTGCCAAGGGCGACGCTGTGGTCGGCGTCGGTGCTCGCGGCTTCTTCCGCATCTTTGGTCATCACCACGATGCTGATGCGGCGGTTGATGGGATTATTCGGCACCTGCTTGTCGAACAGCACCGAGGATGACAATCCGACTACGCGCGAGACTTTGTCTTCGCTCATGCCGCCGGCAACCAGTTCGCGTCGCGCCGCGTTTGCGCGGTCGGCGCTGAGTTCCCAGTTGCTGTAGCCGTTCTTGCCGCTGTATTGAGTGACGTCGGTGTGGCCGGTGATGCTGATGTGGTTGGGGACCTGATTGATAAACCCGGAAAGCTCGTGGAGGATGCCGCGTGTATAGGGCTTGAGCACCGCACTGCCGAGATCGAACATCGGGCGGTTTTCCTTGTCCACGATCTGGATGCGCAACCCGTCCGGGGTCAGGTCCAGCAGTAACTGGTCTTTGAATGGTTCCAGTGCTTGACTCTTGTCGATGGCTTCCTTCATCTCCTGCATCAGCGATTCCAGACGCTGTTTTTCTTTTTCGCGTTGCGAGATCTTGCTGTCGTCCCCCTTCAGACTCTTGCTGCCGAACGGATCCTTGTTGTTGCCACGTTGCAACTCCCCGGAGCCGCCGAGCTTAATCATCGAGGTGCTGGCGCCGCCGGGCCCGGCCATGCCGGGGCTTGGCGCTGGGCTCTTGCCCGCCAATGGGCTGGGATTGCGAAAATACTCGGCGATCGCCGCCCGCTGTTCCTTGGTGGTGGCCGCGACCAGCCACAGCACCAGGAAGAACGCCATCATCGCGGTCACGAAGTCGGCATAGGCCACTTTCCACGCGCCACCGTGGTGACCGCCGCCCTGGACCTTTTTGACCCGACGGATGATGACGGTGGATTTGGTCTCGGCCATGACCGCGTTACTTGATCGTCTTCAGGTGCGACTCGAAGTCGGCGAAGCTCGGACGCACGTTGGTCGGCAGGGTTTTGCGCGCGAATTCCAGTGCGATCTTCGGGTTGTAGCCGCGCAGGCAGGCCAGCAGTGCGGTCTTCACCGATTCGTAGATGCGCCCGTCTTGTTCGGCGCGCGCTTCCATCGCCGCCGACAGCGGCGAAACGAAACCATACGCCATCAAGATACCCAGGAAGGTACCGACCAGCGCAGCGCCGACGTGGTGGCCGATCTCCTCGATCGGGCCGCCGATCGAACCCATGGTGATGACGATGCCCAGCACCGCAGCGACGATGCCGAAGCCCGGTAGACCATCGGATACCTTGCTCAGTGCGTGTGCCGGCGCCAGTGCTTCGTGGTGGTGCTTTTCCAGTTCCAGTTCCAGCAACGGTTCGAGTTCGTGCGGTTCGATATTGCTGCCGATCATCAGCCGCAGACAGTCGGTGATGAAGTCGAGCAGGTGATGGTCGGCCAGCACTTTCGGATAATTGCCGAAGATCGCGCTGGAGGCAGGATTCTCGACATGGTCTTCCAGCGCCATGAAGCCATCGCGCCGAGCCTTGTTCAGCAGTTCGTAGATGAGGGTGAGGGTGCCGCGGTAGTCGTCGGCTTTGTACTGCGGTCCTTTGAACACGCCGATGATGCCGCTAATGGTTTCCTTGACGATCTTGCCCGGGGTGCTGACCAGGAACGCGCCCAACGCCGAACCGCCGATGATCATCAGCTCGTAAGGCTGCCACAGCGCGCCGAGTTTGCCGTGCGAGAGCACGTAACCACCGGCGACGCTGACGAGGACGACGATGAAGCCAACGATAATGAGCATGGCAGGGGGGCCTGCGGGCCGAAACGGGGATACTCTGATGTCGGCCCGGCGGCCTGTTTCTGAAGGTGCGACCGATGGCCGAAGCGGCGGCCGACCTTGGATGCGGGGCGGCGTTGGCCCCGTGTGTGCTCGCCGAGGCGGTGGTTCAGCCGATCGCGCCGCTGCCGCGGCGGACGCATTTGAGCGTTTCCCCCTGCCCGGACAAGGTCAGCGTGGCCTGGTCAGGCAGGGGCTGCCAGAAGGTGTTGCCGAGCGCATCGGCATAGCGTGCTCCCGGTTCGGTACCGGTCCCGGCACGGTGCAGGTCCAGGGTGATGCCACGCACCCGTAGGGTCAGGCGCTCGCCGGTTGCGTCGAGCGCGGCGGGGACGAGCTCCTCGCCGCAACGCCATTGCACGGGCAGGACGTCGGTCTGCCGTTCGACCGCCGTAGCCGGTGGCGCCATGGTCGCTGCGGGCCCTGCCGGTTTGGCCTGCGGCGATGTCGGTGTGCGCTGGCAGGCGTTCAGCGTCAGTAACAAGGGCAGGCAGAGAGTGAAACGGAGTAACGCGCGCATGCTGGTTCTCCCATGGGGCGGAGGTGTCGCGGATCAGGCGGGTTCGGTCTCCCCGCCGCTGCGGCGCAACGGATTGGGCAGCGCTTGGCCCTGCTCGGTGAATTGCAGCGAGACCGAATTCAGGCAGTGGCGTTCGCCGCTGGGGGGCGGACCGTCCGGAAACACATGGCCGAGATGGCTGTCACAGCGTGCGCAGACGATCTCGGTGCGGATCATGCCGTGGCTGGTGTCGCGCACCTCGCGCACGTGGTCCGGGTGGTAAGGCGCGAAGAAGCTGGGCCAGCCCGTGCCGGAGTCGAACTTGGCGCTGGAGCGGAACAGCGGCAATCCGCATAGCCGGCAGGTGTAGACGCCATCGCGCTTGTTGTCCAGGAACGTGCCGCAGAACGGTGCCTCGGTGCCATGCTGCAACAGGACCCGCCGTGCTTCGGCATCGAGTCCGGCGATCAGACGCTCGCGTTCGGCGGCGCTGAGGGGCGTGAGGTCGAATTGGCGCATGGCATGGCCCGTGGCAGCGTGTGAGTGCAAAAGATGAGGGCTGTCGGCAGGGGATCAAGCCGTTGCCGTTGGCACCGACGCAGCGCCCAGCGGCGATGGGTAGTGCATTCAGATGCTGGATCGGTCCCGGCGTGGACTGGCGCAGGACGATGGCCATCTGCAACGCGGTGCAGACCAGCACGGCGGGCATGGTCGCATCCACACCCCACGATCTTGCGCGAATACAGGTCCAGCGCGGCGGGCAGATACAGCTGGCCGCGTTCGTTGCGGACGATGTCCCCCCAATTTTGAATAGCCCCCAGTTTGGAGTCCAATGCCCTATCCCGAGGAGATTGGGCGTGAAGAAGCGTTTTCCCGAAGAACAGATCATTGGTTTGCTGCGCGAAGCCGAAGCCGGCGTGGCGATCAAGGACCTGTGTCGGCGGCATGGCTTCAGTAAGGCTTTCTACTGCCTGCTACCTGTGGCGCAGCAAGTTCGGCGGCATGAGGGTGACCGATGAATCCTTGCAATGGTCGGCTACGCGACGAATGCCTCAACGAACATTGGTTCCCAATACTGCTGCACGCGCGCACCGAGATCGAACGTTGGCGACGCGACTACAACGAGCACCGCCCAAAGAAAGCGATCAGGGGCATGAACCCGGCGGCCTACGCCCAACAGTTGGCCAATCGCGATATCATCAACCACGGACTCTAAACCCGACTGCTACTCAGGAAGGGGGGCGTCGGCTCCTTTCGGCAACGCGAAGGAGCTGGGTAAACTATTAAAGGGAAAGTTAGCTATGGAATATGAGCGGGTTAATTGTGTTGCACGACATTCTGCCGGCATAATCATACAGTCGCGGCCGCTCGATTTGAGGGGCGCAAATGACTAAATATGCATTTAAACGGCGACATCTTTTGGTTCTTATGGTGGTTGCCGTTTCATTTCTCGGAATTGCCATCTGGATCAACTACAGGATGAACCTCCATAAGTTCGTATGGGCTTGGTCGGCCGTCAATAACCTGTATTATGATGATCACTTCAATGGATATGACTGGGGTGAAGTCCGTGAGACCTATGAGAAAAAAATCCCTCTACTTGATTTTAGCCACAATAAAACAACGGATGTCATTAAAGAAATGCTGGAGTTGTTGGAGTCCTCGCATCTGACATATTTCACGCCTTCTGAGGCTGCGGTTAGCCTACCCAAGAAGGAGGATATGGTGGGGCTGCTATGGCCGAATGTCTCGGTAGGAGCAGGGATCCTGATGTCGGAGCCCCGCTCAGCGCGATATTCGCTTGTTAAGAATATAGAGCCAGCCTCTCCTCTTTATTTGCAGGGCGTGCGCGAAGGATGGCACATTTTTCTTGGGTCAGTCGCTGGTTTAAATTATAAAAAGGGGAGTGTGGATATAGGTGTGGATGTAGTTTCGCCGGGGGGTAACAAGAAATACTTTATCTCTTCCGTCCCAATTACTCAAAGTCTTCCTGGTGATGTTGAGAAAGATAAGGGTTTAATTAAGTTAAATAAGTTTAACTCTGCGGCATTTTTAGAATTGGGAAAGGAGATAAATAATAATTCCGGTGCATTCAGCGAGATTATCTATGTGCCCTTAAAATTGACGATCACGGGTCTTGATGGTGGGAAGGGCATAAAGGTAATAGATGTCGTCAATAGATCCAGTGCAGAGCGAGCAGGTGTTGTGCCAGGTGATGAGGTGATAGGGATCAAGCCAGCATCAGGGTCTGGACAGAAATCACAAGAGCTGAACTTTAGCGTCAAAAATGCCAAGGGAGATATTATCAATCTAGTAACAGAGCCCAATGATTCCGACGTGGCCAAACTGCTAAATGTAAAGATTACTGAGCGAACTGCGTATGCGTTCAAGGGTTCATGGGTGATCAAGTTCAACAGTTTCAACACGAGTAATGCGACTTGGGTTGCGCAGCAGGTAAGTACTCATCCAGGGATGCCTATCATCATCGATCTGCGATTCAATAACGGAGGTGTGGAAACTTCCATAGGGCGTATAGCAGGAAACTTCCTGCCGCCTGGAATTTTGATTGGAACCAAGCAAGGGCGTGCGCCGTACAGTGATCTACGTATACCTACAGGGACACAGGCCACGCAAGCTCCCGTGGAAATACTTGTTAGTGAGGCGACAGCTAGTGCCGCGGAGGTTCTTGCTGCGACTTTGCAACACTATGGCCGGGCCCGAATTGTTGGCACAAGAACGTCGGGGCAGGTTCTGATCGCACGCTTGTACGATTTGGGAAGTGGGGCCTTCATTCATATACCCGTTGCTTCTTTTAAGGATCCGTCCGGAATTTCTTTAGAACGAAGAGGCGTGATGCCGGATTATAGCGTAATGAATTCATTGGCTGATATTCGAAGCGATCGCGACGCTGCCCTCGAATGCGCGGCTGCGCTGAATAATGGGATGGATTGTTCAAGGTGAACGTTGCAGTCGCCATCGGGTGCATCGGCTCATGCGCACGCAGGGGCTGTGTGCCCAGGTGGGCTATGGTCGCAAACCACGCTTCCATGCTGGAACGCCGTGCAAATCGGCGGCCAACCTGCTTGATTGGCAGTTCGAGGTGACTGAGCCGGACACCGCCTGGGCGAGCGATTTCACCTTCATCCGCACGCATGAAGGCTGGATGTACCTGGCGGTTGTGATCGACCTGTTTTCCCAGGCAAGTCGTCGGCTGGGCGATGCGCGATCGGGCCGATACCGAGTTGGTCGTGCAGGCCGTGTTGTCGGCGGTCTGGCGGCGCAAACCCGCATCCGGTTGTCTGGTTTACTCGGACCAAGGATCGGTCTACACGAGCAATGACTGGCGCAGTTTCCTGGCATCCCATGGGTTGATCTGCCGCATGAGTCGGCGCGGCAACTGCCACGAGCGCGAAGCCTGCCCTTGGGGCACAACGCCCCGGTGGAAAGCTTCTTCGGCCTGCTCAAACGCGAGCGGATCAGGGGCCATGTGTGTGAGTCTCAGAGTTTTAACCTACCGTGCGAGCCAAAATTGGGGGAAAATCCCGGGGGCGGCTGCCTAGACTGCGGCTAAACCCATCCATGGCCCTATTCAGCCAGGGATTTGATCCAGACGAGGTAGATGCATGCGGGTCTTGATTCTCGGCAGTGGTGTGATCGGTACGGCCACGGCGTGGTATCTGGTCCGCAGCGGTTGCGATGTGACCGTGGTCGACCGCCAGCCAGCGGCCGGGCTGGAGACCAGCTATGCCAATGCCGGGCAGGTCTCGCCCGGCTACGCCTCGCCGTGGGCTGCCCCCGGTGTGCCGCTGAAAGCGTTGAAGTGGTTGTTTCAGCGCCACGCGCCGCTGGCGATCACCCCCACCGTCGATCTCAAGCAGTACCTGTGGCTGGCGCAGATGTTGCGCAATTGCACGGCTGAGCGCTATGCGATCAATAAGGCGCGCATGGTGCGCCTGTCCGAGTACAGCCGCGATTGCCTGGATCAGTTGCGCGCCGAGACCGGTATCGCCTACGAAGGGCGTCAGCTCGGCACCACCCAGTTGTTCCGTACCCAGGCCCAGTTGGACAGCGCGGCCAAGGACATCGCGGTGCTGCGCGAGTACGGCGTGCCCTACGAGTTGCTGGACCGCGCCGGCATTGCCCGGGTCGAGCCGGCCCTGGCCGACGCACCCGCCACGCTGGTTGGTGCGTTGCGCCTGCCCAATGATCAGACCGGCGATTGCCACTTGTTCACCCAGCGTCTGGCCGCGCTGGCGGCGGCGGCGGGTGTGCAGTTTCGCCATGGCGAGACGATCCAGGCGTTGCTGGCCGATGGCGACCGCCTCGATGGCGTGCGCATTGGTGGCCGTGTGGAGCGCGCCGACCGCTATGTGGTCGCGCTGGGCAGCTATTCCCCGGCGTTGCTCACGCCGTTGGGGATCCGCCTGCCGGTGTATCCGTTGAAGGGCTACTCGCTGACCCTGCCGATCCGCGATCCTGCACGGGCGCCCATCTCCACCATCCAGGACGAAACCTACAAGGTAGCGATCACTCGCTTCGACCAGCGCATTCGCGTCGGTGGCATGGCCGAACTGGCCGGTTTCGACCTGTCGCGGCCGGCGCGGCGCCGCGCCACTCTGGAGAAGGTAGTGCGCGAGTTGTATCCGTACGGAGGCGATCTGGCCGCCGCCGAATTCTGGACCGGGCTGCGCCCGGCCACCCCGGACGGCACCCCGGTGGTCGGCGCCACCAGCTACCGCAACCTGTTCCTCAATACCGGCCACGGCACCCTTGGCTGGACCATGGCCTGCGGTTCCGGCCGCTATCTGGCCGACTTGATTGCCTCGCGTCAGCCGCAGATCGACGGCGAAGGTCTGGATCTGTTCCGTTATTCACGTGCTGCCAGCGCACTTGCTGCGGAGGCTGCTGCGTGCGCCCAGCTCGTGCGCTGATCGATCTCGACGCGCTGCGCCATAACTATTGTCTGGCTCGGCGGCTCGGGGGCGGCAAGGTGCTGGCGGTGGTCAAGGCCGATGCCTATGGGCATGGCGCGGTGGCATGCGCGCGCGCGCTGGAGGCCGAGGCGGACGGGTTCGCGGTGGCCTGCATCGAGGAGGCGCTGGAACTGCGTCAGGCCGGCATCGCGGCGCCGATCCTGCTGCTGGAAGGTATCTTCGAGGCCGACGAATTGCCGCTGGTCGCCGCGCATCGGCTGTGGTGCGTGGTGGCCTCGCCCTGGCAGGTGGAGGCGATCGCCGCCTTCGACGCACCGCAGCCGCTGTGCCTGTGGCTGAAGCTGGACAGCGGCATGCACCGGCTCGGTCTAGCCCCGGACGCGTTTCGTGCCGCGCATGCGCGGCTGAGCGCGTTGCCGCAGGTCGAGCGGCTGGTGCTGATGAGCCATTTCGCGCGCGCCGACGAGCTGGAGAGCGCACGCACACTGGAACAGGTCGAGGTGTTCCGACAGACCACCGCCGACCTGGCCGGGGAGATCAGTCTGTGCAATTCGCCAGCCTTGCTGGGCTGGCCACAGGTGCACAGCGATTGGGCGCGTCCCGGTCTGATGTTGTACGGCGCCGACCCGTTCGCGGCGGCAGCGGCGCTACCGGGCGAACTGCGTCCGGTGATGACCCTGCAATCCAAGGTCATCGCGGTGCGCGATCTGGCGCCCGGCGAGCCGGTTGGCTACGGTGCGCGCTTCGTCGCGCCGCGGCCGACCCGGGTGGGGGTGGTCGCGATCGGCTATGCCGACGGTTATCCGCAGTTCGCGTCGAACGGCACGCCGGTGCTGATCGACGGGATGCCGGGCGAGCTGATCGGACGCGTGTCCATGGACATGCTGACCGTGGATCTGACCGAGCATCCGCAGGCCGGGCTTGGCAGTGTGGTGCAGTTGTGGGGCGCACAACCGCGGATCGATGCGCTGGCCGCACGCTGTGCTTCCAGTGCCTATCGCCTGCTGTGCGGGCTCAAGCGCGCGCCGCGCCACTACCTGGGCGGTTAGGGGGCGGCTCGCGCTCCCGCCGCATCAGCGCTCTGCAACGGTGGCATCCTTGCGCAACTCGCGATGCAGCCAGTCGTCGAGCATGCGCTTTTCGTAGCGCAGGGGATCGGTGTTCAGGCCGAGCGAGCTATTGAGCAGATAGCTGCCGTCCAACAGCTTGCGCTCGCCCTGTTCCACGACTTGGCCATTGGCACCATACAGGGTGAAGGTCAAATTGATCCGGGGCGGGTAGATGTCGCGCATCACCCGGACATCGCTCCATTGCAGGCCGTGCCAGGGCTCGTAGTCGCCAGCGCGCTTGATGTCGGTCAGCTCGATGTCCAGGCGTTGCCCGGGCTGCAATTGCTTGCTTGCCTGCTTCTGCAGGTATGCGGCCAGATCGTGTACCCAGTCGCCGCGCTCGGCGTCCCAGCGGTTGCGGCTCTGGCGCAGTTCGCTGAAGGTGGCCGGGTCGGCCCAGCCGACATGCACCGGGCTGTCGCCGGCGATGCTGCGCGCGGCCTGCGGATCGGTGACGTTGCGGACCTCGGCGCAGGCCCCGCCCGCCCACAGGCAGGCGATAGCCAGCGCCATCCAGGCAGAACGGATCGTCATGGCGGATCTCCAAGCACGTGTCGATCAAGTGTGCGCGCGTGCCGCCATGTCTGCAATCGCGGTGACCGGTGCATGTAAAGGTAGTTTTCGCCTGTCTCATGCGGCAATTGGAGTCTGCGTCGTTGCCGCGACGACCGTATCGTTTTCGGGATTGAGCGTGACCGCCTGGATCCGTTCCCAGCTTCGCGTTGGGCCACTCCAACGCAAGGGATGGGCATGACGGGCCTGTTGATACAGTGCATGGCGTGCTTGCAGCAGGTCCAAGTCCTGGCCGGTATGGCGTTGTTGCTGACTCACATACCCGATGCCGCTGTGCCGATGCGCGTGGTTGTACCACTGCACGAAGCTGGCCGCCCATTGGCGCGCAGCCTCCAGGTCAGCAAAGCCCTTGTTCGCAAACTCAGGCGGGTACTTGGCGGTGCGGAACAACGATTCGACGAAGGCGTTATCGTCGCTCACACGCGGGCGCGAGTACGAGGGCTTGATGCCCAGCCAGTGCAGCATCGTCAGCGCGCTGGTGGCCTTGAGCGCGGCGCCATTGTCGCCGTGCAGCACGGGGCGTTGGTCTGGTGCCTTGAGCGCGATCTGCTCGGCCAAGGCGGTGCGCTGGACCAGTTGGGTGGCGTGGTCGGCGCCGTCGCGCTCATGGACCTCCCAGCCGATGATCTTGCGGCTGTACACGTCCATGATCAGGAACAGGTAATACCAGTGCCCTACCACGTCGGTGGGCAGATAGGTCATGTCCCAGCACCAGACCTGGCCCGGCGCGGTGGCGATGTGCGTGCTCGGCGCTCGGCTTGGACGTGGCTCGCCGTCGTCAACACCGCATCAAACCGCGCCGCCGCCGTCCACACGCCGGCTCGCGGTGGCTCGGCCAACGATTGGCTCAGCCAGCGTTCCAGCGTCGCTTCCGAGACTCCAATCTCCAGCGAAAGCGCATCCACCGACGTACTCTCTGGCGACAGCAACCGCGCCACCGCCTTGTCCTTGAACTGCTGTCCGTATCGTGCCACGTCAACCTCTCGTTATCGCCCCCGCTGTAAATCCTATCCGGGCGACAACTACGCTGACATGGGGGGCGTCGATGGCACGGCGGATTGTTCGCTGATTCATCTGTGCGCCGTCCGCACCCGTTTGGTGGCTGCGTAGTAGTTTTGTTAGCCGCTCTAAATGGTGTCCCCTGGCCCATATCCTGACAGGGCGGGGCGATGCGATCGTGTCTGGAAGCGTCGCGCTCAGTCCACTGTAAATATTTTGTGATACGAAACTCATTTCGTCGTTGCTTCATGGCGAACTACTACGAAGCCTGCCTAATAATGGCGAGTGTCTTGCATTAACAACCGGTCCCCCAACGGTTGGTCAGTGCATCGCATCCCCCGCCACATTATCAAGAGGCATCCTCATGTACACACATTCGACCATTCGGAATTTCCGCAAAGCCGCGATATGCACGGTGCTCGCACTGGCTGCAGGTGCTTCCACATCCGGTAGCGCACAAGTAAAAATCGTGTCTGCTATTACGAAAAATTATGACGTCGGGGCGAAATCACTGATGATACAAGTCACCGGTCATCATAGTAACACGCCGGGGTGTGTCCAGCTGGTTCCGCCGACAAATAATCAGCCCGGCTACGGCCGCGTTCCGATTCTATTAGTCGGTTCCACTTACGACGTGTATGCGATGCGAGATGATGCCTGTAATTCATATGTAATCGGATCATACGTGACTGGGTACAACGTGAATAGTACGCGCAATCTACTGATTACTATTTCGAAAGAATTATATGATGCAGGGACTTTAACGATCGAACCGTTGAAATAAACAATTAACAGCCGTTGATGTACGCGGCGGCCCACCGTGCTACGGGCCGTCGCGTTGCCGATGTCAGCGCTACCGCGCACAATCCATCCAGCGGCGCGCATGATGTTCGTATCTCAGTCAAGGCGTTGCACACGCGCTGCCATACGCCCGACCCGCATGCCACAGATGGATTGCCGAAGGTGCCGAAGCGTTCGTGCAGAGCGTGTCGCTGCGTCTGCTAAGGCAAGTGGCGCTTCTGGCCGGTTGCGGCCAAGGCTTGACGGCAGCCGGGCCGTTTCAACAAGATGGAGGTTCATCCTTGGTGTCCTGGCGTGCTGTCTGTGCTGGGGAGGCTGATCGCATCGCCCATTCGCCAACGCAGGCCGCGTCTAGAACAATTGCCGTCATGTATGCCAGTTCCGATTCTTCCTCGTCTCCACTCGCGCAGGCGAAGGATCTGCATTACCGCGAGATTTTCGACAAGATCGATTACGGCTTTTCGGTGGTCCAGGTGTTGTTCGATGGCCCGCGTGCGGTGGATTACGTGTTCCTGGAGGTCAATGCGGCGTTCGAACGCCGAACCGGCATGCACGACGTGGTCGGCCGACGCATGCGCGAGTTGTCGCCGGCTCATGAGGAGCTCTGGTTCCAGCGTTACGGCGAAGTTGCGCTGAGCGGCCGTTCGGCCAAGTTCGAGAGCTTTGCCGCCGAGCAGGGCCGTTGGTGGGCGGTGGATGCGTTTCGTATCGGCGCGCCAGAGCTGTGCCAAATCGCCGTGCAGTTTCTCGACATCACCGAGCGCAAACGGGTGGAGCGCGATCTTGCCGAAAGCGAGGCGCGCTTCAGCGCGCTCGCCGAGGGCTTGCCCATGCCGGTGTGGGTGCTGGATGTCAGCGGTGAATTGCGCTTCACCAATACCGCCTACGCGGAATTCTTCGGCATCGATATGCAGGCCGACGATGCACGTCCGAGTTGGAGCGATGTGCTGCATCCTGAGGATGCAGGCGTGTTCGCTTTCGAATTGCGGAATGCGTTGTGCGATCAACGCAACCTGCGTGCGCTGGTGCGTGCGCGCCGCCATGACGGCCAATGGCGCTGGGTCGAAATGACCGCAGTGCCGCGTTACTCCGCCGAGGGTCAGTTCATCGGTCTGGCCGGCAGCAGTCCGGACGTCACCGAACGCCGCGATATCGAACTGGCGCGTGAGCAACTGCTGGAATCCGAGCGTACTGCGCGTAACGCTGCCGAGAGCATGGCACGGCTGAAAGACGAATTTCTGGCCACCTTGTCGCACGAGCTACGTACGCCGCTGACCACCATCCTCGGCTGGAGCGACCTGCTGTTGCAGCGATTGCTGCCGGACGATCCGAGCAGCAAGGGGTTGTCGGTCATTGCCAGTAGCGCGCGTGCGCAGCAGCGGTTGATCTCGGACATGCTCGATCTCAGCAGCATGCTGCTGGGCAAGGTGCAGTTGGAAGTAGAAGCGCTGGATCTGGCCGAGCAGGTGCGCGAGGCGATGCGCGCGCAGGAGCCTGTGGCCGATGGCAAGGATCAGGCATTGACCCTGCAGGCGCCATTGCAGCCGTGCATGGTGCTGGGCGACGCCACGCGTTTGCAGCAGGTGTTCTGGAACCTGTTGTCCAATGCGATCAAATTCACGCCTGCGCATGGGCGCATTGCCTTGACGATCGAGGTGGATGCAGACGGCGAGCACGTCAACATCGCGGTGCGCGATTCCGGCGATGGCATTCCTGCCGATTTCCTGCCGCATCTGTTCGGTCGGTTTCGCCAAGCCGACAGCACCACCACGCGCCTGCATGGCGGGCTGGGTCTTGGCTTGGCGATCGTGCAGCAATTGGTGGAGATGCACGGGGGACAGATCAGCGCGGCCAGCGAGGGTCGCGGTTGCGGCGCGGTGTTCACCGTGCGCCTGCCGTTGCACCGCGATGTATCGTGCAAGCGTCCGTTGCGCGAGGTGCGTGCGTTCGCGACGTCCGAGAAGGTGGTCGAGGCTTATGCGCTCAAGGGCATGCGTCTGCTGGCGGTGGAAGATCAGCCGGATATGCTCGATTACCTGCGGCGCTTGCTTGAAGCGCAGGGGGCGGAGGTCGTCGTGGCCGGTTCCGCCAGCGAAGCGCTGGAGGTGCTCGATGATGGTGGCCATACCGCCATCGACGTCTTGGTCACCGATATCGGCATGCCGGGCATGGACGGCTATGGCCTGATTCGCACCGTGCGCGAGATCATGTGCCTGGGTGCGGCCGAACTGCCGGCGGTGGCGGTGACCGCGCTGGCGCGCGACGACGATCGTCGCCGCGCGTTGCAGTCCGGGTTCCAGGAGCATCTGGCCAAGCCGTACAGCGTGGCGCAGTTGGTGTCGGCGGTGCGCTTCGCGCGACAAGCTTGAGTCGCGTCGCAGGCCGATGTGCGTCGCGGGTGCGATGATGGGCGCGTGTGCCCCAGGACGGTCTCGATTTTGCAGGGGATACAGGCTGCGCGGCGCAGGCGGCGGTGAAGGTGGTACTGCTCAGGAGCGCATTGACGACCTGGGCGATCCCGTCGATGCGGCATGAATTTTCTGGTTGCACGATCCGCACGGTGTGCCGATGGCCGTGGCGGTTCTGGTGCCGTGATCCCTGTGCTGCCGCTTCTTGACATGACTTTCACTTTTTCTGTGGCGGGGCTGTGCATCATCGTCGTCCGCCCGATTTCCTGGATCTCTACGACGCATGTCCATGTTTTCGTCGATTCGTGCCCGCTGGGTGGTGTGCTCCCTTGCGGTTGCCCTGCTCGCCGCTTGCGGCGACACCGCCAAATATTCCATCGAGGATGGCATGGGGCCGGATCCAGTATTGCCCGATCCGGTGAAGCAGATGATTCCCACTGTGAAGATCGCCGAGGTCAAGGGCTGGGTCGACGGTGCCATGCCGGTACCGGCCGCTGGCCTGGCGGTGCATGCATTCGCGCGCGATCTGGATCATCCACGCTGGCTGTATGTCCTGCCCAACGGCGATGTGTTGGTGGCCGAGACCGCGGCACCTCCAGCGCCGGATACGCAAGGCGGTGGCCTGCGCGACAAGATTCAGAGTGCGATGATGGCCAAGGCCGGTGCCGCGGTATCCAGTGCCAATCGCATTACCTTGCTGCGCGATGCCGACGGCGATGGCGTGGCCGAAGTGCGCACGCAGTTTCTGAAGGGCCTGTATTCCCCGTTCGGGATGGCCCTGGTCGGCGACCGCCTGTACGTTGCCAATGCCGATGCGCTCGTCAGCTTCCCCTACAATGATGGCGATACCCAAATCAGTGCTGCGCCCAGTTTCGTCGCCAACCTGCCCGGCGGTATCAATCACCACTGGACCAAGAGTCTGTTGGCCAGTCGCGATGGTAAGAAGCTCTACGTTGGCGTGGGTTCCAATAGCAACGTTGCCGAGAATGGCATGGAACAGGAGCTCAACCGCGCGGCGATCCTGGAAGTGGATGTGACCAGCGGCGCCACCCGGGTATTCGCCAGTGGCCTGCGTAATCCGGTGGGGTTGGCTTGGCAGCCCGGCACCGACACGCTGTGGACGGTGGTCAACGAGCGCGACGAACTCGGCAGCGATCTGGTCCCGGACTATATGACCTCGGTGCGCGAGGGTGGTTTTTACGGCTGGCCCTATAGCTATTACGGCCAGCATGTGGACGAGCGGGTGCAGCCGCAAAATCCGCAGTTGGTAGCGAGCGCGATCAAGCCAGACTATGCGCTTGGCGCACATACGGCGTCGCTGGGCCTGGTCTTTTACGAAGGTACGTTGTTGCCGCCGGCTTATCGTGGTGGCGCCTTCGTCGGCCAGCACGGCTCCTGGAATCGCGATCCGCCCTCCGGTTACAAGGTCATCTACGTCCCCTTTGTCGGTGGCAAGCCCATTGGCAAGCCGCAGGATGTGCTGACCGGTTTTCTCGACGTCGAAGGCCGCGCGCAAGGCCGCCCGGTGGGTGTGGCGGTGGACAAGCCGGGCGCGTTGCTGGTCGCCGACGATGTCGGCAACGTGGTCTGGCGGGTCACGCCGAAGATGGGCAGATAGGCATGAGCGGTTGCCGCACTCCCACGCGGAGTAACTAACAAAACGACTGCGTCGCCGCTGGACGGACGCTGACAGTGCTCGGAATTTTCATGTCCTCCGCGCTGCCCGCCACTGCCCGACAGCAACTCGCGACGTTTTGTGAGCCACTTTTAGAGCGCTCAATGCGCCACCAGCGCCGGTTCCACTCCGAAGCGGCGCGCATAGCCGCGTTCGTTGAACACGCGCTTGACCTCGGTGTCGTCCAGTCCTGGTGCGGCGTAAATGGCGTAGACCACTCGGCCGTCGTCGCGCTCTCCACGCTGGTGCAGACGATAGCGCAGGCGTTGACTGTCGGCGCTGTCCGGATAGTGCAACGGCGGTTGGTTGCCATCCAGTTCCACTTCGCTGTTGTCGACGACACCACCGATGAAGACTGCGCGCATGTTGCTTCTCCAAGCATTGGGTGCATCCCACACTAGGCGCGCACATGTTGCCGGCGCATCAAAGCGACGTTGGATTCGCGCAAAGTCCAGTCAACTGTCGCACTCCCGGTAGAATGGGCGTCCCACCCGAGTGCGATTCCAGATGCCGGCTGTGCAAGATGCTCCCCTCGACACGCTGTTCCTGCCGTTCGCCCAGGGCAGCCTGCGTTGGCCGGACGGCAAGGTGCTGTTCTTGCGCGCGCGCGAGGGTTGGGCGCTGCGCCAGCATGCGCAGGCGACGCAACTGGTCTGCGAACAGGATTACCGCCCATTTGCCACGGCTTTGCAGCAGGGTGGCTGGGAGGTTCGTGCGGAGCAGGTTGATAGCCACGACGATCCTGGCGGTTATGCGCTGGTGCTGGTGTTACCGCCACGCCAGCGCGAGGAGGCGCGGGCCCTGCTGGCACGTGCGTTGGCGCTGGCCGCGCCCGGTGGCGTGGTGGTCGCCTGCCAAGCGAATAATGAGGGCGCGCGCTCCGGCGAGGACGACCTGCGGCAATTGACTGGCCTCGGCGGCAAGCTGACCAAGCACCACTGCCGGGTGTATTGGACCGCGCCCCTGCACCAGACGCACGACGCCGCTTTGCAGCAGCGCTGGGCGGCCCTGGACGCGCCGCGGCCGATCCTCGACGGGCGCTTCCGTAGCCGTCCCGGTGTGTTCGCCTGGGACCGCATCGACCCGGCTTCGGCGCTCTTGGCCGCGCATTTGCCGGCGGACTTGCGCGGCCGTGCCGCCGATCTCGGTGCTGGCTACGGTTATCTGTCGGCCGAATTGCTGGCGCGCTGTCCACAGATCACGGCGTTGGATCTGTTCGAGGCCGATGCGCGCGCGTTGGCGTTGGCGCGCCACAACCTGGCACAGACTGCGGCCACGGTGGCGTTGGGTTTCCACTGGCACGATGTGACCGTGGGATTGCCTGCGCACTACGACGTCATCGTCAGCAATCCGCCGTTCCACGCGCCCGGGCGGATGGAACGACCGGACATCGGTCGCCGCTTTATCGCGGTGGCCGCGCAGGCGCTGGCGCCCGGCGGGCGCCTGTATCTGGTCGCCAACCGGCACCTGCCCTACGAGGCGGTGCTGGATGCCAGCTTCGGCGCGACCGAAGTGGTTGCCACCCGCGACGGTTTCAAGCTGATCTGTGCAGTGCGCAGTCGCATGACGGAACGTCGATGAAGCTGGTCAAACACCTGGCCAACCTGGGCTACGGCAGCCGCAAGCAAGTGGCGCTGATGTTCCGTGAGGGACGCATCACCGATGCCGATGGCGATGTCCTGTATGCCGACGATCAGGTCCCGCACGCGGCGATCCGGGTCGATGGCGAGGTGCTGGATCCGCCGCCGGGGCTGATCCTGGCGTTGCACAAGCCGGTCGGCTACACCTGTTCGACCAAGGACCCTGGACGTATCGTCTACGACTTGTTGCCATCGCGGTTTCGCCTGCGGTCGCCGCTGATGTCCACGGTCGGACGCCTGGACCGCGATACCAGCGGTCTGCTGTTGATGACCGACGACGGCGCCTTGCTGCATCGCATCGTTTCGCCGAAGTCGCGTCTGGCCAAGATCTACGAGGCGACCCTGGCCGAGGATCTGCGTGGCGATGAGGCCGCGCAGTTCGCCAGTGGCACGTTGTTGCTGGATGGCGAAACCACGCCCTTGTTGCCGGTGCAATTGGAGGTGCTGGGGCCGCGTCAGGTGCGCGTCGTCTTGCACGAGGGCCGTTACCACCAGGTGCGACGCATGTTCGCCGCGGTCGGCAACCATGTGCTCGCGCTGCACCGTAGCCGTATCGGTGGCCTGGCGTTGGACGCACTACCGGCCGGGCAGTGGCGTGCGCTGGAGCCAATGGAGCTGGCGCAGGTATTCGAGTAGCCGTCTGGATTGCGCAAAGTGCGCATGCCTTGCGCCGGGAACATCCTGGGTTCAGGAAAACCACGATGCGCGATGTGCGGTGACAGTGGCAGGGGTGACTGGGCAACCTGTCGCGATTGGTCCTGCTCCTACAATGGTCGATCCTTGCCGGAGGAAAACGCCCGGATCGGCGGCTTATCCGAATAATGTTTTCCAGCCGTCCACGCCCAGTGTCTCCAGCGTCTGCAGATTGCGTTCCACGATCACGTCCGCGTCCGGGAACGCGGCCACGGCACGTTCCACGCTGTCCTCGCGCAGCAGGTGCAGGGTGGGGAAGGGGGCGCGATTGGTGTAGTTGCCGATGTCGTCCGCTGCGGTGCCGGCGAATTGATAGTGCGGGTGGAAACTGGCGACTTGCAGGATGCCCAGCAGTTCCAGTGCGTCGACCGCCGCGTCGGCGTTGTCGAGGAAGTCGTTGTAGTCCAGGAAATCCTGCAGCACCTGCGGATGCACGATCAGCGTGGTGTCGATCTGTTCGGCTGGGGTATCGCGCAGCAGCAGCAGTTCCTCGGCCAATTCTTCGAGCAGGGCCTCGGGCGTGGTCGCATCGCTGAGCACGTAGCGCACTTGCTGCTTGACGTACACCGCCTTGGCGAACGGACACAGGTTCAGACCGATCACCGCGCGTTCCAGCCACTGGCGGGTCAGTGCGATGGGATCGGCGGTGTGGTGGGCGGGCGTGGGGTCCATGGCGGCGGCGACGTTGTGTAGAGCGCGGGCGGGCAAGTGTATGCCGGATGCGGGGTGTCCCGATGCGGCGGCTGGCACGGTGCGGGCAGCAGCGCGGCAACGACATCGGTAGGATAGACGTTCTTTTTTCGAGGAATCGCCATGCCGTCCTTCGACGTCGTTTCCGAAGTGGACAAGCACGAATTGACCAATGCGGTGGATCAGGCCAATCGGGAACTGGCCACGCGCTTCGACTTCAAGGGCGTGCAGGCCGCGTTCGAACTGGACGATCAGGTCATCGCCCAGTCCGCGCCCAGCGACTTCCAACTCAAGCAGATGACCGACATTTTGCGCGCGCGCCTGCTTGCTCGCGGCATCGACGTGCGCTGCCTGGAGTTTGGCGATGTGGAGACCAATCTGGCTGGCGCGCGGCAGAAAGTCACCGTCAAGCAAGGCATCGAGCAGAAGCTGGCCAAGAAGATCGTTGCCACGCTCAAGGAGGCCAAGCTCAAGGTGGAAGCCCAGATCAACGGCGAAAAACTGCGCGTCAGCGGCAAAAAGCGCGACGATCTACAGGATGCGATCGCCTTGCTGAAAAAGAGCGATTTCGAACTGCCGTTGCAGTTCGACAACTTCCGCGATTGATCCCAAGGCGGTGCGTGGACAACGCCGCATGCGCATAGGCATCCGGCGTCGATTGCGGCGATAATCCGCGCATGCCCCGTTCCCGTTCCAATGCTGTAGCTGCAGCGTGGATGATCGCTGCGGTCGCGTTTTTCTCGCTGATGGACGTGGCGATGAAGTTGCTCAGCGCGCATTATCCGGCGCTGCAGGTTGCAACGCTGCGCGGCGCCGCCTCGCTACCGTTCGTGTTGCTGTGGGTGCTGCTCAGCGCTGGGCCACGGGCGATCATGCCGGTGCGCTGGGGACTGCATCTGCTACGCGGTGTGCTTGGCATCGCGATGATTGCCTGCTTCGCCTGGGCGTTGCGCCACCTGTCGCTGTCCACCGCTTATACCATCTACTTCGTTTCGCCGCTGCTGGTGGCGGCGCTGTCGGTGCCGTTGCTTGGCGAACATGTCGGCCCGCGGCGCTGGGCCGCGATCGGCATCGGCTTGGTGGGCGTGTTGGTGGTGCTGCGGCCGGGTGTGGGAGGGCTGGTCTCGCTGCCAGGTCTGATGGTATTGCTGGCGGCCGGTGCCTATGCGGTGGCGACGATCCTGGTCAGCCTGCTGGCGCGCAGCGATACGCCACAATCGTTGGTGGTCTGGTTTTTATTGCTCATGGCATTAGGCGCTGGCGCGTTGGCGTTGCCGGGATGGACGCCGCTGCAACCGGCCGATGCGGGCTGGATCGCCCTGATGGGCTTGGCCGGGGCGCTGGGCCAAGTCGCGCTGACCCAGGCATTCCGCCGCGGCGACGCCTCCCTGATCGCGCCGCTGGAATACAGCGGCCTGCTGTGGGTGATCCCATGGGATTGGCTGCTGTGGCGCACGCTGCCCGATATCTGGACCTGGGTGGGCGGTGCGATCATCGTCGCCAGTGGCCTGTACCTGCTGCATCGCGAACGGGTACGCGCCGTACCCCATCCGCCGCCGCAGATGCACCCATGACCTAGTCGGTGCCGGCCACGCGATGCGGGGGTTAGAATCCGATGGAATAACACCCGCCATCCTGGCCTGATAGGCTTTGTCCCCCTTTGCTGATGGCACCGTGTGGTGATCCAGTTCGAGCGCTTGCACAAATCCTATCGCGTTGCCGGTCAGTCGGTCGTGGCGCTGCATCCGCTCGATCTGCGGATCGAGGCTGGCGAGGTGTTTGGCATCATCGGCCACTCCGGTGCCGGCAAATCCACCCTGATCCGGCTGATCAACCGGCTGGAGGAGCCCAGCGGTGGATGCTTGCGCATCGGGGGCGAGGACGTCACCGCGCTGGACCGTGCTGGGTTGCGTACGCTGCGCCAGCGCGTGGGCATGATCTTCCAGCACTTCAATCTGTTGTCCTCGCGCACGGTCGCCGGCAACGTCGCCTTCCCGCTGGAACTGGCAGGCACGCCGCGCGCGGACATCGACTTGCGGGTGGCCGAACTGCTGGCTCGGGTCGAATTGACCGAACACGCCGGGAAGTATCCGGCGCAATTGTCGGGCGGACAGAAGCAGCGCGTCGGCATCGCCCGCGCCCTGGCCACGCGGCCGCGCATCCTGCTGTGCGATGAGGCCACCAGTGCATTGGATCCGCAGACCACCGCCTCGGTGCTGGCGTTGCTGGCGCAGATCAACCGCGAGTTGGGCCTGACCATCGTGCTGATCACTCATGAAATGGAAGTGATCCGCCGGGTCTGCGATCGCGTGGCGGTGCTCGATGCCGGGCGTCTGGTGGAAATTGGAGCGGTGACCGATGTATTCCTGCATCCGCAGCATCCGACCACCCGCCGTTTCGTCTCCGAAGCCGAGCATGTGGACGAGAGCGAACTGCATCGCGACCTTGTCGCGGTGGCCGGGCGCGTCTTGCGGCTGACCTTCCTCGGTGCCGACACCTACGCGCCGCTGCTCGGGCATATCGCCCGCACCACCGCAGTAGACTACAACATCCTGTCCGGGCGCATCGATCGGATCAAGGACACCCCGTATGGCCAGCTCACCGTGGCCCTGGTCGGTGGCGACATCGACGCGGCGCAGGCCGCATTCGTCGCTGCCGGCGTGCATGTGGAGGAACTGCGCCGATGATTTGCTTCGCGATCGCTGCCGGCGGCTTATTCCGGCATCTCGATGCCGATAAATGGAACGAGATCGGCCGTGCCACGCTGGATACGCTAATGATGCTGGTTGGCGCGCTGCCGCTGACCTTGCTGATCGGCTTGCCGCTGGGCGTGCTGTTGTTTCTGGTCGGACCGCGCCAACTCCATCAGCGACCGTTGCTGTACGGCATGCTGGCGCTGGCGATCAATATGCTGCGTTCGGTCCCCTTCATCATCCTGATGATCGCGATGATTCCGCTGACCCTGTGGGCGATGGGCACTTCGTTGGGGGTGCGCGGTGCGATCCTGCCACTGGTGGTGGGCGCAGCACCGTTCTATGCGCGCTTGGTGGAGACGGCGTTGCGCGAAGTGGAGCGTGGCGTGGTCGAAGCCAGTCTTGCGATGGGCGCGACCACCTGGCAACTGGTGACGCGGGTGCTATTGCCGGAGGCGCGACCTGGCTTGATCGCCGGTGCCACCGTCACCACGATTGCGCTGATCGGTTTCACCGCGATGGGGGGCGCGATCGGTTCCGGTGGCCTTGGTGACCTGGCCTATCGCGATGGCTATCAACGCTCGCATGCCGACGTGGCGCTGGTCACGGTGTTGTTGCTGCTGGTATTGGTGCAGGCGTTGCAGATGCTCGGCGATCGTCTGGTTGCTCATTACAGCCGGCGCTGAGTGCAGTTGTCGCAGCGGCTTCAGCCGCGCATGCGTTTCATGCAATCCCCCGATTGCGGCGAAAACCGTTCTGACGCCGGGGGTGTTCCGTACGTTGCAGCCAGTCTGCTAGCGTGCGTTCATTGCGGTTGCTAGCCGCACTTCTTTCTCACGTTTTTGGATTCCTGCCATGACCAGACTCCCGTTTCGTCTCTTGCTCGCCGCAGCTGCCGTGCTTGCACTGGGTGCCTGCGCCAAGTCCGATTCCGCTGCCGACGTGTCGCACCTCAGCATTGCCGCCACGGCGGTGCCGCATGCCGAGATTCTGGAGGTGGTCAAGCCGATGCTGGAGCAGCAGGGTGTGATTTTGGACGTGCGCGTGTTCAACGATTACGTGCAGCCCAACGACCAGGTGGTGCAGAAGCAAATAGACGTGAACTACTTCCAGACCGAGCCGTATCTGCAAGCCTATAACCACGATCGCAAGAGCGATTTGGTCACCGTGGTCGGCGTGCATATCGAGCCATTCGGCGCCTATTCGCGTCGTTTCAAGTCGCTGGCCGAGTTACCGCAGGGCGCCGACGTGGTGATTCCCAACGATCCCAGCAACAACAGCCGTGCGTTGATCCTGCTGGACAAGGCCGGGGTCATTAAGCTCAAGGATCCGGGTAACGCGCTCTCGACTCAACGCGACATCGTGTCCAATCCCAAACAGTTGAAGTTTCGCGAACTGGATTCGGCGATGCTGCCACGGGTGCTGGAGCAGGTCGATCTGGCGTTGATCAACACCAACTACGCGCTCGATGCCGGGCTCAATCCGACCCGTGACGCGCTGGCGATCGAAAGCAAGGATTCGCCATACGTCAATTTCCTGGTCGCTCGGGCCGACAATAAGGACGATCCGCGCGTGCAGAAATTGGCCAAGGCGTTGACCAGTCCGGAGGTGAAAGCTTTCATCCTGCGCAAGTACCAGGGCGCGGTGCTGCCTGCATTCTGATGCGGGTGCTGGTGGTCAGGCAGTTGTGATCTTGTCTGTCGGCGTGTGGTGTCGCGACAAAAACAAACGGGCCCGTTCGGGCCCGTTTGCGTCTGCGATGCAACTCCGATGCTTAGAAGCGCGCACCGACACCGAAGCTGACCAACCACGGATCCAGCTTCAGCTCCTGACCGGTGCCGCTGCCGGCAACCTCCACTTCCGGACGCGAGCGCATGTAGCGGGCGTCGGCGCGGGCGAACCAGGTGGAGTTGATGTTCATGTCCACGCCGACGGTGCCGATCGCACCCTTGGCGGTGTCCAGACTCACGTGGTTGCCGGTGGCCGAGAGCGCATCGATCTTTTCGTGGCTGAAGTTGGACTGGTAGTAGCCGACGCCGACGAACGGACGGAACACGTTGTCCGCCGCACCGAAGTGGTACTGGCCGCTCAGCGCCACCGGCTGCTGCTTGACGTTACCGACCTTGCCGACGGCATCGGTGCGGACGCGGTGGCTGAACTTGTCTGGCGCGCCCCACAGTTCGACCGCCCAGTTGTCGTTGATCAGCCAGCTGGCGCTGATGGTCGGCGCCGGGCCGCCGTCAACGTGCAAGCCATTGGCAGGCTTGGAGTGCGGATCCAGCAGGGTTGCACTGCCGACGACGGAAAAGTGCTTGCCGGATGCGGTGTCGTCATCCTGCGCGAATGCGGCAGGCGCAAACGCAAGGGCGGAAAGCACAGCCAAGCTCAAAATTTGAATGGACCGCATGGGAATCTCCTCATTTTTCTTGTTGGCCACGGGAAGTGGGCGGGGACACCGTATCGATGGAAAGATGAATCCTCGCCGACCCTGGTCGGGCGAGTGCGGATGACGTTCAGGCACGTCCCTGCGACGCCCCAAATAACGAGGTTTTAAGACTTATGAGTGTTCAATTATGTGAAGTTGATGTGAAGGTTTTGCCATTATTGCAGGGCTTGCCTGCGCAGATCCGCGACGATTGTCGGGTGCTCGTGCTTGGCTCGATGCCTGGTGCGGCTTCCTTGCAACAGGCGCGCTACTACGCGCATCCGCGCAATCGGTTCTGGCCCCTGATGGCGGCGCTGTGCGGTTTCGATCCGGCCCTGGACGACGTGCAGCGCCTGCGCGCGCTGCACCTGGCTGGCATTGGTCTGTGGGACGTGATCGGTCAATGCCAGCGCCATGGCAGCCTGGACGCGGCGATCGTGCGCGGCAGCGAAGTACCCAACCCTTTGCCTCAGCGCATCGCGCAGTTGCGTCAGTTACGTGCGATTGCCTGCAACGGAGCTGCCGCAGCGCAGGCGTTCGCCCGTTTCGTGCACCCGCAGTTGTTGCCACGCGATCCACCGTTGCACCTGTTGAGATTGCCGTCCACCAGCCCGGCCAATGCGGGTTTTGCCCTGCCGCGCTTGCTGCAAGCGTGGATGCCGCTGCAGTCGTGGCTGATGTTGCCGCCGGCGTCGCGCTGAACATCAGCGCCGCGCGCGCAACCACAGCGTCTGTGCCAGCAGTGCCGCCGCCAGTGCCAGTGCCGCCCAGGCCGCGCTGTAAGCCCCGTCCAGGGGGCTGCCGATCTGCTTGACGTAGACCGCCGCCAGCGCCCACAGCGCGGCGGCGGCGTAGACCGGGTTGCCGCGCATCGCACGGTTCATGCTCAGTAGCAGTGCGGCGGCCAGTGCGAGCAACACCAGGTTCCACGGCAACATGTGCGTGGTCGACAGCCAGCGGTAAGCCACAATCACCTGCGCGGTGTTCAGGAAAACTGCCAGCGAGAGCCAGCCCGCATGTAGCGACAGTGGCAGCCACGCCCACGTCGTCTGCCTGGGTTCGGCAGCTCGCGTACGCGACAGCCGCAGCGCCGCCAGCGCGAGGCTGCCCAGCGCGGCCCAGATCACGGCCAGTGCCAGCAGGAAATGCTGTTGCGAAAACACCGGCATCCAGGCCGCAGTGAGCGCGAATCCCAGCGCCGCCGGCCATCGCACCCGTGCCAGGGTGCCGTCGCGTCGCGGTGTCAGTTGCCACAGGCCGAAGCCCACGTCGAGCAGGAAGATCAGGCCCCAGATCGCGAAGGCGTAGCCGGCGGCGACGATCAGAGTGGGGTAGCCGTCCGAGATCGCGCCGTTGCTCGGGCCGAACGTGCCACGTTGCGAAAACCAGGCGACCAAGGGCATCGCCAGCGACATCAACAACACTAGGACCCGCATGACCATCCTCACAAGAACCTGAGGGGATGCTAGAGATGCCCTTGTGAAGGCAGTGCGCCGTCGCGCGCTGCGCATCGGCGCAACATGCGCCAGCGTACAGTCCATTGTCGACGTTGTTTGCGTCGCTCCGCAGGCGTGCCATGATGGTTTTTGCTCCGGCAATGGTTGGCGCTGCGGCTGCATGCGGCCACAATAGGGGTTTCTACTCATCAAAGTTGCCGGAGTTCCCCGCATGGCCGAAATCAAGGAAGCACGTGTCCCCGATATCGGTGACTACAGCGACGTCCCGGTAATCGAAGTGCTGGTGGCGGTCGGCGACACGGTGAAAAAGGATCAGAGCCTGGTCACCCTGGAGTCGGACAAGGCAACCATGGAAGTGCCCTCGCCGTTTGCTGGCGTGGTCAAAGAGGTCAAGGTCAAGGTGGGCGACAGTCTGTCCGAGGGCAAGCTCGTGGCGCTGATCGAGGTGGCCGCAGCGGGCGCTTCCAGCGCGCCTGCGGCCCCGGCCGCCGCCAAGGCGCCGCCCGCGCCGGCCAAGCAGGACGTCGCCCCGGCTGCTCCCATCAAGCAGGAGACGGCCACGCCAGCACCGGCCGCAGCGGGCGGGGTGGTCGAGGCGCGGGTGCCGGACATCGGCGACTACAGCGATGTGCCGGTGATCGAGGTGCTGGTGGCCGTCGGTGACACGGTGAAGAAGGACCAGAGTCTGGTCACCCTGGAGTCGGACAAGGCGACGATGGAAGTGCCCTCGCCGTTCGCCGGTGTCGTCAAGGAGCTTAAGGTCAAGGTGGGCGACAGCCTGTCTCAAGGCAAGGTGGTGGCGCTGATCGAAGTGGCCGCCGCCGCTGCGCCGGGCGCTGGCGCGGTGCAGCCCAGCGCTCAAGCTGCTGGCGGTGCGACGGTGCCGGCAGCGGGCTCGCAGGCTCGGCGGGAGGACGCGCAGGCTCCGGTCAGGGCCGCTGCGCCGGCCGCGACGCAGAGCAGCCCACCAGTGGAATTCAATGCCGACAGCGTGCTGCCGCAAAAAGTGCCCTATGCCAGTCCGGCGGTGCGGGTGTTCGCGCGTGAGCTGGGAGTGGATCTGTCCCTGGTCAGTGGTTCCGAGCAGGGCGGCCGCATCAGCAAGGACGATGTGCAGCGCTACGTCAAGGCGGCGCTGTCCGGCGCTGTCCCGGTCGGTGCCGGGGCGGCGGCCGGCGGCAACGGCCTGAACCTGCTGCCGTGGCCGAAGGTGGACTTCGCCAAATTCGGCGAAGTCGAGGTCAAGCCGTTGTCGCGGATCAAGAAGATCTCTGGTGCCAATCTTGCGCGCAACTGGGCGATGATTCCGCACGTGACCCAGTTCGAGCAGGCCGACATCACCGATCTGGAAGCGCTGCGCGTGTTGCTGAACAAGGAGAACGAGAAGGCTGGCATCAAGTTGACCATGCTCGCCTTCCTGCTCAAGGCCAGTGCTGCGGCGCTGAGACAGTTCCCTGATTTCAACGCTTCGCTGGACGCCAGTGGAGAGAACCTGACCCTGAAAAAATACGTCCACATCGGTTTTGCCGCCGATACCCCGAACGGATTGGTGGTGCCGGTGATCCGCGACGTGGACAAGAAGGGCGTGGTCGAATTGGCACGCGAGAGCGGCGAGCTGGCCAAGAAGGCCCGCGATGGCAAGCTCGGCCCGGCCGAGATGAGCGGCGGCTGTTTCTCGATCAGCTCGCTCGGTGGCATTGGCGGCACCGCGTTCACTCCGATCGTCAATGCGCCGGAAGTGGCGATCCTGGGCGTGTCCAAATCGTCGATTCAACCGGTCTGGAACGGCAAGGAATTCGCGCCGAAATTGCTGCTGCCGCTGTCGCTGAGCTACGACCACCGGGTCATCGACGGTGCCGCGGCCGCACGCTTCACCACGTATCTGAGCCAGGTGCTGGCGGACATGCGTCGCGTGCTGCTGTAACGCTAGCTGCGCCGGCGCCGCGCTTGCCGCGGCGTCCGCTCCCCCTTACCTGCGTGCGCCGCGCTCAAGCGCGGTGCGTGCCGACGAACTGAAAATGCCCATCGCTGTGCCGGTGGGTCACAGGAGAAGCTGCATGGCGGTCATTGAGGTCAAAGTCCCGGATATCGGCGATTACCACGACGTTCCGGTCATCGAGGTGCTGGTCGCCGTCGGCGATGTGGTGAAAAAGGATCAGAGCCTGGTGACACTGGAGTCGGACAAGGCCACGTTGGAGGTGCCGTCCCCGGCGTCTGGCGTGATCAAAGAATTGAAGGTCAAGCTCGGTGACACCTTGTCCGAAGGGTCAGTGATCGCGCTATTGGAAGCCGAGCAGGCCAGTGCCGCGTCGTCGGTAGCCACGCCCGCCGGCAAAACCGAGGCGCCTGCCAGCACGCCGCCACTGGCGTCTTCGCAGCGTGCCCCGGCCGAGCCGTCGGCGCCAGCGATGTCCAGCGGCAAGCCTGCCGATATCACTTGCAAAATGGTGGTGCTCGGCGCCGGCCCTGGTGGCTACACCGCCGCGTTCCGGGCCGCCGACCTGGGGTTGGACACGGTGCTGGTCGAGCGCTATTCCAGCCTCGGCGGGGTCTGCCTCAATGTCGGTTGTATCCCCTCCAAGGCGCTGCTGCACGCGGCGGCGGTGATCGATGAGGTTGCGCATGCCGGCGAGTTCGGTGTGAATTTCGGCGCGCCCAAGATCACCCTCGATCGGTTGCGCGGGTACAAGGAAAAAGTGGTCGGCAAGTTGACCGGCGGCCTGGCTGGCATGGCCAAACAGCGCAAGGTCCGCACTGTCACCGGCGTGGCCAGTTTCGTCTCGCCCAATGAGCTGGAGATCGTCGGTAGCGACGGCAAGACCCAGTTGCTGCGCTTCGAGTATTGCGTCGTCGCCGCCGGTTCGCAGGCGGTGAAGCTGCCGAACTTCCCGTGGGACGACAAGCGGGTCATGGATTCCACCGACGCACTGGAATTGCAGGAGATCCCCAAGACCCTGCTGGTGGTCGGCGGCGGCATCATTGGTCTGGAAATGGCCACGGTGTACAGCGCATTGGGCAGCAAGGTTAGCGTGGTCGAGTTCATGGACCAACTGATGCCGGGTGCCGACAAGGACCTGGTCAAGCCGCTGGCCGACCGGCTGAAGCAGCAGGGGGTGGAGATCCACCTCGGGACCAAGGCGGCGACGGTGAGGGCCGAGAAGAAAGGCATCACGGTGACGTTCGAGGCCGCTGCGGCGGGGGCGGCGCCAGCATTGGCCGCGACCACCTACGACCGGGTGCTGGTCGCGGTGGGGCGCGCGCCCAACGGCAAGAAGATCGGTGCTGACAAGGCCGGCATCCATGTCACCGAGCGCGGTTTCATCCCGGTCGATCGGCAAATGCGCACCAACGTGCCGCATATCTTCGCCATCGGCGACATCGTCGGGAACCCGATGCTGGCGCACAAGGCCACTCATGAAGGCAAGCTGGCCGCCGAAGTGGCCGCTGGCGAAAAGAAGGAGTGGGTGGCGCGGGTGATCCCATCGGTGGCCTATACCAATCCGGAGGTCGCCTGGGTCGGGGTTACCGAGACCGAAGCCAAGGCCAAGGCGCTGAAGGTGGGCGTGGCCAAGTTCCCGTGGGCGGCCAGTGGCCGCGCTATCGGCATCGGCCGCACCGAAGGCTTCACCAAGCTGATCTTCGACGAGCAGACGCACCGGGTCATTGGCGGCGCCATCGTGGGCGTGCATGCCGGTGACTTGCTGGCCGAAATTTGCCTGGCGATCGAGATGGGAGCTGAGGGCGAGGATATCGGCCACACCATCCATGCGCATCCGACCCTGAGCGAGTCGGTCGGGATGGCGGCGGAGATCTACGATGGCACGATTACCGATTTGTACATCCCGAAGAAGAAATAGCAACCAGGCCGCGCCGCTTCCTGCTCGCGCTGAAGCGGCGCATGGAGACATCGGCAGGTCGCGCGCTGCGCAAGAAAGCTGCGTCGGCATGAGAAGGCGGCACCATCGGCCGACAGGCAACATGCAGCGAAGGGTGAGTTGGTTGTCTAACTCCTTCAGGTCGGTCGGTTGTCGTGGTGCCGCGATAAGTGCTCGCCATTCGCAGGAGTATGTGGCCGCGCTTGCCGCGCAGAGGATAAGCACAAGGGCAGGAAAAAGAGCCCCGGGGCGACCGGGGCTCCGTGGGTCTGCGCGCTGGTGACGACGAGGATGAGCGCAGTCCCTATGTCATAGACAGCAGGTGCGATCAAACGTTCCCTGCAGATTCTTGTTGCGTTGCGACAATCCGGGGCCGATACCGCACGTTCTGCGTGTTATGGTGCTCCACCCCGCCCGTGGCTGATGTCGGGGGCGGTAAAGGGCCGATGGCGGTTGTCTGGCAAATTGTCCCATTGCTATAATTCTGCGTCTCGATGGACGCCAAAACGTCCTCAATCCACCACCAACTGCAGGTTTTTCCGTGCTGAACTCCGTTGATGCGAGTCGGCGGCTGATGCTGCGCGCAGCGATTTACCCATTGGTGGCGGTGGTTGTGGTGTCCCTGGCGTTTTCGTGCCTGGGGATGAAATACGCCATCGGTGCCGCTGTGACCGGGCTGGCGACTGTGGCAGGGGGGTGGTTGGCGGCACGCACGGCGCTCGGTGGCGGTGTGCAGGCAGCGGGTTCGGCGATGGCGCGGTTGATCGTGGCCATGGTGTTCAAATGGGTGTTGGTGTTCGCGGTACTGGCGCTGGGTTTTGCCTGGTGGCGGTTGCCTCCTATGGCCCTGTTGGCGGGTATCGCCGTCGGGTTGATGTTCCAGGTTCTGGCTTTGGCCAGGCGTTGATCGAATCGAAAAAAGGCTCAGGACTCATGGCGGGCGAGGCAGCAACCCCTACCTCCTACATCCAGCATCACCTCAAGAACCTCACCTTCCAGGTGCAGGAGGGCGGTTTCTGGCAATTGCATATCGACACGCTGGTGATGTCGCTGCTGATGGGCCTGTTGATGGTGTTTGCCTTCTGGATGGCCACGCGCAAAGCCACCGCTGGCGTGCCGGGCAAGTGGCAGGCGTTCGTGGAAATCATGCTGGAGTTCGTCGACCGTCAGGCCAAGGACACCTACCATGGCACCAGCAAGTTGGTGACGCCCATCGCGATCACGCTGTTTTTCTGGATCTTGATGATGAACCTCATCAAGCTGATCCCGGCGGACTTCATCGCCAAGCCGCTGGAGTTGGCTGGCGTGCATCACTGGAAGCCGGTGCCCACGGCCGACGTCAATGCCACGCTCGGCATGTCGATCAGTGTGTTCTTCCTGATGGTGTTTTTCTCGCTGCGCTCCAAGGGTGTGGGCGGGATGGCCAAGGAATTCCTCACGGCGCCGTTCGGCAAGTGGATGCTGCCGTTCAACCTGATTCTCAACATCGTCGAATGGCTGAGCAAGCCGGTGTCGCTGGGAATGCGATTGTTCGGCAACATGTTTGGCGGCGAGATCGTGTTCCTGCTGATCTGGGTGCTGGGCGGTGCCGGCATCTTCGGTGCGTTGGCCGGCGGCGCGTTCGGCTTTGGCTGGATGCTGTTCCACCTGCTGGTGATCCCGTTGCAAGCGTTCATTTTCATGATGTTGTCCATCGTGTACCTGAGCCTGGCGGAAGACAGCCACTAACGTTTCGTTTTCTGTTTCATCTGTTTCTGTAACCCTTCGTTCGCTTCACCATCCTCAAGCAACTTTGTTCCTGGAGAAAACCATGTTCTTTGCCGTTCTGACCAACCTCGCCCAAGTCCAGAGCTCCACCATCCTCGCCGTCGGCATCATGATCGGCTTGGCCGCGCTGGGTGCTGGCCTCGGTTTGGCCATCATGGCCGGCAAGTTCCTGGAGTCGGCCGCGCGCCAGCCGGAATTGATCCCGGTGTTGCAGGTCCGCATGTTCATCACCGCCGGCCTGATCGACGCCGCGTTCATCATCAGCGTCGCGGTCGGTCTGCTGTTCGCGATCGCCAACCCGATGATCGGCGAGTTCGTCGCGCGTCTGCCGCAGGTCGGTTGATCCCGTCGCACCGGCACGCGGTCGCCTCAGGCGGCCGCCGTTGCGGAGGAAGGTTCGGACGCGTCGCCGTGCTGGCGGCGCGCCCACCACGTCACCTTTGGTTGAGCGTACCCCATGAATATCGGTCTCACCCTTTTTGCCCAGGCGCTGGCCTTCGCCGGTCTGATCTGGATCGTCGCGACCAAGATCTGGCCGCCACTGATGCAGGCCATCGAAGCGCGTCAGCAGAAGATCGCCGAAGGTCTTGCCGCGGCCGATCGCAGTCAGAAGGATCTGGCGCAGGCACAGGAAAAGGTCAACGAAGCGTTGAAGGACGCGCGCAGCAAGGCTAACGAGATCATCGACCAGGCCCACGCGCGTGCCAACCAGATCGTCGAGGCGGCCAGACACGAAGCGGTTGTCGAAGCCAACCGGCAGAAGGAGCTGGCGCAGGCCGAGATCGAGGCGGCGGCCAATCGTGCGCGCGAAGACCTGCGTCGCCAGGTCTCGCTGCTGGCGGTGAGCGGTGCCGAAAAGCTGCTCAAGCGCGAAATCGATGCCAATGCGCACAAGACGCTGCTCGACGCGTTGGCGGCGGAGCTCTGAGATGAGTCAGTCCCTCACACTGGCACGTCCCTACGCCCGTGCCGCGTTCGCTGCGGCGAGTGATGCCGGCAAGCTCGTGCCGTGGTCGCAGGCGCTGGCGTTCTCCGCCCAGGTCGCGGCCGATCCACGCGTGGCCGCGTTGTTGCACAACCCGCAGTTGCAGCGCGAACAGGCGGTGACGCTGCTCGCGCCGGAGCAGGCCGACGAGCAGTATCGGCGCTTTCTGAGCCTGCTGGCGGAAGGTCAGCGCCTGCCGCTGCTGCCGGAGATCGCCGGGCTGTACGATCAGTTGCGTGCCGACGCCGAGCGCGTGGTCAAGGCCAACGTGACTTCCGCCGCCGCCCTGAGCGATGCGGAAGTGGCCTCGTTGAAGCTGGCATTGCAGCAGCGTTTCGGCCGCGAGGTCGAGATCGCCACGATGGTGGACGCCTCGCTGATCGGCGGTGCGGTGATCGACGCGGGCGATGTGGTCATCGATGGCTCGTTGAAAGGCAAGCTATCGCGTCTGCAATCCGCATTGGTCCACTAAGAACCGGGAATGGCGAAGAGAGAAGAGACAACCCGGCCTGGCGACGATGCCCTGCGCGATTTCCGATTCTCCATTCCCGATTCTCAAAAAAGCTAACCACACGTCGCCATTCGCCGCTGTGCGATGGACGATACGAAGGAAACCAAGATGGCAACCACGCTCAACCCCTCCGAAATCAGCGAACTGATCAAGAACCGCATCGAGCAGGTCAAGCTGGCCGCGGAGTCGCGCAACGAAGGCACGGTCACCAGCGTGTCCGACGGCATCGTGCGCATCTTCGGCTTGGCCGACGTGATGCAGGGCGAAATGATCGAACTGCCGAACGACACCTATGCCCTGGCCCTGAACCTGGAGCGTGACTCGGTCGGTGCCGTGGTGCTTGGCGACTACGAGAACCTGCGCGAAGGCGACATCGCCAAGACCACCGGCCGCATCCTGGAAGTGCCGGTGGGCAAGGAGTTGCTGGGCCGCGTGGTCAACGCGCTGGGCGAGCCGATCGACGGCAAGGGCCCGCTGGGCACCCGTGCGACCGCGCCGGTGGAGCGCGTGGCGCCGGGCGTGATCTGGCGCAAGTCGGTGGATCAGCCGGTGCAGACCGGATACAAGTCGGTCGATGCGATGATCCCGATCGGCCGCGGCCAGCGCGAGTTGCTCATCGGGGATCGTCAGACCGGTAAGACCGCGCTGGCCATCGACGCGGTGATCAACCAGAAGACCACCGGCATCAAGTGCGTGTACGTGGCAATCGGGCAGAAGGCTTCGACCGTCGCCAACATCGTGCGCAAGCTGGAAGAGAACGGCGCGCTGGCGCACACCATCGTGGTCGCCGCGACGGCCTCCGAATCGGCGGCGATGCAATACATCAGCGCCTACGCCGGCTGCACCATGGGCGAATACTTCATGGACCGCGGCGAAGACGCGCTGATCGTGTACGACGATCTGTCCAAGCAGGCCGTGGCCTACCGGCAGATCTCGTTGCTGTTGAAGCGCCCGCCGGGTCGCGAAGCGTATCCGGGCGACGTGTTCTACCTGCACAGCCGTCTGCTGGAGCGCGCCGCGCGCGTGTCCGAGGAGTACGTGGAGCAGTTCACCAAGGGCGAGGTCAAGGGCAAGACCGGGTCGCTGACCGCGCTGCCGATCATCGAGACCCAGGCCGGCGACGTATCCGCGTTCGTGCCGACCAACGTGATTTCGATCACCGACGGCCAGATCTTCCTGGAAACCGACCTGTTCAACGCCGGCATCCGCCCGGCGGTGAACGCGGGCATTTCGGTGTCGCGCGTCGGCGGCGCCGCGCAGACCAAGATCATCAAGAAGCTCTCCGGCGGTATCCGCATCTCGCTGGCGCAGTACCGCGAGCTGGCGGCGTTCGCGCAGTTCGCCTCGGACCTGGACGAAGCCACCCGCAAGCAGCTCGAGCGCGGTCAGCGCGTCACCGAGTTGATGAAGCAGAAGCAGTACCTACCGATGTCCATCGCCAACCAGGCCTTGTCGATCTACGCGGTCAACGAGGGTTACCTGGACGACGTGCCGGTCAACAAGATCGGCGCGTTCGAGGAAGGCCTGCACGCGCACTTCGCCAACACCGCCGGCGAGTTGATCGCCAAGGTCAACGAGACCGGCGACTGGAATGGCGAGATCGAGGCGGCGTTCAAGAAAGGTATCGGCGAATTCAAGACCACCGGTAGCTGGTAAAGCGCCGGGACCCGGAATCCGGGACCCGGGACCCGCGAAAGCGGAGTCCCTGGGACCGTGACCTGGGCGCCGGGTGACAACAACGAGTCGTGATCCAGGGCCTTTACCGGGTCCCGGATTCCGGGTCCAGAGTCCCGAGAAGAGAAATGGCAGGCGGACGCGAAATCAAATCCAAGATCAAGAGCGTGCAGAACACCCGCAAGGTGACTCGTGCGCTCGAGATGGTCTCGGCCTCCAAGATCCGCAAGGCGCAGGATCGGATGAAGACCTCGCGGCCCTACGCGCAGGCGATGAAGCAGGTGATCGGGCATCTGGCGCAGGCCAACACCGAGTACACGCACCCGTTCCTGGTGCAGCGCGAGACGGTCAAGCGCGTCGGTTATATCGTGATCTCCTCTGATCGCGGCTTGGCCGGTGGCTTGAACAACAACCTGTTCCGCAAGATGCTGGGCGAAGTGCGCCAGTGGCAGGACCAGGGCGCTGAGGTGGACGTGGTCACCATCGGGCAAAAGGCGTCGGTGTTTTTCCGCCGGCTCAAGGTGAATATGGTCGGCAGCGTCAGCCACCTTGGCGATGTGCCGCACCTGGAACAGTTGGTCGGTGTGATCAAGGTCATGCTGGACGCGTTCACCGAGGGCACGCTGGATCGCGTGTATCTGGTCTACAACCACTTCATCAACACGATGACGCAGAAGGCCAGTTTCGACCAGTTGCTGCCGCTGCCAGCGGCGGAATACAAGGTCGCGCACCACGACTGGGATTATCTGTACGAACCCGATGCCGCGACCGTGCTGGAGCATGTGATGCGCCGTTACATCGAGTCGCTGGTGTACCAGGCGGTGCTGGAGAACGTGGCCTCCGAGCATGCGGCGCGCATGGTCGCGATGAAGGCGGCCAGCGACAACGCCAGCAAGCTGATCAGCACCTTGCAGTTGGTTTACAACAAGGCACGTCAGGCGGCGATTACCCAAGAAATTTCCGAAATCGTCGGCGGCGCGGCCGCTGTGTAGCCGGGAATCGGGAAAGATGCCGGAGTGCTCGCTGCCGTAAGCCGCTCCTCCCGCGTCAGATTCCCCGTTCCCCATTCCCGATACCAGATTCGCATAGACATTAAGTGGAGTTACCCAAATGAGTCAGGGCAAGATCGTTCAGATCATCGGCGCGGTCGTCGACGTCGAATTCGCGCGGGCCGATGTGCCGAAGATTTACGACGCATTGAAGGTCGAAGGCACCGCCATCACGCTGGAAGTACAGCAGCAGCTGGGCGATGGCGTTGTGCGCACCATTGCCCTCGGCTCCACCGATGGCCTCAAGCGCAACCTGGTCGCGACCAACACTGGCCGCGCGATCGCGGTGCCGGTCGGCGCGGGCACGCTGGGCCGCATCATGGACGTGCTGGGCCGTCCGATCGACGAAGCCGGTGAGGTGCAGGCCACCGACCATTGGGAAATCCACCGCGCTGCGCCGACATATGAAGATCAGTCCTCGGCCACCGAATTGCTGGAAACCGGCATCAAGGTCATCGACCTGATGTGCCCGTTCGCCAAGGGCGGCAAGGTCGGCCTGTTCGGCGGCGCCGGTGTCGGCAAGACCGTCAACATGATGGAGCTGATCAACAACATCGCCAAGGCACACGCAGGCTTGTCGGTGTTTGCTGGCGTGGGCGAGCGGACCCGCGAGGGCAACGATTTCTACCACGAAATGAAGGACTCCAACGTCCTGGACAAGGTCGCGATGGTGTATGGCCAGATGAACGAGCCGCCGGGCAACCGATTGCGCGTCGCACTGACCGGCCTGACCATGGCCGAGTACTTCCGCGACGAAAAGGATGCTTCGGGCAAGGGCAAGGACGTGCTGCTGTTCGTCGATAACATCTACCGCTACACCCTGGCCGGTACCGAAGTGTCGGCGTTGCTGGGCCGCATGCCGTCGGCGGTGGGTTACCAGCCGACCCTGGCCGAGGAAATGGGCGTGTTGCAGGAGCGCATCACCTCCACCAAGAACGGCTCGATCACCTCGATCCAGGCGGTGTACGTGCCCGCGGACGACCTCACCGACCCGTCGCCGGCGACCACCTTCGCCCACCTCGACGCCACCGTCGTGCTGTCGCGTAACATCGCCTCGCTGGGCATCTATCCGGCGGTGGACCCGTTGGATTCGACCAGCCGCCAGCTCGATCCGAACGTGATCGGCCACGAGCATTACGACACCGCGCGCCGCGTGCAGTCCACCTTGCAGAAGTACAAGGAGCTGAAGGACATCATCGCGATCCTGGGCATGGACGAACTGTCCGAAGAGGACAAGCAGGCCGTGTCGCGCGCGCGCAAGATCGAGCGCTTCTTCAGCCAGCCGTTCCACGTGGCCGAAGTGTTCACCGGCTCGCCGGGCAAGTACGTGTCGCTGAAGGACACCATCCGCGGCTTCAAGGCGATCGTCGATGGCGAGTACGACCACCTGCCGGAGCAGGCGTTCTACATGGTCGGCGGCATCGAGGAAGCGGTCGAGAAAGCCAAGAAGATGGCCGAAAAGGCCTGATCTGTGCAGCCGGCTGCACGCGGTCGGCGCACGCATCCGCACGTCAGTTGTCAGCTATCGTCAAGGTGGGGCGCAGGACATCGAAGCACCGGGCAAGTCACGCGACCGTTGAGCCGCCTGGCCAATTCCGCCGCCGCAGTCCAGCGTCCCACCTCATCCAGTGAGGCACCATGAGCACCATCCGTTGCGACATCGTCAGCGCCGAGAATGAGATCTACCACGGCGAGGCGACCCTGGTGGTCGTCACCGGCGAGCTGGGCGAGTTGGGCATCGCACCCAAGCATGCACCGCTGATCACCCGGCTCAAGCCCGGCAAGGTGGTGGTGACCACCGCCAGTGGCGAACAGTTGGACTTCGCCATTTCTGGCGGCATTCTTGAGGTGCAGCCGCAGGTGGTCACGATCCTGGCCGACACCGCGATCCGTGCGCAGGATATCGACGAGGCGTCGGTGCGCAAGGCCAAGGAAGAAGCCGAGCGTTTGCTCGCCGGTCGCGGTGAAGGCATCGACGTGGCCGAAGCGCAGGCCAAGCTGGCGCAAGTGACTGCCCAGTTGCAGGCGCTGGAACGCCTGCGCAGGAATCTCAGGCACTGAGTGCCATGTGCGGCCGATGGGCGGTCGCATGCGCGATGAAGACGCCGGCGGTTGCCGGCGTTGTCGTGTCTGCGCGATGCCATGTCGCTGCCGCTTCAAGCCGCAGGACTGCGACGGGGATGTTGGACACGCCTGTTGCATCGCTGTCGTGGTGGATTGTGACGGAAGCATGCTTCTGGCTTTATCGTTGCTGACTCGATGGCGGTGGCGAGAGACAACATGGCGTTGCGTCATTGCATGCCTCAACGGCTGCGGCAAGATGTCGGCCCGATCTGCGCATCCTTCCCCTCGCCTGCAGACGGTTCTCGGAGACTCACGATGACCACAACCGCTTCCTCTTCCCTTACGCATGCGCTGACGGCGCTGCTGGCCGGTGCCGCTTTGATGGGGTGTGCGATTCCCGCCCGCAGCTCGACCCCGCTGGAGCCGCTGCTCGATCGTATCGTCGCGCGCAATGCCATCGCCGACCAGGTGGCGCTGAGCAAATGGGATAGCGGCAAGCCGGTGCTGGATAGCGTGCGCGAGGCCGCCGTACTGGCCAAGGTGCGCGAACAGGCCCCGGCGCATGGTGTGGATCCCGACGATGCGGCGCGCTTTTTCAGCATGCAGATCGAATCCAACAAGCTGGTGCAGTACGAATTGTTGTCGCGTTGGCACCTGCGTGGTCGCGCGCCCAACCGTCCGCGTCCGGATCTGAGCGCGCTGCGCACACGCCTGGATCAATTGCAGGGCGAGATGCTCGATGCCTTGCAGGCCAGCGCGACGCTGCGGCAGGCGTCGGACTGTCCGACCACGACTGCCCGCGCCGCAGAAGTCTATGCCCAGCGCTGGCAACTGGATCAACTCCACCACACCGCGCTGGTCCGCAGCCTGGGCGATTTCTGCCACTGAGTGTCGAGGTGGCGCGGCGGGTGTTGCACCGAGGTGCTTTAGGAACGAGTCGAGTCGCGGCTGCGCTGTCGTCCGTCCTGTGTCGGTCGCAGCCAACAGCGTCGACATGAACAAGCGCGTGCGATGGCGTCCATGCCATCGCACGCGGTCGAGTGCCGCAGGCCGCGCGGTCAGCGATACACCAACTGTCGGCCGAGAAAGAACGACGCCACGGACAGCATGCCTTCGACCAGCGGCTTGCCCAACCAGGCCAGACGCAGACCCAGCGCGGTCGCGCACAACGACACCAGCCAACTGCTGAGGATGGTGAGCGCAAGCCACAGCGCGGCGAAGCGACCGAAGCGTTGCCAGCCCAGGCGGGGGACGTTGCCGTTGGCGAAGGTGATGCGGCCGTTGAGCCAGAACCCGAGCATGGCTCCGCAGATGCGGCCCAGCACGTTGCCGGGAATCGGCGGCATGCCTGCGGCGGTCGTCCCCACGAAGACACTCCAATCGACCAGCAATTGCAGCAGGCCGATCAGCACAAATTGGCTGCTCTGTCGCAGGAGACTCATGCACATCCAGGGTGAGGGGCTGACCGCGCATGCTAGCGGTTGCCGTGCCGAGATACACTCCCGCCTCGTGCAGGACACAGCGCACGGCACTGCAAGCCTTTAACATTGCCCATCGTCCGAAACGGAACCGCCGCATGAGCCTGCCACTGCACGTCGTGATTCTCGCCGCCGGCGCGGGCAAACGGATGAAGTCGGCCAAGTCCAAGGTCCTCCACTGCATTGCCGGCCGCCCGATGCTGGCGCACGTGATCGAGGCCGCACGCCAGTTGCATCCGCAGGCGATCCACATCGTCTACGGGCATGGCGGCGACGCGGTGCGGGCCGCCTTCGCCGAGCAGACGGATTTGCTGTGGGCCGAACAGTCCCAGCAATTGGGAACCGGCCATGCAGTGCAGCAGGCGATGGAGGCGGTGCCGGATGCGGCCACCGTATTGGTGTTGTATGGCGACGTGCCGTTGATCCGTACCGACACGTTGTTGCGCCTGTTGCACGCACCAGGCCGTTTGGCGGTGTTGGTGGCCGAGCCAGACGACCCGACCGGCTATGGCCGTATCGTGCGCGATGCAGCCGGCAAGGTCGCGGCGATCGTCGAACAGAAGGACGCTGACGATGCGCAGCGCCGCATCCGGACCGTCAACACCGGCATCGTCACCGCCGAATCCACGGCATTGCGACGCTGGTTGGCGGGGCTGCGCAACGACAACGCGCAGGGCGAGTATTACCTGACCGACGTGTTCGCCGCCGCCGCTGCCGAGTTCACCCCGGCGGAGATGGTGCTGGTGGACGATCCGATCGAAGCCGAAGGCGCCAATGATCCATGGCAACTGGCGCAGTTGGAGCGCGCCTGGCAGCTGCGCGCGGCACGCGCGCTGTGCGAACAGGGCGTGCAGGTGCTGGACCCCAATCGCCTGGACCAGCGCGGCCGCGTGCGCGTGGGCCGCGATGTGCGTATCGATGTGAATGTGATCCTGGAAGGCGAGGTGGAGCTTGGCGACGATGTCAGCATCGGCCCATTCGTCCGGCTGAAGGATGTGGTGCTGGGGCCAGGCACCGAGGTGCGCGCGCATTGCGATCTGGAAGGCGTGGTCGCCGAAGGCGCGGTGCAGATCGGGCCGTTCGCGCGGCTGCGGCCGGGCACCGTGTTGGCCGATGGTGTGCACATCGGCAACTTCGTCGAGACCAAGCAGGCGGTCCTCGGTGTCGGCAGCAAGGCCAATCACCTGAGCTACCTGGGCGATGCGAAGATCGGCAGCGGGGTCAATCTCGGCGCCGGTACCATTACCTGCAACTACGATGGCGTGAACAAGTCGCAGACCATCATCGGCGATGGCGTGTTCGTCGGTTCCAACAGTGCGCTGGTGGCGCCGCTGGAGATCGGTGCCGGCGCCACCATCGGTGCCGGCTCGGTGATCACCCGCAGCGCGCCGGCCGGCAAGCTGAGCGTGGCTCGCGTGCGCCAGGAAACCATCGAGGGCTGGAAGCGCCCGAGCAAGCGCGACTGAGTCGGCGGCATGGGGGGCGTGGAGTGCGACTCAGCCCAGACTGTTAATCGAGATGGTGATGGGCAGCGCAATGGTCACGCATAGCCCGCCGGCATCGCGGTTGTGCAGCGACAGGCGGCCGCCGTGCGCTTCGACGATTTCCCGGGTTAATGCCAAGCCGAGGCCGGTGCCATTGCGCTTGGTCGAGTAGAACGGCATCAGCGCGTGATGCAGCACCGCTTCGCTCATGCCGCTGCCGCGGTCCAGCACCTCGATGCGCAGCCAGTCCGGACGCGTGGACACGCGCACGCGCACGCCGTCGGCTGACATCAACTGCTCGGGGCTGGATTCGTGTGCGTTTTTGAGCAGATTGAGCAGCGCCTGCTGCAGTTGTGCTGGATCGACTCGGCTGTGCAGATCAGGCGCTTCCAGGTCCAGTGCGAACGGAATCTGCTGCTGGAGTCCGGCCAGGAATTGCGCCCAGTGCACGCTCTGCAATTGCGGCTGGGGTAGTTTGGCGAAGTGCGCGTAGCTGCGGATGAAGCCCTCTAGGTGTCGTGCGCGTTCCTCGATGGTGCCGAATACTTCTTCTAGTCGCTCTACTTTCTGTCGCCGTACCAACTCGGCGCCGGAATGCGCCAGCGAAGCGATCGGGGCCAGCGAGTTGTTCAGTTCGTGGCTGATGACCCGGATCACTTTTTTCCAGGTATGCACTTCCTGTCGGCGCAGTTCGGCGGTGAGCAGGCGCAGCAACAGCAGTTCGTGCGGACGCCCGTTGAGATGAAAGCCACGCCGCGACAGATGATAAATCTGTTCTTCCTCCGGATCCTGCGTGTGGTCCTCGATCGAGAACAGGCTGTCGCCGCCGCGCGCGATGGCGTCGCGCAGCGGCGCCGGTACAGCCAGCAGCAGATCGTCCAGGCGTTGTCCTTCCAGCTTCCAGCCGCCATGCAGCAGCTTGCGCGCGGCCAGGTTGGAGAAGATCACACGGTGCAGGCCATCGCCGCCCTTGCAGGTCAGCAGCATCGCCACCGGGGTGTTCTGCACCATGGTGTCGAGCATCAGCTCGCGCTGTATCAGTGCTTGTCGTTGCTCGCGCAGGATCTCGCCGAGCTGTTGGTGCGCTGCCACCATTTTCCCCAATTCGTCGTCGCTGCGCCATGACACGCTGACGTTGTACTCGCCGTCGCGGTAGCTGCCGATGATGCTGGCCAGGGCGCGGAACAGCGAACGCATCGGCGCGGTGGCGTGGTGCAGGGCCAACCACGTCAGTGCGATCAGCACCAGAGCCGACAGCGTCATTGCTCCCCAGCTGTGCTCCATGCAGTGCGCCAGCAGCCACGGCAATGTCGCCGCCAGCGCCAGCAGTGGCAGCAGGCGCAGGAACAACTCGGTGGTGAAGGAAGGGCGCAGTCTCATTCGCGTGGGATGCCGTAGCGTTCCATGCGTCGGTACAGCGCTTGCCGGCTCATGCCCAGTTCGGCCGCGGCCTGGGCGATGACACCGTGAGCGCGCTTCAGCACGGTTACGATGCGCTCGCGGTCCGGTTCGTCCGTGTGGCTGCTGCGTTGCGGCGCGGGCCTGGGCAGATTGAGGTCGGCGGACTGGATCTGTGCGCCGCTGGCCAGTAATTCGGCACGTTGGATTACGTTGCGCAGCTCGCGCACGTTGCCGGGCCAGGTATGCCGTTGCAGTGCCTGCGTGGCGCCGATCGACAGCGTCTTGGTGCTGGATAGAAACCCTTCGGCCAGCGGCAGGATATCCCCAGGACGCTCGGCGAGCGCCGGCAGCGACAGTTCCACCGCATTGAGCCGGTAGTACAGATCCTCGCGGAATGTACCTGCGCGGATCATCGCGCTCACGTCGGCATTGGTGGCGCTGATGACCCGGACCTTGACCTGCCGCTCGCGGTTGGAACCGAGCCGCTCGAAGCGACCGGTCTCCAGCACGCGCAGCAGTTTCATCTGCCCGGCCAGCGATAGATTGCCGATCTCGTCTAGGAACAGCGTGCCGCCATCGGCGGCCTCGAACTTGCCTTCTCGGGCCTTGGTGGCGCCGGTGTAGGCGCCGGCCTCGGCGCCGAACAGTTCGGCTTCGATCAGTTCGGCTGGAAGCGCAGCGCAGTTCAGGGCTACAAATGGGCCGTCTCGCACCGGCGAGTTGGCCTGGATGATCTCGGCGATCTTTTCTTTACCGCTGCCGTTGGGCCCGGTGATGAGCACCGGCAACGCCGAGCGTGCAATCTGGCAGGCCAGGGCGATGGCGCGCGCGCTGGCGGGATCGGCGAACACGGCGCCGCGTAGATCGTAGCGGCGTGCCAGATCCGCGCGATGGCGGCGCTCGCCGTCGCGGCGGCGCTCCAGTTCGCGGCGGGTTTCGGATAGCTCCAGCAAATTGTTGACCGTGGTCAGCAGCTTGCGATCGTCCCAGGGCTTGGCCAGGTAGTCGGCGGCACCCGCCTTGACCAGCTCCACCGCGCTGCTGAGTTGGGTCCAGGCAGTCAGTAGGATCACCGGCATGTCCGGGTGGCGTGCGCGGATCGCCTCGAACAATGCGGCACCCTCCTCGCCGGAGGTGGTGTCTGCGCTGAAGTTCATGTCCTGCAGTACCAGATCGATGCCGCCATCGGCCAGGCGTTGCAGGCCGGCCTGCGGGCTGTCGGCGTAGGCGGTCTCGATCTCGTGCAGGGAAAACAGCACTTCCAGCGCAGTGGCGACGGCGGGGTTGTCGTCGATGATCAACAGGCAGGGCATCGTGAACCTTGAAGGCGGGCCGGCATGCCGACGCCGGCAGATGGACAGGATGGCATCATCGCAGCCCGTGCCAGACTTGTCGTGTGGATTGCCGCGCTATCAGGCATGACGGGTGGCGATGGCCGGCGGCATGGCGGCGGCGCGACGTGCCGGCCCGAACACGGCGAGCTGACCCATTATCAACAAGACACCCACCCCGATCGGCAGGCAGATCGCCGGTAAGCGCGTCAGTTCGTAGTGCTGCATCAGCCACAGATTGGCGGCGTAGGCCATGGGGATGCCCAAGACCAGCCCGGTGCCGATAATCAGCAGGTTCTCCAATTGGAACTGGTGCAGGATCTGCGTGCGGGTCGCACCGAGTGCGCGGCGGATGCCGATCTGGCGCGTGCGTTGCTGGATCCAGAAACCGCTGAGGCTGGCGATGCCGATCAAGGTGATGGCCGTGACCAGCACGCTCACCGAGCCGAACAGCCACACAGCGGCGCGGCGTGGTTTCAGGTGTGCGTTGCGCTGTGATTCGTAGTCACTGACCTTGGGTTCGGTGCCGTGCATCAGGTCTGCACCGAGTGCGCGCTTGAGCTGTGGCGCGATCTGTGCAATCACTGCATCGCGTTGTTCCGGCGCGACGCGCACGGCATAGTTCAGAATGGGCGTGTTGGTGATTTTGCCGGGTGTCAGCATCGAGAACTCGGCTTTGCCATCGTCGAGTTCGTCGAGCTGGTAGCGCAGCAGGTGCCTTACCAGACCGACCACCACGAAGTGATCGGTGTCTTGCGGATCCCTGCTGGTGAGGATGCCACCCAATGCGGGGTGCGCGCCGAACAGCCTACGCGCCAGCGCCTCGGTGAGGATGACGGGGGTGTTACCTTTGTTGAGCACGGCCGACGTTAACAGGTCGATGTTGTACATTTCATTGGGGCTGAAGCGGCGGCCAGCGCTGAGCTCCAAGCCCAGCGCATCGAGTGCGGTGTCGCCGCTGTACAGGCTTGGGATTTCCGATCCGGCGGGACCTTTCAGCAGGACCGTCACCGTTAACGAAGAGCTCATCGGCAATCCAATCATCGGTGACACCGCCTTGACGCCAGGGATCTTGCGTAGCGCATCGGTTGCCGTGAGGATCTGCGCGGCGTTCCAGTTGCCGGCCTGGTTGATCACTTGGTCCACGATCACCAGCTCCCCGCGTGGGATGCCATCGGCGACCAACATCGGTGCGAGCTTTTGCCAGAGCAGAAACAGCACGTTGAGCAGAATCGCGCATGCCACGGTGGTTTGTGCGATGACCAGTAGCGGCATCAGCGGATGTCGTCGTAACGGAGCGAGATAAGGACGCAGAATAGACATAAGCACCTCAGAGGCTCTTGACTTGCATGGCCGGTGAAAGTCGCGACGCGCGCCATGCGGGGATGAGGCCGACCAGCAGGCCGGTGCCGATCGCCAGCAGCAGCAACAGGCCGAATAGATCAGCCCGGAACTGGGCCAAGTCGCTGTACGTCGTGTTCTGTATGCGCACCACCCACAGGCCGAATAGTGTCGCCGGTAATGCCAATATGCCGCCCAGCAATCCGATCAACCCGGACTCGGTCAGGCAGCGCACAAACACCGCGTGGCGTGGTGCGCCCAGTACACGATGGATGCCGATTTCGTTAGCGCGGCGCAGGAAGCGTGCCGCGAGCAAGCCGGCGACGTTGAGAATACACAAGCCCAGCAGTGCCAAGGCCAGCCACGCGTTTAAATGCACGGTATCGGGCACGATGCGATTGGCGGCCAGCCATGCGAACACGTTGTACAGCATGGCTTTCGGAGCTCGTGGAAATACACCGGCAGTGTGCTGTGCCTGTGCGAAGGTCAACAACGCTGCGCGGTAGTTGTCTACTTGTGCCTCGGTCTGCAACTGCGCCCACAGCATCAGCCAGCGGCAGGCGTGCAGATTGATCTCATTGAAGCGCATGCCACCGGAGCTATTATCGTCACACTGCATCCCCACCGATGGTGGGGCATCGGCATCGAGCGCGGCTTGCGCTGGGACAAAGAATTCGATCGGTAAGTCGCTCCATGCCTGATCCAGTGATTGCAGGAAGTAGAACGCCGGCCTCGGTCCCCAATTGTCGCTGATGCCGATGACCCGAAACAGATGTTTGCCCAAGCGCAGTTGGTGGCCCAGCCCATGTTCGGTGCCGAATAACCGCAGACTCTGCCGATGGCCGATGATCGCCACCGGCACACGGTCGCGCTCTTCCTGCTCGGTCCAATAGCGGCCTTCGCGCAGTGGCACGCCAAAGATGCGGGGCATCGGACCCAATGCCGCCACGCCACCAACAGATGCGCTCTGGCGCTGATCTTCGTTGGTGATCGTGAACTGGCTGGAAGCCAGTGCGGTCTGTGGGATGTCCGGATGTGACGCCATGAAGCGTTGAACATCGGCTATTTTCCACTGTGATGGCGGCAGTGGGTGTGGTTCGTCGAGCGTGTTGTCGGTGGCGGCCTCGCGCGAATCCACCCAGCCCAGATACAACTGCTGGCTGAGTCCTGGTAATGGATCGGCGGAGAGCACCTTCAGCAGTGTCAGCATCGTCATCACCGCAGCCAGGCCGAGCGCGAGCGTCAGCATGGTCAGTAGCATGGTGCGCGGATGGCGACGTGCGCCGCGTATTCCGAGTTCAACGGCGTATGGCAGTGGCATCAGTGGATCCGCGAGGATGGAGATGGAAAAACATCGCGTACTTCTGCTTACGCGCTGCGCGTAGCGATGGCCGGTGGCACGGCAGCGGCGCGCAGCGCCGGGCCGAGGACGGCGAGTTGGCCGAGTGCGCACAGTAGTACGGCGCCGACAGGTAGATCGCCGACCGGCAAGCGCTCTACTTCGAAGAACCGCATCAGCAGCACGTTCCCGCCATAGGCCAACACCATGCCCAGTGCCACGCCCGCACCGACGATGAGCAGGTTCTCGATCTGGAAGTAGTGCAGGATGTCGTGGCGGGTGGCGCCGAGCGCGCGGCGGATGCCGATCTGCTTGGTGCGTTGCTGTACCCAAAAGCTGGCTAGGCCGATGATACCGAGCGCGGTGACCAGCAGCATCGCGACGATGACGGCGACCAGCAAGCGGGTCATCGCACGGTCGTTCTGGAAATAGACTTGGCGCAGTTCGTCCAGCGGTCGGCTGTACACCTTGTCCAGGACGGCGTCGGGCGCGGCGCGCGTTACCGCGGCGCGCGCCTGCGCGAGGACGCGCGGCAACGCATGCGGATCGGCGCGCAGCACGTACATGCCCGATTGCGCCGCCTCGCTTACCGGGATCAGCACCGACCAGTCGCTGCCGATCGCGCCATCTTCGCTGCGGCCTGGATCGGGCCGGGCCAGGTGATCGAGCACGCCGATCACCCGGAAGTGGCTGCTCGACCAGAATTCTCGGCCCAACGGATCCTGCCCTGGCCACAGGTGTTCGGCCAGCGCGCGGGTGATCCAGACGTCGGCCTGTGCCGAGGCGAAATGCTCGAACGGTTGATAGTCCGCGTCGTTGAACTCGCGACCACGGCTGGGGTGCAGGCCCAGGGCGGCGACCGCGCCAGGGCTGGCGGTGTAGAAGTGCGGCACTCCATCGTTCGTGGTGCAGTCTCGATCCAGGCACACGCCGTTATTGCCGGTCGGCGGGACGAAGGGCACGCTGTTGATGCTGCCTGCCGCGCGCACGCCGGGCGTGCGGCGAATGGCATCGAGTACCCGCGCGTCCAGATCCATCGTGTTGCAGCCGTCGCAGCCGTGAAGGGACACCAGCCCCAGCGCGGCTTCGTCGATACCGCTATGCAGATGCACCAACTCCAGGCGGTTGCCGATCAGCAAGAAGGCATTGCACAGCACCGCGCAGGCCAACGCGACTTCCAGCCCGATCAGCATTGCGGCGATGCGGTGGCGGAACAGGGCGGACAGAATGGGTCTGATCTGCATCGGATGTTCCCTCGCTCACAAGCTCTTGAGTTGCAGGGCCGGCGCGATGCGGCTGGCACGCAGCGCGGGAAACACGCCGGCAGCGAGGCTGCAGGCCACGGTCAGGACGAAGGTGCCGGCAAACATCGGCACGTCCAAGTGCGCCAGATCGGCGTAGGCGGTGGATTGCTGGCGCACGCTCCACAGTCCGATCAGGGTCAGTAGCCAGCCGCCGCTGCCACCGATGACGCCGATGACGCTGGCTTCGACCAGGCACTGGGCGAAGATCGCGCGCCTGGATGCACCCAGCGCGCGGCGCACGCCGATTTCACCGCCACGGCGTAGGAACTTCGCCAGTAGCAGGCCGACGCTGTTGAACAGACACAGGCCCAGAAACGCCAGCGCCAGCCAGTTCTGCAGGCGCACGTCGTCGGGGACGACCCGGTTGTGGTCCAGCCACTGCGGCAGGGATAGCAAGCGTGCCGTGTCGGAGTGGCCGATGCGTCCGGCGGCGTGTTGCTCGGTGGCGTAGTCGGCGAGCAGGCGACGGTAGGCGGCGACCTTGTCGGGCGAGTCCAGTTGTACCCACAACTGTAGCCATACGCACGGTGCGCTGCGCAGATCCAGTGGCTGTGTCGACCGGCCGAAACAGGTCCACGGCTGTAGATTGCCGGCGTTGATCTCCAGGCTGCTGGACAGCGGCATGAACACGTCCTGCGGCTTGCCGTAGAAGCTGGCGGTATCGCCATGTGCGAAGCTGCCGCCGGCCAGTGTGTAGAACTGCGGCGAGGGCCGCCAGGGCGCCAGTACGCCGACGATGCGCACGACGGCGCCGCGCACCAGCAGGTGCTGGCCGACGCTGTTGCGGCCCTGGAACAGCTTGGTATTCAAATCGTCCGAGATCACCGCTACGCGCGCATGGTCGCGGTCATCCTGCGCGCGCCAGCCACTGCCGTCAGCGAACGGCACCTGAAACATCGGGAAAAAATCCGCTTGCGTGGACAACAGTTGGGTCATGAACGCCGGGCCGGTGCCGTCGGCTGCGCGCAACTTGATCTCACTCTCGGCGACCATGGCCTGGCGATCGGCGTGCGCGTTCTTCCACAGATCCATCGCGGTGAGGTAGTCGAGTTTGTCGAGCGGCTGCCGGGCTTGGCTGCCGGGCGGGCGCGGGTCGACCTGCGGATAGAAGATCCGCTGGCTGTGTCCGGGCAGTGGATCGCCGGACAGCAAGCGCATCACCGTCAGCGTGGTCATGGCCGCGCCGATGCCCACGGCGATGGACAGCACCATCAGCGTGGTGAGCACCGGGCTGCGGCGCAGGCTGCGTAGCGCCAGATGCAGGTAATAGCCGAGCATGGCGTTCCTCGTGGTTCTTTGCCGTGCCGGTTACGTATTCGTCGCTGCGTCGTTGCCGGCATCCGTTAGCATCGGTTCGCGCAGCAGGTCGGTGGCCTGCCCGTCGACAATATGCACGTTGCGTTGTGCGCGTGCGGCCAGGTCGGGGTCGTGGGTGACCATGACGATGGTGGCGCCCTGTGTGTTGATCTCCTCCAGCAGTTCCATTACTCCGCGCGCCATCTGCGAGTCGAGGTTGCCGGTCGGTTCGTCGGCCAGCAACAGGCGCGGACTGCCAGCCAGTGCACGCGCGATCGCCGCGCGCTGCTGCTGGCCGCCGGAAAGTTCGGACGGGTAATGTTTCATCCGCGACCCCAGCCCGACCCGGCCCAGCGCGTCTTCGATACGTCGCTTGCGTTCGGCGGCGGCCATGCGGCGATAGCGCAACGGCACATCGACGTTGTCGAACAGGTTCAGATCGGGGATCAAGTTGAAACCCTGGAAAATGAAACCGATTTTTTGGTTGCGCATGCGCGAGCGCGCATCGTCGTTGAGATGGCTCACGTCCTGCCCGTCGAGCAGATACTGGCCGCTGCTGAAGGTTTCCAGCAGCCCGGCGATGTTGAGGAAGGTGGTTTTGCCGGAGCCCGATGGCCCGGTCACGGCGACGAATTCGCCTTCGCGCACATGCAGATCCAGCGAGCGCAACGCATGCGTCTGGACCTGTTCGGTACGAAAAACTTTGGAGACGGAGTGCATTTGCAGCATGACGGTGTTCCTTGAAAGGGGAGTGGTGTGTGGAGTCGGGATTTGCAAACGCCAACGTATTCGATTCGCTTGTGCCGTTGCTGTTGATGTTTCGTTTGCATGTTCCGAATCGCAGATGTCAGTGGATCGTCACGCGCGGCGCATCCCCGAACAAGTCGCTGCCGGAGACCACGACCCGGTCGCCCACCTGTAGGCCCGAGCGCACTTCGACTTCGCTCAGGCTGGTGACGCCCAATTGCAACGGGCGGCGGACTGCGGAGTCGCCGTCCATGACGTAAGCGAAGTGGCCGCCGGATTGTTCGACGAACGGACCGCGTTCGAGTTTGAGCACGTTGTGGCGGGTGTCCAGCAACACCCGCGCGCTCATCCGCTGGCTCTGGCGCAGGCCCGGCGGTTGTGTGTCGGTGAAACGAATGCGTGCGTTGACCTCGCCGTTGACCACTTCCGGGGACACCGCCGAGAGCGCGCCGGCGAACGGTTCGCCGGCGCCGCTGGTCAACTGTGCCGGCATGCCGATCGCCAAGTCGCGGGCAAAACTTTCCGGCACTTTGATCTCCAGTTCGAACTTGGACAGATCGACTACGCTCAACACCGGTGCGTTGGCGGCGAGGTTGGTGTGCTGCGACACCTGCACCTGGCCGACCTGACCATCGAACGGCGCGCGCAAGGTCAGCAGATCCACCTGGCGCTGCACCTCGGCGACCACCGCGCGTTGGCGCTCGGCCAGCAGGCGCTTGTTGCGCGCGTCCAGGCTCGCGCCGCGGCTCTGCAGATCGGCGTCTTTTTGCGCGTGGCGCATCGCGATATCGGCTTTTTTCAAGGTGTCCTCCGCCTTGGCCAACTCCACCTGCGGCACCGCGCCGCCAGCGTAACCGCGCTGGTAGCGCTCCAGATCGCGGCTGGCGGCCTGACGCTCGATCTGCGCCTGGTCGATGGATTTGCTGGCGTTGGCACGCGCCAGCACCGCATCCAGATCGGCGCGGCTTGCCTCCGCTTCCAGGCCGGCCAGCGTCGCTTCTTCCTGGGCCAGCTTGCTGCGCAGTTCCGGACTGTCGATCTCGGCCAGTTCCTGATCTTTTTTGACCACGTCGCCGGCGACTACTTTCAGCGTTACGGTGCCGGCGGAGATCGCGTACAGGATGGGGCTGTTGGCGGCAATCAGGCGACCGTCGGCGGAGATATCGCGGACCAGGTCGCCGCGATTGACCGTGGCGATGCGGACCCGTTGCGCGTCGAACGAGCGGCTGCCGGCGATCCAGCCACGCACGGCGAAGCCGATGCCCAGCAGTAACGCCAGCCCGATCAGTCCCGGCCATAGCCAACGGCGCCACGCGACGGTGCGGGGGAGAGTGAGGACCTGATCCTGGGCGGAGGTGTCGCGGATCATCGAGTGGTGGTAGCGTGGTAGTGAGGATGGTCCATCCCAAGCACGGCTTGTGCCAGCTGCAACTAATTGAATTTCATTGAATTTGTGCGGTCGAGATGGGTGTCCGGCTGTCCGCGGACGTGTTCGCGGACATCTTGTCCATTCGACGTCAATGACGAGACATTTCGTGGACACGGTGAATAAAATGCATGCTTTCGACAAATAAGGCGTGGCTATGTGCGGAATCGTCGGCGCGATTGCGGATCGCGATGTCATCGCACACCTGATCGAGGGGCTGAAGCGGCTGGAGTACCGCGGCTACGACTCCGCCGGCATCGCCGCGATTGCCGATGGTCGCGTGCATCGTGTGCGTCGTACCGGTCGCGTGGCGGAAATGGAAAGCGCCGCACTCGCTGACGGATTGCGGGCCACCGTGGGTATCGGCCACACCCGTTGGGCCACCCATGGCGGCGTCACCGAGGCCAATGCGCATCCGCACGTGAGCCATGGCGATCTGGCCCTGGTCCACAATGGCATCATCGAAAATCACGAACAGCAGCGCGAACGCCTGCGTGCGCTGGGTTATACGTTCGAATCGCAGACCGACACCGAGGTCATTGCGCACCTGATCCACCATCACATGGCCCAGGGCCGCGATCTGCTCGGCGCGTTGCAGGCGACAGTGAAGGAACTGACCGGCGCCTATGCGCTGGCGGCGCTCAGTAAGGCGTATCCAGATGTGCTGGTCTGCGCGCGCATGGGCTGTCCGTTGCTGATTGGCTTGGGCGAGGGCGAACACTTCATCGCTTCCGACGTTTCAGCGGTGATCCAGGCCACGCGCCGGGTGATTTTTCTGGAGGAGGGCGACACGGCGCTGCTGCGCCGCGATGGCGTGCAGGTGTACGACGCGGCCGACCATGCGGTGCAGCGCGAGGCGCACGTCTCCGACGTCTCGCTGGCGTCGCTGGAACTGGGGCCCTACCGCCACTTCATGCAGAAGGAAATCCACGAACAGCCGCGTGCGTTGGCCGACACGTTGGAAGCGTTGTGCGATGCCGGCAGTTTCGATAGCGCGCTGTTCGGCGCCAACGCCGACGCGCTGTTGGCCGATGTGGACGGCGTGCAACTGCTGGCTTGCGGCACCAGCTACTACGCCGGGCTCACCGCGCGTTACTGGATCGAAGCCATTGCCGGCGTGCCGTGCAGTGTGGAAATCGCCAGCGAATACCGCTATCGCGACGCCTGCGCCAACCCGCGGCAATTGATCGTGACCATCTCCCAGTCCGGCGAAACCTTGGACACGATGGAAGCGCTGAAATACGCCAAGTCACTGGGCCATACCAAGACCTTGTCGATCTGCAACGTGCCGGAGAGCGCGATCCCGCGCGCCAGCGCACTGGTGATGTACACCCGTGCTGGCGCCGAGATCGGCGTGGCCTCGACCAAGGCGTTCACCACCCAATTGGCGGCGCTGTTCCAACTTGCCTGTGTGCTGGGCAAGCAGCGCGGACGGCTGAGCGCGACGCAGGAAGCCGACTACCTGGAGCAACTACGTCATCTGCCGGGCAGCGTGCAGCACGTGCTCAACCTGGAGCCGCAGATCGCGGTGTGGGCCGAGCGTTTTGCCGACAAGCACAATGCGCTGTTTCTCGGTCGCGGACTGCATTATCCGATTGCGTTGGAGGGCGCGCTCAAACTCAAGGAAATCACCTATATCCATGCGGAAGGCTATCCCGCTGGTGAACTCAAGCATGGCCCATTGGCGTTGGTGGACGCGACCATGCCAGTAGTGGTGATCGCGCCCAACGATGCGCTCCTGGAAAAGGTGAAATCCAACATGCAGGAAGTGCGTGCACGCGGTGGTGAACTGTTCGTCTTCGCCGATCAGGACAGCAATTTCCACGCATCCGAAGGCGTACACGTGATTCGCACGCCGCGTCACGCGGGCCTGCTCAGCCCGGTGCTGCACACCGTGCCGGTGCAATTGCTTGCCTATCACACTGCGCTGGCGCGCGGCACCGATGTGGACAAGCCGCGCAATTTGGCTAAGTCGGTGACGGTGGAGTAATCCAAGGTGTTCGTTTCAATACAGGCGCCCTTGAGGGCGCGACTAGCCTAGCCACCACCAGCGTGCGAAATGACAAGGTTTCAATCCACGCGCCCGTGAGGGCGCGACGCCTGCAGGGTGTGCCGGATGGCTGGACGCTTGTGCCGTTTCAATCCACGCGCCCGTGAGGGCGCGACAAGCCGCGCTGCCGTGAATCTCTCCACGTTGACTGGCGTTTCAATCCACGCGCCCGTGAGGGCGCGACCGGCTCATGCGATGGCCCTCCCGTGTACGTAGTACATGTTTCAATCCACGCGCCCGTGAGGGCGCGACCTGGCATCAGCCCATACAGCTACGGAGAGGACGAAATCGTTTCAATCCACGCGCCCGTGAAGGCGCGACCGCGCGCGCCCAGTCCTCAGCGGCCTTCCTACCGTTGTTTCAATCCACGCGCCCGTGAGGGCGCGACTTGCCCATTTGAACAGTGAGGGAGAGTCAGATGAGTTTCAATCCACGCGCCCGTGAGGGCGCGACCTGTAACGCCAGACCAGCGGGCCGCGGCTGAACTCGTTTCAATCCACGCGCCCGTGAGGGCGCGACGCGCCGCCCTTGACAATTGCGACAATAGCCAGGATGTTTCAATCCACGCGCCCGTGAGGGCGCGACCTTGCTGAAGCGCATCGCTCAAGAGGCCCAGACTGTGTTTCAATCCACGCGCCCGTGAGGGCGCGACCCAGATAGCGCATGGGGTGGGTGAGCATTTCCAAAGGTTTCAATCCACGCGCCCGTGAGGGCGCGACCCGGCTCATAGGCGGGTTCTTTGCCGAGGTCTAGGCGTTTCAATCCACGCGCCCGTGAGGGCGCGACCCATCATTCGGCCCCGACCGTCGTGCATTCGCACATGCGTTTCAATCCACGCGCCCGTGAGGGCGCGACCGTCAGATCACGTCCGGACGCAACAGGGTTAGGAGTTTCAATCCACGCGCCCGTGAGGGCGCGACCCACTCCCAAGATGCCAACGGCGCAGCTGTATACCGTTTCAATCCACGCGCCCGTGAGGGCGCGACAGTTGCAGACCCTGCTGGGCAATCAGGATGAAGTCGTTTCAATCCACGCGCCCGTGAGGGCGCGACCGACCATCAATCTCTATGAGTACGCCAGCAAGGTCGTTTCAATCCACGCGCCCGTGAGGGCGCGACCGTACAGATTGAGTCGGGAAGGCAATACGTCGTAGTTTCAATCCACGCGCCCGTGAGGGCGCGACCTCGCGACTACTACGACGGCGCGCAGCTTACGGCTGTTTCAATCCACGCGCCCGTGAGGGCGCGACCTCGATGAAATTGTCGGGGCGAATGCCCCTGTGCAAGTTTCAATCCACGCGCCCGTGAGGGCGCGACCCCGTACCGAGTGCCAAGCGTTGCTGGCACGACAAACGTTTCAATCCACGCGCCCGTGAGGGCGCGACCCCAAGCGCGAGCGCCAAGAAGGCTAGCTCGCGCAAGTTTCAATCCACGCGCCCGTGAGGGCGCGACCTCTGCATCGCCTCAGCGTCCGCACGATCATTGCGGTTTCAATCCACGCGCCCGTGAGGGCGCGACCCATCTGACACTGAAAGGAGCATCCCCGTTATGAAGTTTCAATCCACGCGCCCGTGAGGGCGCGACGCATGGTGCTCGAACAGGTCTCGCGCAGCTACCAAGTTTCAATCCACGCGCCCGTGAGGGCGCGACGTGTGCGCGGCGCCAGGACGAAGCGCGATTGGTGGTTTCAATCCACGCGCCCGTGAGGGCGCGACTCGCTACGACAAGGTGCGCGGCGGCGTGCGCAACGTTTCAATCCACGCGCCCGTGAGGGCGCGACCATGCCGTGCTGTTCGGACATGCGGCGGATCCAGTTTCAATCCACGCGCCCGTGAGGGCGCGACCCCCGTCAGGATAAAGCCTGGCGTGTGCTTGAGGAAAAAACCTGTTTTCGCGAATCGCATCTCGACCGGGCGATTGCATGCTCTTGTGTCCGGGGGGGGAGGGTCTGAGAGTCGGCTTTCTTTTTTATATCAATAGTTTGCATTTTTTGCGAACCTGCGGGTGAATTCCCGGTCGCTTGGGGTTCGCGTCAAAAGATCAGTGGGCCTTTGAGGTCAAGGCTGGGTTTGGCGCCGACGTGTTCGACGCGGGCTTCCCACTTTGCACCGAGGTGGTAGAACCTCAGGCTGTCGATGTCCGGGTCTATCAGGTCGCACAGGCGTTGTCGTAGTGCGGTCCATTGCGCCGGGTCCACTTCGATCTCGAAGACCGAGAACTGCACGCGTTGACCCAGGTCGCGACAGGCTTTGGCTACCTTGCGCAGGCGCTTGTCGCCTCCCGGTGAGCTAGTGCTGACATCGTAGCTGACCAAGACCATCATGTGACGACTGCCATTTTATTTCCAGAAAAAGGAGGGGTAGCCATCGAGGTCGCCGCGCAAGTGCCGGGCCAGGAGTTGCGCCTGGACGAAGGGCAACAAGCCAATGTCGACTTTTTCGCCCAGGAATGCATGCTGGAGTTGCTCGCGTTTTCGTTCCTGATAAGCGATCAGGACAGTTTTGCGAGCATCGTCCTTCAGTAGGACTGCACCATTGTCGAAGACCTGGAAATCGCGTTCGTTCAATTGTCGGCGGTTGATCAGCGACAGCGCCAGCCGCTCCCCTAGCAAGGGCCGGAATTCCTCTGCCAGATCCAGGGCGAGACTGGGGCGTCCTGGTCGGTCGCGATGCAGGAAGCCGACCGCCGGGTCCAGGCCGACGGTCTCCAGGGCCGAGCGGCAATCGTGGGTGAGCAGGGTGTAGAGGAACGAAAGCAGTGCGTTGAAGGCGTCGCGGGGCGGTCGGCGATTGCGTCCGCCGAAGCGCAGTAGCGGCTGTTCGGTGCGCACCAGTTGATCGAAGACGTTGAAGTAGGCCTGCGCCGCTTCACCTTCCAATCCGCGCAACACGTCCACCTCGGTTTCGATGAGGATGCGCTGGGGAATGCGCTTGAGCCGCTTCAATGCGTGCTGAAAGGCGGGCACATCGGTCAGTCGGTCGCCATGGTCGCGCCAGCCGCGCGCCAGCACCGCACGCTGGTTGTGGATCTTGCCCGCCAACAGGTGACGGACGATGGTGGCGCAGCGGGCCGGATCGTCGCTGCGCCGGTATTGCTCGCGTCGCAGCAGCACGTTGCCGGAGACCGGGCCTTCGACGCGCGCCAGGAAGCGCCCCTGCGGAGTGAGGTAGCAAATACTGATGCCTTGCTCGGCGCAGAAACCCAGCAGTTGCGGTGAGACCGCGACGCGGCCGATGCAGACCAGGCTCTCGAGCATGTGCACGGGTAGCCGGGCGCGCTCCTGGCGCTCCACTTCCATGACGATATTGGCGCCGTCCTTGCGTAGCCAGGCGCCATCGGTGGTGGCGTACAGGGTGTTGAGCTGGCGGCGCATGTTCAGTCTTCCTCGGCGTCGATCTGACGGCGCAACCAGGCTTCGACGCTGCCTTGGCCAAGCAGGCGTGGCTGGCAGAGGTCGATCAAGGAGCAGGCATCGCAGCGCCGTGCATCGTAACGTGCGCTTGGTGTGGTGCCAGCGTGCAGCATCGCGCGTGTGTCGGCGATGGTGCGCAGGGTGAGGTCGCGCAAGGCGGAATCGAAGGCAACCTCCTTGCGTCGGCGTGTTTGTCCATAGAACAGCGCGCCGCTGAGAATCGTGCGGCCCAGCATGTGTTCCAGGCACAAGGCCTGTGCGCATAGCTGCACTTCGTCGGCGCGATGCGCCTTGGGGCGACCGCGCTTGTATTCCACGGGGAAGGCGATCTCGCCATCGCCGTCGTGATGGAATTCCACCACGTCGGCTTTGCCGGTAATGCCCAGGTCCTGTGCCAACAACGGCATCGCGGTGACGGTACGCACGCCACGCCGGCGCTCGGCCTGCGGCGCATCGGCGCGCTGATGCAACAGCCGCCCCTCGGCGGTCTGTCGGTTCTCCGCCCATTGCTGCTCCACATGGATCAGCGCGCACTGACGCGGGCAATACAGGTAGTGCTGCAGGGCGGAGAGCGGGATCAGGTCGGCGTCGTCCATGTCCCGCTCCCGGGTCGATCAGAACAGCTCGGTCAAGGTAATGCCAGCCGGCAGATCGCGATCGATGACCACGCGGTAGTCGGCGAAGCTACGTGCCGGTCCGTTGTCGGAACCTTCGTCTCGCTCAACCTTGACCTTGTCGAATAGCATGTGTGCTGGCGCGTTACCCATTGGATGTTCGTGTTTGAACACGATCAGCTTGCGTGCGGCCATCTCGCCGCGCGCAGCGGAGCGGTCGTGCTCGAACAGGTTGGTGAGCGCACGCCACAGCAACTGTAGGTCTTCCTCGGAGAAACCCGTGCGTTCGGCCAGTTTTGCGGAAATGAAGCCGTGAGCGCGGTACAGGCCGTATGGCAGGATGTGCTTGCGGCCCATGGTGCGCTCTTTTTCGAGGTCTTTCTCGTGGGTGACCGCCACGCGGGTGATCGATACTTCCAGCGGCAGCACCGGCTCCACCGAACTGGCGAAGGCAAGTTGGACAGGGCCACGCACTTGTCCGGAGTTGACCTCGGTGGTCATCACGGCACCGAAGCTGCGTACATCGAAGAAATTGGCGCACATCCACGCGGTGAGTTCGCGCGCTTTAGCCTCGTCCTTGGGTAGCTTCTTGGTCTCTGGTTCGATGCCCAGTGCAGCATAAGCCTGCTTGTGCTGATTATTGAGTACCGACTTTTCCTGCATGTAGATCGCATAGCCGGATTGGCCTTCCTTTTCCAGCGCGACGTAGTTGCGGATCTTGCGCTTGAGCGCCACATCGGTGACGAGCCCACGGTTGGTTTCCGGGTCCAGTCGCGGCAGGTTGCCAGCGTCGGGATCGCCGTTGGGATTGCCGTTGGTGACGTCGAACAGGTAAACGAACTCGTAGCGGTGGGCAATGGCGCTCATACGTTCTCTCCTTCGGAAGTGGTGTCGTGGGCGTCCTGGCCGTCCTTGCGGACGAAGCGCGCTTTGGACTGATGGTAGTAGCCAATCGAGAAAAATCCTTGGCTCTCAATTTTTAAGGATCGCGGATATGGACCTTTCAGATGACTAATGATTTCTTCGACATCTCGCTCGATAGCACCGGCAATGCGCTTTTCACCTTCGCCCATCTTTCTTAACTTTGAAATATGATTCTGGAAGTTTTTTATTAGGGAAGGGAAGACTAGCCTTGGAGTGGTTGATGCAGATCCATAGTACTTGTCCTTTATATTTGAGCTTACAGCGCCCAATGCTTTCTCTTGAGCGTTATAAAATAGGAAAAAAAGCCGTCCGAGTAGGTAGCCTGGGTCGGTGTTGCTTGTGTCAAGACTCATGGGTGGTTCCTTCTGGTCGGTGGGCAGTCCCTGTTGCGTGTTCAAACGCGCCTGGCGTGCCAAAACGGCTCGGCACAGGGCAATGCGTAATGGAGTGAGTTGTCCGTCGGCGCGGAAGCGCATGACGATCGCGCCGAGCAAGCTGCCCGGATAGCGTGTGCCGGCAAGAATCGACCGGGTCAATTCGCCTGCGAGCAAGGGCGAGACGTCTTCGGCCTTGGGTTTGCCATGCTCGCCGTAAACGGGCGCGGTTTGCAGGGCAAGGAAGGCGGGCGTTGGCGGGCGTTTCCATGCCGCTGGGACGAGCGTCAGATCGTCGTAGTGGTCTGCCTGGCGTTTGACGAACTGGCGGAGTGTCTGTGTCTCCCAGAAGCGGATGGACAGGCGCGAGGCATTGGGTGCCAGCCCGAGCACGAAAATGCGGGCGTCGTCATCCAGCGTGTCGTCCAACTCGCGCAGGGGCAGTGCCTGTCTTACCTGTTCGAGGGCCAACTCCAGGCGTCGGGTAACCTGGCCGTCGGCTATGCTGGGGTCGTCAGCTTCGTCGACGCGCATGAAGTCGGCGAAGACGTCCTCGGCATTTTGTGCGTGTTCCGCCGTTTTCGCTTGCGCCCAGAACACCACGGTGGTGTCGCCGATCTGCACGCGCTGACGGTTATGCGGGTCGCGCCGCAGCAGGTGATTGAGTGCGGTGGTGTAGGCGAAGGCGGCCTGCTCTGACACTGGGGCGTTTTCGCCCTGGCTTTTGCCGTAGGAGGTGAAGGCCTCGAGATTGAACGAAACGATGGAAGCGCCGGAACTCTGTGCACCGTTCACGCCCTTGATGGCAGGATGCAGCCGCGCTAGCGGCGCGTGCCTGCCGCTGACCAGGCAGATGCCTTCGGGGCTATCAGTGCCATGGCCTTGTTGTCGGTCCCACGCCGCACGCGCGGCTGTGCGTTGATGCAAATAACCGCTGTCGCCTTGCAGCTTGAACACGATGTTCGCATCCAGCAAGGCCTCGCCATGACTGACGAACTGCGGGTGGTCTGTATACTGCGCAGGCGTCCACGTTTGCAGAAACGCCAGCAACGCCCGCAGGCCAGGATCGTCGCTGCCGGCCAGCGCTTGCTGATGTAAGGCGATGAAGGCGGCATGTTCCTGCTCGCTGCGCTTGCTGCTGGCGCTGATGCCGAGTGTGTAGCTGGTTTTGTCCCACAAGAAGTTGGACTTGATTCCCGCAGTGCGCTTTTCCGGCTGTGGCACGCTCATCGCCATGGCGAGCCGTTTTTTGCCCTCGGTGCTGTGTTCGTCATTCACATCGACGACGCGACCGTCGGCGGCCAGCACGACGGTGTAGCCGATGTTCTGCTGGCTGTAGCCGGGCGCAGCGATACCAGATTCGGGATCGTCCAGTAATCGCTGGTAGAAATCGGCGAGGGCAGACAGAATCATGTGTGCACCTCGTCGTCGTGCGAGGGTGGCACCACGACGCGACCATCCACCATGTGTGCGCGAAAGAAGCGTGGGGTCATGCCATCGGCAAAGTCGATGTCGTGCAGCATCCAGCCCAGGTCGCGTTCGCCGCCCAGCGACGGATCGCTGGGCGGTGGTGCATCGTCAGCTTCGAGCAGGGAGAAGCTGGCCGGGAATTCGCGGGTGCCCAGACAAGGCGCCTGGAAGCATTGTCCGCGCCGCGCGCGGCGGTTGAAGATGTCCAAGTGCTTGCCGACGTTGTCGTCGGGGCCAGCCTTATCGGTCAACTCGAAGTGCGCGGCGATAACGTAGCCGACATCGCGTAGCAGGGTGGCTGCGCGCTGTTGCCGATCCTCATCGACGTAGCTGACCAAGCCATCGGTGCGCCCGGCTTTGATCGCCTTGCTGACGCTGGCGGCCGACAGCTTGCCACCAACTTCGTTGCGGCGGATCGACTCGAAGCGGATGGGCTTGAGCACCTGGATGCTGTCCACCACCCAGCGGATCGATGGCTTCCAGTGGATCGCTTCCAGAATGCCGCGTGCCGCTGATGGCGTGATGATGTCATACGACATCCGTTCTACTTTCATTTCCGGACGCGTAAACAGCGCCCGTTCGCCCCAGATATGGAGCCTGACTCCGTAGCTCATCCTTGTTCTCCTTTGCTTATTTAAGGTATTTCCAAAGTTATTGCATCCGCATTTGATTAAGTTGAAGTGCATTCGATGACATCAGGAGCATCAACGATAGCAAGATGTTTGGAAGTCCCTCTCTGACAGTCGTCAAAGAGGGAGTGCTTCCGATTCAGCATTTCTCCGTCAGTTTCAATCCACGCCCTATAACAATTTCTCGATCAAATGGTCGATGAAATGGGAGCCGAGAATCGTGGCAACGAGGGCGACAATCCAAACCCAGGTCGATGGCGTGTCACGTCTTTTGATGTCCATCTTGTCGATCAACTTATCGATGAATGCTTGCGCGACAAGCATGCGTTCTATATCAGTAGAGGTGATATCCATCTTGTCGATCAAATGATCGATGAGGGAAGGCTGGACGAGAATCGCGGCAACGAGTAGAGCAATCCAAACCCAGGTTGATGGGTACTTGGAGTCCGGATCTTTTTCGTATGGCGACGAGTTCATGTCTGTGGCCGCTTTGGTTTGGACGGCGCCACTATAACATTTCTTCTGACGAAGTAAAGCTGATCACCAAAAAAGCTGCTCTCCCTCCAAAAACTGCGGGTTGTCCCAATGCAACCCGAACCGGGCGTCGTACAGGCGTGGATTACACAGGCGCACGAATTGCTCCTCGCCGCAGCGCTCGGGTGCGACCGGGGCGATAGCGTGCGCCTGCCAGAGCGCCTTGTAGGCCTGCTCGGGCACCTGGACCAGCCAGGATTGCAGGCGGCGGGCGGCACCGGCCACGCTGACACGCTCGGCATGCTCAAGCTCGTGCAGGACTTCGGCGACCTCGGGCACTTCCTTGTCCGACTCCATCGCGTAGGGGGCGTAAGGCACGATCAATGGACGCATGGTGGTCTGGATCACGTTGAACTTGCGCGCAAGTGTGTTCAGGGGAAGATTGTCGATGGTGGACTTGCGCAGTAGGCTCAGGATTGCCTCGTTGTCGAGTCTGTCATCGCCAAGACGATGATAGAGTTTGCGAAAGTAGCTGTGGATGGCGTCCATTGCCAGCAGGTCGCCGTGATGCTCGCGCTCGACATCGCGGAAGACTTCGGCGAACAGTTCCAGTTCCCTCGGTGGCTTCCAGTTTGTGTTGGTTGGCGCGAAGACGCGTACTTCGCTGCTGTCGATGTCCCACTCCATGTTGCGATTGCAGCGACCAGCGGCCTGGGCAATGGAATCCAGTCCTGCTTCGGCGCGTAGCACCAGCGGTACGCTCAGATCTATCCCAGCTTCAATCAAACTGGTCGAGACAATCCGGCATGGCCGGCCTTCCTGCAAATCTTTTCGTATCTGTGCGAGCACCACACGGCGATGCCGCGCATGCATCAGCGTGGTCAGATGGCGTGCGCCCGGCTGATCGGCGATTGCGTTGAACAAGGCATGTGCGTGGCGACGGTTGTTGACGATGCATAGCACCTGCTCGCGTTGCCGGAGCTGATCGGCCAGCGCATCGTCGTCCAGAGGGCCGACATGCCGCACGCGTACACGGCGCAGTTGCGTGTACAGCGCCTGCGGTTCATTCGCCAGTTCCTCCACCTGTTCGAGGCCGTCGGCGAAGCCCTGGTCCTGGCGCAGCGCGGGTTGGGTGGCGGTACACAGCACCGGGCTGACCCGATAGTTGAGCGCCAGCTCGTCCAGCAGCGCCACACACGGGCGCAATAATTTGTATGGCAGGGTCTGTGCTTCGTCCAGGATCACCACGCTGCCGGGGATGTTGTGCAGCTTGCGGCAGCGCGAGGGGCGGTCGGTAAACAGGCTTTCGAAAAACTGCACGGCGGTGGTGACCACGATCGGCGCGTCCCAGTTGTCCATCGCCAGTTTGCGCTTTTCGATCGCCTGCGGCGCCTTGCTCGGATCGTCGAAGAAGGCGCTGTGATGTTCCAGCACCACAGCGCTGTTGTCCTGCGCGCCGAGCGCGTGACGGAAGACGCTGGCGGTCTGGTCGACGATGCTGGTGAACGGAATGACGTAGATCACCCGGCGCAGCCCGTGCACGATGGCGTGATCCAACGCGAATGCCAGCGATGCCAGGGTCTTGCCGCCGCCGGTCGGCACGGTGAGCGAGAACAGGCCAGTGCGCAGATGGGCCTTGGCGCGCACGTCGTGCAGAATCTGCGCCCGTACCGGATTGATGCCACCTTTGCTCGGGAGGCCAGCCAGATGCGTGTCGAGGCGTTCGCGCAGTTCTGCCAGTGTCGGCTGCGCACCCACTTCTTCTTCGCGTGTCTTGCGGCCTTCGATGCGCCGGTAGAAGTCGTCGGTATCGACGAAATCGGCATCCACTAGACAGGAGAAGATCATCCGTGCCAGTAGCGTCATCTGGAAGGCGCGGCGTTCTGGACGGGGATGGCGGGCGAAGCCCTGCGGAAATTCCAGCTTGGCCGGCAGTGTCAGTTCGCGCTCCCAGTCAGGTAATAAGGGAGGCAACGCCTGTGCGCGATACTCCTCCGACAGCCGTTCGTGTAGCGAGGTGCGAGAGGAGTCTTTGTCCTGGCGTCCGTCCGCCAGCCCGGCGTGATGTCCAGCGATGGTGTAGGCCAGAAGTTTCCCACCATCGCCATAACGCGCACAAGCAATCCGCGCCCCCCAAGTGGCGTGATCCACCTTGGCGGGGTCGCCGTCTAGGCGCGCCTGGAATTTCTCGGTGTATTTGCCGAGATCGTGCAATTGCCCAGCGACCCGGGCCAGCAGTTGTCCGCCGAAGGGCCCGGCGTGGCGCGCGGCACGCTCGCCGACGCCGTTCAGATGATCGGCCAGACCTTGCCAATTGCTACGATCGCTGCGTTCGGTCGAATGCGCATAGAACGCCATCGTGTCTCCCTGTCTCCATTCCATAGAGGGCGTGCCCTGGAACCGCCGCCGATGCGCCGAGCATACGCTGGCCGTGCGTGGGGGATGCAGACAAATCGCAGGAGCATGCTGGGGTCGTGCCGACCGCTACCAAGCGCCGTGCGGCGGCCTTTGGGCAGGCGCACGGCACGGCGCTTTACCTCATCGCGTGGGCGGTGTCGCGGTCACCGGGAAACGATGGTCCAGCAATTCGATCAAGTTACGTTTGCGTTGATAACGCTGCCGCAGTTGCGCAAGGTAAAGGTCGAAGCGGGTCGGGTCGCCCTGGTGGCGATAGATCCGTTGCAGTGTCGGTAACAAGTCCATTGCCGTCAGATACTCTTGGTGCTGGGTGCGCGCGATGGCGGTTTCGATCAGGTGCTCGCAGATCGGCAGGGTGGCGGTTGGATCGAGTGCTTCTGCCTCGGTCAGGAGGTACGTCAAGGTTCGGGACGAGAGCGTCGGGATGTGTCCTTGCGCCATGTCCAGGGCGCGCTGCGCTTGTCCTTCGGCAAGCAACAGGCAGATGCGCAGCTCACGCACACTGGTACCCCTGCGCCGCGCTGTGCGGTCATCGCGTGCTTCCAACGCACGTTCGCGCCATGGCGCCCAGGGGGCGAGTGCCAGTGCGGCTTCGCGCAGTGCCAGGTAGGTGCTTTCCATCGGCCGCTGGCGCTTTGCCCGCGGCCTAAAGACACGCGACAATGCACGGTATAGCCGATGTTCGGCGTTCCTCGGTTTCGCGCTCATTGGTCGAAACATACCTCGCCGCACTGTCGGTCCTGCTTTCTTCTCATGCCAGAGGTCATCCATCGCGTCATGTCGAATACGCCCAAAATCCTTTACACGCTCACCGATGAAGCTCCGTACCTGGCGACGCAGTCGCTGCTGCCGATCGTCGCGGCGTTCGCCGGTACCGCGGGCATCGCGGTGGAGACGCGCGACATCTCATTGGCCGGTCGTTTGATCGCGCAGTTTCCGGAGTCTCTGCGCGAGGACCAGCGCATCGCCGACGATCTGGCCGAATTGGGGCAGCTGGCCACCACGCCGGAAGCCAACATCATCAAGTTGCCCAACATCAGCGCCTCGGTGCCGCAGCTCAAGGCGGCGATCAAGGAACTGCAGCAGCAGGGCTATGCGTTGCCCGATTACGTGGACGAGCCGAAGAACGCGCAGGAGCGCGACGCCAAGGCGCGCTACGACCGGGTCAAGGGCAGTGCGGTCAATCCGGTGCTGCGCGAGGGCAATTCCGACCGCCGTGCGCCGGCGTCGGTGAAGCAGTACGCGCGCAAGCATCCGCATCGTATGGGCGCGTGGAGCGCGCAGTCCAAATCGCATGTGGCGCATATGGACGCGGGCGATTTCTACGGTAGCGAGCGCTCTGCGCTGATCGAACAAGCCGGCAGCGTCAAGATCGAGTTGATCGGCAAGGACGGCACGGTGTCGGTGCTGAAGGAAAAGACCGCGGTGCAGGCCAGCGAGATCATCGATGCGGCGGTGATGAGCAAGCGTGCGCTGGCGGCCTTCGTGCAGGCGCAGATCGCCGATGCCAAGCAGCAGGGCGTGTTGTTCTCGCTGCATCTGAAGGCGACGATGATGAAGGTCTCCGACCCGATCATGTTCGGTGTGGTGGTGGAGGCGTTCTATCGCGACGTGCTGGACAAGTACGCGGCCACGCTGAAGCAGGTGGGCTTCGATGCGAACAATGGCATCGGCGATCTGTATGCGCGCATCGCGGCGTTGCCGGACGCGCAGCGTGCTTCCATCGAGGCCGATCTGCAGGCCCTGTACGCGCAGCGTCCGAGCTTGGCGATGGTCAACTCCGATAAGGGCATCACCAATTTGCACGTGCCCAGCGACGTGATCGTCGATGCCTCGATGCCGGCGATGATCCGCGACTCGGGCTGCATGTGGAACGCGCAAGGCAAGCTGCAAGATACCAAGGCGGTGATTCCGGACCGCTGCTATGCCGGCGTCTACCAGGCGGTGATCGAGGACTGCAAGCGGCATGGCGCGTTCGATCCGGCGACGATGGGCAGCGTGCCCAACGTCGGCCTGATGGCGCAGAAGGCCGAGGAATACGGTTCGCACGACAAGACCTTCCAGATCGCCGCCGATGGCGTGGTGCGGGTCAGCGCTACCAGCGGTCAGGTGCTGTTGGAGCATGCGGTGGAAGCCGGCGATATCTGGCGCATGTGCCAGACCAAGGACGCGCCGATCCAGGATTGGGTCAAGCTGGCGGTCGAGCGCGCGCGCCTGAGCGCGACCCCGGCGGTGTTCTGGCTGGATCCGCAGCGCGCCCACGATGCGTTGATGATCCAGAAGGTGGAGCGTTACTTGCGCGATCACGACGTGACTGGCCTGGATATCCGCATCCTGCCGCCGGTGGAGGCCACCGCGTTGTCGTTGCAGCGCATTCGCAAGGGCGAGGACACCATTTCGGTGACCGGCAACGTGCTGCGCGATTACCTCACCGACCTGTTCCCGATCATGGAACTGGGCACCAGCGCGAAGATGCTGTCGATCGTGCCGTTGATGGCCGGTGGCGGCCTGTTCGAGACCGGTGCCGGCGGTTCGGCGCCCAAGCACGTGCAGCAGTTCGTCGAAGAGAATTATTTGCGCTGGGATTCGCTGGGCGAGTTCCTGGCCCTGGCCGCGTCGCTGGAACATCTGGGCCAGCGCCACCACAGTGCCACCATCGGCGTGCTGGCGCGCACCCTGGATCAGGCCAACGGTCGGTTCCTGGACACCGACAAGTCGCCCTCGCGTCAGGTGGGGGGGCTGGACAACCGTGGCAGTCACTTCTACCTCGCGCTGTACTGGGCGCAGGCGCTGGCCGCCCAGCACGAGGACGCCGCGTTGCAGGCGCGCTTCGCGCCGCTGGCCAAACGGCTGACCGAGCAGGAAGCGACCATCGTCGCCGAACTCAACGGCGTGCAGGGCCAGCCGGTGGACATCGCCGGTTATTACCGCCCGGACCTGGCCAAGGTGGCCGCTGCGATGCGACCGAGCAAGACCTTCAACGACGCGCTGGCGTTGTTGTCGGCCTGAGTCGTCGCACGTCACGCACCCGCTGCCGCAGATCGCGGTCGCGGGTGTGTGTGGGGCCGTTGTGCTGCTGCGTGCGTCGCGACGCCGCTCGATAGACAGACGCTCGGATCGTCCGCTGCGCAGCGTCGGCGGGCATTGACCGCCAGAAACGCAAACGCCCCGCCGAAGCGGGGCGTTTGGGGCGAAGCGGCGCCGGACTTCAGCGCTTCATCGAGCTGAAGAACTCGTCGTTGGACTTGGTGTTCTTCATCTTGTCCAACAGGAATTCCATCGCGGCGATCTCGTCCATCGGGTGGAGCAATTTGCGCAGGATCCAGATCTTCTGCAGCAGTTCCGGATCGATCAACAGGTCTTCGCGGCGGGTGCCGGAGCGGTTGATGTCGATGGCCGGGTACACGCGCTTCTCAGCGATGCGGCGGTTCAGATGCACTTCGCTGTTGCCGGTGCCCTTGAACTCTTCGTAGATCACCTCGTCCATCTTGCTGCCGGTCTCCACCAGTGCCGTGGCGATGATGGTCAGCGAGCCGCCTTCCTCGACATTGCGCGCCGCGCCGAAGAAGCGCTTCGGGCGGTGTAGCGCATTGGCGTCGACGCCGCCGCTGAGCACTTTGCCGGAGGACGGCACCACGTTGTTGTAGGCGCGGGCCAGGCGGGTGATCGAGTCGAGCAGGATCACCACGTCCTTCTTGTGTTCGACCAGGCGCTTGGCGCGCTCGATCACCATTTCGGCGACCTGCACGTGGCGCGCGGCCGGTTCGTCGAAGGTGGAGGAGATGACCTCGCCGCGCACGGTGCGCTGCATTTCGGTCACTTCTTCCGGGCGTTCGTCGATCAACAGCACGATCAGGTGTACGTCCGGATGGTTGGTGGTGATCGCCGTGGCCACCTGCTGCATCAGCATGGTTTTACCGGCCTTGGGCGGGGATACGATCAGTGCGCGCTGGCCTTTGCCTTGCGGCGCCATCAGGTCGAGGATGCGGCCGGAGATGTCTTCGGAGGAACCGTTGCCGCGTTCCAGGGTGAAGCGCTTGCGCGGGAACAGCGCGGTGAGGTTCTCGAACAGGACCTTGTTCTTGCTCGCTTCCAGCGGCTCGCCGTTGATGGTGTCGACGATCGACAAGGCGAAATAGCGTTCGCCGTCCTTGGGAAAACGGATGCGACCGGAGAGATGGTCGCCGGTACGCAGGTTGAAGCGGCGGATCTGGCTGGGCGAGATGTAGGTGTCGTCCGGGCCGGCCAGGTAGCTGGCCTCGGCCGCGCGCAGGAAGCCGAAGCCGTCCGGCAGGATCTCCAGCACGCCGTCGGCGGCGACGCCTTCGCCGTGGCGGGTGAGCACCTTGAGCAGCGCGAAGATCACATCTTGCTTGCGCGCACGCGCCACGCCGTCCTGGATGTTGAGTTGTTCGGCGATGTCGAGCAGCTTCTGCGCCGGCATCCGCTTCAGGTCGCTCAAGGAGTAGATTGGGAAGCCTTCAGGCACGCTGGCGTGCACCCGCGGGACGAAGACTTCGTTGGCGCCGTTGTCGCTGGGCAGGCCGTTGTCCTGGAAGCGCTCGCGGTTGCGGTCGCGGCGATTGCGGAAGCGGTCGCGGCGATTGCCCTGCTGATTGTTGTTCTGGTTCTGATTGTTGAAGCGCGGGTTGCCGCCTTCGCGCGGCTCTCCGCCATCGTTGGCGTTGCTTGCGTGTGGCGGCGGAGCCGGTTGCTCGCCGTTGCCGGCTGCGCCGCCATGGCTGGATGGCGCCGGTGCATGTTCTTGGGCAACTGGGCGGGGCGCATCGGCCTGGACCGGCGCAGCGGGCAGCGGCAGGTTCGGCGGCGCAGGCGTACCGTGGTCGGCGCCACCCTCGGTGTCAGCCGTGGCCCTGTTGACGCGCGGCTTGCGCACGCGTTTCTCGGCGGGAGCGTCGATGCTCCCGGGTTCGGAGATGGTGTGATCGGACAAAGTGGTGGTTCCTCGCTTAAGAGTGCGAGCACCCAAACGTAGGGAGCAAATGGATTGGGAGCGGGTCTGGGAGAGAAACTTCCAGAGGGGGTGCGGTGCGCGAATGCCACCGGATGCGCCGACACTATCACCGCCGTGTAACTACGGCAAGCCCGCGCTTGCAGGCGGTTCAGCTACCAGCGTAAGGCCACCGGCGTACCCGCGAGCCGCTACGGAACGGAGCGGCTCGCCACGGCGGGCGTCAGGCGGCTGCGCCGCCCAGAGTCTTGTCGATCATCTGGGTCAGCTGGCCCTTGCCGACCGCACCGATCTGGGTGGCCTGGATCTGGCCGTTCTTGAACAGCAGCAGCATCGGAATCGAGCGGACGTGGTACTTGATGGCCGTGGCGCGGTTCTCGTCCACATTGATCTTCGCCACCTTCAGCCGGCCGTCGTAGGCCTCGGCGAGATCGTCTAGGACCGGCGCGATCATCTTGCACGGGCCGCACCATTCGGCCCAGAAATCCACTAGGACCGCCTCGTCCGATTGCAGCACCGCGGTATCGAAATCGGCGTCGCCGACGTGTAGGACCTTGTCGCTCACTTTGGAAAATCTCCTGGGTCAATGCGAGCGACCGGACCGGGTGGCCGCCGCATTGCGGTAAACTGGGGTATTGCGCGTCGAAATCAAGGGATTCCCCCTGTCGCGCGACCCGGTATGGAAGACGCCAGTGTGCGACGCTGCCGGGACCGACGCAAGCTGCGACCTTACGCCTTGGGCGGGGGTGGCCCCAAGAAGATGGAAAGATGAGCGACAAACCGCTGACAGATTTGACTTTTTCCGCGTTCGACCTGCAACCGGCACTGCTGGCAGGGCTAGAAGGCGCGGGCTTTACCCGCTGTACGCCGATCCAGGCGCTGACCCTGCCGGTGGCCTTGCCGGGCCGCGACGTGGCCGGGCAGGCCCAGACCGGCACCGGCAAGACACTGGCGTTCCTAGTGGCGGTGATGAACCGTCTGCTCAGCCGCCCGGCGTTGGCCGATCGCAAGCCGGAGGACCCGCGTGCGCTGATCCTGGCGCCGACCCGCGAACTGGCGATCCAGATCCACAAGGACGCGGTCAAGTTCGGCGCCGACCTCGGTCTGCGTTTTGCGCTGGTCTATGGCGGTGTGGATTACGACAAACAGCGCGAACTGCTGCAGCAGGGCGTGGATGTGATCATCGCCACCCCTGGGCGGCTGATCGACTACGTCAAACAGCACAAAGTGGTGTCCCTGCACGCCTGCGAGATCTGCGTGCTGGACGAAGCCGACCGCATGTTCGATCTGGGTTTCATCAAGGACATCCGTTTTCTGCTGCGGCGCATGCCCGAGCGCGGGACTCGGCAGACCTTGCTGTTCTCGGCCACGCTCAGCCATCGCGTGCTGGAGCTGGCCTATGAGCACATGAACGAGCCGGAAAAGCTCGTGGTCGAAACCGAAAGCATCACCGCCGCGCGCGTGCGCCAGCGCATCTATTTCCCTGCCGACGAGGAGAAGCTGACCCTGCTGCTGGGTCTGCTCTCGCGCAGCGAGGGCGCGCGCACCATGGTGTTCGTCAACACCAAAGCGTTCGTCGAGCGCGTGGCGCGGGCGCTGGAACGCAACGGCTACCGGGTCGGCGTGCTTTCCGGCGACGTGCCGCAAAAGAAGCGCGAGACGCTGCTCAACCGCTTCCAGAAGGGCCAGTTGGAAATCCTGGTGGTCACCGATGTGGCCGCGCGCGGCCTGCATATCGACGGTGTCAAATACGTCTACAACTACGACCTGCCGTTCGACGCGGAGGATTACGTGCACCGCATCGGCCGCACTGCGCGGCTGGGCGAGGAAGGCGATGCGATCAGTTTCGCCTGCGAACGCTACGCGATGAGCCTGCCGGACATCGAGGCCTACATCGAGCAGAAGATCCCGGTCGAGCCGGTGACGGCGGAGCTGCTGGTGGCACTGCCACGCACCCCGCGCGTGGCGGTGGAAGGCGAGGCCGCCGAGGCCGAGGGTGATGACAGCATCGGTGAGATCTTCCGCGAGGCGCGCGCTCAGCGCGAGGCCGACGAGCAACGTCGCGGCGGCGGCAAGTCCGGCGGTGGCCGTAGCGGCCCTGGTGGGCGCGGTGAATCGCGCGGTGCCGATGGCAACCCACGACGCCGGCCACGCACCCCGCGCCCAGTCGACGCCGCCGCAGTGACCGATGCTCCTGCGCCCGCCGTACCGAAGCCTGCCCGCGTGGCCGCCGAGGGCGTGCCGCTGGTAGAGGGCGAGCGTCCGCCGCGTAAGCGCAGGCGCCGTCGCGGTGGGCGGCCACTGGACGCGGCCGAGGGCGTGCAGTCCGGCAACGTCGCGGTGTCGGCCAAGCCGGTGCAGGTCGTGGCTACGCCGGTCAAGGCCGCACGCCAGGGCGAGCGCGCGGCGGCGTCGGTCAAGAACGATTCGTTCCTGACCCGTCTCGGCCGCAAGCTGCGTTCGCTGGTCTCCGGTTCCTGAGCCGCGGCGTCCGTCCGCCGTGCGCTGTATGTGTTCGGTGGACGAATACCCTGGGCGCTCCGGCATAATCGTCTGATGAGCGTTCTGCGATTCGACAATGTCAGTAAACAATACGCCGGCGGCCATACGGCGTTGGTGGATGTCAGCTTCCAGGTTGAGGAGGGCGAGATGCTGTTCGTCACCGGTCATTCCGGTGCGGGCAAGAGCACCTTGCTCAAGCTCATCCACCTCAGCGAGCGGCCCACCCACGGTGCGGTGCTGTTCGATGAGCGTAACCTGCTCAAAGTGCGTGGGCGGCGCGTGCCGTTGCATCGGCGCGAGGTCGGCGCGGTCTACCAGGACCATCGCTTGCTCAACGATCGCAGCATCGCCGAGAACGTTGCACTGCCGTTGATCCTGCGCGGCACCCGCCGCGCCGAGATCGGCAAACGCGTGCGCTCGGTGCTCGAACGCATGGGCCTGGGGCATCGCGAGAAAGCCTTGCCCTCGCAGTTGTCGGCCGGCGAACAGCAGCGCGTTGGCATCGCCCGGGCGATGGTCGGCGAGCCGCGGTTGCTGGTTGCCGACGAACCCACCGGCAACCTCGACCCGACCCTGTCTGCCGAGATCATGCAACTGTTCGCGCAACTGCCGGCGCGCGGTACCAGCGTGCTGGTGGTCAGCCACGACCTGGCGCTGCTCAGACAGATGCGCAAGCGCGTATTGATCCTGGATCATGGCCGTCTGGTCGACGATATTTCTCCGCAGGATCTGGCCGAATGAGCGCACGCAATACCGGCGCCACCGCGCCATCGCGTCTGGGCGTGTGGTGTGACCACCACCTGCATAGCATCGTCTATAGCCTCGGCCGCGCCATGCGCAAGCCATGGGCCACGCTGCTGACGATGGCGGTGATGGCCCTGGCTTTCACCTTGCCATTGGGGTTGTCGATCGCGCTGGATAACCTCAAGCAGTTCGCCGGCACGGTGCAGCAGTCGCGCGAGATCAACGTGTTCCTGAAGACCAATGTGGATGTCGCCGCAGCACAGACGCTGGCGCAGACGTTGCGTGGGCGTGCCGATGTCGCCGCAGTGAACTTGCGTACACCTGCGCAGGGCATGGCCGAACTGCGCGATAGCGCTGGGCTGGGCGAGGCGCTGGATGCCCTGCACGACAATCCATTGCCGACATTGCTGACCGTAATCCCCGCCGTAGCCGACGACACCCCGCTGGCGATGGCGTTGAGCGCCTTGCCGCAAGCCGATTTGGTCCAGCACGACGCGCTGTGGCGTAAACGCCTGGACGGTTGGCTGCATTTCGGTCAGCGCCTGGTGCAGGTGTTGTCGCTGCTGCTCGGCGTTGGTGCGGTGCTTGTGGTCGGCAACACCGTGCGCCTGGATATCCAGGCGCGGCGCGAGGAAATCGGCGTGCTGCAATTGCTCGGCGCCAGCGATGGCTTCATCCGTCGCCCGTTCCTGTACCTTGGGGCCTGGTATGGCTTCGGCGCCGGTGTGTTGGCGCTGGCATTGCTTGCCGTCGCCGGTGCGGCACTGGGGCCGCCGCTGGCGGCGCTGGCGGACAGCTACGGTAGCCATTTCCTGCTGCATGGACTGGACGTATTACACGTGCCGCTGGTTCTGCTCGGCACCTTGTTGCTTGGCTGGCTCGGCGCCTGGCTGGTGACCGGCCACTTCCTGCGTCAGACACGGCCCACCGATACGTGAAGTGCGCATGTCTGTGCACGAGTTCAAGCACCTGATCAACGCCGCCCCGCGGGTGATGGTGGTCGATGGATCCAAGCTGGTGCGCAAGCTGATCGCCGATGTGCTGCACCGCGAGTTGCTGGATGTCGAGGTGGTCGGCTGCGCCAGCATCGCCGAGGCGCGTGCGGCGCTGGAGGCTGGCCCGGTCGATCTGGTCACCACCTCGCTGGCGCTACCCGATGGCGACGGCCTGGCCCTGGCGCGCAGCGTGCGCGAGGCCGCTGGGCAGGCTTATGTGCCAGTGATCGTGGTCTCTGGCGATGCTCAGCGGCATCTGGTGGAACGCCGATTTACCGAATACGTCACCGACTATTTCGACAAGGCCCTGGGCCACAAGGCGTTGGCGACCTTCGTCCGCGGCTATGTGCAGCCGCAGCCGATGGTTGGGGCAACCGTCCTTTATATCGAGGACAGCCGGGTGGTTGCCGAGGCGACCAAGCGCATGCTCGAGCGCCAGCGATTGCAGGTGCTGCATGTCTTGAGCGCCGAGGAGGCGTTCGTTTTGCTGACCGCCGAATCCCTTGGTCACACCACGCACCGCATCGATCTTGTGTTGACCGACGTCACCCTCAAGGGTGAACTCAACGGTCGCGACGTGGTCCAGCGGATCCGCTTGGATTTTGCCTACGGCAAGCGGCGCATGCCGGTGTTGGTGATGACCGGCGACAGCAATCCTTACAATCAGTCCGCGCTGCTGCTTGCTGGCGCCAACGACTTGGTGCAAAAGCCGATCGAAGAGCGTTTGCTGGTGACCAAGGTGTTGTTCCAGTTGCGTCTAGCCAGACTCAATTAGGAACGCGGTGACCTTTTGACTTGACGTGCCGAGTCCGTATGCAATGACCAACAACGAAGACGAGAGCCGGATCCAGTTGGAGCCGTCGTGGAAGGCGCAGGTCGGCGACTGGCTGTTGCGCCCGGAAATGCGCGAGTTGGCCGCCTATCTGCGCCAGCGCAAGGCGGCCGGCGCACACGTGTTCCCGCCGGGACGGCAGATCTTCGCCGCATTCCAGGCTACCCCGTTCGATGCGGTGAAGGTGGTGATCCTGGGCCAGGATCCTTACCACGGGCGTGGTCAGGCGCATGGCTTGTGTTTCTCGGTGCTGCCCGGCGTGCCGGTGCCGCCATCCCTGCTTAACATCTACAAAGAGATCGAGGACGACTTGGGCATCCGCCGTCCCGATCATGGCTGCCTGCTGCCCTGGGCGCAGCGCGGTGTGCTGCTGCTCAATGCGGTGCTCACGGTCGAGGAAGGCCGTGCCGGTGCCCACCAGGGCAAAGGCTGGGAAGGCTTCACCGACCACGTGGTGGAGACACTCAACCGCGAGCGCGAGGGGCTGGTGTTCCTGTTATGGGGGAGTTATGCGCAGGCCAAGGGCAAGGTCATCGATACCCGGCGCCACCGGGTGCTGAAGGCGCCGCATCCCTCGCCGCTGTCCGCGCACCGTGGTTTCCTGGGCTGCAAGCATTTCTCCGCCGCCAACGAATACCTGTGCCGTCGGGGGAGCGCCCCGATCGACTGGAGCCTGCCGGCGCGCGTAGATCTGGAAGCGCGGGGTTACCCGATGCCTGAACTGTGATGGGATGTCGCGTCGACACGGGGGCTGTATGGACGCCATTTTCGCGAAGCGGGTGCTAAATTCGTAACCCAAACGGGCTGCTTCATTGTTCCGTCCGATCGTTGCAATATCTCTGTCATGGCATTTTTTTGACTCGAATGTTTCATAAACAGAACGAAGGAACTTTTTACTGAACCCGGCAGTCCAATTAGTTGACTGCTAAGATGACCACTATGAGCCAGACTCTTCCTACCACCGCATTGGTGGCCAACAATCTTCCGATTCCCAGTCCGCTCGGTTCGCTGGATGCCTATATCGGCGCCGTGCACCAGATCCCGGTGCTGACGTCCGAGGAGGAGCACGCCTTGGCGGTGCGCTACCGCGACCAGGAGGACCTGGATGCGGCCCGCGAACTGGTCCATTCCCACTTGCGCTTCGTGGTCCATGTAGCCCGCGGCTACAACGGCTATGGTCTGCCGCTGGGCGATCTTGTTCAGGAGGGCAACATCGGCCTGATGAAGGCGGTCAAGCGCTTCGACCCGGACATGGGCGTGCGTTTGGTCAGCTTCGCGGTGCACTGGATCCGTGCCGAGATGCACGAGTACATTCTGAAGAACTGGCGTATCGTCAAGGTCGCTACGACCAAGGCGCAGCGCAAGCTGTTCTTCAACCTGCGCAAGTCCAAGACCCGCCTGGGCTGGATGAACGCGGCAGAAGTGACGGCGGTCGCCAAGGACCTCAACGTGTCCGAGCGCGAGGTGCTGGAGATGGAATCGCGTCTGTCAGGTCGCGACATCGGCTTCGACGCCCCGTCCGACGAGGACGACGATCATGCGCCGCCCTCGCCGGCTGCCTATCTGATGGCCAACGAGGAAGATCCTTCGCAGGCCTACGAACGTGCCGACAGCGATGACAATCAACTGCAACTGTTGCGCGAAGGCTTGGCGGAATTGGATGCGCGCTCGCGCGACATCATCGAGCGTCGCTGGTTGGACGCGGACAGTAAGATCACGCTACAGGAACTAGCCGACGAGTATGGCGTTTCGGCCGAACGCATCCGCCAGATCGAGGCCAACGCGCTGAAGAAGATGAAGGCGCTGTTCGTCGCCTGATACGCCTGCACGCCGCCCGAATCCGGAAGGCATAAACGCCCGTTTCGGCCCCATGACAGCCGGTTAAAGCTGCCGTTGGCTTGAGACGCAACTGGACTTAAGCTTGGATCGACAAGCGCAGCCTAACAAGCCCGCCCGCCAGCGCTTAGGCGAAGCATCTGGCGGAGCGTTTCTAGCCTGCTGAGACTGGTCCCGTACCGAACCGGCAAGGCACGGGCAGGCATCGCAGTCACTCCGATCTGCCGATGTGCGTGCCACCTAGCGCGCGGCCCTGGCGCAGGCGCGTCACTGGATTACCCCGCACGGCGAGTTGCTGGCGCTTGCGGATGGACGTGGCATCGCGCTGGCCTGGCAGGTGCCGGCGCTGCCGGCAGTCCCGGCCACGGCTATTGCCATGGTCGAAGACACTACCGAATGCACCACACCACGGGTGTTGCTGGCCGCCGCCTCGCTGGCGCGCAAGGGCGCGTTCGAACTGCGCGAGGCGCTGCGTGGTCTCCCGCTGCAATTGTTACTGCCGCCTGGTGCGCAGGAAACGATGGATTTCTGGAGCGGCTTCGACGTGCGCCGGGTGGCCTCGATGGCGGCGGGCGTGCATGCGGCGACCATCGTGGTATTGCCTGCCTGGATCGAACAGCAGCCGCGCGGGCTGCTGTTGGCGTTGGTCGCTGACAAACCGGTGGTGGCCACCGCCGCCGGCGGCCTTGGTACGGATGCCGGCCTCTGGCGCTGCGTGGAGGCTAGCGACTACGCGGCGCTGCGCGTGCAGCTGCTGCTGGCGTTGCAAGGCGGCAGCTGAGCAGCGCGCTGGCGCTTCAATACAGATCCTGCGGGTCCACGTCCAGCGACCAGCGTACCCGCCGTGCCTGCGTTAGTGCATGGATTGCCGGCACGGCCGCATCCAGCAGGCGATGCAGTGCACGCCGGGTACTGGCCGAGAGCAGCAGCTGGGTACGTTGGAAACCTGCGCGGCGTGGCATTGGCGCCGGCATTGGGCCGAAGCGCTGTACCTGATCGTGCGCTGGCAGCAGCGCACGCACTGCGGCGAGAAAGGCGTTGGCGTGATCGACCTGCTTGGCCTCGGCGCGCAGCAGTGCCAGATGCGCGAATGGTGGGAAGCCGGCGGCTTCGCGCTGCGCCAGTTCCGCTGCGGCGAAGGCGTGGTAGCCGCCGTGCACTAAGATTTCCAGTAGCGGATGACCGGGATGGTGGGTCTGCAACCAGACGTCACCGGGGCGTGTGGCGCGGCCGGCGCGGCCGGCGACCTGGATCAACTGCTGCGCCAGTTTCTCGCTAGCGCGGAAGTCGGCTGAAAACAGCCCTTCGTCGATTCCCACCACCACGACTCGGCTCAGTTGCGGCAGGTCGTGCCCCTTCGCCAGGATCTGCGTGCCGACCAGGATCCCAGGAGCGTTGCCGAGTGTGGCCAATTGCGTTTCCAGCCCATCGCGGCGCTGGGTGGTGCCGCGGTCGATGCGCAGCACCGGCACCTCCGGAAAGGCGTGCACCAGGCGTTCTTCCAGACGTTCGGTCCCGATGCCTTGCGGTTGCAGGGCTAGGCTGCCGCAGTCCGGGCAGGCCAGGGGTGCTGGTTGCCGCGCACCGCAGTGGTGGCATTGCAATCGCCTGCCGCCGGCATGCACGGTCATCGGCGTGGTGTGCAGCGGTGTGCTGCAGCGCTGGCACGGTGCGGTCCAGCCGCAGTCATGGCATAGCAGCACTGGCGCGTAGCCACGGCGGTTTTTGAACACCAAAACCTGGCCGCCCTCGGCGAGCGTGGCGCCGATGCCGGTCAGCACCTCCGGCGACAGCCCGTCCTGCAGGGGCCGCTTGCGCACGTCGAGCACGCGCACCGTCGGTGGTCGCGCGTCGCCGGCGCGATGGGTCAGGCGCAGGTGCGTGTAGCGGCCGCTATTGGCGTTGTGCAGGCTCTCCAGCGACGGCGTGGCGCTGCCCAGCAGCACCGGCACGTCCAGCGCCTTGGCGCGGACCAGGGCGAAATCGCGAGCGTGGTAGCGGATGCCGTCTTGCTGCTTATAACTGCCGTCGTGTTCTTCGTCGATCACGATCAGCCCGGCCTGCGGCAACGGCACGAACACCGCCGAGCGGGTGCCGACCACCACCCATGCTTCGCCGCGCCAGGCGGCGGTCCAGACCCGCGCGCGTTCGTTGTCGTTGAGTCCGGAATGCAGCGCATGCACCGGTACCCCCAGACGTGCGCGGAACCGTGCCAAGGTCTGCGGAGTCAGGCCGATCTCTGGCACCAGCACCAGCGCCTGACGGCCGCGCGCCAGACAGGCGGCGATTGCCTGCAGGTAGACCTCGGTCTTGCCGCTGCCGGTGACGCCGTCGAGCAGGAACGCGGCGAAGCCCTGGGTGGCGTGGAGGGTGTCGATCGCGGCTTGCTGCTCTGGGTTCGCCATCGGTCCGGTTTGCGGCTGCGGCGCGCTGGCGTCGGCGGGTACCGCGATCCGTTCGGCGTGATCGCGCTTGGCCAGCGCCCGCGCGGCGCTGCGCCAGTCGTGCATCGCCTGATCCAACTGCTCCTCGTGCAGCGGTCCGGGCGCGAGCAGTTCGGCCAAGCGATGCGGGCGGGTACCAGGGCGGGTGCGGTGACCGGCGCCGGCTTCGGTCAGGCGCCAGGCCCATGCATGGGTGTCGGGTAATGGTTCGCCGCGGCGCAGGGTCACCGGTAGCGCGGTCGCCAGCACTTCGCCCAGCGGCGCGTGGCTGTAGCGAGCCAGCCAGCGCAGCGAGTCGGCCAGTTCGCCGTGCAGCAGTGGCACTGGGTCCAGCCAGGCCAGCGCTGCACGCAGACCGGGGCTGTGCTCGGCCTCGCCAAGCGCAGCCACCACTCCGCTCATCTGGCGATTGCCGAACGGCACCTGCACGCGTCGGCCGATGTCGCCTTGACTGGGAGCGCTGCCTTGCGGGGGCAGGTAGTCGAACAACTGTGGCAACGGCAATGGCAGGGCGACGCGGAGTGTGACGGCGGGAGCTGGCATCGGCCTAGTCTAGCGGTCGGCGTGGGCCGTTACGGCCCACGCATGTTGCCGACGATCCCTGTCAGTAAAGCGCTAAACAGGTCGTAAATAGCCGCCGTAATTAAAGAATCAAATTTATCCACACGCACTGTGGATAAAGCTGTGCATGAGCACGATGCTCCACGCTGTGAAGACGGACTCACAAGCCTCTGCAACGAGTTGGACAAAAAAGCGCCAATCATATTTATATCTTTATAAACAGATACTTATCCGTGAAACATGGATGCAACACAGTGTTGTGATGGCTTGACAAGGAAGGAGATGGCCGATTTGGGGCGCTGTGTACAACCTGCCGTTGCGATTGTGACCGGAGCATTGATTTGTGGCCTGCTGTCAAGCGCGCGGCCTGACGCGCGTCTCGCTATCATCACGCCGATGATGGAGTTCCGATGACCGTTGTGTTCCCCTCCGGCGGCGCCGCTGCGCCGACTGCGCTGTCCGCGTTCTTGCGCGGCATCGAACGCCGCGTCGCGGTGCTGGCTGAACTGCAGAGCGGCAGCCTGGAAAGCGGTGCCCCGGCTCTGGCCGCCGCGATGCGTGCCTTCGGCCGTCATGCCGCGGCCCTGCCCATGACCGATTGGCCGCTGCATTTCTGGAAGCTGCTTGCTGCGGTGCCGATGCTACGCCAGGCCACGGTGACGACCGGTGGTGCCTGGCCGGCGCCGTTTGCACATCTGGCGACGTTGCAGCCAGCAGACCGCCTGGCATTGCTGCTGCGTATCGTGGCCGGGCTGGACGAGCCGCTTGCCGCACAGGTGCTGCAACTGTCCATCGCGGATTATCAGCAGGCACTGGCACGGGCGTGTCCGCGCGATGATGGCGGTCATCCGGATGCCGCCGCGTGGCGCGCATTGGCCGAGGCCGCGCAGCAGCATCTGCGTGATCTGCCGTCGGCAAGGTTGCAGATGCTGGCGCAACTGCGCGATGCGGCGATCATCGAGACTGCGTCGCCTGTGCTTGTCCCATCTCGGGCCCTGCCAGCGCCGCCTGTGCGGCGCGCAGGCAAGCGTGGCGCAAGCCGTGCGCGCTTGGCTGCCGCAGTGATCGTGGTGGTGGCTGTGGCGCTGGTCGGGACCCTGTGCTGGGAGCATCTGCCGTCGCGGCATGCCGTTGCCGCAGTGGGCGACGACCCGCACCAGATGCTGGGCGATATCGGCCCGGTCCGGGTGGAAGCGCTGCCGCCGGAATCGGACACCGCCACCGCCCCGCCGCTGCCGGTTGCGGCACCTATTTCATTGCCGGAACCGGTGGTTGACGATCTGGATTTCTATGCGTGGTATGCCGCCAGCGCCCCTTCGGCGCGGATCGAGCGCAGCCCTCCCAGTGCAGCTGATCTTGCCGATGCCGCAGCTGCGGCAGTCGTTGCGCCTGCAGTGATCGCCCCATCCTCCACGCTGTCTTCTGCATTGACCCCCGTGCAACTTCACGAGCGTCAGGTTGCATGGCAGGCATTTGAGCCAGCCACGCAGGCGCGCCTGCGTCAGGCGGCCACCACGTTCGCCGCATTGCCAGTGGAGCAGCAGCACGCATTGCGTGCGCAATTCGCCGAGATGGACGCCCTCGAGCGCCGCGGTTGGTTACTTGGCCCGGAGTTGGGTGCGGAGTTCTGGGCGCTGCAACCGCTGTTCGGTTACGTGCCCGGCGTGCAGCGCCAGGCATTGTTGAATCTGCTGCGCCGCATGCCGGCTGAACAGCGTACCCATCTGGTGCTGCTGTCGCAGCGTACCCCGCCGCAGGACAGGGCTGGGTTGCTCCGGGATTTGCTGGCGCAGAGCACCGACAGCCGCGACACCTGGTTGCGCCAACATGTGGCCCGTTGATCGGCCTGCAATGGGGGGGCGGTTAGCGGGCTGTTGCCTGCACCTGCTCTAGGTTCCGATTCTCTGCAATATTCCACCGTCACGCGTAAAATGCCGCTACTCCGTCGCCCCGTGCCGGCGCTTTCCGCGTAGTCGCAGTGGCGGGATCGCTAGAGTCTTGCAATGGTTTTGTCTTCCAACACGCTGATGGTCCGGGGCGGCGAGCTGCGCAGCACCGCGCAGCTTGCCCTGCCACTGGTTCTGGGCCATGTCTCCACCGGTCTGATCAGCTTTGTCGACAACGTGATCGCCGGTCACCATGGCACCGGCACCCTGGCTGCGGTGACTGTCGGCACGGGCTTGCTATGGCTGCCGATGATGATTCCGATCGGTACCCTGATCGCCCTGACAGCGTTGGTGTCGCAACTCGACGGCGGTAAGCGCTTCGCGCAGATCGGGCCGCTGTTCCGCCAGGCGCTGTGGTTGTCGCTGGGCATGGGCGTGCTGATGTTCGCGTTTCTGAGCGTGCTGCCGATGGCGCTGCCACAAATGGGCATTGCGACGGAAATCGTGTCGGGCGCGCACGATTTTCTGTATGCGATTCGCTGGGGCGTGCCGGCGCTGGTGTTGTACTTCTGCATGCGCTATCTGAGCGAAGGCATGCACTGGACTTTACCGACGATGTTGCTTGGTTTCGGTGGCCTGCTGTTGCTGGCGCCGCTGGGCTACGTGTTGACCTTCGGCTTGTTCGGTCTGCGCGCGCGTGGTGCAGGTGGCCTGGGAATGGCGTCGGCGATCATGATGTGGGCGCAGGTGCTGTGCTTTGCCGTCTATCTGGCGCGGGCCAAGCGCTTCGCGTCGTTACGCCTGTTCGCGCGGTGCGAGGCACCGGATCTGCGCGTGATCGGTGGATTGCTGAAGACCGGGATGCCGATCGGCGTCACCATCCTGATGGAAGGGGGGCTGTTCATCGTCACCGCGCTGCTGATCGCGCGGCTCGGCGCGGTGCCGGCGGCCGCGCACCAGATCGCGATCAACGTGGCGCAGTTGTGCTTCATGCTGCCGATGGGCGTGGCCGAGGCGACCACGGTGCGGGTGGGCCGCGCCGCAGGTGCCGGCGATGCGGTCGGCGTGCGTGGCGCGGCCTGGGCCGGTTACGCCATCGTGCTTGGCACCCAGGCGCTGTCGGCGCTTGTGTTGCTGTTGGGTCACGACGCCATTGTCGGCATCTACACGCGCGACATCTCTGTGGCGACGTTGGCGTCCACGTTGCTGCTGTACGCGGCCACCTTCCAGTTCCCCGATGGCGTGCAGGTGCTGTCCGCTGGGGCACTGCGTGGACTCAAGGATACCCGTGTGCCGATGTTGCTGGCGCTGTGTGCCTACTGGGGCCTGGGCATGCCGCTCGGTGCCGGTCTGGGTCTATGGCTGGGCTGGGGGCCGCAAGGCATGTGGGTCGGTCTAATTTTGGGCCTGACGGCGGCGGCGGTGATGATGGCCGCGCGTTTGCGTTGGAGCTGTGCGCGTCTGTTCGCCCCCTGACTTCAGACGGATGTGCGGCGCTTGATGCAGCCGGTATGCTGCGCAGGCGCAAGATGCCTTCCTTCCGGAGCTTTCCATGAACCAACCCGTGCGTCGCAGCCCCATCGTCAGCTTCTTCGTCGGCTTGTGGGATGTGATGAATTTTACCCGCCGGCTGATCCTGAACCTGGTGTTCTTCGGCTTCCTTTTCGTGCTGCTGTTGTTGTTGGTGTTCGCGATGGCGCGCGGCGATGGCGCCAAGGCCTTGCGCGACCGCACCACGCTGTTGATTGCACCGGAGGGCAAGCTCGTCGAGCAGTTCAGCGCCGATCCGTTCAGTCGTGCGCTGGCCAAGGCGATGAGCGACAAGGGCGCGCAGGAGATCCAGTTGCGCGATCTGGTACGGGCGATTGAAGCGGCCAAGACCGACCCGAAGATCGAGCGGGTAGCACTGCGTCTGGACAAGCTGCAGCCGAGCGGCTTCGCTTCGATGCGCGAAGTGGCCGCGGCGCTGGAGGATCTGCGCAGTTCGGGCAAACAGATCGTGGCCTATAGCGACACGCTGAATCAATCGCAATATCTGCTGGCCGCGCAGGCCAACGAAGTCTATCTGGACCCGATGGGCTCGATGGTGCTGGAAGGCCTTGGCCACTATCGCCAGTATTTCCGCCAGGGCTTGCAGGACAAGCTCGGTGTGGACGTGCATCTGTTCAAGGTCGGCGAGTACAAATCCGCAGCTGAACCGTATGTGCTCGACGCCGCGTCGCCTGCGGCCAAGGAAGCCGACCTGTTCTGGATGAACGATGTGTGGCAGCGCTACTTGGCCGACATCGCCAAGGCGCGCAAGTTGTCGCCAGTGCAGATCAGCGCCGGCATCGACAGCATGCCCGAGGGTATTGTTGCGGCTGGTGGCGATATGGCCAAGTTCGCACTGCAGCAGAAGCTGGTGGATGGGCTCAAGACCCGCGATGAAGTCGAACAGCTGCTGGCCAAGCGTGGCGTCGCCGATGCCGATACCATCTTCCGCAAGGTCGATCTGGATGGCTATCTGCAGCAATTGGATCTACGCCGTTCGCCGATGGATGCGCGGCCGCAGGTGGCGGTGGTGGTCGCGGCGGGCGAAATCAGCGCCGGCGAACAGCCAGCCGGTCGCATTGGTGGCGAATCGACCGTGCAACTGCTGCGTCAGGCACGCGAGGACGATGCGGTCAAGGCGGTAGTGTTGCGGGTGGATTCGCCAGGTGGCGAGGTATTCGCCTCCGAGCAGATCCGCCGCGAGGTGGTGGCGCTGAAAGCCGCTGGCAAGCCGGTCGTGGTGTCGATGGGCGACTATGCCGCCTCCGGTGGCTACTGGATCAGCATGAGTGCCGATCGCATCTACGCCGATCCGTCGACGATTACCGGCTCGATCGGCATCTTTGGCATGGTTCCCAACATCGCCCGCGCGCTGGACAAGATTGGCGTGCATACCGATGGCGTCGGTACTACCCGCTACGCCGGTGCATTCGACATCTCGCGGCCGATGGATCCGATCGTGGGACAGCTGATCCAGTCGGCCATCAACAAGGGCTATGCCGACTTTACCGGTAAGGTGGCACAGGCACGCGGTAAGTCGGTCGAGGCCATCGATCAGGTCGCGCGGGGCCGTGTCTGGAGTGGCGCGCAGGCCAAGGAGCGTGGGCTGGTCGACGCGTTCGGTGGCTTCAAGGATGCGGTGGCCGACGCCGCCGCGCGCGCCAAGCTTGGCGGCCAAGATAAATACCGAGTGCGTTACATCGAAAAGCCCGCTTCGCCATTCGCACAGTTCGTCAACGGTTTCGCCGGTAGCCGCATGGGCGTCTGGATGCTGGGCGACTCCGCGCTGGGACACGCACTGTTGCTGCGCAGCTTGCCGGAATTGGACACGCAGTTGCATTTCGTCAAGGACGCGGCCGATACGCGTTCGGGCGTGCCGGTGAAGGCGCTGGCCTACTGTTTCTGCGGTTTATGATCTAGCACTGAAGCTGCTTCTGCGCGCCCGTGATGGGCGCGTCGTGCGACGCTTTAACGCCGGCCATGGTGGCCGGTGTTTTTCATTGTGCGGTGGCAGCGTCGATTGCGGCGTTCTGCGCTGCGGCGGCGCGTTCGACCGTAGCCTGCGCCTGCTTGGCGCGGTCCAGCGGCTGTGCGATGGCGGTGCGCAGTGCGGTGGCCTGCGGTGCTGGCGGTGCGTCGGCCGGTTTGGGTGGTTCCGGCTTGCATGCGGCCAATATTGACAGCAGCGGCAGTGCCAACATCATCCCGCGCAGTGGTGTGGACATGGCGGCGACCTCATCGAAGGTGGGGGTATTATCCTACGCCTATCCCGTAGCCAAGCAGGCAGGACCATGCAGCACCGTTGGCGGCTGGACGGACAGACCGCGCTGATCACCGGTGCCAGTGCCGGCATCGGCCTAGCCATCGCAAGCGAATTGCTCGGTTTTGGTGCCGACCTGTTGCTGGTGGCGCGCGATCTCGATGCACTGGCCGCCGCCCGCGATGAACTGAGCGAGGCCTTTCCCGAGCGTCGCATCCTGGCGCTGGCCGCCGACGTGTCCGACGATGAGGACCGTCGCGAGATTCTGGACTGGGTCGAGGATCATGCCGACGGCCTGCACCTGCTCATCAACAATGCCGGCGGTAACGTCAGCAAGGCGGCGGTGGATTACACCGAGGACGAGTGGCGCGCTATCTTCGAAACCAACCTGTTCTCCGCCTTCGAGCTGTCGCGTTACGCCCATCCGCTCCTCGCGCAACATGCCGCCTCGGCGATCGTCAATGTCGGCAGTGTGTCCGGGCTGACCCATGTGCGCAGCGGTGCGCCCTACGGCATGACCAAGGCGGCGTTGCATCAACTCACCCGCAACCTTGCCGCGGAGTGGGCTGAGGATGGCATTCGGGTCAACGCGGTGGCGCCATGGTATATCCGCACCCGCCGTACCTCCGGCCCCCTCTCCGATCCGGACTACTACGAGCAGGTGATCGAGCGCACGCCGATGCGCCGGATCGGCGAGCCGGACGAGGTGGCCGCCGCAGTAAGCTTCCTGTGTTTGCCGGCGGCCAGCTACATCACTGGCGAATGTATCGCGGTGGACGGGGGGTTCTTGCGCTACGGGTTCTAGGCCGCCCTGTCGCAGTCATGTTGGGGGGCGTCGCTTCGCGAGGCCTTTGTCGCGTGTTGCCGTATTTCGTGCGAGCCGGCCATCTCTGGTTTACGTCGGCCACTGGCAAAGATGAACGGTGGTCTTGTGTCGGATCGTGCGTTACGGCGACGTGGCGCAGTCGCTCGCCTGCAACAACTGCTGGCGGCGCTGGAACTCCTCGCGCAGTGCCTCGGTATGTTCCGGGATGGCAAAACGCCAGTGGGTTTCGGCCTCGGCCACGTAGGCCTGCCATGCCGCGCACAGTCCGTCGCTGGGCAGCGCCTGACATTGGTCGTGGACGACCTCGCAGGCGCTGCCGCCGGCGCGGTCGGGGCTGCCGTCCAGACCCTGGGTGGGCAAGGGGATGCAGCGTGGTGGTGGCTCGGCCACTTCACCGGTGTAACGCTGCTGCTCGCGCGTTGTGCAACTGTACAGCGCAGGGGGCGGGGGGCGTGGCGCCGCGACTGGCGCGGGTTCTGCGGTGGTGGTTGGAGACGCGGTCGCTACAACCGGTGGTGCTACAGCGGATGCCGCTGGCGGCGGCCGTTTTGTGGCCGGTTCGGGGGGCAGCGGAGCGCTGCTGACACCTTGCATGATCTTCTTTTGTTGGCGCATGCCTTTGGGGCACGGCTGGTTCTGCACGGTCAGGTTGTCCTGCGCGTCGGTGCAGCGATAGAACACGACCGGCTCGGCGTGCGCCAACCCTGCCCAGCTCAGCAATGCGATCAAATAACCTGTGTGGCGCATCAGTTGCCAACACAATCCCGAGCCAAGCGCGCATCGATGCCGCGCTGTTCGGTTTCCATCGCGCGGCGCTCGCTCTGTAACGCGCTGTTGTAGCGGCGGATCAATTCCCAGCGGCGGTCGGTCAAGCGCGCGCAGACCTCTTGCCGCGGCAGCGCGGTGCAGGTGTCGCGGACCAGAGTGCTGCCTGCCGGCACGATCACGCCAGCGCCTGGATAGACCACATGCGGCGGCGGAGGTGGTCCAGGCGAGTGCGGCGCGCCGGACGGCGGCCCGGGTGGCCCGGGGGGGCGGCTGTCCGGACCGCGTCCGCGTGGCCGTCCGTCTTCGTCGTCTGCGTAGCCGAATGCCCACAGCGGGACCCAGCGCGGATTGCCGGCATTGTCGTCGCTGGTGTAGCGCTGGCCGTCGCTGGTGACGCACTCGTACATCGGTTGTGGCGGTTGCACGCTGACGATGCGGATCTCGCGCTGCGGTAGTGGTGCCGGCGCCGCTGCGGCACGCGCTGGATCGGTGCTGAGCGTTGTAGTCGGGCGTGTCAGCGGATCGCGCGGCCGCTGCATGTCCAGCACCTGTTGCGGGCGCCCGCTTTCGCACGGAATGCTTTGCAGGCTGGTCGTGCCGGAGGTGTTGATGCAGCGGTAGATACGCACGTCTCCACTGCTGCCGTCGCTGCGCACACTCTGCGCCCAGGCGCTGCCGGTCGAGGACAGCAGCAGGCTCAGCAACATAAGCAAGCGTGGTAGGACGGACATGGGCGCATCTTGCGCGCCTTCTTCGGTCGGGGAAAGAGCGGATGCGCCATCGCATCCGCTGGATGACGTCAAGATGCGACCAGGGCAGCCGGTCTCAGGCGCGCAGGATCTCGCCGCTGATAGCGTCGCGGATCGGGGTCGGTTGGGCCAGGCCACCCGTTTCGCCGTGGAGCAGGCCGTCGAGTTCGGCCAGCAATTGCGGATCCAGTTCCTCGCGTTGCCGTGCCGGTGGTTCGCCGCCGCGGTTGGCACTGGTGGAGACCAGCGCGCCTGCCCAGTGTCGGCACAGTGCGGTCACCAGTGGATGTGCACTGATGCGCACGGCGATGCCGTTGTGGGTGCCGGTGATCCAGGGCGGGGCCTGCGCGGTGGCGGGCAGGATCCAGGTATGCGGGCCTGGCCAACTGGCCAGTACCGCAGCGAGCCGCTCTGGCGGCAGTGCCGACAGGTCGAGTAGCGGGTGCAGTGCATCGAGTTCGGCGGCGACCACGATCAGGCCCTTTTCCACTGGGCGTTGCTTGATGCGCAGCAGGCGGTTCACTGCCGCCGCGTCGTATGGATCGCAGCCGAGGCCCCAGACGGCTTCGGTGGGATAGGCAATGATGCCGCCCTGGCGTAGGGCAGTGACGGCTTGGCTCAGCGACAGATCGGTCATGTGTGCATCATGCGGTACGTGCCGGTGTTCGAACAATGCGCGCGTCTGCGCTGTGAGTGAGTCTCGTGGCGCGACATCGCGCTGTCGCGCATCGGCGTGCGTCATGCGGCGCGCGCCGATACCTGGGCGGCTTGGATCAGGCCCCCTTGGCGACCTTGGCGACGGTTTTCTTGGCCGCTTTTTTCACTGCCTTCTTGACGGTTTTCTTCGTGGCTTTCTTGACCGCCTTCTTCGCGGCCGTCTTGGTCGGCGTATCGGCGACGGTCTTCTTGGCCGGGCTCTTCTTCGGCGCGGCTTCCTTCTTGGCGGCGACCTTCTTGGCGCCGAATCCGCGGCGCACCGGCTTGCCGGTTTCCTCCAGCAGCTTCTGTACCTCGTCCAGGGTCAGGGTGGAGGGTTCGCGGTCCTTGGGGATCTTGCCGTTGAGCTTGCCATCGCTGATGTACGGGCCGAAACGGCCGTTGAGCACCTGAATATCGCTGTCGGGGAATTGCTTGATGATGCGGTTGCGGGCGATTTCTTCCTTCTCCTCGATCAGGAACACGGCGCGTGCCAGATCGATGGTGTAGGGGTCGTCTTCCTTCTTCAGCGAGGCGTAGACGCTGCCACGCTTGGCGAACGGGCCGAAGCGGCCGATGCCGACGCTGACGTCATCGCCCTTGTCCTGGCCGAGCAGGCGCGGCATCAGGAACAGCTCCAGCGCCTCCTCCAGGGTAATCGTGTGCATGCTCTGCCCCGGACGTAGCGAGGCGAACTTGGGCTTGTCCTCGGCGTCCTCGGCGGTGCTGCCGATCGCCGCATACGGCCCGAACCGGCCCAGGCGCACGCTGACCGGTTTGCCGGTCTTGGGGTCGGTACCGAGCTCGCGCGCGCCGGTGGCCTCGGAGCGGTCCACCGATTCCTTTTTCTCCTCGACCAGTTCCTTGAACGGACCCCAGAACTTCTCCATCAACGGCCGCCATTCTTCCTCGCCACGCGATACCGCGTCGAGGTCGTCCTCGAGCTTGGCGGTGAAGTCGTAGTCGACATAGCGGGTGAAGTGTCCGGACAGGAACTTGCTTACCGCGCGGCCGACGTCGGTCGGTCGGAAGCGGCGCGCGTCCAGTTCCACGTATTTGCGGAACATCAGGGTCTGGATGATGGAGGCGTAGGTCGAGGGACGGCCGATGCCGTATTCCTCCAGCGTCTTGACCAGCGAGGCTTCTGAGTAGCGCGGCGGCGGCTCGGTGAAGTGCTGGTCGGCGTGGATACGGTCCAGTGGGATGCGGTCGCCGGGCTTCATCGCCGGCAGCTTGCGGCCTTCGTCCTCGTCCTCGGCGGCCTTCTGATCCTTGCCTTCTTCGTAGACCGCCAGGAAGCCCGGGTCAATCACCGTGGTGCCGCTGGCACGGAAGCTGTGCTCGCTGCCGGCGGCCAGTTCCACGGTGACGGTGTTCATCGTTGCTGGCACCATCTGGCAGGCCACGGCGCGCTTCCAAATCAATTCGTACAGGCGGCGGCCATCGTCGTCCAGGTACTTGGCCATCTGTGCCGGCGTGCGCAGTGCGCTGGTCGGGCGGATCGCCTCGTGCGCTTCTTGCGCGTTCTTGGACTTGGTCTGGTAGGTGTTGGGCTTGTCCGGTAATGCGCCGGTGCCGAAGTCGCGCGCGATCACGTCGCGGATTTCCACCAGCGCATCCTGCGACAGGTTCACCGAGTCGGTACGCATGTAGCTGATCAGGCCGACGGTGCCCTCGTCGCCGACGGTCACGCCTTCGTACAGTTTCTGCGCCACGCGCATGGTGCGGCTGGTGGTGAAGCCGAGCTTGCGCGAGGCTTCCTGCTGCAAGGTGGAGGTGGTGAACGGTGGCGCGGGGCGGCGCTTGCGTTCCTTGCTGGTCACGTCGGTGACGTGCAGTGCGCCTTGTGCGGCCTTCTGCAGGCGCATCCGCGCGTCTTCGGCGGTGGCACCGTCGGTGATGGTGAATTGTTCGAATTTCTGTCCGTCGAGCTTGACCAGTTTGGCGGCGAACGGCTGCGACGGATGCGCGCATTCGGCGCCGATGGTCCAGTACTCGCGCGCGAGGAACGCTTCGATTTCCTCCTCGCGCTCGACGATCATGCGCAACGCCGGCGACTGCACACGACCGGCAGATAGGCCGCGCTGCACTTTGCGCCAGAGCACCGGCGAGAGGTTGAAGCCGACCAGGTAATCCAGTGCGCGCCGCGCCTGTTGCGCATCGACCAAGTCGCCGGCGATCTGCCGCGGGTGCGCCATGGCTTCCTTGATCGCGCGCGGGGTGATCTCGGTGAATACCACGCGGTGCAGCGGCTTGCCCTTGAGCAGGCCACGTTCTTGCAGAATTTCGGCGATGTGCCAGCTGATTGCTTCTCCCTCGCGATCCGGGTCGGTCGCCAGATAGATGTCGTCGGCCGCCTTGGCCGCCTTGGCAATGGCATCGACGTGTTTTTCGTTCTTGTCGATCAGCGCGTAGCGCATCGCGAAGCCGTCGTCCGGATCGACCGCGCCTTCCTTCGGAATTAGGTCGCGCACGTGCCCATACGAGGCCAGGACATGGAAATCCTTGCCGAGGTATTTGTTGATCGTCTTGGCCTTGGCGGGCGATTCGACGATGAGCAGGTGCTTGGACATGGTGTGTCGGGCTTCGATAGGCGGGGCGGTGGACGCCCCAGGGGGCGGTAGGGTGGCGCAATTGCTCTGGTTAGTGAAGCGCTGAGGTGTCGCACAGAGGCTGGTACTCGGGGCAGACACCCCGAGCGTTCAGCTAAGGTGCTTATTTATTAGTGGTCATGTCTGGCGCCTGCTGTCAAGCTGGGGCGGTTGCGCCGTGCGGCCTGGTGCCCCGTTTCAGTGGCGCTGTTGCCACAGGGCGTCGCGCTCAGTGCAATTTGCCTTGGGCGGCTAGGCTGATCACCAGCAGCAGCACCATCAGCAGCACCGCCGCCGTTATCAGGACGCCGAACAGCACCAGGGTCACCACAGTGACCGTGCCGAGTTTGCGTTGCTGCCGCTCTGGATGGTCGGTGTATGCCCATTTGTCCACGACCAGCGTATCGCAGAGCATGTCGTGCAGGGCTTGCTTGCGCTTGGTGAAGGCGGCCAGCAGGAAGCCGCCGATGGTTATGCTGCTCAGCATGAAGCCGAAGTAGCGACCGATGGCCCGGACAAAGGTTATGCGGCTGCCATCGCCGCGGACCACCTTGATGCCGATTGCCATCTTGCCCAGCGTGGCCTGCTTGGTGGAACTGTGGCACAGGCTGTAGTAGAACGCCCAGATTGTCAGTGGCAGTAGGTATATCGGCAGCAACATGGCGATGCCTGCGGCGGTCGAAAGATTAGGGGGATTGCGAAAACCGCGAGCGCCAAAGATGGCGAGCATGACCACGAACTGGATCACATTGGCGACGATGCTGACCAGCACACTGTCGATAAAGTTGGCGGCGACGCGCTTCCAGAAGCCGGCCTGCACCACCTCGCCGTTGTTCACGACTCGCGCGTCACCGTTTGACCATGCGCTGGGGGCTGTGTAGGTCGATTGTGCCCCGGCAGGTTTGGCCGCTTTCCAGGCATCGGGTAGCGACGGTTCCGACGGCGGGGCCGTTGGCGGTGTGTCGGCCATGGCGTGCGCAGGCGGCTGGATCAGGCCGAGTTCGTCGGCGCACTCGGCCAGCGTGCGCCACTCGCTGAGGCCATCCCGCCAAACCAGGGTGGATAGATCGATCTCGCCGCGCTGGAAGCACTGTTGCAAGTTGGTGGCTGGCATCGGTCCATGTTGCTGCTGCGCCGCATCGGCGTAGTACCACTCACTCATGTGTATCCCCGGATTGTTGTCGAAAAAAGTGTGCTGTTCACGCGCCATGGCACTGAGCAGGTAGGTCGCGCTGGTTCAGGTTGGAGCGGCAGTGCCACGTGGAGGTTCGCGCATCGTAGTCCAGCCACAGTGCTTTGCCATCGAGTCTGATGCGATTGGGCGCGCGCAGTGTGGCTTCCAGACCGCAATGGCCGTTGTCGAAGCGGCCAATGCGGACCTGGCCGATGAAGGGGCTGGCGTCGTGTTGTGGCATGCCGAAACCAGTGTCGCTATTCGTTGCGCAACGCTGATGTTGTGCAGCGAACTCGGCGATTTCGGTCTGTAGTGGCGCCAGGCTGTCGAGTGCCAGGGTGACCTGTGAGCGTGCCAGATAGCTCTGATAAAGGGGTATGGCGATGGCGGCGAGGATGCCCAATACCGGTATCAGTGCGATGCCCGTACCCACTGCGAAGATAGCGGCGATAGCGCAACCAGGCAAACCACGGTGACGTGCAGGTGCGTTCGTCGTCGGGGTGTATGTGCGTGCATCCGGTAGCGGCAATGGTGGTGGTGTCGCCGGGAGGCATAGCTCAAGTTGCAGAGCGACGGTATGCAGTGGCTGCCACCAGATCATGCCCTCGCGCCAGACCAAGTTGTCGCGAGTCAGTAGGCCCTCGTCCAGCCGTGCGCGCAGCGTTTGCGCAGTCAGTGGGCCGTGCGGCTCGCGTGCTGCGTCGATGTAATACCAGATGGTGTTGGGGTCTTCTGTGTGCATCCGTGCAATGGCCGTCAGTGTCTCAGTGCAGTGGCTCGGGCTCGTCGACGAACATCTGCGTCTCCATCCATGCGTAGGCCGCCTCGGCGCCGGGCTGGTTGAACAGGACCATCAGCACCACCCATTTCAGGTCGTCCAGATCCAGTTCGTCCTGGTCCAGGGCCATGGCGCGGTCCAGCACCAACTCGCGCTGGTCGCTATCCAGGATGCCGTGTTGTTCCAGGAACAGCAGAAAGCCACGGCATTCCACGTCCAACTTATCCAGCTCCGGTCCGTGATAGAGCCGGATCGGGCCGTCGATGCGAGATTGCGCCACCGCCGGGCGCTGATCTGCCAGAGCGTCTAGCCAGTCGAACGCCTTGCTGATTTCGGTGGGGCTGAAACCTGCTTGGATTAAGCCATTCTGGAGGGAGTCGCGATCACGGACCGGGTCGGCGTCTTCGCTGAAATAGTGTTCGAACAGGTACAGCAAGACATCCAGAATGCTCTCTTTCATTGCCCCTCGGCCTGCGTCGGCAGACGCTGTGGAGGTGAAGAAACTAGGGTTTGCGGGTGTAACGACCGCGTTCAACCGCCACGTAGCCATCCAGTTCCATGGTTAGCAGCATGGAGGACACCGCTGCAGCCGTCAATCCGCTGCGTGTGATGAGGGAATCCATACAGAGGGGGTCGTGCCCCAGCGCCTGCCACAAGTTCTGGTAGTCCGGGTTGGGGAAGTCTGGCGTGGTGCGGCGCTCGACGGTAGTTCCTTGAGTGGGGGGGGATAGACGCGTGCGCAAGGCGTCTGCCAGTTGGGCGGCTAACGGCCCGATACCGGCGATGACCTCCTCGGCGCTTTCCACCAGCCCGGCGCCATCGCGAATCAGGCGATGGCAGCCGCGTGCAAGCGGGTTGTGGATCGAGCCGGGAAGTGCGAACACCTCGCGCCCTGCCTCGGCGGACAAGCGCGCTGTGATCAGTGCGCCCGAGCGCGTGGCGGCTTCGATGACCAGGGTTGCCAGGCTCAGTCCGGCGATGATTCGGTTGCGGGCTGGGAAGTGGCCGGCCCTAGGCGGGGTGCCGGGCGGATGTTCGCTGATCACCGCGCCATGTGTCGCAATGCGTTCTCGCAGTTCCGCGTGTTGGCGTGGGTAGGCTAGGTCCGCCCCGGTGCCGACCACTGCGAGGGTGAGGCCGCCCTGGTGCGATAGGGCCGCCGTGTGCGCTGCCGCATCGATCCCGGCGGCCATGCCGCTGGTCACCGCGATTCCAGCGGCCGTCAGCGCCAGGGCGAAGCATGCGGCATTGTCGCGTCCGCCTGCGCTAGGGGCGCGGCTGCCTACGATAGCCACAGCCGGATGCCACAGTATGGAGGGGTCGCCTTCCACATAAAGTGCTAAGGGTGGGTTCGGTGTGCGTAGCAGTAGTGCCGGGTAATCCGGGTCGTGGCAGCCGAGCAGGTGCCGGCGTGGCCCTGCCAGCCAACGTTGCGCGTTGTCGAGTGCGTCGTAATCGGGCTGGCGCAGCGCCGCGATCTGCGCGGGCTCCAGGCCTGCAGCGCGCCAGGCGATGGGCCCCGCATCCAGGGCGGTGGCAGGACTGCCGTGGCGCTGTAGCAGGCGCCGACGTGGGGCGCAGGCGCCACCGGCCAGCGAGAGTGCCAACAATGAGGTATCGCCGTCGTCCGAGTTGGAAAATTGGGGCGCATGGGACATCTACCCAGGCTAGGCCGCAAAGGCAGACGGCGCCATCGGGCGCCGCCTGTTTCGATCGTAGGACTACCCCGCGTGCGCGGGTCAGTGTGCGTCCGGATGCTTGGCGTCGTAGCCGATGCGGGTCGGCTTGATGCCGTCCATCACCAGCGCGTAGCTGACCTTGTCGAAGGTGCGGAACACCATGGCGTGGGCGGCGTATTCGTCCGGCAGGGCCACGCTGCCGCTGCCGCCGGTGAATCCGTCGTCGGCGCGCGAGGTGTTGGGGCGCCGTAGGCGGTCGTTGACCCGTGTTCCATGGCGCCACAGCGAGACCACGCTGCCGTTGTCGATGCCCTCGCGGCGGCCGCCGGACAGGGCGATCACATCGCGTGGGCCGGCCGCACTGAACGCGTCAGCCACCGCCAGTACCCGCATCCCGGCCGCCAGTGCCTGCTTGGATGCTGGATGCGGGACGAATTGCAGGTCGTAGGGTTGCGCCTCGACCGCGATCAGACGGTCGCCGGCGCGCACTTCGCGCGCGCTGTCCTGCAACAGCAGGGTGGTGGCCTGGTTGTCGTTGCCTGATGCGCGAGTGACGGTGCCGATGTTGACCTGGGCCAGTTCGTAGCCGAGTGACTCGCGGCGCTTGTCCGGCGGCACGAAGGTCTGCCAGAGGTTGCCGCTCCCCGGGATGCTGCGGCCTGCGGCGTCGAGGTCGTCGCTGAGCTTGGGCAGTACGTAGCGCACGGTCGGGCGCACCACGGCATACCGCTGCCCGACCTGGGACGTGCCCAGCCCGACGGCGTAGACCAGTTGTCCGGTGGTCGCGCGCATGCGGTTGTCCTCAAGGCCGACCACGTAGGGCAGGCCGTCGATACGGTCGACCACGCGCAGATTCTTCAGGAACGGCTCGATCTGGGACAGAGGGATCGTGTCGATCGGCGCCTCCTGGCGCGGGCCTGGCTTGATCTCGGCGTGCGCTACCCGGTCTAGGTAGGCCAGGCTGAGGACGTCGCCGGGATAGATCAGGTGCGGGTTCTGCACCTGCGGGTTGGCCTGCCAGATTTCCGGCCACAACCATGGCTTGCCGAGGAAGCGTCCGGCGATGGCCCACAGGGTGTCGCCTTTGCGCACCACATAGGTATCGGGATGTTCGGCGGCCATGCTCGCCGAGACGGCATAGGTCGCTACGGTGAGCATCGCGACGGCGACGACCGTACGGAGTCGATTGAACATGAGTGAGCAGCCTGATTCCCCAACAGGTTGACGCACTATAGTCTAGAACCCTGGGCGTGGCGCAAGCGCCGGATTCAGAAACGGGTAGAATCTGCTGGTCTTGCCGAATTGTTTCGTGCCCCCATCCTGGGTACCGCCATGGCCTTGCTCACAATCCTCGAGTTTCCCGATTCGCGCCTGCGCACCAAGGCCGAGCCGGTCGATCCTGCCGAAGTCGCCAGTGTGGCGTTCCAGCGTCTGCTCGACGACATGTTCGACACCATGTACGCGGCCCCCGGTATCGGCCTGGCGGCCAGTCAGGTGGACGTGCACAAACGGTTCATGGTGATCGACGTGAGCGAGGAGAAAAATGCCCCGCATGTGTTCGTCAATCCGCAGATCGTGCAGCGCGAGGGCGAGCAAGTGCACCAAGAGGGCTGTCTGTCGGTGCCTGGGATCTACGCCGATGTGACCCGCTCCGAGTCCATCACCGTGCGCTACCTGGACCGTCAGGGCCAGTCGCAGGAGTTGACCACCGATGGCTTGCTGGCGGTGTGCGTGCAGCATGAGATGGATCACCTCGACGGTAAGTTGTTCGTCGACTACTTGTCCCCGCTCAAGCGTGAAATGGTGCGCAAGAAGCTAGTCAAGGCGCGCAAGCACGTGGCCTGAGAGCCTGGCGTTGCGCGGCCGGGTGGTGGCGCCGCAATGCCGCTGTTGGGTCGGCCGCTGTCTACCAGGCGCATTCCTCTTTTCCTTTTTCGACATCCTTGCCAATGAGAATCGTCTTTGCCGGTACGCCGGACTTCGCCGTGCCGTCGTTGCGCGCGGCTGCGCAGCGCCATGAAGTCATCGCGGTTTACACGCAGCCCGACCGGCCTGCTGGTCGTGGTCGTGGTTTGACGCCGTCGCCGGTCAAGTTGGAAGCGGTGGCACGCGGTATTCCGGTGTTGCAGCCGAATACCCTGCGTGCGCCGGAGTCGTTGCAGGCGCTGCGCGCGCTGCAACCGGATTTGATGGTAGTGGTGGCCTACGGCTTGATCCTGCCCAAGGCAGTGTTGGCCATTCCGACTCACGGCTGCTGGAACGTGCATGCTTCGCTACTGCCCCGTTGGCGTGGCGCCGCGCCGATCCAGCGCGCGATCGAGGCCGGGGATGCCGAGACCGGGGTGTGTCTGATGCAGATGGACGCCAGCCTGGACACCGGTCCAGTGTTGCTCTCCCAGCGCACTCCGATCGACGAGGCCGAAACCGGTGGGCAATTGCATGATCGGCTGGCGGCCCTCGGCGCACGGGTGTTGTCCGACGGTCTAGGTCTGCTGCGCGCGGGATTGCGCCCGGTGGCGCAGCCGCAGTCCGCGACCGGCGTTACCTACGCGCACAAGCTGGACAAGGCGCAGGCACGGCTGGACTGGCAGCAGTCGGCAGCGCATCTGGCACGGCAGGTGCGTGCCTTCACTCCGTGGCCGGTCGCTGAAGCGGTGCTGGCTGGCGAGCGGGTCCGAGTACACGGCGCGATCGCGCTTGACTTGGCGCATAAGCAGCAGCCTGGCACTTTGCTGACCGCGTCCAAGCAGGGTATCGACATCGCGTGCGGTCAGGGCGCGTTGCGCCTGCGCATACTGCAGCGGGAGGGAGGCAAGGCGATTACCGCAGCCGATTATCTCAACGCGCGGCGCGACCTGCCGGTGTTGGCCTGAAATTGGGGCATTCGGCGATGAGCGTGCCGTCAACCGTCGGGTTGCCACCGGGCGTGGCGCCGCGGGTCGTCGCTGCCCGGGTGCTAGTGGCGGTGATCGATCGCGGTCGCTCGTTGAAGGCCGAACTTGCCGCTGCGCTGCCGGGGTTACCCGATGCGCGCGACCGCGCGCTGGTGGAGGCGATCTGCTTTGCCGTGTTGCGCCGGCGTCCTGCCTATGAGGCGGCGCTGCGTTTGTGGTTGCAGAAACAATTGCCGCAACGCGATGCCGAACTACGTGCCCTGTTGCTGGCCGGGTTTGCCCAGCTTGATGTGCTGGGGTTGGCGCCGCACGCCGCGCTGTCGGCGACGGTCGAGGCGACGCGTGCGCTGGAGCGGCCGCGCCAGGCCGGGTTGGTCAATGCGTTGCTGCGGCGCGCGTTGCGCGATGGGTTACCTGAGGTTCCCGCCGATGCCGGTTGGCCGCTGTGGTTGCGCGATGCGGTATGTGCCGACTGGCCCGAACAAGCCGAGGCGATCTTTGCCGCCAGCCAGCAGCCCGCGCCGCTATGGCTGCGGGTCAACCGCCAGCGCGGCACGCGCGCGACTTACCTACAGGCGCTGGCCGATGCCGGCATCGCCGCGCAGGCAGCGTCGGCACTCGCCGATGCGGTTTGTCTTCACGTGCCGATGGCGGTGAGTGCCTTGCCTGGTTTCGCCGAGGGCTGGGTTTCGGTACAGGATGCCTCCGCGCAACAGGTCGCCGATGTGCTGGCGCCGGCACCGGGTGCGCGCGTGCTCGACGCTTGCGCCGCGCCCGGCGGCAAATCCGCACATTTGCTCGAACGCGATCCGACTTTGTGCCTGACCGCGTTGGATGTGGACGCCCGGCGTCTGCAGCGCGTGCGCGAGACATTCGAGCGTATCGGTAGCGGGACGCAGGCTCGACTGCAGGTCGCCGACGCGGCGCAGCCGCAGACATGGTGGGATGGCGTGCCGTTCGACGCGGTGCTGCTCGATGCGCCGTGCTCGGCCACTGGCATCGTGCGTCGCCAGCCGGACGTGCTGCTGCACCGGCGAGGCGAGGACCTGATCGCGCTGCAAGCGCTGCAGGCGCGCCTGCTGGATGCCGGCTGGCAGGTGTTGCGGCCGGGCGGGGTGCTGGTTTACGCCACCTGTTCGCTGTTGCAGGATGAGAATGCGCGGCAGTTGCAGGCGCTGTTGGCGCGCCATGCGGACGCGGCGCTGGAGGATCCGGGCGCTGCCTGCGGGCATCCCAGTGGCGGCGGCCGCCAGCGTCTGCCCGGCGAGCAGCATGCCGATGGGTTCTTCTACGCCCGTCTGCGCAAGACGGCGTGAACCGGTCCCGGTATCATCGCGCCCCATGCTGAAGACCCGCGCGTCTCGAGAGTTCTGGTTGCTGGCCGTGCTGGCTTTGCTGGTGCTCGGCGCCGGCCTCGGTCTGCGCGATCCGCATCCGGCGGACGAGCCGCGCTTTGCGTTGGTCGCCAAGCAGATGGTGGAGAGCGGCGATTGGCTGTTCCCGCGTCGCGGGACCGAGTTGTACTCGGACAAACCGCCGATGCTGATGTGGCTGCAAGCCAGCGTCTACACGTTGCTGGGGAATTGGCGGGTGGCGTTTCTGCTGCCGTCGTTGCTGGCGGGATTGGGCACGCTGGCCTGTGTCTACGATCTGGGCCGGCGCCTGTGGACGCGCCGGGTCGGAATGTACGCGGCCTACGCGCTGCTGTTCGCCTTTCAATTCACTTATCAGGCGAAGAGGGCGCAAATCGATCCATTGGTGGTGTTCTACATCACCCTGGCGAATTACGCTCTGCTGCGCCACCTGTTGCGTGGCCCGGATTGGCGGCTGTGGGCGTTAGGCTGGTTCGCTGCGGGCCTGGGCACGATCACCAAGGGCGTGGGCGCGCTGGCGTTGCTGATGGTGCTGCCGGCCGCCGCGGCGTCGCTGGCGCACTGGCGCGGCTGCGTCGTCGGTGCGCGTGATCGGCGCTTCTGGTGGGGGCCATTGGCGTTCCTGGTGGCGGTGTCGCTCTGGTTGGTGCCGATGGTGACCATGGCGTTGTCGGCGCACGCGCCGGAATACCGCGCCTATCTCAACGACATCCTGTTCCGGCAAACGGCCGGGCGCTATGCCAAGTCCTGGGACCACGCGCACGGGCCGTTGTACTTTTTCGGGGTGATGCCGAGCATGTGGCTGCCGGTGCTGCTGGCCTTGCCCTGGGCGATCCCTGCCTGGGCAAGGCGCCTGCGTCGGCGCGATGCGCGTTACCTGCTGCCGCTGGCGTGGTGGGGGCTGATCGTGCTGTTTTTCTCGATCCCCAGCGGCAAGCGCGATGTCTACGTTCTGCCGGCCTTGCCGATGCTGTGCTTGGCGATGGCGCCGCTGCTCCCCGGGTTGTTACGCAAGACCGGGATCAAGCGTGTGTTGCGCGCGTTCACTGTGTTGCTGACGCTGGTCATCGGCGGCGTCGGTGCGGCGATCCTGCTCAATCATGGCTTCCGCGTGCGGATGATGCAGGATCGCGGTATCGATTTGACCACGGTGCAGTTGCTTGGTTGGACGCTGTTGGCGATCGGGCTATGGGGCGTGGTCAGCCTGACGGTCTTTGTGCGGCGGCGTCCCGAACTGGCGATGGTGTCGCTGCTGACCATGGTCTGGGTGCTGGCTGGGGTGCTGGTGTACCCGCTGATCAACGTGTCCAGTTCTGCGCGTGGTGTGATGGACGCGGTCGGGCGCCGGGTCGGTCCGGATGCCGAACTGGGTCTGGTCGCATGGAAGGAACAAAACCTGCTGATGGCCGACCGGCCTGCCGTTACCTTCGGTTTTGTGGTGCCATGGGACGAGCAGTTGCGTCGTGGCATTGCTTGGCAGGCGCAGGCGCCGCAACGGCGCTGGCTGCTGGTCCAGGACACGGCGATGCTGAGCTGCATCCAACGCCGCGCCAGCACCCTGATTGGTGAGTCCAACCGGCGGACCTGGTGGCTGGTTCCGGCCGCTGCCGTGCATGGCCGCTGCGTGGTCACCGATGACGACCGCGATCGCTTGCGTGAGCAGGAAAAGGAGCGTTTTGAATGATCTGCGATCATCCTCCTTCGTGGCGTTGCAGGGTCGGTGACGGGGCGTGTGCCTCACGCCTGGGAGGCGATGCATGATGCGGCCACGCCTAATCCGCGTCATCAGCCGCGATAACGGCAGTGGCTTGAGCCGCGATCTGCAGTTGGTCGCCGAGACCTTGCGCAGCAGTGGCCGTTATCAGGTCGAAGTGTTGGGGTTCGGCACCGTGCGCCTGTCCAATCATTTGCGGGAACTGCGCCTGTGCTTGTACAGCCTGTTGTGCGGGCGCGCCGACCTGCAGATCTTCCTGGAGCGTGTGTATCCGCGCTGCCTGAACAGCGGCCGCTGCAACGCCTTGGTGCCCAATCCGGAATGGTTCCTCGCCAAGTGGCTGCCTTGGCTGCCGCGCTTCAAACAGGTGTTGTGCAAGACCCGTCAGGCCGAGCAACGCTTCTCCACGATGGGGCCGGCGACCGCCTTCATCGGTTTCTGCAGTGACGACTGCTACCGCCCGGAGGTGCCGCGCGAGCGCGCCTGCTTGCACGTGGCCGGACGCAGTACGGCCAAAGGCACCGCGCTGTTGCTGCAGGCCTGGGCGCAGCATCCGGAGTGGCCGCGGCTGACAGTGGTGCAGAGTGCCAAGAGGTCGCATTCCATCCAGGCCGAGAACATCGATTATCTGACCGGCTATCTGGACCAGGGCGAATTGCGCCGCCTGCAGAATGTGCACCGCTTCCACCTGTGTCCGTCCGAGGTCGAAGGCTTTGGCCATTACATCATGGAGGCGATGAGCGTCGGCGCGGTGGTGATCACCACCAATGGCGCGCCGATGAACGAACTGGTGACGGTCGAGCGTGGGGTGCTGGTCGATCCGGTCGGCGAGGGCGTCGACAACCTCGGTGTGCGCTATCGGATCGACGTCGCCGGCATCGAACGGGCAGTGGCGCAGGCCTTGGCGCTCTCGCCGATGCAGTGCGATGCCCTGGGCACGGCGGCGCGTGGGTTCTTCGAGTTGCGTCGGCGCGAGTTCGACCAATGCCTGCATGCCGCCGTGGCCGACCTGCTCGGTGAAGTCTTGCCGTCCGATCAGCCAAGCCCCAGCGACACCGATCGCGAGCAGGTCAGGTCGGGTTAGGTCTCCAACTTGGATCATCGCCGCTCCTTCTCCTTCTCCTTCTCCTTCTCCTTCTCGCTGTCATTTTGATGCCTCGATCCAGCGTGCCTCGACATGCTTTCTTCGCATTTTCTCGCCAGGCCATTGCTGAGCGGGGAGCGGCGCTGGCGTTGTTATGCCTGCCGGCGCTGGTGGTGAGCCTGCGCGGCGGACTGCTGCCGTTCGGTCTATTGCTGCTGACCACCAGCCTGTTGGCGCTGCCGCGCCTGGGTCAGGCGGTGCGGCCGTTGCATCCCTCACTGCGCTGGCTTTGGATCCTGGCGTTGTTGGTGATCGGGTTGTCGCTGTGCTCGCTGCTTCACTTCGGGCAGCCGCTGAAGGAGATCGATAATCGCACCCGTTTTCTGGTGTTGCCGTGGACGGCGTTGTGGGTGTACGCGTTGCGCCCGCCGCAACGGTTGTTGTGGTGTGGCGCGCTGCTCGGCATCTTCGGCGCACTGGTGCTGGCCAGCGTACAGGTGTTGCAGGGCCAGCCGCGCGCGGAGGGATGGACCAACGCCATCGTGCTGGCCGATGTGGTGCTGGTGCTGATGGTGCTGGCGGTGTTCTGCCGCCCGCGTGGCCACTGGTTGTGGACGATCGGTGCGGTCGTGGCCGGTGGCGCGACCATTTTGCTCAGCGGTAGCCGTGGCGTATGGCTGGGCGTGCTGCTGTTACTGCTGGTCACCGCGCTGTGCGGCGTGCGTTGGCGCAGTGGCGCGACCCGGCTGTTGATCCTGGGCGTGCTCGCCGCGCTGGCGGCGATTCTGGTCTTGAGTATCCCCTCGCTGAGCCGTCAGACCCGCCTGAGCGAATTGCATCACGATGTGCTGCGCTATGAACGCGGCGATAGCGATTCTTCGGCCGGCGCGCGCATCGAGCGCATCCAGGTGGCGGTGGCGACCTTCGTTGACCATCCGTTGCTCGGCGTTGGTGTCGGTCGTTTCGACACCGCCATGCTGCGCCTGCCGGACTGCCGGCGACGCACCTGGGTGGAGCGCTGCCATCTTGGGCACGCGCACAACGATCTGGCCGAGTGGAGTGCCACCCAGGGTATCCCCGGCACATTGTTGATCCTGATGGTCTATGGCGTGCCGATGTGGGTGCTGGTGCGTCTGTACCGACGGCGTCAGCAGCGCGAGTTCCATGGCCCTGCGGCGGCGGGAATCATGGTGGTTGCGGCCTATGTGTTGTGCGGCATGACCCAGTCGATGTTTGCGCACCAGGTGACGACCGGGTTTTACGTCGCGTTGGTCGGCGTGTTGATCGGCCTGGCGGCGCGCGAGGCCGCCGAGGCGACGGGCGCGACCGCTGAAGGTGCGGCGCGAAGCCGTTAGACTGCCGATCCCGCAGCTCGCGGTGTGGCGCCTGGTATCGCTGGCCGTCCGCATCGCACTCTTCCGGATACCGCGCGCCATGGCCGACGCCGCCGTGACCACCTTGCCGCTCAGCCTGGTGGTGATGACTTACAACGAAGCCGCCAACATCGCGCGCTGCCTGGACAGCGTGCCGTTCGCTGGCGATAAGCTGGTGGTGGACTGCGGCAGTACCGATGACACCGTGGCGATCGCCCGTGCGCATGGTGCGCGCGTGGTCGAGCAGGCATGGCTGGGCTTTGGCCCGCAGCGCAATTTCGCCTCCACGCAGGCCGCATACGACTGGATCCTGGTGCTGGACGCCGATGAATTTCTATCTGATGCCTTGCGTGTCGAATGCTTGGCGCGGCTCCCGTCGCTGTTGCGCGACAATCGCGTGGATGCGGTGTGGCTGCGGCGTAGCACTTGGTACATGGGCGCGCCGATGCGCTGGTACAAACCCATGGTCGGCGAACGCCTGGCACGTCTGTATCACCGTGGGCGGGCGCGCTGGAGGGAGGCACGCGTGCATGAGTCGCTGCGCTTCGATGGCGCCAGCGCCGAGTTCGCGCCGCCTTTTCATCACTTGCACAATCCGACCTTGGTGCATAAGCAGCTCAAGGTGTTGCGTTATGCCGAACTGAAGGCGCTTGGCTGGCGCGACAAACGTAAGCCGGTGAGAATGTGGCAGAGCCCGTTCGTGTTCGTCGGCGCTTTCCTTAAAGATTATCTGCTGCGCTTGGCGTGCCTGGATGGGTGGCGAGGCTTTATCGTGGCGCAGACTGCAGCCAGTTATGCACTTTACAAGCGCATGCGCTACTACGAGATGCAGTACAACCCGGCCTCTGTGGAACAGGCGCGGACGCAACTGCAACGGCACGATCTGGAGCATTGATGAGCAAGCACTATTTGCTGTACGGGTCTGAACGCTACGCACTGGCGATCCTGCGCCCATTGCAGGCGGCGATCCGCGCGCGTGGCGATGAGGCAGCGTGGTTTTTCGATGGCCCTGGCGCCGAGGAGTTGAGCGCCGACGAGCGACACCTGGCCACGGTGGAGCAGGTGCTGGCGTGGAATCCCTATGCGGTGATCACCTCCAGCAATGCGGTGCCGCATTTCTTCCCGGGAGTGAAAGTCGAGACCTTCCACGGTTTCGACGCCGGTAAGCCGCGTCACATTTATGTTCGCGGGTTTTTCGATCTGTACTGCACCACTGGTCCGCGCGACACCCAGGCGTTTGGCGCGCTGGCGCGCAAGCTCGGCCACTTCGCCGTCAAGGAAACCGGTTTCCCCAAGCTCGATCCTTTCATGCGCGAAATCGGTGCCGAACTCGTCCCAGTGCGGCAGCCGCCGGTGATCCTGTATCACTCGACGTTCTCGCCATCGTGGAGCGCGGCCGGTCTGCTTTACGACGAGGTGGCGCGGCTTTCGCGCAGCGGCGAGTGGCGCTGGATCGTGACCTTTCATCCGAAGATGGACCCGGCGATAGTCGCGCGTTATCGCGCGCTGGAGAGTGCGTTTCTGCACTTCGCCGAGAACGACAATATTCTGGAACTTTTCCCGCAGGTGGACATAATGTGCTCGGATACCTCGTCCGCGCTCAACGAATTCCTGCTCACGTACAAGCCCGTGGTGACTTTCAAGAATCGACGTCCGGGGCCTCACCTGATCGACATCGACGATCCGGCGCAGTTCGAGCCGGCGATCCGCCGTGCGTTGCAGCGCCCGCCGGAGTTGATGGCGGCGATCCGTGCGTTTGCCGACGGCCTGCATCCGTATCGCGATGGCCTGTCCAGCGAGCGGGTGCTGCGTGCGATCGATGACTTTGTCGCCGAAGGCGGACGCAACCCCCGGCGCAAGCCGTGGAATTTCTGGCGCAAACTGAAGATCCGTCGCCGCATCGGCTATTGGGGGCGCGCGGTGGATCGCTGAGGGCACATGCGGTGCTCGAGGTGCGTTGCGCTCCGATTGGCCGACTGTGCATGCTTTGTCTCAACGCGCCTCAGCTGGCTTCGCGCGCAATTCAACGTGCATCACACCCAGTGGCTAACAAAACGTCGCGAGTCGCTGTCGGGTGGGGGCGTACAGCGCGCAGGAACCGCAGTGAGCGGGTACATGAGGATTTCCTAGCACTGCCCGCGCCCGTCCGGCAGCGACGTAGTCGTTTTGTTAGCTACAGTTCGCGTCCGGCTCGCAGCAAAGTGTCCACGTCCAGCGCATGGCCGGCGCGGGCGGCTTTGGTGCGCAGATAGCCTTCGTTCTCGGCGGTGATCGCGCCGGTGACCGGGATGCGCTCGGTGACTTCGACACCGGCTGCACGCAGGCGCTCGGCCTTGGACGGATTATTGGTCAGCAGGCGCACCCGAGCGATGCCCAACCCGCGCAGCATCGCCACCGCACCGGCGTAGCGGCGCTCGTCGGCGCCGAAACCCAGTTGTGCGTCGGCGTCGATGGTGTCCAGGCCGTCATGCTGGTAGCCGTAGGCGCGCATTTTGGTGGCGATGCCGGTACCGCGGCCTTCCTGGTCCAGATACAGCAGCACGCCGCCGCCGAGTTGCTTGAGCATGGCCAGGCCGTGCCGTAACTGGTCGCCGCAATCGCACTTGAGCGAACCGAACAGGTCGCCGGTCAAGCAGGACGAGTGCACCCGCACTGGCACCGGCGCGGTTAGGTCGGGTTGGCCGATCACGATCGCCACCTGGTCGCGTTGCGCCACCCCACCACGAAACACGACGAATTCGCAGGGGCCGAGGTCGCGCAGCGGCACCTGGGTACGGGTGACCAGTTCGTAACTGTCGGCGGCTGCCAAGGTGCATGCGTGTTCCAGGTCCGCCAATTGCAGTGTATGGCAGCCTTGGAATGCGCTGTCGTCACGGTCGAGTTCTACGGCGACGATGGCTGGCAGTAGCAGCCCCAGCCGCGCGATGTCGGCGGCGCCTGCATCGAGTGCGTCGCCCGGTCGCCACTGCACGGGCGCCGGACTATCCCGCAGGTAGGCCAGCGTCGCCAGAGCGTCGTAGGACTGCCCAGCCAGAGCAATGCGTGCACCCTGCGGTGCGTCCAGGCCCAACACCTGCGCGCGGGTGGACGTCACGAACAGGTAGTGCCGGTGCGCCGCGGCCTGAGCGAAACGGTGGTAGGACTGCGCGGTGCTGCTGTCCAGCGCCATAGCTGCACGGAGATGGCCGCTGTGGTTCTGGATCAGCACGGGGCGTCCGGCGCGCAGTTCCGAGGCAGCGCGTTCGCTGCGGATCGCGCCAGGGTCGCCGAAGGCATGTGCGGACATGTCAGGTGGACGGTTCATGCACGATTCCAGATGGGGGGCGGCGCCGGCGCTTCAAGGCTGGCATGGTCTTGAAGTGCGCGGCGGTGGCGGGGATGGGCGCGTGCGCTATTGTCGCGCGCTTTGCGTGCGTCGCGAGCGTTTATGGGGTGGAACGCACTGTGCCTGCTCGCGCGGGGCCGGCGATGCAACCGGATGCGCCGAATGCGGCAACGCGACTGGGGAGAGCGGCGGTTTTCAAGTGTTGTCGATTGGTTTCTACTGTGCCGTATCCCCCTCAACGCCGTTCCGCATGCACCTTGTCCACTGCACCGAGCCGCGCCATGCGATGGCGATCCTGGAGATCTTCAACGAGGTCATCGTGCATTCCACCGCGCTCTACGATTACCGTCCGCGACCGCCGGAGAGCATGTCGGCCTGGTTCGCGGCCAAGCATGCCGGCGCATTGCCGGTGCTTGGACTCGAAGACGAGGTCGGCACGTTGCTCGGTTTCGCCACGTATGGCCCCTTCCGCGCCTGGCCCGCGTTCAAATACAGCGTCGAGCATTCGGTCTACGTACATTGCGGGCATCGCGGCAAGGGGGTTGGGCGGCGCCTGCTGCAGGCGCTGATCGACACCGCGAAGGCCCGCGGAGTGCATGTGCTGGTTGGAGGCATCGACGCCAGCAACGCTGGCAGCATCGCGCTGCACGAACAACTGGGCTTCGTGCATGCCGGTACCGTGCGCGAAGCCGGTTTCAAGTTCGGGCGCTGGCTGGACCTGGCGTTCTATCAGCGCATCCTCGATGGTCCCGTCGATCCCCAGGACGATTGATCCCGCGTTCTGGTTTGCCGGCCGCGTTCAGTGCGGATGACGGGCTGTGGCATAGGGATTGGGTTCGGTCGGATCCGGACGCAGGGTGTAGCGCTTGTACGTCCACTGATACTGTGCCGGGTCGCGTCGGGCCACGCGCTCGACCCCGGCGTTGAGCGCAGTGGCCGCACGCAGGGGATCCGCGTCGGCGACCGCTGGCGGCGCCGGTTGCACGTGCAGGGCGAATTCCAGGTCGTTGCCCACGCGTTCGCACCAGGCGAACAGGACGGTCGCGTTGGTGCGTTCGGCCAGACGGTTGACCAGGGTCATGGTCAGCGCCGGCACCCCGAAGAAGGGCGCGAATACCCCGTCGCCGGCTTTGGGTTGTTGGTCGGGCAGGATGCCGACCGCGCCGCCGTCCTTGAGCACCTTGAACAACTGGCGTACCGCGGGCCCTTCCGCACGCACCTGACGCACGCCCTCGCCGCGGCGCACCCGTTGCAGGAAGGCGTCGCCGATTGCCGACTCCGGCACGCGGTAGACGATGGCGATGTCCCCGCGCGAGGCCAACCACTGGTTGAGCAATTCCCAATTGCCGAAGTGCGGTGCGGCTACGATCACCCCACGGCCGCAGGCCAGCGCGGCGTCGTAGAGTTCCTGGCCGTGGCGCTGGCGTAGCCGTGCTAGGTTCTGTGCGGGTGGTCGGGTCCACAACACGAGGGTTTCGAACGCCTGCCGCGCGGTGGAGCGCAGCACGTCGCGATGCAGGGCGATGCGTTCGCTGGGGAGCAGTTCGGGATAGGCGAGTTCCAGGTTACGCCGCACCACCCGGCTTTCGCGCACGTCTTTACGTTGCCACAGCCAGGCCAGGCCATCGGCCAGGCGTCGCAACCATGGCCAGGGCAGGCGTGCCACGGCGGCGGCGCAGCGGTACAGCAGGGAAGCGCATGTGGCGGGTTTCATTGCCGCAGTTTATCCGCTCGGCAGGACGCGTCAGGCTGGCTAGCGCGGGGATCGGTCCGCGCGCCGGGGTGAGCCGGTGTCCCTCACCTGTGTAAGTCGTGCGGGTGAGGTGACAGTGGGGGTGTCGAAGTCGCATGCTTTTGCGTTACCAGTTCGGCGTTCGGCGGTTACACATGCTCTCCTTGATCCAGCGCGTCACCCAGGCCTCGGTCAGTGTCGACGGGGAGGTGATCGGTCGCATCGGGCCCGGCCTGCTGGCGCTGGTGGCGGTGGAGCCGGGAGACCACGATGCCACGTTCCGACGCATGGCCGAACGCCTGCTCGGCTACCGGGTATTTGCCGACACCAGAGGGCGCATGAACCGCTCGTTGCGCGAGACAGCCGGTGGTCTGTTACTGGTCAGTCAGTTCACTCTGGCTGCCGATACGGACACGGGGATGCGCCCCAGCTTCACCGCCGCCGCGCCCCCTGTCGAGGCTGAACACGGTTTCAATCGCTTGCTGGAGTTGTGCCGGGCGCAGCACCCACCAGGGGTGGAAAGTGGTCGCTTCGGTGCCCATATGGTGATCAGCCTAGTCAATGACGGCCCGGTCACGTTCCTGCTGCGCCCTTGAAAGAGCGTAACGTGCTTTGATTCGAAGTGAGATGCGTTGCCGCAGGGCAACTGGGCGTAGCAATTCAGACACATGGTCCGACAACCGGCGGTCCAGGCTGTTATAATGCTAGGTTCACTCCTTCATCATCTATGCCGGTGGCGCGCGCACTCATGGCCAACGAACGTCCTGCCCAGCAATCCGACATCAAGCAACTGATCAGCAAGGGCCTGGAACAGGGCTATCTGACCTACGCCGAAGTCAACGACCACCTTCCCGACGATTTGGTCGATCCTGAACAGATCGAAGACATCATCGGCATGATCAACGGCATGGGCATCGATGTCCATGAGGTTGCGCCAGATGCCGAGACGTTACTGCTGAACGACGGCAACACCGGCAACCGCGAAGTCGACGACACCGCCGCCGAAGAAGCCGCTGCCGCGTTGACCGCGCTCGACACCGAGGGTGGCCGCACCACCGATCCGGTGCGCATGTACATGCGCGAGATGGGCACAGTAGAGCTGTTGACCCGTGAAGGCGAGATCGCGATCGCCAAGCGCATCGAGGAGGGGCTGAGCCAGGTCCAGGCCGCGCTCGGCGCGTTCCCGCTGGCGGTGGAGACCCTGCTCGAGGATTACGAGCAGCACAAGGAAGGCAAGAAGCGGCTGGCCGAGATCGTGGTCGGTTTCAACGATCTGATCGAGGAAGAGCCGGCGCCGGTGGTGGTGGCCGAGGACGATAGCGCCGCTGCCGATGCCGCCGGGGATGAGGATGAAGACGCCGATGTCGATGCCAGCGAAGAGGATGCGGGCCCGACGGGTCCGGATCCGGCCGAGGTCGCACGGCGGATGGAAGTCCTGTCCGCCGAGTACGCCAAGTTCAAAAAGGCCTATGCCAAGAACGGCGCCGAACACAAGCTGGTTGCCAAGCTGCGCAACGACATTGCCGAGGTGTTTGTCACCTTGAAGCTGCCGCTACCGCTGACCGATGCCCTGGTGCGCAAGCTGCGCGATGCCATGGCGCAGGTCAAGGAACACGAACGTCGCGTGCTGCACCTGGCGACCCATGTGGCGCGCATGCCGCGCAAGGATTTCATCCGTTCCTGGGAAGGCAATCAGACCAACGTGGTCTGGGTCGATGACGCACTCAAGCGCAAGCAGAAATGGTCCTCGGCGTTGCGCGATGTCAAGGATCAGATCATTGCCGAGCAGGAAGCCACTGTGGGGGTGGAGCAGTCCACCTACCTCAGCCTGACCGAGTTGAAGGAGATCAGCCGGGCCATGGCCTACGGCGAAGCCAAGGCGCGCAAGGCCAAGAAGGAAATGGTCGAGGCCAACCTGCGCCTGGTGATCTCCATCGCCAAGAAGTACACCAACCGCGGTCTGCAGTTTCTCGACCTGATCCAGGAAGGCAACATCGGCTTGATGAAGGCGGTGGACAAGTTCGAATACCGTCGCGGCTACAAGTTCTCGACGTATGCCACCTGGTGGATCCGTCAGGCGATCACCCGCTCGATCGCCGATCAGGCGCGCACCATCCGCATCCCGGTGCACATGATCGAGACGATCAACAAGCTCAACCGCATTTCCCGGCAGATGCTCCAACAGTATGGCCGCGAGGCCACGCCGGAGGAGCTGGCCAAGGAAATGGACATGCCCGAGGACAAGATTCGCAAGGTGATGAAGATCGCCAAGGAGCCGATCTCGATGGAGACCCCGATCGGCGACGACGAGGATTCGCATCTGGGCGATTTCATCGAGGACACCAATGTGGAGTCCCCGATCGAGAACACCACCAACATCAACCTCTCCGAGACCGTGCGCGATGTGCTGGCGGGGCTGACTCCACGCGAAGCCAAGGTGCTGCGCATGCGCTTCGGCATCGACATGAATACCGACCACACGCTCGAAGAAGTCGGTAAGCAATTCGACGTCACCCGCGAGCGCATCCGTCAGATAGAGGCCAAGGCGCTGCGCAAGTTGCGGCACCCCAGTCGTTCGGAGCAGTTACGCAGCTTCCTCGATATCGACTGATCGCACGCGTTACGGCGTACCACGCAAAAGCCCCGCTAAATGCGGGGCTTTTTTGTTGGCGAGTGCGGATCGGCTCGGTGCGGTGTCGGTGTGCGATCGGCATGCACACGTATGCCGCCCGCAACGCGTACGGCCCGCTGCGGAATCTGCGAGCGCCGTGCGCGTGCGGTGGAAGGCGTTACTTCAGTGCCTTGAAGCGCAGCCGCTTGGGGCCGGCATCGTCGCCCAGGCGGCGCTTCTTGTCCTCTTCGTATTCGCGGTAGTTGCCCTGGAAGAACTCCACGTGCGAATCGCCTTCGAAGGCGAGGATGTGCGTGGCGATGCGATCCAGGAACCAACGGTCGTGCGAAATCACGAAGGTGTTGCCCGGGAACTCCAGCAGCGCGTCTTCCAGTGCGCGCAGGGTTTCGATGTCCAAGTCGTTGGACGGCTCGTCGAGCAACAGCACGTTGCCGCCCTGCAACAGGGTCTTGGCCATGTGCAGGCGGCCGCGCTCGCCGCCGGACAGCGAGCCGACCAGTTTCTGTTGATCCTGGCCCTTGAAGTTGAAGCGGCCGATGTAAGCGCGCGACTGGATCTCCACACCATTGATGTTGAGGATGTCCAGGCCGCCTGAAATTTCCTGGAACACGTTGTGGTTGCCTTGCAGCGTGTCGCGGCTCTGGTCGACGTAGGACAGTTGCACGGTCGGGCCGACCACGATCTCGCCCGCGTCAGGTTTTTCCTGGGCAGTGATCATCTTGAACAGCGTGGACTTGCCGGCACCGTTGGGGCCGATGATGCCGACGATTGCGCCGGGCGGGACGATCATCGACAGGTTGTCGATCAGCAGGCGGTCGCCGAATTTCTTGGAGACGTTTTTGAATTCCATCACCGCGTTGCCCAGGCGCTCGCCCGGTGGGATGAACAGTTCGTTGGTCTCGTTGCGCTTCTGATAATCGACCGATTGCAGTTCTTCCAGGCGGGCCAGGCGCGCCTTGCCTTTGGTGCGGCCGCCCTTGGCGTTCTGTCGCGACCATTCCAGTTCCTTCTGGATCGCCTTCTGCCGTGCCTTTTCCTGGTTGTCTTCCTGCTTGAGGCGCTCGTCCTTTTGCATCAACCACTCGGTGTAGTTTCCCTTCCACGGAATGCCGCGGCCGCGGTCCAGTTCCAGAATCCACTCGGCGGCGTTGTCGAGAAAGTAGCGGTCGTGGGTGACCGCCACCACGGTGCCGGCATAGCGCGCCAGGAACTGCTCCAGCCACTCCACGGATTCGGCGTCGAGGTGGTTGGTGGGTTCGTCGAGCAGCAGCATGTCCGGTTTTTGCAGCAGCAGCCGGCACAACGCCACGCGGCGCTTCTCGCCACCGGAAAGGTTGGCGATCTTGGCCTCCCATGGCGGCAGGCGCAGCGCGTCGGCGGCGATGTCGAGCTGATTCTCCAGCGTGTGCGCATCGCCCGCTGCCAGGATCGCCTCCAGACGCTCCTGCTCCTTGGCCAGTGCGTCGAAATCGGCGCCTTCTTCGGCATAGGCGGCGTAGACCGCCTCCAGTGCGGCCTGTGCTTGCAGCACCTCGCCCACGCCTTCCTCGACCGATTCGCGGACGGTCTTGTTGGGATCCAACTCCGGTTCCTGCGCCAGGTAGCCGACCTTGGTGCCGGGTTGTGGCCGTGCCTCGCCCTCGAAATCGGTATCTACGCCGGCCATGATCTTCAGCACGGTCGACTTGCCGGCGCCGTTGAGGCCAAGTAGACCGATTTTGGCACCGGGAAAGAACGACAGCGAGATGTCCTTGATGATCTGACGCTTGGGCGGCACGATCTTGCTGACCCGGTTCATGGTGTAGATGTATTGCGACATGGGGACTCCGTAGCGCATACCGATGCCCGGCCGGGGCGGCCGGACAGCGGCAGAAAAGGGATGGAGAACAGTATAACGGCAAGGCCGATTCGGCTGCGGCGCAGCCGCCGTCGCGGTGTTCGAATGAATGCCACCTTAGCTCGTTCGAGCAAGCTGAATACGTAATCGGTTGCAGCAGGAGGCGGTTCAGACGTGTGCGGCATTAATGCAATCGCCACATCACGTGATGGAGTTGCCATGAACGTCAAACGCTTTGCCACCCTTGCCCTTTGCTCAGCGCTGGCGCTGGGTTGTATGGCGCCCACGGCATTTGCCTGGGAGCCCTATGGCCCGTATCGCGATTGGGACGGTCGCGGTTGGCGCGAGGTCGACCGCGACGACTATTGGCGCGAACGCGAACATGAGCGGCACCGAGCGCGACGCGCCTACGAGCGCGGCTACCGCGACGGCTACCGCGAGCGCGCTGATGTCGTCTATTACCGCCCGCCGCCGCCGCCGCCGTACTGGGCGCGTGGCCAGCGATACGACGGTCCCAACGACGTGGTCTACGACTACGACCGTTATCGGGTCAGTCGTCCACCCTATGGTTATCGCTGGGTCCGCGACGATCGGGGCGACCTGCTGTTGGTCGCGATCGCCACCGGCGTCATCGCCGACCTGGTCCTCAATGGCCGTTGAGGATGGTCCCGGGAGTATGGTGGCGGTCGCGAAGGCCGCCGCCATCTCGGGTTCGCGCTTGGGGCCGTGCGCGGCTTAAACTAGCGCTCTGCCTTTTGCTGATCCTCCCGGAGACCCGATGTTCCCGCGCGCCACCCGTATCGAAACCTACGATCCCGAACTGGCTCGGGCAATTGCCGCCGAAGCCGGTCGCCAGGAAGACCATGTCGAACTGATCGCCAGCGAGAACTACTGCAGCCCGCTGGTGATGGAGGCACAGGGCAGCCAACTGACCAACAAGTACGCCGAAGGCTATCCGGGTAAGCGCTATTACGGTGGCTGCGAGTTCGTCGATGTCGCCGAGCAGTTGGCGATCGAGCGGGTCAAGCAACTCTTCGGCGCCGATTACGCCAACGTGCAGCCGCACAGTGGCTCGCAGGCCAATCAAGCGGTGTTCCTGGCACTGTTGCAGCCCGGCGATACCATCCTGGGCATGTCGCTGGCGCACGGCGGCCACCTGACCCATGGCGCCAAGGTCAATGCTTCCGGCAAGCTGTTCAACGCGGTGCAGTACGGCGTCAACGACCAGGGGCTGATCGACTACGACGAAGTCGAGCGGCTGGCCCTGGAACACAAGCCGAAGATGGTGATCGGGGGTTTTTCCGCCTACTCGCAGGCCGTCGATTGGGCGCGTTTCCGCGCCATTGCCGACAAGGTCGGTGCCTATTTCTTGGTGGACATGGCGCATGTGGCCGGGTTGGTCGCCGCCGGTGTCTACCCGAACCCGCTGCCGCATGCGCACGTGGTCACCTCCACCACGCACAAGACCTTGCGCGGTCCGCGCGGCGGCATCATCGTGGCCCAGGGCGCGAGCGAGGAACTGGCCAAGAAGCTGCAGTCGATCGTGTTCCCCGGCATTCAGGGTGGTCCGCTGATGCATGTGATCGCGGCCAAGGCGGTGGCATTCAAGGAAGCTCTGGAGCCGGAGTTCAAGACCTATCAGCAGCAGGTGGTGAAGAACGCCCAGGCGATGGCGAGGACGCTGATCGCGCGCGGCTACAAGATCGTCTCCGGCGGCACCGAAAACCACCTGATGCTGGTGGACATGATCGGCAAGGACGTGTCCGGCAAAGATGCGGAGGCCGCGTTGGGCAAGGCCCACATCACCGTGAACAAGAACGCGGTGCCCAACGATCCGCGCTCGCCGTTCGTGACCTCGGGCCTGCGCCTGGGCACCCCGGCAATCACCACCCGCGGTTATCTGGAACAGGACAGCATCGATCTGGCCAACTGGATCGCCGACGTCCTCGATGCCCCGACCGATGAGGCCGTGCTGGCCCGCGTGCGTCAGGCGGTGACCGCGCAGTGCAGGAAATACCCGGTGTATGGTTAAGAAGCCGGGACCAGGGGCCCGGAACCCGGGTCCCGCGAAAGCGCCGGTCCCTGCATTCGCACGCCTGACCTTGCGGCTGAGTAGTGCGTGCCATTCGCCTTTTTTCGGGGCTGCGCTCGCGGATCCCGAGTCCCGGCTGCGCTGATGCACTGCCCGTTCTGCCAGCACAGCGATACCCGGGTGATCGATTCGCGCGTGTCCGAGGATGGCGCCACGATCCGCCGGCGCCGCGAATGCGAGGCGTGCGGCGAGCGTTTCAGCACCCTGGAGACAGTCGAACTCAAATTGCCGACCGTGGTCAAGAGCGATGGCAGTCGCGAAGCGTTCGACGCGCGCAAGTTGCGCATCAGTTTCGATCGCGCGCTGCAGAAGCGCCCGGTGGGCGAGGAACAGATCGAAGCGGCGGTGCGCGCGGTGGTGCATCAGGTGCGCATGTCTGGCGAACGCGAACTGCCTTCGATCCGAGTCGGTGAGTATGTGATGGCGGAACTGCGCAAGCTCGATCATGTTGGCTATGTGCGTTTCGCTTCGGTCTACCGCAGCTTCCAGGACGTGGCTGATTTTCGCGAGGAGATCGAGAAGCTCGAACGCGAACTGCCGGTAGGCAGCGAACAGTTGCCACTATTGGACTTTGTACGTACTGGCAAGCCGGGCGACAAGTCCGGCAAGCGTTAAAGGCGCATGCGCATCGTTTGTTTGGCCGAGGCGGCCCAGCATATTCCGGCCCTGGCGCAGGAGCACATGCAGGCATTCGGCACGCTGCTGGGCGACTGGAGCCTGGCCGAAACCGAGGCCGATCTGCGCAGCCACCGCTGCGATACCCGGATCCCGACCAGTTGGATCGCCCTCGACGGTCAGACATGGCTGGGTTCGGTCAGCCTGCTGCAGAACGAGGTGGCGTGTGTCCGCCCGTTTTCGCCGTGGCTGGCGAGTCTGTACGTGCGCCCGCAGGCGCGTGGCAGCGGTGTCGGTGCAGCCTTGCTTACGCATGGCATGCAGGCTGCGGCACGGTTTTCGGTGCAGTGGCTGTACTTGTATTGCGAACTGCCACTGGTGGAGTTCTACCGACGGCTGGGCTGGCAACGGCATGCGGATCTGCCGCTGGGTCTGTTGCAGGTGGTGGTGATGCGCATCGACGCCGGTGCGTGCGCCGCATGAGTGGCTTCTCCGCGGCCGATCATCGCTGGATGGCGCAGGCGCTGCGCTTGGCCGAGCGTGGCGCCTACACCACGCGTCCAAACCCGATGGTCGGTTGCGTGATCGTGCGCGATGACGAACAAGTCGGCGAGGGCTTCCATCAGCGCGCCGGTGGTCCGCACGCGGAGGTGTTCGCGTTGCGCGCGGCCGGCGAGTATGCCCGTGGCGCCACCGCTTACGTCACCTTGGAGCCGTGTGCGCACTACGGCCGCACCCCACCATGTGCGCTGGCATTGATCGAAGCCGGCGTGGCGCGGGTGGTGGTGGCGATGGCCGATCCGTTCCCACAGGTCAACGGCGGTGGTTTCGCGTTATTGCGCGAGGCTGGAATCGCGGTGCAGTCGGGGTTGATGGAGGAGCAGGCGCGCGCGCTCAATCGCGGTTTTCTGTCGCGGGTGGAGCGCGGGCGGCCATGGCTGCGGGTCAAGTTGGGGGCCAGCCTGGACGGGCGCACTGCCCTGGCCAGCGGTGAATCCAAGTGGATCACCGGGGCCGCCGCGCGCCAGGACGTGCAGCGCTGGCGCGCGCGCGCCGGGGCGATCCTCAGCGGTGCCGGTACCGTGTTGGCCGATGATCCTGTGCTGACCGTGCGCCTGGGCGAGGCGACCGAGGTACTGCCGCCGTTGCGCGTGGTGCTCGATGCGCAGTTACGCACATTGGCGCGGAGCAAGGTGCGCGACGGCGCCGCACCGACCCTCTACCTGCATGCGCCCGCGTCGGTGCCGCCGACACTGCCGAACGCCGAGTTCGCCGCAGTCGCGCTGCATGAGGGACGCCTGGATCTGGACGCGGTGCTGCGTCTGTTGGCCGCCCGCGGCATCAACGAGGTGCAGGTCGAGGCCGGCGCGACCCTCGGCGGCGCTTTGCTGCGCGCTGGCATGGTCGACGAAGTGCTGGTGTATCTGGCGCCGGTGTTGCTCGGCGACGCCGCGCGCCCGCTGCTGGCCGGGCTGCAGATCGACACGCTGGCGCAGCGGTGTCCATTGCAGCTGCTGGATGTGCGTCAGCTCGGCGACGATCTGCGCCTGCTGTTGCGCCCGGTTGCCGCAGACGTCGCGTCTGCGTAGCGGCGTAGGTGGGTGTACCCACGCGGAAGGTTACCGCGTGAACTGCGACGCTGCGTCCGATCGGTGCCGCAGCGCCGCCTGTTAGAATACGTCTGCCGGTTCGCCGGCGACCACAAACGTCTTCAGGGCGGGGTGCGATTCCCCACCGGCGGTAGGTGCGTTCGCGCACGAGCCCGCGAGCGCTTCCCACGGCCGCCTGTGCGGCGATGGCAAGGTCAGCAGATCCGGTGCGATGCCGGAGCCGACGGTATAGTCCGGATGAAAGAAGACAGCTGACGCACGGCCTCGCGGCTGGGCGCGCGCCTGTTTGCCTTGTGGCGTTTTTCGCTCACTGCATCGCGAGAAACGGATATGTTCACTGGGATCATCGAAGGTGTCGGCCATCTCGCCGCGCGTCAGCCGCAGGGCGGCGACGTCCGCTTCACCTTCGCGACCGGCAGCCTGCCGTTCGCTGATGTGCAGCTCGGCGAGAGCATCGCGGTCAATGGCGTGTGCCTGACCGTGATCGCCTTCGACGCGGACGCGTTCCAAGCCGACGCTTCCACCGAAACCCTGGGCCTGACCACGCTCGGCACGCTGGCCGAAGGCGCGGCGCTGAATCTGGAACGGGCGATGCGCCCCACCGACCGTCTCGGCGGGCACCTGGTCAGCGGCCATGTCGATGGTCTCGGCCGGGTGTTGGCGATTCACCACGATGCGCGCGCGCAGCGCTGGCGTTTTGCCGCGCCGTCGGCGCTGCTGCGCTATATCGCCAAGAAGGGGTCGATTTGCGTGGACGGGGTCAGCCTCACCGTCAATGCGGTCGATGCCGACGGCTTCGAGGTCGCGTTGATTCCGCACACCGTGGCGCACACCGCGTTCGCGCAGACCACAGTGGGGGCACCAGTGAACCTGGAGATCGATCTGGTCGCGCGTTACGTCGAACGCCTGCTGCAGGGCGGCCGGGACTGACCCTGGCCGTTGCCGTTTTTTCGCCGTGGCGCGTCGTTGTCTGCGATGCCTGCGGTGCCCACCGTCTTCCGCGAGTCGCCGCATGTCGCCTTCCACTCTCCCGAGCCTGAACTTCGCCCCTATCCCCGTGTTGCTGGAAGAACTGCGTGCTGGACGCATGGTCGTCATCGTCGACGACGAGGACCGCGAAAACGAGGGCGACCTCATCATGGCTGCCGAGCTGGTCAAGCCCTCTGACATCAACTTCATGGTCACCCACGCGCGCGGCCTGGTGTGCCTATCGCTTACCCGCGAGCGCTGCGCGCAGCTCGGCTTGGCGCCGATGGTCCAGCACAACACCGCGCAGTTCCATACCAACTTCACCGTCAGCATCGAGGCGGCCGAAGGCGTGACCACCGGCATTTCCGCTTACGACCGCGCGCATACCGTACGTACCGCGGTCAAGCCCGATGCCAAGCCGCACGACCTGAGTCAGCCGGGCCACATCTTCCCGTTGATCGCCCACCCCGGCGGTGTGCTGACCCGTGCCGGCCACACCGAGGCCGCCAGCGATCTACCGATGCTGGCGGGGCTGGAACCGGCCGGCGTTCTGGTGGAAGTACTGAACCCCGACGGCAGCATGGCGCGGCGTCCGCAGCTGGAGGAGTTCGCACGCACGCACGGGCTCAAGATGGGCTGCATCGCCGATCTCATCGCCTATCGCCTGGCGACCGAGCACACCGTCGAGCGCATCGACGAGCGTCCCATCGTCACCGAGTTCGGCGATTTCACCCTGGTGACCTACCGTGATCGCATCGCGCACGATCTGCACTTCGCCCTGGTCCGTGGCCCGTTGGACGCGGACACGCCGACCCTGGTGCGGGTACAGGTGGAGAACCCGCTGGCAGACTTATTGCACTGGCGTCGCGAGGATTTTGGTGTGGCCGCCAGCGATGCGTTACGCGCCATCGCCACCGCCGACCGGGGTGTGATGGTGGTGCTGTCGGCGCCGCGCGACAGTCAGGCATTGCTGGCGCGGCTGCGCGCGCAACCGGAGGCCGCCCACGGCAAGGACGTGGGCCAGTGGCGCCGCAATGGGGCCGGCAGTCAGATCCTGGCCGACCTGGGTCTGGGCAAGCTGCGCGTACTGGGCACGCCGCGCCGGCAGATCGGCCTGGCCGGCTTCGGCTTGGAGGTGGTGGAGCATGTGGAGGTCGAACCGGGCCTGGGGATTGGCGACCTGGGTTCAGGAAACGCGTGATGTCCAGGCAGGACGCCTGATCGGCGCGCCGTGCGCGTGCATGTCCCGAGCCCCGGCTGCTCGCCTGCTAAACTTTGCAGCCCACTGAACCTGATACCACCATGACCCACTACGAAGGCGATCTTCGCGCTCCCGCATCGGCCCGCTTCGCGATCGTCGCCAGCCGCTGGAACGCCCGCATCACCGACGTACTGGTCGCCGGCGCACGCACGAGTCTGGCCGGCAACGGCATCGCCGAGGATGCGGTGGACGTGATTCGCGTGCCTGGCGCGTGGGAGCTGCCGCTGGCCGCCGCGCATCTGGCAGCGACCGGCCGCCATGCGGCGATCATCGCGCTGGGCTGCGTGATCCGCGGCGATACCCGTCACTACGAACATGTCGCCGACGGTTGTGCACAGGGACTGCTGCGGGTGTCGCTGGATTTCCGTATCCCGGTGCTCAACGGCGTGCTGGCCGTGGAGCGGGTCGAAGACGCCGAAGCACGTGCCGGCGGCAGTCACGGCAACAAGGGCGAGGAAGCGGCGCTGGGTGCGCTGGAGATGGTCAATTTGCTGGAGCAACTGCCGTGAGCAAGTCCGCCGGGCACAGGCACCCGCGCCGCGATGGCGTCGATCCGGTGTTGCGTTCGCGCGCGCGGCGACGCGCGTTGCAGGCGATCTATGCCTGGCAGATTTCCGGCGGCAATGCGCAGCACGTGATCGCCCAGTTCGCCCACGAACAGGCGCACGAAATCGCCGATCTGGTGTACTTCGAAAACCTTGTCGAGGGCGTGCTCAAGCATCGCGCCGAACTGGACGCGGCGCTGGTCGGCTATTTGGATCGCACCGTGGAGGAAGTGGATGCGATCGAGCGCGCTGTGCTGCGCTTGGCCGCCTACGAACTGCTGTATCGGATGGACGTGCCGTACCGCGTGGTGATCAACGAAGCGATCGAGACCGCCAAGCGTTTCGGCTCCGAACATGGCCACACCTACGTCAACGGGGTGTTGGACCGTGCCGCGCTGGAATGGCGCGCGGTCGAGTCGGGCGGCTGAGCATGGGCGCCGGGGCCTGCGACCAGGGACCGGGAATCTACCAGTGCGGTCATTGCGGGCCGATGGCGCGATGCGCGATGCGCGACCCATTGCGATGGTCGAGTTCGATCTGATCCAGCGGCTGCGCGCGCGCAGCGGTACGCGCGCGGACGTGGTTTTGGGCATCGGTGACGATGCCGCGCTGCTGCGCGTGCCGCCGGGCGAACTGTTGGCAGTCACCACTGACACGTTGAACGTCGGCGTGCATTTCCCTGCCGAGACCGCAGCGGCTGACTTGGGTTGGAAAACCCTGGCGGTGAATCTCTCCGACCTCGCCGCGATGGGCGCACAGCCGCGCTGGTGCACGCTGTCGCTGTCGTTGCCGCAGGCGGATCCGGCCTGGGTGGACAGCTTCGCCGACGGCTTTTTCGCGCTGGCCGAGGCGCATGGCATCGTGCTGGCGGGAGGCGACACGACGCGTGGACCGCTGTCGCTGTCGGTCACCGCGCTCGGCAGCGTGCCAGCGGCCGCCGCGTTGCGTCGCGATGCCGCGCAGCCCGGCGACGACGTCTGGATCACCGGACAGCCTGGGGAGGCCGCTGCCGGGTTGGCGCTGTGGCAGGCCGGACGGCTGGATGTGGCACAACCAGCCACCGATCCGGTCCACGAGCACCTGCGCCAGCGCTTGCTGCGGCCCACCCCGCGCGTGCAGGCCGGGCACTGCCTGCGCGGTCTGGCGCGGGCCTGCGTGGACATTTCCGATGGCCTGCTGGCCGATCTGGAACATATCTGCGTGCGCAGCGGTGTCGCTGCCGAGTTATCCCTGGCGGCGTTGCCGGTTGTCGCCGCTCCGTCTGAGGCGAGCACAGCGCAGGTACATGCCTGGCAATTGGGCGGCGGCGACGACTACGAGTTGTGTTTCACGTCTCCTCCAGCGCAGCGCGAAGCGATTATTCAGGCGCTGCAGGGCTGTGCGGTGGCGGCGACGCGGATTGGGCGCATCGTGGCCGGCAGGGGCATCGTCGTGCGCGATGCGGACGGTCGGCCTTGGGTGCCGTCGCGAAACGGCTACGTGCATTTCGTCGGATAAAACCCCTCGCGTGGCCTCGGCGGGCCGTGCCATGGCGCGTGATGGTGCAGAGGCGGAATTTACGCAGAATTTATTCAAATCCGTTTGCGTTTTGCAACGAAGATATTCGGCGATTTCTATACTTTCCTCGCTGCTGCAGGGGCGTTGGATCGATGGCGGGAGGTGTGCGTTTGTCGCTGACGGCGACGCCGCTCTGGATCCGCCGCTGCGCCCGGCGCGCTCTGGTATCGGGTCGCGTGCGGGCCTATGCGCCGCCCGACGCCATCGGTTGTTGTCGATCTGCGGTGCCAGCATCCCGCTGCGGTCAGTGATGAGCGCAGCGCAGGATGTCGGAATGCCGCAGGTGTGGTGTGTGTCCCTGTGTCTTATCTATCACCCCAAGAGGACGGCTCGTTGCGAGCCGATGTTGCAATGTCCATGAAGATTCATCCCTTATTCGTGTCCCTGGCCCTGCTCTGCACCGGCAAGGCGGTTGCGGCCGACGTCACGGTTCCCCTGTCGGTGGCCATGCCGGCGATGCTGCAGGAAAGCGCCGCTGCAGCTCAGCCGGTGAGCGCAGACTGCTCCAACGGTTTCTTCTCGCGCTTTGTGGCCGCGTATCGCGAAGACGCCCAGCCTGCCGACCCGAATGCGCTGGCTCCGGCACGGCGCGGCATGGAGTCGCCATTCTCTTCGCCTCCATTTCCGTCGGCGGAATGGCAACTTGGCGGAGTGGACTATCCAGTCGGCGTGCCCAGCGAGAATGCGCAATATCCGCTGGAAAAGGCGCTGGCGTGCACGCACGTCGGACACTGGATGCAGGATCATCGGATCGAGCTGTACGGCTGGATCAACCCTTCGCTCAACGCCAGCACATCCAGGTTCTCGAACTATCCGTTGTCCTATGACGCGCGGCCCAATCGCGGTGAATTCAATCAATTCCTGTTCCGTTTGCAGCGCCTGCCGGACACGGTGCAGACCGATCACATCGATTGGGGTTTTCACCTGGACGATCTGTACGGTTACGACTACCACTTCACCACGATGAAGGGCGTGACCAGCGATCAGCTGCTGAATCATCCGCGGCCCAAGAGCGCGTTGAACGGCAAGATCTACGGCAACGACCCGATGATCGCCTATGTCGACTTGTACGTGCCTTGGGTGGCGCAAGGCATGGTGGTCCTGCTCGGTCGGTATCTGTCGTTGCCGGACATCGAGGCGCAGTTCTCGCCCAATAACTACCTATTGACCCACTCCCTGTTGTACACGGTCGATGCGTATACCGATATGGGTATCCTCACCACCACCAAGCTCAATGATCAATGGATTTTGCAGCTGGGCGTGCATGGCGGCGATGACACCGCGCTGTGGGATTCCAACAGCCGCTTGAGTGCGCAGGTCTGTTTGCGCTGGGTCTCCAAGAGCAACAACGACATGTTGTATCCGTGCGTGGAGTCCTACAACAACGCCTCGCAGACCTACAACAATCTGCAGGAATTCGTTTTGACCTGGGGGCACCGTTTCTCGCCGCGTGTGCATACGCTCACCGAGGCGTACCACATCTATGTGCGTAATCAGGCGCTGGCCACCGATCCGTGGCAGTCGCAGGCGCCAACCGGCAGGCCCGGTTACCCCCTGGGCCAAGCGCCGAATTTCCCGCTGGGGCGCAACTCGACCGACGCCATCGTCAACTACGTCAACATCCAGCTCGATTCGAAAAACATGCTGTCCATTCGCAACGAATTCTTCAACGACCACGTTGGGCAGCGGACCGGCTTTGCCACGCGCTATTCGGAGCATACGATCGGCCTCACCCACTGGGTGTCGCAGGATCTGGAGATCCGCCCCGAGCTGCGCTATGAGAAAGCTTACGATTTCCCGGCTTACGATGCCGGGCACAAGAGCCATCAGACGACCGCTTTGCTCGACGCGATCCTGCATTTCTAAGTAGTTCATGGTGGCAGCGCGCCGCCGTTGAATGCCGTCGCGCGGTGAGTGCCGCGCGACGGCAGGGCGCCGTCTGGTACCTACTACAGGCGGCGCGTGGTCGATCCGCATCCTGGGCCGCGATACACGTGTGCATGCACCGGCTTTATGCAGAATTTATGCGGTCTGCGCCAGTTCGCTACTGAGAGTTTATGGCGCGCACTTCGATAATATCGATCTGGGCCGCTAGGTCCGTCCGATGCCCCCTCCTATGTTTCCTGCTTGTTTTTTCGGTCCCCGCCCAGCGCGTTCGGCGCTCGGTGGCGTTTGCTTGCGATTTGCGGTCCGCTTTGATTGTGGGCTGCGCACCTGTCTGGAGTTGACACCATGAGCGGTTGGCTTGCATTTGTTTGCGGCGTAGCGGTGATCGTCACCGCTGGCTACCTGTTGTACGTGATCCTGCGTCCCGAAGATTTCTGAGCCGAGTGCCACCCTCATGATCGATACCCTGTTTGTCTATGCGCTCGCGCTGTTGCTGGGATGGCCGTTGGGCCTGTATCTGGCCAAGGTGATGCGCGGCGCACCGATGTGCGGCGATGCGCTGTTCGGCTGGATCGAACGCCCGCTGTATCGCTTGCTGGGCACCGATCCAGCGCGCGGCATGCACTGGCGCGGCTACACGGCGGCGTTTTTGCTCAGCAATCTGGTGCTGGGCGTGCTGGTGTTTGTGCTGTTCGTCACCCAGGCGTGGTTGCCGTTCAATCCCGACGCGGTGCCGAATATGCGCTGGGACGTGGCTCTGCACACCATGGTCTCGTTTCTGACCAATACCGATCAGCAGCATTACTCCGGGCAGGCGCAGTTGTCGTACCTATCGCAGGCGATGGGCGTGGTCGGCCTGCAGTTCGTCACCCCGATGATGGGGCTGGCGTTGGTTGCGGCAACGCTGCGCGGGCTGTTCGGTGGGCGTGCGCACGCGGCCGCAGCGAGTGTCGGTTCGAGTGCGCCAGCGTCTTCGATGGCCGAGCCGCCGCACGCCGAGGTGGATGTCGGCAACTACTGGGCCGACGTGATCCGTCCAACCCTGCGCTTGCTGCTGCCGCTGTGTCTGCTTTGGACGTTGTTGTTGACCCAGCAGGGCGTGCCTTCCACGTTGGCTGCCGGTCCCGCTGCCACGCCGCTCGATGCGAGCGCCGGATTGCAGACGCAGAAGATTCCGCTTGGGCCAGTCGCGGCGATGGTGGCGATCAAGCAGCTCGGCACCAATGGCGGTGGCTGGTATGGCCCCAACAGCGCCATGGCGCTGGAAAATCCCACCCCGTTCTCCAACCTGCTGGAAGCCCTGGGGATATTGCTGATTCCGGTGGCGGTGGCGTTCATGGTCGGCCCGTTCACCGGGCGGCGTAAGTTCACGGCACTGGTGTTCGGCAGCATGCTGGCGATGTCGCTGGCGTCCACCGGGGCATCTATGTGGGCCGAAGGTCATTCGCCCAGTAGCGCCAGCGCCGCGTTGATGGAGGGCAAGGAAGTGCGCTTGGGCGTGGATGCCGCGGCGGCGTGGTCGTCACTGACCACGCAGACCTCCAACGGCTCGGTCAACGCGATGCACGATTCGCTGGCGCCGCTGACCGGGGGCGTGGCGATGATCAACATGTTGATCAACGCGATCTGGGGCGGCATCGGCTGCGGTTTGCAACAGTTCCTGGTTTACCTGTTGTTGAGCGTATTCCTGGCCGGGTTGATGACCGGACGGACACCGGAGCTGTTCGGGCGCAAGATCGAGGCGGCCGAAGTTCGTCTGTTGGCGCTGTTGATCCTGCTGCAGCCGCTGGTGTTGCTCGGCTTCACCGCCCTGACCCTGGCCATGCCGGCGGCGATCATCGCCAATTCCAATCCTGGCTTCCACGGTATCAGTCAGGTCTTCTACGAATACACCTCGGCGTTCGCCAACAACGGTTCCGGTTTCGAAGGGCTGGGCGACGGCATCCCGTGGTGGAACCTGACCTGCACCGTCGTGCTGCTCCTGGGTCGCTATCCCGCCCTGATCGTGCCACTGATCGTGGCTGCGCAGATGGCGCGCAAGCGCGTGGCGCCTGAAACGGGCGGCAGCCTGCAGGTGGAAACGCCGACCTTCGCGCTGACCTTGATCGCGGTCATCGTGGTCCTGACTGTTCTGCAATTCACGCCGGCGCTGGTGTTGGGGCCGATCGCCGATCACCTGACCCTGGCCGCGCACTGAGACGATGACGATGAGCACCTCACAGGTTTCTTCTTCCGTGGCGACTTCCTCCACGCGCAGTCCCGGTCTGTTCGACGCCGCCGCGCTGCGTGCGGCGCTGCGCGACAGCGTGTTGAAATTATCGCCTCGCCATCTCCTGGGCAGCCCGGTGATGGCAGTGGTCTTCGTCGGCACCTTGCTGTCGGCATTGATCACGCTGGCCGGGCAGGGACCAGCCGGATTCGGTTGGACGGTGACCGCGATTCTGTTGGTCACCGTGTTGTTCGGTAACTTCGCCGAAGCCGTGGCCGAGGCGCGCGGTCGCGGTCAGGCCGCCTCGCTGCGGCGTGCGCGCAAGGACCTGGTGGCGCGCCGCGTCGCCAGTGCGCGGCTGGACGGCGAGACCAGCATTCCCGCCGCCGAGTTGCGCCCGGGCGACTTGGTGGTGGTGTCCGCCGGCGAGTTGATTCCCGCCGATGGCGAGATCGTGCACGGCCTGGCGACGATCAACGAAGCCGCGGTCACCGGCGAGTCGGCACCGGTGCTGCGCGAAGCCGGCACCGATCGTTCGGGCGTCATCGGCGGCACCAAGGTGCTGTCCGACGAGATCGTGGTGAAGGTCACCGCCGAACCAGGGCATAGCTTCCTGGATCGCATGATTGCCCTCGTGGAAGGCGCCAATCGGCAGAAAACGCCGAATGAGATCGCCCTGACCATGCTGTTGGCGGCGATGACCCTGACCTTCCTGATCGTGGTGGCGACACTGCCGGCGATTGCCGCGTTCGTCGGTGTGCGGGTCGATCCGCTGCTGTTGATCGCGCTGTTGGTGTGTTTGATTCCGACGACCATTGGCGGGCTGTTGCCGGCAATCGGCATTGCCGGCATGAACCGTGCATTGTCGGCCAACGTACTGGCCAAATCGGGCAAGGCAGTGGAAGTGGCCGGCGACGTGGATGTGCTGTTGCTGGACAAGACCGGCACCATCACTCATGGCGACCGCCAGGCCACCGCGTTCCATGCTCTCAGCGGTGTCGACATGGCCCAGTTGCGCGAGGCGGCGATGCTGTCCTCGCTGGCCGACCCGACCCCGGAAGGCAAGTCGATCGTGCGTCTGGCGCGCGAGCAAGGTCTGCCGCTGGCCGATCCGCAGGATGCCAATTTCGTCGCCTTCACCGCGCAGACGCGCATGTCCGGGGTGGATCTGCCGGCGCAGGGCGAGCACGCCCCACGCTCGATTCGCAAGGGTGCCGCCGATGCGTTGATCCGCCACGTCACCGCGCTCGGCGGGCAGGTGCCGGTGGAGTTGAAGGGCCGTGTCGAGCAGGTTGCGCGTAGCGGCGCCACGCCGTTGGTGGTGGCCGAAGGCCGGCATGTGCTCGGCGTGGTCGAACTGTCGGATGTGGTCAAACACGGGGTGCGGGAAAAATTCGCGCGGCTGCGTGCGATGGGCATCAAGACGGTGATGATTACCGGCGACAACCCGCTCACCGCCGCAGCGATCGCCGCCGAGGCCGGCGTGGACGACTATATCGCCGAAGCCACGCCCGAGGACAAGCTGGCACGTATCCGTCAGGAGCAGGCCGGCGGGCGGTTGGTGGCGATGGTCGGCGACGGCACCAACGATGCGCCGGCGCTGGCCCAGGCTGATGTCGGCCTGGCGATGAATTCAGGCACGCAGGCGGCCAAGGAAGCCGGCAACATGGTCGATCTAGATTCGGATCCGGCCAAACTGTTGGCGGTGGTGGAAGTGGGCAAGCAGCAGTTGATTACCCGCGGCGCGTTGACCACGTTTTCGTTGGCTAACGATGTGTCCAAGTACTTCGCGATCCTGCCGGCGTTGTTCGCCGCGTCGATCCCGCAAATGGCGGCGTTGAACGTGATGCGTCTGTCCAGCCCGGCGCATGCGGTGCTGGCCGCGTTGATTTTTAACGCGCTGGTGATTCCCGCGTTGATCCCGCTGGCGTTGCGCGGTGTGCGCTTCACTCCGTCCTCGGCCACTTCGCTGCTGCGCCGGAACATGCTGATCTACGGTGTCGGTGGCGTGCTGTTGCCGTTCGTCGGGATCAAGGCGATCGATCTGTTGCTGGTGGCGCTGGGTTGAGCCTGGCGCCGATTTTCCCGACTCTTCCGGAACTGCTGCAATGAACGTTTCTTCCGTTTCTCCGCGCGAACCGATGCGCTTGCGCGCGGTGCTGGTCTTGCCGTTGTTGGTGCTGGGCGCGGCAGCGTTGTATTCGCTGATCGCCACCATCCTGGCGGGTGCCCTGTTTCCCGCACAGGCCAACGGCAGCCTGCGCGAACGCGACGGGCACGTGGTTGGCTCGGTGCTGGTGGCACAGCCTTTCGCCGCGTCTGGCTATTTTCAGCCACGTCCCTCGGGCGCCAAGTACGATCCGATGTCCGCCGCCGGTAGCAACCAGGCACGCAGTAACCCCGACCTGATCAAGCGTCTGGACGAAGCGCGCCACGCGATTGCTACGCGCGAGGGCATCGCCCCGGAGGCAGTGCCGGATGACTTGTTGACGCAGTCCGGCAGTGGCCTGGACCCGGAGATTAGCGTGGCCGCGGCGCAGGTGCAGGTGGCACGGGTGGCGGTGGCACGCGGGCTAGCGCCGCAGCGCGTTGCCGCTCTGGTTGCCGCGCACGTGCAGCCGCGCCAGTTCGGCGTGCTCGGCGCGCCAAGGGTGAACGTGCTGGAGTTGAATCTGGAGCTCGATGAAGCAGCTGCAAGCGCGGCGGGTTCTTCGGGAAATGGCGCGCAGCAAGCACAATCACGCCCGCGATAAGGAACAGGGAACGGCGCGGACGCTGTTACGCTGTCGCCACGTTCCATTCCCAGACTTTTCATGTCCGACCTCCGTACCCAGCAGGCCGATGCCCTGATCGGCGAACTCAAGCGCGAACGCGGTGGACGCCTGACGGTGTTCCTCGGCGCAGCGCCCGGGGTGGGCAAAACCTATGCGATGTTGTCGCGCGCCCGGCAGTTGCAGCAGCAGGGGAGCGTGCTGGTGATCGGCGTGGTCGAGACCCATGGCCGTGTCGAGACCGCGGCGCTGCTGGAGGGGCTCACCGTGCAGCCGCGGCGGCGGGTGGAGTATCGCGGCCGGACGCTGGATGAGATGGATCTGGATGCGCTATTGGCGCTGCGTCCGCCGTTGGTGCTGGTCGACGAACTGGCGCATCGCAATGCGCCGGGCAGTCGCCACGAGCGCCGCTGGCAGGACGTGGAGGAATTGCTCGATGCCGGCATCGACGTCTACAGCACGGTCAACATTCAACACCTGGAAAGTCTCAACGATGTCGTTCATCGCATCACCGGCGTGCGCGTCAGCGAAACCGTGCCCGATGCGATGTTCGACCGTCTGCGCGATATCGTCCTGGTCGATCTGCCGCCGCGCGAGCTGATCGAGCGCTTGCAGCAAGGCAAGGTGTATCTGCCCGAGCAAGCGGGTCAGGCCTTGCAGGCGTTCTTCTCGCCCTCGAATTTGGCTGCCTTGCGCGAACTGGCGATGCAGACGGCAGCCGATCGCGTCGACAACGATCTGCGCGACGTGCAGGCCGCACAGGGGCGGCCTGGGCTCGCGCTGCGGCGGCGGGTGATGGTGGCGATCGATGGGCGTGGTCAGTCCGATTACCTGGTGCGGGTGGCGCGGCGTGTGGCCGAGCGCCGCGGCTCCCCGTGGACCGTGGTCACCGTGCAAACTCAGGCGCAGCCTGAAGAAGCATGGCAACTGGAGATCGACCGTGCCTTCGCATTGGCGCGTCGGCTCGGTGGCGATGCCGCGCTGTTGCGCGGCAGCAGCGTGGCCGACGCCTTGCTCGACCACGCCGCGCGTAACGGCGTGTCCACCTTGTTGCTCGGCCGCACGCGCGAGCGACCGCTGGCGCGGATGATCAACCGGACGCTGACACAGCAGCTATTGCAGCGTGGTGCGCACTACGAACTGGTGATCATCAGTTCGCCGGAGGCGCGTGCGCGCTCGCGGCGGCGCTGGCGCAGCCCCGGCCACTGGTTGTCGCGCGACGATCTTGCGTTCGCGATGGTGGCTTCCGCACTGGCGGTGGTGGTGGCATGGATTGCCGAGCGTTGGGTCGGTATCGACGATCTGTCGATGGTGTTCATCGTCGCGGTGGTGATGGTCGCGGCGAAGACGCGCATGGCGGCGGCGGTACTGGCGGCGCTGTTGAGTTTCTTCGGCTACAACTTTTTCTTCATCGAGCCGCGCTTCACCTTCCAAATCGGTACGCGTCAGGGCGTGGTCACGGTGCTGCTGTTCCTGGTCGCCGCGCTCGTCGCCGGGCGCCTGGCCTCGCGTCTGCGCAGCCAGGTGCTGGCCTTGCGCGCGGCCAATGCGCAGACCACCGCGTTGCAGCGGCTGGGCCGCGAACTGACCAGCGCCGCCGATCTTGGACAGGTGCTGGATGCGGGGCGTCACGCGCTGTCCACCACGCTCGATGCGGAGGCCTGGGTGCGATTGCAGCCGCTGGAGGCCGCGCACGCCGGTGCCGACGACTACGCGCCGTCGATGGCGGCGGTGGATCGCAGTGCCGCCGACTGGGCGCAGCGCCACGGTCAGGCCACCGGTCGCTTCACCGACACCCTGGCCGGCGCCAGCTGGTGGTTCCTGCCGGTGCGCCATGAGCGTGGCGCGATCGGCGTGGTTGGCCTGCGCTTTGCTGCCGGTGTGCAGCGTCCTGGCCTGGAACAACAGCGTCTGGCCGAGGCGATGGTCGAGGACATCGGTCAGGCCGCGTTGCGCACGCGCTTGGTCGCCGACTTGGAAAGCGCGCGCGTCAGCGGAGAGACCGAGCATCTGCGCTCGGCGCTACTGTCGTCGGTGTCGCATGACCTGCGCTCGCCGCTGGCCGCCATGATCGGCGCCGCCAGCAGCCTGTCCAGCTATGGTCAGGCCATGAGCGCCGAAGACCGCCGCAGCCTGCTGGACACCATCCAGATGGAAGGCGAGCGCCTGGACCGCTACATCCAGAACCTGCTGGACATGACCCGGCTCGGCCACAATGGGCTGACCTTGAACCGCGATTGGATCGGCGTGGACGAACTGATCGGCTCTGCGGCGCGGCGCCTGCAGCGCTACCAGCCAGAGGTCCTGCTGGACATCGTCCTGGCGGCGGACCTGCCCACGCTATGGGTGCATCCGGCGCTGGTCGAGCAGGCGGTCTTCAACGTGCTGGAGAACGCAGCCAAGTTCTCGCCGCCGGATACGGCGATCCGGGTCGCCGCGATGATGGTCGAAGGACGCCTGCGGATCGACATCGCCGACCGTGGCCCGGGCATCCCCGAGGACGAACGCGCGCGTATTTTCGACATGTTCTACAGTGTCGAACGCGGCGACCGTGGCCGTCACGGCACCGGCCTGGGCCTGACCATCTGCCAGGGAATGATCGGTGCGCATGGAGGCAGCGTCGAAGCCTTGCCTGGTCCCGATGGTCGCGGCACCACGATCCGCATTACCCTTCCGTTGATCGAACCTGCTGCCCCACCACGCCGCCCCGATGCCGACTGAGTCCCACGCCGATCCGATTCCGCCGCCGCGTATTCTGGTGATTGACGACGAGCCGCAGATTCGTCGCTTCCTTGACATCAGCCTGCGCGCGCAGGGCTACCGCGTGCAGCAGGCGGCCACCGGTGGCGAAGGCTTGGCGCAATTGGCCGCGCATGGCGCCGAATTGGTGGTGCTGGATGTCGGCCTGCCCGACCAGGACGGGCACAGCGTGCTGCGCGAATTGCGGCAATGGTCGTCGGTGCCGGTGATCATGCTGACGGTGCGTGCCGGTGAGGCGGAAAAAGTGCAGGCGCTGGATGCTGGCGCCAACGACTACGTGACCAAGCCGTTTGGCGTGCAGGAATTGATGGCGCGTATCCGCGTGTTGTTACGTATGCAGCCGACGACGGGCGAGGCCGAGCCGGTATTCGACGACGGCCATCTGCACATCCATATTGGGCTGCGCGAGGTTCGTCTGGAGGGCGAGCCGCTGCCGCTCAGCCGCAAGGAGTACGCGCTATTGGCGCTGCTGTTGCGCCACAGCGGCCGGGTGGTGACGCAGCCGCAGTTATTACGCGAATTGTGGGGGCCAACGCACCAGGACGACACGCATTACTTGCGCATCCTAGTCGGCAAGTTGCGGCAGAAACTCGGCGACAGTGCGGTGGCACCACGCTACATCGCCACCGAGCCCGGCGTGGGATTGCGTTTCATCGGGATGTCTTGCAGCTCGTAGCGTTTTGTTCGCAACTCTTAGTGGCGAGGTCGTGTGGAAGTAAGCTGTGGCGCGCACTGATTTTTATCGTTGCGTTGCATACCGCTCAAGCGTTGCGCCGCATCAGCGATCCGGCAATACCTTCCCAGGGTTGAGAATGCCGTCGGGGTCCAGAGCAGACTTGATCGCGCGCATCGCGTCCAGGGTCGCGGTATCGAAGGCCTGGGCCATGTAGTCGCGCTTGGCGACGCCGATGCCGTGTTCGCCCGAGAGCGTGCCTTCCAGTGCCAGGACCAGCGCGAACAGGCGTGGCAGCGCGGCCTGCGCGCGGGCACTCTCGTTGGCGTCGTCGGGTGCGTACATGATGTTGACGTGCAGGTTGCCGTTGCCGGCGTGGCCGAAGGCGACGATCGGCAACGCGAACTCCGCCGCCAACGCTTCCACGCCTGCGACAAGATCGGGAATACGCGATACCGGCACCACCACGTCTTCGTTGATCTTGCCTGCACGGATCGTGCGCAGCGCCGGGGACAGTGCGCGCCGCGCCGCCCACAGCCGGTCGCGCGCGCTGCCGTCGGCGGCCACGTCCAATGTCATCAGGCCGTCGCCCTCGGCCGCGGCGGCCAACGCTTGCAGTGCGTAGGGCAGGGTGTCGTGGTCGCCGTCGGCCTCGATCAGCAACATCGCGCCCGCCTCGGGCACCTCGCTGCCGCTCTGGCGTAACAGGGCGATGGCGCTGCGGTCCATGAACTCCAGCATCGTGGGTGTACTCGGCTGTGCCATCAGCCGCGACACGGCTGCCGCCGCGCTGGCGGCGTCGCGGTACAGAGCGCGCAGACCGGCCTGTGCCAATGGCCGTGGCGAGAGTTTCAGGGTCGCTTCCACGATCAGCGCCAGCGTGCCTTCGCTGCCAACCAGCAAGTGGGTCAGATCGTAGCCGGTGGCATCCTTGGTGTACGCGCCGCCGCAGCGGATCAATTCACCGCTGCCGGTGACGGCGACCAGACCGAGCACGTTGTCGCGGGTGGCACCGTACTTCACCGCGCGCGGCCCGCCGGCGTTGGTCGAAAGATTGCCGCCGACGCTGCACATCTCCGCGCTTGAGGGGTCCGGTGCCCAGAACAGGCCGTGGGGCGCGAGCGCTTGCTGCAGATCGCCGTTGAGCACGCCGGGTTCGACCACCGCGCAGCGGTCCTGCGGACGCAACTGTAGGATGCGGTTCATGCGCGCGAACGACAGCACCACGCCGCCGGCGAACGGCACCGCAGCACCAGTCGTGCCGGTACCGGCACCGCGCGCCACCAGCGGCACGCGATGTGCGCGACAGGCGCGCACGATCGCCTGGACCTGTGCACGCGTCTGCGGCAGCGCCACCGCGTCGGCCAGCGCCCAGCGCCGCGAATCGTCTTCGCCGTAGCTGCGGCGGCTGGTAGCGTCGGTGCGCCAGCCTTCGTCACCGAGCAGAGCGGCGAGGGTATCGGTCAAGGTGGCAGGCAGTGACGTGCTCATGGCAGTGACGGCGCAGAGGGAGAACGGGGTGGCGGCAGCAGTTTCCAGGCGAGTACCGTCAGCGTCAGTGGCTGCCACGCCCTGCGTCGTGCGGATAGCGACGCGGCAAGGCCGCATGTGCCGAAGACGCCGGCTGCCAGCGACAAGACCGCGCTGGGCCGCCATGGCGCGAAGGCGGCGGTCTTTAGCGCCAGCGCAACCGCAGTGTGGGGTAAGAAACCGGGCATGTCAGACGTCGTCGGCGCGGAAGGCATCGCGTAGCCAAGTCAGCCGTGGTGGCTCGCCCTCGGCCTCGACCACGTCGAAGCGGCACGGCCATGCCGCGTACTGTGGATGTGCGGCGAGGAATAACTGCGCGGCCAACAGCAGGCGGCGGCGTTTGCGTAGGTCGACAGAGGCCGCGCCGCCGCCGAACGCGGCGTTGCGCCGGTAACGCACTTCGACGAACACCAGGCCTTGTTCCTGCTGCATCACCAAGTCCAACTCGCCGCCGCGGAAGGCCACGTTCGCCGCGACCAGACGCAACCCGGCACGTTGCAGTTCGGCCCGTGCCGCCGCTTCTACCGCCTTGCCGCGCTGGCGGCGATCAGGTTCCATCAGGGAGCGGGGTGGCCTGTCCGCCGCTGAAGGTGGACCATGCCGGTCGGCGCAGGATGTTGCCGAAGCCGTCCAGATGCAGCATGCCCGTGGCGCCGCGCAAGCTGCTTTCCTTGCCAGTTGCCAGTTTTTCCAGATAGGCGGTGATTTGCCAAGCGTCGTAGCCGAACGCGAACAGGCGCTCGGCCGGGCCGCGCGCGGTCGGCAGCATGTCGGCGACATTGGTCGCCGCCGGCAGGCCGCCGACGCCGCGCACGTTCCATAGTTCGCTCGGATAGGCGATGCCGTCTAACACCAGATCGTCTTCGGGTTTGCCGGTACCCAGCACCAATTGCGAGGTCGCCACCCGGGTCTTGCCGGCGAACCCGGCCAGCGCCAGTTGTGGTGCCAGCGCGCGTGCGGTATTGCCCTTCACCGCCAGAAACACGGCATCGGCGGCCGCTGCATTGCGTAGCTGCTGGCCGATGTCGCCGGGCGTTTCGGCCACGCTGACGCTGCCGGCGATCTTGCCACCGCGTTCGCCGAAGCGTTCGCGGAACGCGGCCGCCGCGCGGCGACCATTGTCGTCGTTGCTGCCGATCACCAGCGCATTCCGACGCTCGTGGGCCAACAGGTATTCGGCGGCGGCGATGCCGTCGTCTTCCGGCGCCAGCGAGAAGCCGGCGCTGCCGCTGGGCGGGGCGCTGGTGCCGCGATTCAGCGCCAGCACCGGCACTGGCAGTGCGCCGTGTCCGAAGAGCGCGGTCACTTCGTCGCGGCCGAGCGGACCGACCACGAAATCGGCGCCGTTGTTGATCGCCTTCTGGTAGGCGGCCAGTGCGCCGGCCGGGGTGCCGGTGGTGTCGATGAAGTCGATCGGTGGCCGCCGCCGGCTCTCGCCGTAGTAGCCAGCGAGCAGGCCGTCGCGCACCGGTGCGGCGGCGATGGCCAGGTTGCCGCTCAGCGGCAGCAACACTGCCAATTTCGCTGGTGGGCGGTAGCCATCGCGTTCGGCCGGCGGCCGCTTGCTGGTGTCCACGCCCCATTGCGGTGCTTGGTTGCGATCGTTGCCGCTCGCACTGGCGGCCTGCGCTTGGGTTTGCTGCGCCGGGTTCCTTTGCGCGGCCGATTGGCTCGGCGAGGCGCTCGGCGTCACGCTGGTGGTGGCGCAGCCGGCGAATAGCAGCGCCAGCAACGACAGGGCGGGAATCCTTGCGAATCGCTTGTTCATTTCTGGTCCATTCGGCTGGGCACGCCGGGCGTGCCGGGGAAAACCGCTACGATTCTACCCTTGACTTATGGGATGCCATAGATGAGCGATCAACCCGGAACCCTGCATGTCGTGGCGACGCCGATCGGCAACCTGGCCGACCTGACGCCGCGCGCGCAGGAGGTGCTGCGGTCGGTGGCGGCGATCTGTGCCGAGGACACTCGCCGCAGTGGGCAGTTACTGGCGCATTTCGGCATCGAGCGGCCGTTGGTCGCGCTGCATGAGCACAATGAGGAGGCGCTGGCGCAGCGGATTGTCGCGCGCTTGCGCGGCGGCGAGTCGCTGGCGCTGGTCAGCGACGCCGGCACCCCCCTGGTCAGCGACCCCGGTTACCGGCTGGTGCGTGCCGCGCGCGTGGCTGGGGTGCGGGTCAGCCCGGTTCCCGGCGCCTGCGCGGCGATTGCGGCGCTCAGCGTGGCTGGATTGCCCAGCGATCGCTTCGCTTTCGAGGGCTTTTTGCCGGCCAAGGCCGCCGCCCGCCGCGAGCGCTTGGCGCGGCTGGCCGGCGAGGCGCGCACCCTGGTGTTCTACGAGGCGTCGCACCGCATCGCCGAGTCCCTGGCCGACTGTCGCGCCGCGTTTGGCGACACCCGTCCGGCGGTGATGGCGCGCGAGCTGACCAAGCTCTTCGAGACCGTGCTCGACGGCAGCCTGGCCGACCTGCACGCACGGGTGGAGGCCGACGACAACCAGCGCAAGGGCGAGTTCGTGTTGATCGTGCAGGGCGCTGGCGACGATGCAGACGCGCAACTGGCCGAAGGCCGCCGCGTCTACGCCAAGCTCAGCGAACACCTGCCGCCGTCCACCGCCGCCAAGCTGGCCGCCGAACTCACCGGCGCGGCGCGCAAGGCGTTGTATGGTGGTTGAGGCGGGCATGGTCCAGCGCTTGCGTGTTGGCAATGAGGAAAATATTTCCTAACTACATGCGACAATGCCTGCGGCGGAGTCGGCCAGGCAGTCGCGTCACTCCGGCGCATTTCGGTGCGGCGGGGTGCCGAGGAAAGTCCGGGCTCCACAGGGCAAGGTGCCAGGTAACGCCTGGGCGGCGCGAGCCGACGGAAAGTGCAACAGAAAGATACCGCCTACGTCCCTCGCCACCCCTCTGCCGCTGCTGGAGTGCATTGGCGATGCGCGGCATCGGCCAAGCGCGTTCGGCGACGGTAGCGGGGTGGCGAGGGGCCGGTAAGGGTGAAATGGTGCGGTAAGAGCGCACCGCGAGTCCGGTAACGGACCGGCACGGCAAACCCCACCTGGAGCAAGACCAAATAGGGACCTCATGGCGCGGCCCGCGTCGGGTCCGGGTAGGTTGCTCGAGCGTACCGGTGACGGTGCGCCTAGAAGAATGACTGTCCACGACAGAACCCGGCTTATCGGCCGGCTCCGCCACTTCCTCTTTTTTACATCAGCCGCCGTTTCGACCGCAGCGCGGTCGTGGGGCGTGGCGGCTTTTCCGGATCGCGGGTCCATGCCGCTGGGACGTGGTTCTTCTGTCGCGTCTGCCCAGGAAATCTCCTGTCCGGCCCGAACCGACGCGCGTGGTTCCAGCCGTTGGCGTTCACCGCGACCAGGGCGCTAGCTCGGGTGGCGTAGCCCTGGTCGCGTTCGTCGTGGAGGCGCACGCGCCAACCTGGGTTGCACCCCGGGTGCGCGAACGATCAGGCATATGCGGTCGATTGTGCTGCCTTTGCGCAGTGCCGCACGAGTGGGCGATCCGCGATGGCAGTTTGCCGGGATGATCTTAACGCGGTGTACACGAGGCTTTAACGCCACGTACACGGGGCTGAATTTTCGTTCAATATTAAAATTTCATGCGAAACAGTAACTTGTGGATAAGCTTTGAACAATTCTCTAAAGAGTCGCGCAAGACATTGATCCCGAAGGTGATTTGTTGTTCGGGAAGTTGTTGACAACCGGTCGCGCGCTGCTAAGGTGGGGGCTTGAGGGGAAACCGGGTTTTTTGTGGTTTTTCGTGGTTCAATGACCGCTCCAGGCGGAATCGAAACGAAGAAGGTATAGGCGCTGTGTTTCAGGGCGAGACCGCGATCACTGTTGACGAGAAGGGGCGTATGGCGGTTCCCACCGCATACCGCGACCTCGTCGCGCGCATGAGCGGTAATCGGCTGGTGCTGACCTACAACCCGTTCGAGGCCGGATGTCTGTGGCTGTATGCGGAGAAGGAGTGGGAGCGGGTCCGTGACGAGGTCATGGCCAAGCCCAATACCCAGCGCGTGGTGCGGGTCCTGCAGCAAAAGCTGGTGGGGTCGTCCGCGACACTGGAGCTGGACGCCAATGCCCGCATCACCGTTCCGCCGAGCCATCGCGCCGCGGTGGGCATTGAAAAGCGCGCCGTGCTGTTGGGCATGGGCGATAAGTTCGAATTGTGGAGCGAGCAGGCTCATCGCGCATTGATCCAGCAGACCCTGTCTGACGAGGATCTGGGCGATGGATTGCTCGATCTGAAGTTGTGAGTCGGGGTGTCCGGATGCGCGGACAGGCGCAGGCCGGTCACCTCGCGGTGTCGTACCCATCGGCAGCGCATGTGCCGGTGTTATTCGCGCAGGTCATGGATGGTCTGCAGGTGATCGAAAACGGAATCTATCTGGATGGCACGTTCGGGCGTGGCGGACACGCGCGCGGGGTGCTGCACAAACTCGGCCCAGGAGGCCGGCTGCTGGTGATGGACAAGGACCCCGAGGCGATTGCCGAAGCCGAACACGCGTTCGGCGGCGACGCGCGCGTGTCCATCCGTCGCGGCAGTTTCGCCGACCTGGGGCACTGGGATGCGGCGACCGCTCTGGACGGGGTGCTGTTCGACCTGGGCGTGTCCTCGCCGCAGTTGGACGTGGCCGAGCGCGGTTTCTCGTTCGGCAAGGATGGTCCGCTGGATATGCGCATGGACCCGCATGCCGGCGAGAGCGCGGCGCAATGGCTGGCGCGCGCCGACGAACGCGAGATTGCCGATGTGTTGTGGCATTACGGCGAGGAGCGGCAGAGCCGGCGCATCGCCCGTGCCATCGTCGCGCGCCGTGCCGAGCAGCCGTTGACCCGCACCGCGCAACTGGCCGAGTTGATCGCCACGGTGATGCCGCGTGGCGATAGCAAGACGCATCCGGCCACGCGCAGCTTCCAGGCGATCCGCATCCATACCAATCGCGAACTGGCTGATTTGGAGAGCGGGTTGGATGCGGCGCTGGCCAGGCTCAAGCCGGGCGGGCGTCTGGCCGTGATCAGCTTCCATTCGCTCGAAGACCGCATCGTCAAACACTTCATGCAGCGTCACGCCAAGGCGCCGCCGAGCAACCGGCGTCTGCCCGAGGCGCAGACGTTTGTGCCGGCCCTGCGTCTGCACGGCGGGGCGATCAAGGCCGATGCCGAAGAGCTGGCCGGCAACCCGCGCGCGCGCAGCGCAGTGCTGCGGGTGGCGGAGAAGCTGGCGGGGTTGGGGACCCAGGTTGCGGCGTTGTCTCACAGGAGTGGCGCATGAGCCGCCTGCTGCTGATCGTGCTGTTGGCCTGCACCATCGCCTCGGCGATCGGGGTGGTGTACATGCGCCATCGGCATCGCCAACTGTTCGTCGAACTGGCGCAGTTGGAGCACGCCCGCGACGATCTGAACATCGAGTTCGGTCGGCTACAGCTTGAGCAGGCGACCTGGGCCGAGAGCAACCGTGTCGATCAGATTGCGCGCCAGCGCCTGGGGATGAAGTTCCCCGAAACCGGCGACATCGTGGTGGTGCGCCCATGAGTAAGACCGGTCGCAACCGTTCCCGCAGCAACTTCAATCTGCGCGGTCGTCTGGCGCTGGTCGGTGCCGCGCTGGGGTTGTGTTCGATGACGCTGATCGGCCGTGCCGCCTATGTGCAGTTGATCAACACGGATTTCTATCAGCGTCAGGGCGAGGCGCGTTTTTTACGCGAACTGCCGATTGCGACCTCGCGCGGCATGATCACCGACCGCAATGGCGAACCGCTAGCGGTGTCCACGCCGGTGGAATCGATCTGGGTCAATCCGCAGGAACTGCTACGTAATCCCGACCGCATCCCGCAGTTGGCGCAGGCGTTGGATCTGCCCGTCGATGAGTTGACCGCCAAGTTGTCGCAGAAGGTGGACAAGGAATTCATGTACCTCAAGCGCCGGATCAACCCGGACAAGGCGCATGCGGTGATCGCGTTGGGCATCCCGGGCGTGTTCGCGCAGCGCGAGTTCCGGCGCTTCTACCCACAGGGCGAAGCGATGGCGCATGTGCTTGGCTTTACCAACATCGATGATCGCGGCCAGGAGGGGCTGGAGCTGGCCTTCGATGAGTGGTTGCGTGGTAAGCCCGGTGCCGAGCGCGTGATCCGCGACCGCAAGGGCGCGATCGTGGAGAGTATTGATCTGGTCAAGCCGACGCAGCCGGGCAAGGATCTGACTCTCAGCATCGACCGCCGCATCCAGTTCCTGGCGTACAAGGAATTGCGCAACGCGCTGGTGGAGAACAAGGCGGCCGGTGGCTCGATCGTCATTATGGACGTGGTCACCGGCGAGATCCTGGCCATGGTCAATCTGCCGACCTACAACCCCAATGCCGTCACCGGAGTCAATTCCGACGCACGTCGCAACCGCGCGGTCACCGACTTGGTCGAGCCGGGTTCGACGATGAAGCCGCTGACCATCTCCACCGCGCTCAAGGCCGGTGTGGTGACCAAGGACACCTTGATCGACACCAACCCGGGCTACATGGCGGTCGGTCGCTTCACCATCAAGGACGTGCCGCACAACAACGGTGTGTTGACGGTGACCGGCGTGATTACTCGCAGTTCCAACATCGGTGCGGCCAAGATTGCAGCCAAACTGCCGGATCAGACGTTTTACGACCAGATTCATAGCTACGGTTACGGCAGCGCACCGCACAGCGGCTTCCCCGGCGAATCGGCCGGCGTGCTGCCGTCGCCAGCGCGCTGGAGCGGTTCGTCCAAGACCACGATGGCCTATGGCTACGGCCTGTCGGTGACGCCGCTGCAGATTGCTCGCGCCTATTGCGCGCTCGGCAACGGCGGCAAGTTGGTGACGCCGACCTTCGTCAAGGGCCAGCACGAGGAAACCAAGCAGGTGCTGGACCCGGCGATCGCCAAGGAAGTGGTGGCGATGATGGAGACCGTGGTGACCCAGGGCGGTGCCAAGGGTGCGGCGATCCTGGGCTATCACGTTGCCGGAAAGACCGGCACCGCACGCAAGACCGGTCCCGGTGGCTACGAGCACGGTCACTACAACGCACTGTTCGCCGGTCTGGTGCCGGCGAGCCATCCGCGCTTCGCAACGGTCATCGTGATCAACGATCCACAGGGCACCAAGTACTACGGTGGTCTGGTGTCGGCGCCGGTGTTCCACAACGTGATGGAAGGCGCGCTGCGGCTGATGGACGTGCCGCCGGACGACATCCAGTCGTGGCTGGCGGCGCAGGCCGCCGGCAAGAGCGGGCATGCGTCGTCGCCGTTGCCGACGGAGCCGGATCCGGCCACCGTGCCGGATGCCGCCGCTGAGGTCGATGCCGCACTGCCGAGTGTGCGCGCCATCGCGCCGCCGGCGGCAGCGCTGCCGGCGCCGTTGCAGGAGACGCGTCAGTGACCCGCGCGCTGCCTTTGTCGCAATTGCTGCCGGACGTGGCGCTGCCGCGCGAGGTGCAGGTGTCTGGGCTGGCCATGGATAGTCGTGCGGTGCGTCCAGGCGACGCCTTCGTGGCGATTGCTGGTTTCGGCGCGCATGGGCTGAGTTTCGTCGAACAGGCGCGCGCAAATGGTGCCGTCGCGATCCTGTTCGAGCCGCCAGCACCGGCCGATCTGCCGGCGTCGGCAGATGCGATCGCAGTGCCGGGCTTGCGCGCGCGCATGGGCGCGATGGCCGACCAACTGCACGGCCATCCGTCGCAGGCGATGACCATGGTCGGGGTCACCGGCACCAATGGCAAGACCTCTATCGTGCAACTGTTGACACAGGCCTGGCACGTGCTGGGCACGTGCAGTGGCAGTATCGGCACGCTCGGCGCTGGCTTATACGGTCGTGTGTTGCCGACGGGATTCACGACCCCGCTGGTGCTGCCGTTGCACGCGTTGCTGGCGCAGTTGCGTGATGCCGGTGCGCAAGCGGTGGCGATGGAAGTCAGCTCGCACGCGCTGGATCAAGGCCGCGTGGATGCGGTGCATTTCGACGTGGCGGTGTTCACCAACCTCACCCGCGATCATCTCGATTATCACCGCGACATGGCCGCTTACGGCGCGGCCAAGGCGCGCTTGTTCGCCATGCCGGGGCTGAGAGCTGCGGTCGTGAATCTGGACGATACGTTCGGTCGCCAACTGCTGCATGCACTGGATCCGGCGTTGCGGCGCATCGGCGTCAGTTCGCGTGGCCGCGATGGCGCGACAGTGCGCGCCGAGGCGCTGCATCTGGATGCGCGCGGCATCGGTTTCGACCTGGTCGTCGGGACGCAGCGGCATGCGCTGCAATCGCCCTTGCTGGGTCGTTTCAACGTGGATAATCTGCTGGCCGTGGCCGGCGCGCTGTACGCGCTGGACGTGCCGCCGGTCAGGATTGCCGCCACGCTGGCGCAATTGCAGCCGATCCGCGGGCGCATGAACCGTCTCGGCGGTCGCGATGCGCAACCGCTGGTGGTCGTGGATTACGCGCATACACCTGACGCGCTGGAACAGGCACTGCAAAGCTTGCGCGATCATGCCAAGGGGCGGTTGCTGTGCGTGTTCGGCTGCGGTGGCGAACGCGATGCTGGCAAACGTCCGCAGATGGCGGCGATCGCACAGCGCCTGTCCGATTATGTTTTCGTCACCGACGACAATCCGCGTGGCGAGGATGGCGAGCGCATCGTTGCCGATATTCTGGCGGGCTTCGACGGCATGACGACGGTGCAGGTGCAGCGCGAGCGTGCGCAGGCGATCGCCGCGGCGATCGCCATGGCCGGCGCCGAAGACATCGTGCTGATCGCTGGCAAGGGCCATGAGCCTTATCAGGAGATCGCCGGGATCAAGCATCCCTTCGACGATACCGAGGTTGCCGCACAGACGCTGCGCGTACGCGTGGCGGAGGGGGTTCGATGAAGCGCTTGCCGTTGTCGATGATTGCGCACTGGGCCGACGCCGACCTGCACGGCGATGACGTGGCAATCGATGCGATCAGCCAAGATACACGTCGTCTGGCCGCCGGCAGCCTGTACGTGGCGCTGCGTGGGGAGCGTTTCGACGGGCATACCTTTGCCGCCGATGCCGCCATGCGCGGTGCCAGCGCGTTGCTGGTCGAGCGGCGGCTGCCGCAAATCGAACTGCCGCAAATCGTGGTTGCCGACACGCAACTGGCTTTGGCGAGGATCGCGGCGGGCATGCAGCGCGGTCGCGCCACGCGCGTGGCCGCGATCACCGGCAGCAACGGCAAGACCAGCGTCAAGGCGTTGTTGCTGGCGATCCTACAGTACGCCTGTCGGCTCGATGGCGGCAGCGTCTACGCCAATCCCGGCAACCACAATAACGAGATTGGCTTGCCGCTGGCGGTGATCGCCGCGCCAGACGACGCCGATTACGCGATCTACGAGATGGGTGCTGGCAAACCGGGCGATATTGCCTATCTGACCGACATCGCTCCGCCGCGTGTGTCGCTGGTCAACAACATTGCGCCGGCACACCTGGAGCGCATGGGGAGCCTGCTCGGCGTGGCTCAGACCAAGGGCGCGATCTACGCCGCATTGCCGGCCGATGGTACGGCGGTGATCAACATCGACGATGCCTTCGGTCTGTGGTTTGAGCAGCAACTCTCGGCCGCGTCGCGGCCGCGCGTGCTGCGCTTCGGCTTGCAGCATGGTGCGCACGTCACCGCCACGCGCATACGCATGGCCGCGGACCGTACCCATTTCGTGCTGCTGACGCCGCAGGGCGAGGCGGAGACGACGCTGCCGCTGCCGGGACGGCACAACTTGCTCAACGCACTGGCTGCCGCTGCGCTGGCGCTGGCGCTGGACGTGGCGCCAGCGCGTATCGCTGCCGGTCTGGCGCAGGTGCAGCCGGTGCCCGGTCGGCAGATTTCGCACACCTTGCCAGGTGGCGCGGTTTTGATCGACGACAGCTACAACGCCAATCCCGGTTCGCTGGCGGCGGCGATCGATGCGCTGGCAGCGATTGGCGGCGAGCGCTGGTTGGTGTTGGGCGACATGCGCGAACTCGGCGCCGGCGCCGAAGCACTGCATGCCAGTGGCGGTTCACGTGCACGCGCTGCCGGACTGACACGGCTGTACGCCCTGGGGCCGCTCAGTGCGCACGCTGCGCAGGCGTTTGGCGACAACGGTCGGGTGTTCGACAGTCATGCCACGTTGGTCGAGGCATTGCAGCGGGATCTGGCCGCTGTCGTGGCCCGGGAAAAGCAGGATCAAAAGCAGGAAACAGAGCTGATGCATGACAAGACCGGTGTGCCGTCCGATGGCGCACTCCCACGGGTTCCGGGTCCTGGATCCCGGATCCCGACGCTCCTCGTCAAAGGCTCCCGTGGCAGTGCCATGGATAAAGTCGTGAGCGCGTTGCTTGGTCACGCAGAGGAGGCGCCGCATGCTGCTTGAACTGGCGCGTTGGCTGCGACAACTCGATAGCGTGTTCGGGCTGTTCGGCTATCTCACCTTCCGCGGCATTCTCGCGGCGCTGACCTCGCTGTTCCTGTCGCTGTGGCTGGGACCGGCGGTGATCCGCAAGCTGGCGCAGTTCAAGGGCGGCCAGCCGATCCGCCAGGATGGCCCGCAAACCCATTTCTCCAAGGCGGGCACGCCGACCATGGGCGGTTCGCTCATCCTGCTGACGGTGTTGCTGTCGGTGCTGCTGTGGGGCGACCTGCGCAACCGCTACGTGTGGTTGGTGCTGGTGGTGATGCTGGCATTCGGTGTGATCGGTTGGTACGACGACTGGATCAAGATCGTGCGCCGTGACCCGAACGGGTTGAAGTCGCGCTGGAAATACTTGCTGCAGTCGATCTTCGGCTTGGCTGCCGGCTTGTTCCTGTACTACACCGCCGACGTGCCGGCGGCGATCACCTTCTACATCCCGATGTTCAAGTCCATCGCGCTGCCGCTGGCGGGGATCAGCTTCGTCACCATTGCCTATTTGTGGATCGTCGGTTTTTCCAATGCGGTCAATCTCACCGACGGTTTGGATGGGCTGGCGATCATGCCCACGGTGTTCGTGGCTTGCGCGTTGGGTGTGTTCGCTTATGCCTCGGGCAATGTCGTGTTCTCCGATTATCTGAAGATCCCGGCCATTCCGGGTGCTGGCGAGCTGGTCATCATCTGCACCTCGATCGCTGGCGCGGGCCTGGGCTTTCTGTGGTTCAACACCTATCCGGCGATGGTGTTCATGGGCGATATCGGTGCGCTGGCGCTGGGGGCGGTGCTGGGCACCATCGCGGTGATCGTGCGCCAGGAATTGGTGCTGGTGATCATGGGCGGGGTGTTCGTCATCGAAACGCTGTCGGTGATGATCCAGGTGGCCTCGTTCAAGCTCACCGGCAAGCGCGTGTTCCGCATGGCGCCGATTCATCATCACTTCGAATTGAAAGGTTGGCCGGAACCGCGCGTGATCGTGCGCTTCTGGATCATCTCGGTGGTGCTGGTGTTGATTGGTTTGGCGACGTTGAAGGTGCGCTGATGAACGACACCGCACGTCAGGCGACAAGACTGGAGGCCATCGGCGGGCGCTACGACGCCTGGCTGCTCGGTGCTGCCGTGACGCTGGCTTCGCTCGGCATCGTGATGGTCGGCTCCAGTTCGATCGAGCTGACCACCAGCCCGTTCTACTACTTGAACCGGCATTTGCTGTTCCTCGCCGGTGGTGTTGGCCTGGCCATCTGGGCCATGCGTACCGAGTTGAAGTACATCGAGCACTACAACCAGTTGCTGCTGCTGGCCTGCTTCGGTTTGTTGATCGTGGTGTTCGTGCCCGGGCTCGGCAGCACGGTCAACGGCGCGCGGCGCTGGATCAATTTGGGCATCTCGCGCTTTCAGACCGTGGAAGCGGTGAAGGTGCTGTACATCGTGTGGCTGTCCAGCTACCTGGTGCGTTTCCGCGACGAGGTCAACGCCACCTGGCCGGCGATGCTCAAACCTTTGGGCGTGGCGGTGGCGCTGGTCGCGCTGCTGCTGCTGCAGCCGGATTTCGGTTCGTCCACGCTGTTGCTGGCCATTACCGCCGGCATGCTGGTGCTCGGCGGGGTCAACTTGCCGCGCATGTCGATGCCGATCGTGATCGGGTTGCCGGTGTTCGCCTTCATTGCCATCCTCGAACCGTACCGCCTGCGCCGCATCACCTCGTTCTTGGATCCGTGGGCCGACCAGCTCGGTTCCGGTTACCAGTTGTCCAATGCGCTGATGGCGGTGGGACGCGGCGAATGGTTCGGGGTCGGTCTCGGCGGTTCGGTGCAGAAGCTCAATTATTTGCCTGAAGCGAATACCGACTTCATTTTCTCGGTGATCGCCGAGGAGTTGGGGTTCGTCGGCGTATGCCTGATCGTGGCGCTGTATGCGCTGCTGGTCGGTCGCGCGTTTTGGTTGGGCATGCGCTGCGTGGAGATGAAGCGCCACTTTTCCGGCTACATCGCCTTCGGCATTGGTCTGTGGATCAGCCTGCAGAGTTTCGTTTCGGTCGGGGTCAACCTGGGCATCCTGCCGACCAAGGGGCTGACTTTGCCGCTGATCTCCGCTGGCGGTTCCAGTGTGTTGATGACCAGCCTGGCGATGGGGCTGCTATTGCGCGTGTCCTACGAGTTGAACCGTGCCGAGCGTCAGGTTGCGCTGGTGCGTAGCGATGCGGCGGCTCCGATTAAGCAGACCGTGGACAATGCGGCGGACCTGCAGGCCGCGCGCGAAGCCAGCGCGCATGCGGTTGCTGCGGCGATTCAGTCCGGTGTGCCGGGTCGCGGTACCAGCCGTATGCAGCCGCGTGTCGAACCGACCTTCGGGAGGTTGGGATGAGCACGCCTATGTCTGCATCGACGCTTGGAGCGTCGGCGCCGGTGATGATCCTCGCGGGTGGCACTGGCGGGCATATTTTTCCGGCACTGGCCGTGGCTAAGGTGCTGCGTGCGCGTGGCGTGCCGGTGGTGTGGTTGGGCGCAGCTGGACGCATGGAAACACGGCTGGTGCCGCAACATGGGATCGAACTGGACACCATCGAAATCGCCGGCCTGCGCGGTAAGGGGCCCCTGGCCCTGCTGAGTGCGCCGATACGGGTGTTGCGTGCGATCCGTGCTGCTAGCGGCGTGCTGCGCCGACGTGCGCCGTGCGCGGTGATCAGTTTCGGCGGTTTCGCCGCTGGCCCCGGTGGTCTGGCCGCAGCTCTGCAGAGGCGGCCGCTATTGGTCCACGAACAAAACCGTGCGCCTGGCCTGACCAACAAGGTGTTGGCGCGGGTCGCGCGGCGTGTGCTGACCGGTTTTCCAGGCAGCTTTGCCCGTCATGAGGAAGCGGTGGGCAACCCGGTGCGTGCCGAAATCGCCGCGCTGCCCGCGCCGTCGCTGCGCTTGGCCGCACGCGACGGTGCGCCGCGGTTGTTGGTGCTGGGCGGCAGTCAGGGCGCGCGGGTACTCAATCAAGCGTTGCCGCAGGCGCTGGCCGCGCTGGGGATGCGAGTCGACGTGCGCCATCAATGCGGCGAGGCGCTGCGCGAGGAAGCGGCGCAGGCGTATGCCACAGCCGGTGTCGATGCCAGTGTCGAGGCTTTCATCGGCGACATGGCGGCGGCCTATGCCTGGGCGGATCTGGTGGTATGTCGTGCTGGCGCGTCGACGCTGGCCGAAGTGTGCGCGGTGGGGGTCGGCAGCGTGCTGGTGCCGTTTGCTGCCGCAGTCGACGACCACCAGACCCGCAACGCGCAATACCTGGTCGAGCGTGGCGCCGCACTGCTGTTGAAGCAGGACGATGCCCTGGCCGGTCAGTTGCAGCGCGTGCTGGGTGAACTGTTGGCGCAGCCTGCGCAGCGCCTGGCCATGGCCGAAGCGGCACGCCGCCTAGCCAAGCCGGATGCGGCCGAGCGCATCGCGGACATCGTGCTGGAAGAAGTCGGTGGAGCCGGGACTCGGGACCATCGTCTCGGGACTCGGCAAGAGCACAAGCAAGAGCAAAAAGGCATGCAAGCAGACGATTTCGGTGGCCAGGCGCGTTGCGTTGCCCCTGCGCTTTCCTCGGATCCCGTGTTCCGTGTTCCGTGTTCCGGCGCGGAAGGAGTCCGCGCATGATCCGTCGGCTTCACGACACCGGCGATCTGATGCGCGCGTTTCCACGCGTGCATTTCGTCGGCATCGGCGGCACCGGCATGAGTGGCATCGCCGAGGTCATGCTGACCTTGGGCTATGAAGTCTCCGGTTCGGACAATGCCGACAATGCCGCGACCCGGCGCCTGGTCAAGCTTGGCGCACGTGTACTGCGTGGGCATTCGGCGGCCAACGTACTCGGCACTGATTGCGTGGTGGTGTCCAGTGCGATTCGCGAGGACAATCCGGAATTGATGGAAGCGCGCAGTCAGCGCATTCCGATCATGCCGCGCGCGGCAATGCTGGCCGAATTGATGCGCTTCCGCCGCGGTATCGCGGTGGCCGGCACGCACGGCAAGACCACCACCACCAGCTTGACGGCGGCGGTACTCAGCGAAGGCGGAATGGATCCGACTTTCGTCATCGGCGGCCAGTTGCTTGCCGCTGGCGCCAACGCCAAGCTCGGTGGCGGCCAGTGGTTGGTGGCCGAGGCCGACGAGAGCGACGGCAGCTTCCTGCGCTTGAACCCGCTGATCTCGGTCATTACCAACATCGATGCCGATCATCTGGAGAATTACGGCAACGACTTCGCCCGGATCCAGGCCGCCTTCGCCGAATTCTTGCAGCGGCTGCCGTTCTATGGCTTGGCGGTGCTGTGCATCGACGATCCCGAGGTCGCCGCGTTGGCGGCGCAGACGCCGCGCCACGTGATGAGCTATGGACTCAGCGAGAATGCCGATGTGCGCGCCGAGGACGTGGTCCAGGAGGGTTCGCGCATGCACTTTACCTTGCGCATGCCCGAAGGCAGCAGCACGGCGGTGACGCTGGCCTTGCCGGGTCGCCACAACGTGCTCAATGCGTTGGCCGCCGCGGCGATCGGTTGGCAACTGGGGGTGACGCCGGCGGCGATCGCCAGCGCCTTGCAGAGCTTCGCCGGCATCGGCCGGCGTTTCAACGATCTCGGCGAGGTGGTCACCGCCAACGGCGCGCGCGTACGCGTGGTCGACGACTACGGTCACCATCCGCGCGAGTTGGCCGCGGTGTTCGCCGCCGCACGCGGCGGCTGGCCGGACAAGCGCTTGGTGGTGGCGTTCCAACCCCATCGCTACAGCCGTACCCGCGATCAGTTCGATGCGTTCGCCGCGGTGTTGTCGGAAGTGGACGCACTGGTGCTCAGCGAGGTCTATCCGGCTGGCGAGGCGCCGATTCCGGGGGCTGACGCGCGTGCGCTGGCGCGTGCGATCCGTGCGCGGGGCCGCAGCGAGCCTGTGGTGGTCGGGCAGGTCGTCGAACTCGGCAGCGTGCTGCCGGATGTGCTGCAGGATGGCGATCTGCTGCTGATGATGGGCGCTGGCGACATCGGTTACGTCGCCCAGCACATCGCGCAGGACGGCTTTTCCAGCGGAGCGGGCGCATGAGCATGCCGTCCTTGTCGCCGTCGCGTTACACCGATCCGAGCGTGTTCGGTCGTGTTGCGGTGCTGCTCGGCGGTAGCTCCAGCGAGCGCGACGTGTCGCTGACCTCTGGCGCCAACGTGCTCGATGCATTGCGCAGTCGCGGTGTGGACGCACAGCCGGTCGATGGCATCGCGGCGTTGCTGGAGCGCATCCGTGCCGGTGCGGTCGATCGCGTGTTCAACATCCTCCATGGTGGCGATGGCGAGAATGGTGTGCTGCAGGGGCTGCTACGCGCATTGCAGGTGCCGTTCACCGGTGCGGACGTTCTCGGCAGCGCGCTGACCCTGGACAAGATCCGCACCAAGCAGGTGTGGATCGCCGCCGGGCTGCCGACGCCAGGCTTCGCCCGGATCGCCGCCGATGCCGACCTGGCCGCAGCGGCGGCCGAGCTCGGCTATCCGCTCTTCGTCAAGCCGTCCTGCGAAGGGTCCAGTGTCGGCGTGTTTCGCGTGCTGTCCGCAGTGGATCTGGCCCCGGTACGCGCGTTCGCGGCCGATTACGCCGGCGAACTGCTGATGGAACAGATGGTGCAGGGTGAGGAATACACCGTCGGCATTCTCGGCGACATCGCACTGCCGTCGATCCGTATCGTTCCCGTCGGCGATTGGTACGACTACCACGCCAAATACATCGCCGAGGACACCCAGTACCTGTGCCCTGGATTGTCGGGCGAGGACGAGGTCCAGATTCGCCAGCTTGCATTGCAGGCCTTCGCCGCTGCTGGTTGCAGCGGCTGGGGTCGGGTCGATGTGATGCGCGATCGCGTGCGCGGTCTGCAACTGATCGAGATCAACACCGCGCCGGGCATGACCAGTCACTCGCTGGTGCCTAAAGCCGCGGCGCATCTGGGCATTGATCTGGCCAGCCTGTGCTGGCGCATCCTCGAGCAGACATTGCCGGAGGTGGCGGCGCGATGAACGCTTCGCTGCGTATTTTCGCCTGGTTGCTGGCGCTGGCTTTGGTCGCGCTGCCGATCGTGGCCGTGCTCAACGGTTGGGTTGGTGCCGAGCGTTGGCCGCTGAGCCGCTTGCAGGTTAGCGGCGATTTCAAACGCGTGTCGGCCGAGCAATTGCGCCAGGTGGTGCTGCCGTATGCGCGCCGTGGTTTCTTCGCGGTGCGCTTGCAGGATGCGCAGAATGCGATCCAGCGCTTGCCGTGGGTGGAAAGCGCGAGGGTGCGCAAGCGCTGGCCGGACGTGCTGGAAGTGCGCGTCACCGAGCATCGTCCATTCGCGCGTTGGGGTGAGGATCGCATGTTGTCCGCGCAGGGACGCATCCTCGCCATGCCCAACGATTTGCGCAATGCCGCCCTGCCGCGTCTGGCCGGTCCGGATGCCAAGGCCGCGGAAGTGGTCGCGTTATACAACCAATCGTGCGGCTTGTTCGCGCCGCTCCGATTGCAGGTCGCAGGCGTGGCGATGGACGCGCGCGGGAGTTGGTCGCTGGTGTTTGGCGATGGCGTGCAGGTGGTGATCGGGCGCGACGATGCACATGCGCGCCTGGAGCGTTTCGCCCGTGTGTTGCCGCAATTGCTGCAACCCGGTCAGCCACCGCTGGAGCGTGCGGATCTGCGTTACACCAATGGGTTCACGGTGGCGTGGAAGCCCGAGAGCCGAGACCCGGGGCCGGGGACCGGGGTACCGAAGAAGCCGGAGCCTGGAACCCGAAACTCAAAGCACGAAACAAGCCCGAACAGCCGGGGCGTTGCATTTGCGTCGTTCCGGGTCCCGGGCCCCGGAACGACCCTCACCACTCTACGTAGTAGTCACACATGAACCGCAAAGGCGATAAATCCCTCATCGTTGGACTGGACATCGGCACCTCCAAGGTCGTTGCGCTGGTCGGCGAATACTCGCCCGGCAATCCGATCGAGGTGATCGGCATCGGTTCGCACGAATCGCGCGGGCTTAAGCGCGGCGTGGTGGTGGACATCGAATCCACGGTGCAGTCGATCCAGCGCGCGATCGAGGAAGCGGAGCTGATGGCTGGCTGCGAGATCCGTTCGGTGTACGCGTCGATTTCCGGCAACCACGTGCAGTGCAAGAACTCGCCCGGGATCGTGCCGATCCGCGATGGCGAGGTGACTTGGACCGACCTGGACCGTGTGCTGGAAGCCGCCAAGGCGGTGGCGATCCCGGCCGATCAGCGCATCCTCCACGCGATCCCGCGCGAGTACGTGCTGGACGATTCGCAGGAAGGCATCCGTAATCCGGTCGGCATGACCGGCGTGCGCCTGGAAGTGCATGCGCACCTGGTGGTGTGCGCGCAGTCGGCCGCGGCCAACATCAGCAAATGCGTGCAGCGTTGCGGCCTGCAGGTGGACGACCTGATTCTGTCCTCGCTGGCGTCCTCGGTCGCGGTGTTGACCGCCGACGAACGCGAACTGGGTGTCGTGCTGGTGGATATGGGCGCAGGCACCACCGACCTGGCGGTGTTCGTGCAGGGCGCGATCTGCCACACCGCGTCGTTGCCGATCGCCGGCGATCACGTCACCAACGACATCGCGCACATGCTGCGCACGCCGACCCCGGAAGCCGAACAAATCAAAGTGCGCTACGCCTGCGCGTTGGCGCAGTTGGCCACCGCCGAGGAAAGCATCCAGGTGCCCAGCGTCGGCGACCGTCCGCCGCGACGCATGCCGCGTCACTCGCTGGCGCAGGCGGTGCAGGGGCGTTACGAGGAGATTTTCGAGATGGTGCAGGCTGAGCTGCGCCGCTCCGGATTCGAGGAGCTGGTGCGCGCGGGCATGGTGCTGACCGGCGGCGCCTCGAAGATGGAAGGCGTGGTCGAACTGGCCGAGGAAATGGTGCAGATGCCGGTGCGCGTGGGGATTCCGCAGCACGTCACCGGTCTGGGAGAAGTCGTCGGCAACCCGGTGCATGCCACCGGCGTGGGCTTGTTGTTGATGGGCAGTCAGATCGAACACCCGCGTCGCCCATCGTTGCCCACTGGGCGTGCAGGCAGCTTGTTCAAAAAATTGAAGAACTGGTATCGCGGTGAGTTCTGAGCATTCGATGCATAGGTCGCGGAATCGATAAGAGCGAAAAGCAGTAGAGCAGTAGAGCGGTAAGGCAGATGGCAAAGGCAATAGAGCGTTAACAGCAATATCCACTAGAGAAATTGCCGGTACCAAGACCGGACTGGGAGCGGAATTTTTTTCCTGTACCCGAGTCCGAGTCCGAAGTCCCGGCCCCATAACAAGAGGAAAACGGACATGGCGCATTTCGAATTGATTGAAAAGATGGCACCCAATGCGGTGATCAAGGTGGTCGGTGTCGGCGGCGGCGGTGGCAACGCGGTCGCGCACATGGTCAGCAGCAGTGTGGATGGCGTGGAGTTCATCACCGCCAACACCGACTCGCAGGCCATCAAGAACTGCGGTGCCAAGTTGCAACTGCAGCTCGGTACCAATGTCACCAAAGGTCTGGGCGCCGGTGCGAACCCGGAAGTCGGCCGTCAGGCCGCGCTGGAAGACCGCGAACGCATCATGGATGCGCTACAGGGTGCGGACATGGTGTTCATCACCGCCGGCATGGGCGGTGGTACCGGCACCGGCGCGGCGCCGGTGGTGGCGCAGTTGGCCAAGGAAATGGGCATTTTGACCGTGGCGGTGGTCACCAAGCCGTTCCCGTTCGAAGGCCGTCGCCGCATGCAGGTAGCGCTGAAGGGCATCGAGGAACTGAGCCAGCACTGCGATTCGCTGATCACCATTCCCAATGAAAAGTTGATTACCGTGCTCGGCCGCAACGCCACCATGATCCAGGCGTTCCGCGCAGCCAATGACGTGCTGCAAGGCGCCGTGCAGGGCATCGCCGATCTGATCGTGCGTCCTGGCCTGATCAACGTCGACTTCGCCGACGTGCGCACGGTGATGTCGGAAATGGGCCTGGCGATGATGGGCACCGGCTCGGCGCGCGGCGACGACCGTGCGCAGGCGGCAGCCGAGGCGGCGATTCAGAATCCGCTGCTGGACGACGTCAACCTCGCCGGGGCCAACGGCATCCTGGTCAATATCACCGCCGGTCCGGATTTCACCATGGCCGAGTTCGACGAGATCGGTCGCACCATCGAGGGCTTCTCCTCGGAGGACGCGACGGTGGTGGTCGGCACCGTGCTGGATCCGGACATGCAGGACGAAGTGCGCGTCACCGTGGTCGCCACCGGCCTGAACCGCACGGTGGCGCGTCAGTCGCAGCGCCCGGAGCAGCGCGCGCCGATCAAGCTGGTGCGCAACGCCACCACCGGTCAGCCGGAGTTCGGCGACTTCGACTATGCCGGCGACGCCGTGTCCAAGGCGGTCGGCGGAGCGATGGGTCTGGGCCTGCGCCGTCCGAGCAGCGACGCGGTGGGCGTGGGATCTGCCGGCCCGTCGGCGCCGGCAGCGGCGGATCTGCCCAGCGATTACCTGGATATTCCCGCGTTTTTGCGCCGCCAGGCCGACTGAGGTTCGCTCTCGGCCGGCGTACGCGCCGGCCCGCAATACCGCCGTCCAGGACTGTCCACCTGGCTGGCGTGCCGTGTTCCCTTGCTGCCGGGTCGTCGCGACCCGGCAGGTTTTTGCGACTGTGTCAGCCGCATCGATCAAGTGTTGCGGTACTGAAATGCTGTGACCGCTTTATTAAAACCGCGCCAACCGCGTGATATTCTTGTGATCTGTTCAGTTCCGGTGTGAACAGATGTTCTCAGACTCTCTGCCATGACCCAGCAACGCACCCTCAAGAACACGATTCGCGCCACCGGCGTGGGCCTGCACAGTGGCAACAAGGTGTACATGACCCTGCGCCCGGCCCCGATCGACCACGGCATCGTGTTTCGGCGCGTGGATCTGGACCCGGTGGTGGAAGTGCCGGCCGATGCCGAGCTGGTCACCGAAACCACGTTATGCACCGGGCTGAGCCACGGCCAGGCCAAGATCCAGACCGTGGAACACCTGATGTCGGCGTTGGCCGGTCTTGGCGTGGATAACGTCATGGTCGAGCTCTCTTCGGCCGAATTGCCGATCATGGATGGCTCGTCCGGCCCGTTCGTGTTTCTGCTGCAGTCCGCGGGCATCGTCGAACAGGCAAAGCCCAAACGCTTCATCCGCATCAAACGCGAGCTGGAAGTGCGCGATGGCGACAAGATCGCCCGCTTCACACCCTACGACGGCTATCGGCTGGGCTTCACCATCCAGTTCGATCACCCGATGATCCCGGCCAAGCAGTCGCGCCAGGAAATCGAGTTCTCGACCATGGCCTATATCAAGGAAATCTCCCGCGCACGCACCTTCGGTTTCATGCGCGATCTGGAGTACATGCGCGAGCGCAACCTCGGCCTGGGCGGCTCCATGGACAACGCCATCGTGCTGGACGAGTTCCGTGTCCTCAACGACGACGGTCTGCGCTATGCCGACGAATTCGTGCGGCACAAGATCCTCGATGCCATTGGCGATCTGTACCTAGCCGGCGGTCCGATCCTCGGGGCTTACGAAGGCTACAAATCCGGTCATGCCCTGAACAATACACTGGTGCGTGCGCTGCTCGCCGAGCAGGCGGCCTGGGAATGGGTCAGTTTCGAATCGCCGGCGGCGCCAGCGCCGGTCGCCTATGCGAATGTGGCCTACGCCTGAGCGCGACGGGTCAGGCATCTCCATCCAGGCCAGGGCCACGGAATCGGCAATTCGCCATTCCCCCTTCATTTTAACTTTAATTTAACTTGTTGATAACAGCCTCGCGACGGGCACCCGTTAGGATGCGTCCGGTCGCGGCGTATTTGTCTACGTGCGTCGACGGCTGCGGTCGGAGTCCGTGGTCGTGCCGGGTGTCGTGGAACCGACGTCTTGCAGGGAAGCCAGTGCCTCGCGCAGTCCTTTGTGCGTGGCTGCTGACACCGGTATGGATGTACTCCTTGCCTGCTGCATTGGGGAATGCGCAGGTGTCGTTGCGGTCTTGACGGTCACCTTGGTGACTTTCAGCCCGAGGGAACGGGCGGCGACGAGGATGTCGGCTTCGGCAAGCCTGACGCGGGCGTGCCAGACCGATGATTCAACCAGAAAAATGAGCTGTCCGTCGTTCACATTGGCCAGCCGGCAATGGGAGGCCAGCGGCGGCGGCAGATGGGGGCGTAATTGCCGGTCCAGCGCGTCGAGCCACAAGGCGCGGCGCAACGGGTTGCCCGCTTTGTCTGCCAGTGCGGCGTCCAACGCCTGCTGGGGCGTGGCGGTATGGGCTTCGCCGGATTTTCGCTTAGACATGAAAACTCAATATGGCGTTCAAGAAAATCGTAATCCGTTCCACTGCAACAGGGGGCAACACTCGGTCGTGGCGATGGCAGCAATTCGCCGACCACCGTTCACTCGCCGGGCTCGGTGTGGTGCTGGGTGTCGGCATGGTACTCGGCCTTGGTGTTGGTGCCGCAATTGGATGGGGCGGTTCGGCGTATTTGCGCGCCAAGCTGGAGCGGCAGGATCGTGAGCTGGCGCAGGTGCGCCATGACGCGCAGACACAGGTCAACGCGCTCGCCGCGCGATTGGGTGAGTTGCAGGCGCAGGCGACGCGGCTCAACGCGTTGGGCGAACGTCTGACCCGCATGGGCAAGCTGCAGGATGGCGAGTTCGACTTCGAGCAACCGGTCGGTGTCGGTGGTGGTGGCGACGAACCCAATCACGATATTCCCGCAGCCCAGCTCGGCAAGGAATTGGATGGGTTGCAACAGCGATTTTCCACCTCTGGCCAACAACTGTCGGTGCTGGAATCGCTGTTGTTCGATCATCAGCTCGACCAGAACGCGGTGCCATCGCGGATGCCGATTCGCAACAGCTACATCACCTCTGGTTTCGGCGTGCGTGTAGACCCTTTCGGTCGCGGCACCAGCTTCCATAAGGGGCTCGACTTCCATGCCAGCGTGGGCGATCCGGTCCTGGCCGTGGCCGACGGCGTAGTTAGTTACGCCGGCGTGCGCGCTGGCTACGGCAACGTGGTCGAGATTGATCACAGCAATGGCTATGTCACCCGCTACGCGCATAACTCGCGGTTGTTGGTCAAACTGGGGGATCTGGTGCGCGTCGGTCAGGAAATCGCCAAGGCCGGTTCCACTGGTCTTTCCACCAGCGCGCACGTACATCTGGAAGTGTGGAAGGATGGCGTGGTGATGAATCCAGCCAAGTTCCTCGGCGACGGCGCCCCTCGGGTGGGCCGTCGCGGCCGTGGTTGAGGAAGGTTCCACGCGCATGACCGACGCTTGAGTCGCCGAGCGCCGCCCCAAGTTACAATGTGCTTTGCCATAACAGGGCGCCTCGCGCCCTGTTTCGTTTGCGGCCCAGCGATTCGCTCGGGATTGGGCCGTATGGGCGTTCCTTTCCAATCGGTTTCTTCAATGATCAACAGTCTGCTTACTCGCGTTTTCGGTAGCCGCAACGAGCGTCAGCTGCGTCAGCTCCAGCGTATCGTTGCTAAGATCAATGCGTTGGAGCCGGAGATGGAGCAGCTCTCCGACGCGCAACTACAGGCCAAGACTCCGGAACTGCGTGGGCGTATCGCCTCTGGCGAAACCTTGGACAAGGTGCTGCCGGAAGCGTTCGCGGTGTGTCGCGAAGCCAGCCGTCGCGTGCTGGGCATGCGTCACTACGACGTGCAGTTGATCGGCGGCATGGTGCTGCATCTGGGCAAGATCGCGGAAATGCGCACCGGTGAGGGCAAGACCCTGGTGGCGACGTTGCCGGTGTACCTCAACGCGCTGGAAGGCAAAGGCGTGCACGTGGTCACGGTCAACGACTACCTGGCGCGCCGCGACGCCGCGCAGATGGGCAAGCTGTACAACTGGCTGGGGCTGAGCGTGGGCGTGGTGTACCCGGGCATGCCGCACAGCGACAAGCATGCCGCCTATGCCGCCGACATCACCTACGGCACCAATAACGAGTTCGGGTTCGATTACCTGCGCGACAACATGGCGCTGTCCAAGGCCGACCGTTTTCAACGTGGCCTCAACTACGCCATCGTCGATGAGGTGGACTCGATCCTGATCGACGAGGCGCGCACCCCGCTCATCATCTCCGGCCCGGCCGACGAGTCGCCGGAGTTGTACATCCGCGTCAACCGCATCGTGCCGCAACTGGTCAAGCAGGAATCGGAAGAAGGCGAGGGCGATTACTGGGTCGACGAGAAGGGCAAGCAGGTGCATCTGTCCGAAGCGGGCATGCAGCACGCCGAAGAACTGCTGCGCGCCGCCGGTATCCTCGCCGACGAGAACGACAGCCTGTATGGCGCGCACAACCTGAGCGTGGTTCACCACCTCAATGCCGCGCTACGTGCGCATGCGATCTACCAGCGCGACGTGGACTACATCGTGCGCGACGGCGAAGTGGTCATCGTGGACGAATTCACCGGCCGCACCCTGCCGGGGCGGCGCTGGTCCGACGGCCTGCACCAGGCGGTGGAAGCGAAGGAGGGCGTGCCGGTCCAGCGCGAGAACCAGACGCTGGCCAGCATCACCTTCCAGAACCTGTTCCGCATGTACAAGAAGCTGTCCGGCATGACCGGGACGGCCGATACCGAAGCCTACGAATTCCATAGCATCTACGGCCTGGAGGTGGTGGTGATCCCGACCAACCGCCCGACCATCCGCAAGGACTGGCCCGATCAGGTGTTCCTCAACCGCCAGGGCAAATTCAATGCGGTACTGGCCGATATCGAGGACTGCGCCAAGCGTGGCCAGCCGGTACTGGTCGGCACCACGTCGATCGAGACCTCGGAGATGTTGTCCGAGCACCTGCGCAAGGCCGGGGTCAAGCACGAGGTGCTCAACGCCAAGCAGCACGAGCGCGAGGCGCAGATCGTCGCCAACGCCGGCCAGCCAGGCGCGGTGACCATCGCCACCAACATGGCCGGTCGCGGTACCGACATCGTGCTCGGCGGTTCGCTGGAAGCCGAGCTGCATGCGCTGGGCGAGGAACTGGACGCCGCCGAACGCGCGCGTCTGAAAGCTGACTGGCAAGAGCGCCACGAGGCAGTCAAGGCGGCGGGCGGGCTGCATATCATCGGCACCGAGCGCCACGAATCGCGGCGTATCGACAACCAGTTGCGCGGCCGCTCCGGTCGTCAGGGCGACCCGGGGTCTTCGCGTTTCTATCTGTCGCTGGAAGACAATCTGATTCGTATCTTCGGGGGCGAGCGTGTCGTCAAGATGATGCGCTTCATGGGGATGAAGGACGAGGATGTCATCGAGGATCGAATGGTGTCTCGGGTCATTGAAAATTCGCAGCGCAAGGTGGAAGCGCATAATTTTGATACCCGTAAGAATCTGCTCGACTTCGACGACGTCAACAACGATCAGCGCAAGGTGATCTATGCTCAGCGCGACGAACTATTGGATGCCGACTCGGTCAAGGAGAACGTGGATGGTATCCGCGACGACGTGATCTACGATCTGGTTTCGCGCTTCGTGCCGCCCAATTCGGTGGACGACCAGTGGGACCTGCCAGGCCTTGAAGCGACCCTGGTCAGCGAATTGAGTCTGTCGCTGTCGGTGAGCGAACTGGTCAAGCGTCACGAGGAGCTGGACGCGGCTGGCATCGTCGAGTCGGTGCGCCAAGAGGTGGAACGCCATTTCCACGAGAAAGAGGAGGCGATTGGCAGCGAGACCATGCGCGCGCTGGAGAAGCACATCATGCTTACCGTGCTCGACCAAAGCTGGAAGGAGCATCTGGCGCGCATGGATTATTTGCGCCAGGGGATCCACCTGCGTGGCTATGCGCAGAAGCAGCCAAAACAGGAATACAAGAAGGAAGCCTTCGAACTGTTCTCGGAAATGCTGGAGCATGCCAAGCGCGAAGTGGTGACCTTGCTGGCGCGGGTGCGTATCCGCAGCGAGGAAGAAGTCGCCGCGCTGGAGGTGCAGGAGCGTCAACAGATGGAGGCGAAGCTGAGCCAAGCGCAGTTCCAGCACCAGGAGGCCGGTGGCTACAGTGCGGAGGAGGACGCCGAGCAGCCCTCGCCTGTGCCCAATGGTGTGCCTGTCATGCAGGTCACCCGCGATATCCCCAAGGTTGGCCGCAACGATCCGTGCCCGTGCGGCAGTGGCAAGAAATACAAGCACTGCCACGGTCAGCTGAACTGAGTGCGCTGCCGCGTGGGTGCGCGGCAGCGTCGTGTGCCGGGAAAATGGGCTGGGCGCCGCGTAGATGCGCTCGGTTCGTCTCGGTGTCACTCACGAGGACAGGCGGGCAAATGCGCTGCGGCGCGTGCGGGAGCCATTGCGCGGTACGCGGCCTGTGGGTAGCGTAGCTTGAGCCTTCCAGCGTGGCGTCGGAACTTGCCGTGAAGCCTTGCCCCAGTCTTGAACTGAAGGTGTTCGTGCCAGCGCGCGACTATGCGCTGTCGCTGTGTTTCTACCGCGAATTGGGTTTCGTGGTCGAGGAGCTCAGCGACGGACTCGCCTGCTGCCGCCATGGCGAACGCTGTGCGTTCCTGTTGCAGGATTTCTACGCGGAAGGGTTGGCGCACCATCTGATGCTGCACTTGCTGGTGGAAGATGCCGACGCCTGGTGGCAGCGATGCGAGGCGGTCGATCTCGCCAGTCGCTACCGCGCGCGGTTTGGCATCCCCGAAGATCGGCCATGGGGCATGCGTGATTTCACCCTGCACGATCCTTCCGGAGTGTTGTGGCGGATTGGTCACGCCCTTTCCGCTTGAATCCGCCTCGCCATGGGGCTGCGTGGTAGGCCATGCGTTGTCACGTGGATACACGGCTGGCGCCAGCTAAGTGCTAAGTGAAGCGCATGGTGCGAATCGTCGACGTTGTGACGGCAATTGATTGCGCGGACCCTGCCGGAGACGGCAAGCTTGCCGCATGTCCGAACCGCTCCGATCCATCCATGTCGTGGCCGCCGTCATCACCGATGCGCGCGGTCGTATTCTATTGAGCCGGCGTACTGGCGGCAGCGATCTGGCCGGGCTGTGGGAATTCCCGGGCGGCAAGCGCGAGCCGGGCGAAACCTCCGAGCAGGCGCTGGTGCGCGAGTTGCAAGAGGAACTGGGCATCGATGCGGTGGTCGGCGCGTGGCTGATGGAGGTGCCGCAGCGCTATCCGGATAAACGGCTGCGCCTGGAAGTGCGTCAGGTGCAGTCGTGGAAGGGAACCGCGCGTGGCCGTGAAGGTCAGCCATTGATGTGGGTGATGCCGGACAAGCTGGGCCGTTACGCCATGCCGCCTGCCGATCAACCGGTGGTGGCGATGCTGCGCCAGCCGGACCGTTATCTGGTGACGCCTGAGCCGGCCGATCCTGCGCTGTGGCTGGCCGCGCTGGAGCGCGCGCTGGACAGTGGCGTGCGCTGTGTGCAACTACGCGCGCGCAGTCTGCCGCACGCGCATTGGTGGCCGCTGGCGCGGGCCGCTGCGGCGCTGTGCGCCGCGCATGGCGCGCAGGTGTTGGTCAACCGCGATCTGGCACTGGCGCAGGAACTGGGTGTCGGCGTGCATCTTGGCGCGGAGCAATTGGCGCAGTATCAGGCGCGTCCGCTGCCGTCTGCGCAGGTCGTGGCGGCGTCCTGCCACACTGTGGAGGAATTGCAGGCGGCGCAGCGGCTCGGGTGCGATTTCGCGGTAGTCGGGCCGCTGGCGGCCACCGCCAGTCATCCCGGCGCTACGCCATTGGGTTGGGAGGCGTTCGAGCGGCTGCGCGAGCAGGTGGCCCTCCCGCTGTATCCGATCGGCGGTTTATTGCCATCCCAGGTGGCCGAGGCGCGGCGTCACGGCGGGCAGGGCATCGCCGCGATCCGTGGACTGTGGCCGTTGACCGCCGACGTGGCCTGAGCGCCGTCGGCAGCGCACGCGCCGATTGCCGAGCACCGTTTGCGGCCAAGACGGCGCCACGTGGCACGATTTCCTTGCCGCGGACGGGTAAGGCATCTCACCCCAATGTGCAGCGTACGCTCCAGAAACTGATCCAGTGGGAATCGTGTCGCTGTCTTGGAACCAGCACGGTGGCGATTGGCGTGGCGTTATCGCTGAAGGTTTGCGCCTGCGCTGTAGCGACTGTTTCAGCGGTGGGGCGATCGTATCCCGGCGGTCGAGGATGCGTTGCGCGGCGACGAATACCCGTCCTGGAGGCATCCTCGACACGGGTTCGCTCAGTCGTGCGCGGGTTCCATCGCCAGCCGCGCCAGGATGCTGGTGGTCGGCTTGGCCAGATTGAGCGTGTAGAAATGCAGCGCCGGTGCGCCGCCGGCGATCAAACGTTCGCACAGCGTGGCGACCACATCCGCGCCGAATTCGCGGATCGACTCGGCATCGTCGCCGTAGGCCTGCATGCGTCTGCCGATCCAGCGTGGAATCTCCGCGCCGCACTGTTCGGAGAAACGCCGCAACTGACTGAAGTTGGAAATCGGCATGATCCCCGGCACGATCGGAATCTGCACACCGAGTTTGCGCACCGCGTCGACGAAGTGGAAGTACGCGTCGGCGTTGTAGAAATACTGGGTGATCGCGGCATCGGCGCCGGCCTCGACCTTGGTCTTGAAGTGGCGCAGATCGCTGAGCGCATCGGTGGCCTGTGGATGCGTCTCCGGATAGGCGCCGACTTCCAGGCGGAAGGTGTCGCCGTATTCGGCCCGGATGAAGGCGATCAAGTCCGCGGCATAACGCAGGTCGCCGGGATGGCCCATGCCCGAGGGCAGGTCACCGCGCAGCGCCACCAGGCGTCGACAGCCGATGGCGCGGTACAGCTTGAGCAGTTCGCGGATTTCCTCGCGGCTACCGCCCACGCAGGACAGATGCGGTGCGGTCTCGAAGCCATGCTGTTGTTTGAGGTGGCGCACCGTCTCGGAGGTGTAGCTCAGGGTCGAGCCGCCAGCGCCGAAGGTGCACGACACGTATTCGGGCGCGTAAGACTTCAGCCGCGCGGCGGTGCGGTCCAACTGCACGCGCTGCTCGTCGGTCTTGGGGGGGTAGAACTCGAAGCTGATGGCGGTCATGGGGGCGACGCAGCGGGTAATGCGGGAGATTATATCTCTTCATCCGGATGAATATGCAACAGTGTTGCCGAGTGTCATGGGGGACGGGCCCGGTGCTGAGCATGCGTCCATCGGCGCTGGCGCGCTGCGATGTGGCGCGGTACTGGCGGATGGAAGGGTGGGCGCTTTGCTAAAGTCCCCGGCCTCATTCCCCCTCTACGCGGAGCCATACGATGTCCCATGCCGCCTTCTATCGGATCGGAACGCCGGGGCTGCCTTGGGGCGCTGCGGAACGGGCGGCCTGGCTGGCCGAACAGCATCCCCGGCGTTGTTATCAGACCGAGGTCGTCGCCGCCATCGAAAACCTGCGGGGGCCGTGGGACGTGGTGGAATATGGCGCGCTGAATTACCCACAGGCACGCTATCGGCTCTTGGCGCTGCGTAGTTGCGATTGGGACGTCGCGTTGCCGTGCATGCTGGTCACTGGGGGGGTGCATGGCTACGAGACCAGTGGCGTGCACGGTGCGTTGCAGTTCGCCGCGCAGGAAGCGATGACGTATCGCGGCCGCGCCAATGTGCTGGTCGTGCCCTGCGTAAGCCCCTGGGCCTACGAACGCATTCATCGCTGGAACGCGGATGCGCTCGATCCCAATCGCTGTTTTCGCAACGACAGTCCGGCGCAGGAGTCGGCTGCGCTGCTGCGGCTGGTCGCGCCATTGCGTGCACAGGTGGCGATGCATATCGATTTGCACGAGACCACCGATAGCGATGAGTCCGAGTTCCGTCCGGCATTGGCCGCGCGCGATGGTGTCGCCTACGTACCGGGTAGCATTCCGGATGGTTTTTATCTGGTCGGCGATAGCGAGAACCCGCAACTGGCGTTCCAGCAGGCGGTGCTGGCGGCGGTGGCGCAGGTGACTCACATCGCCCAGGCCGACGCCGCGGGTGAACTCATCGGGACGCCGATTGCCGCGCCTGGCGTCATCCACTACCCGCTGAAGCAGTTGGGCCTGTGTGCCGGTATCACCGATGCACGCTACACCACGACCACCGAAGTGTATCCGGACAACGCCAACGCGACGCCGGCGCACTGCAATGCGGCGCAAGTGGCGGCGGTGCGTGCGGCGATCGACTACGCGTTGGCGCATCCTTGAGAGTGGCTAAAAAATCTCGTGAGTCGCTGTCGGGTGGGCGCCCAAGCGCGGTGCGCAATGTCTGCGCTCTTCTCTGCGTCGGGTTCCGGCATGTCGCGGCTACTGTCGTGCGCGGTCGCGGCCTGACGCGCTAGGCTTACGCGCATCCCTGTTCGCATTTTAGCCATGTCCATCGTTCTCACTGCTTTCGCCCGCCCGCGCCTGTTCCCGCGCGACCGTCGCCGCAACGCGATCCAGGATTGCACGCCCGAGCAGTTCGAGCGCCACCTCAACGACACGGTGCCGTTACAGGTATTGGATGGCTATGCACCGTTTTGCAAAATCCATGTGCATCGCAACTGGACCTCGACCCGCTGCTTGACGGTGCCGATCAACGATGCCAACCGCACTATGCTGTGTTCTGGCTATGAAGCGCGCAGTCGCGAGGAACTTCCCGTGCTGGTGCGTTGGTTCGAGGGCGTCGAACCGCCAGTTGCCGATTATCTGCTGCCGATTCTCTACAGTCGCGATCAACTCGCGCACGAAGGCACGCCGATCGAGGCGGACTGGGGCGTGGTCGGCTGCCTGTATACCGCCGAGCCGCAGGAAATCCCGATGGCCCCGATCACCATGCTACGTAATGCGCTGGGCGTGGAAGAAGGTGGTTCCGGCGTGCTGCTGGACCGCGCGGCCTATCGGCGCAGCGTGGAATTCTGGGAACATCACGCGAACTGGCGTCCGACGCCGTAACGGTTCGGAATGTGCGATGGACCTTGCGAGGGAGTTGGCCATGCCCGTCCCACTGCTGCGCGCACTAGATGCGATATTGACGCATATGTATTCTCCGGAGCATGGGAATGTGCAGTTCACGAAGGGGCATTGCTGGGAAATCGGGGGTTTTCTGCGTTCAATTTTTCCGCTTCGTGGAAGAGAGTGGCTGAAGCGGAGCGGATTCGGTTCGCACGCATTCGGTCATCACGAGCTGGACGTCGTCTGTTTGTCGTGCCCTTCCATGAAAGCGGATGAGACGCTCACCGCATCGTCGATGTGGTAGGCATTGCAGGCTGGGCCGATCGGGCGGTTACAACGTACTTGCGTTCCTGTTCCAGTGGGGCATCTTTATTCAATCCCGCCAAGCGGCGGAGCCCCATCGAGGTGGGGCAACTCTAAGAGTGGCTGATCAGTGATCAAGGTGGGTCCGTTTGAGGGTGCTGCTGACAGCAGCGGTCATGCCGGTCACAGGTGCTTTGTGATGAACGCACTGCCAAGCGCTCCAGAAGATCGAAGCCTGAGCGTCGCGTCCTCTGGGGCGCCTCTTGGTATGCCGGGACAATCCAGTTGCATCTGGAAAATGTTGCAGAAAGCGTAGATGTTTAGGGAGAAATTCAGGAGGCACAATATTTTTTGTGATGTCTGCATAATTTTCTCTGAACATTCACTCGCGTTAGACGCATTCTCAAGCCCGCTTATGATAAACGTACTCCATCAGTGCAGTTCCCCAATAGTTGACAAGCAGGTCACGTCCATCGTCAAATCGAAAGCAATCAACATGACAAGATATTCGGCGTTCGTCATTTTCTCAGGGTCGCGCTGTGCACCGTATTCGCACTGATGACCGGCGTCGCCACAGCGCTTCGCTCACGACAGGTACTTAATCATCATCAATCGGCGGGGTTTCAATTAAAGTCGTTGATGCAAGCGACGGCCAACCCCGCTCCGGGTCGTCGCGTTGCAAATGTCAGCGCAGCCGCGCGGGATGCATCCGGTGGCACGCATGCACATGCTTCGCTTGGCAGGCATGTGTATATCTCCCTTCGCACTTGAGAGGTAATTAACATGGTTGGACGTTCGAGCGTTCGTTATTTTCGCAAAACCGCGCTGTGCGCTTTTTTCGCAGTGGCAGCAGGCGCCTCCATATCGGCTAGCGCAGAAAAATCCGAGCAAGTTATTATCAAAAATTATAGCACATCGAGCGGCGTGCAAGCCTTTTGGATTCAAAGCGAAGCTAATCCTGGCGGATGGGCGTGTTTCCCTGTGAGTCAGCCGACACTGTTGCCTAACGGCCGAGCAATCCCTGGCGGAGCCAATGCTCCGGCAATATTATACAATATTTCTTACGACTTCTATGCATTGAGTTCAACTAGCTGCGAGAAGGGTGGTCAACGTATAACTAAGCTGTCCACAATTAAATACAAAGTGATTGACCCATATGTGAAAACTGTAAATATTGATATTACCGACTATGGGTTGAATATCACTCAGGGTAAGTAAGGTCGTAAAGTTACAGGCGACAACCGTTAATGCAGCGCGGATGCAGATCATCGCGTCACGGGCATCCGCGTTGCATATGTCAGTGCCGTCGCGCAGAATCCAAGCGGCGGCAGATTCTTGGTGTGCATGACGCGATTGGCGCGTAGGTTGTTCATTGTTTCATTGAAATGCAGAAACCATTATGTCCACTGGCTTGGTCAATCTGGCATCCAAGCGTCGCGGACACCGTGTTCATGCCGTCGCCCCGGTCGGTGCGCGGCGATCCTAAGTGTGCATGTGCATCAAGCTGTAGGCCGTCATGTTCAGTACGAACACCTGGTCCAGCTTCTCCAAGCCACGCACCATCGCCTGCCGGATCCGGCCCACGTTCTTGGCCGAGCCAATCCCTACTCGACCCACTTGCGTTTGTGCTGGGGGATCGCGTTGCCCTAGCTGGCCGTTAGCGCATCTGCCACTGCCCCTGCCGAACGGAAGTTTTTTGCGCCACGTGCGGCAGGGCCTTCAGGCGCTCCAGCGTCTGGGTGAATTCGCAGGCCGTCTTGTCCTTGCGACACAGTCGTGCATTCGCATCGTTGGTGGAAATGTGTGTGCCGTCGCTGCGCGATTGTCCGCGGAAATCGTCGTCGTCCTCGTCATTGCCGTTCTTGCCATTGAAGCTCTTGCGCCCTGCTCAGGCCTGGATATCGGCACCTATACCGCGTCGTCGATCGGCAGATCGATGAACCAGCGGTACGTGTAATACACCTGCTCTATTGAATGCGTTCTTCACGAAGGGACGTTACTGGGGGATCACGGGTTCCCGGCGTTCAAGTTTCCTGTTGTCCGGACGATAGTGGCTGAAGCAGAGCGGATTCGGTTTGCATGCATTCGGTCATCACGAATGGGACGTTGTCTGTTTGTCGTGCCTTTCCATGACGGCAGATGAGGCGTTCACCACGTCGTCGATGTGTCGTTATGCAGGCCGGGCCGATCAGGCAGATACAACGCGCTTGCGCTTCCGTTCCAGTGGGGCGTCTTTTTGCGCGATAGCGTCCGTCTGTGTTCCAGGTTGCAACGACTGTGTTTCATCACTTTCAGGAAATCATCATGTTGTTCATTTCATTCGATTCCCACACCGTTGCCGAGGCGACGACGTCACGCGAGGGGGGCGATGAACAGATCTGCTCGCGTTTTTCTGCGGTGGTCTGGCTGTGATGATGACCTGTCGCCGTCGCCACGATGCACTGTCGTCCACGTCCGACAGCAGCATCGGTCTGTCCGGATCTGAAGTGCAACGGCACTCGCACGAGCTCAAGCGTGCGAGCGATACGTCCGCTGTCCAGGTCAACGCCGTCATCGCGGCGAGTGATAGCAGCAACGATGCACTGCGCGAGACGGAGTCCAGCGTGCGCCATGTCGCTGGCATCGTGTGCGAGGTCGCCGCTGTTTCAGCGCAACACAGTGCGGGCATCGCGTCGTCTGGTCGAACCCGCGGGCCGTTGGTGGAGCAGGCACTGCAATGGCAGCGGGCGGAAGCGATGTTCAGGTGGTCGGCGCAGCAGCTCGCCGCCGGCGTGGGCGAGCCGGGCCATGCGTCGATGGAGGTGGTGTCATGAGTACCATAATCAGATCAATGGCCGCGATGGCGCTGAGTGTTGCGGTGCCTGCATGGGCAGCCAGCACGACGGCCAACCTCTCGGTTACCTCGAATTACGTTTCGCGCGGATTCGAGCAAAGCTGGGGCAAACCGGTGGTGCAGGGGGGGCTGGACGTCGTCGGCGACAGCGGTTGGTATGCGGGCACATGGGCTTCCGGAGTGAGTCCGTATTTCATCGAAGGTGGCCATACCGAATGGGACGTGTACGCCGGTTATGCCGCCAATCGCGGCGATTGGGGCTGGCGTTCTGGCGTCTACTATTACGCGTATCCTGGCGCGCTGATAACGGTGAGCGGTACGCACTACGACTACGGCGAATTGATCGTCGCCACGCACTGGCGCACCGTCGAACTGTCCTATGCCAGTACCTGGACCCGCGACTATGTAGGCTACAACGGCGCTTCATTGGGGATCGGTGGGGGACAGCATTCGCGTGGGTCCGGCTATCTGGCGCTGGACGCCACCTACGAAGTGGCGCCGGCCTGGCAGGCGAGCGTGCATGCCGGACACCAGCACATCCGCAATTTCGCCGATTACGGTTGGACCGATGCGCGCGTGGGCCTGAGCCACACCTGGCGCGGGACCGAATTCGGCCTGGCGTATGCACGCGCCTGGAGTGGCGCTGACCTGTACCGGCATTACAGCACGGGTGTGCCGGATGGAAGTGGCCGGATTCATGTCTCCAATCCGATCGACGGTGCTTGGACATTCACCATCAAGCGCAACTTCAAGCTGTAGTCGCGCGCACAAGCCTTGCCGTGCCAGTCTGCGCGTAAACCCCAGTCGTTCCGCGCGCTGCCGCCTCCCGCGCAGCGTGCCGATGCGTGTCGTCGTATGCGCATTTGCTACCGAATACAGCGCGCACGCTGCGCGCGTCGAATGATGTACCCCGTCGAAACTGGCGGCAAGGAAGAAATCCGGCTGTGATAGCTTCGGTCTGTCTGGGTCGGACAGGAGCAGAACGCATGTCGTTGCAAGTGATCGGAGCCGGTTTGGGCAGGACAGGGACGCTGTCGTTGAAGTTTGCGCTGGAGCATCTTGGATTCGGTCCGTGTTACCACGCGACCGAAGTTGCCGCGACCATGCGGAAGGCGTTGCCGCTGTGGAATGCGGCGGAGCGGGGGGCTGCGGATTGGGCGGCGATCTTCGCCGGATACCGGTCGACCACCGACCATCCAGGCTGCTACTACTGGCGTGAGTTGATCGACGTCTATCCCGACGCGAAGGTCATCCTGACCGTGCGCGATCCGGAGAGTTGGTTCGAATCCGTCACCCAGACCATTCTGGTTCCAGGCAAAAAGAGCACCTTTCTGGGACCGGAAGGTGAAGAGTTCAGTAAATTTCTGAAGAAACACTTCGCAGGTCGTAGCGAAGACCGCGCATTCATGGTCGATTATTTCAAAAGATGGAACGAACAGGTCATCGAAACCGTGCCGGCCGACAGGCTATTGGTGTTCTCTTCACAGCAAGGGTGGGCGCCACTGTGCGCATTTCTCGGTGTGCCGGTTCCCACACACGCGTATCCGCACTTGCACGCGCGGCAGCGCTTGCGCTGGTTTACGCGCGGACTGCGCCTTCCCGACGATGTAGCGTTACGCGAGCGACACGTGCGCGATTATCTCGACTACCTACGCAAGGATTTATTTGGGTGAAGATGCCTGAATAGAGGGTGATCCGGATAATTTTGTGATAAGAATCAACAAAACAGAACTGTTGTGAAGAAAGTGTCAAGAATATATTGATATGCCGGATGGAGGTTGCTAGCCTGAAATTGGCTGATGATTTTTCTTCAGCCAATCAATATGAAAATTCATAATAGGTGAGTACGATGAAAATCAAAAATGCCATTTCTATTGTGTTTCGGAAGATGCTTAACGTGTTCGGACCACGTAAGGTCGCTTATATCTATACGCAGTGACAGCATGTACGCTGACAGCGGCTTGTGATGGCCGATCTTGGCAGGTTGGCAGAGTGGTTTTGGTGAATCAGGCGTCTCGTCACGTCTGGTGAATTGCTCGTGTGTTCCATGATAACTTTGCTGCCTGCCGAGATATAGCGTATGGATGGATTCTGCGTCGTATTGCGCGATGTCTTGATTGGATTAATATTTGGAGCAGTACGCATTTGACCGCGCCGCGAGATGTCGCATGCGATGCGTTCCTCGCTAGACGATTGTCCAAAGGATGCCGATGTGAGCATGCCTTCCAAGCAACGGGAATACCCAAATCGTTTTTTCGATTCCACAGTATGGAACGAGTTTGCCTTCCGTCCGGATGACATCGTCATCGCCAGTTACGCGAAGGCCGGAACCACCTGGGTCCAGCAGATCGTCGCACAGTTAATCTTTGGCGGTGACGCGCAGGCCGAGGTGTCCAAGATCTCTCCCTGGTTCGATTCGGTCTATCCGGACAAGGCGACCAAACAGCGACTGCTGGCCGAACAAACCCATCGTCGCTTCATCAAGACCCATCTTCCCGCCGATGCGCTGGTGCTGTCGGAGAAGGCGCGCTATCTCTACGTCGCTCGCGATGGGCGTGATATCGTCTGGAGTTTGTACGATCACCAACGTGCGGTCAGCGCCGATGCGCAGGCGCGGCTGGATGCGCAGTCTCACAGCGGCGGCACGTTGAAGGTGATGCCGCCGCCGGCATGCCCGGTCGATGCGTATTTCGAGACCTGGTTGCGCGAGGATGGCGCGCCGCTATGGCCTTTCTGGGAGGGGGTGCGCTCTTGGTGGGCGTTGCGCGATTGCGATAACGTCCTGTTGGTGCATTACGCACAGCTGTTGCAAGACCTGCCGACGCAGGTGCGGCGCATCGCCGCGTTTCTGGACATCGCGCTGGACGCCGCGCGCTGCGAGCGTGTGGTGGAGCATTGCAGCCTCGGCTATATGCGTCAGCATGCGGCGCGCTATGTGCCGCAGGGTGCTGGTTTTTGGCGCGACGATGGCCGTGCGTTTTTCAACCGTGGCTGCAATGGACGTTGGCGCGACATCCTGACGTCGGCTGCAAGTGCGGCCTATCTGCAGCGCGCCGCTGCCGAACTCGGTAGCGAGTGTGCACAGTGGCTGGCCACAGGCACTCGCGTGGATGGTGCCTGCGCGGATGTCGGGATGGTGGCCTAGGCACGAGGTATCCGTTTTCTATACGAATCACGCCATGCACGCTACGTCAGAGGAGGCCTACAACCGTATTGCGCAGTACTACGACTGGTTGCGGGATGTATTGTGGAACTCGGCCAACACGCCGCAATGTGTGCGAACCTTGGCTGCACTGGTAAAGACTGGAACGGCTCTGGAACTTGGGGTTGGTACTGGCCGCATTGCCTTGCCGCTTGCGGCCAGTGGGGCAACAGTGTGCGGGATCGACAATTCCCAGGCGATGCTGGACAAACTGCGCGTCAAGTCTGGAGCCGAGCGCTTGCGCTTGGTGTGTGGCAATTTCGTCGATGTCCCGGTTGCGGGGGCGTTCGATCTGATCTACTCGGTGTTTTCTTTCGGTTATCTGCTTGAGCAGAGCGAGCAGGTGTGCTGCTTGGCTGCCGTGCGCGAGCGTTTGTCCGACTCGGGGGTGTTCGTGATCCAGACGGCGGTGCCGCAAGCGGAGATGCTTCAGGCTGGGGGCAAGGTATCGTCGGTGCTGGAGGTGCCACCCTTGGATGATGAGGGGGATACGCCGGTGGTGCTGCTGTGTTCCAGCGCCGACCCGTTACGGCAACTGGTGCAGCAACGGATCGTGGTGATGACCGAGTCTGGCACCCATATTTTTAAAGATCGCTACCGCTATGCGTGGCCGTCGGAACTGGACCTGATGGCGCGTCTGGCGGGTCTCGAATTGAAGGAGCGCTGGTCGGACTGGACGCAACAGCCCATCGGTGCGCGGGCGCGCTCTCTGATTTCGATCTACCGTCGCGCTGGATCAGCGTAACGATACGCGCAGGTGCTTGCTTGCGCTGCGCGGGAGCCTGACTCTGGACATGGCGCCCAACAGTGCACCGCGGCCTGGGTGAAATGGCGCTGCGCGTGGCAGATGTATTGTCCATGCCAAAACGGATCGGGCGCCCTGCGGCGCCCGATCTGCGATTGACGACGGCGAGGCCGGCACTCAGTAGCGGTAATGCTCCGGCTTGTACGGGCCGTCGATCGCGATACCCAGATACGCCGCCTGGTCTTCGGTCAACTTGGTCAGCTTGACCCCGATCTTTTCCAGATGCAGCCGCGCCACTTCTTCGTCGAGCTTCTTCGGCAGCCGGTACACCTGCTTTTCGTAGCTGCCCTTGTTGCGCCACAGGTCGATCTGCGCCAGCGTCTGATTGGCGAAGCTGTTGGACATCACGAAGCTGGGATGGCCGGTGGCGCAGCCCAGATTGACCAGGCGGCCTTCAGCCAGCAGGAAGATCGCGTTGCCGTTGGGTAGCACGAACTTGTCCACCTGCGGCTTGATGTTGATCTTCTGAACGCCAGGCAGCGCGTACAGCGCATCGACCTGGATTTCGTTGTCGAAGTGCCCGATGTTGCAGACGATGGCCTGGTCCTTCATCTGCGTCATGTGTTCGATACGGATGATGTCCTTGTTGCCGGTGGTGGTGACGTAGATGTCGGCGCGGCCAAGGGTGTCCTCGATAGTGGCGACCTCGAAGCCTTCCATCGCCGCCTGCAATGCGCAGATCGGGTCGATCTCGGTCACGACGACGCGCGCACCATAGGCGCGCAGGCTGTGTGCCGAACCCTTGCCGACGTCGCCGTAGCCGCATACCACCGCGACCTTGCCGGCCAGCATCACATCCATCGCGCGCTTGAGGCCGTCGGCCAGCGATTCGCGGCAGCCGTAGAGGTTGTCGAACTTGCTCTTGGTGACCGAGTCGTTGACGTTGATCGCGGGCACCAGCAGGGTGCCAGCCTCGGCGAGCTGGTACAGGCGATGCACACCGGTGGTGGTTTCTTCGGACACGCCCTTCCAATCTTGCACCACGCGGGTCCAGTAGCCGGGGCGCTCCACCGCCACGCGCTTGAGCAGATGCTTGATGACTTGTTCCTCGTGCGAGGACGCCGGTTCGTCCACCCACTTGGACCCGTTCTCCAGCTCATAGCCCTTGTGGATCAGCAGGGTCACGTCGCCGCCGTCGTCCACCACCAGTTCCGGACCGGTCAGGGTGCCGTCGGGCAGGGTGAAGGTGAGCGCGTCGAGGGTGCAGTCCCAATATTCCTCCAGTGTTTCGCCCTTCCAGGCGAAGACTGGGGTGCCGCTGGCGGCGATTGCCGCGGCGGCGTGGTCCTGGGTGGAAAAAATGTTGCACGAGGCCCAGCGCACGTCGGCACCGATGTCCTTCAGCGTCTCGATCAGCACTGCGGTCTGGATGGTCATGTGCAGCGAGCCGGTGATGCGCACGCCGGCCAGCGGCTTGGCCGCGGCGTACTGACGGCGGATCGACATCAGCCCGGGCATCTCGTGCTCGGCGATGTCCAGTTCCTTGCGGCCCCAGTCGGCGAGGGCGATGTCGGCGACCTTGTAGTCGCCTGTGGCGGAGAGGCTCTTGCGTACAGCGTTCATCGATAATGCTCCGGTCAATGGCGAGAAAACTCGCGAAGTCCGGGCGCCGTTGTCGCTGATGCCGTCCGCCGAGCCTGGCCGGGTCTGCAGCACGGGAGTCCCGGTCTCGACACGGTCGCAGCGCCCCTCGACGAAGGGGGAATGAATTATAGCGGCTGCGGGGTGCCGGACTTGAATGGGGGGCTGGGAGACCGTGCATGCCGGCCGCACGATCGACAGCGGTTGGCTGCGGACCGTCGTGCGGGAGCATTGCCGCGAGCCGATGCAATCGTTCGTTCTGCAACCGTTATGGTCGCTGACAAGGCGTGTAATCGTTTTCGGTTAGGCTTGCGACGCCCCCACCGTCGAGCCATGCGTTTTCCGATGAACGAGTCCCGTAACAACATCGTCTTCGCCACGCCCGATCTTCCCCTGCGCGACGACGTGCGCCGCCTTGGCGCCCTGGTGGGCGAATTGCTCGCCGAACAGGTGTCCGGCGCGTTCCTCGAGGAGATCGAACGCATTCGTATTGCGGCAATCGCGCGCCGCGAACGCAATGCGCCCTCGTCCTTGCTCAGTCAATCCCTCTCCGGGCGCACACCACGCGAGGCGGAAGCGCTGGTACGTGCCTTCAGCACCTATTTCCAGGTCGTCAACATCGCCGAACGGGTACACCGCATCCGCCGCCGTCGCGACTATCAACGCAGCAGCGCCGATACGCCGCAGCCCGATGGCCTGCACGACGCTCTGTACCGGCTCAAGGCGCAGGGCGTGAGCGTGCAGGAACTGAGCGACTGGTTGCCGCGTCTGGATGTGGAGCCGGTGTTCACCGCGCATCCGACCGAAGCCGTCCGCCGCGCGCTGCTGGAGAAGGAGCAGTTGATGGTGGCCAGCCTGGTCGATCACCTCGACGGCATGCGCACGCCGGGCGAGCAGGCCACCGACGCGGCGCGCTTGCGCATGGCGCTGACCGCCACGTGGCAAACCGCGGACTCCTCGCCGGTGCGGCCGACCGTGGAAGACGAACGCGAGCATGTCGGTTTCTATCTGAACCAGGTGCTGTATCGGGTGATCCCGGTGATGTACGAAACCCTGGAGCACGCGATCGAGCAGACCTACGGCCAGTCCTTGCACTTACCGCGCCTGCTGCGTTTCGGCACCTGGGTTGGCGGCGACATGGACGGCAACCCCAATGTCGATGCGACCACCATGACCGCCACCCTCGATGCGCAGCGTCGCGCGGTGCTGGAGCGCTATCTCAAGGAACTGCGGCAACTCGCCAGCCTGCTCAGCCAGTCGATCATTCTGGTTGGGGTCAGCGCGCCATTGTTGGAACAACTCGAACGTTACCGCCAACTGCTGCCGCAGGCCGCCGCCCGTTCGCGTCCGCGTCATGCGGACATGCCGTACCGCTTGCTCAACGACCTGATGCGGGCACGGTTGCAGGCCACGCTCGACGATGCGCCGGGTGGCTACGCCGCGCCGAGCGAACTGGAACACGACCTGCAATTGATCCTGGACAGCCTGCGGGCGAACAAGGGCTTGCACGCGGGTTGGTTCGCGGTGCGACGCTTGCTGTGGCGGGTGCGCAGTTTCGGCTTCCACCTGGCGCGGCTGGACGTGCGCCAGGAATCCAGCGTGCATGCGCGCGCGGTGGCCGCCGCGTTGGGAGTGCAGGAGTGGGAGGCACTGCCGGCAGCCGAACGTGCGCGCTTGCTCGGTCCCTACGCTGGCGGAGAGACGCCGTTGCCGGCCTGCGCCGATGCCGGCAACGCGCGGTTGGACGCCGTGTTCGCCGCGCTCGCCGATGCGCGTGCGCGTCACGGTGCCGACGCGCTGGGCAGCTACATCATCTCGATGGCGCACGACCGTGCCGACGTGCTGACCGTGCTGGCGCTGGCGCGCCGTGGTGGTCTGGTCGATGCCGCTGACGCGGTGCCGCTGGACATCGTGCCGCTGTTCGAGACCGTGGACGACCTGCGTGGCGGCACCGCGACCCTGCGCGATCTGCTCGCCGATCCGGTCTACCGCCGTCACCTGGATGCGCGCGGCGATGTGCAGATGGTGATGCTCGGATATTCCGACAGCGGCAAGGACGGCGGCATCGCCGCCTCGCGCTGGGGGCTGCAGCGGGCGCAGGTGGAACTGCTGGAGGCAGCGGGCGAATCGGGAATTCGGCTGACGTTCTTCCATGGCCGGGGTGGCTCGATCGTGCGCGGTGGCGGCAAGACCACCCGTGCGCTGGAGGCGGCACCACCCGGCAGTGTCGATGGACGTTTGCGGGTGACCGAGCAGGGCGAAGTGATCCATCGTAAATATGGCATCCGTGCGCTGGCGCTGCGTTCGCTGGAGCAGATGACGGGCGCGGTGCTGCTGTCGAGCCTGCGCCCGCGCCCGGTCGATGCGCGCGAAGCGCAGTGGCGGCCGGTGATGGACAGGGTGGCCGAGCACAGCAGCCAGGCCTACCGCCACTTTGTCGGCGACGCCGAGTTCATGCGCTATTTCCGCTTGGCGACGCCGATCGACGTGATCGAGCGGATGACGCTGGGGTCGCGTCCGTCGCGGCGGCTCGGCCAGGATGCGGCGCTATCCAATCTGCGTGCCATCCCGTGGGTGTTCGCCTGGAGCCAGGCGCGCGCGGTGATCCCGGGCTGGTACGGGGTCGGCAGCGGGCTGCAGGCCGCAGTGGATGCCGGGCACGAAGCCGCACTGCGCGCGATGGCCATCGACTGGCCGTTCTTCCGTACTTTCCTCGACGACATTGCCATGGTGCTGTCCAAGGGCGACCTCAACATCGCCGAAATGTTCTCGCATCTGGCCGGGCCGCTGCACGAGCGCTTCTTCCCGCGCATCCGCGACGAATTAGCGCTGACCAAGCATTGGGTGAAGGCATTGACCGGACAGGCGTCGCTGCTACAACACGACCCGCGCCTGGCGTTGTCGATCCGCCTGCGTAATCCCTACATCGACCCGATCAGCGTGCTGCAGGTGGACTTGCTGCAGCGTTGGCGCGCCACCGACGGCGAGGACGAGGAGTTGCTGCGCGCTCTGGTGGCGTGCGTCAACGGCGTCGCTCAGGGCTTACAGAACACCGGCTGAGCCATGCCGCGCGGATGTGTCGAGGCCGCCGTGCGGGCGGCCTCGTGTTGCTCCACGATGGCGCCGAACCCGTCGCCATGTCCGCGCCGATGGCGGCAACATTGTCACGCGCGAGGCTGGCGTTGCGACCGGATTACCGCCGACTGTGGTGCTGGCGCGCCGTGATCTGCCCTTCTTTATTTGAAATGACGAGGAACACAAACATGCGCTGGATGGTGTGGAACGTATTGATCGCGGCGACGTTGGCCGCGCAGGCGCAACCGGCAGGGAAGGTGGCGCCTGCGCGGCAGTTGCAGGTGGAGCAGGTGTGGATGCTGTTCCGCCACGGTGTGCGCGCGCCATTGCCGGGCGAGGCGGCTGCCGCCGCGTTGGCGCCGCAGCCGTGGCCGGTGTGGACGACACCGCCGAGTCTGCTGACCGCGCATGGCCGTGCCGCGGTGAAACTCAGCGGCGACTACACCCGGCAATGGTTGCTGCGCGATGGCGTCCTGCCGGCCCATGGTTGCCCGGCGCAGGCCACGGTCAGCGTCTACGCCAACACCGACCAACGCACGATCGCCAGTGCGCAGATCCTGGCAGAAACCTTGGCGCCAGGCTGCAAGTTGCAGGTGGGGCACCAGAGCGAGGGCAGCGACGATCCGCTGTTCCGCCCGGTCGAGGCCGGTGCGGTGGACTTCGACGCCGCCGCCGCGGTAGCGTCGATCCAGCGCCAGACCGGTGGTCCGGGCGCGCTGCTGGCGCCGTATGCGAAGGAACTGCAGACCATGCAGCAGATCCTCGGCTGCGCGCAGGCGTGCGACTTCGTCCGCATGCCGTCGTCGCTGACGCCTGGTCGCAACGGTCGCAGTCTTGCCTTGCACGGGCCGTTGGACCTGACCTCGGGCACCGCCGAGGTGTTCATCCTGCAATACACGGAAGGTCTGCCGCTGGATCAGGTTGGCTGGGGTCGCGCCACGCCTGAGCGTCTGGGCATGGTGTCGCGGTTGCACGCCTTGCTGTTCGACATCTATGCGCGTCCGCAGTACATGGCCGCGCGCGCCGGCGCCCCCCTGGCGCACCGCGTGCTGGACACGCTGGGGGTGGCTGACGCGCCACGGCTGAGCGTACTGGTCGCCAGCGACACCCATATCGCCGCGCTCAGCGGCTTGCTCGACCTGCATTTCCATCTGCCCGGCTACGGTCGCGACGATGCGCCACCTGGCGGAGCGCTGGTACTGGAACAGCTGCGCGACCTGCGCAGCGGTCAACGCTACGTGCGCGTGCGTTACCAGGCGCAGTCGCTGGACCAACTGCGCGCATTGACCCCGCTGAGCCTGCGCGCACCGCCGTTGTTGCAGACTTTGCAGTTGTCCGGCTGCAACGATCCTGCGACCGGGTTGTGCCCGCTGCCGCGGTTCCAGGCGCTGCTGAAGCAAGCGCTACAGCGCCGCGGGTGAGCTGAGGTAAGCGCAGGCGCCGCCACACGCTTCATGTGTGCGACGGGTGTGGTTTGCCGAATGCCGGAATAAAAAACGGGCCATGTTGCGGCCCGTTTTCCGTGCAGACGTAGAGCCGCCGATTTACTTCAGCTTGGCGTCCGCTCGCAGCGCTTCGGCGCGGTCGGTCTTCTCCCACGAAAATGCCGTGGCATGGTGCTGGGCACCGGTGCCGTCGGTGTAGCTGAATGCCTTCGGTGTGCGGCCGAAGTGGCCGTAGGAGGCGGTCTGCTGATACATCGGGTGGATCAGGTCGAGCATCTTGATGATGCCGAACGGACGCAGATCGAAGTGCTTGCGGATCAGCTTTTCGATCTTGTCGTCGGCGATCTTGCCGGTGCCGAAGGTGGTGACCGAGATCGAGGTCGGCTCGGCCACACCGATGGCGTAGGACACCTGTACCTCGCAGCGGTCGGCCAAGCCGGCGGCCACGACGTTCTTGGCCACGTAGCGTGCGGCATAAGCGGCCGAGCGGTCGACCTTGGACGGATCCTTGCCGGAAAACGCGCCGCCGCCGTGGCGTGCCCAACCACCGTAGGTGTCGACGATGATCTTGCGCCCGGTCAGGCCACAGTCGCCCACTGGCCCGCCGATCACGAACTTACCGGTCGGGTTGATGTGGAACTTGGTGTCCTTGTGCAGCCACTTGGCCGGCAGCACCGGCTTGAGGATCTCTTCGCGCACGGCTTCGATCAGGTGTTTCTGCTTGATGTCCGGGTCGTGCTGGGTGGATAGCACCACCGCGTCGATCGCCGCCGCCACGCCGTTCTCGTAGCGCAGGGTCACCTGGCTCTTGGCGTCCGGGCGCAGCCACGCCAGCGGCGAGTTCTTCTTCTTGCGCACCTTGGCCTGTTGCTCGACCAGGCGATGGGAGAGGTGAATGGCGGCCGGCATGAAGCTCTCGGTCTCGCGGGTGGCGTAGCCGAACATCAGGCCCTGGTCGCCGGCGCCCTGTTCTTCCGGCTTCTTGCGATCCACGCCCTGGTTGATGTCCGGCGATTGCTTGCCGATCAGGTTGAGCACGCCGCAGGTCTCGCCGTCGAAGCCGACCTGCGAGCTGTTGTAGCCGATCTCCAGAATCACCTTGCGTGTCACCGCTTCCAGATCGATCCAGGCGCTGGTGGTGATCTCGCCGGCGACGATGGCCACGCCGGTCTTGACCAACGTTTCGCAGGCCACGCGTGCGCGCTTGTCCTGGGTCAGGATCGCGTCGAGCACGGCATCGGAGATCTGGTCGGCGATCTTGTCCGGGTGGCCTTCGGAGACCGACTCGGAGGTGAAGAGATAGCTGGACATCGCGGCTATATCCTTGCATTCGGATGAAAAGATGGAGATTCATGATACACGTGCGCGTGGCGTCGTGCATTGCGTCGCGCCCGATGTTGGGCGGGATTAACCGTTCGTGGGGCGCGCCGGTGGCGTCATCATGCGGTAGCCGGATTGCAAGAATGCTGTCGTTGCCGACGTCCAGGCTATGCCTAAGTCAGCAATGGGGATGTGCCGTGCTCCGACTGGAACACAGTGTTCAGGGATGCTTTTCCCATCTTGGCTGCGGCCGGACGCAGCCGCAGAGGCGATCCCAACGCGCATCTGCCGTGAGCAGCGCGCGCTGCCGAGAACGTCTCCCCAGCGAAGCAGAGGTCATCGCATGAATCCGATCAGTCGCCTGTCGCCACGGCGCGCGGTGTTCGTCTCCGATGTGCATCTCGGCGCGCCGCACTGCCATGCCAGCGAACTGGCCGATTTTCTCGGCGGCCTGCGTTGCAACCAGGTGTATCTGGTTGGCGATATTGTCGATTTCTGGTGGATGGCACAGCGGCGCGCGGTCTGGGGCGTGGGCCATCAGCGTGTGGTCGATGCGCTGCATGCGTTGGCGCGTAGCGGCACCGAATTGATCTACGTGCCCGGCAATCACGACCGCCCGATCCGTCGTTTCTGCGGTTTGGCCTTGCCGGCCATGCAGGTGCGCCGACGTGCGGTGCATGCGACCGCCGACGGACGCCGGCTATTGGTGGTGCATGGCGACGATTACGACGCCGTGACCCAGTTCGGTGGTTTGCAGGAAAAGTTCGGCGATTGGCTGTACTACCGCATTCTCACCGGTAACCAATTGACCAACCGCGTGCGCCGTCGCTTCGGGATGCGTTACTGGTCGCTGGCCGATTATCTGAAGCGGCAGAGCAGCGCCGCCGAGCGCTATATCGAGCGCTTCGTCGCGGCGGGCCTGGACGACGCACGTCGCCGTGGCCTGGATGGGGTGATCTGCGGTCATGTGCATCGCGCCGGCCTGTTCGAGCGCGATGGGCTGGTGTACGCCAACGATGGCGACTGGGTCGAGAGCCTCACCGCGCTCAGCGAAGACCATCAGGGTCGTTTGCAATTGCTCTCGCATACCGGAGAGGTGCTGCAGACTCTGCCGCCGCGCGCGCTGTTGCTGTCGCATGCGGCGTAGCACGAGCGCGGGTATGACTGTTCGCACTCGCACTCGCACTCGCCATGCAGATGCGGGATGGTGGAATGCGCATGCGCTGTTCCCTGCCGGTGTTGTTCAAGCCGCGTTGGACAGGGCTGGCGGTACGCCGGCGATCAGTGCATCGAAATAATCGGCGGTCAGCGCCAATTGCGCCTGTGCGCTTTCGGCGCGGTTGACCACGGCGCGGAAGGCGGCGTTCTCCGGCCGGTCCTTGGCGTACCAGCCCAGATGCTTGCGCGCGATGCGCACGCCTTGCGCTTCGCCGTAGAACGCGTACAGCGCGTGCAAATGCCCGAGCAGTGTGTCGCGCACGAATGCCAACGATGGCGCCGGGCTTACTTCGCCGTGGGCCAGGTAATGCGCGATCTCGCCGAAGATCCAGGGGCGGCCTTGCGCGGCACGGCCGATCATCACCGCATCGGCACCGGTGGCCGCCAATACCTGCGCGGCCTTGTGCGGTGAATCGATGTCGCCGTTGGCGATCACCGGAATGCGTAGCATCGCCTTGATCTGCGCAATCGTCGCGTACTCGGCCTGGCCGCTGTAATGTTGGTCGCGCGTGCGCCCATGCACGGCCAGCGCGGCGATGCCGCAATCTTCGGCAATACGGGCGATGGTCGGTCCGTTGCGATGGTCGCTGTCCCAACCGGTACGGATCTTCAGCGTCACCGGCACGGGTGATGCCTTGACCACTGCGCTGAGGATGCGCGCCACTAGTGCTTCGTCGCGCATCAACGCCGAGCCGGCCCAGGCATTGCACACTTTCTTCGCCGGACAGCCCATGTTGATGTCGATCAGTTGTGCGCCGTGGTCGGCGTTGTAGCGCGCCGCGTCCGCCAATTGCTGCGGTTGCGTGCCGGCGATCTGCACGCTGATCGGGTCCGGCTCGCCAGCGTGGTCCATGCGTTGCAGCGACTTGCGCGTCTGCCAGAAGCGTGGGTCGGAGAGGGTCATTTCCGACACCGCCAGGCCAGCTCCCAGGCGTTTGCACAGCAGCCGGAACGGCTTGTCGGTGACCCCGGCCATCGGCGCCAGGATCACCTTGGGGTCGATGGTGTAGGGGCCGATGCGCATATGCCTAGTGTAGCGGGGCGGCCACGGAGATGTCCTCGTTGGCCGCCAGCGCTGACTCCCAACAGGCCGCGGTGCGGCCTGCCCCCTTCCCTTACTGGGAGGAGAGGCGGATGTTGTCCAGGTACAGCGCTGCCGGCGCTGCCGCGTTGGCACGGAACTCGACGCGGTTACTGCCGGCGTTCAATGTCACCGGCTGTTGCAGCGTCGCCCAGTCGCTGGCCGAGGTGGTCTGCGCGAACGTCGGCGTGCCGACCTTGACGCCGTTGATGTACAGATCCACGGTGCCGATGCTTGCGCCGGTGGTCGAATACCGGGTTTGCAGTTGATACGTGCCGGCGCTGGGGACGTTCACGTCGGTGCGGATGCTGGCGGCGGGATTGGTGCCGAAGTCGACATAACCCAGCGCTTGGTAGTTGCGTATCGGTCCGGACACACCGTAGACGACCAGGTTGCGAATGTTGCGGAAATCGAAGTTCTCCGCCTCGTATTGCAGCACCCCGGTGTAAGCGGGTGGCGCATCCGGTGGCTGCAAGGGGACGATCTGCGGCGATGTCTGGCCTGCATTGGCGGTGCCGGTGCACTGCACGGTGATGTCGAGGGGGCCGTTGTGCGCCACGTTCAGCGTCAGTCCGTTGGTTGTCGTGGTGCTGGTGACGATGCTTGCCTGGTGATCGCCGCGATCTGCGAAGGTGAAGGTTGGCGCGGTGGTGGCACCTTCGATATCGATCGTGTCTGTCTTCAACGCGCCGTTGGGGGAGTCGAAGTTGGTGAGGTAGATCGACAGCGTCTGCGGGAATTCCTTGATCACGCCGCTGGTGTAGGGACCATAGGTCAGGTTGAGCGTCGCGCAGCTGTTGTACTTCAGCGGGATGGTGCCGCTCGCGCTCTGATTGGTTTTGAACGGGTTGTAGGTCACCCAGGTGTTGTCTTGTCGCCCTGCATAGAGGGTGCCGGTGTATTCCTGCGGGAACAGCGCGTTGAGTTCGTTGAGTTTGTCGTTGATCGTGGGCCAGCGTGTCGCGTAGGTGGTTTTGGGGATCTGCACCTTGAACGACTTGGCGGTGTCGTCGGTCAATTGGAAGACGGTGGGAATGGCCGGATAACGTCCGGTTTTCTTGTACCAACTGTGCTGGTTCAAATAGGTGCCATCGTCATCCAGCAGATACAGCCCGGTGAAGAGCGACTCCGGTGAGGAATACAGATTCCTGTCGTCGCCGCTGGCGGTGTCGTTGACGATCACCACTTTGGAGCGGTCGATCACTTCCTGACGGCTGAGGATGCGCAGCGTGCCGTCGAGGATCTTGCGGTAGATGTCCAACTGGATATTGCGGTAATGCGGATAGAACTCCCAGCGTCGGGTGGTGTAGCCATCGGCGGTGGTTGCATTCGGCAGGTTATGCACCGCATCCAATCGGATCTGTTCGGGACCATCGAACATGGTTTCGCCAGTGAATGTCAGGTGCTCGATCAGGTGCGGCGAACCGGCCTGCACGGGATAGTTGTCGCTGTCGTCGCCCTTGCTGTCGTACCAACCGCTGCGATCGGGTCGAATGCCGTAATGACCGGCGAAGCCAGACAGGAACATGCCCAGACTCACGCTCTCGATATCGTGATAACCGTAATCGGTGGTGAATTTTTCTTCGATGATGAAGTTCTGCGCGTAGTTGCTCAGCGCATTGCGCAAAATTTGGTCGCGCTTGACCATCGCCAACGGATTGATGTTCGCGCCCCAGAATCCACCGGTGAAGCTCACCGCCAGATAGCCGCCGTATTTGTTGGTGAGTTTGAGCAGGTTCGCCCAGTGCTCCCAGCGTTGGATGGCCGAGCCGGAACACGGCTGGTCGAATCCCCAGAACTGCTCGGCATAGTTGAAGCCGATGAAATTCGGGTAGTCACGGAAGAACTCGCCGTAGACGGTGGATTCCAAGTCTGTATCCGGTGGATAGTCGGGAAAATGGCTGAAGCCGCCGCTGGATGGTTGGATCATCGCCCACACGCCATTGGCGGCGGCGGTCTTGATCCAGGAACGTGCGGTCTCGATACCATCCTCCACTTGCAGCCAGTTGCATTGGTTGCCGGTGGCGCCTTTATGGTAGATGGACAGGGAAATCAGCAGCACGGTATACGGCCGCAGATCGGCTGGGATCAGGTCGATGATTTTCTGCGCGTCAGCCGCGTTCCAGCTGTCGGCATGGATCAGGAACATCGGTTGGCTTGGCGAGAGTGGCCGGCGCAGCGTAGTGCTGTTATCGGTTTGGCTGACGACCTGGCGCGGTACGGTTGCCGTGGTCGGCGTCCGCGTGGTCGCCGACCACACGGTGGGTGTTGCCGAGGCTATCTGCGGTGAGGTGTTGGCCGCGCTATGTGCGTCTTCATCGCCGCCGCATGCGCTCAACAGCATGCTCAACAACGCGCACGGTAGCGCGCATTTATGCAATTCTCGTGGCATCTTCATCGGAGGTTTCCGTTTGCGGAGAGAAAGACGGCCTGGCCAAACACACCGAGGGCGGTCGCAGCGTGCGACACGACGGGAGGATTGGCGCCGTGAACCTATACTCTAGCAAGCACACACAGCTGCAATTGGGAACGCGTACACGCTGCACGCCTGTGTTTACGCAGACGACCACAAGAGGTGTCAAGTATCACATGTTATCTGATTGCCAGATTGCACTGGCCGTGTGTCGTCTTGCAGTTTGTGCGATGGATGAAGGTCGCATGCGGTGCAAGCATGGCGATGATGGTTGTCGTTTCAGGCGTGTTCGTGTCGACGCAATCGATCAACGCTCCGTCCCCGCGGAGCCTGCGTCGCACGCGGTGGCCTCTCAGGTCTCCATGCCGCTCACCGACCCGCGCGATCCACCGCACGTGCTGTCTCTCATCTTGAAGGGTGCGCTTCCGAAAGGCGTCTCGCCGGCATTGCTCGTTCAAGCCGCTGCTGCGCGTTAACAGAATGGTATTTGCGGGCCGCGCGATTTCGGCAACATCTTCAGCAATCGCAATGGTGACAAGTTGGTTTTGTATATCAATTCGGCTTTTGCGGTTGGTCCCGCCATTCTCGATCTCATTCAACCGTGCTTGAGCATGCAGTAGACGATGTAGGAGGTGCGGAAATTCGATTACCCCGAGGTAATCAAGAACGCCGCATCCCAGGCGCAACAGCAACAGTTGCAAGCCCAGCAGGCGCAGATGCCGGGATGGCGTTGAGCACGACGTAGCACGGCGCGCGCCGCATTCGAAGATCAATACTGATCTGTCATCCAACGGACTGAACCTGCGTGGTGGCACGATTGAGATTTATGCTCATCGTGGCGCATCCCGCATGCGTCCAGGTGGATGCGTCATGTCCTCGAAGTCAGCGAAGCCTTGGTGTTCCTGGGACGAGTGCCGCGTCCAGTTGCTTGCGCAGCTGTTCGCTGCTTGGTTGAAGTGGTCGTCTGCGGCGGGTCAGCCGACGTCCGGCGTTATGTGAGGCATGGATGCGCAGGCACCCGCCGCCTCGGTCGAGCGGGCCGCGTAGTGGTTGGCGAAGCGCACATGGGTGGCGAAAGCGGCCTGCGGCACCAGCGCCAGCGAGGCAGCGAGGGCGCCGTTGAATGCGTCACCAGCGCCGGTGGTATCCACGGTATGCGCGGCCTCGGCACCGATGCGGTAATAGGCCTGGGTGTCGCCGCGCAGGTGTTCCTCGGGGTGTGAGATGAAGGCGCCGACTGCACCCAGTGTCACCACGACGGTGCCGTCCGGCAGCAGTTTGCGGCACAGTGCGTGCAAGCTGCCGCCGTCGGTGGCGGCGACGGCGTCGGCGTCCACGCGTTCGCCGACGTGGCGCGCGAGCAGGGCGGCGAACTCGGTTTCGTTGGGGGTGAGGACGTCGGCCAAATTGAGCAAGCCGATACTGGTTTGTGCATTCGCCGGTGCGGCGTTGAGTACCGTGGTCAGACCGGCCTCGCGCGCCAGGGCCAGGGTGCCTTCGATGGTCTCGATGGGCGACTCCAACTGCGCCAGCAGCACCCGCGCCGATCCCAGTAGCGCGCGCTCTGCGTGTACGAAGTCCAGGCGCAGCGCGGCGTTGGCGCCAGGGCCGACGACGATGGTGTTGTGGCCGTGTCCATCGACGTAGATGCCGCCGGTGCCGGTCGGTTCGCTGCTGACCTCGGCGACCAGGGCGATACCGTCTTGCGCGGCCAGTGCGCGTGCCATTGCACCGCCGGTGTCATCGCCCAGTGCGCAGACAAAACTGGTGTGCGCGCCGGCACGGGCCGCGGCGACTGCCTGGTTGAAACCTTTACCGCCGGGGCCGGTGCTGTAGTGCCCGGTGATGGTCGCGCCCGGCGCCGGCAGGCTTTCGCAGCGCCACACATGGTCAACATTGAACGAACCGACGACGATGACCGAACGCATAGACATGGCTGTTTCTCGATTGGAACTGGAACAAAGAACGGGGGAGTGGTGCGTAGATCCGGCTCAGGCAAAGTGCGATAGCACGCCGGCGATGGTGGCGGTCATGAAGGTGGCAATCGAGCCGCCGAGTACGGCACGCAGGCCGAAGCGTGCCAGATCGTGGCGGCGTTCGGGGGCCAGGCCGCCGATGCCGCCGATCTGGATCGCAATGGAACTGAAGTTGGCGAATCCGCACAGCGCGTAGGTGGCGATCAGCCGGCCTTCGTCGCTTAGGTGCATGCCGGGGATCTGGCCTGTCACGATCTTCGACAATTGCGAGTAGGCCACGAATTCGTTGATGACCACCTTCTGCCCGATCAGCGAACCGACGGTGGTCGCATCCACCCACGGGGTGCCGATGACCCAGGCAATGGGTGCCAGCGCGTAGCCGAAGAGGGTGGATAGGTCGGTTGGGTGGCCGATTGTCCTGGCCAGCCCGGTGACGTCGCCGAACCAGGTCAGCGGCGCATTGATTAGCGCGATCAACGCGATGAAGGCCAGCAGCATCGCTCCGATGTTCAGCGCCAGGCGCAAACCGTCGCCGGCACCGGCGGCAGCGGCGTCGATCACGTTACTGGTGGTTTTCTCCACCGCTATCTTGACCGTGCCGTGGGTCAGCGGCGTCGCGGTTTCCGGGACCAGCAGTTTGGCGACGACCAGGGTGGCCGGCGCGGCCATGATGCTTGCCGCCAGCAGGTGCTTGGCGTAGAACGCCTGCTCAACCGGATCGCCGCCGCCGAGCATGCCCACGTAGGCGGCCAACACGCCGCCGGCGATGTGCGCCATGCCGCCGATCATCATCGTCAGTAATTCCGATTCGGTCATCTTCGCAATGTACGGACGTACCGTCAGCGGCGCTTCGGTCTGGCCGATGAAGACGCTGGCGCAGACGCTGGTGGTTTCTGCACCGGACACGCGCATCACGTTGGTGATCGCCCAGGCCATCAGCCTGACCAGCGTCTGCATCATGCCTAGGTGGTACAGCACGCCCATCAACGCGGAGAAAAAAATGATGGTCGGCAGCACTTGGAAAGCGAAGATGAAGCCGTAGGTTTTGCTATCCAGCAGGGTGCCGAAGATGAAGCTGGAGCCATCGTTGACGAAGCTCAGCACCTTCACAAATCCACGGCCCAGCCAGTCGAACACGTCGCGCCCGCCGGGCACTAGCAGCACCAATGCAGCGAAGCCGATCTGCAGGATCAAACCGGTCGTCACCAGCTTCCAATCCACCGCGTGGCGGTTGTTGGAGAACAGCCAGGTGATTCCGATCAGCACCGCCAGTCCGAACAGGCCGAAGCCGACCCTTCCCAAACCCTCGACCATCTGCGTCCCCTGGCCCGCACAAAGGAGGGAAGCCTAGTGCAGGGTGGCACAGGCGGCAAGGCGCGTTGTTTTCAGCGCACGCCTTGTCGCAACGCGCTTCAACTGGCTTGGCACTCATTTCGATGTCGATCGCTCTAGACTGTGTAACCGTCCACCGGCCGTATAAGGGGCCGACATCGCAGGAGGAATTGCCATGCTTTACCGTCGTCTTGGTAGTACGGGGTTGCAGCTGTCGGCGCTGTCGTTCGGTGCCTGGATTAACTTCGGCGGAGAGGCAGGCCGCGACGAAGCTCGCGATTTGATCGCCGCCGCCTGGGATCACGGGGTCAATTTTTTCGATAACGCCGAGGTTTACGCGCACGGTCGCGCCGAACAGGTGATGGGTGATGTGATCGCCGACCTGCGCCTGCCCCGCGATGGTTACTGTGTGTCCAGCAAGGTCTACTTCGGTGCAGTCGAGGCGCCGCGTCCGACTCAGCGCGGCTTATCGCGCAAGCACATCACTGACGCCTGCCATGCCGCGCTCAAACGTCTGCGGGTGGATTATCTGGACTTGTACTACTGTCACCGCCCCGATCTGGACACCCCGGTTGAGGAAACCGTGCGCGCGATGGACGCGTTGATCCGGCAGGGCAAGGTGTTGTATTGGGGCACCTCCGAATGGCCGGCCGAGCGCATCCGCGAAGCGGCGCAGGTGGCGCGCGCGCTTGGCTTGCACGCGCCGTCGATGGAGCAGCCGCAGTACAACCTGCTGCATCGTCAGCGCGTGGAGCAAGAGTACGCGCCGCTCTATGCCGAACTCGGTCTGGGCACCACGATCTGGTCGCCGTTGGCTTCGGGGTTGCTGACAGGCAAGTACAACGACGGGATCGATCCGGCCTCGCGGCTGGGGCAGGACCGCAACGCCTGGTTGCAACAGGAAGTGATCGGACCGCCGGCGCAGCGCCGGGTCGCGCGCGCGCGCGCCTTCACCGCGCTGGCCGCCGCCGAGGGCGTGGCCCCGGCGGTGTTGGCGATTGCCTGGTGTTTGCGTCACCCGCATGTGTCCACGGTGATCCTCGGCGCCAGCCGGGTCGCGCAATTGCTGGAAAATTTCAGTGCGCTGGACTGGGCCGGACGCGAGGATGCGGCTTTGTGGGAGAGGGTCGAGGCTGCCCTGGAGTGAGCATGGGCATGGGGGGGGGGGGGGGGCGCCTTGCGCCCGTCCGAGCGCGAATGCTGGCGATTCAATTTGCTTTAACTTTCAAAATTGAGATTTCGATTTTTAATTTGAATTATTTTAATGAGGATGGATCTTGATTGGCAACTGAGAATCATTATCATTGGATCGACCCTTTGGAAGGAGTTCGACTATGACCGCCCAACCCGTTTTGCTACGTCGTCCCGAGATCCTGAGCCTGCCCGAACGTGTGCTGTCGCGCGCGATGCCAGTCGACGCACCTGTCACGAGCCAGTCGCTGCTCAACGGCCGCCGTGAAGTGCTGATCCAGCACGGCGACCGCATCTATCGCCTGCGTCATACCAGTAACGACAAACTCATTCTGACCAAGTGATGTCCGTCCGGCTGCGTTGGACGTCTTCTCTGCGTCCATCGCGTCGGCTACGCAGCCGCGATCTTCCTCGCCTCCTCTCTACGCTGCACCGCGCGGCCTTGTGCCGCGTTGGCGCAGGTCCTTTGCGAAACCGATGACGTCATGTTCCGTACCGTTGCGCTAACCAGCGCGCTATGGCTGGCTCTCAATGGCGATGCGCACGCCGCTTCCGATTCCGCCGCGGTGAATGCGACCCCGCGCGACTTGGACCGCCTGCAAGTCACGGCCACGCGCACCCAGCGCGCGATCGTGGACGTGCCGGGCAGCGTCGATGTGATCGACCGTGAGCAAATGGACCAGACAATGGTGCATGACCTGAAGGATCTGCTGCGTTACACCCCGGGCGTGTCCGCGACCGTCAACAGTGGTCGCTTCAGCGGCATCGGCGGCATCCGCATTCGTGGCCTGGACGGAAATCGGGTGTTGATCCTGACCGACGGCGTCCCGGTCTCGGACAGCTTCAGCTTCGGCAGTTATCTCAACGCCAACCGCAATGGCGTGGACATGGAGATGCTCAAGCGGGTGGAGATCGTGCGTGGCCCGGCCAGCGCGTTGTATGGTTCGGATGCGCTCGGCGGCGTGGTCGCCTACGTCACCAAGGATCCGGCCGACTACCTGGCAGCGGACAAGGATCACGACGTTTGGCTGAAATCCGGTTACGAAAGCGAGTGGAAGGGGGTCTTCGCCAGCGCGTTGCTTGCCGAAGGCGGTGAGCGCTGGAGCGGCCTGGTCACAGTCAGCCACCGCCAGGGCCAGGAAAGCGAGAATCAGGGCGGCAATCGCAGCATTGGCGCCGCGCGCACCGCGCCCAATCCGCTCGATCGCGACGGCCGCAGTCTGCTCGGCAAACTGGTGTATAGGCCCAGCGCCAATCAGCGGTTCAAGCTGACCGTGGACGCCAACGAGGACAATGCGCGGATCGATGCGCTGAGCAATGTCGGTGCCAACATCCTGTCCCAACGCGGACGCGATCACCAGACCCGCGTGCGGGTGTCGCTGGCCCACGAGGCCGAACAGCTCGATCGCGCGTTCGTCGACGATCTGCAGTGGCAGTTGTATCGCCAGGACAGCCGGAGCCTGCAGCGCACCGACGAACACCGCAGCAACGGTACGCTGCGGCACATGCAACACGATTTCGATCAGCGCATGTCCGGGCTGCAGGCCAACCTGCACAAGCAGGTGGATCGCGGCAGCATTGTGCACGACATCAGCTACGGCATCGACCTGTTGCAGACCGATACGCGCGAAGAGCGCGACGGCCAGACGCAGAACTTGCGCACCGGCGCCATCAGCAAGACCGTGGGCATAGAGACGCTCCCTGTGCGCGATTTCCCGATGACCACGACGCTCAAGGCCGGCGCCTACATGCAGGATGAAATGCGTCTGGCCGATGGCCGTTTCAGTCTGATTCCGGCGCTGCGCGCGGACTATTATCGGCTTTCACCACAGATGGATACGATCTTCGCGACCGGTAATCCCGCAGTGGCGGTGAAGAAAATCGGTACAACCAACGTCTCGCCTAAGCTCGGTGCAGTCTGGCGCCTGGACGATGCCTGGTCGGTGTTCGCCGATTACGCGCATGGCTTTCGTGCACCGCCCTATAACGATGTCAATATCGGCTTCACTAATCTGATGGTCGGTTATACCGCGATCGCCAATCCGGACCTGAAGCCGGAGACGAGCAAGGGTATCGAACTGGGCGTGCGTTATGTCAGCGATGTCGGCTATTTCGGTCTGAGCCGCTATCGCAACGACTATCGCAACTTTATCCAGTCATACAGTTTCGTCGGCTTTAATGCCGATGGCCTGATGTTGTACCAGTCGCGCAATGTTGATCGCGTCGCAATCGACGGTGTGGAAGCCAAGGCCGGGATCGATGCCGGCGCTTTCGATCCGCGCTGGGCTGGCTGGTCGCTGCGTGCCAGCGCCGCCTATGCACGCGGTGACAACAAGACCGACGACGCGCCGCTCAACTCGGTGGAGCCGCTGCGCGGCGTGCTTGGGTTGGCGTACGAGCGCGATGCTTGGGGCGCGCAACTTGTCGGCACTGTTGTGGCGAAGAAGCACCGGCCGCAGTCGCCGACCTACTACACGCCGTCAGGCTACGCGACGCTGGACTTGCTCGCGCACTGGGCCATCACGCCCGGCGCGCGGCTCAATGTCGGCGTGTTCAACGTGACGGATCGCCGCTATATCGACTGGGACATGCTGCCCAGCGCAACGTTGGCTAACAGCACCGTGCTGGATCGTTACACCGGGGCCGGGCGCAACCTGTCGATCAGCCTAGCGTTGGATTGGTAGCGGGGGATGCATACGGCCTCGTTCCCTGGCACTGGCAGCGGCTGCGCCTGTGACCGGCGCGTTTTCTCTTCCTCCACCACGACCCGACCACACACCATACGATGAACGCAACGTATCCGCTCCCGCTCCTGCTGCTTGTCAGCACCGTTCCCGCCCACGCCGAGGACGCCGCGCCGATGCGCGACCGCGCCAGTATCCTGGCGATGCAGGGCGAATACTCAGTAAATTTTGCCTTCGACGAGACAGTGTTGCTGCAACCCGGTTACAAACGCGCGCCGCCGCAGCGCAGCGGTGGCGACGAACTGGTGGTCGTAGTCGAGGACAGCCCACGCAAGGTGGTATTGCAACATCTGCTGGTAGACACCAAGAGCGGTCACGTGACCAAGCACTGGCGCCAGGAGTGGATCTACGAAGCGTCGCAGCGCTTCGAATTCAGCGCCGAGCAGACATGGCAGGTGCGCCCGCTCGCCGCAGCGGCGACGCGCGGCGCGTGGACCCAGTGCGTGTACGAGGTCAGCGATGCGCCACGCTACTGCGGCACCGGGCGCTGGGACTATGCAGACGGCCATCCGACCTGGACCAGCGACCTGAGTTGGCGGCCCTTGCCGCGCCGCGAATACACCAAACGCAGCGACTACAGTGCGCTGATGGTGGTTAACCGTCACACGCTGACCCCGGCTGGCTGGACCCACGAACAGTTCAACACCAAGGTCAGGCGTATGCCGGACGGAAGCCAGCACGACATTGCGCGCGAGTTCGGCTTCAATGACTACGTCAAGACAAAGGACGTCGATTTCGCGCCGGCCTATGCCTACTGGAAGGCGACGCGGGACTACTGGGCCAGGGTGCGCGTGCGTTGGGACAAATGGCTCGGCACCGGGCCGGGTGTGCATCTGAAAACCGGGCGCGACGGCATGGCGATGATCGTGCCGCTGTTCGCGCAGGCCGAGACCGTGCAGCAGGGCAAGCCGGTGACCGATGCGCAGATCGACGCGGTGTTCGCGCAATGGGTTGAACCCGCGCCGACCACGCGCTGAGCGCACACCCGGCGTCAGCGCCGGTCGCGTTCATTGCTCGCGTAGTGCCAAGGCCGGCGGCGTGCGCAAGATGCCCCGCGTCCCTGACCAGCCGGCGAGCAGGCTCAATGCCACACCGCCGAGGCCGCCGAGCAGCAGTGCTGGCCATGGCGGCATCAGGGTCAGCTCGAAGGCTTGCCGGGCGACTACCACGCCGATGATCGCCGCCGCGCCGACCGCCAGGAGCGCGGCGATCAGGCCGAGTGCGCCGAATTCCACCAGGACCGCGCCGCGCAGTTGCCCACGACGTGCACCCAGCGTGCGTAATACCGCGCTGTCGTAGCGGCGCTCGCCAGCGGTCGCCTGTAATGCTGACAACAGCACCAAGGTGCCGGCCAGCAGGCTGAAACCCATGACCACTTGCACGGCCTGCGCCACGCGATCGATGACCTCCCGCACTCGTTGCAGAATTGCATCGATGTCCAGTAACGACACGTTCGGGTATGTGCGGCTGAGGATGCTCAGTTTGACTGCGGAAGTGCGTGACAGATGGAACGCGCAGATCAGGTTGTACGGCGCATCCTGCACTGCACCGGCGTTGAGCAGCAGGAAGAAGTTGGCTCGGAACGAATCCCAGTTGGCCTTGCGCACGCTGGTCACCGTGAAGCTGCGCTGCTGCTCGCCGAGCAACAAGGTGATGCGATCGCCGAGTCGCAGGTCGTAGCGCCGAGCCCAGGCTTCTTCCACCGATGCCTCGGCCGCAGTGCTGCTCGCGCTCCAAAAGCGGCCTGACAACAAACGGTTGGCGGGTGGGAACTGGTGTCGCCAGGAGAAGTTGATTGGACGGTCGGCGGTATCGCCGTCGTCGTCTGGCCCTTGCGTGTGGCGTTGTGGCGGCTTGCCGTTGATCGCTACCAGTTTGCCGGTGCTCAATGGCTCCGCCGTCGGATCGGCGATGCCGAGTCCGCGTAGGGTGGCGAGCACTTGCTCGGTTTGTTCCGGCTGGATGTTCATCAGGAAATAATTCGGTGTGTTCGCTGGCAAGCGCTCACGCCATTGTCCGAGCAGGCCGGGTCCGATCACCGCCAGCAACAGCAAGGCGCACAACGACAGCGACAGGCCCACCAATTGCACCACGCTCAACGCGCGGCGTCGGGTCAGCGCTGCCAGGCCCAGTTTCCAGGGACCACGCAGGCGCGACTGCAATCGCCGCAGTAACGCCAGCAGCACGCTGCCGAGCAAGGCAGCGAGCGTCGCCAACAGGCTCAGTCCGCCCAGGACCCATGCCGCCAGCGCGCCGTCGCCGGTGGCGTAGACCGCCAGCGCCACGGTGGCGACCAGAGCGGCGCTATAGACCAGCAGCGAGGTTGGCGGCAGGGCGGCGAAGCTACGGTTGAGCACGCGCATCGGCGGCACGCCGCGTAAGCGCAACAGCGGCGGCAGGCCGAAGCCGAGCAATAGCAACAGGCCGATGCCGGCGCCGCTCAGTGCCGGTGCCGCGTGCGGCAGCGGCAGCCGGTCGGGGATCAGGTTGCCCAGTGCTGCGACCAAACCGAGTTGTGTCAGCATGCCCAGACCCACGCCGAGCGCGCAGGCCGGAATCGCCAGCAGCAGCAATTGCAGTGCCAATGCGCCGAGAATGTCGCGCTGGCGCGCGCCCAGGCAGCGGAGTATCGCTACGCTGTCGATGCGCTGCAGCGCGAAACGGTTGGCGGCCAGCGCCGTGGCGACGCCGGCCAATAGCACCGCCAGCAATGCCGTTAGCGCCAGGAAGCGTCCGGCGCGGTCGAAGGTGCCGCGTATGCCGCGCTGGCTGTCTTCGATCCCGATCAGGCGCAATGCCTTGGCGCGCGGTGCCAGCCATGCACGCAGGGCGGCGATCTCCTTCGCAGGGCCGATGAACATCAACCGGTAGGAGGCGCGGCTGCCGGGGCCGAGTAGGCCGGCGGCATCGATGTCGGCACGGTTCACCAGCAGTGGCGGCGACAGTTGCATCAACTCGCCGGAAGCGTCCGGTTCGGCGCGCAAAACCCGGGTGACGCGCACGCTGCCGGCACCCAATTCCAGCGCATCCCCGAGCCGCAGGCCCAGTGCATCGAGCAGGCGCGGATCTGCATAGGCCTGGCCGCGCGGAGGCGGTCCGGCGGTTTCGCTATCGGTACTGGCGCGCTCGCGCGCCACCCGCAGTTCCCCGCGCAAGGGATAACTGTCGCTCACTGCCTTGATGGTGGCCATCTGGCTGGCGTCGCCATGGAACAGCACGCTCGGGAAGCTGACCACCCGGGTGCTACGCAGGCCACGGCGCTGCGCCTCCTGGGCGAAAGCGGCGGGAATGTCCTGGCGTCCGCTGACCCCGAGATCTCCGCCGATCACCTCCGCCGCGCTTGCGGTCAGTGCCAGGGTGACGCGGTCGACCAGTGTGCCGACTGCGGTCATCACCGCTACCCCCAACACCAGGGCGGCGAACACGGTCAGCAGGTCGCCGGCGAACAACTCGCGACGTAGGGCGCGTGTGGCATGGCGCAGCAGGTTCATGCGCCGGGCGCCGTGTCGGCGACGCGCAAGCGGCCACCGTCGAGCCGGTAGCGATGCGCGCAGCGCTGCGCCAGGCGCAGGTCGTGGGTCACCAGCACCAGCGTGGTGTCGTTGCTGGCGTTGAGCGCGAACAGTAGGTCGCTGATCTGCTGTCCGGTGGCTTGGTCGAGGCTGCCGGTGGGTTCATCGGCGAACAGAATCCGCGGCCGCGCCACGAACGCGCGCGCCAGCGCCACGCGCTGCTGCTCGCCGCCGGACAACTGCCGTGGATAGTGTTTGGCGCGCGCGCTCAGGCCAACCGCCTCCAGCACCTCGCGGACCCGTACCGGCTCTTCGCGTCCGGCCAGTTCCAGCGGCAGCGCGATATTTTCCGCCGCCGTCAGCGACGGTAGCAGGTGGAAACTCTGGAACACGAAGCCGACCGCGCGTGCGCGCAGCGCGGCCCGCGCTTCCTCGTCGAGAGCGTTGAGGGGCTGCCCAGCGAGCAAAATTTCGCCGCGCGTGGGCAGGTCCAGACCGGCGAGCAGGCCGAGCAGGGTCGTCTTGCCGGAGCCGGATGCACCGACGATGGCGACACTGTCGCCTTCACCGATGGTCAATCCGACCTTGTCGAGAATGTGGACCGTGCCCTCCGGTCCGCTGACGGATTTGCCGACATCGCGCACATCGATGGCGATGCCGGTGCGGGGAGTGGGGGTGGTCTGACTGTCGATGAGGGAATCTCCGAATGATGCGTGGCGATGCGACGAGAAGGAGGTTGGTCTGGATGCGTAGTGTCTGGCTGTGGCTGGCATGGTGTGTGCTGCTGCCCATCATCGCCTGTGCCAAAGATGCCATGGGACCGGTGCTGGTGGTTGGCGATAGCCTAAGCGCCGCGCACAATATCCCGGCCGAATCTGGCTGGGTGGCGCTGTTGGACAAGCGCATGCATCAGCAACTGCGGACACCGCCAGTGGTGGTCAATGCAAGTATCAGTGGCGAGACCTCCTCCGGTGCGTTGACCAGATTGCCGACCCTGCTGCAGAAGTATCAGCCCTCGGTGGTGGTCATCGAACTCGGTGGCAACGACGCGCTGCGGGGCCTCGCGCCCGCAGAGTTACGCGCCAACTTGGAGCGAATGATCGTGTTGAGCCGTCGTGCCGGCGCGAAGGTCTTGCTGCTGGGCATCGATGTACCGCCGAACTATGGGCCGGCGTATCGCCAGCGGCTGCGCGCGGTCTACGCCGATCTGGCCGCACAGTACCGGACCGGGCTGTTGCCGTTCCTGCTGGAGGGGGTGGCACTGCATCCGACGCTGATGCAGGACGATGGGTTGCATCCCACCGCCGCCGCTCAGCCGAAGGTTCTGGATAACGTATGGTCAAAACTCAAGTCATTGATTAATAAGTAGATTTTTTCGATTCCGAATGAATCGCAACGATCTTCACACTGTCACCACCTCGCATCGATCATGTTTCACAAAGCTGAAGAATAGGGGATGGGGTTATGCGTCAGAACAAGGAAACATCAGGGCTTGTCTTGGTCGTTGAGGACAACCGCAACATTTCCGAGATGATCGGTGAGTATTTAGAAGGGCGCGGATTCGAAGTGGATTACGCCTGCGATGGTTTGGATGGCTACCGCCTTGCGGCGGAGAACAGCTACGACGTGGTCGTGCTGGATCTGATGCTGCCGCGTCTGGACGGCATCGAGGTGTGTCGCCGCTTGCGCAACGATGCGCGCAAGTCCACCCCGGTGCTGATGCTGACCGCGCGCGATACGCTCGACGATAAACTTACCGGTCTTGGCTTTGGTGCAGACGATTACCTGACCAAGCCGTTCGCCATCCAAGAATTGGAGGCGCGCTTGCGCGCGTTGATCCGTCGCGAGCGTCGTCAGGTCGGTGCGGAAGTGCTGAAAGTGGCGGATCTGGTGCTGGATCCAGTGAGCATGCGTGCCACCCGCGCCGGTAGCGAATTGCAGTTGTCGCCGATTGGCCTGCGCCTGCTGACCATTTTGATGCGCGAATCGCCGCGTGTGGTCACACGCCAAGAGATTGAGCGTGAGATCTGGGGCAATGGTTTGCCCGATTCGGACACGCTGCGCAGTCATCTGTACAACCTGCGCAAAATCATCGACAAACCCTTCGACCGCCCGCTGCTGCACACCGTGCAGAGTGCCGGCTACCGCATCGCCGACATCGCCCAACCGATGAGTTGAGCCTGCGGCTGATCGTGGCGTGCAAGCGGCCCCAGTGGATGGGGCCGCTTGCACGAAGGGCTCACGATCACTCTTTCTATAATCGCGGCAATGATCATGGACGCTGCAATGCCGCACAGTTTATCGCGTAAATTCCGCTTGCCCCCGATCGCCCGCGTCCTGTTCGCGGGCTGTGTCCTCGCGCTCGCCAGTTATCTGGTGGTGGTGATTGTGCAGTATTCGTTGGTCGGCTCGATCCTGCACGAGGAAGCACGCCATTACTGGCAATTGCGCGCGCAACTGCCGCAACAGCCGCCGCCGGACAGCCATAGCCTGCGCGGTTACCTGGTGCCGCCCGGACAGTTGGACATTGGCGTGCCGGCCAGCTTGCGCACCTTGGCGCCTGGTATGCACGTGGATCGTCCCGGCGGCGAAATTGTGTTGGTCGACCAGACGCCGGCCGGACGCCTGTATCTGGTGTTCATGCGTGCGCAAGTGCAACGCCTCATATTCTGGTTCGGGGTCGTGCCGGTTGTGTTGATCCTAGTCGCGGTGTTGCTGTTTGCCTGGCTGACCTGGCGTGCCTCCCGGCGTTTGCTGTCGCCAGTGATCTGGCTGGCGCGTCATGTCTCGCAATGGGATCCGCGTTATCCGGTCGCCGCCGAGTTGGCGCCGGAAAATCTGCCGGCCGAGGTACAGGGCGAGTCGCGGCAATTGGCCCTGGCGCTGCATGCGCTGGCGCAACGCGTCACGGAGCATGTCGCGCGCGAGCACAATTTCACCCGCGACGCGAGCCACGAATTGCGTACGCCGCTGACGGTGATCCGCGTCGCCACCGACATCGCGATGACCGATCCCGACTTGCCGCCACGCTTGAATCGCAGCTTGCAACGCATTCAGCGCGCCGGGCGCGACATGGAAGCGGTGATCGATGCATTTTTGATCCTGGCGCGCGAAGCGGATGTTGTGCCGCAGAGCGAGACCTTCGAGGTCGCCGACGTGATCGAATACGAGATCGAGAATGCGCGCGAGTTGCTGAGCGGCAAGCCGGTTGCGCTGAGCGTGCGTGTGCTTGCCCCTGTGCGCTTGCATGCGCCGCCACGGGTGTTGCACGTGGTCATGAGCAACCTGCTGCGCAACGCTTGCAGCTACACCGATGCCGGTCGCATCGAAGTGGAGGTCGCAGAAGACCGGATCAGCATCCGCGATACCGGCATCGGTATGTCAGACGACGCGTTGCAGCGTGCCTTCGAGCCATTCTTCCGCGCCGAGTCAGATCGGCCGCAGGGAACTGGGCTTGGCTTGTCGATTGTGCATCGGTTGTGTGACCGCTTTGGCTGGCGGGTCGGGCTGGAAAGCGCCGAGGGCGGTGGCATCACCGCCACGGTGTGTTTCGATCCGGCCAAGTGAGCGCTGCGTCCGACGGTCGTTGCGGTTCCAGCGTTGATGGCACAAGATCAACCGCAGCTTATTCGCGAATGGAAGATCATGCTGCAGCTGCCGCAGGCGGGGAAATCCACCATGCGCTCGGCGCAGGAGCGCGGCTTATGGCAAAATCGGCGCGTACCCGGCTTCGCCATTGCCCATGACCGTTCTCCTCCGGCCTTCGTCGTTGCATCCGCATTGCGCAGGGCTGCGCTGAGCCATGGCCGACCAATTCGGGCACGTGCCGCGTGGACCGCGTCGTATGTTGATGGCGACGCGCTGGTCGTTGCAGGGCTTGCGTGCGGCTTGGCTGCATGAGTCCTCGTTCCGCCTGGAAGTGTGCCTGTGCGTGCTGCTGGCGCCATTGGCGCTGTGGTTGGGGCAGGGGCCGGTGCAGCAGATCTTGATGATCGGCTCGCTGCTGCTGGTGCTGGCGGTGGAGTTGCTCAATTCCGCGATCGAGGCGGTGATCGAGCGCTACGGTCCGGAACATCACGAACTGGCCGGTCGGGCCAAGGACATGGGCTCGGCGGCGGTGTTCCTGATGTTGGGCAATGCGGTGCTGTGCTGGGGGTTGATCCTGCTGCCGCGCATGCTGTGATTCTTCCCGGTCTTCTCCATCGTCAAAGGATGTGCCCGCATGGCCCTTGAATTCCTCGCCGATCCCAACACCTGGGTCACGCTGCTGACGTTGAGCGCGTTGGAAATCGTGCTGGGCATCGACAACCTGGTGTTCATCTCCATTGCGGTGGGCAAGTTGCCGCAGGCCCAGCGTCCGGGTGCGCGCAGGTTCGGCATCGCGTTGGCGTGCCTGACCCGCATCGCGTTGCTGGTGTCGTTGGCGTTCCTGGCGCGGATGCAGGGCGAACTGTTCAGCGTTGCCGGCATGGGCATTTCGATCCGCGACTTGGTATTGATCCTCGGCGGCCTGTTCCTGCTGGTGAAGGGAAGTATGGAGATCCGCGAGTTGATCGTCGGTAGCGAGGAGGCCGATCCCGGCACCGGCAAGGCGTCCGCTGTGTTCTGGATGGTGATCGCGCAGATCGCGGTGATCGACATCGTGTTCTCGCTGGATTCGGTGATTACCGCAGTGGGCATGGCGCAGCACATTCCGGTGATGATCGCCGCGGTGTTGCTCGCGGTGGCGGTGATGCTACTGGCGGCCAATCCGTTGGGCAGCTTCATCGATGCCAACCCGACGGTGAAGATGCTGGCGTTGGCCTTCATCCTGATGATCGGCGTGGTGCTGATCCTGGACGGCTTGGACGTGCATGTGCCCAAGCCCTATATCTATGCGGCGATGGGGTTCTCGGTGCTGGTGGAATGGTTGAATCTGCTGATGCGTCGGCGCGGCGCGGCCTCCAGTAGGCACCGCGCCGGCAAGTGATGCGTCGGGCACCGCCGAATGCGGACGATATGAGATGCCTACTCGCGGTGGGTGAGTGGTTGCGCTGTGACCTGCCCGCAGATGAAGCGGTCTGTGTCGATACCCATGCCAATGGCGATGCGGTGTCGGGCGGTGTCGGTGGCAGAATAGGCAATCTTTGCCTCCCGGCTCACGTCTCCCTATGACCTATCTCCACCAGATCGATCCCATCGCTTTCTCGCTCGGCCCGGTGAAAGTGCACTGGTATGGTTTGATGTACTTGGCCGGGTTCGTATCGGCCTGGTGGCTGGGACGCAGCCGGATCCGTGCCGGGCGCCTGCCGGGCGTGGATGCTGACGGGTTCTCCGACCTGCTGTTTTACGCGATGCTCGGTGTAGTGCTGGGCGGACGCATCGGCTACATGCTGTTCTACGCGTTGCACGATGTCCTTGCCGATCCGTTGTTGGTGTTCAAGGTATGGGATGGCGGCATGAGCTTCCACGGTGGCCTGATCGGCGTACTGGTCGCCTCGGCGTGGTGGACGCGCAAGGCGCGCCTGCATTTCTTCGACACCATGGATTTCATCGCCCCCTTGGTTCCGCTGGGGCTGGGATTCGGTCGCATCGGTAACTTCGTCGGCGGCGAGTTGTGGGGCAAGTTCACCGACGCGGGCTGGGGGGTGATCTTTCCGCGTGCGCCGGAACTGCAGTATTGGCCGATGGCACAGATTCAGGCGCAATACGCCGCCGGCGCGTTGGACAAGTTCGCGCGGCATCCCTCGCAGCTCTATGAGGCGGCGTTGGAAGGTCTGGCGATGTTCGCGGTGTTGTGGACATTCTCGATGAAGCCGCGTGCGCGTTACGCCGTGTCTGGCCTGTTCGCGCTTTTATACGGCGTATTCCGTTTCGCGGTGGAGTTCGTGCGCGTGCCGGATGCACCGATCGGCTATCTGGCGTTTCACTGGTTGACCATGGGGCAGATCTTGAGTACGCCACTGATTCTGTTCGGTCTATTCTTGTTGTGGCGCTCGCGTAGCGCACCGGTACTGCAGCCAGTGCCGCCGATGGAGGTTGCCAAATGACCCCGTATCTGGAGTTGTTGCGTCATGTGCTCACACATGGCGCGGAGAAGTCCGACCGCACCGGAACCGGTACGCGCAGCGTGTTCGGTTGGCAGATGCGCTTCGATCTCAATGCGGGCTTTCCCCTGGTCACCACCAAAAAGCTGCATCTGCGTTCGATCGTGCATGAGTTGCTGTGGTTCCTGAAAGGCGAGACCAACATCGCCTACCTCAAGGACAATAAGGTCAGCATCTGGGACGAGTGGGCCGATGCGCAGGGCGAACTCGGCCCGGTGTACGGCAAGCAGTGGCGGCGCTGGGCCGGTGCCGACGGTCGCGAAATCGACCAGATGCAGTGGCTGGTGGACGAAATCAAGCGCAATCCGGATTCGCGCCGACTGGTGGTCAGTGCCTGGAACGTGGCCGAGCTGCCGCAGATGGCGTTGATGCCGTGCCACAGTCTGTTCCAGTTCTACGTGGTCGACGGCAAACTCAGTTGCCAGTTGTACCAGCGTAGCGGCGATATTTTCCTCGGCGTGCCGTTCAATATCGCCAGCTATGCGTTGCTCACGCACATGGTGGCGCAGGCCACTGGCCTGGGCGTGGGCGATTTCGTGCATACACTGGGGGATGCGCATTTGTATTCCAACCACTTCGCGCAGGCGCGCGAGCAGTTGGCGCGCACGCCGCGGCCGTTGCCGAGGTTGCGTCTGAATCCGGCAGTCACCGATCTGTTTGCCTTCACTTACGACGACATCGCGATCGAAGGCTACGATCCGCATCCGGCGATCAAAGCGCCGGTAGCGGTATGAGTGCCGGCAAGTCACCGCGCGCCGGGCGCTCGGTTTTTGCGCAGGAAAAGTTCGCAGATCACCTAATGGCGGTCGCCACTGGTGTATCGGTCAGTCTGATCAGTGGCCTGTTGGTGCTGCCGCTCCTGGGAATTGCCAGGATGATGCTCTTTCCCGGTCAGCAGTTGACACTGGAAGGAATGCTTTTGGCAGTTTCCGCCCATCCTTTCCAGTCTTCTCTTTTCTTGGCTTTTTATTTCTTGGTCTTGATCTTCATTGAGATGGTGCGCAAGGTTGCAGCCAGGTACTACGACGAAGTCGATCGGGTTTCCAGGAGTAGTCGGGGCGCGCGTTCATGGTCGCGTTGACGCTGTTCGCGGCGATCGACAAGGCCAATGCCATCGGTCGCGACAACGACCTGCCGTGGCGGCTACCGGACGATTTGAAGCGCTTCAAAGCGTTGACTCTGGGCAAGCCAGTGCTGATGGGGCGCAAGACCGCGCAGTCGCTGGGGCGCGCACTGCCGGGGCGATTGAATCTGGTCATGACTCGATCGGGACATGTGCCGTTCGCGGACATGCAGCCTGTGGCGTCGTTGCGGGCGGCGCTCGATGCGGTCCGGGATGCCGGTGCCACGGAACTGGCGGTCATCGGCGGTGGCGATATTTTCGCCATGACGCTGCCGCTGGCCGGACGGCTGTACCTGACCCATGTCGATACGCTGGTCGATGGCGCCGACGCACATTTCCCTGCGTTCGACCCGGCGCAGTGGGAGGTGCTGGCACGGCAACCGCATCCGGTCGATGCCCGCCACGCCTTGGCGTTCGAGTTCGTCGACTACCAGCGCCGACCGAGCGCCGTGTAGGCGCCCGGCTGTGCGAAGCGATCAGTCCTGGCCCGGCGAGGGCGTGGTTGTGCTGCGTTTCTGAGGGTTACGCTGCCGCGGCGTGCTGGCGCGTGCTGCCGGTGGGGGGCCTTCGACCGCGCGCCCAGGGACTTGCACGACCTGTAGCTCCTCGCTATCCAAACGCAGTGCGGTGAGCTTGCCGCCCCAGACCGCACCGGTGTCGATGGCATGCACGCCCTGGGTGATGGTCAGGCCCAGCGCGGACCAGTGGCCGCAGACGATCTTCAGGTCGCGCTCGACCCGTCCCGGCACTTCGAACCAGGGATACAGGCCCTGTGCCTGGGTGCCGGGGGCGCCTTTTTCCTCGATGGCGATGCGACCGCGCGGAGTGCAATAGCGCGCACGGGTGAACAGGTTGATGATCGCGCGCGAACGGTCGTAGCCGGTCAGCCCCGGCGTCCATGCCGGGCGGTCGCCGTACATGTTGCGCAACAGCCTGCGGTAGCCGTTGCCGTGCAGTTGTTGCTCGACCTCGCGTGCGTGTTTTTCGGCTATGGCCGTGGTCCACTTCGGCGCGAGTCCGGCATGGATCATCATCCACCCTAGTGCGCGGTCGGCGTGCAGCAGTTTCTGCATGCGCAGCCAGGTCAGCAGTTCGTCGCGGTCTTCGGCCAGCACGATGCGCTGCAAGTCCGGGTTGACCTTGCGCTGTTCGTCCGCATTGCGTTCGCCGATCGCCAGCAGCGAGAGGTCGTGGTTGCCAAGCACCACCACGCTGTGTTCGCGCAGCGAATGCACCAAGCGCAGCGTTTCCAACGACTGCCCGCCGCGGTTGACCAGGTCGCCGCAGAACCACAGCCGGTCCAGCGCCGGATCGAAGCGAATTTTTTCCAGCAGCCGCTGGGTGATGTCGTAGCATCCCTGCAGGTCGCCGATTGCCCAGACGCTCATGCGGCCGCCATCAGTGCAGGGTCCGTGGCACGGATAACACGAATGGCGCGATTGCGGCGATAAACTGGGTGCCGTCGTCGGCTTCCATGTCGTAGTGTCCGCTCATCATGCCGTGTTCGGTTTCCAGCATGAGTCCGGAGGTGTAACGGAAATCCTCGCCGGGGCGCAGCCGCGGCTGCTCGCCGACGACCCCGTCCCCGTCCACGCGCTCGATCCGCCCGTTGCCGTCGGTGATCTCCCAGTGTCGGGCGATCAGGCGTGCGGCGATGCGGCCACGGTTACGGATGCGGATCGTGTAGGCGAACGCATAGCGCCCTTCCTCAGGTGCCGATTGGTCGACGAGGAATCGGGGCGATACTTCGACCTCGATGCGATAGGGGGCGTCATCATTCATGCTCACAGTGTAAGCAAAGCGGACGCCGGAATGGACGACCCACGCCGAGGAGCCCATCGTGAAAGGGAGGCACACCCCATTGGAGTCGCTGGCTCAGGAGAGCGGTAGATTGGCCAGCCGCACGAAATCGGCGACCGCGAGTTGCTCGGCGCGCGCGTCCGCGCGTACCCCAGCGGCCTCGAACTGCGGGGCATCGCAGACGCCGTTGAGCGCATTGCGCAGGGTCTTGCGGCGTTGCCCGAACGCGGCGCGCACCACGTCGGCGAAGCGGCGCGGATCGGCGATGCCAACCTCTTGGGCAGTCCGCGGGACCAGCCGCACCACCGCTGAATCCACTTTGGGAGGAGGGCGGAACGCACCCGGCGGTACGACGAACAGGGCGGTCACCTCGCAGTAGGCCTGCAGCATCACGCTGAGCCTGCCGTAGACCTTGCTGCCTGGCGCGGCGGCCATCCGGTCGACCACCTCTTTTTGCAGCATGAAGTGCATGTCGGTGATCGCCGCGGCATGGTCCAGGGCATGGAACAGGATCGGCGAGGAGATGTTGTAGGGCAGGTTGCCGACCAGACGGATACGGCCATCGCCGGCCATCGCGCCGAAGTCCACCGAGAGCACATCGCGGTGAAGGATGGTGAGTTCGCCGAGGTTGGCTGCGGCGGTGGTTAGTGGTTCGATCAGGTCGCGGTCGAATTCGATCACCGTCAGTTGGCCATGCCGGCGCAGCAGGGGGAAGGTGATCGCGCCCTGCCCGGGGCCGATCTCGACCAGCCGGTCGCCCGGTTTGGGATCGACCGCGCGGACGATGTTGTCGATGTAGTGGCGGTCGCTGAGGAAGTGTTGGCCGAGCGATTTCTTGGCCGGTGCGCCGAAGCCGGGAGAGGAGGTCATGGTGTGCATTTTATCGGCATGGGATGGACGATGCTGCGTGCTGGCATGATCCGCACGCTCGTCCGACGGGGCTTGGATCGCCTCCGCAGGCCATGAGCGGTATCTTTGGGCGGTTCCGCGCTGCTGCCGTGCCCGTTGTCAGCCGAGACGCGCCTTGTCCCGGATTTCCCATGGGTGTGGGCCACTCGAAGCCGAAGTGTCTACTGCAATGCAGGCACGGTTATCCATCCTGGCGCGCGGCTAGTTGCGCACACAAGGCGACTGCGGCGAACAGGCTGGATGGATCGGCAAGGCCGCGACCGGCCAGTTCCAGCGCGGTGCCGTGGTCGACCGCCACGCGCGGGTAGGGCAGGCCCAGGGTCAGATTCACCGCCTGCTCGAAACCACTGTATTTCAGCACCGGCAGCCCTTGATCGTGGTACATCGCCAGTACGGCGTCGACCTCGGTGAGCTTCTGCGGCAGGAACGCGGTATCGGCGGGCAGCGGGCCGAGCAAGCGCATGCCCTCGCCGCGCAGGGCCTCCAGCACCGGCCGCATCACGTCGATCTCCTCGTGCCCCAGATGGCCGTCCTCGCCGGCGTGTGGGTTGAGTCCGAGTACGGCGATGGTGGGCATGGCGATGCCGAACGCGCGGCGTAGCGCGGCGTGGGTGATGCGCAGGCTACGTTCCAGTAGTTCGGGGGTTAGTGCATCGGCGACTGCGCGCAGCGGTAAGTGCGTGGTGACCAGCGCCACGCGCACGATGTCGTTGGCCAGCATCATCACGACCTCGCAGCCGGCGTGCTGGGCCAGCAGTTCGGTCGTGCCGGTATAGGCGATGCCGCCTGCGTTGATCGCGGCCTTGTGTACCGGGCCGGTGACCATGCCGGCCAGTTCGCCGCGCAGGCAGGCGTCGGCGGCCTGGGTCAACGCGCCGATCACCGCGGCGGCATTGGCCGCCTCGGTACGACCGAATCGGTTGGGTAGGGTGTTGGCGACCACGCGCAGACGCAGGTCGCCGGGGGCGAGGGCGGCACTGGATTCGGGCAGCAGTTGCAGCGGCAGCGATAGCGCCGCGGCGGCGGCGCGTAGGGTGTCGGGATCGGCGAAAGCCAGCAGTTGGCAGTCGTGCCGCGGCTGTTGCGCCAGCCGCACACACAGCTCCGGGCCGATCCCGCCCGGCTCGCCTGGGACCAGCGCGAGCGAGGGGCGCATGGTTCAGTGTTTGGCAGCGGCGGGAGCCGGCGCCGGTGTGGTCTCGGTGGCCGGTGTAGGCGTGTCGGTGTTGCCCAGGCGCAGGTCGACGTAGGCTTCGCCGCGCATTTCCTGCAGGAAGCGGTTGTACTCTTCCTCCAGCTTGCGACGACCGATGGTCTCGCGAACCTGGGCGCGCTGCGTGTCGCTGGTGACGTCGGTCTGACGTTCGCCGACCCGTTGCAGGATGTGCCAGCCGGCCTCGGTGCGGAACGGCGGAGAAATCTGCCCGTCTTGGAGGCTTTCGACCTGGTGGCCGAAATCCGCGCCGAACGCATCGATCGGGAACCAGCCGAGATCGCCGCCCTGATTGCGGCTGTTGGTATCATCGGAGGCTTCCTTGGCCACTTTTTGGAAATCGGCGCCACCGGCGATGCGCGCGCGCAAGGTCTCGATCTTGGCCTTGGCGGCGGCATCGGGCTGCGCGTCGCTCACCCGTGCCAGGATGTGGCGGGCGTGGTACTCGGTGACGGTCTTCTTTTCAGGGTTGGCGGCGGCGTCACGTACTTCGACCAGCTTCAGCAACTGAAAGCCGCTGGGGCCGCGCAGCGGGCCAGCCACCTGGCCGGGCTTCATGTCGCGGATCAACTGGGCGAATGCGTTCGGGATCTCGTCCAGGCTGCGCCAGCCGAGATCGCCGCCTTCCAGGGCGTTGGGGCTGTCGGAGTAGCGCACGGCAGCGGCATTGAAGTCGATTTCGCCCTTGTCGATCAGGCTCTTGACGCCATCGATCTTGCCCTGCGCGGTCTTGATCTGCTCGGCAGTGGCGCCTTCCGGCAGGCCGACCAGAATATGCGCGAGGTGGTATTGGGTGCCGGTGGTCGCTTGCTGGGTCAGGGCGGCGTCCACTTCGCTTTCGCTGACGTTGATGCGGCTTTGCGCGAAGCTCTGGCGCAGGCGCTGCACGGTGATTTCGTCGCGCACCGAGTTGCGGAAGTCGTCGTAGGACATGCCGTCGGCGGCAATTTTCTTGCGCAGGCCGTCCACGTCGGTGTTGTTCTGCTGGGCGATGCTGGCAATGGCGCGGTTCAGTTCGTCGTCGCTGACATGGATGCCGGTGCTGTTGGCGCGGGCCACTTGCAGTTTGACCAGAACCAGGCGTTCGAGCACTTGGCGGCGCAGCACGTTATCCGGCGGCAGTTGCGTGTCGCGACCTGCATACTGCGCCTTGACGTTGCGCACGGCACGATCCAGCTCGCTCTGCAACACGACATCCTCGTCGACCACCGCAGCGATGCGATCCAGCGGTTGGGTTTGTTGTACGGCGGCCTGGGCGGATACGCCAGCGATTGCCAGCACGGCGAGGAGAAAAGCAGAGAGGGTCTTGGTCATGGAATCTGGTTCGGATCGTAAGCGTCCGGATCGGCCGTGGTGTTGCTGGGCGGGACCAAGTACAGGTCGTCGCGGTTGTAGCCGAGGATAGCACGGCGCAGAACGCGGTCCGTGTCCTGCCCCAGCGAGGAGAACCCCTTCAGGACGAATTCGATCTGGAACGCGGTGTCCATTGCGCCGGTGCGATTGCGCACGTAGCGCCGCGCCAGCGCGCGCACGGCCACGCAGCAACTGTCCCATTGCACGCCGAGGATGCTCTCCAGCGGCTTTTTGTCCATCATCGAATAGTAATGGCGGCCGACCAGGCTCCAGTTCGGGTTGATCGGGTACAGGAACGAGGCGTCGGCCTGCTCCAGCAGGTCGCGGCGGTAGCGATAGCCGACGTTGATGATGCCGTCGCCCGGCAGCAGGTAACGCATGCGGAAGCTGGCCAGATCCTTGCGGTGATACTTGGGATCCCACTGATAGGTGGTGCCCAGTGTCCAGCGGTCGTTGATCATGTAGTTGGCGTCGGCGACCCAGGCCGACTTGCCCTGCGCGATCGTGGTGTCGCTGTTGGGCAGGCTGACCCGGGAGTCGTCGAAATACAGGATCTGTCCCAGGCTGACCGACAGCTTTTCCTTGCCGTCGTTCTGGCGCAGCAGGCGTGAACTCAGCGCCATCGTCAATTGGTTGGCATCGTTCTGGCGGTCGGCGCCGGTGTAGCGCGAATCGCGGAACAATTGGCCCCAGCTGAAGGTGAATTCGCGGGTGTCGAAGATAGGCAGGTCGTTCTGGTCCCGGTACGGCGTGTACAGGTAAAAAAGTCGCGGTTCCAGGGTTTGCAGATAATTAGTTTTGCCGAGCTTGGTATCGCGGTCGAAGTAGACGCCGGCATCGACGCTGGCGATCGGCAGGCTGCGCGAGGGCGTGGTGTCGCCGCCGAGCGTGGTCGCAAGATCTTTTTCCAATTGGTATGCGGTATAGCGCCAGGCCAGGGTCGGCTTGAGGAACCAGGCGGCGCCGGCCAGCGGCATGGAAATGTAGGGTTTGAGATCCAGGCGGTCGCCGCCGGGCCGCTCGGTGACCACCCCGGTGCGCTTGTACAGCGCATCCTTGGCGTGGATATCGTCGTGTACGAAGCGCACCGCTTCGCTGTACAGCCCGGCCTCGAAGTAGTCGCCGAGCGGTTTGTTCCAGTTGAAGAACGCGCGCGGCTGGCGGCTGTAGGGCAGCGAATCTTCAGTGAGAGTGTAGTCGGCCAATTGCCAGCGATCGGCCATCAGCCCGGCGGTCCAGGTCTCGCCGCTGCCATAGACGCCGACTGTGCTCTGCAGGTTGCTGACGGTGTTGCCAAGCAGGCGGTTGGAGAAGTCTTCGGTATAGCGATCGTCGCTGACCCAGATCAACGAGGCGCGCACCTGCCATTGCGGGTTGATGTTGTGGTAGCCCTGGTACTGGAAGCGACCGCGGTCCTTGTCGCGCAGTTTATCGTTGGGCAGGTAGCCCGCCAGTGCCTCGCCCTTGCCGCCATCGTAGAGATAACGGAATTCGCTGCCGAGCATCAGGCCGCGTCGGCTCATGAAGCGCGGGTACAGCGTGGCGTCGTAGTTCGGCGCAAGATTGAAATAGTACGGCTGGATGTAGTCGAAACCGTTGCGGCTGTTGAAGCCGAACGTCGGGAACAGGAAGCCGCTGGTGCGATTGTCGTTGATCGGGAACTTGAACCAGGGCGAGTACATGATCGGGACTTTGTAGATTTTCAGGACCGCGTTGCGCGCGGTGCCGAACCCTTCGTTGCTGTCGACGTCGATCTCCGGTGCAGAGAGTTCCCACACCCGTTGCGAGGGATCGCAGGTGGTATAGGTGGAGTGGTGCATTTGTCCCAGCGCACCCTGCAGATCCACCGAGTTTGCGGTGCCGTTGCCGCGCCGGGAGGTCAACTGATAGCGGATGTTGGTGATCTTGTGGGTGTTGGTGTCCTGATTACCCTCGGCGCGGTCGGCGATCAGTCGGATCGACGAATCCTGGTAGCGCACGTGACCCTGAGCGATGTAGTTGCCGGTCTCGGTGTCCATGCGCAGGCTGTCGGTGCCTATGAACTGGTCGCCGCGCTTGAGCGCGACATTGCCGGTGTAGTTCGGGATCGTCGTGGTGCCCGAGAGTTGGTCGCCCTCGACATCGGTCGGCTGCTGTTCGCGGTTCGCAGCGAGCTTCGGATCCGGCTTGGGGGCGTCGTCGAACTTGGGCAGCACGTCGGGGGTCGGGCACAGACCCCAGTTCGGCGGCTTTTCGGCCGCCACTGTCGGCAGACAGAGGGCGATACTGAACGGAAGGGGTAGCAGGCGGAGAGCTCGGCGCACGCGCGTCAGGTATCGGGCGAAAACGGCCGCTAGCTTGCCCCATCCTGCGCATAGGGGCAATGAAGGTGCCCCACGGCGTGGGACGGGGTTCATCGGGGCCGCGGTGGGTTCAGCACAATGCGTCGACGTGGGCGATGCTGCATTCGCGCAGCGCTTGCAGGTCGTAGCCGCCTTCCAGCAGCGACACCACCCGGCCGTCTGCATGCCGCTGTGCAAGCGTGCGCAATTGGGCGGTGAGCCAGGCGAAGTCTTCGCTATCGAGCATCAGGTCGGCAAGTGGGTCGCGCAGATGCGCGTCGAAACCAGCGGAGATCAGCAGCAGTTGCGGTTTGAAGGTGTCCAGCAGCGGCAGCATTTGGTCGGCCCAGGTGTTGCGGAATCCCATGCCGTCGCTACCCGGCGCCAGCAAGGCATTGTGCAGGTTGCCGACGCCGCGCTCGTGGACTCCGCCCGAGTGTGGAAACAGACCGGACTGGTGGGTGCTGAGGTAACGCACGCGAGCGTCGCGCTCGAAGATCGCTTGGGTGCCGTTGCCGTGGTGCACATCGAAGTCGACGATGGCGATCCGCTCCAGACCGTGGCTGTCGAGGGCGTGGGCAGCGGCAATAGCAACGTTGTTGAACAGGCAAAAGCCCATTGCGGTGGTCGCGGTGGCGTGGTGGCCGGGCGGGCGCACCGCGCAGAAGGCGGTGTCGCTTTCGCCGCGCATGACCGCATCCACCGCCGCAGTCCCGGCCCCGGCGGCGCGTAGCGCGGCGGCGCGCGAGCCGGGCGAAAGCATGGTATCCATGTCGAGCATGCGCGTGCCGTCGATGTCGGCCAGGACGCGATCGATCAGCGCCTGCTCGTGCACCCGCGCCAGATCGCCGAGCTTGGCCAGCGGCGCCTGGCGCCATTCCAGCTCGGGGAAGGCCTCACGCAGCGCCGCGACCACTGCCTCCAGGCGTTCGGGCCGTTCCGGGTGGTCAGGCCCAGGCATGTGGCCGAGGCAGGCGGGATGGGTGTAGATCAGCATGTGCAGGCGCGTTGTGGGGTGCCGCTAGGCGTGGCGACGGTCGTGGCGCCACAGCACTTCGCCGTGGCCATCGGCCCGTGCCAGCACGCGTGCCAACACGAACAGTAGATCCGACAGTCGGTTGAGATAGCGCACCGTTTCCGAGCGTACCGCGTCCTGCCGCGAGAGCGCGACTGTCTCGCGTTCTGCGCGGCGCACGATGGTTCGGGCCAGGTGGCAGCGCGCTGCCGCCTCGCCGCCGCCGGGCAGGATGAAGTCCTGCAACGGTGGCAAGGTGTCGTTGTAGCGGTCCAGGTGCTGCTCCAGTGCGTCGATGTCGGCGGCCTGGATCGCGGCGTGGCCGGGAATGCACAACTCGCCGCCGAGGTCGAACAGTTGGTGCTGGATCGCGGTCAGCAACTGGCGTACGTCCTCGGCCAGCGAACAGGCCAGGACCATACCGATCGCCGAGTTGGCCTCGTCCACGGTGCCGTAGGCGGCGACCCGGGCCGAATCTTTGCCGACCCGGTTGCCGTCGCCCAGTCCGGTGCTGCCGTCGTCGCCGGTTCGGGTATAGATCCTGGAGAGACGATGACCCATGTCCGCTCAGTGGCCGGCTGGCTGGTCGCGCTGGCCCAGGCGTGTCAACTGCTCGCCGCCGACCTGGATCGCGGCGGCCAGGGCCACGTACAGGCCCGCGCTGCTCAGGTAAGGCAACAGCCAGTCGCTGTAGTTCTTCAGCCAGCCAGCCAGAGTGGGATTGGGCACGCTGTGGCTGACCCAGTAAAAGCTACCCTGGGCGATCAGATGGCACAGGGCCACCGCTATCAGCAGGCTGCCCGTGGCCAGGCCCAGCGCGCGCCAGTCGGCGCCGCGGTAGTGGCTCACCAGCCAAGCGCCGCCGACCCACAGCACAAAGTATGCGGGGATCAAACACCAGTACGCTGGCGACACGCAGTAGTGCTGCCAGAAATCCAGGCCCTGGCCATGGATGACCAGATAGTCGACCAATACCGCTATGGCCATCAGCAGCGGGAACGCCCAGCGGGTCCAACTGCGCAGGTAGAAGCCGCCGATGAAGAACACCGCCCAGGAAGCATCGGGAATGGCGCCGAAGTGATTGATGCGGGTCGCGGCCAGCAGCGACGCCAGCAAAAGCAGGGCGGGGAGGCGGTGGGCTGAGGACGTCATGGCGAAGGCAATCGTTTGCGCGTGAGACGATGCATTCTACTGGGATGCATGGGGCTTTGCCGCTGCCGAGTCGAAAGTGGTGGTAGGTGCGGGAGTCTGCAAATTGAACCGTTTAACTGTTATGCGATGAACGACGTGCCAAACCGAATTGTCGCACAGGCTGTGAGAATGGCTGCATCTATCGGCAAGCCTGATTTTCTTTCCTCAATGCTTCTTCTAACTGTGCGCGATCACTCCCTGAGACTGCGTCTCTCAGCGAATCGACCTCTTCTTTTCGGATGATGCATGGGTCGATTGTATAGCCTGGGGGCCAGAGGCCGATAAACTTTGAAACCATTGCAATAACTTCTCGCGGCGGCAAGTTGGTGCGCATATGCAATCGTTCCGGCCCAGAAGAAAAGGTTTTCTCACTTGTATGGTGCGCCATGATTTTCGGCGCGAAATCGATGTTGTCTCCGGATTGATTGCCTTTCAGGGGATCAGTGGGTAGCGTCAATATGAGCTGATCTGGTGAGTGTGCCGTGGGTGCAGTTGAATATTCTTCTGTTTCATGGATTGGCGCGGGCGGCGGGACATTGGCGTTGTTTGATTTTTTCGGTTTCCCCGAAGCGCGCTTGCTGGCTAATGGCATATCGCGCTCCTTGCCTGCGACGATGTTGTCTTTGATGTGCTGCAAAGAGGAGGGCTCCAAAGAACTCCTTTGGATGAATTTTATTTTCATTCCTGCTTGGCTGTGCAGGGGTGTTACGGCTGATTTTGAAATTAAAAACAAGAAGAAAAAAAAATGAAGAGTTAAAACGAAAAGTGCGGAAATAAATTTCAGTTTTAAATTGCTATTGTCGAGTTCTTTTTTTGATTTTGAATGCATGGTGCGTGCTTGCCTAGTTATATTGAGATCTCCGGAATTTTGGCTGCGTTAATTCTGGGGTCTTTTGATATTATTGCATCTAGTTGGGTGGTGTTGATTTCTTTATAGTATTTCGGGGTTGTGGGGTGGCATGAATGTTCAAAGATATAGAGCCAGTAAATCAGGTCGTTGCCAATCATTTCCTCGTAACATTTGTAAATTTTTGAAATTGTGTTGTGGTCGCAATAAAAATCCGGCCTGCGGGCTATTGGTTTCAATTGATCGTATATTTCATTTGCCTTTATATGATTTGATCTTATTATTTTGAATTTATAATCTTCCATTATGGGTTTCGATAGGAATGGGATTATTGCGCTATTTGATCGTCTGGCGATATATGCCGCTCCAAGAAGGGTCCTGTAAAATCTACCCATAAAATCAATCGTGTAGGTGTTTTTTATTGAATGGAAGACGTCTGTCATAATTACGGCGACACCTCCCGTTTTTAGCGTTCGGATAACCGATGCTAGTCCTCGTGAGTTGTTATGGACTGGGGTAAAGTCGTCACCAAATTCTGTCGCCATTTTTTTTGCTATTAAATCAAAGTCGCGATTTTTAGCATTGACTTCTGGCTGGTCGTAAATTACGCATATTTTTCGAAATTTTGAAATATGAGAAACTAATGCAAAAATGGCGGGGACAAAAGAGCCGTAGTGCATGGTGGTGAGGAGTATGCCGCTATCAGCTTTGATTACAGCCTGTTCGATTTCTTCAATATTATGCGTGTTGTTTTTGATGAAATTGATACATGCAACGGAGTCTGATTGCTTTAAGATATCAATTGCCAATCTTTCCCTGAGTCTCCATCTGTAATAGTGATTTATCGTGCATCCTGAATTTTTACACGCATCGGTCATGATATCAAAATCCGCTTCCGAAAATTTTATTCCGGTTGTATATTCAATAATTCTGCTCTTCTTATTTTGGGTTGCAAAAAACAAAAAATAATCAATTAGAAATTTCTTTAGCGAGATTGGAGTTTTCACGTGCGGCATCCGGTTTTTCTGAGGATATTTTCAATATTTTCCTTGATGCCCTCCAAATTATTGATGCTGTTTATGGCTTTAATTGCATCATTGGCGTTATTCGCATTCATGGCCAGGAGGGATTGATAATGATTTATGTGGATAATCGCCTCTTCCATGACTTTTGGCATTGATCGACTGGGTTGCAGATTGCTTGTTAGCCACGTGCTCTTCAAAATATTGTCAGCATGGTCAAGATAATTATTCAAGTGGTAGAGTATTGTAGATGCACTTGCGCATTTTTCGATTTTCACGAATTCATGCCCTTGCCAAATGAAGAGTGTTGATCCGTATTTTGATGTGGCTAGTATCTCAAAGGCGCAAAATCCTCGGCTCAATCCATTGCGAGATGAAAATATTTGGATGTTGGGATGGGAGGTGATTTGGTCTGGGAAGGAAAATATAATTGGAAGTAATGCATGCTTGCTTTTGCTTGTTGCATCAATTATAGAAATGGCTTGAGAGCGGCTGATTATTTTTTTATTGGATGGGTGAAGTGCTGATAAAATATCTGGATCGCCAGAAATGTACAAATTCTCTCTGCTCTCCTCGCGAAAGGAGAGGTTGATGAAGTTATGGGTGGTTGGTAAGGCAATTATTACGGGGGAGTCAATGTGGCCAAACGCCGTCATCATGACTTCGTCAATAGATATGCCGTGCATCGTCGGTATCTAATAATTAAAAAAATAAAAGGGCCGTCAAAATGACGGCCCACCTTAAAATCTAGATTTTATTAAAAATGGCAGACGCAAATAGGGGTGGTCGGTGGCTGCGGGATGTCGCTGGTTAGAAAAGAGAGGTGATCTTTGATATGATCTGCTGCCATCAGACTATTTTGCAATAAGTCGAGAAAAATATCAGGCGTAACCATTGTGAATCATCCTTGAATATAATATGGTTTAATTTGCCGTGTTGCGACCGGCACTGCGATTCAAGCAATCTCTAGTTCTCCTTGTCAAGGAAAATTGGTGAGATTTCTACATGGGTAGACGTGCCAGGCTTGGCCGCACCTTGCGAGGCTGGTCGTATCATGGTCGGATGAGCAAACGACATGACGTAGTGATCGTGGGCGGCGGCTTGGTCGGTGCCAGTCTGGCTATCGCGCTGGACCGCCTGGGCATGGACGTGGGGCTGGTCGAGGCCGCGCTGCCGGGCGCGTTGCCTGCGGTGTTCGACCAGCGCAACCTCAGCTTCGCTGCGGCCACGGTCAACGCACTGACCGCGCTTGGGGTGATGCAGCGCTTGCGCGCGCCGACCGGCCCGATCCGGCGTATCCATGTCAGTCGTGCTGGCGATTTTGGCCGGGTCCGGCTGGACGCGGCCGACTATGGGCGCGAGGCGTTCGGTCAGGTGGTGGTGGCGCGCGATTTCGGCGAGGCGCTGGAGGCCAGTCTGGCCGCCGCCTCGCATCTGCACCGCTATCGACCCGCGCGGTGCGTGGCGGTCGAAGACGGGGACACTGCCAATTCGCGGCGGCTGCGCGTCGTTCACGACGGCGTCGAGCAGGTGTTGCAGGCGCGGTTGCTGGTTGGCGCCGACGGTAGCGCCAGCGCCGTGCGGGACGCGCTGGGCATCGACGCGATCCGCCACGATTTCCATCAAACCCTGTTCGTGGCCCGGGTGCGCGGGAGCCGTCAACCCGATGGCACCGCCTACGAGCGCTTCCGCGATGATGGTCCGACCGCGCTGCTGCCGCGTGGTGATCGGCATTACGGTGCGATCCATGCGGTCGCCACCGAGGACGCCGACGCGGTGGTGGCGCTGGACGAAGGGGCTTGGCTGCAGCGCCTACAGGACGCGTTGGGTTGGCGGGTCGGTCGCTTGCTCGGCAGTGGCGAGCGCAGTGTCTATCCGATCGTGCAGGTTCTGGCCGATCGCTTGACCGACGCGCGTGCGGTGCTGTTGGGCAATGCCGCGCAGACCCTGCATCCACTTGGTGCGCAGGGTTTCAACCTGGGGCTGCGCGATGCGCTGACCCTGGCTGAAATACTCGAACACGATCGCACCGATCCCGGCGCGCCGACGCTGCTGCAGGAGTACGTGCGGCGCCGCGAGCAGGATCGCCAGCGCACCGTGGCTTTTTCCGGCGGGCTGGCGCGGCTGACGGCCAATCCCGCGTCCGTTCTGCGCCCGTTGCGCAGTCTGAGTCTGCTGGCCGCCGCCGGTGCCGCGCCGCTGCAGTCGTTGCTGGTCGGTGGGGCGATGGGGTTCCGTGGCGAGGTGCCGCGTTTGTGTCGGGAGTCTGTGGCATGAGTCGGCGCGGGATGCTGGATACGGTGGTGGTCGGCGGTGGCGTGGTCGGTACGGCGTGTGCGTTGGCGCTGGCCAGCGAGGGCCTGGCGGTGGCCCTGGTCGAGGGCCGTGAACCACCGCGTTGGTCGCCTGCTACGCCGGACTTGCGGGTATATGCCTTCGCTCCGGATAACGCGGCGCTGTTGCACGGCAGTGGAGTGTGGTCGCAGGTGCTCGCGCGCCGCGCTTGCGCATACCGGCGCATGCGTGTTTGGGATGCCGGCGGTGGCGGTGAGTTGACGTTCGATGCCGATGCGCTGGGACGCGATCAGTTGGGCTGGATCGTCGAACACGCGCTGTTGCTCGAGCAACTGTGGGCGGCGCTACCGGCGGCCGGTGTGCAATTGCACTGCCCGGCGCGGGTAGAGGCGTTGGAGCCGTCGCACGAGCGGGTCCGTTTGCGCCTGGACGATGGTCGCCGGCTCGATGCGCGCTTGGCGATTGCCGCCGATGGCGCCGAGTCCACCTTGCGTAGTCTGGCGGGGTTGGATGCGCCGGCGCACGATTATGCTCAGTGCGGTGTGGTCGCTTTCGTACAGACCGAACGGCCGCACCAGGACACGGCCTGGCAACGTTTCCTGCCGGGCGGGCCGCTGGCATTGCTGCCGTTTGCCGATGGTCGCAGCTCGATCGTGTGGACGTTGCCCGAGGCGGAGGCGGCGCGGGTGCTGGCGCTGGATGAGGCGGCCTTTGGCGCGGAACTGACCCAAGCTTTCGGTGCGCGCCTGGGCACGGTACGTGCCGCGTCGCTGCGGGTCGGATTCCCGCTACGTCGACAACTGGTGGAAACGTATCGACGCGACGGCCTGTTGGTGCTCGGCGATGCTGCGCATGTGGTGCACCCGCTGGCTGGGCAGGGAGTCAACCTCGGCCTGCGCGATGTCGCCGCACTGACTGCGCTGGTGCGGCAGGCGCAGGCGCGCGGTGTCGATTGGGCTGCGCCGCATCGGTTGGCGCGCTGGGCGCGTGCACGGCGCAGTGACAACACCGTCGCTGCTTACGGTTTCGATACGATCAATCGTGTGTTCTCCAACGATGACCTGCACCTGACCCTTTTGCGTGGGCCGCTGCTGGGGCTGGCCGGCAAATTGCCGCTGCTGATGCATGCATTCTGGAAGCGCGCGTCCGGCATGTGAGTATGTGTTGCAAGCTGAGCATCGTGGTCACTACGCCGCAGATGCATGCGGCAGTCGCTTCGTCTTGCTGGAAAGGAGTCAAAAACATCGGCCCGAACGCAATAGAGTGGCTAAGAAAACGCCGCGAGTCGCTGTCGGGTGGGGGCTGACAGCGCGCAGGAACCTCAGTGTACAAAGGGGTGCATGAGGATTCCGAACACGGCCCGCGCCCATCCGGCGGCGACGCAGTCGTTTTGTTAGCTACTCTTAATCGTGTCTAAAAAATCGGTGCTGCATCGGCGCGCAGCCGCCTTGCTCAACGCGTATTTCCCTTGCTGTCTGGCAGTTGCGCGTATGCCATTGCGTGCGCAGCGTTTGGTATGCGTGATGCTTATCGAAACGGAAACGACCTGTGCAGGTGTCGTAAGCGACCTGCGCCACGAAGCTGGGTTTACAGCCAGCCGGCCAATTGCGCGCGACTGAGGCGTCCGCTATGCGAGGTGTCCAGTGCATCGAATTCGTCGGCCAGCGCTGGATTGGCCTGTGCCTCGCTGCGGCTGATGTAGCCGTCGTGATCGCTGTCCAGCGCGTCGAAGTCGATGTGGTAGTTGCCTGCGACGCGTTCGGGTTGGATCGTGCGCACGGTCACCGGCGCTTCGCCGGCAGCGACCGGTAACTGGACCTGGTGGGTCACCACGCCGTTGCTCAGCGGCTGCGAGCGGACCAGGGCAGGAACCTCGCGCAGCGGTTCGGTGGTCACGCTGGAGGTCGCGTTGAGATTTTGCGCGGTGGCGGGCATGGCGATCGTCGCGGACAGGCAGGCGATGAGGATGGCGATAGGGTAGAGCATGGACACGATGGACTCCGGTGCGGCGATAACAGTGAGCGGTGACGTTTTCAGATGGGAATGAACGGGAACGCGAGTTTCAATAGTCCCTTCAACCCATCTTCGGCGGTGCTGGCGATGGCTTTGACGCCAAGGCTGTTGAGCGCTCTGCGCACATCCTGCCAGCGTAGCTTGCTCAGGTCCTGTTTCAGCAGGTCGGCGACTTCTTCTGCGGTGGGGGCCAACTTTTCCAGCGCGCGCGTCACCTTTTCCGGTTCCGGCTGCAGGTAACCCCATCGCTCGGCGATCTTCAGCAACGTGTCGAAGCGCACCGCGATCACATCGCGGTTGCGCTCGTACACCGGCATCGCGCCGACGTCGAGGATGGCTTGTTCGAAGCGCTGTTGGTCATCGGGGTGCTCGATGCGGATCGCCAGGAAGCCATCTTTTTTGCTGCGTTCGCTGACATGCTTTGCCCCGGCGCGCAGGTTGTCTTCGGTCAATAGCGCGGCGACGATGCGCTGCAGCGCGGTCTCGCCGTCCTCCGGTACCAGTGCGCGCCAGCGAGCGTAGCCGTCGCGGCGCAGGCCCTTCACTTTGGCCGGCGTCACGCGCAGGCGCAGCGCCACCAACGCGTTGGAATCGCTGCGCGCGATCGCGCCGTCGCGTTCCAGTAAGACGAAAATCAGTAACTCCAGGTCGCGTTTGGTCAGCGACTGGAATCCCTGGAGTAGGGTCAGTCGCAGGAATTCCTCGGCGAAGCCGGCCGGGTCGTTCAATGCGATCGGCTGCATGTGTGCGTTCCTCCAGTCGAGGGACGCAGGATGCCCTGCGGCGATTGCGCCGATTGAGACGCCACTGCGATGCGTATCCCATCACTGCCCGTGTTCGCGCCCTGGATGATCGCTGCGGAACGTTTCGATCGCGCCGCGATCCTGCATGGTCACATAGACGTCGCGTCCGTCCTTGCCGCCGAAGGCCAGGTTGGTGGGCTTGCGGCCCTTGGTCGCGACTTCGTGCAGGACGGTTCCGTCGGGAGCCAGTACCAGCACCTTGCTGGCATTGTAGCGGGCGATGTACAGATTGCCGTCGGCGTCGCAGCGCATGCCGTCCAGGCCGAAATTGACGAAGCTGGCGAATAGCCGTTTGTTGGACAGCGTGCCGTCGCCGGCGCGGTCGTAGACCCATATCTTGCGCTGCACGCTCTCGTTGACGTATAGGCGCTTGCCGTCCGGGCTGACCTCGATGCCGTTGGTCGTGCCCATACCGGTTTCGATCAGGTGCGCGCTGCGGTCGCGATCGATGCGCCACAGTTGGCCGACGTTGTGTTTCCAGTCCGGATCGCTGGCGTACAGGGTGCCGTCCGGCGCCATCGCGATATCGTTGGGCTGGAATGCACCGGCAAGCGTGGCGTAGACCTCGATCTGCTTGCTGTGCAAGGCGATGCGCAGGATGCGATGCTGGACGTAGTCGGCCACGTACATGAGCCCGTTGTGGTCGAAGCGGGTGCCGTTGCCGATGCTGCCGTGGGGGAGCTCCACGAACAGCGTTGCGCGCGGGTGCCCGGCGGCATCGCGGTCGACGCGGCCGATGGTGCCGTCGTGGCCGAAATTGTCTACGTACAACGCACCGTCTGGTCCGGTCGCTGGTCCTTCGATGTTATGGGTGAACACACCATCGCCGATTAGGTCGTGGGCGCTGAAGAGGGTGTCTTGTGCACCTGCAGGGGAGGCCAGTAGCAAGGCGGCGATAGCGAGGAAAAGGCGGGGCATGAGCGTCTTCCTGGAGTGCGGAGGCGGCAGTGTGCCATACCCGCCGCGACCAATCGGTTAACCTGCGGACACTGTACGGTTGGAGTTGCACATGATGCTGTGCTCGCCGAATCGCCGTCTTTTGCTGTCGAGCGCGTTGTCTGCTGCGGCTGCTGGAACATTGGCCACGCCGCTGTGGGCAGCCATGCGCGGCAAGCGTCGCAAGCCGTTGGGCGTGGCGCTGGTTGGACTGGGCAGTTACGCCAGCGAGCGCTTGGCGCCGGGCTTGGCATTGACCCGGTATTGCCGGCTCGTCGGCATCGTCACCGGCTCGCCGCATAAAATTCCGCACTGGCAGGCCAAATACCGCATCCCCGATCGCAACGTCTACAGCTACGACGACCTGGAGCGTATCGCCAACAACCCGGCAATCGATGTGGTCTACGTCGTGACGCCGACCTCGCTACATGCGCCACTGACGCTGCGCGCTGCAGCGGCGGGCAAGCATGTGTGGTGCGAGAAGCCGATGGCGCTGCATGCGGATCAGGCCCAGTCGATGATCGACGCCTGCGCGCGCAACAAGGTGCGCTTGAGTATCGGCTACCGCATGCAGCATGAGCCGAACACGCGACGGGTCATCGCGTTGGCCAGCGAACGTCCGTTCGGCGCGATGCGCAAGGTATACGCGGAAGCCGGCTACGACGGCTATCGCGACACCGATCCGGCGCAGCGGCCGTGGCGCCTGCGCAGGCAGTTCGGCGGCGGTGCGATGTACGACATGGGCGTGTATCCGCTCAACGCGGCGCGCTACACGGTGGGCGCCGAGCCGCTGGCGGTCAGCGCGATTCGTTCCACCGAACGGCCAGTGTTGTTCGACGAGGTCGACGAATACATGCGGTTCACCCTGGAATTTCCGCATGGCGTTGTGGCCGAGTGTGCAACCAGCTTCGGTTGCAATATGAATCGGCTGCGCGCCGAATGCGAACGCGGCTGGTATGGATTGGCTCCCTTCCAGGCCTACGACGGCATCCATGGCCAGGCCAGCGACGGGCGTGTGTTCGATGCGATGGTGCGTCATCAGCAGGCGTTGCAGATGGACGAGGACGCCCTGGCGATTCTCACCGGTGGGCCATTGCGTGCACCGGGCGAAGAAGGCTTGCGCGATATCCGCATCGTCGATGCGATTTACCGCTCCGCTGGCGCTGGCGGGCAGCGCATCGTGTTGTAGCGGGCGTTTTCAGGCATTCGTCGTTGGTGCGATCTGCTGGAGGCGATCAACGGATGCAACCGGCGCCGTGTGCTCAGCCCGGTATCGCCAGCACGGTGATCTCTTCGCGGTCGTGATACAGCTGTTTGGCGCGCAGTTGCAGTGGGCGTTCGGCGCGCTCGGCGAATAGATCCAGGCACAGTTGAGTTTCGTCCCAGCGTTTTTTCATCGGCAGCTTGAGGTTGAAGATCGCATGCCGGCACCAGCCTTCGCGGAACCAGGTGGCCATGCGCTCGGCGACGCGGCGCGGTTGTTCGACCATGTCGCAGACCATCCAGTCCAGCGGTTGTGGCGGTTTCCAGTGGAAGCCGTCGGCGCGCAGGTGATCGACCAGCCCGCTGTCGAGCACGTGTTGGCGTAGAGGGCCGTTGTCCACGCTGGTCACGTGCAGATGTTGGCGGGTCAGCACCCAGGTCCAGCCGCCGGGGGCGGCGCCGAGGTCGGCGGCGCGCATGCCTGGCCGCAGCAGGGTTTCGCGCTCGTGCGGCGTCAGGAGCGTCAGCAGCGCTTCTTCCAGCTTCAGCGCAGAGCGCGAGGGGGCATCGGGCAGCAGCTTCAGCCGTGGAATGCCCAACGGCCACAGCGCACTGTCGTCGCTGTCGGCGATCCCGAGCAGGGCGTGGGTGCCGTTCATGAAGCACACGTGCAGGCGCGGTAGCCGGGGGTGCGGCGTGTCGCTGAGCAGGCCGGCCTTGCGCAGCGCTGGACGCAACGCGTTGCCGAAGCTGCGTGCCAGGCCCGACAGTGGCTTGCCGGTGTCCGAGTCCGGGTGTTCGACCCATAGATCGCCACAACGTGCCTGCCCGGCCAGCGCCAGCAAGATTGGTCCGATGCGGTCGTGGGGTGGCAGGTCGCGCAGTTCGGCCAGCAGGTGCAATTTCTGCCGCGCGAAAATCAATTCGCGCCAGGGCAGCGTGTGCGGTGGCAGTGCGGTGTCGCAGATCAGCAGCGCATAGCCGCTGTTACGTTCGGTGCGTGCGTAGGCGGCGAGCCCGATGCTGGCGGCGCGCGCGTTGAGTTCTGCGGCCAGTTCGGGTTCGAAGCCGGGCCGGCAATAGCACAGCAGGCCGTTGACGGAGGACATGGGCAAGCCTTGGTTGGCGGGGTCAGTAGCGGGGGCTGTCGAGTTCGCCGTAGCGACGCAGGACCGCGCAGGCGGCATCGCGGTGCAGGTTGCGTACCACCTCGATACCGCGGCGTTCCAGTTCGCCGACCCAGTCCGCTGGTAGTGGGCCTTCGTCGAATGTGGTCAGTGCCATGACGTCCTCGGCGCTGGCACCGATCAGCAGGCGGTCGATGCCGGCCCAGATGGTCGCGCCATAGCACTGGCAGCACGGTTGCGAGGAGGTCGCCAGGGTGACCGGAGACAGCACAGCGTTCAGACGCGGGCTTTGCAGGCGTTGCTGGGCCAGCATGTAGGCCATGTTCTCGGCATGCGCCAGCGAGGTGGTTTGCGGCACCACCCGGTTCACGCCGACCGAGATGATCCGGTGATCCGGGCCGAAGACCGCCGCGCCGAACGGACCACCGCTGCCGGCTTCCAAGTTCAGACGCGACAGTTCCACCGCCAGCGCCACTTTGTCGGTATCGCTGGCATAGACGGCTTGTGGGTCGACCGCATCGTGGATCCAGGCGGGCAAGGTGAGGTGGACTTGCGCGTAGAGCATCGGCGGATGGTGGCGACTGGGGGTACGTAGCTTAGACGCAATTTCCAGATGCAACACCGCCCGCAAGGTGTTGTGGCGATTTCCAATCGGCGTTCGGTAGGGCAAGGTGCGCGAGTTGGAGCAGATCCGCTGCTGGTCAAGCAGCTGATCCATCTGGCAACATCGTGCTGCTGGTGCAGGCTGACGCGGCCGGCTGGAATCGGCTCGCTGGGCTGAATGTGTCGTGGCATCTGCCTTGGATGCGCTGTGTCGCTGGCGTTGCTTCGGTTCAAGCAGGGCGTCGTATAGTGCGCCGCACGCGCGGTGGTCCGCGTTTGCCCATGTTGGTCTCTGCGTGCGCTTGTTGCCCCGTTTCGTGTCCTTGTCCTTGCGGCGTTACTTAGTGCTGGTGGTGTTGCTGTGCGCGGCTCTGGTCGCGTCCGCTCAGCCGCAGGGTGCGGCCATGCCGCAGGATCCGCAGGTCTTGCTGGACCAAGCCGAGCAGGCGTTGAAGGATGCCCGCCGCGCGCAGGCCGATGCCGTCGACCAGGGGGCATTGCAGGATCTGGTGGTGAAGGTGGGCGACGCTGAGGACGAGGCGCAGGGGGTGGTGTCGACCCTGTCGCCGCAGTTGGCGCAGGTGGATGCCCGCCTGCAGCAACTCGGACCGGCCGCTTCCGGCGACGGACCCGACATCACCGCCCAGCGCAATGCCTTCACCCGCCAGCACGGCAGGCTGGATTCGGGGATCAAGCGCGGCAAGTTGCTCGCGATGGAGGCCAGACAGCTAGCCGATGACATCGAGCGTGCGCGCGCCGAGCATTTCAGCCAGGAGCTGTCGCTGCGCTCGCCCTCGCCGCTGTCGCCCGCGCTGTGGCAGCAGATCGCCAGTGATTTTCCCGACGATCGCGACCGTCTGTTGGGGTTGTACGCACAGGCGGTGCAGGCGTTGGATACGGCGCTTGCCGATCGCGGTGCCGGTGCGCTCGGCATCGGTGTCGCGTTGGCGTTGTCCTTGCTGTTTCCATTGCGTTATCTGCTGCGCTGGCTGGGTAAACGCTATGCGATGTCGCGTGCGCCGGGCAGCCGCCTGCGTCGTTCCGGGTTGGCGCTGTGGTTCCTGCTGCTGGGCACGCTGACCCCTGGTCTTGCCGCGCTGGTGCTGGCCGAGACGCTGCGTAGCATCGACGCGATACCGGCGCGGCTGGAGGCTGTGCTGAGCGGGTTCGTCGTGGTGAGCTTCGCGACTGCATTCATGGGGTCGCTGGGGGCCAGCGTGCTGCTGCCCAACCAGCCGAGTTGGCGGTTGTTTCCGATCGACGACGCCACCGCGCGGCGTTTACGCAAATACACCTGGGCGACTGCGGCGCTGGCCTGGATCAGCGGCATGCTGTTGGTGTTGAACCAGGCCAGTCGTATCGGCGATGCCACCACGGTCGCGGTCGATGGAGTGGTCACGCTGGCCTACGCCGTGCTGATTCTGGCGACGGTCAATAGCCTGTCGCGGTTGCGTCGACGCCAGTACGCCGAGGCTGTGGCGCAGGCCCTGGCCCATGCGCAGCCGCCGTCCAGTCAACATCGTGGTGCATTGGCGTTGATCGGTGTGTTGGTCAAGGTGGTAGTGGTGGTGGCGCTGCTGGCGTCACTGTTGGGCTATCTGCATCTGGGCTTGTTCATCACCCGCCAGCTCATCTGGATCACGATGATCGTCGGCGCAATGCGCCTGATGATGAACTTCGCCGACGATTTCGCGCTATGGCTGTTCGCCAGCGATGGCCACATTGGCCGTATCAGCCGTGTCGCCAACGGTGCTTTCGGCGTGCGTCCCAGCCTTCTGGAGCAGGCCGGCGTCTTGACCTCGGCGCTATTGCGTGTGTTGCTGCTGCTGATCGGCGTTGGCGTGTTGTTGATGCCATTCGGCACGAATGTGTCGATCTTCTCCGAAAGGTTCTCGCTGTTGTTCGAGGGCATCCGGGTCAGCGACAAGGTGGTGTTGTATCCGGGCGCGATCGCGCGTGCAGTGCTGGTGTTGCTGTTGGGCCTAGCCACGATGCAGTACCTGCACCGTTGGTTGACGCAGACCTATCTACCCAAGACCGAACTGGACGATGGCGCACGCAATTCGATCAGTACCATGGCGCGTTATGCGGGCATTTTGCTGGCCACGCTGTGGGCGCTGGCCGCGCTGGGTATCGGCCTGGAGCGGATCGCGCTGGTGCTCAGCGCATTGTCGGTCGGTATCGGCTTCGGCTTGCAGTCGATCACTCAGAATTTCGTCTCCGGCCTGATCCTGCTCGCCGAACGTCCGGTGAAAATCGGCGACTGGATCAAGATCGGCGACTATGAAGGCGATGTGCGGCGCATCAGCGTGCGCTCCACCGAGATCCAAGTGGGCGACCGCTCCACGCTGATCGTGCCCAACTCCGAATTTATCACCAAGACTTTGCGCAACATGACCCTGGCCGGGCCGTTGGGGCGGGTGCAGATCCAGTTCGCGGTCCCGTTGGACACCGATGTGGCAAGGCTGCGGACGTTGTTGCTGGAGTTATACGCGGCGCATCCGGGCGTGCTGCAGGAGCCGGTGCCGTCGGTGTTCATCGACTCCATCGCCAATGGCAGCATCACGCTCAACAGTTACGCTTATGTCGTCTCGCCGCGGTTGGTCTACGCCACCCGCAGCGATCTGTTCTTCGCGTTGCTGCAGCGTCTGGCCGAGGACGGGATCGCGCTGGAGTCGCCGCAGCAGATCAAGCTGCTGCGCGATCCGCCCGGATAGGGGCGGGGCTGTGCATGCGATGCGCGTGGGCTGGGGATGGCCGTTGTGCGCGAGCGCTACGCTGTTGCGAGTGCCGTGTTTCCCAACAGCGGTTCGGAGTGCAGGCTAATCCGCAGAAACCACGCAGTTTTTGCCTGCCTTCTTCGCTTCGTACATCGCGCGGTCGGCACGCCGTACCAGGGCGTCCTGATTTTCGCCGGCCGCGCGCATCGCCACTCCGGCGCTGAAGCTGACGAAGACGCGCTGGTCCTCGTGCGTCAACGCGCGCTGGGACAGGGCACGCAGCACCCGGTTTACCGCCGCGTTGGCCTCGAAGATCGTGCAGTCCGGCATCAGCAATAGAAATTCCTCGCCGCCGAAGCGCGCGATTGCATCGCTGGCACGCAGGGTGGTGCGCGCCACCTCGACCACATGGCGCAGTGCGGCGTCGCCGCCGGCGTGGCCGTAGGTTGCGTTGAGCGTGCGGAAGTCGTCCATGTCCAACATCGCCACGCACAGCGGCTGCGCGCTGCGTTCGGTGCGCACCAACTCGCGCGCGAAAAGTTCGTCCAGGCCGCGACGGTTGAGGCTGCCGGTGAGCTGGTCCACTCCCACTAGGTCGCTGACGTCGCGTAGTTCCTGTTCCAGGTGCAGGATGCGTTGCTCGGCCGCTTCCACGTCCTGGCGCGCGGCGATCAGGTGGTCGCGTGCTTGCAGTGCCTGCTGCTGTACATGGCCGGTGTCTTGTAGCACTTCCTGCAGCAGTCGGTTGAGGTCGGCGATGCTGCGTGCGTCGCGGATGGTCTGCGAGTAATCGGCGATGCGGTCGTGGAACTCGCCGGTGCTGGTTGCCATGCCGTTCAGTTCTTCGACGAAGGACACCATCATGCCTTTCATCGCTTCCTTGGATTCGGCGATGCTCTGCTTGAGCAGGCCCTGCTTGTAGATCACTTCGCGCAGGTTGCCGCGCGCTTCTTCGATCGAGTAGCGGTCCAGCGGCCCTACGATCAGGTCGCGTACCACCGCGATCTGGCCTTGTAGCCAACTGGTGTCGTCGAGCAGTTCGCCGATGTTCTCCAGCAACAGGTCGAACAGGCTCAGTAGCAGGGTCTGCTGTTCCTGGCTGTCGTTAGCGCGCAGCGCGATCTGGTGGCACAACTCGCGCACGCGTTGTGCCACCGGTTCCAACGACTGCCCGGGTTGCCACTGGCGTACTGCCTCGCCGCTGGCTTCGGCTTCGTTGGCCAGTTCCGGCAGGGTGTGCAGCAGCGAGGCCAGGGCACCGGCCACGGTTTGGCGCAGCAGGTCGCGCAGACGCTCGCTGTCGCTGGGTCCGGCCAGTGGGTCGTCCACATCGATGGTGCGGATGTATTTGTCGATGAGTTGGCGCAGCGCGCGGCCGTAGCTTGGCCAGTCGCCGCTGCTGGCCGCCGATTGCAGGCGCCTGCCCATGTCGCCGAGTTCGCCATGCAGCCCGGCCATGCCGTCGGCGAAGGCGCCGAGCAGTTCCGGGGGTTCGTGGGCGTGCTGAAACAGGCGAATCAGTGCCGCAGTGGCCGCGGCCGGGTCGATCGCGGGGGGGGGCAATGGCACGACCTCTTGCGTCTGCACGTGCGCCTGCTTGCGCGTGCGCGCTGGCGCTTTGGCGGCGGCAGCGGTCGCGGGTACCGGATCGCGCCGCCGCGGCGACAATAGCTTGCGCAATCCGCTCACTGGCGGCTCGTCGCGTTGATCCGGCATGCCCGGTTATCCTCCCCGTGGGTGGGCACGCCTTGCCGCATGCGCGGCCCCGGGGCGACCCTCAGGTCCTGGATATCGGCGCCGATCGCGCGGGCTTGAGTGGTGCCGGGATGCGCCTCAGAGTGCGCTGCGCACCTCGTCAAGGGATGGCGGGTTGGCTCCGGCACGGGTGCAGTTGATCGCCGCTGCGGCCACGCAAAAGCGCACGAGCTGCTCCAGTGCGGCGGGGGTGCTGCCCAGCGCAGAGAGTGCGGCCAGGTTGGGCAGTTGGTGCAGCAGGGCGGCCTGGAAGCTGTCGCCGGCGCCGACGGTGTCGGCCACCTGCACCACCCGCCCGGCGACGCGCACCTCGCTGTCGCCGCTCCAGGCCACCGCACCGTCGCCGCCCAGGGTCATCACCACCAGCGATGGCCCCTGCTGTAGCCAGCTGCGGGCGATGGCGAACGGATCTTGGTCGGGGTACAGCAGTTCGATGTCTTCCTGGCTGACCTTGATCACGTGCGCCAGGGCGATCCACGTCGTCAGCCGCGCACGCCATACCGCCATGTCCGGTTCCACGGTGGGCCGCACGTTCGGGTCCAGCGAGATCAGCCGCTGCGCGCGTTCGCGCTCGGCCAGGGCCTGGAAGGTGCTGGCGGTGGTTTCGGCGACCAGGGTATAGGAGCCGAAATGCAGGCCGCCGACCGCAGGGGCCAAGGTCGGCAGATCGAGGCTGGTCAATGCGCGGTCGGCGCAGCCGGTGCCGTAGAACGCGTAGTTGGGAACACCGCCGGCATCCAGCGCGACCATCACCAGGGTGGTCGCCTCGCGTTTGTCCACGCAGTAGTCCAGCGTCACCCTTTCGCGCTCCAGGGTGGCGCGCAATTGGCGTCCCAGCGGGTCGGTGGACAGGCCAGTGAACAGCGCCGAGGCCGAGCCCAGCCTGGCCAGGCCGATCGCCACGTTGAACGGCGAGCCGCCCTGTCGTGCGGTCATGCCAACCGACGTGCCGGCATAGCCGTCGATGAAGATGTCGTACAAGGCTTCTCCACACACTACGAACATCGAACGGCTCCTGGTCAGGTGGCAGCGGCGCCGGTCGGCGCGCCAGCCGGCTATTGTGGCCTATCCTGCGTCGGCAGCGATGGGGCAGTCCTCGATGATCCGGACAATCCGCAGCGTGCGGCAGGTTCTGGCACCATGGCGGCCCGCGTCGCCCCTGCGCCGCACGTGCGCGGCCGTGCGGCCGTAGCGCGCGTGCGCCACGGCAGCCGTCGCCTGTTCCCTTTTCAGGATGTTCGCAGTGAAGAAGACCTACCGGCTCCACATCGAGGGCAAGCACCCCGATCGCTTGCTCGATGCGGCCAAGCACGATATCCGCAAGTACATTCGTCGCGAGCGTCGCAAGACCTTGCCGGCCGGCGCCGACTACTGGGATTTCGATACGCTGTTTGGTGCAGAGCAGGCCAACGCCACGGTGCTGCCGCCGGCGGAGTTGCTGCGCGCGGTGGATGCGTTGGTCGCCGCAGGTGGCACACAGTTTTATGTGGAAATCCGTAGCCGTCCCTGTGCGCGTCCGCCGCGGGCCAAGGGAGCGTCCAGCGTTGCCGAGAGCGATCCGTTCGACGACTGAGGGGCGTTCATTGTGCTGCGTGCCGGTTGTGTTGACCGACGCGACAACGGCAGGGCCTTTGCGTGGATACAGCGATGACGAAAGCGGCTTACACGAGTGCGCTTCGCACACGCCGGTGTCTGCTCGGAAGCTGTGACGGTTCGCCTGGGCGCGCGTAACAAGCTGCGACAGCCGTCGCTGCGGTACCCTTGCCGGCCCAGACTGTCCGCGCCACCCATGCCCGTCGAACACAACCAGCGCCCGCTCGAAACCGGGATCCATACCGATCTGGAAGGCCGTCTGACCTATGGCGGCTACTTGCGCCTGGATCGGCTGCTGTCGGCGCAGCAACCACTGTCGGACCCGCCGCACCATGACGAGATGCTGTTCATCATCCAGCACCAGACCTCCGAGCTGTGGTTGAAGCTGCTGGGGCACGAGTTGCAGGCGGCAATCGCGTATTTGCAGCGCGATGCCGTGTGGCCGTGTCGCAAGGTGTTGGCGCGTAGCAAGCAGGTGCTGCGTCAGCTCACCGAGCAGTGGTCTGTGCTGGAGACGATGACGCCATCGGAGTACATGGGCTTCCGCGATGTGCTGGGGCCATCTTCCGGGTTCCAGTCGTTGCAGTACCGTCTCATCGAATCCATGCTCGGCAACAAGAACGTGCAGATGTTGCCGGTGTTCGACCATGACCCCGAGGGCCAGGCCGCGCTGCGAGCGGTGCTGGAAGCGCCCAGTCTGTACGAAGAATTCTTGCGCTATCTGGCCCGCTTCGGCCATGCGGTGCCGGCGATCTATCATGCGCGCGATTGGCGTCAGCCGCATGTCAGCGATTCTTTGCTGCGCCCGGTGTTCGAGCGCATCTACGAGTACACCGATCGCTATTGGCGCGAATACGCGCTGTGCGAGGACTTGGTGGACCTGGAGACGCAGTTTCAACTCTGGCGCTTCCGCCACATGCGCACGGTGATGCGGGTGATCGGCTTCAAGCGCGGTACCGGCGGTTCCAGTGGTGTCGGTTTCCTGCAGCAAGCATTGGAGTTGACGTTCTTCCCCGAGTTGTTCGAGGTGCGCACGTCGGTGGGAATGGATCGCTAGGATTCAGGACGCGTGGACGCTGACCGGCAGGCGATGCGGCACGCGATGTCGCCGTAGCGCGTGGCGCAGGCGATGCCCCGTTCTTCTGCCGATGCCTTGTTTTTCGAGGCTGCCGCTGTGGGAAAGCGGTGTTCGGATGGCGTTGCGGCGTTGGCACCATGGGGGCGCTTGTTTTGCTTGCCGCGGCCGGTTTTTCTCGCTTCCAGGGTTTGGAACTTCACGGCATTTGACGTCAAGCGCCCGCTCGGTGATCCTCGCCCGTCGCCCGGCCTGGCCGGATGCCTACCCCCAGCCCATACTGAATACGCAAGGGAACACCGAATGAGTGTTGACGTCGTCGCGTCGAACCACCCCGCCTCACCGCAGCCGCCCGAGTTCAAAACCCTGCTGGGCCATCCACGTCCGTTGTGGATGCTGTTCATGACCGAATTCTGGGAGCGCTTCGCGTTCTACGGCATCCGTTGGGCGCTGACCCTGTATATCGTGGCCGAATTCTTCAAGGGCGCCGGGACGGGCGAGGCGCCGGCCAATAAACTCTATGGCGCCTATCTGGCGCTGGTGTACGCCTCGGCGCTGTTCGGCGGTTTCGTGGCCGACCGGCTGATCGGCTATCAGCGCTCGTTGTTGATCGGTGCGGTGGTCATGTCGGTCGGGCTATTCCTGATCGCGGTTCCCAACGAAGCAATATTCAAGATCGGCCTGGCCACGATCATCGCCGGCAACGGCCTGTTCAAGCCGAACGTTTCGACCATGGTCGGCAAGCTGTATCCGCCCAGCGACCCGCGTCGCGATTCGGGGTTCACGATTTTCTACATGGGCATCAACGCGGGCGGATTCTTCGCGCCGATCTTGACGGGCCTACTGGCCGATAAGCTGTTCGGCACCGAGGCCATGCCGGCCTACAAATATGTGTTCATCGCCTCGGGGATCGGCATGCTGATCAGCCTGGTGTGGTTTTGGATCGGACGGTGTCAGCTTGGCCCGGTGGGCCGGCCGCCTGTCGGTGGCGAAGGTATGGGCCGCACGGTTGCGGTGCTGTTGGCGACGCTGCTGTTGATTCCCACGGCCTATGGCCTGCTGCTCATCGATGCCAGCATTCTCGGCTGGATCCTGACCACCCTGTTCGTGGCCTTGTGCGCGATGATCCTGATCGAGGGCATCCGCGAGGGCAAGGTGCCGCGCGATCGTTCGATTGCGATGTTGATCGTGTTCGTGTTCAACGTGATGTTCTTTATGTTCTTCGAGCAGGCGGGCAGCTCGTTCAACTTCCTCGCCCAGAATATCGTCGAGCGCGATCTGGGCGGCTGGATCTTTCCGGTTGGTTGGTTCCAGTCGGTCAATACGCTGGCAATTCTGGTGCTGGGGCCGGTGTTCGTGTTGCTGTGGGTAGCGCTGCGCTCGGCCAATCCGTCGATCCCGCGCAAATTCGGCCTGGGCTTAATCTTCAATGGTCTGGCCTTCGCGCTGCTGATGTACGCGTTGTCCGCGCTGGTCGATGGTGCTGGCAAGATCCCGTTCTGGACCTTGTTCATGGTCTACGTGATCCAGACCGTCGGCGAGTTGTGCCTGTCGCCGATCGGTTTGTCGATGACCACCAAGCTGGCGCCGACCAAGGTCGTGGCCTTCGCCATGGGCGGTTGGTTCCTGTCCACCGCGATCGGCAACAATCTTTCGGGCATCTTCGCCGCGGGAGTCAGCGGCGAGAGCGGGATGACGGTGGCCTCGGCGCTGAAAGGCTACACTTTCGGTTTCTGGGCGTTGCTGGGCTCGGGCGTGTTGCTGTTTCTCATTGCACCGCTGATCAATAAGTTGATGCATGGCATCAAATGACCTTGAGGATGTCGCAATGTCGATGAACAAGACGATGTGGACTGCGCTGGCGTTGATGTTGGCGCTTGGCGCTTGCGACAAGAATGCGCCGCCCCACGATGCGCCAGCGCCGGCCAAGCCGTTGGATACCTCGGTGCAGAAGCCGCCGGTGGCCGATCCGAGCCAGCCGGTGGCCTCGGGCAACACCCCGGCGGCGGCCGACGTGGCCGCGGCGGCGGCGCTGAGCGCGCAGTTCGATCCGCACCGCGATCCGGTCGACGACTTGAAGACGGCGATCGTCGAGGCCAAGCGTGGTGGCAAGCGCATCATGCTCGACGTGGGCGGGGAGTGGTGTTCGTGGTGCCACATCCTCGATGCGTTTATCCAGGAGGATGCAGAACTGCGCAGCTTCCGTGATGCCAACTACGTCTGGGTCAAGGTCAATTTCAGCGAAGACAACGAGAACCAAGCGTTTCTGGCGCAGTACCCGAAGATCGTGTCTTTCCCGCACCTGCTCGTGCTCGATGCCGACGGCAAGTTGCTGCACTCGCAGTTTACCGGCGAGCTGGAGAAGGGTAAGAGCTACGACCGCAAAAAGCTCTTCGCGTTCTTCAAGGAATGGGCGCCGCCGAAGCCGTAGCAGCATGATCGCGACAGCGCCGTCTCCTGGGCTGCTATCGTGGTTGCAGGCGCACCCTGCAACCGCGACAGCACGGTCTCAGCGGCCGGTCATGTTGGCCAGGCCTTCGGTCGCCAGGCGGTCGATCAGTTGGTGCAGTAGGTGTTGCTCGTCTTCGTTGAACGGTGCCAGCAGGCGTCGTTCGCATTCCAACACCATCGGTGCGACCACATGATAGACCTCCACACCTGCGTGGGTCAGGTGCAGCACCGAGCGGCGGCGGTCATCGCCGTGCGTCTCGCGATGAATGAAGCCGCGCTCGAGTAGGCGGGCCACCGCGCGACTCACCGCCACCTTGTCCATCGCGGTGCGCTCGGAGACCTCCCCGGCTGACAGCCCCGGATACAGCGCCAGTACCGCCATCACCCGCCATTCGGTCACCGCCATGCCGTAGCGTTCGCCATAGACACGGGCGATGTTGCTGCTGATCCGGTTGGACAGCACGCTGATGCGGTAGGGCAGGAACTGCTCGAGATCCAGCGAGGACTGGTCAGACGTCGGTGAGACGGGCGTTGCGATCATCATACTGCGTTGCACCTTGATAGTTGTTTCATTTGTAACTATAATGGAGGGAGAAGAAGCTTTTGCTCCATTCTCGCGAGTCTGGCGTCCGTCCGCATGTGAAATCTCCGCTGCGGTCGCCGCGACTCCTGTTCCAGGAGACGGTCATGCGTGCACAGCCGCAACATCCGCCGCAGCCGACCAACCTCGGCATGCAGGTCACCACCTTCGACAACCCGATGGGCATCGACGGTTTCGAGTTCGTCGAGTTCGCCGCGCCCGCCGGTCAGGGCGAGCGTCTGCATGAGTATTTCCGCCGCATGGGCTTCACTGCGGTGTTGCGTCACCGCCATCGCGCGATCACGGTGTACCGGCAGGGTGGGGTCAACTTCCTGGTGAACGAGGCGCCGGATTCGTTCGCTGCCGATTTCTCTGCCGCACACGGTCCCTGCGCCTGCGGTTTCGCGATCCGCTTCAAGCGTCCGGCCGATGTGGTGTTCGCCAAGGTGCTGGAGAACGGTGGCGAAGCTGTGGCGAACAAGCCCGATACCCGCGCGGTGCCGGCACCTGTGATCCAGGGTATTGGCGACTGCATGCTGTACCTAGTCGATCAGTATGGTGATACGGGATCGGTGTATGCCGAGTTCGAGCCGGTGCCCGGTGCCGAGTTGTATCCAGTCGGCTTTGGCCTGACCTTCATCGATCACCTGACGCACAACTTGTATTTCGGCAACATGCAGCGTTGGTCGGATTATTACGCGCGGCTGTTTAATTTCCGCGAGATCCGCTACTTCGACATCAAGGGCGCCAAGACCGGCTTGGTGTCTAAGGCGATGACCGCGCCCGATGGCGTGGTGCGCATCCCGCTCAATGAATCGTCCGATCCGAAGAGCCAGATCAACGAATACCTGGACGCTTACCATGGCGAGGGTATCCAGCACATCGCCTGCTTCACCGACGATATCTACGTGACCGTGGAGCGCATGCGCGCGGCCGGGGTGGAGTTTTTGGAAACGCCCGATACTTATTTCGATGTTATCGATCAGCGTATTCCCGACCATGGCGAGGATGTGGCACGGCTGGCCAGGAACAAGATCCTGATCGACGCCGATCCGGAGACCAAACAGCGCAAGTTGCTGCAGATCTTCACCCAGAATTGCATCGGTCCGATCTTCTTCGAGATCATCCAGCGCAAGGGCAACGAAGGCTTCGGCGAAGGCAATTTCCAGGCACTGTTCGAGAGTATCGAGCGCGATCAGATCAAGCGCGGCGTGCTTTGACCGCCGCGCCGGGCAATGCGCTCGCGTCGTCCGCAGCACTTGGCGTCCTGCGGCTGCGTACACTGTGCTGGCGGTAAGCTCTCCACGCGTTACGTTTTCCGTCATTGCGAGTCCGATCATGCACTTCGATTCCCTTCGCTATCAGTCCGGTTTCGGTAACGAATTCGCTAGCGAGGCGGTAGCGGGGGCGTTGCCGGTCGGGCAGAACTCGCCGCAGCGCGTGGCCCACGGGTTGTATGCCGAACAGTTGTCGGGGACTGCGTTCACCGCACCGCGCGCGACCAACCGACGTAGCTGGCTGTACCGGATCCGGCCGGCGTTGTTGCATGGTGGATTCGTTGCCTACACCCAGGCGTACGGGTTCCATAACGCGTTCCAGGATGGGCCGGTGTCTCCGGACCAGTTGCGGTGGAGTCCGTTGCCGTTGCCGGAAGCATCGTTGGATTTCGTCGATGGCCTGTACACCATGGCCGGCAACGGCTCGGCCGAGGCGCAGCATGGGGTGGCGGTACATCTGTACGCGGCCAATGCGTCGATGCAGGGGCGCTTCTTCTACGATGCGGATGCGGAATTATTGATCGTGCCGCAACTGGGACGGCTGCGCGTGTGTACCGAGTTGGGCACGCTGGAGGTGGCGCCGCAGGAGATCGTGGTGATTCCACGCGGTGTGCGGTTTCGTGTCGCGCTGCCCGATGGCCCTTCGCGGGGATATGTTTGCGAAAACTTCGGTGCCTTGCTGCGCTTGCCGGAACTTGGGCCGATCGGCGCCAATGGTTTGGCCAACCCGCGCGATTTCCTCACCCCGGTGGCGGCCTACGAGGAAGACGAGGGCGACTTCGTCTTGATCGCCAAGTTTCAGGGGCATTTGTGGCAGGCGCCGATTGGGCACTCGCCGTTGGACGTGGTCGCCTGGCACGGCAACTATGCGCCGTACAAATACGATCTGCGCCGTTTCAATGCGATCGGTTCGATCAGTTTCGATCATCCCGACCCGAGCATCTTCACCGTGCTTACCGCGCCCAGTGACACTCCTGGCACTGCCAACGTCGATCTTGCGATCTTCCCGCCACGTTGGTTGGTGGCCCAGCATACCTTCCGGCCGCCGTGGTTCCACCGCAATGTCGCCAGCGAATTCATGGGCCTGGTGTACGGTGCTTACGACGCCAAGGCCGAGGGCTTCGTGCCTGGCGGTGCGTCGTTACACAACTGCATGAGCGGGCATGGTCCGGATGCCGCCACGTTCGACAGGGCATCGCAGGCCGACCTGACGCGCCCTGACGTGATCGCCGACACCATGGCCTTCATGTTCGAGACCCGCGCAGTGTTGCGCCCGACCTCGCAGGCGCTGGAAGCCGCGCACCGCCAGCGTGACTACCGGCAGTGTTGGCAGGGATTACGTCGGCACTTCCGTGCGCCTTGAGCGCGCGTTCCATCCGCTGCGCCCTGTGCGTTCAGGCGGCGGCCAGCGCGTCGTGCAGTGGCGCTGGCAGTATTTCCAGCACCCGTTCACGAATACGCTGCGCGTAACGCTCGGAGGTCATCTCTGGCATGGTGCGTAGCGCCTGCGCGATCGCGTGCAGGGTCGCGGTTTCTTCGCGCGCCGCGCGCAGCCGCTGTTGCAGTGCCGGCGAGGCTGGATGGCGCTGCAACTGCAGTAGGTCGAGCAGGTACATGCGCGCATTGAGCAGTGCGCGGCGTGGGTCGGAGGAAGTGGCGACCGATGCAAGCGGCGTGGCGGCATGACGGCCGTCATCCAGATACCCTTGTTGCAGTAGGCCATGCATGATCGCCGCCGCATTGTGCCCGCCCAGCGCGACCAGTTCCTCGGCGCTGCGCTGGCCGTCGGCCAGAATCAAGACGCGCCGTTGGCGCATGTCCAGCGGCGTGTCGTGGGATTGTAATGCCGCAAGGGCGAGGGCGGTCTTGCGCGGATGCATGTGCGGGGACATGGACGAGACGCCAGCGTGTCGATCTGCGGTGAAACGCGGATGACAAAAGGCATTATTTATGTTTAATTTTTGTTGAAATGAACGGCGCCATGTCACTCGCGCCGACCTGCGGAGCCGGCGCGTTAGGCTATCTGTTGTTCCAGCGAGAGAGACTGTCAATGAAGCCTACTCTGCTTGTCGCTGTGTCGCTGTGTCGCTGTGTCGCTGTGTCGCTGCTGTTCGGCCTTGCCGCTTGCGATCGGGGGCCGTCGCCGCCGTTGTCGCCGCCTCCCGCTCCGCCGCCGGGTCCTGCACCCGCAGCGCCGCCACTTCCCCCTGCACCCGTTGCGGCCGGGGAGGGGGCGTTGCCGCCACCTGACATGGATCAGCCCGATACCGACGTGCCGCCCGCACAGGCGCCGGTCAAGCGCTAACCGGCTGTCCGCATGGCGGAGGCGGTCTAGCCGGCGCGAGGCGTGCGTCGTGCGCGGCGGGTCGATCGTCGCGTGGCTGCCGGCGCCTGTGCGTGCGGCGACCGACGCACATCGTGACGTGCCTCAGCGCTGCGCTGCCATCGGTAATTGTTGGCGTCGTGATTGGCGCCGTTCGCGTCGCGCACGCCAGCGGTCGCGCAGGCAGGAGAAAATCACGTACAGGGCCGGGGTACTGAGCAGGGTCAGGCTCTGCGAGACCAACAGGCCGCCGATCATCGCGATGCCGAGCGGGCGTCGCAGTTCCGAGCCTTCGCCCAGGCCCACCGCCAGCGGCACCGCCGCCAGGATCGCCACCATGGTGGTCATCATGATCGGGCGGAAGCGCACCAGACAAGCTTCGCGCACGGCTTCCATGGGCGTTTTGCCATGCGTGCGTTCGACGACCAGAGCGAAGTCGATCATCATGATCGCGTTCTTCTTGACGATGCCGATCAGCAGCACCAGCGCGATCATCGAGACCACCGATAGTTCGGTGTCGGTGATCCACAGCGCCAGCAGCGCGCCCATACCCGCGGCTGGCAGCGTGGACAGGATCGTCACCGGATGCACCAGACTCTCGTACAACATGCCCAGCACGATGTAGACCACCGCGATCGCCGTCAGCACCAGCACCAGCATTGAATTTGGTTGCATCTTCGCGGTGAAGTCGTCTTTATCGGCAATGCGGATGTCGCCAGGCATACGCAGACCGTTGGCGGTGACCTGGATGATCGCATCGGCTTCACCGGTACTCACGTCTGGCGCCAGGTTGTAGCTCAGGTCCATGGTGGTGTATTGGTCTCGATGGGTGATTTGCGACGGTGCCAGGCCCGGCACCTGGTGCGCGATTGCCATGAGCGGAATCATCGTGCCGTTGCGCGCCGGCACGTAGATGCGGTTCAGCGCCGCCGGCGTGGCGGTCTGATCGGGCAATGCGTTCACCACCACGCTGTACTGGTTGAGGTTGGAGTAGATCGTGGAGATCTGGCGCTGGCCGAAGGCGCCGTACAGCGCGCCATCGATGGCGCCGATCGATACCCCAAGACGTGCGGCCAGTGGACGGTTGATGACGATGTTTTGGCGTAATCCGGGGCTGTCCACGTCGCTGCCGACATCACGCAGTTTCGGGTTTTGCTTCAGCGCCGCCTCCAGCTTGGGCAGCCACTGCTGCAACTGTGCGGCATCGTTGCCCTGTAGCGACACGCGGTACTGCGCGCCCTGGCTGGTACCGCCCCCGTCGTTGCTGGGTAGGTCCTGGATCGCGTGTAGACGCAATTGAAGGTCCGGGTAGCGGTCGGCTTTGGCACTCAGCCGCGTCAGCACTTCCGCTGTGGTATCGGTGCGGCCCTCGTCGCGTTGCTTGAGCTCGATGTTGAAGCTGGCGCTGGAGCCCTGCCGGCTGCTGCCCAGGCGTGCGCCGACGGTTTTTACCGCCGGATCGGACATCAGCATGTCGGTGATACGGCGCTGTCGGCTGAGCATGTCGGCGAAGGACACGGTGGCGCTGGACGTCGCGCGGCCCCAGATCAGGCCGGTGTCCTGCGCGGGGAACGCGCCTTTTTTCATCATCCCGAGTAAAAACACCATGGCGACGATCAGCAGCAGCGGGGTCAGCGCCAGCAGCAGCGTGTGGCGTAGCGAGAAGTCCAGCGCCACGGTGTACACGCGTAGCATGCCGGCGTGCATGCGTTCCAGCCAAGCGCCGATGCGGCCGGGCCGTTCGGGTTCGGCGTGCGCGGACAGGAAACGGCTACACAGCATCGGGGTCAGGGTCAGCGACACCGCCGCCGAGACACAGATCGCGGCCACCAAGGTGACGGTGAACTCGCGGAAGAACAGTCCCATGATGCCGCCGGCGAACAGCATCGGAATGAATACCGCCACCAGCGAGGCGGTGATTGAGACGATGGTGAAGCCGATTTCGCGTGCGCCGACCAGGGCGGCGTCCATGCGCGACATGCCTTCGTCGAGATGGCGCATGATGTTCTCGATGACCACGATGGCATCGTCGACGACGAAGCCGATCGCGATCACCAGCGCCAGCAGGCTCAAGTTGTTCAGGGTGTAGCCCAGGATGGACATCACCAACGCGGCGCCTGCCAGCGAGAGCGGCACGGTCGCCGCGGCGATCAGCGTCGGCGCCAGCCGGCGCAGGAACATCGCCATGGTCATCACCACCATGGCCAGGCTGATCAACAGCGTGGCCTGCACCTCGTTCAACGACGCACGAATGGTTGGAGTGCGGTCGAAATAGGCGGTCATCTTGGTGCCGGGCTGCAGGTAGGTATGCAGCATCGGGATCTGCGCCTTGACCCGGTCCACCGTCTCCACAATGTTGGCGCCGGCGCGAGTGAACACGTACATCACCACGGCCCGTTTTCCGTTCAACCAGGCGGCCTGGTATGCGTCCTGCTGGCCATCGTAGACATTGGCGATGTCGCGCAGACGCACCGTACGGCCTTGTTGTTGTGCGATCACGACTTGGCCGAAATCGGCGGCTTTGGCCACCGCGTCGTTGGCGACGATGGCGGTGGTGGACACGCCGTCGCTGAGAAAGCCGGTGGGCGAGGTCACGTTGGCTGCGCGCACGGCGTTGCGTAGATCGTCCGGGGTCAGGCCCATCGCGTTGAGCGCGCGCAAGTTCACGTCCACCCGTACCGCTGGGGTCGAAGCGCCGCCGATATCGACCGAGGACACGCCGTTGATCTGGCGCAAGTGTTGCGCCAGCAGCGAATCGGCAACGTTGTACAACTCGTCGGCCGACTGTGTGTCCGAGGTCAGGGCGATGGCGATGACCGGCGCGTCGTTGGGGTTGGCCTTCTCGTATTGCGGGGTGCCAAGACCCGATGGCAGGTCGGCTTGCGCGGCGTTGATCGCGGTCTGCACGTCCTGCGCCGCCGAATCGATGTTGCGTGTGCTCTGGAAGATCATGAACACCTGGCTGTTGCCTTCCGAGCTGGAGGAGCGCATGGTGTCGATCCCGGGCAACTGGCCCAGGTGCCGTTCCAATGGCGCGGTGACCGTGGCGGCCATGGTCGAGGCATCGGCGCCAGCCTGGGTGGCTTGGACGAAGATGACCGGAATCGAGATGTTCGGCAGCGCCGCCACGCTCAGCCGCAAGTAGCAGAGCATGCCCATCACGAACAGGCCAATGGCCAGCAGTGCGGTGCCGATCGGGCGACGGATGAAGGGCGCGGAAATGTTCATGCGGCCGAGTTCCGCCGGGTCGCACTTGAACTCATGCCTGCTCCCCCGCGACCGTACCAGCCCGCGCCGCGCGCCGCGCGCGATAGGCGCGCAGGCGTTCGGCGGCGCGCTCCATATACAGATAGATCACCGGTGTGGTGTACAGCGTGACCAACTGCGACAGCAGCAGGCCGCCGACGATGGACAGGCCCAAGGGTCGGCGCAGTTCCGAGCCGATGCCATCGCCCAGGGCAAGCGGCAGCGCACCGAGCATCGCCGCGGCGGTGGTCATCATGATCGGGCGGAAGCGCAATAGACAGGCGCGGCGGATCGCGTCGTGCGCATTGGCGCCTTCGCGGCGTGCGTCGATCGCGAAGTCGATCATCATGATCGCGTTCTTCTTGACGATGCCGATCAACAGCACGATGCCGACGATGCCATCTACCGACAGGCTCAGCCCGCACAGCATCAGCGCCAGCAGTGCGCCGACGCCGGCCGGCGGCAGCGTGGAGATGATCGTCAGCGGATGGATGTAGCTCTCGTAGAGCACGCCGAGCACGATGTAGATCAGCACCACCGAGGCGAGCAGCAGCCACACCACATCGGTCTGGCTGCCGTTGAACTCGGCGGCTTTGCCGATGAATTCGGCATGTACTTGCTGCGGCAATTGCAACTGCGCCTGGGTCTGCTCGATTGCCGACACCGCCTGCGACAGCGAGTAGCCCGGCGCCAGGTTGAACGATAGCGTCACGGCCGGCAGTTGCTGCTGGTGGCTGACCACCAGCGGCGTGGTCGCCAGCTTGGCGTTGGCCAGCGCCGTCAACGGCACGGTGCCGCCGGCGCCGACGGCGATGCCGATGTTCTGCGCGCCGATGCCGGTGGCGGTGGAAGAATTGCTCGATGTTGTCTGACCGAAGCTGGTGGCGTTGCTGGCGGTCAGCGCGCCGCTGCCGTTGCTGGCCACCGCCAATTGATTCAGTAACGCGGTGCTGGTACGGAATTCCGGGGCCACCTCCAACACCACCCGGTATTGGTTGAGCTGGGTGAAGATGGTCGAGATCTGGCGCTGGCCGAACGCGTCGTAGAGGGTGTCGTCGATGGTCTGCATCGGTACGCCGAGCGTGCTGGCCTTGTCGCGATCCACCGACAGTTCCAACGCGCGGCCCTGGTTGGCCAGATTGTTGCCCACATCGGCCAGTTCCGGGCGCTTGCGCAGCGCCTCGGTCAGGCGCGTGGCCTGGGTCGCCAGTTCGGTGCTGTCCATGTCCGATAGCGAGTACTGGTATTCGGTGGCGGCCACGCGGGTGTCCAGGGTCACGTCCTGCACTGGTTTCAAGTACAGCGCGACGCCCGGCAACCCGGCCGCCGCCTGTTGCAGTCGTGGCAGCAGTTCTTCCAGGCTGCCGCGCGTGTTGCGCGGCTTCAGCACGATGCTGAGCTGACCTTGGTTGAGTGTGGGATTCATCGAGCCGGCACCGATGAAGGCAGCCACCCCGGTCACGGCTGGATCGCGGCGCAGCGCCTCGGCCACCGCCTGGGTGCGTTTTAGCATCTGCGGGAACGCCACGTTCTGGTCGGCCTGCACCACGCCGGTGATCAGCCCGGTGTCTTGCTCGGGCAACAAGCCCTTGGGGATCAAAACGTACAGCAGCACGGTCAGCACCATCGTTGCCAGTGCCACCATCAGGGTCAGCTGTTGATGATCCAGCACCCAGTCCAGGCTGCGTTCGTACAGCGCCACAGTGCGTGTCCACAGCGTGGTTTTGCCGGCCGCCGTCGCCCGCTCGTGCGCGTCTTCGCCTTCGGGCAACGCATCGGGTTTGAGCAGGTACGCGCACATCATCGGCGTGAGCGTCAGCGATACCAGCATCGAGATCACCACCGCAATGCTCAGCACCCAGGCGAACTCGTGGAACAGGCGGCCGGTGACCCCGGGCATCAAGATCAGCGGCAGGAACACCGCCACCAGCGACACGGTGAGCGAGAGCACGGTGAAGCCGATCTGGCGCGCGCCGATTTCCGCCGCCTCGCGTCCGCTCTTGCCCTGTTCGATGTAGCGCACGATGTTTTCGATCATCACGATCGCATCGTCGACCACGAAGCCAGTTGCCACCACCAGGGCCATCAATGAGAGGTTGTCCAGTGACATGCCGGCGAAGGTCATCACCGCGAAGGTGCCGGCCAACGACAGCGGCACCGCCACCGACGGAATGATGGTGGCCCACAGCCGGCGCAGGAACACGAAGATCACCGCCACAACCAGGCCGATGGTCAGGATCAGGGTGAACTTGACCTCATGCACCGAGGCGCGGATGGTCTCGGTGCGGTCGGAGAACACGTCCAGATGCACGCCGCTCGGGAGCACCTTGCGCAACTGCGGCAGGATCGCGCGGATATTCTCCACGGTCTGCACGATGTTGGCGCCGGGCTGGCGGCGCACCTCCAGCAGCACCGCTGGTTTGCCGTCGGCCCAGGCGGCAAGTTGGTCGTTCTCCACGCCGTCCACCACCTTGGCCACGTCCGATAGCCGCACCGGCGCGCCGTTGCGGTAGCTGATGACGGTGTCGCTGTAGTCGGCGGCACTGGACAACTGGTCGTTGGTGCCGATGCTGTAGGACTGGGTCTTGCCGTTCAACGATCCCTTCGGCGCGTTGACGTTGGTCTGGGTCAGTGCGCTGCGCAGCCCTTCCATGGTCAGGCCCATGTTCGACAGTTGCGCCGGGTTGACCTGGATGCGCACCGCTGGGCGAACGTTGCCGGCGATCGACACCAGACCCACGCCCGGCACCTGCGACAGCCGCTGGGCCAGGATCGAGTCGGCGTAGTTGTTCACATCGCGCAGCGTCAGCGTGTCGGAACTGAGCTTGAGCGTGAGGATCGCCGCATCGGCCGGGTTCACCCGGTTGTAGACCGGTTGGTACGGCAGCGACTGGGGCAGGATGGACTGACGAATTGCCGCCTGCACGTCCTGTGCGGCGATGTCGATGTTGCGGTCCATCGCGAACTGCAACACGATCGTGGACAACCCGGCCGACGAATCGGAGGTCATCATCTGCAGACCGGAAATCTGTCCGAGCTGGCGTTCCAGCGGCGTGGTCACCAGCGAGGCCATGGTGCTGGCGTTGGCGCCGGGGTACTGCGTGGTCACCACAAGGCTGGGTGCGTCGATTTCCGGCAGCGCCGACACCGGCAATCGCTGGTAGCCGAGGATGCCGAGCAGCAGCACGCCTGCCATCAGTAAGGTGGTGGCGATCGGGCGGCGGATGAAGAGCGTCGAAAAGCCCACGGGGGTAATCCTTGCTGGTGGAAGTCCGGTGCGGCTGTGCCGACAGCGGGAGAAACGGCAGTGTTCGCGCTACCGGAGCCGGCCCGATGTGATGGCCGAGGCGGGGCGGGTGGGGCTGGAAGCGGTGGCGATGGTGTCGGTGTCCATGCACATGAGCGCTTGCGCGAGGCGCACGCGGCCAATCGCATGCCATAGCACGCGCACGCGGCGCACGGGCGTTACAGGACTGCTAAGGCACATGTCTGGCGCGTTCACTCAGTGCGGCCCGCCGCGATGTCCGCCACCGTTGGCTTCCCGGCGTTTCTGTTTTTCTTCGGCGGCCTTCAGTTCGGCTTCGGTCGGCGCCGGTGGCGCCTCGCCGGGCTTGAGCGCGTTGACCTTGGTGCCTGGCTTGAGCCGGAATTGCCCTTCGGTGACGACACGTTCACCGGCTTTCAGGCCCTGCACGAGCTGCACCTGGGTATCGCCCACGTCCGCGCCTTGCAGCACCGTCTGCATCTTGACCTTATTGTCGCCCTGCACCACATACACGTAATCGCCGTTGGGGCCACGCTGCACCGCCTGGGTCGGGACCACCACGGCGTCGGGTATGGTGCGTAGGGTCAGTCGCACATTGACGAACTGCCCCGGCCACAGATTCCGGTCGGTATTGGGGAATTGGGCGCGGACCTTGAACGTACCGGTGTCGGCGTTGATCTGGTTGTCGATGACATCCACATGGCCGTCGCCGGTGATTACATGCGCATCGGTGCGGTCCAGCGCCGCGATCGACAGCGGACCGGCTGCCTGCGCCTGGCGTACCTCCTGCAACTGCCGCTCGGGCAGGTTGAAGGTCACATAGATCGGGTGGATCTGGGTGATGGTGACGATGTTGCTGCTGGTGGTGACGATGTTGCCCACATCCACACCGCGCAGGCCGGTGAGGCCATCGTTCGGGGCAAGGATGCGGGTGTACTGCAACTGCACCTGCGCCGCGCGCATTTGCGCGTCGTTGGCTGCCACCGCCGCTTCATACTGCGCCACCTGGTTGCGTTGCGTATCCAGGTCGGTCTTGGCAACGTACTGGCGGTAGGCGGGCGTGTCGGAGCGCTGGAACGTGGAGCGCGCGGTGGCGAGTAGTGCCTGATTCTGGCGTTTGCTGGCCGCCGCCTGGTCGTAGCTGGCCTGCAGCGAACGGGGATCGATCTGCGCCAGCAGGTCGCCCTTCTTCACTTCCTGGCCCTCGCGGAAATTCAGGCTCAACAGCTGACCACCGACCTGTGGGTTGACGGTGACGGTGCTTAGTGCTGTGACCGTGCCAGTGGCGGTGGCGTAGATCGGCACGGCCTGACGGGTCGCCGCGACCACCGTCACCGGAACCGGCGTGTTGTCGGTCTCGGCGCCCATGTCCGCGCCGTGATGCCAGCCACCATGCAGGACACGTGATCCCACCATCACGACGACCACTGCTGTGAGGATCAGCAGTGCAATCTTCCAGAAACGCGACATCCGAGGAAACTCCTGTGGCAAAGCGGGGCGGGTAAGGCCCGTCCGCAGTGGCTAGTGGGATAGGCTAAGCATATCGCCGCTGTGTTGCGATTGGACCATGACTGAAGGGATAGACCGCCGATGCCTGTCACGTCGGTCACTGGCTGCGGAAACGCACCTGCGCGGCATCGGTTGACACGGATTACCAAGGGTTTTCACGCCGCGGCGCCAATATTGGCCGTTCTGCGCCTGCCGCCAATGCACTACCTCGCCTGAATGCCTCATCCGCATCGACTTGTAGATCGCCATGCCTGGAGTCTGCTGGTGCTCGTCCACGCGCTGGCTTGTCGTTCTCACCCTGGCCTGTGCCCGGAGCCCGAGTGCCCGGCGCGGATCGCTGTCGTCATTGGCATTGCAGCCCAGCCTGACGTGTACATCTGCCAGCCAGACCCTGCCGATTACACTGCAAGGCATGAACACCCCACAGGATTCCAGTCTCGGCCGCGAGGTCACGTATCCGGAGAAGTACGATCCAGCGCTGCTGTTTCCCATTCCGCGCGCTGCCGCGCGCACCGAGATCGGCATCGATGCCGGAGCCTTGCCATTCTTTGGTCTGGATCGTTGGCATGCCTACGAACTGAGTTGGTTGGATCCGCGGGGTAAGCCCTGCGTCGCGACGGCGACCTTGCACGTCCCATGCACTTCGCCGTCGTTGATCGAATCCAAGTCGCTCAAGCTGTATCTCAATTCACTCAACGCGATGCGTTTTAATAGCGCCGAAGCGCTGCGCAGTTGCATCGTTACCGACTTGTCGGCACGCGCCGGCGCCGATGTGGCCATGGAATTCGGCCTGCCGCCATTGGAGACGGTCGCGCAAGGCGAGTCGCTAGACATTCTAGACATCGCCATCGACAACTATGGCCCGCCGCATCCGGAGTTTCTATTCGCCGCCGCGGATGAGGTGGTCGAAGAAACCCTCACCAGCGCTCTACTCAAGTCCAACTGCCCGGTCACCGGCCAACCGGACTGGGCCTCTCTGTACTTGCGTTATCGCGGTGGACGCATCGACCGTGCGGGCCTGCTGCGCTACCTCGTCAGCTTTCGCGAGCATGCGGGTTTCCACGAACAATGCGTCGAGCGCATTTTCCAGGACATCATGAGTCGATGCCATCCGCAGTCGTTACAGGTCGAAGCGCGCTACACCCGGCGTGGCGGTTTGGATATCAATCCCTGGCGTGCCACGCCTGACGTCGTCGCGCCATTGACGTTCCTGCGCGATCCGCGTCAATAAGCCTGGCGGTCTACGGTGGTATCGCCATTGTCACGCCCGCACCGCTGCTGCCTGGGTCGGTCGATCTCTGCGACCCCGCGCATGGTTTACGTGCCGGACGTAGCATGCCATGGGTGGAGAGTGTGTTCGGGTTTGCGCCAGGCGATGCGGGGCAAGAGTGCTGCTTCCAAATCGCCTGTTGCGCTTGAATCTTGATGCCATCCATCCATCCGGTTAAAGACTGCTTGGTGGATTTGGGTATGGATGCACAGATCGGTTCATTGGAGGAGTAGGCAGTGATGGTCTCGATACCAGATGCCAAGTCAGCCGGCGATGCAACTTCCTCGTGCCAAGTTCTCAAGCGGATGCGGGATGTGCAATCGCGGTCATTTCGATACCTCCGTCGACACATCGTTCTTAAAATACGCTGTTGACAGCGCTACGCGCTGGCCGGTTTTTCTGGCAGTCGGCGATGTCGACTGCCAACGTCCTGGCCCGGGTTATGCATAAGCTCCAGCCGAGGGTTTCCACTACCCAGGAGCACGTATGTACGAGTCTTTCAGACAGGGGGCGCCGGCCGAGCTATGGCAGGCGTTGGTGCAGGAGGCCGGACAGCGTCGGGGCCGGCCGTTGGATGTATCGCGCGAGCACTATCTGGTGTTCGTGCTGTTGCGCTATCAGCGCGATGCGCAGTTGTTGGCGCGCACTCAGGCGCTGGCCTGGTTGCATGCGCAGGAGCAGGTCGGGGGTGTCCGTGCCAATGCGTTGCGCGAGGTCGGCGATAGCTGTTTGTTGATCGCCGGGTTGTTTCCCGGCCTGGCCGCGCGGCGTCGGGTCAGCGTGGACTACTTCATCGATCTTGGCCGCGGTGCTTACCATGCAGTCGCAGAAACGCGCGACTGCGACGCGGGTCTGTTCGCGCAACTCGCACGTGGCTACCGCGATCTGGTCGGTACGCTGGGGGCTTTGCGTCCGCCGCGTCCGTTGCTGGCAGGCGTGGATAGCGCAATGCATGCTTGATGTTGGGTGCGTACGCGCCGCTGTGACGGTGCGCGTTCGGACTGCATGTGCAGCGTGGCGACCATCTGGAACCCTGTAATCCGCCAGGTTCGGTACGTCGACGCCGTCGACATGCGGACGGACACCTGGATGGACGTGTATCGTGGGCGCTGTCTCTCCGTTTCTGCATCATCATGACTCAGCATGCCTGGACGGCCAACGCCATCCATACGATCGAAGCCGATTTCAATCGTTCGGCCGACACCCATCTGATCCCCTTGGAACTGCCCGGTTTCTCCGGGATCGACCTGTATTTCAAGGACGAATCCAGCCACCCCACCGGCAGCCTCAAGCATCGTCTGGCGCGCTCGTTGTTCCTGTACGCGCTGGCCAATGGCTGGCTGCGCGAGGGGCGACCGGTGATCGAAGCCTCCAGTGGTTCCACCGCGGTGTCCGAAGCCTATTTCGCCCGCTTGCTGGGGCTGCCGTTCATCGCGGTGATGCCGGCGACGACGTCGCCGGAGAAGATCGCCGCGATCGAATTTCAGGGGGGGCGCTGTCACCTGATCGAGCGCGCGTGCGATCTGCATGCCGACGCCGCGCAACTGGCGCGTGAAACCGGCGGCCACTTCATGGATCAGTTTCTCTATGCCGAGCGTGCCACCGATTGGCGGGCCAATAACAACATCGCCGAATCGATCTTCCGGCAGATGCAGGAGGAGTTGTACCCGGTGCCGGAATGGATCGTATGCAGCCCCGGTACCGGGGGAACCGCCGCCACCCTTGGGCGCTACGTACGCTACCGCCGTCACCCCACACGGATTCTCTGCGCGGACCCGGAGATATCGTTGTTCTTCGACGGCTATCGTGAGGCGCTGGCCGGGCGCGATTACACCTGCTTGACCAGCAACGGAGGTTCGCGCATCGAGGGCATCGGCCGTCCGCAGGTGGAGCCGAGCTTCATCCCCAGTTGCATCGATGCGATGATCAAAGTTCCCGATGCGCTGAGCTTGGCTGCGATGCGTTATGTCAGCGCGCGCCTGGGCCGGCGCGTGGGCGGCTCCACCGGCACCAATTTCGTCGGTGTGTTGCAAGCGGCCATGCGCATGCGTGCGCAGGGCCGTCGCGGTTCCATCGTCACCATCCTGTGCGATAGCGGCGAGCGTTACGCGCATAGCTACTATCGGCCGGAGTGGTACTTGCAGCACGGCATCGACGTCGAACAGGCCGATGCGCAATTGGCCGTGGCCCTGGCGGGTGGCGATCTGCCGGCGCTGCCTTGTGCTGCGCTGGAGTGACCACCATCTCCCCCGTCATGGCTGGCGTCGCCGGTCCTTCCTCCGTTACCGAGAGTTCCGCGATGACCAATCCCCTGCTCGATTTTTCCGGACTACCGCGTTTCGATGCGATCCAGCCCGAACACATCGGCCCGGCGATCGATACGCTGCTGGCGCAAGCCCAAGCGGCGGTCGCCGCGGCCGAGCGGATCGCGCCGTTGCGCTGGGACACCTTCGTGACGCCGTTGGACGACGCCACCGAGTCCCTGTCGCGTGCCTGGGGTCAGGTCGTTCACTTGCAGGCGGTGGTCAACACGCCGACGCTGCGCGAGGCCTATAACGCCAACCTGCCCAAGGTGACGCGCTTCTTCAGTGCGCTGGGGCAGAACCTGGCGCTTTTCGCGCAGTACCGCGCGCTGGCGGATGCGCCAGCGGCCGTTGCACTGGATCCGGCACAGCGCAAGGTGCTGGATAACGCGTTGCGTGATTTCCGCTTGGGCGGTGCGGAACTGGACGAGGCCGATAAGCAGCGTTTCGCCACGATCCAGGAGGAATTGTCCGCGCTTTCGGCTACGTTCTCGCAGCATGTGCTCGATGCGACCGATGCTTGGTCGTTATTGATCGATGACCCGGCACGCTTGGCTGGCTTGCCCGAAGAGGTCGTCATGGCCGCGCGCACGGCTGCGGCGCAGGACGGTTTATCGGGCTGGAAACTGACCATGCAGATGCCGTGCTATCTGCCGGTGCAGATGTACGCCGAAGATCGCGCATTGCGCGAGACTTTGTACCGAGCCAATGCAATCCGCGCCTCGGAGTTTGGCGATCCGGCACTGGATAACAGTGCGGCGATTGCACGCATCCTGGCGCTGCGCAGCGAACTGGCCGGTCTGCTGGGGTTCGCCAGCTACGCCGAGTACTCGTTGGCGACCAAGATGGCGCGCACGCCGGAGGAGGTGCTGGAGTTCCTGGGCGATCTGGCTGCACGCGCCAAGCCCTACGCGCAGCGCGATCGGGCCGAGCTGGAAGCCTTCGCACGCGAGCACCTGAGCTTGGAGACGCTGGAGGCTTGGGATCTGGCCTATGCCAGCGAGCAGCTCAAGCAGGCGCGCTACAGTTTTTCCGAGCAGGAAGTGAAACGCTATTTCACCGAGCCGAAAGTGTTGGAAGGCTTGTTCGGCGTCATCCACGACCTTTACGGCTTACGTGTGGAAGCCGACACCGCGCCGCTGTGGCACCCGGACGTGCGCTTTTTCCGTCTCAGCGATGCACAGGGTCGTTTGGTCGGCCAGTTTTATCTGGACCTGTACGCCCGCGAGGGCAAGCGCGGCGGCGCCTGGATGGACGATGGCCGTAACCGCCGCAATCGCGTCGATGGCGTGCAGACGCCGCTGGTGTATCTGGTGTGCAATTTCGGTCGCGGCAGCGATGGCAAGCCTGCGACCTTCACCCACAACGAGGTCGTCACCCTCTTTCACGAGATGGGCCATGGTCTGCATCAGTTGCTGACCCAGGTCGGCGAGCTGGGCGTGGCTGGCATCAACGGCGTGGAATGGGATGCGGTGGAGCTCCCCAGTCAGTTCATGGAAAACTTTTGCTGGGAATGGTCGCGGGTGCAGGCGATGAGCGCGCACGTGGACAGCGGGGCGGCGCTGCCGCGCGCGCTGTTCGACAAGATGTTGGCGGCGAAAAATTACCAGAGTGGCATGTTTGCCGTGCGCCAGTTGGAGTTCGCGTTGTTCGACATGCAGTTGCACAACAGTGCTCCCGTCGATGCGGCAGGCGTGTTGCAATTGCTCGAACGCGTGCGCGATGCGGTGGCGGTGAATCGGCCGCCGGCCTGGAACCGTTTCCCGCATCACTTCAGCCACATCTTCGCTGGTGGCTATGCGGCGGGCTACTACAGCTACAAGTGGGCCGAAGTACTCAGCGCCGATGCTTATGCCGCGTTCGAGGATGCGCCGGACCAGATGGCCGCGACCGGTGCGCGCTTTTTGCGCGAGATTTTGGCGCGCGGAGGGAGTCGCCCGGCACTGGAGAATTTCACCGCGTTTCGCGGTCGTGCGCCGGAACTGGATGCGCTGCTGCGGCACAATGGTATGGCGAGCTGAGTGCCGCAGTTGCCTCGCAGGTCGGTCATCGCCAAGCCGACGTGCCGTTGCGGCGCGCGCTTGATGCTGGCGGTTGCCGGTGGCCGCGCGGGAACGTGGATGGAGCGGCAGGCGTGGCGAGAGGTCCGCCGCGAATCGGAAGCAAGACGGCGCAGCTGCCGCACCGTGTCGGCCAGCGTCCTGCGAGGTGTGCCGGGGTGGGGCGAGTGGGCGGTCTTCCTCCATATGCGGCGCTTGCGCGTATCATGCCGCAACCATCCGTAGGGGGAGGATGCAGGGCCGATGCGCAAGATCATTCACGTGGACATGGATGCGTTCTACGCGTCCGTGGAGCAGCGTGACGATCCCGCATTGCGCGGCAAACCGGTGGTGGTGGCGTGGCGCGGCATGCGCTCGGTGGTGTGCGCTGCATCCTACGAAGCGCGCGTGTTCGGCGTGCGTTCGGCGATGCCGGCGCTGCGTGCCGAACGGTTGTGTCCGGATGCGATCTTCGTGCCGCCGGATTTCGCCCGCTACAAGGCGGTATCGCGACAGGTGCGCGCGATCTTCCAGCGCCATACCGATCTGATCGAGCCACTGTCGCTGGACGAGGCGTATCTCGACGTGACCGTGCCCAAGGGCGGGCCTGCCGCCGCCACCGAGATCGCCCAGACCATCCGTGCGCAGATTCGCGAGGAAACTGCATTGACCGCCTCGGCGGGCATCGCGCCGAACAAGTTCCTGGCCAAGATCGCCTCGGATTGGCGTAAGCCGGATGGTCAGTGCGTGATTCACCCGCATCGCGTGGAAGCATTCCTGACCCCGCTGCCGGTGAACAAGGTGCCGGGCGTGGGCAAGGTCATGCAGAGCAAGCTGGCGGCGTTGGGTATCGTCACCGTCGGTGACCTGCGTGATTGCAGCGAGGCGGAACTGGAGGCGCGTTTCGGTAGTTTTGGCCTGCGCCTGTATCAGCGTGCGCGTGGCATCGACGAGCGTCCTGTGGAATCGGATCAGCCGGTGCAATCGATTTCTTCCGAGGACACGTTCGCCGAAGACCTGGCGCTGGAGGCGCTGGAGCCGGCGATCCGGCGTCTGGCGGAAAAAACCTGGGACGCCACCCGTCGCACCGACCGGGTCGCCCGCACCGTCGTGCTGAAACTGAAGACCGCGCAGTTCCGCATTCTCACCCGCAGTTTCACTCCGGAGCGGCCGCCGGAATCGCTGCAGACGTTGATCGACATCGCCCTGGCGTTGCGCCAACGTGTGGACTTGCCCGCATCCACGCGTTATCGCCTGGTGGGAGTGGGATTATCCGGCTTCCATGAGTGCGCGCCAGGGCAGACCCAGGGCCAGCTGTTCGCCTGATCCGAGCGTGATGCGCATCGCGCGTCACCCGCCTGCCGATGTGCAGGGGTGTGTCGGTCGCAACATGGTGCCGCCTACAATGCCTGCCTTCTTCGCGGGCACAGCAACGAGATGACGTTTCCTTATGCAGTGGTGATATTCGATCTGGACGGCACCTTGGTGGACAGTGGCGCCGACATCGCCGAAGCGCTCAATCGCACGCTGAGCGCGTTCGGCTTGGCGCGTGTGCCCGAGGCCAGCGTGCTTGGCTGGATCGGCGAAGGCGTGCGCACGCTGGTCGAGAGCGCATGGCGGCACGCGCACGATGCCACTCCGATCGATGTGGTGATGCCGGTTTTCATGCGTCATTACGCGGACTGTCTGTTGCGCAGTCCACGTCTGTATCCGGGCGTGGCTGAGGCGCTGTCCCAATTGCGCGCCGCCGGCACCACGTTGGCGCTGTGCACCAACAAGCCGGTCGCCTTGGTGTCGCCGTTACTGTGTCATCTCGGTGTGGCCGATGCGTTTGCGGCGGTACTCGGTGGCGATAGCCTATCCGAGCGCAAGCCCAGCCCGGCACCGTTACTGCACTTGGCGCGGCAGTTTGCGCAGCCGCCCTCGCGTTGCCTGATGGTGGGCGATTCCGCGACCGACCTGCAGGCGGCGCATGCCGCGGGCATGCCCGTGGCGCTGGTGCGCTATGGCTATCCGCGCATGTTGGATCTGACCAAGGCCGATGTCGTGCTGTTGATGGACGACGTGCGCGAATTATTGCGGTTGCGCTGAACCGCGAGTTTCGAGCGCATACCACTTTCGCTGCGTCTCCACCCGCGCTGCGCCATGCGGCGCAGCGTGTTGTGAACGCTCAGCGTGCCGCTGGCGCGTAGCGCAGGGTTAGGCCGTACTCGCGGCCCAGTTGGTTGTACCAATTCACGGTCTGGTAGCGACGGTCGAATACGTTGCTGGCCTTGGCCTGCAATGTCCAGTCGGCTGCGAATGCGTATTCCACGCGCAGATCGACCGTGCCGTAGCCGCCCAGGCGCACCTGATTGGCCGCGTCGTCGTAGCGGTGGCCACTGCCGAATGCGGTGATGCCGAACTTGATCGGCCCGAAGCCGCGATCCACGTCCAGTCGTCCGGTGTTCTGTGCGCGCCGCGCCAGCCAGTTGTCGCGGTTGTCGCCGTCGCTGCGGTTGCGTGGATCGGTATGGCTCAGCTGCGCCGACAGTTCCCAGCCGGCCAGCGTCGCATAACCGGTCAGCTCGGCACCGCGGATGCGCGCCTCGTCCACATTCACCGGCAGGAACGTGGCGGCGTCGTAGGAGATCAGGTCGTCGACGCGGGTTTCGTAGGCGTTGAAGGTCCAGTTCCAAGTGTCCGCGTACTGTGCCACGCCCAGGTTCCCGCTCTTGGACTTCTCCGGTTTCAGTGCCGGGTTGCCGGCGAAGGGGAAATACAGGTCGTTGAAGGTCGGCGCCTTGAAGCCAGTGCCGATGCTGGCGGTGAGTTTGACCCCGCCGCCCAGGGCCAGGCCCCAGCCGAGGCTGCCGGTGGTGTGTTCGCCGAACTGTTGGTTGTCGTCGCTGCGCACGCTGGCCTGTAGCTGTTGTGCGCCGAAATGGCCCTGGTATTCGGCGAACACGCCGGTATTGCGGCGGCTGTCGACGTCGAAGGCGGTGGTGCTGGTCACTTGTTCGCGCTGCCAGTCGCTGCCGACGCTGAGCAGGTGGCCTTCGGTCAGGGTGATGTCGCCCTGCGCCGCCGCGGTATCGCGGCGGCTGTCGAAGGTGCTGACAAAGCTGCGCGTGTGGCTGCCCGGAGCGCGGTAGTAGCTGTGGGCATCGTCGACATTGCGGCCGAGTTGCGTGCTCAGGTGCAGGCGCTCGGATGGGGTCCAGTCGAGGGTGCCGCCGAACACCTGTTGGGTGTTGTCGGCCTCGTTGCCGGCGTATACCGGGTCGCCGTCGTATGCGTTGCGGCTGTCGATGTTCAGCGCCTGACCTGCGACCCGCAGCGTATCGCTCAGCGCGTAGCCGCCGCGTGCGCTCAGCGAGACGTTGCGGTAGCCATCGCGGTCGGGCTGGTCGACGAAGCAGCCCGCGAACAGCATGGCCGAACCGTTGCAGGCGTTGATGCCGCGGGTCTTCTGGTAACCGCTCTGCACGGCGAGCCAGCCGCGCGTGCCGCGGTTGCTGAAGCCGGCGCTGGCGTCGCGCAGGCCATCGCTGCCGCCGCCCAGGCTCAGGTTCTGTTGGAAGCCCTGGCCGGCATGGCGGGTGAAAATCTGGATGACGCCGCCGATGGCGTCGGAGCCGTACAGGCTCGAACGCGGGCCGCGCACGATCTCGATGCGTTCGATCTGGCTCAGCGGCAGGTCCTGGAACGCGGCCAAGCCGGCGCTGGCCGAGCCGATGCGAACGCCGTCTACCAGCACCAACACGTGGTCCGATTCGCTGCCGCGCAGGTTCAGGGTGGTCAACTTGCCCAGCCCGCCCTGGTTGGAGATACCGATGCCTGCCCGGCCTTGCAGCAACTGCGCCAGCGAATCGGCCTGGCTGCGTTCGATCTCGGCGCGGTCGATGACCTGTGCCGGTACCACGCTGTCCTCCACTGCGATCTGGGTGCGGGTGGCGGTGACCAGGACCTGATCGAGGTCGTTGGCGGCATCGGCGGCCAGCGCCAGCGAAGGCAGGAACAGGGCGGACGCGATTGCGACCGAAAGCAGGTGGGACGACATGGGGTAGCAACTCCGGCGCGCGAGCGTGCGCTGTGACAACAAGGGAGTCGCGAATGGGAGCGAGCGAGTGGACAGCACCGAACATGGCGCAGCACGCGCGACGCCCGCGCATCGCAACCTGTGAACTGCAAGGCCGGTCTCCGGGCTGGCGATGGCGGAGGCGGAGGCGGACCTCCCGGCTGCGACGCCTGCCCATGCCATGGCACAGCGGTGTGGGTCGTCAGCGCGGATCGCTTACCGTTGCTGGGGCAGCGCCGGCTTTGTCGCAAGACGCACCGGCTTCCCGTTTCAACCCGCGGGCCGGAGCCGGCGGGTCACCTTGAAGTGGCTCGATTGTACGCCATTGTGGCGCGGTTCAGTCGATCGCACTGGTGCCGGCGCGGCGGCTGGGCTCCTCATCGCTCCCAGTGCTGTTGTGAGCCTTGTCGTCGTCGTCGTCGCGAGCGAAGCGGGTGGTCGCCACTGGCGCGGCCATTGGTCGACCGTGGGCGGCCTGCAATGCGGTTGCTGCGGTTTCCAGTTCGCTCAGCAACTGCGTGCGTCGTGCTTCGGGCAGTTGCTGCCAATGGCAGTCGCGCAACGCGCCTTCCAGCGAGTACAGCAGGTTGAGGCTGGGTTTGAAGCCGGCGCGCTTGACCTTGAGGAAGGCGCCAATTGCACCGGCCGCCGCCAGATCCTGGGGTGTGTGCACGCCCACCTGACGCAGCCAGGCGGTGCTCTTGGGGCCGATGTTGCGCAGCTTGGTCGGACGACGCATCGCGGTGCGTCTATCGCAGGCTGTCGACGAAGACCTGTGCGATGGCTTCCAGGCCGCATTGGTCGTCGGCGTCGAAGCGGGCCAGGTCTGGGCTATCCAGATCGAACACGCCGATCAGGGCGCCATTGCGTAGCAGTGGCACGACCAGTTCGGAGCGCGAGGCCGCATCGCAGGCGATGTGCCCGGGAAATGTCTCCACATCGTCGATGCGCTGGGTCTGCCCGCTGCTGGCGGCGGCGCCGCACACACCCTTGTGCAAGGGAATGCGCACGCACGCGGGCAGGCCCTGGAACGGCCCGACCACCAGTTCCTTGCCATCGTAGAGATAGAAACCGACCCAGTTCAGTTGCGGCAACGCGTGGTACACCAGCGCTGCCAGATTTGCGGCATTGGCGATGCGATCGGGTTCGCCAGCGACCAGCGCACGCGCCTGAGCGAGTAACTGGGCGTACTGTTCCGGCTTGCTGCCGGTAAGCGAGGAGGACGCGAACATCGTGCGAGTCTAGCAGCGCGACCTGCCTTGTGAGCGCCGTCGCAGGGCTGACGTCGGGCGCGTTGCCGGCTATCCTGCGCGCCGCCGCGCGTTTTGCCGCTCAATCCACAGGCTTTTGTCATGCGTTTTCCCGCCTTCTACGTCACCGGCACCGATACCGGCATCGGTAAGACCATCGCTAGCACTGCGCTGTTGCATGCCTTGCGCACGCGCGGTCAGCGCGCGGTCGGCATGAAGCCGGTCGCCAGCGGCTGCGAGCGTCACGCCGATGGCTGGCGCAACGAAGATGCGCTGGCGTTGCAGGCGGCGAGTGTGCCGTGCCCGGCGTATCACGATCTCAATCCCTACGCCTTGCCGTTGCCGTTGGCACCGGAACTGGCCGCTGCCGATGCGGGTGTGCAACTGTCATTGGAGCCGATCGCCGCTGCCTTCGCCCGCTTGCGTGCCCTGGCGGATGTGTTGGTGGTGGAAGGCGTCGGTGGCTGGGCGGCGCCGCTATCGGCGACGCTGGATCAGGCCGACCTGGCACGCGCGCTGGGTTTGCCGGTGGTGTTGGTGGTGGGCTTGCGCCTGGGTTGCCTCAATCACGCCCGGCTGAGCGCCGCGGCGATCGCTGCCGATGGCTTGCAGTGCATCGGCTGGATCGGGAACGAGATCGACCCGGCGATGGAGCGTATCGACGACAACATGGCGATGCTGAGCGAACGGCTGCCGATGCCGTGCTGGGGACGTCTGCCGTATAGGCCGCAGCCGCAGGCCGAGCAACTGGCAACGTTCCTGCAGCCGTGGTCCGGCGAGCAGGTGGCGCCGGGCTGAGTCGTGCCGTGGCGCAATGCAGCGGTGACGTACGCGCTGTGCTTGCAGCAGTGCGATACCCGTGCAGAGGCCTGAATCCGGCGCATAAAAAAGCCCGGTGGAGGGAGGGATCCACCGGGCCTGAGGTTGCATGGGGGGAGGGGCCCATGCAGACCGCCGGGTGCGTCGCGCGGCATGGCCGCAGCGACGTAGAGCGAGAGATTACTTGCTGGTAGTTTTCGGCTTCGCCGCAGCCTGTTCGGTGGCTGCTTCGAACTGATGCTTGGCCAACTGGCCGATGGCTTCTGAGGTCTTCAGGCCGAGACCGAACACTTCCTGGTTGGCCGTGGCCAGACGCTCGAAGCTGTCGCGGGCCAACTGCAAGCCCTTCGGCCACAGCGCCTGGATGCTGCCAAGATCTCGCGCTTCGGTCAGTTCGCTGAGGAAGCTGGCGGTGGCCGAGATGTTCTTCTCGAAAGTTTTCAACTGTACGCCGAACACGCCCTCCGCGCTTTCCAGCGCCAGACGATTGGCACGCGCTGCGGTAGCGGCGAACTGCTGGGTATAGCTGCTGAACTGGTCGTTGAACTGGGCGGACATCATGCAACTCCGTGGGAATGCTGATTGGCTGTTGCAGCGCAACATACTCCGATCCTGCTGCATTGCAACATGATTTTTCTGAAGCCGCTCAGGATCCGTTTAAATTTATTCAAAATCAATAGCTTGAATTAAAAATAGACGCTCCCGGTGGCGTTCGGGATGTGGTCGCGGGCTGGGGCGTGTGCGGCGACCCGTCGGGCTCAGGCCGCAGGGCCGCGATAGCGGCAGCCGGAGGTGCAGGTCTCGTGCACCACCACTTCGCTGAGGATGGGCAGGACTGGCTTGAGCCGCTCCCAGATCCACACGGCCAGACGCTCGCTGGTCGGATTTTCCAGGCCCTCAATGTCGTTGAGGTAGTGGTGGTCGAGTTGCTCGTAGAGCGGCAGGAACGCGGCCTTGATGTCGCCGAAATCGACAAGCCAGCCGGTTTCGGGATCTGGCTCCCCACTGACGTGCAATTCGACCCGGAACGAATGTCCGTGCAGACGCGCGCATTTGTGACCTGGCGGTACGTTGGGTAGGCGGTGTGCCGCTTCTAGGGTGAAAACTTTGAAGATGTCCATGGCGACATTGTATGAGGAGAGTCGTGCGATATCAGTGGCGTGATCGTGTATGCCCTGGCTACTTCTATGGAGATGGGTCGAGCTGCATGCCGCCCCGAAGGGCGGCATTTGTGGATACGTCCACGCGGGCTGGCGACTGTGTCCTGGCTTCAGTGCGGAGCGTTGCTGGGCGGGCGGTTGCCGCCATTGCCCTGGCGGCGTCCCTGACCCTGGCGGCGGGCACCGTCGGCGTGGTGGCCGCCGGGCTTCTTGCTGCCCGCGTGGGCGTGCGACGGCGCATCACCGTGTCCGCGTCGTGCATGGCTGCCGCGGCGCGGTGGACGGTTGCCGCCCGGACGCTCGTCCGGTGGGTTGTTGTTGCCCCAGCGGATCGGTGTGGCTGGCTCGAAACCCGGCACGTCGCGAATGTCCATATCGCGCTTGAGCAGGCGCGCGATCGCGCGCAGCAGCTTGGCTTCGTCCTGCGCCACCAGCGAGACTGCCTCGCCTTGGGCGCCGTTGCGGCCGGTACGGCCGATGCGGTGCACGTAGTCCTCGGCGACCATCGGCAGGTCGTAGTTGATGACTTGCGGCAACTGGTCGATGTCGATGCCGCGCGCGGCGATGTCGGTCGCCACCAGGACGGTGATCCGGCTGGCCTTGAAGTCACCCAGCGCGCGCAGACGCTGGCCCTGGCTCTTGTTGCCGTGGATCGCCGCGGCCTTGATTCCGGACTTGTCCAGGAACGTGGTCAGCTTGTCGGCGCCATGCTTGGTGCGTGCGAACACCAGCGTCTGCTTGCGCGAGTCGGCCGCCAGCAGGTGCAGCAGCAGTTCGCGCTTGCGCGCGCCATCGACTGGGTGTACGCGGTGGGTGATGGTGTCGGCGACGGTGTTGCTCGGAGTGGCCTGGATTTCCTGCGGGTTGTGCATGAACTCGCGGGCCAACTGCTTGATGCCTTCCTCGAAGGTGGCCGAGAACAACAGGGTCTGCCGGTTTTGCTTGGGCAGCTTGGTCAGGATGCGTTTGATCGACGGCAGGAAGCCCATGTCGAGCATGCGGTCGGCCTCGTCCAGAACCAGGATCTCGATGCCGGACAGGTCCACGCTGCGGCGCTCGAGATGGTCGAGCAGGCGCCCCGGGCAGGCGATCAGCAGATCTACGCCCCGGCGCAGCGCGTCGAGCTGGTTGCCCATGCCCACGCCACCGTAGATGGTGGCGCTGGGAATGCGCAGATACTTGCTGTAGCCGCGCAGGCTGTCGTGAACCTGGGTGGCCAGTTCGCGGGTCGGGGTCAGGATCAGTGCGCGTGGCTTGCGCGGGCCCGAGCCCACCGTCTGCGCCGAGGTGCCCAGGTGTTGCAGCAGCGGCAGGCCGAACGCGGCGGTTTTGCCGGTGCCGGTTTGCGCGCCGGCCATCAGGTCGTGGCCCTGCAGTGCCACAGGAATCGCCTGCGACTGGATCGGGGTGGGGGTTTCATAGCCCTGCTCGGCCAGCGCACGCAGCAGGAAGGGCGCAAGGCCCAGGGATTCGAACGACATCAGGATGCTCCAGGTCACACGTCGACGCCGGGACCAGCCCGGCGCGCAGACGCAAGTAGGTGAGGCTCGGAGCGTTCCCGTGAACCGCGCTGCGAGATGGTGTGGATCGACCCGGAGCGCAAGGCTCGGGTTTGTCGGCACCACGAAAGGCGTCGGGTGGAGCGGGCGAGCGGATCGGGCGATCCTGGCCTCGCCGGCGGTCCTTGAGGGAAACGGACGACCGCATGCAGACTTGCGTAGTATACCCTGAATTGGCGTGTCGCACAAAATGCGGTTTAAGTTTCGATTGAAACCAAGCCGGCTTCTGGTCGTAGAATTACCCCATTAGACCCCGCAATGGACGGACATGAAGCTAGGTTCACTAAAGGAAGGCGGCCGTGACGGTACCTTGATCGTCGTCTCGCGCGACCTCACCCGCGCGGTGCGCGCCACTGGCATCGCCCCGACCTTGCAGCGCGCGCTGGAGGACTGGAGCACATTGGCGCCGCGCCTGAACGCGTTGTCCGAATCGCTCAATGCTGGCAGCGCCGACGGGCAGTTCGACCTGGACATGGTGGCGCTGGCCGCACCGCTGCCCCGCGCCTACGAGTTCCTCGACGGCAGCGCGTATCTGCCGCACGTGGAGCGTGTGCGGCGCGCGCGCGGCGCCGAGGTGCCGGAGAGCTTCTACACCGATCCGCTGATGTACCAGGCGGTGAGCGCCGGTTTTTATGGCCCGCGCGATGCGGTCAAGGCGGTCAGCGAGGAGCACGGTATCGACCTGGAGGCGGAGATCGTGGTGGTGACCGACGATGTGCCGATGGCGGTGGATGTGGCGCAGGCTGCCACACACATCCAGTTGATCGGCCTGGTCAACGACATTTCGCTGCGCAATCTGATTCCGGCCGAATTGGCCAAGGGTTTCGGTTTCGTACAGTCCAAGCCGCGCTCGGCGCTGTCGCCGGTGTTCGTCACCCCGGACGAACTGGGCGAGGCCTGGCGCGACGACAAGGTGCATCTGCCGCTGGTGACCCATATCAACGGTGTCTGGTTCGGCGCGCCGGAAGCCGGCGAGGACATGCAGTTCGATTTCGCCCAGTTGGTCGCGCATGCGGCCAGGACCCGGCCATTGGCGGCTGGTGCGGTGATCGGCTCGGGTACGATTGCCAACCACGACACGACGCGCGGGGCCTCCTGTCTCGCCGAGCGGCGGACCGTGGAAACCTTGCGCGACGGTATGCCGGGCACGCCGTACCTGTCCTTCGGCGACATCGTGCGGATCGAGATGCTGGATCGCGACGGCGCCAGCATCTTCGGCGCGATCGAGCAGCGCATCCAGCAGGCGCCGCGACCCTGATCCCTGGGCTGAGCGGTGGCGGTGTCGGGACGACCGATGGCCTTGCGGCGAGCGTGTCCATCGGTATCGTTGTCGCTTGTGCAGACGAAGGGTGGACATGCAAGAGGCATTGCAGCTTTACACCTACTGGCGCTCCAGTGCCGCCTACCGGGTCCGCATCGGGTTGCAGCTCAAGCGGCTGAGCTACCAGGCGCTGCCGGTTCATCTGCTGCGCGACGGCGGTCAGCAGCATTGCCCCGAATATGCGCGGCTCAACCCGCAGGAACTGGTGCCGACGCTGTGCCACGATGGTCAGCCGATCCGTCAGTCGCTGGCGATCCTGGAATACCTGGATGAGCGCTGGCCGGAGCCGCCGCTGCTGCCCGATGCGCCGATCGACCGCGCACGCGTGCGCGGGTTGGCGCAATTGATTGCCTGCGACATCCATCCGCTCAACAACCTGCGCGTGAGCCAGTTCTTCGAGCGCGACTGGAACGTGCCGCAGCCCGAGCGCGAAGAATGGACGCGGCACTGGATCACGACCGGATTCGACGCGTTAGAACAGTTGCTTGCCGAGTCGGCCGACACAGGTGCCTTCTGTCACGGTGCGCACCCTGGCCTGGCTGACTGCTGCCTGGTGCCGCAGGTCTACAACGCGCGTCGTTTCGGTGTTGACATGCAGGCCTATCCGACGCTGGAACGGATCGAGCGGGCATGCCTTGCGCTGCCGGCCTTCGACGCTGCCCGCCCGGAGCGCCAGCCGGACGCGCAAGGCTGAGCGCGCGGTGCCGGGCGCCGCTGAGAGTGGCGTCGGCCGGCTCTGATCGTGGTTCAGACGAAGCCGTGTGTGATCTGCGACGAGGCGCCGGTGTCGTTTTCGTAGTCTTCGTAGGGGTTGTGCTCGCCGCTGGCGCCCTCGGACAAGCGGAACTTCAGCGCCAGGCCGTCGCGCGAGTCGGCCGCGCGCAGTGCCGCTTCCTGATCGATCTTGTCCTCCTTGACCATCCGGAACAAACACTGGTCGAAGGTTTCCATGCCCTCTTCCAGCGATTCCTCCATCGCCTGCTTGATCTCGTGGACCTGGCCGCGGCGCAGCAGGTCGCGGATCATCGGCGTGTTCAACAGCACTTCCGAGGCGGGGCGGCGGCGCCCATCTTTGTCCTTGACCAGCCGTTGCGAGATCACTGCGCGCAGATTCAGCGACAGGTTCATCAGAACGTTCTTGTGTGCGCTCTCGGGAAAGAAATTGAGGATGCGTTCGATCGTCTGGTCGGCGTTGTTGGAGTGCAAGGTCGCCAGACACAGATGGCCTGTCTCGGCGAAGGCGATGGCCGCTTCCATCGTCTCTGCGTCCAGAATTTCGCCGATCAGGATCACATCCGGTGCTTCGCGCATCGCATTCTTCAACGCGTTTTGGAAAGCATGGGTGTCCAGGCCGACTTCGCGTTGGTTGACGATGGACAGCTTATGTTTGTGTAGGTACTCGATCGGATCCTCGATGGTGAGGATATGGCCGGTGGTGGTGCTGTTGCGGAAATCGATCATCGATGCCAGCGAGGTGGACTTGCCCGAGCCGGTCGAGCCGACCACCAGGACCAATCCGCGCGGGGTCATGATTACGTCCTTGAGGACCTGTGGCAGATGCAGCTCCTCAATGCTGGGAATCTTGCTGCGAATGGCCCGGATCACCATGCCGACCTCGCCGCGCTGCTTGAACGCGTTGACGCGGAAGCGTCCTGCGTCCTGCACGGCGACAGCCATATTGAGTTCCAGATCGCGTTCGAACTGGGGTACCTGTCCCTCGTCCATCAGCGAGTAGGCGATTTTTTTGACCATCCCCGGCGGCAGGCCAGTAGCGCCGAGTGGATACAGTTTGCCCTCGATCTTGATATAGATCGGTGCTCCCGTTGTCAGGAACATGTCCGAGGCGTTCTTTTCGGTCATCAGCTTCAGAAAGTAGCCGATATCCATGTGCAATGATTCCCAAAAAATCCTGTGTCGCCCGTTGCAAGTTGCAAGCGTGTCACAGGCTTCCGACAATAGCCGCGATTGACGTCTCCGTCCACGGCCCCCCTTAATGAAAACTAGCTTCGCACACTTCTCTTGTCAGCAGTATGTATATGTAATGGCAGCCGTATTGGTGTTGTTTGCTGCGCCCGCCGCCTTCGCTCAAGTCGCTTCGCCCGAGTTGATGGCTGCGCAGCAGGCGGTTCAGCGCGCAATCCAGGCCGATGCCGATCAGTACGCCCCGGACCTGATCGCCAGCGCCCGGCAGGGCCTGGAGCAGGCCCAGCAGGCGGCCTCGGACCGCCGCCAGCGCAAGGCCGCGCCACAGTTGGCGCTGCGCGTGGCGGCCGATGCCGACCTGGCGCGGGCGCGCAGCGAGGAGGCGGTGGCCAATGCCCAGCTCAAGCAGCGCCAGGCGGAAGTGGCGCAACTGGAACACACGCTCGGTACCGGGGAGGCGCACCCATGAGCCGTCGTTTGACAGGGGGATGGTGGCCGGCCGCGCTGGTACTGCTGCTGGCGCCGTTGATGGCCGTGGCTGCCGACGATCCGGAGCTGGCGGTGTTGAATCAGCGTCTGGTGGCGCTGCAGGCCGATCCGCGCACTGCCGACGTCGCCGCCTACGAGCGTTTGCAGGCGCAGCAGGCGCTTGCCGCGTTCGCCAACGCCAAGCGCAACGAGCGCGAGGAGGCGCGCTATCTGGCCGAGCGCCGGGTCGAGATCGCCGAGACCATGGCGCGTGCGGAGCTGGCGCGGCGTCAGGTCGACCAGTTGGAGAAAACCCGCGGCGACCTGTTGATCGAGGCCAGTCGCCGTGAGGCGGCGCGTGCGCGTCAGGAGGCCGAACGCCTGCGGGTGCAGGCGCAGATCCAGGCCGAGGAGGCCCAGAGCCTGCGTCAGGCTGCCGAGGCCGATCAGCAGGCGCGTCAGGACGCGGAACAGGCTCTGAGCAGTGTCGCCGGGCAGCAGACCGCCAAGCTCAGCGCCGTGCAACAGAAGTCGGCCAAGTTGGCGCGCGAAGAAGCCGAGCTGGTGTCCGGGGCCAAGTTGCCGGCCTCGCGCTTCGAGGGGCGTGGCGAGGTGTTCACCTTTACCGACGCCGGTTTCGGTGCCGGCAAGGCAGCGCTGTCGGCCGATGCCGCGAGCCAAGCCAAGGCCCTGGCCCAGTATCTGCAGATCGGTGCCAAGGGGCGGGTCCGGATCGAGGCCTACGACGCCGATGCTGGGGTGGCGCAGAAGCGCGCCGATGCGCTGCGCGATGCGCTGGTCAACGGTGGTGTTGCTGCCGGCCGGCTGCAGGCAGTCGGCAAGAAGGGCGCGGCGACCAAAGCGCGCGCTGCCGAGGTGGTGATTGCGCCTTGAGCGTTCGTGTTGGTTTAACGGGTTTTTTCCCTGGGCCTGAGTGTTGAACAACTGAATTGGCGCGCTGCGTCGACCGCTCTTGTCGGCGGCGGCTGAGAGGCGTAGGGTCGGTGTTCCAGGTGGCGTTCGGCTGCCTGGTTCCAAACGGAGAGCCGAGCCGATGACGCAGTTACACGCACCGCAGGATGGCGTCGCCGGGGTCATGGTCCCGGGCGTTGTGGTGGGCCTGCTGTCGGTCTATGCGCTTCCGCTCCCAGGCAACGCCCCGTGCCGTCATGGCCGGGGCGTTCCTGTTTTTCAGTTGAAGGAGGCAATTCCTATGTTCGAAGGGCAACCGCAGACCGAAATCGACGAGTTGATCAAGTCCGATCCGGAATTCAAGCAGCTTTACCAGCGCCATAAAACCTTAGATAAGAAGTGTATGGACGCCGAACTCGGCGTGCTGCCGATCGACGATGTCACCTTGGCCCAGATGAAGCGGGAAAAGCTCGTGGCCAAGCAAAAGCTGCTGCGCCTCTACGAGCAGAAGCCGCACTGAAACCCTGACAGGTTCCATTGTCGCGGGCGGTGGCAGGCCTCCTCGTCGGCCTGCCACCGTCCGCGTCATCTCGATTGAAGCCGGGAGTACGGTTTTTTCGTCTTTTTTCTCACTTTCGGTGTCCGAACGCGGATAATCAGCGTTCCAGTCGCCATCGCGGCGCGACGTCTCCGAATTCGATGGCCATTCATTCCTCCGTCCTCGACCTGATTGGCGATACTCCGATCGTCAAGGCCAGCAAGCTCGATACCGGAGTGTGCGAGCTGTATTTGAAGCTGGAAAGCGCCAATCCTGGCGGTTCGATCAAGGACCGTATCGGCCTATCTATGATCGAAGCGGCCGAACGTCGTGGCGATCTGCGTCCTGGCGCGGTGCTGGTCGAGGGAACTGCGGGCAACACCGGCATCGGCCTGGCTCTGGTTGCGCAGCAGAAGGGCTACAAGCTCATCCTGGTGGTGCCGGACAAAATGAGCCGGGAAAAGATCTTCAACCTCAAGGCAATGGGGGCCGAGGTGGTGCTGACCCGCTCCGACGTCGCCAAGGGCCACCCCGAGTACTACCAGGATCTGGCCGCGCGCATTGCTGCCGAAACCCCCAACGCCTATTTCATCAATCAGTTCGGCAACCCCGACAACCCAGCCGCCCACGAATTCGGCACCGGCCCTGAGATCCTGCGGCAGATGGACGGACGGCTGGATGCGATCGTGTTCGGTTGCGGCAGTTCCGGTACGGTGACCGGGCTTTCCCGCGCCTTTGCCGCCGCCTCGCCGCAGACCGAACTGGTGCTGGCCGACCCGGTTGGCTCGATCCTGACCGAGTACATCGAGCAGGGCACGCTGAGCGAGAAATCCGCTACCTGGCTGGTGGAGGGGATCGGCGAGGATTTCCTGCCGGAGATTTCCGATTTCAGCCGGGTCAAGAAGGCGTATTCGATCAGCGATGCGGAAAGCTTCCACACCGCGCGCGAACTGCTGGCCAAGGAGGGCATCCTCGGTGGCTCCTCTACCGGGACCTTGTTGGCCGCGGCGCTGAAATATTGTCGCTCGCAGAGCGAGCCCAAGCGCGTGCTGGTGTTCGTTTGCGACACCGGCAACAAGTACCTGTCGAAGATGTACAACGACTATTGGATGCTGGACAACGGTTTCCTGGAGCGTCCACAGTATGGCGATCTGCGCGATCTGATCCTGCGCCCGTACAGCCAGCGCGACACCGTGGTGGTCGCCCCTGGCGACCTGCTGACCATAGCCTACCAACGCATGAAGCTGTACGATGTGTCGCAGTTGCCGGTGATGGAGGGCAGCCAGTTGGTTGGGATCGTCGACGAAAGCGATGTCCTGTTGCACGTGTACGGCGACGAAGCGCGGTTCCGCGATCCGGTGTCCACGGCCATGGTCAGCAAGCTCGACCGGCTCGATGTCAAATCGCCAATCGAAGCCTTGCTGCCCGTGTTCGACCGCGGACAGGTGGCCATCGTTATGAACGACGGCGCCTTCCTCGGCCTCATCACCCGCATCGATCTGCTCAACTACCTGCGCCGCCGCGTGCAGTGACATACGCGTCGGTGCGGCTTCTGCGGCATGAGGCCGTTCAGACCTTCCTGTTACCATCACGCCCTTTATTTTCCGGACCCCCCATGACGGATCACACGTCGAACCCCCATGACGCCAGCCCCGCGCTGGCGCTGGCGACACTTGCCATCCATGGCGGTCAGTCTCCAGACCCGTCCACTGGTGCGGTGATGCCGCCGATTTACGCCACCTCCACCTATGCCCAGTCCAGCCCGGGCGAGCACCAGGGGTTCGAGTATTCGCGCACCCATAACCCGACCCGGTTCGCCTACGAGCGCTGTGTCGCGGCACTGGAAGGCGGCAGCCGTGGCTTCGCCTTCGCTTCCGGGATGGCCGCCACCGCCACGGTGATGGAATTGCTCGATAGCGGCAGCCACGTGGTGGCGATGGACGATTTGTATGGCGGCAGCTACCGCCTGTTCGAGCGCGTGCGCAAGCGCACCGCCGCGCTGGAGTTCAGCTTCGTCGACCTGACCGACCCGGCCGCGTTCGCGGCGGCGATCACCCCGTCCACCAAGATGGTGTGGATCGAGACGCCGACGAATCCGATGTTGAAGATCGTCGATATCGCCGCGATCGTCGCGATCGCGCGCAAGCATGGTCTGTTGGTGGTGGTCGACAATACCTTTGCCTCGCCGATGCTGCAGCGCCCGCTCGTCCTGGGAGCGGACATCGTGGTGCATTCGGCGACCAAATACCTCAACGGCCATTCCGACATGGTGGGTGGCATCGCCGTGGTCGGCGACAACGCCGACCTGGCCGAGCGACTGGCGTTCCTGCAGAACTCGGTGGGCGGCGTGCAGGGGCCGTTCGACAGCTTCCTGGCGTTGCGCGGGCTCAAGACGTTGCCGCTGCGCATGCGCGCGCACTGCGACAACGCCCTTGCGCTGGCGCAGTGGCTGCAAGCGCATCCGGCGGTGGAGCAGGTGATTTACCCGGGTCTGGCGTCGCATCCGCAGCACGCCCTGGCGAGCCGGCAGATGGCCGGCTACGGCGGCATCGTCTCGATCCTGCTCAAGGGCGGTTTCGCGGCGGCCAAGCGCTTCTGCGAACGGACCCACCTATTCACCCTGGCCGAATCCCTGGGCGGCGTCGAAAGCCTGGTCAACCACCCAGCGGTGATGACCCATGCTTCGGTGCCGGCGCAGCGTCGCCAACAGCTCGGCATCAGCGATGCGCTGGTGCGGTTGAGTGTGGGGGTGGAGGAGGTGGGGGATTTGCAGCAAGACCTGGAGCGTGCTCTGACATGATCGAGCCGCGGCTGGAGTCCTGCCGGTGAACGACCTTCGCCGGCGCGGGCCGAAGGGTCTGTTTTTGCTCAATCTGTCTGCTTGGATCAGGCAGCGCAGCGGGCTGGGCGTGCTGTATCGGAAGTTGCCTCTTTCCTGGCGCGTGGGTGCAGCTCGGCTGCTGTCAGCGTCGTCTGCCGAAAGTGTGCGCTTTGCGCGTACGCCTGCATGGGATAGGCCGTTGCCCTCGGCTGTCGCTGGCCCAGTCGCGCCGATGCAAGCGACTGTAGGTCCAGGAGTCAATATTCTTGGCTATGTACGCGGACAGTTCGGCCTGGGTGAGAGCCTGCGCATGTACGCACGTGCGCTGATCGAGGCTGGGGTACCAGTGCGATTGTTCGACATCGACCTCGGTCTGCCGCACGGTTGGGATGACCATAGCCTGGATGCTTGGATTGGCGATGATCTGCCCTATGCGGTCAGTATTATTTTTGTCAATCCCGATTATCTGAAGTCGGCGCTCGAGCTCGTGGGCGTCGAGCGTCTCGCAGGAAAACATCTGATCGCCTGTTGGTTCTGGGAACTTGAGCGCGTCCCCAGCGCATGGCTTCCCGCCATTGCCTTGGTCGACGAAATCATGGTCTCCACACGCTTCATTGAAAACGCATTCTCCATGGTCACTGACAAGCCGATTTTGCGCGTGCCGCAGCCACTTTCAGCCATTGGCGACAGCGGCCTGCAACGCGCAGATTTTGGGCTCGAAGAAGATAAGTTTATCTTTCTGATAACCTTCGACTTTAATTCTTGGGTCGAGCGCAAAAATCCCTATGCCGCGATCGCGGCATTCAAACGTGCTTTCCCAAAGGGACGCGACGATGTGCGGTTGTTGGTGAAATCCAGCAATGGGCATCGGTACCAAGATTGGTTCCGTCGCCTGCTCAACGAGGTAGCCACCGATCCACGCATTGTCGTGCGCGACGAGGTGATCGATCGCGCTCATGTTCATGCCTTGCAACGCTGCTGCGATGCTTATGTCTCGCTGCATCGCGCGGAGGGCTTCGGTTTGGGGTTGGCGGAATGCATGGCGATGGGCAAGCCGGTCATTGCGACAGCCTGGTCGGGAAACCTGGACTTCATGGAGACCGGCAATGCCATGCTGGTGGGATATCGGTTGGTGCCTGTGCGCGAGGGCGAGTATCCACACGAACATGGCGATGTCTGGGCCGAGCCCAACGTGGAAGAGGCAGCCGCGTTCATGCAAATGCTCGCCGATGACCCTGTTCGAGCACAGAAACTCGGCCAACGGGCGGCGGAATCTGTCGGTACGCTCCTCTCGCCGCAGCACGCGGCCCGCGCCATCGATGTTCGCTTGCGTCAGCTCACCGCCAGCCCGGCGCTACACTCCTAACACGATTGAGGAACCTCATGTCATCATTAATTGCGGCCGCATGGCGCTACAGGGGCTTCATCGTTTCGTCGATCGCCAACGATTTCCGCTCCAAGCTTGCGCGTAGCAAACTGGGCACGCTCTGGATCGTTCTGCAGCCATTGGCACAGGCATTGATTTTCGCGGTGGTGCTGTCGAATGTCTTGGCGGCCAAGCTCCCGGGCGTCGAAAACCACTTCGCTTTCGCGGTCTATCTGCTTTCCGGTCTATTGTGCTGGTCCGCGTTCGCGGAGATCGTGCAGCGTTGCCTCACAGTCTTCATCGATAATGGCTCGCTACTGAAAAAGATGCAGTTCCCAAGAATCAGCCTGCCTTTAGTCGCGGTAGGTTCGGCAATGGTAACCAATGTTGCCTTGCTCGCGGTCATCATGGTGCTTGTGCCGATCTTGGGCATCTCGCTGACGCCTGCGCTGGTTTGGTTGCCGTTGTTATTGTCGATTAACGTCGCATTGGCGACCGGGATCGGCCTGCTTCTTGGTACGCTCAATGTGTTCGCGCGCGATATCGGACAGATCATGGCGGTGGCGATGCAGTTCTGGTTCTGGATGACACCGATTGCTTATCCCGCACAGGTTGTCCCTGAAAGGTTCCAAGCGATCCTGCGACTGAATCCCGTCGCCGCACTGGCGACGGGGTACCACGACATCTTTCTATATGGTCGTGCGCCGCAGAACTCACTCGTCTATCCGGCGGTGTTTGCATTGGTGGCGCTTGCCCTTTCGTTCTTCGTTTTTCGGCGCGCCTCCGCCGAGATGGTTGATGCCCTATGAGCAATTCCGTACTGATCGTCGATGGTGTGGGCAAGTGCTACCGAAGTTATCGGAGCGAGTTGCAACGCTTCGCCAGTTGGTTCGGCGTTCCCATCAAGCCGCAGTCCGAGCACTGGGTGTTGCGGCATATTTCATTCCGGATAGGGCGTGGCGAAGCCGTCGGCCTCGTCGGGCAGAACGGTGCCGGCAAGAGCACGCTGCTCAAGATCATCACTGGCACGGTCCGCCCAAACGAAGGCTCGGTGGCGGCTATCGGGCGCATTTCGGCGCTTCTGGAGCTCGGGCTCGGCTTCAATGCAGAGCTAACCGGTCGCGAGAACGCACGTCATGCTCTCGGCCTGATGGGGGCGGCGAGTCACGAGATCGAACCGATGCTCGAATCGATCGAGGATTTCGCCGAGATTGGCGAGTACTTCGACCAGCCGATCCGTGCCTATTCAAGCGGCATGCAAATGCGCGTGGCCTTCAGCGTGGCGACTGCTGTGCGGCCGGAAACCTTGATCGTTGACGAGGCACTATCAGTGGGAGACTCGTACTTCGTACACAAGTGCTTCAAGCGGATACGTGAATTCCGAGAGGCTGGCACGACACTTCTGATCGTTTCCCATGATGCTGGTGCAATCCAGGCCTTGTGCGATCGCGCGCTGTTGATCGAGGGGGGGCGGTTGATCAGAGACGGCGATCCGCAGGAAGTCATGGATTACTACAACGCTCTGATTGCCGAAAAGGAGAACGCGAGCGTCAGGACTGCAAGTACCGAGGACGGCCGTACAGCGACCGAGTCCGGTACTGGCGAGGCGGTTGTTGATTCGATTCAACTTCTCGACGAAACCGGCAATCCAGTTGAGTACGTTGGCGTAGGCGATGCGGTGACCCTGCGTTGCAAGATTCGCGTTAACGAGTCGATCGACCGGCTCGTGCTCGGTTACATGATCAAAGATAGGCTGGGTCAGCCTGTTTTTGGCACGAATACCCACCACACGGGGCAGACGCGAGAACGCTTGCAGGCAGGTGACCAGTTGATCGCTAATGCCCGTTTCCCGATGAACCTCGGTCCAGGGACTTATTCGGTGTCGGTGGCGTTGTCCAGTACAGAGACGCATCTGGTCAGGAATTACCAATGGCGCGACTTGGCCCTGGTTTTCAATGTGGCCAATATCCGTCACGACACCTTCGTGGGTACGGCCTGGATTCCACCAACTCTGTCGATCGAAGTCCCGCGCGGAGATCGCTTGCCGTGACTCCTCAGCCTAAAATCGTCGCCACTCCCTCGCCGGTGCTGATAGAAATGAGCGTGGGCGAAATCCTGCGGAAGATCAACGCGGTCGTGCTAAGAAGAAAGGCAACGGGCGTAACTGGCGTCGATTCCCTGCGCTGGCCGGAAAATTTCGAGATATGGACCGCAGCCGCACCCGCAACGCCACCACGAGAAGTCTATGACTTGGGTGATCTGCTTTCTCAGGACGATGCCGATTTCGTTAGCAACGCGTATCGTGTGCTGCTGCGTCGTGCGCCGGACTCGGTCGGGTTCCTCGAGAACATAGAGGCGCTGCGTCGAGGTGCGCAGACCAAGTTGGACGTCATTGCTTTATTGCGTTTTTCACCCGAGGGCATGGCTGCCGGCGTGCCTGTGCGTAGATTGCGCCTAGCGTGGCTATTGCATCGCTGGAAGCGCAAGCGTCTGGTGGGTCCCATCCTCTCCTGGGCCCATGCGCTGCTCTGCCTCGGGCGTCGCGGAAGCCAAATGGAGTGGCTGGAGGTTCGCGGCGCGCGCGAGGTCCATCGATTGGGGAGGCATGTCAACCAGATAGTGCTCGAGGCTGGCAGCCGGCTCGAGGCAATCGAGCATGAACTCTCCGCGTTGCGTGAAACGCGCAAAACGCTGGATGCTTTGGTGCAGTCCAACTTGCGTCTGGAAAAGCGTGAAAGCCGACTGCTTGAGGAGGAGGCGCGTCGTGCCGCTCTTGCGCCACAGTTGGACGCGCTGTATTCAGCGTTCGAAGATCGCTTCCGTGGACCCGAGTCACTGATCCAGGCGCGCGCACGTCCCTACTTGCAACTCGTTCGCGAGTGCGGCGCGGGAACTTTAGAGGCTCCAGTCGTCGACGTTGGCTGCGGTCGTGGGGAATGGCTTGCGTTGTTACGTGACGAAGGGCTGCATGCGCGCGGCGTCGATCTTAATTCCCGTTTTGTCAGTGATGCGGCTGTGCGGGGTATGGAGGTGATCGAGGGTGACGCGATCGAGGTGCTTCGAGCGATGCCAGCAGGCAGTGTTGGCGCGATCACCTCGATGCACTTGGTCGAGCACCTGCCGTTCGACCGCGTTGTTGAACTCATTGACGCATGTCATCACGTATTGCGACCCGGCGGCGTGTTGATCCTCGAAACTCCGAATCCCGAAAACCTGGATGTGGCGACGATCTATTTCTACATGGATCCTACCCATCGCAATCCGCTGCCACCAGAGATGCTGCGTTGGGTCGTCGAGGCGCGTGGTTATTCGGATGCAAGGATCGAGCGCCTCAGTGAATGGCGCGATCTGATTGCTCCACCCTTGCTACCCGACGATCTGCCCGGATCATCCTCGATCAACACTCTGCTTGCTCGCACGCACGTCGCTCCCGATTACGCGATCGTTGCCCATCGTGGGGAAGTTCCGCATGAATGAGGTACGTAAAAAGCTTCTTGTGACTGGGGCCGGCGGGTTCGTCGGAAAGCATCTGCTGGACGCGGTGGCGCGGGGACAGTTCGGTCATGTTGAGGCGATGTCATTGCCAGCCGGTACTGACTTGCGCGATATGGCTGCAATCGAAAGTGCGCTGGGCGATGCGTGTCCTGACGCGGTAGTCCACCTTGCTGCACAGAGTTTCGTACCCCAGTCGTTCGACGACCCTGATGAGACTTTGCAGGTCAACTTGATCGGAACCCTGCATCTCCTTCAGGCGCTTGCGCGGAAAGGCTTCTCCGGGCGCTTCCTGTACGTTAGCTCCGGTGATATTTACGGACGCGTTCCCGAGGGCGATCTCCCTGTCGACGAGACCCTTCTGCCGGAACCTCGCAGCCCGTATGCCGTCAGTAAATGGGCCGCCGAACAGCTCTGCATGCAGTGGCATCGAAGCGAGAAGCTCGACGTGGTGATCGCGCGCCCGTTCAATCACGTAGGCGCTGGCCAGGGAGGTCGTTTCGTGCTTTCTTCCCTTGCTCGGCAGGTGGTCGCCATTGCCGAGGGGCGGCAGCCCGCAGTGATCGAGGCGGGGGATATCGATACGACGCGCGATTTCAGTGACGTGCGCGATGTCGTCTCGGCTTATGCTGCCCTGCTGACACGCGGCAGGTCCGGCGGAATTTATATTGTTGCGTCTGGCGTAGAGCGCCGCGTCCGCGATTTGCTCCTTGAAATGTGCCGTCTCACTGGCGTCGAGGCGGAAGTCCGCCAAGATCCCGCCAAGATGCGTCCTGCCGAGCAGAGGCGCATGGTGGCCAGTCCCGCGAAACTCCAGAGCGATACCGGCTGGATGCAGGCTTTCGACATACAATCAACGCTTTCCGAAATTCTCGAACATGCAAGGAAAAATCAATGAGTAAGAACGCACTGATCACTGGCATTACCGGCCAGGATGGCGCATACCTCTCTCGGCTTTTACTGTCCAAAGGCTACAAGGTGCATGGCATTCTTGCCCGTCGCAGCAGCGACACGCTGTGGCGTCTGCGCGAATTGGGCATCGCCGATGACGTCGTCCTGCTTGATGGCGATCTTACGGATCTGTCGTCACTCATCCGCGCCATGCATATGTCCAAGGCTGACGAAGTTTATAACCTTGGTGCCCAGAGCTTTGTCGGTTCGTCTTGGCAGCAGCCGATTCTGACGGCTCAAGTCGATGGCGTAGGTGCGCTCAACGTGCTCGAGGCAGTGCGCATCGTCAATGACAAGGCCCATTTTTACCAGGCATCCACCAGTGAGATGTTCGGCTTGATCCAGGCCGAGATGCAGAGCGAGTCGACGCCTTTTTATCCGCGCAGTCCCTACGGCGTGGCGAAGTTGATGGCGCATTGGGCGACGGTGAACTATCGAGAGAGCTTCGGAATGCACGCTTCGAGCGGCATCCTGTTCAACCATGAGTCCCCGCTGCGGGGTATCGAGTTCGTGACCCGCAAGGTCACCGACGCCGTGGCTCGTATCAAGCTGGGCAAGCAGCGGGAGCTGCGCCTGGGCAACATCGATTCAAAGCGTGACTGGGGCTTTGCCGGTGACTACGTCGAGGCGATGTGGCTGATGACGCAGCAGGCGGAAGGCGGTGATTATGTGGTTGCCACCGGTCTCACCACGACGGTGCGCGATATGTGCAAGATTGCCTTTGGCCACGTGGGCCTGAAGATGGATGATCACTTGGTGATCGACGAGAAATTTTTCCGTCCGGCTGAGGTGGACGTGCTGCTCGGAAACCCTGGCAAGGCGATGGAAAAGCTGGGCTGGAAACCCAAGACGTCCCTGGAACAGCTGATCACAATGATGGTAGACGCGGATATGCGTCGACTTTCGATCTGAATGACTGAGTAGGGGAATACGGTGCGTCTTGCTATCGACATGCAGGCGTGCCTGACCGATTCGCGCGACCGCGGGATCGGCAGGTATGCAGACAACTTGGTTGCTGAGATGGTGCGTCAGCGCCAGGACGACGAGATCCTGCTGGCGCTGGATGGTGCTGACCCTGTGCGCCTGCGCCAGGCACGGTCGCGCCTGCGCCATCAGTGTGTGCCTACGGCAACGACAGTGATGCATTACCCCACAAGCGCTTTCGTCGATCATGACACGCTACGCATGCAAAGTGCTGCGCGTCTCCGTGGCAGATTCTTTGAATCCTTAGGGTTGAATGCATTTCTGCATACCAGTTACTTTGAAACGGGTGGCAGTTATACAACCGCAATCAACTGGGCAGCGGATTCGCGGCCGAAGACGGCCGTCATTGCATACGATGTGATACCGCTACTATATCCGGAGCGCTATCTGACGCCGCATCCGTTCATGGCTGAGTGGTATCCGCGTAAATGTGAGAGTTTTAGTAAATTCGATTGTTTTCTGGCGATATCCCAAGCGACGCGAGTCGACCTGATCGAACAACTTGGTATTTCTCCGGAAAAGATTCATGTGATCAATGCCGGACTTGATCCGGAAATGTTAGCCATTGCGCAGGCTGACTCGCCTGTGGATGAGGGAATCCTCGCGCGGCGCGGCATCGACGCCCCCTTCGTGCTAATGGTTGGCAATGGTGACTGGCGCAAAAATACCCTTGGTGCGCTCGAGGCTTTTGCACGACTGCCGCGTAGCCTTCAGAAAAAGTATCTGCTTGTGCTCACCCAAGTCGGCACAGATGTCAAAGAGGCACTCGCAGGGTCTTTCTCGCATATCGCTTCGCGGGTGCGTGTGCTTGGCCGTGTCGATGATGTTGAGTTGGCTACGTTGTACCGGGCTTGTCGAGTGTTCTATTTTCCCTCATTTTATGAAGGCTTTGGTCTGCCTGTACTTGAGGCAATGGCATTTGGTGCGCCTGTTATAAGCGCCAACACGGGCAGCCTGCCAGAAGTCGTGCACGATCCGCGTTGCCTGTTCAACCCGCATGACATCGACACGGCTGCATCGCTTCTTGAGGCCGCCTTGGAAGATGTAGCCTTTCGTGAGGTGCTGGTTTCCGGCGTCAAGGCGCATGCTTGGGCTTACAATTGGAAGTCATGCGCTGAAGCCGCATTCGCTGCGATGCGAACTCTGGCCGGCGACGTCAATGCGGTGCAGTCGCAGTTTGGCAACGCCGGCGATTTCGATCGTGTGCGGGTGACTCAGGAGGACATCGATGTCTGGTCGGGGCTCCTCATTGATGCCCCCGATGCAGTCGGTCATCTGGAACAGGGGCTGGCTGCGGCTGCCGCGTGTGGTCGACGCCGCATCCTGGTTGATGTTAGCGAGGTGGTGCGACTGGACGCACGTAGCGGCGTTCAGCGCGTTGTCCGCAATTATTGTGCAGGCCTGCACGCGTTAGCTGACGATGTGGGCGTGGAAGTCCAGCCTATCTGTTGGACCGAGCACGGCATCCTGTATGCCAGTGATTACGCCGCCAACCACCTAGGTATGTCCATTCAGACCGCCAAAGCGGCCATGCGAGTCACGGTGAAGCCGAATGACCTGTTGCTGATGCTCGACTCATCGTGGTGGAGTCCCGAACGATTTGATGCCCTGCACGCCCAGGTGGCCGCCGCAGGCGGCGAGGTGGTCTGGATGGTCTATGATCTTATTCCCTTGCTAGTGCCGCATACCTGCGATCCCGTCATGCCGCCAGTGTTCCGGAGATGGCTTGAGCATGCCGCCGCCACCGCGGATGGGTTTGTCTGCATTTCCGAGGCGACGCGGCAGGATCTTGAGCGTTTCCTAGATGCGCAGCCCGCGCATCCAGTGGCAAGACCCTGGACGCGCACGATGCACCTCGGTAGCGATCTGGAGTCTGGCCAGATCGCCGGCCAGGCTTCAGCGGTGATTGCGTCGCTGCTGGAAGCACTAGAGGCCAAGCCGCTAGTCTTGGCAGTTGGCACAGTCGAGCCGCGCAAGGACTACGCGACCATTCTGGCAGCCTTCGAAAAAGTGTGGGCACGTGGTGGTAATGCCGCACTGGCCATCATCGGTAAACATGGATGGAACGTCGAAGAGCTTGTGCTGAAACTCCAGACGCATCCACAATTGGGTACACGACTTTTCTGGTTGCAGGGAATGTCGGATACCGACCTTCACCACCTGATGGACAGAGCGGACGTCTTGGTCCAGGCATCGGTTGCGGAAGGGTTCGGTTTGCCTCTGGTGGAGGCCGGCAGTCGCGGCAAGCCACTCTTGCTCAGCGATCTCGCGGTTTTCAAGGAGATCGCGGGCGAGGAGGCAAGCTACTTCCCTGTAGGTGATGTAGATGCGCTGGCAAGTGAGATCGAACGTGGTGTAGCGAGCGGATGGAAGGTGCCGGCGAATATCCGGACCTTGACTTGGCGCGAATCGTCACGCGGATTGATGGAGAGGTTGCTGTACTAGGTGACCCATCCCCTCAGGGCGGCAGCGGCTTCAAGCTCAGGGAGACAAGGCCGATGCCGAGTTCGCGGCTGTCGGATGACAATCCCAGGCTCGCTGGCGAAGCCGGCTTGTCGTAACGCAGTTCCACTTCGAGGTTGGCACCTGCGACCAGCGCTGGCAATTGGATGGCTATGGTCGCGGGCTGCGGCTCGGATGCGGTCAGCGTGCGGGTTTGCCAGGGGCCACCATTGACCCGAGCTTTCACCGTCATTGTCTGGCGGCTATCGTGCCAAAGGCCATTGGCTTGCAGCATTAGGTACGATCCTTTCGTGACCGACTGCTTTACTTTGAGGTGGAGGCTGGAGCGCTCACCGAGCGACCACACGCCCCAGGGCTCGTCCACCGACCAGCCCTCGCCTAGGTAGGGGCGCAACTCGTTAGGCCCCGCAGGCTGATTTACCGACAACATGACCCTCAACGCCTCAATATTCTGCAGGTCGACCGAAAAGTAAGTCGGCTCCCTAGGCAGCGATGGGAATTGCTCGTCCACGAGCCGAGCGCCCGCCGCAGCGGTGAGTCCGCAGGCACCCGCTGGATATAGCGCGACGTGGTGTTGCGTACCTGGGAGAAATAGCGCCTTGCGGCAGCCTTGGCCGATTACCAGGGCCGGGCCCTCGGGGGTAAGCTCTCCCAATTGCGCGTTTCGTTCCGCGAACACCTCGGGGCTAGGGTTCCAAAGCCACGGGACATACGTATAAATCAAAGCAGCAGCGCGGCTGGGCGTGGTGTATGACTCGGGCTTGGTTGGTAGATAATCGCTTATGCCAATGGCAGCGGCAGCATAAGCCGTAATCCAGGCGCCACGCGCGAGCCAGCGATTCAATCGCCCGTCAGGCAAAGGTTCAAGCAGCGCGATAATTGGATAAAAAAGGCACAGATACCATAGGCCGTAACGCGCAGGTCCTGCGGTGCCGCCGGAATTGATATTGGTCGTGGCGGCTTGCGCTGCCATTGCAGACAGCAAGAAGACGATGGAGAAGGCGGCCATGCCAAGCTTGGGCAGGGTAAGTCGACGCGTGTACAGCCCATGTGCAGCTACCAGGAGCAGCAGTAGACCGAGGGGCCAGTTCGGGAGCAGTCCGACATCGGGGTCGACCAAGTACTGCATGGATGAAAGAACATCCAGGTGGGCTACTTCCGCGCCTTTGTTGATCAACTGCGGAGTCAGTCCGCCATAGCGCGAGAAATAGTAGAACGGATGCAGGAGCGCCAATAGTGCGGCTGTAACAAGTGCCAGGACATCAGCTAGCCCGGGCTTGTCGGTTACGCTTGGACGATAGGCTGTAAGGGCTAGGATGCAGGCCGCAATGGCGGGAAACACGAAGCTGATGTTCTGGGTTGTCACCAGTGCCAGCATCAGCCCCGCAAAGGCCCAGCGCCGTTCCAAGGTCAAGCTCATTGCCGCAATCGTCAAGACAACGGTGAATAACTCGGTATGGACTTTGTCGACATACCAAAGCGCTGGTGATGTCACGACCAGAGCCAGCGCTGCGACTGTACCCTTGAAGCCATGCAGGCGAAAGCAAAGCAGCAGTATGCCCGCTATTAATAGCGAATGTAGAAGCAGGAACCCGGCATGCGATGCTCGGGTCAGCCCAAGGTGCCCTGCTGGCGTGCCCACAGCGCTCGCCATGAGAGGATAAAACCAGAAATGGTTGAAGTCGGTTTCGCCCCCAAGCGTCAGAGGCACATAGGCTTGCTTTAGTTGATCTGCAGTTTGCAGCGAGGCAATACTTCCCTGTTGCCGCAATCGCTCATACGCTTTCCATGTGGGAGCTGTAACAAATGGTCGATGTGTCTGGCTAATGGCCAGTTCCATCGCGTAATACTCTGCGCCGTCGCCGACCCTTGTCGCCGGGAAGCGCATCAAGGCGGTATAAACGACGCAAGTTATAACAAGAAACGCGATCAAGTAGGCGAGCGCCACCCGAAATCGGCGTTGTGTGGGCGAAAGACGACGCAACAGATCATCCGTGCCCTGTGCGGCGTAGTACGTATTCACCCAGTGTTCCTCCTTGTCGAAAGAATGCTGCGGCCGAGGTCGCGGCCTTCGCGCACGGCGTAGTTGGTGCCGCGGTCCTCCGGATAAACCTGAGCCATGCTGGTGACGAAGGTGTTGGCCAGCGGCGTCGCGCGGCCAGGCACAAACTGCGAGTAGTGCTTTTCGGCGATCGGCTGCGCATAGTCGGCACGCCACACGTGGACGTCCTGGATCCAACTACGGTTGAATTCGGGAAACATCTTCTGCAGATGAGGTACAGAGAAATCCAGCAGCTCCTCATCGCTCATGGTGTACATCAAGTGGCTTGGAGGAAGGTACTTTGACAGGTACACGATGTGGCGACCGCCATACGAACTCGGCGGCTCGAAATTAGTATGTTCGATGACGCCGACGTAGGGGAAGCCAGGGTCGTTGACGTTGAGCCAGTATGTGTCGGATAGGCTGCGGTCCAGGCTTAGCACCATGCAGACGTTGGATAAATAGCGGACACGACGCAGTCGGTCGAGATAATCCTGCGGTGCGCTTCCCTCCAACAGGTCCGCGGTGATCGGAAATGCTGTGGAAAGCACCACGTTTTCGGCCGTCACGGCGCCGTCGCTGGTTTCCACGCCTGTTGCACTGCCGGCATCGGTTGTCACACGGAGCGCCCGAGTGGATAGACGGATTTCGCCGCCGAGCTTGGAAATTTCCTCGCCAAGGCGATTGGCTAGTTCGGCAAAGCCGCCTTTGTAGTACGCAAGCACCTCATCGCCGGAGCTGCTCCGGCTGCCACCACGCAGGACCAGCTTCTTCCAGAACCAGACTGCAGATACATCATCGGCTACATCGCCGAACTTGCCGACCAGGAGCGGGTCCCACACGACGTCATAAGCATTTTGCCCGCAAAGGTCTATCAGCCATTCCTTGGCGCTGAGCTTTTCGAGCTGTTTCCAATCCTTCACTGACCGTGCGCGCAGCACCGCAATGCCGAGTCGGATTCGATCGTGGAACGGGAGCGCCTTGAAACGCAATAGATCCAACGGGGTGCTCAGCCGGAAGAATTGGTCGGCATAGTACATGCCGGTACGGGTCGGCCTGAGTAAGATTTTCTCGCGCTCGCCGAGTTCTTCGATCAGCTTGAATATCTCCGCGTCATTATTGAACCAATGATGATAGAACTTCTCAAGAACCTCATCGCCAACCTTGAAGCCGCCGGCCAGGCCACCAAGCTCACCATCTCTCTCGATGACCACCACGCGCTTCCCGGCTTTGGCTATCTCGTAAGCCACGGACAAGCCGGCGAAGCCGCCGCCGACGACAGCAGTATGGAATTGGTTGCTCATTTGCTTGATTTGCCCGTTGATGCTTTGAAGGTGATGGCACGATTCAGCGAAAACTGAAGGATCAGAACGAAAAACAGCGTTGCGAGTTTAGCTGGTAGCGGTGCCCAGCCCAGCACGCCGACCAATATCCACAGTAGAGCGCTGGAGGCTAGATATCCGACTAAGGCCGCAGCGAAAAACAAGCTCAGCCGCTGCAAGGTCTTGTCATATGCCTGGAAGGTAAAGTGCCGGTTCAACGCGAAACTGATTAAGGTGCCGGCGGCATAGCCGATTGCATTGGCTGCCTGGTAATTGACGTGCAACCAGATGAGTAGGGTGTATAGCGACAGGTCGACCATTACACCGGTGCCGCCACACATGGCATACAGGATGAACTGCCGCAACCGCGGATCGGCGATGGTTGTACGCAGGATCTTCATGCTTGGGGCCCGCTGGCTATGTCGTCGAGGTTAGCTGTCGTCTCGATCACCGTTTGCGGGCTTGCATTGACATGACGGAGAACCCGTCCAACGTACTCGCCGATCACGCCAAGTGCGAGCAGTTGCGCGCCACCGATGATCAATGCCGCCACAATCAGTGAAGACCAGCCCACTGGCATTGCATTGATGGTGAACCGCTGTATAACGAAGGCCAACGCTAGCAGGAATCCGAATGCGGATAGTGCAATGCCCATAAGGGAAGCTAGGCGCAAGGGCAGTACGGAAAAACTGGTCGCCATCTTGAGCCAAAGCGAGATCGACTTGCGCAGGCTATAGCCTGATTGTCCATCGGCACGGGAATGATGGTCGATGGTAATGCTGGTGATCCGGCTGGTTGTGGTCAAAATCAAACCATCGAGATAAACATTTGGTCCGTTGAACTTGATCAGCTCGTCCCGCACGCCAGACACCATTGCCCTAAAAGGGGACAGGTACAGACCCTTCGGTTTGCCGAGCAGCTGCGTGGCGGCCCAATCGTTGAAGTTGCTGCCCAATCGCTTCCAAAGAGCGTGCCGCTTGGAGTGGAAGCCCGCATAGCAGACGTCATAGCGGTCGCCCAGGGCGCTCAGCAGCGTGGGGATATCGATGGGAGCGTGTTGCAGGTCGTCGTCCATGGTGACGATGCGCTTGCCCCTGGCCATGCGCAACCCGCACATGATCGCATTGTGTTGGCCTGCATTCTTGCGCAGGCTGACTACCTTCCACCAGTCGTGCCTGCGTGCTAGTTCGAGCAACACATCCCGTGACCGGTCCGGGCTGCAATCGTTGACCAGAATCACCTCGAACGCGTCGCCAAACAGGGGGGGCAGGGCCTCCTCGAGTTTCTGCGCAAGTGCGGGAAGGATTGATTCGCTGCGGTATACCGGAATGACGACCGACAGCTCGTACATCTCACAACGCATCGGAACGGCCATAATATTTGCGGAGAAGGCGATCAGTGTAGCCGCTGCTGATATCCAGACCTAAGCCCGGCGAGAGCGACAGCATCAACGAGGGATCTGGATGGCTGCCGCCCTCCCGGTCGATCAGTTGTCGCTCAGTGCCGATTCCCATCGCGGATTCGAGCATGTCGACTAGACTTGGCATCGTCACCACTTCAGGTGGCGCGATATCGGCCAGGAGGCGTATCGGGCGGGGCTGGCGTAGCAGCTCCAGAGTGATTGCTGCCACATGCTCCACATCCACCAAGCAACGGATTGCCCTGGACCACAGAGGGATCGTTGCGCCCTGGGAAATACGATTGGCGAGAAAGTTGGTCAATGTATTCGGATTTTGGGTGTTGCCCACTACTTGCGGCAAGCGCAGGATGAGGTAGTTGTCCTGCTTCGCAACCCTGTCCTCCATATGCTTCTTGTGCCGCGCGTACATGCCGGAGCCACGATCAGGATCGGCGATGCTGCACGTGCTGAAGTAGACGAACGTGCCATGGGTCGAGTCAAGGTGCTCGGACAGCAGGCGTTCTTCTCGCGCATAGCAGGCATGGTCGGTCTCGTTGGAATTGGATACACCTGAGGCGAAAATGGTCGCATCGAGCATCTCAACCGTCTTCGGGTCAAATGCGGATGCGAGCAGTCCGTTGCCTACGATCATGCGTGCTGGTCCCCCGGCTCTGCTGTTGGCCGCGCGCTCATCTTGATCGCGAGGTCTCAGAGAGTTGTCGGCCCTTCATGAGACAGTAGATTGTAGGGGATTTTTTCATGATTTCCCGGATATTAACTCGCCAGCGCACCGCCGTGGTGGCCCAATCTGGCGAAAGATCGGCGTGTCAACCAAGCGCGGCTTCCAATTCCGGCAACACCGTGAACAAGTCACCGACCAGGCCGATGTCGGCGATCTCGAAGATCGGCGACTCCGGGTCTTTGTTGATCGCGACGATGGTGCCGGCGTCCTTGATCCCGGTCAGATGCTGGATGGCCCCGGAGATGCCGATCGCCACATACAGGTCCGGGGCGATGATCTTGCCGGTCTGGCCCACCTGCAGCTCGTTAGGCACATAGCCGGAGTCAACCGCCGCGCGCGAGGCGCCGACCGCCGCGCCGAGCTTGTCGGCCAGTTGGTAGACGATCTGGAAGTTTTCCGCCGAGCCGACACCACGCCCGCCGGACACCACGCGTTTGGCGCTTTGCAGGTCGGGACGGTCGGAGTTGCCCGCGGCCAGGCCGGTGAAGCGGGTATGGGTCGGCAGCGCCGCGTCGACGCTGATCGCTTCGATCACGGCATTGCCGCCCTGCGCAGCTTCCGGCCAGGAGGCGCTACGGACGGTCGCCACCACGATCTGGTCGGCCGGCGCCTGTACGCTGATGATGGCGTTGCCGGCGTAGATCGGGCGCTTGAACGCGTACTCGCCGTCCACCGCCATCAGGTCGGAGATCTGGTTGACGCCAAGCAGGGCCGCCACCACCGGCATCAGATCCTTGCCGAAGGTGGTGGAGGGGCCGAACACATGGGTGTAGTCGGTCGCCAGCGCGGCGATCTGCGGGCCCAGTACCTGGGCGATGGCGTGTGCGTTGGCCGGGTTGGCGACGGTGAGCACACGGGCGACGCCGGCGATTTGCGCGGCCTGGGCGGCCACCGTGGTCGGATCGGCGGCGAGGACCACGATGTCGATGCCAGTGGGTGAAAGCGCGTGCGCGGCGCTGACGGTTTTGGCGGTCGCGGCGTTGAGCTGCCCGTTCAGATGCTCGGCGATGATGAGAACGTTGGCCATTACAGCACCCCTTTTTGCTTGAGTGCGGCCACCAGTTCGGCGGCGTTCTTGACCATCACGCCGCGGCTGCGCTTGGCCGGCGGGGCGTAATGGGTGATGGCGAGGCTGTCGTTGGCCTGCACGCCCAGGTCGGTGAAGGCTAGGGTTTGCAGCGGCTTGCTCTTGGCCTTCATGATGTCTGGCAGTTTGATGAAGCGTGGTTCGTTCAGGCGCAGATCGGTGGTGATGACGGCGGGCAGATCCACTTCCATGGTTTCCAGGCCGGCATCGACCTCGCGGGTGACCGTGGCCTTGCCATCGGCCACCACCAACTTGCTGGCGAAGGTGGCCTGCGGCCGGCCCCACAGCGTGGCCAGCATCTGCCCGGTCTGGTTGGCATCGTCGTCGATCGCCTGCTTGCCGAGGATCACCAGGTCCGGCTGCTCCTGCTCGACCAGCTTGAGCAGTGTGCGCGCGGCGGTCAGTGGCTGGATCGCCGCGTCGGTCACCACGTGGATGGCGCGGTTGGCGCCCATCGCCAGCCCGTTGCGCAGATGCGCAGCGGCGTCGGCCGGCGCGATGGTGGCGACCACCACCTCGCTGGCGATCCCGGCGTCGCGCAGGCGCAGCGCTTCTTCCAGGGCGATTTCGTCGAACGGATTGGCGGAGAGCTTGACGCCCTCGGTGACCACGCCAGAGCCGTCCGGCTTGACCTGGATGCGGACGTTGTAGTCCACCACGCGCTTGTAGGCGACGAGGATTTTCATCGTGTACGAGATCCTTCAGCAGTGCGGGAAGGCCCGGCCGCGGCGGCTGGCGCGGGGCAGTCGGTGGATTCTAACCGGGCGCGGTAGACCGTGCGATCGCGTATGGTCAATCGCTTCGGGGGCTGTCGACTGATCGCCACGCAGCGAGGTGCGTGGTCTCATCGCGAGGGCGTTATGATTGCAGGTTACGCTCCAGCCATCTAGCTGGTGCCTGTCCACGATACAGGAGAGAGGAATTGGCGACTTGGCTCGTGACCGGCGGTGCTGGTTTCATCGGCGGCAATTTCGTGCTCGAGGCAGTGGCGCGCGGCGTGCGCGTGATCAACCTGGACGCGCTGACCTATGCCGGGAACCTGAACACGCTGGTGTCGCTGGAGGGCAATTCCGACCATGTGTTCGTGCACGGGGATATCGGCGACCGCGCGCTGGTGAGCCGTCTGCTGACCGAACATCAGCCTGATGCGGTACTCAACTTCGCCGCCGAGAGCCACGTGGATCGTTCGATCGATGGTCCGGGGGCATTTATCCAGACCAATGTCGTCGGCACGCTTGGTCTGTTGGAGGCGGTGCGCGATTACTGGAAAGCGTTGCCGGACGGCCGCCGCCAAGGTTTCCGTTTCCTGCATGTGTCCACCGACGAGGTCTATGGCACGCTCGGCGAGACCGGCAAGTTCACCGAAACCACGCCGTATGCGCCGAACTCGCCGTATTCCGCGTCCAAGGCCGCTTCCGATCACCTGGTGCGTGCGTTCCACCATACCTATGGCCTGCCGGTGCTGACCACCAACTGCTCCAACAATTACGGCCCGTATCACTTCCCGGAAAAACTCATTCCGTTGGTGATCGCCAAGGCGCTGGCGGGCGAACCGCTGCCGGTCTATGGCGATGGCAAGCAGGTGCGCGACTGGTTGTTCGTCGGTGACCACTGCGAAGCGATCCGCACCGTGCTGGTCAAGGGCAGGGTCGGCGAAACCTATAACGTCGGCGGCAACGCGGAGAAGCAGAATATCGAAGTGGTGCAGGCGATCTGCGCGCTGCTGGACGCGCGGCGTCCGCGCGAGGACGGCAAACCCCGTGGTAGTCAAATCACCCACGTCGCCGACCGGCCCGGTCATGACCGGCGCTACGCGATCGACGCGTCCAAATTGAAGAACGAACTGGGCTGGGAGCCGACATACAGCTTCGAGCAAGGCATTGCGATCACCGTGGACTGGTACTTGAACCATCAGGACTGGGTGCAGGGTGTGCTCGACGGTAGTTATCGCCTGGAACGGATCGGGACGACAGCATAACGCGCGTCCCTCGCAACCTCCGTACCGCCTGGGCGGTGCGGACATTCAAAGGAAAGACCTCATGACGCAACGCAAGGGCATGATTCTCGCAGGCGGCTCCGGTACGCGGCTGTATCCGATCACCAAGGGCGTGAGCAAGCAGCTGCTGCCTGTTTACGACAAACCGATGATCTATTACCCGCTCAGCGTGCTGATGCTGGCTGGGATTCGCGAGGTGTTGATCATCAACACGCCGCACGAGCAGGCCCTGTTCCAGACACTGCTCGGTGATGGTGCGCAGTGGGGAATGAACATCGCCTACGCGGTGCAGCCGAGTCCGGACGGATTGGCGCAAGCGTATCTGATCGGGCGCGACTTCATTGCCGGAAAGCCGAGTTGTCTGGTGCTGGGTGACAATATCTTTCATGGCCATGGTCTCACCGAGACCTTGCGTCGCGCCGACGCGCGGCAGCATGGCGCCACCGTCTTCGGTTACTGGGTCAACGATCCAGAGCGCTATGGCGTCGCCGCGTTCGATGCATCCGGCAAGGTGATCGATCTGGAGGAGAAACCACTCAATCCGCGTTCCAATTACGCGGTCACTGGCCTGTACTTCTACGATGGCCAAGCCAGTGATCATGCGGCGGAACTGAAGCCGTCGCCGCGTGGCGAACTGGAGATCACCGATCTCAATCGCCGTTACCTTGACGCCGGCGAACTGCATCTGGAAGCCCTGGGGCGTGGCTACGCCTGGCTGGATACAGGTACCCATCAGTCGCTGCACGAAGCGTCCAACTTCATCGAGACCATCCAGGCGCGGCAAGGTCTGCAAGTGTGCTGCCCGGAAGAGATCGCGTTCGGGCAGGGCTGGATCGATGCGGCGCAGCTGGAGAAACTTGCCGCTCCCCTGCGGAAGAACAACTACGGCAAATACCTGCATGCACTGGCTGCACGAGGAACTGTTCCGTGAAAGTGATTGAAACCAGTCTGCCTGGTTGCCTGGCGATCGAGCCGGCGGTGTTTGGCGATGCGCGTGGCTATTTTTTCGAGGCGTGGAATGCTGAACGTTTCGGTCAACATGGACTCCCCACCCACTTCGTACAGAGCAATGTCTCCACCTCCGCCAAGGGGGTGTTACGCGGTTTGCATTACCAGTGGCCGCGACCACAAGGTAAGTTGGTCAGCGTTTTGGAGGGAGAGGTCTATGACGTCGCCGTGGACATACGCCGCGGTTCGCCCTACTTCGGACGGTGGGTTGCGGCCATCTTGAGCGGGGAGAACCGGAAGCAGTTCTGGATCCCGGAAGGTTTTGCCCATGGTTTCGCCGTGCTTTCCGAGCGAGCGGTGTTCAGCTATCTGTGTACCGATGTGTATGTCAAGGAAGCCGATGCGGTGGTGCGCTGGGACGACCCCGCCATCGCGGTGGACTGGCCGATCAACGCGACGGTGTTGTCGCAGAAGGATGCCGTTGCGCCGTGCTTGGCTGATATCTCTGTCGAGCGCTTGCCGGTCTATCGTCCATGACGGTGCTTGTATTCGGCGCCAACGGCCAGGTCGGGCAGGAACTGCTGCGCGCGCTGGCGGCGCAGGGACCCGTGTTGGCGACCACCCGTAGCGGTCGATTGCCCGATGGTCGCGCCTGCGAGCGCACCGATTTCGATCGGCCGCAGGATCTTGGCGGATTACTGGATCGGTTGCAGCCGGCGGCGGTGGTCAACGCGGCGGCCTACACCGCGGTGGATCGCGCTGAGCAGGACACGGACGCGGCGCATCGGGCCAATGCGCAATCGCCTGGGATCATCGCGGACTGGTGCGCGGCGCATGCTGTGCCGCTGGTGCACTATTCCACCGATTACGTGTTCGACGGGCAGGGCACGCGGCCCTATCCCGAGGATGCGCCGACCGCGCCGCTGGGCGTGTATGGTGCGACCAAGCTCGCGGGCGAGGAGGCGATCCGTGCCTCTGGCGCCCATCACCTGATCTTCCGCACTGCCTGGGTGTACGCCGCGCATGGACACAACTTCCTGCGCACCATGCTACGTGTGGGCGCCGAACGCGACGAATTGCGCGTGGTGGCCGACCAGGTCGGCACGCCGACACCGGCCGCGCTGATTGCGCAGGTCACCGCACACGCGTTGGCGCAGCGTGCGACGCTGCCATCGGGCACCTGGCACCTGACCGCAGCGGGCGAGACCACCTGGCACGGTTTCGCCGAGGCGATCTTTGCCGACGCGGTGGCGGCGGGCTTACTGCCGCGCACGCCGCGTGTGCTGCCGATCGCCACCACGGAGTATCCGACACCTGCCAAACGTCCTGCCTATTCGCGCCTAGATGTGTCCAAGCTGCAGTGCGATTTTTCGCTGGAGCTGCCGCAGTGGCGCGACGGTCTGCGCCAAGTGATTGGCGAACTCGTCGCACGGGCTTCCGCCGCCTAGCACGCCGCATGCGCGAGTGGAAAACCAAAGAGCCGGGCGTTGTCCGGCTCTTTGCGTTACAGCGTGCACCGGATTCAGGTGCGCCCGTAGGTGTCTTCGAAACGCACGATGTCGTCTTCGCCCAGATAGCTGCCGGATTGCACTTCGATCAATTCCAGCGGCAACTTGCCCGGGTTCTTCAATCGATGGGTCACGCCCAACGGGATGTAGGTGCTCTGATTTTCGGTGAGCAGCAGTACCTCTTCGCCGCGAGTGACCTCGGCGGTCCCGCTGACCACGATCCAATGCTCTGCGCGGTGGTGATGCATCTGCAGGCTCAGCGTCGCACCGGGCTTGACCGTGATGCGCTTGACCTGGAAGCGCTGGCCGTTGTCGATCGAATCGTAGGCGCCCCATGGCCGATACACCTTGCGGTGCCAAGTTGCCTCCGAGCGCCCGCTGGCCTTGATTCTGGCCACGATGTCCTTGACCTCCTGGATGCGTTCGCGGTGCCCGACCAGCACCGCGTCGTCGGTCTCGACCACCACCACGTCCTGCAGTCCCACCATCGCGATCAGGCGCGAGCCGTAGGCGTAGGTGTTGCGGCAATCGATCTCGATTACGTCGCCGTGGTGCGCGTTGCCGTTGGCGTCGCGCCGCGACACCTCCAGCAGTGCCGACCAGGAGCCGACATCGCTCCATTGGGCGTCCAGGGGCACCACCACCGCGTCGGCGGTCTTCTCCATCACCGCGTAGTCGATAGAGTCGGACGGGCTGGCGGCAAAGGCATCCTTGTCTAGACGGGTGAAGTCGGTGTCGCGCTTGGCTGCTTGCCATGCCATGCCGCAGGCATCGGCGATGGCCGGTTGGAAGCGGCGCAGTTCTTCCAGATAGCGGGAGGCGCGGAACAGGAACATGCCGCTGTTCCAATAGTACTGGCCCGAGGCCAGATAACCCTGTGCGGTGGCCAGGTCGGGTTTTTCGACGAAACGTTCCACCGCACGGGCGCCATTGCCGGCAGCGGCCTTGATGTAGCCGTAGCCGGTTTCCGGTGCAGTCGGCTGGATTCCGAACGTAACTAACTTACCGGCTGCTGCTGCGGCGGTAGCGTTTTTTACGGCCGTCTGGAACGCGGTTTCGTCCAGGATGACGTGGTCGGATGGCAACACCAGCAGGAGTGGATCGTCGCCATCGCGCATTGCCTCCAGTGCCGCCGCCGCAATGGCGGGCGCGGTGTTGCGGCCCTTGGGTTCGAGCAGGATCGCTCCCGGCTTGACCCCGAGTTGTTGCAACTGCTCGGCGACGATGAAGCGATGTTCTTCGTTGGCGACCACGATGGGCGGGCACTCGGCGATCGGTGCGGCGCGCAGCCAGGTCGATTGCAGCATGCTGTTGTCCCCGACCAAGGGTAGGAACTGCTTGGGATAGGTCTCGCGCGACAGCGGCCACAGGCGCGTGCCGGAACCACCGGACAGGATGATGGGGAGAATATCGCTCATGAACAGAGAAATTCCATGTGGGCGTTGAAGGATTCGGGCGAAGAAGAATTCACGATCAGGCGTTCAATAGATCGGAAATTTCTCGCGTGCGTTGTTCCAGCAGGGCCGCATCGCCGCGCGTTTCCACGTTTAGCCGCAGCAGCGGTTCTGTATTGGAGCTGCGTAGGTTGAAACGCCATTGCGCGAATTCGGCGCTGACGCCGTCGGTGTAGTCCAGCGCGGGCGACTGCGCCGCATAGTGCTGCATCACCCGCGCCACGGCCGCTTTCGCGTCGGCGACTTTGAAGTTGATCTCGCCGCTGCATGGGAACTTCTGCATCCGCGCCTCGACCAGGTCGGCCAGTGAACGCCCCGATTGCGACACCAATTCGGCGATCAGCAACCAGGGGATCATGCCCGAGTCGGCGTAGGCGAACTCGCGGAAATAATGGTGTGCGCTCATCTCGCCGCCATACACCGCATTCTCGCTGCGCATTTTCTCTTTGATGAAGGCGTGCCCGCTTTTGCACAGCACTGGGATGCCGCCAGCGTCCTCGACCATTTCGATCGTGTTCCAAGTCAGGCGCGGATCGTGCACGATCTTGCCGCCGGGCTGCTTGGCCAGAATCGCCTGCGCCAGCAAGCCCACCAGGTAGTAGCCCTCGATGAAGCGGCCGTTGGCGTCGAAGAAGAAGCAACGGTCGAAATCGCCATCCCAGGCGATGCCGAAGTCCGCGCCGTGCTGCTTGACCGCGTTGGCGGTGGCGGCGCGGTTTTCCGACAGCAGTGGGTTGGGAATGCCATTGGGGAAATGGCCGTCCGGCTCGTGAAACACGCGGACGAACTCGAATGGCAGGTGTGGTGCCAGCAGATCGACGATGGCGCCGGCGCCGCCGTTGCCGGCGTTGACCACCAGCTTCAACGGTTTGAGCGTGGCGCTGTCGACGTAGCTGAGCAGGTGCGCGATGTAGGCGGACTTGTCCGGGCGTTGGTGTTCGGCGGCAATCGGTGTGCCGGCGGGTGCGGTATCGGCGGCCACGGTGTCGCGGATGGCGAACAGGCCGGTGTCGGAACTGATCGGACGCGCGTGCTCGCGGACCAGCTTCATGCCGTTGTAGTCCATCGGGTTGTGGCTGGCGGTGACCATCACGCCGCCAGCGGCCTGCAGGTGGTCGGTTTGGAAATACACTTCCTCGGTGCCGCACAGGCCGATGTCGATCACCTCGCGGCCGCTGGCGCGCAAGCCCGCTGACAGTGCCGCCTGTAGCGACGGGCTCGCTAGGCGCACATCGTGTCCCACCACCACCGGCCCGCTCTGCAACTGCCCTGCCAACGCCACGCCGATGCGGCGTGCCAGATCTTCGTTCAGTTCGTCGGGCACGCGACCGCGGATGTCGTAGGCCTTGAATGCGGGAAGCGACATGTGAAGAAGGTCCTGGGTAATATAGAAAGGAGATTGTAACGTTTCCGCGCTTAATCGCTCGTTGCGGCTCTCACTCCAACGTGCAGCACACGCTCTAAACTACCCACCTAACAGTGCAATGCGGAGCTGGCGAATGGGCGACATCTCTCCCGGGGCAACCGGGCAGCGCGGCAAGCGGTTCCCCGATGCGGCCACGGCGCTGGCCGATGTGGTGGCGGATGGTCAGACCTTGGCGGTCGGCGGGTTCGGTCTGTGCGGTATCCCCGAGGCATTGATTGCCGCATTGCGTGATAGCGGCGTGTGTGGACTCACGGTGATCTCCAATAATGCGGGTGTCGACGGTTTCGGCCTTGGCCAACTGCTGGCTACCCGGCAGATCCGCAAGATGATCTCGTCCTATGTCGGCGAAAACAAGGAGTTCGAACGCCAATACCTGGCGGGCGAGCTGGAGTTGGAATTCAATCCCCAAGGAACCCTGGCCGAGCGCCTGCGTGCCGGTGGTGCCGGCATCCCCGCGTTCTTCACCGCCACCGGCTTCGGCACCGTGGTTGCCGAAGGCAAGGAGACGCGCGAATTCGACGGCAAGCACTACGTGCTGGAAACCGCGCTGCGTGCCGACGTGGCCTTGGTCAAGGCGTGGAAGGCCGATGCCGCCGGTAACCTGGTGTTCCGCAAGACCGCGCGCAACTTCAATCCGGCCTGTGCGATGGCGGGCAAGGTCTGCATCGTCGAGGTCGAGCAGGTGGTGGAGACCGGCAGTATCGATCCCGATCAGGTGCATCTGCCGGGCATCTATGTGGATCGCATCGTGCACAACCCGTATCCGGAAAAACGCATCGAACAGCGCACCCTGCGCCAGAAGGAGGCATGACATGGCCTGGACCCGCGACGACATGGCGCAGCGTGCCGCCCGCGAACTCACCGACGGTGCCTACGTGAACCTGGGGATCGGCCTGCCGACGCTGGTTGCCAACCACATCCCCGAGGACATGGACGTGTGGTTGCAATCGGAGAACGGTTTACTCGGCATCGGCCCGTTCCCGAGCGAGGACGAAGTGGATGCGGACCTGATCAATGCGGGCAAGCAAACGGTCACGGCACGCGCCGGCGCCAGTTATTTCGGCAGCCACGACTCCTTCGCGATGATTCGTGGCGGCCATATCGACCTGGCGATCCTCGGTGCGATGCAGGTCAGCGCGCATGGCGATCTAGCCAACTGGATGGTGCCGGGTAAGATGGTCAAGGGCATGGGCGGGGCGATGGACTTGGTGGCCGGGGTCAAGCGCGTGGTGGTGTTGATGGAACACGTGGCCAAGGATGGCAGCCACAAGATCTTGCCTGCCTGCGACCTGCCGCTGACAGGCGTCGGCGTGGTCGACCGCATCATCACCGACCTGGCGGTGTTCGATGTGACGGCGGATGGATTGGTGTTGGTGGAGATCGCCGAGGGTGTGGACGAATCCGAGTTGGTTGCCAAGACTGGGGTGCCGTTCCGGCGAGATTAGGCAGCGTCTTCAGCTCAGTTCCCGCGTTGCGCGTAGGCGTAGTGTGTGTGGGGGGGGCTCGGCGCGCCGATCAATTCTGCGGCGGTCGCCACGCGATAGCCGCGGTGTTGTGCCAGAAGTGCAGTCACGCGCTCGGCCGCATGCGCCAGGGTGCCGTCGATTTGCCCTTGCTCCGGTTCGAACTCTGATGGGCACAGGTGACTATCCAGCAGTGGCCGCAGCGCGTGCAGGCGCACCCAGAACATACTGCCTGAAATGAAGTGTGCCTCGTCCAGGCACACATCGGTGTAGCCGGTTCGACGTAATAAATAATCTGCCGCCATGCGATTGCCGCCCCAGAAATCGGCGAGTGGTAGTAGGTGGCCTTCGGGCGCGACCAGGCCGAGCATCGGATCCTGGGCGAAGGCTTCCAGGATACGCGCCGCGCGGTCGGCACCGGCCAAGCGCTGTAGCAGTTCGCTGCGCCAGGCATCGCCGTTGTGCAAATGCGTGCTGCGTTTGGTATGTAGTTTCAGCACGACGTCCACACCGTCTTGCAACAGCCGCTCGCCCGCGTGCAGGAACGGCAGGATGTCGCGTCCACGGTTCTCCAGCACCATCACCTCGTAGGGGAAGCTGCAATCGCGTAACTGTGCCTGCACGGCACTGGCTTGATCGGGCGAGGTGGTCACCAGTAGGCGCCACGGTAGTGCACTCGCTGCGAGCGGGTTCAGCAGTTCGGGCAGCACGTTGGGATACCAGGCATGCACGATGGCGTGGTGCGGTGCCGTTGCTTCCCGTACCCGCGCCGGTGACAGTGCGCGGCGGGTGGCATCGAGGTAGGCGTGGCCCAGGCGCGTGTCTGGTTCCAGCACGGCACCTTCGGCCCATTCGTTCCAGGCATTGACGAACACCAGACGCTGTTCGGCGCGGCGTCCTTGCAGTCGGGTATGGATGGTGGCGCGCAGCCAGTCTTCGTAGCCGCGCGGGGAAGCATGCAGATACACCCGGCCGTTGCCCGGGCGGCGGGCTTCATTATCCCAACCCGGGTTGACCCCTGGATACAGCGGATAGTCGGGCATTGGCCGCGTGGCGATCTCTGTGGCCAGTTCGCGCCAATCCAGCACGTTGCCGGCGTAGTCGGGATTGAGCAACTGTTGGGCGGCGGCCAGCGAGCGGGGATTGCTCATATTCGGTGGAAACTCGACTGCCGCGTCGAACCCGATGGTGCGTGGGTCTGGCCGTTCGAAGCCTTGTACGTAGGCGAGATGGAGCTCGCCGATGCCGTGCTCGCGGCACCAGTCGCGCCAGCGTGCCGTTGTCGCCTTCGGTTCCGGCAGCATGTGCGGGCGGTAGACCAGCAGCATCGGGCGTCCATCCACGCGCAGGCAGCGCGGGTCGCGCAGGTACTCGGCGACATGGGCGATGAAGTTCAGATCGTCTTGTGGGCTGTGCGCCTGCGCCATCAACACGTCTTCGCCGCGGCCATCCCAGCGCCGCGACCATTGTTCGTTGGCCCAGCACAGGCAGAACGGCAGATCCAGCGTCGTGTCGCGCAACCAGTGGCGCAGTGGTGTCTCCAGGAGTGTCTTGCCGCCGAACCAGTAGAAATAGAAACAGAACGCGCCGATGCCGTACTGTTTTGCCAGTTCCACCTGTTGCCGCATGCTGTGCGGATTGCGCAGGTCGTAGAAGCCAAGGTCCGCAGGTAGGCGTGGTTGTGCATGCCCTTCGAATTGCGGCAGTGCGCGGGTGACATTGCGCCACTCAGTGAAGCCGGTTCCCCACCAGGCGTCGTTCTCCGGAATCGGATGGAATTGCGGCAAGTAGAACGCCACCAGCGTGGCCGGTAGCGGTGCGGGCAACGGCGCGTCGCGGTGCGGCACATGGCCGATCGCGCGCTCGTCGGCGCGTACCCGCGGCCTGCGTTCGCTTTGCTCTGGCGTCAGCCGGCCGCGTGGCGGTGGTGGCACCATGTCCGCATAGCGGGCCAGGAAGCGTGTGCGTAAATGGTCACGCTGACCCTGCGTCAGCGGCAAGGCGCGAAAGCCGGCGCGTAACGAGAAATACAGTGCGCTTTTCAGGCGCGAGAGCAAGGCTGTGCTCACAAATTCTGGTAATTCGGGCCAGATCCGCCTTCCGGCGTGACCCAGTCGATGATCGCGTAGGGGTCCTTGATGTCGCAGGTTTTGCAGTGCACGCAGTTGGCGGCATTGATCTGCAAACGCTTGCCGGCCGCGTCGTCGACGATCTCGTACACCGATGCTGGACAGAAGCGCGTGCAGGGGTTGCCGTATTCCTCGGTGCAGCGGGTGACGCAAATCTGTGGGTCACGCACGCGCAGGTGCACGGGCTGATCCTCCTCGTGCTCGGTGGCGGCGAAGTACACGCCCTGCAGGCGATCGCGTGGGGCCAGTTCGCGTTGCACGTAATCGCGCTTGGGCTGGGTGTGTTCATCCAGTCTGTTCATTGTCTTCCAGTCGGCAACCACCTTGAGCGTCCATGGCGATGCGCCCTTGACCAGCGTTTCCCAGGCCGCGTTGAACAAGCCGAACCACAGGCCTTTCTTGAAACCCGGCTTGATGTTGCGCACCTGGCGCAGTTCGGCCATCACCTGCGAGCTGCGCAATCTGGCGTCGAAGCCGGCCGGATCCAACGTCGCACTGCTGGCCAGGTGTTCGGCGGCAAGCATGCCGCTGCGGATTGCCTGGTGGGTGCCCTTGATCTTGGGCACGTTGAGTAGCCCGGCGGTATCGCCGATCAGCAGCGCGCCGGGCATTTCCACCTTCGGCAGCGATTGCCAGCCGCCGCTGGCGATGGCGCGCGCGCCAGCCGACACAATGGTGCCGCCTTCCAGCAACGGCCTTATCATGGGGTGGTTCTTCCACTGCTGGAAGGCTTCCCACGGCTGGTATGCGGGATCGCGGTAATCCAGGCCGCTGACGTAACCCAGCGCCACCTGATCGTGTTCCAGGTGATACAGGAAGCTGCCGCCGTAGGTCGTGTTGTCAGCCGGCCAGCCCAGGGTGTGCACGATCTTGCCTGGGGTGACGCGGCCTGCCGGGAGTTGCCAAAGCTCCTTGATGCCGATCGAAAACGCTTGTGGGTCGTGACCGGCGTCGAGTGCGAAGCGCTGGATCAGGCGCTTGGTCAGATGCCCGCGCGCACCTTCGGCCAGCACCGTGACCTTGGCGTGGATGTCGATACCGGGGGTGTAGCCGGGTTTGTGCGTGCCGTCCTTGGCCACGCCCATGTCGCCGATACGCACGCCGATGACGCTGCCGTCATCGGCGTGCAGTGTGTCGGCGGCAGCGAAGCCAGGATAGATCTCCACTCCCAGCGCTTCGGCCTGCGGCGCCAGCCACGCGCATAGCGCGCCGAGGCTGACGATGAAGTTGCCGTGGTTGTGCATGCCCGGCGGCACGATCGGGAATTTGTGTGCGCGGTCTTTGCTCAGGTACCACAACTCGTCTTCGCCGGCCTGCACGCAGATCGGCGGCGGCGCATTGCGCCAGCCCGGTAACAGCGCGTCCAGCGGCGCCGGTTCGATCACCGCGCCTGACAGGATCTGCGCGCCCACGGTGCTGGCCTTCTCGATCACGCAAACCGAAATGTCGGGATTGAGTTGTTTGAGCCGAATGGCGAATGCCAGCCCGGCCGGGCCTGCGCCGACGGTGACCACGTCGTACTCCATGACGTCGCGTTCCACCGGCTCCGACGCACTGGTGTCGCCCTGCGTTCCCGTCATCGTGTGTTGCTCCCGCTCGCGTGTTCTGGCGACCCGCATTTTCAGTCTTTGTGCGTGAAGGGGCAAATGGCCAACGCCTGCGGCTGCCGGGGCGCGACGTGTTAGCGTGGTGCGATGGAACTGCACTTGCCAGGCGCCGATATCCGTTGGTTGCCCGATTGGCTGGCGCCGGCGCAAGCTGCGCTGCTATTCGCGCAGCTCCGGGCGGAGGTGAGTTGGGAGGTGCATCGCATCCGCCTGTTCGGGCGGATGGTGGATTCGCCACGGTTGAGTTGCTGGATCGGCGATCCGGAAGCGAGCTACCGCTATTCGGGCACCCGCTTCGCGCCGCACCCATGGCCCTCGGTGTTGTTGCCATTGCGCGAACGGCTGACCGCAGAAACCGGGGTGGACTTCAACAGTGTGCTCGCCAACCGCTATCGCAATGGCCGCGACGCGATGGGGTGGCACAGCGACGACGAAAAGGAACTCGGTCCGAATCCGTTGATCGCTTCGTTGAGTCTGGGGGCGTCGCGCCGTTTTGTGTTGCGCCATCGCGGCGAGCCGACGTTGCGTCGGGCGCTGGAGTTGAGTTCGGGCGGATTGCTGCTCATGGGCGGGGACACTCAGCGCCTGTACCGGCATGCCTTGCCGCGTACTGCCAGGCCGGTCGGCGAGCGGATCAACCTGACGTTCCGCACGATCACCGCCGTGTAGGCGGCGCCACAGTGCTCGCTGCATCGGCCTGACCCTGTTGCAAGGTCCAGCCAACCACCGCGCGGCTCAACTGCGACAGCGCCTGGCCGAAGGCGTCGACCACCTGTGCTTCGGTGGTGCCCCCAGCGGTTTGCGTCACCAGGAACGTGTGCGATGAGACCACGCGCTGGTCGACAGTGTGCAGCAGCTTGGCATTGAGTTCGATCGTGGCCGCGGGAACATCGTGCCCGGCGTAATCCGATTCGAAACGGCGCAGGTCCAGCAAAAGTTTGTAGTCGGCGCCGATACCCGTGCCGAGCCGGGCCACACCGGGGATGCGGCCGGAATCCTCGAACGCGCGCAGCAAGGTGTCTTCGAACATGTCGGTGGCGGGCTGCGCCCAACTCACCCCGCTGTAGACCTGTAATTCGTCGGGCGTGGGGCGCACCGCGATACGTGGGCTGTCGATCATGCGCGTGGCGCTGGGTTTTGTCAGTGCCAGTTGCCAGGTCACCTGCGGCCATGCCGGATCCGGAGTCACCCGCGCATCGGGTGCATAGATCGTGGCCGATTCCTTGTTGCCGCCAGCCAGTGAACAACCGGCGAGCAGCAGGGCCTGAGCGGTGAGCAACAAAAAGGTGCGCATCGGCTTCATTTGGGCTTGAACTCCTTGGGGGTATCGCGACCAAGCAGGTAGCGCGCCGGGTTTTTCTCCAGGCGGTCGCTGACTTGGCGCAGGTCGCGGATCAGGCTACGCAACTCGGTCAGGGTCGGACCGAGTTGGCCCAGGCCGTCGTTGGCGAAGCTGTTGATGGCCGAGCGGTTCTCGCCCAGGATTTTGTCGGCATTGCCGGCGGCCGAATCCAGCTTGCTCAGCGTGTCTTCCAGCTTGTTCAATAGCGGCGGCAATTGCTTGACCAGATTTTGGTCCAGGTGCTGGATGGTGCCGTTGGCGGTATTGAGTGTGGCATCGAGGTGACGTGTGGCATCGCGTGCGCTGAGGATCAGCGATTGCACGCCGTTGTCGCGGTCGGCCAGTGCGCCACTGATTTTCTCCAGGTTGTGCAGCGTCGCGGTGATGCTGGCCACGTTACTTTTGCTGAGCAATTCGTCCAGGCGTTCGACGATTTGGTTGGCGGTATCGGTGATGTTCTGCAGCGCCGAGGGCGTGGTCTGGATGATCGGCGCGTCGCTGTTGTCGATCGCGGTCAACTTCGGCGCCTCGGGAGCACCCCCGGAAAGTTGGATGATCGTTGGGCCGGTCAGGCTGGTGATGCCCAGATTGGCGCGGGTGTCGCTCTTGATCGGCGTGGTCGAGTTCACTCGGATGCGTGCCACGACCTGGCGTGGGTCGTTCGGTGCCAGGGTCAATTCGGTGATCGAGCCGACCGCGATGCCGTTGTATTGCACCGGGCTGCCCACCGATAGACCGGTCACCGCTTCGCGAAATACCACCCGGTATTCCTGCCAAGTGCGGTCGGAGGAGTATTTGGCGGCCCACAGCCCGAACAGCAGCAGCGCGATCCCCGTCACGATGGTGAAGGCGCCGATCAGGACGTAATTGGCTTTGGTTTCCATGACTCAGGTGTTCTCGATCCAGGTGGTTTTGGCATCGCGCGCGGCGCGGGCACGGGGCCCGTGGAAATAGTCCTGGATCCACGGGTGGTCCACTTGCTCGATCTCGGCCAGTGGCGCGTTGGCGATGACTTTGCCACCGGCCAACACCGCGACGCGGTCGCAGATCGCGTACAAGGTGTCCAGATCGTGAGTGATCAGGAAGACGGTCAGACCCAGCGCTTCTTGCAGGGTGCGGATCAGGCGGTCGAACGCCGCCGCGCCGATCGGGTCCAGGCCGGCGGTGGGTTCGTCGAGGAATAACAGGGGCGGGTCGAGTGCCAGCGCGCGTGCCAGTCCGGCGCGTTTGCGCATGCCGCCGGACAATTGCGAGGGGAGCTTGTTTAGCGCATCGGCGGGCAGGCCGGCCAATTTCACCTTGAGCAGCGCCAGTTCGTAGTGCCAGCTGTCGGGCAGTTCGGCAAAATGTTCCTTGAGCGGCACTTGTACGTTCTCGCCCACGCTCAGCGAGGAGAACAACGCGCCATCCTGGAACAGCACGCCGGTGTTGCGCTCCACGTGCAACCGGTCTTCGCGGCGACCGGAGTCGGTGTCCACGCCAAGGACGCGGATCGTGCCAGCGTCGGCTTGGCGCAGACCGAGGATGGTGCGCATCAATACCGATTTGCCGGTGCCCGAGCCGCCGACGACGCCGAGGATCTCGCCGCGGCGCACGTCCAGATCCAGTGCTTCGTGCACGGTCTGGTTGCCGAAACGGTTGACTAGCCCGCGCACCGAGATCGCGAATGTCTCGGCTGCCTCGGGGGAGCGGAGATCGGTCAAGGTCCGCACTCCCGGTCAGGCGCCCGAGTGGGCGCGTGCGGCATACAGTTGCGGTTTTCGCTGTCCAATGCGGTCTTCATCATCACCATCCCATCTTCATGAACCACAGCGCGGCGATCGCGTCGATGATGATCACCAGTGAGATGGTCTGTACCACGCTTGAGGTGGTGCGTTCGCCGACCGATTGTGCGGTCCCTTCCACGCGTAGCCCTTCCAGGCAGCCGATCAGGCCAATCGCGATTGCGAAGATCGGCGCTTTGGCCAGACCGACCAGCATGTGCCGAATCTGGATGGTGTCGTGCATGCGCGCCAGGTACATCTGCGGCGGAATGCCCAGGTCGAACGCACCCACGGTGACGCCGCCGGCCAGGCCGGCAATCATTGCCACGAAGGTCAGCAGCGGCAACATCAGCAGTAGTGCCAGCAGCCGTGGGATCACCAGCAGGTCCATCGGGTCCAGCCCCAGGGTCTGGATCGCGTCGATCTCCTCGCGCGCTTTCATCGCGCCGATCTGTGCGGTGAAGGCACTGGCAGTGCGTCCGGCCAGCACGATGGCGGTCAACAGCACCGCGAATTCGCGTAGGAATGCGATGCTGACCAGTTCCACCACGTAGATCTCGGCGCCGAAGTCGCGCAGGACAGTAGAGCCCAGAAACGCAATCACCGCGCCGACCAGATAGGACAGCAAGGCCACCAGCGGCACCGCGTCCAGGCCGACCTGTTCCATGTGGTGGACGGTGGAGGTGAGCCGGAAACGTCGCGGTGCATGCATCAGGCGCATTAACTTGACCAGGGTTTCGCCGAGGAAGCCGACCAGTGCGACGATTTCCTTGCCGTTGCGATGCACGGTATAGCCAAGGCGTTCCAGTGCCGCGGCAAAGCCGTAATCGCGCTTGCGCTTGGGGCGGTCGTCGGCGACGTCCTCAATGGTCGAAACCAGGGCGCGGTGATCCTGGCGGAAATCCAACGATTCCTGGGCGATGCCGTTGCGGGTTGCGTAACGGATCAGCTGCAACACACCGGCCGAGTCCAATTGAGCGATGCCGCTGGCGTCGATGCCGGTGGTGCCCGCTGGCATGCTGCGCAGTACCTCGGACGCGACCAAGGCGGTGGAAAGAGTCCAACTGCCGGTCAGCCGCACCCGCGAGGGGTCTCGGTCGTCTTGGCGGAATTGGGGGGGCTGTGATTCGATCATGTGGACGTCAGTTTCGCGAGCATACCTGTTTCCCCTTCGGCGCAACGTGGTCGGTCGTACGCGACAGGTGGCTGGGGGCGGTGTTCGCGTCATACTAGCCGCCATGCCCGCCCCTCCCCCGCTCATCAGCCCGTCCGCCAACGCGACCTACGCGCAGCGCATCGCCTTCGTCTCCGAGATCGCCGGGCGCCTGCACACCTACGGCACCACGGCGCAGCGGCTGGAGGCGGCAGTGGTGGCGCTGTCGCAGCAATTGGACCTGGACTGTGAGCCCTGGTCCAACCCCACCGGCCTGATCCTCAGTTTCAGCGACCCCACCAAGGCGATCGGCTCCAGCGATATCACCCGTGTGGTACGTCTGGCGCCGGGCGACAACGACCTGCACAAGCTCAGCGTTGCCGACCGCATCGCCGACGACGTGGCCTGCGGGCGGATGAGCGTGGCGCAGGGCCATACCGCGCTGCGCCAGTTGGACCAGCCGCCGGGGCGGCGCTGGATGGCGATGCAGGTGCTCGGCTTCGGCTTAGCCGCCGGCAGTGTGGCCGGGTTATGGCGGCTGCCATGGCTGGACATTGCCACCGCTGCGGTGACTGGTCTGTTGATCGGTCTGCTCAGCCATTTCACCGACAAGCGGGTTGCGACCCGGGAGGCTCATGACGCGCTGGCGGCACTGCTGGCCGGTTCCGTTGCAACTCTCGTGTCGGCCTTTATCGCGCCGCTCAATCTCAATACGGTGATTATCGCCGCGCTGGTGGTATTACTGCCTGGGATGGCGCTGACCAACGCCGTCAACGAATTGACCAGCCAGCATTGGGGCTCGGGCACGGCGCGTTTTGCCGGTGCGGTCACTACGGTGGTCAAGCTGGCCGTGGGCGCGGTGAGCGCGGTGACGCTGGCGCAGTTGCTCGGCCTGCATCCGATGGTGCGGGCCTTGCGGCCCCAGCCTGACTGGGTGGAGTGCGCTTCGCTGCTGGTCGCGGCGTATGCGTTCGCGTTGTTGTTCAAGGCTAGCGCTCGCGATTATCCGTATGCGATGGCGGCGTCGGTGACCAGTTATGCCATCGCGCGCTTTGCTGGGGATGCCTGGGGTAGTCCGGTTGGCATCTTCATGTCGGCGATGCTGCTGACTGCCGCCGGCAATTTGTTTGGACATCTACTGCACCGACCGGGTGCGTTGATCCGATTGCCGGGCATCATCATGCTGGTCCCGGGGAGTGCCAGCTTGCGTGGGTTGCTCGCTCTGGTCCAGCATCAGGACGTACTCGGTGGGAGGTCGGCATTGTTGACCGTGACCAATATCGTGATGGCGCTGGTCGGTGGCCTGTTGTTCGGCAATCTGCTCGTGCCGGCGCGCAAGAATTTATAGCGCGTGTTACGTGCTCGGCAGTGAGTGCGTCGCCGCCTGGAGCGCGTCGAGACAAAGCGCTCAATACCAGCTTCGCACCGCTTACGACCAACGGACCTGATTTCGAAGTACATCGCGCGATCCAGCCTGCCGCCGCATCGGTGAGGCAATAAAAAACGCCGGCATACGCCGGCGTTTCCGATTGGTCGGTCATTCCCGACTCAAGCTTTTTTAGCAGCGGCCCTGCCTGCTTTCTTGACGATACGCTTGCCAGTCTTCTTGGTGCCTTTCTTGGCCGCAGCGGACTTGGCAGCGGCGCCGGCGATCAGGAAATCTTCGACCTTTTTCCCTTTGGCTACGAGATCGGCCAGCCAGCGCGGCTGCTTGCCGCGGCCGGTCCAGGTTTCGCTGGCATTGGCCGGGTTGCGATATTTCGGCGGCACCTTGCCCAGCTTGCGGCCCGGCTTCGGCCCCGGCTTGCTGACCTTCAGACCGCGCGTTCCGGTCGTGGCGGCGCCAGCGAAAATCTCATCGAGGTTGTAACCGTGGCTCTTCGCCAGCCGCGCCAACTGGGCGCGGACCTTGATGATAGGCGTGCGCTTGGCGACGATGGATTGTTGTTTCTTGGCGGTCTTGATGAGCGCGCCCAACTGCTTGGCCGACAGGCCGCTTAGATCGATGGTCATTTTTTCTCCGGAAATATATGGGGATAGCCTATTCGCCATTCCCTGGCTAGGCTCGAATCATAATCATGCTTTATCCAATTGACAAATACCCCGGTTATTCGTGTGAGCAGTCATTGCCCGATCGGGGCGATGTGATCGGCTTATCCTGTGATACCCATCGTATTCAATCGCCTTATCCACTAGTCCGGATCCGGCCGCGATGCAGTGGTTTGATCGTGGTTTGATCGTCGTGGCGTGAAGGACGGGCAAGGGAAAAGGCCGGGATATATTCCCGGCCCATCTTGTTCATGCCCGCAGCTTTGCCAGCAAGGCGGTATGATTCAGGCTTTCCGGGTCCCCGCCGCTGCGTGCGCGATATTCGAAGGTGCCAGCGGCCAGCCCGCGTTCTGAGACCACGACCCGGTGTGGAATGCCGATCAGTTCTATATCGGCGAACATGGTTCCGGCGCGCAGGCCGCGGTCGTCGAGTATTGCGTCCAGTCCGGCTTGCTGAAGGTCGGCCAACAAGGCGTCGCCGGCGGCGTCGATGGCGGGATCGTGCTTGGGGTTGATCACGCAGATCGCCACTGCCCACGGCGCCATTGGCTGCGGCCAGCGGATTCCCGCCGCGTCGTGGTTCTGCTCGATCGCCGCAGCGACGATGCGGGAAATGCCGATGCCGTAGCAGCCCATCGCCATCGCCACGGTTTTGCCGTTCTCGTCCAGCACGGTGGCGTCCAGTGCCTGCGCATACTGCCGGCCGAGTTGGAATACGTGGCCCACCTCGATGCCGCGGGCCAGGCGGATTTCGCCACCATCCTGGGCGCGTTCGCCTTCCACCACGTTGCGCAGATCGGCGACGGTGTCCGGTTCCGGCAGATCGCGGCCCCAGTTCACCCCGGTCAGATGGAAGCCGATTGCGTTGGCGCCGACGACGAAATCGGCCATCGCCGCCACGTCGCGGTCAGCGATTACACGGATCGGCTGCTGTGGATCCACGGGGCCGAGGAAGCCCGGCTCGCTGCCCAGGTGCGCGCGAATCTCGGCCTCGTTGGCCATGCGGTAGCCGGCCAGGCCGGGGACTTTACCCAGTTTGATCTCGTTCACTGCATGGTCGCCGCGCACCAGCGCCAGCACGAACACATCGCCGGCCATCACCGCCACCGATTTGACCGTGCGCTGCAATGGAATGCCGAGCAACTGCGCGACCTCCTCGCAAGTTTTTTGCGTGGGCGTGGCGACTTTGCGCAGTGTCTCGCTGGCCGCCGCGCGTGGCGGCGGCGTGGCGGCGATGGCGGCCTCCACATTGGCCGCGTAGTCCGAGCCGGTGGAGAACGCCAACGAATCCTCGCCGGAATCGGCCAGGACGTGGAATTCCTGCGAGGCATCGCCGCCGATGTCGCCGGAGTCGGCTTGCACTGCGCGGAACTGCAAGCCCAGGCGGGTAAAAATGCGGTGGTAGGCCGCTTTCATGTTTTCGTATTCGCGTGCCAGATCTGTGTCGCTCAGATGGAACGAATAGGCGTCCTTCATCAGAAATTCGCGCGCGCGCATGACCCCGAAGCGCGGCCGGATCTCGTCGCGGAATTTGCTCTGTATCTGGTAGAAATTGACCGGTAGCTGTTTGTAGCTGTTCAGTTCATGGCGCGCGAAATCGGCGGCGGCTTCCTCGGCGGTGGGGCTATAGCAATAATCTTGTTCCTTGCGGTCGCGTATCCGTAGCATCAAGTCGCCGAATTTTTTCCAGCGTCCGGTCGCGTCCCACAGTTCGCGTGGCTGGATGGTCGGGAACACCACCTCCAGGGCGCCGGCGCGGTTCATTTCCTCGCGCACCACCGTCTCCACCTTGCGCAGCACGCGCAGGCCCAGCGGCGACCACGTGTACAGGCCAGAGGCGAGCTTGCGGATCATGCCGGCGCGTAGCATCAGTCGATGGCTGACCAATTCGGCGTCGGCGGGGGTTTCCTTGGTGGTATGCAGGTGAAACTGGGAAAGGCGCATCGAGGGGGCTTCGCTAGCGGCGGGCGCCCATTTTGCCAGTCATTGCGCGCGCTGCGGGTGGGGCGAGCGGCCCACGCTACGCTGCCGTGGTGCGCGGCTTCACTTGCCCGCGGGGGCCGGCGTGCAGTAGGCCTTGATCGCAGCTTCGGCCAGGGCCTTCTGCGTGGCCCGCTGGGATTCGTCCAGTTCCCCGTCCGGCTTGCCATCGCCCTTGCTATCGGTGGTGATCTTGCCTGGTTTGTTGAGGATGTCCAGGTTCTTGCGCGCGATTAGGCAGTTGGAGTTCTCGGCTGGGCCAGCGGCCTGGGGATCGGCTGAGGTATCGCCGTGGGCGTCGATCCGTCGCTCTTGGTACTTGACGCCTGGAGGTGGCGTCTCCGCATAGTGGGTGACACCCTGCGCGTCCTTCCATTGATACAACGTGGTGGCGCCGAGCATGCCACTGGCGGCGAACAGGGGCAGGCAGCAAAAAAACCGGGGCAGGGCGCGCATCGTGGTCTCCAGGGCGCGGCGGCGAAGTGCCGATTGCAGCATTCGCCGACTCGCCTGGCAAGTCGATTAAACTGCGCGAATGGATCACACCCGACCGCCTCCTCGTTCGCGCGCCATTTATTTGTTGCCGAACCTGTTCACCACCGCCGGCCTGTTTTCCGGTTTTTACGCCATTATTGCTGCGGCCAATGGCGACTTCGTGCCTGCCAGCGTGGCGGTATTCGTGGCCGCGGTGATGGACGGGCTGGACGGACGGGTGGCGCGGTTGACCGGCACCAGCAGCGAGTTCGGCGTGCAGTACGATTCGCTGGCGGACCTGGTCAGCTTCGGTATGGCCCCGGCGCTGGTGATGTACCACTGGTCGCTGTCGGCGCTGAAGTTCGATGGCGGCATGATGGGGCGACTCGGCTGGTCGGCGGCGTTCTTGTATGCCGCTTGTGCGGCATTGCGACTGGCGCGTTTCAATACCCAGACCGGTACCGTCGATAAGCGCTGGTTCGTGGGCTTGGCCAGTCCGGCTGCGGCAGGGTTGATGATGGCGTTCGTGTGGTCCTTCGCTGACGGTGCGTTGGGCTGGGATGGCGGTCAGCTGCGCTACGTGGCGTTGGGGTTGACCGTGATTGTGGCGTTGCTGATGGTCAGTCGCATCCGCTTCTGGAGTTTCAAGGGCGGTGGCGAGAAGGGCCGGCGTACTGATCGGGTACCGTTTCTGATGCTGGTATTGGCATCGGTGCTGATTGCGGTGTTGGTGATCGACTTGGCGCGCGCGTTGCTGGCGATCGCTGTGCTGTATGCGCTGTCCGGACCTTGTCTGTGGTTGGGGCGGCGCTGGCGCAAGGTGCCGGACGCCGTATGAGCGCCCTGTCCGAACCCGCGCTGTTGTGGTCGGTCGAGCAGGTTGGCTGGCTGCAGGCACTGGGCCATACGCTGTATGTCGGTGCCGATGCCGCGTCCGTCGCGGTGCTGTTGCCGGTGGACGAGCCGCCAGCATCGGTGCTGTCGCCTGCGGCGACGCATGTGCCTTCGCGCTCCGCCACAGACACTCTGGTGCCCGCTGTATCCCAGGAGCGTCGCCGTGCGCCCACGTCGGATGAACTGCCCGAACCGGCCCATGTAGCGCCGACCGCGGGTATCGCCCGTGCCGGCGGGCTGCGCATGCCCGACCGTCTGCAGATCGCACTCTTGCGCGCTTCCAGCCTCAACCCCAACGATCCGGCCACCCAAGCCTTGATGGCCACTTGGCCGCTGGATCAACTGCGTGGCAATCCTGCGGCCAAGCGCGCGCTGTGGCCGCAGTTACGCGCGCTACGCAAGCGGGTACCGCGATGAGCGCGATGGGTTGGCCGTCTTCGTCCGCGGCCAACCTGCGGACGCTGCGCGAGGCCGATCTCGATGGGGTGATGGAGATCGAGCGTCGATCCTATCCCTTCCCCTGGACCCGTGGCATCTTCCGCGATTGCTTGCAGGCGGGCTATCCGGGTTGGGTCCTGACAGAACAAGGCGAAATCGTCGGCTATGGAGTCATCAGTGTCGCCGCCGCCGAGGCGCACATCCTGAATGTCTGCGTGGCGCCGGAGCGGCAGTCGCGCGGCTATGGCCGCCTGTTGTTGCGTGCGTTGATCAAGTATGGCGCCGACCTGGGCGCGCGCCGTGTGTTCCTCGAAGTGCGTCCGTCGAACTCAAACGCGATTGCGCTGTACCACAGCGAGGGTTTCAATGAGATCGGTCGACGCCCGCGCTATTACCCCGCCGCGCACGGTCGCGAGGACGCGGTAGTGATGGCGATCGAGTTGTTCTTTGATGGTATGACCTAATTAAGAGCTGCTAAGAATGGCTAACAAAACGACGGCGTCGCCGCCGGGTTGAGGTGGGCATTGCTTTGAGTTTTCGTTTGTATGCCTGGTTTACTGTGATTTCCGCAGCATCGCGCGTGCAGACGCACTGCTGCATAATGCATGTAGGCGGAGACCGCCAGCAGTGCCAGAGCGTGGCGCAAGCACAACGCTAGCTCAAGTAGAATCAACGCATGGCCGAGGTATATGGGATTGCGCGACCACCGATGCAGGCACGATTGCACCAAAGTGTGTGGCGCGTTGCGGTTGCAGTGGATTGACCGTGGGCCGGCGTGTTGGAACCCGCGCTTGGGGGCGACATTGAAGATGACCCCGGCCAGCACAATGACGATGCCGATACTGCCTGCATCGGGCAGTGATGCAGGCCCTGCGTCGATCCGGGACAATCCCCAGGCGGTGACGCCGCATAGCGCCATCGCCAGTTGAGTTGGCAGTCGAGTCTCCAGCCAGCTCACAGCCGGGCTCGCTGTTCGCGCAGACCATCGAGCTGTAAGCTCCAATCGGTCAAGCGTTGACGCTCCTGCTCGATCACCGTGGCCGGCACCTTGTCGGTGAACTTGCCCAGCTTGGCCTCGCTCTTTTCCTTCTCGGCGGCGACCCGGGCGATTTCCTTGTCCAGGCGCAGGCGTTCGGCTTCCAGGTCGACCAAGCCTTCCAGCGGCACCAGCAATTTCAGTTCGCCGACGATCGCCGCGGCAGAGGCCGGCACCGATGCGCCGTCTTCCAGCCACTGGATCGTATCGAGTTTGAGCATAAAGCGCAGTTGCGCGGCGAAACGCTCCACCCGCACGCGATCCTGCGGCAGGCCCGCCAGCAGGCGCAGCGGCACTTGCCGCGATGGCGCCACCTGCAGTTCGCTGCGTACCCGGCGCAGTGCCGAGACCATCGCCTGCAGCCATTCGATATCGGCCGCGGCGCCCGCGTAGGCGGACACGTCCATCGTGGCCGCGTCCGGATATGGCTGCAGCGAAATGGTCGGTGCGGCGATGCCCAGGCGCGGCGCCACCTGTAGCCAGAGTTCTTCGGTGACGAAGGGCGTCAGCGGATGCAGCAGCCGCAGTAGTGTTTCCAGCACGTGTAGCAGGGTATGCCGGGTGCTTTCGGCGGCGGCCACGTCGTCGCCACCCAGCGCCGGTTTTGCTAGTTCTAGGAACCAGTCGCAGAACGCGTTCCAGGCGAATTCGTACAGGCATTGTGCGAGCAAATCGAAGCGGTACGTGGCGAAATGTGTCTGTGCCTCGGCGGTCGTTGCCTGCAAGCGCAGCAGGATCCACTTCTCGGCATCGGTGACGGGGGCGTGCTTCTCCAGGCCCTGATGCAACGCGGTGTCCGTAGCGTTATCCATCTGGGCGTGAGGCGATGCGTTTGTCGCTGTCGTGGCCTCAACATCCTCGGCGCGCGTATTCATCAGCACGAAGCGACTGGCATTCCACAGCTTGTTGCAGAAGTTTTTGTAGCCCTCGGCGCGGCCCAGGTCGAATTTGATGTCGCGGCCGTGGCTGGCCAGCGCGGCAATGGTGAAACGCAGCGCGTCGGCGCCGTGGGCGATGATGCCGGTGGGGAATTCCTTGCGCGTGGCTTTCTCGATTTTCTCGGCCATGCGCGGTTGCATCAGTCCAGTGGTGCGCTTGGCGACCAGGTCGTCGATATGGATGCCGTCGATAATGTCCAGCGGATCGAGCACGTTGCCCTTGGACTTGGACATTTTTTGTCCATCCTTGTCGCGGATCAGGCCGGTGATGTAGACGTCGCGAAATGGCACGCGGCCGGTGAAGCTGTCGGTGGCCATGATCATCCGCGCCACCCAGAAGAAAATGATGTCGAAGCCGGTCACCAGCACGCTGGACGGCAGGTAGCGGTCGAAGCCGCGCTCGGCCATCGCCTGCGTATCCGGCCAGCCCATGGTCGAGAATGGCCACAGTTGCGAGGAAAACCAGGTTTCCAGCACGTCGTGATCCTGGCGCAGCGCGGGGGCCTGGCCGCCGTGCTTGGCCGCCGCCTGCGTTCGCGCTTCCTCTTCGTTGCGTGCGACGTAGCAGTTGCCGGCATCGTCGAACCAGGCGGGAATGCGGTGTCCCCACCACAGCTGGCGGCTGATGCACCAATCCTGGATGTTCTCCATCCAGTGGCGGTAGGTATTGATCCAGTTCGGCGGCACGAACTGGATCTGCCCGGATTCGACTAATTCCAGGCCGCGCTTGGCCAGTGCGTCCATGCGCACGAACCACTGATCGGTGAGATAGGGCTCGATCACCTGACCGGTGCGGTCGCCGCGCGGTACTTGCAGTTTGTGCGGTTTGGTTTCGACCAGGAGCCCCTGTTCTTCCAGATCGGCCAGCACTGCCTTGCGTGCCTCGTAGCGGTCCAGGCCCTGATATTTCTGAGGGATCACCGATGTCGTCGGCTCAGTGGTGAGGGGGCCTTGGTCGGAGACATCCACACAGGCGAAATTCGATGCGCGCTTCCCCGTATAGGTCAAGTCATCCAGTTCGCTGGATTTGAGCTTCGCATCCTTTGTGAAAAGGTTGATCATCGGCAATCCATGCCGCACCCCAACCTGGTAATCGTTGAAATCGTGTGCTGGCGTCACCTTGACCACGCCGGTGCCGAACGCGCGGTCCACGTAGGCGTCGCCGATCACCGGCACGCGACGTCCCGTCAGCGGTAACGTCACCGTCTTGCCGATCAGGTGCGCGTAGCGTTGGTCGTCCGGATGCACCATCACGGCGGTGTCGCCGAGCAGGGTTTCCGGACGCGTCGTGGCCACCACCAGATAATCGCGGGTTTCGCGTAGGGTTTCGTTGCCGTCGGCGTCGCGCTCGATGTGTTCGTAGCTGGCGCGGTCCTCCAGTGTGTAGGCGATCGACCACAGGAAGCCGTCTTCCTCTACGCTTTCCACCTCCAGGTCGGAGATCGCGGTCTTCAGCACCGGATCCCAGTTGACCAGGCGTTGGCCGCGGTAGATCAGGCCCTGTTCGTGCCAGCGCACGAACGCCTCGATCACCGCCGCCGAGGGCTGCGGATCCATGGTGAAGGTGCTGCGCGACCAGTCGGCCGAGGTGCCCAGGCGGCGCATCTGTCGTTCGATGGTGTCGCCGGACTGCTGCTTCCACTCCCATACCTTGGCGATGAAACCGTCGCGGCCCAGCGAATCGCGGGTTTCGCCCTTGCCTTCCAACATCAAATTGCGCGACACCACCATTTCGGTGGCGATGCCGGCGTGGTCGCTGCCGACTTGCCATAGCGTGTCGAAGCCGCGCATGCGGTGGTAGCGCACCAGTGCGTCCATCAGCGTTTGCTGAAACGCGTGACCCATGTGCAGCGTGCCGGTCACGTTCGGCGGCGGCAGCAGTACCGTGTAAGTCGCGCCACGCCCGGACGGTGCGAAATAACCGGCCGCTTCCCACTGGGCGTACAGGCGCGATTCGAAGGACGTGGGATCGTAGCTGGAAGCGAGGGTGGTCATGGCAAACCGCGGTTGGGTATTCGAAGTGAAGGGGGAATGCGTGAGGCTGCCAGCGCAGGCAGGTGGAAACCGTTTGAGCATCTCCAACCGCCATGCTCGGCGCGGTCACATGTCGTACTTGTTGACTGCGTAGCCCTGCGTTTTGTACTGCTTCCAGCGCTCGCGCAGCGGTTCGCGCGCGGAGAGGTCGGCCGGTACCACTTCCAGGACGCGCTCGCAGGTGCCCAAATAGGGCGCGTCGCGCAGGTTGATGACCAGTGGTCGCGATGCTGCGTCCACTTCTGGAGGGGCGATCAACACCTGCGCCTCCTCTTCGTCCGCGTCGGCACCGGCGATCTGGTGGGGGATATAGGCGTCGTCGTCGAACGCCCAAAGCAGTTCGTCCAGTTCCTCGGCCTGGGCCAGGTCGCGCGCCAGCACCAGCGTCCACAGGTTGGCGTCGTTGGCCTTGCGCGCCAGCTCGCATACCAGCCGCAGCGGTGCAGTGAGGAACCGTGGCTTGGCGATCAGGTAGAAGTCGGCGCGCATCAGGAGGAGAGGTCGGCAGGCGGAACGCGGGTTCGTTGCTGGGTAGAGCGCTTGCTGGAACCCAGCAGGCGCTCTTTCGCGCTGACGCGGGGCGGCGAGAACGACATGGGGCTGCCTTACCGCGTCCCCGGTCCCGCGTCCCGCGCCCCAGCGCCACCGGTCCGGTCCAGCAGCCACTGCGTCAACAGCCCGACCGGACGACCGGTGGCCATGCCGCGCTTGCCTTCGTCGCTGGCGACGCCGGCGATGTCCAGATGCGCCCAGCGCTGGCCTTCGGTGAAGCGCGACAGGAAGCAGCCGGCGGTGATCGCGCCGGCCCAGCGGCCGCCGATGTTGTAGACGTCGGCGAAGCTGGAGTCGAGCAGGCTTTGATATTCGTCCCACAGCGGCAGGCGCCAGGCGCGGTCGAAGACGTGTTCGCCAGCGGCCAGCAGTTCCTCGGCCAGATCGTCGTGTTTGCTCATCAGGCCGGCGGTCTGGTGGCCCAGGGCGGTCATGCAGGCGCCGGTCAGCGTGGCCACGTCGATCAGGGCTTCGGGGTTGAAGCGCTCGGCGTAGGTCAGTGCGTCGCACAGGATCAGGCGGCCTTCGGCGTCGGTGTTGCCGACCTCGATGGTTTTGCCGGACATGCTGGTGATCACGTCCGAGGGACGGTAGGCGTTACCGTCGATCGCATTTTCCACGGCCGGCACCACCACCACCAAGTTCAGCGGCAGGCGTGCGGTGGCGGTGGCGACGAAGGTGCCGATGACGTTGGCGCCTCCGCACATGTCGTACTTCATTTCTTCGATGCCGCCCTGGGTCTTCAGGTTGACGCCGCCGGTATCGAAGGTGATGCCCTTGCCGACCAGCACGTAGGGCTTGGCGTTGCCGCCGCCGTTCCACTTCAGCACCAGCAGCCGCGGGCGGTTGGCTGAGCCGCGCGCCACCGCCAGGAGCGATCCCATGCCCAGTTCCTGCATGCGGGTCTCGTCGAGAATCTCGGCCTCGGCGCCGTCCACGCCCTTGGCGAACGCGGCGGCCGTCTCGGCCAGGTAGGCCGGGGTGCACAGGTTGGGCGGCAGGTTGCCGAGTTCGCGGGCGAAGCGTACGCCGGCGGCGATGGCTTGGCCCTGGGCCAGGGCGGTGATGTCCTCGCCGAACACGGCCAGCCGGGCCAGACCGCTGTCCTCGGGTTTCTTCTTGCCCAGGGTGGCGGTGTAGCGGTAGCAGGTGTGCTCGCTGACGATCACCGCCTGGCGGATGTTCCAGGCGCGGTCGCGCCCCTTGACTTCCAGTTCGGGCAGGGTGAGCAGCGCAGACACCGCCGGTCCGCTCTTCAGTGTGCGGGCGGCGTCCGTGATCGCCTTCAGGTACTGCGGGACGCCGAATTTGGTGGCATCGCCCAGGCCCACGGCGAGCACGCGCGGTGCGCTGACGCCTGGCAGGTCGTGCAGCAGTGTGGAGGCGCCGGTCTTGCCGCTGAGGTCGCCGCGGTCCGCCAGGGCTGTCAGGCGTCCGCCGCTGGCTGCATCCAGGGCCTTGGCCGCTGGGGACAGCTGCTTGTCGGCGAAGATGCCGACGACGATACAGTCGAACGCCGCCGTGGTCGGGGCGTCGTGGTTCAGGGTGAATTCCAGGGCCATTGATCAGATTCCGTTGGCTAAACCGTACAATTGCGGACCGTTTACCTCCAGCCGGATGGGCTGGAGCCGCCGCGAACGAATCTCAGAGTTTAAATCAACCCACCCCCATGCCGAAGCTCGATCGATACTTGCTGCGCGATTTCTTCCAGAGCTTCTCGGCCACCTTGATCGTGCTGCTGGTGGTCAGCGTCGGGGGCGTGCTGGTGGACGTGCTGGGCAACATCGCCGATGGCCGCATTCCGGCCAAGTTGTTGTTTTCCCAGTTGGGTTTGCAGTTCGTGGTGTACCTGCCGCTGATCCTGCCACTTGCGCTGATGCTGGGCCTGCTGTTGGCGCTGGCGCGGCTGTATCGCGACTCGGAGATGGCGGTGATCACCGCCATCGGCGTCGGTCCAAGGCGGCTGCTGCGGCCGATCCTGATGCTGGTCGTGCCGGTGGTTACGCTGGTGGGGCTGTGCTCGCTATGGCTGGGGCCGTGGGCCGACCGCACTTCCGACCAATTGGTCAACGAGGCCAACCACAGTTTGCTGATGGCCGGACTGGAGGCTGGGCGCTTCACCTCGCTGCCCGATGGCAGCATCGTCTATGTCAGTACCCTTTCCGGCGATGGCACTCGACTCAGCAAGGTGTTTGTGCAGCGGCAGAAGGACGGCCGTCTGGACGTGGTCACCGGACAGCGCGGCGCGATGTTCTTCGAGGGCAAAGCCGAGCGCTATCTGCGTCTGGAGGACGGCTATCGGTTCGAAGGGCCGTTGGCTGGCGATGGGCTGGATTACCGGATGATGCGTTTCGCCAACAACGATGTGGCCTTGAGCGAACGCAGTGCCGCACGCAAGGACGATGATCCCGCATTGCTGACCACCGCCGCGCTGATCGGCGACCCGCGTCCGCAGGCCAATGCGCAGTTGCATGCGCGTCTGGCGCCGCCGCTGCTGGCACTGGCCTTTGCGCTGCTGACCTTGCCGCTATCGCGCAGCTCGCCGCGGCAGCAGCGTTATGGTCGGATCATGTTGGCGTTCCTGGCTTATCTGGTCGGCACCAATCTGATGTTCATCGGCACACAGTGGCTGAGTACCGACAAGCTGCCCCGCGCGCTCGGCTTGTGGTGGCTGACCTTGCCGCTATTGACCCTGGCGGTGTGGATGTACCTGCGCGATGGCCGGCTGTCGCGGCCACGAAGGCTTGCGCCATGAAACTGCGCCCGAACCTGCACGATCTGTATGTCGGCCGCGCCGTACTCGGCACTGTCCTGTTGACCTGGGCGGTGCTGCTGGGCCTGGATGTCATCATGGCTCTGTCCAACGAATTCAAGGACATCGGCAAGGGCAGCTATAGTCTCGGCCATGCCGTGGCCTATGTCGCCTACACCGTGCCGCGGCGCGCCTACACCCTGTTCCCGACCGGCGCGGTGATCGGCGTGCTGATGGGCCTGGGCCAACTCGCCGCCACCTCGGAACTGACCGCGCTGCGTGCGTTGGGTCTGTCGCGGCGGCGGCTGAGCCTGGCGGCGGCGGCGACCATGACGGTGTTGATCGTGGCTATGGTGTTCAGTGGCGAAACCTTGGGGCCGTGGGCGCAGAACCAGGCCGATGTGATCAAGGCCAACGCCAAGTTCAACAGTAATATGAGCATGGCCCGATATTCGGGGCTGTGGGCGCGCGAGGGCGACACGTTCCTCAATGCGCAGGCCGGCGAGGAGCATCTGCAAGACGGCGGCGGCTCCTGGCTGGAACTGCGCGACGTGCGCCTGTACTCGCTTGACCAAAATGGCCGTCTGGCCACGCTGACCCATGCGAGCAGCGCCGAGCATCATGCCAACGGCTGGACACTCAAACAGGGCTATCGCGACACCTTTGCCGAGCGCTCGGTGCAGCGCGAGACGTTCGACAGCCAGCCGTGGCCGTCGCAGCTGGATGCGGCGGCGCTGGCCTCGGGTTTGGCCAAACCACGCAATCTGTCCGCGCACGATCTGCACGTCAGCATCGAGTACCGCCAGCGCAACGGTCTGGACGCGCGCGATTACGAAGACCAGTACTGGAGCCGCTGGTTCTACCCGATCAATGTGCTGGCGCTGTGCTTCGCTGCGATCCCGTTTGCGTTCGGTGCGTTGCGTAGCGGTGGCATGGGCAAGCGCTTGTTTCTGGGCATCCTGTTCGCACTGGTGTTCTGGCTGTTGCAGTTGTTCTTCGGGCGCATGGCTGGCGCGTTGAAGTTCGACTATCGCATTGCCTATGCGCTGCCGCCGCTGGTGATGCTCACCGTTTCCTGGTTGATGTTCCGTAAACGCAGCAGTTAGCCGCGTTAACGGGGATGCTGGGTTTGTTTTTGAATCCTTGTCAGTCGGGTGTCGCTGGCGCGGTCATGCCACGCCAGCCGTTCCCGATCCACCAGCGCCCACCAGAATCCCAGTCCGCCCAGCAGCAATGACAAGGTGCCGACCAGGTAGCGGCGCCACAGGGCGCCCCAGCACGGTGTGCTGCCGTCGGTCGTCTGCAGGCGCAGCCGCCACGGGCGCATGCCCAGGGTCTGGCCACCGCGGCGCCAACTCAGCGTTGCGTAGAGTCCGGCCACTAACCAGCAGCACAGCCACAGCAACCACTGCAGTGCGCTGAACGGCGCGATGTTCTCGCGTGGTGCATGGCCATTGAGGGTGTAGAAGAGGGTGAACAGCGCTGCGACCACGAACCACAGCGCCAGCACCGGCCAGGCATCGTAGAACAGCGCCAGCAGCCGCCACGGTAGCAACGCGTGTGGGCGTGAGTGGGATTCGGGAAGCTGTGCGCTCATCGGCACAGCTTAGAGCGTGTCGTGTGTTTTGCGGTGGGCTGCCTTGTGTTGATCCGGGGCGGTCCGTTTTGGGGCTGCGCCGACAGCACGCGGCCTGTGTAAAACGGATCCAAGGAGTTAGGATTTCTCGGGTCCCGGAGACGGCCTTTCCCGTATTCTTCTCCACCATGCCCATTCTGCATTCTCCTGCCGAACGCCGCCAGCAGGTGCAGCGCCTCGCGCCGCTGCGCGAGGCCGATGCTGCGGCGATCCAGCAATTTTTGGACGCGGCCTGGACTGAGCAGGGGCTGGCGCGGCAGAGCCTGGACAGCTATCGGCGCGACCTGGAAGGGTTTGCGCGCTGGCGCGATGGGGTCGGGGATGGTCTGGTCGGTGCCGACCGTCAGGCGCTGTTTAATTATCTGGCTTGGCGTACCGAACTCGGCTACACGCAACGCAGCAACGCGCGTTGGCTGTCGTCGTTGCGGGCGTTTTTCGCCTTGCGTCTGCGTCGCGGCCAGCGTGGGGATGACCCGACCGCATTGTTGGAGCCGCCGCGGCTGCCGCGGTCATTGCCCAAGGCACTTGCCGAAAGCCAGATCGATGCGTTGCTGGCGGCGCCCGACACAACCGCGCCGCTGGGCCTGCGCGACCGCGCCATGCTGGAGTTGATGTATGCGGCCGGACTGCGCGTCAGTGAACTGGTGCAGTTGCCCGCCAATGCGGTGAATTTGCGTCAAGGCGTGCTGCGGGTCACCGGCAAGGGCAGTAAGGAGCGGCTGGTTCCATTGGGCGAAGAATCCCAGCATTGGTTGCAGTGCTACCTGGACACGGCACGGTCGGTCTTGGTCGCTGGGCAGGCGGTGCCGGCCCGTGACGGCGCGGTGCCGTTGTTCATCGATGCGGCGCGGCGTCCGTTGAGCCGGCAGCAGTTCTGGGTGCTGATCAAACGCTACGCGACGTTGGCCGGGATCGACCCGATGCGGATCAGTCCGCATGGTCTGCGTCACAGTTTCGCCACCCACCTGCTCAACCGGGGCGCCGATCTGCGCGCACTGCAGATGCTGCTCGGGCACAGTTCGCTGTCCACCACTCAGATCTATACCCTGGTGGCGCGCGAACACTTGCAGACCCTGCATCGCAAACATCATCCGCGCGGTTGAGAGCGATCAGTCAGGGGGCTATCCCTGTTCGGTCCATTCATAATCGCGCGCGATGGGGGGTGTGCGACAATCGGCCCAGTCTGCAGCTCTCAGGATAGTTCATGCTCCGTTTTGCCCTCTGTGCGCTGCTCAGCGCCGTTTCCCTCTCCGCCTGCGCCGAGTCCACCACGCCTGCTGTCGGCGCCGATGCCTCGGCCAAGGTCGCGCCTGCGGCTGGCGGCGCGAACGAGCAGCGGGTACGCGCCGGGTTGATGGAACTCGATCCCAGCTTCAAACCGGACTACATCGGCGCGGCGCCGTTCCCCGGTTTTCGCGAAGTGGTGGTCAGCGGGCATGTGCTGTACGTTTCCGACGACGGTCGTTATCTGTTCCAGACGCAGCCCATCGACATTCAGGAGAAGCAGCTCGCGTCCAGTGAGGGCCTATTGAATTACCGCCGCAAACTGCTTGAATCGGCGCCGCGCGCCGACCGCATCGTGTTTGCTCCGCCCAATCCGAAGTACAAGATCAGCGTGTTCACCGACATCGAATGCGGCTATTGCCGCAAGCTGCACAGTGAGATCGGCGAACTCAACAAGCAGGGTATCGCGGTGGAATACCTGGCTTTCCCGCGCATGGGTCTGGGCAGCCAGGACTACAAGGACATGGTGGCGGTGTGGTGCGCGGCGGACAAGAAGAAAGCGCTGACCGAGGCCAAGGCCAGCGGCAAGGTGCCGACCGCGTCCAACAACTGCAAGAACCCGGTGACCATGCAGTACAACCTGGGCCAGCGTCTGGGTGTCAACGGTACCCCGGCGATCTTTGCTCCTGATGGTACGCAGTTGGGCGGCTACTTGCCGCCAGCGAAACTGCGCGAGGCACTGGACATGCGTGCGGCGGAGGCGTCCAAGGCCGGTGCAAGCCGCTAATGGGGCACGGGTCAGGAATGCTGGAACGCCGGTAAGGGGAGCGTTGGCCGGTGCTGCCGGACAGATCCTGCTGCGTCTTGATCTCCCATAGGCCCCGCCATGGCGGGGCTGATGCTTTTCGAGCCGCGAGTTCGGCGTCGAGTCCCGAGTCCCGGCTACAATAGCCAGCCCGTTTCCTCACACGGTTCACCGGACATGATCGTCCTCGAGGGCGCTTCCGCTCTTTCGCCGTTCCGTCGCGCTCGGCTCGAAACCCGTCTGCAATCCATCGTTCCCGGCGTGCGCATCACCGGCGCCTGGCATGTCTATTTTCTCGATCGCGACAGCGATGGTCGGGTCGATCTGAGTGCTGCGTGTCGCATCTTGCAGGCCCAGGAATCGCCGGTTGCGGCCGAGCCGGGGGCCTGTTCGCGCTATGTGGTCCCGCGCTTGGGAACGCGCTCGCCGTGGTCGAGCAAGGCCACCGAACTGGTACGTGGCGCCGGCCTGGCGATCCGGCGGGTGGAGCGTGGGACCCGGCTAGACCTGGCGGGTTGGCCTGCGACACCGACGCATCAGGCGGCGCTGGCCAAACTGTTGCACGATCCGATGACCCAATCGCTGTTGGAGGACGCGGCGCAGGCGCAGGCGTTGTTCCAGGCGCCGGTGCGCGGCGAGGTCGAGCGCATCGCGCTGGCGCAGTTGGAAGCGGCCAACGTGCGCCTGGGGCTGGCTCTGGCCCAGGACGAGATCGACTACCTGCGTCAGCGCTTCGGCGAGCTTGGTCGCGATCCGGCCGATGTGGAACTGATGATGTTCGCGCAGGCCAATTCTGAGCATTGCCGGCACAAAATCTTCAACGCCAGCTGGACCATCGACGGCAAGGAGCAGGAGCGCTCGTTGTTCCGGATGATCAAGCACACTCACCAGCAGACTCCGCAGCACACGCTCAGCGCTTACAGCGACAATGCCGCGGTGGTGGAAGGATATCCGGCCGCGCGCTACCGCCCGGACCCGGCCAGCGGCGAGTACCGCAGCGAAGCGGTCACGCCCTCGGCGTTCTGCATCAAGGTCGAGACCCATAACCACCCGACCGCGATCGCGCCGTTCCCGGGCGCGTCCACCGGCGCTGGCGGCGAGATCCGCGACGAGGGCGCCACCGGTCGTGGCGGCAAGCCCAAGGCGGGCCTGACCGGTTTCAGCGTCTCGCACTTGCGTATTCCGATGTTGCCGCAGCCATGGGAGCGTGCGCGTCCATTGAACCCGCGCATGGCCCCGGCGTTGGAGATCATGCTGGAAGGGCCTTTGGGCGGCGCGGCGTTCAACAACGAATTCGGTCGGCCCAACCTGCTCGGTTATTTCCGTAGCTTCGAGTTGCCCGAGACGCAGGATCTGACCCGCGCCTACGACAAGCCGATCATGTTGGCCGGGGGCTTGGGCGCGATCGACCGGATGCAGGTGCAGAAGATCGCGCTGCAACCGGGCGATGCGGTGATCGTGCTTGGCGGCCCGGCGATGCTGATCGGTCTGGGCGGTGGCGCGGCCAGTTCGGTGGCTTCTGGCGACAGCGCCGAAGATCTGGATTTCGCCAGTGTGCAACGCGACAACCCGGAGATGGAGCGGCGCGTGCAGGAGGTGATCGACCGCTGCGTGGCGTTGGCGGCGGACAATCCGATCCGCTGGTTCCACGATGTTGGCGCTGGTGGTTTGTCCAACGCCATTCCCGAACTGCTGCACGACTCGGGCGTGGGCGGCATCATCGATCTGGAGCGCGTGCCCAGCGATGACCCGTCGCTCTCGCCGATGCAGTTGTGGTGCAACGAATCGCAGGAACGCTATGTGCTCGGTGTGCCGCAGGCGCGCCTGGCCGAATTCACCGCGATCTGCGAGCGCGAGCGTTGTCCGTTTGCCGCAGTTGGCGTGGCGACGGCGGAGCAGCGGTTGGTGGTGGGCTACGGCACGCTGGGCACTGCGGCCGATGCCGCCGGGATGCGCGACTTGCCCATCGATCTGCCCATGGACGTCCTCTTTGGCAAGCCGCCGAAGATGCATCGCGATACCCGTCAGCCGCCGGCGCCGCGCTGGCCGTCACTGGACACCGCCGCGCTGGACTTGCACGAGGCTGGCTTGCGGGTGTTGGCGCATCCTGCGGTGGCGGCGAAGAACTTCCTGGTCACCATTGGCGATCGCAGTGTTGGCGGTCTCACCGCACGCGAGCAAATGATCGGGCCATGGCAATTGCCGCTGGCCGATTGTGCGATCACGCTGGCCGGCTTCGACACCAATGCCGGCGAAGCGATGGCGATCGGCGAGCGCACCCCGCTGGCGTTGCTCGATGCAGCGGCCGCCGCACGCATGGCGGTCGGCGAGGCGATTACCAACCTGTGCGCGGCACCGGTGCAGGCGCTGGATCAGATCAAACTCTCGGCGAACTGGATGGCCGCGTCCAACCACCCTGGCGAGGACGCACGCTTGTACACCGCGGTCAATGCGGTGGGCATGGAGTTGTGCCCGCAGTTGGACCTGAGTATCCCCGTGGGCAAGGATTCGCTGTCGATGCAGGCGCAGTGGCAGACAGTTGCGCATCACGGCGCTCAGACGTCGGATGCAGGCGCAACCCATAAAAGTGTTTCGCCGGTCTCGCTCATCGTCTCCGCCTTCGCTCCCGTTGCCGATGCGCGTGCGCAGTTGACGCCGTTGTTGGCGCGCGAGGTCGAGAGCGATGTGTGGTTGATCGGGTTGGGTGGTGGCAAGCAACGCCTGGGTGGGTCTGTCCTGGCACAGGTGTATGCCGAGGGCGAACTGCCGGCGTTTGGCGGTGCAGTGCCCGATCTGGACGATCCGCAGCGCTTACGCGCCTTCTTCCACCTCATCCGCGATGCGCGCGAGGCAGGTATTCTGCTTGCCTACCACGACCGCAGCGACGGCGGTGCGTTCGCGGCCTTGTGCGAAATGGCGTTTGCCTCCCGCCAGGGCCTGGACATCACCCTCGATGCCTGGGGCGAGGACCCGTTCCGCAGTCTGTTCAACGAGGAACTTGGCGCCGTGGTACAGGTTGCCAACGAGGACCGCGTCGCCTTCGCCGATCTGGTCGAGCGCCATGCGCTGACCGAATGTGCGCAGCGCATCGCCCGTCCCAGTACGGCCGCCGCCGTGCGCGTGAGTCTGGCCGGCAAGCTACTGGCGCAGTGGCGTTGGGAGGCGTTGTTCGATGCGTGGTGGTCTGTCAGCCATGCCATACAGAAGTTGCGCGACAACCCCGACAGCGCCGACGAAGAACGCGCGTTGGCGCGCGATTTCGCCGTGCCTGGGCTGCAGCCGCACTTGACCTTCGATCCGGCCGAGGATGTGGCCGCGCCGTACATCAAGGGACACGTGCCGCAAGTGCAGGCGGTGCGGCAGCGCTCGCCGGTCGCCAGCGGCCAGCGGCCGAAGGTGGCGATCCTGCGCGAACAGGGCGTCAACGGTCAGATCGAAATGGCGCATGCTTTCGAACGTGCCGGTTTCCGTGCGTTCGACGTGCACATGAGCGACCTCATCGCCGGCCGCGTGAACTTGGCCGATTTCGTGGGTCTGGCCGCCTGCGGCGGCTTCAGCTATGGCGACGTCCTCGGTGCGGGCCGCGGTTGGGCGACGTCGATCCTGGAGCGGCCAGTGCTGCGCGATGCGTTCGCCGCGTTTTTCGCACGCAGCGACAGCTTCGCGCTGGGTGTGTGCAATGGCTGTCAGATGCTCAGCCAACTCAAGGACATCATTCCCGGCGCAGCCCATTGGCCGCGGTTCCTGCGTAACCGTAGCGAGCAGTTCGAGGCACGCACCAGCCTGCTGGAAGTGGTCGAATCGCCGTCGATTTTCCTGCGTGGTATGGCTGGTTCACGCATCCCGGTGGTGGTGGCGCATGGCGAAGGTCGTGCCGAATTCGCCAGCGCCGTCGATCAGGCGGCCGCGCGTGTGGCACTGCGTTTCGTCGATGGCAATGGTGCGGTCGCTGTGCAGTACCCATTGAATCCGAACGGTTCGCCCGACGGCATCACCGGCCTGACCAGCGACGATGGCCGGGTGACGATTTTGATGCCGCATCCCGAGCGCACGTCGCGCTCACTCAACCTGAGTTGGCATCCCGCCGATTGGCCGGACACCTCGCCGTGGCTGCGGATGTTCCGTAACGCGCGGGTGTGGGTGGCTTGAGCTGACGCACTGACGCATCCGCTGCCATGCGGATGCGTCAGTCCGCTGCAGAAGCGATACCGCCGTGATTGCATGACCGGGTAACGGCATCGCGCGGATGCCGCTTTGTTGCTGTTCTGCTGCCATACCCTGCATCGCCGGTGCATGCGCCGGCGGTTGCGTGCGATCGTCCTTAGTCCGTGTTGTGTAGGCAGCACAGCCTGTGCTGCGCTCTTGCCTGCGCCAGTTTGGTGGCGTGTTGTGGGTGATGTTGCGCAATCGGCGCTGGCGGCGATTGGCGGCTGACGCAAGCGCATTGCATGTGTCGATGCGTCAATTCATTGGAGTGCAGGGGAGTCGTGTGAGGGGATGCGCTGCGGGTTACAAAGGATGTGTCGAAAAATTGGCGGACAGTGCTTTGATTTTTATTGAATTTTACTGTTGAGATGGATTTCACTCGAAAAATTTAGATTTATGTCGCAAAAGAAAAATTAAAATGTCAAAAACTTGACTTGTTTCGGGCCTGCGGTTAACACTCCAGTCAGTTCCGCATTCTGCCTCTGTTCATGTAATTGGGGCTGGCGACAGGCGCACGTCTTTTGTGTCCTGGTTCCAAGGAGTATGCGGCGCTAAAAACCGACGGGGGGTCGGCCGGTTGAAACGCCGGACGGGGGTGGCTTTTCGAGCAAAAACCAGCCGAATTTAGGAGCAGCCGTCGATGAATCGGATTTACCGCAAGGTCTGGAACAAAGCATTGGGGATGTGGGTCGTGGCGTCGGAACTGGCCAGTGGCGACGCGCGTGCGGCACGTCTACGCGACGGGCGTGGCGGACATGCTCAGGGGCTCACCCTGTCGGCGGCGATCGTGATGGCGTTGGGGGGCGCTGTATCGGTACTCCCCGTCCCCGGACAGGCGCAGTCGCTGCAAACCGCCAGCGCCGCCGTCGCTCAGGGGCAACGCCATAGCGCCCGCATCGCCGCAGTTACCGATCCGGTCAACGTGCAGCACGTTGATGCGGCCAAGCACGGTAAGGTCAAGTACTTTAAGACCAAGTACGTTAAGACCAAGCACAAGACGGTGAGGCAGATCGCCGAGACCAACGCCAAGTACTTCCAGTCCAGTGGCAGTGCCTACAGCAATGTCGGTGCCTATGTCGAAGGCGCCAATGCAGTCGCCGTCGGCGAAGGTGCCAAAGCCATCGGCGGCGGCGGCAGCGCGCTGGGGAGCGGTGCCACGACGTTGGGGAATAACGCAACCGCCGTAGGCAGCAATGCCAGTGCCATCGGCGTCTCGGCCACGGCGATTGGCGGCATTGCCAAGGTATACGAATACGACGATCAAGGCGTCATCATCGGCAGTCATCAGCAAGCCACTCAGGCCATAGGGACCGCATCCACTGCCGTCGGTGGCGGCGCGCGAGCGCTGGATCCGCTGTCCACTGCGGTCGGCACCGGCACTTCCGCGAGCGGCGTGCAAAGCACAGCATTGGGCTATCACGCGCAAACCTTTCGAAATGGGGCCACTGCTGTCGGTGGTTTGTCCAAGGCGGCCGGCTCTCTGGCCACGGCAATGGGGTACGACGCGCGTGCTGCCGGCGACTACTCGGCTGCGGTGGGCGAAGGCGCGCGGGCAACGGCAACCAGTACCGTGGCAATGGGCATGAATGCGTTGGCCAGCGGTACCGATAGCGTGGCGCTGGGCGGTGTGAGTACCGCTGCGGCCAGCGCCGGCAACAGCGTTTCGATCACCGCCGCGACTGGTATCGGTGGAATTGCGTTGGGCGCGGGCGCCGAGAGTCAGGCGAACTACGCGATTGCAATGGGCTACAACGCCAATGTGTCTCCCAACCGGCCGGGCAACGTCGATTCGGTCGCGATCGGCCACAGCGCCGCATCGTTCGCGCCTTACAGCGTGTCGTTGGGGGGCTATGCCCTTGCCAGCGGCAACGGCAGCATGGCGCTGGGCGAGAATTCCAGCGCCTGGAACGACAACAGCATCGCGCTCGGCGCGCGTGCGGATACCTCGACGTTCCGGGTCAACGGGACGGCGCTTGGTGCCGATAGTGGGGCGTATGGCATCGATGCCACTGCGATTGGTGACGGCGCGCGGGTCGGCACGTGGCTGGATGATGCGCGCAACCACGCGCCGAAAAGTGCGGTCGCGCTGGGGGCGCATTCTTACGCCAGTCGCGACAACAGCGTGTCGATCGGTGATGTTGGTAACGGTCTTACCCGGCAGATCACCAGCGTGGCTGCCGGCACCGAGGCGACCGATGCGGTGAATGTGGATCAACTCGATGCGGTCCGGCAAGTCGCCGAGGGCACGGCGCGTCTGTTTGCCGGTGATGGCGATGGCACTGCGCTGGCACAGGGCACGCAGGCGACCGCCGCCGGTGCCGATGCGTTGGCCACCGGTGACTATGCCACCGCGATGGGATCTGCCAGTTCTGCTATTGGGAGCGGTGCTTCTGCGCTGGGTAGCAGCGCCGTTGCCAACGGTGCCAACGCCAGTGCGGTCGGCAGCAATGCCACGGCCGTCGGCGCCTCGGCCACGGCGATTGGCGGCATCGCCACGGTGTACGAATACGACGATCTAGGCGACCTCATCGGCAGTCATCAGCAAACCACGCAAGCCATGGGCATTAACGCCACGGCGGTCGGTGGCGCCGCGCAGGCGATGAGTCCGCTGTCGACCGCAGTCGGCGCAGGCACCTCGGCGAGCGGCGTGCAGAGCACCGCGCTGGGCTTTCAAGCGCAAACCTCCCAGGATGGTGGCACGGCGGTCGGTGGCCGTTCGCAGGTGTCCGCCTATCTGGGCACGGCCATCGGTTACAACACGCGTGCGGCGGGCGATTACGCCGCTGCGGTGGGTTTTGGCGCGCGGGCGACGGCGACCAGTACCGTGGCAATGGGCATGAATGCGTTGGCCAGCGGTATCGATAGCGTGGCGCTGGGCGGTGTGAGTACCGCCGGCGCCAGCGCCGGCAACGGCGTGGCGATCGCCGCCGCGACCGGCGTCGGTGGGGTTGCGTTGGGCGCGGGCGCTGAGAGTCAGGCCAACTATGCGATTGCGCTGGGTTACAACACCAATGTGTTTCCCAACCTGCCGGGCAACGTCGATTCGGTTGCGATCGGCCACAGCGCCGCATCGTTCGCGCCTTACAGCGTGTCGTTGGGGGGCTATGCCCTTGCCAGCGGCAACGGCAGCATGGCGCTGGGCGAGAATTCCAGCGCCTGGAACGACAACAGCATCGCGCTCGGCGCGCGTGCGGATACCTCGACGTTCCGGGTCAACGGGACGGCGCTTGGTGCCGATAGTGGGGCGTATGGCATCGATGCCACTGCGATTGGTGACGGCGCGCGGGTCGGCACGTGGCTGGATGATGCGCGCAACCACGCGCCGAAAAGTGCGGTCGCGCTGGGGGCACATTCTTACGCCAGCCGCGACAATAGCGTGTCGATCGGTGATGTTGGTAACGGTCTCACCCGGCAGATCACCAGCGTGGCCGCCGGCACCGAGGCGACCGATGCGGTGAATGTGGATCAACTCGATGCGGTCCGGCAAGTCGCCGAGGGCACGGCGCGTCTGTTTGCCGGTGATGGCGATGGCACTGCGCTGGCGCAGGGCGCGCAGGCAACCGCCGCCGGTGCCGATGCGTTGGCCACCGGTGACTATGCCACCGCGATGGGATCTGCCAGTTCTGCTATTGGGAGCGGTGCTTCTGCGCTGGGTAGCAGCGCCGTTGCCAACGGTGCCAACGCCAGTGCGGTCGGCAGCAATGCCACGGCCGTCGGCGCCTCGGCCACGGCGATTGGCGGCATCGCCACGGTGTACGAATACGACGATCTAGGCAACCTCATCGGCAGTCATCAGCAAACCACGCAAGCCATGGGCATTAACGCCACGGCGGTCGGTGGCGGTGCGCAGGCGATGAGTCAGTTTTCGACCGCGGTCGGCGCTGGCACCTCGGCGAGCGGCATTCAGAGCACCGCGCTGGGCTTTCAAGCGCAAACCTCCCAGGATGGTGGCACGGCGGTCGGTGGCCGTTCGCAGGTGTCTGCCTATGTGGGCACGGCCATCGGTTACAACACGCGTGCGGCAGGCGATTACGCCGCTGCGGTGGGTTTCGGCGCGCGGGCGACGGCGACCAGTACCGTGGCAATGGGCATGAATGCGCTTGCCAGTGGAACCGATAGCGTGGCGCTGGGTGGCGTGAGTACCGCTGCGGCCAGCGCCGGCAACGGCGTGACGATCACCGCCGCGACCGGCGTCGGTGGGGTTGCGTTGGGCGCGGGCGCTGAGAGTCAGGCCAACTATGCGATTGCGCTTGGCTACAACGCCAATGTGTTTCCCAATCGACCCGGCAATATCGATTCGGTGGTGATCGGTCACAGCGCCGCATCGTTCGCGCCTTACAGTGTGTCGTTGGGGGGCTATGCACTTGCCACCGGCAACGGCAGCATGGCGCTGGGCGAGAATTCCACCGCCGGCAACGACAACAGCATCGCGCTTGGCGCGCGTTCGGTGACCTCGGACTTTCGAGTCAACGGGACCGCACTCGGGACGGACTCTGCGGCATATGGCGTCGATGCCACTGCGATCGGTGACGGCGCACGGGTCGGTACGTGGCTGGACGATGCGCGCGGCCGTGCGCCGAAAAGTGCGGTGGCGCTGGGGGCGCATTCTTACGCCAGCCGCGACAACAGCGTGTCGATCGGTGATGTTGGTAACGGCCTCACTCGGCAGATCACCAGCGTGGCCGCCGGCACCGAGGCGACCGATGCGGTGAATGTGGCGCAGTTGAATGTGGTCAAACAAGCCGCTGCCGCAACCGGCCAACAGTTCAAGAGCAATAGCGGCAGCGATCCGACGAAGGCTGTCGGCAGCGAGGTGGCGGGCAATGATGCGATCGCTGCAGGTGAGGCGACCAAGGCGCACGGCGATGGCGCTTCGGCATTCGGCAGTGGTGCGCTTGCCGGCGCCCGTTACGCGACCGCTTCCGGCTACAACGCCACTGCCAGCGGGGAGTCCAGCACCGCGCTCGGCGGTGCGCTGTACCACACCGATGCGTCTGGTAAGCAGGTGCTCGATGGTGCCACGACCGCCAGCGCCGTCGGTGCGACTGCGCTGGGTGCCGCCGCGACCGCCAGTGGCCTGCGCAGCTCTGCCATGGGCGTCGGTAGTGTGGCGACTGGGCTTGGTGCTACCGCGTCCGGCGCCGCCAGTTCGGCGACCGGTGCGCGCAGTACCGCCATCGGCCTGCAAACCAATGCCATCGGCGATAACGGCCTGGCGATGGGGTACAACAGCGTTGTCCGTCGCAGTGATGGTGTGGCGCTCGGCGCCAATGCCGGTGTGTCGGCGGACAATGCGGTCGCACTCGGTGCCGGTTCGCGTGTGTACCAGGCCGACACCGTGTCGCTGGGCAGTGGCGACGGCCGCGGCGGCCCCGCCACGCGGCGCATCGTCAACTTGACCGCTGGCAATATCGCGCTAGGCAGTACCGAGGCGATCAATGGTAGCCAGATGTACCAGTCCCTGAGCAGCATGGCGGCGTTCCTTGGGGGCGGTGCCGCCCTCGGTGCGCAGGGGCTGTTCGTCGCGCCGACTTACGTGATCCAGGGCGCCATCTACCACAATGTCGGCGATGCGCTGACGGCGTTGGACAGCAAGGTCAGCGATCTCGCTGCCGGCAGTGGCGGTGTCGCCAGCACCGCGCGCAGCGTGAGATTGGCGGCTGCGCACCCGGTTGCTGCGCAGCAGGCGGCGGTGGTTGCTTCGGCAGCGGTGGCGGTGCCGAGAGCGGTGTTCCCCGCGACGCCGGTATCCGGCAGCCCGCATGCCGCACAGTTCGGTGAGGCTGTGGCAGTCGATACGGTCGGCGGTGCTGCGATTGGGGCGGCGGCGCGCGCCGTCGACACGACTGGGACGGCGATTGGCGCTAGCGCCTATGCGCGCGGCCCCAACGACACCGCGATCGGCAGTAATGCGCTGGTCAATGCCGACGGCAGTACAGCGGTCGGCGCCAACAGTCAGATCGCGGCGGTGGCGACCAATGCCGTGGCGATGGGGGCCGGTGCAAGCGTGAACGCCACTGCGGGGACTGCGTTGGGCCAGGGCGCCACGGTCAATGCGCAGGGCGCGGTGGCGCTCGGGCAGGGTTCGGTTGCCGACCGTGCGCAGACGGTGTCGGTGGGCAGCGCCGGTAACGAACGTCAGCTTGTCAACGTCGCTGCGGGGACTCAGGCCACGGATGCGGTCAACAAGAGCCAGCTCGATAACGGTATGGCGAGCGCCAAGTCCTACACCGATGCGCGTTTCGGCACGATGGCCGATAGCTTCGACATGCTGCGCGGCGACGTCGATGCACGTTTGCGCGATCAGGACCGTCGCATCGACCGTCAGGGCGCGATGAGCGCGGCCATGCTCAATATGGCCACCAGCGCCGCGGGTATCCGCACCCAAAACCGTCTTGGCGCCGGCGTCGGTTTCCAGAACGGTCAATCGGCCTTGTCGGTGGGTTACCAACGCGCGTTCGGCGATCGCGCCACGATGACCATCGGTGGCGCGTTCAGTCGCAACGACAGTTCCGTCGGGGTTGGTGCCGGTTTCGGTTGGTGATCCACCGCGGACGGTGGCATGGCCGCCGTCCGCGACGCAGTGGCTCGAAAGTGCAGACCACGGAACCTTGGCGTGGCCGGGCCAACGGATTCGGAACAAAGCAGTGCCAAGGCCGCAATTGTCGCCTGGTCCACGTAACTTTGAAGGGGATTCCATCGTGATCGACAAGCAACATCTTCGTATCAATGTCATCGCCGCCGCCATGCTGGCCATGTCGCTGGGGGCGTCGGGTGCGTTCGCGGCGGCGGCTGTATCGGCGTTGCCGGTCGAGCAGCCGAGAACGCTCCCGCCTGCCGATGCGGTGACCTCCAACCGCATTCTGGTGCGCTACAAGGCGGGTACCTCCGCAGTCTTCGATCGCTCCGCCAAGCTGTCGGCGGTGCAGGCTGCGGTGTCCCGTGCCAGCAACGGCAAAGGCAACGGCATTGCACGCGCGGTCGCGCCCAGCGTGCATGCCGAGTATGTGCGCACCCTGGGCATCGGCGCCGATGTGATCCGCCTGTCCGGCAAACTGAGCAAGGCCGACGTCGATAAGGTGGTCGCGGAAATCGCCTCCGACCCGTCGGTGCAATACGCCCAGATCGATACCATGTTCCATCTCTTGGATCTGCCGCAGGCACAGGCACAGTTCGTGCCCAACGACCCGCTGTACGCCAAGTATCAGTGGCACTTCAGCGACCCTACCGGCGGCATCAATGCGCCTGCCGCGTGGCAGCTGTCCAAGGGCGATGGCGTGGTGGTCGCGGTGCTGGATACCGGCATTCTGCCGAACCATCCGGATGTCGCGGTGAACCTGTTGCCAGGCTACGATTTCATTACCAATGCGGCGGTCTCGCGGCGTCAGACCGACGAACGCGTCCCTGGTGCGCTGGACTACGGCGACTGGATCGAGGACGATAACGTGTGTTATTTCGGCTCCTCGGCCGAGTCCAGCTCATGGCACGGCAGCCACGTCGCCGCTACCATCGCCGAGGCGACGAATAACGGCATCGGAATGGCGGGCGGCGCGCCGAACGTCACTTTGTTGCCTGTGCGGGTGGCTGGTAAGTGCGGTGCCCAATTGTCCGATATTGCCGACGCGATCACCTGGGCCTCGGGCGGCACCGTTGTTGGCGTGCCTGCCAATGCCAATCCAGCCGAGGTCATCAACATAAGCCTGGGTGGCGGTAGCTCCTGCGATCAAGTCACTCAGGATGCGATCAACGGCGCGGTGGCACGCGGCACCACGGTGGTGGTAGCGGCTGGCAACAGCTCGGCCGATGCCAGCAATATCAGTCCTGCTGGTTGCGCGCATGTGATTGCAGTCGGCGCCACCCGAATCACTGGCGGTATGACCGACTACACCAACTACGGTCCGGCCGTGGATCTGTCCGCTCCGGGCGGCGGCGGCTCCATCGATGGCAAACCGGGCGGCTACATCTGGCAGAACGGCTATACCGGCGCGACCACGCCGACTTCCGGCACATACACCTACAAGGGCATGGCCGGCACCTCGATGGCCTCGCCGCACGTGACTGCGGTCGCGGCGCTGGTGCAGAGCGCAGTGATTGCGGCCGGCAAGCCGCCGTTGAGTCCGTCTGCGCTGGAGAACCTGCTCAAGCAGACCGCGCGCCCGTTCCCGGAGTCGATCCCTTCCGGCACGCCGATCGGCACCGGGATTGTCGATGCCAAGGCAGCACTGGACAGAACGCTGCAAAAACCCTGCGATCCGCAGACCCAAAAATGTAAGCTCCCGGCGATTGCACTGACCAGGAACGTGCCGTTCACCGGCCTGGCCGGCGCGGGGGGGAACGAGGTGTTGTACAGCTTCGATGCCCAAGCCGGCTCGGTGCTGAGTTTCCTCACCTACGCTGGCAGCGGCAATGTGTCGTTGTATGTGAGCTTCGGCAAGGAGCCGGGTCCCAGCAACGCCGACGCCAAATCGACCCGCCCAGGCAACAACGAGACCGTGCGTTTCACGACGCCTAAGACGGGTACCTACTACGTCAAGTTGGTTGGAGAGACCAACTACAACGGTGTCAACTTGGTCGCGCGTCAATAAATCCATTCGGCGTAGGAGGCGTCGGGTGTTCCCGGGAAACCCGGCTTCGGCCGGGTTTCCTGCGTTTGCGGCCCATGCTGTGGGCATGTGATATGTCTGGCGTGTCGCCGCGATGACGTTCGGTGCGCCAATCTAGCTCCCGCATGCCGCAGTAGACAGCGGCTGCCATTGGTACGTGGTTCGGCGTTGGCTCATGCCGAACTGCTAAAGTGGACTGTCATCTGGGAGAGATTGCGTGAACGCGCTCGTGAAGGACATTGCTGTCGACAGCGATACGCCCGAAGCCCGCATCGTTGCGGCCTTGCTGGCCAAGGGCCGGCTCAAGGAAAGCGATTTGGCACGTGCGCGCCAGTTGCAGCGCGAAGCCGGTGGCGACCTGCTGTCGCTGTTAGCGCGGCTGGGCTTGGTGTCCGAGCGCGATCATGCCGAGGTCAGTGCCGAAGTGTTGGGCCTGCCGTTGCTCGACGCCAAGCAGCTGCCGGCCACCGCGCCTGAGACCCAATCCGAGGCGCAGCTGCTGTCGCTGCGCTTCCTCAAACAGTTCCACGTCTGTCCGCTGGGCGAGCGCGATGGCGCATTGGAGTTGTGGATGGCCGATCCGCACACCGCATACGCCGCCGACGCGGTTGGCCTGGCCACTGGCATGCGGGTGTTGCCACGGGTGGGGCTGCGCTCGGAGATCGACGACCTGATCGAACGCTGGTTCGGCCAGGGTCGCAGCGCGATGGGCGCGATCGTGGAGACCGCCGACGGCGACAGCGTCGCCACCGACGACATCGAGCACTTGCGCGATCTGGCCTCCGAAGCGCCGGTGATCCGGCTGGTGAACCTGGTGATTCAGCGCGCGGTGGAGTTGCGCGCCTCGGATATCCACATCGAGCCGTTCGAGAGCCGGCTGAAGGTGCGCTACCGCGTGGATGGCGTGCTGATCGACGGCGAAAGCCCACCGGCCAATCTGACCGCGGCGGTGATCAGCCGGGTCAAAATCATGGCCAAGCTCAATATCGCTGAACGCCGTCTGCCGCAGGATGGTCGCATCATGCTGCGCGTGCAGGGCAAGGAACTGGATCTGCGCGTGAGCACCGTGCCGACCGCGCATGGCGAAAGCGTTGTGATGCGCCTGCTCGACCGCGAGACGGTGGTGTTCGACTTCCACCGGCTCGGCTTCACCGATGCTTTCCTGCCGCAGTTCCGCAAAGTGCTGGAACAGCCGCACGGCATCCTGCTGGTCACCGGCCCGACCGGCTCGGGCAAGACCACCACGTTGTACACCGCCTTGAGCCAGCTCAACACCGCCGACGTCAAGATCATCACTGTCGAAGATCCGGTCGAGTACCAGATCGAGGGCATCAACCAGATTCAGGCCAAGCCGCAGATCGGCCTGGATTTCTCGCATGCCTTACGCAGCATCGTGCGCCAGGACCCGGACATCATCATGATCGGCGAAATGCGCGACCTGGAAACCGCACGTATCGCGATCCAGTCCGCGCTCACCGGCCATCTGGTGCTGTCCACCCTGCACACCAACAACGCCGCCGGCGGCATTACCCGCCTGCTGGACATGGGGGTGGAGGATTACCTGCTCACCTCCACGATCAATGGTATCCTCGCCCAGCGTCTGGTGCGGCGGCTGGAGCCGACCCATGCCGAACGCTATGCCGCCTCTCAGGAGGAAATCGAGCGATTCGAACTGCGCCGGTTGCAGCCGGAGGGCGAGATCTTCCTGTACCGCCCTAGACCCTCGGCGATTGCGCCGACCGGATACGTCGGTCGGACCACCATCATGGAGTTCCTGGTGATGAACGATGCGCTGCGTCGTGCGGTGATGCGCCACGCCGGCATGGGCGAGATCGAGCAACTGGCGCGCGAGGCCGGTATGCGGACCATGTACGAGGACGGCCTGGCCAAGGCGCTCAGCGGCCAGACCACGATCGAGGAAGTGCTGCGCGTGACGGAGGAAACTTGATGCGCGCGGTGCGTCGCGCAAGAGCGCAAACGCGCGTGGTCCCGTCCCTGTGGTGCAAGTTTGCGGTGATGGTCCATGGCTTTTTGCCCGTGTCCCCACTCTCGACGCCCGAGTTCCGTTGCTGATGCCTCTGTACCGTTACAAAGCCCTCGATTCGCGCGGCGAGATTCTGGAAGGGCAGATGGACGCCGCCAGCGAAGCGGAGGTGGCGCTGCGTCTGCAGGAACAGGGGCATATGCCGATACAGGCCAAGCTCGCCACCGAGGGCGGCGGCACTTCGCTGCGCGGCCTATTTCGCACCAAACCGTTCGACGGCGCCGCGCTGGTGCAGTTCACACAGCAATTGGCGACCCTCCTCGGCGCCGGTCAGCCGCTGGATCGCGCGTTGTCGATCCTGTTGGAGTTGCCCGAGGACGAACGCTCCAAACGTACCATCGGCGACATTCGCGACGCCGTGCGCGGCGGCGCGCCGCTGTCCACCGCGCTGGAACGGCAACATGGCTTGTTCTCGCGCTTGTACATCAATATGGTGCGGGCGGGCGAGGCGGGCGGCAGTCTGCACGATACCCTGCAACGTCTGGCCGAATACCTGGAACGCAGCCGCGAATTGCGCGGCCGGGTGATCAATGCGCTGATCTATCCGGCGATCTTGGTCAGCGTGGTCGGCTGTGCTCTGTTGTTCCTGCTCGGCTATGTGGTGCCGCAGTTCGCGCAGATGTACGAGAGCCTGGATGTCGCCTTGCCGTGGTTTACCCAGGCGGTGCTGAGCGTGGGCCTGTTCGTGCGCGATTGGTGGATCGTGCTGTTGGTGGTGCCCGCGCTGACCGTGTTGGTGGTGGACCGCAAACGTCGCGATCCGGCGTTCCGGGCCAGCTTCGATGCCTGGTTACTCGGACAACGCTTCGTCGGCGCACTGATCGCACGCCTGGAGACAGCACGGCTGACCCGTACCCTGGGTACTCTGCTGCGCAACGGCGTGCCGCTGCTGGCGGCATTGGGCATCTCGCGTAACGTGTTGTCGAACTTGGCGTTGATCGAGGATGTCAGTACCGCGGCCGATGACGTGAAGAATGGCCACGGTTTGTCGGCGTCGTTGTCCAAGGGCAAGCGCTTCCCGCGGCTGGCACTGCAGATGATTCAGGTGGGCGAGGAGTCCGGCGCCCTCGACATCATGCTGCTGAAGACCGCCGATACCTTCGAACAGGAGACCGCGCAGGCGATCGATCGCCTGCTCGCGGCCATGGTCCCGGCGATCACCCTGGTGTTGGCCTCGGTGGTCGGTCTGGTGATCATCTCCGTCCTCGTGCCTCTCTACGACCTGACCAATGCAATCGGGTGAGGCATCACGCACGTTCCATGGCGCATATGACACTGTTCACGCCGGCCAAGTCCGGTGCGGTATCGCGATCACGGAGTGTGACGCTGGCCCATTCCCGAGGGGAACCTTCGGCTGCCTGCCCTGTCACACTTCATGCGGGAGTTTGCATGCAGATTTCCGCGTTTCGTGCGTAGACGGCGGCGGTGCCGTGCGCTCCCCGCGGGCCGTATGCGTGAAGCGCAACCGCACGTTCCGCGCACGGCCGCTGTCGTTTTCACCGCGTTTGGCTACATAGGTTTTCCACCGCAAGGACCCGAGGCAATGCGAAATCTCCGCTCCATCACCCGTTCCCCCTCCGCCGCGCGACAGTCCGGTATGAGTCTGCTGGAAATCATCATCGTCATCGTGCTGATCGGCGCGGTGCTGACTCTGGTTGGCAGCCGCGTGCTCGGTGGTGCCGATCGCGGCAAGGCCAATCTGGCCAAGTCGCAGATCCAGACCCTGGCCGGCAAAATCGACAACTACCAGTTGGATACCGGCAAGCTGCCATCCAAGCTCGACGATCTGGTCACCGCGCCAGGCGGTGTCAATGGCTGGCTGGGTCCGTATGCCAAACCTGCCGAACTCAACGACCCATGGGGCCATCCGATCGAATACAAGGTGCCCGGCGACGGTCGTCCGTTCGATCTGATCAGCCTGGGCAAGGATGGTCAGCCCGGCGGCAGCAGCTACGACGCGGATATCAAGTACGAGTGATCCGACGCCGTGATTCAGGCCCTTGCCGGCGGTCTGCGCTCGGGCGCGCGGGAGCGCGTCGCGGTGCCATGTGCGCGCATGCGCGGCGTGTCGCTGCTGGAGATGTTGCTGGTGATCGGTCTGATCGCGATGGCTGCGGTTCTGGCCGCGTCGGTCTTGAGTGGCGGTATCGATGGGATGCGTTTGCGCTCGGCGGCCAAGGAAATCGCTGCGCAGTTGCGCTATACGCGTGCGCAGGCCATCGCCACCGGACAGCCACAGCGGTTTCTGATCGATCCGCAGATGCACACCTGGCAGGCGCCCAATGGCCGTCACGGCGAAATCCCGCCGTCGCTGACGGTGCGTTTCAGCGGTGCGCGTCAGGCTCAGCAGCGCGAAGGCCAAGGTGCCATCGCGTTCTTCGAAGACGGCGCCGCCACGGGCGGACGCATCGAACTGCAGGCGCGGCAGACACTTTGGCGTATCGATGTGAGCTGGCTCACCGGCGCGGTCAAGGTGGGGCGGCCGCCGCAGCAGGATCGGCCATGAGACGGCAACGCGGCTACACCCTGATCGAGGTGATTGTGGCGTTTGCGCTGTTGGCCTTGGCGCTGACCTTGTTGCTGGGGTCGCTGTCCGGCGCGGCGCGCCAGGTACAGCGAGCCGACCAGCTCAGTCGCGCCACGCTGTATGCGCAGTCGCTGCTGGCCGCGCAGGGAGTGGAGCAGCCCCTGCAGCCCGGCCACACCCAGGGCGACTTCGAGCAAGGCCGCTTTCACTGGACGCTGGACGTGGCGCCCTATGTCGATCCACGGCGCCCTCCGGATGCGGCCGTGGCGCTGGGCGCTCCCACGTTGTTGCAACTGGATTTGCAGGTGCGTTGGGGCGATGCGTCGGCGCAGGCGCTGCACTGGCAGACGTTGCGTCTGGTCAATCCGCAGGCCGCGGGGATCCCGCTATGACCTCTGCGCCCCGTCGCGCCGCTGCCGGTGGCTTCACACTGATCGAAGTATTGCTTGCCACGGTGTTGCTGGTCGGCGGCCTCACCCTTGCGTTTGCCACTTTGCGCTCGGCGACCGCCATTAGTGGCCGTGGCGAGGCGATCGCTGGGCGCAGCGAGCAGATACGTGCGGTGGAGGGCTTCCTGCGTCAGCGTCTGAGCGGTGCCAAGCCGATGGTCATGAACATCGATCCGCAGACGTTGCAGCAGGTGCGATTCGTCGGTGAGCCACAGCGGATGCAGTTCGTGGCCGATCTGCCCAGCTATCTTGGCCGTGGCGGTCCCTATCTGCACGACCTGCAAGTGAGTGGCGAGGGCGACCATCGGCAATTGGCTATCGCCTTGGTGCAGGTACAGGCTGGCAAGCAGTTGCCGGAATCCACCCCGCGTCCGCCCGAGCCGTTGGCCGAGGATCTGCGCGAGGTGCGCTTCCGTTATCGCGGCATCGATCCCGAGCGCGGCACGATCGGATCCTGGCAGGAGCGCTGGACGCGTATCGACACGCTGCCGCTACTGGTTTCGATCGAATTGCGTGGCGGCGACGGCACCGTGTGGCCACCGTTGGTGGTCGCGCTGCGCCAGGCTGGTGGCATGGCGGGGGGGCACCAATGAAGCCGGTATCGGAGCGGAGCCGCGGGGCGGCGCTGGTGCTGGTGCTGTGGTTGATCGCGTTGCTCACTGCGCTGATCGGCGCGTTTGCACTCACCGCGCGCACCGAAGGTCTGGAAGGCAAGGTGCTGGGCGACGGTGCGCAAGCGCAGGAGCGCGCCCGCGCCGGACTGGAGTACGGGCTGACCCGGCTCGCCAGTACCGCGACGCAGCCGGGCTGGCGTGTCGATGGGCGCCGTTATCGCTGGCAATACGCCGACGCCACCGTGGATCTGCGGCTGACCGACGAGAGCGGCAAGGTCGACGTGAACAAGGCCGATGCGTCGTTGCTTGCCGCACTGATCCGCGCGGTTGGCGAAGACCCGCAGCGTGCCCAGCGCATCGCCGGAGCGATCGTGGACTGGCGCGATCCGGATAATCTCAGTCAGCCCGGCGGTGGTGCCGAGGATCCGGACTATGCCGCCGCGGGCCTGCCCTATGGTGCGAAGGATGCGCCGTTCGAGAGTCTGGACGAACTGCAACTGGTGCTGGGCATGGACCCAGCGCTGTACGCCAAGCTATTGCCCAATGTCACGCTATATAGCGGAATTCTGCGCCCGGCCCCGGAGTTCGCGCCGGCCCCGGTGCTCACTGCGCTGGGCATGGATGCGCAACAGGTGCTCGCGCAGCGCGAGCGTAACGACCAGACACCAGGCATTGGGGCGTCCGGGCGCGGCACCTACAGCGTCGAAAGTCGGGCGCGTTTGGAGAACGGGCGCGAGGCGGTTCTACGCGCAATCGTGCGATTGGGCTCGTCGCCGCTACCTGGCTCCGCCTACACTGTGCTGCGATGGGAAGAAGGATCGACAGTGCGATGAAGGTGTGGCGCGACACGATGGGAAAAATTGGCTTGCGCCTCGCCCCCGGTGCCGGTGGCCTGTTGGCCTGGTGGCAGCGCTCGCTGATGGCGTGGCTGCCGCCGCGCTGGCAGCTGCAACTGGGCTGGTCGCAGGCGCGGTTGTTGCTATGGCGCCAGGACGATCAACTGATGTTGGCGCGGCAGGTCGACGCCGAGTTGGGTCAGGCGCTGGCCTTGCCGTGGCCGCTGCTGCCCGACGAACTGGATGCGGTGTTGGGGCCGCGGCTGGCCGCACTGCCGCGGGTATGGCTGCTGCCGGCGGCATCAGCGTTGCAACGTCGGTTGCGGCTGCCGGTTGCGGCTGCCCAACATCTGCACGAGGTGGTTAAGTTCGAGATCGACCGGCAGACCCCGTTCCAGCCCGACCAGGTGATCTACGACGTGCGCGCCGACGGTCACCGCGACGATGCCCAGCTCGATGCCGAACTGGTGGTGGCTCCGCGCTCGGTTCTGGAAGATCTGCAGGTCGCTGCTGGTGCGTTGCGTCCGACCCTGGCCGGCATCGATGTGGCCGATGCCGTTGGGGTGCCGCTGGGGGTCAATCTGCTGCCGTTGGAACAGCGCTATCGTCGTGCCGATCCGATGCGGCGCTGGAACGCGATTCTGGCCGTCGTCGCGTTGTTGGCGTTGTGTGCGGCTGGCTGGCAACTGCTCGATAACCGCCGCGATGCACTGCAACAGCTACGCATGCAGGTGGATAGTAGCGCGCAGCGCGCCCGCGCGGTCGCCGCGCAGCGCCAGCAATTGGTCGATCTGGTCGAAGGCGCAGCGTTTTTCGATCAACTGCGCGCCGAGCACCCGACGGCAGTGGAAGTCTGGAACGAATTGAGCAAGCGCCTTCCCGAGGGTACGTATCTGGAAAAATTCTCGATCGAGGGGGACCAGTTGCAACTGATTGGCCTCAGCAGCGAAGCGTCCTCGCTGGTTGGTCGGCTGGAAGGCTCGCCGTTGTGGCACGCGCCCTCCCTGACCGGCGTACTGCAGTCCGATCCGGGCAGCCACCGTGACCGCTTCACCCTCACCGCCACATTGGTGGGGAGCAAGCACAAGGAGGCCGCCGATGCCGGTGCAGGTCGATAAGCGCGATCGCTGGCTGGCGCTGGGGCTGCTGCTGGCGGTGCTGGTGATCAGTTATCTGGCGCTGGTGCATCCATGGTGGAGCGTGCCGATGCATGAGGTCGAGGTGCAGATCCAGGACCTGCGCCAGCGCGAGTTGCGCGTGCGTATGCAACTGCAACAGGCGCCGGAAGTGACGCAACGGCTCCATCAGGCAGAGCGCGAACTGGCGACGCGTCCAGGTTTTTTGCGCGAGGCCTCGGCCGAGTTGGCTTCGGCGGGCCTGGTGCAGCGCCTGGAGAGCGCAGTGGCCACGGCGAGCCCGGGGAACCGCAGTTGCGCGATCAGTAATCGCTCGCCATTGGCTGCCGACAACCGCCGCGACCGTTTCACTCGCGTCGCGGTGCAGGTGCGGCTGCGCTGCGGCACTCCGGAATTAGCGGCGGTGCTGCACGCACTGGAAAGCGGGACGCCGGCGCTGTTTATCGATAATCTCAACGTGATGGCGCAGCGCTACCAGCTGTCGCTGAGCGAAAGCGGTAACGGTCTGGATGTGGCGTTCGAGTTGGCTGGCTACCTGCGGCCGAATGCCATGCCGGCATCGACGGATGCATCGGCGGCGGCTGCGCCGCAGGCGACTGCTGAGCCGGTGATGGATGTCGATACCCCGGCTGGCGATGGGGCGGGCGAACTTGTGCCGACTCCAGCGCCCGCGCCTGCGGTACCCGTATCACCGGCTTTAGCGCCTACACCACACACACCACCCAAGCAGTTACCGCACCAGTCGGTGGACCGTCATGCGGGTTGAGGCGATGGGACTGCGCACCATATGGCTGGGAACCCTGGCACTGTGGGGGCTGCTGATCTGGGTACTGGGCCTGGCGGGTCTCGGCGAGCGCATCGCGCCGCTACCCGACGACCCGGCCATGGTTCCGAGCCTGCCCACCTTGCCCAAGGCGGCACCGGATCGGCTTGCCGATTTATCGCACTACGGCGAGATCGCCGCGCGCCCGGTGTTCGCCGAGGACCGCCGACCGCATCCATTTTTCCTCACTGCCGACAACGGTCAGACAGCCGCGCCGACGGTGCGCTTGACCGGGGTGCTGCTCACGGATGACTTCAAGATGGCCACGCTGACCACCGAGCATGGCGAATCGCTGCGCTTACAGGAAGGTCACGATCCGGTGCAGGGCTGGCGGCTGCTGTCGCTGGAGCCGCGTCGGGCGGTGATCAGCGGCGGTGGCGGCACCCAGACCCTGGAGTTGAAGGTGTTCGACGGCAAGGGCGGGCAGCCGCCGACCGTACTCGGCCACGGTGCCCGCGCACCGGTTGCGCAGCCTGGTGTGTCGAATGTGCAGCCCAACACCGTCCCCGCGCCGCACCTGCCGTCCCCGCCAGGCTCCCCCCCGGTGCAAGCCACGCCGTCCCCGCCTGCGGCGTCTTCGGGGCCATCATCCGAGCAGTTGCAGGCGATCCGTGAACGGATCGAAGCCCGCCGCCGGCAATTGCAACAACAGAGCCAGACCCCCCCCTCCGGCCAGAACCCTTGAAGAGTGATCGCATGACGCCGCGCCTGTTTTCCTTGTTTCTCGCGATCGGCCTGGTGGCCGGCTGCGCAACCACTCCCTCGCCCGACGTCCGCCGTGGCGCCGCGATCAATTCCAATGTCGGTCAAGCTGGCAGCTCGCAGTCTGTTGCAGCGGGCGGCAAGGCCGATCCCGATGCGTTCCCTGCGCGGGCGACGCCGGTGATCCATCACGGTAGCGGCAGCATGATCAACTCCGCGGCTGCCTCCGCGCCGGCGCCGTCGCTGGCCAATGCCAGAAGCGGTAGCGCCACGTTCAACTTCGAGGGCGAATCGCTGCAGGCGGTGGTCAAGGCGATTCTCGGCGACATGCTCGGGCAGAACTATGTGATCGCGCCGGGCGTGCAGGGGACGGTGACCCTGGCGACCCCCAAGCCGGTCTCGCCGGCACAGGCGTTGAATCTGTTGGAAATGGTGCTGGGCTGGAACAACGCCCGTATGGTCTACAGCGGCGGTCGCTACAACATCGTTCCCGCCGATCAGGCGCTGGCCGGCACGGTCGCGCCGAGCAGCGCCTCGCCTGCCAGTGCGCGCGGTTTCGAGGTGCGGGTGGTGCCGCTGAAGTTCATCTCCGCCAGTGAGATGAAGAAGGTGCTGGAACCCTACGCGCGTCCGAATGCGATCGTCGGGATCGACAACGCGCGCAATGTCATCACCCTGGGCGGTACCCGCGTCGAGCTGGAAAATTACCTGCGCACTGTGCAGATCTTCGATGTGGACTGGCTGTCGGGGATGTCGGTGGGTGTGTTTCCGATCCAGTTCGGTAAGGCGGATAAGGTTGCCTCGGACCTGGAGAAGGTGTTCGGCGAGAATAGCAAGACGCCCAGTGCCGGCATGTTCCGTTTCATGCCGCTGGAGAATGTCAATGCGGTGTTGGTGATCACCCCGCAGGCGCGCTATCTGGACCAGATCCAGGAATGGCTGGATCGTATCGACAGTGCAGGCGGCGGTGCACGGCTGTTCTCTTACGAACTCAAATACATCAAGGCCAGAGATTTGGCCGAGCGTTTGTCCGAGGTGTTTGGTGGGGGCGGCAGCAATCGCGGCGATCCCAATGTTTCGTTGATGCCCGGCATGCAGATGAACCAGTTGAACGGCGGCGGCAGTTTTGGCGGTAGCGACCTCAGCATGAGCGGCGGTAACAGCAGCTTCGGCGGCGGGAATCTGGGTGGCAGCGGGAGCGATATCAATTCCTTGGGCGGCGGTGGTTCCTCCAGTGGCATCGGCAGCGGCGGCGGGCTGGGGAATGGCGGCCTGCAACTGTCGCCGCGCACCGCCGGCAACGGCAGCGTGACTCTGGAAGTGCAGGGCGACAAGGTCGGCGTCGCGGCGGTGGAGGAAACCAATACCCTGCTGGTGCGTTCCACACCGCAGGCTTGGCGTTCCATTCGCGACGTGGTCGAGAAGCTCGACGTGATGCCGATGCAGGTGCACATCGAAGCGCAGGTGGCCGAGGTCAGCCTGACCGGCGATTTGCAGTATGGGGTCAATTGGTTCTTCGAAAATTCGGTCAACGCGTCCACCGATGGGAGCGCGGCGAATGGGACGGGGATTGGTCGTGGTGCGGGTCTGCCCAGCGCCGCCGGTCGCAAGATATGGGGCGACATCGCCGGCAAAATCGGCAGTGATGGCGTGGGTTGGACTTTCCTCGGCAGAAACGCCGCGGCGGTGATCACCGCGCTGGACAAGGTCACCAACCTCAAGCTGCTGCAGACGCCGTCGGTGTTCGTGCGCAACAATGCCGAAGCCACGCTCAATGTGGGCACGCGCATCCCGATTAACTCCACCTCGATCAATACCGGGATCGGCATCGATTCCAGTTATTCGTCGGTGCAGTACATCGATACCGGTGTGATTCTCAAGGTGCGTCCGCGAGTCACCAAGGACGGGATGGTGTTCTTGGATATCGTGCAGGAAGTGAGCACGCCTAGCGCGCGGCCGGCCGCATGTACCGCCGGCACGACCAATGTGGTCAACACTTCGGCCTGCAACGTGGACATCAATACGCGCCGGGTCAAGACCGAAGCGGCGGTGCAAAGTGGCGATACCATCATGCTGGCTGGCCTGATCAACGACAGCACAGTGGATAGCAGTCTCGGCGTGCCGTTCCTCAGCAAGATGCCGGTGATCGGTGCGCTGTTCGGACAGAAGGGTCAGCAGAAAAACCGCAACGAAGTGATCGTGCTGTTGACCCCGACGATCGTGCGCGACCCGCAGGAAGCGCGCAATCTCACCGACGAGTACGGGCAAAAATTCAAGGCCATGCAGCCGCTCCCGGCGCCCGGCAAAAAGTAAGCGCAGGTGAGCCTGCCCATCGTGTTGGTGCCTGTCGGTGTCGACGATGTTGCGCTGGATGCCTGCCTGGGAGCGCTGGAGGCGAATACGCCGGTGGGCACCCGGGTATGGCTGGCCGACGATGCGCAGGCCGGGCCGCGTGGTGTCCGGGTGATCGAGGCGTGGCTGGCGCGCACGCGCCTGCAGGCTGACTACACCCGGCGTGCGTGCATGCTCGGTGAGGTGGCGCATCTGGACGAGATGTTGCGCGCTTGTGCCGACGCCGATGTGGCGGTGCTGGCGGCCGATGCGCAGCCGCTGCCGGGGTGGTTGCAGCACTTGAGCGCGTGCCTGGCGCGCGATGCCGCCATTGCCAGTGGCACGCCGTGGAGCAATGCCGGCGAGACGTGTGCGTGGCCGCGCTTGGGCGAGATCAATCCGTTGCCCGAGGATCCCGAACGCCTGGCTCGCGCTTGCGCGGCATTGCCGCCGCTACATCCGGAGTTGCCAGCGGCGGTGTGCCATGCGGTCGTCTTGCGCGGCGCGGCGCGGCAGCGCGTCGGTGGATTGGACGCCAGCAGTTACGGTTCTTGGTATGCGGCGCTGATCGATCTGTCCCTGCGCATGGCAGGACTCGGCTGGCGCAATGTGCTGTGCGAGACGGCGCACGTCGCGCGGCGTGCCGAAGGTTGCGCCGCCGATGGCGACATGGAGGCATTGGCGACGCGTTGGCCGGCCTGGCATGCGCGCCTGGCCGGATTCCTGATGCACGATCCGTTGCGCGCCTGCCGCGATGCACTGCGGCGTGGGTACGACACCCTGTCGCCGCTGGATCCGCAAGGGATGCTGTTCGATGTCTAGCCTGCGCGAACAACCCATCGCGGTGGTGGTGGTGACTTACGAGAGCGGCAGTACCATCGATGCGTGCCTGCAGCGGCTGCGCGCCGCCGCCGAAGTGGGGCAGATCCGGGTCGTCGACAACGCTTCGCGCGACGACACCCTGGAGTTGGTGCAGCGTCATGCACTGGAGGATTCGCGGGTACGCTTCGTCGCCAATCCAGATAACCCAGGATTCGCCACTGCATGCAACCAGGGGGCTGAAGCCAGCGATGCGCCGTGGCTGGCGTTCGTCAATCCCGACCTGCTGGTCGAGCCGGAGACGTTGGCGTTGCTGCGGGCGCGGGCGGTTGCGCTCGGCGAGGCATTGCTGGGGGTGGAGCAAGTCGACACGCAGGGCAATGTCGATGCGGCGGTGCGCCGTCGCGATCCGGATTTTGCGGCGATGTTGCGGCATCCGCTGTCCGGTGCACGGCTGGCGTTGTTGGCCGATCCAACGCAGCCGGTACAGCGTGTGCCGGCGCTGTCTGGCGCACTGATGGTGCTGCCGCGCACGTTGTTCGTGCGCATCGGCGGATGGGATGCAGGTTATCGCCTGCATGCCGAGGATCTGGACCTATGCCGGCGCGCACGCGAGGCCGGGGCGACGGTGGCGGTGGTCAACACCTTGCGCGTGTTGCATGTGCGTGGTGTTTCCGGCCGCAAGCGACCGTGGTTCGTCGAATGGCACAAGCATCGTGGCTTGTGGCGCTACTTCCGCAAGTTCGAGGCGCCGACGCGCACCTGGCCGGTGCGCGTGGCGGTGTGGCTGGCGATCTGGCTGCATGCCTGGGTGACCTTCGCCCGGCTGTGCTGGCGCCGTCGCGGCTGACGCGGCGGCGACTGTTGAAGTAGGCGCGTATCGCGGCGCAGGCCGTAAGTGGAGAGTGGACGCCAGCGTCGGCGAACGGCATTTCCGTAGCGGCGACAGCGGTCGGCGTGTCGATGCAACAGGCCACCGCCGCGTCATGGCAAGGCGCCGTCAGCACTCCATCCGGACGCCGCCAGCAGATGCTCCGGCACGGACCCGCAGCGCGCTCTCCTGCAGCGGTCGCGTCGCGGCTTACGCGAAAGCGTGGCTGTTGCGCATCACCGTCAGCACATCGTGGCAGGCGCCCATGGTGTGGTAGTCGGTCTTGCCGGCGGGGCTCTTCTCGTCGCTATAACTGCGGTTGTCGCGGCTGAGGATGCGGAACCAAGCCCCATAGCGGTGGTCGACGAGATGCGTCCAGGAGTACGCCCACAATTTTTCGTAGGTGGCGCGATAAGCCGTATCGCCGGTGGCGGCGAGTAGCCGCGCGGCGGCGGCGATGGCTTCGGCCTGTACCCAGAAGTATTTGTCGTCATCGCAGAAATAGGTCGGGGCCTTTGCCACGTCGGGCACGCCAACCACCGGCGCGTTTGCGCTGCCGGAAGCGAAACCGTAGACGATGCCACCGTGTTGTGCGTCCCAGCCGTGCGTGAGCGCGGTATCGAACAGGTGCCTTGCGGTCGGCAGCAGCCACGCCGGCGCGCCGTTTGAGGATGCTTGCAAGTGGCCGTGCAGCAGCACCAGCAGCTTCGACCACTCCACTTGATGGCCGGGCTGGAAGCCCCACGGTCGAAACAGATGTTTGGGATTGTCGCGGTTATAGTCCCAGTCAACTTGCCAATTGGTGTCGTAGTGCTCCCACACCAAGCCGCCGGCCAGTGCTGCCTGCCGGCGGGTGATGTGGTCGGCGAGCAGCAGCGCGCGTTGCAGGTAGCGTGTGTCGGCGCTGGCCTCGTAGGCCGCGATCAGCGCCTCGCACAGGTGCATGTTGGCGTTCTGGCCGCGATAGCTGGAGAAGACCCATTCCGGCGTCGCTTCGTCGCGATATAGGCCGGCTGCGTCATCCCAGTAGCGCGTTTCCAGCAGTCGCCAGGTTTCTTCCATCCACGCATCGGTGTCGAGGCCGGCCTTCTTCGCGGTGGCGTACGCCAGCAGCACGAAAGCCGCGCCGTAAGCGTGCTGGGTGCGGTCCTCGGGGACGCCGTCGCGCAGGGTCCACACGTAGCCGCCGCTGGCGGCGTCGCGATGGGTGTCGCGCAGGTAACGTAGGCCATGGCGCGCGGCGTCCAGGTACTCGGCGGCCAGCGGCGAGTCGGCGAATTCCTTGGCCGCCATCGCGTAGTTGAAGACGAAGCGGGTGCTGCTGACCAGATGGCGATGGCCGGCGTCGTACACGCTGCCGTCATCGCGGAAGTAGTGAAAGAAACCACCGTTCGGATCGATTGCACGCGGGTGGTAAAAAGCCATGGTGTCGGCGATGTGCGCGCGCAGCACGGTGGCGTCGGCGAAGTTGGGCAACGGCGTGGAGGGCAGATTCATGGGGGCGCTGGCAAACAGGGTCGGAGGAGGGGGAAGCCACAGGCTGCACGACGGTGGCGGTCGCGCCGCCGTCATGGCTGGCGTGGATCAGATCAGTGCATGACGCGGTTGATGGACGCGGCGCCGGGAACGGTCGCCGACAAGGTGGCCGATAGTCGCGAGCCGCGCACGCCGTACCAGAGGATGTAGGTGTAGCACAGCAGTGGGATCACGAAGGCATGCTGGATACCCACCGCGTCGGCTAGCGCACCCTGCGCCAGCGGTATGATGGCGCCGCCGACGATGCTCATGATCAGCAGGCTGGAAGCCGTGCTGGTCATCAGCCCCAGGCGCTCGATCGCCACGGTGAAGATGGTCGGGAACATGATCGAGTTGAACAGGCCGATTGCGATCACGCTCCACATTGCTACATGGCCAGTGCTGAGCATGCTGGTGACGAGCAGTAGCGAGGCGATGCCGGCGAATAACGCGAGCAGCTTGCGTGCCGGGATCACCTGCAGCAGCGCCGCGCCGGCGAAGCGCCCGACCATCGCCCCGCCCCAGTAGAGTGACAGATAGCGGCTGGCGACGGCTTCGCTGAGACCGCCAGTGGTCGGGCCGGAGATGTAGTTGATCAGGAAACTGCCGATCGACACTTCCGCACCGACGTACATGAAGATCGCCACTACCCCCCAGGTCAAATGCCAGTGGTTGAGCACGTCGACGTATTCTTTCACCGTCTGCGTCACGCTGCGTCGTGTGCCGGTGCTGGCGGCATTGCCTTCTTCGCGCAGCGACGGAAGACGCATCACCAGCACGAACACCGCCAGCACCACCAAGCCAGCAGCGAGCATCAGATAGGGGAACTGCACCGAACGCGCCTGCTCGATGTGGTAGGCCGACAATTGCGCCGGCGTCATCGCCGCCAGCTGATCGGCGCCGAGCACCGTGCCGGCCAGAATCAGCGGGCCGATCAACCACGGGAATACGGTGGTGCCCAGCGAGTTCAGCGCCTGCGCGAAGTTGAGCCGGCTCGGGGCTTTTTCCGCTACGCCAAGCAAGCTGATGTATGGATTGGCCGCGACCTGCAACAGGGTGATGCCGCTGGCGAGCACGAACAACGCGGTCAGGAACAGCGGGTACGACGGCAGTCGCGCGGCCGGGAAGAACATCAGCGCGCCGATCGCCGCCACCATCAGGCCAATGACGATACTGGCCTTGTAGCCGACCCGTGACACCACCGCGCCAGATGGCAGCGACATCAGAAAATACGCGCCGAAGAAGGTGAACTGGATCAACATCGACTGCGCGTAGTTCATCTGAAACACGGCTTTCAGATGCGGGATCAACACGTCGTTGAGGCTGGTCAGACCGCCCCAGGTGAAGAAGATCATGCTGACCACCGCGATGGCGGCGGTGTTGGACAGCGGGCGGGAATTCATACAGCGACTCCGGGAACAGGCAAGAAGGCGGCCCGGCGACCGGCGCGCAGATACAGCCGGGCAGGCACGGCGGTCAGTGCAGGCAGTGCCAGCGCGTCCAGCACCCAGCGCGCGGCCTGTACACCAAGCGCGGCGGTAGTGTTGGACAGGGTGGCGTGGTGGTCGGGGGGAGACAGCGCCACGACGGTTGGAAGGGTTCAAAAGGTCGCATATCCTGCGCCGTCGTGACCCTTCGCGCATTTTGCAGTGCAGCAAAGTCCTGGCCGTCGTCGGTGCGGTCGGTACCGGCGGTGTCGCCGTCCCCACGCGCATGCGCTGGTGAAGCTGTGTGGCGCCCCCTTTTGCATCGCCTGAATGCGCTGGGCGCGAGGTCGGCGGGAGCCAGTGCGTCGTCGCGCCAGTGTGTGGTGACGATCACGGTATCTGGAAGGGCCTGCGCGCGTAACGCCGTATGGGTGACGCTCATCTTCTGTGTATGCGCGCCATGATCTGCGCAGCCGTTGCCAACGGGACGATGGTGGATCATGTGGCTGCGACAACCGTGTACGCATACTCGAACGCTTTCCCACACGCCCCAGGAGTCGATTCGATGAGCGATGCCGTGCACGTCTGGGACGAGGCGACGCAACACGCCTTCGCCACCGCTCAGCACCGCGATCCGTTCGCCGTGTTGGGCGCGCATTGTCTCGGCGACGCGCACGTGCTGCGTAGCTATCTGCCCGGAGCCGAAGCGGTGATCGCCATGTTCGAGGACGGCCGCGATGTGCCGTTGCAGGAGGGGCCGGAAGCTGGCTTCTTCCATGCGCGTTTGTCGCACGCTGGTCACTACCGCTTGCGCATCCGTTGGCCCGGTGGCGAGCAGGAGACGGCCGACGCCTACGCGTTCGGCCCGCAACTGAGCGATTTTGACCTGCATCTGATCGGCGAGGGACGCCATCTGCATCTGGCCGACGCGCTTGGTGCAAACATAGTGGAAGTGGATGGCGTGCGTGGTACCCGCTTTGCGGTGTGGGCACCGAACGCCTCGCGCGTGGCGGTGATTGGTGATTTCAACGGTTGGGATGCGCGCCGCCACCCGATGCGCTTGCGTCACCAGGTCGGCGTATGGGAACTGTTCGTGCCCGACGTCGGCCCAGGCACGCATTACAAATACGCCTTGCGCGGCCCAGATGGCGAAGCATTGCCTGCGAAGGCCGACCCGGTTGCGCGGCGCGCCGAACGGGCGCCTGGCACCGCTTCCATCGTCGCCGACCCAACGCCGTTCCAGTGGCATGACGACGCCTGGATGGCGGCGCGCGCGCGCCGCCACGGCCCGCAGGCACCGATCAGCGTCTACGAAGTGCACGCCGGTGCGTGGATGCACGACGACGACGGCCACATACTCGACTGGGATGGCTTGGCCACACGGCTGATTCCTTATGTCGCCGAGATGGGGTTCACCCACATCGAACTGATGCCGATTGCCGAGTATCCGTTCGGCGGCTCTTGGGGCTACCAGCCGCTGGGGCTGTTCGCGCCAACGGCGCGCTTTGGCACACCGGAGGGCTTGGCGCGTTTCGTCGATCGCTGCCACCGTGAGGACATCGGCGTCATCATCGACTGGGTGCCCGCGCATTTCCCCACCGACGCGCATGGCCTGGCGCACTTCGACGGCACCGCACTGTACGAGCACGCCGACCCGCGCGAAGGCTTCCATCGCGACTGGAATACCCTGATCTACAACCACGGACGCTGCGAAGTGTCCGGTTTCCTCATTGCCAGTGCGCTGGAATTCCTGCAGCGCTACCACATCGACGGCCTGCGTGTGGATGCCGTGGCTTCCATGCTCTACCGCGACTACAGCCGCAATGCCGGCGAGTGGGTGCCCAACCATCATGGTGGCCGCGAGAACTACGAGAGCATCGCCTTCCTGCGTCGGCTCAACCAGGTGGTGGCCGAGCATGCGCCCGGTGCCATCACTATCGCCGAAGAATCCACCGCCTGGCCCGGCGTCACCGCCGACCGCGCCCACGGTGGCCTGGGCTTCGACTACAAATGGAACATGGGCTGGATGCACGATAGCTTGCAGTACATCGCGCGTGATCCGATCTACCGTGGTCACCACCACGACGAACTGCGTTTCAGCATGGTTTACGCCTATTCCGAGCGCTTCATGCTGCCGATCTCCCACGACGAAGTGGTCCACGGCAAACGCTCCCTGCTCGGGCGCATGCCGGGCGACGACTGGCAGCGCTTCGCCAACCTGCGCGCCTACCTCGGCTTCATGTACACCCACCCGGGGCGCAAATTGTTGTTCATGGGCTGCGAACTGGCCCAGCCCACGGAATGGAACCACGACGCTGCCTTACCCTGGCACCTGCGCGACGACCCGCGCCATCGCGGCATCCAGTACCTAGTGCGCGACCTCAACCGGCTCTATGTCGAGCATCCCGCGCTGCACGTCTGCGACGACGTTCCCGAAGGCTTTGCCTGGGTCATCGGCGATGACGCCAGCAACAGCGTATTTGCCTACCTGCGTCAGGCGCGTGACGGCGACGCCCCAGTGCTGGTGGTGGTCAACTTCACCCCTGAGGTGCGCCATGGTTATCGTATCGGCGTCCCCCGTGCCGGCCGCTGGCACGAATGGCTCAACTCCGATAGCGCCATCTATGGCGGTAGCAACGTCGGCAATGGTGGCGATGTTTGTAGCGAGGCGCTCGGCGTTCACGGTCACCCCGTCTCCCTGGTTCTGACCATGCCGCCGCTGGCGGTGTTGGTGTTGGGGTATGCGGATTGAGGCGAGGTTGTGCTGGGTCGGACTAAGGCGGACGAACCTGAGGTGGTTGGGTGTTGGCCGGGAAGATGGATGGTTGTCGCAGCGCCCGTCCCGTCGTGCTTGCTGCGTTCGATTGGTCGAGCCACGCCCGCACACGTGGAGGCATGCATCAGGCCTTGCGCACGGCCACTTCCGCTGGCGTTTGACGCGCGGGCAGACAGCGCCCCGTCGTGGACGTTAAACTCACGCCTGCTCCGGCGCCTTGCGCCGCGTGGATGCCAGAGGCGCCAAGCCGGCAGCCAACGCATCGCCTGCATGCTCCGGATGTTTCCGGGCCTATAGCTCAACGGTTAGAGCAGAGGACTCATAATCCACTGATCGAGGCCGGATCGGCGAGGCGGAATTGAGTGGGACGGTTACCCTTTCGTCTCATCAAAAAAGCAAAAAGGGCCTATAGCTCAATTGGTTAGAGCAGCGGACTCATAATCCGTTGGTTGCAGGTTCAAGTCCTGCTGGGCCCACCACCTTTGCTTGTGCTCGCGTGTCGGTACAGTTTCGGTACAGTGGTGTTACATGCGCACTGTTCTGGAGTAACCGAATGGCGACCATCGTCAAGACACCCTCAGGCACATGGAAGGCGCTCATCCGCAAGACGGGATGGCCGGCCACAGCCAAGACCTTCCGCACCAAACGCGACGCCGAGGATTGGGCGCGGCGCACCGAAGACGAAATGGTGCGCGGCATTTATATCCAGCGTGCGCCGTCCGAACGCATGACCATCGAGGACGCACTCAAGCGCTATCTTTCCGAAGTTTCCCCAACCAAGCGCCAGGCATCGGCCGACAGCGACGCGAGACACGCGAAGCCATTGATGCAGAATCTGGGCAGGTATTCGTTGGCCGCACTGACGCCGGAACTGATCGCCAAGTACCGCGACGACCGGCTCGCTGGCCTGGATCGCAAAGACGCCAAGGGCAAGCCCGCCCCCAAGCCCCGTTCGCCCAACACGGTCCGTCTCGATCTCGCATTGCTCGGCCACCTGTTCAACGTAGCGATCAAGGAATGGGGCATCGGCCTGACCTACAACCCCGTGCAAAGCATTCGCCGTCCTGCGCCCAGCCCAGGACGGGATCGACGGCTCACTCGAGAGGAAGAAATCCGCTTGATGGTCGCGGTCGATGCTCACTCGAACCCGATGCTCGGCTGGATCGTGCGCATCGCGCTCGAAACAGGAATGCGTTCTTCGGAGATTACGGGCTTGCGCCGAAGCCAGGTCGATCTTGACCGGCGCGTGGCACGCCTCCAGGAAACGAAGAACACGATGTCGCGTACCGTTCCTCTGACGGTCGAGGCAACCCGGCTGTTTCGAGAGGCGCTGAACAACCCGGTGCGCCCAATTGATACCGACCTGATCTTTTTCGGTGAGCCCGGACGTGACAACAAGCGCCGGGCTTATCAGTTCAATCCGATCTGGATGCGCATCAAGAAGGATGCCGGCTTGCCGGACTTCCGCTTTCACGATCTGCGTCACGAAGCCGTAAGCCGCTTTGTGGAAGCAGGCTTGTCCGACCAGGAGGTCGCGGCCATCAGCGGCCACAAGTCGATGCAGATGCTCAAGCGATACACTCACCTGCGCGCGGAGGACTTGGTGGGCAAGCTCGATCAGGTCGCGAAAAAGACAGGAAATCCATGAATTATTTCAATGGATTTTCTTATTTTTATAGTCGATACAATTATTTGATTTGAAAGGATATTTTTCTATCCGCGAAATGTTCGACGCCAAGATGCCATATTTTGGTAATCGAGGATGACGCATTTTGGTATGGCGAAATAGCTGGATTTGGCTTTAAAAATCAATTGCTTAGATTTGACCAATAGCCATATCAGTCAAAAAATACGCCCATCGACTCATTATTTCGGTGGATGTATTGATGACAACGGAAGAATATCTACTTCAGCGGTATGGCCCACTCATGAGTCTTGGCGACGTGGCGGGGTTGCTCGGTCGCTCGCCAGACGGTATCCGGGTTGCGCTGTACTCGAATAATGATGTCGCCCGCAAGCTCAAGCCCACAATGCTGCGGGTTGGCCGGCGGGTGTACTTCCGCACCCTTCAAGTGAAGGACGCGCTCGCACTCGATAGCAGTGCGCAAGGAGCGCTGGCGCGATGAGCATCAAAGCGATGAACTGGGCATGGGAGCAGCGGCTGCCACCCAATTCAAAGCTGATCCTGATGGCCTTGGCTGATTCGGCCGATGAGGTCGGGAAGTGCTGGCCGCGCGTGCGGCTCATCGCCGAAAAGTGCTGTGCGTCTGAGCGAACGGTGCAGCGCGTTTTGAAAGAGCTGGAAGAACGTGGCTTCCTGCATATCGAGCGCAGATTTCGAGGCGATGGAGGGCAATCCTCGAATGCTTACTACCTGTGCCTCGAATCTCCCCCCGTCAATTTGTCACCCCCGTCTCCCACCCCCTCCGACAGATTGGCACTGGGGGGCGACACCGCCGTTACTCCCCCGGTGACACAGCAGACGTCCCAGGACGACAGGGCTGTGTCACCCCATGAACCACCAACGAGAACCATTAAAGAATCGTCACTACAACTACTGGCGAAGGTTGTCCACACGCCGCCCCCTTCGCCTGTACCAGGCGAGGCGGAGAAAGGCGCCTGCGGCGCATTGGTGTGGCCTCCACGCCTGAATGAGCGGGAGCGCGGTGCCATCGCACCTATGGTGAGTGGCCTCGATGTCAACGATGCACAGATGCTCCTGGACGAACTTACAGGAGTGATGGCAACGCAGAGCATCAAGACCAGCCCGGAACGCTGGTTTCGCGCGATTTCGGATCGCTTTCGTCAAGGACGTTTCACACCATCGGCCGGCCTTGCCGCGAAGGAAAAGAGATTGCGCATTCAGAGCACACCAGCTGAGAAACCAGTTCAGACAGCTTCGCCCGAGGTCATTCGTCACCACCTGGAGCGCATCCAGACCATGCTTGGCAGAAAGGGGGCCACCGTCAAATGACTTCTCGACCGCAGAGCCGCTGCCCGATTGCGATCTTGCGCTATGGAGACCTGGATGCTTACTGCGACAGCTTGGAGCGAACGGGGTTCGTGCGCGTGATCCTAAAAGCGAATCGGTGGCACGGATACGCCTTGAGCGTGGAGAATGCCGGAGATCTCCGCCGCGTTGTTGATGGCCACGGACGTCAACTTTGGTTCAGAACTGTGGATCAAGTCTTGGAGGAGCTTGCGAATATTCCGTATTTGAGCGGAGAATTCAGTATTGATCGAACCGATTGGTAAATCGGCCGGGTTGTCCCCGGTCACCGTATCCCCCAAGGGGGACGCTTGTTTGCCCCAAGAGCGCTTCGGCGCACTGGGCTGCCGGCCTGAAAAGAAGGGCCTGATGATCGGGGAATGCATCGAGATGCCGATCTGACCCGCCGAAAGTGGCGTGACCGTGGGAACCGGAAAAGACGGCCCTGACGACGCGGAAAGACCGTTGTGATTAGCCCGAGGCCCGTGCAACGTGGGCAGGGTGCCGCCCCAAGTAATGAGGGGCTGACTGCCGGGAACAGTAGCTCGAAAGAGCCGGTGGACAGGTCGGAAAGACGGCTAGCGTCCCCTCCTTCTCACCGAAAAGGAGTGGCAAACATGCAATCTCTCAAAACCCTGGCGGTAGTCACCGTTGCTTGCTCGGTCTTCCTGAGCAATTCCACATACGCGCAGATTCCGGTCACTGACGGCGCTTCCATTGCGCAGCAGGTCACCGCCCATGTCGAAACCATCGCCAAGTGGAAGATGCAGTACGACCAGATGACCAGCCAAATCAACCAGATGAAGCAGCAATACGAGTCGCTGACTGGTTCGCGTGGCCTGGGTAACATCCTGAACAACCCGGCGTTGCGCGAGTACCTGCCGAGCGACTGGCAGGGCGTGTACGACGCTGTGAAGTCGGGCGGCTATTCCAGCCTGAGCGGCCGGGCGCTGTCGATCTATGAGGGCAATAATGCGTTCGATGCCTGCGCGCATTTCAAGGTCGCAGACCAGCGAACGGCATGCGAAGCCCAGGCCGTCAAGGGTGCACAGGACAAGGCTTTTGCTCTGGATGCCTATGACAAGGCGAAGTCGCGGCTAACTCAAATCGACCAGCTCATGGCGAAGATCAACGACACGCCCGACTCCAAGGCGATTGTCGAGCTGCAAGCCCGTATCGCAGCCGAACAGGCCATGATTCAGAACGAGCAAACCAAGCTCCAGATGTATCAGATGGTCGCGGCTGCCGAAGATCGCTTGCAGGAACAACGGCGACGCGAATTGAATGCCAAGGCGGCTGCACGGCGCGGCTGGATTCAGCCCCAGGCCACAAACTAAGGGAGATGCGACCATGATTTCCTATTTTCATATTCCCCTGGTGGCGCTCTGCTTTTTCATCCTGCTGGCAATGTGGCGCTTCTGGTCGTGCATCGACCGGATGGGTTTCATGCGCGAGGTCAGCCGACGTGCGCCCTCGATGCTGCACGGTGATCTTGTCGCCGGCATCCTGGCATTCATGCCGTTCCTACTCGCCCTGGTCGATTGGACAGGTATCACGCTGCCGAGCCAGGACAGCCACATATCGTCCTATGCTGCGGTGTTCCTCTCCCTGGGTTGCTTGCTCGGGTGCATGTTCATGCTGCGCCGGTCAGGCGAACGCTTCGCGGGCCATTGGGCCGGTACGCGAGAAAGCGCCCTACGCACGGTCACGGCGCTGCGCATTATCGACGCGGCCGAGCTGGCCCTCGCGCTGGACGTGGCGCAGCAACACAAAGCTCGCCACGGTTCCGGCCGTGTCATCGATGCGGAAACGCGAGAGGTGAGGAAATGAAAAAGCTCGCTCTCTCCCTGGTCGTCGTGGCCGTCCTAGCCGGCTGCGGCGAGAACACGCCAATTCAAACCGTCGATTGGTACAAGGCCCATGACACCGAGCGCAAGGCAATGATCGCCACGTGCAAGGTCAATCCTGGCGAACTGGCGGCCTCTCCGAACTGCATCAATGCCCAGCAGGCGCAGAACGAGAAAGACCTTTCGCGGCGTGGCTTTTTGAAGATGCCGCAGGTCGATGCTGGCAAGAAGGAGGAATAACATGGGCCCGATGATTTTTCAGTTCATTGGTCAGTACCTCGATACCGCGCTGAAACCGTTCATCAGCGGCACAGTGGGCGAAGTCATCTCGACTTTCACTCTGTTCTTCATCGGCGGGGCCACCATCCACCTGACGCTGATGGGCTATGCCATCGGGTGGGGTTACGTCGAAATGCCGTTCTCCGTGTTCATCAAGACGTGCGTCAAATGTCTGTTCATTGGTGCCCTGGCGCTGAATGCAAGCACCTATTCGGATTGGGTCGTCGGAAGCCTCCAGTCGATGGAAACAGGCTTCACGTCGGCCTTCGCCGGAACGGATGCATCGGCTAGCCCGACATCGGTCTATCAGGTGATAGATGCTGCTCTCGGCAAAGGGTGGGGCATTGCTGGCGACTTGTGGGAACGTGCGGGGAACCGGAGCTTCACTGAAATGGGCATGATGCTCGGCGAAGGCTTGAACGCGATCATCATTGCGGTTGCTACCGGGCTACTCGCCATCCCAGCCGGCGGCATGATCGTTGTCGCAAAGGCTGGCCTGACGCTCATGCTTGGCATTGGGCCGTTTTTTATTGCGCTGTTGCTCTGGCCTGTCACGGCGAAATTCTTCGATTCCTGGTTCGGGCAGGTAATGACCTACATCCTGCGCATTGCCCTTGTGGCCGCTGTCATGGGCCTGATCTTCAAAGGCTTCGATGCCATCGTCAATAGCGTCGATCTGGACAGCGATCAAAACACGTTATTCACGTCATTGGTGCTGCTGACCTTCACGTCCGTAATGTTCTGGCTTGTCCAGGAAGTCAACAACGTGGCAGGGCAGCTTGCCGGCGGCATCAGCAGTGCTGCCGTGACTATGCGCGGAATGGCGCAAGGCGCTATTGTTCCGGCTCGTATGGTGAGCGTAGCGGGAAGAATGCTTAACCCGACATCGACCCGCCTTGACCCTCGTACCGGGCACCAAACCACTGCCGGTCGCCTTGAACACCTTGCAATGGGACGAAGCCTTTGGGCGCGAAATCCGGCTTACCGTGAAGCGGTCGCGGAACGGCTGCGGACTGCGTGGCGATCAGAAGGTGGCAGCATGTCTAAGGGGGGATGAACCATGTTTAGCCAGCTAGAACATGAAGCTCTAATGCGCCTTATGACGCACGCAACTGGTTTTGTTCCTGACAGTCGGCGCATTGCCCACTGGTTGCAAGAGTGGGAACGGGCAGACGACCCACGGAACATCAAAGTCAAGGTTCTCGGCCTTGCCCCGGATCACGCCAGAGACGTGCGAGAAATCGCCCAGGCGGCGAAGCGGACAGGGGCCAAGCCCTCAACGCTCGGCCGCCTTGAGTACGGGTACAACATGGAGAATATCGTGCGGGCCTACCCGCTTCCGTTGATGGAGTTCGAGCGATGAGGGACAAGTCGCACGACGAAGTGATGGCCCAGGCATACCGCAAGCGCCCGGCCGAAGCCTTCGCCATGTTCAGGTCGTTGCTGCTCAATGATGGCCGGCGTGGCGAATGGCGCATCTTCTGGCGTCATGTCCTGCTTGCGCTGCGTCGGCGGTAATTTCCTTCTCGATCTGCACCACGGCCTCGCCTCGGCGGGGCTTTTCTTTGGGTGACGGTGGATTTTCCTCGATCGCGCGGGCCTGTCACCATTGCTGGGCATTGGTGACGCAGGCAGCTCGGCCAGGTCGGCGCCGTGTCACCATACCTGGATTGGTAGTAATAGTCGTAATAATACGATTACTACGACTACAAGGCTCTGCCAGTGACCAAAAGCAGCGCTGGAGGTCTGAGTCCCGATCTCGAAAATTTCGTCATGACGAAATTTTTGGCGCTTATGCCGACTGATGCCGAGCCTGTTGCTCCTTCCCCCGAAGGCTGCGGCGGCGAAGCCGCCTTTTTCTCCACCACGCCCGTAGGGCTAAGGGGGCAGCGTGCTGATCTGCAAGTGAATGACTTGTATTGCAAACAGCGGCACCACGCCCGAAGGCAACGAGCAGTTGAAAGTAGCCCTCGCCCAGCAAAGGTTGGCCGCCCGATGCACAGCGAACCATGCATCCATCTTTCTGGATGTCCTTGGCCATGACCCAAAATTTCTTCGTCATGACGAAAAAACGAGGGGGAGTGTGGGCTAGTGCAGGATAGGCTAACGCCGGTATTTTGTGCCACACTACGAGCAAGCACGTGAACTGAACATATTTCCATCGGGAAGGCCATGCCGAGAAAAACTGAAATCGGAGCGACCCGCGACAGTCACATTTACCGCGTTCGCGTACCGGCCGGATTGCAAGCGCAATGGGAGGAATGGTGCGCGAAGTCGGACAAGAAGCCGTCTGAGGTGATCCGGGCGCTAATGCGCTACCTCGTCCAGGACAACATACCGAACGAGGTGCGCAACTGGGTCGCCACTCAGGCTGCCGGCCATCCAGACGATGGGCCAAAGGAACGGGTCGAGGTTCGACTCACGCCAACCGAGTACCAGAGCATCATGATCAAGGCCGATGCCGAGGGCTGTTCCCCTCATCGCTGGATCGTCAACTGCGTGCGGGCCAGCCTGACCCACGAACCGCAATTCACGATGGAAACAACGAAGGCTCTATGGGAATCGTCGTATCAGCTCAGGGGCATCGGCCGGAACTTGAATCAGATCGCCAAGCGGCTAAACGAGGGCAAGTCGGCCGGAATCAAGACCGAACAGTTGGAGAAACTGGCGACCTACATCTACCGGCATACGGACAAGGTGGCCGCCGTCCAAGACGCCAGCCTTAGCCGCTGGAAATTGGAGGTCAGGAACCCGTGAAACGGCGACTACTGCCTCTCTTTCCAACTCCAAGTCAAAGGTCAGCGTACCAAGCGATCACACAAGCATGGCGTGAATCTGCTTCAACCAGCCGGACACCTCACCGGCAGCGTCGCTCTGTGAAAATCTAGCAGCCGTCATTTTCGCGACGGCATCGCGATTGAGACGCTTCTTGGCCCGGCTGACTTTATCCGCGAGTTCCTTGTGGTCGCCCAAAATGTCCGCCCACGTTCGCGGACTGCCCGATGCCTCATGAACCGCTTTTGCCACAATCAGCGGCACATCGCACGTGTCAGTAAAAGTGATGCCAATGCCGTTCATTCCTTCCGAAATAGCATCGGCATGGAGGTAATTTTCAAGCTCACGCTTGGTCGTTATCACTGCCCATGATCCATTCGTCCGGGCATTTACTGCATCACACTCAGGCTGATACTTCGGTGGATTCGCATCATCCCGGTCATAGATGTGTACTTCTGGCAGGCCAAGGTTCTTCAGGTAATGCTTGGCAACCCATTGCTTCAGAGACGCGCCCCCCAGAGGAACCAGGGCCACCCGACTATCGCTAGTGAAGTCCACGACATCGGCCATGCTTGGCTTGAGCATGGCGCTGATTCCTTCAAGGAATTCAATATCGTTTGTGCCCTCGACAAAAACTAAGACTTGGACGCGCCGATCCGGTAAAACGCCAAGCTCATTTGCAATCACCACCAAGTCGTCGTCACTGCAATGTGATACGGCCGCCGTTCCGTCCGCTTGCTTGCGAACACATCGCAGACTGTCACTCGGCAGAAGACCGGCCAGACCCGGTGTGTGGGAGGTGACTAGCACTTGCGTGTTCTCGTCTATGGCAAGCTCTTTGAGTGCCTGAACAAGCAACCGCTGGTTGTCGGGGTGCTGCGAGGTTTCCGGTTCCTCGATGGCATAGATTACGCTCAACGCCCCCTTTTCCGTGCGCCGGCGTTCCGCTTCGGCTCTGAAAAAGTTCAACAAGATGAGACGGCGGACACCGCTCCCTCGCTTGTTGATGGGAATATCGTTGTCCCCTACCAAACCAAATTTAAAGACATCCCATTTGGGGTCCGCCTTGAAAAACGGCTTCAGCTCGCTAGCTAGACGACCGTCCATTTCGTTCAGCTTCGCCAAAGTCCGCTTCGCGACATCCTCTGCCCGTAGTCTTACCGCATCCTCGATTTTCTTCAGGTCGTCCGCCAGCTCCTTCAAAGCTTGGGTAATCGCGAACTTGAGCGGACTCTGAACTTCTTCGTCGCCGTCTTGGCTTGGCCGATCTGACCGAAAGAGCGCGTACATCGGAAGTTGGGGCCTAAGTTGCTCCCAAACCTTCTTTGCGTCTTCCTTGTCGAGTGGCAGCGACTTCCGTTCAAGCGTAAGCGGGTGGCATGCCTCACGGATGGCTTGCCGCATGCTTCCGTTGATCGCCAGACTCACCGTGGATTCGTCAATCCCCAACTTCTTGACCCTGGCTTTGAGGTCGCTGTTCTTTAGAGTTAGCAGATCGGTCGCATCAGCGTTGGTTGGATGCATCGCTATCGCGAAAACTGATTCTTTCGGAGTTTTGGCTGACGAATCCCATTCTTTGATGATTTCCAACTCACCTTTTTCGTTCAACAGATGTTCGGCAGCGAGCGAGGTATGAGCGGCAGCGTCAAGAACTATCTCCGTCGGAAGGCTTGCGAACGCACAGCCAATACGGATCATCGTATCTGTGCTATGCACGCAAGCATCACCGCGTTCTGGCTTGCCGTCGTTGAAGAAAATATCAAGAGCTTCAAGAATTGTTGATTTGCCTGCATCGTTCTTCCCGATGAAAGCGGTCAGATCATCAATCTCAATTCGAGTACGTTGAGAGTACCCTCGGAAGTTTTCAAGAATGACAGCAGAAAGCTTCACGATAGATGCCCCTTATTGTGGTTTTCAACCAGCCGAGATCAGGATGCGATCAGATGGTGCGCTGGCTGAATTGATTAATAGCCTCAACGTACAGTTCGGAATTACTTTGTTGATTCGATGAAAGCACCGAGCTTATCGAGATCATGCGACCAGAACAGGGATAAGCCGCGCGTCTGCGCCTGTTCGAGATTCAGCACCTTAAAAACCCCAGCCAGCGCAGCGGCCGGTACGACTTGCGCGGTGCCGAACTGCTTGATCCAGTATTCGGCTTTGACTGCTGCGTCGTTGTTCAGGCGTTTGACACTGTTGGTCGCGCTGTTCGACACCTTGCACTCGATAGCCATGAGGCGCGTATCGTGCAGGCGCACGACGACATCAGCCTTGCGCTCGCCGAGCTGGCATTCAGCGCAGAACTGCATGGCCTGCGGCCCTTTGACGATCGTGTTGATCGCCACGGCCGGGGCCTCGGTGAAGCCCAGGCTGCGAAGGTAGTCCTTCACCGTCGTCTCTTGGTTCTGCTTGCCCTCGTTGCGTCGCTCGGTGGCGATGCGCTGCGCGGCCAGGAGCACCGACGAAGCCAACAAGGCCGCTTCGCGTTGTTGATCGGTCGGTGCGCCGCCGGCCTCCATCCACGGGAACCGATGCGGATCAATCACGCGCTCGATGACCTCGAACACCTTACGCAGCGCCTCGGAGTTCTTCTTCAAGACGCCCGGGGCGATCGACTCGACATCGGCGATGACTTGCAGATCGTCATCGGAGATTGGTGGGCCGGCCAGGTAGCGCAAAGCTTCGCCGAGTCCCAGACCGTAGGCTTCGGCCAGGTTGTCATCGGTGATCGCGCCAGGGTTGAGGTCGCTCAACTTCTTGAACAGCAGCTCAAACTTACCGCGCGCTTGGTTGTAGTGGGTTGCCCAGGAGTCAGTGACAGCCAGGCGCTCGGCCCGGAACTGTGCGGCGGAGGTTGCGGCGTCTTCAGCCAGTTCGGCAGTGGTCCATCGAGGCGGTGCGCTTGTCATGCGAGAAGTGTTTCCAGGCTTGGGATGCGCAGGCGCTCGATCTCCTTGGGCTCAAACTTGGTTAAGCCGCCGGCATAGGTTCTGCCGCTCCCCGTGTTGATGTTCTTGTTGAGCCACGTCACCAGCCGGGGCATCACTCCATCGGCCAGCGGCTGGCGAGGGTAGAGGCCGTGCGCGATGTTGATGTGTCGCGCGTCGCATGCGTTGAGCGTGAACTGAGGCGGCCGGCGGGCCATGTAGGTGCACAGGATCGGGGCCGGGGCTTTGAGGCCCACGGACCACCAAGCTTTGCGGTGCTGTGCGATATAGCTCTGATCCGCGCCGTTGATCTTCGCCCAGGACAGGAAAGCGCTGATGCGTCTCCGCTCTTCCTTGGTGAAGTCGTCCAGCTCGGCCGGCAGGTCGATGACACGGCGCAGAACCTCGGCCGAGTGCAGATGCGCACCGGCCTGTATCAAGTCTTTGGCCTTAGTGACGGCCGGCAGCTTGACGCGATCGGGCAAGTCCTTCGCATGCTCACCAGCGATCCAGATGTCGTTTGCTCCTGTGACCTGGCCGCGATGCACACGGAACAGCTCGCCAAGCTCGATGTCGCCAGCCGCTGCTGGCTCGGACGGGCGGACGATGATTGACCAGCGCGGCGCGGCATGCAGGCGTTCGCGCGGGATGTCGGTTCCCTTGGTCAAGCCGTTGAGGCGTTCCAGCTCGTCGACGGCGCGCACTCGAACCGGCTCGGCCGTCTCGCCGACGCGGAAGCAGGTGATCGCCGCCGTTGTCGCCGTTCCGGGGAAGGCTTCGACGGTTGGCTCAAGCACGTGCAGGGCGATCCCGCCCAGCTCGTCGAGCAGCAGCCGGCGCAGCGCCGAACCGTAGTTCACATCCATCCACTCGGCCGAGGTGATGAATGCACCCACGTCGCCCGCCTTGGCGAGCAAGCGCGTTTGCAGGAAGAAGTGCAGATGCAGGCCGGCCAGTGCACTCGCCTTGATGCCGAAGTCGGCGAAGTTCGAGGCATACCAGGCTTTCCAGTCCTCGGCGATGTCGTGATGTCGCACGTAGGGCGGATTGCCTATGAAGGCCGTCATGCCGGCGCAGCGCGGCAGCTTGACCTCCCGATAGTCCTTGACCAGAACGGTCGCCCGATCGGTCCAGTCGCGAGCGCTCAGGTTCGCGCGCAGCATCAGCGCGGCCAGGGGGGCCATCTCCACGGCCACGAGCTGCGCGTCAGGAAAGGCAAGACCCGCGGCCAGGATGAAGCGACCCGACCCCGCCCCAGGATCGACGATGCGGGCTGGCGTTCCTTGGCTGGCCAGCCAGGTCATCATCGAGCGCACGATCGGCGCAGGCGTGTAGACGGCACCGGCTGCACGACGCACAGCCGCGGAGCGAATCGACGAAAAGGCTTCGCCGAGCGGGTCGGTGCCGCGCGAGATCGCCTTGCGGATCGCCTCGATGTCCCGAAGCTTGAGCGCCGATGCCGGCGCGGTCTTTACGAGCTTGCGCTCGGCCGCAGACAGGCCGCCATGTCCTCCGATGAGGGCATGGCAGAGGGCTATCAGCTCTTGTTCCGTCTGCACGTTCATTTCCGTTTTCTCTTGGAGCTGGCGAACAGATCCGCCTGTCCTTGTAACTGCTTCTCCGTGAAGGTGCGCATGAAATCCCGCAGTACATCCGCAGCATGCCGATCTTGCGCACGGCAAGCTTGCACGAACGCTTCGCGTAGATCTTTTTCCACCCGAATACGCATCCCGGAGTCTTTAAGTGCCATAGCTGAACCATACCACAACGGATACACATTTGTGTATCCGTTCGGACCACTGTCGGGCACTCAAGTCAGCATTTCTTGACACCGGGTTGTAGTGGCACATCAACCATGCGTAGGTACGCTGCTGGTACAGAGCTTAGCTTTTCCCACCTTCGCCAAGCTGCGCTAAGCTACTGTTGCAAATTACTTTTTTGTTCTGTAGCTTACGCTCCCCTATGCTTGATTTTCCTAGGCATAGTGCGTTGGCGACGAACTCATAATCCTTTGGTTCCAGGTTCGAATCCTGGTGGGCCGTTGGGTCTTTTTATGCCCGCAACCCCAGTGTTGGCGGGGCTTCCCGTATTGGCCTCTTGAGCATGCACCTGCCGCAGGTGCCGTTTTCGGTGCCCATCCAGCCGTGTTTCTCTCTCCGTTCTCTACTGACCTCTTGAACATACAAGAGGCGGAGTCGTGTGTTGATGCGGGTTTACGCGCCATCGGTTCGCTTCTTCGCATGCTCTAGCAGAGGCGACCGAGAATGCGTCGAATCCACCTTGTACGCCGCCGTGCCGCGTCTCCGCCGTTTCCGTGCTGCGCCGACGTCCCCCTATCCTGCTTCCATCGTCCCCTCGCTTTGGGCTGGGTATAGGCGGTCCTGCTGTTCCCTTGACCGTATCACTGCGTTCGCGCTCTAAAGGGCAACCAAGATGTAGCCGCGTGATGGATCAGTTCGCCGTTTCTGTCGGCCAATCCTCCGGAACCAGCGCAGGCGGCTTGGTCCACGGTTCCTCGACCAGCGCGTTTTGAAACCAATGCTCGCGCAGGTTCGCATGCTCAGTGACGATCAATTGGAAACCTGGGACATCTTCCTGCGTGAACTTCAGCAACAACTCGAACAGCCGACGCACCGCATCTAGGTCGGCGTCGGCTTCCGTCTTCTGCACCGATCCATCGGCGTCCCTGTAGACCTGCTCAGAGGGGAAGTAAACCTGGGTTGGTTGGTCGATCAGCAGGAAGCGTGGAATCGGACGGTTGTTCTGCGCCGCGAACAGATGGAGGGCGAGCAGTGCTGACAGATGGTAAGCGAGATGGTTCTCGCCGCCGCCGGTGCGTCCCATCGGCACTGGACGGCCGGGTCGATCGAAGATGATCGTCAACTGCGGCAGATTGAGGCGCGCAAGGTAAGCGCCGAATTCGGCGTTGAACTTCTGTATGTATAGTGACACCTGTGCGGAGATGTTGTTGAGGATCGAGGCTAGGTGTTCGTTGCTGTCATCGGCACCGACCTGCTCCTCAAGCTGCTTGACTTTGTTGCTGAGGCGGCGATTCTCTGCTTCCAGTTTGGCGAGATCCTCATTCGGGAGGAGCGTTTCCAAGAACAGGCTGATTCGACCGACCACACGTGCGGCCGCATTGTTGCGGGTTCCCATTTGGGCGATGACTTCGTTGGCCGAGATCGCTGCGGACAGTTCCACTTCCTTCTGCTTGATATCGCCCGCGATCCCATCTGCCTTGCCGGTCAGCTCGGCCAAGTAGGCTTCGAGCCTGGGGCGCTGGCCGGTGGCGATGCGCAACTCTTTATCGAGCGACTTCAGTTCGTTGAGAAGAACGACGGCGACCGGAGACTCCAGCGCTAGGTTTCGTTCGCTGAACGGCCATTGCCATTCGCCGCTGTCGGGGTTCTTCGGCATTGCCTTGATTGAGGCCAGCCGCCCTATCTGTTCGGCGGCCTCGTTTTCGTAGCCGCCTGACCTCTTGGCGAACTGTCGTGCCGCGTCAATCCGAGTCTGAGTATCACGGCGATTCTGACGCAGTTGGGCCAATTCATCCTCCAGAAGCGAAACCCGGCTGCCGTCGTCGTCTGGCACTGAACCGCCCCGGTTTCCGCGGAGGCTCAACACTCTGAGAGGATTGAGCCATGAGCAAGTCGAACAAGTTCTCGCCCGAGGTACGCGAGCGCGCGGTAAGGATGGTGCAGGAGCAGCGCGGAGAGTACCAATCGCTGTGGGCGGCCATTGAATCCATAGCCCCAAAGATTGGCTGCGTGCCGCAGACCCTGAACGAATGGGTCAAGCGCGCCGAGGTCGATGCCGGTGCGCGTGAGGGCGTGACGAGCAGCGAGGCGCAGCGGATGAAGGAACTCGAGCGCGAGGTCAAGGAGCTGCGCCGGGCCAACGAGATATTGAAGCTGGCCAGTGCGTTTTTCGCCCAGGCGGAGCTCGACCGCCGACTGAAGTCGTGAAGGCCTTCATCGACCAGCATCGCAATGCCTTCGGGGTCGAGCCGCTCTGCAAGGTTCTGCAGGTTGCCCCGTCGGCCTATCGACGTCATGCCGCGCTACTGCGCGAGCCCAGCAGGCGCTGTATCCGCGCCAGACGCGACGAGCGGCTAATGCCGCAGATTCAGCGCGTCTGGCAAGCCAACATGCAGGTCTACGGTGCCGAGAAGGTGTGGCGGCAACTGGCACGCGAAGGCGTCGTCGTGGCCCGCTGCACGGTCGAGCGGTTGATGCGCAGCATGGGGCTGCGCGGCGTGGTGCGCGGCAAGGTCGTGCGCACCACCATCGGCGATGCCAAGGCCCCATGCCCGCTGGACCGGGTCAATCGGCAGTTCCGTGCCGAGCGGCCGAACCAGCTGTGGGTCAGCGACTTCACCTACGTCTCAACCTGGCAGGGCTGGCTGTATGTGGCCTTCGTCATCGACGTGTTCGCTCGTCGCATCGTAGGCTGGCGAGTGAGCAGTTCTATGCGCACGGACTTCGTGCTCGATGCTTTGGAGCAGGCCCTGTATGCCCGGCAACCTGAGCGCGATGACAGCTTGGTTTGCCACTCCGACAGGGGCTCGCAATACGTCAGCATCCGCTACACCGAGCGGCTGGCCGAGGCCGGCATTGAGCCGTCGGTAGGCAGCAAGGGCGACAGCTACGACAACGCGCTGGCAGAGACCATCAACGGCTTGTACAAAGCCGAGCTGATTCACCGCCGGGCACCCTGGAAAACTAGGGAGGCCGTCGAATTCGCCACGCTGGAGTGGGTGTCCTGGTTCAACCACCAACGCCTGCTCCAACCCATCGGCTACATCCCGCCAGCCGAGGCCGAGGCAAACTACTACCGGCAACTCGCCAGTCAGACCGCCGCCGTGGCGGCCTGACTTAAACCAAACAGCCTCCGCGGAAACCGGGGCGGTTCAATCGCGCTACCTAGCCGACGATATCCGCCCAGGGATCGTGCTTATCGACCGACTCCTGCGCGACCTGGACGCGTGATCGGGATGCAGGGGTGAACCCCATCTCCGACTCGTACCCCTTCATCTCCAACGCGAGATCCCGGATCACATCCATCAGCGGGGAGCGCCGCAAGATGCCACTGGGGGTCTTGATGATCATGCCGGCGACACCAGATCGGTTGATCTTGGCCAGCGCCTCACGGTACAGACCTGCGCAATTGGCCCAGCGTTCCAGAACCGTGGCATCAAGGGAAGAAAACAAACCCAGCGGTGCGTTCTCTACCGCATAGGTCCATGCCTCCTTGGCAATGTCAGACATGTACTCCGGCGGCTGGCCCAACTGCCCGTCGGGGCGGGGCGCATGCGCGTTGGTTCGGCATTTTTGTAGCGTGCCTTTGATCTTCTTGATGGCCACAGGCAGAGGTTTACGACCGCGCATAGGGCTCCAGTTCTACGGGTTCGGCTGGGGTCATGTCCGCGTGCGCTGCCGCAGTCCATGGCGTCACATCGATCTGTCCGATCTGCGCCAAGTCAGCCTTGTAATCCCTTGCAGCGCTTAGCTCTGACACGGATTTTTCCAAAAAAAGTTTTCCATTTTGCACGCGAGAAAAATTGAGGGGGCGAGCGGTCTTTTGCGATTGCATCGCAAGGATTTGACCCCCCTACCCAGGATCGGGGCCGGTTGATGCCCCGAGCATTACTTGAGCTGCCTACACGGCAGTGAACGCTCGCGAAGTGCGCCTGCCCCACCCTAACCATTTCTGAGCTGCCTACACGGCAGTGAACGCCTTATTTGGCAGGTCATCCAGTCAGCCTTTTTTCTGAGCTGCCTACACGGCAGTGAATCGAGCATGCCATGACCGTTGTCATTGTGCATCTGTCCAAATTGTTTTTCATCAAGCACCTTCGCGTCCCTGATGCGATTCCTGGGCCGTCTTGAGTACGTGACAGCGATGGCAGATCGCCTGGCAGTTGTTTGGATGATCGGTGCCACCCTGCGACTTTGGGACGATGTGGTCCACCGCCACGGCTGGCGTCAAGCGTCCTGACTGTTTGCATGGCTGGCATAGTCCTTGATCGCGTTGCATGACGAAGGCGCGCAGTTTCTGCCACGTCGCGCCGTAGCCACGTTGATGTGCATTACGCCGGTCTTTGTGCCAGCCCACCTTGTCACGTTGATGGTCGGCGCAGTAGCCAGAACCATCTGAAACTAGCTTCCCGCAACCAGGATGGCGGCAGGGTGTGGGGGCTTTGCGGGGCATTGATGGCCTGTTCTAAAAAGAAGCAAAAAATGTGCAAAAACCACTTGGCTTTTTAGGTGATTGGAGCGTTCATGCGATCACCAACCAACACGTCGAGGGCGATTCAAATGACCACCCAGCTCACACCAACCCAGCACGCCATCCTGGCCCACGCCCATCAGCACACCGAGGGCAAGATCACTTGGGTCCCTGAAAGTCTCAACGGCGGCGCGCGCAAAAAAGTGCTCGAATCACTGTTTAATCGCGGATTTATCAAGCAAAACCGCAACGCTTGGATCATCACGGCCCAGGGCTACAAGGCGTTGGGCGTGCCGCGCAAGGCGCCAGTCAGCGCCAAGGCGATAGAGGCCGTCATCGAACAAGCCAAACCGCGCACTCGCGAAAACAGCAAGCAGGCGCAGGTGATCGCCATGCTCAAGCGCCCTGAAGGCGCCACCATCGCGCAGATTTGCGAGAAAACCGGCTGGCAATCACATACGGTGCGCGGCACGTTTGCCGGTGCATTCAAGAAAAAGCTTGGTTTGAGCATTATCTCGGATAAAGCGCCTGGTGGGGAGCGTACTTACCGCGTCGAATGAAAAATAGGGTGAAATCGGTAGGTTGTTAAGGATTTGAAGAGCATCGGAGAATGCTCAAGAAGAAAAAAAATAATCAGAAAATATGCAAAAACAACTTGGATTTCTAGGTGATTAGAGCGTACATACGATCACCAACCAACACGCAGAGGAAGATTCAAATGGCCAGCCGAATCACACCAGTCCAGCTCGCCATTTTGGCCCACGCCGATGATTACAACGAGGGCAAGATCACTTGGGTTCCCGGCAACGTCCAAGGTGCTGACCGCCAGAGGGTGATCGACGGCCTCCGCAATCGGAATCTGATCAAGAGCATCGGCAATGACTGGTTCATCGCCGACGAGGGCTACAAGGCGCTAGAATTTCCGCTCAAGGCGCTGGCGAGGGTCAAGCCGCGCACTCGCGAAAAATGCGCTATCGATTGATCGAGGAAAAGAAGCCAGGCATTGCTTGGCTTCTTGCTCGGATATTGCATGATAACGGTGACGGTGCGCAGCACCGTCACCGGTTGCTGCAAGGCGAGGGCAGGCGAGGGGAATTTACGCCATCCCTGGCTGCTCCGCCTCCAGCGTTGAACCGAATTTCACACCATCGCTGGCGCGTATTGCGGCTTGCCCGGTGTAGTCCTGCCAGCGGCGCACGATCACGTCGACATATTTCGGATCAAGTTCGATCACGCGTGCGCGCCTGCCGCACTTTTCGCAGGCAATGAGCGTGGAGCCGGAGCCACCGAACGGGTCGAGCACGATGTCCTTGGTCTTGCTGCTGTTGCGCACGGCGCGCTCGACCAATTCGACGGGTTTCATGGTCGGATGCAGGTCGTTCTTATGCGGCTTCTTGATCTGCCAGACATCGCCCTGATCGCGGGCACCGCACCAAAAATGATCGATGCCCTCGCGCCAGCCGTACAGGATGGGCTCGTACTGACGCTGGTAATCCGCACGGCCCATCGTGAAGGTGTTCTTGGCCCAGATGATGAAGGTCGACCAGTGACCGCCAGCGGCACGGAAGGCCGACTGCAGCGTATCCAGTTCGCTGGAACTCATGGCGATGTAGACCGCGCCCTTGGTGCAGCCCAGGATGTTCATGCATGCTTCGGTCAGGAAGCCGCCAAAGCCTTCGCCCAAGTTGTCGTTCAGGATCGGACGGCTCTTGTTGCTTGCCTTGTCCTTGGCGGCGTTGGCGTAATTCACGTTGTACGGTGGATCGGTGAAGGCCATGTCGGGCAACTCGTCACCGAGCAGCTGCGTGTAGTCGTCGGCCTTGGTGGCATCGCCGCACAGCAGTCTGTGATCGCCTAGCAGCCACACATCGCCTGCTTGGGAGATGGGGGCTTGCGGCACGTCCGGCACATTGTCCTCGTCGGTGAGCCCGTCTTTGGTGGCGTCCTCACCGGCGATCAGTGCTTCCCATTCCTCTGGGGAGAAGCCGGTCAGGCCGAGATCGAAGCCGGCGTCCTGCAGTTCGGACAGTTCGATGCCGAGCAGGTCGTCATCCCAGGCGGCGTTCTCGCCGATCTTGTTGTCGGCCAGGATCAGCGCGCGGCGTTGCGTGTCGCTCAAGTGATCCAACGGGACGACCGGCACCTCGGCCATGCCCAGCTGACGAGCCGCCAGCAGACGACCGTGTCCGGCGATCACATTGTTGTGGCCATCGATCAGGATCGGCGCGCCCCAGCCGAATTCGCGAATGCTGGCGGCGATCTGTGCGACCTGGGCCTGCGAATGCTGCTTGGCATTGCGGGCATAGGGAATCAGCGAATCGACCGGTCGGTAGTGGAGTTGCAGTGCGCTCATCGGGTTCTGAAAATGAAAAAACCCGCCATGAGTCGTCCTCATGGGCGGGTTGATGGGGTTGGCCAGCCGTGTCGCCACGCTGCGTGCAGTGGCTGACAGGTCTGTCCAGACGATAGCGGAAATACTACCCCCGAACGGCCTGTTGTGTTGCACGCCCCGATGGTGTCAAAACAGACATGCACGGCAAAGCGTGGACAATCAGCGCACGCATTACCCTGGGTTGCTCAGGTTTTTGGAAGGCAACCGCAGCCCGTCGCGGTTGAGTTGTTCGGCCACGATCTCCAGCGCCTTGTGCCAACGTCGCCATGCGGTGCTGCGATCACAGGCGAAGCGGGTCGTGATGTCCCGCCAGCCGTAGCGCTTGGCGCGCATCCACACCAGGTGGCGTTGTTCCACTTCCAGCCACAGCACCCATCGCATCGTTTCGAGCATGCGCTCGACATCCTGCGGGCTCGGTGGAAAGGGGCGATAGGAGCGATCCTCTGCAGCGAAGGCTTCCCACTGCTGCCGCACGATGTGGGGCCAGGCGTTGAAGTAGCCGGGTATGCGAACGCAAGGCAGTCGACGCCCCGTCGAGGCGGCCTCTTCGAAGCGATGCGCAATCTCCTGGATCGTCCACGGAGCATGCCGGTTAACCATGGCGCTTGCTCCCATACAGACGCTCGCCGATGCGCTGCACGATTTCCCGTTCGATGAAATCCAGTCGCTCATCCTGCGCGTTGATCACCAGGATGGCTTGGTCGCGCCATCCTTGCCGTTTGATCGTCTCCACATCCACGCGCTCTGGCTGGAAACGTCCAAGCGGGCTGCGGTAGGTCGGGGTCGGGATTTTCATGACGTCACACTCCCTGTGTCTCGATGGCCCAGTGCAGCAGGGCCAGTGCATCGGCTTGGTTGTCATCGATGGGGGTATGACCACGTCGCCGAGCGGAGGCGATCATGTCGTCTTTGCCGGCGTTGCCCTTGCCGGTGGCGTGCTTCTTGATCGTGCCGACGGGTACGCCCTGGTAGGGGATCTGGTGGTGTTCGCACCATGCGGTCAGATGCCCCATGAAGCCGCCATAGGCATGGGCGGCATCGACGCCGGCATGTCGGCGCACCTCCTCGAAGTACACCGTGTGGATGGGATTGGCGGTGGAGAGTACTTCGTTGAGCCAGCGTGAACCTGCCCCCTGAGAACGGACGCCAACAAGCACGGGGTCAAGCGGCCTGCTTCGGCTTCTTTGCGTAGTCGTTAGGCGACAGATAGCCAAGCGCCGAGTGCAGGCGGGTGGGATTGTAGAATCCGTGGATGTAGCTGGCGATGGCGGCATGGGCGGCGGCCTTGGTTTCGTACACGCCGGTCGCCTCTTCGTTCTTGAGCGTGGCGAAGAAGCTCTCGGCCACCGCGTTGTCCCAGCAGTTGCCCTTGCGGCTCATGCTTGGCACGAAGCCGTGCGCGGCCAAGGTCTTGCCGAAGTCGCCGCTGGCGTACTGGCTACCGCGATCGGAGTGGAACAGCACACCGGCACCGACCGGCGCCGCCGACCAGGCGTTGAGGAAGGCTTGCTGGACCAGCGCGTTGGGCATGCGCTCGGACAAGCTGTAGCCAAGCACTTGTCGGGTGCGCAGGTCGATGACCGTGGCCAGATACAGCCAGCCCTCGCGGGTCGGCAGGTAGGTGATGTCACCCACCCATGCCGGCGCCGGGTTGTTCACGGCGAACTGCCGATCCAGCCGGTTCCCGGCCACCGGCCGCCCATGCCGACTGTCGGTGGTGCGGGGCGTGAAGCGGCCCTTGACCTTGCCGCACAGGCCCTCCTCGCGCATCAGCCGAGCCACGCGCTTGTGGCCCACCGCATGGGCACAGGCGCGCAGCGCCCGTACCATGCGCGGCCGCCCATACGTGCCTCGGCTGCTGGCGTGCAGCATGCGCAGGTCGGCACGCAGGGCCGCGTCGGGGTCCGGGCGATCTCGACGCTGCAGCCAGCCGTGGAAGCCGGAGGCAGACACCGCCAGCAGGCGGCACAGCATCCGCAGGGGATAGCGAGTCCGTTCATGTGCGACGAAGGCTTACCTCACTTGGACTCCCTGGCGAAGAACGCCGTCGCTTTTTTTAGGATCTCGCGCTCCATCTTGAGCGTGGCGTTCTCGGCTCGCAGCCGGGCCAGTTCGCTCTCCATCTCACTGACCGGCTTGCGGCTGGGAGAACTCAGTGGCTGGCCGCCACGGGATGCGCCAAGCCAGTTGGCCAGCGTCTTGACCGACATGCCCAGTTGCCGGGCGGCTTTGGCCAGCCCGACCGACTCAGCCAGGGCGATAGCCTGAGCCTTGAAGTCGTCCGTGTAGCGACGACGGGTAATGCGTTGCATGGAAACCTCCAGGGTGCGATCAAAGTATCGCTTCCTGGCGTCCGTCCCTGCGGGGCAAGTTCAGCGCTTGAAGCGCAGGAAGCGCATGCCGCCGCCTTCGAATCGCTGCGGGGTGAAGGGCTCGGTGCCGCTGGTGATGGTGCCATCCGAGTGCTGCAGTGCCCACCCGGTGCGAGTGCCCAAGTCCAGGGCCAGGATCGTCGTGTTCATCGTCAAGTGCTCCAAGTCGGGAGGGGGCGAGTGACGGATGCGACGGGTTTTCTGTATAACTTCTCTTATGTGCGCGCGCACGTGTAGCGCATTAATCAGAAAACCCGTCACATCCGTCACTCGGCCTGTTGTTTCAGTCATCGCGATAGGGGGTGTGATGGTTGTGCGGCTTGGGTCTGAGGGTGATGCCGGCCATGCCGCGCGCGCCTCCGGTCAACCGGCACTTGTCGAACTTGCGCGTCGCCATCAGCTCGGAAAAGCGTTTGACCGAGCCAACGTATTCGCCTGCACGCTCTGCCCATTCGCGCCAGTCCGCGAAGAGTTCGGAAACGCTCTCGCGGTAGGTCTTGGCCAGCAGGCAGCGCTCCTGGATCCAGTGGTACTCCCCAGGTCGAGGGTTGGGATATTCGTGGTCATGGTCGAAGTCCTTGTTCGGTTAGGACTGACGGATTGGACGGGTTACATCGAAACTCCCCGTGAGGCGCGCGCGCGTACGCACGCGTAGGACTTACGATGTAGTGCGTCAAATGCGTCAGTCGGATGTGTCGAGAACGCATTTAGCCGTTGTCGTAGACTGTGCCAGCGGGTGTGTGCAGGTGCTTGAGACGCAGGCAACGAAAGCCACGCAGGCCCGTCGTGTTGCGCCACTTCTCCAGACCACAGGTCAGGAATGATCGGAGAAGCGCTTCTGCGAGCCGATGAACTCGCCTGCGTCGTTGCGGTTGACCTGCGCCCACGACATCTCGGGAGCGGCTTGACCGTCGGTCTCCCACATGTGTTTGATGATCTTGGCGCGTTCCCGCGACAATTCACGCCAGGCCACGAAGTGGGGAAGTTTCAAGTGTTGGTCGTGTAAGAATTTCTCCGGTTCTGCTCCCTCAGCGGGTGTGACATGGCCGCGCAAGATGCGGTCGAAGGTGCTCGCATCGAAAACATCCCTGCCTTTGTGCATGCGAGCGAATTTGTGAAGAGAGCGCATGGCGTGGTCACGTGGTGGCGAGGTGGTCAGCGAGGGTAGCGGCGCCGAACCGTCGGCCATTACCCTGCGTTGCCATCCACTTCGGAAGTTTAGGCGCACCATCCTCGACGGTTGCTATTCCCCGGAGCCGTCATGAAGCACCTCGAACTTGCACCTGCCGCCACGCTGAGCGCCAGCGCGCGTGCTCAGGAGATCACCACCATCCTTGCAGCGGCAATCGTGCGTACTTTTGTTGCGCAAGTGCGACCCAGTGCCGAGAGTGGACTTGGCTTTTTGCCCGACCAGAGCGTCTATACAACTCCCTATCCGCAGGAGTTTTCATGAACGATCAACACGCCTCTGTCGCTGCTCAAATCACGGCGCTGTCCAGCCTGCCTATCGCCGATCTTTGGTTGGTGTGGGATCGCTATTTCACCAGCCGTCCCGTTTACCCCCACCGAGGCTTCATTGAATCGCGCATCGCCTACAAAATCCAGGAGCACGCCTTTGGCGGCCTCTCCCACACCACGCGCCAGCGCCTGGAGGCCATTGGCGCCAAACACTCAAAAATCAAGCTGCGGGCAACGCCGGAGGAGATCACCTTTGCACCTGGCACGGTGTTGCTGCGCGAATGGGGGGAGCGGGAACACAAGGTCCGGGTGACGGCGCAGGGGCTGTTCGAGTACGAGGGCAGCAGTTTCAAGAGCCTGACGGCCGTTGCCCGTCGCATCACCGGCACGCATTGGTCGGGCCCGCTGTTCTTTGGCCTGAAAGGCAAGGGCGGTGCACGATGAACGATCTCACGCAGATGGCTTCCAATAAGGCGCGCAAACGCTGTGCCGTCTACTGCCGGGTCTCCTCGGACGAGCGTCTGGATCAGGAGTTCAATTCCATCGATGCGCAGAAGGAGGCGGGCCACGCCTACGTGGTCAGTCAGCGTACCGAGGGGTGGATGCGGGTGGCCGACGACTACGACGATCCGGGCTTTTCCGGTGGCAACACAGACCGACCTGCGCTGAAGCGTCTGATGGCCGACATTGAGCGTGGTCAGATCGACATCGTGGTGGTCTACAAGATCGATCGTTTGACGCGCAGCCTGGCCGACTTTTCCAAGATGGTCGAAGTGTTCGAGCGCCACGGCGTGTCCTTCGTGTCGGTCACCCAGCAGTTCAATACGACCACCTCGATGGGACGGCTGATGCTCAACGTCCTGCTGTCCTTCGCCCAGTTCGAGCGCGAGGTCACCGGCGAGCGTATCCGCGACAAGATCGCGGCCTCCAAGCGCAAGGGACTCTGGATGGGCGGCGTGCCGCCCTTGGGCTACGACGTGGAGCACCGCAAGTTGGTGATCAACGAAACCGAGGCCGCTGTCGTGCGTCGTATCTTTGTGCAGATGCTGACCATCGGCTCGCCTACCAAAATTGCCGCCAACCTGGCCCAGGAGGGCATCACCACCAAGGCGTGGAGGACGCAAGAGGGTCAGGAGCGGGTAGGCACACGCATCGACAAGAAATACCTGCACAAACTGCTGCGCAACCGCATCTACCTCGGCGAGTTATCGCACAAGGGCGCGTGGTATCCCGGTGTGCATGACGCCATCATCGATCCGGGGGTGTGGGGGCGGGTGCAAGAGGTGCTGGCCAAGGATGGGCATCGCCGAGCGGCGCAGACCAAGACCCGCTCACGCACCGATGCGTTGCTGCGCGGCCTGCTGTATGCGCCCTCCGGGGAACCGATGTATCCGACCTACTCGTGTAAGCAAGGGCGTAAGTACCACTACTACTTGTCCAAGTCCGAATTGCGATTCGGCGCGTCTGGCAAGAGTTGCGAGCGCCTGCCCGCGCTGGAGATCGAGGCGGCGGTGGTGGCCCAGATCCGCACGGTGCTGGCCAGCCCGGAGTCGGTGGTCGCCGTGGTGCGGCACATTCAACGCACCGGTGCCAAGATCGATGAGGCCACCACGGTCATGGCGATGGGGCGCCTCAACGACGTATGGGATCAGTTGTTCCCGGTCGAACGTCATCGTATTGCCAATCTGATGATCGAGCGCATCGACCTCGTCGATGCCGGCGAGGTGCGCGGCATCAAGGTGAGGTGGCGGGAGATTGGCTGGAGTGCGTTGATCGAAGAGTTTGCGCCAAACAGCATCGGCGCCGAATTGCTGGAGGTTGAGGCGTGATGGACGCGTCGATTGAAACCTTTGTACTTCTGAAACCTGGCTCCCGTCGCATCCAGCGCGCGGCGGCGGAGCAGGACCGTGTTTACGACGCCAATCTGATAGAAGGGTTAGCGCGTGCCTTCTACTGGCAGCATCTGCTGGACATCGGGGCCATGCCGAGCGGAGCGGCCATCGCGCGTGCGGAGAACCTGGACCAATCGGTCGTCAACGAGTCCAAGCGCATGACGCTGCTGGCCCCTGACATCGTGGAGCAGTGCATGGCGGGCAAGCAGCCACGGCGGCTTACCTTTGCGTGGTTCCAGCGCAACCGTCTGATGGTCGACTGGGATGCCCAGCGCCAGCTCATGGCCAGTCTCGAGGAAAAGGTATGAGCAAACGACATCGCGGGCGCGTCACGGGCGATCCGGTGACGTATCAGATCCCAATGCCAGCAGGCGAGGTGCAGATGGAAACCTTCCTGCCCTGGACGTTGGTGCGTAGAGGGCTCAAGCAGCAGGTCGTCACCCCGCTGGATGCGCCGCAGGAGTTCGGCGAGCAGGCCCGCCGTGAGCGGCAGGTGCGCAAGGTGCCGCAGGACACCGCGTTGATGCGCGCGCTCGGCTTGGCGCACCACTGGCAGCGTCTGCTGGACCAGGGACGGTTCGATTCCATGACCGAGATCGCGCAGGCCGAAGGCATCGACCTTGGCCAGGCCAGCAGGATGAGTCGACTGGCGCACCTGGCGCCGGATGTGGTCGAGGCCATCGTCTCCAGAAACATCGAGGTGGGCGTCAGTCAATTGCTACGCGGCAGGCTGTCGGCGTCTTGGCTGGCGCAACGTAAGGCACTCGCGGTAGACCAATCAGGCCATCGAACTGCTGGCGCTGTAGGAAAAGTCTTACAACACGACAGTTAGATTCCTGATATACAGGGCGTAGAAGTGACGAGAGACTATGCATGCCGGACGCGGGTGCCATGATGGCCACTCATCTCGCGTGGCGCCTGAGCAGCGCCAAGCCGGCACCGCGCTATCGCGATCACGCCCTGGGTAGTAGGCTGTTTTTTTGCCTTCCCACAGGTGAAACCATGGCTGTGCGATCTCCTGTTGCCACGCCGTCCCATGCCGCGCCCACGCTTATCCTGACCGCCGTGCCGGTCACGCACCTGGGCGACCGATCTGGACTGACCGCATGAAATTACGATCCGTCCTGATGGCATCCCCCCTTCTCCAAGGCCGAGGTCTCGCGCGATGAGCCAGGACACCGACGATCAAGAAGATCACAGCGACAATCCCTATCGCCCGCGCAAACTCAAGGTGCGCGATCCGCTGCACGATCTGCAGCTGCTGCGCGATATGGCGATCATCAATGCGCGGGTGCGCGCCGAGCTGGGGCCGCTGCCACCCGGCGGATTGCCGGTGGAACCCAAGCGTAAACCCGCGCCGTGGCCATTCCAATCGACAGCCGCATCCGCGCCCCATTCCCCCGAGGACGACCCGATGAAACTGCACCACCTTGCCGCCACCGCCATCATGCCGCTGGCACTGACCGCTGCGGGCTGCTCCAAAGGCATCGATGTCGGCAATGACGGCGCCACCGGTCACCTCAATCCGCACCCGGTCAAACGCTACGAAGTGATTGCCACCTCACATGCGCCGGGGCCGTGGGATACGATCAAGGCGTACATCGGGTATGACGTCATCAATGCGAAATGCGTGCCGCTGATCCCTTTCATTGGCCAACGACACATGCCCAATACCGGACTCGATGTTCCCATGACACAGGTGGACGATCACACGTGGAAGGGATATTTTTATCGCGACGCCTTGCAAGATGAAGACTACTTCAAGCTTGGAGTGTGTCACTGGGATGTTACCAGTGTAGGTGTCAGCGCAAGAGGGAAAGGTGTGACGTTCGGCTGGGGTGGTATGTTGGTGGAACTCCTGCATGACAGTCCTGAGACGAGTTATTTTAAGAAAATCTCGTACGGAGACAATGCACTGGTTCCTTATGGCGCTCAGGTGTATCCATTTAACTATATTGATGTAAATAAAAATAAAGATGCGTATTTCTCAGTCACCATCGCCGTCAAGGAAGCCAAGCAATGAATCCTGTCGATCAAGAACGTGCCGATGCAGCTAATGATTCGTATTTCAACCGCCCACAAAGTGATGTTGATGACAATGGAAAGTTTGTATTTCTTGACGGGAATAAATATAAAATATTCGGCTATGCGAACGACTCCATTACAGGCTTTCATGCGACGGCATATCAAAGCTTAGATGATCCAGACAAAATCATCATCGCCTATCGCGGTACCGACCCAGGTCTATTTTCCGGCGAGACCGATGCGGAAAAAGCAGGTCATGCGCTCACCACCCTCCAGGACATCGCCGTCGATGCCACGATGGTGCGCGACGCCGTCAATCCGCAAAAAGCCGCCGCCGATGCGTTCACGGCGCAGATGCTCGCCAAGGCCGCCGCACGAGGTATACCCAAAGATCACGTGACCGTAGCCGGCCACTCCCTCGGCGGCGCACTGGCGCAGATCGAGGCGGCCAAATACGGTTTGGCCGGCGCGACCTTCAACGCTTACGGCGCGGTGAGCTTGAATCACCACGTGCCCGAAGGCGGCTCGGCGGTGACGAATTACGTCCTGGCAGGTGATCCGGTGAGTGGGGCCAGTCGGCATTACGGTACGGTGGTGACCCTGGCGACTCCAGAGAATGTGCAAGCGCTCAAAGACGCGCACTACCTCGACGCCAGCCACGGCGCATCCTCACCCAATCCGTTGCGTGCGATGCGCCTGGGCGATCACAGCGGCACACACTTCACTGGCCCGCAGAGCGTGCTGTCCCCGGAGAGGCTGACGCAGCTCCAAGCCAACTACGCGCACAACAAGGCCGCTTTCGATCATTTCCGCCAGGACGTCCATCAGGACCGCGAGCTACTGAACATGGCGCTGAATCCTGTCGCGACTACCGCCATGACGGCGAAGGCGGAAGCACTGGCGGTGCAGATGCGTGCCGAACATGCCTACGAGGCCGGTCGTCAAACCGTGGAGCGCGGCATCCATGCGGTCGAACACACCGCCGGGCAAGCCTACGACACGCTGACGCATCCGGGACAGTGGTTCCAGCAGAGCGTACCAGCCGCGTCCATCCCTCCCACATCGACGAACCCGGATACGTCTTCCTCCTCTTCATCATCATCCGCTGCCGCGTCCATGCCGCCGCCGGCCATGGACAGGCACACGGGCCTGCAGGACGACCACGCCTTCCAGCAGCGCCAGGAACACATAAGGCAGGCGCAGCAGCAGGCGGCGCACCTGGCGCAAGTCCACCGGCAGACACAGCCGCCGCCTTCTCACAGCGCACCTGTCCATGAAAAGCCGGCCGGCGTGGACATGCAGGAACAGGCGCGGATCGCGCAACTCCAGCAGCATGAACAGCAAGCACAGGCAGCGCGCGAACAGCAACAGCGCCTCGCGCAGCACCACGCGCAGTTGCACCGCCAAGCCATGGAGGCGCAGCAACACGAACACGAACAGCGCCACAGCCAAGACCCCCGGTTGCATCAACACGAACAGCGCCAAGCGGGCGAGACGATGTTGTACACCCCGCCGACACGCCCACCGCGTTCGGATGAGCATCTCCAAGACTTCCGTCACCCGGACCACCCGCTCCACCCACGCTATACCCTGTTCAAGGACGCCCTGGCGCAGTCCCACACACTGCCCAGGAATGGCGACAAATTACCCTACGGCCCAGAGCAGCAGGAACGACTGGCTGCCGCGTTCACCAATACCCTGGGCATCGATAAGAATTTCGAACACAGCATCAAAGGCTTCAAGCAACACGAAGGCCAATTGCTGGCATACGAAAATCCCTTCTCGGTGTACGAGAAAAGCAAGGTGCTGCGGATCGATCCGCAGCAGGCGTTAGCGCAATCGCCCGAACAGCATGCCGCCACCTGGCGGGCACGGGAAGCGACCCATGCACCGGCGCCGCCAAGCCGTGCCATCGCCCCTGTGGCGATCACCGCCGAGGATATGCGCCATCCGGCGCATCCGAGTCATGCGCTGTTCGAACAGGCGCGCGATGCCATTGCCGATGCGCATGAACGCTGGGGTCGTCCCGTGCCGGATGCGGAGCAGTTGGACCGCCATGCGGCACAAGTCGTCGTGGAGACGCGCAAGTTTGGCCATACCGAAGTTGACAAAATCTACCTGGACATGCCGCAAGGCCATACGACTCAGACGCCGAATTACCTGGCGAAATCCCACGGACAGCTATGGGCGCGAGTCGATGCGCCGCAACTGACGCAAGCGCCGGACGTGACCCAGGCTAGCCAGCAATTGCAGAGTGTGGAGCAGCAGCGGCTCGCCGAGCAGGCGATGCAGGCCCAGCGCGCGGCGCAGATGCAAGGGCAGGGCATGGTCATGAAGCTGTAGGCGGCAACCGTAGGCTATACAGGCAACACCGCATGGACGAGCATGCGCCAAGCCGCATTCCTCACACCCGATTTCCACCGATTCCCCAAGGACGACTCCCTCGATGAATTCGCGTACCAAAGGCATTACCGCCGTCATCGCGTTGCTACCCGTTGCCATCGCTGGGCTGTATCTGTCTGGCTTTTTGGTGCTGACTCTGCTCGGAGAACACGCACAGGTCCAACTACTGACCTATTGGCGCTATTGGCAGGTGGTCGATCAGCCTGCGTGGCATCCGTATGCGCCGAAAATCAAGCTGGCGGGTATCTGCGGCTTCGGTTTGCCCGTGATGCTCTACCTCATCATGGTGTATGCCATGTTGCGGACGAAGGCGCAGGAGTTGTATGGCAATGCGCGCTGGGCGCGCAGAGACGATCTGTCCCGGCACGATGTGCTGAAGGACGATCCGCGTGGATTGATTGCCTGCCGCTTCGGTCGCCGCTTCATCCGCATCCAGTCCAAGCACTTGTTGCTGGCGGCCAGTACCCGTGGCGGCAAGGGCGTGAGCGTGGTCATTCCGAATTTGTTGGCATGGCTGGAGTCGGCGGTGATCCTGGACGTCAAGCGCGAGGCATGGGAAAAAACCGCCGGCCAGCGCGCCAAATACGGCCAGGTGTATATGTTCGATCCGTTCAGTGATGACGGCAGCACGGATCGTTGGAATCCACTGGGCTACGTGCGCCTGGACCCGAACCATCGTAACGGCGACATCGTCGCCATCGCCTCCACGCTGTACAAGGAGATGAGGGGCGAGAATCCGTTCTGGCCGGCAATGGGCCGCAAGACCTTTGTGGCTGCCTGCGAATGCCTGTTTGACGATTATGCTTCCAAGAAGGGGACTGCATTTGAAACGGGCTTGCCCACACTTGGGGGCGTCTATCGGCTGCTCGCCGGCGCACACCTCAAACCCGGTCAGTCGATGCAGCACTACCTGGGCGAGCTACTCAGGCAGCCCACGCTCGGCACGCATGCGCGAACCGGCCTGAACAACCTGGTCGGCCTGGCGCCGGAGACGTTCACCTCCGCCATCGAAACGGCGCTGGCGCCGTTGAACATTTTCAGCAACCCGATTGTGGACGCGGCGACCAGCGATAACGATTTCGACCTGAGCAAGTTGCGCAAGACCGTCCAGTCCATCTACGTCGGCGTCAGTCCGGCCAAACTGATCGAAGCCAAAGGGGTGTTGAATCTGTTCTTCGAGCAGGCGATCAAACTCAATGGCCGCGAGTTGCCAGAGCACAACCCAGAACTGAAATACCAGTGCATGTTCATGCTCGACGAGTTCACCGCGTTGGGCCGGGTGGAGATCGTGCCGGTGGCCGTGGGCTGGGTGGCCGGCTATGGCATCCGCATCGTGATCGTGATCCAGTCGATTGCGCAGTTGGAGTCGGTCTATGGCGCCGACACAGCGCGCGGCTTGATCACCAATCTCGGCGTGCGGATCGTGTTCACTCCGCGAGAGCAACGGGATGCCGAGGAATATTCGAAGATGCTGGGCGAGACCACCGTGCGCCGTCGGCAGCGCACGCAATCCTACGGTCAAGGCAGCAGCCACAGCTATACCGAGGTGATTGATCGACGTCCGCTGATGAATCCGGATGAGGTCAAGGGACTGTCACCAGACAAGGCCATCGTGTTCATCGAGGGGGTTGGCTATCCGATCCTGGCAAACAAGATTTTTTACTACAAGGACAGTTACTTCAAACCGCTGTTGCTGAAAGCACCGCAGGTGCCTCGGCTCGCGCTGGGCGGAGCGTAATCGCATGAGATTTTTCGGTCGAGGGCGTGCTGACCTCAAACAGCGGCTGGATGTCCTGGAAAAAGCGCTGCTCGATCACAAGAAAAGCATCCACTTCCTGGAGGGTCAGCGCATCCGCACGGTGCGGCAGTTCGCGGCGATGCAGTCGCTGGTGGAGTCGCTGATTCGCACACATCCGCGCCCGGACATGATGCTGCGTTGGTGGAATCACGAAGTCCCAAAGTTGATCGATGAGGTCAGCCATGTGCCGGAGGATATCCACGTCGAACACCAATTGGAGGCACTGGCCTGGCAGGCGATGGTGAAGCGCTATACCTACCTGATCGAGGCGACGGCAGATTTCTATGCGCAATGCCATGAGGGTGAAGACTGAAACGGCGATCTATCGCCTGTAGAGTTCGAACGGTGCTACGCGCAAAGAGACTTATGAGTGTCTACGGAAGCCTGGGCGATTCATGGACGACAAACCGTTTTCGACAACAATCTGGGGACACAAATGAGTGAGTGGTACTACGCCGATGCGTCGCAGCAGCAACATGGACCGATGTCCGCCACCGATTTGCAGCAGAGCTTCCAGCGCGGAGAAATCGGTCTGTCCACCATGGTTTGGCGGGATGATCTCAGCGCGTGGCGCAAGCTGTCTGAGTGCGTCGAGGAACTCGGCCTGAAGGAGGCGCCGCCAGCCACTCCCGGCGCAGATCAGGCGCCAGCAGCTGCCTTGGCAGCGTCCGAACCGGCCATGGCGCAATCGCGATGCGCGACACCCAGCGCCGTGCTCAACAGTGATTCACACCTTGTCACCGTCGACGAGGTAGTACAGGCCGGCTTCTGGAAGCGCGTCGCAGCCCATTTGATCGACAATTTACTGATCAGCATCGTTGCTAGCTGTATAACTCACAGTATATGGGCGCCACTTGAACATGGTGAGTTGTTGGATTCCTGTCCATCCGGCGAAGCCTCAGTTATAGAAATAATTTTAATATTTCCAGTGATAGGCTGCTTGCTAGGATTGGTGCAAATTGCAATTGCATGGGGGCTTTGTTTAATATTTTCCTGGCCTCTACTTGGAGCTATCTACTTCGGAATCTGCCATAGATTTACCAGGCAGGCCACGCTTGGCAAGATGGCCGTTGGTATCAAAGTGGTTCGCAGCGACGGCAGCTACATCACCTTCGCCCGGAGCATCGGTCGCTATTTCGGCTTCCTACTAAGCAGCATGACCATTGGCATCGGCTTCCTGATCGCCGCCTTCACCAGGCGAAAGCAAGCCCTGCACGACATGCTCTGCGATACGTTAGTCGTGGACAAATGGGCATACACCGACCATCCAGAACGGCAACGGCACAACCTCGGCGCGGTAATTATCGTGATCCTGGCGCTGATCGGCATCCTGATAGTGGTGATGCCACTGCTTATGATGATGCTGTGATCTTGGTCCCATTCAAAGGACTGAGAGGAGCCATGATGGCCGCCCGATCCGCATGGTGCCTGAGCAGCGCCAAGCCGGCCATTGCCGCAGGGTGCGATGCCCGAGCGGTTGATAACCTCCAGGTAATTCAATTGCGCCCTCAGTGCATTATATCGCAACTTGTGACCTGCACAGCCATGGTTTCACCTGAGCGTGATGCCGGTTATGCGTCAATATCGAGGACAAGGCACCAAAGGTTGGTGACAAGAAGCAGTATTGGCTGGTTAAACGGAGACTATAGTGGCGTACTCCTTAGGTCAGAATTTCAAGCAAAAAACCCAGTAATCACGTAGGGCGTTCATAATCAAAGCCACCAACCTAGAGGGTATCTAATAGATGGATTGGTTTAACTTTTTTACGGGTAAAATCGCTTTTGGATCAATTGCCGGCATCGCTATCGCAGCAGTGATCACATGCTGGCGAGCTGGCTCTTTTTACCCGGTCAACGCACGACTTCTCCGATTTTTTATCAGCAAAGATGAAATTGAAGATCCGGATATTCGACAAAACTTAGCTGACCAAGCTGCGCTGGTTAGCTTCAGAATGACTCACGGGGTGCGATCTCGAACTATTATCGATGCAAAAAGACTGGCCTTATTTTCGAAAGAGAAAAATTTACCACTCGACTTGATAGGTAAAGCGGGCTGGGTTTTTGATCTAAAAAAGCTTGAAATTAATCCAAAGAGAATTCCGCATGGTGGCTGGCCAGTAGGGGCGGCTATATTGCTTTTTTTCTTTATTTTTGCGATGATAATTTCAGCTGCTATAGCATCTGTGGACGATCTGTTGATTACGATCAAAGGGACCGATACGTCTTTGTGGTTATCAAAAGATGAAGCGAGAAAAGTTAGGCCTTTTTTTGGAGCAAGATCTAGATTTAGCAAGGACGATTGTTTGGAGATAAAAAATATCGATACTCCCGCTGGCTTCCATCCTGGTGATACAAAGATACTATGTGATATTTGGAAAAATCCTTCATTGGGTAAATCCCTTGAAAAGGAAATACACACGCAGCACTGGGCTTTCTGGTGGGCTTTCGTTATGTGTGCTTTGTATGCCCTTATGATTTTTCGCGTAATGAATCAATGGCTCTCTCAGATTGAGCTTAATAAGATGATTTTACTTGATAAAATGCAAGAAAAAACATAAATAAATATAATGGACTGTTTGAGTTGTAGTACTTATTCATTGGGATTTATAGGCCTGGTGGCGCTTAGAGTCAGGCTGCACGCCAAGCCCTGGGCTACCAGAAAGCTCTGCTAGGCATCGCTGGTATAAGCCGAACTTTGGTCCGAATGAACCAGGGCACCTAGTATGGGTTTGCGCAGAAAGCCGATGGCCTGCTCTTCGGAGAAATCCTTCTTCACGTCCAATTTCCTTGGGTAGGGAATTGGACTTCAATCTCGGCTTGCTACTCAGAACGGGGGGGGGCGTCGCCTGCAGAAAAGCTGGCTTGATCTGGAGGCGAACTCTCTAGTCGGTCGCGACCGCGTCGGAACCAGGCCTTCGTGACGCATGAGCGGTGCGTTCCTCTCGAATCTCGCCATACTGTCTGTGCCGGCGGGCCATGACGTCAGTGCGAGTGGACCCACGCAAGATCGCGAGCTGTGCATAACCGGCGCGGGTCAGCACGATGGCTGCGCCTTCGCCCGCGATCCATTTGTCGTGCAGCTCCCCATCCGGCCCTCCGTCTCGCCAGCAGTAGGCTGTCGCCATCAACTCCCCACCAGTGTCGTGCCATGTACGCTCGTCGACGCTCCGCCAGCCCAGTCTCTTGACTAATTGCAGGTTCAACGTTAGCTCCCAGCGGGGGATAGCTCCCAGGCCTAGGTGGGTGACTCGCTGTACGGGTGCGTCGACAGGAATACGATCGGCAATTGAAAGGGGATCGCCGATTTCCGGCAATTGAACGCCAGACAAGCGAAGACGACTCCATTCATAGTGAGACGAATTGTAGTATCGGCCTTGGAAGCGCGTGATTTCGGCAAGCACCAAATCGTTGCTCATTTGATCGTGAGCATCGTCCTCGACTTGAGCCAGCCACTCGCTTTCATCTCTCTGGCCCTTCGGTAGTGTCGGTCGCGCCACAAAGGCTGGGCGGGCTTCCACCGTGGTGCGCGTCCACTTCTGTGCCAACATGCACTTCTCCAGCAGATTGTCAACCAATTCCAGTGGGATTCGACCTGCGGCAGTGAGCTCGCCAGCGATGTGACGCAGTGCACGGAGTCCAGCCACTAAGTGAGGATAAAAATAAGTGATCTTCAGGCCGAATTTCGATAGGGTTTGTTGTAACTTTTGGATGCCCGGCTGACCATAGGCCTCCACACCACCCCACTCGTCGATCAGTTGTTGCATGCGCCACCGCATATGGTCCTCGGATACGTTGGCGACTGGGGCCAAGGTTTTGATCAGGTCCTTAAACGGCGCACTCCATGCTGCGGGATCGGACACTGCTGGTGGGCCATTTGGCTGACGGCGAAGCACCTCGGAGCTTGCGGACAGACCGACGCGCGGGAGCGCCAAGTCGTAGAATGCAGGGAGCGCCACGCACGTTGGTGACACGGCCTGTCCCCATTGCATGGTAAGCCGCTTTGCAAATACTTGGATGCCGAGGTCAACATGGTCGACCAATGCCACGATGCGCGTCTGCAGCGTTGCATCCGGCGCAAACTGTTTTGCGGTCAGCAGCATCTGCAGTCCGGTGAGGATGCTGTCGTCATCGTGGTTGAGCAGTGCGAGGAGCAGAGCGCTAAAGGCGTCGTGGTCCATCGTCGACATGGCAAGTGCCCCGCGTCCAGCGTGCCATTGCAACTCAGCCACTGGCAGAATGAGCAGATGTTCGATTAAGCTAGCTGCGACGGCAGCGTCGGTGATGGGCGACTCGTTAGGAAGTGCCTGGCCGAGCCGGTAGTCGCGGGTGTACGGCAGCTGCTCTTCTACGGTCGCCCACATGGCCGCCCACTTGGGTGACGCCGTCAGCAATGGCCATATCTCGTCCACACGCCAAAGCAGCGAGTTCACTTGTTCCTGGCCAGAGACCAAGGACGCAGCGAAATTGGCGTAGGCGATGGCATGCACCCCCTCGCCTTCCAAACGCAAACGCGCGTCGAAATAGCGAGGCAGCCCGCCGCCCCAAATCAAGGACCAGCGAGCGCTGTCGTCGGCGAGCGGATAGGCGGCGATCAGACGTTCGGCCACCGTGCGTTCGCCGGTATCCAAGGCGCGGTCGACCAAGTCGAACCGCGACTTGTAGTTTTCCTGTAGCTTGGCATGGCGGTCGAACACGGATAGCGCCAACGAGAATTCCGCTGATGGCAACAGACGCTGGAACGCCATCGACGCTTCGTAGCTCGACTCACCTGCGGTAGCATCCGCGTCAAGGCGTGCGTTCAGCGTGGCCATGTCCTGCACACCATCGTAGCGAGTGGTGGAATATCCGTTTCGCCGGTGCAGCGGAGCTACGCCTTCGAGTGCCTGCAGAGCCGCATCAACCATCGCGGAATCTTCGCCTCGCACGATGAGCGCCTCGCGCAGGACGGCCAGCATCGCGGGTCGCACGTCAATCTGGGCGTGGCACACTATATTTTCCAGTAGTCCATCGCGTAGGGGCGCCAGTTGCCCGGGTGATACGAAGTGGATCGCCTCTTTCACGAACTCGGCCTCTTCGTCTTCGCGGTAGTATGCAGCCCGGTGGAATGGCAAGCACAGCGCCACCCAGATTTGGACACAGACCATCGCGCGCGTCGGATCGCGGTGCAGCGTGCCGCGCATCAGCGAATCGACCATTGGCGCGAACTCAATGAGCCGATTCTCAACCAGCGCTTTGGCCACTGTGGCGCCAAGCGTGGCACTCTCAATCGCCGCCTCCATAACTAGCACGTGCGCCAAACGTTGTGCGGCATCATGACCATCGGTGTTGGCCATGCCAATGGCCTGCCGAGTAAGAACGCGTACGCGCTGAGCCCGCCCGGCTGGATCTACCCGGTTGACCACCTGCAGCAACGCGGACCAGAAGATGTACTGCGGGTCCTTCTTGGCAGGCAGCGTGTAGCCTAGAGTCTCGTCGCGCTGCTGCGCAATCAATTCGCGCGCGCGTTCATATCGGCCAATGTTTGCGTAGGCAACTGCCAAACGCGCGGTACTTGCCAGGAACTGGGTCGGGTTGTGTTCCTCGCGCAGACCAAGCAACCCGTCGAGCCGGCGTTCCGCCTCGTCAGGGTCGTGGCCGAGCTTAGCTACCGTCTCGGCCACCAGAATTTGCAAAGGTACATGGCGGTTACCGTGGTCTGGAGCTTTGGCCAAAGTGTTGTCGAAAGCCTGGATCGTCGCGACGAACTCCACAGATCCTAGGCGAGCCGCAGAATAGAGTAAGTAGTGCATCACTTCCACGGCGGCGTTGTCGAGCTGCCGGGCAGCGAAATGCTCGTCAAATCCTCCCGCGCCGGCGCGACCCACGTAATCCATAAAATCTGCACACAGCCTTGCGGCCTCACCATCCGTGACTGCTCGCGGATCACGACGACTCTGCGCGGACAGAGCGCCGGTGGCGGTCACAAATTGTGGAAGCCGCCGCAAGAGCGGGCGCTGAGTCGTCTGGGACGCGGTTACGGATTCACCCAGCCATGCGGCCAGCTCGATATGCTTGATCACATCACGGGTGATGTCGGTCGCCGACTCGTAGTCCGTGGTGTCATTGATGTTAGAGATCGACGGCGCCGTCAGGTCAGCGTACAAAGACCGGGCCTCATCGATCATTCCACGCCTAGCTGCTAGCAGAGCAACCGCGCGCAGCAGGCTGTGAGGGACCTTCGCTAACGCCGGTCCGTTTGCTAAGGCCTCGCCGATAGCTGCCGCTGCCTGTGCTTCGCGCTCTGGCGTAGCATCGAGCAACAAGTATTGTGCCGATTGCACTATTGCTAGGTGGACATGGGCAATAGCATTGAGGCGGTAGCCCGTAACCAGGCCATCGCGGTCAGTCGAAGGGTCTTTAGCGACTGTCGCGAGCGCCGCATATTCACGCAGAGACTGACCTTCGTCCTCGGGATTCTCTACGCCGTGTTCTTCGCGGCGCATAGCGTCAACGATGCGCTCAATACCGGCCACCAGCTCGCTAGGCGTTCGAAATTCGATAGCGTATTTGACCCACTGAATGAATTCCTGTCGGCGTTGCGAAAGGCCCATGCTGTTGCGTTTGCTGCCAAAGTCATGCAGAGGTTCGATTTTCTCGAACAGCTGGCGCGCTCGCTCGAGATTGCCTTGAGCAAGCCAGGCGTCCACGATCAGGTAACCATCGGCACCGACTTCGTCGAGGAAGTCTTCCGCCTCGTTGAGTTGTCCGATTGCCAACAAAGCGCGAACTAAATCGTCGGGCTGCTGAAACGCATCCTCGCGCCGATTGATTTCGTCGAACGCCAAGATTAGAGAAAATGCGGAGGTGGGGTCTTCCACCTCTCTCAGGGAATTAAATGCCAAGCGAATGTCGTCGCGAATCTCGGAGGCCGCGCGCCCAGCCAAGTACTGCGACCGAAACAAGGCTGGCGTGGCAAGGTCCAGCGCTGTGCGGTGCTCGCCAGCGCGCATGAGATAGCGAGCAACCAAGAAGTGCTGCCTTGAGTCTGCGGCTGCGTGCCTGGCTACCTGCACCAGTTGCAGGTATAGCCGCGCGGAGTATCCGGGGTCGGGGGTGCCGTATCGTGTGTGCTCCTGCCGCAGCAGGAAGAGACGAAAACTGTTGTGAAAAATGGACCAGCTATCTCCAGAGCGTTTGAGCAGGTGGTGAACGCGGTCCCATGCGCGTTCCAAAGCAGCTGGTTGGTACAACTCTTCCAGTTCGCGCAGGTCAAGTGGGGCTTCTGCACGCGCCACCAAGCCAAGAATATCTAGAATTTCACTGTTAGCCTCGAGTCCATGCAGCGCCTTGGCATACAGGTCATCAATATCGCCCACGTACTCAAAACCTTGGTTTAGGACGTGATCACGTGCCGTCTCGTCTGGTGCCGCCAGAAGGGCTTGGAGGAGATAGTGAGTCGCCAGAGGATGGCCGTGCGTCAGCTCGCGCACGCGCGAGCGCGAAACCGATGGCGGCAAGCCGAGCGCGTCGGCCATGCCGGTAATGCCTGCTTGCGATAGCGGTGCCATCATGACTTGGCGTGGCCGTAGCTGCGCTTGGGCTTGAACCGCCGGGGGCATCTCCGGCAGATCGACTTTCTGCGTCCCCAACACAAACAGCACTCCCTCGGGCAAGGACGCAGGCAATGGCAAGTCTGCCAAGAAAGAGCGCTCGGGGCGTTCCTCGCGCGGCACATGGTCCAGACCGTCGATGATGACGAGCGTGCGCACACCATCGGTTCGAAATCGTTCTCCGGCTCGTGCAAGCAAAGTTTCCAGTTCCTCGCGCCGATCTTGCGAGGACTCGCGCCGAAAGCGCAGGCCATGCAGGCCGGTTTTGAGAAGGCCCGCGATCAGATCTTCCTGGAAGTTGGCCGACTCAGCCCGACCAATCCCCTGCGCCCCGCCGGGAACAAAGGCCAGATATCGCACCACCACCAGCTGTGGCTCTGCCTCTAGAGCGATCTGCAGTAGTGTCGATTTTCCCGAGCCGGGAGGGCCGACTAAGGACAGGTAGCCAGAGACGTTTGCGCGCACTGCCTGTTGCAGATCTGCTTCAGAGTTCGGGTTTCGCTGCACAGCCACGCCTACAGGAAACTGATGTCGGTGCCGTGGCTCGTTATCGCGCCAGCCCATTTCCTGAAGGAATTCTGCACGTGTCCACCGTTCACGTTCAGGTACCTGGGCAACGAGTTGCGGCAGCCGGTTGGCGATCAGGTCCACCTGCGGCTGTGTTTGGCTGGTGATACCGTAGCGCACGGCGAAATCCTGCTGGTCGCCGTGCACCAGTTCCAAGTGGTGGAAGAATGCTCCAAACTCGTCTTCTGATAGGCCCGAGGCAGTTTGCAATCCGTCCAGGAACGCACACCAGGGGGTTGCGCGCCACTGCGCGAGCGAACGCTTTGGATGCGCTTGCCATTCAGTAATGAATTGCCGGGTAGTGCCTCCATTGCTGAGACGGTCGGTGTCCGACGGTGTATCGGCTACAACTACGCGCAGCCTGATGCGCATGTCGGGACAGCTGGTTTTTAAGTCTTGCCATGCATGCACGAGACCGGGCAATAGACCGGAAGGCCCGTTCAGGAGCGTAGCAATACGGAATGGGCCAGGATCGCGGCTGGATTTGAACTGATGCCCGATGACCTCTTCTTCGTAGCCGAGCACCACGTCGTCCGCGATGCCTGCGCGCCGATCCGCCAGGCCCACCCAGCGTAGGTCGCCGTGGTGGAGGCCGTGATAGATCGCGGCGGCTGCAGCCGCGTATTGACGTGTGTAACCACGCATTGCGTTACGTTCGCCCTCTGCGGGTGCACGGCGGCGCGGCGTCAGATGTGCCGGAACTGGTAGGATCTTGGGTGATCATCTGGTCCATAATAGAGAATCCTTGTCACTCTGCGGTAAACATCGGCGGCGGCGCTAGAAGGCAGGTAGCTTGAATTCATCCGTATAGCGTTTGCTGCTCATGGACACTTCCAAAATCGTCATTTTCCATGGAAGTGGCCATGAAATGTCTAAGAAACCTTTGGCGTATCAATTGGTGGTTATCGGAACGGCGAGAATAAGGGGGGAGGCAATGAAGATCAGACAGCTGAAGATCTTGAACTTCAGAGGAATTTGCAAACTCGAATGGGATCTCCCTAACGAGAAGACGTTCTGCCTGATCGGAAAGGGCGATTCGACGAAGACCACTGTCCTTGAAGCGATCCGTTGCGTGTTCAGCCCGCAATGGAACCATGCGTTCAACGACTCCGATTTCCACTAATGCGACACGGATAACGCGATCCACATCGAGGTCGTTCTCGGGGATCTGTTGCCCGAGTTCTGTGCGGAGCAAAAGTATGGCGCGCATCTTCGAGGCTGGAACAAAGACAAGTTCAAGCTGAACGACGAGCCGGAGGACGATGATGAACATGTCCTCAGCGTTCGCCTACTCGTCGCGAAGGATCTGGAGCCCAAGTGGAAGATCGTCACCGATCGCAACCCCGATGGGGTCGACTTCAAGGCTGTCGATCGTGCCAAGGTCGGCGTCGGCCTGATCGGCACCTACAGCGAAAAGCAACTTACCTGGGCAGCTGGAACGGCGCTCGCCAAGATCACCGAGGCCGACAATCTGAACGAATCACTGGTAGAGGCCACCCGAGCAGCGAGAAGCTCGCTGGACGGGCAAAGGGCACTGGTCCTGAAGAAGTTCGACGCGGCGGCGACCAAGTCGGAGCATGTGGCCAAAGGGCTCGGCGTACCGGTTGTTCATAAGTACAAGGCCCATCTCGATCTCAATACCATCAGCATTCGCATCGGTGGGCTAACCCTGCACGATGGTGACATTCCGTTGCGGCAACTTGGTCTGGGATCGAAACGCATGCTGTTGTGCGGAATCCAAAAGGAAAGCCTCGAAGATCACCACATCACCCTGTTCGACGAAGTTGAGTACGGGCTGGAGCCACACCGGATCGCGCGGCTGATCAAGCACATTCGAGACGACAAAAAGGGACAGTATTTCCTCACGACACACTCTCCCACTGTTCTGCGTGAACTAACGGTCGGTCAGCTCTATGTGCTTCACAAGGAAGACCAAAGCGTGCGTGTGGTGGCTGCAGCTGGCAATAATCTGGACGAGTTGAACATTCAAGGCCATATCCGCTCGAGCCCAGAAGCCTTCCTGTCCCGGAAAGTCGTTGTCTGCGAAGGCGCAACCGAAGTGGGATTCCTGCGTGGCATGGACAATATGTGGTCGGCCAAAAAGCTACTTCCGTATTCCTATTTGGGCGTGGTCACGCTTGATGCGCAAGGCGCGGGCAAGATCAAGGGTCTCGCGGCCGGATTCAATGCCCTCCACTACGACGTGATGGTACTTGCCGATGGTGATGCACAGGACAAGTTCTCGGATCAAGACGCCGCGAAATTGAAGAATGATGGCGTGGACGTCGTGATGTGGGCTGACAATTTGTGCATTGAGCAGAGAGCGATGCTCGACTTGCCGTGGGAGCAGGTGATGGCGAGTATCCGACTTGCCAAGGATCTGGAGTTTCGGGTCTACGACAACGTCAGATCGAAATTCAAGGCCCATCTGGTAGAAAACATTGGCGAGTGGCAGGATGATCTCGAACTACGCAAGGCCATCGGTGATGCAGCCAAGTCGTCCTCATGGTTCAAGAGCATCACCAATGGCGAGCGGTGGGCCGAAGCCGTCTTTCCGGCTTTTGTGGACGCCGTGTTTCAGAAAAATGACTTCGCGACGAAGCTGAGCCAGTTCCGTACCTGGGTTGACAATGGATGAGGGCTTGCCCCAAGTGTTGGCCGACTTCGCTGGCAAGGGCTACGTCATCGCCCCGGCCGGCTATGGGAAGACGCATCTGATCGCAAGGGCAGTGCAGGCAAGTAGCCGGCGGCAGTTGGTTTTGACGCATACCTATGCCGGGGTGAACGCAATCAGAAAGAAGATGCAGCTGCTGCGGGTACCGCCGTCGCGATACCAGATCGACACCATCGCGAGTTGGGCACTGCGTACCTGCCTGTACTTTCCAAAGACGTCGAAGTGGAAGAAGGACAACCCCGCTGGAAAGGATTGGGCGAAGCTGTACGCTGCGTGCGCCACCATGCTCAATAGGCCATTTGTGCAGCACGTCGTCAAGTGCTCCTACGGCGGGATGTATGTCGACGAGTATCAAGATTGCTCGAACCAGCAGCACGAACTGGTGGAGGCGGTGGCACAGCTGCTGCCTTGTCGCCTGCTCGGCGATCCCATGCAGGCCATCTTCGAGTTCGACGAGCGGCCGGTCGACTGGGAGAAGGCCATCTATCCGAACTATCAGTTGCTCGGCGAACTGAAAACGCCGTGGCGCTGGAAGTTGGCAGGCACCGATGAACTCGGCCAATGGCTGGGCCAGGCGAGAACTCTCCTTTCCGAAGGCAAGCAGGTCCCCCTTGACGAGCAGCTGCCCGCCGGGGTGCATCGATACTCGGTGGACCTCAACGATTTCAACGATCCCAAGCGGCTGCGCGTGTTCTTCGAATTCCTAAAGACCGACGACTCTGTCATTGCGATCCACTCAGGTGACCAGAAGTCCAAGAACAAGACCCACAACTTGGCGTATAGCTTAGCCGGAAAATTTTCCAGCTTGGAAGAGGTAGAGGGAAAGGACCTGCACAGGTTTGTAAAGAAAATCGACAGCGCCAAATCGCCAGGGGAACGATTACTACAGGTGATCATCTTCTTGAAGAAATGCTGCAATGCGGTGGGCGGCGTTCTTGCCGCTGCGACCACGCGTGGAGAGGCAGGGAAGGTCATAAAGACGACCAAGTGCCCCGAGATACTGGATGCTGCAAATCGCTACTTGGCGACGGGATCCTACGCGGACATGGCTGCATTGATGGGACTCATCCGTGGTCATCCAGAGGTGACCGCCTATCGCCGGGACCTCATTAACAGAATGATGGGCGTGCTCCGTACGCACGAGGAGAATCCTGGACTCACCCTTATTGAAGCCGCTAGCTGGTACCAGCGTGAGTTTCGCTACTCTGGAAGGCCGATCCGCCATAACAAGCTCATCGGCACGACGTTGCTGGTCAAGGGGTTGGAGTACGACCACGCCATCATTTTGGAAGCAGAATCAATGACTGCGAAGGACCTATACGTGGCGCTGACGCGAGGCGCAAAGTCGGTCAGCATCGTGTCAGTCGCGAATACGATCCCGCGTTAGTGACAGCGGTCTTGAACAACAGAAGGACTCTGGTGGAAACCCTCTATCGAGGTGGATGGCGGCCGCGCTTGATGCAGGGTCATGGACGTGTCCTTGGGGGGGGGGGCAGCGTCTCAGCATTGCTCATGCGTTCGAATCCATGCCAATGCCATGGGAGAACAGGTTGAAGCTGGGGTGGCGACTGCACCACCAAACGCATGAAAATGCAGTTGGATACTGTATGTATTTGAGAAGGTTGAATTCTAGGGTGGTGCGTCACCAGGCATTGGAGTTGCCAGTATCCTTGATCAGGTAATTCTCGGAAACTTGCTCGGCCATCTGTAGCGAGCCACTCCAGTTATTCCACCTCCAGTTCACCATCAGGATATCTATGCAAGGCAGCCTCTCTCAATTGGCGAGGTCGAGCAGCCTAATCTGCGTGCTTTGCACGTAGAGTTTCGCGACATTCTTGAGCAGATCCGCAGCTTTGCCGCCAAGAATGGCCTGGATAGTTTTGAAAACTGCTTCGTAAGAGCGCTCGAGGATCTTACAGCCGAGAAATCGTGGAACGGATTCCACAAGGAACTGCTCAGCCCTTCCCTGCTCACACTCGATGCCCTCCAACTGCTGTCTGCCGCCCAGTCATCATGGGTCTTCGGTGGCATGGGCTCGTGGAATGACCTGGGTTTTGAAGGCGACGAACAGCAAACTTACGAACGCTTGTCCGAAGCGCTCTACAAAATTGCCAACTGGGCGATCGTGGCAGCGACAAACAGCTCGGTTGGCAGTTCTGTCACCGTTGCCGCGCAGAGCAGCAGCAACGCACTTCCCAAACAGAAGTGGTGGCGACTCTTCAGCTGACTTAGTGCGTCGCCGGCGCCCCCTACGCATCCACGTGTGTACCTGTTGGTGCTGCCGTTGTCGCCCACGCCATTGATCGGGCCATTGCCACTGGATTCGTTGCCTCTGGAGGGCGTCACCCGGGTAAACACGTTGCCTGCCAGGCATGAGGATTGAATCTGCTGAGTTAGATGTGTTGTTTCTTCATGCTATCTACGCAGTTCGCCGAGGTAAGCATTTGGCGCTGAGCAACCTAGGCGGTTGAGTTAGTGCGTCCAGGATCTTTGGATAAGCCCGCATCTGGCGCCGTCACACCTCAACCAACAGCCAATGCCCGTGAGCCGAGGATGATCATGCGTAGCATCGCGGTGATCTGCCGGATCAGTTGCGGGTCTTTCTCCGGTGGCAGGTCCATTGCCGTTGCGCCCATCGCGAAGACCAGCCGGGTGATCGCTTTGGAAACCAGCGCCGGCTCGTGCAGCGGTGCGCCCTCCTGCGCAGCCAGGCGGATCAAGTCCACGCGCAGTTCGTCTTCGAAATAATTCAATTCGCGATCCACCGCCCGCTTGAAAGCGTCCGAGCCGACCGTGCCTTCGCGCAGCAGGACGTGCAGCAGCTTGTCGTCGGCACGTAACTGCTCCATGAACGTCTCCACGGAGCTGAGGATGATGCTGCGGCGGTTGCCAGCGGCGCGCTGCCGGGCTTGGCCGATGATGGTGCGCAGCGAACTACCGGCCAGGTCGATCAGCGCCACCGCCAGTTCGTCCATGTCGCGGAACTGGCGGTAGAAGCTGTTCGGCGCGATGCCGGCCTCGCGGGTGACCTCGCGCAGGCTCAACGTGGACACGCTGCGGTGCGGTCCGATCAGCTTCAGCGCCGCCGCCAGCAGGTCTTCGCGCGAGATCGCACCCTTGCGCGCGGGTAGTGCGTCCTCGGGCTGGGGCAGGGGGGGCGAGGTCATGGGCTGGGCCGGAGCAGGCAATGACCGATCATAGCGCCTTTGCTGAATATACAACTGTATAGACATTTGTCTCTGTGTCTGTATAGTGGATGCCATGAATGCCGTCCGTCGTCCCGCCAAGCTCCGTCCCGCCATCAGCGCGTTGCACGCTTGGGTGCGGCCGGATGTCTTCGATTTCTGGTCCACACGCCTGCATCCGTTGTGGACTTGGCAGCGTCCGCGTGCGCGTTTGTTGCAGCGCGAGGCCGCCAGCAGCGACGCGGTGACCCTGGTGTTGCAGCCCAACCGCCACTGGCGCGGGCTGCGCGCCGGTCAGCATGTGGAACTGGGCGTGGAGATCGATGGGCGTCGGTTGTTACGCAGTTACAGCCCCACGCGATTGCCGGACGGGCGCCTGGCGATCACGGTCAAGGTGATCGACGGTGGCCGTGTCAGCCAATATCTGGCCACTACGGCGCGGATCGGCGAGGTGTTCGAGCTTGGCCAGGCTTTCGGCGAGATGGTGCTGCCGGCCGCGCCGCAGGGGCGCTGGTTGCTGCTGGCGGCTGGTAGCGGCATCACCCCGATGCGTGCGCTGTTGCGGCAGTTGGCGGCGGACGGGATGCCTGCCGATGTCGACTTGATTTATTGGGCGCGCCGCCACGACCAAGTGTGCTTCCGCGACGAACTGCAGGCGCTGGCCGCCGCGCATCCGCGCTTTCGCCTGCAACTGGCGATCACCGGCGAGGGCGATTCTCCCGCGCCGCGGGTGGATGCGCTCCCGCTGGACCATCTGCACGGCCTGGAACAGGCACAGGTGCTGGCCTGCGGCCCGGGAGGTTTCGTGCAGGCGGCGCGTGCGCGTCTGCAGCCGCATGTCGCGCGCTTCCAGGCCGAGGCGTTCAGCCCGCCGCCGGCGCTGGACGACACCGAGCAGGGCACGGTCGCGGTGACCCTGGCGCGCAGCGGCCGTGTGCTGCAACTGCCGCGCGGGCAATCGCTGCTCAGCGCGCTGGAAGCCGAGGGCCTGCGGCCCAAGCATGGTTGCCGCATGGGGATCTGTAACAGCTGCGCCTGCGGCAAGCAGTCCGGTGCGACCCGCGACCTGCTCAGCGGCGTCCACACCACCGAACCCGGTTCGCTGAAGCTGTGCATCAACAGCGCCAGCAGCGACCTGATCCTGGACCTTTGAAGGACTTTTCCATGGCGACTCCCCGCAACCGCGCACTGACTCCGGCCGAATTGCAAGCGTTTGGCGATGAACTGGACGCGCTGCGCACGCGCACACTCGCCGACTTGGGTGCGCGCGATGCGCGCTACATCCGTCGCATCGTCGCGGCGGTGCGCTACACCGGTCTGGCGGGACGCGCGTTGCTGTTCCTGGGCGCGTTCGTGCACAGTGTTTTGCTGCCGGCGTGGATCGCTGGTGTGCTGTTGCTCACTTTGTCCAAGATCTTGGAGAACATGGAGCTGGGCCACAACGTCATGCACGGCCAGTACGACTGGATGGGCGATGCGCAGTTGAACGGCAATACCTACGAATGGGACATCGTCGCCACTGGCGAGAACTGGCGTAAGACGCACAATTTCAAGCACCACACCTACACCAACGTGCGCGGCATGGACGATGACATCGGCTACGGCCTGTTGCGCATCTTCCCCGAGCAGCGCTGGCGTCCGTTCTACCTGGCGCAGCCATTCATCGCGGTGGTATTCGCGGTGCTGTTCGAATGGGGCGTGGCGATCCAAGACCTGCGTCTGGGCCGCTGGTTCGCGGGCAAGATGAAGCCCGGTCAGTTGCGCCGTGCGTTCGCTCCGGTCGGGCGCAAGATGGGGCGGCAGATCATCAAGGACTACGTGGTGTTTCCGGCGCTGGCCGGCCCGTTCTTCCTGCCGGTGTTGCTGGGGAACCTGGTCGCCAACGTGTTGCGCAGCATCTGGACGTTCGTGATCATTTTCTGCGGTCACTTCACCGCCGAAGTCGAGACGTTTTCCAAGGACTCGATCAAAAACGAGTCGCGTGGTCACTGGTATCTGCGCCAGTTGCGCGGTTCGTCCAATCTGGCAGGCGGCAAGCTGCTGAATCTGCTCTCGGGCAATCTGAGCCATCAGATCGAGCACCATTTCTACCCTGATGTGCCGGCCAACCGCTATGCGTCGCTGGCGCTGGAGGTGCGCAAGATCTGTGCGCGTTACGGTCAGCACTACAACACCGGGTCGCTGCCGCGGCAGTTCGGCCAGGTAATGTGGCGGATCGTGCGGCATGCCTTCCCCAGTCGGCCGCGGCCGGCGCGTGCCTTGCGGGTCGAGGTGCAACAAGCCGGTTGAGTACACTGCACGGCGCCGCAACACGTGCCGTGCCGTTGGTGCCCGCAGCGATCATGACGTTGCGCGCATGCCCAGCGCATCCTCATGATCACGACCGCAAGTGCGGTGCTGATCGCGGCGAAAACCGACGCCGAACTAGACCCGACCAACCTCATGGCCGTCGTCCAGTCAACCAGGGCGCTGCATGTACTGTCTGAGCACATCGCACAACAGATGCGTGTTCGTGCCGCCGAAGCAGGCTGACACGAGCACTGAGAACGAGGTGTAACACTGCGTGATGCGTGCCGCGCATGGCCGTGGTTTCGCCCCGCAGGTACGATCGGCTTCGTCGCTTCGTCTTGTGCAAAGGTCGGCCATGCCCCGTTCGCTGCTGCGCCAACTCCTGTTGATCTGGATCGTCATCGCCGCCGCCTGCGTGGGCATGGCGGTGGTGCTGGTCGGGCTGTATCGGCACAGCGAGGGCGTGCGCGCGCAGCGGGCGCAAGCGCAGTTGCAGGAGGTCTGCGCACACATGGTCCAGCGCTACAACGGCGCCAGCGTCGCCGCGCACGGCAGCGATGGCACCGGCCTGGCGGCGGTGGTGACCCAATTGGTTCTGGCCGATGCCGCCGGCGTTGAAGGCGGCATCTGGAACCGTCAGCGCGGCTTCCTGGCTTATGCCTACCCGACCTATGATGGCAGCGAGCACAAAACCGACGTGCCCGTGGCCGAACGCGCGGTGATCGTCGCCACCGCACAGCGCGGCGTCGATGCGCACCAGGCGGTGACATACCGGCGCGACGGGCAGCGCGAGACCTTGCTGATCGCCGCGTGTCCGCTGGATCGCCATGCCGTGGCCTGGACCATGACCCGGGTCGCTTCCAGCGATGCTGCGGCCAGTCTACCGCTGGCGTTGGGCATGGCGCTGATTCTGGCCTTGGTGGTGGGGTCGGCGCTGGCCCTGGGCTGGGTGGTGCGGCGCTGGAGCCAGCGCCTGCGGCGTATCCAGCAGGCGCTGGCGACGCCGGCCGAAATCCCCGTCATCCCCGCGACCGGCGCACCGGAACTGGACCGGCTCGGCGCGGCGGTCACCGACTACGCACAGCGTAGTGCGCAGGCGTTGGCGCAGACGCGCCGGCTCGGCGAGGAACTGTCGCGGCACGAGCGGCTGGTCGCGCTCGGGCGCATGACCGCGACCGTGGCGCACGAGATCCGCAACCCGATCGCGACCTTGCGTCTGGCGTTGGAGAACCAGATCGCAGCGGGCGGGGATGCATTCGACGATGCCCAGGCGCAACTGATGCTGACGCAGATCCAGCGCCTGGACGGAGTGGTCGAAAGTCTGCTTGGCATGGTCCAGCCGATCCGCTTGCAGCAGCACACGGTGGAACTGCGGGCTTGGCTGCAGGCGTTGCTGGACCCGGCCGAATGGGACGCGCAAGTGCCGCTGATTGCACTGCATCTGGACGCGGCACCAGCGCAGTGGAGGCTGGATCCACTGCAGGCTGCGCGTGCCTTGCATAATTTGTTACGCAACGCATTGCAGCACGCCGCGCCAGGCACCGAGGTGACCCTGGCCGCGCATGCCGACGCGGACCTGCTCCGATTGAGCGTGTGCAACCGCGGCGAACCGGTTCTCGCGCCGGTCGCCGCGCACTTGTTCGAGCCATTCGCCAGCGGTCGCAGCGATGGCAATGGCCTGGGCCTGGCATTGGTGCGCGAAATCGCCCGCGCACATGGTGGCGAGGCGCGCTACACGCACCACGACGGCATCACCACCTTCACCCTGGAGTTGCCATGGCGCGCATCTTGATCATCGACGACGACCAGGCGTTCCTCGCCACGCTGCAGGCCACGTTGCGCTCGTTCGGTCACGAGGCGATTGCGCTGGCCGACCCACAGGCCGGGCTGCTACGGTTGGGCGAGGGCGATATCGATCTGGTCTTCGTCGATTTCCGCATGCCGGGGATGGATGGCATCGCGCTGATGCGCGCGCGCCAGAACGATGTGCGTGCCGCGTGCGTGCCGTTGGTGATGCTCACCGCCCATGCGTCCAGCGGCAATACCATCGAAGCGATGAAACTCGGCGCGTTCGATCATCTGGTCAAGCCAGTTGGCCGTGCCGACATCGCGGCGGTGGTCGAACGCGCACTGCTCAGTCGTGCCGAGCAGGCCGCGACATCCGTGCCGGCGACGCCTGCCGAGGACGACGATGCACTGCTCGGTCACAGCGCGGCGATGCGCACCGTGCATAAGCGTATCGGCCTGGCTGCGGCCTCCGATCTGCCGGTGTTGATCAGCGGCGAGACTGGCACGGGCAAAGAGTTGGTGGCGCGCGCCTTGCATCGTGCCAGCGCCCGCGCCGGGCAGCCCTTCGTTGCGGTCAACTGCGCGGCCATTCCCAGCGAACTGATGGAGAGCGAACTGTTCGGTTACCGCAAGGGGGCGTTCTCCGGCGCGGTCGCCGACCGCAGCGGCCTGATTCGCGATGCCGATGGTGGCACGTTGTTCCTCGACGAGATCGGCGACATGCCATTGCCGATGCAGGCCAAACTGCTGCGCTTTCTGCAGGAGGGCGAGGTGTCGCCGCTGGGCGGGCGCGGTGCGCAGAAAGTGGACGTGCGCGTGATCGCCGCAACGCACCGCGATCTGGCCCAGGCGGTGGAGAAGGGGGGCTTCCGTGGCGATCTGCGCTACCGGCTCAACGTGGTGCCGATCGAATTGCCGCCGCTGCGCGAGCGCGGCGACGATATCCTGCTGCTGGCGCAACACTTTCTGGAGACTGGCGCGACCAGTGTGCAGACGTTATCGGCCACGGCGCAGGCACGGCTGCGCGTCTATCCCTGGCCGGGCAACGTGCGCGAATTGCGTAACGCCATGCAGCGTTGCCAGGTGCTGGTGCGCGCGCCGGTGATCGAAGCGCACGATCTGGACGAACTGCTGGCCGAGCCGAACGACGCGGCGGCTGTCGAGACCGATGCGATGACCCTGCCGCAGGCGATTGCGCAACTGGAGCGACGCATGATCCAAGCGGCGCTGGCGCACACCCACGGCAATCGCGCCGAGGCCGCGCGCCGGCTCGGCATCCATCGTCAGTTGCTGTACCGCAAGCTCGACGAATACGGCCTGCAGTGAGTGTCCGCTGCGTGTGGTACTGGGTGAAAAGGTGTCCGCAAAACGGACGGAAGTGGATGGAATGCAGACGCCGCGATCCCCGGAGTTCTATTGTATTTTCTTTTAAATCAAATATTTGGAGGTTGGCACGGTGCCTGCTCTATTTCCACTGCAAGCGGCACTCCCTGCCGCTGTGGAGAACCTCTCATGATCCGTCGTAGCGCACTTGCTCTGTCCCTGGTTTTTGTTGCCACCACTGCCGCCGCGCAGGTGTATCCGCCGCCCGCACCGCCGCCTGTCCCGCCCGCACCGCTGGGAGCCGACGCGCCCGTCGCCGCCACGCAGGTGCAGGTGGACGGTACCGTCGAACGCTTCATGATCAACCCGAATGGCGATGTCGATGGGATGTGGTTGATGGACGGTACCCAGGTCAACTTCCCGCCGCATCTGTCGGCCGACCTGCAAGCGGCGGTGCGCCGTGGCGATGCGGTGTCGGTGCAGGGCTATCGTCTGGGCAGCCTGCCGGTGTTGCAGGCGAGCACGATTACCGCGCGCCGCAGCGGTAAGCAGGTGGTGGACCGCCCGCCGAACCCGATGACGCCGCCGCCCGCGCCTCCAGCGCCGCCGTCGCTCACTCCGCTGCAGGCCGATGGCCGTATCGAACGGTTGATCTACGGGCCGCGTGGCGAAACCGCTGGCGTGCTGCTGAGCGACGGCACGGTGGTGCGAATGCCGCCTCCGGCTGCGTTGCAATACAGCGAACTGCTGCGTACTGGCGCGCGTCTGAGTGTCAGCGGCTTCGGTGTGATCACCAATGTGGGGCGTGCGGTGGAAGCGACGCAAGTGGGCCGCGACCGCGCCTCGCAGCAGGGGGTGTTCATGCATTCCGTCCCGGCCCCGCTGCCGGCAGTGCAGGGACAGCCTGGCGTTCCGGCCGTGCCGCCGCCGGCTTCGCGCTGATCGGTTGCCTCTCGCCACGTCGTGCCCGCCGCATGCGGCGGGCACGTTCGCCGGCCTGATGCCGTCGCTTTTGCAAGGTGCGCTGCTGACGTCACCGCACACACCCGCGACTCTGGTCACCAGCCTGTTGCAGCATCAGCAGGCGCGGCTGCAATGGATGCAGGCGATGGCGTGAGTCGATAACGCAATGTTGCGCGTGCCGTTGCGTCAGCCTGTTGCTGGTGCATCGGCGTTTTGATGATGCGCGGCGGCCAACGTGCTGTCGCGTTCGGCGGCCATCAGGGTCAGCGAGCGGCCAATGCCATGCCACTGCGCGCCGCCTGGCAGGCCATGTTCGCCGCTGCGCTCGGCGGTATCGATCAGCACCCGCCAGTGTTCGCCTTTCACCAGCGGCAGGGTAAACACCATGTCCTCGGCCGCGCCATTGAGGATCATCAACAAGGTCACGTTCGCGGCCGCCCGGCGCAGGCCGCTGGAGGGCGCGCGACCGTCCAGGCGCATCATCAGTGCGCGCGCGTGCGGGTCGTGCCAGGCGGTTTCGGTCATCTCCTCGCCGTCCGGTGCCAGCCAGGTCACGTCCTTGATGCCCAGTTCTTCGTCGTAGACACCGTCGAAGAAGCGGGCGCGATGCAGTAGCGGGTAGTGCGCGCGCAAGTGGGTCAGGCGCGAGACGAAGCTGCACAGGTGGCGGGTGCGCTCGCCGCCCTCCCAGTGCAGCCAGTTCAGTTCGCTGTCATGGCAATAGCTGTTGTTGTTGCCGCCCTTGCTGTGCCCGAATTCGTCGCCGGCCAGCAGCATGGGCGTGCCTTGCGACAGCAGCACGGTGGCCAGCATGTTGCGCATCTGGCGCAGGCGTAGTGCGTTGATCTGCGCGTCGTCGGTTTCGCCTTCCACGCCGTGGTTGGCGCAGAGGTTGTTGTCCGATCCGTCGCGGTTGTCTTCGCCGTTGGCATGATTGTGTTTGTCCGCGTAGCTGACCAGGTCGTGCAGGGTGAAGCCGTCGTGGGCGGTGACGAAGTTGACCGAGGCGGTGGGGCGGCGGCCGCGGTGGTTGAACACGTCGGCCGAGCCGGTCAGGCGCGTGGCTAGTTCCGCAAGTTGGCCGGCGTCGCCACGCCAGAACGCGCGCACGGTGTCGCGGAATTTGTCGTTCCATTCTGACCAGCCCGGTGGGAAGCCACCGACCTGGTAGCCGCCTGGGCCCACGTCCCACGGTTCGGCGATCAGCTTGACCTGACTCAGCAGCGGATCCTGGCGACAGGCGTCGAGGAAACCGCCCTTGGGGTCGAAGCCGTGGTGTTCGCGGCCCAGGATCGTGGCCAGGTCGAAGCGGAACCCGTCCACATGCATCTCCGACACCCAGTAACGCAGCGAATCGTTGACCATGCGCAGTGCGCCGGCATTGGTCAGATCGAAGGTGTTGCCGGTGCCGGTATCGTTGATGTAGAAGCGGCGGTTCTCGGCCAGGCGGTAGTAGCTGGCGTTGTCGATGCCCTTGAACGAGAGCGTTGGCCCCAGTTCGTTGCCTTCGGCGGTGTGGTTGTAGACCACGTCCAAGATCACCTCCAGCCCAGCGTGGTGCAGGCGCGCCACCATCTGTTTGAATTCGGACACGGTGCGCGTGGCCATGTAGCGCGGATGCGGCGCGAAGAAGCCGATGGTGTTGTAGCCCCAGTAATTGCGCAGGTTCTGTTTGAGTAGGTGTTCGTCGTCGACGAAGGCGTGGATCGGCATCAGCTCCACCGCGGTCATGCCCAGCCGTTTGATGTGTTCCACCACCTCGTCCACTTTCAATCCGGAGAAGGTGCCGCGCCAGGCTTCTGGCACCGCGGGGTGGCGCATGGTGGTGCCGCGCAGGTGGGTTTCGTAGATGACGGTGCTGTCCCACGGTGTTTGCGGATGTTGATCCTTGCCCCAGGTAAAGGCCGGATCGATCACCGCGCACTTGGGCATGTAGGCGGCGCTGTCGCGACGGTCGAAACTCAGGTCGGCATCCTTGTGGCCGATGACGTAGCCGAACAGCGCCGGGGCCCATTTCAATTCGCCGACGAGTTGTTTGGCGTAGGGATCGAGCAGCAGTTTGTTGGGGTTGAAGCGGTGGCCAGCATCGGGCGCGTAGGCGCCATGCACGCGGTAGCCGTAGAGCTGGCCGGGGCGTGCATCGGGCAGGTAGCCGTGCCAGATCTCGTCGGTGTATTCCGGCAGTGCGATGCGTTCGATCTCGCGACCGCGGTCGTCGAACAGGCACAGTTCGACCTTGCTGGCGTGGGCGGAGTACAGCGAGAAATTGACCCCCAGCCCGTCCCAGGTGGCGCCCAGTGGATAGGGTCTGCCTTCGCGGATGCGCGAACGACGGATGAGCTTGCGCATAGGCATGCGGAAAAATCCTTACGAAGAAGCAGTGCCGTCGTCGGTGGGCGGCGGCGGTGGGTGAGCGTCCGCGTCGGCTTCGGCAGCGGCTTCCGCGTCCACCAGGCGTTCGGCCATCGCCCAGTGGCGGGCGGCGTGGCCGTCGGGTCTGCCTTCGGCCTCCCAGATTTCATGGGCGAGTTGGCGGATGCGGCGCTGGCGTGTTTCTGCGTCCATGGCGTTCTTGCGGATCAGGGGAAGGTGGCCAGCACGGCCAGTGGGAAATCGGCGAACAGCGTCGATGCCGGTGTGGCGTTCGATGCTGCGACGGTGGTTGCGGTCAGCACGGCGCGATACTGTGCCGTTGGCAGTGTCAGCAAGGTGTCACGCCAGTCCAGTCGCGGTTGCAGCGGTGCGGCTGGATCCAGTGCCTGTGCGCTTGCGGTTAGCCGCGGCAGCACGACGACCAGACTGTCGCCTGCGTGTTCGCGGACGAAACCCAGCACGTGTTCGGCGCGAGTGCCGTGCGCCTGCAACGGGCGATAGCTGCCTTGCGCGAACAACACTGGATACGCGCGCCGTAGTTGCAGCAGGTGTGCGATCAACCAGGCTTTGATGTGTCCGCTGTGCCAGTCGCGCAACAGCACCGAAGGCGCGGTCGTATCGCGTAGCCAGGCGTGACGCAGCGGGTAATCCACTGGGCGACGGTTGTCCGGATCCACCAGCGATAGATCCCAGCCTTCGCTGCCTTGGTACAGGTCGGGGATGCCGGGTAATGTCAGGCGCAGCGTGGTCTGCACCAGGCTGTTGAGTGCGCCTGCCGGGGCCAGTGCCGCCGCCGCCTGCGCCAGCGCATCGCGCAGCGCAGCGCCAGCGGGGTGCAACAACGTGGTGTCGAGCAGGGCACGCGCGTCGCGTTCGTAGGCCTGGTCCGGCCAGGTCCAGTAGGTGCGCAGCTTGGCCTCGCGCGCGGCCTTGCATTGCCATGCGCCGATGCGTTCGGCGTAGGCGCGCAGGCCATCGGGATCGTCGACCGCCAATTCCAGCGGCCAGGCCGCGACCAGCATCTGCCACAGCATCAGCAGGTCGCCGGGCGAGGGGGCGGTGGGACCGACTGGCAACAGGTTCGCCGAGAGTGTCTGGAATCGCGCGACTTGCGCTTCCCACCACGGCGCTTGGCTGCTGAGCACGGCCAGGCGCATGCGCAGGTCTTCGCCGCGCTTGTGGTCGTGGGTGGCGGTGGCCAGCAGCGCGCGCGGATGCTGCTGCGCGCGTGCGGCATTGCCGGCATGGAAGTGGGCTGGCGCCAGTGCGAACAGCGCCGGATCGCTGCCGACCTCGTTGCGCGAGAGCAGCACGCCATGCCGGTAGAACGCGGTGTCTTCGACCGACTTGGCGTTGAGCGGTGCCGACAACTGCTCGATGCGCTGGCGCAGCATGCGCCACAACGCCACGTGGGTCTTGTCGCTGCCGTGGTTTTCTCGGCTCCAGCGCTCGATTGCGTCGATCGCCGCGCAGAGCTGCGGCTCGGTGTCGGTGTCGGTGCGTGCGCGTAGCGCCGCCTGTGCTAGGCGTGCCGCCTCGGTCTTGTCCAGACCGTCGGCGCCGGCATAGGTGCGATAGACGGTGAAGTGCCGCAATATTGCGGCCAGACCGCGCGCCAGCATCTGCGAGCTGAATTCTTGGGTGAGCGGATCCAGTCGCGCGGCAGCGGTCAGCGCCTGCACCGCACGCATGAATTCGGTTTGCAGCGATCCTTGCAGAATCTCTTCGCGCGCGGTGCGTTGCTCTTGGTCGAAATCGCCGCTGCGTCCGCTCCAACGCCGCCACAGCGCGGTCAGCGGCGCGGCGCCAGCGGGATCGTGTAATACACCGGCGATCTGGTCCATGGCGTCGTAGCCAGTGCTGCCGTCGCACGGCCAGTCGGTGCGCAGACGTTCGTGCGGGGCCAAGATCTTTTCCAGATACAGCGCGATGCCGTCGGTGCCGACGCCACGCTTGCGTCCGGCGCGGTCCAGTTGCGCGCGCAGCCGTTGCACGTAGCCGGTGGGGTCTGCGAGTCCATCGACGTGGTCCACGCGGACCCCGTCCAGGTGGCCCTCGGCGACCAGCCGCAAGGGCAGTGCGTGGACGGCGGCGAATACCTCCTGCCGCTCAACGCGCAGCGCTGCCAGCGAGGTGATGTCGAAGAAGCGGCGGTAGTTGAGCATGTCGTTGCCGACCCGCCACCAGGCCAGGCGGTAGCATTGACGTTCGAGTAGGCGGTGCAGTGCGTCCTCGCCCGTCTGCGCGGTAGCGTTGAGCTGTGCCGCCCAGACTTGGCGCGTGGCGGGCGATGCCTGGGCGATCGCGCCTTCCAGGCGGATCGGGAAACGTTGATCGTGGTGCTCCACGCGCACGTTGCCGTCCTCGGTCACACCCAGTTGTAGTGCGCCCTCGCGCAGTGCTTGCGCGTAGGGGCGGTCCAGAACGGGCAACCATAGCTTGCCGTCGCGTCCGGGCGCGCGCCAGTCGATGTCGAACCAGTTGGCATGGCGGCTGCGCCGGCCGTGGCTGAGGACGTCCCACCACCACGGGTTGTTCGGATGGGTGGCCATGTGGTTGGGCACGATGTCCAGGATCAGGCCCATGGCATGCGCGCGGACTTGTTCGGACAGGTGTCGTAGCGCCGGCTCGCCGCCCAATTCGGGGTTGACCTGGCGCGGATCGGTCACGTCGTAGCCGTGGGTCGAGCCGGGCACGGCGGTGCCGATCGGCGACAGATACAGGTGGCTGATGCCTAGGCCGGCGTAGTAAGGCACCTGCGTGGCCGCATCGTGGAGGGTGAAACCAGCATGCAGTTGCAGGCGGGCAGTCGCGCGCAGCGGGATCATGCACATGCGTCGGTGGTTGGCGCGTCAGTGGCGGTGACGGATGCGTGGCGGCGTGTCTGCGCGAAGGCATCTAGGCGCGTCGCCAGCGTTGTCGCGGTGGTGTCCGCGTCGGGGGATTGCAGGCGTCGACGCCAGTTCGGATGGCCGTCGATGGTGCCGGGCAGGTTGGGTTGCTGGTCCAGGCCGAGTGCGTCCTCGGCGGGCAACAGCGCCAGCGGCGAAGGTGTGGCGCCGACGAAGCACAGTGCCATCTGTTCCGGGTCGATGGTTTGTCCCGGCGGCAGTGCGGCGGCACAGGCGCGTTCCATCTGTGCCACATCCGCATGCCGTGTCAGATGGTCGATGCGTTGCTGGGTGGCATCGCACAACTGCAGGCGTGCGCGCCAGTCGATGTCCTTGCCTTGGCACCAGCCGCGTAGGGTCGGCAGATCGTGGGTGGTGGTGGTGGCGATGGCGTCGTGGCGCCACTGCATCGGTGGCAGAAAGGCGCCGTTTGGGTCGCGAGTGAACAGCAGTACGTCGATGCCCATCACGCCGCGTTGGGACAGCTCTGTGCGGATGCCGTCCGGCACCACGCCCAGGTCTTCGCCGATCACGATGGCGCGGTGCCGCCACGATTCCAACGCCAGCAGGCGCAGCAGGTCGTGCAGTGGATAGCGCAGATACACGCCATCGGTGGAGGACGTGCCACTTGGGATTACCCACAGTCGCAGCAGGCCCAGAATATGGTCGATGCGCACGCCGCCACGGTCGCGCAGTACCGCGCGCAACAGGGCGATGAAGGGCGCATAGCCGCTGGCACGCAGTGCGTTCGGCGCATAGCCGCTGATGCCCCAGGCCTGGCCGTCGCGGTTGAACGCATCCGGGGGGGCGCCAAGTTCCAGGCCATGTAACACCGCTTCTGGCCAGGCCGCGGCTTCGGCGCCGTGTGGGTCGAAGCCCACCGCCAGGTCGGCGATCAGGCCGATGCCCATGCCGGCTGCCCGCGCCTGCCGCTGCACGCTGGCCCAACTGCGTGCGGCCAGCCACTGCGCGAAGCGATGCAGGGCCGGATCGGTATCGCCGAAGGCGTGCGCGGCGAAGATGGCGTATTCGCGCAGCGCGGTTCCGCCATCGTGCTCGAAGTTCGCCAGGTCCGCGTGCAGTGCGGCGTCGGCGTGGCCGAAATCGGCATGCAACTGACGCAAGCAGCGCCATTTTGCTGTGGCCGAGGCGGGCCAGTCGATCAGCGGGCGTGCCTGTGCCGCGGCGAAGCTCTGCGTCAGTCCGGCTGTTTCTATGGCGCGCTGCGTGGCGAGCGTGCCGAGGACGTGCGCCGGTGCGGCTTGCAGTGGGTCGAGGAAACGGCGGTCGCTCGGCGAATACGGGCTGTAGTGCGTGCCGACCGGAGCCGCCGCGTGGACCGGGCTGAGGGCGATGGCATCGCCACCGGCTGCGGCGATGCGTGTGACCCAGGTGGCCACGCCGTCTGCATCGCCAATGCCGGCGTCGTGCGCACCTTGTGTCGAATAGACCTGTAGCGATAGCCCCCAACGCCGCGGGTCGTGGATGCCGACTGCGTCGGCGACGCTGTAGCAGCGCGGCGGCGCCACCGCCACGGTGGTGCGGCGTTCGCCATGCAGTAGGGCCCAGTAGCCGGGTGCGGCGGGTGCAGCGAGGCGACCATGTGCATCGAAATGGCCTTCCAGGTGCAAGCCGTCTTCGCGTTCCAGTCGGTACGCCGTGCCGGGTGTAGCGCCGATGTCGAGCGCCGCGTCCGGGTCTGTGGTCAGCAATGGCGGTGTGGCGGTATCGGCCTGTAGTCGGCGCAGACTGTCGCGGCAGGCGGTGTTGTCGCGTGCGTCCAGGCCCAGCGTGTTCAGTACCAGGCGTAGTGTGTCTGCGCCGACCGTGCGCGGGATGTCGCTGGCATCGATCCAGTTCACCAGCAGGCCGGCAGCGCTGGCCAGGGTATGCAGTGCGGCGTCGGTCATGGGGACGGGCCGGCTGCATCGAGATGGAAAGCGCACCGCATCTTCGCTGTCGCCGGTGGTGCGTGTGATCGCAGAGCGTATGCGTGAGCGTAGGGGGAAGCGGAGCACCAGCGGGGTGTCGTCGGCCACACGGACGCGATCGCGTCGCGACAGCCTGCGCTCACGATGCGCTGCCGCAGCGGTAGTGTGCGACGAAGGCGGCCGGTGGCAGGGACGCCGGGTTTTCCCCGGTGTTTTCCCGGTGTACAGCGATGCCGGGCAGGTCCAGCGGCACCGGCGTGTCACCGAAGTTGACCGCGACGTGCCATTCGTCCCTGCCCATGCGCCAGCCGGCGGTAACCGCCTTCGGCCCGAGCACGCGCGCGCCTAGCGAACGTGCCTGGGTCAGTGCAGGCAGCAGGTACTGACGACGCAATGCCAGCACGGCCACGAACCAGTCGCACCAGCGCACACCGTCGCCGTGGGTGGCGTCGCCGATGTCGGCGATGGAGGTTTGGAACGTACTTGGCGCATTCGGGTCGGGAATGCGCGCGCGCTGCTGTGGGTCGGCGAATGCGGCAAATTGCGCGAACTCGCGGCGTCGGCCTTCGCGTACGGCCTCGTCCAGCGGTGGCGGGAAATCGGTGAAAAACATGAATGGTGCGCGGCAGCCCCAGGGTTCGCCCATGAAGAACAGCGGGATCATCGGGGTCAGGGCAGTCAGCGCCAGCGCTGAGCGCAGTGTCGGTTCGGCGACCTGGGTGATGAGTCTGTCGCCATAGGCGCGGTTGCCGATCTGATCGTGGTTCTGCGCGAAAATCACGCATTTGTGCGGTGGCAACTGGCTGCTGGGCTCGCCGCGGGGATGGCCGCGATGATCGGCCTGGCCCTGGTAGGCGAAGCCTTCGCCGAGTACCCGCGCCAGGTGTTGCGCCGGGGCATCGGCAAAGCCGGCGTAGTAACCCTCGTGTTCGCCGGTCAGCAGCACGTGTAGGCTGTTGTGGAAGTCGTCGTCCCACTGTGCGCTATAGCCGCGCATCAGCAAGCTGGTTTGGTTTGCTTCGTTCTCCAAGACCAGGTGTACGTGACGTCCATCCTCCACGCTGGCCATGATTGCCTCGCGCAGCGTATCCAGAAAGGCGTTGGGCTTGATGGCGTGGACCGCGTCCAGGCGTAAGCCGTCGAAGCGATATTCGTGCAGCCACATCAGCGCGTTGTCGATGAAATAGCGCTGTACTTGTGGCAGGCGGAAGTCGATCGCTGCGCCCCATGGCGTCGGCGCATCGGCACGGAAGAAGGTCGATGCGTACTGTCCCAGGTAGTTACCATCCGGCCCGAAATGGTTATAGACCACGTCCAGGAACACGCTCAGACCCAGGCCGTGGGCCTCGTCGATCAGTGCCTTGAGTTCGTCCGGATGGCCGTAGGCCGACGCCGGCGCGTATGGCAGCACGCCGTCGTAGCCCCAGTTGCGGCGGCCGGGAAATGCGCTCAGCGGCATCAGCTCGATCGCGGTCACGCCGAACGCTGCCAGCGTAGGCAATTGCGCACGTAATCCGGCATAGCCGCCGCAGGTGCCGACGTGCAGTTCGTAGAACACCGTTTCCGCCCAGGGCCGGCCTTGCCAGTCGTGGTGCCGCCAGCGATAGCCATCGGTGGCCAGCACGGCGCTGGCGCCGTGTACGCCGTCGGGCTGCCAGCGCGAGGCCGGGTCCGGTACCGGCGCATGGCCATCGACCGCATAGCGGTAGCGGGTGCCGTGCGGGCATGCCACCGTGGCAGCGAAATAGCCGTCGCCGACGGCGCTTAGCGCCTGCCGCCGGTCATCGTCGAAGACAAGTTCCACACCTGTGGCGTCCGGTGCCCATAGCGCGAAGACAACCTCGCCCTCGGTGCTCGGCCAAGCGCCGCAACGCGGCGCAGCGCTGTTCGTACTGGTGTTATCGGTTGATGCGAGCATCGTTGCCATGTTCATTCGCCGTACGCTTGTCGTGCAAGACGAGGGTTATCCAGTTGCATGTGTGTCGTCACATGCGATTTCGCAACAGGGAGCCCGGCCTGTTCGCATTCGCTCATACGCTGGCCGTTGCTATCGACGCGGTGCCGGTTGTCGTGGCTGCCACTGGCGCGGCGGTACGCTCGTACAGCGCCATGTACTTGCGCCCGGCCAACTCCCAGCCGCTGGGGCGTAGCATCGCCGCGCGCCGCATCGCTTGCAGCAGGCCCGGCAGACGGAAGGTGCGGAATACACGCTGCAGGCAGCGGCCCAGGCCGTCGGCGGATGGCTCTTCGAACAGGAAACCGGTCACCCCATCGTCCACCGTGTCGATCAGGCCGCCGGTGGCGTGCGCGATCGGCAGGCTGCCGAAGCGCTGAGCGTACATCTGGCTGAGTCCACAAGGCTCGAAGCGCGAGGGCATCAGCAGGAAGTCCGAGCCGGCGAACATGCGCCGCGCTAGTTGCTCTTCGAAGCCGATGTACGCGCCGACATGGCCGGGGTAGTGATGCGCCAGCGCTGCCACCGCCGCTTCGATTTGCGGCTCCCCGCCGCCGATGATCACGATCTGCCCGCCAGCGGCGACGATCTGCGGCGCGACCTCGCAGATCAGATCCAGGCCCTTTTGGTGGACCAGCCGCGATACCACCGCGAACAGTGGGCCCTCGCTGTCGAGCAGGCCGAATGCGTGGCGCACCTGCGCGGCGTTCTCGTGCTTGCCCTGGAACTGGCCGATGCCGAAATGGGTTTGCAGGTGCGTGTCCGTGCGTGGATCCCAGCTCGCGTCGATGCCGTTGACGATGCCGCTGAGGCGGCCGCTGGCGGCGTGCCGTGCCAGCAAGGCGTCCAGGCCGCAGCCCTGTGCCGGGCTGGTGATCTGCGCGGCGTAGCTGACGCTGACGGTGTTGACATGGTGGGCGTGGACGATGCCGGCGCGCAGGAACGACATCTGCCCGTAGAACTCCATATCCTGCAAGCCTTCATTGGGAATGCCCAGCGCCGCCGCCTTCGCATACGGGAACAAGCCCTGGTAGGCGAGGTTGTGGATGGTCAGCAGGCATGGGGTATGTCCGCCGGACCAGCGCACGTAGGCGGCAGCCAGCGCGCATGGCCAGTCGTTGAGATGCAGCAGGTCCGGGGTCCAGTCCAGTCCGGCGCGGTCGCCCGCGATTTGTGCGGCCGCATACGACAGGGTGGCGAAGCGCAGTGCATTGTCGTCCCAGTCGCGGCCCTGGCTGCAGACGTAGGGCGATCCCTGGCGCTCGAAGAGTGCTGGGCACAGCAGGACATAGACGCACAGTCCATCCGGCTGCTCGATGCGACCAAGTGCGCAGGCCGGCAATGCCGCATGCGCAGCGACCCGGCCCACAATTTCCAGCGGACCGGTCTTGCGCAGCACCGCTGGGTAACCGGGGATCAAGACGCGGATGTCGCAACTGCAGTGCAGCGCACGCGGCAGTGCCGCGGCAACGTCGCCGAGTCCGCCGGCCTTGATGAAGTCGGCCATCTCGGAGGTGACGAACAGGCTGGCGCGGCGTAGTGTCGACTGTAACTTGACAGTTAGCTCGGCGCTGCGCACGAAGCGGCCGCGCGTATCACGGTGACGATGGCGCCGTACAGGTAGCACGGGGTGGCTATCGCGTTGTCTGTCGGAAAGATCGGTAGTGATGCGGGGAGACATGGCGATTCCGTCGGAGCAGTGGGGGGACGGTCACACGGAAAGCAACAGCAGTTGCGAGTCCTCGCGGACGCGCGACGTGGCCATGGGATAAGGGCGATGCGCTTGCTAGTATCGAAGCAATTTGACGCTGTTCGATTAAACTACGATTCACGCAATAAAAGGTGCGTGAAGTACAGCCTTGTCTACATTGGTAAGCGGGTGGCGGTAGAACATAAAGCCGTTGGCATGCAGTCGCATGCGCAACATGGGTGCCAATGAATCGTTTAGTTTCGCTGTGCGGGGAGGATGGTGCGCCAGTGCGCAATCGTTGCTGTGCGCGGTGTCATTTCTGGGATGCTGGTGCGTATTCGCGAGATGGTGCGAGTTACAGTGCATTTACGACTGGAATTGAACGGTTTTGTTCTTGCGGGAAAATCCAGTATGCGATTCGATGATGCACGGGCGTAGGTTGCCGGGGCTAGAGGGTTCCACTTTGCAAGCGATGTAGTGCGGCGAGCAGTTCGCTGCGGCGGTATGGTTTGGGCAGGAAGCAGGTCTGCGTTGGTAGATTGCCTGCCTCGGGGGTGTGCAAGCCCGAGGTAAGCAGGACGGGGAGGGCAATCCCTTTGCGCCGGAGCTGGCGGACCATGCCGAGGCCGTCGCAACGGGGCATCTGCACGTCGCTGAAGATCAGATCCACGTCCGGGTGCCGCGCCAGCTTCTCCATAGCTTCGTTCGCTGTACTTGCCGCCAGCACGCGGTATCCATCGGCAGTCAGCATGTCGGCGGCTAGTTCTCTTATGGTTTGATCGTCTTCAACCAAAAGAATTGTGGCCAGGGCGCCTGTCGTGCGCATAATGCTGTCACCACCGAATACTGTGTGGACGCAGCTTCACGGTTTTCCAGTGAAGCGCTGGTGATGCTGGGGCAATCCCGATATTCTCGATTTCACTAAATTACTGCGAGATGCAGCTTGTCCACTCACGCCCGCTATCGGCAGATCGTCGAACTCTCGCACGATTGCATCAAAGAAGTCGGTCGCGATGGCATCGTGCGTTCGATCAATACGCACGGGTTGACCTTGCTTGGGGTATCGGAGCCCAAGAGCATCGTCGGACGCCTCTGGGTGGGGCTGTGGCCAGAAGATATGCAGCCGCTCGCCGATGCCGCCTTTGCTGCGGCCTTACGCAACGAGCAGAACGAATTCTGGGCGCAACGCCCATCTCAGGATGGGCGGCAACGGTGGTGGCATGTGATGGTCAGTCCGCTGGCCAATGCGTCGGCACTGGTCGAAAGCGTGTTGGTGATCAGTCGCGATGTCACCCCGCAGCGTCAAATCGAGCAGGCGCTGCGCACCCTCGGCGACCTGACGCTGGGGCGCGCGGAGGACGGGGCGGAGACAGAGGCGGTGGTGCAGGCCGAGGCTGCGGCGCTTGGACGGCATTGGCAGGCGCAGCATTCGCAATTGCGTGGGCAACTGGATATCGCCTTGGCGGCGCAGCGCGTTGCCGAGCGCGCCATGGCCCAGGCACAGAAGGGCGAGGCGGTCGGACAGATGCTCGCCGGCGTCGTTCACGACTTCAACAACATGCTGCAGACCGCGATGACCTCGGTGAGTATGGTCGCCGACCAACCGCAGCGTCTGCAGCCGGATCAGCGCAGGTTGCTGGGCATCGCCGGCGATGCGCTGCAGCATGGTGCGCGGATGACCCGGCGCCTGCTCGGCTTCGCGCGGGCGCATCCGGTCAAGCCAGAGTGGTTGGACCTGTGCGATCTTGTCGTGCAGATGCAGCCGCTGCTGGCACAGGCACTGGGCAGCGAGATGCGGCTGCAGATGGATACATCCGCCAGTCCCGCGACCACCTATGCCGACCGCAATTCGGTCGAACAGGCGGTGATGAATCTGGCCCTGAATGCGCGCGATGCCTGCCGCCCGGGCGACGTGGTCTGGATCCGTTGCGGTACGCTGGAAGTGCCGCCTTTGCGCGCGGTGGCGATGCGCCAACCCGGTACGTACGTCACCCTGGTGGTTAGCGATCAGGGCGAGGGGATGTCGGAAGAGACCAAGTCGCGCCTGTTCGAGGCGTATTTCACCACCAAGCCGGAAGGGAAGGGGACAGGGCTGGGGTTGGCCCAGGTCTATGGCTTGGTGCGTCAGGCCGGTGGGTTTGTCGATGTCGATTCCGAATTGGGTCGCGGCACCACGATCACGCTGGCCTTCCCGTTGGTGCCTCGGCCGCTTGGCGATAGCGCTGATTCCAACGTTTCTTAGCAGGTGTAAGTGTTCGCCCGTGCCGGTGGTGGCTGTCCCGTGTCTGGCCCGAACCCGGGCGGGGCTCGTGTCCTGGGGAGATCTTATGGTCCGTTGAAGGCTGGCATGCCTGAATGGATCTGGCGCCTGGGGCCGCCGCAACGCCTGTAACAGCCTTCGTGAGCATACTATCTAGGCTTTACAGTGGCACTGGTGTGCCTGCCGACAGGAGCGAGCGAACGTGGTATCGAGTGGCGAACATAATAAGGTTCGTGCGGCTGTGACGTTAAACGTCGCGATGTCCGTGCGCACACAGCCCCAATACTGGCGCGGCTGTGTCCAAAGCCATCGGTGGATGGCATGAGCACTGTCGCTCCGTCCCGGCCCATGCCCTCAGCAGTGTTCCTCGATGCCGGTCATGCCGTGTTGCCGCCGGAGGCACCGCTAGCAATGCCGCTGCAGTCGCTGAGCGAAGGCAAGCTGCTCAATCGACGTCTACCCAGTACGCCAATGGGCATCGCTTGGCGACGTTTCTATGTCTTCGGCACCACCGCAGCGATGACCGCCTATGCCAGCATGCTGATCGGCAAGGTCCTGCTGATCGGCGGAGTCAGCGTGCTCGAAGGCTGTCTGATGGTGTTGTTCGTTCCGCTGTTCGCCTGGATTGCGTTGTCCTTTGTCAGTGCGCTGGCCGGGTTCTTTACCCTGGTGTTCGGCCATGGCCGCAAGCTCGGCATCGACCCGGATGCGCCGCTGCCCAGCGTGCACTGCCGCACCGCCTTGTTGATGCCCACTTACAACGAGGATCCGCATCGGCTGATGGCCGGCTTGCAGGCGATCTACGAGTCGGTGCAGGACACGGGTCAACTCGAGCGCTTCGATTTCTTCATCCTCAGCGACACCACGCGTCCCGCCATCGGCGCAGAGGAAGAAGTCGTCTACGCCGAACTGCTTGAGCGTGTCGGTGGCCAGGGCCGGTTGTTCTACCGCCGTCGTGCCAGCAACACCGGGCGTAAGGCTGGCAATATCGCCGACTGGGTACGCCGTTTCGGCGGCGCTTATCCGCAGATGTTGATCCTTGACGCGGATAGTCTGATGACCGGCGATAGCATCGTGCGCCTGGCAGCGGGGATGGAAGCCAATCCGGATGTCGGCCTGATCCAGACGCTGCCGGAAGTGGTCAATGGCAATACCCTGTTTGCTCGCATGCAGCAGTTTGGCGGCCGTGTCTATGGTCCGGTGATCGCTTTCGGTGTCGCCTGGTGGCACGGTGCGGAGAGTAACTACTGGGGCCACAATGCGATGATCCGTACCGAGGCATTTGCCGCGCACGCTGGCCTGCCGGTGCTACCTGGACGCAAGCCGTTCTGCGGTCATGTGCTCAGCCACGATTTCGTCGAGGCAGCGTTGATGCGTCGTGACGGTTGGGCAATGCACATGGTGCCGTATCTGCAGGGCAGCTACGAGGAAGGTCCGCCGACGTTGACCGATTTGCTGGTACGCGACCGTCGTTGGTGCCAGGGCAACTTGCAGCACTCCAAGGTAGTGACCGCGCGCGGTCTGCACTGGGTCAGTCGGATGCACATGCTGGTCGGTATCGGACATTACTTCACCGCGCCGATGTGGGGCATGCTGATGTTGATCGGCATCGCCATCCCGCTGCAGAACGGCGGCATCGATCTAGTCGCTTCGGTGCTGGCGCCGTTTTCGCCTGCACGCTACTGGCACCAGCAGGATTCCAGCCGGATGTTCTGGGTGTTCGCGGTGACCATGTTCGTGCTGTTGGCGCCCAAGATGCTGGGTTATCTGGCGATGGTGTTCAAGTCTGAGAAGCGACGCGGGTGCGGCGGCGCATTGCGTGCGCTGTTGAGCATGTTGCTGGAGACGCTGTTGGCTGCGTTGATGGCGCCGGTGGTGATGTACATACAGTCGCGCGGTGTTGCCGAGGTGCTGGCCGGCAAGGATTCCGGTTGGGATGTGCAGCAACGCGACGACGGCCGTCTGTCCTGGCGGGCACTGTTGCGCGGCTACGGCGGGCTGAGCGCGTTTGGGCTGTTGATGGGCGGCATGGCTTATGCGGTCTCGCCGTCACTAGCCGCGTGGATGGCGCCAGTGGTGATCGGCATGGCGCTTGCCGTACCGGTGGTGGCGATCAGTTCCTCGCGCGCGGTTGGCCTGTGGTTGCGCAAGTTGCACATTTTCGCCATTCCAGAAGAATCCCAGCCACCGGCGGTGTTGTTGCGCGCGGCAGAGTTGCGCCGGGAGGCCGCCGCGCGGTGCGTCGAGGCGTGAGCCGGGCATAATGCTTGGCGTCACGATAGGGAGCTAACATGCTGGAGACAGTGGAACACGAAACCGGTGCCGCGCCACGCTGGACCGTTCTTTGGCTGCATGGGCTGGGGGCGGATGGTCACGACTTCGCACCATTGGTGCCGCAACTGGTCCGGCCGGGTTGGCCTTCGTTGCGCTTCGTATTCCCGCACGCGCCGATGCGCGCGGTGACCATCAACAACGGCGTGCGTATGCGTGCCTGGTACGACATTGTCAGCATGGACTTTGCTCACCGCGCCGACAGCAGCGGGGTCGCGGCCTCGGTCGCCCAGGTTGAGGAACTGATCGCGCGCGAGCATGCCCGTGGTGTTCCTGCCGAACGCTTGCTATTGGCCGGTTTCTCCCAGGGTGGGGCGATCACCCTGGCGGCCGGGTTGCGTAGGCAACAGCCGTTGGCGGGCCTGATCGGTCTGTCGACTTATCTGCCGGAACTTGCCGAGGTGGCCCGCTGGCATGCCCCGACGGCGCTGTCGCAGCCGCTGTTCATGGCCCATGGGCAGAGCGATCCGGTGATCCCGCAGGTCTATGCCGAGCAGACCGCGCAGGCGCTGCGGGCGCTCGGCATGCCGGTGCAGTGGCAGGGTTATCCGATGGCGCATCAGGTCTGCCCCGAGGAGGTCGCCGATCTTGGCGATTGGATGGCGGCGCGTTTCGCTGCCGTCTGAGCCCAGGCTGGTGCTGGCGGGGTCGCTTGCCGCCGATGGCAGGTATCAAGGGCGCCCGCTACTATGCATCCAGCGCGCACGCCAGCCGACCGAGGACACGCAGGTGAAAGTGCTGATCGCCGACGACGAACCCCTGGCCCGCGAGCGTCTGCGTGTCCTGTTGACCGAGCACCCCAGTGTCGAGGTGGTGGCTGAGGCCGGCAGCGGTTTGGAGACCTTGCATGCCTGCGATCGGTTGCGCCCGGATCTGGTGTTACTGGATATTGCGATGCCCGGTCTCGATGGCCTGGAGGCCGCTCGCTACCTTGCTGCGTTCGAGCCCCGGCCGGCGGTGGTATTTTGCACGGCTTACGACGCGCATGCCTTGTCCGCGTTCGAAGCGGCGGCGATCGACTATCTGATGAAGCCGGTGCGTGCCGAGCGTCTGGCGGCGGCATTGCAGCGTGCCCGCATGTTCGTAGCTGGGCGTGCCGACAGCGCGGCTGTGCCGATGCAGCGTCGTACCCAGCTGTGCGCGCGTTTGCGCGGCATTCTGCGCCTAATTCCGCTCGATACCATCCACTATTTCCAGGCCGAGGAGAAGTACGTGGTGGTCCACCATGCGGGGGGCGAAGATTTGATCGAGGAATCGCTGCGCTCGCTGGAGGAGGAGTTTGCCGAGCGCTTCGTTCGCATCCATCGCAACTGTTTGGTTGCGCGCCAGGAACTGGTCGAACTGCGCCGTCTTGGCGATGGGCAGGTACAGGCGGTGCTGCGCCATGGCAAGCAGCCGTTGGAAGTGAGCAGGCGTTGCGTGGCGCAGTTGCGGCAGGAGATCCGTCAGCGCTGAAGGTGCCGCATTCCCATTGCGGCAGCGGCGGAAGACGACTTTCCGTGATAATGCGTGGATGAAGATCCTGCGTATTGCCACCCGCAAGAGTCCGCTCGCCCTTTGGCAGAGCGAATATGTCGCCGCCTGCCTGCGGCGCGCGCACCCGCAACTGGAGGTGCTGCTGGTGCCGATGAGTACGCGCGGCGACGAAGTGTTGGACCGCTCGTTGGCGGCGATCGGTGGCAAAGGACTGTTTCTGAAGGAACTGGAGCTGGCGATGCTGCGCGGCGACGCCGATTGCGCGGTGCATTCGCTCAAGGATGTGCCGATGGAATTGGAGCGACCGTTCGTGCTGTCGGCGATCTTGCCACGTGCCGATTCGGCCGATGCGCTGATTTCCAACCTGTACGCGGCATTGGATGCGCTGCCGCTCGGTGCCCGTGTAGGGACCTCGTCGTTGCGTCGGCAGGCGCAACTGCGTGCGCGGCGTCCTGATCTGCAGCTGTTGGACCTGCGAGGTAACGTCAACACGCGTCTGGCCAAGCTGGACAATGGTGATTACGACGCGATCGTACTGGCTTGTGCTGGCCTGCAACGGCTGGGCCTGGAACGTCGCATCACTCAGCGGCTGCAGGCGCCGGACTGGCTGCCGGCCCCGGCGCAGGGGGCAATCGCGGTGGAATGCCGCCAGGACATGGCGGCAGCATGCGCGTTGTTCGCCGTGTTGGACGATGTTGCGACGCGTACCTGCGTGGAGGCCGAGCGGGCGATGAACCGCGCGCTGCACGGCAGTTGTCACGTTCCGGTCGCTGCCTTCGCCCAGTGGCGCGGCGAGGATCTGTTGCTGCAGGGACTGGTCGGTGACGTTGCCGACGGGCGCCTGGTGCGCGCGCAGATACAGCGCAGCGCGCAGGATCCACAGGCGCTAGGTCAGGCCGTGGCCGATGCCCTGCTAGCTGCCGGCGCTGGCGCATTGCTCGCATAGACCGGGCGACTTGCCCCGGAGGTTCTGCTGCCCGCGCTAGCAGGCACCCGTCCGTGGCCGTCTAGGGCAGGGTGGTGCCGAATCCTGGGTTTATTTGAACTTGTACACCACGTTCATCGTGGCCAAGGTGTCGGTCTTCTTCTTTCCGCCACTGACGACGCTGTTGTAACGCGCTTGCCAAGCGGCTTTGAGCGCCAGCCGTTCGTTCATGCTCACCGAGATGCCCAGGTCGTCCTGAGCGAAGGTGTCGTAGGCGCCCGATTCGACCAGTAGGGTGTTGCTCAGTTCGGTGTTGTGGGTCAGTCCATACTTGAAATCAACCAGACCGCGGCCGATCAGCCCGGTTTCGGTGCGGTCCTGCGCCACGTCGTGGGCGCGGCGTACGCCGGGGCCGATCTGTACATCGATGCTCTTGTGGTCGCCGTCCATGATCCGCGTGCCGTAGCCGATACCGATCGTGCCCAGCCGGTCGTAGGTGGCGAAGTCGTCGCGTTCGTAGCGCAGGTTGGCTGTCAACTGACGGTGCTCGCCGAGTTGCAACGCGCTGCCAGCGCTGCCGGTGTAGCGGTTGGAGGTGGTCTGGCGCAAGCGTGTGATCGTGCCGTCCGCGTTGGTGTTGGTGTAATCGGCGCTGGCGCGTAACGCGAACAAGTCCAGGCTGTGGATCCAGTCGCCATCCACGTATTGACCTTTGAACCTGCCGTTGATGCTCTCGTTGGAGCTATTGCCATGCGAGGACGCGATACCCAGTTCGCCAGAACCGCTCCAAGGCGAGCTGGCCGGATCCGTGGGGGCAGCCGTGTCGGCGGCCCATGCCGGAGACGCGCTCAGCAGCAATGAGGCGATGGTGGATGCGATGGGGGCACGGCGGGACATGAGTTTTTCTCCGGAGGGGGGCGGGACGCAGCCTTCGGCTAACGAGTTGAAAACGATTTCATCATACCGGATCCACATGACACCCTGGTCATGCGCTGCATTGCCGGTTTGGTCGCTGGCGGCGCCAGGCTGCGCTGCAGCGGGCGTTTTCGGCCTCGGACTCAGACATAATTGTGCCATGGACCGCTACGAACGTATCAATGCACTGCACCGCCAGCTCAAGTCCGCGCGCTACCCGGTGACGGTGGCGCGGCTGCAGGACGAACTGGGCTGTTCCCGCGCCACTGTTTACCGCGATCTGGCGTTCCTGCGCGATGCGCTGATGGCACCGGTCGAAGGCGATGGCGAAGCGGGTTTCCGCTACGAATCCGCCGAGAGCGACCGTTTCGAATTGCCCGGGCTTTGGCTGAGTTCCGAGGAACTGCATGCGCTGCTGGCCTCGCAACAGTTGCTGGCGCGTACTGGTGGCGGAGTGTTGTCCTCGGTGCTGGCGCCGTTGCAGCAACGTATCGAGAGCCTGCTCGCCGCGCAGGCTGGGGTGACCCAGTGGCCGGTGGAGCGGGTGCGGGTGATTCCGCATCGCGGTCGTAAGCTCGACGAGGCCAGTTTCCGCACTGTCGCCTCGGCGGTGCTGGAGCGTAAGCGGCTGTCGTTCGATTACCGCGCGCGTTCCACCGACGAATCGACCAAACGGACCGTCTCGCCGCAGCGCATCACCCACTACCGCGACAACTGGTACCTGGATGCTTGGGATCACGGTCGCGATGCGGTGCGTAGTTTCGCGGTGGACCGTATCAATCATGCGCGGTTGCTCGATCCGCCGGCGCAGGACGTCGCCGACGCCGAACTGGATTCTCAGCTTTCATCTAGCTATGGGATTTTCTCCGGTGCGCCCAAGGGGTGGGCCACGATCGTGTTCAGTCCCAAGGCGGCGCGTTGGGTCGCCGACGAGCACTGGCACTCCAAGCAACAAGGGCGATTTTTGCCCGATGGCCGCTACGAACTGAAAGTGCCGTACAGCGTCTCGCGCGAGTTGTTGATGGATGTGCTGCACTATGGTTCCGACGCCGAGATCGTCGAGCCGCGCTCGCTGCGCGAGCAGGCCAAGGCGCTTCTTGCGCTGGCATTGAGCAATTACAGCGAGGATTGAGCTGGCCAGCGTCGGTGGCCGCGCCCTGTCGGGCTATTCCGGCAGGGCGTCTGCTACGGCGCTACCGCTGAGAATGCTGCCGATGTTGCGCTCGATGCAGTCAACCAGTGCATGCACATGCACGGCGATCTCTTCGCCGAGCGGAGTCAGGGTGTACTCCACATGCGGCGGTACCACTGGGTAGGCGGTGCGCTGCACGAATGCGTCCGCTTCCAGCGCATGCAAGGTCTGTGACAGCATCTTTTCGCTGACTCCCTCCAGGCTGCGGCGGAGGTCGCCGAAGCGGTGCGTGCCCTTGCGCAGCCCTACCAACACCAGCACGCCCCAGCGGCTGGTCACGTGGCTCAGTACCGCGCGGGAGGGGCAGTTTTGCGCGAACACCTGGCCACGTATCATCGCCGTTTGGGCAGAGGAGCCGGCTGGGTTGTCGATGGATTCGGAAAGTATGCTGGCCAAGTGGTGCACCTGTCTGTGGGGGAGGGCACCCCGATCATACGAGCAGCGCCGGGGAATTCGCTGAGCGCCAGGTGATCGATCGGCGAGTGCTGGGCCGTTCAGGGCTTTTCCGGGACCTCGAAGCCAAGCCGGCCGACCTGTTCGCGGCGTTGCGCGATGCGCAGGAGCTTGTCGGTGTTGATGCCGTATTTGTGGTCCATTTTGTCGACCAATTCGCGGTACTGCTTGTGGCTCATGTCTGGACTACGCGCGAACACCCAGGCCAGATCGCGTCCGGGATAGTCGATCAGCGCCCAGGAATAGTCTGGCGCCACTTCCAGAATTCGGTATTTGGTGGGCAACACGGCGAAGAACCAGGTGGTCCAGCGGCGGTTACCGGTCCCTTCGTTAACCGTGGCGCGAGAGGTGATTTCCTTGAGCGGTTCGTCGAAGCCCTTACGGTACTGGTAGCGCACGGCGATCTTGCCATTGTCCTTGAGCGTGTACTCGTCGCTGCTGGCGACATGGCCGCGTTCGGCGAAATACGGGATATGCGCGATCACGTACCAGCGGCCCATGAAACGCTGCAGGTCGATGGGCGGTCGCGCCGCTTCCTGCTCCGGGCCTGGCGACTTCGCCCGCACTGTCGACGCAGGGGCGAGGATGCCGAGCAGCAACACGGAGGCAAACAGAGGAAGCAGGCGCATGGGGAGTTCCGAGAGGTAGGGTCGAGCGTAACGAATTTTGCGCTTACAGCGTGTCAATGGTACGTCGCAGTCCTTGAGATGTGGCAGCGGCACGCTGCGCGCCTTGTCCCTCCGGAGTCACCGTCATGCCGAATATTCCCGTGTCACGTTTTGTTCATGTCCCGCATCCGGGCCTGTGTCGCTTGCTGAAGCAGGTGACGCTGGTCGGACTGGCGATGGTTGTGGTGTGGCCCGCCGCGCGCGGAGACAGCGCATGGCTGGGCTGGTGGCCGCTGTGGTTGCTGGGGATGCCACTGAGCGCCTGGTGGGCGTTGCACCGCTTCCCGATGCCGTTGCGGCCGCTGCTGGCCTGGGTGCGGGCCCGGCCGCGGACACAGGCCCGGTGGCGGGTGCGACAGCCTCCCGGCGTGGCCTGACCTTCGGCAGGGGAAGGCCGAAATGACGCATGATACGGTGCGGGGCCCTTCTCTAGGATCTATCGCCATGTCGTCTCTCGCGCAGGCTTGCTTGCTCGTCGCTTTGCTCACGGCCGGCTCCGTTGCCGCCAAGGAACCCGCAATGCCCCAAGATCCCTATGCCTGGCTCGAAGACGTCACCGGCGCCAAGGCGCTGGACTGGGTCAAGACGCAGAACGCCAAGGCTGAGGCGCGGCTCGCCGACACACCGGCGTTCAAGGCCAGGGAAGCCGGTATCCGCGAGGTGATGGATTCCGATGCCAAGATCCCGTGGGTGGAGAAAATCGGTCCTTATTACTACAACCTGTGGAGGGATCGCGAGCACACGCGTGGCTTGTGGCGACGCACCACCCTGGAGGAGTACCGCAAGCCCGAGCCGAAGTGGGAGACGGTGCTGGACCTGGACGCGTTGAACAAAGCCGAAGGCGAGAACTGGGTGTGGCATGGCGCCGATTGCCTGCGCCCGCAGTATCGCCGCTGCTTGATCGCGCTGTCGCGCGGCGGCGCCGATGCCGACGTCACCCGTGAGTTCGATCTGAGCACCAAACAGTGGGTCAAGGGTGGCTTCTTCCGATCCGAGTCCAAGGGCCGCCTGGGCTGGATCGATGCCGACACGGTCTACGTGAGCACCGACTTCGGTCCCGGGTCGATGACCACGTCCGGCTATCCGCGCATCGTCAAACAGTGGAAGCGCGGTACCCCGATGCAGAGCGCGACGCTGGTGTACGAGGGCAAGCCGCAGGATATGCAAATCCTCGCGATGCACGACGACACCCCCGGTTACGAGCGCGATTTCGTATCCCGCGTATTGGCCTTTTACAACAGCGAACGGTATCTGCGCGATCCCCATGCCGGCGGCCGTCTACGCAAGATCGATGTGCCCAATTCGGCCAACAAAAATGTGTACCGGCAATGGTTGACCGTGCAATTGCGCGATCCGTGGACTGTGGATGGCACCACGTATCCCGCCGGCGCCTTGCTGGTGACCAAATTCGACGACTTCATGGCGGGTAAGCGTGCGTTCCAAGTGTTGTTCGCGCCGACCAAGACGACGTCGCTGGAGTCCTTCGCCTGGACCAAGTCGCGGCTGGTCCTGAACGTTCTCGACGACGTCAAGAGCCGGTTGTGGGTGCTGACCCCGGGCGAGGGCGAGTGGGCGCGTGCGCCGTTTCCAGTGGGCAATATGGCGTTCGGCAGCATTTTTGCCGAAACGGTCGATGCCGACGAAAACGATCAGGTCTGGCTGACCGTCACCGACTTCCTCACCCCGACCACGCTGATGCTGGCCGATGTGCAGCGCGGTCCGCAGAGCATCGAGACGCTCAAGGCAACGCCGAGCTTCTTCGATGCGTCCAAGGACGAAGTCGAGCAGTATTTCGCGGTGTCCAAGGATGGTACCAAGGTGCCGTATTTCCTGATCCGACCGAAGCAGCTCAAGCGCGATGGCAGTCACCCGACCCTGTTGTATGGCTATGGTGGCTTCGAGATCTCGATGACGCCGGGCTACTCGGGTAGCTTGGGCCGCGCCTGGCTCGATCAGGGCGGCGTGTATGCCTTGGCCAACATCCGTGGGGGGGGCGAATATGGCCCGGGCTGGCATCAGGCCGCGTTGAAGCAGAACCGGCATAAGGCTTATGAAGATATGGCGGCGGTCGCGCAGGATCTGATCGCGCGCAAGATCACCTCGGCCAAGCACTTGGGGGTGGAGGGCGGCAGCAACGGCGGGCTGATGGCTGGCAACATGCTGGTGCAGTACCCGCAGTTGTTCGGCGCGGTGGTTGTGCAGGTGCCGTTGCTGGACATGAAGCGCTACAGCCACCTGCTGGCTGGCGCTTCGTGGATGGCCGAGTACGGCAATCCGGACACCGACGATTGGAAATTCATTCGGACCTTCTCGCCTTACCACCTGTTCGATCCCAAGAAGGCCTATCCTCCAGTGATTTTCCTTACCTCCACCCGCGACGATCGGGTGCATCCGGGGCACGCGCGCAAGATGGCGGCGAAGATGCTCGATGCCGGCAAGGACGTGACCTTCTACGAGAACATCGAAGGCGGTCACGGCGGCGCGGCCAATAACGCGCAGCAAGCGCACATGCAGGCGCTGGCTTACAGTTTCCTATGGGAGCATCTTGCCAAGTGAGAGCGTCGTGGTCCGCTGCCTGCAAGGCCGCGGACCAGCGGTTGTGTCGTTTGGCAGTTAAGTCAGCCGGCACAGCCGCGCGAACGCAGCGTCCTGCATCGTCTGGGCCGTGGCCACGCCGATGCAGTGCGGCGTCTCAGCGCTCCCAACGCGCCAGTCCGCGCGCAATCCGCGCAACCGCCTCCTGCAGCCGCGGCAGGCTTTGCGTGTAGGCGATGCGCACGTGCTGGTGCGCGCGGTGATGGCCGAAATCCACCCCGGGGGTGAGCGCCACATGCTCGGTTTCCAGGAAGTGCGTGCAGAGCGCTTGTGCGTCGTCGGTGAACGCGCCAACGTCGGCATACAGATAGAACGCACCCTGCGGCTCGACATCGATGCGGAAGCCGAGTGCCCGTAACGCTGGTAGCAGGTAATCGCGGCGCCGTGCGAATTCGGCGCGGCGCGCTTCCAGGATCTGTAACGTATCGGGATGAAAACACGTCAGCGCCGCCTGCTGGGCAATGCTGGAAGCGCTGATGTACAAGTGCTGTGCCAGCTTTTCCAGTGCCGGTACCGCCGCGCGTGGTGCCACCAGCCAACCCAGGCGCCAGCCGGTCATGCCGAAATACTTGGAGAAACTGTTGAGGACGTAGGCGTCGTCGTCGACCTCCAGCACGCTGGGCGCGTCGATGCCGTAACTCAGGCCGTGGTAGATCTCGTCCACGACAAAGTGGCCGCCGCGTGCGCGCAGCGCCAGCGCCAGCGCTGCCAACTCGGCACGCGTGAGCAGCGTGCCGGTCGGGTTGGCCGGCGAGGCCACCAGCGCACCGACGCAGGCGGCGTTCCAGTGCCGTTCCAGTAATGCGGGCGTCAGTTGGTAGCCGCTGTCCGGTCCGGTCGGGACCAACTGCGCGTTGCCTTCGACCAGGCGCAAAAAGTTCCGGTTGCAGGGATAGCACGGGTCGGCCATCAGCCAGTGTTTGCCAGGATCCACCAGCAGTGCGCTGGCCAGCAGCAGCGCACCGGAACCACCGGGGGTGATCAGGATCCGTGCCGGGTCCAGGTCGATGTCGTGGCGTTGTTGGTAGAAATCTGCCAGTGCCTGTCGTAAGGCCGGCAATCCCCGTGCGGCGGTGTAACGGGTGTGGCCGGCGGCGAGCGCCGTCTGACCGGCGGCGACGATCGGCGCGGCGGTGGTGAAATCCGGCTCGCCGATTTCCAGATGGATCACATCGTGGCCAGCGTGTTCCAGTTCGTTGGCGCGCGCCAGCAGTGCCATCACGTGGAACGGTTCGATCTCGCGGCTGCGCTGGCTGTATTCCGGTCCAGTCGGGGGCGCCGCAGGGGTGTCGCCGGACAAACAGGTCATGGCGGCGATGGTAGCTGATGGTGACGGGGCCGGAAATACTCATCGCGTGTATTGCCAGAATGCGGTGTTGTGGGGAGACTCGACCGACATTGCACGGTGACGTCTCTCCCTTGTCGGGCGCAGTCCCATTGCGTTTCACTAACCGGAACCCCATCACATGCCGTATCGCCCTTTGCTAGCGTGCCTGCTCTTGCTCATGACCACTTCTTTCGCTTCCGCCACCGATGTCACACCGCCGCGCCCAGCCAAGCATCCGCATGCGGTCAAGGCGCCGTTCGGCGCGGTGCGCCAGGACCCCTATTACTGGCTGCGCGACGACACGCGCAAAAATCCGAAGATGTTGGCCTATCTCAACGCCGAGAACGCCTATGCCGACCATGTGCTGAAGCCGCTCAAACCGCTAGAGGACACGCTGTACACCGAGATCGTCGGTCGCATCAAGCAGGACGACAGTAGCGTGCCGTATCGCGAGCGTGGCTACTGGTATTACAGTCGCTACGAAAGTGGTAAGGATTATTCGATTCATGCGCGGCGCAAGGGCAGCATGGACGCGCCGGAGCAAGTTCTGCTCGACGTCAATGCGATGGCTGCGGGGAAGGGATATTTCAACGTGGGCGATGCGGTGGTCAGCCAAGACAACCGCCTGCTGGCCTGGACCGAAGACGAAGTTGGTCGTCGCCAGTATGTCGTGCGTTTCAAGAACCTGGATACGGGCGAGGTGTATGCCGACCGCATTCCGAGTGTGTCGCCGGAGGTGGTCTGGGCCGACGACAACAAGACTCTGTTCTACGTCGAGAACGACCCGGAAACCTTGCTCAGCGTGCGGGTCAAGAAGCATGTGCTGGGTACGCCGGCGACCCAGGACACACTGGTCTACGAGGAAAAGGACGATAGCTTCTATCTGAGCCTGGAGCGTACCCGCGACGACAAGTACATCGTCATCAGTATGGGAAGCACCGTGTCTTCCGAGCAGCGCTACGCGTCTGCCGCCGACCCGCAACACTTCGCGGTGCTGGCTCCGCGCGAGCGCGATGTCGAATACTTCGCTGACCATTTCGACGGACGCTGGGTGATCCGCACCAACTGGAAGGCCAAGAACTACACGCTGATGACCGCGCCCGATGGTGCGAGCGCACGCGCGCAATGGCAGCCCTGGCTGCATTACGACGAAAACGTGTTCATCGAGGGGTTTGCCTTGTTCGATGGTTTCACTGCCATTGCCGAGCGCTCCGATGGCTTGGAGCGGATTCGCCTGCACTTCGTCGACGGCAAAGAGGAATACGTCAAGGTCGACGAGCCGGCGTATTCGATGGGGCTGTCGATCAATTCCGAACCCAACACGCCATGGTTGCGTTACAGCTACACCTCGTTGACTACGCCGGCCACGACGTATGAACTCAATACCCGCACCGGCGAACGCAAACTGCTCAAGCAGCAGCCGGTGATCGGTTACGACGCCAGCAAATACCAGACCGAACGTCTGTGGGTCACTGCGCGCGACGGGGTCAAGGTGCCGGTGTCGCTGGTCTACAAAAAGGGCTTCAAAAAGGACGGTCGCGCGGCGTTGTACCAGTACGCCTACGGCAGCTACGGCTTGTCCACCGATCCGAGCTTCAATCTGCCGGTGGTCAGTCTGCTCGATCGCGGTGTGGTCTATGCCATCGCCCACATCCGCGGTGGCCAGGAAATGGGGCGCCGCTGGTACGACCAAGGCAAGTTGTTGCATAAGAAAAATACCTTCAACGATTTCATCGACGTGACCCGCGCGCTGGTACGGCAGGGCTATGCGGCGCCGGACCGTGTCGCCGCCGCCGGCGGCAGCGCGGGTGGTCTGTTGATGGGCGCGGTGGCGAACATGGCGCCGCAGGACTACCGCGTGCTGGTGGCGCAGGTGCCGTTCGTCGATGTGGTCACCACCATGCTCGATCCGAGCATCCCGCTGACCACCAACGAATACGACGAGTGGGGCAACCCCGAGCAGAAGACCTATTACGATTACATGCTCAGCTACTCGCCCTACGACAACGTCAAGCGCCAGGCCTATCCGGCGATGTACGTCGGCACCGGCTTGTGGGACTCGCAGGTGCAGTACTGGGAACCTGCCAAGTGGGTGGCCAAGCTGCGCGAGGACGATACCGGCACCCGGCCGATCGTATTCCGGGTCAATATGGAGGCCGGCCACGGCGGCAAGTCCGGACGGTTCCGCCGCTATCGCGAGTTGGCCGAGTCCTACGCGTTCGTGCTCGATCAGTTGGGGGTGGAACACGTCGCGAAGTGATGCGTGCGCGCCACTGGGAGTCCAGATGGCCTGGAGGCTGTGGCGTCGCGCATCTGGATGGCGGCGCTGACAATGGCGCTGTGCATGCGGCGACTGCTGTGGTACCAGCAGTCGCCGCACGATGGACTGTGGCGTGGTCGCTCCCGCGCGCGAGGTGGAAGAGGTGGCAAAGCCAGATTCATGCCAGTGTGGCTATACTCGGCACATGAGCACCCCGTCCTCTTATTCGATCCGTATCGTCCTGGCCGCTGCCGTGCTGTTCGCGCTGACCGGATGCGGCAACAAGGGGCCGCTGGTGATGCCGCAGAAACCGGTGCCGGTGGAGGTCGCGCCGGCCAGCACGCCCGAGGCAACGCCGCCGGCCAGCTCCGATCCCGCCACCCCGTCCACGCCGACCGACGGTCAACCGTCGCAACCGACTACCCCCGCCGATGGAAAAGGGTGAGGCCAGTCGCGGCGCGCGCCTGCGCTTCACCAAGATGCAGGGTGCGGGCAATGATTTCGTGGTGCTCGATTTGCGCGATGGTAGTTCCCCGCCGGATGCCGCGTTGGCGGTGCGTCTGGCCGATCGCCACTTCGGTATCGGCTGCGACCAAATCCTGACGATCGAGCCCGCGCGCAATGCGGCGGCACTGGCCAGCTATCGCATCTGGAACACCGATGGCAGCGCCGCTGGGCAGTGCGGCAATGGTGCGCGTTGCGTCGCCGCGTGGTTGGTGCGCGATGGCAGCGCCAGTGGCGATCGTTTCGTCATCGAAAGTCCCGCCGGAGCGCACCGTATCGAACGCTGCGACGATGACCAGTTCGCCGTGGCGATGGGAGTGCCACGCTTTGCCCCGGAAGACGTGCCTCTGATCGGTTTTCCGGATGCGCTGGACGAATATCTGCTGCCGATGCACGGCGAGAGCGTGCGTTTCGGCGCGGTGTCGATGGGGAATCCGCACGCGGTACTGGAAGTGGGCTTGGTCGATGCCGCGCCCGTCGAACGGCTGGGTCCGCTGCTGCAGCAGCATGCCTCGTTTCCGGACTCGGTCAATGTCGGTTTCGTGCAAGTGATCGATCGTGATCGCCTGCGCCTGCGCGTGTACGAACGCGGTGTCGGCGAAACCCTGGCTTGTGGCAGCGGTGCCTGTGCCGCGGCGGCGGTGTTGATGCAACGCGGTCGTGTGGATCGCGATGTGCGCGTGGTCTTGCCCGGCGGCGAGTTGCGCGTGCAATGGCCGCACGCTGCCGCGCCGCTGGTGATGTCCGGGCCGGCCGCGTTTGTTTTCGATGGAGAGTGGATTCAATGAGCGAGAGTCTGGACAAGATCGGTGCGCACGAGGTCGCGGCATGGTTGCGCCGTCATCCGGGCTTTCTGAAGCAGTTTCCCGATCTGGCGCTGACCCTGGTGGTGCCGCGCGATGATGGCCCGACTGCGTCGTTGGCGAGTTACCAACTGGAAGTGCTGCGCGACAAAAATCGCGAATTGTCGCGACGCCTGGCCGAATTGGCGGCCAACGCGCAGGTCAACGAACGTCTGGCCGTGCGTACGCATCAGTTGACCCTGGCGCTGATGCGGCAAGGCAGCGCCGCCGATAGCGTCCGCGCGATGGCGGCGTCGTTGCAGGAAGATTTCCACGGCGACTTGGTCAGCATTGTGCTGCTGCAGCCGTTGCCCGGTTTGGAGCAGGCGCCCTGGTTGCAGATCGTGGCGCAGGACGATCCGCGGCTGGCGCCGTTCCGCGATTGCCTGAAGGATGGCGAACCGATCTGTGGACGCCTGCAACCGGAAAAACAGGCGTTGCTGTACGCCGAGCGGATCGATACCGTGCAATCCACCGCATTGCTGCCGCTGCCTGGCCTGGGCCTGATCGCGGTCGGTAGCCGCGATCCCAACCGTTTCTATCCCGGCATGGGGACATTGTTCCTACGCATGATGGGCGAGGCGCTGGTGGTGGCGCTGCAACGATGAAGGTGGCGGCGACAGACGCCAAACGCGGAAAGCGTGCAAGCCGCCCTGGCGCGGTTGCCGATGCGACGGCTGGTAGTGCCGTGTCTTCCGCGACGTGTCGGGTCTCCGAGTTCCTTGCCTATCTCCGGGTCGAGCGTCGGATGTCCGCCCATACCCTTGATGCATACCGCCGCGATCTGGCGGCGCTGACCACGTGGGCGGCGGATAACCTGTTGGGTGAGCCGGCGGCGCTCGGTGCCGAGCAACTTCGCCAGTTCATCGCCGCCGAGCATCGCCGCGGATTGTCGCCGAAGAGCCTGCAGCGGCGCCTGTCGGCCTGCCGCAGTTTTTATGTCTGGCTGCTCAAGCACGGTCATATCGAGGCGAGTCCTGCCGCGGCGTTGCGTGCACCGAAGGCGCCGCGCAAATTGCCGCAGGTACTCGATGCCGACGAGGCGGTGCGCCTGGTCGAAGTTCCCACCGACGTGCCACTGGGCTTGCGCGATCGTGCCCTGCTGGAATTGTTCTATTCCTCCGGTTTGCGCCTGAGCGAACTGTGCGCGTTGCGTTGGCGTGACCTGGATGCCGCCAGCGGCCTGGTCAGCGTGCATGGCAAGGGGGGTAAACAACGCCTGGTGCCGATCGGCTCGCATGCGCGCAAGGCGCTGTCGGAATGGCGTGAGGAGCACTGCGCCGATGCCGCCGCGCCGGTATTTCCTGGCCGTGGCGGGGTGCCGATCGGCGCGCGCGCGGTGCAGATTCGGATCAAGCAGTTGGCGGCCCGCCAGGGGCTGTTCAAGCACGTGCATCCGCACATGCTGCGGCACAGTTTTGCCAGCCATATTCTCGAATCCTCCGGTGACTTGCGTGGGGTGCAGGAATTACTCGGCCATGCCGATATCGCCACCACGCAGATCTACACCCATCTGGATTTCCAGCACTTGGCCAAGGTCTACGATGCCGCGCATCCGCGCGCCAAACGCAAGTCCTGAGCGCTGAGCTTGTGGTATCGCTACCGTGGCGTAAGCGTGTCATGGAGTACGCTGCGATAGTACGCAGCAGCGCCGCAGCGATGGCATTGTGCAAGGCGGTGGTTGTTGTCGATTCCTTCGCGTTGCTGCGCGACATTGGTGACGGCCTCGCTGTCGCGAGTGTGTGCTCATGCGCTACACGATGCGTTGTACGCGCAGTCGTGGCCGAGGGCGTGGCGTGAGCCAGCGTGGGCAGTGTCGTGGAGGCGCATTGCAGCCGCGCGGACATGCCGACATCGGCTGCAGCGCTTGAACCCGGCGCCGCCCGCCCCCACACCTCAAAAACCCTTTCGGAGGCCGCATGGATCCCAGTCAGAATCCTCACGTTTTCCACGCCACCACGATTCTGTCGGTACGCCGCGACGGCCGTGTCGCCGTCGCTGGCGACGGTCAGGTGACGTTGGGCCATACTGTGATGAAAGGCAATGCGCGCAAGGTGCGCCGGCTCGGTCGCGACGGCCAGGTGCTGGCCGGTTTCGCCGGCGCGGCCGCCGATGCCTTCACCTTGTTCGAACTGTTCGAGGCCAAGCTGGAAAAGTACGGCCAACTGACTCGCGCGGCGGTGGAGCTGGCGAAGGACTGGCGCACCGAGCGCCGCTTGGGCAAGCTCGAGGCGTTGCTGGCGGTGGCCGATCAGGAAACCTCGCTGATCATCGGCGGCACTGGCGATGTGATCGAGCCGGAGGACGGCATCATTGCCATTGGCTCCGGCGGTTCCTATGCCCTGTCGGCCGCGCGCGCGCTGCTCGGTCATACTAGTCTTGACGCCAGAACTATCGCGGTCGAGGCGTTGAACATCGCCGGCGACATCTGCATCTATACCAACCGCAACGTGGTAGTCGAAGAACTGTGAGCGGCATGCGCCATCGTGTTTGCCTCGATGCCATCCGATCAGTGCTGCGGCGTGCGCAGCATCCTTGCAACCGCTTCCTCTTGCATCGATCGGCTGCACGTCGTGCGCGGGGCGTGGTGAGTCGCGTGCGTCGGTCGTCAGTGCCGATAATCCAACGTCATTCGTGAGTATATCCATGTCGCACAAGATCGAATCCTCCTCCGCCACCATGACCCCGCGCGAGATCGTGCAGGAGTTGGACCGCCACATCGTCGGTCAGCACGACGCCAAGCGCGCGGTGGCGATCGCGCTGCGCAACCGTTGGCGGCGCATGCAGTTACCCGACGCGATGCGCGATGAAGTGATGCCCAAGAATATCTTGATGATCGGCCCCACCGGCGTCGGCAAGACCGAGATCGCGCGGCGTCTGGCGACGTTGGCCAATGCGCCGTTCGTCAAGGTCGAGGCGACGCGCTTCACCGAAGTTGGCTACGTGGGCAAGGACGTGGAGCAGATCGTGCGCGATCTGGCCGATACCGCAGTCAAACTGTATCGCGAGCAGGCCAAGACCCGCGTGCGTACCCAGGCGGAGGAACGTGCCGAAGAACGCATCCTGGATGCGCTGTTGCCGCGGCGCAGCGTCGGCATCGGCTTCGATCCGGACGCTGTGCGCCAGGAGCCTTCGGCGCAGGACAGCGACACGCGCAGCAAGTTCCGGCGCATGTTGCACGCCGGAGAACTGGACGAGCGCGAGATCGAACTGGACGTGCCGATCAATGTCAGCATGGACATCATGACCCCGCCGGGTATGGAGGAGATGGGGCAGCAGTTGCGGCACATGTTTTCCAACCTCGGCGGCGGCAAGTCGCAGTCGCGCAGGCTCACCATCAAGGCCGCGCGGCCGCTGCTGATCGAGGAAGAAGCCGGCAAGCTGGTCAACGAGGACGATGTGCGTGCCGCTGCGATCGATGCCTGTGAGCAGCATGGCATCGTGTTTATCGACGAGATCGACAAGGTTGCCAAGCGCGGCGAAGCTGGCGCGTCCGGCGGCGACGTCTCGCGCGAGGGAGTGCAGCGCGATCTGCTGCCGCTGGTGGAAGGCTCCAACGTCAGCACCAAGTACGGCACGGTCAGGACCGACCACATCCTGTTCATCGCTTCTGGTGCGTTCCATCTGGCCAAGCCCAGCGATTTGATTCCGGAACTGCAAGGCCGTTTCCCGATCCGGGTGGAGTTGTCGGCGTTGTCCAAGGACGATTTCATTCGCATCCTCACCGAGCCTAAGGCGGCGCTGATCAAGCAATACGAGGCCTTGTTGCTGACCGAGGGCGTGAGCCTGAGCTTCAGCGACGATGCGATCGTCCGTCTTGCCGAAATCGCGTTCCTGGTTAACGAGCGTCAGGAGAACATCGGTGCGCGGCGTTTGCATACCGTACTCGAGCGCCTGCTCGACAGCCTGAGCTATGAAGCGCCCGACCGCGACGGCGAGAGTGTCACCGTGGATGCCGGCTATGTCGACGCACGCCTGAGCGAACTGGTGCAAGACCCGGATCTGAGTCGGTACATCCTGTAAGCGCGTCGTGGCCGAAGCCGCGGCACACAGTCGCAAGAACGCCTGTTGCGACTGTGTGCGATGCTGCCCGCTGTCGGGCAGTGCGGGCAGATCCGATTGCGATGCATCTCGCCGATCCCAGGCGTTTGCATCGCGACACCGCCGTGCAGGTGCGGAATCAGTACAGCGGTGTCCCTGCCTTGTACGCGGCCACGAAGGATTGCCAATCCATTTGCACCTGTGCGGCATAATCGAATGCGAACCGGCGCAGCTCCCACTTCAGTCCGCTTGTGCTGGTCACGGCTTTGTCGATTTGCTTGTCGATGCTGTATGGCGCCACCCATGGGTTGTAGTCCCGGTCGGCCAGCGCGTGCGCCGAGGCTAGTGCCTGGCCCACATAGGTCGCTGCGGTGACGAGCGTGTCGGCGCTGTTCAGCACGCTCGGGTCGAAGTCTTCCTGGAACGGCGATTTTTCATGCACGTAGAACGGGGTGCCGTTGACCCGGGTGTAGCCGATTAACACATCGGCAGCGATGGTCTGTGCTTTGGCGGTAAGCGCCACGCGCGCGCCTTCGTTGTTGCCATAGGTGAAGGCGGGCATCTGCCATGGCGGCGTGGCGATCGCCACCGCACTGGTTGCTTCCTGCTTCCATTCCAGGATCACATCATCGTCGGTGGACGTCGTGGGGCCTTCGATCAGCACGTACAGACGCAGTCGGCCCAGGCTGCCGACGCCAGACCCCAGCTTCTGATGCACGTCCTTGATCGTGTAGTAGCTGGATGGATAACGTTTGGAGACGGCGATCGAGTCGATGTAGCCATGCATCGCCGCTGCGACTCCCGCAACGGTGGCATTGTCCACGGCGACCAGATCTTTCAGGGTCTGGAACGTGCGCTTGCCGCCGCTGACCTCGGTGTACTTGGACAGTAATTTATCGCGGCTCTTGCCATCGGCCTTTTCGATGATCTTGGCGACGGCGCCGCTGGTGTTGTCCTTGGTCAACTGAAAGGTCTTTTCCGCATCGCTGCGACTGAACTGGCGCATTTTGTCCATGTAGGCGCCGACCATGGTGTCGATCGCATCGCCGATGTCGCTGTCGGACAAGCCGTTGTCGCGCCCGGCCAGCACCATGCTCGCCGCCAGCCGGCGCAGGTCCCAGATGTATTGGCCGAGATGACCTTCGTCGAAGTCGGAGACCTTGAAGACGGCCACGCCGTTGCTGTCGCGTGCGGCATCGAAGTTGTTGATGTGGGCATCGCCGCTGAGCCAGGTGTAGCCAGTCTGCGGGGAGGTCCAGGGCGAACACGGCAAGCGCTTCATGTCGTGATAGAAGATGGTGTCGGTGCCGCGGTAGAAGGCGTAGGCGCTGCCTGCCATCTTCGCCATCTTGGTATCCAGTTCGCCGTGTTGCGCAGCATAGGGGTGGTTGTCGTTGTAAATCTCCTGCACGACCCAGGCGTCGCGTTTGCTCGCCGCCAGCGCATCGCAACTGCTTGTAGCGAGGGTCATGCCGATGAATAAACACAATGGTAGGTGGGTGGACATCTTGGATCTCCAAGCGTGTACAGTGAAACCCATTCGATCATGCCGGGATTGCCTACGGATGAATCTCGTGTGTCTGCGTCGGTGCTTGCCGCGCTCGGGCATTGCAAAGTGAGAGGCGGTTTGGGCGATGTTCAGCGGTACGACGCGCAGCGGTCGTACAGGCGTGATGGCGATCATCCACAGGGCTCGTGTTCCATCACGCAAATCGGACTATAGGTTTGCATCACATGACGTCCTGAATGGTCAGGAATCCCAGTGTCGGCAAGTGCGCCAGTGTGGTCCGTCTCACATCCGCTGGATCGCCGAGGTGCGGATCGTGCCCGCGCCACTACCACCACATAACGGCTGGCAGTGCGATAATCTCGGCATGAGCGAATCTCCTTACACGACTGGTACGACCCATTTCGGTTTCCGCGACGTTGCCGCCAAGGACAAGCAAAAGCTGGTCGGCGACGTGTTCACTTCGGTCGCCGGTAATTACGATCTGATGAACGATCTGATGAGTCTGGGCATTCATCGGGTGTGGAAGCGCTATTTCGTGGCTACTGCCCAGGTCAAACCGGGCGACCGCGTCCTCGATCTGGCTGGTGGCACTGGCGATATCGCCGCGCTGCTCAAGGAGCGCGTCGGCAGCGACGGTGCGGTGGTGCTAGGCGACATCAACGCCGGCATGTTGTCGGTGGGTCGTGACCGGCTTACCAACCGTGGCCTGGTGGCTGGCCTGGATTATGTGCAATGCAATGCCGAGGCGCTGCCGTTCCCGGATCAGTGCTTCGATCTGGTCACCATCGCCTTCGGTCTGCGCAACGTGACCGACAAGGACGCGGCGTTACGCGAGATGTACCGTGTCCTCAAGGTTGGCGGACAAGCGCGGGTGCTGGAATTTTCCGAGGTCACCGTCGACTGGTTCAAGCCGCTCTACGACTTCCATTCATTCAAGGTGCTGCCGCGGCTAGGCAAGTTGTTCGCCAAGGATGCCGAGAGCTACCAGTACCTGGCGGAAAGTATTCGCAAGCATCCGCCCCAGGAACCGCTGAGAGCGATGATGGAAGAGGCCGGCTTTGCCCGCAGTCACTATAAAAATCTGACTGGCGGAATCGTGGCGATTCATTCCGGCTACAAGATCTGAGGCTGTCAGTTATCTGGTAGCGGATGCGTTGCGTCGCTGTGGCATCCGCGTGAGCAGTTGTGCATCCAGAAGGCGTGCAGCGCATTGTGCTAGGCCGCCGAACTCGGCTCCACCGTTTGAGTCTTTGCGGATGCGTTGACCTACGTTTGGCCGTCTCTCGCATCGCTACGTGAATTTTTAATGTTTCTGAGTTTGCATCGGATCGACGAATGGTGCATTGTCTGGATAATTTATGCGCAATCGGTAAATTCATAAGGAATATGGAGGTTGTCGCGAGATTGTGAGTCGGTTCTATGATTTTGAAGCACATCATTTTTGAAAATTCGCGCCTTCGGCATGTTTTCAAGCAATTATGGCTGAGGCGTGCCGCAATACGTTTCTTCTGCCTATATTCATCGAGATGGTGGGTGACGAATGGCGATTTCTCCTGCGTGCGGTAGCTGCGATACCTTCGAATGGCTTGCGCTCATGGATGTCCTCGGTTTCGAAGATTTCGAATTCACCGTCCTGTGCGGCCAGTTAACACCGTTGATGCTGGATATGCCGCAGCCCGGCCTGCGGAAGTTCAGCCTTGCCAGCGGCAAGCGGTTTTTTTTGATATGCGATGTCGATGCGCAATCTGATCCGTGCTTCCGTCCCCACGATATCGTCTGCCTTTATTCGTCCATGCCGTTGGTGGCGGGAGACGTTTTCATTGCGCAAGCCGAGCGCTTCAATGCGCTAGTCCGGCAAGGCTTGCGGACCTGTCTTCTTTATCGGTGCGAAGGGGGAGCGCTGGGTCAGGCGCTTGAAGAGTGCACCTGCGCTGCTGTCCGGATCGAATGGGAAACACCTTATATGCACGCCGAGGAGCAACGCAGTGGTCTGATGCTGTCCTCGGGTTGGAGGACGGGAATCAGTGAGCATGCGGCCAGCTTGATCGCCAACTATATGCACACACGTGCGCGGTCGGGCGATGCGCTTGCGCAGAGGCCATGCCTGGAAGGGGTCGGGAAGCCATGAATGGTGCGCTGTATTTGATCTGGGGGCCAACCTGCAGCGGCAAGACCGCGCTCGCCGTGGCGTTGGCCGAGCAAAGTGGATGGCCGGTCATCGCGCTGGATCGCATTCAGTGCTATCCAGAACTGGCCACCGGCAGCGGACGTCCGCTGTCGTCAGAACTGCGCGGCACCCGCAGGATTTATCTCGCCTCGCGCGCGGTGCGCGAGGGCATCATCGCAGCGGATGAGGCGCACGCCTTGCTCAAGGACATGGTCGGCCGGCACAGCGCTGCTGGTGGCGTGATTCTGGAGGGCGGGTCGATTTCGCTGATCAATCGGATGATCGCCGACCCGTACTGGGCGAGCGGTTGGCAGTGGCATTCGCGCAGATTACGCCTGGGCGATCCTGCGGCGTTCCTCGATAGAGCGCTGCGCCGCGTCGAGCAGATGCTGCGCACGCACCAGGAACACCCCTCGCTGCTGGAAGAACTGGTGGCGCTATGGCCCGATCCTGCGCTGCGCCCGATCCTCGAGGATGTCGATGGGTATCGGTATGCGATCCGTTTCGCGCGACACTGGAGCTTGCCGGTCGCCGACCTGCTGTCCATGCGTGATGAAATGAAACAGCGCCTGATTCGCGGCATTGCCGAGGAATATCTTGAACATGCGCAGTGGCAGGAGCGGGATTTGCTGGCGTTGCCGGCAAGCTGGCAAGCACAGGAGTTATCGACGTAACGCGGTGGCCTGCGCCAATCGGGTACCGTAGGGCGTGCGGGCGAGGCTGGGTTAGAATCGGGTTTTGCCCGATGCGTTGGCCTGTATGCGATCACCCTTGTTGTTGACCTTGACTGTCGCGCTCGGCATGGCGGGCTGTTCCAATGAACAGGCTCCTGTCGCCGCGGCTCCCGCAACGCCTGCTGCCGCACCGCGCGTGGATCGTAGTCACGACGAGACCTCGTACGCCGAGCCGTCCAAGGTCGTCATCAAGGATCTGGCGCTGGATCTCAAGCTGGATTTCGACCACAAGCAGATCGGTGGCACCGCGACCTATACCTTGGACTGGAAGGATCGCAACGCCAAGCAATTGGTCTTGGACACCCGTGAGCTGACCATCGAGAAGGTACAGGCCGACGATGGCAAGGGCCACCTGGCGCCGCTGCAGTACACGCTGGCGCCGGTCAACGCGATCTACGGCAGCAAGCTGACGATCGAAGCGCCGAACCGGCCGCAGAAAATCACCATCGCTTACCACACCTCCGCCACTGCCTCAGGCTTGCAGTGGCTGGAACCGGCGATGACCGAAGGCAAGAAACTGCCCTTCATGTTCAGCCAATCGCAAGCCATCCACGCGCGCTCGTGGGTGCCGTTGCAGGATACCCCGAGCGTGCGCTTCACCTACAGCGCGCATGTGGTTTCGCGCCCGGATGTGATGGTGCTGATGAGCGCCGACAACGATCCGAACGCGGTGCGCGACGGCGACTACACGTTCAAGATGCCGCAGCCGATTCCGTCCTATCTGCTGGCCATCGCCGCCGGCGACCTGGTGTTCAAACCGATCTCCGCGCGCTCGGGCGTGTGGGCCGAACCGGCGATGGCCGACAAGGCGGCCAAGGAGTTCGAGGACACCGAAAAAATGATCGTCACCGCCGAGACGCTGTACGGCCCGTATCGCTGGGGCCGCTACGACATGCTGGTGTTGCCGCCGTCGTTCCCGTTCGGCGGCATGGAGAATCCGCGCCTGACCTTCGCCACGCCGACCGTGATTGTCGGCGACAAGTCGCTGGTGTCGTTGATCGCGCACGAACTGGCGCATAGCTGGTCCGGCAACTTGGTGACTAACGCCAGTTGGAAGGACATCTGGCTCAACGAAGGATTCACCACCTATGTGCAGGCGCGCATCACAGAAGCGCTGTACGGTGCCGAAGCGGCGGAGATGGAGCGCCAGATCGACCAGACCGATTTACTGGCCGATCTGAAGGGCATGCGGCCGACCGACCAGTTGCTGGCGCTGCCACCGCTGACCGAGCGCGATCCGGATGATGCGCTGAGTCAGATCGCCTATGTCAAAGGCGCTTGGTTCCTGCAATTTCTGGAGCAGCGTTTCGGTCGCGACACGTTCGATGCGTTCCTGCGCGGTTGGTTCGATGACCATGCCTTCCAGAGCGCCAACACCGACCAATTCGTCGATTATCTGAAAACCCATCTGCTGGCCAAAAAGCCCGATGCGGTGAGTGCGCAGGAGTTGCATGCGTGGCTGGACGAGCCGGGCATTCCCGCCTTCGCGCAGAAGGCGCGTTCGCGCAATTTTACGATGGTCGATACCGCACGCATCGCCTGGAGCGGGAGTGGCATCTTGCCGGGCAAGCAGATCACCGACGCCTGGAGCACGCAGGAGTGGGTACGTTTCCTCAGTGGCCTGCCGCCTGTACTCACGCTTGAACAGATCAAACAGCTCGACGCGGCCTACCATTTCACTGGCACGCCGAACGGCGAGATCGCGATGCGCTGGTACCCGCTGGCCATCCGCAGCGGCGACCTCGACGCGCGCCCGGCTGCTGGGGAGTTCATCGCCCGCATCGGTCGCCGCCGGCTGATCCTGCCGGTCTACGCGGAGCTGGTGAAGACCCCGGATGGTCTGGCGTTCGCCGAGCAAGTCTTCGCCCAGGCCAGGCCAGGTTACCACCCGATCACCACGACGTCGGTGCAGGAGATGCTGGACAAGGCCAAGACCGGCCCTGTCGCGCATTGAGCTGGGAGCACTCGCAGACGCAGGTGGGCACGCGGTGCGCCGGGGGCGATCCCGGCCGCCGGGCATTCGGGATATCCTCGGCAGTTCAGATGTCCTCATCGTCCATGCGTGCATCGCCGTCGTTCGCCAAGGCCGATCCGGCTCCCTGGAATTGGCCGTCGTGCTGGCCCGGCGCCTCCAGTGCAGGTGCGACCTAGCCGCCTTCCATCTGCCGAGGAGCACGCTCTGACATGACCGATATCTGCACCACCTCTGGCAAGCTCCTGACGCCACTGCCGGATGCCAGTGGCGGCGAAGTTTTCACCGAATTGCTCAGACGCCCCGGCTGTCGCATCGAACGCATCGTCTCGCATGGGCAAACCACTCCCCAGGAAACGCCTTACCTGCAAGCGCACGATGAATGGGTGATGGTGTTGAGCGGCCGCGCGCGCGTGGTCGTGCACGACCAGGAGGTCGCGCTTGCGCCTGGCGATGACCTGTTGATCCCGGCGCACACGCCGCATTGGGTGAGCTTCACCGACCTGGACCACGCCACCGTTTGGCTGGCGATCCATCTTGGCGAAGCCGACGCGGCCGTCTGAACGTATGTCATGTTTGTGCTTGCGGGTTTTTCCATGGCGTTGATCGCGTGGTTGCTGTGGGGTGTGTTCACCGTGCTCGCCGTGACCTTGGCGTTGTTATTGGGCGTTGTGCTGCTGTTGCGGCACAAGCCATTCCTGCTGCTGCGCCTGGAAGGCCTGCGTCAGCGCTGCGGCAGTGGGTTGCATCGGCGTCAGGCGCAGGTCGCCGGACATCGCTGGACGTATTTGCAACGCGCCGCGACCGAGCCTGCCGCGCCGACGCTATTGCTGCTGCACGGCTTCACCGGCAGCAAGGAAAACTGGCTGCCGCTGGCGCGTGCGCTGGGCACGCGCTATCACCTGATCATCCCCGATCTGCCTGGCTGGGCGGAGAGCCAGCGCATTGCCGGCGAAGATTATGGTTTCCTCGCGCAGGCCGAACGCGTCGCCGCATTCGCTGCGCACTGCGTGCGCCGTGCCGGCAGCGAGTGCGTGCTGATTGGGCATTCGATGGGCGGCGGCATTGCCGCGTTGGCTGCCGTGCTTTATCCCGCGCGATTTGACCGGGTCGGTTTGCTCAATGCGGCCGGCGTGCGTTTTGCCGACAACGCGTTCGGCCAGACGGTGCTGGAAGGTCATAACCCGTTTGCAGTGCACGATGCCGCATCGCTGCGCCGTTACATCGATACCGCTTTCCTGCTCGAACGCAGCAAGCCGCGCATCCCAGCATGGGCGGTGCCGTTGGTGGTCGCCTGGCGCCGCCGAGAAGCCGATTTCGAGCAGCAGGTACTCGCGCGGATCGGTCGCGGCGAGGAGGCGTTCCTGCCATTCGAGCAAGCCGCATTGATCCGTCAGCCGGTCTTGCTGCTGTACTGCATGCAGGATGCGGTGATCGATGCCAGCGCGCTGGCGTTGTACGCGCAGCGCCTGCCGCAGGCGATCCAGGTGATGCTGGATGGCTGCGGCCACATGTCCATTGTCGAAAAACCCAACGACGTCGCGCAGGCGATCGCAACCCTGATCCAACGAGGAACCCCACGATGAAACGTCTCCTGCTCGGTGCGCTGTGCGCTGTTGCCCTGGCCGGTTGCGGCGACCACGAAGCCGAACGTAAGGCGCAAGCCGCCGCTCAAGCGCAGGCCAAGGCGCAGGCCGCCGAGGACCTGGCCAAGCAATACGCCGCCGCCGTCGCATCCGCCAACTGGGAGTTGGCGCGGATTCACGGCGCCGCATTGCTGCAGCAGTATCCCGACTCCGCTGCCGCCGAACGCATCCGGCCCGGCTACGCCGAGGTCAAGGCCAAAGGCGAGGCCGCGCGCGAACTGCGGCGCATGCAGGCCGCCTGGCAGTATTCGCAGGTAACGGCCGGCAAGGGCGTGCAGCGCGCGGCGATGCTGTACAGCCGCGACAAGGTGGACGTGGACGGCAGCGGACCGAAACCGGTGCAACTGGTGTTTCGCGATCATCCCGAGTGGAAGCGCAGCGCCTACCTGGTGTTGCAGTCCGGCGATTTCCGTTGCGCCAACGGCTGCAAGGTGGAATTGAAGGCCGATGCCGGCGCGCCGCGTCCCGCTGCGGCGAGCCGCCCGAAGACGGACGAAGCCATCGCCATGTTCATCACCGACAACAAGGCGCTGTGGAAGCTGGCGCGCAAGACCACGGTGTTGCAGATCACCTTTCCAGTGAAGGCAGGCGGGACGCGCACGGCGGTGTTCGAGACCGGTGGGCTGGACGGCGCGCAGATGCCGGGATGGGATTGAGCCGCATGCATGCCGCCACGCCGCAGGCACAGAGATTGCGCCAAGTGCGGCATTGGGTGTTCGACATGGACGGTACACTGACTCGCGCGGTGCACGATTTCAGCTCGATTCGCCGGGCCCTGGATATTCCGCTGCAGGCCGATATCCTGCAGCATCTGGCGACATTGCCGGAAGCGCAGCGCGCCTCCAAGCATGCCTGGTTGCTCGAACACGAGCGCGCATTGGCGCAGCAAGCGATCGCCGCCAACGGTGCCGCGATGCTGCTGCGGACGCTGCATAAGGCCGATTGTCGGCTGGCCGTGCTGACCCGCAATGCGCGCGAACTGGCGCAACTGACCCTGGAAGAGATCGCACTCCACGATCTGTTCGACGCGGTGACCATCCTCGGCCGCGACGACGCCCCGCCCAAGCCGCATCCGGGCGGCCTGCTGCAGTTAGCCGAACACTGGGGCGTGGCGCCGCAGGCGATGGTGATGGTGGGCGATCACGAATACGACCTCCAATGCGGTCGCCATGCCGGGGCCGCCACGGTGTTGCTGCGTGCGGAGAATCCCTGGCCGGCGCTGGCCGATCTGCACTTCGCCGATTGCGCCGCGCTGCTGGCGTGGTGGCAGGATGCTGCGCCTGTTCCATCGGATTGAGGTGTTGACGCAAGCGCATGATTTTTCAGGAGCGACTAATTTTTCCATTTAATCTTATTGGAAAACTTCGAACATAAAAACCATGTTGTTACTAGCAATGCAAATATTGCATAAAATTTCCACCAGTCAATCAGTTTTTTGAAAGATATTAAAAATGCTAAACTGGCTAAGAAAAGGATATATTGAATGCCATTTAATTTATACATGTGCATTCCATGTTCCAAGGAAATTCAAGACAATTCAGTGCGGTGGGCGCGCTTGGAAATCGGTCATTCCACTCTTGCTGCCTGTACTCATGTACTGAAGACCTGATCTTCAAGACGTGGCATCTCCGGCGATGGTTGCGGCCTCAATTCTTGCACGATCCGTCCATGCTCCATCACCAGGACGCGTTCGGCGCTGGCAATGGTTTCAGGGCGGTGCGCCACGATCACCTTGGTCAGTTGCAAGTGCTTCACCGCCTCGTTGACCAGGCGCTCGCGGGTGACATCCAGATGGCTGGTGGCTTCGTCGAGGAAGAGCAGCTTCGGTTGCCGATACAGCGCACGCGCGAGAATAATCCGCTGCTTCTGGCCGCCCGACAAGGAGCTTCCCATGTCGCCGATCAGGCTGTGATAGCCCATCGGCATCGCCACGATGTCCTCATGCACCGCCGCCAACTGCGCCGCTGCCTCGATCCGTTCCAGGTCGAAATCCGTATCGAAGAAACCGATGTTGTCGGCGATACTGCCTGCGAACAACTGGTCGTCTTGCATCACTGCGCCGACCATCGCGCGCACATTGCGCGGGCCGAGTTTGTGCAGGTCGTGCCCGCCAATGCGGATCGTCCCAGCACTGGGCGTGAGTAACCCCAGCAATAGCTTGACCAGCGTCGTTTTACCGCAACCAGACCCGCCAATGATGGCCACCGATTCCCCCGGCACAATCGTGAAGCGACAGTCTTTGAGCACCCACGGCTCGCCATCGGCGTAGCGAAACGACAGCCCTTCCACCTCGATGCTTGGCTCGGCGGGTGGCAGCGCGTGCGGTAATGCGTGATCGTCTTCTGGCGGAGTCAACACGATATCGGCCAGCCGCTCGCCATGCAGGCGCAGCATGCGGAACTCGATCCATTTGTCGATCAACCCGCTCACGCGCATGGCGAACTGGTCCTTGTAGGCCAGGTAAGCGACCAGCATGCCGACCGAAAACACGTTGTCCAGTGCCAACCTGGCGCCGATCCAGATCACCGCGATGCGCTCCAGGCCGAACACCAACTGGCTGGCTGTGCTGAAGCCCAGAGACATGCGTGCCAGTTTCACGTCCTGATTGACGGTGTCGTTGAGCAAGTTTTCGTAAGTGGAACGACGCACCGATTCTTCACCGGCCACTTTCAAGCTTTGCATGCCACGCAGCGATTCGAGCAGATGCGTCTGTTGCTTGGCCGCGGCCACCAATTGTTGTTCGGTGCGGTCGCGCATGGGCCGATAGGCAATTGCGCGGATGCCAAGATAGAGCGCGACGGCCAGCAGCGTCACCAATGCCAACTTCCAGCTATAGACTAGCATCAACACCAGCGTCACCATCGCCATCACGCCATCGATCATCGCCTCGACAAAGCTGGTGGTGAGCGTGTGTTGAATGGTCTGCACCGAGGACATGCGCGAGGTGACGTCCCCCAGGTGCCGTTTTTCGAAAAAATCTAGCGGCAACTTGAGCAGGTGCGCGAACACGTTGCCCATCCACTGCAATCCGAGCCGGGAGGAGAGAGAGACCACCGACCAACCACGCAGCAGGCCAATGCCGACTTGCAGCAGCAGCGCCAACCCAAAACCCAGGCCGAGCACCACGAGTAAATCGCGGTCCGCCGACACCAGCACTTGGTCCACCACCCATTGCGTGTAGAACGGCGCCAGGATGACGAAGACCTGCAACGCCATCGACAACAATGCGATCTGCGACAGCGCACTCCACAGCCCACGGATGGGGCCGGTGAGTTGGCGTGCGGAAATGGAGGGTGCTGCCTTGTGCTGCTTGAACTCGGTAGTAGGCGTCAGCTCCAGTGCCACGCCGGTAAAGTGCTGGGACACTTCGCTGAGCGATAACCTGCGCTCGCCGATGGCTGGGTCGAGGATCGTCGCTTTGGTTTTGCCAACCTTGGCAAGTACCACGAAGTGGTTGAGATCCCAGTGCAGGATGCAAGGCAGGGCGAGTTGATCCAGTTGTTCCATGTCCAGCCGCAGCGGGCGGGTGGAGAAGCCCAGCGTCTGTGCAATCTGGACCAACTTGTTGAGCCTGATACCCTTGAGCGACAAGTGGAAGCGCCGCCGCAACTCGGGCAGGCCAAGTTGCATGCCATGCGCCGATGCCACCATCGCCAATGACGCCAGACCGCATTCGCTCGCTTCTGCTTGCAAAATCGCTTTCATCGCTCAGATCGCTCCAGTTTCTGAAGATGCCAATATTGGTTTTTTAAGATCATGCTTGAATCCTATCTCCAATAAGCCAATCGCAAGCCCCAGTAGCCAACCCGATGCATGCGCAAACCAACTCGTGCGAGGGGAGAGCACTGAGGAAGCCTGCATCGTTGCCAATACAAAATATGCAAACATCCACCAGAGGACAGGTGGGAATATTTGAAGATTGCGCAGAGATATATAGAAAATCCATCAATATGATAAAAATAATCCGCTAGAAATGCCAAGGAATGCATCCGATCCTGATGAGTTGGTAAGTGATTTCAATAAAAATTCATTAATTAATGCAAAGAATAAGAACGTTAGCCAATTTTAATTTGAGATGCCATGCCCGTAAAAAAATGGGGGCATCGAATTTTCGCCAGGGATTGACAAAATGATTGGGTCAAATGGATACCATTGCAAGATGGCACGCCGTACTGCTGAATCCCCACTCTCGTGTACATCCCAATGGCGGTGGCCATGCTGACCATCTGTATGATGCGTGCGGGAAACTCTCATCCGAATTAAAATGCATTGTGCATATTTCCTCGTCAGCCTGTCAAGGGATAGTTACACACTTTAATTTACAGAATCAGGGGCGGTCATTAATGAGAATTTTTGTAGAGTTGCTCACTGATACAGCGGTAGTCGGCGAGCTTCATCAGCCCGAGTGCATCCCGTTCACGTTCGATCGCGACGGAATTACCTACGTCCAGCGGCTCGCCCGTAGTAGGCGATCGTAGTTGCGAACCGAAGCGTTGAGGCTTTCCCGATGCCAGAAGCACTCTGTCCGATAGCAAGGCGAACTTGCTTGCATCTATTTCACCACTTTTAACCATGGGTTCAAATTTCTTTAGTGCTTTTGATTGAAGTTCAACATCTCCATCAGCGTGTTGAATAAGTAGCCAAAGTGCAGCAAGCCCGTCGCGTCCCACTTCGTCAATAGAGGGAATGGATACTGCATGCCCCAGTTCTTTGTGGAGATAGCGCAGATTCCGTGCTTGCAGTTCCTTAAAGGCAGTTGGATTGACGCTTCCGGATGCCAACTGCTCGTAGAGCCGCTGATCCTCCTCTTCGTGCTCCAGAATGCGATGCCGCTTTGCTTCATCTGTTACCGCCGGTGCCTTAGGTGGCCCCGCCGCCAGCTGCCGGGAAATTTGTGCTTGAATGAACTTCGCTGCGCCGGGGCATGCATCCATTGCTTGACTCAGATCAACCGCCCCGCACGAATCTATGAAGAGCAGGGACGCTAGTCCCAGTGCGCTAACAAGTCTCATATGTCCACCATATCTTGGTCTACACGGGTAATCACGCTGTCGTTCTGTCGGAAGCGCTGTGTTGCAGCGCGAAACTCGACGTACCGATCGCTACTCTCAAAGTCAGGCAGGTTTGCCACATTCCATGGCAATGCCTGGTAGTCCGATGATCCGGCAAGGAGTAAACCGGCCATCTCGCCAAGGAGGTTCATCTCGGGGATGTGGTCATCAATAAATAGAAATTGACCGCCAGTGTTGACCTCGAAGAAAAATACGTTTCCCTGCAAGTCGACCGCAAGGTCGATGCAGCCATATCGCAGGTCAAGCTTTTCCATCAGCGCATTGATTGAGGTGTGTGTTCGTGCGTCGACGTCGTACCAATCCATGCGTAATTCACCTGGCTTTACTGAGCTTGGCCTCCAATCCAGTAGCGCAGTTCCATTATGCTCCACAATTCTCGCAGAGAAAATATGATGTCCAATCACGGTGATTCGAAGATCAAATGCTTTATTGACCAAAGTCTGGTAGATCGCTGGGCATGCACGGATACTGGCATCGTCGATTTTTCGATCTTGTGGGATCACCACAGGCCCACACTGCCAGCACTTTCGATTCTGCTCGCTCGACCAAAAGTGTGGAGTGAAGTGCTTCACTAAGAGATTTTCCTGTCTTGCGCGGAAATCAGCAACGACAGCTGGATCGTTCGTGATCACTGTATCTGGAATGTGGAATCCACATGCGACTGCAGCATCGAGCTGGAGCCCTTTCATGCCTGCATCGATTGGATGCCAATCCCCAACTATGAATGAAGCCTTGGAGCGAAGAGCCGCAGCTAGCGATCCATGCGCGCTCTGAAGTTCGTTGCGCGTGAATTTCAGAGACACCGGATCTAGTCCAGCCAGCGGCTGGTAAGGTACTGGGCGCCTGAACCACAATGAACGTACGTCCTCGATCAACTGATTCAGTCGGATACCCTTGAGCGACAAATGGAAACGCCAGCGTAACTCGGGCAGGCCGAGTTGCATGCCATGCGCCGACGCCACCATCGCCAATGACGCCAGACCGCATTCGCCTGCTTCTGCTTGCACAATTGGCTTCATCCCTCAGTTCGCGCTAGTTTCTGAAGATGGCAGTATTGGTTTTTTAAGATCATGCTTGAATCCTATTTCCAAGAAGCCAATCGTGAGCCCCAACAGCCAACCCAATGCATGTGCAAACCAACTCGTGCGAGGAGAGAGCAATGAGGAAGCCAACATCGTTACTAGTGCGAAATAGGCAAGCAGCCACCCAAGGGCGGGAGGGAATATTCGACGATTGCGTAGCGATATGCCGGCAATCCATCCATATAACGCAAATACTCCGCCAGAGATGCCCAGGAATGCATCCGAGCCGACCCAATGCGGGAGGAATGTCAATAAAAATGCGGGTAATAATACCCCGGATAAGAACGTCAGCCAAATAACCGGTGCCCGGCCAAGCGAGAAAGAAAGCCCGGCTGCGATCATGAGTAAAGAAAAGTTGACGGCCCAGTGTGCAATACCGGAGTGCAGGAATGGTCCGCTGAAATAGCGCCATGGTTGGCGCGGCGCATCTTGGAAAACAAGCCCGTAATGCTCAATTAGACTGAAAATGTTACCGGCGCGCGTCTGTAGGTAGAACTGAATTCCGCCGATCGATATCATCATGACGGCGATTGAAAGTGTTTGCTTGTTCGGTGGCAGATGGCACCATGCGGAAAATCGAGAATATTCGCATAGACTGGATAATTTTCTAAAAATAAATATGTATTGAAAAATCAAAAAAGTGGAAAATAATGCAATTGCAGCGCTTGCTTTGATGAAATAGCTGGCATGGGTTTCAAAGCTTGCAATGGCGAAACCTAGTGTCATGCATAGCATCAGGGAAAATAACGCGAGGTGTTGAAAATGCATTCTTTTTTGAATTTCAGATGCCATGCGTGCAAAGCAAATGGGCGGGAGCATCGACTTCTCGCCTGGGATCGACACGATGATCGGGTCGAATGGATGCCATTGCCAGGTGGCGCGTCGTACTGCGGATTCACCCTCTAATCGACGTCCCCAAGGCGGTCGCCATGCTGACCATCTGTCTGGTGCGCGGGGGAAGCTATTGTCTGAATTCCAATGCATGATACATATTTTCAATACGTGATACTACGCCATTATGCCGGTTATCAATTCAGCGGATTAAGGGGGAGTTGAGCTATTCACTTGAGGCATGCTCCGCAAGGCGTTTGAACGACATCATTTTTGTCAAAGTTCGATTTTCGCGTTTGCATTTGTTGAAATTCAAAAAAGTTCCGCACAAAAATCATGGATTTTTTTAGAAATCAATTTGGGGGCGATAACTTTGCAGCCATCTTTCACGTCGATTAATCTCACTGAATTTTCTTTCCAGGAGATAATCTTTGGGAGTTTACTGAAATATACAAATTCAGTCTGCTTCTCGCACCTTTCGTATCCAAGTTTATCCAGTTTTCCTTCGATTTTATAGCAGATTTCAGCGGCGCTCATTCCTTCGATAATAAAGCTTTTGGGGATAACTTCGTAAAGTGGGAAAAATGATAGAAGGATGGATGGAATCATGATAAATATCTTATCCTCAATATCTCCTGGGAGGATTTCTATCAGGGAAAAAATAAGTATTTCAGCGGAAAAAAGATAGAAAAAAAAGCTTGCTAATTGGCTAATTGACTGAAAGGGGATGATCCTTCTTTTAAGGCTTAACTCCCAGCGGAAATCTTTAATCGGAGCCATTATTTCCTCCATTTTTAATTGGCCCTCGCATTGCACTACTACTGGTTAAGATGTCGACGTATAATGCCATAATATTCCGTCCCGCTGCTGCGCCACCAATCATTGCGATTGGACCGCCAATGCTTCCGACTTCAAGTCCTTCAAGAAAACCGCCAATTATAGATGTTGCAGCACTGCGGCCCAATGCTTAACAGGCAGCGTCCACTGCAGCATCAGACGAAGATCGTATGCCGACAAGGTTGAGATGAAGAATTAAATTATGCTTTTCGTTTTGTAGAACTTGATTTTCAAGGTTCACTACGGGTGTGGATTTCGAGAAATTTTCTTATATATAAATACTGAAATGATAACGCCAATAAAAATAACAAGGCAGCGAATGATGAGGTGTTCATAAAGAAGCGCGGAAACTATCGTTGTTAGTAAGCATACGAATAGTGCAGCTAAAAGCGGAAGAATATTATTCATTTTTTTGGTTCCTGAAATGACGCCAGCATAGATGATGCTGGCGCCAGGTTACGTCACCTAGGCTGAGCGAGGATGTAGCCTATACCTGCGCCAACACCAATTCCAAAGCCGACTAGCCCACCGGCAATACCGCCGACTGGACCACCGAAGACCAAGCCTACACCTGTCCCCATGACTCCAGCAGACCATCCAGATGCCGCTGTAAAGGCGATATCACCAGCTAGTGTGCCGCCATCAACAATTTCAATTTCATTTGCAGTCAATTCGCGCATTACACAATCTCCTTAATGTGGACGCAGTACCCCTGCGTCACGGGATTTTGGGTTTTCCCAAAAAAATTAATCTGTGAATTCAGTTCTGATTCGCAATATTTCGGGAAATTCATCCTTGTGACCTAGCATGTTATCTGGCGATTTCACTCACAAAGCACTCCTGAACATCTTGATTGCAGGCATCGCTCAGTCGATGCATCCAAACCAATCACCTCCCAAGCGACAACAAGGGTTCAAACACCCATTCGATTAGCCTTCTGCGCTCGCCGATGATGTCGGCTTGTAACAGCATCCCCGGCTTGAGCATCTCGGGCTTGCCGTAGGCCATGACGCTTTGCCGCCCCAGCGCAACGGTGACGCGGTAATACGGCTCCCCCTGTTGGGCATTGCCGATCAGCGCGCCCAGTTCACTCGAACTCAGGGCGCTGCGGCTGATCCGGCTCAGGTGGCCTTGCTGGTGACCAAACTTTTGATACGGGAAGGCTTGATAGCGCAGCAACACGTTATCCCCAGGGGCGATAAAGCCGATGGCACGGCTGGGGACCAGTAATTCGGCTTCCAGGCGTCCATCGCCCGGCACCACGCTCAGCAGCGGCTGCCCGAGCTGGATCGCTTGCCCCGGTTTTGCCATCTGCGTGGCCACCACACCTGCCACGGGCGCCGTCACCACCAAGGCGCCATTGACCTGGGTTTGCACCTGTTCCTGTTCCACCGCCGCCGCATCCCGTCGATAATCGGCCTGCACGCCCCCGCGCTGCCCCGGCAACACGCGTAGTTGCTGTTCGATCTGCGCCGCGCTGCGCCGCATCTCCGTCGCCTGCCGTTGCAAGGCCTGCATCTGGCTGGTGTATTCCAATGCGCTGGATTCCTGCTGCTTGATTTGCAGCACGCTGACGTATTTGTCGTCCTGCAATTGGCGCCAGCGTTGCAGCACCTCATTGGCAAGCGCGATCTGGTTGCGACGGGTGGCGACTTCTGCGTCCACTTGCACCAATTCCTGGCGCAGATTGGCTAGCTGCGCACGCAAGCCCTGCTCTTGCGCATCCAATTGCTGCAACCGTGCTTGTTCGGACGATTTCAAGCCTTCGCCGCGCTGACGCAATTGGTGTTGCAGTGCCGCTTCCGTGTCGCCGCTGCCCAGGGTCGCGCGCGGAACCGTGACCACGGCGAGCATCTGACCGGCCTTGACCCGTTGCCCTTCGCTGACCTCCAGCCGGCTCACGACGCCGGTGGCCGGCGCCATCACCGTGGCAAGACCCTTGATCGGCACGAGTTGTCCGGTCACCGTGGAGCGGTGGGTATAGGTGCCCATGCACAAGAAGACCACGACGGATGCCGCCACGATCCCGGCGGCGCTGGCGAGCACCCATGCCCGCACGGGCTGCGCCAAGGAGATGCCGCCCAGCCAACTGTTGCGACGTGCTTGCAGCACTTCCTGGCGGAACAGGGTCATGGCGTGTGTTCTCGACCGTTACGGCGGTTTGCATGGCGAGCGGACACCACCATCGCGAACAGGGTGAATGCGCCGATCAACACTGCCTCCAGGATAGGCAACGCCTGCTCCGGTACCCCGGCGGTTGCCTGGATGCCGCGTGCGCTGAGCATTGCCGCGAGGATGGCGGCCAGTTTCACCCGATTGAGCCTGCCACCACGAAGCCGGACGATGCCGATGATCGGTAGGGCCAGAAGAAGGCCGTCAAGTAATAGCGTGGGTAGGGATTGGAACATGCGACGATCCTTCGAAACGGTCAAAATGGGTTTTTGACTATGTGTTCAATATTGAATGAAAATTTCTTGCCACGCCCTCATTGAAAGATTGGATTGGATAGCATTTTCCTTAGGATGTAAAAAGGGCCGATAACAAGTGGTAAATCATCGTTCTTTTTAATCATGACGTCTTGAGCGTCAAATCTCAGTAGCCTATGGATATCAGGCTCCCAGCAATTTTTATTCTTATCGAATACATATCTATTGGAAATCAGGAATTCTTCAATATCACGGAAATTGGAAATTGAAACTTCGACTTTTGATATCCATGTGGTTTTCCAGTGTCCTGCAATTCCTGCAATGCAACCAAGTAACGCAGCAGTGCCATGATCAATCAAATGTGCTGCTACATATCCCACAAGGAAAAGTGAAATGTAAAATATAACTTTGGGGCGATCCTTGAGCTGTTGGTTGAGTCCTAGGCGTTTTATTTTTTTCATATTGTTCTAATTTTTTATTGTAATGGTGGGGCATTTTTCAATGCCCCACCATGATTAAGTCAACCCTCTACAATTGACTTGCCAATGTAGTAGCCGATGCCTAATCCGATTGCGGCGCCGATAGCTCCCCCTATGGGGCCACCAATACCGAGTCCAATCATTGCCCCTTCTGCTCCGGCTTCGCCGCCTAGAAAGCCACCGGCTGCACCTGTGAAGTCGGCAAACCCTAGGCCTCCTGATACCAGGTTAATTTCATCTGCGCTCAGATCGTACATATCCTGCTCCATTTTTAGCCTGAGTTAATTCGCCTCAGGATTGCGATTTCCAGGCATCCTGGAAATATTAAATATGCCGCGCGCGGAACCGTGACCACGGCGAGCATCTGCCCGGCCTTGACCCGTTGCCCTTCGCTGACGTCCAGCCGGCTCACGACGCCGGTGGCCGGCGCCATCACCGTGGCTAGGCCCTTGATCGGCACCAATTGCCCGGTCACCGTGGAGCGGTGGGTATAGGTGCCCATGCACAAGAAGACCACGACGGATGCCGCCACGATCCCGGCGGCGCTGGCGAGCACCCATGCCCGCACGGGCTGCGCCAGGGAGATGCCACCCAGCCAACTGTTGCGACGTGCTTGCAGCACTTCCTGGCGGAACAGGGTCATGGCGTGTGTTCTCGACCGTTACGGCGGTTTGCATGGCGAGCGGACACCACCATCGCGAACAGGGTGAATGCGCCGATCAACACTGCCTCCAGGATCGGCAACGGCTGCTCCGGTACCCCGGCGGTTGCCTGGATGCCGCGTGCGCTGAGCATTGCCGCGAGGATGGCGGCCAGTTTCACCCGATTGAGCCTGCCACCACGAAGCCGGACGATGCCGATGATCGGCAGGGCCAGGAGAAGGCCGTCAAGCAATAGCGTGGAGAGGGATTGAAGCATGCGACGATCGATCCTTCGAAACGGCTAAGAGTAGTGGTGAGGAAAGCGTCCTAGCGCACCAGCATATGCCCGCCTTCGCAATCATTAGTAACCGGTGAATGCGCGAGTGTCAAGCGTCGAAAGTGTGTCGAATTTCGCGGTTTTAATTTCCATGCCTAGCAGGGCGGTTTCAACTTGCAAGTGCGATACGTCAGTTGAATTTAGCGCTCTTTTTTCCAGCGCCTGATTTTGCGTCTGCCAGTCGAGCGTCTAGCGTGATCGAGCGTTCATCAGATCAGCGACATTATTCAGATATTCCTGGTTTGCCTCGGAAAGGTTTGCCCCCTTGGGCATGAATTGACGCAGAATTTCGTTGGTATTCTCATTGTTTCCACGTTGCCGCGCTCGACCTGCAGAAACGCGCGTTCTTCGCAACTCAAATGACGGTATTGTTTTCCCATGCCAATACTAGGTGATTGCGGAGTTCGATCGCGGAGTGTTGCACTTGGAAATTGAATCAAATCATTCGCATGCCAATGCAGTGCTGGCGCGGGAGATCGGGCGTGACGGATCAGCCCGCCGTGGCCGGTGTTTGCAGCGCCAGCAGTGCGGACGCGGCGGCACCAAGGCTGCGTTCGCGATGCCTCAGAGCGTAAAAGCTGCGTGCGTCCAGCGGTGCGCCGATGCCACGTAGGCGTCCGCTTTCCAGCCACGGCGCGGCGGCGAGTTGCGAGATCGCGGCCAGGCTCTCGCCGGCATGCACCGCCGATAAAACCGCCTCGTTGGAGGGCAAGGTCAGCGCGACGCGCAGTCGGTCCGGAGCAATCCCGGTGGCACGCAATGCCGTCTCGAACGCCGAGCGTGTGCCCGAGCCAGGTTCTCGCATGATCCAGGTGCCGCGCTCGACCAGCCGAGGCAGGCCGAAGCGTCGTTGCCCTGCCAGCGGGTGCCCTGGTGCAGCGACTACCCTCAGTCGATCGTGGTCCAGTGCCGACGCGTGCAGTTCCGGCGCCTGCACGTGGCCTTCGACGAAGCCCAATTCGGCGCGTCCTTCGCTTACCGCGCGCGCCACGTTCTCGGTACTGCCGACGCTGAGCCGCACCAGGATCTGCGGATAGCGCGCATGGAACGCCATGAGCCGGGCTGGCAGCCAGTAGCTGGCGACGGTCTGGCTGGCGTGCAGGTCGAGGGTGCCGCGCAGCACGCCGCGCCAGGATCGCCCGGGCATCCTCGCAGAACGCAGCGCCGGCGGCGGTCAGGACGATGCCGCGACCGACGCGATCGAACAGCGTGACGCCGTACTGGCGCTCCAGTGCCTTGATCGCGGCACTGGCCGCAGACGGTGTGCGGTGCGCGGCGTGTGCGCCCAAGGTCAGATGCTGGCGTTCGGCGACTGCGACGAATAGCGCGAGTTGTTCCAGGGTCATGATGGAACCATTCGATTCATACGAATGAAGTGTGTACAATTATCCGATGGATCAGAAGGGTGCGTAGGCACATCCTGTGGTCATTTCGAGGAGCGCGACACGATGTACACGATGGGGTGGAGCGCCAGAAGGCTGCTGCCGGGTGGCGCGTTGGCGGTGGCCATTGCGCTGTTGGCGTGGTTGGTCGAGTGGGGGCAATTGCAGTGGTTGGGGCGGCGGTGGATCGATGCGCTGGTGTTCGCGATCGTGCTCGGCACGTTGCTGCGTACCGCATGCACGCTGCCATCGTGCGTTCATGGCGGAATCGCCTTCGCCGCCAAATTGCCGCTTGAACTGGCAATCGTGCTGCTCGGGGCCACAGTCGGCCTCGCCGCCATCGGTGCGGCTGGTGGCTGGCTGCTGATCACGATTGCCGCTGTCGTGCTGTTGGCCATCGGGATCGGCTACGGCATTGGCCGCGCGTTTGGCCTGCCGCCGCGCTTGGCCACGTTGGTTGCCTGCGGCAACGCGATCTGTGGCAATTCGGCGATCGTGGCGGCCGCGCCGGTCATCGACGCCGATTCGCAGGACGTGGCCGCTTCGATCGCATTCACCGCGGCACTCGGCATCGTGGTGGTGCTGGTGCTGCCGCTGACGGTGCCGTTACTGGGACTGGATCATCACCACTACGGCATCCTGGCCGGCATGACCGTGTATGCGGTGCCGCAGGTACTCGCGGCGACCCTACCGGTCAGTGCCGTCAGCGCCCAGGTCGGTACGCTGGTCAAGTTGATGCGGGTGGTGATGCTGGGGCCGGTGCTGTTGCTGCTGGGTGTACTCGGTGGCCGCCGACAGACGCAGCGCAGGCCGCTCCATACCCTGGTGCCGTGGTTCGTGTTCGGTTTTATCGGCATGATGGGATTGCGTGCGTGCGGACTGCTGCCGGCGCCTTTGGTGGAAGTGGCGCAATCTGCTTCTTCCCTGCTGACCTTGCTGGCAATGGCGGCTCTGGGGTTATCGGTAAACCTGCGAGCGATGTTGGCCTCTGGTGGTCGTGTGCTTGCGGCTGGGGCGTTGTCGCTGTTGGCGCTGGCGAGCATCAGCGTGCTGCTGCTGCGCTGGCTGCCCTGACATTCGCAGTCGCAGCAAGCGCGTACTGGTGCATGGCATTGCCGCCACGGTGTAATAGTCTCCGTGCCGGCGCCAGCGTATGGTGGTGTCCACTTCCCTTATCGCTTCGTTGCCAGGTGTTCCATGGGACACGACCACAACCACGCGCCGACTCAGATCCGCCACGAAGTACCCTTATGGTGGGCTTTCGGTTTGACGACCATGTTCCTGATGGTGGAGGTGGCCGGGGGGCTTGTCACCAACAGTCTGGCGTTGCTTTCCGATGCCGCGCACATGGCCACCGATGCGTTGGCGTTGATGATCGCTTTGGTGTCGGTGCGGCTGAGTCGGCGTCCGCCCGATGCCAGGCGCAGCTACGGCTATGCGCGGTTGGAAGCGCTCGGGGCGCTGGTCAACGCGGCGTTGTTGTTCGTGGTGGCCGGTTACATCCTGTGGGAGGCGCTGCAGCGGTTCCATCAACCCCAGCATGTCGCAACAGTTGGAATGCTCGGCATCGCCGCGTTCGGCTTGCTGGTCAACCTGATCGCGATGCGCTTGCTCAAGGCCGGCAGTGGCGACAGTCTGACCATGAAAGGTGCTTATTTGGAAGTGTGGAGCGACATGCTCGGCTCGGTTGCCGTGATTGTCGGCGCGTTGGCGATCCGTCTCACCGGCTGGAAATGGATCGACCCGGTCCTGGCGATCCTGATCGGGGCGTGGGTGCTGCCGCGGACCTGGGTGCTGTTGCGCGAGGCGGTCAATGTGCTGCTGGAAGGCGTGCCCAAAGGAGTCGACATGGAGGCGGTGCGCGGTCATCTGCATGCGGTACCGGGCGTGGCGAGCGTGCATGACTTGCACATCTGGGCGCTGGCTTCCAGTACGCCGGCGTTGACCGCGCATGTGGTGTTCACCGAGGGCATCGATGGCGATGTGTTGCGTGCGCGTCTGCGCGAGGAGTTGCACGAACGTTTCGGTATCGATCACATCACCTTGCAGATGGAGGCGGGCCATTGCGGTGCGGCACCGTGCGGCACTCCGGTGGCGAGTGGTGACCACGACCATGATAGTCACGACCACGACCACGACCACGACCACGACCACGACCACGACGCGCACAGGCATGGTCGTGCGCAGGTGCCTCCGCATTCTTGAACTGGCCTGTGTGCGGCAGTAGCCGCGAGCGGTTTCCAGTGGGATGCGTCGCGATCAACGTGACCGTGAGGGTGCGACATAGCGCCAAACCCGAGCCGCGTGTTATCTATGTGTTTCAATCCACGCGCCCGTGAGTGTGGGACTCGGTCAGTAAGCCATCCTTGTGCGCGGTAGAGGTTTCAATTCACGCGCCCGCGACAGTCCGTCGCGCTTGCGAACTTGCCGGCCTGGTGGAATCTCAGACCGGCGCTTCGCGTAATGCCGGCGAATCCCAACCTGGGCGCGGTGCGAAGCGCTCGCCGTAGCGCGCTTGCAGCGTGCGCAAGCGTGCCAGCAGTGTGTCGGCACCGGCGGCGCGGATGTACTGGATCGGGCCGCCACGGAATGGCGCGAAGCCGGTGCCGAAGATCACTCCGGCATCCAGCAGATCGGCATCGGCGACCACGTCGTCGTGCAGGCATGCCACCGCTTCGTTGAGCAACGGCAGGATCAGGCGGTCTTCCAGATCGTCCGGCGCGCGGTAGTCCTTGGTCAATTCGGGTTTCTTGGCGCGACCGTTTTCCCAGACGTACAGGCCCTTGCCGTCCTTCTTGCCGCGCTTGCCCGGCTGCACCGTCTGTAGCGCCGCCGGAATCGGCAGGCCCAGGAATGGCGCCAGCTCCGCGCCGACGCCAGCGGCCACGTCCAGGCCGACGGTGTCGAGGAGTTCGATCGGGCCCATCGGCATGCCGAACTTCACCGCGACCTTATCGATCGCAGGGCCGGGAATGCCCTCGGCATATGCGGTGGCCGCTTCCAACATGTACGGGAACAGCACCCGGTTGACCAGGAATCCCGGAGTGCCGGCGACCGGCACCGGCAGCTTGTCGATCGCCTTGCAGAATGCCGCCAGGCGGTTTTGATTTTCCGGCGGCAGGGCGTCGTGGCAGACGATTTCCACCAATGGCATTTGCGCCACTGGGTTGAAGTAATGCAAGCCGCCGAACTGCGCCGGGTGCTGGAGTTGTTCGCGTAACTCGTTCAACGGAATCGAGGACGTGTTGGTGCTGAGCAGCGCGTTCGGCTGCATCTGTGGTTCCAGCTCTCGATACAGGTCGCACTTGGCTTGCGGGTTTTCGATGATGGCTTCGATCACCAGGTCGGCTGTCGATACGCCGTCGCCGCTCAGGTCGCTTTTCAAGCGTGCCGCCACCTCCGGGCGCTTGCTGTCGTCCTTGACGCGCTTGGCAAACAGGTCGCCGGCACGGCGTAGCGCGCCATCGATGAAACGCTGTTCGCGGTCTTGCAGGGTCACTTCGAAGCCCTTGTAGGCAGACCACGCCGCGATGTCGCCACCCATCACGCCAGCGCCGACTACGTGTACATGGCGGATGCCGTGTTCCTTGCCGCCTAGCGACTTGAGCCGTTCGGTGAGGAAGAAAATGCGAATCAAGTTGTGCGCGGTCGGTGTGCCGGCCAGCTTGACCACCGCTTTGCGCTCGGCGTCCAGACGTGCCTGAATGTCGCTGCCGCCGGTGCGCTCCCACACGTCGATCAGCGCATACGGCGCCGGGTAGTGTTCTTTTCGTGCCTTGCGCGCGACCTGCTTGCGCATCTGCGGCGCCAGCAGTTTGCGCGCCGGCCAGGTATTGGTGGCCCAGGCAGTGACACGCTGCTGGAATGGCCGTGCGCTGCCGGACAGGGCCAGCGTCACCGCGTTATCGGTCAGCATGGCCGGCGCGGCGATCTTGTCGATCAGGCCGAGCGCCCGCGCCGCCGTTGCCGACACGGTACGCCCGGTGAGCATCAGATCCATCGCCGCCGGTGCGCCGATCAATTGTGGCAGGCGCGCGCTGCCGCCCCAGCCGGGGAAGATGCCGAGTTTGGTCTCGGGCAGGCCGATGCGCGTGGACGCATCGCTGGAGGCGATCCGGAAGCGGCAGGCCAGCGCGATCTCGGTGCCGCCGCCCATGCAGAAGCCATGGATCGCAGCGACGGTGGGGCAGGGCAATTCCGCCAGCTTCTGGAAGGTGGCCTGACCACGCCGGATCGCGTCGTTGACGGTGCCGCGGCGGTCGAATTCCTGGAACTCTTTGAGGTCGGCGCCGGCGATGAAGCCATTGGGTTTGGCCGAGCGGATCACCACGCCCCTGGGCGGATCGATGGCAATGCGGTCGAGCAGGTCGTCCAGTTCCAGCAGGACGGCCTGCGACAGCGCATTGACGGGCGCGTCCTGGCGATCGAGGCTGAGTACGACGACCCCGTCGTCGCGGATGTCCGCTTGCCAGTGACTGAATCGGAGCCCATCGAAGCCTGAGACCATGGGAGGACCATTCGTGTGTGTATGGAGAAGGCCGTTATCATCCAGAGGTTGTTTCCATAGCGTCAAATCCAATGTATCGGCATTGACGTGGGTCTTGCGACCGCTGGTCTTGCGCCAGCCTAACGGACTTCTGGTTAACGTGGTGGGACGGCGGTCCGTTGAGGAGCGCTGAACTTTTTTCCGAATTGGCGGTCATACGGTCCGACGTAGGTTGGGCTGACAGGAGTGCGGCCCGCTATGGCCGATGTCGAAACATCCCAGGAGCTGGACTCGGAACTGGTCCGGCGTGTGCAGCGCGGCGAGAGCACGGCGTTCGATGTGCTGGTGCGCAAGTACCAGCACCGGGTCGTCGGCGTGATCGGGCGCTACATCGCCGACTGGAGCGAATGTCAGGACGTGGCCCAGGACACTTTCATTCGCGCCTACCGCGCGATGGGGAGCTTCCGCGGCGATGCCCAGTTCTCTACATGGTTACACCGGATCGCCGTGAATACCGCTAAGAATTACCTGATTGCACATAAGCGCAGGCCGCCCACCGACGATGTCGATGTGCTCGATGCCGAGCAGTTCGACAGCGGCGCGCGGCTGCGTGACACCGATACGCCGGAACGCGAGCTGATGCGTCAGGAGTTGGAGCGCACGGTGATGCAGGCGGTCGATGCCCTGCCGGAAGAATTACGTACCGCCATCACCCTGCGCGAGGTGGACGGCATGCGTTACGAGGACATCGCGCAGAAGATGGGGTGCCCGATCGGCACGGTGCGTTCGCGCATCTTCCGTGCGCGAGAAGCCATCGACGCCCAACTCCGTCCCCTGTTGGATACCGACAGCGCCACTCGTGAGCGACACCGCGTATGACCGAGAACACGCCTTTTCCCCAGCCCGTGCCACCTCCCGGCACTGTGGTCCCGGACAAGTTTGAACTTCACTACCGGCAGCAGTTGTCCGCCTTGATCGATGGCGAATTGCCGGCCGACGAGGCACGCTTCGTGTTGCGTCGGTTGCAGCACGATGAAGAATTGGCCGGCTGCCACGAGCGTTGGCAATTGTGCGGGGAGATCCTGCGTGGCCGTGTTAGCGTGCCGGCGCCAGCGGATTTCAGTGCCCGCGTGCGCGAGGCTGTCGCGGCCGAGGCATCGCAGCAAGTGCAGGCCCGTCGGCTCGGTGCTGCCGGCAACCGCCGCACATGGCGCTGGGGCGGCGGCGTGGCGTTGGCCGCCTCGGTCGCGGGGCTCGCTTTATTCGTGACCCGCGAACGTTTGCCCGAGGCACCCGCGTCAGTGCCGCCGACGCAGGTCGCCAGTGCCACCACACAGACGTCTGCGTCCGCTGCATCGCCGGCGCGGCTTCCAGCGCCCCGGCCGACGCCCGTCGATCCGCAGAGCGATCTCGCCGCCGCTGTTGTCGCTGCCCCGGCGGTGGCAACAGCGGCGCATCGACCTCAGGACGCCGAGGGCCGTGGCGATGGGATGCGCCGCGCGCAAGTGGAGCGCGCGGCTGGCGCTGTCGCGGTCGAGCATCCCGCGCGTGCGGTTGCCGCGCGGCCGGTGCAGGCGACGCCTCCGTTTGCTGTTCCTGCAGTCGCCGCGCCGGCGATCGCACAGCGGGCAGGCGATCCGTTCGGGCATGCGACGCCTGCTTTGCAGCCGCGACCGTGGCCGCGTTCGCCGCTGCCGCAGGGGGCTTCCAGCAGCGAGTTCACGGCTAGTTTTCCTGGTCAAGGTGTGTCTTCAGCGGCGTTTTACCCGTTCGAGCCGCAGTTGTCTGCAGACGCTACGGTCGCCGCACCACCTTCGCAACAGCCTTGATTGCGTGCGTCGGTCGGAATCCTTGCTTCGTTCCAGCGTTTGGTGACTGCGGCATCTTTTCCTCGTTCTAACTCTTCCCTCGAACCGAAGGCTCGTGTCCGATGACTCACCGTATCCACAACAATCTACTGTGCCTGTTGGTCTTGATCATGCCGTTGGCCGCTTGCGCGCAGCAGCATGCACCCAGTACGTCCGTCGCGTCGCCGCCAGCCGCGCAGACGGCACCAGCGCCACAACTGGTCGCTGGTTTGCCCGATTTCACCCGGTTGGTCGAGCAGGTCGGGCCAGGCGTGGTCAATGTCGAATCCACGATCAGCCGCCGCACTGCCGCCACGCGCTCCGATGGCGGCATGCCCGACGACGACCAGATTCCCGAATTCTTCCGTCGCTTCTTCGGGCCAGATGGGATTCCTGGCATGCCTGCGCAGCCGCGCGGGCGTGCGCCGAACGATGACGATGGCGCACCCGCTGGCCGCTCCATGGGGTCGGGCTTCATCATCTCCTCTGACGGCTATGTGCTGACCAATCATCACGTGATCGATGGTGCCAGCGAGGTCAAGGTCAAACTCACCGACCGCCGCGAATTCACCGCCAAGGTGGTGGGTAGCGATCAACAGTACGACGTGGCGCTGCTGAAGATCGACGGCAAGAACCTACCGACGGTGCGGATCGGCGATTCCAATCTGCTCAAGCCTGGCCAGTGGGTAGTGGCGATCGGCTCGCCATTCGGTCTGGATCATTCGGTCACCGCAGGCATCGTCAGTGCCACCGGCCGCAGCAATCCCTACGCCGACCAGCGCTACGTGCCGTTCATCCAGACCGACGTGGCGATCAATCAGGGTAACTCCGGCGGCCCGTTGCTCAATACCCGCGGCGAAGTGGTGGGCATCAATTCGCAGATCTTCTCCGCCTCCGGTGGCTACATGGGCATCAGCTTCGCGATCCCGATCGACTTGGCGATGAGTGCGGCCGAACAGCTCAAGGCCCATGGGCACGTCAGCCGCGGCATGCTCGGCGTGCAGGTGGGCCCGATCGACAGTCTGAAGGCGCAGGGCCTGGGGTTGCCGGATACCCGCGGCGCGCTGGTCAACGATATCCCGGCCGGCAGTCCGGCCGCCAAGGCCGGGGTCGAGGTGGGGGACGTGATCCGCAGCATCGATGGCAAGGATATTCAGTCTTACAGCGATCTGCCGCCGATGATCGGCTTGTTGCCGCCTGGCACCAAGGTGCGTCTGAGCATTCTGCGCGACGGCAAGCCGCGCGACATCAGCGTGCAGTTGACCGCTCTGGCCGACGACCGCACCGCTGGCGCGCGTAGCGCAGGTGCCGACAACACAGCTCCGGCCCATGGCGCCAACGCGTTGCTGGGGATCGAGGTGGCCGATCTGGATGCCGCCTCGCGTCAGCAATTGGGACTGGAACCGGGCAAGGGCGTGCGCATCGCCGCGGTGACCGGCCGTTCGGCCCGCGACGCGCAGTTGGTCCCGGGCATGGTGATCCTGCAGGTCGGGCGTGTGCCAGTCGGGAGCGTGGCCGCGTTAAACCAGCAACTGAGCGGCTACAAGAAGGGCGATGTGGTGATGCTGCTGATCAGCTACCGCAACACCAACAGTTTCGTCGCGGTGCGCGCCGGCGGCTGAGTCCGGCGCCCGGCTGCTGCTTGGGCAGCGTTCCAGGGGCGGTCCAGGAGGGGCCGTCCCCCGGGCTGTGGCGACCCTCTGCTGCCAGCCATGCGATAATAGCCCGTTATCCTGACGACGGTCCTGGCCGCCGCCCACCTCATGTCCTCTGATTCGATGCGGAACATCCGCAATTTCTCCATCATCGCCCATGTCGACCATGGCAAATCGACCTTGGCCGATCGCATCATCCAACTGTGCGGTGGCCTGCAGGCGCGCGAGATGGAGGCGCAGGTGCTCGACTCCAACCCGATCGAGCGCGAGCGCGGGATCACCATCAAGGCCCAGTCCGTGTCGCTGCCATATACCGCGCAGGATGGGCAGGTGTACCACTTGAACTTCATCGACACGCCCGGCCATGTCGACTTCAGCTACGAGGTCAGTCGCTCGCTCGCCGCTTGCGAAGGCGCACTGCTGGTGGTGGACGCTGCGCAGGGGGTTGAGGCGCAATCGGTAGCCAATTGCTACACCGCGGTGGAGCAGGGCCTGGAAGTGGTGCCGGTGCTGAACAAGATCGACCTGCCGACCGCCGACATCGAGCGGGCAAAGGCCGAGATCGAGGCGGTGATCGGTATCGACGCCACCGACGCGGTTCCGGTCAGCGCCAAGACCGGCCTGAACGTGCGCGATGTGTTGGAGGCGATCGTGCAGCGCATCCCGCCGCCGGTGCCGCGCGACACCGACAAGTTGCAGGCGTTGATCATCGATTCCTGGTTCGATAATTATCTGGGCGTGGTCTCGCTGGTGCGGGTGATGCAGGGCGAGATCAAGGCCGGCGACAAGCTGCTGGTGATGTCCACCGGCCGCACCCATCAGGTGGACAGCGTCGGTGTGTTCACCCCAAAACGCAAAGTGCTGCCGAAGCTGGCCGCCGGCGAGGTGGGCTGGGTCACCGCCAGCATCAAGGACGTGCACGGCGCACCGGTCGGCGACACCCTGACCCAGGCAGGCGACCCGGCTGCCAAGCCGCTGCCAGGTTTCCAGGAGATGCAGCCGCGGGTGTTCGCCGGGTTGTTTCCGGTCGATGCCGAGGACTATTCGAACCTGCGCGAGGCGCTGGACAAGCTGCGCTTGAACGATGCGGCGCTGCGCTTCGAGCCGGAAAGTTCCGAGGCGATGGGCTTCGGCTTCCGCTGCGGCTTTCTCGGCATGCTGCACATGGAGATCGTGCAGGAGCGCCTGGAGCGCGAATACAACCTTGACCTGATCAGCACCGCGCCGACGGTGGTGTACGAAGTACTGAAAACCGACGGCGCGATCATCAACATGGACAACCCGGCCAAGCTGCCGCAGTTGAACATGGTCGAGGAAATCCGCGAGCCGATCATCCGCGCCAACATCCTCACGCCCGAGGAATACATTGGCAACATCATCAAGCTGTGCGAAGAGAAGCGTGGCAGCCAGATCGGCATCAATTATCTTGGCAGCCAGGTGCAGATCAGCTACGAGTTGCCGATGGCCGAGGTGGTGCTGGATTTCTTCGACAAGCTCAAGTCGGTCAGCCGCGGCTACGCCTCGCTGGACTACCACTTCGTTCGTTTCGAGGCCGGTCCGTTCGTGCGCGTGGACGTCCTCATCAATGGCGATAAGGTCGATGCGCTGTCGTTGATCGCCCATCGCAGCCATGCCGACCGCCGTGGCCGCGAGTTATGCGAGAAAATGAAGGATCTGATTCCGCGGCAGATGTTCGACGTGGCGATCCAGGCGGCGATCGGCTCGCAGATCATCGCTCGCACCACGGTCAAGGCCATGCGTAAGAATGTGCTGGCCAAGTGCTATGGTGGTGACGTATCGCGCAAGAAGAAACTCCTGGAAAAGCAGAAGGAAGGCAAGAAGCGCATGAAGCAGGTCGGTCGCGTGGAAATTCCCCAGGAGGCGTTCTTGGCTGTGTTGCAGATGGACAATAAGTAAGGCATGGCGCAGGGCACCGGCGGCCGTGCAAACGGTCTGGATCGGCCGGGCTTTCACGTCGTAAATCCCTCCACGTTTTGTCGCGGCCACTGGCTGCTCGTCCCGTCCCGAAGGAAGCAGAATGAAATGGTTTGAAATCGCGCTGGTGGTCCTGACCCTCGCCACTGGCATCGTGACGTTGCTGGACAAGCTGTTCTTTGCCAAGCGCCGTGCCGCGCGCGCCAATTTGCTGGACACCGAGCCTGTGCTCGTGGATTACTCGCGGGCGTTTTTTCCGGTGTTGGCGGTGGTGCTGATCTTGCGTAGCTTCATCGCCGAGCCGTACAAGATCCCGTCCAGTTCGATGATGCCGAATCTGTTGGTTGGGGATTTCATCTTGGTCAATAAGTTCGCTTACGGCTTGCGTTTGCCGATTACCAACAAAAAGGTGATCCCGGTGAGCGAGCCCAGGCGCGGCGACGTGGTGGTATTCAATCCTCCGCAAAATCCAGAAGAGAACTGGATCAAACGTATCGTTGGCTTGCCGGGCGATCGTATCGGCTTCCACGGCGACACCCTGTACATCAACGGTACGCCGATGAAGTACAAGGTCATCGGCGAATACGTGGGCAAGGGCAAAGGCGCGGAGATGACCGGTGCGACCTTGCTCACCGAGTACTTGCCGGGCCGGACCCATACCGAACTGGAGTGGCTGGGCCGCAACATGCCGGCCAGCCAGGGCGACTGGGTGGTGCCGCCAGGCAAGTACTTCGTGATGGGCGATAATCGCGATAATAGCGAAGACAGCCGGTTCTGGACCCAGACCCACTTCCTGCCCGAGGAAAACTTGCGTGGCAAGGCGTTCCTGATCTGGTTCAATTGCCAGGGGTGGTTATGTAACGGCAGTTTCGATCCGTCGCGGATCGGAACGGCGATCCAGTAACGTGCGTGAGGGGAAACGCGATGCAGCATAAACAAAGTGGGATCACCTTGACCTCGTTCGCGGTCGTGTTGGCGGTGGTCGGATTCTTCATCTACATCGGCATGAAGCTGTTTCCGATGTACCTGGAGTTCTACGCGGTGCGTTCGGCGATGAAGGGGTTTGCGGCCGAAGCTGGTAGCGCGGAGATGGACCCGGCGGAGGCGAAGAGGTCGTTGTTTCGTCGCCTGGATATCAGTAACGCGGACAACGTGAAGCCCGAAGACGTTACTTTCGAACGCACCGGTACCGGTGTGAAAATGCACGTGGACTACGAAGTGCGCCGCTCGCTGATCGCCAACCTGGACGTGGTTGGCAAGTTCGACGCCACCCAGGATCTGACGACGCGTGGTGGGCAGTAAAACCGTGCTGCGTGGTGACCGTATCGGTCATCGCTTCACCGAGCCGCAGTTGTTGGCGCAGGCGCTGACCCACCGCAGCGCCGGCGCACCGCACAACGAACGTCTGGAATTTCTTGGCGATAGCATCGTCAACTTGTTGATCGCCGAGGCGCTGTATCAGCGCTGGCCCAAGGCTGACGAGGGTGCGCTGACCCGTGCCCGCGCCGAATTGGTGCGCGAGGCGTCGCTGGCTGCGATCGGTCGGCAACTGGAACTGGGCGACCGCCTGACCCTGGGGCCGGGCGAGATGAAGTCCGGTGGGCATCGGCGCGATTCGATCTTGGCCGACGCCGTCGAAGCGGTGGTCGCGGCGATCTATCTCGACGCCGGCTTCGAGACCTGCCGTGCGACGATCCTGCCCTGGTTCGAGAGCGGACTGGCGGCGTTGCCGGTGGGCAAGCCGGAGAAGGACGCCAAGACCCGCTTGCAGGAGTGGCTCCAAGCACGGCAGCGGGCGCTGCCAGCCTACGAATTGATTAGCGAGACTGGCGACGAGCACGCCAAGCGATTCCGGGTGCGCTGCGCACTCACCGAGCCTGTCCTCGTCGCCGAGGGCGAGGGCACCTCGCGACGACTGGCCGAACAACAGGCCGCCGCCGCTGTCATCGAGCAACTGGATTCGAGCAAGTGAATGACGCAGTGACTTCATACCGCAGCGGCAGCGTGGCGGTGATCGGCCGGCCCAACGTGGGCAAATCCACCCTGACCAACGCCTTGGTCGGCGCCAAGGTCAGCATCGTCTCCAACCGGCCGCAGACCACGCGGCACCGGCTGCTGGGCATCGCCAGTTTTCCCGCAGGGCAATTGCTGCTGGTTGATACGCCGGGTTTGCACCGCGAGCACAAGCGCGCCATGAACCGGGTGATGAACCGCGCCGCGCGCGGTGCACTGGAAGGCGTGGATGCGGGTTTGCTGGTGATCGAAGCCGGGCGCTGGGACGAAGAAGACACGCTGGCATTCAACGTCCTTGGCGATGCCGGGATTCCGGTGGTGTTGGTGGTCAACAAGGTCGACCGGCTCAAGGACAAAACCGCGTTGCTCCCATTCCTGCAGCAGGTCAGCGACGGTCGGAGTTTCGCCGCGGTGCATCCGGTCTCCGCGCTCAAGCGCAAAGGCATGGAGGCGCTGGTACGCGACCTGCTGGCGTTGGTGCCGGAAGCGCCGCCGATGTTCGGCGAGGATGAGATCACCGACCGCAGCCAGCGCTTTTTGGCTGGCGAATTGGTGCGCGAGCAACTGATGCGCCAGCTCGGCGAGGAGCTGCCTTATGCCACCACGGTGGAGATCGAACGCTTCGCCGAGGATGGCGCGCTGTTGCGCATCGGCGCGGTGATCTGGGTCGAGCGCGAAGGCCAAAAGGCGATCGTCATCGGCAAGGGCGGGACGCGTTTGAAGGAGATCGGCGCCAAGGCACGGCAGCAGATGGAGCGCCTGTTCGGTGCCAAAGTGTTCTTGGAGACCTGGGTTCGGGTGCGCGAGGGCTGGTCGGACGACGAAGCGGCGCTGAAGGCGTTCGGATACGAATGAAGCCGGGACGCGGGACTCGGGACCCGGGACCCGGGAGAAGCCAGGGCAACGGTCTCGGCCATGCTTGCTTGCGCGCATCCCGCCCCGAACTCGTCGCTTCACTGCGACTGCGCACTGCATCAATCGGAGAAATCCAGGGCAAATGCGTTCTTGGTCGCGTTTGCTCGTGCGCTTTCCGACGCCTGATTGCTGCTTTTCCCGGGCCCCTGGCCCCGGGTCCCGAGTCCCGGCTTTGATCGAGCACGAGCCAGGCTTTGTGCTGCATGCGTGGCCCTGGCGCGAGACCAGCCTGTTGGTCGAAATCCTGAGCGTGCACCACGGCCGTCTCGGTGTGCTGGCGCGAGGCGTGCAGGGGCCGAAAAAGCAGGCGTTGCGCGCGACGTTGCAGCCGTTGCAGTCGATCCGCTTCAGCGCCCAGCGCCGTGGCGAACTGGCGCAGCTGCGTGCGGCCGAGCCGCTGGATACGGCGCCGCGGCTCACTGGCGAGGCGATGCTCGCCGGCTTCTACATCAACGAGCTGACTCTGCGCCTGGCGCCGCGTGACGACCCCGCGCCGGACCTGTACCTGGCGTACGCACGCGTCCGCGCGCGGCTGGCTGCCGAGGCGCCGCTGGCCTGGTCGCTGCGGTGTTTCGAGCGCGATATGCTGGAGGCGCTGGGGGTATGGTTCGACCTGCGCCACGATGGCGATGGCGCGCCAATCGATCCGGCGGCGCGCTATGCGCTCGATCCCGAACACGGGCCAAGGCGGCTGTTGCGCGATCACGGCCACGACCAGCGCAGTGGTATGGCTACCGGACGTGCGCTGTTGGCATTGGCAGACGATACCCTGCCGGTCGCCGAGGACTTGCCCGGCTTGCGTCGCGGCATGCGTGTGGTGCTGCTGCATCACCTCGGTGGGCGTGGTTTGAAGTCGTGGGAAATGCTAGAAAATCTGCTGCGCAAGCCTATGCCGCTGGGAGACGCAACGTCGGATCCGGCAATGGGAACGCCAGAATCGTAACGCGGTCGGGACGTGGCGGCGGGCAGGGGAAATAGCGCGGCCAGCACACGCAAGCACCGCAGCCTGCGCCAAGCAGGTGCCTGGATCGGCCGGAACACCGATTTTTTTGGCGACGTATGCTGGCGCCCTCCTGCCGACAAGTAGGTGTTCGATGTTTCTGCCGTCAGCGGCGCAGGCCAAAAGCGCCGCTGCGGAGGCGTCTTGCTGCAAGTCCCGCTGTCCAGACCTAATGCAGCAACGCCGCCACCGCCTCGCTGAACTGGTGCAGCGCCTGCGGCGAGGCGGGGTTGCCATGCAACTGGCGCACCGCACCCGCCAGCCGCGTGGCGCCGACGAAACCACAACTGGCCTGCAAGCGGTGCAGGTGGCTGCGTACCGCTTGCTCGTCGCTGAGTTGCAGTGCCGAGGCGATCGCGTCGCGGGCGCCGGGCAGTTCCGTCAGGAACAGTTCGCGTAATGCGATCAGGTGGGCGTGTTCGCCGTTGAGCGCAGTCAGGGCCTTTGTTTCGTCCCAGTCCATGGCGGACAGGTCGCTGGTGGGGCCGCGTGCGAGCAGCCAGCGCACGCGCTGCAACAGGTGCTCGGCACTTAGGGGTTTCAACAGGACCTCGGCGAACCCGCCGCGTAACAGTTGCTCGCGGACGGTGTCGCTGGCGTCGGCGGTGTGTGCCAATCCCTGCGCACCGGGGCACTGTCGCTGCAACTGCTGCAATAGTTCTGTGCCGCTGCCGTCGGGCAGGTTGGCGTCGATCAGCCAAAGATCATGGTTGCGTATTCCCGCGTGGGCGAGGGCAGTGGCGACGGAGTCGGCCAGATCGATCTGTGCTGGCAGGGATTCCAGCGTGATATGAAAAAAGGCGCGGCTGATCGGGTCGTCTTCGACGAGCAAAAGTCGCGTCACAGTGTCCTGGTTCGATGCCATCTTGCGTTGCCTCCATGCGGCGTTGGTACATCATAGCGGCGTCTAAGGAGACGCCGCGTCACTTTGCCGCGTCGTTGTGACCAGCGCAAGTCAGTCCCGGCGCCTGGCCATCTGCGACAATGGCCGCCCTTTTCAGCCCGCAGCCAATCGCCACGTGGCCCGATCCAGAAACCGCCTCGACCGTACCCCTTTCCAGACTGAAATCGCCGATTTGAGCCACGACGGCCGCGGCGTTGCCCGCCGCGAGGGCGACAAGGTCGCCTTCGTCGCCGGCGCCCTGCCTGGCGAGATCGTTCTCGCCGAACCCACTGCCCGCAACCGCCATTTCGACGAGGCGCGCACCCTGCAGGTGCTGCAGGCCTCGTCGCAGCGGGTTGCGCCGCGCTGTCCGCATTTCGGCGTCTGTGCCGGCTGCGTGTTGCAGCACCTGGCCGAGGACCAGCAAATCCTCGCCAAGCAGCAGGTGCTGACCGACAACCTGGAGCGCATCGGGCATGTCACTCCACAGGTGGTTCTGCCGGCGCTGTCGGGCGCGTCCTGGGGTTACCGCCGCAAGGGGCGTTTCTCAGTCCGCCGGGTAGAGAAGAAGGACAAGACCCTGGTCGGCTTTCGCGAGCAGGATCCACGTTTCGTCGCCGACCTGTCGGTATGTCATACGGTGATTCCGCAGGTCGGGCTCAAGGTCGCGGCGCTGGCTGAGTTGGTCGAGCGCCTGGACGCCAAGCGCGACATTCCGCAGATCGAATTCATCGCCGGTGATGCCACGGTGGCGCTGACCTTTCGCCACATGCAGCCGCTCAGCGAACACGACCAGGATGCGCTGATCGCCTTCGCTCAGGCACACGATTTCGCCATCTTCCTACAACCCGCTGGCGTGGATAGCGTGCATCCGCTGTATCCGCAGGCGGCGCCGCTGTCGTTCCGGCTGCCGCAGTGGGACGTGGAGTTGGCGTTCCGGCCATTGGACTTCATCCAGGTCAACGCCGTGCTCAATCAGCAGATGATTGCGCATGCCTTGGCCTTGCTCGATGCGCAATCGGGCGATCGCGTGCTGGATTTGTTCTGCGGCCTGGGGAATTTCACCTTGCCGCTGGCGCGCACAGTGCGCGAGGTGGTGGGGGTGGAAGGCGATGCCGGACTGGTGACGCGCGCGCGAGAGAACGCGCAGCGCAACGGCCTGGATAACGCGCAGTTCTTCGCTGCCGACCTGACGCAGGATCAGCGCCAGGCACCGTGGATGCGCCAGGGCTTCGACAAGCTGCTGCTCGATCCGCCGCGTTCCGGTGCGCTGGAGGTGCTACAGCAACTGCCGCTGAAGCAGTTCCAGCGCATCGTCTATGTCAGTTGCCATCCCGGCTCGTTGGCCCGCGACGCCAGCTACTTGGTCAACACACAGGGTTTCGTGTTGAAGGCAGCGGGAGCGATGGACATGTTTCCGCATACCGCGCATGTGGAGAGTATCGCGGTGTTCGAGCGGTAGATCTTCCGCGGGGCCTGGGATGGCGCCTTGCACAGCGGTACTGCTTTTCGTCGTCGTTAAATCGTTTGACCGCGTTGCGGATGTGCGTATCACGTAATCGTATCGAGACCTCCCCCCGTTTCTGCGAGATTCCCATCATGCCGATCGAAATCGAACGTAAATTCCTGGTCGCCGGCGATGGCTGGCGCACGACGACGCATGCCGTCATCCCGATGGCGCAGGGCTACATGAACGACCCGGTGGCGCTGGCCAGTGGGGCGGAGAAGGCGTCGGTGCGGGTACGCTTACAGGGTGAGCAGGCGTTTCTCAATTTCAAGTCGCGCGAGCTGGGGCATACCCGCCAGGAATTCGAATATCCGCTGCCGTTGGACGATGCACGCGCATTGTTGGCGTTATGCGTGGGCGGACTGATCGACAAGCGCCGACATTTGGTGCAACACCAGGGGCATCTATGGGAGGTGGACGAATTTCTTGGCGATAACGCAGGTCTGGTGGTGGCCGAGATCGAACTGGATAGCGCCGATGAGAGGTTCGCCAGGCCCGATTGGATCGGTGCAGAGGTCACGGACGATCGGCGTTACTACAACGCCGCCCTGGCCGCACATCCGTTTTGTCGCTGGTCGCAGGATTGATATGGGAAACGGAGAGCGCGCTTCGGCAATCGCCGTCGTCGTTCAGTGTCGTATGCTGTCTCATGTTTCATCGTGCTGAGTCTTAAGTCTCCCCAATGCGTATCGACATCTGGTCCGACATGGTCTGTCCCTGGTGCTGGATCGGTCTGCACCGCCTGCAACAGGGCGTCGCGGCGCTTGGCGCGGATGCGCCGGCGTTGGAGATCCACTGGCATCCCTATCTGCTCGATCCCGAGGCCGATTTCACTCCGGTGCCGTTGCGCGAGGCCTACGCATCCAAGTTCGGCGGTCCTACGCGGACCGAGCAGATTTTGATGCAGACCCAGGCCACCGCGCGTGCCGAGGGCCTGCCGTTGGATTTCGGTCGCGGTCAGGTACGAGTGACCACGTTGCCGGCACATCGGGTGTTGTGGCTGGCCGCGCGCGAAGGTGACGCCGACGCGGTTGCCGAGGCGCTGTTCCACGCGCATTTCGCTCAAGGCCGCAATCTCGCCGAGACGCAGACATTGCTTGACGCCGGTGCCGCCGGTGGCCTGCCGCCAGCACGCGTGCAGGCGTTGCTGGACGGGGAGGAGGGCCTGGTCGAGATCCAGGCGCAGTTGCAGCAGGCGCAGGCGATGGGGATTCGCGCGGTGCCCACGTATGTCATCGATGGCCGCCAGTCGCTGCAGGGCGCGCAGCCGCCAGAGGTATTCGCTGCGACCTTGCGCGGTCTGCTGCCGGGCACCTCGGCATCGGGACGCGATTGCGGCGCGGATGCCTGCGCGCCCTAGTCCGTCATCTGGGTGTCCGTCGTCGCTGTCGGCATCTGCGACAATACCGGCCTAGACGCGCTTGAACAGCGCTGGCAGGAGACTCAAGCATGCTCGCGATCGGCGTTGCTGGTACCGAACTCACCGCGCAGGAACGCGACTGGCTGCAGCACGACGCGGTGGCCGGCGTGGTTCTGTTCAAACGTAATTTCGCCTCGCGCGCACAGGTGAGCGAACTGAGCGCGGCGATTCGCGCCGCTGCGCCACGGCCGCTGCTGATCTGTGTGGATCAGGAAGGCGGTCGCGTGCAGCGCTTCCGTGACGGATACAGCGCATTGCCGCCGCTGCAGGGCTTCGGTGCGCTTTACGCGCGCGATCCCGAAGCCGCCCTGGCGCTGGCCGAACAGCATGCCTGGCTCATGGCCAGCGAAGTGCGCGCGAGCGGTGTGGATCTGAGTTTCGCCCCGGTGCTGGATCTGGCGCGCGGCAATCGCGCGATCGGTGATCGCGCCTTCAGCGACGATCCGCAGGTGGTGGCCGCGTTTGCCGGCGCCTACGTGCGTGGCATGCACAGCGTTGGCATGGGCGCCACGCTCAAGCACTTCCCGGGCCACGGCACGGTGCGGGAAGACACCCACGTCGACCGTGCCGAGGACCCGCGCGCGCTGGAGACACTGCGCCAGGAAGATCTGGTGCCGTTCGCCGCCGGCATCGCCGCCGGTGCCGATGCGGTGATGATGGCGCATGTGGTCTATCCGCAGGTGGCGCCGGAGCCGGCTGGCTATTCGTCGCGCTGGATCCAGCAGATTCTGCGCGAGGAACTCGGCTTCCGCGGCGTGGTGTTCTCCGACGACATCGGGATGGCCGCTTCATTCGCTGTGGGCGGTGTCGCTGCGCGCGTGACCGCGCATCTGGATGCTGGCTGCGATGTGGTTCTGGTCTGTCATCCGGAACTGGTCGCCGAATCGTTGCTGGCCGTGCGCGATCGTCCGTGCAACACCGCTGCGCTGCTCGGCCTGATCGGTCGTGGCGGCCTCGGTTGGGATGGCTTGCTGGCCGATACCCGCTACGGCCATACCCAATCCCATCTGCTCTCCACTCTCGGGAAAATCGCCTGATGTCCACGTTCACCATCGCCCAGGTCCAGGCTCATGCCGACCTGCTGGTCGATCGTCCGCAGCTCGATCAGGCCATCGCGCGCATGGCCGATGCCATTGCCGCCGACTACCGCGGCGACATTCCGGTCTACCTGACCATCATGCATGGCGCACTGCCGTTTGCCGGGCAACTGGCACTGGAACTGGGCAGCCGTGGTCAGGATCTGGAACTGGATTATCTGCATGCCACCCGATATCGCGGCGAAACTGTCGGCGGCGAGTTGGTGTGGAAGCATCGCCCCGCCACCGCGCTCTACGGTCGCCGCGTGCTGCTGCTGGACGACATTCTCGACGAGGGGTTGACCCTGCAGGCGGTGCGTCAGTGGTGCCTGGAGCAGGGGGCCACCGATGTCCGCATCGCGGTGCTGGCGGTCAAACGCCACGGCCGCTGCGTCGGCGGGTTGAGCGCCGACTACAGCGGCGTGGAAGTGCCGGATCGTTACGTGTTCGGCTTCGGCATGGACGTCAACGAAGGCCTGCGCAATGTGCCGGCAATCTACGCGATGAAGGAATAGCGCGCTCCGCGCGTCGCTCCGGGCGTCGGCGGTTGGCCGTCGGCGTGCTCACGTTCCGCACGAGGATTTTCATGGACCACATCGCATTGGCCGTCATCGGCGGCACCGGCGTCTACAGACTCGCACAATTGGACGACGTGGAAACCCGCGAAGTCGACACGCGGTACGGCAGTCCGTCCGGACCGCTGCGGATTGGCACGTTGCTCGGCCAGCGCATCGCGTTCCTGGCCCGTCACGGCGAAGGTCACGCGCTGCCGCCGCACAAGATCAACTATCGCGCCAACCTTGCCGCGCTAAAGCAAATCGGTGCGTCGCGGGTGCTGGCGTTGAACACGGTGGGGGGCATCACCGCGCGTTTCGGGCCGCGTGTGCTGGCCTGTCCGGATCAGTTGATCGACTACACCTGGGGGCGCATTTCCACGCTGTGCGAGGAGCCGGGGAGCGAGGTGCTGCACGTGGATTTCGGTCATCCGTATTCGCCGTTGCTGCGCAGCAAGATATTGGCTGCCGCACACGTGACTGGTACCGCGCTGGTCGATGGCGGCTGTTACGGCGCCACCCAAGGGCCGCGCCTGGAAACCATCGCCGAGATCGCGCGGCTGCGCCGCGACGGCTGCGATCTGGTCGGCATGACCGGCATGCCGGAGGCTGGCCTGGCGCGCGAACTTGGCTTGGATTACGCCTGCCTGGCGATCGTGGCGAACTGGGCGGCCGGTTGCGGCGATGCAGAGGAGATCACCCTGGTCGAGGTGCTGGCCAATGTGGAGGCGGCCTCGGTGGGGTTGCCGGAGTTGATCGGTGCGTTGGCGCGTGGGTGATGGTCTTCGTTGTGGTTTCTGCGCGCTGTCCGCGCCCGCCCGACAGCGACGCGCGACGTTTCGTTGGTCACTTTAATATCACGCCGACCGCGTAAACGTTTACCTCGATCCGGCTTGTTTTAAACCCTGCTGTAACCGGATTTCTTGCAATATGTAGTCGCCCCTGAAAAGCCGGCAAACTCGCCTGCACCAAGCCTTTTGTGCCGCAGAGGACGTGCCTGGATTGCCAGTTTCCGTTAGATTGGGCGCGGTTTTCTTGCATTTTCCAAGTATGCGCAATCGACGTCCCGCCGTAGAACATCGCCCGCCCGAAGCGTTGTTCCGTTCCCTTCTGGAGAACCAGATCGATCTGCGTCATCCCATGGCGCAGCGATCGGCTAGCGTGCTGGCGCCGATGGTGGTCAGGTCAACGCTGTATGTGAACCATGATTGCCGAGGGAGATTTTTCAATGGCGACGAGTGAGTTACCCCTGAAAAATCTCCCGCAGTAAATGACGATATCAACGCCTGTTGCTGATTGCGCCATGAGCAACCGCATGATCCCCGGCTAGGCACACAAAAACATGATCCAGCGCATCAGTCAGTGCAGGTTGTCGCCGGCTGCCGCTGCAATGGCGTTCACCGCATCAGCTTGCGCGCCCTTGAACCCGCAACGATCCAGCCGATGCTTCTGCTGCAGATGTCGACGTTGACAACAATCCTTCGTTTTGCACGGGAATCCTGGGTTTTTCAGGTGCAACTCAAGCACATAACAAAGCGCCGCACGGAAGCAGCGCTTTGCTGACTGAAACGCGATTACCACGACTCACACGGGATACTGAGGGCGTAGGCCGACGTCATGAACGCCGAGCCGCTCGTCTTTATCCGCCAATGGGCTGCGTCTGGGCAGCTCCCGCGTCGTCGTTGGCCTCGTCCGCCGGGGCCAGTTGCCAACCAGCGTTTTCACCGAAGGGGGCGAGCGGATTGCCCTTGCCGGCACCGACGGGCAGGCTGTTCGGGGCAGCCATGTAGCTATTGTTAAGCTCTTGCAGCACATCTGCCATTGACGTGTAGAAGAGAATGGAACTGTTGGCAGTGTTGCTGGACGAGATGATCCCAATCAAATTCAGGTCGTAGGTGAGGGCCGGTCCACCGGAGTCGCCGCCGTCAAGGCTGTACAACTCGTCCGCGTGCGCGGCACTGATGTTGGCATAACTCGGCCGAAGCATTCCCGGCTCGAGGGACATGCCTCGCCACACGCAACGGACACCGGTGACAAAACCGCTTGTGCAGAACTGCCCATCCGGCGCGTTCGAATACCCGGCAACAGGAAGACGCCTTTCCCGCCCCCCGCGTAGCATGAAGACTTGATTGCGCGCGCGGGGCGTATAAGCCGCGTATGGATTGCAGTAGGAGGCGCCGCTGTGGTGAGCCTGGCACCACGTGTACGTCGGATTTGCTATGGGCGATACCCGCACAAGCGCGATGTCCGAGCCAGCAGACTGCCACTCGACGGCGCCGAGTGCCTGGTCCCCCGAGTAGACGGTCGCATACATCGGCCCGCAGTGCTTGGCAATCACGAGCCATCGTGTGGCATTTTGGTACGGCGTCAGTCTTTGCCAGATGCTCGTGGGCACCAACACCGCCCCGACGGTGCATGATGACCATTCTGATCCCGTCCTAAGGCGGATCTTCGAGCCCGAGATGACCGGCAGGACGTTGCGGTCGGAATTGCGAGGTTCCACCGCCATGGCAGTCGAACATGCGAGGGTGGTGCCGATGGCCATTGCGAGGCATGCCACGCGCTTTTGCAGTTGTAGGGTTTTCATTAGGGATCGACTCCTATCAGGGGTATTCGGGATCAGGGAAAGTGGTGGTTTGCGAGATATGTTCGCGCATTGTATGGAGCGGTTGTATCCGTGCGTAGACAGAATAAGAAGGCGGTTTCAAGAAGCGAGAAACACCGCTGTGAACCATTTGGTTGCGGTGATCTGACACGAAAAGCATCGCAAGTAATCGGTTGTCTCTGAAAAACCGAGCATGGTCTCACCGGACAGGGCATCGGCATGCTTGAGTTGCAGCAATTGGGCCATCAATTGGATCAGCAACCCCAGGCATCCATTGCGCACAGGATTCACCGATACAGGTCGCTCATCAGCGGTAGGTCGACGCTGGCACTGCAAGAAAAACGCGTCAAAATTAGCGAAAACGGGCAAATACAGGGTGCATGACGAAGCTTGCAATCCTGGCTCTGCAAGGGTGTGTGAAGTTTTTCAGGGGCGACTATGTATGGTCTTAAGGGGGCGTCCGGTCTCAGTAAATAAGATGAGTCCGCAACTCGGGGAGTGGGGCAACATGGCGCTGATGGATGCCTGGAGCTGAGCGCCTGTGTCCGCGAGGCGCCGGACTTGGACGTGGCGCTGAGCTGATACCCGGCGCAACGTCAGGCGCATGTGGCGATGTACCAATTCTGGAGCCGTTAGCTGACGCCGCTGTTCCAGATTGCCAATAGGGCATCGCCGTGGTTTGGGACAATACTGGCCATACGTTCCTGCGGATGGCACCGTTGGCTCCTAGAGTTTCCCCCGTTTGCTGCTCTTCACCGGAGTCGCCTCCACCGACAGGGTGAACGTGCGTTCCTCGCCATTGAGCATGGCCCCGACTCCGACCAACTGCCGCTTGATCTCCTCGCCGCGTCCGTTGCGAATACTCACCAGCACGCTGTACTCCCACGCGGTGCCATCGGCGGGATGGCGGATGGTGCCGTCTACGCGCAGCGGCACCATCGCCGACGGCGCCGATTGCTGCAGCACTGCCGAGTCGAAGCGCAAATGGTGCTTGCACGCCGGGCAGACGCTGGCACTTTCCAGGATTGTGGCCCGGCAGTGCGGGCAGGTCCGGGTCGCTCCCGGGGTGCCAGGACGCGGACTACTCATGCGCCGGTGTCTGACTCCGTGGCCTTGGCCGGCTTGCGGCCATGCTTGTCGTCTTCCCAGCCGAAGTCGGCTTGGCCACGCATCCGCGAGCCGGCGGCGACAGTCAGCGATCCGGCCTTCACGTCGCCGATCAGCGCGCCGGAAGCCAGCAGTTCCACCCGCGAAGCCGATTCGATATTGCCTTCCAGTTCGCCTGCAATGATGACCTTCTCGGCGCGCACGCCACCGCTCAGCTTAGCGCCGGTCTCGATGGTCAGATCGCCTTGCACGTTGACGTCGCCCTTGAACTTGCCGGCAATGCGAATATGGCCGCTGCCTTCGATCTTGCCTTCGATGCTGATGTCGGCGGCGATCAGCGATTCTTTGGCCGCCGGTGTCGATGAGCGGACAGGGGTAGGGGCGGGGGTTGGTGTTGGGGCGGCGGCAATGCTGGTCAGCGGTTCGTTGCCGAGCGCTTCGCCCGTGGGGCGTGGATCCGCTGGCGCGGCGCCGTTACCGGGGACGGGGCCGTCCTTGCGCGTTGAACCCTGATCTTTCCAAATGGACATGGTCGTCGTCTCCAGTCGGGGGAAAACGCCACTATGGCTGCTCTAACGCGTCGATTTTGTGATCTTTATCGCCAATCGGGACCGTCGTCGCATTTGGGGGCGACCGGTTTAGCTGATGTCATCCAGTATTGAATCGTACTGTTGTACTTGGTTGCGACCGCTGCGCTTGGCCCGGTACAGCGCCGCATCGGCTTTGCGCAGCAGGGTAGTGGCGACTGTGCCGTCGCGGCTATAGCTGGCGAGTCCGATCGATAGCGTGACCCCAGGCAACGCCTTGCCGTCCAGATTGGCATTGAGTTGTGGGGCGGCGGCACGGATGTGCTCGGCGATCACCAGTGCCTCTTCGGGGCCGGTTTCAGGCAGGATCACGGTGAATTCCTCGCCGCCGTAGCGGCAGGCGATGTCTTCGCCCCGTAGTCGCGAGGACAGCATCTGCCCGACCGCCGCCAGCAGGCTGTCGCCGCCGCCGTGGCCATGCACGTCATTGAATTGCTTGAAGTGATCCACATCCAGCATCAGCAGCGACAGTGGCATCGAACGGCGTTCGCAGCGGGCCAGTTCGTGCTGCAACGACTCTTCCAGGTAGCGGCGATTGAACAGGCCGGTGAGCGGGTCGCGGATCGATTGCAGGCGCAGCGACTCGCGTAGGCGCAGATTGCTCAGTGCCAGAGACAACTGCTCGGCAGCAGCTTCGGCGATGGCGATGCGCGGCAGTGGCCCAGGGCCAGAACCTGCCAAGAAGACGAAGCCCAACTGCGTGCCCTGCGCCGACAACGGAATGCAGGCGGTACTGGCGCCGATGCTCTGTGGATCGTCGAGCATGTGCGTGCAGGCAGAGTCGTGCCGCTGTGCGTTGACGAAGTGGCTCTTGTCGCGGCGCAGCGCCCAACAGTCATGTGGTGTCACTATCGGTTCGCTGCGCACTGACGGCTGACCCCAGGTGACGATCTGCTCTGCTCTGTCCCGCGAGGCGCGCAGCAGGTAGATGCTGCCGCCGCTGTCGGGTATCAATGCGGCAAGCAGGCGCGTGGTCACCGTCAATGCCTCGGTCGGATCCATGCAGCTCTGTAGCAGGCCGGAGTAGCGGCTGAGTGCATTGAGGTCGGCAGTGGTGCGCTCCAGTTCCAGGATGCTGGCCTCCAGCTTTTCGTTGGCGACCGAAGCGGCCTGTTCTGCCGCGCTGCGATTGCGCAATTCGCGGAACAACAGCGCGTAGACCACGCAGACGCCGCCCAGGCCTAATGGAATTCCTGCCAGTGCCAGGCCTAGTAGCAGGTCGGCGCTGCGCTGGTTGGAGCGATCGCGGCTTTGCAGTAACCGTTGCTCCAGTTCGATCATCTGCTGCATATGATCGCGGATCGCACTGGAATTCTGGAAAACCTCGGCTCCCATCGCGCGCTGCAGGGCGATGAGGCCCGCGCGCTGGTAGGTGTCGAGTAACTGCCGCATCTGTGCCAGGCGTGTATTCGCCAGGTGTTGCAGGACACGGACGTTGGCGATCTGCACCGGATTGTCGGCCACCAGCGCGCGTAATTGCGCTAGTTGCCGCGGTACCCGCTCGGCGCTGTCGTGGTAGGTGCTCAGGTAGGCTTGGTTGTCGGTCAGCTCGTATCCGCGCAACGAAGATTCGCTCATCAGCAGTGTGGACTGCACCTCGTCGATATTGCGCAGCACTTCGTGCGTATGCGCCACCAGTGCGGCATCGGAAATGGCGCGTTGTGCTCCCGAAAACACGCCGAACCCGATTGCCACGAATACCGTGGCGGAGAACAGGAGAGCAAAGCGGGTCCTGGCCCGCACGCGATGAAGAGTCGACATTGGCAAAGTGAGCGCTCCGCGTTAATCGCCTTCGGCCTATGTCACGAAAAAATTCCGCCGCATATAAGGCTGCGCTCCCTCGTCCGCGCGGGTGAAGGCGGGGGCGAGGGCATAAGCTCAGTGCCGCTCTTTGTGAGCGTTATGCGGATCTGCGTCGGCGTTTTCGCGGGCTTTTTCGGCGACCTTTTTCGCGGCCTCGGCGGTGGCCTCGCTGGCATCGGCGGCCATCTCCTTGGCGGCAGCCGTAGCATCCTGCACTGACTCGGAGTTAGCGGCGCGATGCGCGGCGTCGCGCGCGTCGGCAGCGACCTCGCGCCCGGTTTGCGCGACCTGGTCTGCGGCTTCCTTTGCGGCTTTGCTGGTTTCCTCGGCGGCGGCCTTGGCGTCGCGCTGCGCCTGCTGGGCTTCGGGGCCTTGGCAGGCGGTCAGCGTCAGCGTTGCTAACAGGGTCAAAATCGTAGTTTTGTTCATGCGCGTTCTCGGTCGACATGGTGTTTGGCGCAGACTAGTTGCCGCTGCATGCAGTCTGCGTCAAGGCGGTGCATCGGCGCGTACTCGGATTCAGAAATCTGTGTTGCCGTTGGCAGACCCTGGCGCAGAGGGAGTTCAGTGGCACTGGCTGGCCGCAGCTTAGGCCATTGCGGCTGTGAGATAGCGCTGCAGCTCATGCGTAGTGCGAAGTCGATACGGACTAGGAGGGCGTGGCAATTCCTGTTCCTGCCGCAAAGCTGTTTTGAATTGCGCAGACGATAGCGGCTTCTGCAGACAGGTCTTGTTGCAGGGCAAAGAAAAAGCCGCTGGCGAACCAGCGGCTTTCTCAGACGTGCCTGAAGCAAGAAGTGATTACTTCTTGGCTTTTTCGGCGGCTTCCTTGGCCTTGTCAGCGGTTGCTTCCGCAGCCTTGGCGGTGTCGGCAGCCTTGTCGGCAGCAGCTTCGGTCGGGGCAGCGGCGGCGGCGGCCGAGGCATCGGCAGCAGTGTTGGCTGCGGTCGCGGCGGTGTCGGCAGCAGCCTGGGCTGCGTCTGCGGTCGGGGCAGCGGCAGCGGCGGACTGGTCGGCAGCAGCCTGGGCTTCGGTGGCGGACTGGTTAGCGGAAGCCGCGGCGTCTTGGGCCTGCTCCTGCTTCGAGCACGCGGCCAGGGCCAGGCCTAGCGCCATTGCGATCAGCAGCTTGTTGATGCTCATTGTGTCTATCCTCGTCGTTTAGTTAGGCAACGCGCGAGTGCGCGCCTTTAACATGATGACAAGCCAAAGTCGGCTGTCAAGCGTACGCGCATTCATTTTTGTATTGCACGGGTTAACTCTAATCAAATCAATTCGATGGCGACTGCGGTTGCCTCGCCCCCGCCGATGCATAGGGTGGCGATGCCGCGGCGGCGGCCGCGGTTGCGCAACGCGTTTAGCAATGTCACCAATAACCGTGCGCCGGACGCGCCGATGGGGTGGCCAAGCGCGCAGGCCCCACCGTTGACGTTGACCTTGGCATGGTCAAGGCCCAGTTCCTTGATCGGCACCATCGCCACCACGGCGAAGGCCTCGTTGATTTCGAATAGATCGACCTGGTCCAGGCTCCAGCCGACTTGGTCGAGCAGCTTGCGGATCGCGCCGACCGGTGCGGTTGTGAACCATTCTGGTGCCTGCGAGAAGGTCGCGTGGCCGGCGATACGTGCCAGCGGCGTGATACCGCGCCGCGCGGCATCGTCGCTGCTTAGTAGCACCAGTGCTGCAGCGCCGTCGGAGATGCTGGAAGAACTGGCGGCGGTCACCGTGCCATCCTTCTTGAACGCCGGCTTCAATGTCGGGATTTTGGCGATGTCGGACTTGTCCGGCTGTTCGTCGCTGGCGACCTGCACCTCTCCCTTGCGGGTGGCGATGCGCATCGGAACGATCTCGGCATCGAACGCGCCGCCGCGCTGCGCGGCCTGTGCACGGGTGACCGATGCGATCGCGAACGCGTCCTGATCCTGGCGGGTGAAACCGAACTTCTCTGCCGTTGCTTCGCCGAACACGCCCATGGCTTGGCCGTCGTCGGGATTGGTCAGGCCGTCCCAGGCCATGTGATCGACTGCTTGAAAGTTGCCGTAACGGTTGCCGATGCGCGAATTGGGCAGCAGGTGCGGCGCGTTACTCATCGATTCCATTCCGCCGGCGACGACGATGCTGGCCGAGCCGGCCTTGATCAGGTCGTGGCCGAGCATCACCGCCTTCATGCCCGACCCGCAGACTTTGTTGATGGTGGTCGCGCCGGTGGCGTCGGGCAGGCCTGCTGCGCGCGCGGCTTGCCGCGCGGGCGCTTGGCCGAGGTTGGCCGGAAGCACGCAGCCCATGATGACTTCGGAAACGTCGACAGCGGCGATGCCGGATTGCTCCAACGCGGCGCGGATGGCCGCGGCGCCGAGCGTTGGCGTGGGGACGCCATTGAACTGGCCAAGGAAGGCGCCGATGGCAGTGCGCTTGGCCGCGGCGATGACGATCTCGGTCATTTCAAACCCTTGGGGAGAGGTAATATTGATTATCGGTCGTGCTGCCGCTCCTGCCAATGCCAATCGCGTTTGAATCGTGCATCGTCGCGAGTGCGCCATTTCGGTGTAGAGTTCGCTGGGGTTCAAGTGGGGCGTTGGTTTTGTTAATTGAGTGGCGACTCAATTCAGTGCGCGCATTGACGCGCGGCTCAAGGCATAGGGGAAAAACATGCGGACATTGATGGCGCGGTCGCTGCTGGCGGCCGCTGTTGCAGTTGCGTTGACTTCTTGTGGTGGTGGGCACGGTGGCGCTAGCCCGATGGTTCACGGCGGCAATCCACCGCCTGTCTCACCTCCTCCCCCGCCACCACCACCACCACCACCACCACCACCACCACCACCACCACCTCCTCCTCCTCCAAATTCGCCACCGCCGCCGCCACAACCGGCGTTCGACGCGCATCTGGTGCTGACGAATGCCTTGGCGGCGCAGACCGCCGGCTACGACGGCAGTGGTTACCGTATTGGTGTGGTCGATACCGGAGTCAATCGCAATCATCCTGCGTTGGCTGGGCGTGTGGTGTCCAACCTGGTCTACGTCGATCCGGCCAAGAACAACGTCAATGTCGACGATGTCGTGGGTCATGGCACCAGCGTCTCTCAACTCGCCGCTGGTAAGCCTGTCGGTGCCTGGCCGGGCGGCATCGCGCTAGGCGCACAGATCGTGTCGGCACGCATCATCTCTGACACCGAGCCCAAGGATGACGGAAGCGGCAGTGGCAATCAGGTCAGCGGTGGGCTCGGCTTGAGCGGCGTGCACCAGGATCTGATCAATGCCGGGGTCAGGGTGATGAACAATTCCTGGGGAGGGGTCTACTGGACCGATCCCAACGCGACCAACGCGATCGCCAATGATTACCGTCCGTTCGTGCATAGCAATGGCGGTTTGGTGGTGTTCGCAGCGGGCAACGATTCCAAGGCCACGCCGTCGGACATCGCATCGTTGCCGAGCCAGCCCGGACCCGGTGGCACCCTTCCGGCTGCGGACCTGGAGCGCGGCTGGCTGGTGGTGGCCGCAGTGGATTCGACGACCGGGACGCAGTTAGCTTCCTATTCCAATGCCTGCGGCGCGGCGATGCGTTACTGCCTGGTTGCGCCAGGTACTGAAGTGTACGTCGATCCGAAAGCGACCACGTCCACCGCCAATCCGAGCTACTACTACGGCAGCGGTACCTCGTTCGCTGCTCCGTTGGTGTCCGGCGCCGCCACGCTGGTGTGGCAGGCGTTCCCCTATTTCAGCAACGATCTGGTGCGGCAGACTCTACTCGGCACCGCCACCGACCTGGGCGCGCCTGGGGTGGATCCCACGTTCGGCTATGGCCTGCTCAACATCGGCAAGGCGGTGAAGGGGCCGGCCCGGTTCGATTGGGGCGATGTCACCGTCGCGTTCGACGGCAGTTCGACCTGGGCCAACGATATTGCCGGTAGCGGCGGGCTGATCAAGCAGGGCAGTGGTACCTTGACCTTGAGCAGCACTCAGAACAGCTACAGCGGCGATACCCAGGTGCAGGGTGGCACGCTCAGCGCGGCGAGCCTGGGCAACTCGAACGTGGCGATCAGCAACGGCGCGACCTTCATCGGGACCGGCCCACTGGGCGGCAACGTGCTCAATGCCGGTACTTTCCAAGTGGGGGCTGCGGCCTTGAGCCTGAGCGGTAGCTACGTGCAGGCCAGTAATGGTCGGTTGGCCCTGCTGGTGGGCGACAAGCTCTCGGCCGGCGGCACCGCGACCTTGCAGGGTGGCGCGCTGTACGTGCTGGGCAAGCACGACTACGTGGTCAATAACACCGCCTACAAAGTGTTGGAAGCCCGCGGCGGCTTGACCGGCACGTTCGCGTCGGTGACGTCGCCGTCGAACGTGTTCGTGACCGCGTCGCTGTCCTACGATGCCACCAGTGCTTCGATCACGCTGCAGTCGTTGAGTGTCACCGCGGCGGCGGCTGGTTTCGGCATCAGCAATGCGGCCACCCTGGCTTCGGCCAGTCGTGTGGATGCGGCGTTCGCGCGATTGGATGCGCAATTGCAGCATGCACCGGCGACGGTCGATGGAGCCCTGTTGAAAGCGGCCGGCGCGGTGCAGCAGTCGCCGACGGTGGCGGCGGCCACGGCAACGCTGCGCAGCCTGTCCGGCGAAGCCCATGCTGCTGCCGGTGCGATGACCTTCGACACCATGGACTTGCAGCGGCGCGCGCTGTCCAGCCGCTTCGATCTGCTGGTCGAGCGGCCACGTGTGGTCGGTGCCTGGAGTCAGCAACTGGGCGAGACCGGCCAGGGCAGCTTTGCCGGCAGTCAGTTCCAGTTCGATGGTTGGTTGATGGGCCAGGACATGCGGCTGGGCGAGCATACGGTGGGCGGTGTCGCCTTCGGCGAGAGTCACGCCAACGATGCCGGGAGCCTGGATCGCAGCCGCAATCGCCAAGTGCAGGGTCAGGCGTATTTCGGTGCGACGTCCGGTAAGGCGTATGCGTTGGCGCAACTGGGCAGTGGACAATACCGCCGCCAGCTCGACCGCAGTCTGTTGCTCGGCGATAGCGTCGCCGATGCGTCCAGTCGCTATAGCGGGCGCTTTCTCTCCACCAGTGTCGAGATCGGCTATCGCATGGGCCGTGGCCCGGCCTGGCTGACGCCCTATGCCGGCGCCGACTACAGTCGTATCGACAGCGATGGTTTCCGCGAGCAGGGCGGCGACGGATTCGGGCTCATGGCCGATGCCGCGTCTTCCTCGCGCAGCCAGGCGCTGGCCGGCTTGCGCACTGGCGTCGGCGGTCACCGCTGGTCGCTGCAGGGCTATGCCGAGTGGCAGCAGACCCTGGCCGCGCAGGGGTTGGACCGCCAGGCCCGCTTTGTCGGCCTGGACGCGTGGGCGCCGCTGGTCGATCTGCAACCTGCACGCGCCGGTGGTCTGTTCGGCGCGAGCCTGCAGACCCATTGGAACACCTCGGTGCTTGGGCTGGGCTACGACCAGCGCTTCGGTCCGCGTGGCGATGATCGCGTGTTCTCGCTGCGCTACCGCCTGGGGTTCTGACCCCAGGGCGGTAGCGTTGGGCCGAGGTCTCAGTCGCGCTGTTCCGGTGCGGACCGTGACAGCGCGGTAGCGTGTCAGCGGGTGCGGCAAGGGCGCTTGTCGGTGGCGTTGGTCTGCCGCGATTCGGCCTAGGCTTTGCGCCATTGGACGTGCGCTATTCGCCGCGCAGATGCCCCATCGAACGCGGTGCCGTGCGGCCTAGCGGCAGTTTGAGTTTGCCAATGGCCTGCATGCGTGCCTCGGCGATGCGGTCGGCAGCCTGTTGCGGCGGGATATTTTCGCGCTCGGACAGGTCGAAGATCTTGCCGAGGTTGTGATACATGCTACGGATCAAGCGCATCGCGCGTTCGCGGTTGTATCCGTCGATTTCCAGCGATACGTTCATCACGCCGCCGGCATTGACCGCGTAATCCGGTGCGTAGAGGATGCCGCGGCGATGCAGTTCCTCGCCGACGGCCGCACTGGCCAATTGGTTGTTGGCGGTGCCGCAGACGATCTTTGCCTTCAATCGTGGCAGCTTGGCTTCGTCGATGGCATTTTCCAGCGCGCACGGAGCCAGCACGTCGGCGGCGACGTCATAGATCTCCTCGGGCGTCACCGCTTCGGCGCCGTATTCGGCGACCGCGCGCTCGACCAGCGTCGGATCCAGGTCGGTGACGTATAGCTTGGCGCCGCGCTCCTTGAGCAGCTTCACCAACTCCATCCCGATGTGGCCCAGGCCCTGCACCGCGATGCTGATCCTGCCGATTTCTTCGTGACCAAGTTTGCGTTGCAAGGAGGCCAGCAGCGCCTGCAGCGCACCGTAGGCGGTGAACGGGGCCGGATCGCCGGAGCCGCCGTGTACTTGGTGCACGCCGGTGACGTATTCGGTCTCTAGGTAGATCTGCTCCATGTCGTTGACGTCGGTGCCGACGTCCTCGGCGGTGATGTAGCGCCCGCCTAGCGAATCCACGTAGCGACCGAAAGCGCGGAACAGCGCCTCGGATTTGTCGGTTTTCGGATCGCCGATGATCACCGCCTTGCCGCCGCCGATGTTCAGCCCCGCCAGCGCGTTTTTGTAGGTCATCGTGCGGCTGAGCCGCAGTGCGTCCTGTAGCGCCGATTCGGTGTTGGTGTAGGGACGCATACGCACGCCGCCCAGCGCGGGGCCAAGGACGGTGTTGTGGATGGCGATGATCGCTCGTAGGCCGATATCGCGGTTGTGGCAGAAAACGACTTGTTCGTGGCCGGTGGTGGCAAGCGTTTCGAAAAGCATGAGGGCTCCGCTGGCGTTACAGGTGTCGAATACCGTGTTTCCAGGAACTTGCCTAGTTAAATGATTGAAAAACAAAAAACGCGACGGTTCCGGAACTGGCCCTGATCGTCGCGATACTGCATCTTAAATCAATTGTGCGCCGATGTAATGACCCACTGAAATCCCTGCGCGGGTGTGACGTTTCGAAGGAGACACCGATGACTGCAGTGGATGACTACAGTGATGGAGGAGGAGCAGATCAAGCCTTGGATGGCCGGCGCAAGTTGGCGGTCGTGGCAGAGCTTCTTCAAGGCAAGGCTAGGCTGGTCCAGGCCAGCGGCGGTTCGATCTGATGCCGGTGCAGATCGAGGGGGCATCGGCATCGCACCAAGACGGGCGATCCGTCTTGGGGGCGCTAACAAAACGACTGCGTCGCCGCTAGACGGGCGCTGGCAGTGCTCGGAATCCTCATGTACCCCCCTGTACACTGCGGTTCCTGCACACTGTCCGCGCCCACCCGACAGTGACGCGCGACGTTTTGTTAGCCACTCTTACTTCCGCGTTGCAGGCCGCGCTGTGGCCTGCAACGCGGTGGATGTGATTACGGCAGTCCGGCCAGCCAGTCGTCGTCGCTGCCTTCGTTGATGTCGGCGAACAGCGGTGTGGAGAAGTAGCGCTCGCCAGTGTCCGGTAGCATTGCCAGAATCACCGCACCGGGCGCGGCAGTCTCGGCCACCTGCAATGCGGTGGCGACGGTGCCGCCACCGGAAATGCCGGTGAAAATGCCTTCCTCGGCGGCGAGGCGGCGTGAGGTTGCGATGGCTTCGTTGTCCTCCACGCTCAGTACCGTGTCGTAGACCGAGCGGTTGAGCACCTCGGGGACGAAGTCGGGTGTCCAGCCCTGGATCTTGTGCGGCTTCCATTCCTGGCCTTGCAGCAACGCCGCACCGGCCGGTTCGCTGGCGATGATGCGCACCTCCGGGCGTGCGATTCGCAGCACTTCGCCGACACCGGTCAGGGTGCCGCCGGTGCCCCAGCCGCTGACGAAGTGGTCCAGCCGGCGGCCGGCGAAATCGCGCAGGATTTCCGTGGCGGTGGTGTTGCGGTGGTAGGCAGGATTGGCCGGGTTGGCGAACTGCCGTGCCAAAAACCAACCGTGTTCTTTGGCCAGTTCTTCTGCTTTGCGCACCATGCCGCTGCCGCGTTCTGCGGCCGGTGTCAGGATCACCTTGGCCCCATAGGCGCGCATCAACTTGCGCCGTTCGATCGAGAAGGTCTCCACCATGGTCGCGACAAAGTTGTAGCCGCGAGCGGCAGCGATCATCGCCAGGGCCACGCCTGTGTTGCCGGAAGTCGCCTCGACGATGGTGTCGCCGGGTTTGAGCAGGCCGCGCGCCTCGGCGTCGAGCACGATCCCCATGGCAAGGCGATCCTTGACCGAGCCACCGGGATTGAACGCTTCGACCTTGACGTACAGGCTGGTGTGCCTCGGTGCCAGACGTTGCAGCTTGACCACCGGCGTGTGGCCGATGGTGTCGAGGATGTTGTCGTAGATCGCCATTGCAGTGTCTCCGGAATGGGGGCGGGTCAGGCGGTGTGCATGAGCGGCGCCGCTGCCAGCCAGCAGGCGCGCCCGCGATACCGCCACAATCCTTTGTTCCCGCGCCAATGCCCTCCAGGGCAGTCTATCCGGCGCGGCCTTCTCGCGATCATGGTAATCAAAGCAGGACGCATGGTGGAGCGCAATACGGGATGGGGAAAGCAGCGACGACCTTAGCGTCCGCGCCTGATCGCTGGAAATCACCTCCTGTCTGGGGCCAATCGCTTTCGGTTATAAGCTGGGGCCGATTTCCACTAAAGTTGCGATTCCTATGCCAGATATTGTCTCGCCCTCGTTCCGATGACGCTGATCCAGCTTCGTTACCTCGTCGCCATCGTCGATGCCGACCTGAACATCACCCTGGCGGCGGCGCGCGTGCATGCCACGCAGCCGGGGCTATCCAAACAGCTGAAACAACTCGAGGACGAGTTGGGCTTTCTGTTGTTCGTGCGCAAGGGGCGTAGTCTGGAGGCGGTGACACCGCCGGGTCGGGAGGTGATCGCGCGCGCCCGCGCGGTGCTGGCCGAGGCCAATAATATCCGCACCTATGCCGCCAACCAGCGTCGCGAGAGCCAGGGCCAGCTCACCCTCATCACCACGCATACCCAGGCGCGTTTCGTGCTGCCGCCGGCGGTGGCGCGGATCAAGCAGCGCTATCGGCAGGTCAGCGTGCATTTGCAGCAGGCTGCCGAGAGCGCTGCGCTGGATTTGCTGGGACAGGGCGATGCCGACATCGCCATTGTCAGCACTGCCGGCAATGCGCCGGGTGCGGGTATCGCGGTACCGCTGTACCGCTGGCGGCGCCTGGTGCTGGTGCCGCGCGGACACGCCTTGGATATGCCGACGCGGGCGCCGGATATGGTGACGTTGGCGGCGCAGCCGTTGATCAGTTACGAATCCTCGACCCGTGCCGAATCTTCGTTGCAGCGTGCATTCGCTGGCCTCGGGTTGGAGCCGAGTATCGCGTTGACCGCGCTCGACGCGGATCTGATCAAGACCTACGTACGTACCGGGCTGGGCGTTGGCCTGCTGGCAGAGATGGCGGTCGACGCCAACGACACCGATCTGCGTGCATGGCCGGCGCCGGCGGAGATTCCCGAGTGCATCGCCTGGGCCGTGCTGCCGCGCGATCGCGTGTTACGTGACTATGCATTGGAGCTGGTGCATGCGCTTGCTCCGCAAATCGATACACGTGATCTGCGCCGGGTCATGGAGGGTAATCAACCACCGGATTGGCCGATGCCGCCGCGCTGGGAAGCGCTGACTCGGACCCGCATCGACTGATCTGGTGGCCGGGTCGGTGGCTCAGTTTTCTTTCTTTACCGGCAGCGTCACCGTGAAACGGCTGCCGTGGCCCTGGCGGCTGCGGACCTCGACGCCGCACCCGAGGGTGTCCGCTGCCCGGCGCACGATCCACAGGCCAAGGCCCAGGCCATCGCTGCGCGGATCGGCCTGACGGAAGGCCTGGAACAGGGTGCGCAGGCTATCCGGATCCATGCCGATGCCGCAGTCGATGATCTCCACGGCCACCGTGTTGCCGCGCCGGCGGCAGCCGACCAGGACCTTGCCATGCGCGGTGTACTTGACCGCATTTCCGATCAGATTGCCCAGCAACGTGGACAACAGCGGCGCGTTGCTGTGCACGCGCAGCGTGGTCGGCACGTTGCGCAGTTGCACTCCATTGGCTTTGGCCTGGGGGCGCCAGGTTTCCAGAATTGGCGCCAGCACCTCGGCCAGGGGCAGATCGTGCAAGGTCGGCAGGCTGAACTCGCCGCTGACCGCGCTGGTAGCCAGCGTGTCCAGCCCGGTCGCCACCTGATTCAAGGCTGCGCGCGCGGCATCCAGCGGCAATTCGCTGGCCTCGCCGAGCTGGCGTTGTACCTTGGCCAGCGCATAGGAGGCGGTGCGTAAGGGCGCTTTCAGATCGTGGCCGGCAATGGCCAACAGGCGACTACGGTAGTGGCTGGATTCCTGTGCCAGATGCAGCGCTTTACGCAGTTCCAGTTGTGCCATCGCCTGCCGCGCCAATGCGCGCAGTGCTTCGATCTGTTCGTAGGTGAGGTGCCTTGGGCGATGGTCCAACACGCAGACCGTACCCAGGGGCAGACCGTCGGAGGTCTTCAACAATGCGCCCGCGTAAAAATGCAGGTGCATCTCGCCGGTCACCAGGGGGTTGTTGGCGAAGCGTGGGTCCTCGCGTGTGTCCGGCACCAGCAGTAGATCGTCTTCCAGCAGCGCATGCGCGCACATCGAGACGGTCAGCGGGGTTTCCCGTATGCCCAGCCCGACTTCGCTCTTGAACCATTGCCGCTCGCTGTCGATCAGGCTGACCACGGCGATCGGGGTCTGGCAAATCAGCGCGGCCAGCCGGGTGATATCGTCGAAGGCGGGTTCGCGCGGCGTATCCAGGATCGCGTAGCTATGCAGGGCATCCAGACGCAGCACTTCGTTGTGCGGCTTGATGGCGCAATAAACAGGGAGAACGGTGGATTCGTTGGTGGACATGCGGCCCGGTCCGACGGCAGAAGAACCCAAGTCTAGGGTATCGCGTGCGATGCTGCCGACGTTGCGCCCTTGGGGCGCTCGCGCTGGCGGCCTGCGTTGCGTGTTGGCCCGGCCATACGCCAGGGGATGCTTCGCCCATCGGGTGTCGGTGAAGAGCGTATGCATACCGTGTTGTGCGGGGAGCGTCGATAGTCGGTCGGCTCGACGGCTGCGGCGACACGTCGCGTTGGCGTGCCGGTGGGCGTGGACTAGACTGGGATGATGTTCCGTCTCCGCCAGCCACCGTCGTTGTGGGCCGCGCTCGCCGTGTTGGCGATCGGGTTGCTGTTGCTGGCGCCGTTGATCAGTCGTTGCCAGCAGGCGCCCTCTGGTGAGGTGGCGTTGCATGGTCAGGCGTTGTGCACCAGCAGCGGCCTGCGCCTGCCGGGGCTCGCGGGCAGTGCGTTACCGGTGCAGGCCGGACATCACGACGACGCTGGGCTGGCGCACGCACCGCTCTGCGATTACTGCTTGTTGGCCGCGCGTCTGTTGCCGTGGATGGCATTGCTGTTGGTATTGCTGCCCTGGCGCGGTACACCCGCTCCCGACGCGTCTGTATGCAGTGTTTTTGCCACGGCCGATTTCGGTCGCGCACATCCCGCACGCGGACCTCCGCTGTTCTGTTGATCCATAGGTTGGTTGTTTACGTGCTGCGACCTCGTCGCGGCAGGTCCTTCCTTTGTATTGATGGGGTCATCGATGATGCGTTTTCTCTACATGCCGACGGCGGCGTGCTGCTGCGTCTGTGCCGCGGTGGTCGCGCCGGCTCGCGCCGAGGTCGACGCGCCGCCGGTCGCTGCCGGCGACTCTGTGTTGACGTTGGGCAAGGTCCAGGTCGCCTCGCCGCTCGCCGCTGGTTCCAGTGCGCGCAACGTGTTCAGTTCTGTGGACATCCTCGGCGGTGATTTGTTGCAGGATCAGCATATCGATAACACTTCGGCACTGCTGTTGCGCGCGCCTGGTGTACAAGTCACCCAGTTCAAAATGGGGACCGAGGGCGGTACGTTTTCCTTTCGTGGTTTCAACGGCGAAGGTCGGGTCAATGCGGTCAAGCTGCTGATCGACGGCATTCCCAGTAACGACAATAACGGCGCCATGCCTTATCTGGATGCGGTGTTCCCGCTGGATATCGCCGCGCTCGAAATCGTGCGTGGCACCAACGATCCGCGATACGGCCTGAACGCTATCGCCGGCAGCGTGGAAGTGCTGACGCGCAGCGGCGGCAACGATGGGCGTGCCAGCGTCACCGTCGGCAGTTTCGGCACCCGTGAGGTGCAGGCGCTGCAAGGCATCGAGCACGACGGCTGGAGCCAGAACTACTTTGCCGCCTGGCGCGATAGCGATGGTTACCGCGACCATGCCGACGCGCGTAAACACGCGTTCGCTGGCAAGTGGTTCTACACAGACCCGGATGCGCGTTGGCGTGCCGGGCTCAGCATGCGCTACTACCACGACGCGGCCTTGGAAGCGGGGTATTTGGATGCCGCCACGGCGCAGAGCGCGCCGCGCAGTTCGCCGGATTACGCGCGCGATGACCGCAGCGAACGCCAGACCGGGCAGGTCGGGCTACATCTGGATGCGCGCTTGGCCGACACCCTGCACAGCAGTACGACGCTGTACTGGAATCGCTACCAGAACCAGCGATGGGTGCGCTTCACCGCGGCTGGCTTGCAACAGGAACGCGATACCGACGAGACCCAGCGTGGCTTGCTGAGCAAGCTCAGTTGGGGGCCGCATGTGGATTGGGCGGAATCGTTCGCGCTGGAAGGCGGAGTCGATGGGCAATGGCAGGACAACGCTTCGCAGCGTTATCGCACCGTGGCGCGGGTACGCACTGCGCCGTTACGCGACTGGGATTTCGATCTGCACACGCGTGGTGCCTACGTGCAGGTGGTATTGCGGCCGAATGCGCGTCTGCAACTGGTGCCGGGCTATCGTGTGGATTGGGTGGGTGGGCAGTTCCGCGATCTGTCCAGCGGTGCGCGTTATCCGGCCTACGCCTATGGGGCTATCCGCCAACCCAAGTTCAGCGCGGTGTACGCGCTGACGGCGCAGGTCAGCGCCTACGCCAACATCGGTCGCAGCTTCCAGATTGGCAGCGGCAATGGCGCCTATCGCACCCAATCGCGCGATCTGGCGCCGTCGTTCAACGACGGCTGGGAGACCGGCTTGAAGTTTGCCGGTGCGCAACAGCGCTGGGACGCGCGCGTGGCGTACTGGGAACAGCGTGCTTCCGACGAAGTGGCCACCATCTTCGGGGTCAACGGCAGCGTCGGCACGGGCGAGGTCGGTAACGTCGGCAAGACCCTGCGTCGCGGCTGGGACGCGCAATTGAACCTGCATCCGGACGAACGCTGGATGCTGTGGCTGGCGTATTCGCGGCAACGGGCGTTGATTGAGACCCCGGATCCGAGTGCGCCGACGACACGTGGTAAGGAGATCGAAAACGTGCCGCACTTTCTGGCCAGTGCCGGTGTCGACTGGCAGGCGACATCGCGGTTGAAGCTCTCGGTCTGGGGTAACGCGCAGGGCGATTACTACGTGGAGCGCAGCAATACCCTGGGTCGTTACGGGGGTTATGCGTTAGCCAATCTGGGTGCGGCCTGGGACTGGGGAGCGCAGCGCGAGATCTCCGTGCAACTGAAGAACCTGACCGATCGCCACTACGTGTATGTCTGGTACGACAGCGGTTCTTCCGGTCAATCGCCCGGCGACGGCCGTGCCCTGTACGTCACCTTGAGCTGGGGTTGGTGATGACACGCAGCATGACGGCGGAGGTTGTGCCACCGGCGCGTTTTTACCGTGCGGTGTGGCGTTGGCATTTCTACGCCGGCTTGCTGGTGCTGCCGTTTCTGATCTGGCTGGCGTTGACCGGTGCGGCATTCGTCTATCAACAGCCGATCGACGGCTACTTCCATCGCGCGCTGAAGACGGTGACGGTGCCCGCTGCCGCACGAACGCTGCCGCCGCAGCGACTGCTGGATGCAGCGTTGGCGGTGCAGCCGGGGCAGGCGTTGCGCTACACCACGCCGGTGCGTTCCGACGCTTCGGCGGAAGTGACCATCGCCGCCGCTGATGGGCGTCATCTGGTGGTGTACGTAGATCCCTATCGGGCGCGGGTCCTGGGCCGTTTGCCCGAGCACGGCACCGTGGCCTGGACCATCCGCCGCTTGCACAGCCTCGACTACGTCGGCTGGTTCGCCAGGGCGTTGATCGAGGTGGCCGCGGGCTGGGCGATTTTGCTGGTGTTGACCGGAATCTACCTGTGGTGGCCACGCGGGCGGCGCGCTGGTGTGACCAGGGTGCGCGGACGGCCACCACAGCGGCGGTTCTGGCGCGATGTGCATGCGCTCACCGGCAGTGTCGTCGGCGCGATGTTGTTGTTTCTTGCGCTGACCGGATTGCCGTGGTCGTGGTTCTGGGGCGCGCAGGTCAACCGGCTCGCCAATGGCCATCACTATGGTTATCCGGCGGGGCTGCGGGTGGATCTGCCCATGTCCGCGCAGCGCCTGGGCGAGACCGAGGTGCCGGCCTGGTCGTTGCGTCAGGCGCGCGTGCCCGAATCGGTGCTGCCGTCAGCCGCGCCAGCAGCCACGCATGCGATGCGCACCGCCGAGGACGCAAGTGCCGCGATGACCGTTGCCGGCCAGGCCACCATTGCAATTGGCTTGAACGCGGCGGTGGCACGCTTTCGAGCGCGCGGCATCGCTGCCGGTTACAGCGTGGCCTTGCCGCGTGGTCCCCGCGGCGTGTACACCGCCTCGGTGTATCCGCCGGACCTGGCGCAGCAGCGCGTGATTCATCTGGATCAATACAGTGGCAAGGTCCTGCTGGATATGCGCTACGCCAACTATGGTCCGCTTGCCAAGGCGTTGGAGTGGGGCATCAACGTGCACATGGGGCAGGAGTATGGCTGGTTCAATCAGGTATTTTTGATCGCCTCGTGCCTTGGCGTCGGGGTGTTGTGTGTCAGCGCTGTGCTGGTGTGGTGGAAGCGACGCCCGGCCGGCGCGCTGGGTGTGCCGCCACCGCCGGACTGGCGCACGTTGCGCGTTGTGGTCGCGTTGTTGGCGCTCGGTGGGGTGCTGTTCCCGTTGGTTGGCCTATCGCTGATGCTGATGCTGGCGTTGGATTGGTCGCTGGTGCTGCGGCACGAGTGAACGCGCTGGCGATGGGGCACTGCTTTCGCAGCGGTTCCGCTGGCTCTGTGGCAGGGAGCTCGTTGTGATCGGCCATGTTGGAAATCTCGCTATGGCCTCAATCATGGGGAAATCGCTCAGTCCGGTTCTCGTGTTGCTCTTGCAAATTGAGAACGTCCATCGACTGAGCGCCGATGTCCTGCGATAGAGTGCAGTGCGGTGCTGATGGCACCTGATCGTTCTTGTCTTCAGGTCGCGCTGTCGGGCGTCCCACTGGTGTTTGCGGCTGCCTTGGCCGCGTCGCGTGCTTCGCGTTTGCGCGCTTCCTTCTCGTCCTGCTGTTTCTTCTTGGCCAGTTCGCGCTGACGTTTTTCAAAGGAGTAGTTGGGCTTGGCCAAGTGATGTCTGCTTGTCGGTGGTAGATGGCCAGTGTAACCGCTGCGCGGCGCAGTGGCAGAAACGGACAGGCCGCCCGGTTGGGGCGGCCTGTCCTGACGCAGGAGTACGAGTGCGGTACTCCTTGCTCTTGGGCTTACTTGCTCAGGTATTTCCGGATGTGTGGATACACGTCCGAGAAACGCGAGTAGTAATCGGGCTCTTTCGGCGTTTTGCAGGACGAGCCGCCATCGAACAGGCCGCCGCGCAATTGGTAAGCGCCGTTGTCTTTGACGGTGAACAGGGCCGAACCGGACGAACCATCCTCGGTGACACCGGCCTTCCATTGCACACGGTACAGCGGCGACTTGTCTTCGAACGAACGGGATAGGGCCGTCACGTTGCCCAACGAATACTTTTTCACGTCGCCTTGGGGGTGATGAATGCCGATGATCGGGGTGCCTGTTGAAGGGATCGCCTGACTGGTCCATCCAGCGAAAAATGCTCCGCTCGGCGGTGCGGTCTTCAGCTCCAGCAAGGACACGTCGCGGGTGTCGTTGGTGTAGCGTACATAAGCACCGCCGCTGAGCGTGGCGTACTCCGGATTGATCTTTGAACCATTACACGTGGCGGCATCGTAGAACCAGTAGGTTTGCAGAGTGTTGGCCACATCCTGGGTGCTGATGCAGTGGGACGCAGTCCAGAACAGGAATTTCTTCGGCGTATTGAGGTTGTTGAGCAGAGTGCCGGTGCAGGTGAAGGTGGAGCCGTCTTTGTTGGTGATCAGCATGCGCGCCACCGACTTGGTGGCCGAGATGAAGCCGGGCGTCGGATTGGTGCGGCACGCGACGTCGTGCTCGCATGAGCCGCTCTCGCCGCTCATTGGCTGCATCATCGCGTCGTTGGCGACGGGGCTGATGTCCATGTGCGAAACCTTTGGCATCTTCAACGTGAAGTTCTGTGGGGACTGGCCTTTCGGTAGTTCGATTTCCACCACCATGCGCGCGCCAGCGACCACGGCCGACCAGCCTGGTGCGCTACCGGCGAAATAGGCACCGTTCTGTTCGAACACGCGACCATCCTTGCTGGCGAAGCGCAGCGTCGCTTGACTCGGATCGCCGGGGTGAGCGCCGTTGCCGCTGAGTTGCAGCGCCACGCGCAGCGCTGCGGCATTGGTGGAGCTGATCTCGAAGCTGGTCACCTGCGCGCCGTCGGACAGTGTCTGCCAGTTAAGATGGCCCAGGTCGATGTCCGGCTTGACGATATCGCGGGAGAAGCCAATTTGCAGAGGCTTTCCCTGTTTGATTTGCTGTCCGCGTAACTGCTGAATCTTGGCGGTGTTGACGCTGTCGGGCGCGGGCAGTGCGATCAGGGCCTGAGTGTGCGCGCTATTTGCGGCGAGACTGCTATTTGCGGCGAGGCTGTGCAGTTCCGCCCCGCCCAGCGCAGCGGCATTCGGTGGAGTGTCGACCGGTTCGGAATCCATCTCGTCGGCCACGGGTGGAGGGTTTGCGATAGCGGTGTAAGACAGGCCCGCGATGCTGGCGAGCAATGCGATAGACAGTGCATGTTTGCGGCTCATGGATCATCCTTATTGCGTATTACTTCAGGTGGCATCCGGCGGGTTGCCTGATGGCGATTGCGACACTTTTTCAAGTGTTCCTCCAAGCCTAAAACAGGCGCAGTTGCGATAGCGTGTCTGGGATGTGTTTTCTGCGTCATGACATAAGTTCCCTTAGTTTTTCGTGAGTATGCGCACATTTTGGTGGCGGCCCGGCTGCTGTTGCGGATGCCGGAAACCCTCCTGCTTGCACAGGAGGGCCGCACGTATCTGGAGTCGAGCGATGAAATGCCTGCCGTTGTTGTGCGTTGTCCTCGCCGTGTGGGTCACGACGCTGGGTGTGGTGTACGCCGCACCGGCGCCTGGCGCCGCCCTGGAGGGTAAGGTCACGCGTGCGCCTGACACGCTCAAACCCAGCGACGTGATGGCGATGCAGCAGCGGCTGTTGGATTGGGCGCAATTGCAACGCTATCGTGCCGATACGCCGCCCTGGCAGCGTCGGCCATGGGGGCGCGGCGAGTGGTGTTCTATGGCGACTCCATCACCGATGCATGGGGGCGCAGGGAAGGGACACACTTTTTCCCCGGTAAATCCGGCTACGTCAACCGGGGTATCTCCGGGCAGACCACCGCACAAATGCTGGTGCACTTGCGTCAGGACGTGATCGATTTGAAACCAGCGGTGGTGGTGATCCTGGCCGGCACCAACGACCTGGCGGGCAATACCGGGCTTTCCACGCTGGGCATGATCGAGGACAACCTACGCTCGATGACCGAACTGGCCCAGGCCAATCACATCAAGGTGGTGCTGGCATCGGTGTTGCCCGTCAGTGACTATCCGTGGCGGCCGGGCTTGCAGCCGGCGGGCAAGGTCCGCGCGCTTAACGCCTGGATGCGAGAGTACGCGCAGCGCCAGGGTGCGGTGTATCTGGATTACTACGGCGCTTTGAGCAACCGCGAGGGTGGCATGGATAAAGCCGTGGCGATCGATGGTGTGCATCCCAACAACGCCGGCTATGCGCTGATGGCGCCGTTGGCTGAGCAAGCGATACAACGCGCGCTGGCGCACCACTGAGCGTAGTGGCGCGCATGATGGGCCGAGTCGTGCGCGCTGCCATGGCTAGAGGGTGCAGGTTGTACGGTGTCTCCGTGCGGCTCAGAAGCGCTCGCTGTTCGGCAGATAGCGCCACTCGCCCGACGCCAGCTTGCCCAGTGCAATGCGACCGATGCGCAGGCGCCGCAATCCGATCACCTCCAGCCCCACCTGTGCGCACATGTCATGCAACTGACCGGGTTGCACTTGTTTGATCGCGAAACGCAGGCGATCCTCGTTCTGCCAGCTGACCTTGCATGGCGGCAATGTGCGCGATCCGTGGCGTAGGCCGTGGGCGAGCCGGTGCAGGCCATAGGGCAGCAGGTCGCCGCGCACTTGGACCACGAACTCCTGTTCGATTGTGGCGGCGTCCTCGTTGAGTCGGCGCAGCACGCGGCGGTCCTGGCTGAGCACCAGCAGCCCGCTGGCTTCCTGCTCCAGTGGCAACGGCATGCTCAGGTGCAGGAAGTGGCGTTTGAGCATGCGCCTGTCGGTCGGATCGAGCCTGCTGCGCGTCGCGGGACTGGCCAGTGCCAGTGCTTGCGCCGCAGTCAGTCCAATGGGTTTGTGCAGCAGCAAAGTGGCCGCGTCGTCCACTCCCAACTGCGCATCGGGTGCCAGTGTCACATGCTGCGTGGTGATGTTGGCCTGGGGTTCCTCGACCACGATGCCGTCCACGCTGACCCAGCCGCCTTCGATGTACTGCTGGGCTTCGCCGCGCGAGCAGTGCAGCATGGCGGCGAGGTATTTGTCGAGGCGAACGGGGGCGGACATCGGCGTCGCTGCAATCGGTGGGCGGGCAGTGTAAGGGCGCGGCGGTTGTCCCGCCACGCGGCCGGACTCCGATGTCGGACGAAATTCAACGCGATGAGTTGCTGGCGCAGATCAAACGCCAATGTGGAGCCGGCACCATGCGTGCGCATCGTGGGGATGGAAGAGATTGTTGCGTACGCTTTTTTTCGGTGACATTGGAATTGGTGCATGGCGCTCAGGTGATGTGCTCGGGTGCTATGCGCGATGCTGACGCGTGCAGCGGGTATCATTCGGTTCCTAGATAGCGGTTCCGCGGAAGGTTTCGATGCGTAATCCCTTGCAGGAGCAGTTGCTCAAGGCCGGTTTGGTCAAGAAGAGTCAGGTGTCCCAGGTGGCACGGGAACAGGCCAAGGCGCGTCAGGGCAAGTCACCGCCGCCGCCCAGTGCCGAACAAGTGGAGAGCGAGCGGCTGCGCCAGGAACGGGTGGAGCGCGACCGCGCTCTGGCCGCCGAGCGCAATGCGCAGCTGCGGGCGCAGGAGCAGCGCGCGCAAGCGCGACAGATCGTGGAAAGCCACAAATTCAAGGCTGATGGCGAGATCGACTATCACTTCGTTGATGCTGGAAAAATTCAGCGGCTGCGGGTGGATGCGGCGTTGCGCGCGCAGTTGATCGCCGGCAGCGTGGTGATCGCGCGGCTGGAGGCGGGTTATGTGCCGATTCCGCGAGCGGTGGTGGACAAGGTCGCCAGTCGCGATCCGACGGCGATCATATTCGACGCCTTGGCAGCGCCGCTTGCCAGCAGCGGCGAGGACGATCCGTATTACAGCCGCTTTCAGGTGCCTGACGATCTGATCTGGTAAGTGCGCGGATCAGCGAGCGCGGTGTCAGCCTGTGCCTTCCAGACGTTTCCACAGTGCGGTGGGGATGCGCGGCAACGCTTCCAATGCGGGCTTGGCGAACAGATAGCCCTGGTATAGGTCGATTCCCAGCGTGCGCAAGGCATGGTACTCGGCAGGCGTTTCAACGCCTTCTGCGAGCACGGTGCAGCCGAGTGCAGCGGCCATTTGCACGATACCGCCGACGATGTGCCGACGTGTTGCGCTGGTATCGATGCCATGGATCAGGCCGATGTCCAGTTTGATTAAGTGCGGTTGGAAATCGGCGAGTAAATTGAGGCCGGAATGGCCGGCGCCGAAATCGTCGATCGCGGTCAGAAAACCATGCTCTGCGCAGCGGTTCAGGATCTGCATCACTTTGGGTAGGTCGGTGATGTATTCGGATTCGCTGAGTTCGAAGATCAGTCCGCTGATCGGCATGCCGAAGCGCTCGGCGGCGGCCAGGGTCATACGAATGCAAGTCGTCGGCTCGTACATCGCATTGGGGATGAAGTTGATCGACAGGCGCGTGCGCAAGCCCAGGCGAGTGGCGGTGGCAATTGCCTGCACCCGGCAGGTTTGATCGAAGTGGTGCAGTTGCTCTGGCCGGACACGTCCTAACATGGCGGCGGCGCTGCTGCCGTCTTCGCCGCGGACCAGCGCCTCGTAGGCGTAGATCGTGCGTGTGGCGGCATCGACGATCGGCTGGAACGCCATGTGCACTGCGAAATCCAACGGTTCTGCGTCGCCGCAGTTGCCGTAAGCAGGCTGGCCCAGTTCCGCGGACTGAGAACGCAGAATCATACGGGATCGTGATGGCGACGAAGAGCAGACAGTATGCGTAGTCGGTGTGAAGACCGCGCATAGTGCGCGCGTCTAGCCGGCTTCGAGTTCGCCGACTTTCTTCAGTACGCGGGTGGTGCCAAGCACTTCGATGCGGCCGCCGGCCTTGCGGAAGGCGGCCATGTCCGCCTCGATACGCTCGCGGCTGAGGCCCTTCTGCGTCTTGTCGACGGCATTGGCGCCGCGCCCGAGTTTGTTGCTGGACGCAGTGGTCTTGCTGATGGGGCGTGCCATGGTCGAACTCCTGAAATCAGTACATTGTCAACGGAATGCCACGCCGCAACTGGTCGTTGTGGATGCGGCGGATGTCGCGGCAGTACGGACCTGCCATGGTGAACTTGCGGCAGATCGCCGGCCGTTGCGCGTAGATCGAGCAACACATGCGCTTGCTGTCCACGGCCACGCACCAGCCCTCCTCGTCGCGCGCCATCGCGAGCAGGCCGTCGCGGGTGTGTTCGGTGAGGTGTTTGGGGATTTGGTCCTCGGGCATCAGCAGCACGGTCAGACGGCAGCAAATCGCATCGCAGCGGTCGCAGGCAATGGTCGTTTTGCTGCTGTGCGGCGGTGCCGTTGGCGTCTTCATGGGCGGTTGCGGCTGTTACGCTGCTGGGCAGAACGATGCACACAAGAAACGGCGGCGTGATCCGTCCAGGTGCGCGGATGTGGTTGGGAAATAACGGCGGACACGGGCGCTCCCGGTGTAGCAGGCTCGGCAATGGGGCAGAGCCTGGAGCGAGAAGGGAGCGAGTCGGGCGACAGAAAGGGAGGGCCGGACGAGACGCGTGTAACGACTTGATGCTGAAGCGTATTGACGCATATTACGCCAGTCGCGACGGGCGCGTATGAACGGGGTTGGTTTACCCCCGGACACGCTGTTGCGGTTTTAGGGGATAGCGGTTTCGTTACCCGTGTGGTGGCCGAGGGATGGGCCGCGTCGCTGCTCAGTCGTGTGCTGCGGCCAGCGCCAGGCCCTGTACCACTCCGAACGCGGGATCGCCATGCACCAGGCGTGCCTGCGGGAATGCGGCGGCGACCAGTTGCTGCAAATCCTTGGCGCGCGACATGCCGCCGGTCAGAAAGACGGCGGCCGGATTGCCGCCGATCTCCTGGCGCACCTGCGCGAGCAGTGCTTCCAGCGCGTCGCGATAACTGCGCGCGGCCTGTGACAAGGCCTCGGCACACACCTGCACTTGTAGCCCGGTTTCGATGTATTCCAGGGTTTCGCTATGCTGCGCGGTGTCGCTGAGACGGATCTTGCTGCGTTCCACCGCGCGGTACAGGCGCGCGGTGTTGCCTGCGTGCTGCAGGGCTTGCAGGCGCGCGTCGTAGGGCGAGGGCACCGCATCGTAGCGATGCTGGCGAAAGTCGCGCTGGCGGGTGGTGTCCTGCACCATCGCCGCCTCCACGTAGTGGTGCGAGGGTACTCGCGTGATCCCGCGGCCGAACAGTGGCATGAAGCAGGCCAGGCTCAGCGCCAGGTCGATGTCGGTGCCGCCACGGGCGATGCCCCAGGCGCGATGGACCTGCGGCGCTGCGTCGCCGCCGACGCTGGCATGGGCGATATCGGTGGTGCCGCCGCCGATGTCCACCACCACCGCATCGTGTCGCTCGCGGCTGACAGCGTGGTAGTGCATGGCCGCAGCGGCTGGTTCTTCCAGAAACGCCACGTCGTCGAAGCCGGCGGTGATCGCGGCGCCCTGCAGAATCTCCAGTGCTTGCGCGTTGCCGGCTTCGCCGATCGAACTGCGGAACTGCACCGGGCGTCCGAGCAGTGCGCGCCGCACCTGCACGCCGAGCTGTTGCGAGGCGGTCAGGCGGATGTGTTCGAGGATGTGCGCGGCAATGCCGGCGATGGTCTGGCGCGCACGCGGATGCAGGTTGTAGCCCAGCATTGATTTGGGACTCTGCACCAGGTTGCCTTCCCCCTCGACGAAATACGCGTCCAGTGCGGCATCGCCGTAGACCGCATTGTGCAGCAGTGCTGCGGAACTGCGCGGTTCGCGCATCTGTGCTTCCATCCACTGTCGCCGCACCGCCCGGATCGCATCGCGGCGCAGTGCATCGCGGCTGCGTTCGCGTCCAGCGGCGATGGTATCGCGGTGACCGGCGTCGATCAGTTCCTGCACCTGTTGCTCCAGCGCGGGGGTCAGGTCGAAATCGGCCGGGTCGCGCATTGCCTCGGGGAAGTAAACCGTGGTGCGGAACTGCAATTGCTTGCCGAAGCCGATCTGCACCACGTGGCCATCGATCACTGCGGCGGCGGCGGAATTGCTGGTGCCAAAGTCGATGCCGAGTCGCATGGCGCTGCCGGGAACGGGACGGGCGCGCACTGTGTGCTAAGCAGCGCGGCGATGCAAGCCTTGCTGGTCATGCGTGCGACCCGTGTCGGCGGTCGGCATGCTGGCAAGGTGAGGCGTTGCAAGACCTGAGTGCCACGGCGGCGGCAGTGGTGCGTCGCCGCCGTCTGCATGGGTCAGTCCAGTGTCGGGTAGTCGGTATAGCCCTTGGTGCCACCGCCGTAGAGCGTGTCCGCATTCAACGCGTTCAGCGGGGCGTTGCGGCGCAGGCGTTCCACCAGGTCCGGATTGGCGATGAAAGGACGTCCGAATGCCACCGCGTCGGCGCGACCAGAGGAAATCGTCTCTTCTGCCATGGCCTTGTCGTAGCCGTTGTTGACCAGCCAAGGGCCGTGGAATTTTGCTCGAAGCGCGGCATAGTCGAAGGCGATGTTGTCGCGGGGGCCGCCGGTGGCGCCTTCGATCACGTGTACAAAGGCCAAGCCCAGCGGGTCCAAGCGTTCCAACGCACGCTCGAACAGCGGCTGTGGATTGCTGTCGTGTGCATCGTTGGCGGGAGTGACCGGCGATAGGCGCACGCCGGTGCGCTCGCCACCGATTTCCTGCGCCACCGCCTGCACCACTTCCAACAGCAGCCGTGTGCGGTTCTCGATGCTGCCGCCGTACGCGTCGTTGCGGTGATTGCTGCCGTCGCGCAGGAATTGGTCGATCAGATAGCCGTTGGCGGCATGTACTTCCACGCCGTCGAAGCCGGCGGTGATGGCGTTGCGCGCGGCGCGGCGGTAGTCCTCGATCAGCCCGGGAATTTCGTCCAGGTGCAGTGCGCGTGGTGTCGATACGTCGGTGAAGCCGTCGGCGGTATAGGTCTTTGCATCCGCGCGTAATGCGCTGGGTGCCACCGGCGCGGCGCCGCCCGGGAGCAGGCTGACATGCGAAATTCGGCCGACATGCCACAATTGCAGCACGATCTTGCCGCCGCGGCGATGCACGGCATCGGTGATCGGCTTCCAGGCCGCGACCTGTGCGTCGCTGTAGATTCCCGGCGTGTCCTTATAGCCTTGCCCCATCGGGCTGATCTGGGTGGCTTCGGCCACGATTAAGCCGGCGCTGGCGCGTTGACCGTAGTACTCGGCGGCCAGTGCGCTGGGCAGGCGATCCTCGCCTTCGGCGCGGTTGCGGGTCAGTGGCGCCATCACAATGCGGTTGGCCAGTGCGATTGCGCCCAGGCGCACTGGCGTGAACAGCGGGGAAGCGGTCTCGGTCATCGGGAGTCCTCTGTGTGGGTGGGCCAAGGTGCCTGCAGCGCGATGCTGCCAGGATTCGCGACTGCAGAGATGGGGATGGCGGTGCCGATTTCGCGTCGGTTTCTTGGGACAGTGCGTTGCTGCTGCAGGGGGTGCCGGACGTCAGCGTGGCCTGGCGTGCTTGGATGCGCAACATCGCCTTGGGGTCGGTGCAGGGCGGCCGCGACGGGCATGCGTCTGGCTTGGTTGCGTCCATGCACTGTGCGCGCTTGGCCATGCCGCGTTTGTATCTACCCGTTGTGGACGCGTGCGGCAAGTGTGTGCAGAAGAGTGGTGAAACGACTGCGTTGTCGGCGGACAGCGGCGGGCAGTGCTAGTGTCCGGAATTCTCTTGCCGAGCGATTTATCACATGCGCGCTAGGATGTGGCGGCGTGTGCCAACCTATGTCGCATCCTTGGCTGCGTGGTCGTGTCGGTTTCCCATCGTTGCCCTCGCGACAATGGGCATCCCTGCCGAGCGCGGTCTGCCACCATGGAGTGCTATGCCCGATTCCAGCGCCCACGCCGATCCCAGACCGCAGCCGCCATCGCCGCCGGCACCAGGCGACTGCTGCGACAGCGGCTGTCCCCTGTGCGTCCATGATGTCTACCACGACGAACTGGCGCGCTATTTGCATGCGTTGGCGCAGTGGCGCCTGCGCCATCCCGAGGCGGTCGCGGATGGCTGACCCGGCTACGGCGATGGATGGGCGGCGATGGCGAACGCGTCCGGCGTACCCCAGATGAACCGAGTCGCACGTGGCGCTTCGCGCCGCTGCGGTTCGGGATTATCTTTAACAGGCTTTTTCAAGGATTGTCTGATGATGCAAACGCGTGGTGTTTGGATATGGGGATGTGGACTGAGCGGGCTGTTGGCGCCGATGCTCGCTGCGGCGGCCTTGCGTGTGGTGGCGCCGAGCGCGCCCTCCAGCGTACCGGCCCCGATGGCGGTGGCGGAGAAGCTCATCACCCACGGTAGTTTCGAGCATGTGCCAGTGCTGTTGCCGAAGGGCGATGCGCAGCGCGTGGTGCTGTGGTTTGCCGGCGACAAGCGCGGCGAGGCCGACCGCATGCGCCAAGTCGAAGCCCTGCGCCAGGATGGTGCGATGGTCGCGGTGATCGACAGCGCACATCTGCAGGCGGTGTTGACCAAGAACAACGACAAATGCGGTTTCTCCTTCGGCGATGTGGAAAACTTGTCGCGCTACCTGCAAGCCGACTTCCAAGTGCCGACCTATCATCTGCCGCTACTGGTCGGCGACGGTGACGGCGCCGCAGTCGCCTATGCGCTCGCTTCGCAGGCGCCTAAACATGAGTTGGCGGGCCTGCTGACCGAGGATTTTTGTCCGACGCAGGTCCGTTACGACCGGATATGCGGTGCTGGTGTCAAATTGGGGGTGCACGCGCTGAAGCCGAGCGCGTTGTCGGTGCCGTGGTTGGCTGCAATCGATGCTCAAACTCAGGATCGCTGCCGCCAGCAAAGCGATGCGTTCGTGCAGCAGGTGCCGCAGGCACGCCAGTTCCGCCTTGGCGTCAGTGGTGACGCGCTGCCTGGCCTGCTCGCGGCGGTGCGTTCGTTGGGCGCGCGGCCTGGTGTCAGTCTGCCGCCGATCCCGGTTGACCTTGCCGGCCTGCCTGTGGTCGAGGTGCCGGTCACCCCGGCTAGGGTGACCGCGGGCAACGCGAATGTGTTCGCGATCTTTGTTTCCGGGGATGGCGGCTGGGCATGGGCCGATCAGCACGTCGCTGGCGCGCTCGCCGAGGCCGGCATCCCGGTGGTGGGGATCGATTCGCTGCGTTATTTCTGGAGCGAACGCACCCCGCAGGGGATCGCCGCCGACCTGGATCGCATCTATCGCCACTACAGCGGCTTGTGGAAGCGCGAAAAAGTCGTGTTGATCGGCTTCTCGCAGGGCGCGGATGTGCTGCCTGCCGCTTACAACCGATTGCCCGCGCCGATGCGGGATCAGGTGAGACTGACCGCCTTGTTGTCGCTGGACAAGAAGGTCGACTACGAGTTCCACGTCTCCAGTTGGATCAGCTCTCGCGACGACGACGGCCTGCCGATCGTCCCGGAACTGACGAAGATGCCGCCGGCGCAGACCATGTGCATCTACGGCGAAGACGATGACGATACGCTGTGTCCAAGGCTGCCGAAGGGCGCTGTGCAGTTGGTCAAACTGCCGGGTGACCATCATTTCAAGGGCGATTATGCGACAGTGGCCAAGGAGATCCTGCAGCGGGTGAACTGAGGGTTGTGCCGTGGCAACGCGCCGCTCATGTTCCGAGTGCGCGAGTTGGGTTTTCGTCGGCCCACGGTTTCGCGTCAGTCTTGCGGCAGGCGCGGCGCGCGTCTGCAACGCTTTATCGATAGAGCATCGCGCTCGTGCTGCGCTTGCCGAACACAAACGGTCATGTTCCAAGTGCAGGCATGACGCTATTTTTGCGAAAGCCTCGCGGTTTCTCCATCGCATCGTTTGGCGGCGATGTGGCGCGCGACGGGATGTCGCTGTCCCGAGCCTCAGCTTCACTCCGGCTTGCGCGGGTCCAGCGAAATCAGCCGGGTCACGTCTAGTAGCGCTGCCGGCAGGTGCATGCCGCCTGGGGCGGCTAGGTAGCGGGTGCGCCAGGTCGGGTCGAACTTGGACTTGAAGCGGCGCAGGCCGGTAAATCCATAGAAGCGCTCGCCGTGGCGCACGATCAGGTTGCCGAAGCGGTTCCAGCGTCCGGCTAGTCGGTGCTGGGCCAAGCCCGACAACGGTGCCATGCCGAGCGAGAAACGGTTGTAGCCCTGGTCGCGACCCCACAGGAAGAGTTCGATGAACAGGAAGTCCATGGTGCCTTTGGGCGCATCGGCGATATGTCGCATGAGGTCTACCGACAATTCCTTGCTAGCCGGTGCCTGCCAAAGGTTGGCGAAGGCCACGACCTTGCCCTCGCACTCCACCAACGCGATCGGGAACCGACGTAGGTAGTCCGGATCGAAGCTGCCAAGAGAAAATCCCTTTTCGTCACCGGCCTTTTCCTCCAGCCACTGTTGCGAGATGTCTGCCAGGATCTGCAGCAGCGCATCGACATCCGCTGGTGGAACGATGCGGAAGCTCAATCCGCTGCGTTTGCCACGGTTCCATGCCTGGCGTAGGTCGGCACGGTCGCGGCCCTCAAGATGGAAACCTTCCAGCGAGACCAGGGCTTCCTCACCCAGCTTCACCAGGGTCAGGCCCAGATCCAGATAGGTCTGCCAATGTTGCTCGCCCACTTGGTAGAACACCGGGCGCAGGCCCATCCGATCGGCTTCTTCGCGAAAACGCCAGATCAACGCACGGGCGATGTCCGGCGACCCCACCGGGTCGCCCATCGCCACCAGCGAGCCACCATAGCGCTGCATCATCACAAAGCCGTGGTCGTTCTCAGCCGGTAGCAGTGCCTTGTCGCCGGTCATGACGAGGCAGGCCTGAGTGTCGGTGGCGTCGGCCAATACGGGCATCAGTGCGTCCAATTGCGCTGCATCGGCTGACGGCAATGGCGAACGTGTGCTGTGCAGCAACCGCGCCAGCCCGAACACCACCACCGCCACGCTGACCAACAACACTGCGCGCAGCGCGCGAGGGGCGTTGGCCGATGTGGCGAACTCCCACCACAGTTCGTTTTGGTATTCGACGTGGCTGTAGACGAAAAACAGCAGCCATACGGTGGCGATTAACACCAGTCCCAGGTTGCGCAGCCATGGCCACGACCAGGCTTCGTCGAGCAGTGCACCCTCGCGATAGAACTCGCGTCGCGCGCCCCACAGGCCGATTGCCGCCACCAGCGAGGACAGTGCCACCGAGACATGGCCGCCACGCAGCCACGCCGGCAACGGCAACAGTACGCAGATGCCGATCGCCATGGCCCAGGCCGAGTGGCTGCGCCGTTGCAGCCCCTGGCCGATTAGTAGCAGTACCACGCCGCCGAGGCTGGCCAGCAGGTGCGATGTTTCCACGATCGACAATGGCGCCACGCCTTGGCGCCGCTTCGGGGTGGGCAGGGTACCGTCGATGACTAACGCCGCACCGACCGCGAACACCGCAATGGCGATGATCTGCGGCAGCCACGGGCGCAGCGTGCGCCAGGCGACGCGGACGCCACCGGCGCTGGCGACCAGCGGTTGGCGCAGACCAGAAACCGAGGCCATCAGCACCGACAGCAATAGCGGCACCACGTAATACGTGACGCGGTAAATCAGTGCCGCAGCCAGTACTGCCGCCGGCGCGACGCCAGGCAGCAGCTTGAGCAGACTCCATTCGAACACGCCCAGGCCGGCTGGCACGGTGGAAACCAGGCCAGCCACCACCGCGACCAGATACAGGCCGACGAAGCCGATGTACTCGATTCCCGATTCGTTCGGCAGCAGCACGTAGAACGCGGCGCTGGCCAGGCCCAGTTCGACCACGCTCAATAAGGTCACGCCCAATGTGGTGCGCCGGTCCGGCAGCCAGAGTGCATGCTCGCGCCAGTGCAGCGTGCGCCCGTCGCGTCCGGCCAGCAGCAGCATCGCGGCGAAGCCGAGCAGCAGCGCGATGCCGATGGCGCGTACCGCCGATGCGCCGACTGGCAAGGCCAGTGCGGCCGCGTCCGGCTCCAGGGCCAGGGCCAGGGCCAGCAGTAGCCAGGCGCCGAACGAGAAGCCGAGTGTGCTCATCAGCACGACCTGGCCGATTTCAGCCAGGCTCAAGCCGACCCGGCCGTAACCGCGCAGGCGCACCGCCCCGCCAGTCAACGCGGCGAAGCCGAGTGTCTGCCCGACCGCGTGCGCCAGGAACGCGGTGACGCTGATCCGCATCGGATGCAGGGTGCGCCCGCTGCGACGCAGGCCGATCGCATCGAAACCGATCAGACAGGCGTAGCTGCTCAGCCCCAGTAGCATGGTCAGGACGATCTGGCTAAGTCCGAGCTGGTTGAACGCATGATGGATTGCGCTGTAGCCGTGGGTGCTGAACTCGCTATCCAGCGCATGCAGCGCCATGGCGAGGATCGCCAGGCTGGCCAGTACCGGCAGCGCGCGGCGCCAGCCGGAGACAGGGGAAGCGGAGGACGCGGCGTCGGTCATTACGAGTGTGCGTGGGCAGAAGAGGATGGTGGACGCGCCGCAAGCAGCATGCCATGGAGGCAGGGCGGAACTGCAAGCGGCGGAAGAGAGACGGTCTATCGTGATGTCGGTTGACCAGCGCTATACCGGCATACCGACAATTGGCATGATAGTGGAATCGCAGGTCGGCACGGTGTCTGTGCTGCGGCATCGGTGGCGCCGGTCGCGATCTGCGGTACCTTTCCTACGATCCGCAGTTGCCGATGCCTGTGTCCGCCCCGTCTCGCCACCGCGTTGGCCGCGCTTGGCCGGTGTGTTGGCGCTGGTCCTTGCTTTGCTATTTCTTGGGGGTGCTGGGATTGCAAGTGACCCGCCTCGATCTGCACTGGCTGCAGGCCACGCTGAGCTTATACCTGCATGGCATGGCCCAGGTGGCTTGTTGTTGAGGAGCGTCTATGTCCTGTTGGCCGCCGACGCGATGCTGGCAGCCGGGCTGTATGCGCAGGCACCGCGCGGACGGTACCGGTGTTGTTGTTCGTCGTGGCGGCAATGGGCTTGTGTGCGCTCGTGATCGGGGAAAGTTACCTGCCGCAGCAAGCACCGCGGCTTGCACCGCTGGTGCATGCCTTATCGGCGCAAGCCGCGTTCCTGTGCCTGACCAGCGCGATGCTGTTGCAGAGCAGCCTGGCTGCGTCGGCAGGTCGTGCGGCAGCGCAGTGCGGGAACTGCGCAGGGGGTGGCGTTCGCTGCGATGCGGTTGCATGTGCTATGGCGCACGCCGCTGCGCGGGCGGACTCAAAAACTGACCATCGCATTGATCCTGGCGTGGCTGGTGTTGGTCGCCTATTGCCTGTGGCGACCGCTGCCTGCAGCCGCGACGCAATCGCGCGACAATGGCCCGGTCTTCCCACTTCAGGACAATGCCCATGATCCAGCGTTTCGATACCGGCCCACGTATGTCGGAGATGACCGTGTACAACGGTGTGGCGTATCTCGCCGGACAGATCGCCGATGATGCCAGTGCCGACATCGCTGGCCAGACCCGCCAGGTGCTGGCGGCGATCGATCGGTTGTTGGCCCTTGCCGCTACCGATAAAAGCCGGATTCTGCGTGCGGAGATCTACATGACCGATCTGGCCGAGTTCGCCGAAATGAACAAAGTCTGGGAAGCCTGGGTCAGCCCAGGCAACACGCCAGCGCGTGCCACCGTGCAGGCCAAGCTGGCCAATCCGCAATGGAAGATCGAAATCGTGGTCACCGCGGCGGCATAGGTGGCGGCAGTAACCTGGGGAGCTTCTGGTGCCTGCTGCGTGCGCAGCAATGCCTGCGTTTGCGCCAGGAGTCACCTCGGTGGCGACGCATTGCCGGTAGCACGTCGTGGCCGAGGCTGCCCCATGGCGGAAGAAAGCATGCGATTGCCGCCAAACCAGCGGGCTTTCACTGGAATGGCGGCCATGTTGTAACTGACATCGCTCGATGGCGGTTCGGTCTCGACACCATGCTGCGCGTTGCGGTTTCTCAGCGCCGCACGAATCGGTAATGCGCCACGCCCCACTGCTGGCCCTGTTCGTAGCCGAATAGTTCCGCACACGCCATCCAGAACATGCGCCAGCGTTGCCACCAGATCTTGGCATCGTCGCCATAAGTGGCCTCCAGCACTGGCATCAGTTCCTCGCGATGCCGGTCCTGGTTATGCAGCCAGGCGTTGGCGGTTTTTTCGTAGTGTTGTCCGGATAGCAGCCAGCGCTGCTCGAGGGTCAGATCGTCCTGGAATTGCAGCAATGTATCGGCCGCCGGCATCAGTCCGCCGGTGAAGAAGTGCCGTCCCATCCAGTTGTCCTCGCCTTGCACCTCGAATGGGTAAGCCAGATCGCGGTGACAGAAGATGTGCACGAACAACTGCCCGTCCGGCACCAGCCAGTTGCTGATCCGCGCAAGCAGTTCGCGATAGTTGCGCATGTGTTCGAACATTTCGATCGAGACCACGCGGTCGTAACTGGCGGCGGGCAGGGTCAGGGTATTGGCGTCGTGGGTGATGACCTTGACGTTGTCCTGCCCGCGTGCACGGCATTGCGCCAGGATGTGTTCGCGCTGCGGGCGTGAGTTGGACACTGCGGTGATGCGCGCACCAGGGTACTGCTCGGCCATCCACAGGGTCAGCGAGCCCCAGCCGCAGCCCAATTCCAGAATGCGCTGGCCATCGTGCAATTGGGCGCGTTCGGCATACAGGTGCAGCATCCGCTCCTCGGCGGCATCCAGGTCGGCGGTGCTCGCATCCCAGTAGCAACTGCTGTATTTCAGGCGCTTGCCCAGGCATAGCTCGAAGAAGCGCGGCGCTACCTCGTAGTGCTGGCGGTTGGCCGCGTCGGTTTCGATCGCGATGGCGCTTTCGCGTAGCGAGGCGACGAACCTGCGCTGGCGTTCCCAGGCTGCGTCGGCACCACCAGCGCGCTCCTCGCGCAGGCGTTGTGTGCACAGCCGACGCATCGCTGCGCGCAGCAGCGTATCAGGCAGCAGGCCGGATTCTGCCAGTCGCGTGGCCAGCGGTTCGGCCGGCAAGGCGGCCGGGGACGAGGGGACGAAAGTGCTGGACATCGGTGTATCTCCTGAAATGGGCTCAGTGCCGTGGCGGCAAGGGGAAAAAGGCGCTGGTGCTGCGTTGGTAATCGGCATAGTCGTGGCCGCGCGAACGCAACGCCTGCATTTCGGTGTAGGGAATGCCGGTGATGCGGTAGAGGAACGCGAACATCAAGACCGGCCCCAGTGCGGCCACCGCGACCCACAGTGTGCCGCTGCCGACCGCAAGAAAGATGTAGGCGAACCAGTGCACGAATTCGAAGAAATAGTTGGGATGCCGCGAGTAGCGCCACAGACCTTGGCGGCAGGTTTTGCCACGGTGTGCTGGATCGGCGCGGAACGCGGCCAGTTGTCGATCGGCTAGGCTTTCGCCACCGACCGCGAGCAGCCAGGTGGCCAGTGCCAGCGTGGTCCAAACGCTCCACTGTGGCTGCGGATTGTGCGCGGCCACCGACAGTGGCACCGCGAACGCCACCACCACCAGTGCCTGGCCGAGGAAAAAGGTCAGGAATAACCGCTGGTCGTCCTGCCAGTGTTCGCGCAGCGCACGATAGCGGCCATCCTCGTGCGGATCGCCGAACACGCGCACGCCCAGATACCAGGCCAGTCGCGCGCCCCATAGACCGCCCATCGCCGCTGTCAGCACGCGCGGCAACGTCGCGCCGTCAGCGCACCAGGCGCAATACACCGCGGCCAGCGCCATGCATGTCGTCCATAGGACGTCCACCACGCCAGCGTTGCGGCTGTGCCGTTGCCAGGCCCAGCCGGCGAGCATGACCAGCGTGGTGAATACGCCCACGTGCAGGAGCGGCCAGGCGTTCATCGCGCCGCTCCTGCGGTGGGCCATGGTGCCGCTGCGCTTGCCGCGAACCGCCGTGTCGCCAGACTCAGCAGCGTCAGTGCGATTGCCCAGCCCAGCGCCAGCGCCAGTAGCGCATGCGGCAGCGGTGACGCCAGTGTCACGGCCTGCCAGCCGTGCGCGGCCAACACGTAGCCCAGTGGGCCGGCGGTGGCGCCGAATAGCGCAGCGCGCCAGGGCTGCCGCATGACCCAGGCCAGCGAGTGGTTGAACGTCAACGCGAAGCCGGCCCATAGCGCCAGGATCCAGAGCGGCGGCCATGGTGCTGGCGGCGCGGCGCTATAGCGGACCCAGCCGCTGGCGCGCAAGGCCGCGTCCACGCTGGCGCCCAGCGGCAGCGCCAGCGCCATCAGCGTCGCATCGCCGCGCGCGCGGCGATGCCGTTGTAGCTGATACAGCGCGAACAGTACCAGTGCGGCCGGGCCAGCCCAGCGCATGCCGTGGCTGGCACCGGCCACCGCGGCCAACCATAGCCCTTGCAGAGCGAGGTAGTTGATCAGGTTGTTCATGCCTCTCCAGCCAACGCCGGTGCGAACTGCGCCGGACGCGCCAGCGGCTTGCTCAGCCACAGGTGGACATCGCCGATGGAACGCTCCAGAAAGCCACCCTCGCAGTACGCCAGGTAAAACTCCCACATGCGGATGAAACGCTCGTCGTAGCCGAGCGCGCGCACCTGCGGCAACTTGGCCATGAAGCGCTCCCGCCAGGCGCGCAGGGTCAATGCGTAGCTGGGGCCGATGTCTTCCAGGTTGAACAGGCGCAGGTCGCTGGCGCGCGCGATCGCGCCGGTCATCGCCGCCACCGAGGGGATGAAACTGCCGGGGAAGATGTAGCGTTTGATGAAATCCACCGACTTCAGCGCTTGCGCGTAGCGGTGATCTTCGATGGTGATCGCCTGGATCAGCGCCTGGCCGTCGTCCTTGAGCAGCCCGCCGACCTTGCCGAAGTAAGTGTCCAGGTACTGATGGCCGATCGCCTCGATCATTTCGATCGACACCAGTCGGTCGTAGCGCCCGTCGAGGTCGCGGTAGTCGCGTAGCAGTACCTCGACCCGGTCCGACAGCCCTGCTGCCTCGACGCGTTGTCGCGCCAGTGCGTACTGTTCGCGCGAGATGGTGGTGGTGGTGACGCGGCAGCCGTGGTGCTTGGCTGCATGCAGCGCGAATCCGCCCCAGCCGGTGCCGATCTCGATCACGTGGTGGTGCGGTTGCAGGTCCAGTTTGGCGCAGATGCGCTGCAGCTTGCGCTCGGCGGCGCGCTCCAGTGCGGCCTCGCCGAGGGCGGCGTCGCTCTCGCGGAACAGCGCCGAGGAGTACATCAGGTTGCTGTCCAGGAACAATTCGAACAGCGGATTGCCCAGATCGTAGTGCGCGGCGATGTTGCGACGGCTGCCGGCACGGGTGTTGCGCGCGAGCGCATGCAGACCGCGCATGGCTAGGCTGCCGAGCCGGGCCAGGCCGGTTTCCATCGCATCCAGACGGTCGCGGTTGCGCACCAGCAGGCGCACCAGCGCGACCAGATCGTCGCAGTCCCATAGCCCGTCCATATAGGCTTCGCCGACGCCGACACTGCCGTTCAGTGCGGCCTGGCGGTAGAAGCGCGGATCGCGGATGCGCAGATGCGCATGCAAGCTCCCGGGTGTGGAGGCGCCAGCATTGCGACCAGTATCGCCGAGGGTGGTGAGCGTGCCGGCATCCTCGATGCGCAGTTGACCGTCGCGCAGGCTGTCCAGTGTGGTCAGCAGGCGTTGTCGTAGGAATCGGTCGAAACCGCGCAGCGGCGGCGTGGCGGGCACCAGCGTGTTGACGGAAGAGGATGCGTGCGGAGCGTTCATCGGCGTTCTCGCTGAGTGGAAAGGTCGGGGTGGTCGTGCACTGGATTGCCGCGCAGCCATAGCCGCAGTGCCTGCCAGTGGATCTTGGCCAGCACCTGCAGGGTCATCGCCGGATAGCGCAGCAATGCCCGGGCCAGGCTGGCGCCGTCGATTTCGCGTCTCTCCAGCACCAAGGTGGCGTCGAAGCGCCGCGCTGTGGGCGTTGGATCGAGCACGTCCATGTGTACGCGCAGCTGTTGCCCAGGCTCACTCAAACGCCAGGCATAGGTGTGCGTCATCGCCATGAACGGGGAGACGTGGAACCGTTTGTCGAAGCGCCAAGCATGTACGCTGCCGTGGCGATGCGCTTGCGTCAGCGGCAGCACGTAGGCATGGCGTTGTCGCCATGGCGTGTTGGTGATTTCGGCGACGATGCTGTGCAGGCGCTGCTGTGCGTCGTGGCAATAGTAGAACGTGACCGGATTGAAGCAATGGCCGAAGTAGCGCAGGTGGGTGAGCATGCGTACCGGGCCGAGTGGGCGTTCGCCGGTGTGTTGTTGCACGCGGTCGCGTACCGCTTCGTCCAGTGGTTGCGCCGGATCGCCGAGATAATCGCTACGGCGGAATTCGGCCAGGTTGCGGCGGCCCACCGACCACAGCCATCGTCGCGCAAAAACTTGGTCCAGTTCGCTCAGGTCCAGATACATCAGGAACAGTGGATAGCGGAATGCCAACGCCTTGGGTGCATGCCGTCGGTGCCGCACCCAGCCGGTGTATATCGCGCTGTGCAAGCCGGTATGGGGCGTGACCTCCGCCGCCGGCGTTGTCGAGACGGCGCCAGCCGGCGGGGCGGACACGGAAACACGCGGTAGCGCGGTCATGGCCATGAGACCCCGAGCGCGGTGGCGACCTCGACGGCGCTGCGCAGGCCATCTTCGTGGAAACCGAAGCCCCAGCCGGCGCCAGCGAACCAGGTGTTCTTCTGGCCCTGGATCTCGCCTTTGCGCGCCTGCGCCGCGACCGATCCAGACGTTTGCAGTGGATGCCGGTAGCGCATGCGCCGTAGGATCTTGGCCGGATCGATCGCGTCGCTGCAGTTGAGGCTGACGATGAAGGGCTGCGGCGCGTCGATCGACTGCAGTGCGTTCATCCAGTAGCTGACCGTGCACGGTGCATGCGGATCGGCTGGCACGTGCGCGTTCCAGGCGGCCCAGGCGCGGCGATCGCGGGGCAGGACGCGCGCGTCGGTGTGCAGGACGGTGTCGTTTTCCTGGTAATGAAGCCCGCCGAGGATTTCGGTTTCGGCGGTGCTGGGGTCGGCAAGCAGGCGCAATGCGTCGTCGGCATGGCAAGCGAGCACGACCGCGTCGTAGTGCTCGGCGCCGGTATCGGTCTGCACGGAAACCCCCGCCGCCAGCCGCTGCACCGCGCGCACCGGCGTGGCGATGCGCTCGCGCACCTGCCAGCGGCTGCGCAGCGCACGCACGTAGCTGTTGGAGCCGCCACGCACCACCTGCCATTGCGGGCGGCCGCTGAATTGCAGCATGTGGTGATTGGCCATGAAGCCGATCAACTGGCGTATGGGGAAGTCGAGGATCTGTCGCGATGGTGAGGACCACAGCGCCGAGGCCATCGGCACCAGGTGTGCGTCGCGGAACACCTCCGAATAGCCGTGGCGTTGCAGGAATTCGCCCAAGGTGAGTTGCGCCACCGTGGGGTCGTGCAGGACCTGCGGCGCGTGCCGGTAGAACCGGCGCAGGTCGCGCAGCATGCGCCAGAACCGCGGCGAGAGGAGATTGCGACGCTGACAGAACAGGCCGTCGAGGTTGCCGGCGTTGTACTCCAGGCCGGTGCGTGCTTCGTGCACGGAGAAGCTCATGGTCGTCGGTTGCGACGCCACGCCTAGCTGTGCGAACAACGTGCTCAGCAGCGGATAGTGCTGCGGATTGAACACGATGAAGCCGCTGTCCACTGCGTATTCCACGCCGTCCAGGGCGATGGCATGGGTATGGGTGTGGCCGCCGAGGTAGTCGGCCGCTTCGTACAGCGTCACCTCGTGGCGCTGCGACAGCAGCCACGCCGCGCCGAGGCCGGCGATCCCCGAGCCCACCACCGCGATGCGACTCATCGTGTCCGTTCCTTCGCGCGCAGCAGCCCGCTGGCACCGGCTTGAGTTCGCGGATCAGGCCGATCCACGCCATGGCCTTCAGGCCGTACCAGGTCGTGTCCACTTCCCACCAGCGGAAGCCCTGGCGCGCCGCGCCGGGGAAAAAGTGGTGGTTGTTGTGCCAGCCCTCGCCGAAGGTCAGCAGTGCTAGCCAGAGATTGTTGCGGCTGTCGTCGCGGGTGTCGAAACGACGGCTGCCGAAGCGGTGCGCCAGCGAGTTGATGGTGAAGGTCGCATGGAACAAGGCCACGGTGGAAACGAAAAAGCCCCACACCAGTAACTGCGGGCCGTCGGTGCCCAGTTGCGGCACATGCCGCTGCAGCCATTGGCCGAGCAGGAATATTGCCAGTGCCAGCAGTACCGGTATTAGCAGGTCGAAGCGATCAATAAAGCGAAGTTCAGGGAAACGGCGCAGGTCGGGAATCGCCTCCCAGTCGGTGCGGAAACCGCGTGGGGTCAGGAACCAGCCGCTATGACTCCACCAGAAACCATGCTGGCGCGGGGAGTGTGGATCGGCCGCGGTGTCGGTGTGGCGATGGTGATTGCGATGGTGCGCGGCCCACCACAGTGGCCCACGTTGCACGCAAGTGGCGCCGAGCGCGGCGAACAGGAACTGCACTGGGCGCGAGGTCTTGAACGCGCGGTGAGCGAAATAGCGGTGGTAGAAGCCGGTGAGAGCGAACATGCGCACTGCGTACAGGGCCAGCGCCACACCCACCGCGCATCCCGACACGCCGACCCAGAAAACGCCCAGGCAGGCCAGATGCAGGCCGATATAGGGGGTCGCCCGCAGCCAGTCGATGCGGTCGGCGCGCGCCGGGTCCAACTCGATCTGCGCGTTGGTGTCGAACCACTGGCGCAGCGTGCGCAGCACATGCTTGCGCCGCGGCGTAACGGTCGAAGTGGTTGGATGCTCTGCAAAAGATCTCGGCACAAGGGCATCTCATTAGGGACTCGGGATAAAAATACGACCGAAACGAGAGAACGGATGCACCTGCGTTAGATACACCTGCGTTACTTGTGTCTGCGAGGCTGTCTACCATGGAGCGCCGCACGGCCCTATGCAACCTGGCGAGGCTCGATTGACAGCAGTTCTCAGACTCAAGATCAGATGTCTATACCACCCGAAAGGCTGTATGAACAGGGGCGAGTGAATAGGAACCTGCGATAGGCGCTTGCTACAGGGTGCGACTTCATCTGCTCTGGTCTGCTCTGGCCAGGGGCTGGTGAACGCTGTTTTAGAACAGGTTTAGAGCAGACATCGCCGCAGCGACCACGATACGATACGCTGCGTCAGGTTGCGTGCTGCATGGGTTACGGCGCTAGATGCAGGGTGCTGATGCCACCCTTGGCCACCACCGGGCCGGTGGCGACACCGCCGGGTGCGCCGCCGGGCGGCTCCATGGTCACTGCCAGTAAGGCCCCGTCCCGGAGCAAGGGCATCAGCTTTTCTGGGATGCGTGCCACTCGCGCCTGCACATCGTCGAACACGCCCATCGACCGCGCCTTGCCGTCGGCTGGAATCAGCCACAACTCCGGCACGCGTCCGCCATCGTGGTCGCCGGCCAATGGGGTCAGGGTGATGCGTTGCTTGTCGGCGTCCATCAGCACTACGTAACCGGGCTTGCCGTTGTTCTGCATCAGCGTGGAGGTCATCGCAATGCCGCTGGCACTTCTCTGGGGTGTTGTCGGCGCTGCCTGCTCTATTTGCCGCTGTGGCGGCAGCGGCGCGCGCGCCAGGATCAAGGCGAACAGGCAGGCGGCGGCGGTGGCGAAGCCACCTGCACTGAGCCAGCGCCAGGTGCGCACGTTATCCCACATGCTGGGCGCGGCGGCGCGCGTGCGCGACGCAGGCGCATCCAGATGCAGCGAGGCGCGGATGCGCACCCACACGCGCTCGGGAACCGCGACCGGCGCGATTTCGTCGGCCAGCGGCATCAGATGCTGCTGCCACTGCGTCACGGCGGTGGCGAAGACGTGGTCGGTCTCGATGCGCTGTTCGGCGGTGCGGCGTTCGTGCGCGTCGAGCACGCCCAGCACGTATTCGCCGGCCAGCACGTCGCGCGGGGGGAGGGTTTCTTGCGGATCGGGCACGGAGGTGTTCATTGTTCCAGGCACGCTTTCAGTTTGGCCAGGCTGCGCCTGATCCAGCTCTTGACCGTCCCTAGCGGGGTACCGCTGCGATTGGCCAATTCCTCGTAGGTGATGCCTTCGAAGAATGCGGTGCGGATCAGCTCGCCGCGCGGTGGCTCCAGTTCGCCCATGCACACGTCCAGGCGCCGGCCAGCCACGCGCCATTCGGTTTCGGCCAGTGGATCGCGGCCGTCTTCGGGCAGTTCGCCGGCCTCATCGAGCGCCACCGACTGTCGCGCCGGCGCACGTGCGCGCAAGTAGTCGATGGCCTTGTTGCGGGCGATCATGGTCAGCCAGGTCAGGCCGCGTGCGCGTTGCGGATCGAACTGCGTCGCTTTGCGCCAGACCGCGGAGAACACCTCTTGCAGCACGTCCTCCGCTTCGCCGCGTTGCGGCACGATGCGCAGGCACACGCCGAACAGGCGTGGCGAGGTGGTGCGGTACAGGCGTTCGAATGCCGCGCTGTCGCCGGCCGCGGTGGCCAGCAACAATTGTCCTGTTTCGTCGTGATCGGGCGTCTCGGTCATGCCGGGAAACGGTGGCGAAGGTTGCGGCGATGCTACAGGCTTTCGACGTGGGCGTCGCTCAAATGCGTTGCTTGTACCAGAGCGCGACTGCGGCGAGCAGTAGCAGGATCTCGAACGCGGCCAGCCCGGTGGTGGTCGCGCCGACCGGCCACAGCCGTAGCAGGCTGGCGCTGCGGTACAGCACGATCGGCACATAGAACGCCAAGGCCAGCAGTAGGCCGTTGCGCAGTTGTCCGCTTTGGGCGAAGTAGCCGAACAGGAATGCCATTCCCCATTGCAGGCCACCATAGATGACCAGGTATTCGGACTGACCGGAGCGATCCAGGCCCACATAGCCCACCGCCACTGCGGTTGACGCTGGCCAGATGGTGCACCATAGGGCCAGCAGCGCGTAGAGCGCGGCGTTGAACCACAGGTAGGCTTTTGCCATGGGGAATTCTCGGCGATGGGCGGGCGATAAGATGGCATGGTTGTAACGCTCGCAGCGCAGGCTGCTGTGAACGCGGCGGCGGTCCTGGTTAGTGCGCCTTGCACTGTGCGACCAGGGGGTGTTGCAGTGCCTGATCCCAGGCCGTTGCGTCGGCCTGGCCGCGCAGGCGATCGGGGAAGGTGATGCGGACCTGCGGGTAGCGGCCGCGCGCGTCGCGGATGTTGCCGACACCGCGGAATTCGAGCAGGTGCCGGTCCTGGCGCGCGTAGGCGACGTTGATGTCGGGCAGCAGGCCGCCATACCAGGCCGCCAGACCCAGGGTGTAATGCTGCACGTTGGCGTCGGCGGTGCCGGGAGTGATCTGGAATTGGAGCGTGCGCTGGCTACTCGGCAGCGCGAAGGTGATGCGCTGCGGCGTGCCGCCGGCCAAGGCATCCCAGTGCTGGCGCAGATAGGCGTCGAACCCGGCGTCGATCACCAGCGGGGCGTCGGCGCTGGCCGGCAGTGCCGCGTGGTGCTCGACCTGTCCTTTTACCTGGCTGAACATTTCGCGGCCGTTGCCGGTGCTGCGGACCCCTTCGCGATAGCCGCTGCGTGCGTCCACCAGTTCGAAATCGGGTGCGATACCGCCATCGGCCACGCGCTTGCGTGCAAATGCAGCGCCGTTGGCGCACTGGTACAGCACCAGCCGCGCGCCATTCTCGCGCACCCAATGGCTCTCGCGATACAACAGTTGTTTACCGTCGGCGGCGTAGGCTAGGCCTTCGTAGTGCAGCATCGCCCGTGCCGGTGCGGCGGTGGCCAGGACGCACACGCCCAGGATCAGGGCCAGGGTGAACGCGGTCTGTGGACGGACAGACGTGAAGGACACGGTCGACGTGTGCATGGACGGCGCTTCCGTTGGGATGACACTAGGACATACGCGGCGGACGTCGATCCGGATGCGTCGGCCATGGCAGGTCTGTTCAGCGCAGCACGATGCAGTCCACCGGGCAGGCCGGCAGGCACAGTGCGCAGCCCGTACACAGCGGTGCCAGGACCGTATGCATGTGTTTGGCGCCGCCGACAATGGCGTCCACCGGGCAAGCCTGGATGCATTTGGTGCAGCCGATGCAGTCGGCCTCGATCACCAGCGCCACCTGCGGCGGTGTGTGGGTACCGCGGCGACGGTCGTAGGGCAGCGCGGGGGTGCCGAGCACCCGTGCCAGCGCTCGCGCACTGGCGTCGCCACCGGGCGGGCAACGGTCCACCTGCGCCGCGCCACGCGCCATCGCCTCGGCGTAGGGGCGGCAGCCGTCGAAGCCGCACTGGCCGCATTGGGTCTGTGGCAGCAGGCGGTCCAGGCGTTCGAGCAGGGCGTCTTGGGCGGGATGCATGGTGAAAGGGTGTACCCGATGCAGGGCGTCGGGTGGAGCGCGCAGGGACGAGGACTGCAGCATGGCCGTATCGGGATGGGCCGGCCTAGTGTAACGCGCTCACCGTCGCGGCCAGGCCCTAGCCGCGCACGTGTTGATCGCGACCTCGACCGTTGTCCACGACGGGATGAGGTGCGTCCGTGGCAATGGGGCGAACAGCGGCCATTGTGCCGAGGAGTGTGGCATCAGGCGATGCGGCGCCCGCGGTACCAGCGCTCGTGCGCCAATGCCAGCATCGGTCGGTCTTCGTGGCTGTCGCCGTAGGCATAGATGCGTCGATAGGCGGACAGGGTGTAACGCGCGCGGATCAGTGCGGCCTTGTGCGGGCCGCAGTCGCCGCCGGCGTAGCGCCCGGTCAGGCGACCGTCGCACGCTTCCAGACGGTTGCAGATTAGTGCCAGTCCATGTTGCGCGCACCATGGACGCAGGTACAGGTCCAGTGATGCGGAGACCAGGACGACGTGGTGGCCTTGCGCCTGGTGCCAGGCGATGCGTTGCATCATCTGCGCTTGCAACAGCGGTGGTAGCGCCTGCTCCGCGTAGACGGCGGCCTGTGTCGCGATCTCCTCGGCGGCGCGCCCGGCGAACACCATGCGGGTGACCCGTTCGCGGATCGCCACCGCCGAGATCAGGCCGAGGCGGTAGCCGACCAGCCATGGTCCGATCGTCCAGCGCACGCTGGCCTGCTGCGCTGGTGTGGCAACGCGGCGCAGGAAGCCCGAATAGCTGTCGCCGCTGGTGACCGTTTGATCGAAGTCGAACAGGGCCAGTGCGCTGGGTGTGGTCATCTGGAGAGCGGGAGCGGCACGGGCAGGGATGGGTGGGCGCGGCAATGCTGTGCGCCGCCGCCCGCATCGGCGCGACGCTCAGCGCACCGGCATGCCCGGCTGCGCACCGCTGTCGGCGTCGAGCAGGGCCAGCGCACCGCCATCGAAGCCAGCCGACAGGATCATGCCTTCGCTGATGCCGAAGCGCATCTTGCGCGGTGCCAGGTTGGCGATGAAGACCACGCTGCGGCCAACCAGTTTGTCCGGTTCGGCATAGCTGGCGCGGATGCCGGAGAAAATCTGCCGCTTGCCCAGCGCGCCGGCATCCAGTTCGAAGCGCAGCAGCTTGTCCGAGCCCTCGACGCATTCGCAGGCCAGCACTTTGCCGATGCGCAGGTCGAGCTTGGCGAAATCGTCCATGCCGACGAGCGCGGGACTGGCGGCCGGGGCATTCGGCGCGATAGGCGCGGCTGGCTTGGCGGCGGGTGTCGCCGTGCCAGCGGCGGGGGCGAAGGTGTCCTTGGAGGCGTCGGTCATGGCGTCGATCAGGTGGGGGTCGATTCGGGTGAACAGTGGTGTGTAGGGCTTGATCGCGTGCGCCAGCAACGGCGCCTGCAGTGCGTCCCAAGCAGCCAGCGGCGCGACCAGGAACGCCTCGGCTTCGGCGCACGTGTGCGGCAGCACCGGCTTGAGCGCGGCGGCCAGCACCCGGAACAGGTTCAAACCCTGGGTGCATACCGCTTGCAGCGAGGCCTCGGCACCGTCCTGCTTGGCCAGCACCCAGGGTTTGTGTTCGTCGATGTACTTGTTGGCTTCGTCTGCAAGGGCCATGGTCTGGCGGATCGCGCTGGCCGGGTCGTTGCGCGCATACGCCTCGCGGATTGGGGACAATGCGGCGACGAAGTGGGCGTATTGCGCTGGATCGGGCAGCGTCTCGGCGAGCGTGCCGCCGAAGCGCTTGTCGATGAAGCCGGCACAGCGGCTGGCCAGGTTGACGAACTTGCCGACCAGATCTGCATTGACCCGCGCGATGAAGTCGCTGAGGTTCAGGTCGAGATCGTCGACGCCGCCGGAGGACTTGGCGGCGAAGTAGTAGCGCAGCGCTTCCGGCTCCAGGCCTACGTCGAGGTAGGTGCGGGCCATGACGAAGGTGCCGCGCGACTTGGACATTTTGGCGCCATCGACGGTCAGGTAGCCGTTGACGTGCAACCGGGTTGGTGCGCGATGGCCGGTGCCATGCAGTACCGCTGGCCAGAACAGGCCATGGAAGTTGACGATGTCCTTGCCGATGAAATGGTGCAATTCGGTGCTGCTGCCAGCGGCTAGGTGCGCTTCGAACGACTCGCCCAGGCGTGCGCACAGGGTCTGAAAACTGCTCAAGTAGCCGATCGGCGCGTCCAGCCACACATAGAAATATTTCCCCGGTTGCCCGGGGATCTGGAAACCGAAGTACGGCGCATCGCGCGAGATGTCCCAGGCGCGCAGGCCGCCTTCGCTGTCCAGCCATTCCATCAGCTTGGCCTTGACGCCGGGCAGGGCGACGTCGCCGGCCAGCCAGTCGCGCAGGAAGCGGTCGAAGCGGCCGACTTCGAAGAAAAAGTGCTCCGAATCGCGCAGCTCCGGCGTGGTCCCGGAGATCACCGACTTGGGCTCCTTCAGTTCGGTCGGCGCATAGGTGGCGCCGCAGACCTCGCAGTTGTCGCCGTATTGGTCGGCGCTGCCGCAGTTCGGGCAGATGCCCTTGATGTAGCGGTCGGGCAGGAACATGCCCTTGGCTGGGTCGTAGAACTGCGCGACCCGGCGGCGCGCGATATGGCCGCCGGCGTCGAGGCGGGCGTAGAACGCTTCGGTCAGTGCGCGGTTGGCCGCCGAGTTGGTCGAGTCGTAATGGTCGAAGGCGACGCCGAACGCGGCGAAATCGCGCTCGTGGCTGGCCTGGATGCTGGCGATGAAATCTTCCGCAGTGACGCCGGCTTTTTCCGCCGCGAGCATGATCGGCGTGCCGTGGGTGTCGTCGGCACACACGAACCAGGCGCGGTCGCCATGCAGCCGCCGTGCGCGTACCCAGATGTCGGCCTGGATGTAGCCGACGAGATGCCCCAGATGCAACGGTCCGTTGGCATAAGGTAGAGCGGTTGTGACGAGAGCGGTGCGGGTCATGGCGGCCGGCGATCTGGGGGAGGGCGATTATTGCATGCAGGCCGGGATGTCGGGTCTGGTGAAGGACGATGCGCAAGTGTCACAGTTCGACGCTCCGAGTAGCCACAAAAAAAGCGCCTGTGCGGGCGCCTTCGAGGCGAATGCGTGGGTGCGGTGGCGTGTCCATTCGCGCTTGGGTGTGCGGTTTCGGCTCAGCCATACTGCGGCCCGCGTCGGTGTCGCGGAGTCATTGCCTGATCCACGTCTGTGTGCGACCCAATGCTTCGATGCCGATGTAGCCGCGCATCTGCAACTGCTTGCCGTCGTCGCTGAGGGTGATCTTGGCTTTGTAGATTTTGCCTTTGACCGGATCCAGTACCGAACCGCCGTCCCACACCGCCGCGCCGTCGGGCTTGAGTCCCCACAGGATGGTCATGCCCTTGATCGGCTTGCCCTTGCGTTCGCCCTCGCACTTGTCGCACATCGGGTTCGGGCCGTGGTCGGATTGCAGGATCTCGCTCACCTTGCCGCTCAGCGTGCCATCGGTCGATTGTGCGATTTGCACGATCGACTTGGGTTTGCCGGTGTCGTCGTCGATGGTCTGCCAGCGGCCGACCGGCGAGGTGTCGGCGGCGTGGGCGACCAACGCCGTCATGCTCAGTGGCAGGGCCAATATCAGGCTCTTGAAGGTGGTCGACATGGGGCCTCTCCCAGGGATGTTCGGAGTGGTCGACACCATGCCGGCCACACTGCGACTGTATCTTCGCGCACCAGGTATTGGAAATCCGCACCGCAGCATGTCCAGGGTGGCGTGTGCGTTGGATGTGTGTTGCGTCTACCGCAGCGGCGCGACTGGCCCCGTGCCATCTGCGACACTGCGCGCACAGGTGTCGTGCGAGGACATGCCCATGCCGCACAATCCGTTGACTGCGCTGTTGGCTGAGGGACGCTGCATCGTGCTCGATGGCGCGTTGGCCACCGAGCTGGAGCGTTTTGGTTGCGATCTCGACGATCCACTGTGGTCGGCGAAGGTGCTGCTGGAGCAGCCGGAACGTATTCGTCAGGTGCATCTGGACTATTTCGTCGCTGGCGCGCAGTGCGCGATCACCGCAAGCTACCAGGCCACGTTGCAGGGTTTGGCCGCGCGTGGCATCGATCCGGCGCAAGCGCGGCGACTGATCGCGCGCAGTGCGGAACTGGCCCAGCAGGCCCGGCGGGATTACCGCGCGGCGCATCCGCAGGCCGGTACGCTGTTGGTGGCCGGTTCGGTCGGGCCGTATGGCGCTTATCTGGCCGATGGTTCGGAATATCGCGGGGATTATGTTGTAGCACCTGCGCGAATGCGCGATTTCCACCGCCCGCGCATCACCGCGCTGGTGGACGCGGGGGTGGACCTGCTGGCGTTCGAAACGCAGCCATCGAGCGCGGAGATCGCCGCACTGCTGGCGCTATTGGAAGAGTTTCCGCAGAGCGTCGCCTGGTTCGCCTGCACCCTGCGCGATCCCACTCATCTAAGCGATGGCACGCCGTTGCGCGAGACCGTGGCCTTGCTCGATGGGCATCCGCAGGTCGTTGCGCTGGGCGTCAATTGCATCGCGCCGGCGCTTGCCGCGGCGGCGCTGGAGCATCTGTCCACGTTGACCCGGTTGCCGCTGGTGGTGTATCCGAACTCTGGGGAGCGCTACGACGCCGGCGATAAACGCTGGAAGGCCGATGGTGCTGTCGCATGCGCTCTGGTCGAGCACATCGATCGCTGGCGCGCGGCCGGTGCGCGTCTGATCGGCGGCTGTTGCCGCACCACGCCGCAGCAGATCGCGCAGTTGGCGCGGTGCCTGGCGATGCCGCATGGTTGAGCCGTTCTGCGGCGTAAGCGCTTCTTGTCGCGCTGTCGTTCAGTTCTTCTTGCTCGCCACCCAGCGCTCGATTTTTCCCTGCAACACGTTCAGCGGCATCGTGCCATCCTTCACGAGTTCGGCGTGGAATTGGCGAATATCGAACCTGGGCCCCAACTGCGCGCTTGCGTTGTCGCGCAGCTGCATGATCTTCATCTCGCCGATCTTGTAGGACAGTGCCTGCCCGGGAAGGGCCATGTAGCGCTCGGTCTCGGCTTCTGCGTCGCTGCGGCTAGTGGCCGAGTTATCCAGCATGTAGGCAATCGCCTGTTCGCGGGTCCAGCCCAGGCTGTGCAGGCCGGTATCCACCACCAAGCGGATCGCGCGCCACAAGTCGTTATGCAAATAGCCGAAATAATTGTAAGGATCCTGATACAGGTTCAGCTCCTTGCCCAGCGATTCTGCGTACATGCCCCAGCCTTCGATGAAGGCGGTCTCGCCGCCGAAACGGCGGAATTTGGGTAGATTGGTCAGTTCCTGCTGTAGGCCCAGCTGCAAGTGGTGGCCGGGGATGGCCTCGTGCAGATATCGGCTCTCGGCATCCCAGGTCTTGCGATTGGGTAGGTCGGATGTGTTGACGTAGAAGATGCCGGGTTGGTGGCCATCCTCGCTGGGTGGCATGTACGAGCTGCCGGTGGTCGATTGCGCCCGATTCGGCTCCATCGGGCGGATCTCCAATTTGGCCTTCGGCATGAGCGTGAACATGGGCGGCATCGCTGCATTCACCCTGCTTTGCAGGTTACGGTAATCGTTCAGCAGTTCGTCTTCGCTGTTGAAAGTGAAGCGTTTGTCGTTTTGCATGAACTTAAAGAACTTCTGCATCGAGCCACGGAAGCGGACCTGCTTCATCACCGTCTGGATCTGGCCCTGGATGCGCGCCACCTCGTCCAGACCGATCTGGTGGATCTGCGCCGGTGTCAGGTCGGTGGTGGTGCTTTGACGCACGTCGTGGGCGTACCAGGCCTCGCCATTGGGCAGGGTGCCGATGCCGGCACTGACGCGCGTGGCCGGCAAGTATTGCGTGGCGATGAAGCCGCGCAGGGCGCGGTAAGCGGGCATGATCCGGTACTCGATCATGCGCTTGTATTCGGCGGTGATGCGTTGTTTCTCGGCCTCGGGAATGTCCGCTGGCAGATTACGCACCGGCCCCCAGAACAGGCTCTCCTCGGCGGTGGGCTTGATGACCGCATCCAATTGCGGCAGTACTTTTTCCATCAGGGCGCGTGGCTGCACGACGCCGGCCTGCATGCCTTCGCGCATGTTGGCGATGGCTTGGTTGAACAGTGTCGGGATGCCGAGTGCGCGTCGCGACCAGTTGTCGTAGTCCTTGATCGTATGGAAGGGTTGCGCGCCGGCACCGGAGCCAAGCATCGCCATGATGCTGCCGACGTTGTAGAACTGGTTCACCGGCTGCATCCAGCTCGGATATTTCTCTGCCTCCAGCGCGTTGCGCGCGTCGCTGACGAAGATCTCGTAACTGAGAAGGTCCTGCCCGCTGAGTCCGTCCTTGCCGATCGCCTCGGCTTTGTTCAACCACTCCACGGTGAAGTCGTGCGATTGCTGGCGGAAGGCCGCCGAGAGGAAATTCGGTAATTGGTCGTTGTAGCGACTGTCGCCCTGGAATGTTGCCTGTAGCGGGTTTTGCTTGAGCGAGGCTTCCCAGTAGTCGTCGTACAGGCGGTTCAGTCGCTGGGCCTTGGTCAGCGCCACTGTGACCGGGGCATGCGGCACTGCGCGCGCCTTGTGCGTCTTGCTGGTTTTGCCCTTGGTTTGCGTGGCTTGCTGTTTGGCGGTTTTTTTCTTGGTCGCGTCCGCCGGTGTTGCCAGCGACAGGCTCAGGGCGGCGGCGATGGCGAGAGGCAATAGGCGGGGAAAGCTGGACGGCATTGCGGACTCCAACGACAAGCGAGGGGAGGTTGTCCGATCCGTATCGCAGCGGTGACGCGCCGCGGCGACAGGAGGTGGGACGACCTCAAGCGGCTGCGGCTTCTTCGCGTAACTGTTCGGCCCGCTCGGGGGTCAGGTAATCGGTGATCAGGCGGCGCATCAGATACAGCAGCGGGAGCAGCAGGATCGCCAGCAACATCTTGCAGATGTAGTTCAACGTGCTTACCGCGAGGAACAACGGAATCGACCAGTGCTGCGGGCCCAGCACGAACGCGATGTAGATGACCACGTAGCTGTCGATCAGTTGCGACACTGCGGTCGAGCCGGTGGCGCGCAGCCAGACGTGCTTTTCGCCAGTGCTGCTGCGGATGTGATGGAACACCGCCACATCGATCAACTGGCCGGTCATGAACGCGACCAACGAGCCGCCGATGGTCCACAGTCCCTGTCCGAACACCGCGGCAAATGCGGCCTGGTAATTCGGTACTCCTTGGTTTTGCGCCGCGCTGACCCAGAACCCGGCTGGCGACAATGCGATCGCGGCGAACGCAAACAGGAAGCCGTAACCGATCAGCCCCACCGCCAGCCAGGAGATGAAGCGCACGCCGCGGCGGCCGAAGAACTCATTGATGGTGTCGGTAAGGATGAACACCAGTGGCCACAACAGGGTGCCGGCGGTGAAGTTCATCGAGCCTTTCTGGCCGAACAGGTTCCAGTTCAGCGGTGCGATGCCGAGCGTGTCCTCCAGGGCGAAGATCTTGACCCCGATGAACTCGGCCAGCGCTGCATTGACGCAGAAGAACGCGGCCAGTGCGATGAAGAGTCGAACGGCGCGATCGTCTAGCGTGCCAGTGTGCATGTCAACGGTCCATGGTCCGGGTGAATGGTACGCTGTCCGGAGCGACCGCGCCGCCGGAAATGATGAAGCTCATCGCCTGATCCACGCTCCAGTCCGTCGGGGTAAGCCGTTCCACCGGGACGATTTCCAGATAGCCGGAGGTCGGGTTTGGTGTGGTCGGCACGTAGACCGCGGCTAATTCGCGGCCGCTGTCTTGTTCGCGGATCACCCGCGTCACCAGGCCCACCGCTTTCATGTCGCGGTGCGGGAAGTCGATCAGCACCACGCGTTGGGTGCTGCCGGGCTGGGTCTGCAGGATGTCCAGCAGCTTGCGTGCGCTGTCGTAGACCACGCTGGCCAGCGGAATGCGCCGCATCACTGCCTCGAACCAGCCCAGCAAGCGTTGCCCGATCATGCGCCGGCTGAGAATGCCGACCAGCAGGATCGCCGCCAGCGTGGCGATCAGCGCGATGGTGTCCTGTACCCACAGTGCTGTTGCCCAGCCCAGTGCCTGCGGGAACGAGGCGGCAATGCGCGCCGAGAGCGGCACCACCCACGGGCTACTGATGCCCGACAGCAGCACGAATACGAATTTGACCACCACCCAGGTCAGCCAAATTGGCAGCAAGGTGAGCAGGCCGGTGAGGAACAGCCGTTGCAAGGATGGGCGCGGAGATGATGCTTGGGGATCTGGCGACATTCGCCTAGTGTAGTGGAGCGTCGTGCCTGCGGGGATAGTCTTATGTGGTGGCGTCTATGCGGATATGGTGAAGTTCAGTGTTGATTTGCTCAGCTCGACTGTTTGCGGTTGATCTACGGCCGCTTTCGCGTGTGCGCCACAAGCATGTCGCGCGCAACTATTTTGGTCGGGGCTGGGCGGGTGGTCAGGTCGGATATGCCTTGCGTCGGCAGAGCGGCGCTGCCGCCTGCGGGCATTCCCGCCGACGGCGCGTCATGCGTTGGGCGTCAGAACAGCAAGGCCGACATCTTGCGCCGGTAGCGGCCGACCAGATCCGCGTCCTCGATGACACGGAACGCATCGATGAGCGATTTTTTTGCCAGTCCATCGCCGAACTCGCGGTCCTGCCGCAGCATGTCCAGGAAGTGCTCCAGTGCCGCTTCATCGTCGCCGTCGACCAGATGCCGCACGCCCAACAGATGGCGTGCCGTCAGATCGGTCGGATCCTGCGCAAGCGCAGCCTGCAATGCCTCTAAAGGCGGCGCTGACTGCAGCGCGCTGACGAAGCTCAGCCGTGCCCGTGCCCGCACCGCGCGGTCGTCGGTGGCCAAATTGGCCGGCAGAGCATCGAGCAGCGCCTCGGCCTCGCTGGCGGCGCCGGTCTTGATCAGTGCCAGGGCCAGATCCAGCTTCAGTTCGTCCTTGTCCGGCTCGGCCGCCACCGCATCGCGCAGGCGGCGCACCTCGGCATGTGTGTCCAGCACCGCCGCCGGGGCATCGCCCTGCTGGGAGGTGTCCTGCGCCGGTAACGGTTCGACACCGTGCTGTTTGAGGAACGCGCGCAACTGATTTTCCGGCAGTGCGCCGGGGAAACCATCGACCAATTGACCGTCCTTGACTAGGAACACCGTCGGTACCGAACGAATCTGGAAGGCCGCGGCGATCTGCTGTTCCTGGTCCACATTGACCTTGGCCAGCACGAAGCCGCCGTTGTACTCGGTTGCCAGTTTCTCCAGGAGCGGGGTTAGAGCTTTGCACGGGCCGCACCAAGAGGCCCAGAAGTCAACCAAAACCGGCGTTTGCATGGAATGCTGCAGCACCTCGGTTTCGAAAGTCTCGGTCGTGGCGTCGAAAACGTAGGGCGTGTCGGACATGGGGGCATCGTGTCAGGCAAGAAGATAGCCTCTTCATGGTAGCAACTCCGTGCCGATGCAAGGGTGGTCGCGGCATGGATGTCGGGGCGGTCTGCAACCGCCACACTATGCGGATTCGGTCAGTGGCGTGCGCAGGGCGCGGGAGCGATGAATGACGAAAATGGGCGAATGCGTGCTGCGCTGGGTCGGCCCCTTGCTGGCGCTCGGCGCGATCGCGGCGATGGTGGGGTTCGGCATGGCGTTGCCCGGCTATCTGCCGTGGTCGCATCCGCTGGCCTTGCTGGGTGCACGCGGGATTCCACATGCCTGGGCCTTTAATCTGCTGGCCTTCGTGCTGCCAGGGGCGTTGGCGATCGCGCTGGCGCTGCGCCTGCTGCTGCTGGCCGGTCGTGGCGCGACCTGGTCGTTGCGTGTGGGGGGGCAGGTGTTATTGCTGGCCGGGCTGGCGTTTGCCTGCATCGGCCTTTTGCCGTTGGATCCGGCCGATCTGCAGTCGCGCGCCACGCAAATGCACGCCAGTGCCTGGCTGCTGTGGGTGGTGGCGCTGGTGGCGTCGGCGGGTTTGTTGGGCGTCGGCGCCTATCGCGATCCCGCCGCGCGCGCTTGGGCGAGCCTGGCGCTGGCGGTGGCGCTGCTGGCCGCGCTGGGGGCCTTCGCCTTGGACCGACTGTTGTCGCCGCCGTTGGCGCAACGGCTGGTGTTCGTGCTGTGGTGGGGATGGCTGGCGCTATTGGCCTGCTGGCCCGGCCCGCAGGCGCCACGGCAGCGCCGTTGAGCGGTGGAAGGTCGTCGTGGTTGTGACGAACGGCGCGTCGGTGATATGCCGCCGTGTCGGTGCCGTCCGTCGCCCGGGATTGGAGCGGCTTGCCGCGCTACGGTACCCTTAGCTGCTTTGTAGCCGCCTGGCCCTGTCCGTTTCCATGTCCGCCGTCGAGCCCCCCGTCTACGACCCGCAGCAGGTCGAATCCGCCGCCCAGCAGTTTTGGGACGCCACCCGCGCCTTCGAGGTCGATGAGACCTCCGACAAGCCCAAGTTCTATTGCCTGTCGATGTTGCCGTACCCGTCCGGGGCACTGCATATGGGCCACGTGCGCAACTACACCATCGGCGACGTGATCAGTCGCTATCAGCGCATGAATGGCAAGAACGTGCTGCAGCCGATGGGTTGGGACGCGTTCGGTCTGCCGGCCGAGAATGCTGCGATCAAGAACAAGACCGCGCCGGCGCAGTGGACCTACGCCAACATCGCGCACATGCGCAGCCAGCTCAAGTCGCTGGGTTATGCCATCGACTGGTCGCGCGAATTCGCCACCTGTCGGCCCGAGTACTACGTGCACGAGCAGCGCATGTTCACCCGGTTGATGCGCAAGGGCCTGGCCTACCGCCGCAACGCGGTGGTGAACTGGGACCCGGTCGATCAGACGGTGCTGGCCAACGAGCAGGTCATCGACGGTTGTGGTTGGCGCTCCGGCGCGCTGGTGGAAAAGCGCGAGATCCCGCAGTGGTTCCTGCGCATCACCGACTATGCGCAGGAGTTGCTGGATGGCCTGGATCAGTTGCCGGGCTGGCCGGAATCGGTCAAGACCATGCAGCGTAACTGGATCGGTCGTTCTGAAGGGCTGGAGATCCAGTTCGAGGTGCGCGATGCCGACGGCAGTGCGCTGGATCCGCTGCGCGTGTTCACCACCCGTCCGGATACGCTGATGGGCGTGACCTTCGTGTCCATCGCCAGCGAGCATCCGCTGGCCCTGCATGCGGCCAAGTCCAATCCGCCGTTGGCGGCGTTGTTGACTGAACTGAAGCAAGGTGGGGTCTCCGAGGCCGAGTTGGAGACTCAGGAAAAGCGTGGCATGGCCACCGGCCTGACTGCGGTGCATCCGATCAGCGGGGAATGTGTGCCGGTCTGGGTCGCCAATTTCGTGCTGATGGGCTATGGCACCGGCGCGGTGATGGCGGTGCCCGGTCACGATCAGCGCGATTTCGAATTCGCCAGCAAGTATGCGCTGCCGATCCGTCAGGTGATCGCGCTGAAATCCCCGCGCAACGACGACGAACGCCATTACGATCCGAGCCGTTGGCAGGACTGGTACGGCGACAAGACCCGCGATCTGGAACTGATCAATTCGTCAGAGTTCGACGGGCTGGATTTCCAGGGTGCGTTCGAAGCATTGGCCGAGCGCTTCGAGCGCAAGGGCCAGGGTCAGCGTCGTATCAATTACCGCTTGCGCGACTGGGGCGTGAGCCGCCAGCGTTACTGGGGCTGCCCGATCCCGGTGATTTATTGCCCCAGTTGCGGCGCGGTGCCGGTGCCGGAAGATCAGTTGCCGGTGTTGCTGCCGGAGAACGTCGCCCTGAGCGGTACCGGCTCGCCGCTGAAGACCGACCCGCAATGGCGCAAAACCACCTGCCCGCAGTGCGGTGGCGAGGCCGAGCGGGAGACCGACACGTTCGATACCTTCATGGAGTCGAGCTGGTACTACGCGCGTTACACCTCGCCCGGCGCCAAGGACATGGTCGATAAGCGCGGCAATTACTGGTTGCCGGTGGATCAATACATTGGCGGCATCGAGCACGCGATTCTGCACCTGATGTACTTCCGTTTCTTCCACAAGCTGCTGCGCGATGCGCGCCTGGTGGATAGCGACGAGCCGGCGACCAATCTGCTGACCCAGGGCATGGTGATCGCCGAGACGTTCTATCGGCAGAATCCGGACGGTTCCAAGGACTGGATCAACCCCGCCGATGTGGAGGTGCAGCGCGACGACAAGGCGCGGGTGATTGGCGCGATCCACAAGGGCGACGGTCGGCCGGTGTCGATCGGTGGCACCGAAAAGATGTCCAAGTCCAAGAACAACGGCGTGGACCCGCAGGCGATGGTCGGCAAGTACGGCGCCGATACGGTGCGCCTGTTTTCGATGTTCGCCGCGCCGCCGGAGCAGTCGTTGGAGTGGAACGAGGCCGGCGTGGACGGCATGGCGCGGTTCCTGCGCCGGTTGTGGGCGCAGGTGCACAAGCATGCCGCCGATGGCGCGGCCCCGGCGTTGGACTCGGCCGCGCTGGACGCCGAACACAAGGCGCTGCGGCGTAAGACCCACGAAACCATCGGCAAGGTTGCCGATGATTACGGTCGCCGCCACAGCTTCAACACTGCCATCGCGGCGGTGATGGAGTTGACCAATGCGCTGGCCAAGTTCGACGATGCCAGTGCGCAGGGCCGCGCGGTGCGTCAGGAGGCATTGGAGGCGGCGGTGCTGCTGCTCAATCCGATCACCCCGCACACCAGCCATGCCTTGTGGCAGGTACTGGGTCACGCACCGACGTTGTTGGAAGATGTGCCGTTCCCGCATTCAGACCAGGCTGCGTTGGTGCGCGAGGCGGTGACCTTGGCGGTTCAGGTCAACGGCAAACTGCGTGGCACGATCGACGTGGCCGCCGACACCGCGCGCGAGCAGATTGAGGCGCTGGCGCAAGCCGAGCCGAACACGGCCAAGTTTCTGCAAGGTCTGAGTATCCGCAAGATCATCATCGTGCCCGGCAAGATCGTGAACTTGGTGGTGGCGTGAGTCAGCGTGTCGCTGTCGCGCCAGGGTTGCGTGCCGTGGCCGCATTCGCGCGGCGCGGCGTGTCTCAACCCGCGTTCACGCGCCATCGGGCAGGCTAAGCGCCTGTTGCCGCGCCCCGCCAGCTCCTCCAGACTGTGTCCATGACCCGACTCCTGCTTGCCCTTGTCTTCGTAGTGTCCCTGGCGGCCTGCGGCTTCCACCTGCGCGACAAGCTGACCCTGCCGGCGGATACGCACGCGGTGAAAGTGGTGTCTGCGGCACCCTACAGCGAGTTGGCCAAACTGCTCGAACGCGGTCTGCGCGCCGCTGGTGCGCAGATCGCGCCGAAGGACGTCGATACGGACGTGGCGCGGTTGGAAGTGCTGTCCGAGCGCTGGGGCGACCTGCCGATCGCGCTCGACGCCCAAGGCCGCGCGCAGGAGTACAGCCTGCGCTATGCGGCGATCTTCCTGTTCCGCCGGGCCGACGGCAGCGTGTTGGTGCCGCAGCAGGTGATCGAACTGTCGCGCGATTACGTTGCACCGCCCACCGACGCCACCGGTACCACTACCGAACGCGAGATCCTCGCCGACGAACTGCGCCGGGAGATGTCGGCCTCGATGCTGCGTCGGATCGACAGCGTGGTGCGGGCGGAAGTGCGGGCAGGCAAGAACGTCAACGCTGCGCCGCCAGCCGCTACGGGTACCCCGGTCGAGGGCAAGCCGGCACCCTCGTCGAAGCCTTGAACGCCTGCCCGCCGCCGTTGCGCGCGGTGCAGGCACTGCCTGGCGCAGTCGGCGTGCTCAGGATCCGTTGCTTGCGCCACATCACCACAGCGTAGGCTGTCGTCATGGAACTGCGTCCCGAACAACTGCTCACCCAGCCTGCCGCGCAGCCGCTGCACCCGGTCTATTTGATCGCCGGTCCGGAAACCTTGCGGGTGTTGGAGGCGGCCGATGCGGTGCGCGCCCGTGCGCGCGCCGCCGGCATCGGCGAGCGCGAGGTGTTCGATGCCGATGGACGCGACTTCGACTGGGACCAACTCTATTCCAGCTTCAATTCCCCCAGCCTGTTCAGCCCGCGACGGCTGATCGAGTTGCGCTTGCCCAGCGGCAAGCCCGGCAAGGAGGGGAGCGAGGTGATCGCCGCGTTCTGCGCCGATCCGCCGCCGGACGTGGTGTTGCTGATCACCTGCAATGAGTGGAGCAAGGCGCACCAAGGCAAATGGGCCGATGCGGTTGGGCGCATCGGCGTGATTGCGGTGGCTTGGGCGATCAAGCCGCACGAATTGGGCGATTGGATCGAGCGGCGCCTGCGCGGCAAGGGCCTGCGTGCCGATGCCGGCGCAGTGCAGCGGCTGGCCGAGCGGGTCGAGGGCAATCTGCTGGCGGCGGCGCAGGAAATCGACAAGCTCGCTTTGCTGAGCGACGGACAGGGGCTGGACGTGGCGGCGATGGAGTCGCTGGTCGCCGATGCGGCGCGCTACGACGTGTTCCGGCTGGCCGAGGCCACCTTGGGCGGGCAGGCGCCGGCGGTGCGGCGCATGCTCGCCGGTCTGCGCGCCGAAGGCGAGGCGGTGGCGGCGTTGTTGCCGATCCTGATCAAGGAACTGCTGCGCACGGCGGTACTGGCCAAGGTGCAGGCGGCCGGTGGCAATCTGGCCGCGGAGATGAAGGCGCAGGGTATTTGGGAAGCGCGGCAGGCGCCGTTCAAGCGTGCTTTGCAACGCCATTGCGCGCCGCGCCGCTGGGAGCGCTTCGCCGCCGAGGCCGGACGTATCGATCGCATCGCCAAGGGGCGTGCCGACGGCGATGCCTGGATCGCGCTGGAACGCCTGTTGCTGGCTGTCGCCGAGGCGCGTGCGGTGCGGTTGTTGGTGGTATGAAAGCCGGGACCCGTGAGAGCGGGGTTCCCGCGAGGACGTACAGTGCTACCTCCGACACCGGCACGCTGACCCGCGAATCGTCGGGTCACCGTCAAGATGCCGTTGCATCAGTAGCATTGAGCTTTTCCGGGTCCGGGCTCCACCTCATCTACGGCGGCACGTTCGATCCCGTCCACAACGGACATTTGGCGATCGCGCGTGCGGCGCGCGATGCGTTCGGTGTGGCGGTGCGGATGATGCCGGCCGCCGATCCACCGCATCGTCCCGCGCCGGGTGCCGATGTGCAGCAGCGCTGTGCGATGTTGGCACTGGCAATCGCCGATGAGTCGGAGCTGCTGCTGGATCTGCGCGAGGTGCGCCGCGCATCGGCGCAGCCAGGCGTGGCGTCCTATAGCATCGATACGGTGCGCGAACTACGCGCCGAACTTGGCGCCGACGCACCGTTGGCCTTGTTGATCGGTGCCGACAGCTTGGTCGGCTTCACGGGGTGGCGCGAATGGCGTGCGCTGCTCGATACCGTCCATCTGATCGTTGCCGACCGCGCCGGTAGTGGCTGGGAACAGGCACTGCCTGAAGCATTGACGCAGGCGCTGGCCGGGCGCTGGGCCGCTTCGCCGCAGGCGTTGGCGGCTGCGGCGGGTGGTCTATTGTGGTGCCTGGGGCAGCCGTTGCGTACCGAATCGTCCAGTCAGGTACGTGCGCGTATTGCTGCCGGCGGCGATTGGCAGGGACTGCTGCCGGCGGCGGTCGCCGATTACATCCGCGCCCATCGCGTGTATGCAGAAGATGCCAGCACAGCCGGCTGAATACGCGTCGTCGCAGGCTCCCCTATACTTTTCCCATTCCATCGAGTTCGCCGCTTTGTCCAATCAAGCCCACGTCATCAAGACCCAAGTCCCCAACCCGCCGCCGCCACTGCCGGTTTTGCTCGCCCACGTTCGCGAGGCAGTCGAGGAGCTCAAGGCCAAGGAGGTGGTGGAAATCGACGTGCGCGGCAAGTCCAGCGTCACCGATTACCTGGTGATTGTCTCCGGCACCTCCACGCGCCACGTCAAGTCGATCGCCGACGAAGTCATCAAGTACGCCAAACGCCTGGATTTGATGCCGCTGGGCGTGGAAGGCGAACGTGAAGCGGAATGGGTACTGGTCGATCTCGGCGATGTGGTGGTGCATGTGATGCTGCCGCGCGTGCGCGAATTCTATGCGTTGGAGCGTCTTTGGACGGTCGGCGATCAGCCGCCGAGCGATGCCGAAGAGGATCATGGGGGAGTATGACTAAGCGGCAGGACGGAACCCGTGCCGCGAGTGGCCAGACGTTGCTCTTGCGGGTGCGTGCTGGCGCAGGCGAGCCGCGTCCGAGCCCAGCACGCAAGCGCTTCGATACGCTGGTCGAACGCCTTGAAAAAACCCGCCTGCAACTGCGCGCCTGGCACGAGTCGTTGCCGCGCTGGGAACAGCGTTATCACGAACAGGTCGAGCCGTTGCTGCAGGCGCGCGATATGGCGCAGGTGCAATTGGTCCGTGAACTGGATGCGGCGTATACCGCCTACAAGCTGAGCAAGCGCGATCGGGCCGATTTATCCGATGCGATCTGCGAACTCGCCGGTCTGCTCATCGAGGAGGGTGGCTTCGACGATCTGAAATCGGTCTATGACCGCCACAGTGAGGTCGCTTTCGATCAGCAAGTGGCTGAGTCCGATGCGATGTTGAAGTCGTTGATCGGCGGACAGTTCGGCCTGACCGAGGAGGAGTTGGAGCATGTCCAGTCTCCCGAAGCGTTGTACGCACAGATTCAGCAACGTGTGCAGGCGCAACAGGCGCATGCGGCCGGGCGCGCGCAACAGCTCGCCAAGGGACACCGAGCTGGCGTGCGCAAGGCGGTGGGCCCGGCGCTCGATCCGCGACAGGCCTTGCGCACGCTGTACCGCAATCTGGTCGCCGCGTTGCATCCGGATCGTGAGCCCGACCCGCGGCAACGCGAACGCAAGACCGCGCTGATGCAGCGGCTCAACGGCGCCTATCGCGATGACGATCTGCTGGCTCTGCTGGAATTGCAGATGGAGATTGGCCAGCTAGATCAGGCCGGAATCGCCGCCATGGCCGAGCAACAGATCCGCGACTACAACAGCATGCTGGCTGCGCAGTTGAGGCAAATCGAGCAGGAATTGGCGCAGTTGGTCGATGCCTTCATGCACCGCTACGGCCTGGCCGAAGCGCGCCGGCCGCAGCCGCAACGCCTGGACGCGTTGATGGCGCGGCTCAAACGCCAATTGCAGGAGGAGTGCCGCGACTATGCCGAAGAACGCGCTGCTGTTCGGCAGCCTGCCATGTTCAAGCAATGGCTCAAATGGCAGCGTGCGCAGATGCAAGAGCAAGCGCGCGCCGAAGCCATGCTGGACGTGATGTTCACGGTCGAACGCTGGTGATGTGCGTGGCGAGCCCGAGGCGATGAAGGCGCGCCTCATTGCCACAGGGGAGCGTGCCCCGGCCTGGGTCGCCCAGGGCTTTGCCGAATACCGCAAGCGTCTGTCGCACTGGCTGCCGCTCGAACTGGTGGAGATCGAGCCGGGACTGCGCGGCAAGGGCCGCGATGCGCAGCGTGCGATCGAGGACGAAGGGCGTCGTGTGCTTGTTGCATTGCCCAAGAGTGCGCTGGTGGTTGCGTTGGACGTGCCCGGCAAGCAGCACAGTTCCGAACAGTTGGCGCAGCGGATGGAACACTGGCGCGGGCAGGGCCGCGATCTGGCGTTGCTGATCGGTGGTCCGGAGGGCCATTCGGCCGAGGTGCTGGCGGTTGCCGATGAATCCTGGTCGCTGGGACCGCTGACCTTGCCGCACATGCTAGTGCGGCTGATCGTGGCTGAGCAGTTGTACCGTGCCGCGGCGATGCTGGCCAACCATCCCTACCATCGCGCCTGAGTGCACCATCATGGTGAGCTTGTGTCTTGCCGCAAGCCAGGCGCGGCAGCGGCGTGCGCGGCTGTCATGTGCCCCTTGCGGCAGGACATCGTCCGCTCCGCCGGATTCCGCTGACGCGTGACATAGGCGTTATCGGCACGCCCTGTGTGCTGCGTGCCTGGTCCATCCATGTTGCTGCGCGTGCTGCGCCTCCTGGGGCCTGCCGTGGTCGCCGTTCCCATCGCATGGCCGTGCCCCCGCCATGCATTCGTCACTCAATGCCTCGCGATGGTGCGAAATGTCGCTTGCTGCGGCGTTGTGCACCTTTATGGTTCTAGCTGATTCTCGTTCGAAAATCTTGGGACAAGGGTTGCAAATTTGTCTAGATTTTGCTCTAAATGAATCTCCTATTAATAGATGGTTTTTCTTGAAACAAATTTGTGCATGTCAATCGCGAGCGTCTGGTTTCTCGCTGATGTGCAGCTCAGGTTTTTCTTAGGTTTTCTTACTCAGGGAGAAAAATAGATGTCCAAGCACCATCCGCGTTGTGTCGTGCGTCGAAGCGTATTGGCTGTGTTTCTGGGGGCCGCGCTGACGCAGGGAGTTGTTCACGCGCAGAGTACGACGGGTTCCATCTATGGCGTTGCGCCGTCGGGCGCCACCATTACCGTGCAGAGTGACACCGGACTGACGCGCACCGTCCCGGTCGATAGTGCTGGCCGCTTCAATATCGGCTCGCTGCCAGTGGGAACCTACACCGTCACCCTGAATAAGGAGGGTCATGCCGTCGATACCCGCAAGGGCATCGGCTTGCGGGTGAACTCGGGGACCGAGGTGTCCTTCGCCCAGCCCGGCGGAACAACCTCCACGCTGGGTGCTGTGACGGTCAGCGCCAGCAACGTGGCGGCGGTGGACGTCACCACGGTCGATTCGCGCACGGTCATCACCGCCGAGCAGTTGCAGCGTTTGCCGTTGGCCCGCTCCGCCGAAGCCATCGCTCTGTTGGCGCCTGGCGCGGTCTCCGGTAGCGGCTATTTCAAGAATGGGAATGCCGTGTCCTTCGGTGGCGCCGGCGTGTCGGAGAACGCCTACTACGTCAATGGCTTCTCCACCGGTAATCCGCTCGACAACATCGGTGGCGTGAGCCTGCCCTATGGGGCGATCGACCAGCAGGAGGTCTATACCGGTGGCTATAGCGCGCGCTACGGCCGCTCCGATGGTGGCGTGATCAACCAGATCGGCAAGCGCGGCACCAACGAGTGGCATTTCGGCGGGCAGGTGCTGTGGCGTCCGCGCGGCACTGCTGAGTCGCCGAAGGACGTGTACTACCCCAATGGCAGCCTGCCCAGCGGCTATGCGTATCAGAAACCCGAACTGGCCGGCACGCTGTATCGCTCGGGCAAGGACAACCCGACCTGGAGCAACGTGTACAGCGCCTACGCTGGCGGCCCGTTGATCGAGGACCGTCTGTTCCTGTTCGCTGCGGTCGAGCAGGAAAAGATCGACGGTGTCTCGACCAATTCGTCCGATAATGGCGTCGTGGCGCGCAACCATTCCGACGAGAGCAAGCCCAAGGTCTACACGAAGATCGATTGGAACATCAACGACAGTAACCTGCTCGAACTGACCGGGATCAAGAGCAATGATCGCACCGGCGGCTACTACAATGCCTTCGACTACGCCACGCTGTCCGAGGGTGCCCGTAATACCGCGGTCGCGCCGAATATTGTCAAGCAGGACAGCGCCTATTACATCGGCAAGTACACCAACTATCTCACCGACGATCTGACCTTCAGTGCGACCTACGGCAAGAGCACCTTCGACAACAAGAACTATCCGGGCATCGTCAGTGCCGACCCCTTTCTAAGCGGCCAGGTTTTTCAGGATCCCTCGATCACTGGCGGTCATCCGATCTACAACAACCAGGGGGCGCTCAACAAGACCAATGGTCAGGACAAGACCCGTGGCCTGCGTCTGGATTTCGATTATCGCCTGGGTAATCACGATCTCGCCTTCGGCGTCGATAATATCTACTACTCCGCCAAGAACGAAGGCCAGGCCACGACCGGACCGGGGTATGGCTGGTATTACGCGAAGTCGTCCAGGCCATCCCAGCCGATCAGTTCCTCGCTTGGTGTCGGTGCGCCCGGCGGTAACGGGTATTATGTGCGCAAGCTGATCTTCAGCACCGCCACGTCGATGTCGGTCAAGCAGAAAGCCTACTTCTTCGAAGACCGCTGGCAGGTCAGCGACAAGGTGCTGCTGTCGCTGGGTTTGCGCAACGATAAGTTCGTGAACAGCAACAGCGAGGCCAAGCCCTACGTCGACAGTGGCAATCAGTGGGCGCCACGCCTTGGCGCCACCTGGGATGTGCATGGCGATTCCTCGTTGAAGGTCTACGCCAACTTGGGCCGCTACTTCCTGGCGTTGCCCAACAGCGTCGCGATCCGTGGTGCTTCGGCGTCGACCTACACCAGCGAGTACTTCGCCTATAGCGGCATCGACGCCAAGGGTAATCCGACCGGCCTGCGGGCGCTGGGGCCTGGCCCGGTTTCCGCGGATGAAGAGTACGGCGTTGCGCCGGATCCACGCACCTTTACCCCCACCGACCTGAAGTCGATGTACCAAGATGAACTGATCGTGGGCTTCGATCAGGCGTTCGCCGAGAAGTGGGCCTTCGGTGCCAAGGCAACCTATCGCAAACTGGAGTCGACCATCGACGACGTGTGCGATCCGGATCGCATGAGTGCCAAGTTGCAATCGCTGGGTGTGGATCCCAGTACTGTTACCATCCCGGGCTGCATCCTGTTCAATCCGGGCAGGACCAATACCTTCAGTCTTGCCAATAGCAACGGCGGACGTACCCAGTTCACCATGAGCAAATCCGACTGGGGCTTCGACAATTCGGCCAAGCGCAACTACGCCTCGGTCAACCTGTATCTGGAGCATCCGTTCGACGGCAAGTGGAGCACGCGTGTCGACTACACTTGGTCGCGCAACTTCGGCAACACCGAAGGTCAGTTGAAGTCCGACATCGGCCAAGCCGACGTGTCCAAGACCCGGGATTGGGATGCGGCGGCGTTGATGAATTGGGCTGGCGGTTATCTGGCCAATGATCGTCGTCATCAGGTGAAGCTCTACGGTGCGTACCAGGTTGCGCCGGAATGGATGCTGTCGGCCAACCTGCGCATCCAGTCCGGCACGCCGCACGATTGCCTGGGCTACTTCAGCGCCAACGGCACCGACGAGAGCTCTAAGGCGGGCGATCCGATCGGCTACGGCTCGGTCTATCACACCTGTGGCGGCAGCCCCTCGCGCCCTGGCGATGCGGGCCGCACGCCATGGACCAAGCAGGTCGATCTGGGCCTGATCTATCGTCCGGCATTCGCGGACAAGAAGCTGGCGTTCGGGTTGCAGGTGTTCAACCTGTTGAACGAGCGCAAGCCCATCCAGCAGCTCGCGACCTGGGAGTCCGGCCCGTACACGGTGCTCAATACCTATGGCATGGGCAATTACTTCCAGACTCCACGTTACCTGTTGTTGTCGTTGTCCTATGATTATTGATCCAAGCATCGCGTCGTTCGCTGCTTGACGTCGATCTGCCAGGCCTGCTCCCAGTGATGGGGGTGGGCCTTTTCGTTTGGTATCCGTGTTGGCCGTACAAGGGAGTGTGGTACCCGGTGGAAAGCAGCTCTGGCCGCCTTGCCCGAGCGCGCGAGGCAGATGAAGATCAGGTGCAGCGCACCGTTCAGCCACAACAAGCGGCCCTTGTACTTGTCGATGAGGATGCTTTGCAGGGTTTGCTATCGCAGGCCGCTTTTTTCAGATTGGCAAGATCGGCGAAGCGGGCCTCGGTGCCGTAGGAGGCGAAGAACTCGGGTATCGACAATCCAGCTTGGAACGGCAAGTCATGGATGCTCATCACGCCACTTCGTTGGTTTCAGGTGACAGCAGCATCCGCCCGGGCACCACAGATCCTGCGACTTTTGGTTGACGAGTAGGGTTAATCAGGTCGTGTCTTCGATCATGTAGGTGACATAGTCGCCGCTGAAAAACCACGCAAATCCACCTGCGCCACGCCTTCTGTGCCGCAGAAGGCGTGTCTGCATTGCTATTCCGTCAAGCTGGGCGCGGTTTTCTTACATTTTCCGAGCATGCGCAATCGACGTCTCGCCGTTGAAGATCGCTCGCCCGAAGAGTTGTTCCGTTCCTGACTGGAGAACCAGATCGATCTGCGTTATCCCATGGCGCAGCTATCTACCAAGATGCCGTTGGCGGCGCTGGAGCAGGCCCTGTCGGCCCGCCTGCTAGCCGATCCGGTGCGCGGTGGACGTCCCGCCCTGCCGATCCGCTTGATGGCCGGGCTGCTCTACCTCAAGCACACCTATGAGCTGTCCGATGAAGCGGTGTGCGAGCGCTGGCTGACAGTGCTTCACCGGCGAGGTGTTTTTCCAGACGTGTTGCCGTGCGATCCGAGTTCGCTCACGCGTTGGCGCCAGCGTCTAGGCGAAGCGGGAATGGAAGAAATGCTGGTGCAGATGATCAACGCGGCCAAGGCGATGAAGGCGTTCGATGCGCGGGAATTGTCACGGGTGATCGTGGTGCAGGAGAAGGTGATCGCACATTCCACCGACAGATGATTGTTGGAGATGGCCCGCCGCAAGCCGGTGCTGCTGTGCAAGCGGCATTGTGTGAAGTTGTCGCGGTGAGTCAGATTAAAAGTGCTGATGACACGGCAGAGTGCCGAGTCCGAAGGCGCGAAGCCGCATCTGCAGGTGGGGCCGCTATGCCCATGCCAAACAGTTCAAGCGGATGCGACGAGTGCTGTGTCGGCAGTGCAAGGTGTTGGGCCGGGTGATAAGGGACATCGGGCGCTCCTACGATGGCGATAGGCTGGCCGAGTGACTGGAGCAGGCCAGCACGCTGATGCAGGACACGGATGCGCAGCCGCAGGTGGAGATCATGGGGTATCGAGGACGCGAGGTGGAGAGCGCGCAGATTCTGCCCATATTCTGTTTACATATGTAGACTCTTGCTTTGAATGACATCCAGGCCATTGGAAAAGCTAAACGTTCGTAATAATAATGGCCCCACTCCTGCATTGCCACTACGTGTTAGACGAACTGGTTTAAGGCCGATAGTAACTGGCTTGTTGACATGTCACCGTTCTGCAGAAAGCAGTCGCTCATTGCCGCGTCGGGGTAGTTCTGAATCCTTGGGAAAACGGAGTGTCCTTATGCATGGCGAGGATCTGCTGGCGAGAGGGGGGAGCAGGGAAATGCTTGCAAATGAATCAGTGTTGCGGACCATATTGCGGTGCAATTCACCGCTGCAACAATTTATCTGCACTGTGGCCGATTTTCTAAATTCTCAGCGAAGCGAATCAGGCCATACGAGTGTGCAGTTCCATGAGCTTGATTTGCTAATGGAACATGTCGAATCGAGAATATTCTATGCCACTGAGGTGGATGAGCTTGTTTTTGGGCTGAGGCGCGAAACGCCACACGATAAAGTTTTGCAGGAGGCTTATTGTTTATGGGAGACCACTCTGGAACGAAATTTCGTATCCAGGCTATGTGGAGGATCTGCCACTGCGGTTTCAGATTATAGATTGGCTGGCCGTCTGCAACGCCTTGTGCGACGTGAAGTATCCATGCTGCGGACTCAGCCAGAAAGGATACTTTTTATTGGATCGGGTCCACTCCCGTTAAGTGCTATATGGTTCAGTAGGATCCTTGACGTACATGTTGACGGGATTGACATCTCGAAGTCTGCGGTCGAGGAGTCGTCTACGCTCATCAAGGTGCTGGGGCTTGATCGATCCATTCGCATCATCCACCGAAATGCGGTTGATTACGATGTTTCAAATTATGACATGATTGTGATTGCGCTACTAGCGAAGCCGAAGCAATTGCTTTTAGATAACATAGCGCGTACTGCGCGAAGCGATTGCACTATCGTATGTCGTACATCCTTCGGTCTTCGTAGTTTGATTTATGAGCCTACATTTTTTTCTTCAGCGATTCTCGATAATTTCGACATAGAGGATATACGCTTAGTGAAAGGGGCTAGTGACGATACTGTGTCTTCTTTGAAGCTCAGTATCCGGAATTTATAAATGATCGCTGTTGAAAAATGGCATCGGAAAGGTGGATTATTTTAATTTAACTGTGTAACTATTTAGCCCCTATATTTTCTGATCCATGTGTAAAATTAATAAAGATAGATCAAGTTGCGAGGGTGCGGCATGAGGTGCCTCCGACATGGTGTGAGAAAATTGATTGCCCTCATGTCAATGATTCAATAGCTGGGTAAGTGGCATTAAATAACACTCGGGAGTGAAATTATAATGTTGGATCATCTATCCATCGACAGCCATGTACAGCAACTGATATCAGCCTATAACGCTGTTTCATGTCACGAGCCATTAACTATCACTGACACCTCGATCGCAGACTTCTCCAATTTATGGCATCTCTGCCAAAGCCTTCGAAATAAAGAAATTGCTCATGCCGTATGTTCAGATGAGCGATTGAATGACATCAAGCCTAAATTACTAATGCTTTACGCCGAGTGGTGCTACTTACGAGAAATCCAAGCAGCACGGAATATCTTCGAATCCCAAGATGCGCAAAGTGCTTTTCGGACACTTTTTACTGATCTCCCACTTTATGAGCGCATCGTCGCTCTAGAGTATCAGGCCGTTCGCATATGTGCTGGACGCGACCTGAAAAATGCATTGATGATCGGCTCCGGTCCTGTCGGATCGACAGCTATGATTCTTCAAGGGCTAGGGCTTAATGTGGACTGCGTTGATATCAGTGCGGAGGCTACCGAAATATCACGTGAATTGATGCGGTGCCTTTCAATTGCAGCAGGTATGTGTCATATAACCAGCGACATACTTGAGTTGCGCGACCTTTCAAAGTACGATGTCATATGGCTCGCCGGCTTCGTCGGCGTGGCCGGCATGAAGCAAAAAGTCATTGAGCACTTAAGTATGCATGCTGCACCCGGCGCATTCTTGATCGTCCGCAGTGCTTCAACTCCTTGCAATATCTTATATACTGAAGTGCAACCGTGGGAGCTCGATTCTTTCGAGCGCTACATCTATCTTCAGCCACTGTCGTTCAACAATCACTCCTCCTACATCGTGCGGCAATACAACGAGCATACGGCCCATGGCTAGGCTGCTCATGCTTGATAGTTGGGTCTATGCAACAGGCATCACGGTTCCTCTCGCTATCCGTGAATTAGGCCACACTTATACGCTACTGACGCCCAATCCGTCGCGCTTCAAAAACAACCCGCTTGGCGATGGTATACACCCAGTGATCGCAGAAGCGGAGGCGGTTGTCGTGGCCAATGTCAACGACGATACCACCTTACTTGAAACTGCCCGCAGGTTGCATGAACAAAGTCGATTCGACGCGGTAATCACTTCCTGCGATCACTACCTTATCGCCGCTGCACGAGTTGCCGAAATGCTGGAACTGCCGACGGTTGGCAGCAATGTAGTACGCACTACGCGGGACAAGTATTTGATGCGATTGGCGTCGTGTTCCGCGGGTGTACCTACCCCTCAATTTGGTATTGCTGCTACGCATCAGGAGGCTCTAGCCATAGCGCAACGAATCGGCTATCCGGTTGTAGTAAAACCAACGGATATGTCTGCCAGCGCATTCGTCGCACTCGCGATGACGGATGCCGAGCTGCTTAGCGCGACAGATGCCGTCACCTGCTATCGCCAGAACGCAAGAGGACAGGACCTCAATGCCGTCGCCTTGATAGAAGAGTTTCTAGATGGGCAGGAAGTCAGTGTCGAAACAGTGACGGTTAACGGAGCGACTCAGGTGATTGCTGTAACCGACAAATCGCTCTACAGCGACACATTGTTCATAGAAACCGGCCATATGGTTCCGGCGATACTGGATCCTGAAACCGTTCGTGCTGTCGGGGATCTTGCAGAAGCGGCGTTGCGTGCCGTGGGTTATTCTCATGGCGTGGCTCATACAGAAATAAAACTGACGTCCAGAGGTCCACGCGTTGTAGAGATAAATCCGCGAGTGGGCGGCAACTGGATTTCGGAGCTAGTGCGGATCACCGTCGGATTCGATCTCATCCAGGCGTTCGTCAAGCTATCGCTCGGCGCCACGGATCTAAGCGATTGCTTTCTCGCCCCAGTCGCACGTAGTGCGGCGATCCAGTTTTTGTTGCCTCCAAGCCCAGGCATTCTCGCAGGCGTTTCTAACTGGGACGAAATCGTAAGTGACCCGTATGTACATAGGAGCCATTTGGATCCGTTCATGCGAGGTAAAAAGGTGGCAGCTCCAAAAAACAATGACAGCTATCTTGCACACGTGCTATGCATCGACCGGGCAGGAGTGGATGCGCGTGCCCACTGCGAGCGCCTTGTCGCAGCGATTGAACTCACCTACCTTGAAAGACACTAGCCCGCACGGCCGCTCCGAATCACAGCACATCTACGGCCCCAATCCGCATAGGCCTGGGCTAGGGACTATGTTGTGCCTGCGTGCCGCTGCGTGTTCCGTGGCGCTATGCGTGATCGCCGGATGCACATTGGGACCTAATTTCAAGTCTCCTGCACCTAACTATGGCGACATGATCAGTATACCCATCGAGCAGAATACGGCCTCGACAAAGGTGATCGGGGGCGATACCGAAGCGCTTCAGGTAGGTGGCGAAGTGGCAGGCCGATGGTGGGAGCTTTACCGATCTGCCGAACTGACATCTTTAGTAGAACAGGCAGTTCGAGATAATCCTGACCTACAAGCGGCGGGCGAAGCGCTAAATAGAGCAAAGCAACTTGAACTCGCTGAGGGAAGTAAGCGGCTGCCCACTCTTGATGCAAATGTCTCACAGCAACGACGCCGCCATGCTCAGGCCGAAGACGGTGATGTAGGTCCGGCAAGCTATTATTCAATATCCAATGTGCATATTGGTGCAGTATATGATCTTGACCTATGGGGTGGCATACGTCGTTCTATCGAGGCAAGCGGTGCGCAGACTGACTACGCCCACTTCGAAATGGAAGCAGCCTACCTTGCACTGACCAGCAACGTCGTGACCACTGTTATCGAAAAAAGTGCTATCGACGAAAAGATCCGCATTCAACAGCATATAGTCGAAATTGATCAAAATTGGCTAGATATAATGGTCGCACAAGCCGAGCTTGGAACGAGCAGTGATTTCGATGTGGCACTTCAGCAGTCAACCCTTGCAAAATCTAAATCGGTCATGGAAACACTGCTAATGGATCGCGAACAGGTTCAACATAGACTGGCCGCGCTGATGGGCAAGCCGGTCAGCGCCGTTTCCGATATCTCGATTGATCTGGACACACTGCGACTTCCCAGGACGCTCCCAGTGACCTTGCCTTCCAAGTTAATTGAGCAGCGTCCTGACATCAAGGCAGCGGAAGCAGTGTTGCACGCACAGACCGCACTGGTGGGTGTTGCCGCTGCGCAGCGCCTGCCTGATATCACGATCAGCGGACGGCTCGGCTCCGCTTCGCTAGATGCAACCACACTCTTCGGCCCAGGAAGCGGCCTCTGGTCGGTCTCTGCAGGCGTGACCCAGACGATCTTCGATGCTGGAAAACGCAGATACCGCCAGCGCGCCCAGGAAGCAGCAATGCGCGAAGCCGATGCACGCTGGCGAACAACTGTCGTTGAGGCATTCCACTCGTTGTCCGATGTGTTGTCAAGCCTGCAACACGATGCCGTCAAGCTTCAATTGGCAGCCAACGGCGAGATGGCTGCCCACCATGTCCAGATGCTATTGGAGCATCAACGTGAGCTTGGTAGTGTATCCGTATTAAAAGTCCTTGCCGCACAACAAACCTATCAAAACGCATCGCTCGAACTGGTCCAGGCACGAGCCCAACGCTTCGTCGACACCGTCGTTCTATACCGTGAACTCGGCGGCGGATGGTGGAACCGTGGTGATGTCGGCCAATACCCAGCACATTGAGGGTTGCATCGCACCGATGGGCAGTCAGAAAAATAATCTGAACGAAAGGAATGCTGACGATGCAGACGCAAGCTTTGGATACAACAATGCCAATGTTAAAGCGAAAACGCTGGACATTTGCGACGGCGTTTACTGGTAATGCTGTCTACTTCTCTATCATCCCATTTCTAGCTCTATTTCTGGCCGACGTGTTGAGGCTGGAAGCTGGCGCGGTTGGTACGGTGCTTGCGATGAGAGCATTCGCCAGCCAAGCATTCACCTTGCCAGGTTCTTTGGTTGGGCGCCTTCTTGGCCCTAGGCCAACTCTCGCGCTGAGCTCCCTGCTCCGCGCTGTCGCGTATTTCCTATTGGCCAACGGTCACACAGAGATCATGTTAATAGCCGCCGTCCTTGTGATCGGAGTCGCATCGTCGATCACGACTGGCCTAAGTTCAGCGCTAGTCTCTGGGCGGGAGCGCGGGCTCAATGTACTTGCTTTCGCCAACCTCGCCACGTTCCGCAACGCTGGGGAGATCATTGGATTCCTCGTTGGAGGATGGCTCTGCCCGCGCTATTTCGAACAGATCTGCCTGGCTGCCTCGCTGATCTATTTGATCACAACTGCTTCATTTCTTCTGATTTTCAAGAAAGGTGATCTGAGCCTGGATGACCGGCGAGGGAAAGATGATCTGCCTGCAGGCATTCGGGTTTTCAGTCGGCGTTTCGTCGCCACCTGCCTTGGTGTAGCACCCTATTCAGTTCTGGTGGCACAGCTCTACGTGGTAGTTCCACTCTTCATACTCTCTTCCCAGAACCGCGCCGACTTCCTTGGATTGGGTCTGAGCATTGCGGCGCTTGTTGGCGTGGTGGCCCAAGCATTGTTCAGCATGTACGGAGCGTCGATATACCTGAACAAGACTGTGACATCGTTGAGCTATTTGCTGATGGGATTTTCTTTCGTACTGCTTCCTCTTTGCTCTTACATCGGCCTGTCCGACTGGATTTCGTCGGTATGCTGTGGTGCCGTACTCACATTTGGAACGGTGTTCGCATATCCCTCCGCGATGTCGCATATCCGCGCATGCTCGAATGGCAGAGATACCGGACTTTACTTCGGGATTTACTACACATTGGCATCAGTATTGACCGCTATTGTCACAAAATGGCTGGTAGGCGTTGGTGTGCATACGGCAAAAGAGTGGGTTGTTTATGGTGCACTGATGCTCATCGCGCTGCTGGGAGCGGTCGCTGATTGGCTTCTTTCTTCTAAAGCTGATGTCGAGAAGATTGCCGTCCCCTCGCTGCCAGCCACAAATGCATTGATCCATGCAAGTACACCGGTTGAAATGGAGCGCTCATGATCGAAGGAGAGAGAAAGCTTCGGGCACCGCTGCAATCGTTGCGTTGGTGCATGATTGCGATTATTGCGATATGCATCATTGCACTTGCGGCATATAGATACCGCTCCGCCGTAAAAAGTCCAGCACCTGCATTGATCGGCTCGACGGAATTGCCGGTCATTGCCGGATCCAAGGTCATCTGCACGGATTGGCAGCGCAGCGAATCCTTTAGCGGAGTGGTGCGAGCAGCTCACAGGGCCGATCTTAGTAGCGATACCGCGGGCATCATCGAGGCTGTTCGCTTCGAATCTGGTGCATCCGTACAGACTGGCGAGATTCTTGTGCAGCTGCGCCTCAACGATGGGCCTGATGTTTTAGCTGAGAACCAAGCGGATTTGAAGCTTGCAGAGCAGAAAATGTCTCGCGCCAGCGAACAACTACGTATCGGAGCAATTAGCCAAGAGCAATTCGACACTCTGCATCATGCCGCGGACGTAGCAAGAGCGCGCCTCGCTGCGCAAAGGGCACGAATCGGGCAACGCAGCGTGCGCGCACCCTTCGCCGGAACTCTAGGCATTCGGAAAGTGGATCCCGGTCAGTTCATTCAAGCAGGGGACGTCATTACCACCATAGATAGTAGAGAGCCTCTACTCTTCGATTTCTCCATACCTCAGTCGTTGCTTCCGTCACTCAGCGTAGGACAACGCGGCCACGTCGAGTTCGAAGGATATGCGGGCAGGCAATTCGATGTGGTGATAAGTTCGCTGCCGCCGATTGCAGACCCTCAAAGCCATAGCATTGCCGCGCGTGCGACGTTCGTAGGGGATATGCATGCACTTGCATCCGGAATGTTTGGGAGAATGCGACTTGATATTGAGAAATGGAACTCTGTCAAGACCGTACCGAGAGCTGCCATACTATCCAGCACACATGGCGACACGCTGTATCTATTGCGTACCATGGAAAAGGATACCGTCGCCCATCAAGTTCCGGTGTCAGTGAAAGCGGACGATGGCGACAGGGCGGTCGTCGAAGGACCGTTCAAATGCAGCGATAGGATTGTGGTCAATGGACAGATCAAGATCGAGGACGGCACTCATGTCGTTGTCGCACCTCATGAGTAGGTATTTCTCTTGTGGAGGTGGGGCATGAGGTCCGGATCCACACTGATTGCGTTGCTCACACGTGCCAGCACGGTATTCGCTATCGTGCTGGTGATCACGGCCTTCGGCATCCTGGCGATTGTCCGCCTTCCAGTACAGGCGTTCCCCACCATCAAGTACGCCACAATCAACATATCCACGGTCTACTACGGCGCCGATCCTGAAACCATAGAAGGGTTCCTCACCTCTCCACTGGAACAGGCAGTTTTGCCTGCAAAAGGCATCGATTTCGTCACATCTACAAGCAAGCAGGGCGAGTCCGAAATCGTTTTACACCTAACTTTCAATGCTAACCCGGTGGAGACGCTTGCACAGGTGCAGTCGCTCGTCAACGCCGTTCTTTCCAATTTACCGTCAGGCACGCAAAATCCCGCAATCGTCCTTGACCACGGCGACGAAAGTATCCTAGATCTTGCGCTAACCAGTACGACCGCGACCGGAACACAGATGTCCGAATACGCACAGCGCGTGCTGAAGCCTGAAATTGCCACGGTTCCAGGCGTCCGCTCCGTCGCTGTCAACGACAGCCTACCGCTGGCAATGCGCCTGAATCTTGATCCCTATAAAATGACAGCCTATGGACTCACCGCAGAGGTGGTTCGCGACAAGGTCGCGGGAAACAACTACGTGACAGGTGTCGGCACGATCGATGGAGATACGGTTTCAGTGCCGCTCACGATCGCCTCGGGGCTTGAGACAGTTGCCGAATTTAACAATCTTGTGGTTAAAGAAGTAAACGGATCTCCCATTCACCTTAGCGACATCGGGAGTGCAGAGATCGGCACCTCTCGCGACAAGTTTGCCGCTTACGCAGATGGCGTTCCCGGTGTATTCCTGGATGTTGTACCCAACGATGGCGCAAACATCATTCAAGTTGCCAAAGCGGTCAAGAGTAAGGTCTCTCTTCTGCAAAAAACACTACCGCCTGGCATTGCGTTGTCCGTGAACGAAGACGATACGGAGTTCACGCGCCATGCACTTCGCGAGGTATTGCATGCGCTTGCCGAGGCGCTTTTAGTCGTCAGTCTGATCGTCTTCGTAGCCTTGCGCAAAATACGATCCGCTTTGATTCCAGTAATCGCGGTGCCACTTGCGCTCTTGGGTAGCCTTTGGTGTCTAAATTTATTTGGCTACAGCATCAACGAACTCACATTGCTCGCGCTGGTGCTTTCTGTGGGATTGGTCGTAGACGATGCGATCATCGTCGTGGAACGGCACGAGCGTCACCTGGAATCAGGCCTATCGACTCACGACGCAGCGGATATGGCGGTATCCGAGCTGCTTAGGCCTATCGTCTCTATGACCATCGTGCTGGCAGCGGCTTATCTTCCTATCGCGTTGCTGCCTGGAATCGCAGGCATCTTGTTCCGGGAGTTCGCCGTTACCCTCGTCACGTCGGTCTCGGTCTCCGCCCTGATCGCAGTCACTGTCAGTCCCTTGCTGTGCCGGTTTATTGTCAGGCGATCCACCCGCGCTGGCAGCACTGGTGGGTCCAGCCACTGGTACAAAGCGCGACGGGTATTTGACCGAATACAGGCCACGTCGTTGACGAATTACCGGTTGGTGAGCGTGTTCGGTGGTGCGCTAATTGTCGCGACCGTGTTTTTCTTCCTGGGGAGCCGACAGGAACTGGCCCCCCAGGAAGACCAGGGATACGTGCATCTTCGTGGGCATGCTACACCTGGAATGTCCTTTGCCGTATCCCGACAATTCGATCAGGATGTTTTAGCGAGCATAGCTCACTCCCCCTACTCTGGACACTCATGGAACTCAGTCACGCCAGCATCGATTAGAGGAGGGATTTCCTTGATCGACTGGGCATCACGTCCTTCCACAGCCGAGGTCATCGACCAGCTAAGGCAATCGCTGCATGGCATCACGGGATTTTCTTTCTCGCTATACCAGTCCGAGTCGCTCCCCACGGAAGACGGCGACCAGGTTGAGTTTGTCGTCGAAGGCGCGGGCGAACTTGGAGACCTGACCCAGGCTACCCAAGAAATTTTGGCAAAAATGAAAGCATCTGGCCTATTCGCTTATCTAGAGACCAATCAACAGCCTAGCCAGTCGAAAAGTCACATCGTTCTCGACCGGGCTAAGCTTGCCGACTTTAAACTGGATGTTCGACGTGTTTCCGATGCGCTCAGTTCCATGCTGAGTGGCAGCTACATCAATTATTTCAACTACCAGGGACGATCTTACAAGGTCATTTCAGCGGCCGATCCAGACTCCAGAAAGCTCAATCAGAACGTACTCGACTATCCTGTAGCCACAGTTAATGAGCAGCCCGTCCTATTGAGGGCTGTCGCCCATCTGGAGACGACGACTGGTCCAGACGTTCTACGCCATTTCCAAGGGCAGCGCGCCATCACTATTTCCGGTGAGTTGGCAAAAGGGGTATCCCGCGGACAGGTAGCGGATTATCTCGCAGGCATAACTAAAATTTTACCAAAGGACTATTCCTCGGATATCTCTGGCCCAATGCGCGAGTACACACGGAATCAAAAAGGTTATGCGATTATGCTTTTGCTGAGTATCGCAGTGGTTTACTTAACGCTAGCCTCTTTCTATAACAGCTTCACCGATCCAATCATCATTCTCGTATCGGTACCAACTTCGCTGTCAGGTGCGCTGTTCTTCGTATGGCTTGGCCTTGGCCAGCTTTCTGTGAATCTTTATACGGACGTCGGACTACTCACCTTGGTTGGCTTGATCAGCAAGCACGGTATCCTGCTAGTCGAAGTGGCGAACGAAAAGCAGGATTCTGGTCAATGCAAAAAAGACGCCATCCTTGCCGCCTTAAATATACGGCTTCGCCCAATTCTCATGACATCGGCGGCAATGATCATGGGATCATTGCCGTTATTGCTCATTGGAGGCCCTGGCTCAGCGGCGCGCTCGACGATTGGCTGCATCGTCATAGCAGGGCTTGGCATCGGAACTTTCCTAACCCTACTGGTCGTTCCAGCATTATATATGCTATTGGCAAAACCTCGTACAACGCGTGTGGAAAACGCCAGCACAGCGAGCGCCCTGTCAAGCTGATGTTGGCGAACTGAATCGCCTATGGCCCCGTAGATAGTCGGCCTTGAAAAATCGTCTGCATCAACTCCCAATCGCATGCAGCGTTGACCTGGCCGCCATCGAAGCCAGCACGATGGCGCGCAGCCAGACACGCAAAAACACGATCCACCGCATCAGCCAGCGCAGGTTGTCGCTCGCCGCCGCGCCGATCGCGTTCCGTGCATCGCCTTGCACATCCTTGAGCAAGCAGCGGTCCAGCCTGTCTGTCGACGCTTTCGCACGTTCAATGTCATCAACGACTGCATTGGCCGAGTGGGCTGAGCGCAAGAGCATCGCCCTGGATTTCATCGAGCCGGCACGTCCGATGCAAAACGGCTTCATTGAACGCTTCAACGGCAGCTACCGGCGCGGCGTCCTAGACATGCACATCTTCCGCACGTTGAGCGAAGTGCGCGAACAGACCGAATTCGTCTTGTTCATGGCTCCATCTTCTCAAGAGTTGGAGCCTCCCGAAATCCAGGGGCGGTTCAGTTCGGCATGCGGTCGACACTCGTGTCACTGCGTGTCTGCAGTCCCGATTTGACGTGCAATGAGACCGCCGCTTACTTGCCCAGTTCGAACACCACGTCCAGGCTGACCGAGACGCTGCTCTCGCCCGGTGCCACCGGTGTTTCTATCGCTGTATTCGTCGCCATCGCACGCATCATCGCCATCGGCGGGCGCACGCCGCCGCTGTTGCCCTCGGAGATGCTGACGATGCGGCGCACGCGCAGGCCCAGCGTTTTGGCGTAGTTCTGCGCGCGGGCCTGGGCTTTCTTCAGTGCATCGCCGCGGGCCTGGTCGTACAGCGGTTCCGGATTATCGATCTCGAAACTTGGGCCGTTGATCTGATTGGCGCCCTGCGCGGCCAGGGCGTCCAGCACTTTGCCCAGCTTGGCAATGTCGCGCACCTTCAGGTCGACCGAGTTGTTGGCCTGGTAATTGGTCTGTTTTGCCCGGTTCTGGGAGTACGTGTACTGCCGGTTGAGGCTGATACCGCTGGTCTGCACGTCCTTCTCGGGGATACCGGCGGCGTGGATCGCCGCCAGTACCTTGGTCATCTGTGCGGCGTTTTCGCGCATCGCTTTGCCGCTGTCGGTGGCCTCGGTGACCACACCGGCCGACAACCTGGCCACGTCCGGCGCGTGCTTGGCCTCGGCCTGCGAGGTGATATTGAGTAGGGTGCCGTCGGCGGGCACGGCGTAGCCGGGTGTCGCCGGTTGAGCATGGGCGGTGATTGTCGTGCATCCCAGCGAGAGGGGCACAGCCAGCAGCAGGCGAAGGGGCAGGGTGCGCATCGGTGTTCTCCTTGACGGATGGCGTGAGAGTGTGGCGGTGACGATGAACGCGTGATGATCTTTGTTGGAGTTGAGGCGATCGCTCCGCAATTGGCGATCGTTCAGTCAGCCCGGTCGGGTTATCCTTTGGACATGTTGTATCTCGCTTCCCGCTCTGCGCGCAGAAACGAACTGCTGACCCGCCTTGGTGCGACGTTTCGGATCCTCGACCTGGAGGTGCCGGAAGTGCGTGCGACCGGGGAGTCGGCGGAAGCATACGTGCGTCGCGTGGCGCTCGATAAGGCGTGTGCCGGGCTGGCGCAGCGGGCCGGCGAGGCCGATGCGGTGGTGCTCGGTGCCGACACCGAAGTGGTGCTGGGGGATCGTGTGTTCGGCAAGCCGGCTGACGCCGAAGATGCCGCGGCGATGCTGGCGGCGCTGTCCGGGCGCACCCACCAGGCGCTGACCGTGGTGGCGCTGGTCGGCGTCGGGCGCGAGGAACTGGTCTCGGTGCCGACCGCGGTCACTTTCGCGTCGTTGTCGGCGCGCGATATCGCCGATTACGTGGCCAGCGGTGAGCCGATGGGGTGTGCCGGTGCATACGCGATCCAGGGCGGCGCCGAACGTTTCGTCAGTCGCCTGGACGGTAGCTACTCGGCAGTGATGGGCCTACCGCTGCATCAAACCTTCCACCTGCTGCGTACCTTCGGAGTGCTGTGATGTCGCAAGAGATCCTGGTCAACGTCACGCCGCGCGAGACCCGGGTGGCCGTCATCGAGAACGGCATGTTGCAGGAGCTGCACATCGAGCGCGGTTGGCGGCGCGGCGTGGTGGGCAACATCTACAAGGGCCAGGTGCAGCGGGTCATGCCGGGCATGCAGGCGGCCTTCGTCGAGGTGGGGCTGGAGCGCGCGGCGTTCCTGCACGCCAACGACGTGGTGCGACCGGCGCCAGTCTGCAATGGCGACACCGACGAAACACCGCCGCTGCCAGTCTCGGCCGCGGTACCGATCATGGAATTGCTGCGCGACGGCCAGGAGATCGTGGTGCAAGTGGTCAAGGATCCGATTGGCAGCAAGGGCGCGCGGCTGACCACGCAGATCAGCATCCCCTCGCGTTATCTGGTGCTGCTGCCGCAGTCGCGGGTGATCGGGGTGTCGGCGCGGATCGAGGACGAGGCCGAACGGCTGCGGCTCAAGACCATGGTCGCCGATCTGGCGGCCAGCCATGGGGGCTTCGGCTACATCATCCGCACCAATGCCGAGGGGCAACCGGCCGAGGCGTTGGCCGAAGACATCGCCTATCTGTCGCGGGTCTGGAACGTGGTCGAGCGACGCGGTCGCGATGGCGCCCCGGCCAGCATCATCTACGAGGATCTGAGCCTGCCGTTACGCGCGGTACGCGACCTGATCCGCAAGGACGTGGAAAAGGTCAAGGTCGATTCGCACGACACCTTCGAGCGTTTGCAGGCCTTCGTCGCCAAATACATGCCGGTGTTGGCCGAGCGCTTGGAGTTATACACCGGCGACCGCCCGATCTTCGACCTGTATGGGGTCGAGGACGAGATCGCACGTGCGTTGGACAAGCAGGTGCCGTTGAAGTCCGGTGGCTACCTGGTCATCGATCAGACCGAAGCGATGACCACCATCGACGTCAATACCGGCTCGTTCCTGGGCCAGCGCAACCTCGAAGAGACGGTGTTCCGCACCAACCTGGAGGCGGCGCAAGCAGTGGCGCGGCAATTACGTCTGCGCAATCTCGGTGGCATCATCATCATCGACTTCATCGACATGAGCGATGCCGAGCATCGCCGTCAGGTGCTGCGCACGCTGGAAAAAGCGCTGTCGCGCGATCATGCCAAGACCACGGTCTACGATTTCTCGCCGCTGGGGCTGGTGGAGATGACCCGCAAGCGCACGGTGGAAAGCCTGGAGCGGCAACTGTCCGAGCCATGTCCGCAATGCGGCGGGCGCGGCTCGATCAAGACCGCCGAGACGGTGACCTACGAAATCTTCCGCGAGATCACCCGCGCGGTACGCCAGTTCGATGCTGCAAGGCTGTTGGTCATCGCCTCGACCAAGGTGGTGGCGCGGATCACCGACGAGGAATCCTCGGCGGTAGCCGAAATGGAGGAATTCCTCGGCAAGACCATCCGCTTCCAGGCCGACGAGCAGTATCTCCAAGAGCAATTCGACGTGGTGTTGCTGTGATGCAGCCGGGGCCGAGGGGCCGGGTCCCGAGACCTGGCAGGCCAGAGCACTGTGTGGTGTTCGTGCATTGGCGTCGTGGTGGTGTCTTGGCGCTGATGGGGCCTGGGCAGGTCCCCGGCCCAGGCTGCTGATGCACACACCGTTGCGTCGCCGCTTGCGTCTGGCACGCCGTTTCGCGTTCTACGCGGTGGCGATTGGGCTGGTGTGTGTCGCCCTGGTGGTTGGTGCGTTGAGCCAGGCGTTGCCGTTGGTGCAACGGCACCCGCAGCAGGTCGCCGCGTGGCTGAGCGCACGTGCCGGTCAACCCATCCGTTTCGATCGGCTGGAGACCGCCTGGACCCGGCGTGGCCCGCTGTTGCGTCTGGATGGCTTGCGCATCGGTGGTGGCGACGGCGTGCGTATCGGCCAGGCCGAGATCCTCGTGTCCATGTATACCGGTATGTTGCCCGGTCGCTCGTTCACCGAGTTGCGCCTGCGCGGGCTGGCGTTGAACTTGCTGCGCGCCGACGACGGCAACTGGTCGGTGCAGGGCTTGCCGACCTCCGGGCAGGGGGGCGATCCGCTGGATAGCTTACAAGGCTTGGGCGAATTGCAGTTGATCGGTGGGCGCCTGGCGGTAAGTGCGCCGAGTCTGGACGTTGCGGTGCAAGTGCCGAAGATCGACATGCGTCTGCGCGTCAACGGCGATCGTCTGCGCGTGGGCGTGCAAAGCTGGGGCGATATGCATCAGCCGCCACTGACTGCGGTGCTGAACATTGATCGCCAACGCGGCAGCGGTGGCCTCTATGTCGCTGTGCGGCCGATGGACCTGTCGGTCTGGTCGGGTCTGCTGCATGTCGCTGGAATCCAAGTGCAGGGCGGCGCCGGCGAAATCCAGGCGTGGCTGCAACTACAGCAGTATCGCGTTGCCGGTCTGACGGTGCAGGCCGCGTTGCGCGACCTGCGCCTGCGTGGCGCGACGCTGGCCGATGGACGCACGCGACCGCAACTGCTGTTCACCACGCTGCGGACAACAGCGCGGTGGCGCCAGATCGACGGCGCCGGCGGCTGGCGCCTGGATGTGCCGAAATTGCAGATCGATCAGGCCGGCCTGCCGCCGCAGCGCCTGGATGGGTTCACGCTCGCCATCGGGCGCCGTTTCTCCGTGCTGGGCGATCATCTCGATGTCGCACCGCTGATTGCCATGGCCGCGCTCAGCGACCGCCTGTCGCCAGGTCTGCGGAGCTGGTTGCAGATCGCGCGGCCGCACGCGCAACTGACCCAGGTCGCGTTGACCGGAACGCCGGGTGGTCCGTTGTACGGACAGGGCCAACTGACGGAGTTGGCGTTTGCACCGGCCGGCCAGTCTCCGGGCGTCAGCGGTCTGCGCGGTCGCTTCGAAGGCGACGCGCAGGGTGGCCAGCTGGTGCTGGATGCCAGCAGCCCGGTACGCGTGGACTGGCCCAGTGGGTTTGGCGTGGTTCACCAAGTGCAACTGGCTGGTCGCATCGTGGCCTTTCGCGATCACGATGGCCTGCGCGTGGCGACCCCGGGCCTGCGCGTGCAGGGCACCGACTACGGCGCCGACGTGCGCGGTGGGCTGTGCTTTCAGCACGACGGTTCGCGACCGTGGATCGATCTGGCCGCCGATGCCCAAGATGCGCCGGTGGTGGTGGCGAAGAAGTTCTGGGTCCATTCGAAGATGAGCAAGGCCCTCACCGATTGGCTGGATGCCGCGCTGCAGGGCGGGCGCGTGCACGATGGACACGTGCTGATTTCGGGCGATCTCGACGACTGGCCCTTTGTCGAGCACGACGGCCGCTTCGAGGCGACCGCGCAGCTGCAGGACGCTAAAGTACGCTTTCACGAAGACTGGCCGGCTGTAGAGCATGTGGATGCCAGTGTCGCCTTCATCGGCAACGGCTTCGAGGTGCATGGTCGCGGCATGATGGGCGGTGTGCCGGTGGAGCAAATGTCGGCGACTCTGCCCGATTACAGGGAAGGCCAGCTCAGCGTGCTGGCCAACACCCGTGCCGACACCGGCATGCTGCTGGCGATGTTGCGGCAGAGTCCGCTGCGCCTACATTACGGTGACACCCTCGACGGGCTCAGCGCGTCGGGGCCGGCCGATGTCAGCTTCGACCTGCTGCAACCCTTGCGTAGCGATGTCGTTACCCGTCATCTGCGCGGCACGGTGGACTTGCTCGGCGCGCACATCGCCGACAAACGCTGGGACGTGGTCTTCGACGACATGCACGGCAGCGCCACCTACAGCGATACCGGTTTTGCCGCGCAAAAGCTGAGCGTGGTCCACGACGGCCGCTCGGCCGAACTGGCGCTGCGCGCCGGCGATGGTGTGCTGGATCCGCAACAGGCGTTTGAGGCCGCGCTGGGCGCATCGCTGGATGTGGACGAATTGCTTGATCGGGTGCCGGAGATGGCCTGGCTCAAGCCCTATGTGCAAGGACGCTCGCGCTGGGACATCGGCGTCGGTCTGCCCAAGACCACTGATGGCGGGGCGCAGCCGCCGACCCGGCTGCAACTGCATTCGGATCTGGTCGGCACGCAGTTGCTGATGCCGGCGCCGATGGACAAGGATGCGGCGATGCCGCTGGCAACCTCGGTCAACGTGCCGTTGCCGGTCGGCAGCGGGCGCATCGAAGTGGCCTTCGGCAAGTTGATGGCCCTGGCTGCGCGCAGCCAGGGCGGCAAGACCGGGGTCAGGGTGGTGATGGGCAGCGACCACGTCACCGACGAGCCGCCAAGCAGCGGTCTTGTGGTGAGTGGGCATGCTGCGGCCCTGAACGCGATTGACTGGATCAGCCTGGTCAGTCGTCCAGATCCGACAGCGGCCACCGTCCCTGGTGGCGAAGACCCGATGCCGTTACGCTCGATCGACTTGCTTGCCGATCACCTGCTGTTGCTTGGGGGGGTGTTCGACAACACGCGCATGCATCTGCAGCCCCGGACCAACAGCATCGACGTGCGGCTGGATGGCCCGGCGCTGTCCGGCGAACTGAGCGTGCCGAGCAAGGACGGCGGTGTTATCGGTGGGCGTTTGGCACGTGTGTATTGGCGTACGGCGGCCTCGCCTGCGTCGACGGCGGACGCTAAAGCGCCCGAAGTTCAGGCCGGGCACCTTGCCGACAGCATGGACCCGGCCACGATCCCAGCGCTGGCGTTGGATGTGGATGATCTTCGCTTCGGTGCGCTGAGTTTCGGTGCGGCTTCGCTGCGCACGCGCAAGCTGGCAGATGGCATGCAGGTGGACCAATTGCACCTGCGCTCGGACCAACAGCAGATCGACATCAGTGGAGATTGGCGTGGCAAGGGCGCGGCGGCGCATACCCAACTCAGTGCCCGCGTGGAAAGTCAGGATCTGGGGGCGTTGATGCAGAGCCTGGATTTTGGCGGCCAGTTGCGCGGTGGCGAGGGGCGCTTGAATCTGCGTGCGGCCTGGCCGGGAAATCCGGACGCGGTGCAGTTGCCCATCCTGCAGGGCCAACTCGACGTGGCCGTGCGCAATGGCCAGTTGCTGGAGTTGAATCCCGGGGCCGGGCGCGTGCTCGGCTTGCTCAGCGTGGCGCAGTTGCCGCGCCGGCTGATGTTCGATTTTCGCGATTTCTTTTCCAAGGGCTTCGCGTTCAATCGCATCGACGGTCAGGTCCGCTTCGGCGATGGCCTCGCGCACAGCGACGGCATGGTCATCGACGGACCCGCAGCGGAGATCAAGATCCGCGGCCAGGCGGACCTGCGCGCGCAGCAGTTCGACCAAACCATCGATGTCAATCCCAAGTCCGGCAACCTGTTGACCGTGGTCGGCGCGGTGGCTGGCGGCCCGCTCGGCGCGGCGGTTGGCGCGGCTGCCAATGCGGTGCTGAGCAAGCCGCTGGACATGATTGGTGCACGGACCTACCGCGTCACCGGGCCGTGGAAAGACCCGAAGGTGGAGGTGATCGCGCGCGAATCCGCGCGTCCCCCCGCTCCGGTCAATGTTCCGCCCGTGTCCTCCGTCCCACCGTGACGCGCGGTGCTTCGCGCCGCTTGCGCTCCGCACTTCTGTACCCCATGTTGAGACCATGAACGACCACACCCTCCAGCTCGCCGAAACCCGTCTGTTGCTTCCCGCCGGCCTCGATGCCTCCAGCCTGGAGCGTGCCTTCGGCACGTTGCTCGGCCCTGGTGTGGATTTCGGCGATCTGTATTTCCAACATTCGCGCCGCGAGAACTGGAGCGTGGAGGATGGCATCGTCAAGGATGGCGCGCACTCCATCGAACAGGGGGTGGGCGTGCGCGCGATCTCCGGCGAGAAGACCGGTTTCGCCTATTCCGACGACATCCACCACGATGCGCTGCTGGTCGCGGCGCGGTCGGCGCGTGCCATCTCACGCGATGGCGGTGCGCAGGCGACGCAGGCGCTGCAACGCGGTGGCGCGCGCATGTTGTACCCGGCGCTGGATCCGGTGGATAGCATGGACCATGCGCGCAAGCTCGAATTGTTGCGGCACCTGGACCAGTTCGTGCGCGCCGCCGATCCGCGGGTACAGCAGGTCATGGTGAGCCTGACCGGTAGCGTGGACACGGTGCTGGTGGCGCGTAGCGACGGCGTCCTCGCCGCCGACGTGCGTCCATTGGTACGACTGAACGTGCAGGTGATCGTCGAGCAGCAAGGGCGCCGCGAATCCGGCTATGCCGGCGGTGGTGGTCGCTACGACTATGCGGTGCTGTTCGCCGATGGTCGTCCGGAAGCCTATGCCAAGGAAGCCCTGCGCCAGGCGTTGGTGAACCTGGAGGCGGTGCCGGCGCCGGCCGGGGTGATGCAGGTGGTGCTGGGGCCAGGATGGCCCGGCGTGCTGCTGCACGAGGCGGTCGGACACGGACTGGAGGGCGATTTCAATCGCAAAGGCACCAGCGTCTATGCCGGTCGCATCGGCCAGCGCGTGGCCTCGCCGGGTGTGAGCATCGTCGACGACGGGACCCTGGATGGCTGTCGCGGCTCGTTGAACGTGGACGACGAAGGCACCCAGACCCACTGCACGTCGTTGATCGAGGATGGTGTGTTGGTCGGCTATATGCAGGACACCTTGAATGCGCGGCTGATGGGCGTGGCGCCGACCGGGAATGGCCGCCGCGAATCGTTCGCGCATCTGCCGATGCCGCGCATGACCAACACCTATATGCGCGCCGGTCAGCACGATCCGCAGGAAATGATCCGCTCGGTGAAGAAGGGCTTATATGCGGTGAATTTCGGCGGTGGTCAGGTCGATATCACCAGCGGTAAATACGTGTTCTCGGCCACCGAGGCCTACCTGATCGAGGACGGCAAAATCACTGCGCCGGTCAAGGGCGCGACGCTGATCGGCAACGGCCCGGAAACCATGCAGAAAGTCAGCATGATCGGCAACGATTTGGCCCTGGACGAAGGTGTCGGCGTATGCGGCAAGCATGGACAGAGCGTGCCTGTGGGCGTGGGCCAGCCGTCGTTGCTGATCGATGGTCTGACCGTGGGCGGGACGGCGTAGAGGGCGTGATGCACGTTGCGGTGAACTGCCCTGTCGTAGGTGGCGTGTCGGGACCGGCTGCGCTGCTCACGCGCTCTGTGTTGGCCGCGCGCGGGGTTTTGGCGCACACGCGTGTGCGCCGCCGTTGCCGCGCAGGTTGGCGCCGTCTTGACCGACGTCGTGGTTCAGCGGTCTGCGTCGTCTTCGACGTTCTCGTCCGTGGTTGTGCTTTCCGCGCCGCTGGTGTCGGTTCCCGCGCCAAGCATCAGTTCGCGCAACTCCCGGAACAATTCGCGATACGCATGCGGCGGTTTGTTTTTCAGCCGTTCTTCCTTGGCGTTGCGCAGCAACTGGCGCAGTCGTTGCCGGTCGGCGTCGGGGTACTCGGCGAGCAGCGCGGACAGGGCCGCGTCGCCGTCGGTGAGCAGGCGCGTGCGCCAGTCTTCGACCCGGTGCATGGCGGCCACCTCGCGGCGTGCGCTGTCGCTGTTCACGTCCATCGCCTCGCGGATCGACTCCAGCACCGCATCGTCCTCGCGGCGCATCTGCTTGGCCAGGAACGCCAGTTGGCGTTTATGCGCGATGTGCGAGGTGATGCGCCTGGCTTCGGCGATATGCGCCAGCAGCGATTCGGGGACCGGCAATCTGGCCAGTTGCGCCGGGGTCAGGGCCACCAGTTTCTCGCCCAGGCTCAGTACTTCCAGCGCCTCGCGGCGCTGCTGGCTACGGCTTTCGCCGCGGAATTCACCGGTGTCTTCGTCGCGTCCGCGCATGGTCGTGCTACTCGGTCAGTCTGCAACATCACATCTAAACGTCCGGCCATGGAGGCCAGGACCGCTGCGAAAGGATTCGCATGACAAGGATAAAGCATTGAACGCGATCTCCCCCGACGTGTACCACGATGACAGCCAGCAGCGTCTGGAGCGTCTGTCCGACATTGCCGAGCGCTTGCTGGCACGCGCACGTGCGCTTGGCGCCAGCCAGGCCGAAGTCAGTTGCAGCGAAGACCGCGGCATCGATGTCAACGTTCGTATGGGCGCGGTGGAAACTGTAGAGTCTACGCGCGACCGCGGCATTGGCGTCACCGTGTATTTTGGCCAGCGCAAGGGCAGCGCCAGCACGGCGGATCTGCACGACGCCAGCCTGGAGGCGACCGTCGCCCAGGCTTGCGCCATCGCCCGCTATACCGAGGACGACGCCGCCGCCGGTCTGGCCGAGGCGGCGTTGATGGCGCGCGAAATGCCTGATCTCGATCGCTGGCATCCATGGGCGCTGCAGGCGGAGGAAGCGATCGAGCTGGCGCTGGCATGCGAGGCCGCCGGACGCGATGCCGATCCGCGGATCAGCAATTCCGATGGCGCCTCGGTCGGCAGCAGCGAGAGCCTGTCGGTGTACGCCAATTCACATGGTTTCGTCGGTTGCGAGCGCAGCACCCACCATGCGATCAGTTGCGCGCTGATCGCCGGGCAGGGGGACGGCATGCAGCGCGATGGTTGGTACAGCAGCACGCTGGCGCGCGAGGAACTGGAGCGGCCGGCGGCGATCGGTCGCCGTGCCGCGGAGCGGACCGTGGCGCGTCTGCAGCCACGGTCGCTGCCCACCGGTGAGGTGCCGGTGCTGTTCGCGCCGGAGATGGCGCGCTCGCTCATTGGATATCTGCTGGGAGCGGTGTCCGGCGGCGCGTTGTACCGTCGCGCCAGCTTTCTGCTCGACAGTGCGGGGACGCGTCTGTTTCCAGAGTGGTTCGCGATCGACGAATTGCCGCATCTGCGTCGCGGCCTGCGCTCGGCGTTCTTCGACAGCGACGGTGTGGCCACCCGCCAGGCGCCGCTGGTGAGCGGCGGCGTGCTCCAGCGCTACGTGTTGGGTAGCTATTCGGCGCGCAGGCTCGGCTTGCAGACCACCGCCAACGCCGGTGGCGTGCATAACCTCAAAGTCGCGGCCAATGCGGCGGATCTGGCTACGATCATCGCCGGGGTCCCGCGCGGTCTGTTGGTTACCGATCTGATGGGCAATGGCGTCAACCTGGTGACGGGCGACTATTCGCGCGGCGCCGGTGGCTTCTGGATCGAGAACGGCGCCATCGCCTATCCGGTGGATGAAGTCACCATTGCCGGTAACCTGCGACAGATGTTCCAGCGTATCGAGGCAGTGGGCGCCGACATCGACGTGCGCTCGCATCTCCACATCGGCGCAACCTTGATCGGCGCGATGACCGTGGCCGGCGCCGCATCCTGATTGCGCTGTATTCTGGGCGACGCAGGCATGGCTTGACGAGCCTGTTGCCGTCGAGAGTCAGGGCTTGGCGTTTTGTCCGCTTCACCAACGATGGAAATGAAGACCGATGAGCGAATTCGACAACATGACCGCCCCACCGCCGCCGCCGACTTCGTCAGGGTCGAAGGACGATCGCACCATCGCCTTGATGATCCATCTGTCTGGCATCTTCGTCAGCTTCGTCGTCCCGCTGATCGTCTGGCTGCTTTATAAGGACACCCCTGGCAAGGCGTTCCTCAGCGACCAGGCCAAGGAAGCGTTGAATTTCCAGATCACCATCGCCATCGGCTACCTCATTTGCAGCGTGTTCATCATCATTTTGATCGGTCTCGTGGGCATGAAGATCCTGTGGGTGCTGAATCTGGTGTTTTGCATCCTCGCTGCAATTAAGGCCAACGAAGGCGTCGCTTACCGTTATCCGTTCGCGCTGCGGTTGATCAAGTAGCCCGCAATTGCTGCGCTCGCGAAAAGACCCGGCGTTCGACGGGCCTTTTTTGTTGCCTTGGGTAAAGGTGGGCGAGGTTGGCTGGCTTGCGTATCGGCGTGCCTGGAGTAGCAGTGCATGGTGATGCCTACGTTTTGTCGTACGCGTGTAGGCGACAGCACGCATGCTGCGCAGGACGGGAAGGCGTAGGCGATTCAGTGCGCGCGATCCACCGCCAGTTGTGCCAACGCCGCCAGTGGGTCGGCATGCGCGCCGTAATCGTGCAGGCTATCGCGCATGGTGTGCGCCAGTTCGGCGAGCTTGGCCTTGGCCCCATCCATGCCCAGCAGCGCCGGATAGGTCGATTTGGCCTGGGTCGCGTCCTTCCCGGCAGTTTTGCCGAGTTGTTCGGAGCTGGCCTCCACGTCGAGGATATCGTCGCGGATCTGAAAAGCCAGACCCAGTGCGCTGGCGAAGGCATCCAGGTGATTCAGTGCGGCGTGGTCGGCGCCGCCGCCCAGTGCGCCCAGGCGCACGCTGGCGCGGATCAGGGCGCCGGTCTTCAAGGCGTGCATGCGTTGCAGGTCTGCCAGCGGTTGCACGATGCCGGTGGCGTCGATGTCCAGGGCTTGGCCGCCGCACATGCCGGCCGCACCCGTAGCTTCAGCTAGGGTTTGCAGCCACTGGACACGCAGTGTCGCATCGGCGGCATCGGCCTTGGCCAGCAGTTCGAACGCCAGGCTCTGCAGTGCATCCCCGGCGAGGATCGCGGTGGCCTCGTCGAAGGCGATATGCACCGTGGGTTGGCCACGTCGCAGTGCATCGTCGTCCATGGCTGGCAAATCGTCGTGGACCAGCGAGTAGGCATGGATCAGTTCCACCGCCAGTGCCGGCGCATCCAGGCGCGCCGGGTCGGTGCCGAACAGGGCGCCGCTGGCGTAGACCAGCAGCGGGCGCATGCGCTTGCCGCCGCCGAGAGTGGCGTGGCGCATTGCCGCGTGCAGGCGCTGTGGCGCTTGTGCGATTGCAGGCAGGTGCGCGTCCAGGCCGGCTTCGACCCGTTGGCGCCAGCGTGCGAAGACGGCCTCACCCGCCATGGGGCGGGGTGGGATCGAACGGTTCGGCGCTGTCGGGCTGCTCTGGGTCGCTGAGCAGGCGCACACGCAATTCGGCCTGTTCCAGTGCCTGCTGACATTGCCGGTACAGGCCGACGCCGCGTTCGTAGGCGCTGAGCGACTGTTCCAGACTCAGGTCGCCTGCTTCCATTTTCTCGACCAGCACTTCCAGTTCTTCGAGCGACTGCTCGAAGCGGGCGATCGGGGAGGCATCGTCGTGTTGTGGCTTCTTGGGCATCGCGAAAGTGTGCGCGGCGCCGGGGACACGGTCAATGCGCAGCGTCGGGTGCGTGGTCGTCCAGCACCAGACGTGCGTCGCGCGCCTGCAGCCAGGTCTGCAGCGGCGCTGCGAGCAACGTTGGGCCGGCCGCCAGTAACTGTTCTGCGTCGAACAGAAGTGGCATGCGTGCACGCTGCCAGGGTGGCACCGCATGGGCCTGCAGCAGATGTTTGAGCGTCTGCGAATGGCTGCGCCCGGGCAACTGTAGGCGCTCGCCGCCACGCCGTTGTTTTACCAACAGCGGTGTGTCGAAGCCGAGTGGCGTGGTGGCCTGTAGCCGTAACTGGCGGCCATCGGGCAGGCGCAGCGGCGCGCATCCGTCCCAATGGGTTTGCCAGTCGGCAGGCCACGATGGTGGATCGCATTCGGCATACAGCGCTTCGCGCCAACTGCGCACGTGGGCACCATGCCAGGCGAATTCGGCGGCGGCGTCGGCGCGCGGGTACAGCAGCGTGCGCTCGATCGCCGCCAGGCCCGCCGCTGGCAGTGGCGGCAGGCCTGCGTCGCTGATCCAGCGCCGCAGCACGCGTGCGCGGCGCGCGCTGGGAAGTGCGCGTAGCGGCGGCAGCGGCAGCGCGGTGCCTGGCGCATACTGCCAGGCGTTCAGCGTCGCCTGATCGTCCGCATCCAGCAGGGTCGCGGCTTCGGCGCACAGCTGCGCGCTGCGGGCGAGTGCGGCGTCGGCGTGTGGCCAGCGCTGGCGTAGTAATGGCAGCACCCGCAGGCGCAAGAAATTGCGGTCGAAGCCGGGATCTGCATTGCTGGGGTCGTCGATCCAGCGCAGTGCGTGCTGTTGCGCGTAGGCATGCAGTGCGCTGCGCGGCAGTGTCAGCAACGGTCGCCACAGTTTGCCGTCGGCGAAACCGGACAGGGGCTGCATCGCGGCCAGGCCGTCCGGGCCGGAGGCGCGCAGTGCGCGTAGCAGGAAGGTTTCGGCCTGGTCGTCGCGATGCTGGGCCAGTGCCAGCCACTCGCCATGCGCCAGCACCTGGGCAAACGCCGCGCGCCGCGCCTGCCGTGCCGCCGCTTCCAGGCCATCGCCGCGATCGCGTGGTACCTGTACGCGTAGTACCTGCAGCGGTACTGCCAGGGCCACGCTCATCTGTTGGCAGTGCATCGCCCAAGCGTCGGCATCGGGGTGCAGACCGTGATGCACGTGCACGGCGCGCAGGCCGCGCTGGCGATAGTGCGGTTGCTGCGCCAGTGCGTGCAGCAGTACCGTCGAATCCAGACCGCCACTGAAACCTAGCAGCACTGGCGCCGGTGCTGGATTGGGTAAGGCGTCGGCGAGTGCGAATAGCGGTGTGGTGGGCATGCGCGAATTCATCGTGCCACTGTAGACCCAAGCGAGCGTGCGGCGAAGTGCGTGGTGCGTGTGGAGATAATTCGAAAATGGTGCTTGGGCGCACGCTTTCGGGTTTGTTGATACCGGTCGTGCGACCCGTTTTCAAACCATGGCATCGTCGGCGGTGCCCAGGTGCGCTATGGTGCGAAATTGTAGAGTTCTCTGGATAGTGGTTAATGACATTGGTGACGGCGTGGTTACGCATCCCGTTCTGGCAGCGCGTGTTGGCCGGTTTCGCGCTGGGCGCGCTGGCAGGCTGGGCGCTGGGTCCGGCTGCGCAGACATGGTGCAAGCCGCTGGGTGATCTTTATGTCACCTTGATCAAGATGATTGCGGTGCCATTGGTGTTCTTTGCGGTCATCAATGCGATCGCGTCGTTGCATGGGCAGCAGTCGGTGGCCAAACTGGGGGGGCGCACCTTCCTGTGGTTCATCGTCACTGCGGCCCTGGCGGTAGGCGTTGGCCTGACCGTGGGCACGTTGCTGCAGCCTGGCGCCGGTCACCTCGGCTTGCGGGTGGACAGTGCTTGGGCGCCGCACGATGTGCCCAGCCCGATGCAGGTTCTACTGGATGTGGTGCCATCCAATCCGTTCTATGCGCTGACCGGCATCGGCACCCGCACCAATGCCGCCGGGGAAAGCGTGCTGGTGGCCGGGCGTGGCTCGATCCTGCCGGTCATCTTCTTCGCCGCATTGCTCGGTTTTGCGATGGTCAAGCTCGGTGCCCGCGTGGCCGAGGCGCGCAAGCTCTGTACGCAAATGAGCGACATCATGATCCAGGTCACGCGTCTCGTGCTGGAGATGACCCCGCTGGGCACCTTCGGGTTGATCGCTGGGCTGGTCGGCGGCTACGGTTTCCAGAAACTGCTGCCGTTTGGCCATTTCGTGTTGGCGCTGTATCTGGCCTGCGCACTCCACATCGTGGTGGTGTATAGCTGTCTGCTGTTGGCGCATGGGCTCAACCCGTGGAAGTTCTTCCGCGGCGCTGCGCCCGGGATGCAGGTGGCCTTCGTCAGCTCCTCCAGCTTTGCCGCCATGCCGGTGGCGTTGCGTTCGATCACCCACAATCTGGGCGTCAACAAGGACTATGCCGCGTTCGCGGTGCCGCTGGGTGCAAGCATCAAGATGGATGGCTGCGGTGCGATTTTCCCGGCGCTGTGCGCGGTGTTCATCGCCCAGTACACGGGGGTGCCGCTGACTGCCAACCAGTATTTCGTGGTGCTGATTGCCTCCGTGCTGGGTAGCTTCGGCACCGCCGGCGTGCCTGGTACCGCGGTGGTGATGGCTACCGTCGTCCTGAGCGCAGCCAACCTGCCGCTGGAGGTGATCGGTTATCTGTACGCAATCGACCGTGTGCTGGACATGATGCGGACCATGACCAACGTGACCGGGCAGATGTTGGTGCCGGTGCTGGTCGCCAAGGAGACCGGACTGCTCGATCGTCAAGTGTACGAAGCCGCTTCCAGCAACGTTGGTTTGGAGTCGCCGCCGGTCGATCACCCCGATGGCGCAGCGCGGTGAATGTCAGCTGCGCGCTGCGCGCGCAGTTGCAGCGCTTGCCTGGCCTGGTGTTGTGCGACGGTGTGCTGGTGCAGCAGACACAGGTGGAAGATCCGTTCGAGCAGCGCTATCTAGCGGTACGGCATCGCGAAGGCCGTCTCTACAGTGACGAGCAAGTGCGTGCCTTGCCGTATCCCGACGGTGCCCAGGGCGGCAGCTACGAATGGCGGGTGCGTGCCGAGTCGTGCCGGCGGTTGCTGCGCCATTTGCGCGCACGGGGTGGCGACGGGCCATTGCTGGAGGTGGGCTGCGGTAATGGTTGGTTGTCGCGACGCCTGGCCGTGGGGCTGCGGCGCGAAGTCTGCGGCGTCGACGTCAATCGCGTCGAACTCGCGCAGGCTGCGCGCGTGTTCGCCGCCGAGCCACGGCTGAGCTTCGTCGCCGGCGACATCCACAGCCTGCCACTGCCGCGACAAGGTTTCGATGTGGCAGTGTTGCCAGCCTGCCTCCAGTACTTCGCCGATCCGCGTGCATTGATCGCGCGCGTGCTGAGCCTGCTCCATGCCGATGGCGAATTGCACATCATCGACAGCCCGCTTTATGCCGACATCGCCCGAGCCCAGGCCAGTGCTGCGCGTAGCCTGCACTATTTCACCGACCTTGGCTGTGCGGAATTGGCGCAGCAGTACCACCAGCATCCCTACGCCGCGCTAGACGGGATCGTGATGCGGATGTTGTTCGACCCGCGTCGCCTAAGTGCTCGCTGCCTGCGTGCGCTGCGCTGGCGTCAGCCGCATTTCCCGTGGTTGTGTATCCGCACGCGCGACAACTTGGCCTTGTTGGCGTAGCTGTCCATCGTGGTGGCCGCTGCGTTGTTGTCGGCCTGCCGTTGCGGCGCAGTTATGTATTGCCGCATCGGCGCATGGCAGACTGCGGTTTGATTTTTGTGTATGGAGGTCCGATGAGCGGCACGCAACGCGAGCTGACCTTCCGCTTTTTGGCCGAGCCGATCGACGTCAACTACGGTGGCAAGGTTCATGGCGGGGTGGTGATGAAGTGGATCGACCAGGTCGGCTATGCCGCTGCGGTGGGCTGGAGTGGTCACTACAGCGTGACGGTGGCGGTAGGCGGTATCCGTTTCGTGTCGCCGATCCGGATCAGCGACATGGTCATGGTGAGTGCCAAGCTGGTCCACACCGGCACCACCAGCATGCATTTCGCGATCGAAGTACGCGCCCGCGATCCGATGGGCGGGGAGGCGCGGTTGTGTACCCATTGCATTATCGTGTTCGTGGCTCTGGACGGCGTAGAAGGAAAGCCGATCCCGGTGCCATCGTGGCATCCAGACACGCCGGAAGATCATCGTTTGGCCGAGTACGCCCAAAAGGTGATGGAGCTGAGCAAAGGCATCGAGGACACCATTGCCCATTACCATGGCTGATGTTCTGGCGTATTGCAGTTTCATCAACTCAGGCGCGCCAGTTCGACGGCGTCTCACCGCCTTGCGTCGGACCGGGGCACTAAGAGTAACTAACAAAACGATTGCGTCGCCGCCGGTCGCCGGACGGGTGCGTGCAGTGCTCGGAATCCTCATGTCCCCCCTTGTACACGGCGGTTCCTGCGCGCTGTCCGTGCCCAACCGGCAGCGCTCGCGACGTTTTGTTAGCCACTTTAAGTCTGCCTCTGTGCAGGGCAGGCTCCTGATGGTCGTGGCGCTGCAATAACGAAAAAGGCCGCTGTATCCAGCGGCCTTGTGTCTGCCAGATGGGGCGCGCTTACATCGCCACGCGCCGCGCCTGCAGGAATTTCGCGCTCCAGTACCCGGAGGTGAGGGTATCCACGCGCACATCCTTGCCACGGCTCGGGGCATGCAGGAAGCGGCCTTCGCCGACATACAGGCCGACATGGTCGACGCGGCCCTTGTGGCCGAAAAACACCAAATCGCCCGGTGCCAGTGCGTCGCGGTCCTTGATCAATTCGGCATTGGCCTCGTGAGCCATCTCACGCGACACGCGGGGCAGTTCGATGCCCAGTGCGGTACGGAATACGTAACCGATCAGACCACTGCAGTCGAAGCCTTCGGTATCCTCGCCGCCCCAGCGGTACGGCGTACCCAGCAGCGCCATGGCGCGCTTGAGGACCGATTGAACCTTGTCGCCGCCCGGGACTACGCCTTCGTGCAGGGTCGGTTGAGAGATATCGTAGTTGGCTAGCAAGCGGCTGATGTCGCCAGCGAACATTGCCGAGCGATCCATGAGCGGGATAGTGTCGTTGCCGGCCAAGTGGGGCAGTAGGGCGGCCAGAGTGGCGGTGGCGGCGATGTCTGCCTTGCTGCGTGCTGGAGGTGCTGCCTGCGGTGCAACCGTCGGTGTCGGCTTGGCGGAGGGGGACGTAGTGGTGAGCGTATGTACGTTCCCCGCAACAGGGACAGCCGTGGGGACAGTGGAGGGGGTTATTGGATTGGGGGCGAAGGGCGCGATTGCTTCCCGGACGACGGTGTCGGCGGATGGGGGCTGCGCCAGGGCTGGGAGAGCCGTGAGACAGAGCGAGGCGGTGCAGAAAAGGCGGAACGCGGTCCGATGGGGAACAGCAGTCTTGCCTGTGCAGGTCTGGGCTTCAGTCGTCACGCTTGGATCACGAAATCAAAAGTTGGACGATCATCCCCCGGATGAGGCAAGAAGAGGTTTAAATAAAGTTAAATTTTTGTAATTGTGAATGCAATTTAAGTAACGAATATCACATTTCAGTGCAAAACCCGTTTAGCACCAGTGTAATGATCGCGCCAGTAGGTTCCGTCGAGTGAGTCCAAACGCACTGTTCCACCAGTGTTAGGGGCATGCACGAAGCGGCCCTCGCCGACGTAGATGCCGACGTGGCTCACGCTACCTGCGCTGCCGAAGAACACCAGGTCGCCGGTACTCAGGCGTTGCGGATCGATCTTTGGCCCCTGCACGGCGGCGAGCTCGCGCGAGGTCCGCGGCAGCCGCAGGTCGAGCATGTCGCGGTAGACGTAGGCAACCAGTCCGCTGCAGTCGAAGCCGGATTCGGGGGTGTTCCCGCCGTAGCGGTAGGGCGTGCCGACCAGGCCCAGCGCGCGGATCAGTACCGCGTTGGCGGCGTCCGGGTTGGCCGGGGCGATCTGCGGCCAGTCGCGCACCGCCACCCGCGCCGGCCGCGTCGGACGAGCCGTGTGGTGTCCGCAGGCAGCCAGCGCTGCCGCGCACAGCAGCACTGCGCATCTGAGAAGCACGCCGCGTGCATGCGCGGAAACTGGCGTGTTGTGCATGGAGCCGGGATAATGCGCGACCTCTAGAGGGCCACCATCATGGCGGCCCTCCCGGCGGCCGACAAGTCGCCCATTCCATCTGCCCCGGCAGACCTAGCGCAGAGTGCACATGAAGATCGAAAAAGACCGCGTCGTCCGTTTCCACTACACCGTTTCGGAAGTCGGTCAGGCGCCGATCGAGAGTTCTAGGGATCGCGATCCCCTGGTGATCCTAGTCGGGCACGGCAATATCATCCCAGGTTTGGAGAGCGCGATGCTGGACAAGGTGGCCGGGGACAGTTTCGCTGTGGACGTGGCGGCCAAGGACGCATACGGCGACCGCCGCGAGGGCTTGACTCAGCGCGTGCCGAAGAAGCATTTCGGCGCGACCAAGTTGCAGCCGGGCAGCCAGGTGATCCTGCAGACCAACTTCGGCCCACGCGCGGTGACCGTGCAGAAGGTCGGCATGAGCGTGGTCGACGTCGACCTCAACCACCCGATGGCGGGCAAGGATCTGCACTTCGATGTGGAAATCCTGGAGGTGCGCGAGGCCAGTGCGCAAGAGCTCGAACATGGCCACGTGCATGACGAAGCCGAGGGCGACCACCAACATTGATCCCTGATCGCCACGGCGCCGGATGATCCGGTCCCGTGGGCCGCCGCCGCAGTGCGATGGGGCGCCGCTGCGTCAGTGTGGCCGTGGGCATGCCGCGGTGATGGATAATGGCCACCCTCCCGTCTGGTGTTCGCCTTGGCCGCCCCCGCCGCTTCCGTGTTGCAGCCCATCGCGCCCGCCGAGCGCATCGTCGCCTTGGACGTGCTGCGTGGCTTTGCCCTGCTGGGCATCTTGTTGATGAACATCGAGGGCTTCGTTGGCCCGCTGGATGCCGCAATGACCGGGTTGGACCCGGCACTGCGCGGTGCCGATCGCATTGCCGACGCACTGGTGTACGTGTTGGTGCAAGGCAAGTTCTACACCTTGTTCTCGTTGTTGTTCGGCATGGGGTTTGCGGTCATGGCGCAACGCGCCGAGACCGCGCGGCGTCCCTTCACTGGGTTTTTTCTGCGTCGTAGCGCTGCATTGCTGTTGATCGGTCTGCTGCATGCGCTCTTGCTGTGGTCCGGTGACATCCTGGTCAGCTATGCGTTGCTGGCCATGATGCTGCTGGCGTTCCGGGAGGCGCCCACGTCCTGGTTGCCGTGGATGGCGGTGGTGGTCTATCTGTTTACGCCGTTGCTGTTGTTGCTGGTCGGTGCGATGGCGTCGGCGGCGCAGGCCGACCCGCATGGCGCAGCCCATTGGCGGCACGACATGGCCGAACGTGCGCAACGCAGCGCGATGGCCCTGGCGCAGCAGCGCGAGGCGTTTGGTCATGGCAGCTATGCTCAGGCCACCGCCCAGCGCGGACGTGATTTGCTCGACGTATTGAGCACGCTGTTGTTCGATGCCTCGCCCATCTTCGGCATGTTCCTGCTCGGCGCCTGGTGCGTGCGCAGCGGTTTGGCCGCGCAGCCGCAGCGGTTTCCGCGATTGCTGGCGGTACTGCGCTGGGGCGTGCTGCCGCTGGGGTTGGTGCTGATGCTGTGGAGTTTCCGACTGGAACCCTGGATGGATCGGGCGCGGTTGGACCTGCGCTTGACCGGGGCGTTCGCTCTGGCCAACGTCGCCAGTGGGCTCATGGCGCTGGGGTATACGGCCTGGCTGTTGCGCGCGGTGCCGGCGCTGCAGTGGCTGGCGCCGGCCGGGCGGATGGCGTTGAGCAACTACCTGTTGCAGTCGCTGGTATGCACCACGCTCTTCTATGGCTATGGGCTAGGCTATTTCGAGCGTCTGCCGCGTGCCTGGCAGATCCCGTTCGCGTGCGTGCTGTTCGCGCTGCAGGTAGCGTGGTCGCACGTGTGGCTGCGTTGGTTTCGCTTTGGCCCGGTGGAATGGCTGTGGCGCTCGGCCACGTATTTGCACTGGCAGCCGCTGCGTCGAGCCGATACGACATAGCACGGTGTCGTAGAATGGTCGCATGCCTTCGCGATGTTCGCGCCGCTGCACTCCTTGCCAAACGCCCCTGCTGGAACGGCGGGCATGAGCCCGCGCCGCCCGCCGTTGGTCGTGGCCGATCCACATGCACGGATCCTGGCGGCGATCCGCGCGATCCCGTCCGGCCAGGTGCGTGGCTACGGCGAGGTCGCGATGCTGGCTGGGCTGCCGGGACGGGCGCGGCTGGTCGCGCGCTTGCTCGGCGGGCATGCCGAGGCGACATTGCCGTGGCATCGGGTGCTGCGCAGCGACGGCCGCATCGCCTTCCCTGAGGGTTCGCGGGGATATCGCGAGCAATGCCAGCGCCTGCGTGCGGAGGGGGTGGCGGTGCAGGGCGGGCGAGTACAGCGCACCACCACGCAGGCGCTGGACCTCGACGCGGCGTTATGGGGCCCGCAATAGCAAGCGGCTATGATGGGGGCACTTGCTACGGACATGATCCATGTTTCCCAGACTTCCTCCCGTCACCCAAGCACTTCTGATCGGTAATGTTGTGGTGTTCCTGTTGCAGATATCGCTTGGCACCGCGACCTTCGCTCCCTTCATGCTGTGGCCGATCGGGTCGTTCGATCCCTTTTCGTCGGGGCAGAACTTCCAGATCTGGCAGTTGCTGACCTATGCCTTCCTGCATGGGGGCTTCTCGCACCTGCTGTTCAATATGTTGGCCCTGTACATGTTCGGTGGCCCGCTGGAGCAGACCTGGGGCAATAAACGTTTCTTGACGTATTACCTGGTCTGCGTCGCCGGTGCCGGTCTGTGCCAGTTGCTGGTTGGCTGGTGGATGCTGCGCAATGGCAGTGCGCCGTATCCCACGCTGGGCGCGTCCGGTGGCATCTTTGGCCTGTTGTTGGCCTTCGGCATGCTGTTCCCCAATCAGCGGGTGATGCTGCTATTTCCGCCGATCCCGATGACGGCACGCACTTTCGTGATCGTGTTCGGCGCGCTCGAACTGGTCATGGGCTTCGCCGGCTGGGAGCCGGGCGTGGCGCATTTCGCGCATCTGGGCGGCATGTTGTTCGGTTGGTTGATGATTCGCTACTGGCGCGGGCAGCCACCATTCGGCAAGGGCAAACCGCCGCGTCCGCGAATCGTGCGCTGAGCCGGGTAGTACTGTAGCCGCGGCGATCGTCCGCCAGCGTCGGCGGCCCAGACGGGATCGCCGACGCATTGAGGCGTTTGGGATCTTGCGACGCTGTCGCCGATGCGCCCTTGGCCACCCGGCGATGGGTGGCCAAGGGCGTAGTTGCCGGCTCAGAAGCGGTAGCCGATCTTTCCGTACCAGTAGCGGCCATTGAAGCCGAACGGCGATAGCGAGGAGTATTGCAAGCCGTTGGTGCGATCGTCGTAGATGCTGTTCAATGCCGTGCGCGTCGGGTATTGGTTGGTCAGGTTGTCCGCGCCAACGGTGAAGGTGATGTTGCGCCAGGTATAGCTGGTGGACGCGTTCAACAGCCAGCGTGCGGCGAAGGTTTGATCCTGGCTGCCGTCGTCTTTATCGCCGCGGCGGGTGACTGCGCCGTAGCGGGTGGCGTCGCCGTGCAGGGTCCAGCTTGCAAGGTTCCATTCGGCGCCGAGGACATACTTGGTACGCGGTGTGGCGTCGGTGAGCAGGCCCTGGCTGGCACGCCTGAAGTTGGGGTTGGAGACTTCCAGGATCTCGGTCTTGTTGTAGTTGGCGCTGAAGCTCAGGTTGAGTTTGCCGGCCTGGTCGAGATCGAGCAGATAGTTGTTCACCCAATCGATGCCGCGGGTGCGGGTGGTGGCGCCGTTCACGAAGAACTGCACTGCGGCGACCTGCCCGATCGGGACGGCCAGTGCCAGCTGGTCCGTGTAGAGGATTTGATTCCAGATGCGGACCTGGTACATATCCAGCGTGGAACTGAAATCCGTGCCGGATTGCCAGACCGCGCCCAGGCTGTAGTTGCTGGATTTCTCCGGGGTAAGCGGTTTGGCGCCCAGTGCGATGGCTACGGGGTCGGAGGTGCGGTAGGTGCCGACCTGATTCAACTTCCCGTTCTGCAGCACGGTCACCACCGAGGTGTAGTTCTGCTGCGCCAGCGACGGTGCGCGGAAGCCGTTGGAGGCGGTGCCGCGCAGAGCAAAGGTGTCGTTGATCTGATAGCGTGCCGACAGCTTGCCGGAGCGGGTTGCGCCTGCTTCGCTGTAGTCCTCGTAGCGCGCGGCCAAGCCACCGGAAAGTTTCTCGGTCAGGTTGGTTTCCAGGTCGGCATACACAGCTTTGCTGTGCCGCTGGAAGTCGCCGGCCAATGCGGGCGCTAGCCCCGGGAACACCTGCGAGCCACCCGGGTAGGGGCGGCCAGTGTTCGGGTTGATGGTGTTCGGGTTGAAGAAGTACGAATTCGGCGAGCCGGCCACGACCGTGTACTTGTCTTGCCGGTATTCCGTACCGAAGGCGAGATTGACCGGATACGCCAGCCCCCAGTCGAAGGATTTGCTGGCGTCCGCGTTGAGTACACCTTGCTTGGTACGGAAGCCGCCGGCGTTGAACTGCGTTGGCGAGGCGCCCGTGCTCCAGTACAGGTTGGTGTTGATGGTGTGGCGCAGGTCGAACGTCACGTCGTTCTCGCCGTAGTCGGCGGAGACGTCCCAGTTCCAGCCGCTGTCGGTGTTGCCCTTGATGCCCAGGACCGCGGCACGGTCGTTGGCCGGGTTGTAGATCTGCGGCAGGAAGCCGTTGGGGTAGACCGCCTGCACGTTGCGGTTGGTGTTGTTCCAGGCGCGGTAGTAGCCGTTGGACAGCACTTCGCGGCGGCTGAAATTGGCATAGCCGTACAGGCTGATGTTGGGCGTCAGTGCGTAGCCGAAGTTGAGCAGGCCTTGATAGGTTTTGACCGCCGGATCGCCGTAGCGTTCGTAAGGAATGCCGCTGGGATTGTTCGCGCCCGCCAGGGTGGTGGACTTGTCGGTGTTCTCGGCGCGATTGGTGTTCATCGCGTTCTGGTAGTTCCAGGACACACGTGCCCAGCCGGGGGCTTCGCTGCCCTGCGTGCCGCCGAAGGCCAGCCCATAAGAGCCATCCACGCCGTTTTGCGCGCCGTCGCCCTTGTCCATGATGCCGCCGTTGACCGAGACGCTGTTGCTGCCGGGTTTGGCGCCGTGCTTGAGCACGATGTTGATGACGCCGGCGATGGCGTCCGAGCCGTATTGCGCCGAAGCGCCGTCGCGCAGCACTTCGATGCGCGCGATCGCCGACATCGGGATCGAATTCAGGTCCGCCGGCGCCGAGCCACGACCGACCACTTCGTTGTAATTGACTAACGAGCTGGTGTGGTAACGCTTGCCGTCAAGTAACACCAGCACCGCATCCGGCGACAGGCCGCGCAAGGTTGCCGGGCGCAGTGCGTCGTTGCCGTCGTTGATCGCTGGGCGCGGGAAATTCAGCGATGGCAACAACTTGCCCAGCGCGCTGCCCAGGTCGCTGGCGCCGGAGGCCTGTAGCGCTTCGGGACTGATGATGTCGATGGGCGATTGCGATTCGGCCACCGTCCGGTCGGTGATCCGGGTGCCGGTGACGATGACGTTGTCCAGGGTCTTGGGGGCCTGGTTTTGGTCTTGTTGAGCGAAGCTGTTGCCGGAGGCGAGGACGAGCAGGATGGCGCTGGCGAGGGGGACGGGGCGATACAGCATCGGTTTGAGGCTCCAATTGGCTGTGGGATGGCGGGGCTGGGGGATTCCCGTGAAGGTGGGTAGCATGCTGCGCTGCAGTCACAGCCACGTCATTGAAATCTTTTTTTAACGCGCGTGTGTATACAAATTGCGCCGCTCGGTCGGATGGAGGCCGGGGTGCAGCCCGTGTTGGCTGTCGAGGGGGGCGAGTCCACCGCGTTGGTGGGCCATCGCGAGCGAAGCGGATACACTGCCGCCTCGCTAGCCGAGTGCCCTGCCTTGATTTCGTTACGTAATTTCGCTTTGCGCCGCGGCGAGCGGCTGCTGTTATCCAATGTCGATCTGACTCTCCATGCCGGTTATCGCGTGGGAGTGGTGGGCCGTAACGGTGCTGGCAAGTCCAGCTTGTTTGCCGCGGTGAAGGGCGAGTTGGAGGCCGATAAGGGCGATGTCGACCTGCCCGGCAAGGTACGCATCGCCAGCGTGGCGCAGGAGACCCCGTCGTTGCCGGACCCGGCATTGGGCTTCGTGCTCGGTGGCGATACCGTTGTGGCGGCGGTCTTGGCCGAAGAAGCGGCGGCGAGCGCACGCGAAGATTGGGAAGCGGTGGCGGCCGCGCACACGAAAATGGCCGAACTAGGCGCTTACGATGCCGAAGCGCGCGCCGGTAAATTGCTCCATGGCCTGGGTTTCCCGGCGCAGACCCATCACCGCGCGGTGTCCTCGTTCTCCGGCGGCTGGCGGGTGCGCTTGAATCTCGCACGCGCGCTGATGATGCCCAGTGACCTGTTGCTGCTCGACGAGCCGACCAATCACCTGGATCTGGACGCGGTGTACTGGTTGGAGCAGTGGCTGTTGAAGTATCCGGGCACGCTGCTGCTGATCTCGCACGACCGTGAGTTCCTCGACAACGTGGCCACCCACACCCTGCACCTGCATGGCGGCGGCGCCAAGCTGTACACGGGCGGTTACACCGATTTCGAGCGCCAACGCGCCGAACAACTGCGTCAGCAGCAGATCGCGCACGAGAAGGAACAGACCGAGCGCGCCCATCTGCAAAGCTTCATCGACCGCTTCAAGGCCAAGGCCTCCAAGGCCGCGCAGGCGCAGAGCCGGATGAAGCGCCTGGAGAAATTGGCCGGCACCGAGGCGGTGCGGGCCGAGCGCGAATTCCGCATCGAGTTGGCGTCGCCGGCCAAGCTGCCGTTTTCGTTGATCCGCCTGAACCAGGTGCAGGCCGGTTATGGCCGCGATGCGGTGATTCTGCACAACGTCGGTTTTGGTCTGGAGGCCGGCCAGCGCATTGGCCTGCTCGGCCCGAACGGCGCTGGCAAGACCACGCTGGTCAAGACCCTGGTCGGTGAATTGCAGCCCATCGCCGGCGAGCGCATGGCGCATCCGGATCTGCGCATCGGCTACTTCGCCCAGCACACGGTGGAGTCGCTGCACGAAGGCCAGTCGCCGATGGAACACTTCCGCGAGATCGACAAGGAGGCGAGCAATCAGGCGTTTCGCGATTTCCTCGGTAAGTGGAATTTTCCCGGTGACCGTGCGTTCGAGCCGGTCGATGGTTTTTCTGGTGGGGAACGTGCGCGTCTGGCGCTGGCGTTGATCGCCTGGCAGCAACCCAACGTGCTGCTGCTCGACGAACCGACTAATCACCTCGATCTGGAAATGCGCGAAGCACTGGCCGAGGCGCTGAGCGACTTCGAGGGGGCGATCGTGATGGTTTCGCATGATCGACACCTGATCGGCCTGGTCTGCGACAACTTCTGGCGCGTGGCCGATGGGGTGGTCGAGCCGTTTGACGGCGATCTGGACGAATATGCCGCCTGGCTGCGGACGCGTCCGGCCGCGCAGGGCACCAAGCAGAAGCTGGCCGAGGCCGCGCCGACTCCGCCACCAGTGGTCAAACCGTTGCCGGCGAAGAAACCACAGAATCCGCACAAACTCGCGGCGGCCGAGAAGCGCGTGGGCGAGCTGGAGACGGAACTGGCCGAACTGGATCGTCAACTCGCCGATCCCCGCTACTACGCCGATCCCGAGAAAATGGCGGTGCTCGGTCGCGACCGCGAAGCCACTGCGCAACAATTGGCGCAGGCCGAGCAGGTGTGGATGGAACTCATCGAGGGCGCGTAAGCCGCTGCGCGCAGGTGTGCTCGCCAGCGCTGCCCGCACACATGCCGGTTCATCCACGCGGACCGACTTGCCTTGAGAGGGCATACAGTTGCTCGCGATGAGCGGTGGCAGCACGGCCTGGATGCCGGCATCGCAGCGCGGTAAAGGCGCGTCGTGCTCAGTCCGCCGCCTGGGGTTGCTCGCTGCGCAGCCAGTCGCGCAGGCGCCGGGCGGCGTCGCTTTCGGCGCGCGAACGCAAGCGCGTCAACCAGTACCGGCCCAGGTCGATGTGGATCGGGAACGGGCACAGCAAGCGTCCGGCGGCTAGGTCCTGGGCGAACAGACGTAGCGGCAGCAGGGCGACGCCGTGCCCCGCCGCGGCGATACTGGCCAGGGTCAGCGAGGCGTCGCAGATCGGTCCATCGGCCTGCACCTCGGCTGCGCCGGCAGCGTGCAGCCAGCGCGGCCACTCGTCCAGCCGGTAGGAGCGCAGCAGCGTTGTCCTGGCCAGGTCCGCCGGCGTGCGCAAGGCGTGTGCCAGTGCCGGGGCGCATACCGGTGCAAATGGCGCGTCCAGGATCGGTGTGGCGCATTGGCCCTGCCAGTCGCCGTCGCCGAAACGGATCGCCAGATCCAGGCCTTCGCAGGCCAGATCGACCCGGTTGTTGTGGGTGTGTACACGCAATTCGATGTCCGGATGCGCGGTGTGGAAGGCCTCCAGGCGCGGCAGCAGCCAGCCCGCTGCGAAGGTGCCGACCACGCCCACGCGCAAGGTCTCGCGGTAGCTGCCACCGGCAAAGCGTTGCAGGGTGACGGCAATGCGGTCGAACGCTTCGGTCAGGACGGGGTGCAGGCGTTGCCCTTCTTCGGTCAGTGCCACGCCGCGAGGCAGGCGCTGGAACAGGACCAAGCCCAGGCGGGCTTCCAAGTGCTTGATCTGATGGCTCAGCGCGGCTTGGGTCACGCACAGTTCGGCTGCCGCGCGGGTCAGATTTTGGTGCCGCGCGGCGGCTTCGAAGGCGCGCAGGGCGTTCAACGGCAGATGTGGACGACTCATCGCAAACGATCAATATTCCTCATCAGAGCGATTGAATAACCTCGCTGGTGGGCTTCGGTCAAGACGCCCATCATCCTGGCTCCTGACGGAGGTGGACGATGCTGACGAGACGACGGTTCTTGCAAGGTGTGGGCGTGGGCGCAAGCGCGCTGGCGTTGGCCGCAGTGCAGGCGAAACCGCTTTCAAACAAGACGCTGGCGCTGCAACAGCGGCTGGCCGAGATCGAGCGCCGCAGCGGTGGCCGGTTGGGTATCTATCTGCTCGATAGCGGCACCGGCCAGCGCATCGGTCGGCGTGAGCAGGAGCGTTTCCCGTTATGCAGCACCTTCAAATTTGTTTTGGTTGTGGCGGTGTTGCAGCGGGTCGATCGTGGCGAGATCGGGCTGGATCAGCAGGTGCGGGTCCGCGCAGCGGACGTGGTGTCCTACGCGCCGGTGACCAAGCCGCATGTCGGCGGCACGCTCAGCGTCGATGCGCTGTGCCGGGCTGCCATGATCTTCAGCGATGGCGGGGCGGCCAATCTGTTGTTGCGCTTGGTCGGCGATCCGCCGGGGCTGACCCGCTTTCTGCGCGCGCATGGCGACACCCAGACCCGTTCCGATCGCAACGAGCCGTCGATGAACGCCTTCGCCTTGGACGACCCGCGCGACACCACCACGCCTGCGGCGATGGCGAGCACCATGCGCACGTTGCTGTTGGGCGATGTGTTGCAGCCGGCCTCGCGCCAGCGCCTGATCGATTGGATGATCGACAATCGCACCGGCGACGACTGTTTACGCGCGGGCTTGCCGGCGGGCTGGAGGATCGGCGACAAGACGGGCAACAACGGCACCGACAGCCGTAACGACATCGCCATCGTGTGGCCGCCGGGCAGGTCGGCTCCCTTGTTGCTGACCGCCTATCTGAACATGGCGACGGTCGACAGTGATGCACGCGACGCGGCGCTGAAAGCAGTGGCGCAAGCGGTAGTGGCGTGGTGGCCGGGGTGATCCGTGCGCGGTGGCAGTCAGCCCATTGGCGAGGTAGGCGCGGTTTGAATCGGCAGGCATCAATTGGCAGGCATCGAAATCAGCTTCGATCGCGTCAGCCAACAGGCCATGACCCTTGGAATCAGCCCGGTTGCTTGCTCACCTCGGACTGGTACAGCCGCGCCGGACCGCCGAGCGCCGGATCGGTATGGCCCGCTCGTCCGCTCTCCACGCGCCCCGCCAGTCGTTGCGCGCTGTCGTCGGGGTGCAGCAGCCACAGGTCGTACCAGCCGGCGCTCGGTGCCGCTGGCCAGTGCCGCTCGACGGTTTGTCCGGGGGCCAGTTCCAGTTCCAACGCTGGCATTGCGTCGGCGTAGGCGCCGGGGCGCACGCGAATGCGTTGCGGGCGCGCCGCCGTGGAATGCAGGCGCAGGCGCAGCGTGTCGGCCGTGGGCGTAGCGGCTTCTACCTCGGCGATCAATGCCGGTGTGGGGAGTGTGCCGCGATAATGCCGATGGAAGCCGTTGGCGCCGAGCAGCCACAGATCGTAGTGGCCGTCGTGGAGTGTCCAAGTGCCTTCCATGGTGGCGTCGCGGCCAAGCGTGTAACGCCGTGGAATCGCGTCCAGGGCATGGCGGTCGTACACGTGCAGCACGGTCGCCGCGCCGCTGTTGCGCATGCGCAGCCGCACCGTGCCGTGTGCGGCGTCGGCTTGCAACTGCACATCGGGGCGATATGGCACGGCACGCGCGCGACGCACGCCGAAGGACTGACGTGGCGGCTGTATCTGCGTTGGCGTCGGCGGTAGTGCGTGCTCGCGCAACGTCGCCGCGCGTGCCGCCGCGGCACGCACGTCGGGAAGGTTGGCGATGAACGGGCGCGTGTCGGCCTGGCGGAAATCGAAGGCATCGACCAGGTCGCCGCACACGGCGCGGCGCCATGGCGTCAGCCCGTGGGCGACAACGCCGAAGCGGCGTTCCAGCAGGCGCAGTACCGAGGTGTGGTCGTAGACCTGCGAGTCGACCCAGCCGCCGCGGCTCCACGGCGAGATCACGTACAGCGGCACGCGCGGACCCAGGCCATAGGGACGGCCGCGCAGTTCCGGTAGATCGACCTTGTCTTCGCCGGGTGCAGGATGCAGATGGTATTCGCCATGGGTGTCCACGCTGGATGCGCCGGCCCAGCCGCCGGCCGCGGACGGGTCGGGCGAGGGCGGTGCGGGCGGCGGGACGTGGTCGAAGAAACCGTCGTTTTCGTCGAACATCAGCAGCAGTGCGGTGCGTGACCAGACGTTTGGTGCGGCGGTGAGCGCATCGAGCACGCGCGCGGTGTAGGCCGCGCCCTGCGCGGGGCTGGAGGGTTCGGGATGTTCGCTGCCGGCGGCGTCGGCGATGATGAAGCTGACCGACGGCAGGCGCGCGGCCAGCACGTCCTCGCGCAACTGTGTCAGGGTACGCGTGCCGACGCCGCGTGCGCGCAATTGCGGATCGTGCCCGGGGGCGCCGCGCCACGCCGCGCGAAACGCTGCGAATCCGGCCAGCGGGTTGTCGGTGAAGTTGTCGGCCATGTCCTGGTAGATCTGCCAGGACACGCCAGCCTGCTGCAGCGCCTGGACGTAGCTGTGCCAGCGGTAGTCGTTGGGATCACCGCCCAGTTCCGGGAAATTGTCGTGCGAGTTGGCGATCACCGGCCCGCCAGCGCGTGCGTGCGGATCGTTCTGCCCGGTCCACAGGAACACGCGGTTCGGGTTGGTGCCGGCCTGGATCGCGCAGTGGTAGGCGTCGCACACGGTGAAGGTGTCGGCCAGTGCGAATTGGAACGGAAGGTCGGCGCGCTCGTAGTGCGCCAGCGCGTGGTCGCGTTTTGCCGCTGGCCACCGGCCCATGCGCCCGTGGTCCCAGGCCTGTTGCGCGTTGGGCCAGGTATGCGGCGTCCCTTGTACGCGCATGGTGGCGAAGTCGTGCGCGGTGTGCAGGGGGAATGGCGCCAACAGGCGGCTGCCGTCTGCGCTGGGTTGTAGCCATACGCTGCGCGGTGGCGTTCCCGGCAATGGCGGTGCGGGAATCGGGAAGCGGTCGCCGAAGCCGCGCACGCCGGCCAGGCTGCCGAAGTAGTGGTCGAAGGCGCGGTTCTCCTGCATCAGGATCACCACGTGCTGCAGGTCGTTCAGGCTGCCGCTGCGCACGTCCGGGGCGATCGCGGCGGCGCGCGCGATGCTCGGTGGCAGCAGGCTGGCGGTGCTGGCGGCAAGGCCGGCGCGGAGCAGGCGGCGGCGGGTGAGGTCGGTCATGGCGTGCATGAAACGAAAGCGGCGCCGACCATGATAGGTCGCCGCTGCGAGATTGGCATGTGGCCGGCGATACATCGGTGAAAGATCGTCTATGAAGATATGAAGGTTGATCCGATGCGACACGGCGGCGCGATGAAGGTGCTGTCCACGCTGTCCAAGCCGGTGCGATGGCGCATGTCGGTTTGGTGACCGGCCCGTAGATTTGCTCTGGATTCTTTGGTGCGGTGTGGCGCAACGATGGCAAGGCAAAAGTGCGCTGTTGTGTGTTTGCCGTTGACCCAGGCTTGCGCTGTATGCCGCGATGGTGCGGCGTGATGGCACGGACACGGATGAAGCGTCATCATCGCCATTGCCGTCGGAAACCAATCCGCGACATCCTCCTCGCCTAGCGCGACCACGCATGCGCGACAGAACGGACTGCTCGATGTCTCACGAACTGATCTATTTGCTGTTGATCTTCGCTTTGCTGGTCATTCCGCGCGCGCTACAGCGTTTCGCGATGCCAGCGCCGTTGAGCTGCCTGTTGTTCGGCATCGTGGCGATGCTGGCGATGGGGGCCAAGGCGCACGACCAGGTGGTGAGTCTGCTGGCGACCCTCGGGATTTCTTCGCTGTTCCTGTTCGCGGGCCTGGAGGTGGAGTTGAAGGCCTTGCGTCGCGGATTGTGGCCGTTATTGCTGCATCTGCTGGTACGCGGCGGCACCTTGTTCGGGACTGGCTGGTTGGCTTGGCGCTATGCCGGGCTGCCGTGGCAGGCTGCGGGTCTGCTGGCCCTGGCACTGCTGACGCCGTCCACGGGGTTCATCATCGATTCGCTGGGGAGGCTTGGGCTCGATGAGGAGGAGCGGTTCTGGGTCACCAGCAAGGCCATCGCCGGCGAATTGCTGGCGTTGGCGGCCCTGTTCGCGATCCTGCAGGCCAGCGATCCGTGGCGGATGGGACTTTCCAGTCTGGCGCTGGCGGCGATGTTGATCGGTCTGCCATTGCTGTTCGTGGGGCTGGGGCGTTGGGTCGCGCCACAGGCGCCGGGATCGGAATTTTCGCTGCTGGTGATGGTCGGTCTGATCGCGGCCTATATCACCTATTCGCTGGGCGTGTACTATCTGGTCGGTGCGTTTATCGCGGGATTGGTGGCGCGCCTGTTGCGCCAGCGCATGCCGTTGCTGGCCTCCGACGAGAACCTGCACGCGGTCCGGCTATTCGCTTCGTTCTTCGTGCCGTTCTATTTTTTCAACGCCGGCACCAAGGTGCCGAGCGGGGCGCTGAGCCTGCACGCGCTGGGGCTGGGACTGGCATTGACCGCCTGCGTATTGCCGCTGCGCATCGGCATGGTCTGGTTGCAGCGCCGGATGCTGTTCGGCGAGGATGCGCGCAGTAGTCTGCGGGTCTCGTTGGCGCTGGCGCCGACGCTGATCTTCACCCTGGTGCTGGCTGGTATTTTGCGCGATCGCTTCGTTATCGCCGAGGCGCTGTTCGGTGCGCTGCTGTTGTATGCGGCGTTGAGCACGTTGTTGCCTGCGCTGTTGTTGCGCATGCCCTTCGATGTGACGTTGGTCGAGGCCACGCCCGCCCCCGCAGCGCCTGGGCATGTCAACGTCGCGCCCGCGCCCGGACAGACGCAGTCTGTCACCCCGGCCGCGCCATCGACGATCGCAGCGGCCACGCCGTTGGCGACTCCGGAATCGCCGCCGCGATAGTCGTAACCGGGCTCCATCTGAACCCCGTGCTTGAAAGCGAGCGGTTGGCCCTCATATTTGCCTTCCCGTTCCTGTTGCGTTTTTGCCGCCATGCCGATTTATGCGTTCCAATGTGCTGCGTGCGGTCACACTTTCGATCGTCTGCAGAAGTTGTCCGATCCTGATCCGGAAGTCTGTCCGGCCTGCGCCGCATCTGCGGTTAAACGTCAGCTCACCGCCCCGGCGTTTCGCTTGTCTGGCAGTGGCTGGTACGAGACCGATTTCAAGAAGGACGGCGAAAAGAAGCGCAATCTGGTCGGATCCGAGAGCGGTGGCGAGACGAAGCCCGCAGCGGCCTCCGAGGCCGCGCCTAAGCCAGCGGCTGCGGCGTCGAGCCCAGCGTCGGCACCTGCGGCTCCGGCCAAACCGGCGGCGCCCTAGGACGCCGCAGCGTTTCGCCAGGCGGTTGTCAGCCAAACGTAGCGTGGGTGTGACACTGCTGACGACCTGTGCTTCTTACCAAGGCCGGCTGCGCCAACGGCGATTTGCCCGGGCCGGCGCGGCACCGCAGAATATCCGGCTTGCCGGTGCCTTCTGCGCTGGTCGCCCCCTTGCTTGGAGCTTGCGATGCGTACCCACTTTTGCGGCCTGGTCGATGAGACGCTGATCGGCCAAACCGTCACCTTGGCCGGCTGGACCGATGTCGCGCGTAATCTCGGCGGTGTGTGTTTCATCGATCTGCGCGATCACGAGGGCATCGTCCAAATCATGGTGGAGCCGGAGAACGCCGAGGTGTTCAAGGTCGCCGCCAGTCTGGGTTACGAGGATGTCCTGCAGGTCGAGGGCGTGGTGCGTGCTCGCCACGCGGTCAACGACAAGCTGCGCAGCGGCAAGGTCGAAGTGATCGCTAGCGCCATCAGCGTACTCAATAAAGCCGCGCCGCTACCGTTCCACGCACATGAAAATCCGGGCGAAGAGACCCGGTTGAAGTACCGTTATCTCGACCTGCGCCGTCCGGAGATGCAGCGCATGCAGCGCACCCGTATCAAGCTGGTGCAGGCGCTGCGCCGCTACCTTGATGAGCGCGGATTCCAAGACATTGAGACGCCGATTCTGACCAAGGCCACCCCGGAAGGCGCGCGCGACTTTCTGGTTCCGGCACGCATGCACCCAGGCGAGTTCTATGCCTTGCCGCAGTCGCCGCAGTTGTTCAAGCAGATTCTGATGGTGGCTGGCTTCGATCGTTATTACCAGATCGCGCGCTGCTTCCGCGACGAGGCGCTGCGCGCCGACCGTCAGCTCGAATTCACTCAGCTCGATATGGAGTTCGCCTTCGTGCGCGAGCGCGACGTGCAGGACTTCGTGGAGGCGATGGTCCGCACTATCTTCAAGGACGTCGTCGATGTCGAGCTGGATGCCGGCTTCCCGCGCATGACCTGGGCCGAGGCGATGCGCCGTTACGGCTCGGACAAGCCGGACTTGCGCATCGACCTTGAGCTGGTGGACGTCGCCGAACAGGTCAAGGCCTGCGATTTCGCGGCGTTTTCCAGCGCGGCCAACGATCCCGATGGCCGCGTCGCCGCGTTGCGGATTCCGCGCGGTGCCAGCCTGTCGCGCAAGCAGATCGACGAGTACGCCGCGCATGCCGCCAAGTACGGTGCCAAGGGCCTGGCCTACGTCAAGATCGCCGACAGTGGCGAGATCAGTTCGCCGATCCAGAAATTCTTCGACGGGGCCGCGTTCGACGCGCTGCTTGCCCATGTCGGTGCCGGTCGCGGCGACATCGTGTTCTTCGGCGCTGGTGCCTACACCAAGGTGTCCGATTTCATGGGGGCATTGCGGCTGAAGGCTGGCAAGGACTTCGGTCTGATCGCCGTGGGCTGGCGTCCGCTGTGGGTCACCGATTTTCCGATGTTCGAATGGGACGAGGAGGCGCAGCGCTACGTGGCCCTGCATCACCCCTTCACCGCGCCAGCGGTGGACGATATCGCCACGTTGCGCGCACATGCCAAGACCGCCGTGTCGCGTGGCTACGACATGGTGCTCAACGGCAACGAAATCGGCGGCGGTTCGATCCGTATCCACCGTCCGGACATGCAGAGCGCGGTGTTCGAACTGCTGGGCATCGGCGCTGAGGAGGCGCGGGCCAAGTTCGGCTTCCTGCTCGATGCGTTGAACTACGGCGCGCCACCGCACGGCGGCATTGCCTTCGGCATCGACCGTATCGCGGCATTGATGGCCGGTACCGAGTCGATTCGCGACGTGATTCCGTTCCCCAAGACCACCGGCGCGCAGGATCTGATGACCGATGCGCCGTCGCCGATCGCCGACACCCAGTTGGCCGAGGTGCACGTGCAGGTGCGGCCGCGCGCGCTGTAGTTTTCTTTATCCATCCCCCCGCCTTAGCGAAAGAGAGTCACATGAGCGAGAACGCATTCAACTTGGAGTGGGAAACCCTCGGCAATGAGGGTGCAGTGGATGCCATCGTCACCCAGCGCGCGCGCGTATTCGGCGGATGGCTGGTGCGAGTGGGTAACGGTGCTAATGCGCCGCTGGCCTTCGTAGAGGACCCGGAGGGCCGCTGGGACGGCGAGGACTTCGGCGAAGACGATTACGAATACGAGGAAGATGAAGACGAAGAGGAGGAATACGACGAAGACGAAGAGGGCGAGGAAGAGGAAGGCGACGACGAAGCCTCCGACGCAGAACACGCGGCGCGCTGAGCGGTGCAGATCCGCCGCGCCAGGCTCGACGATGCCGAGGCGGTGACGCGAATCGCGACGACGACCTTCAGCGAAACCTTCGGTCATCTCTATCCCGAATCGGAACTGCGCGCCTTTCTGACCGAGGCTTATTCGCTCGCACGTGCGCGGCTCGTGTTGACGCATCCGGACTATGCGCTCTGGTTGGTCGAGCACGATGGCGCGGTGATCGGGCATGCAGCCGCCGGCCCCTGCGGGTTGCCGCATGCGCAGGTACGCCCCGGCGACGGCGAACTGAAGCGGCTGTACCTGCTACGCGCCTACCAGAACAGCGGTTGGGGCAGTCGTCTGTTAGAGACCGCACTGACTTGGCTGGAGCGCGACGGCCCGCGCACGCTGTGGGTGGGCGTGTGGTCAGAGAATCTCGGTGCGCAGCGCTTCTATGCGCGCTACGGTTTCGAGAAGGTCGGGACTTACGAATTCCCGGTGGGTCAGGTCCGCGACCTGGAATTCATCCTGCGCCGGCCGTCGCCGCCTAGCTAGTCGATGCTCATGAAGTGGTTATGGAATGAAGGTAGCGCTGGGCGTGTGCGGCCGATCGTCCCGGGTCAGGCGATGCCTCGCGACCTGCGCCAGGATCGGTGCGGCGGTTTTCTAGGCGATAGCTATTGCCGCGTCGGCGTTACCGGTGGCTGAGAGCATGCGTGCGCAGGTGCTGTTGCTGCATGGGATCTGGAATGCGCGGCCATACCTGCTGCCATTGGCGCTGCGGCTGCGTCGGCAGGGATTCCATGTGACCAGTTTCGGCTATTCGACGGTCTTCGGCGGCGTCGATACGGCGTTGCTGCGGCTACACGCGCGCATCGAGCGTCTAGCCGCATCGGGGCCGGTGGCCCTGGTCGGGCACAGCCTGGGTGGCCTGATCGTACTGCATGCCTTGCGCCAAGCGCCTTCGCTGCCAGTGACCCGGGTAGTGTGTCTTGGCAGCCCATTGGCAGGCAGTGCCGTCGCCCATGCCCTGGTGTATCGCGGCCTTGGTATGGTGTTGGGGCGCAGCGCCGGGTTGCTGCAGCAGGGACTACGTGGTTGGGATGGCGCAGCGCAGGTCGGGGCGATCGCTGGAACGCTGCCGCGTGGGCTTGGTAAGCACTTCGTCGCAATGGACCGGTTTTCCGACGGTACCGTGGCCCTCGCCGAGACCTGGGTGCCGGGGCTCAGCGACCATTGCCAGGTCCGGGCCAGCCATAGCGGACTGCTGTTCTCTGCGCAGGCGGCGCGTCAGGTTGTGGCGTTCCTGCGCGACGGGCGCTTTTCCGCATGAGTGGCGTCCATCTAATGGGGCGCGGCAGCGCAATCGAGTAACATCCGCCGCTTGTCCTTACAGATGTCCGGAACGCCCCATGGGTAGAGGCCCCTCGATCGAAGCCCGCAAGAACGCATCCGATGCGAAGCGCGGCAAGATTTTCACCAAGATCATCCGCGAGATCGGCGTTGCCGCACGCGCTGGCGGCGGCGACCCGTCGAACAATCCGCGGCTGCGGGTGGCGATGGACAAGGGGCTTGCCTCGAACATGTCCAAGGATGTGATCGAACGCGCGATCAAGAAAGCCACTGGCGAGCTGGAAGGGGTGGAATACGAAGAAATCCGTTACGAGGGGTATGCGCCGGGCGGGGTGGCGGTGATCGTGGACTGCCTGACCGACAACCGCGTCCGCACCGTGGCCGACGTGCGCCATGCCTTCAGCAAGTGCGGTGGCAACTTGGGGACCGAAGGTTCCGTCGCCTTCATGTTCAAGCGTTTGGGGGTGCTTAGCTTCGCCTCCGGTGCCGACGAGGAAGCAATCACCGAGGCGGCGATCGAGGCCGGCGCCGACGACATCGTGGTCTATCCCGAGGATGGGGCGATCGACGTACTGACCGCGCCGGACACGTTCCAGACGGTCAAGGACGCCATGGACGCGCTCGGTTTGGTCGCCGACCATGCCGACATCACCTTTCGTGCCGACAACGACATCGCGGTGGACAGTGACACCGGCACGCAGGTGCGCAAGCTGCTGGACATGCTGGAAGACCTCGACGATGTGCAAAACGTCTATTCCAACGTGGATCAGGCTGCATTGAGTGGCGGGGGTTGATGGTGTGCTCGCCGGGATCCTGTGGGCTTCCTGTGGGCGGGAGGCGAAACGGCGTGTTGCCCAGGTCTGATGCGCCGTCGTCGTGGCGTGCCCTGCCAGCATCCGGTGCTCGCACGGCAAGCCCTTCGCGGCCTGCGTCGCCGCTCTTCAGTCCTGGCGACGTTCGCATTCTCGGCATCGATCCCGGTTCGCAGCGCACAGGTGTGGGCATCATCGACGTGGATGCCGCTGGTCGTGCCCGGCACGTCTACCATGCGCCGTTGCGGTTGCTCGGCGAAGGCGATTTCCCACAGCGGCTCAAGCGTCTGCTGCACGGACTCGATGCGCTGATCGAGGAGTATCGGCCGCAGGAAGTGGCGATCGAACGTGTATTCATGGGCAAGAGTGCCGATGCGGCGCTGAAACTCGGTCACGCTCGTGGTGCGGCGATCTGCGCGGTGGTGCTGCGCGACTTGCCGGTGCACGAGTACGCTGCCAAGGAAATCAAGCTGGCTCTTGTCGGCAAGGGCGCGGCGGAGAAACAACAGGTGCAACACATGGTCGGGTTGATGTTGAGCCTGAGCGGTAAATTGCAGGCCGACGCCGCCGATGCGCTGGCGGTGGCCATCACCCATGCCCATGTGCGCGCCACTGCGCAACGCCTGGGCGTGGGCACGCAACAGGCATGGAGTAGAAAATGAGCGAGCATCGCGGCACCCGGAGCATTGGCGGTAGGCACACGACTTGCCACGTGGTCGGTGTGGGAGCGCATGATCCGGTGGTGGCTCTGCGATTCTTGTCGGTCCGGCGATTGGCTGTTGCGCATCTGTATTCGCACGTTGCGCCTTGCGCAGGGGTATTACGATGATCGGTCGTCTGCGCGGTATCCTCGCCTACAAACAGCCGCCATGGTTGGTGATCGACGTCGGCGGTGTCGGTTACGAAATGGAGGCGCCAATGAGCACCTTCTACGACCTGCCCGACGTCGGTCGCGAGGTCATCCTGTTCACCCACTACGCGCACAAGGAGGACAGTGTCGCGTTGTACGGTTTCCTGCGCGAGGGCGAGCGGCGCCTGTTCCGCGATGTGCAACGGGTCACCGGCATCGGGGCGAAGATCGCCTTGGCGGTACTGTCCGGGGTTAGCGTGGACGCGTTCGCCCGGCTGATCACCGCCGCCGACGTTACCGCATTGACCCGTATTCCCGGCATCGGCAAGAAGACCGCCGAGCGGATGGTGGTGGAGTTGCGCGACCGCGCGGCGGACTTCAGCGGCGGCGCACCGATCACTGGGCAACTGGGTGCCGATGCGGTCTCCGAGGCCACATCGGCGCTGCAGCAGCTTGGCTACAAGCCTGCTGAAGCGGCGAAGATGGCGCGCGAGGCCGCCGCCGATGGCGACGAGGTCGCCATGGTCATTCGCAAGGCGCTGCAGTCGGCGCTTCGCTGATCGGTCGGTGGCTCCGTCTTTCCCCGCGTATTCTTCACGTCTTGGCGTTACTCTGTGATCATGTCCAGCTCTCCAAGTTCCGCCTCCCGCCCAGGGGGGCACGATCCACATGGCAAACCGGGCCTCGGCCTGATGCTGACGGCGATCGGCGTGGTGTTCGGCGATATCGGCACCAGCCCGCTGTACACGCTGAAGGAGGCGTTCTCGCCGCACTATGGGCTCAGCCCCGATCACAACACGGTGCTGGGCATTCTCTCGCTGGTGTTCTGGGCGTTGATGCTGGTGGTCACGCTCAAGTACGTCACGGTGATCATGCGCGCCGACAACGATGGCGAGGGCGGCATCATGGCGTTGACCGCGCTGGCGCAGCGTACCTTGCCGGCCGGTTCGCGCTCCATGTACGTTGTGGGTATTCTCGGGATCTTCGGTGCGTCGCTGTTCTTCGGCGATGGTGTGATCACCCCGGCGATTTCGGTCCTGTCGGCGGTGGAGGGCCTGCAAGTGGCTGCGCCGCGGCTGCAGCCGTTCGTCGTGCCGATCACCTTGCTGGTGCTGGTGGTGCTGTTTCTGGGGCAGCGCTTCGGTACCGAGCGTGTCGGCAAGGCGTTCGGGCCGATTACCCTGATCTGGTTCGTGGCGTTGGGCGCAATCGGCGTCTACAACCTGGTGCAGGCGCCGGAAGTGCTGTACGCGCTCAATCCGTGGTGGGGCATGCGTTTCTTCGCCGAACATAATTGGCATGCGGTGTTCGTACTCGGTGCGGTGGTGCTCGCGGTCACCGGTGGCGAAGCGCTATACGCGGACATGGGACATTTTGGCGCCAAAGCGATCCGACGCTCGTGGCAATTCGTGGTGTTGCCGATGCTCACCCTGACCTATCTGGGGCAGGGAGCATTGATGTTGCGCCACCCCGCCGCCGTGAATAATCCGTTTTACGAGGCCGTGCCGGCGTGGGCGTTGTATCCGATGATCGTGCTGGCCACCGCGGCGACGGTGATCGCCTCGCAGGCATTGATCACCGGCGCCTATTCGGTCGCCAGTCAGGCCATGCAGTTGGGCTATATCCCGCGCATGCACATTCGCCACACCTCCGATTCCACCATCGGCCAGATCTACGTGCCAGCGGTCAACTGGTGCCTACTGGCGTTGGTGGTGGTGGCGGTCATCGGTTTCGGCGACTCGGCGTCGCTGGCCACCGCTTACGGCGTCTCCGTGATCGGTACCATGTTGATCACGACGGTGCTGATGATCATCTATGCGCGCGCCAATCCGCGTGTGCCTGCGCCCTTGCTGTGGTTGTTCGCGCTGGTGTTTCTGACGGTGGACGGCGCGTTTTTCTACGCCAACATCATCAAGTTCATGGACGGTGCCTGGTTCCCGCTGTTGCTCGGCCTGATCCTGTTCACCCTGATGCGCACTTGGCGCCGCGGCCGCAAGCTGTTGCACGACGAAATCCGCAAGGACGGTATCAAGCTCGATACCTTCCTGCCCGGGTTGATGCTGGCCCCACCGGTGCGCGTGCCCGGAACCGCCGTGTTCCTCACCGCCGACCCGATGGTGGTGCCGCATGCGCTGATGCACAACCTCAAGCACAACAAAGTGCTGCACGAGCGCAACGTCTTCCTGACCGTGGAGACCCTGCCGGTACCATATGCGACCGCCAAGCAGCGGCTGAAGATGGATGCCATCGGCGACGAGTTCTACCGTGTCTATGTGCGCTTCGGTTTCATGGAGACTCCGGATGTTCCGCTGGCGCTGATGCGTTCCTGCGACCAGGGCGGGACGTACTTCGATCCGATGGATACCACCTATTTCGCCAGCCGCGAGACCATCGTCGCCAGTGCCAATCGCGGCATGCCGATCTGGCGCGACAAGCTGTTCGCGCTCATGCACCGCAATGCCGCCCCCGCCACGGGTTTCTTCCGCATCCCCGGCAACAGGCTGGTGGAGTTGGGTGCGCAGGTGGAGATCTGAGTGGCCTGGGCGTGGGATGCGCAAACGCGGCAGCGTACGCAGTCCTTGCCTACAATAGACGCATGCCGACCCGTGCCAGCGCCACTGTTCGTTCGTCGATGATCTGCCCGATGGGCGGAGCCTGTGCCCGCGCCCGTGCTCCACGTCCCGAGTGCGGCTGATGGAGCGCATCATCGCCAGCAGTGCCACCGGTGAGGACGAGGCGGTCGAAGCCAGTATCCGGCCCAAGCGGCTGGACGATTATCTTGGCCAGCAGCCGGTGCGCGAGCAATTGTCGATCTACATCGAAGCGGCCAAGGCGCGCGGCGAGGCGCTGGACCATGTGCTGATCTTCGGGCCGCCCGGACTGGGCAAGACCACGCTCAGTCACGTCATCGCCAATGAATTGGGCGTCAATCTGCGGGTGACCTCCGGCCCGGTCATCGAAAAAGCCGGCGATCTGGCCGCGCTGCTGACCAATCTGCAGCCGCACGATGTGTTGTTCGTCGACGAGATCCACCGTCTGTCGCCGGTGGTCGAGGAGGTGCTGTATCCGGCGATGGAAGATTTCCAGATCGACATCATGATCGGCGAGGGGCCGGCCGCGCGCTCGATCAAGATCGATCTGCCGCCGTTCACGCTGATCGGCGCCACCACGCGCGCGGGCCTGCTGACCGCGCCGCTGCGCGATCGTTTCGGCATCGTGCAACGCCTGGCGTTCTACACGCCGGAAGAGCTGGCGCGGATCGTGCGCCGCTCCGCCGGCATCCTCGGGATCGCGTGCGACGCCGACGGCTGTGCCGAGATCGCGCGGCGCGCGCGTGGCACCCCGCGCATCGCCAATCGCCTGCTGCGGCGGGTCCGTGACTTCGCCCAGGTGCGTGCTGGCGGGCACATCGACCTGGCGGTTGCGCAGGCGGCCACGCAGATGCTCAAGGTGGATGCCGAAGGCTTCGACGAACTGGATCGGCGCCTACTGCGCACGATCATCGACTATTTCGACGGCGGCCCGGTCGGGGTCGAGTCGCTGGCTGCCTCGTTGTCTGAGGAGCGTGGCACCCTGGAGGACGTGATCGAGCCCTATCTGATCCAACAGGGCTATCTGATCCGCACCGCGCGCGGGCGGATGGCTACCAACAAGGCGTATCTGCATCTGGGCTTGCAGCCCAAGCGAGACCCTGGCCCCGAGGCCCGTGACGCGGGGGAGTTGTTCTGATGCGGACGAGGAGCGCGATGAACGCCGCCATCGGCGCTTCACACTCGCGAAGGAATCAGTCATGACCACCGAGTCCCGGGTCACTGGCCCCGAGCCCCAGCCTCTATTCAGTTGGCCGACACGCGTCTACTGGGAAGATACCGACGCCGGTGGCGTGGTCTACCACGCGCGCTACGTTGCCTTTCTGGAACGTGCGCGCACGGAGTGGCTGCGCGCGTTGGGATACGGTCAGGAGCGTTTGCGCCTGGAGCACGATCTGGTGTTCGCGGTGCACGCGATGCAGCTCGACTTCCTGCGCCCGGCACGCCTGGACGATTCCCTGCAAGTGGGCGTCGCGCTGTCGCAATGCAAGCGTGCCAGCCTGCTGTTCGCGCAGTCGATTCACCGCGACGGCGAATTGTTGTTGCGTGCGCAGGTGAAGGTGGCGGCGCTGGGCGCTGGCAGCTTCCGTCCTCGCGCCATCGACGATGTGTTGTACGCCGCATTGAACGCTATTCAAATCACTCAAGCCGAATCACTGAGGAACGACGGATGATTGCATTGCTTCTGGCCCTGCAGGACACAGTGGTGGAGACCCTGCCGCAGGACGTGACCCAGACCGCCGCGCAGGCCGTCGCCAGCACTGCCGCCCATGGCGGTATCAATTACTTGGACCTGATGGTCAAGGCTAGTTTGCCGGTCAAGGTGATCGTGCTGCTGCTGCTGCTCGGCTCGCTGATCAGTTGGGTCATCATCTTCCGCAAGGGGCGGGTGTTCAAACAGGCCAATCGCGAGGCTGACGCGTTCGAGAACCGCTTCTGGTCCGGTGCCGACTTGAGCAAGCTCTACGCTGGGGCGACCGATCGCAATCGCGTGGTCGGTGGCCTGGAGGCGATCTTCGAGGCGGGGTTTCGCGAATTTGCCCGCCTGCGCGACAAGCGTCATCTCGATGCCCGGATACAGCTGGAAGGTGCGCAGCGGGCGATGCGCGCCACCTATGCGCGCGAAGTGGATCGTTTGGAGCGCAATCTTGAATTGCTCGCCAATATCGCTTCCAACGCTCCCTACGTGGGCCTGGTCGGCACCGTGTTCGGCATCATGGTGACCATGCACGACATGATCAACAGCGGCCAACAGGCGGGTATCGCTGCCGTGGCGCCGGGTATTTCCGAGGCGTTGTTCGCGACCGCAATCGGTTTGTTCGTGGCGATCCCGGCGGCGTGGGCGTACAACCGCTTCAGCACTCGGGTCGAGCGTCTGGCCGTACGCTTCGAGACCTTCTCGGAGGAATTCAGCTCCATCCTGCAGCGCCAGGCCAGCGGCGACTGAGCGTCGCCCGCCTGTCCACGACTCCCAGGATTTCCGCATGACTGCCGCCATTTCCCGCCGCAAGCGCCGCAAACTCAAATCCGAGATCAACGTCGTGCCTTACATCGACGTGATGCTGGTGTTGCTGATCATCTTCATGGTCACCGCGCCCTTGCTCAGTCTGAGCGTGGACGTAGATCTGCCCGATTCCACCGCGCGCTCGGTGGAAAGCAAGAAGGACCCGGTGATCGTCACCGTGGATGCCGATGGTCAGTACACCTTGACCCTGCAGGACGGTAAACCGGAGAAGATCGCCAAGCCGGAGCTAGAGGCGAAAGTTCGTGCATTCGTCGGCCAGAACAAGAACGTGCCGGTGTTCGTCGCCGCGCCCGGCAGTTCCAACTACCAGTTGGTCATGGACACCATGGTTCTGCTGCAACAGGCGGGCGTTCCCAAGGTCGGTCTGATGAGTCAGCCGGGACACAATGCACGCTGACGTCGATTCCCGACCGCCGCGTCTCCAAGACGACGGCGATGGCCTGATCTTCGGCATCGCCTTGGCCTTGGCGGTGCACGTGCTGATCGCGCTGCTGCTCTACCTTGCCTGGTGGTGGTCGCCGGTGCGTCAGGTGGAGCCGGCGGCCGGCTCGCCGATGGTCGAGGCCGCGCTGGTGGTCTCGGCGTCGGACGTGCGCTCGGCGCAAAAAGCAGTGCAGGATGCGCCCAAACCGTTGCCGGAACCGCTACCGGAGCCAGTCAAGCAGGTGGCCGAGGAGGACACGGTGCCGCCGCCACAGCCGATTCCAGTGCCGAAACCGCAGCAGGCGCCGACGCCGCAGCAGCAGAAGGCGCAGGATTTCATCCCGGTTCCGGACAAGGTGGACCAGGAGCGCGCCACCCGCGCCGCGATCTCCCAGGAAAAAGAAAAGCAGGAGCAGGAGGCCAAACGCCGTCAGGAACAGATCGATCTGACCGAGCAGAAACGGCAGCAGGAGGCCGAGCAGAAGCAGCGTCTGGCGGCGCAGCAGGAAGAGCAGCGCCAGCAGAAGATCGCCGAGATACGCAAACAGCGCGAGAAGCTCGACCGCGAAGCACAGCTGACCCAGCAGAAGCTGCGTCAGATCGCCGACCTGAGCGCCAAGCAAGCCGCGGCAGCGGCCACGAACACCCCGCAAGAGGCGCCGGGCCAGAACGGCAACAACACCGATTTGCAGGCCAAGTACGCCGCCGCGATTCAACAGGCGGTGCTGAGCCAATGGGTGCGGCCGGATTCGGTGCCGTTGGGGCAGAAGTGCAAAATCGCGATCCGGCAGATCGTGGGCGGACAAGTGATCGAGGCCAAGGTCAGCCCCGACTGCCCCTACGACGAGGCCGGACGGCGCTCGATCGAGGCCGCGGTGCTGCGCGCTCAGCCACTGCCATATCACGGGTTCGAATCGGTGTTCACGCGCGATTTGACCTTCAACTTCACTGCACAGGATCGCTGAGCGGGCGCCGCTGTGCCTAAGCGCGCTTAGGCGGTTGATGGCGTTCAGCGTAGCGCCTGATAGGCGATACTGCGCCATCGTGCTGTCATCGGCTTCACGCGCCGATGGTTCATGATTGCGAATACATTCACCCGCGCATTGCTATTTCTTGCGCCTTTCTGATCCCCGCTGAGCGACCCATGAAGAAATTGCCGCGCTGGTTTGCCGTCCTGATCGCCCTGTTGCTGCCCCTGACTGCGTCCGCCCAGGACAAGGGGTTGGAAATCGATATTGTGGGCGGGAATGCATCGGCGACTCCGATTGCTGTCGTGCCGATGCCTTACCAAGGCTCGGCCGCCGCACCTTCCACCGACGTGGCGGCGGTGGTGCGCGCCGACCTTGACCGCTCCGGTCAATTCCGCGACCTGCCCGAGGCGCAGATGGTCGAGCGTCCGACCCGCGGTAGCGATGTGCAGTACGCCACCTGGCGCGCACTCAAACAGGACTACCTGGTGGTCGGTCGCGTGCTGGACGCGGGCGAGGGTGCCTACCGAGTCGAATACGAACTGTTCGACGTGGCCAAGGGCGAGCGCATTCTCGGTCTGGCGATGACCGCCCGTGCCAATGCAATGCGCGATGTCGCGCATCAAATGGCCGATGCGATCTACGAAAAAATCACTGGCGTGCGCGGCGCGTTCTGGACACGCATTGCCTATGTCACTGCCAGCGGCAAGGATGGGGCCATGCGCTATGCGCTGATGGTGGCCGATTCGGACGGCTACAACCCGCAGACCATCGTGCGCTCGGCCGAACCGCTGCTGTCGCCGAGCTGGAGCCCGGACGGCAAGAAACTAGCCTACGTCAGTTTCGAACATGGCAATTCCTCGATTTATATCCAGGACATCGCCACCGGCGCCCGTCAGTTGGTGTCCAGCTTCCGTGGCATCAATGGTGCGCCGTCGTTCTCCCCGGACGGCAGAAAGTTGGCCCTGACGCTGTCGCGCAGTGGCAACCCGGAGATCTACGTGATGGATCTGGGTAGCAAGCAATTGACCCAGCTGACCAATAACTTTGGCATCGATACCGAGCCGACCTGGGCGCCGGATGGCAATAGTATCTATTTCACCTCCGACCGTGGCGGCCGTCCGCAGATTTACCAAGTGCCGGCGACGGGCGGTAGTGCAACGCGAATCACATTCCAGGGCAATTACAACGCGACTGCCAGCGTGTCTTACGATGGCAAAAAGATCGCCGTGGCCCAGGGCAGCGGCAATAGTTACAAGATCGCGATGATGGACCGTAGCCTGGGAGCGCCGCGTTGGAGCACCTTGTCCACCGGCTCGCTGGACGAGTCGCCGAGCTTTGCTCCCAACGCCAGCATGGTGCTGTATGCGGCACGCGAAGGCGGGCGTGGAGTGCTGTATGCGGTCTCGGCTGATGCCCGCGTCCGCCAGCGTCTGGTCCTGGCCGATGGCGATGTACGTGAACCGTCCTGGTCGCCGTATCGCACCGCGCGTTGACATGTAAGTTTGATGTTAATATCCGCTGTTGAACCCCCTATCGGCCCAGGAGCCATAAAGGTATCGCCATGAACAAGACTACCCGCGTTCTGCTTGTTTCTCTGTTGTCCGTCGCAGCCCTGGCCGGCTGCTCGAAGAAGGTCAAGGAACACCCGCAAACTGACACCACCGGGACCACCGGGAGCACCACCCCGTCGGGTTCGTCGACCTCCGGCCTGTACGGCCCGGGCGATCTGAATACCGATGCCTGCCTGCGCCAGCGTGTGGTCTACTTCGATCTGGACAAGGACACCGTGAAGCCGGAGTTCCAGGCGATCATGGCCTGCCATGCCAAGTACCTGCGTGACCGTCCGTCCTCGCGCATCACCTTGCAGGGCAATACCGACGAGCGCGGCTCGCGCGAGTACAACATGGGTCTGGGCGAGCGTCGCGCCAACTCCGTGTTTTCCGCGCTGCAGGCCAATGGTGGTTCCGCTGCCCAGCTGACCGTTGTCAGCTTCGGCGAAGAGCATCCGGTTTGCACCGAATCGAACGAGTCCTGCTGGTCGCAGAACCGTCGCGTCGAGATTGTCTACACGGCGCAGTAAGGCATGCGTATCGGTGTTCTGACATCGATGATCGTCGCGGTGACCCTTGTGGTCGCCGCGCCGGTTCATGCGCAACGTGCAAGCTTGGCCGACCGCGTTTCCGCGCTCGAGCAGCAGGCGATGAATTCCCAGGGCAACATCGACATGCTGAACCAGCTCAACCAGCTGCGGACGCAGATGCAGTCGATGCAGGCCACGATCGAACAATTGCAACACGACAACGAGCAACTCAAGCAGCAGACCAAGGACCAGTACCTTGACTTGGATGGCCGCTTGAACCAGATCGAGAAGGGAGCTGGTGCCGCCAGTCCGTCGCTCCCTCCGGCCAATGCGGTGGCGCCTTCTGTCGCGCCGACGACAAAGCCGGCGACCATCTCCGAACCGCCGCCGTCGCTGCATGGCGATGCCGGCATGCTGGCCGCCACTGGCGACGAGCGCACCAGCTACAACCTCGCCTTCGACGCGCTGAAGGCTGGTAAATATGCGGATTCGGCGAACCTGTTTCAGAGTTTTCTGCAGAAGTATCCGAACGGCGTCTATGCGCCCAACGCCCTGTATTGGCTGGGCGAGAGCTATTACGCCACCAAGAATTTCGATCTGGCCGAGTCCCAGTTTCGCGACCTGATCGGCCGCTATCCGACGCACGACAAGGCCGCTGGCGCGATGCTCAAGCTGGGCTTGTCGCAGTACGGCGAAGGGCGTGTCCAGGAGGCCGAGCAGACCCTGCAACAGGTGATCGGCAAGTATCCTGGCTCCGATGCCGCGCGTACCGCGCAGGACCGTCTGCAGTCGATTCGCATCGGTCAGCAGTTGCGCTGACCACCTCCGACGCTGCCGCCACCGTCGCGGGAGCACCTTTGATGATGCCATGGCCGCCGTTCCCAGCGAGATCGTCCAAAGCCCGCTTCCACGACTGAAGCTGACGGAAATCTTCCTGTCGCTTCAGGGCGAGGCCGACAGCGCCGGTTGGCCGACCGTGTTCGTGCGGCTGACCGGCTGCCCGTTACGCTGCAGCTACTGCGACACGGCTTATGCCTTTCATGGCGGGCAGTGGTGGGACATCGATGCGATCCTGGCCGAAGTCGCGCGCCATGGCGTGCGCCATGTCTGCGTCACCGGTGGTGAGCCATTGGCGCAGAAGCGGTGTTTGCAGCTCTTGCAGAGTCTGTGCGATACCGGCTACGACGTGTCGCTGGAGACGTCCGGCGCGCTGGACATCGCCGAGGTCGATCCGCGCGTCTCGCGCGTGCTCGACATCAAGACCCCGGCTTCGCACGAAGCGCAGCGCAACCGTTGGGAGAATCTGACGCTGCTGACCGCGCGCGACCAGATCAAGTTCGTGCTATGCGGCCGTGCCGACTACGAATGGGCGCGTGCCCTGGTTGCCGAGCATCAACTGCAGGCGCGTTGCATGGTGTGGTTCTCGCCGAGCAAGAGCGACCTGGACGCACGCGAACTGGCCGACTGGATCGTCGCTGATCGCCTGCCGGTCCGCTTCCAGATGCAGTTGCACAAGTTGCTGTGGAACGACGAGCCAGGGCGGTGAGTTCACTTGGGCGGCTTTTTATTCGTGGCCCGGCGTTTGCCTGCGTTGCATCTGTATCCGTTCGCGTGTTCAGGCTTTTCTTCTTTTTCCACAGATCCGCGTGCCCATGAAAAACGCTGTTGTCCTTCTCTCCGGTGGCATGGATTCGGCCGTCGTTGTCGCTATCGCTCGCGCGCAAGGCTATGCCGTACATGCGTTGAGCGTACGCTACGGTCAACGCCACACCTCGGAACTGGACGCGGCCGCACGTGTGGCTAGCGCCCTGAATGTGGTGGCGCACAAGACCGTCAACGTCGATCTGCGCAGCATTGGTGGCTCTGCCCTGACCGACGACATCGAGGTGCCGGATGCTGGCGGCTCGGGCATCCCGGTGACCTATGTGCCGGCGCGCAACACCATCATGCTGTCGGTGGCATTGGGTTGGGCCGAGGTGTTGGGTGCGGCGGACATCTTCTGCGGCGTCAACGCGGTGGACTACTCCGGCTATCCCGACTGCCGCCCGGAGTTCATCGATGCCTTCCAGACCCTGGCCAACATCGCCACCAAGGCCGGCGTGGAAGGCGCCGGGCTGCGTGTGCATGCGCCGCTTCAACAGATGAGCAAGGCTGACATCGTGCGCGAAGGCGTGCGTCTGGGCGTTGACTTCGGCCTGACCGTCTCCTGCTACCGCGCCGACGCCGCCGGTCGCGCCTGCGGCCATTGTGATGCCTGTCGCTTGCGTGCCGCCGGCTTCGCTGAGGCTGGCGTCCCCGATCCGACTCGCTACGTTTGATTTCGCGAAATGCCCCGCATTGAGGTAGACTGCGCACCCCGGCGCAATGCCGGGGCGTTGTTTTGGGCCGTTAGCTCAGTCGGTAGAGCAGAAGACTTTTAATCTTTTGGTCGATGGTTCGAATCCATCACGGCCCACCATTCACCCAGGACCCAACCGTTCTCCGTTGGGTTTTTTTATGCCCGCAACCCCAGTGTTGGCGGGGCTTCCCGCATTGGCCTCTTGAGCATGCGCCTCCCGCAGGTGCCGTTTTCGGTGCCCATCCAGGCGTTTTTCTCTCTCCGTTCTCTACTGACCTCTTGAACATACAAGAGGCAGAGTCGTGTGTTGATGCGGGTTTACGCGTCATCGGTTTGCTTCTTCGCATGCTCTAGCAGAGGCGACCGAGAATGCGAAATGCGATGCGAGCGGTACAAAAATCGTCTTTTTTGGAGTGTGAAAATTCCATAAATTCCGCCACTATCCGTCAGGTCGGACCCATCGCATCGGTGTGCGTGGACCAGTCTGCGTCAACGCATCGGCGCTGAGCGCATCGAGCATGTCGCGATCTGTCATTGGTTGGCGATGCGTTGTCGTCAATTGCTTGAGCTGCATGGCTGCACGGTGTCTCTAAGGGGCGACGCGTTGTGAAACCTTGCCGTTGGTCAAGATTGCTTGCTTCATTTGTCAACAGGTGACTTGTTGCAGCACGTACCTTGAGTAAGCCTGAAATGCAGGCGAAATCTCCCCATTCAGGGGAAAGGAAAACTCATGGAAATCAAGACAAGCACCATGTTGAGCATCGCATTGTTGGGTGGGCTCCAGGCCGTTGCCATATCGGCTCAAGCTTGCTGCCCTGATCCTACCCACGGAGCACCTAACGCTTCGATGATGGCCACCGGCCTTGGGGAAAGCACTCCAAAGGCTCCTGATCTCTCACTAGATCCGTCGTGGCACATCTACGAGTTTCAGCGCGATGGATTCAGTTATTTGCAGGTCAGTGATCTGACAGGGACAGTGCGCGCTGCAGTGGGCAATATCAACGGCATGTTGTGGGTGCTGCCCATGGGCGTGGACGTGTCGCGCGTGTCGTTACCAGCGAAGGGGAGCGTCCCAAGGGGGACGGTGGTGTACCAGGCCTCGACGTTCATGGTGCGAGTCATACCTGGTCGCCAGGTTAATAAGTGGGAGATCACAGCCGCAGATTAATCTTTTTATTCACTGCTTCTGAAACAAGGAAGCTGATGCTGTAGGCATGGCGGCGCCGGCAGGTGCCGCCATGTGTTTCGAGCCTGGCAGCCAGTTCCCAATCCGTATCGTGTACAACGTGCTTTGTAGGATTCTGCGGCGATGCGTAGGCGATGACGCAGACCGCGATCCCTTGGTGATGTCTCGTGCGCCAGACCCTTGCCTTGATGAGATGTCTACTCGCTAATGGTAGCGAATCGATCACATTGAGTACGCTGCGATAGGCGGCCAATTGCAATCCTACCGACAAGCGCTTGGAGTCACCCTTCAGGCTGAGCCGGAACTCCGTATTACACAGGTTGCTAAACGTCATCGAGCGCAATATGTCATACAGTCCATGTGTTTCGATGCCGAGCGGGTACAGCGCGGTCACGTACTCGTCGAGAAGCCGGGCCTGGATCATTCCGGTTCGTGTCATTTCCATCGCTGCTGCATGCTGGCCCTTGGAGCGAAGGTACGCAACGATATCCTTGCGCATTTTGTTGATATGCACAGTGATGTCGCTGTACTCGACGACGCGCCTTCTGAGTGTGCGTTCGGCTTGCAGGTAGCTGGCTTGTGCGAGCTGGAGGGCTTGCTCTCGAGCATGACGGAAGCGCCGTGCCCGTTCAAACGCAGAGGACAAACGGGAGCCGAAGACGAACATCCCCGTGGCGATTGCTGCAAGTGTCAGTTGTATGAGAAACGCGTCGGCGTTGTACGCACCATACGTTCTTGCGTCGGTTAGCATGATACCGATGGCAGCGTTGGCCAGTACGATGCCGATTGCCGCTCCGCTCCAGCCGTGTAGCAGCGTCAGCATAATTGCCGGAATGACCATCATCGCCATGAGCATTTGATGCAATGGACGGTCTTGGGTGATGACTGCCATGATCAACAGTGCTACCACCACTCCCGTGGCCAGGATGCCATCCTTCAAAAATCGGGAATTGGCTACTTCGTGTTCTTTGCGCCGTAGCCACAGCAGCGCAGGCATGATGAACATCAGCATGCCCATGTAGTCGCCGAGCCAGTAACGTACCAGCATCTCTATTGGCTTAATATCAAGGATGCTGTGGCCCTCTAACGCGGCACTCAAGGCCATGTTGCACAGAGTGCTCCAAAGTGCCAGCGCCAATGCCAGCGGTAGTAGCAGGCATTCTTTTTCCAGAAGTCGCACCATATGTCGCCTGGCGGCATGTGCCATCAGCGCCACGCATGGCATCAGTAGGAAGGGACTCGTGTATGCCCACACCCGATTGGTTCCGCCCTCATGCACCATTGGCACGCGGATCATTAGTAGTGCTGCTGCATCGCCGAAAAGCAAATAAGGCCATAGCCGGTAAGGCAGGAAGAGTAGGGTCGCTGCGCGCAGTCCTGCGGGTAAGTACCATTGATCGACTGAGAGCTGCCAGGCCACTAAAAAGGAAGCGCAGTAAGCCGCACTTAGCAAGAATCCCTTAGCGATGTCTTTTTTCATTCCCCCCGCACTCCTATCCCTGGCTTTTATATCTTGAATATATTATAAATTTTTCATGTGCGGGTAGACATTTATATATGATTATTGGAGGGGTATTTAGGGGTGTTTATGTTTGCAGAATTCGGTGTGGCGCGTATTTATCAATCTTCTTTAAGCGATTGGCGTGCGCTGAGCTAATTGTTCAGCGGTCGCGTAACGAGTTCATCGATCCATCGAACATACTCATGTCCTTGCGCCTCTATTTGAGAGTGGTAAACGAAATCTAGTGAATGGGGAGAACAGTTGGGCAGGGGCGATACTGATGAGCGTTGGCGCGATCCGACCCAGATGCAGCGCGCGTGGCAGGCGCCTGACGCAATGGGTGCGCCAGGCACGGACAGAGTGCCCAAACAGATGTGCGCCCACGGCCGACGAGGGCTGGGGGTGTCTTGAAGCTGATTCGAGGATGGGATGCCTGCTCAAGCCATGGACCTTATGCGCAGGTGATGCCGATGTGCCAACCGTCGTCTTATTGGATACGACATTGTGCCGGGGCTGTCAAAGACATGGCCATCTGGGGATGCAGCGCGCGCATGAGTCCGGCACTGGAGCACAGTACCCGCCGCCATGCGGAGGCTGTCGGCAATCAACGTGGTGGGCTGCGCAGGCATGGACGCAAAGCCGTCAAGGCATGAGGGCGTTACGCTGCTCCTTTTACGCGCTCGACCACATGCAGTCCGCCCAATCCCAACATGCCGAGCGTGAGGGTGGCGAGCGGTCCAATGTCGAGTGAGGTCAGGTTGAGAGGATGGGCCGACGGCTGCTGCCACCGCGTTGGTGAGTGGCCCGCCGACGAAGTTCCAGCAATACCCGGGCGACGCAGACCCAGCCCAACCCTCCGCGCCAGTGTTGCAGAGGGTCGGAACTCTGCGCTTTGGCTTTGTCGATGTCGGTCTGCGTTTGAATGAGCGTCAGCGTCGCCGCCAGCTTGGTCTTGTCCTGCTCGGTTTTGTCGGGGAAGAACATCCCGATGATGCTTTTGGCCGCTTCCGCCGCCGTACCGATGCCGCTGATGTCCATGGTGATCTCCTCAAGCGTAGCAGGCGACAGGTTCGCAACCCTGTGCCCATTGATAGTCGACGGTGTGGTCACCGCTGCCGACGAATGCGATCAGCCTGGTCAGCGTCATGCGGCTGTCGAGGATGGCCAGTTGCGCGCCTCTGTCGCAGCACATCGCAGTTGAATCGCCTGCGCGCGTATGCCTGCTGTCATCTAAATGGCTGATTATTGATAGACTCGCGCCGAACCTGGCACATATAAGGAGTGGGAAATGAGCAAGCCGTTGTATGGAAGTCTGCTGATGGTGGCGGTCGCGTTGTGCGGTTGCACGGGCGCTGGTTCGGGGACTGGCGCTGCGGCGCAGGCATCGGCCGCTCAGACGCAAGGGCCGTTTGCGATTCGGCAGATTCTGCTGGGTGGGGAAAGCGGCACGCTCAACGCAGGCCAGCCGCCCAAGCCGGTCACGCCGCAGACCACGGTTGTCGTCACTGTCGCGTTGAATGCTGCCGCGCGCGAGCCGCAGCCCCTCTCGCTGCGCCTGATCGATGTCTCGAACGGAAAAACGGTTGGCGAACAGCATGCCGTCATCGCGGCAGGGGCGGAGTCGGCACGTTTCGAGTTCAAGCCAGCGCAATCCTGGACATCGGGCCGGCATCTGCTGGAGGCCCGCCTGGGCCAGGCGGGCAAAGTCTTTCAGCGCGAATTCGATGTCGTGCCGGAAACCGCAGGCGGTCACTCCGCGCCGGGTGCCTGAGCATTTCGCAGCGGAGCGTCTTCAAGCGCATACAGGAAGGCACGCAGGTCGCCTTGCTCCTGCGTCGTTAGCGTGATCGGGGTGCCGCGCGTCAGGCTGCGGTAATAGATTTCCCGTTGTATTGCCGCATCCAGCGACGGCACACTGCCGTCGTGCATATAAGGCGCGGTGCGGGTGACATTGCGCAGCGTGGGCGTGCGGTAGGCCGACAGGTTTTCGCCTTGGCCGTCCACGGCGAAACGCCCTAGCGCCGCCATCTCCGGATCCGAGAGCACCAATTCGGCAAGCGGAACTCCCTGCTGCCGTTTGGCTTGAAAGGCGGCGATGGTGGTTTTTACGTGGCCGGCCAGTTGTTCCAAGCCGACATTGGAGTGGTGGAAGCGATTATCGGTGAACGTTGCCGGCGTGCCGTCGAGTCGATGGCACGCGGCGCAGTCGGCTTTCCCTTGGAAGATTGCTAGGCCACGGCGTTCTGATTCTGTCAGCGCGCTGGTGTCGCCGGCGGCATAGGCGTCGTAGCGGCTATGCCCGCCGGCAATAGAATTGAGATAGGCCAGGATCGCACGCGAAATGCGTGCCTCATCGATGTGATCATCGCCGAAGGATGCCTGGAAGCGCTGCCGATAGGCCGCTTGCCGGCGCAACAGATCGACCACCGCCGCCATGTTTGGTTGCGCCATTTCCGCCCGGTTGGTGAAGGCGGCGACCGCCACGCGTTCAATGTGGTCTTCCCGCCCATCCCAGAAATAATGTTGGAAATACGGCAAGTCCAGCAGACTGGGCGCATTGCGCGTGCCGACACGGCCGCCGTCCAGATGCGGAACCGCCTCGGGTTGGGTGAAAGCGTCATCCGCGCGATGGCAGGTTGCGCATGCGAGGGTGCCGGTCGCACTCAACGAGGTGTCATGGAACAGCGCACTGCCCAGCGCGGAGGTGGCCACAGCGGCCTGATGTTTTTCCCGTTGCTGCAGGGAGGTGAGCGCATAGGCCGCAGCCCCGATGGTGAGTGCGGTCCCTGCAAGCAGACTAAGCCAGACGATCCGTCGCATATGGAGGTGGAAATGTTGTCGGGAGTTCAGTATAAAGGCGCGGGGGGACCAGAATCATTCCGCTTACGGGCGGTTGCCAATTGATGGGTCATAGGGGAAAAAGTCGCATGGAAAGGCGATTGAGGGAGCGTGTTGTATCGGTTGGCAAGGCGACCCAGCGCATTCGATGGCGTGTCGCAGGTCCGCTCGGTGTGCTGATCGGCTTATTGCTGTGTTCGCTGTGCGCGTTGGCGACGTCCTACGTGTACGACGCGGGCGGGCGGCTGGTCGCGGTCAGCAACGACACTAGTGCCAGCGGGCGCTACAGCTACGGAAATATCGGCAATCTGGTCGCGGTCGATCGTATCGCCGGCCAACTGGCGATCTTCGCGTTCAGTCCAGGGCGTGGCGCGCCAGGTACATCGGTCACTATCAAGGGCCAAGGCTTCAGTGCGACCGCCAGCCAGAACGCGGTCCAGTTCAACGGTGTGGCGGCGACGGTATCGACTGCCAGCAACACCGAACTGACCGTGGTCGTGCCCTCCGGCGCCACCACCGGCCCCATTGCGATCACCGTCGGCAGCGCCACGGCTAGCAGCGCCGTGAACTTCATCGTGGACGCCGCTGCGGCGGGTCCGACCATCGACACGGTCGCGCCCACCTTGCTGGCGATCGGTGAATCGGTCACTGTCACGGGTAAAGGATTTTTGCCTGTGCAGGGGCAGACGTCGACGTTGCTCAACGCACGCACGGTATCGCCGGCGACATTGTCGAACACCACGATTGTCTTCCCGGCACCAGCCAACGTTGGCAGCGGCAAGGTCACTGTGACCACGCCATACGGTTCTGCGACAAGCGCGCAGGATGTGGTGGTCGTCCCTGCGGGCATCGACAAGACACAGATCGAATCGATCAAACGTCTGACCTTGGGTGCCGCGCCGCAACCTGTGGGCGTCACTGCATCGGGAAATTCGCTGGCAGTGCTCTACGATCTCACGGCTGGCGATTATCCAAGCCTGCAGTTCAGTGGACTCGGTGGGGTGTCGGTCAGTTACACAGTTTATGGCCCGACGAACGCCACACTGGCTTCTGGCTCGGTGAGCGCAAGGACTCCTAGCGTACATCTGCCTAGAGCACCTGCCAGCGGCACCTATTTTGTGCTTCTGCAGCCGTCTCAGGTGCCTGCGACGTGGCAGCTTGCGGTCGAGAAAGCAACGCCGCTGGATGTAAACGGCGCTTCCTTGATCCAGCCGATCATCGGTGCCGCACAAAGCAAACGATTCGTCTTCAACGCAGTCAAAGGCCAGAATCTTGGCCTTGGCCTGAGCGATATAGTTACGCAGAACGCTACAGAGACATCGTCCATTTCCCTGCAAGTTTTCGATTCAGGCAGCGCTCTGGTGGCATATCAGTATTGCTACACAACACACATTAGCGGCTGCCAGTTGAACATACCCAATATACAGATAGGCGCCTATACCGTGGTGGTGTCGCCGCCGTCGGACGGCGACCAGACGATGCAGTTCACGGCCACGCTCTCGACCGATCTCATCGACAGCCTACCTTTGAACATAGCCAAGGCGATCAGCTTGACACGCCACGGCCAGAACGACCGTTTGAGCTTCACCGGCAAAGCGGGGCAGGAGGGACTGGCACTGAGTTTCTCAAGGGTGAGTACGGTACCTGCTAATTCTAATGTCTACTTCACGGTCTATGCGCCGGACGGTTCGCAGGTGAACAGCACGATGATGGGGCGCTACGGCGGAATCTTGAACCTGCCCAAGTTGCCTGCGGATGGTGTGTACACAGTCTTCGTCGATCCGTATTACGGCGAGACGGTCAATGCGACGGTGTTTCTTTCCACGCCGATCAAAGGCACCACGCCGATCGACGGCGTGTCGGGCAGTTACGCCACTACCGAGCCCGGGCAGAACGTGTATCTGAGTTTCACCGCGATGGCTGGGCAGAACCTCGGATTTGCGCTGAGCGACATGGTGACGCCAAACACGACGTTGCAATTTTATCTGCAAGTGCTTGATTCAACTAGTGCTGTTGTGGCCAACCAGTATTGTTTCGCGTCCAATAACGGGTGTCAGTTAAACCTGTCCAACCTGGCGGGGGGGACGTATACCGTGGTGGTATCGCCGCCATCGGACGGGGACCAGACGATGCAGTTCACGGCCACTCTCTCGGCCGATCTTGCCGACAGCCTGCCGTTGAACACGGCCAAGGCGATCAGCCTGACACGACGTGGTCAGAATGCGCGCCTGAGCTTCAGCGGCACGGCGGGGCAGCAGGGGCCGGTGCTGCGCGTCTCTGGGCAGAGCACGGCGCCTGCCAATGCGTCTGTTTATTACACCGTCTATGCGCCGGACAGGTCGCAGGTGAGCGCCATGGCAGTGGGCGGAGTGGGGAATAGTAGTAGGACCTTGAACATGCCCAAGCTGCCGGCGGACGGTATCTACACGATCTTAGTCGATCCGTATTACGGCGAGACGGCCAATGCGACCGTGATGCTCTCCGCGCCGATCAACGGCACCGCGCCGATCGACGGTACGCCGGGGAGCTACGTCACCACCGTGCCCGGACAGGACGTGTCTCTGACTTTCACCGCCACGGCGGGGCAGAACCTTGGGTTTGCGCTAAGCGACATCGTGACACCGAATTCGACGTCTCCCATCTATGTGGATGTGCGGGATCCCAACGGCAATGGTGTGTATGGTGTGTATTGCTATGCGTCCTATAACGGCTGTCAGGTGAACCTGTCCAACCTGGCGGGAGGGACGTATACGTTGGTGATGTCCCCGCCATCGGACGGGGACCAGACGATGCAGTTCACTTCCGCGCTCTCGGCCGATCTCACCGACAGCTTGTCGTTGAATACCGCCAAGGCGATGAGCCTGACACGGCGCGGCCAGAATGCCCGCCTGAGTTTCAGCGGTAAAGCGGGGCAACAGGGACTGGCGCTGCAAGTTTCGGGGCAAAGCACGGCGCCAGCCAATGCCAATGTCTACTACACCGTCTACGCGCCGGATGGGTCGCAATTGAACAGCATGGGGCTCATGGGGAATGGGAGCGGGACCTTGAACCTGTCCAAGCTGCCTGCGGACGGGACATACACTGTCTTTGTGGACCCGTATCTCGGCGAGACGGCCAATGCGACCGTGTTGCTCTCGGGGCCCATCACCGACACGACACCGGTCGACGGCACGCCGGGCAGTTACGCCACCACTGTGCCTGGGCAGAACGTGTCTCTGAGTTTCACTGCCACGGCGGGGCAGAACCTTGGATTTGCGCTGAGCGACATCGTCACGCCGAACACGACTTCATCCATCTATCTGCAAGTGAGCGGTCCCAACGGCAATGCGGTGGCCTCTCAGTATTGCTACGCGTCCAATCACGGCTGTCAGGTGAACCTGTCCAACCTGGCGGCGGGGACGTATACCGTGGTGATGTCGCCGCCATCGGATGGTGACCAGACGATGCAGTTCACGTCCACTCTCTCGGCCGATTTCACCGACAGCTTGTCGTTGAATACAGCCAAGGCGATGAGCCTGACGCGTCGTGGTCAGAATGCTCGCCTGAGCTTCAGTGGTACGGCAGGCCAACAGGGGCTGGCGCTGCAAGTCTCGGGGCAGACTACGGCACCGGCTGGTGCCAAGGTCTACTACACCGTCTATGCGCCGGATGGGTCGCAGTTGAGCAGCATGTTGGTGACGGGCAGTGGGAGCGGGACCTTGAACCTGTCCAAGCTGCCTGCGGATGGGACGTACACGGTTTTCGTCGATCCGTATTACGGCGAGACGACAAATGCGACCGTGCTGCTCTCCGCGCCGATCAACGGCACCACGCCGATCGACGGCACGCCGGGGAGCTATGCCACCACCGTGCCTGGTCAGAATGTGTACCTGAGTTTCACCGCGATGGCGGGGCAGAACCTCGGATTTGCGCTGAGCGACATCGTGACACCGAACGCGACGTCGCCCATCTATCTGCAAGTGCGCGATCCCAGTGGCAATACGGTTGCTTCTCAGTATTGCTATGCGTCCAGTAACGGCTGCCAAGTGAATCTGTCTAATCTGGCAGGAGGCACGTATACCGCAGGGATTTCGCCACCGTCGGACGGCGACCAGACGATGCGGTTCACGTCCACGCTCTCCGCCGATCTTGCTGACATCCTGCCGTTGAACAAGGCGAAGGCGCTGAGCCTTGCGCGGCGTGGCCAAAATGCCCGCTTGAACTTCAGCGGCAAAGCAGGGCAACTGGGAATGGCGCTGCAGGTCTCGGGCCAGAGTACGGCACCGGCCAATGCTTATGTCTACTACACCGTCTACGCGCCGGATGGGTCGCAGTTGAACAGCACGGTAGTGACGGATAGTAGAAGCGTGACTTTGAACCTGTCCAAGCTTCCTGCGGACGGGACGTACACGGTCTTCGTCGATCCGTATTACGGCGAGACAGCCAGCGCTACGATACTTTTGTCCTCGCCCATTACCGATACAGCGCCTATCGACGGTGCGTCTGGCAGCTATGCCACCAGCGTTCCCGGGCAGAATGTATATCTGAATTTCACTGCCATGGCCGGCCAGAGCCTGGGATTGGGGTTGAGCAGCATAGTGACGCCAAACACGACGTCGAATATGTCCATGCAGGTATTTGATTCCGTAGGTAATGCGGTGTCGCGCAATCAATATTGCTACGCGCAAAATGATGGCTGCCAGGTGAACTTGCCCAATCTGGTTGGAGGTACATATACCGTGGTCGTGGTGCCGCCGTCGGATGGTGACCAGACGATGAGGTTCACCTCAACGTTGTCCACGGATCTCAACGGCACTCTGACGCAAGGCACAGCCAAGGCGGTGAGCTTGACGCGTCGTGGTCAGAATGCTCGCCTGAGCTTCAAGGGCACGGCGGGACAGGCATTGACGCTAAGCGCTTCGGGTCAAAGTACTGTGCCGGCCAACGGCGTTGTTGGCTACACCGTTTACGCGCCGGATGGATCGCAATTGTATGGCACTTGGGTAAGTGCCGATACAGCTCTGAACTTGCCAAATTTGCCGGCGGACGGGACATACACGGTCTTCGTTGATCCCTCTTTTGGTGAAACGATAAATGCGACTGTGCTGCTATCGCAGGCCATCACCGGCACGATGCCAGTCGATGGTAATCAGGGTAGTTATGCCACCGCCATCGCAGGGCGGAACGTGTATCTGAGTTTCACCGCTAGCGCTGGGCAGAACCTAGGGTTGGGGTTAAGCGATATCGTGACGCCGAATACGACATCGAAAATATCCTTACAAGTTTTTGATCCAGCCGGTAATACGGTGACCAACATGCCTTGTTATGCGGCCAATCATGGTTGCGATGTGAACCTGTCCAATCTAGTCGGGGGTGCATATACCGTTGTGGTGTCGCCACCGTCGGACGGGGATCAAACGATGAAGTTCACGGCCACGCTCTCGGCCGACCTTGTTGGCAGCCTGACGCTGGGTAAGGTTAACGCTATGAGCTTGACCCGCCCTGGTCAAAATGCCCGTTTAAGTTTCACTGGCGTAGCGGGACAGATGCTGGAGATGCAAGTCTCGCGACAGAGTACGGTGCCGGCCAATGGCACTGTCTACTACACAGTTTACGCGCCTGATGGTTCTCAATTGAGTAGCACGGAGTTTGACGACTCGGATGAAACTGGCACGTGGAGCATACCCTCGCTACCGTCGGACGGCACGTACATGATTTTTGTCGATCCTTTTAATGGTGCTACGGCCAATGCAAATCTCTCGCTCTCTTCGCCCATCAACGCCATAGCGCCTGTTGACGGTACATCGGGCAGCTATGCCACGACAATGCCTGGGCAGAACGTGTATCTGAGCTTCAACGCCACGGCTGGACAGAACCTGGGTATGGCACTGAGCGACATCGTGACGCCGAACTCGACGTCTCCCATGTATTTATCAATTAATGATCCAAATGGCGCATTTGTGGTCTACCAATCTTGCTTGGCAGCCAATAACGGCTGTCAATTGAATTTGACTAATCTTTTGGGGGGTACTTATACCGCGGTGATTTACCCGCCGTCGGATGGCGACCAAACCATGAAGTTCACCTCCACGTTGTCCACGGATCTCACCGACAGTCTGGTGCTCGGCACGGCCAAATCGGTGAGCCTGACGCGGCGCGGCCAGAATGCTCGTCTGAGCTTCAACGGCACGGCGGGACAGCAAGGATTGGCTTTGCAGGTTTCCGGGCAAAGCACGGTGCCGACGGCGCGCGGTGTCTATTACACGGTCTATGCGCCGGATGGATCGCAATTGAACAGCGCATCGATCACGGCCAGTGGCAGTGTGAACCTGCCCAAGCTGCCGGCCACCGGCACGTACATGGTCTTTGTAGACCCTGGTTACGGCGAAACCGCGAGCGCCAGCGTGTTGCTCTCGTCTTCCTCGTCCATCACTGGCACGGTGCCGGTCGACGGTACGTCGGGGAGCTACACCACCACCATGTCCGGGCAGAAGGTGGCGCTGAGTTTCACCGCCACCGCCGGGCAGAACCTGGGGTTTGCGCTGAGCGATATCGTCACGCCGAACACGACGTCCAACCTGTCTCTGCAAATCGCCGATTCCGCCGGCAACGTGGTGGGTAGCCAGACCTGTGCGGCGGCTAATAACGGCTGTCAGGTGAATCTGTCCAGCCTGAATGCGGGGACGTACAGCGCTGTGGTGTCGCCGCCGACAAACGGCAACCAAACGATGAAGTTCACCGCCACGCTCTCCAGTGATCTCACCGACAGTCTGGTGCTCGGCACGGCCAAATCGGTGAGCCTGACACGGCGCGGCCAGAACGCCCGTCTGAGCTTCAGCGGCACGGCGGGGCAGCAGGGATTGACGCTGCAGGTTTCCGGGCAAAGCACGGTGCCGACAGCGCGCGGTGTCTATTACACCGTCTACGCGCCGGATGGATCGCAATTGAACAGCGCGTCGATCACTGGCAGTGGCAGCGTGAACCTGTCCAAGTTGCCGACTACCGGCACGTACATGGTCTTTGTCGATCCCGGTTACGGCGAAACCGCCAGCGCCAGCCTGTTGCTCTCGTCTGCCTCGGCCATCACCGGCACGGTGCCGGTCAATGGCACGCCGGGGAGCTATGCCACCACGGTGCCCGGACAGAAGGTGGCGCTGAGTTTCACCGCCACCGCCGGGCAAAACCTGGGCTTTGCGCTGAGCGACATCGTTACGTCGAACACGACATCGACCATCTCCCTGCAAATTGCGGATTCCGCCGGTAACGCGTTGGGCAGCCAGACCTGCGCGGCGGCCAATAACGGTTGCCAGGTGAACCTGTCCAACTTGAAGGCGAGCACGTACAGCGTGGTGCTGTCGCCGCCGTCAGCCGGCGACCAGACCATGAAGTTCACCGCCACGCTGTCCACCGACCTCACCGATAGTCTGGTGCCAGGCACGGCCAAGGCAGTGAGCTTGACGCGTCGTGGGCAGAACAGCCGTCTGAGCTTCAGCGGCACGGCGGGTCAGCAGGGGCTTGCGCTGCGGGTGTCGGGGCAGAGCACGGTGCCGGCCAGTCGCACGGTCGATTACACGGTCTACGCGCCGGATGGATCGCAATTGAACAGCCAGTCGGTGGCGACGAACGGCACCTTGAACCTGTCCAAATTGCCGGCGACCGGGACGTACACCGTCTTCGTCGATCCGCATTATGGTGAGACGGCCAGCGCCAGCGTGCTGCTTGCGTCGGCCGTCACCGGCACGATGACGGTCAATGGCACGCCGGGCAGCTCCGCGACCACCGTGCCCGGGCAGAAGGTGTACTTGAGCTTCACCGCCACCGCCGGGCAGAACTTGGGCTTTGCGCTGAGCGACATCGTCACGTCGAACACCACGTCGACCATGTCCCTGCAAATTGCAGATCCCACTGGCAACGCAGTGGGCAGCCAGACCTGTGCGGCAGCCAATAACGGTTGCCAGGTGAACCTATCCAACCTGAAGGCGGGGACGTACAGCGTGGTGCTGTCGCCACCGCCGGATGGCGACCAGACCATGAAATTCACCTCCACGCTGTCCACGGACCTCACCGATCGCTTGGTGCTGGGTACGGCCAAGGCAGTGAGCCTGACGCGTCGCGGGCAGAACAGCCGCCTGAGCTTCAGCGGCACGGCAGGGCAGGGGTTGGTGCTGCGGGTCTCGGCGCAAACCACGGTGCCGGCCAGTCGCGCGGTCGATTACACGGTCTATGCGCCGGATGGAACGCTCTTGAACACGGTTTCGGTGAGCGCGAGCGGGTCGTTGAACCTGAGCAAACTTCCAACCACTGGAACCTACACGGTCTTCGTCGATCCGCACTACGGCGAGACGATCAGTTCGCAACTGCTGGTGGGCACCAGCACTCGCTCTCAAGCCAAGGACATCTCCCATGCCAACCCCTAAGATCGCATTGACAGGATGGATATGCAGCATCGGCCTGGGAATGGTCGCGGCCTTGGCGAGCGTGCCTGCGGGCTGGGCGCAGCAGGGGTCCGATGCGCCGCGTGCCGCATCGACGCCGGCGTCCGCTGCGCAGGTGATGGCGTCCACGCCGCCGCGCGTGGTGCTGGAGGGCGGTCGGCTGCTGCAGATGGAGTCCACGGGCCAAACGCTCGTGTTGACGACGGCGGACAGCCCGCATCCGCTGCGCACCTGGCCGCTGCTGGAACCGCGCCAAGGCGCCAGCCTGACCCGCCTGGCCGATGGGCGGGTGCTGCTGTGGGGCGGCGCGGGCGACGATGGCGCGCTGCGCAAGACCGGCGTGTTGCTCGATCCGAGCAAGGACGGCTGGGGGCCGACGGCGCTGGATGGCGTGCAGCCGCGCGCCGGCCATAGCGCCACGCTGTTGAGCGATGGCCGCCTGCTGGTGGCCGGCGGTCGCGGTGCGCCTGCTCAGGCGCAGCTATGGGATCCGCGCACGCAACAGGTGACGCAGATCGCCATGCCGGCACGAGTGGGGCAGACCGCCATGCTCCAGGCCGATGGCAAGGTGCGCCTGTCGGGTGGTACGGATGGCCGTGGGCAGCCGGCGTCGCAGGATGTGGTGTTCGATCCGGCCACGGGAACATTCGCCTCGGCGGGTCCGGTGGGCGCGGCGTTCGGTACGCCGCTGGCCGTAGCTGCGGCGTCGCCGAAGGACCAGGACGAGCGGGTCGATCCGGCCACGCGCATCGCGCTGCGCTTCACGCGTCCGGTGCGCGGCAGCGAGGTGAACGGCTCCACCGTGGCCCTGATGGGGCCGGCGGGTCCGGTCGAGACGCGGGTGACGACGGCCGAAGGCGGGCGTCTGGTATTTGTGCAACCCGATGCGTTGCTGTTCCCCGGCACGGATTACACGGTGATGGTGGACGGCCTGCATGGGCTGGATGGCGCGGCGCTGCCGCTGTCGGTGATCGAGTGGAAGACCGCCGCGAGCGTGGCGGCGCCGACCGTGCAGGCGTCTGGCGTGGCCGCGCGGCCATCGGCAACGCTGTTGGGCTGCGGCCAATCGCATCCGTTGCCGTGCCGGGCGCATGCGCTGCTCGCCGATGGCACTTGGCGTCCGGGCCAGGACAACACCGATGCGCGCTGGCGGGCGCCCGGCGCCCAACCGGCGCAGCCGGCGCTGAGCGCGTTGGAGGCGGTGGCGATGGCCAGCCAGCGCACCAGCCTCAGCGGCCAGGTGTTGTTGGTGGACGGCCAGCCCATCGCCGGAGTGGCGGTCAGCGTAGGCACGCAGCTCACCCACACCGATCCGACCGGTCGCTTCGTCCTGTCCGGCCTGCCCACCGGCCACCAGGAACTGTACGTGGATGGCAGCGCGGCCAATGCGGCCGGGCGTGAGTACGGCGAGTTCGTGGTCGGCGTCGAGTTGCAGGCCGGGCAGCTCACGCGGCTGCCCTACACGATGTACCTGCCGCGTATCAGCGCCCGCGACACCACCGCCATCGCCTCGCCGCTGAAACAGGATGTGGTGCTCACCCATCCGGATATGCCGGGCCTGCAGATCCACATTCCGGCCGGCACGGTGATCCGTGACCGCAAGGGCGCGCTGGTGCATCACCTCTCCATCGTGCCGACGCCGGTCAACCGCGCCCCGTTCCCGGTGGCGAGCAACTACCCGATGTACTTCACCCTGGAACCGGGCGGAGCCACGGTGCAGGCGCTGACGCCGCAGGCGGCGCAGGGGATCAAGATCCTGTACCCGAACTACGACACGCTGGCCACCGGCACACGGGCCAATTTCTGGATTTACGACCCATCCGAAGGTTGGCGGGTGTACGGGCAGGGGCGGGTGACCAGCGACGGCACGCGCATCGCCCCGGAAGGCGGTGTGGCGCTGTACAAGACCATGGGCGCCAGCTACAGCATCGACCACAACACACCGCCACCGGAGCCAGACACGCCGCACTGCAGCGATGGTTGCGGCAAGGAGGCTGGTGGCAGTGGCGCGACGGCGGGTGATCCGATCGACCTGTACACCGGAGAATTTTCCTATACCGAGACCGACGCGGTGGTGCCGGGCCTGTCGCCCCTGGTAGTGACCCGTGTCTATCGCCCGGGCGACCCCAACAAGCAGGACTTCGGGATCGGTACAGCGGCCAATTTCCGCTACCGGCTCTACGCTCCTCCCTCCAATTTGCAACACGGGGGGTGTGCTGGCGGCGGTCAGTGCCCCACCACGACCGATTACAACCAACTGCAACTGGTGCTGCCCGGCGGCATGCCGGTGACGTTCGCGCGCGTGTCCGGCACCAGCGGCAGCTTGGCTGGGCAATGGCAGCAGACCGGCTCGGTTTCCGGTTATGCCGGTGCGACCATCACCCAGGGCACCTCGCGCGGCCACGGCTACCTGCTGACGTTGCGCGACGGCAGCATGATGTATTTCAACCAGTATTCGCCCAACAGTCTGGAGTGGACCCTGGACCGCTTCGGTAACCGGGTGGATTACACCTACGACGCCGGCCTGGTCAACCACATCGTCGTCAGCCACATCGTCTCGGCCATGGGGCGTTCGCTGAGCATCGGCTACGACAGCAACAACCGCATCAACACGCTGAGCGACCCGCTGGGCAACACCTGGTCCTACGCCTACAACGATGATGGCTACCTGTCGCAGGTGACCCGACCAGATGGCAGCACGCGCAGTTATCACTACAAGATCCGCCAGGCCACCGACACCTTGCCGTACCAGGCGCGGTTGGAGTCCATCGCCGACAGCAAACAGCAGCGTGTGGTGTTCAACGAGTTCGAGAGCGCCAACGGCACCTGGACGGGTCGGGTAGTCAAACAGACCCAGGCCGATGGCGGGGTGCTGACGATCAACTACGCGCATGTGGATGGCGGCACCACCGGGGTGCTGGTGACCAAGCCGGACGGCAGCCAGCGCCGGGTGGTGTTCGACCCGGTCAGTCACTACCCCAGCAGCGACACCCTGGCCTACGGCACGCCCCTGGCGCAGACCATCACCTACGAACGCACCGCCAGCGGCCAGACCACCGCGCGCACCGACGCCCTGGGCCGGCGTACCGAGTACGCCTACGACAGCGCCGGACGTCCGCTCCAGATCACCCAACTGGCCGGCACCGCGCAGGCACGGACCACCACGGTCAGCTACACCGGCGATGGCGATCTGGCCGCGATCACCGATGCCCTGGGCCGCACCACCAGCTTCGCCTACACGAACCGCTGCCTGACCTCGGTGACCACGCCGCTGGGCCAGACCAGCACCGCCACCTGCAACGGCGCCGGGCAACGCCTGAGCGTGACCGACCCACTCGGCCACACCAGTAACTTCACCTGGAGCAACGACGACCTGACCGCGATCACCGACGCGTTAGGTAGGCAGACGCAGTTACGCTACGACGCGCTGGGCCGCTTGATCGGCGTGCAGGACGCGCAAGGCAACGTCTCGCGCTTCGAATACGACGCATTGGGCCGGCAGACCAAGGCGGTCGATCCGCTGGGCAACAGCGTGTCAACGGGGTTCGATGCCAACGGCAACGTGTCGGCGATCCTGCTGCCGAACGGTGCGGGTGTCACCTACGCCTACGACGCACTCAACCGCCGCATCAGCCGCACCGACGCGCTGGGCCAGGCGGAGAGCTGGACTTACGACAGCATGGGCCGTGTCGCTAGCCACACCGATCGACGCAACCGCACCACCACCTACAGCTATGACGCGTTGGGCCGTCCGAGCACCGCCACGCTACCCGGCGCGGGCGGCACCTTGAGCGCCAGCTACGACGCCGGCAACCGGCTGGTGGCGCTGTCCGACAGCCTGTCGGGCACGCTGAGTTGGAGCTACGACGGCTTCGACCAGGTGACCCAGGCCAACGGCCCGCAAGGCAATATCCTGTATGGCTACGACGCCGTGGGCCGGCGGACAAGTATGCAGGCGGCCGGACAGGCACAGGTCATCTATGCCTACGATGACGGTAACCGTCTGACCGGCATCAGCCAGGGTAGCGACACGGTGAGCTTCGCCTACGACAGCGCCAACCGGCCGAGTAGCATGACGCTACCCAATCAGGTGCAGACGGTGTACGTGTACAACGACGCCAACCAGGTCACCGGCCTTGCTTGGGGCAAAGCGGGGCAGACGGCGCTGGGCAGCCTGGGCTACGGCTACGACAGCCGAGGGTTACTCGTCGCGCAGACCGGCAGTCATGCTCCGCAGGCGCTACCAACGGCCAGCACCAATAACGTCTTCGACGACAACAACCGGCAGACCCAGGCCAATGGCGTCGCCATGAGCTACGACGCCGACGGCCACCTGCTTACGGACGGCACAAGAACCTACACCTGGGACGACCGCGACCACCTGAGCCAGATCAGTCAAGGCGGGACTGTCATTGCCAGTTACAGCTACGACGCACTGGGTCGTCGCACCGCCAAGACCGAGAGTGGCGCGACCACGCAATACCTGTACGACGGCCGGAACACCGTACAGGAAACGCAGGGAGCGACGATCAACCCAATCCTGACCGGCCTGGGCATCGACCAGCGCTATGCGCGCGACGATAACGGTGGACGTACCTATTTCCTGACCGACGGGTTGGGCAGCACCCGGCTGCTGACCGATACGAATGGGAATGCGGTCCAGCGGTACGACTACGATCCCTACGGCACCACCACGCAGAGCAGCGCCAGTTACAACAACCCGTATCAGTACACGGGGCGGGAACGCGATGCCAGTGGGTTGTACTACTACCGCGCACGGTATTACACGCCGGAATTGGCAAGGTTCATCAGCGAAGACCCGATTAAGTTGGCGGGTGGGGTGAATACTTACGCTTATACGGGCGGTAACCCAGTCATGTATCGAGATCCCGTTGGACATGAATTTGTTACCGCTGCTATTGGCGCGGTTTTAGGTGGTGTGGCAGGTTATGAAGCAGGTGGCTGGCAAGGTGCTGTCGCTGGCGGATTAGTTGGAGGCGTTGTTGGATTTGTTGCGCCTCAAGCTTCGGCATTCGTTGGTACTTTAGCCGGTGAAGGACTGGCTGGGATGTTTGCAAGCGCAGGTGCAACCGTTGTAATTGGTGGAGCATCTGGAGCTGGGGCTACAGTTTTGGGTAACGAAATTTATAACGCGACTCGATCCCCGTGCGAAAAGCAAAAGCGTTGGAACGATGACATCGTTTACGGTACGGCATTGGGAGCGATGGCTCCATTGATGAGTGGCGAAGCATTTATTGTTGGTGCTGGTGAGGAGGCGGTTGGTGCAGCAACTTCCAATGTTTTTTCTGGCATTACTGGTGTTATTAATGCTATTGGAACTGCTCTGGATCCGGATGCGTCTCATGGTTTCCGCTCTCCAAGTGAGAGTGGTTGTGGCTGTCAATAGTAGAGAACAGAATTCATGAATGAGCAATTTCCAGAAACTTTCAAATTCAAAGGATTTTGGCCTGCATTTATTATCATGTCACTTTTTGTATCATTATGGGTATTTATTGCCATTACGGTGCCAATGCAAGGGGGAGGCTTGGGTGGAATTATTTTTTGCCTTGGAGTCGCAGCGCTTCTGTCCTTGATAGTTTGGATATTTTTGGTTGGAAAGTCGGATATTGTAATCGATGAAAATTCGATAACTAGAGTGTTTTTAGGAAAAAGGCTGCAATCTATGGCATGGACTGACGTCGAGCGCATCGTTGTTTTTCCTATGCGCGCTCCTGGAATGAGTCGGGCTATGACTTCATACAATATAATTCCATCTGCTTCATCTGGAAAAGTAAATTTCCCGCGAAAAATATATTTTGGCGATCAAAAAACAGATTTAACGGATCTTATAAAGGTAATGAATTTTTTCATTGCCCGACATAATATCACGGTGGAACATAAATCAGACGGCCGCACCACTGTCACAAATTCGCTCTAACAAGGAATTGGTCGTTTACAGATGTTAATTCGATCATGTATCGATCGGTGGACATGAATTTGTTACCGCTGCTATTGGCGCGGTTTTAGGTGGTGTGGCAGGTTATGAAGCAGGTGGCTGGCAAGGTGCTGTCGCTGGCGGATTAGTCGGAGGCGTTGTTGGATTTGTTGCGCCTCAATGGTCAGCAGCTGCTGCTGATTTCGTGGGCGGAGGTATTGCTGGAATGTTTGCTGGTGCAGGTGCAACAGTTGCGCTCGGTGCAGGGGCTGGAGCTGGGGCTACGGTTATGGGTAATGGGCTTTATAACGCGACTCGATCCCGCTGCGAAAAAGCCAAAAGCTGGAACGATGATATTTTGTATGGTACGGCATTGGGAGCGATGGCTCCATTGATGAGTGGTGAAGCATATATTGTTGGTGCTGGCGAGGAAGCAGTTGGTGCAACAACTTCTAATGTGTTCTCTGTCCTTACTGGCTCTATCGCTGCTGTTGGAACGGCTTTGGATCCAGAGGCATCTCATGGCTTCCGCTCGCCAAGCGAGAGTGGCTGTGGTTGTCAATAGTAGGGATAAAATTTATTAATCATAAATTTCCGCAAACTTTTAAGTTTAAAAGATTTTTGCCGGCGCTTGTAATTTCTGTATTTTTTATATTTTTATGGATTTTTATTGCTATTACAGTGCCAATGCAAGGAGGTGGTGTGGGTGGAGTTTTGTTTTGCCTTGGCATGGCGGCGCTTCTGTCCTTTCCAGGATGGATTTTTTTGAAAAGTAGATCGGATATTGTGATCGATGAAAGTGCGATAACTAGAGTGATTTTAGGGAAAGATCTGCAATCTATGGCATGGGCTGATGTGCAGCGCATTACCGTTTTCCCAATCCGTGCCCCTGGGGTTAGTCGCAATGTGACTGGTTACAACATTATTGCGTTAGACTCTAAGGGGGGGCGAAAAATACACTTTAATGATCAATATACGGATTTAACTGAGCTTGTTGATGTGATTAATTTTTTTATTGCGCGGCATAATATAAAGGTTGAACATAAATCAGACGGTCGCACCACTGTCACAAATTCGCTCTAATGGTAACTCGATCATCTATCGAGCGGTGGACATGAATTTGTTACCGCTGCTATTGGTGCGGTTTTAGGTGGTGTGGCAGGTTATGAAGCAGGTGGCTGGCAAGGTGCTGTCGCTGGCGGACTAGTTGGAGGCGTTGTTGGATTTGTTGCGCCTCAATGGTCAGCATATGCGGCTGGCTTGGTAGGGGAAGGTCTTGCTGGGATGTTTGCCAGTGCAGGTGCGACAGTAGCATTTGGTGCAGGATCTGGAGCTGCGTCTACGGTGGCTGGTAACGAAATTTATAACTTAACTCGATCGCCTTGCCAAAAAGAAAAGAGTTTGAGTGATGGTATTTCGTATGGCATGGCGCTGGGGGTGACCTGAGTGCGAACTTTGTAGCCAGTCAGGCAGTGAGTCCGGAGGGAATGATATCGGGTTCGATCCAGTTCCGCCGGATGGTGGCCGGCGGTTTGTCAGCATGCGCACTTGCGGCCGCTGCTCGTTGTAGAACTGCCGCCAACGCTCGATTAGCACCTTCGCTTCGGTCCGACTACGGAACCATTCGCGGTTGAGCGGCTCGTCGCGCAGCTTGCCGTTGAAGCTCTCCACGAAGCCGTTCTGCCACGGGCTGCCCGGTGCGATGAAGGTCGGGCCGATCGCTGCATCGCGCAGACAGCGCATGACCTTGGCTGCGGTGAACTCCGCGCCGTTGTCCGAACGCACGAACGCCGGCTTGCCGTACAGGCGCATCAATCGCGATAAGGTCAGGATTACGTCTTGCGAGCTGAACCTGGCGCCCACCTCGATGGCCAAGCATTCGCGGGTGTATTCGTCGATCACACACAACAGCTTCAAGCCGCGGCCGTCGACCATCTGGTCGTGGACGAAGTCGTAGCTCCATACCGCATTGGGCCGCACCGCGCCGGGCAGACGAATGTCGCTGCCGCTGCGCCTGCGTTTCGGTCGCCGAGGCGGGATGTTCAAGCCCAATGCACGCCACAGCCGACGCACGCGGGCTTGGCCCACGTCCAGCCATGCCGCCATGCGCCGATAGCCAAAGCGCGGCACATGCGGCGAGGTGGCCAACAGGCGTTCGCTCAAACTCCGATCCTTCTCCGGCTGGTGCTCGCTGATGTTATGGCCCTTACACAGCGTCGTGATCGGGACGTTTCCCGCTTCGGCTTCGCGCAGGATCGTGATGATCTGCTCTTCGGTGTGTCGCTTCTTCATGAGTTCTCCTTGCTGCTTCAGGCTAGAGAACTCACCTTCCAATTGGCTACACGTTTCGGCTCAGGTCATGAGCGCTGTAGATGCGTTGAGCATCAATGCGGCGGCGAGCACCAATACGCGACCACGCAGATCGCACGCGTGGCAGGCTTGTACGTCACCGGCACCAATGGCAGTGGCATGCTGTCGGTGGTGGGTGGTGGCGACGTGACTCTGCAGGGCGCGCAGGTGCGCAACGCTGGCACCGACGGGGTGATCCAACTGGTGGCCGGTCACGACCAGACCCTTGGCACGCAGACGCTCGCGCACAGCACCGATATCACCGACAACTCGCGCAACTACCACAACGCAGCAGCGAGACCACGTATGTCACAACGAGAGTGCAAGGCGCGGGCGACGTGGTGTTGGCGGTGATCCTTGAAACGGCGCAGAACACGCACAGCGAGGACCACGACAGCCAGCACACGAAACACGGCGTGTTCGGCGACGGCAGTGCCAATTTCACCATTGGCAAGCAATTGATCAGGACCGATGCCACTAGCAAAACGTTGACCCACACCGACAGCACGGTGGGCAGCCAAGCCAAGGGCGATGCGCGGATGCAGGCGCTGGCCGTGGCATCGGCGGCGTACAGCGCGTATGGGGGGGCGTCGCTGGGCAACGCGCTCTAGGCCAACAGCGCCAAGGATGCCGCACAAGTGGCTGGCCTCAACATCGCCATCACCTTGGGCCGCAGCCGCAGCCGCAGCCAGAGCGAGCAGCACAGCGACATCAGCAAGGGCTCGACCCTACATGCTTGCGTCAACGTCAACCTGATCGCCACCAGCGGCGGCGAGGACAGCAACCTCCTGATCCAGCGACCTCAAGGCGTGCAACACCCTGCTGTTGGCAGCCGACCACGACATCACGGTGGAGTCGGCACAGGACAGCAGCGAACAGCACAGCCACAGCAAGAGCGGTAGCGCGGCGATCGGCGTGGTGATCAGCTATGGCGCGGATGGCATGGCGGCGGGTGTGACCGCCAGCGCCAGCAGCGTGCACGGCAAGGCCGATGGCACGGACGTGACCCAACGCAACAGACATCTCTCCGCAGGCAACACCGCCACGATTATCAGAGGCAACGACATCACGCTGGATGGCGCGGTTTTGTCGGCGAATAAGGTGATGGCGGATGTCGGCGGGGACCTGCACATCCACAGCGAGCAGGACACCAGTCACTACGCCAGCCACGACACCGCCTTTGGTGTCAACGCCGATTTAAATCTGACCCCCAGTGGGTCAGTTTTACTTCGGTGCTAACAACCGAGCATCAACACGTTCTGAGCATGCTTGACGGAGGGCCAGATGGCCGAGCTCGACGATCTGCGCCTTCGAGACGTCACCGGCCTAGGCCTAGTCGAACTGCCAGAGGGTCTTGATGGAAGGCATCGTCGCAAGGCGCATCAGCACCGTGCGCTTGCGTTCTTCGCGGGTTGCTTGCTCGCCAGCACACGCTCCAGCAAGTCGGCGAAGCTGGCGCCTTCGCGTGCTGCGCGAGGGAGGGCGTGCCAGTCGCTTCCCAGTCGGGTGGGCTTCAGCTTTTCGCATAGCTCGGCGATGCGGTCATGCTGCGGCCATCACACTAGCTCCAGCAAGGCGTCGTACACTCAGAGCGCATGCTGCAGGCTGCTCTGCAGCTGCAGGATCACGTGCTGACGCGCCGGCACGAGTGTCTACGGAACCCTGAGCTTATAAGGGCGTATCAGACCTTTGACGTGTGGCAGCCGCTCGATGAAGGCGCACAGGTTGTCGGCCGGCAAAAAGGTGCGGCCCTGCTTGTCCTTGAGCTTCGGATTGAAGCGGTAGGGACTGGCTTTGCCGGTGTAGCGCGCCAGGTCGTCCAGTTGGCGTTGGCAGGCGCGTTGCACCCAGCGGCAGGCCAGGTGTCGTCGGTGACCACGGCTTCGACATAGCGATAGGCGAGCGGCGTGTAGTGTGAGGTTGCTATCGCACTACCTAGCCGACGATGTCCGCCCAGGGGTCGTGTTTGTCGACCGACTCCTGCGCGACCTGGACGCGTGATCGGGATGCAGGGGTGAACCCCATCTCCGACTCGTACCCCTTCATCTCCAACGCGAGATCCCGGATCACATCCATCAGCGGGGAGCGCCGCAAGATTCCACTGGGGGTCTTGATGATCATGCCGGCGACACCAGATCGGTTGATCTTTGCCAGCGCCTCGCGGTACAGACCTGCGCAATTGGCCCAGCGTTCCAGAACCGTGGCATCAAGGGAAGAAAATAAACCGAGTGGTGCGTTCTCTACCGCATACGTCCATGCCTCCTTGGCAATGTCAGACATGTACTCCGGTGGCTCACCCAATTGCCCGTCGGGACGGGGCTCATGCGGGTTGGTCCGGCATTTTTGCAGCGTGCCTTTGATCTTCTTGATTGCTACAGGCAGAGGTTTACGACCGCGCATAGGTTTTCAGTTCTGAGGTCATGTCCGCGTGACTTGCCGCAGTCCATGGCGTCGCATCGATCTGTTCGATCTGCGCCAAGTCAGCCTTGTAGTCCCTTGCAACGCTTAGCTCTGACACGGTTCTGTCCAAAAAAAGTTTTTCATTTTGCACGCGCGAAAAATTGAGGGGGCGAGCGGTCTTTTGCGATTGCATCGCAAGGATTTGACCCCCCTACCCAGCATCGAGTCCGATGGATGCCCCGAGCATTGCATGAGCTGCCTACACGGCAGTGAACTGAAACGCATCCCCCTTCAGCTTCGCCTCGAATTTCTGAGCTGCCTACACGGCAGTGAACGTACATCGGTCAGTGCGGGCGCTGCGGCGATTTTTCTGAGCTGCCTACACGGCAGTGAATCGAGCATGCCATGACCGTTGTCATTGTGCATCTGTCCAAATTGTTTTTCATCAAGCACCTTCGCGTCCCTGATGCGATTCCTGGGCCGTCTTGAGTACGTGACAGCGATGGCAGATCGCCTGGCAGTTGTTTGGATGATCGGTGCCACCCTGCGACTTTGGGACGATGTGGTCCACCGCCACGGCTGGCGTCAAGCGTCCTGACTGTTTGCATGGCTGGCATAGTCCTTGATCGCGTTGCATGACGAAGGCGCGCAGTTTCTGCCACGTCGCGCCGTAGCCACGTTGATGTGCATTACGCCGGTCTTTGTGCCAGCCCACCTTGTCACGTTGATGGTCGGCGCAGTAGCCAGAACCATCTGAAACTAGCTTCCCGCAACCAGGATGGCGGCAGGGTGTGGGGGCTTTGCGGGGCATTGATGGCCTGTTCTAAAAAGAAGCAAAAAATGTGCAAAAACCACTTGGCTTTTTAGGTGATTGGAGCGTTCATGCGATCACCAACAAACACGTCGAGGGCGATTCAAATGACCACCCAGCTCACACCAAACCAGCACGCCATCCTGGCCCACGCCCATCAGCACACCGAGGGCAAGATCACTTGGGTTCCCGACAACCTCAACGGCGGCGCGCGCAAAAAAGTGCTCGAATCACTGTTTAATCGCGGATTTATCAAGCAAAACCGCAACGCTTGGATCATCACGGCCCAGGGCTACAAGGCGTTGGGCGTGCCGCGCAAGGCGCCAGTCAGCGCCAAGGCGATAGAGGCCGTCATCGAACAAGCCAAACCGCGCACTCGCGAAAACAGCAAGCAGGCGCAGGTGATCGCCATGCTCAAGCGCCCTGAAGGCGCCACCATCGCGCAGATTTGCGAGAAAACCGGCTGGCAATCACATACGGTGCGCGGCACGTTTGCCGGTGCATTCAAGAAAAAGCTTGGTTTGAGCATTATCTCGGATAAAGCGCCTGGTGGGGAGCGTACTTACCGCGTCGAATGAAAAATAGGGTGAAATCGGTAGGTTGTTAAGGATTTGAAGAGCATCGGAGAATGCTCAAGAAGAAAAAAAATAATCAGAAAATATGCAAAAACAACTTGGATTTCTAGGTGATTAGAGCGTACATACGATCACCAACCAACACGCAGAGGAAGATTCAAATGGCCAGCCGAATCACACCAGTCCAGCTCGCCATTTTGGCCCACGCCGATGATTACAACGAGGGCAAGATCACTTGGGTTCCCGGCAACGTCCAAGGTGCTGACCGCCAGAGGGTGATCGACGGCCTCCGCAATCGGAATCTGATCAAGAGCATCGGCAATGACTGGTTCATCGCCGACGAGGGCTACAAGGCGCTAGAATTTCCGCTCAAGGCGCTGGCCAGGGCCAAGCCGCGCACTCGCGAAAAATGCGCTATCGATTGATCGAGGAAAAGAAGCCAGGCATTGCTTGGCTTCTTGCTCGGATATTGCATGATAACGGTGACGGTGCGCAGCACCGTCACCGGTTGCTGCAAGGCGAGGGCAGGCGGGGGGAATTTACGCCATCCCTGGCTGCTCGGCCTCCAGCGTTGAACCGAATGCCACACCATCGCTGGCGCGTATTGCGGCTTGCCCGGTGTAGTCCTGCCAGCGGCGCACGATCACGTCGACATATTTCGGATCAAGTTCGATCACGCGCGCGCGCCGGCCGGACTTTTCGCAGGCGATGAGCGTGGAGCCGGAGCCGCCGAACGGATCGAGCACGATGTCCTTGGTCTTGCTGCTGTTGCGCACGGCGCGCTCGACCAATTCGACGGGTTTCATGGTCGGATGCAGATCGTTTTTTTGCGGTTTCTTGATTTGCCAGACGTCGCCTTGATCGCGGGCACCGCACCAAAAATGATCGATGCCCTCGCGCCAGCCGTACAGGATGGGCTCGTACTGACGCTGGTAATCCGCACGGCCCATCGTGAAGGTGTTCTTGGCCCAGATGATGAAGGTCGACCAGTGGCCGCCAGCGGCACGAAAGGCCGACTGCAGCGTATCCAGTTCGCTGGAACTCATGGCGATGTAGACCGCACCCTTGGTGCATCCCAGAATGTTCATGCATGCTTCGGTCAGGAAGCCGCCAAAGCCTTCGCCCAAGTTGTCGTTCAGGATCGGACGGTTCTTGTTGCTTGCCTTGTCCTTGGCGGCGTTGGCGTAATTCACGTTGTACGGGGGATCGGTGAAGGCCATGTCGGGCAATTCGTCACCGAGCAGCTGCGTGTAGTCGTCGGCCTTGGTGGCATCGCCGCATAGCAGTCTGTGGTCGCCCAGCAGCCACACGTCGCCTGCTTGGGAGATGGGGGCTTGCGGCACGTCCGGCACATTGTCCTCGTCGGTGAGCCCGTCCTTGGCGGTGTCGTCCCCGGCGATCAGCGCTTCCCATTCTTCCGGGGAGAAGCCGGTCAGGTCGAGATCGAAGCCGGCGTCCTGCAGTTCGGACAGTTCGATGCCGAGCAGGTCGTCATCCCAGGCGGCGTTCTCGCCGATCTTGTTGTCGGCCAGGATCAGCGCGCGGCGTTGCGTGTCGCTCAAGTGATCCAACGGGACGACCGGCACCTCGGCCATGCCCAGCTGACGAGCCGCCAGTAGACGACCGTGTCCGGCGATCACATTGTTGTGGCCATCGATCAGAATCGGCGCGCCCCAGCCGAATTCGCGAATGCTGGCGGCGATCTGCGCGACCTGGGCCTGCGAATGCTGCTTGGCATTGCGGGCATAGGGAATCAGCGAATCGACCGGTCGGTAGTGGAGTTGCAGTGCGCTCATCGGGTTCTGAAAATGAAAAAACCCGCCATGAGTCGTCCTCATGGGCGGGTTGATGGGGTTGGCCAGCCGTGTCGCCACGCTGCGTGCAGTGGCTGACAGGTCTGTCCAGACGATAGCGGAAATACTACCCCCGAACGGCCTGTTGTGTTGCACGCCCCGATGGCGTCAAAACAGACATGCACGGCAAAGCGTGGACAATCAGCGCACGCATTACCCTGGGTTGCTCAGGTTTTTGGAAGACAACCGCAGCCCGTCGCGGTTGAGTTGTTCGGCCACGATCTCCAGCGCCTTGTGCCAACGTCGCCATGCGGTGCTGCGATCACAGGCGAAGCGGGTCGTGATGTCCCGCCAGCCGTAGCGCTTGGCGCGCATCCACACCAGGTGGCGTTGTTCCACTTCCAGCCACAGCACCCATCGCATCGTTTCGAGCATGCGCTCGACATCCTGCGGGCTCGGTGGAAAGGGGCGATAGGGGCGATCCTCTGTGGCGAATGCCTCCCACTGCTGCCGCAGGATGTGGGGCCAGGCGTTGAAGTAGCCGGGTGTGCGAACGCAAGGCAGTCGACGCCCCGTTGAGGCTGCCTCTTCGAAGCGATGCGCAATCTCCTGGATCGTCCACGGAGCATGCCGGTTAACCATGGCGCTTGCTCCCATACAGACGCTCGCCGATGCGCTGCACGATTTCCCGTTCGATGAAATCCAGTCGCTCATCCTGCGCGTTGATGACCAGGATGGCTTGGTCGCGCCATCCTTGCCGTTTGATCGTCTCCACATCCACGCGCTCTGGCTGGAAACGTCCAAGCGGGCTGCGGTAGGTCGGGGTCGGGATTTTCATGGCGTCACACTCCCTGTGTCTGGATGGCCCAGTGCAGCAGGGCCAGTGCATCGGCTTGGTTGTCATCGATGGGGGTATGACCACGTCGCCGAGCGGAGGCGATCATGTCGTCTTTGCCGGCATTGCCCTTGCCGGTGGCGTGCTTCTTGATCGTGCCGACGGGTACGCCCTGGTAGGGGATCTGGTGGTGTTCGCACCATGCGGTCAGATGCCCCATGAAGCCGCCATAGGCATGGGCGGCATCGACGCCGGCATGTCGGCGCACCTCCTCGAAGTACACCGTGTGGATGGGATTGGCGGTGGAGAGCACTTCGTTGAGCCAGCGTTTGAAGCGCAGGAAGCGCATGCCGCCGCCTTCGAATCGCTGCGGGGTGAAGGGCTCGGTGCCGCTGGTGATGGTGCCATCCGAGTGCTGCAGTGCCCACCCAGTGCGAGTGCCCAGGTCCAGGGCCAGGATCGTCGTGTTCATCGTCAAGTGCTCCAAGTCGGGAGGGACTGACAGATTGGACGGGTCACATCGAAACTCCCTCATGAGGTGTGTGCGCGCGTACGCGCGCGTAGGACTTACGATGTAGTGCGTCAAATGCGTCAGTCGGATGTGTCGCAATGGCATTCAGTCGTTGTCGGAGGCGGTGTCAGCGCGCGTGTGCAGGTGCTTGAGACCCACGCCACGGAAGCCACGCAGGCCCGTCGAGTTGCGCCACTTCTCCAGACCACGGGTCAGGAGCAGATCAGCGAAGCGCTTCTGCGAGCCGATGAATTCACCTGCGTCGTCGGCCCACAACTTCCAGTCGTTGAATAACTCGGCAGTGAGCGACTTGGCATTGACATGGCGCACGCAGCGTTCGCCGATCCATCGGCCAAGCGCGTCCTCTGCCTCGAAGTACTCCTCGGTGGCTTGCAGAACTTGCTGCGGTGGCGCAAGCCGTCCGAGGCGTTGCCAGTACAGGCATCCTTGGACGGCCCAGGCAAGGATGCCGTCGCGCTCGTTCAACAGCTTTTCCTGGAGATGTTTGTCGCGGCGCTCGGGTGGCACGGTGATCGTGAACGGGATCAGGTGTAGCCGCCGTTTCATTGCCTCATCGATGTTGCGGATGGCGGGCCTGTGGTTGCCTGCGACGAAAAGCTTGAACTGTGGGAAGAACTCGAAGAAGTCCTGACGCATGAAGCGTGCGGAAATTTTGTCGCCGCCGGTGAGGTTTTTCAGCTTCGACTCGGCCCATCGTCGCCCCTGTTCGGTTTCGATGGCCGCCACGAAGCGCGAACCACGCAGCCCCGCCATGTCGGTCGGGTGCCGGTCGGCGCGTGTCTCCATGAACGTGTCCATCGGCGCGTTGGCTGCGTAGTCGCCGAAGATGGTGACCAGTGTGTTGACGAATACCGATTTCCCGTTCGCACCGGTGCCGTACAGGAAGAACAGCGCGTGTTCCTGCGTGGAGCCGGTGAGTGCATAGCCGACCATCCGTTGCAGATAGGCTTGCAGTTCGTTGTCCTGGTCTGTTATCTCGGCGAGGAACCTCTGCCAGATCGGGCAGCCATCGCTCGGCGTGGCCGTGGTGATCTTGGTGATCCGGTCGGCACGTTCGTGCGTGCGCCGTCGGCCTGTCCTGAGATCAACCACGCCGCCGGGCGTATTGAGCAGCCACGGGTCCGCGTCCCATTCGGCGGTGGTGGCGGCATGCCGGCGATCAGCGCGCGCCAGCCGTTCGACACCGCTGACCGTGCCGGCACTGGCGAGTTTGGTGGCGATTTTTGCGTTGTCGGCGTGGACCGCCGCATGGCGGCAGACGCTGCGGATCAGGTCGGTTGCTGCCAACGTATCCTCGGTGCGCCAGCGTTGTCCGTCCCACACCAGCCACCGGCCCCAGGTGGCGACGTAGCGCCAATCGCGGTGGTAGCGGCGGGTAAAGGCCAGCGCCAACGCATCCTCGGTGCCCGCCACCGATTCATCGTTGCTGACCACTGGCGCGGCATCATCATCGATGGCGTGCATCTGCAGGCGCGGACCGTGCGCGAGGAAGGAGACGATGTCGAACCCCTCGGCCACGGCGTCTGCCGCATCCCAGCCCGCCACGGCATTCTCGGGCGGGTAGAGGATGTGGCAGGAGGTCGCCCCCGCCGACAGAATGGCTTGCGCGGCCTGCGTCGCGTAGTCCCAGCCCGGCTTGTCGCGGTCAGGCCAGATCAGCACCGACTTACCCGCCAATGGCGACCAATCGGTCTTGTTGATCGGGGCGTTGGCACCGTTCATGGCGGTGGTCGCCACAACGCCGCTGGCGATCAACGCCTGCGCGCACTTTTCGCCTTCGACCAGCACGACCTGGCTGGCCGTCACCAACCCCGGCTGGTTGTACAGGGGGCGAGGGTCGGGTGGGGTCATCTTGCCGCGCTTGGCATCCCACGGCCGGTACTGCTTCTTGCGCCCGTGCGGGTCGTAGCGGTAGACGATGGCGATCAATTTGCCGTCGGCATCGAGGTAGTTCCACTTCGCGGTGGCGGGGCCGAGATCGGCCACGGACGCTTGCCTGCGGGCCTTGCGCACCGGCGCCGAACGGACGCGACCGAGCAGATCGGCGGCCTCATTGAGCACCCTTGGGAAGTCGGTATGAGTATCGGCGCCAAGGTGGGCGGCGATCAGATCGAACAGATCCCCGCCCTCGCCAGTGGCACGATCAATCCACAGGCCCGCCTTTTCTCCTGCCAGCACCACTTCGAGACTGTCGCCGGCATTGCCCCGCGTGTCGCCGATGAAGAACGTCGTGCCGCGCTTCTTGCCTGCTGGAAACACGGTGGTCAACACGGATTCCAGGCGCGCGATCAGGCTTGTGCGGATTTCGACGCGTTCGATGTCCCCGCGATGTTTGTTGGAGTCGATCATTCGGCTTCCTCGGTCGAAGTACCAACGTTCGACGTGTCACTGCGCTGGACGAGCGTGCTGCGTGCAGCCCATGCGGACAGTTCCGATAGCCGGTAGCGCACCAGCCCCCCGAGCAGGTAGTGCGGAATCCGGTATTTGTTGCGCATCGCCTGGTCAGAGAACCAGTAGTAGGGCAGGCGCAATGCCGCCGCCGCGTGTTTGGCATCGACCATGGGTTCGATGCTCTCGACGGGATGAGGGTGGGTCATGTTCAGTTATCCCATGCAACGTCGGCGATGCGGTCTGCCCCACACGCGGAGCGTTTGCGTACCTCGGTGTGGAGTTCTTCCAACGCGTTGCGATGGCGGCTCAGTGCCACAGACTCGGTATTGATGGTCTGGATGGCGAAGGCCAGCTGGTCGACCGTGGCGTCTTGGAGTGCGACAACGACGTGTTGCCCATCTGCCCGGTGATAGTGGATTTCGTTAGGAAGGTGTTCGCCATAGAGGTAGGACAGTTTGTGGCGCAGTGATGTGATCAGGTTCATGCGTGTCGCTCCGAAGGGATGGGAAAGGGACGGCGTGTCAGGGTCCAGGGGGTGTGCGGTACCGAACGCACATCGCAGCGATGGCGATGTCAGATCGCCCATCGCCGTCCTGCTCACGGATAGGCCCGAGCGAAGGTCGAGTAGCGCGAGACGCGTTGCTCGAAGGCTTCGACGTCGCAGATCAGGTAAGTGACGCGCGCTCCGAGCTTGCAGAAGACCGGGCCGAGTTGTTCCTGGCGCCAGCGGCGCAGGGTCTTGACGGATAGTCCCCAGCGCGCGGCCAGTTCGCTCTCGTCAAGGGCGATGCGGGTGGTGCTACCGGGATCTTTGCTTTCACAAAGTTGACCGATTTGTGTGGCGGGAAGTCGGGTTGTCATGTCGATACGCCTCTTTGGTGAAATGGGCGCAGCGAAGTTTCCACACGAATTTATGGTTCGTGTATGGTCGGATTTATGGTCGGATTTATGGTTTTTGCGCCGCAGCCGGTATTTGCTGCGCTTGACCAGCCAGGGCAGGACCTCGCGCCCGGCTTTGCCACCGAAGGCATCACCGAGGGACCGGTGGATGGTTCAGGTATGGCGCGATTTATGGGCGGGTTTATGGTTCCTGCCGTCGTCCACGCGAACGAATTCGTCGAGAGACCGCATGGCGTGGTCACGTGGTGGCAAGGTGGTCAGCGAGGGTAGCGGCGCCGAACCGTCGGCCATTACCCTGTGTTGCCATCCACTTCGGAAGTTTAGGCGCACCATCTTCGACGGTTGCTATTCCCCGGAGCCGTCATGAAGCACCTCGAACTTGCACCTCCTGCGACGCTGAGCGCCAGCGCGCGTGCCCAGGAGATCACCACCATCCTTGCAGCGGCAATCGTCCGTACTTTTGTTGTCGAAGTGCGACCCAGTGCCGAGAGTGGACTTGGCTTTCTGCCCGACCAGAGCGTCTATACAACTCCCTATCCGCAGGAGTTTTCATGAACGATCAACACGCCTCTGTCGCTGCTCAAATCGCGGAGCTGTCCAGCCTGCCTATCGCCGATCTTTGGTTGGTGTGGGATCGCTATTTCACCAGCCGTCCCGTTTACCCCCACCGAGGCTTCATTGAGTCGCGCATCGCCTACAAAATCCAGGAACACGCCTTTGGTGGCTTATCCCACACCACGCGCCAGCGCCTGGAGGCCATTGGCGCCAAACACTCAAAGATCAAATTGCGGGCAACGCCGGACGAGATCAACTTTGCACCTGGCACGGTGTTGCTGCGCGAATGGGGGGAGCGGGAACACAAGGTCCGGGTGACGGCGCAGGGGCTGTTCGAGTACGAGGGCAGCATGTTCAAGAGTCTCACCGCCGTTGCCCGTCGCATCACCGGCACGCATTGGTCGGGTCCGCTGTTCTTTGGCCTGAAAGGCAAGGGCGGTGCACGATGAACGATCTCACGCAGATGGCTTCCACCAGGACGCGTAAACGCTGTGCCGTCTACTGCCGGGTCTCTTCGGACGAGCGTCTGGATCAGGAGTTCAATTCCATCGATGCGCAGAAGGAGGCGGGCCACGCCTACGTGGTCAGTCAGCGTACCGAGGGGTGGATGCGGGTGGCCGACGACTACGACGATCCGGGCTTTTCCGGTGGCAACACAGATCGACCGGGTCTGAAGCGTCTGATGGCCGACATCGAGCGTGGTCAGATTGACATCGTTGTGGTCTACAAGATCGATCGTTTGACGCGCAGCCTGGCCGACTTTTCCAAGATGGTCGAGGTGTTCGAGCGCCACGGCGTGTCCTTCGTGTCGGTCACCCAGCAGTTCAATACGACCACCTCGATGGGACGGCTGATGCTCAACGTCCTGCTGTCCTTCGCCCAGTTTGAGCGCGAGGTCACCGGCGAGCGTATCCGCGACAAGATCGCGGCCTCCAAGCGCAAGGGACTCTGGATGGGTGGCGTGCCGCCCTTGGGCTACGACGTGGAGCACCGCAAGTTGGTGATCAACGAAACCGAGGCCGCTGTCGTGCGCCGTATCTTTGCGCAGATGCTGACCATCGGCTCACCCACCCAGATCGCCGCCAACCTGGCCCTGGAGGGCATCACCACCAAGGCGTGGAAGACGCAAGAGGGGCAGGAGCGGGTAGGCACACGCATCGACAAGAAATACCTGCACAAACTGCTGCGCAACCGTATCTACCTCGGTGAGTTGTCGCACAAGGGCAGTTGGTACCCTGGTATGCACGACGCCATCATCGATCCGGGGTTGTGGGGGCGGGTGCATGAGGTACTGGCCAAGGACGGGCATCGCCGAGCGGTGGAGACCAAGACCCGCTCACGCACTGATGCATTGCTGCGCGGCCTGCTGTATGCCCCCTCCGGGGAGCGGATGTATCCGACCTACTCGTGCAAGCAAGGGCGCAAGTACCACTACTACTTGTCCAAGTCCGAATTACGCTTCGGCGCGTCGGGCAAGAGTTGCGAGCGCCTGCCCGCGCTGGAGATCGAGGCGGCGGTGGTGGCACAGATCCGCACGGTGCTGGCCAGCCCGGAGTCGGTGGTCGCCGTGGTGCGGCACATTCAACGCACCGGTGCCAAGATCGATGAGGCCACCACGGTCATGGCGATGGGGCGCCTCAACGACGTATGGGATCAGTTGTTCCCGGTCGAACGTCATCGTATTGCCAATCTGATGATCGAGCGCATCGACCTCGTCGATGCCGGCGAGGTGCGCGGCATCAAGGTGAGGTGGCGGGAGATTGGCTGGAGCGCGTTGATCGAAGAGTTTGCGCCAAACAGCATCGGCGCCGAATTGCTGGAGGTTGAGGCGTGATGGACGCGTCGATGGAAACCTTTGTACTTCTGAAACCTGGCTCCCGTCGCATCCAGCGCGCGGCGGCGGAGCAGGACCGTGTTTACGACGCCAATCTGATAGAAGGGCTGGCGCGTGCCTTCTACTGGCAGCATCTGCTGGACATCGGGGCCATGCCGAGCGGAGCGGCCATCGCGCGTGCGGAGAACCTGGACCAATCGGTCGTCAACGAGTCCAAGCGCATGACGCTGCTGGCCCCTGACATCGTGGAGCAGTGCATGGCGGGCAAGCAGCCACGGCGGCTCACCTTTGCGTGGTTCCAGCGCAACCGTCTGATGGTCGACTGGGATGCCCAGCGCCAGCTCATGGCCAGTCTCGAGGAAAAGGTATGAGCAAACGACATCGCGGGCGCGTCACGGGCGATCCGGTGACGTATCAGATCCCAATGCCAGCAGGGGGGGTGCAGATGGAAACCTTCCTGCCCTGGACGCTGGTACGTAGAGGACTCAAGCAGCAGGTCGTCACCCCGCTGGATGCGCCGCAGGAGTTCGGCGATCAGGCCCGCCGTGAGCGGCAGGTGCGCAAGGTGCCGCAGGACACCGCGTTGATGCGCGTACTCGGCTTGGCGCACCACTGGCAGCGTCTGCTGGACCAGGGACGGTTCGATTCCATGACAGAGATCGCGCAGGCCGAAGGCATCGACCTTGGCCAGGTCAGCAGGATGAGTCGACTGGCGCACCTGGCGCCGGATGTGGTCGAGGCCATCGTCTCGAGGAACCTCGAGGTGGGCGTCAGTCAATTGCTACGCGGCAGGCTGTCCGCGTCTTGGCCTGCACAACGTGAGGCACTCGCGGTAGACCAATCAGGCCATCGAACTGCTGGCGCTGTAGGAAAAGTCTTACAACACGACAGTCAGACTACTGATATACAGGGCGTAGAAGTGACGAGAGACTATGCATGCCGGACGCGGGTGCCATGATGGCCACTCATCTCGCGTGGCGCCTGAGCAGCGCCAAGCCGGCACCGCGCTATCGCGATCACGCCCTGGGCAGTAGGCTGTTTCTTTCCCTTCCCACAGGTGAAACCATGGATGTGCGATCTCCTGTTGCCACGCCGTCCCATGCCGCGCCCACGCTTATCCTGACCGCCGTGCCGGTCACGCACCTGGGCGACCGATCTGGACTGACCGCATGAAAGTGCGATCCGCCCTGATGGCATCCCCCCTTCTCCAAGGCCGAGGTCACGCGCGATGAGCCAGGACACCGACGATCAAGACGATCACAGCGACAATCCCTATCGCCCGCGCAAACTCAAGGTGCGCGATCCGCTGCACGATCTGCAGCTGCTGCGCGATATGGCGATCATCAATGCGCGGGTGCGCGCCGAGCTGGGGCCGCTGCCACCCGGCGGATTGCCGGTGGAACCCAAGCGTAAACCCGCGCCGTGGCCATTCCAATCGACAGCCGCATCCGCGCCCCATTCCCCCGAGGACGACCCGATGAAACTGCAACACCTTGCCGCCACCGCCCTCATGCCGCTGGCACTGACCGCTGCGGGGTGCTCCAAAGGCATCGATGTCGGTAATGACGGCGCCACCGGTCACCTCAACCCGCACCCGGTCAAACGCTACGAAGTGATTGCCACCTCCCATGCGCCGGGGCCGTGGGATACGATCAAGGCGTATATCGGGTATGACGTCATCAATGAAAAATGCGTGCCGCTGATGCCGTTCGTTGGTGTGCGGCAAGTGCCTGGTACCGGGCTCGATGTTCCCATGACACAGGTGGACGATCACACGTGGAAGGGATATTTCTACCGTGACGCCTTGCTGGACGAGGATTACTTCAAGCTTGGAGTGTGCCACTGGGATGCGACCGGTGCTGGTATTTCGGCGATTGGCAAGGGGGTTAGGTTCAATTGGGGTGGTATGTTGAAGGAACTCCTGCGAGAAAGTCAGGAGACCTACTACTTTAAGAAAAGCGCATACGGTAATCGTTCTCTGCACTATCCCACGCTAACACTTGTAGCAGACGACGATGAGGTTGTTCAGCATCCAGAGGCTCATTTCTCAGTCACCATCGCTGTCAAGGAAGCCAAACCATGAGTCTCTCCGATCAAGCACGTGCCGACGCTGCTGTTAATTCCTATAGAAACCGTTCACAGAGTGAAGTTGATAGCACAAAACGTATATATCTAGCTGGTGATAAATATACCGTCTTCGGCTACGCGAACGATCCTATCAGCGGTTTTCATGCCACGGCATATCAGACTGTGGAGAAGCCACATCGCATCATCATTGCCTACCGCGGCACCGATACGGATTTATTTACCGGCGAGACAAAGGCGGAAAAAAGGAGTCATGCGCTCACCACCCTCCAGGACATCGCCGTCGATGCCACGATGGTGCGCGACGCCGTCAATCCACAAAAAGCCGCCGCCGATGCGTTCACGGCGCAGATGCTCGCCAAGGCCGCTGAGCAGGGCATCCCCAAAGATGACGTGACCGTGGCCGGCCACTCCCTCGGCGGCGCACTGGCACAGATCGAGGCGGCCAAATACGGTTTGGCTGGCTCCACCTACAACGCCTACGGCGCGAGGGGGCTGACCGATGGCACCCCACAGCCTGGCTGCCACGTCACCAATTACCGCATGGCCAACGATGTGGTGAGCGCGGCCAGTCCTCATGTCGGCAGCATGGTCTCGTTGGCCAGTCATGACGATGTGCAGAGCCTGCGCGCTGGCCGGTATCTGGATGCGCCCGTCGGCGCACCGCCCCCGAATGTGCTGATAGCAACGCGATGGGGGGACCACGGCGCTGCCCAGCACTTCGGCAGTCAAAGCACGGACAACGTCCTGGCCCCGCAGCGGTTCAGTGAGGCGTCGCAGCGTTACGCGGACCATCAGAGTGCCTTCGAGCATTTTACCTGGGATGTGTCGCACGAACGTGCCGAACTGTCCCAGGCGCTACGTCAGATGCGCGCGCACCCGGGCCAGACCCATCTGCCAGCGGACATCCAGCGGCAGGTGAACGAATATCTGGCGTTGAACTTCGACACGCCGCTGCGCGATGCCATCGAACATGACGCGCACGTGCAGATGGCCGCAGGCGGTCTGCACTATGCCGGCGATGCCGCACGCTTGATGGGCCATGCGGTACACGACATGGACGAACGCATGGCCTCGGCGGCGCATCGGGCGGGCGTTGCGGCCTTTCCCTTGAGTCCCATGGCACCGTTGGCCGGTCTGGCGGCGGGCGAAGCGGCGCACTTGCACGGGCGCGCTGCAGAGGCGGCGGGCCACTTCGTCGGCGATCAATTCGAGTCGGCCAAGCACGCCGTCGAACAGAGTGCGCACTATGTTGCCGAGGCGGCGCAGCTGGTCATCCACGACCCTGACGTCCAGGCGGCAGCGACCAACGTCGTGAATCAGGCGGTCGATCTCTATCATGGCGCGCAGTCCGCCGCGCATTCGTCCGCCGGACAGACCGTTGGGCAAGCATACGACGGGATCAAATACATCGTCTCGCCCGGCATCGACGTGGTCGAGCATGCAGCCGGGCAAGCCTACGACACGCTGACGCATCCGGGACAGTGGTTCCAGCAGAGCGTACCAGCCGCGTCCATCCCTCCCACATCGACGAACCCGGATACGTCTTCCTCCTCTTCATCATCATCCGCTGCCGCGTCCATGCCGCCGCCGGCCATGGACAGGCACACGGGCCTGCAGGACGACCACGCCTTCCAGCAGCGCCAGGAACACATAAGGCAGGCGCAGCAGCAGGCGGCGCACCTGGCGCAAGTCCACCGGCAGACACAGCCGCCGCCTTCTCACAGCGCACCTGTCCATGAAAAGCCGGCCGGCGTGGACATGCAGGAACAGGCGCGGATCGCGCAACTCCAGCAGCATGAACAGCAAGCACAGGCAGCGCGCGAACAGCAACAGCGCCTCGCGCAGCACCACGCGCAGTTGCACCGCCAAGCCATGGAGGCGCAGCAACACGAACACGAACAGCGCCACAGCCAAGACCCCCGGTTGCATCAACACGAACAGCGCCAAGCGGGCGAGACGATGTTGTACACCCCGCCGACACGCCCACCGCGTTCGGATGAGCATCTCCAAGACTTCCGTCACCCGGACCACCCGCTCCACGCACGCTATACCCTGTTCAAGGACGCCCTCGCGCAGTCCCACGCCGTACCCAGGAATGGCGACAAATTACCCTACGGCCCAGAGCAGCAGGAACGACTGGCTGCCGCGTTCACCAATACCCTGGGCATCGATAAGAATTTCGAACACAGCATCAAAGGCTTCAAGCAACACGAAGGCCAATTGCTGGCATACGAAAATCCCTTCTCGGTGTACGAGAAAAGCAAGGTGCTGCGGATCGATCCGCAGCAGGCGTTAGCGCAATCGCCCGAACAGCATGCCGCCACCTGGCGGGCACGGGAAGCGACCCATGCACCGGCGCCGCCAAGCCGTGCCATCGCCCCTGTGGCGATCACCGCCGAGGATATGCGCCATCCGGCGCATCCGAGTCATGCGCTGTTCGAACAGGCGCGCGATGCCATTGCCGATGCGCATGAACGCTGGGGTCGTCCCGTGCCGGATGCGGAGCAGTTGGACCGCCATGCGGCACAAGTCGTCGTGGAGACGCGCAAGTTTGGCCATACCGAAGTTGACAAAATCTACCTGGACATGCCGCAAGGCCATACGACTCAGACGCCGAATTACCTGGCGAAATCCCACGGACAGCTATGGGCGCGAGTCGATGCGCCGCAACTGACGCAAGCGCCGGACGTGACCCAGGCTAGCCAGCAATTGCAGAGTGTGGAGCAGCAGCGGCTCGCCGAGCAGGCGATGCAGGCCCAGCGCGCGGCGCAGATGCAAGGGCAGGGCATGGTCATGAAGCTGTAGGCGGCAACCGTAGGCTATACAGGCAACACCGCATGGACGAGCATGCGCCAAGCCGCATTCCTCACACCCGATTTCCACCGATTCCCCAAGGACGACTCCCTCGATGAATTCGCGTACCAAAGGCATTACCGCCGTCATCGCGTTGCTACCCGTTGCCATCGCTGGGCTGTATCTGTCTGGCTTTTTGGTGCTGACTCTGCTCGGAGAACACGCACAGGTCCAACTACTGACCTATTGGCGCTATTGGCAGGTGGTCGATCAGCCTGCGTGGCATCCGTATGCGCCGAAAATCAAGCTGGCGGGTATCTGCGGCTTCGGTTTGCCCGTGATGCTCTACCTCATCATGGTGTATGCCATGTTGCGGACGAAGGCGCAGGAGTTGTATGGCAATGCGCGCTGGGCGCGCAGAGACGATCTGTCCCGGCACGATGTGCTGAAGGACGATCCGCGTGGATTGATTGCCTGCCGCTTCGGTCGCCGCTTCATCCGCATCCAGTCCAAGCACTTGTTGCTGGCGGCCAGTACCCGTGGCGGCAAGGGCGTGAGCGTGGTCATTCCGAATTTGTTGGCATGGCTGGAGTCGGCGGTGATCCTGGACGTCAAGCGCGAGGCATGGGAAAAAACCGCCGGCCAGCGCGCCAAATACGGCCAGGTGTATATGTTCGATCCGTTCAGTGATGACGGCAGCACGGATCGTTGGAATCCACTGGGCTACGTGCGCCTGGACCCGAACCATCGTAACGGCGACATCGTCGCCATCGCCTCCACGCTGTACAAGGAGATGAGCGGCGAGAATCCGTTCTGGCCGGCAATGGGCCGCAAGACCTTTGTGGCTGCCTGCGAATGCCTGTTTGACGATTATGCTTCCAAGAAGGGGACTGCATTTGAAACGGGCTTGCCCACACTTGGGGGCGTCTATCGGCTGCTCGCCGGCGCACACCTCAAACCCGGTCAGTCGATGCAGCACTACCTGGGCGAGCTACTCAGGCAGCCCACGCTCGGCACGCATGCGCGAACCGGCCTGAACAACCTGGTCGGCCTGGCGCCGGAGACGTTCACCTCCGCCATCGAAACGGCGCTGGCGCCGTTGAACATTTTCAGCAACCCGATTGTGGACGCGGCGACCAGCGCAAACGATTTCGACTTGAGCAAGTTGCGCAAGACCGTCCAGTCCATCTACGTCGGCGTCAGCCCGGCCAAGCTGATCGAAGCCAAAGGGGTGTTGAATCTGTTCTTCGAACAGGCGATCAAACTCAATGGCCGCGAACTGCCCGAGCACAACCCAGAACTGAAATACCAGTGCATGTTCATGCTCGACGAGTTCACCGCGTTGGGCCGGGTGGAGATCGTGCCGGTGGCCGTCGGCTGGGTGGCTGGCTATGGCATCCGTATCGTGATCGTGATCCAGTCGATTGCGCAGCTGGAGTCGGTCTATGGCGCCGACACAGCGCGCGGCTTGATCACCAATCTCGGCGTGCGGATCGTGTTCACTCCCCGAGAGCAACGCGATGCCGAGGAATATTCGAAGATGCTGGGCGAGACCACCGTGCGCCGTCGGCAGCGCACGCAGTCATACGGCCCAGGCAACAGCCACAGCTATACCGAGGTGCTGGATCGGCGTCCGCTGATGAATCCGGATGAGGTGAAGGGACTGGCGCCGGACAAGGCCATCGTGTTCATCGAGGGGATTGGCTATCCGATCCTGGCGAACAAGATTTTTTACTACAAGGACAGCTACTTCAAGAAGCTGTTGCTGAAAGCACCGCAGGTGCCTCGGCTCGCGCTGGGCGGAGCGTAATCACGTGAGATTTTTCGGTCGAGGGCCTGCTGACCTCAAACAGCGGCTGGATGTCCTGGAAAAGGCGTTGGCTGAGCAACATGAGCGCACGCATTTCCTAGAATGTCGTGAGTCGCTGTCGGGTAGGCGTGGACAGCGCACAGAAACCACAGTGTATAGGGGGTACATGAGGATTCCGAGCACTGCCCGCGCCCGCCCGACGGCGACGCAGTCGTTTTGTTAGATACTCTTATTCTAAAATCCGCTTATATAAAAGGAATTAATTAAATGAATGATTGTCGTCCGAATGAATTATTGGCAGGAATGTGCAAGAGAAAAATCGCTCGCTATATTTTATATTTTGTGGCGATTATTTTTTTGATCCCATTGGTTGCAATCGCTCAGTCTGGTGGAAAATATATAGTCTGTGGGACGGCGGAAAGCTGTCTTTCTTTCAACGACTTTGCCTCGGCTTATGCAACATTTGACAAAAGATTTCCCACCTACTTTGACACAGCATCATATGGACAGGGAGTGTGGATTGGACATTGGGCTGTCCCACTTAGGGGGCCATCAAGCATACAGTACATGTATGGATATGAGCCTGATGAGGCGGTGTATGGGCTTCAGTTTGCGACCGAGCAGGAAGATATTGATTATCTAATTGAGTATGATAAAGAACACTCCGGGTATACGCCTACCGACATTCAGGTTATGGGAAGTTATCTGGATGCACCTAACTTCGCATCAGCATCCATCCAGAGAATTGATTTTGTCAATATAAATGACAGGCGGCGAGTTGAGATTTCACACGATAATGGCGTGAAATTAATTTATGACATCGGCAAGCATGGCGTCATCACTTGTCCGGATGGTTATTATTCTGACATTCCGAGTTGGCAGCACAACCTGAATTACGTATGCAGGACCACTTACGCACCAACTATTTCAACAAAGGTGGTGCAGGTAAATAGTTGTCCGGTCAATGGGCAACCTTGTTTCCCTGGGACCGGAGACAAGGCGCGCTTCGAGAAAGATCTAGATTTCCCATCTGGTGCTTTTGTCCGTAACTATCATTCTATGCAGCAAACAAGTGTGCACGGAATGGCACGTGGCTGGACACATAGTTATGGGCAGAGTTTGCTGTTTTCGGGATATGAGGTGAGTGCTATAGATGAAAAGGGTAATATTGAACCCTATGTTATGACAGATAATGAAGGTGGGAGCGGATATTCTGTGTCGACTCCAGGCAGAGTCATCAATAAAATTGGCGGCGAGTATCGAATGGTGGATACTGGAGATCTGATCAAGACATTCGACATCGACGGAAAGTTGATCCGCATCGAGTCCATATCGACACCTCAAAAGAACGCAACACTCGCATACAACAAAAGTGGCCGACTTGAATCTGTGACTGACGCCGTTGGGCATCAGCTGCTATTCAAATATAGCGATGATGGAGAAATGGGGTTGCTGACTGAGGTAGACTCAAGTGATGGACAGTCCGTCACTTATGACTATGACAGCGCGGGCAATCTTTCCGCCGCTAAAATAGCAGACTACAAGCGAGACTATCACTATGCTGACGCTGGCCAGGCGCCAGGGCTGACACCTCACCACCTCACGGGGATTTCCGAGAATGGGGTAAGTTATGCGGCCTTTTCCTATGACGCCAAGGGTAGGCCAATTAGTAGCACCTTAAACAGCTCGAATAACAGTCTGGCCGACACGACAAACATCGAATACGACGACTACTATGGCCATGCAACGGTTACGCGGCCAAGCGGAGAAAGAAGACTATACGATTATGACGGCCCCGATGTCTATATTATGAGTTATGGCTCGAAAAGCTATCAGTATTATTATCAGTTGTACCAAAACTACAATTGGCTAACGGGATATAAAGACCCCAATGGAAACTTCACGGATTATAGTTATGCGAATTCATTCTCATATCCTAACGTCTTCACTGAAGCTTCAGGTACCGAACAGCAAAAAAAGACGACCATTGAGCGTGATAATTCCATGCAGGTGGTTCGTTCAGTTGTGGAAGGCGGCGCTGACTCATCCACAAGACGCCTGAGTACTGCCAAACGAGACGACACGGGCCGTACGTTGGCCTATTGCAATTACGACAATGGCGTATCTGATGATAGTTATGTGTGTGGAAGTGCTGTAAACGCCCCGTCGGGTGTGCGGCAAACTACACTTCAATACTGCCTAGGCAGCGACATCGATGCCGGACGCTGCCCGTTGCTGGGAGTTGTGACGTCTGTCGACGGCCCTCGCACCGACCTCAACGACACCACCAGTTACACCTACTACTCCAGCGACGACAGCGCCTGCGCCACATCGCCGACCACCTGCACGCACCGTAAGGGCGAATTGTGGAAGGTGACCAATGCCTTGGGCCAGGTCACAGAGTACCTGGCCTACGACGGCGCCGGTCGCCTACTGTCGGTGAAGGACACCAACGGTGTGGTAACCGACTACACCTACCACCCGCGCGGCTGGCTCACCGCCCGCAAGGTGCGCGGGAGCGACGACAGCACCGAGAGCGATGACCGCATCACCCGCATCGACTACTGGCCGACCGGGCTGGTCAAGCAGATCACCCAGCCCGATGGTGGATTCACTGCCTTCACCTACGACGGGGCGCATCGCCTCACCGACATCGCCGACAATGCCGGCAACACGGTCCACTACACCCTGGACAATGCCGGCAACCGGCTCAAGGAAGACACCCTGGATGCATCGGGCACGCTCAAGCGCACGCTGTCGCGGGTGTACAACCAGCTTGGTCAACTTGCCACACAGGCCAGCGCGCAGGGCAACCCGACCGACTTCGGCTACGACGCCAACGGCAACATCACCACAATTACAGACGCGCTGGGCCACATCACGCAGAACCATTACGACCCGCTCAACCGTCTGGCGAGCACGCTACAGGACGTGGGTGGCATCGCGGCGCAAACTACGTTTGCCTACGACGCGCTGGATCACATCACCCAGGTCACCGACCCCAAGGGGCTGAATACCACCTATGCCTACAACGGTCTGGGCGACCTGACCACGCTGACCAGCCCGGACACCGGCACGACCACGTACACCTACGACAGTGCGGGTAACCGCGCCACGCAGATCAACGCGCGCAAGCTCAATACCGGCTACAGCTACGATGCGCTGAACCGGCTGAGCAGCGCGGTGTACCCGGATACGCGCTTGAACGTCAGCTACACCTACGACATCGCCCCCAGTACCTGCGCCAGCGGCGAGACCTATGCCATCGGTCGCTTATCGCACATGCAGGATGGCAGTGGCGGCACCGATTATTGCTACGACCGCTTCGGTAATCTGGTGCGCAAGGTGCAGACCACCAACGGCAAGGTGTTCGTACTGCGCTATGCATACACGCAGAGCGGGAAATTGAGCCAACTGACCTATCCCGACGGCGCCGTGGTCGATTACGTGCGCAACGCACGAGGCCAGACCACGGAAGTGGGTGTGACCCCATCCGGCGGCACACGCCAAGTGCTGTTGACCAAGGCCACGTATTATCCGTTCGGCCCGGTGGCTGGGTGGAGCTACGGCAATGGTCGCCCGATGCAGCGCGTGCTGGATCATGATTATCGTCCGCAGACGATTACTGACACGCGCCGCGATGGTTTGGCGGTGGGCTTCGGCTTCGACCCCGGAGGTAATCTCAGCGCATTGACCGCGCCGGGCAATACTGCGGCAGTGGTGAGCCTGGATTACGACGCCCTGGGCCGGCTGACTGCATTCAAGGACGGCCCGACCGGCACGGTGATCGACGGCTACACCTACGACGCTACCGGCAACCGATTGAGCGCCAAGGTCAACACCATCACTCAGACCTACGCCTATCCGACCAACAGTCATCAATTGAGCAGCGTCGGCAGCACCGTGCGCAGCTACGACGCGACTGGCAACACCACTGCAATCGGTGGCACGGCGGAGCAGTTGGTGTATGGCGCCAACGGCCGGCTGGCACAGGTCAAGCGCAATGGCGTTGTGGTCGCCAACTACGCCTACAACGGCCATGGCGAACAAGTGCGGCAAGTGGGCAAGACCAACACCTACACGCTGTATGATGAAGCCGGCCATTGGCTGGGCGATTACGACAGCAATGGTGCTGCAGTTCAGCAAGCGATCTGGCTGGACGATCTGCCGGTAGGCGTTGTGGTAAAGAAGAGCGTGAACTACATTGAGCCCGATCACCTGGGTACACCACGCGCGGTGATCGACTCGGTGCGTGACATTGCAATCTGGCGCTGGGACATGAAGGGCGAAGCGTTCGGCAACACCCCGCCGAACCAGGACCCGGACAAGGACGGCACCGCATTCGTGTTCAACCTGCGCTTCCCTGGGCAGCGGTACGATACGCTGAGCGGGCTCAACCAGAACTACTTCCGGGATTATGATACGAGCGGTGGCCGCTATGTGCAGAGTGATCCGATTGGGTTGGTTGGTGGTCTCAATACCTATGCATATGTCATGGGGAATCCATTGATGTACACCGATGCTGGAGGGTTAGAGGTCCAAGTCTGGGCGCGGCCTATTAATATTAATGGGCCTCTTAGTTTTCTGAATGATTCGGGTGTTGAGCATTGGTGGTTTAAAACTGATACGGCCGAAGCAGGTATGGGTCCAGACAATGGTGACGTACCTGGTCAGGCTGCTCCAGATATGCCTTTCTCGGCTACTCAAGTCGTTGATCATACTGGTGAGTCGGAGAAGCCAGGGTCTCATCAGCTTCCTATACGTGGATTGCCTGTGGATGAGGATTGTGTTAATAAAAAAATTAAAGTTGGATTGAAAACTGGCCCATTTATTCCATTTGCTCATGATTGCCACATGTTTGTTAATGATGTGCTTGAGCAATGCAGAATTGTTGATCCGGCACACAATTAAATTCAACAGGTCAATGGGTGAAGCGGATGGCGATATATTATTAGGGTTTGGATATGAATAAATATCTGATTTTGGCGGTTTCTATAATTTTTTTTCTTATTTCATTGGTGTTTGTTGCGTGGTCGATACAGGCTGCGTGGTTGACATTTTTCGCTCATGATAAGGCGGTTGTCCAAGAGCTTTCAGTTCGTTTTTATATCAGAGGTGGGATTGGATTTTTGTTTTTTATTGCATCAATTTTTATGGGCTTCAAGGCATTAAGAGTGCGGAGGTATAATAATTCCTTTAAATAATAATTGGCTTGATTTTCAGTAACTTGCATGCGGCCGCCTGTCTCAGGTGAGCCGCCAAGCCACCGACATCTTGCCGTACCAGGCGCGGGATGAAGTTAGCGATGGCCGCTCAGATGTTCACTAAATCCTGGTAACTCAAGATTCAGTTCGATTTGACGAGCAATTAATATAAATTAAGATGCATAAATAAATGATGGGGATTTAATCATGAGGCAATGGGGAGGCATCATTACTGCGTTTGCAGGATTATTAGGTACCGTATTGGCATTTTGGCAGTGGTGGGGCGCCCCTAAAGGAAATTTGCGTGCCTCTATATCCGTTAATCAGTTCTTATTGCCACCAAATACCTCAGAAGATCTTGTGGAGGCTCTCAAGCTGAGGTTAGCCGAGGATGTCAGGAACGCACTTCAAGATCCTAAGGCGATGGATGCAAGGATGAGGATAGGTCATTATAAGAACGACATGCCAAGTCTTGATGATATCTATACAAAAAATATTTTGTCAGATATGATGTTGTCTTGCATGGTGCAAGTTGTAGTGGAAAACACGGGTGATGCTCCTTCTAGGAATATTGTGCTTCGTCTTCCTGAAAAGGAAAAGGAAATTCTTATAAAAAAAGAAGATGGAGCATATGCGTCTATTGAAAATGAGCGAAATATTAAACTGGGGGAATTGAGGAAGGCCGAAAAACTACTGTATGGTATTGGGATTATTGTACATACATGAATTTAATTGCTGGTGCGGAATTTTCTATATCTGTTACTGACGATGTTGCTGCCGGATCTGTCGCGGTAGTGGCGCCTATGCAATACGATCAATATGAGAATATTATTTTTCGCGAAGGGTTTCATATTTTATATGCGTACTTCCTGCGGTTCTACTTGGCATTTTTCTGATTTATGGATTTACTTTTCGGCGGCGGAAACGGTCTGATAAAAGTCAGAATAATGGAGGGCAAGCGGGCACGGAAGATAAATCTTCTTAAGTCGCAAAATCACTACTTTTTTCTATAACTCCCTGGGTCTATTGAACCGCCCCGGTTTCCGCGGAGGCTGTTTGGTTTAAGTCAGGCCGCCACGGCGGCGGTCTGACTGGCGAGTTGCCGGTAGTAGTTTGCCTCGGCCTCGGCTGGCGGGATGTAGCCGATGGGTTGGAGCAGGCGTTGGTGGTTGAACCAGGACACCCACTCCAGCGTGGCGAATTCGACGGCCTCCCTAGTTTTCCAGGGTGCCCGGCGGTGAATCAGCTCGGCTTTGTACAAGCCGTTGATGGTCTCTGCCAGCGCGTTGTCGTAGCTGTCGCCCTTGCTGCCTACCGACGGCTCAATGCCGGCCTCGGCCAGCCGCTCGGTGTAGCGGATGCTGACGTATTGCGAGCCCCTGTCGGAGTGGCAAACCAAGCTGTCATCGCGCTCAGGTTGCCGGGCATACAGGGCCTGCTCCAAAGCATCGAGCACGAAGTCCGTGCGCATAGAACTGCTCACTCGCCAGCCTACGATGCGACGAGCGAACACGTCGATGACGAAGGCCACATACAGCCAGCCCTGCCAGGTTGAGACGTAGGTGAAGTCGCTGACCCACAGCTGGTTCGGCCGCTCGGCACGGAACTGCCGATTGACCCGGTCCAGCGGGCATGGGGCCTTGGCATCGCCGATGGTGGTGCGCACGACCTTGCCGCGCACCACGCCGCGCAGCCCCATGCTGCGCATCAACCGCTCGACCGTGCAGCGGGCCACGACGACGCCTTCGCGTGCCAGTTGCCGCCACACCTTCTCGGCACCGTAGACCTGCATGTTGGCTTGCCAGACGCGCTGAATCTGCGGCATTAGCCGCTCGTCGCGTCTGGCGCGGATACAGCGCCTGCTGGGCTCGCGCAGTAGCGCGGCATGACGTCGATAGGCCGACGGGGCAACCTGCAGAACCTTGCAGAGCGGCTCGACCCCGAAGGCATTGCGATGCTGGTCGATGAAGGCCTTCACGACTTCAGTCGGCGGTCGAGCTCCGCCTGGGCGAAAAACGCACTGGCCAGCTTCAATATCTCGTTGGCCCGGCGCAGCTCCTTGACCTCGCGCTCGAGTTCCTTCATCCGCTGCGCCTCGCTGCTCGTCACGCCCTCACGCGCACCGGCATCGACCTCGGCGCGCTTGACCCATTCGTTCAGGGTCTGCGGCACGCAGCCAATCTTTGGGGCTATGGATTCAATGGCCGCCCACAGCGATTGGTACTCTCCGCGCTGCTCCTGCACCATCCTTACCGCGCGCTCGCGTACCTCGGGCGAGAACTTGTTCGACTTGCTCATGGCTCAATCCTCTCAGAGTGTTGAGCCTCCGCGGAAACCGGGGCGGTTCACCTACCAACGTTAGGATCCCAAGTCCATAGCACGCTAACTACGTTCAAATCCCCTAAGTAAATCCCAATCGGTGACATGCCTGTCGTATTCGGATTGTTCCCATTGCGCGGCATGGACGTAATGGTCGACAATCTCGCTTCCTAGCACCTCGCGGAGCCAAATCGAGCTCGAACTGATATCGATGGCAGCTCTTAGTGTTTTCGGGATGTCCGGCAATCCCGTGTCGCGATATGCGTCGCTCTTGCACGGCTCGCCCAATGGCAGTTTCTCGTCAATCCCCGCCAAGCCGGCTGCAATCAGTCCGGCGAACGCAATGTAGGGATTCATATCGGCACCACCAATGCGGCACTCGACGCGCAGATCATCAGAGCCATGGCCACAAACGCGTAAGCCGGTCGTTCGATTGTCACAGCCCCATGCGATCTTAGTGGGTGCGAACGTGTCAATCTGGAATCTTTTATAGGAGTTGATGTAGGGTGCTAAAAGGAGAGTAATATCACCCGCATACTTAAGGATTCCAGCCAGATAGTTCCTCATTATAATGGACATTCCCTGCGGTTCTGCTTCGTCATAAAATAGGGATCGGCCATCAGACGACCATAGCGACGAGTGCACGTGGCTGGACGACCCTGCATAATTATCGTTCCATTTCGCCATGTAGGTGATCGACTTGCCGTGCTGTGCTGCTATTTCCTTGCTGCCGTGCTTGATGATTGTGTGCTGATCGGCCATCGACAACGGGTCTGAATGCCGGACATTGATTTCTCCCTGGCCAGCGCCTCCCTCACCCTTTGTACATTCAATTGCGACTCCAGCGCCATATAGACCTTTTCTGATCGGACGCATGACGCACTCCTGTCGCGTTGTCGAAAGAATATTGTAATCCTGATTATAACTTCCAAATATCTTTGGAAAATTATAATTTTTTCTTGAAATTTCGGAGTAAGACTCGTCGAAAAGGTAGAATTCAAGCTCCGATGCAAAACAGGCACGCATTCCGCGGTCGGATACCCGGCGTAACTGCCTCTGCAAGATATGTCTGGGCGATTGCGCCACTGGCTCGCCGTTGTCATTGTAGACATCGCAAATCACCAATGCCGTTGCGTCCAGCCACGGCAGCAATCGCAAGCTGGAAAAGTCAGGCCTGAGGAAGAAATCGCCGTAACCCGCACTCCAGCTGGCATTCGCGTAACCAGGCACCGGGACCATTTCCATATCATTGGCCAATAGATAATTGCAGGCATGGCCTTGGTCGTAACCGTGACGAACAAATGTAGCGGCATGATAGCGTTTTCCCATGAGCCGGCCTTGCATGTCGACCATGCATACCAATATCGTATCGATCGCGCCGGACGCGACCAAATTCCGGAGTTCATCGAAGTTCATAACAGATTACCACCGCTATTTAAATAACTGCTGTATATATGAGAGTCCCACGAGAGCTACGCATCTGCTGGTGGTAATTCATCGACATCGACCGGCCATGTCCATATCCGCCAAGGACGTTTTATACATATGGCTGATCCAGTTCTCAAACAATAAAAGTGCATGACTGCGCCATCGATTCGTCGGTGGCAGATAGTGGCAATCGTTTGGAAAATAGTTCCTGGGTAGCTGAATGTTTCTTTCTGTGCCAAGATCGCGGAAGTATTCGTCTGCAAGGGTATTCGAATCGTATTCGATATGATTAAAGAAATGCAAAGTATGATGCTTAGGATCGCTAAGCAAGCAAAGTCCGGTATCGAGCGAATCAATGAGAACGGAGACGCCGCTATCAACAGGGATGTCGGCGCGACGCATTTCCGTCCAGCGCGACACAGGAATGTAAAGTTCGTCGGAAAAACCTTTCAAGTAAGGGGATCCGCTATCATAGATATGATGCTTGAATACGCCGAATAATTTCTCTTTCAAGACGTACTTTGGCACCCCATAGAAAAAATACATAGCAGCTTGCGCACCCCAACAGATGTTCAAGCAACTATGTACGTTGGTCTGCGTCCACCGAAATACTCCAGTGAGCTCATCCCAGTAATCGACGCTGCGGAAAGGGATTTTCTCAACTGGCGCACCGGTTATTATAAATCCATCAAATTTCTGATTATTAATATTCCGCCAGTCCTCGTAGAATGATTTCAAGTGTTCGACAGGTGTATTTTTCGATGAGTGGCTGGATATCCTGACAAGCGTCAACTCGACCTGGAAGTGGGTGGAACCCAAAAGGCGCGCTATCTGAATCTCGGTATTGATTTTATTTGGCATTAGGTTAAGCAACCCCACGCGTATAGATCGGCACTGCGGATGGATCATTGCTTCATCTTCTAAGACCGTGATGCCTTCGTTTTCAAGAACACGACCTGCCGGTAGCCCTTTAGGGATTATTATTGACATGAGGTTGGGGCCCTCTTCAACGAACGGCCTGCATCAGCCGTTTCTAGCATGAGAAATCTTGACTCAGTCAGGAAAGCACCAGGAAAACGGCGACAAGCAGATAGATCGCGCCGGTTACCCGGCTTATATTACGTTCGTTCCTGAAAAGGGTGCGTGCCCTTTGTGCAAGCAACGCATATCCACCATAGATCAAGAGAGAAATAAGCAGTCCCGCCAAACTCAATGCAATTGCTTGGTGCATGTAAGAATAGTAAGGACTTATAAAACTTGGATAGGTAAGCAAGGTGGCTAGCCATCCCTTGGGATTAGTTAGGGCGACAAGTGATGAATCGATGAACACCTTTCTCGGACTAGAATCGATTATTTCCGTGCTGTGATGTTCCGGTTGGGACAGAAAAGAGGCCAAACCAAGGAACGTGAGATAGATCGCTCCTATAAAACGCAGATAACCGAGAAGCGATGAGTGCTCGTGAATGATCAAGCCGACTCCAGAGAGCGCGACAATCGCGTGAATCGCAGTAGCCAGTCCAAAGCCCAACGAACAGGGAGCTATAATCTTATGGCCATACTTGAGAGCTTGAGCCACGACAAATGCTACGTTCGGTCCCGGCACAGCGACCGCGCAAGTGAACGCAATGGCGAACAGAATCATCAGCTGGAGATCCATTATCTTGCCACTGTATTATGTAAAGTTGGACAGGCTTCAATCTATTGCCTTGCAGAAGGATTCCGAATTATTTCCGACATGCCGCCTCGCTTCATATGCCTGGCAAGCATCGCCAAAGAGGTGGAATATTTTCTGACTCACGGGATCGTGCCCGACATGCCATTCCGGATGCCATTGCACTCCGAGCTGAAAAGTCGAGGAGCGACAGGAAAGTGCCTCGACGACGCCATCGTCAGCGATGGCCTCGACTCGAACCCCGGGTGCCGGCTCCGACACTCCCTGATTATGAAGCGAATTAACTTGGAACCGATCCTTTCCCTCTCCGAGGATATCGGCAAGTAGTCCGTCGGGAACGATCCGAATTCCGTGCGATGGCAGATACTGTTGATCGCGGGGTACGTGCATGGGCTCGCTGTGCACTATGCCAAACTCCGTGGCCGGCAGATGTGTAACAAGCGTTCCGCCTTGCTGGACATTCATTTCCTGTAACCCGCGGCAAATGCCGAGGATCGGCATATCTAGCTCTCTTGCGATCGACAACGCGACGCACGACAGGCGATCCCTAGGCCGGTCTCGTTCCCTAGGGATAACGTCGTCGTCGGCACGTTCCCAACGGCGCTGTCGTCCATCGAAGATGTCTGCATCGAGATTTGATTCGTCGCCAGTCAAGACTAGGCCGTCTAGACGATGCATCAGGTAACGAAATTTTCTAAGGCTTGCCTCCCAAGAAAGATTCCCGTCCACAGTCGGAAGAATAACGCATTCAACAGCAGCGTAGGTATCAAGGGCCTCAATGTAGCGTCGTCGCAACCTGTCACGATGAACGCCATCATCGATATGGCGATTTGATGTCACTCCAACAATAGGTCGAATCACGCAATCGGAAACATGTTCCATTGTGTATGTGCTCCGGATCATTTGCGCAGGCTAATTTCGTAGAGGCGACGGTTCCGATCAAGCAATTGCGAGATCACGCTTGGCTGCCCCTCGGGGCCGCGAAAAAATAGACCTCCCCAGGATTTTCCAATATTTGCATATGTTGGCTCGCGCATTCGAATTTTCTGTGCTTTTTTTAACAACCAGAATGGGACCGCCGGCGAAAGATGGTGCTCAAGATGGTACTCATCGTAATTGACGCCGAACAACAAGCGCTCTATAAATCCACCTTTCCTATTCCTTGTCAAATAAACATTTTCCACCTCACTTTCACACATGGGCGAGTGCTCAGCCAGCTCGGTGAACCAACCCAATACCTGAAACGTGGTGAGATAAGGAATTAACCAAAAAAACACAAGCAGGTGTAGAGCATTTGCTGCAGTAAAGCCAGCAACTGTCGCTATCCAGAACGCCGCGAAACCGTACGAATCGATAAGGACGCCCCGCTTATCGACGATCTTCTCCTTATCTCCCAAAACAAAGAATCGGTTACTCCATAGATAGCTCAAGTAACGAAACGTGGCCCCACCGAAGATCGCTTTCCAGACAATAAAGGATTTGTACTCGCGAGGCTCGCGAACCGTATAAACCCCGGATTTGATAAAGAACTTCAAGTCAGGATCTTTCTCCGGATCACCAAGGTGCGGATGATGTAGATAGACATGGGATACGCGATATGCCCAGTGCCGCTGGAATATAGGGTAAGCTGCGAACGTCGTCCCGAGGAAGTTGTTCCATACTCTATTCTTTGCTAGTATTCGGTGCGCCGCATCGTGTGAAATCGTCGTCAGCCCGCGCTGGTGCGCGCCAATGATTAATAATGCCAATGGGTAAAGCCACCAGCTGAGTTGAACCGTCGCAACTGCGCAGGACACCATTATCGCGTAGTCTTTAATTATGTATAAAGCGCCGGTCATATTGTCGGGACGCAAGCCAGCCAGCTCACGCATGATTTCGCGAGAAAAATGGAATGTGTCGAATCGCTTATTTCTGAGCGCCCAAGTATTCTTTATTTCCATGATATTTCTCCAGGCTAATCAGCCATTAAATGGCATCAAGACCGCGTTTAATATCATTAATTATGTCATCAATATTCTCTATACCGACGCAAAGGCGGATCGAGCCATCGAATATTCCAGCTGCCTCACGCTGAATTTTAGGAACGGTAGTATGAGTGGTCGAGACCGGATGAGTCACGAGCGTGCGTGCATCCCCCACATTCGACACGTGATACATGAGACGGATGTTCTGCACGAACTTTCTGCCTGCAGTCTCATCGTCCAACTCGAACATGATCATTGCGCCGTAGCCGACTTGCACATCGACTAGTTCATCTACAACGTCTCTGTCGCGTCCAGCAGCAAGGCCGGGATACGAAACGCGTCTGACCTTGGGATGAGCTTCCAGGAAACTGGCAACCAACGCAGCGTTCTCGCAGTGGCGCTGCATGCGCAGGCTTAGTGTTTCCAGACCTTGTATCAGCTGAAAGCTTGCGAATGGGCTGATTGCCGCACCTGTATCGCGAAGCCAAGTCATACGTGCTTTCAAAAGATAAGCACTATTCCCTAAGTCTTTCAGAAGGCGCACAGCATCTCGCCAGCATATGCCGCCATGCGCCTCGTCAGGGCCATTTAGCAGTGGGAAGCGAGAAACATCATCAAAAGCAAAATTTCCATTGTCGACGACTAGTCCTCCCAGTGTGGTGCCGTGGCCACAGATGTACTTCGTTGCCGAGTAAACGCTGATGGCGGCGCCCAGCGCCCCGGGCCTGCACAAAAGCGGCGTTGTCGTGTTGTCAACCACGAGGGGAATGCCACGCGCCTTACCAATTGCGGCAAGCGCCGATACCGGCAAGGGAATGACACAAGGATTGGAGAAGACCTCGCCGAACAACGCGATGGTCCTGTCATCGATTTGCCTCTTGAAGGATTCTGGCTCCTGCGGGTCAGCCGATCTTGCTTCAATGCCTAAGCGCTTGAAGGTATTGAACAGCAAATTCCAAGAATTTCCGTATAGATACTTCGAAGTAACCACGTTATCGCCCGGTCGACCGCTGCACAAGTTCACCAGCGCAAGAAAGGTGGCGGCTTGTCCGGAAGCCACGGCAAGCGCATCCGCTGCGCCATCCACCCGGGCGTATCGGCGCTCGAGGACGCGAGTGGTGGGATTAATGATCCGAGTATAGGTGAAACCATCGCGCTTTACATTGTAGATATCCGATACGCCGGCCAGATCATCATTGAGCTCATAAGCCGTGGTCTGGTAGATGGGAACGGCAATAGCGTTTGTGACTGGATCGTGCCGATACCCTGCGTGCAAAACGGCTGTTTCCGTCAAAAAGTCTTCTTCGTGAGTGCGATATGACATCAAACAGCTCCACCTGCAAGCGCAGGATTTGCAGATGTCGCTTCTACCAGGCGGCGTTTGTGATCTTCGAAAAAATCACGGAACGCTGTCGCTAGAGTGAGTATCCATGCCGGTTTGATTGCGCCTATACAGCCGATTCTGAAGCTTCGCGTCTGAACATGGAATTTTGCATAGATGTAGATATTGTAGTTTACAAGATGCCGATAAAATTCATCGAAATCCTCTTCGGTATCAATCACTCCTTTCGCGGTGAGCGCCAAACATACCGGGGATCGTGCCATGGCACTTAGTAACGGAGCAGCGTATCGGCCGGTTGCACGGATGATCTCTTCTCGCACCAAACAGTACCGCCTTCTGCGATTGGCTACACTTTCAAGGGTCAACAGTTCGAGCGCCTTGGTGCATGCCTGTACCACATGAGTAGGAGGAGTTGATCGCCACTCTCCCGTCTGCTCAAAGCTTTTCCATTGGTCTCGAACATCCAGGACGAAAGAATTGACCGGATTTGTTCTTTTTCTTCTCAGCAGGGCCAACCTGGCGATCACTAATGAAATACCAGGCGGCCCTTCGATGCACTTGTTGCTTGAAGTCACAAGAACGTCGAAAGGTGTAATTTTTACACTAATATCGACTGCGCCAAAAGAGCTCATCGCGTCTACAATCGTAACAATTCCATATCTTTTTGCCAGATGGACAATTTCATTAAGCGGATTGATGACACCAGTTGTCGTCTCGCAATGAACGAAGCAGATATGGGTGATCGCGCGATCTTTATCAATATATCCCGCTATATCGGCGACAGAAAGTGGCTCATCGCTAGGAACCTTCATGCTGATGGCGCTTATTCCGCGTAGTTGAAGTATTTTCAGAATACGCTCGCCATAGATGCCGTTTATGCATACAAGCGGCTTATCGGACGGACAAATAAAGGTTGCTAACGCCGCCTCGATACCGTATGTTCCACTGCCTTGAATAGGTACAACCGAATGCGAGTCCTGCCCTTCAACTAGGTTGATCGCTAGGTTGCGCATCAAGGCAGTCATGATCCTAAAGCTTTCGTCCCTTGAGCCCATGTCAAATTGCATCTGCGACTTTACCTCGTCGCATAAAGCCAAAGGACCTGGTGTCAATAAGAAATATTTCTCTGGACACATATAGAAACCTCAATATATATAGAATAGGCTCATTTAGCTCACTACGCTTATATCGCCTATAACTAGTGGTGATGAGGAAGCTAGCTGACGACGATGATGTCTATTTAGGCTACCTCGAACAACCAAGTCGTAGTCGGCAGCATATCGGCCTGCTGCAATCGCGCCAGACCCAACAGGTTATGACCGGAAAATTCAGCCCGATCACCACCTTCGCACTTGCTAAGCCGAGCGTGCGTAGACACTTGCAACCTTGTTGCGTCAGTCGCGCGAACGCGTGTTCGACAAACACCCGATCTTTCGCAATGCGATGATTGCGCCGCTGCTGTGACTGGTTCAAAGTCCTGCCGCGTGTGTCTTTGTGCTGGATATCCACCCGATATCCCTCTTCCTTCAGCCGGGCTTCACGGTCTCGGTCGGCATAAGCGCTATCGGCACGAATCGTGCGCGCGGTATTACCTGTATCCAGCAAACGCTCTAAATACCGGCTGTCATGTCCGTTCACGCTGCTGACCTCGTCCACGCGGATAAATCCCCAGCGACGATCGACATTGGCGTGCAACTTATAGCCGTAATACGAGTTGCCGTGCTTGCTAGTCCGCGTGTATCCACATCCTTCTGCGCGACCTTGGCATCACTCCACTGCCCTGGAATCTCGTCCTGCTTGATGCGTGCGTTCTCCTCGCGTGTGTTGCGCTGGATTGGTGCGCTGACAATGGTGGCGTCGATGATTTGCCCTCCACGGGCAATGTAACCGGCGCACACCAGTTGGCGGCTGATCGCCACACTGATGTCGCCCATCACGTCCTTGTCCTTCAGGCACTCGCGCCATACCCAGATCGTCTTCGGATCTGGCACCTTGCCGCTGCCCTTCAGACGAACAAACAGCACGAAGTTAAGCCGATTCAGCAACTGATACTCCAGCGCGTCGTCGGAAAGGTTGTACAGCTGCCGCAAAAGCAACAGCCTGACCGTTACCTCGGTTGGCCACGCTAGCCGGCCACCTTTAGCCTTGGGTCCCAGCGCCAGCTTCTCATCCACCACATCGGCAATCCGGCCAAAGTCGATATGGCGCGACGACAATGCCAGCGGGTTATTGAACTGCAGGCGCTTGGCATCGCGTTCTTCACCGGCAGACAAACTGATCATTTGTGTCGCTCTCCGCTGGCATCGCACCAGGTCAATGGTGATAGAGTGCTGAGGTTTTTAGAGAAGCCACTTATTTTATTTAATATAATCCATATTAAACTATGCAAACGATGTTTCATCGGCCGATTCGGATCATACCCTGCGCATGAGCTGACGCAAGGAAATTTAGCCGACACAAAAATGAAATTTTTCTATAAAACTCACGTTACTATTTTACAAGTATCTTTTGGATTTTATATGAGATATACATCTAGGAAGTATTTTTTAAATTTTATATGAGATATGCATCTAAGGAAGGTCTGAACAAGCGACCGTTGTTCTCGCAGGTACTCAGACCTGCTAACAATTTCGCGTCCTTGTCGTCAAAAGTCGCTTCCCAACGTCCATCCGTCGGGCCGTCGCCGGCCCGATCACCTTATTTTCCGATTTCCAGCGTAAGCTCCCCTGACCTGCACCCACTGAGCCGTACCAGTTAAAGCTGTAAAGTCCGTCATCCAAGAGGACGGACATGAAAGAAAAGCAGATTCACTACCGAGCAGATCATCGGATTCATTAAGCAAGCCGACGCGGGCATGGCCGTCGCCGAGTTGTCACGTCAGTACGGCTTCAGCCCGGCCAGCTTCTACCAATGGTGTTCCAAATACGGCGGCATGGAGGCCGAAGACGCCAGGTGCCTGAAGGACCTGGAGACGGAGAACCAGCGGCTCAAACGACTGCTGGCCGAAGCGCATCTGGACATCGAAGCGCTGAAGGTCGGCTTCGGGGTAAAACGCTAGCCCCGCAACGCAAGCGCGAGGCAATCCGGCGCATGCGTGAGCTGATTGCGATCAGCGAGCGCCGGGCTTGCCGCCTTGCCGGGTTGTCGCGCGATGCGTTCGGCCATGAACCTGAGCCAGCGCCGGCCACACAAGTGCTGTCGGCCCGTCTGGTCGAGCTGGCACAGACCTACCGCCGCTTCGGCTATCGCCGCCTGCACGATGTGCTGCGCCCGGAGTTTCCGCGCGTGAACCACAAAAAGGTTTACCGCTTGTACTGTCGACTCCCCGCAAAACCCGAGATATAACCGAATGGCCCCGGCGCATTCTCGATGGTCATCGTGATACGGTACGCTTGGGTAGGGTGCGGGTTTTTGCGGTAGATGGGGTCGCCATCGGCATTCGCCTGCGCCGCGCCTATCTTGTCAGGTGTGGCGCTCATGGGGTTGCATCCAGTCAATAAAAGGCAAAGTAGAAGAATGCTGTGCGTCTTAGGCTCCATTCACGTCACCGTGATGAGTTGTGTCGCCTGCATGGTGGTGTACATACTTGAAAATCTCCGAAATTTCCATATTTCTCGGTGGTGTATTCTCCTTGATGTTGCGAGTGGGGCTTAGTACGCGGGCGTGGTAATTAAAGTCTCTGGAATATTTGTTTGGTGCAGTTACTGTAGCCAATCACGCATTCACTTCCTGGATTTTTCTTCTTGCACTCTATCATTGCCTTACTACTTGTCTCCTCAAGGGAGGGACCAGAAGCGAAACTACTAAAGCCGGCCATCAGCAGCGCGCGGCCTTTCTGCTCGATGGCTTCCGTGTCGCGCGAGCCACATGCACCGCATCCAGCATGCTAAGCGCCAATTGCGTGTAGGTGAGGTTCTCGTCGATGGCGTCGGCGGCGGTGCTGTCCTTCTGGCCGGTGAACAGCCAATGGATTTCTTTATCCAGACCGTCGGTCATGGTTTTATGCAGCAGTGTGCCGTTGGCGCCGATGCCGGCGGCAATGCCCAGGATGACCGACACCTTGCCGGCCTTGATCATGGTCGCCATGGCCGATTCGCGTAATTGTCCGCTGGCGATGCGATAGCCCAGCAAGAGCACCCAGAAAGTGGTGGCGGTCAACGCGATGACGCTTATCCACTGCATCGCGCGGGCCATCACGTCCATGCCGAAGGTGGCTATCTGATTGCTGAGGTAGTTGTTGATCAGCCGGAAGAAGACGTAATCCCCCAGGCTGGTGTCTGCAAGGGGGCGTAACCAGCTCATCGATCCGTCGAACATGCTCATGGCCATGCGCCTTTATTTGAGAGTGGTAAACGAAATCTAGTTAAGGTGGTGATCCGTGGGGCAGGCGCGCTGCCAGTGCGGCCTTGGCACGATCCGACCCAGATGCAGCGTGCGCGGCAGGTGCCTGGCGCAATGGGCGCGCCGGGGACTGGCGACATAGGTGAGCGCCCACGGCCGACTAGGATCAGGTACGTTCGGGAACCGATTCGGGCTGGGATACCTGCTCAAGCCATGGTCCTTATGAGCAGGTGGATGCCGTTGTACAAACCGTTTGATAGTGGATACGGCATTGTGCCGAGGCTGTCAAACGCAGGCCCATCCTGGTGATGCAGCGCGCGCTCATGTGTCCGGCACTGGATCACAGTGCCCACCGCCATGCTGACGCTGCCGGCAATCAACCGACACGGTTTGGCGTCTGCGGTCGCTGACAGGGGCTCAGGCATGCCAGGGCTTCCCAGTAATCGTATACGGCGCGAAAAGCCGGCCACCCTGCCGGCCTGACGGGGGCTCTTCTACAAGGACGAGGGTACGCGCAGATGGCACACGACGATCCGAGGGATACGTTCCCCTATGACGCGGCCGCATCCCGTGGGGTGCCGCCGAAACCGCCGAGGAAAATTTCGAGTGCACCGCCACCGCCGCCTACGCTTTCGGGCAGGGGCGTGGGGCCGCCACCATTGGGTGAATCCAACCTACCTGCCGTGTGTTGGGACTTCTGGAAGAACATGGCATTTGTACGCTATCAGGAGGCCTGCCTGCTCTCGTGTGGCGTCGATCCGCGATGCATCCGAAGCGGGAGTGAGTTTGACAGGCCGCTTCGAACCAAAGTCGAGCAACGCATATAACGCATATAAGGTTGCGGAATCGCATCTTGGGTTAGGGCTGGCGACCCATGAGTTACACGACTACTTACCCGACCAGGTCAGGCTCGTCGAGTTCCGCGCTTGGGGTGAGTCCTTGCCGGCCCCTTTTACCTTCCCCGAAAGCTTCCCCAGGGCATTGACGCGGCCTGAGGCAGTGCTATCCGAGCCGACCAAGCCTGCTGGTATGCTGGCCGTGGGGCGAACACGAAACTGAGTTGCTTAGGCATCTAGCTGCCGTTGGGGAACGGTTTTGGAAGCGATACGACCCTGCGGATCCGACCACTGCACCGACCAATCAGGTCGTTGCGGATTGGTTGAAGGGGCGGGGTGTGGCCGAAAGGAATGCGCAAGTCATGGCAACTCTGCTGCGCGCCGACAGTCTCCCGACCGGGTCGAGGAAATAGTTCTCGTCACCTACCTGGATTGGTGTTTTTAAGGGGTTTTGTGTGACTTTGAGGGGTTCCCGACACCCACTGGGTGCCGGGTACTGCGCCTATTCAAGCCGCTTCTCGTGAGTAGCTTTCTCCATACGCTGCATTTCGCAGTACCGCAAGGCATCTCGCCTGTGGTGACTGATACGCCCGGGATTCCCTAGACACTCAGGATCCTCGTTGCGCGCAGCGCCGTTCGAACTCTACAGGCGACAGATCGCCATTGGAACCATGGCGGCGCTCGGGGTTACATGACGCGGCGCGAGTGCATGGTCGGGTTAGAGGTGGGGCTTGCGTGGCCTGGCCGGCAATCGCGGTCGCGGGCAACAGACACGTTGCGCCCAGGGCAGTATCCCTGCTATAGTGACCCTCTTGTCCAGCAGCCACCTACGGTGCGAGCCCATGAAGGCCGACATCCATCCCCAATACCGCGACGTCGTATTTCACGATGTCACCTCCGATTTCAAGATCCTGACCCGTTCGACCATGTCCTCGAAAGAGACCATCAAGTGGGAAGACGGCGTAGAATACGCCTTGATCAAGGTCGAAATTTCCTCGGCGTCTCACCCGTTCTACACGGGCAAGCATAAGATGATCGACACCAGCGGTCGCATCGATAAGTTCCAGAAGCGCTACGCGCGCTGATCCCACCGCCTATGTGTCATGCGACGGCTGCGTTTTGCGCGGCCGTTTTGCTATGCGTTTCATGCATTGTCTTTCCGATGTGATGGTGACGGTGTCATGCTCCAGGCCGGGCATGGCGAGGATGTAACGTTGTGTTGCTTTCTTGCTCATGTTCTGCGGCGCGAGGGATGAGCACGCCACAAATGCTGCTGTGCAATAATGCGTCGATCCATGGTAACGACCGTGGACTTTCTTCACGCGTCTGTTCGCAACGTATCGGGCAGGCGCCTTCCATCGAGGAGCGCACACTGTGTCCGATCTTGATCAGGTCACGCTGAATGCCGGCGACAAGTCGGTCGTTCTGCCGGTACTCAAACCCACCTTGGGCAACGATTGCGTCGATGTTTCCAAGTTGACCAAGGAAACCGGTCTCTTCACCTACGATTCGGGCTTCACCGCCACCGCCAGTTGCAAATCGGCGATCACCTACATCGACGGCGACAACGGCGTCTTGTTGTACCGGGGTTACCCGATCGAGCAGTTGGCCGAGAAGTCCAACTTCCTTGAGGTGGGCTATCTGCTGATGAACGGCGAGTTGCCCAGCGCCGACGAATTCAAGAAGTTCGAACACGAAGTGACGCATCACACGATGATGCACGAGTCGCTGAAGAACTTCCTGGGCGGTTTTCGCCACGACGCGCATCCGATGGCGATGTTGGCCGGCTCGGTGGCTTCGTTGTCGGCGTTCTACCACGACACGCTCGACTTGAACGATCCGGAGCAGCGACGCCTGGCCGCGATCCGTCTGATCGCCAAGGTGCCGACCATCGCTGCCGCTGCCTATCGTTATTCGATCGGCTGGCCGATCCGCTACCCGCGCAACAACCTCGGTTATGTCGAACGCTTCCTGCATCTGATGTTCGAGGTGCCGAGCGAGCAATTGCAAATGAATCCGGTCGTGGCTAAGGCACTGGATCTGTTGTTCATCCTGCATGCCGACCACGAACAGAACGCATCGACCTCGACCGTGCGTCTGGTCGGTTCCACCGGCGCCAATCCGTACGCGTCGGTTGCTGCCGGCATTACAGCGTTGTGGGGTCCGGCTCACGGTGGTGCCAACGAAGCCGTGCTGAAAATGCTCGAGGAGATCGGCACTGCGGATAACGTCGAGAGCGCCGTGGCAAAGGCCAAGGACAAGAACTCCAGCTTCCGTCTGATGGGTTTCGGTCACCGTGTTTACAAGAACTTCGACCCGCGCGCCAAGATCATCCGCGAGATGACCCACAAGGTGCTGGGCGAACTGGGTGTCAACGATCCGCTGCTGGAAGTGGCGCTGAAGCTGGAAGAGGCGGCGTTGAAGGACGACTACTTCGTGCAGCGCAAGTTGTACCCGAATGTCGATTTCTACTCGGGCATCATCTACAAGGCGCTCAACATTCCGGTGGAAATGTTCACCGTCATGTTCGCCATCGCCCGTACTGTCGGCTGGGTGTCGCATTGGTTGGAGCAGCAGGTCGATCCGGAAATGAAGATTGGCCGTCCGCGCCAGATCTACACCGGTTACGACAAGCGCGACTACACCAGCGTCGGCAAGCGCTGATCGCAGCGTCGCTGTGGTGTATCTCTGAAACGCCCCACGTTGTGGGGCGTTTTTTTGTATCTGGTAGCGGCGATGATTCGACGTGAACGTTCCTGCTGGGCGTACTTTGCAAGGCAAGTGGGGCGAGGCGATGTCGATGACGAAGCGCCCAGGCTTGGCGGTGTAGACGGCGGGTTTGTCAGGCGCGTTGCTGGTTCTCGGCGAGATCTTGTTCGATGAGCAATTGCCGCAACTGGCTTGCGGAAGCGCGCCGCATCGGTTTTTCGTAGATCTGCGACAGCGGTGCCTGACGCAGCGCGTCGTAAGGCAACACGGTCAGGTCGAAAGTCAGATCCTCGGCGCTGAATAGCCACACCGGGAAGTCCTCGCTGCGCTCCCGATCCAGGCGTAGCCGACGGCTGCGCAGTTCGGCCGGAATACGCTGTTCCTCAAGAAAACGCGCGACCGCTTCCGTATCGTCGCTGTGCAATTGTAATTGCACCGGACTGTTCGCATCGGCGGTGCCGTCGTGCACTGGTCCGGTCAGGCGGGGAACGAATGCGTGCAGAAACTCCATTGCGCGCAGTGCCGCCTCGCGCCGCCGGCGTAGGCCATCGGCATGGCCGGGGCCGGCGAACAGGCGTTGGTGCTCGCGTAACGCGTCTTCGATTTCGCTGTTGCGTGGCAGTGAGGCGTCGTCGTGGATGCCGAGGCGTTCGGCAGCTTTCAGTTTGGCTTGGTGGAAGTCGCGGATACCGCTTTCGGCCATCAATCGCGCGGCTTCGTGGGCCAACTGGCGGCGGCGTTCGTGCGAGCGGGTTCGGGCGTGTTGCCGAGCATGATGCATGATGCGTCTCCCCTCAGAGCCTGGCCCGACTGTACAACACTCCCATGAATATTCGAGTGCAGTCGCAACGGCATCGGATCCTGCTGCTTGCAGCGGGCGCCGCAGGTTCGCATCGCCCGCGCTGACAGGGGGGGGGGGGCTGTCAGCGCTGGTTCACTGCGCGAGGTGAGCAGCGCAGGGGTCAGAAGATGTCGAATGCGGCGTCGTCTGTCTTTTGGTTCTGCAGGCTCTCGTCGAGCTGTTGGATATGGTCCATGTCTTCGGCCTTGACCCATTCGGTGGCGCCGTTGAGGGTGGCCTGGACCATGCCCGCCGGTGGGTCGTTGCGGACGATTGGTTGGTCCTTTAGCGCTACGCGCATGTAGTCGATCCAGATCGGCAGCGCCGCCTTGCCGCCGTATTCGCGATAGCCGAGCGAGCGGTAGTCGTCGCGACCGACCCAGACCGTACTCACGTAGGGGCCGCCGAAGCCGGAGAACCATGCGTCGCGATGATCGTTGGTGGAGCCGGTCTTGCCGCCGACGTCTTCGCGGCCGAGGACCTTCGCGGGGGTGCCGGTGCCACGTTGGACGACGTCGCGCATCATCGAGATCAATTGGTAGGCGATGCGCTCGTCTATCACGCGTGGCGCGACCTTGGCTTGGGCATCGACGGCTGGCGGGGGTTGGTTTGCCGCAGGGCTTGCGGTGGCCGTCGCAGTCGACTTGGCGGCCGGCGGCGGCGCGGCGGCGCCGAAGTTGAAGCCGTCGACCACTTGGTTGGCCGGGGGCGCATGACTGCCGATGCTGCCGCAGCTGCGGCACGCGGTCGCCGGGTGTTCTTGGAACAGTACTTGGCCGTCGCGGTCGGTGACTTTGTCGATGATCCAGGTGTCCACGCGCGAGCCGCCGTTGACGAAGGTCGCATAGCCGCGCGCCACCGACAGTGGGGTCAGCGATGCGGTACCCAGCGACATCGACAGGTTCGGCGGCAATTCGGCCTCCTGGAAGCCGAACTGGCTGATGTATTTGCGTGCGAAGTCCACGCCAATACTGTCCAGCAGTCGCACCGAGACCAGGTTGCGGGATTGCACCAGCGCTTCGCGCAGCCGCATCGGGCCGCGGAAGGCGCCGTCGTCGTTCTGCGGCGACCAGGTCTTGCCGCGGCGGTCGCGGAACACCACCGGCGCGTCGAGCACGATCGAGGCCGGGTTGAAGCCTTTTTCGAACGATGCCGCGTACAGGAACGGCTTGAAGCTGGAGCCGGGCTGGCGTCGCGCCTGGGTGGCGCGGTTGAACTTGTTGCCGGCATAGCTGAAGCCGCCGACCATGGCGCGCAGCGCGCCGTTGCTTGCATCCAGCGACACCAGTGCGGCCTGGGCGTGCGGGATCTGAGTGAGTTCCCATTCGCCTGGCTTTTCGCCTGCCTGGATGCGCACCAGATCGCCGCGCTTGAGCAGGGTCGCGGGGCTGCGTCCGGTCCAGCGGCTGGCCGCGACCGGCAGCACCACGTTGGTCTTGTTGGCGAGCACCACAGTGGCGCTGCCGTCGCTGCTGGTGGCCGCGACGATGCTCGGCAGCATCCCGCCTTGGGCGTAGATCCCGGCCAGGTGGCTGGCCAACGCGGCCGTGTCGGCCGTGGCGGGTATCTCGAAGTGCTTCTCCACGCCATGCCAGCCATGGCGTCGGTCGTAGACCACCAGGCCCTGGTGCACCGCATGGGTGGCTGCGGCCTGCAAGGTGGAATCGATCGTGGTGAAGACGTGGTAGCCCTTGTCGAGCACGTCGCCACCGAAGCGCGCAATCATTTCCTGGCGGACCAATTCGGCCACGTAGGGGGCATCGACCTCGACCGGGCGCTCGTGCGGCGTGGCGTGCATCGGCACCGCCTTGGCTGCCTCGGCCTCGGCCGGTGTGATGAAGTCCAGCGCCTCCATCCGGCTGATCACATAGTTGTCGCGGCGCTGCTTGGCGCGTTCCGGGTTGCTGATCGGGTTGCCGCTGGAGGGAAACTTGGGAATACCGGCCAGCGAGGCCATCTCGTCCAGGCTCAGTGCATTGAGCTGCTTGCCGTAGTAGTACTCGGCGGCTGCGGCAATGCCGTAGGCGCGGTTGCCGAAGAAGCTTTTGTTGAGGTACAGCTCGAAGATCTCGTCCTTGCTCAGTTCGGCTTCGATCTTGCGCGCCAGCAGGATCTCGGCCAGTTTGCGGGTATAGCTGTACTCGGAACTGAGGAAGAACTGGCGGGCGACCTGTTGAGTGATGGTGGAGCCGCCCGGCACGCGTTTATCGTTGGTGGTGGCCAGCAGCCAGACAGCGCGGGCGATACCTTTGTAGTCCACCCCGCCGTGCTCGTAGAAGCGTGCGTCTTCGGTGGCCAGGAACGCTTGTTTGAGCCGTTCAGGCACATCCTTCATGGTGATCGGATAGCGTCGGGTCTCGCCGAACAAGGCCATGAGCTTGCCATCGCTGGCGTAGACGTACATCGGCTCCTGCAGTTCGACCTTGCGCAGCGTCTGTACATCGGGAAGCTTGGATGAGACAACGTAGTACAGCCCGCCGACAGCGGCGGCTCCGACCAGGATGAGCAAGACCAGCGCTGCCAGCGCCCAGAGCAGCCAGCGACGAAAACGGGGCATCGCGAGAGATTCCGATTGCAGATTTCTTGGGCGCAGAGTATAGAGTACGCCGGGGAGCGGCTGGGGTCGTTTCTGGGGATGCGAAGGGTCTCCCGCCGGAGGACATGCCGTGACACGGATCACGACATGGCCTGGGTGGTTGCCAATTGCAAAAAAATCGTTGTTAATTGGCCGGCGTAATATTCTCGTCCAAGTGCCCGTCGGCAGGGGAAAATCCGTGGGGCTTATCCCGAAAAGTCAGCAGCCGCTGATCGGCATCGATATCAGTTCGACTGCGGTCAAACTGTTACAGCTGTCGCGTAGCGGCAACCGGTTCCGTGTCGAGCATTACGCCGTCGAACCCTTGCCCCCAAACGCCGTGGTCGAAAAGAACATCGTCGAGGTCGAGGCGGTGGGCGAGGCGATTCGTCGCGCCGTGACCCGCTCCGGCACCCGTGCCAAGCATGCCGCTGCGGCTGTTGCCGGTTCGGCGGTGATCATCAAGGTGATCCCGATGCCGGCCGAACTGGACGAGAACGAGCTGGAAGCGCAGGTCGAGCTGGAGGCGGTGAACTACATCCCATACCCGATCGAGGAAGTAAACCTGGATTTCGAGGTCCTGGGTCCCGTCGCCAACAATCCGGAGATGGTGCAGGTGCTGCTGGCCGCGTCGCGCTCGGAGAATGTCGAGCTGCGCCAGTCGGCACTGGAGTTGGGCGGTCTGATTGCCAAGGTGATGGATGTGGAGGCCTTCGCGGTCGAGAACGCTTTTGCGCTGGTGGCCAGCGAGCTGCCTGTGGCCAGCGACGGTATCGTCGCCCTGGTCGATATCGGTGCGACCATGACCACCCTCAACGTGCTGCGCGGCGGGCGTAGCCTCTACAGCCGTGAGCAGGTGTTCGGCGGCAAGCAACTGACCGACGAAGTGATGCGTCGCTATGGGTTGACCTACGAGGAAGCCGGTATGGCCAAGCGCAAGGGCGGCCTGCCGGAGAGCTATGAAATCGAGGTGCTGGAGCCGTTCAAGGAGGCGACGGTGCAGCAGATCAGCCGTCTGCTGCAGTTTTTCTATGCCGGTAGCGAGTTCAATCGGGTCGACCATATCGTATTGGCGGGCGGTTGCGCAGGACTGGCCGGGTTGCCGGAGATGGTCGAGGAACAACTGGGCGTGGCGACCATCGTTGCCAACCCGTTGGCGCAGATGACCCTGGGGCCAAAGGTCCAGGCGCGTGCGTTGGCTCAGGATGCGCCGGCCTTGATGATCGCCACCGGCCTGGCGCTGAGGAGCTTCGACTGATGGCGAAGATCAATCTGCTGCCCTGGCGGGCAGAGCGGCGCAAGCAGCGCGAGCGTGAGTTCTACGGAATGCTGGGTCTGGCCGCGGTGGTTGGGGTGCTGTTGTCGCTGATGATCTGGTTTTACTACGACCGCCAAGTCAGTGGCCAGAATGTGCGTAATGCCTACTTGCAAGCCGAGATCGATAAGGTCATGGCGCAAAACAAGGAAATCGACAGCCTCGATGAGCAGAAGCGGCGTTTGCTGGCGCGCAAACATGTCATCGAAGAGCTGCAGGCCAAGCGTTCGCAGATGGTGCACCTGTTCGATTCGCTGGTGCGCACCATCCCTGATGGTGTGGTACTGACCTCGGTGAAGCAGGAGGGCGACATCCTCACCTTGGAAGGCCGTGCGCAATCCAACGCTCGGGTCAGCACCTATATGCGCAATCTCGAAGGCTCGGGCTGGATGACCAACCCGGAACTGTCCGTCATCGAGGCCAAACCACAGGATAAGACGGTCAAGGGGCCGATCGTCGACGCCAAGGCGTTGCCTTATGTGTTCACGCTTAATGTCAAGCTGCCGGTTCCCGGCGACAGCGCGGATGCGGCTCCAGGCGACCCCGGGCGAGCATCTGGAGCGAAGACCTCGGTGCCGACACCGGGCGCCAAAACGGCGTCTCCGGCGAATGCGCCTGCCGGTGCGGTCGTTGCGCCGATGCCGGGTGGGGCCTCGCACGCGGCCATCGCCACGTCAACGCAACAGGGGCTGGCGTCATGAGCAAGAAATTCAATATCAAAGACCTGGATTTCAACAACATCGGCAATTGGCCCCAGCAAGCCAAGATCGGCTTCTGCGTCTTGTTGACGGTGTTCATCCTGATTGTGTCGTGGTTCCTGCTGATTAGCGGTAAGAGCGATGAATTGCAGTCGTTGGAGCATAAGGAAACCGAGCTGCGCGCTTCGTTCGAGAAAGAGCAGAGCCGTGCGGTGAATCTGCAGCCGCTGAAGCAGCAATTGGTGCAGATGGGCCAGGTATTGCAGCAAATGCTAAGGCAGTTGCCGAGCAAGACCGAAATGCCCGATCTGATCATCGATATTTCGCAGACCGCGCTGTCTAGTGGTCTGAGCAATGAGCTGTTCCAGCCGGGTCCGGAAGTGCCGAAAGAGTTCTACGCGGAAAAGCCCATTGCGCTGCGGATGGTCGGGAGCTACCACCAGTTCGGCGCATTCGTCAGTGGCGTGGCCTCGTTGCCGCGTGTCGTGATCCTGACCATGCACGACATCAACCTCAAGCCACGCGACAAGGCTGGTGGCAGTGGTGGCCGGGGCGAACTGGAACTGTCCGGCACCGTCAAGACCTATCGCTACCTGGACGATAAGGAAATGGCCGACCAGGAGAAGGCGGCGGCAGCGAAGAAGAGCGCAAAGCAAGGCGGTGGCGCATGAGCCGACATGGCACGGTCTTCAAGGTCGTGGTGGCGGGCGTGCTGGCGTTGTTGCTCGCAGGATGCGCTCGCGACGTGACCAGCACTCCCGGCGATGCGCCGAACCTGGAGAACTGGGTCAAGGAAGTGCGGGCGCGTCCTGCGCAACCGCTGGAGCCGCTGCCGGTGATGCAGCAGTTCGAGACCTTCGAGTACACCGCGCAGGGGTTGCGCGATCCGTTTAGCGATGCTTGGGCCAATCCTGACGGCAACAACGGCCTGCGCCCTGATCCGAACCGGCGCAAGGAGCCACTGGAACAGTTTCCGCTGGACGGTCTCAAAATGGTCGGCACCCTGGGTGGAGGCTCCGGTCAGGTGGCGCTGGTGATGGCACCGGACAAAGTGACCTACCGGGTGCGTCCGGGCGTGTATATGGGCCAGAGCGATGGCCGTGTGACCGCGGTGCACGATGATCGCATCGATTTGATTGAACTGGTGCCGGATGGCGCTGGCGGTTGGCTCGAGCGTCCGGCCTCTGTGGCGCTGGACGATCAATGATTGATTATGGGGATAGCACGATGACTTTTTCCAAAGCCCTGAGCCTGCGCCCTATTCGGCGCCGCGCGACGATGCGGCTATGCGCGTTGGGGGTGGTGGCGGTGCTGGGGAACGCGGTTGCCGCCGCTGTTACCACTCCCGCTCCCGCCGCTGCTGCGGCGCCGGTGTCGACCAAGCTCACGGTGTCGAAGATCGACTTCAAGCGCGGCGATGACGGTACGGGACGCATGATCCTGTCCTTCAGCGGTGCCGGCGCCAGCCCGGATCTGCGGACTCAGGGAAATAGCGTGGTGGTCGATGTCGGCAACGCGGTGCTCCCGCCGGAGTTGCAGCATTCGCTCAATGTCACCGACTTCGCCACCCCGGTGCAGCGCATTGATGCCAAGCCGTACGCAGGGGGCGTGCAATTGGTGCTTAACACCAATGGGACGTTCGAGTCGCTGGCCTACCAGTCCGGCAACGAGTACGTGGTCGAGATCACCCCACGCGCTGCTGCGCCGGCGGTGGGCGCGGTCACCGCGACCACGGTCAGTCAGGCCGCTGCGAAGGTGGCCGCGCGCGGTTATAGCGGTAAGCCGGTGACTTTCAACTTCCAAGATGTGCCGGTGCGCACGGTGCTGCAGCTGATCGCCGAGGAGTCCAACCTCAACATCGTCGCTTCCGATACCGTGCAGGGCAGTGTGACCCTGCGTCTGGTCAACGTGCCGTGGGACCAGGCGTTGGACATCGTGTTACGCGCCAAAGGCCTGGACAAGCGCCGCGACGGTGCGGTGGTCTGGGTTGCCCCGCAGCAGGAACTGGCCAAGTTCGAGCAGGAAAAGGAAGACGCACGTATCGCGATCGAGAACCGCGAGGATTTGGTCACCGACTACGTCCAGATCAACTATCACAGCGCCACGGCTATTTTCAAAGCGCTGACCGAGGCCAAGGGCATCGGCGGTAGCGGTGGTGCTGGTGCAGGCGGTGGCGGTGGCAGCGGACAAAGCGACAACGGCTTCCTGTCGCCGCGCGGTCGCATCGTCGCCGACGAGCGCACCAATACGTTGATGATCAGCGATATCCCGAAGAAGATCGCGCAGATGCGCGAGCTGATCAACGTGATCGACCGGCCGGTCGATCAGGTGCTGATCGAGGGGCGCATCGTGATCGCCACCGACACCTTCGCGCGCGATCTGGGAGCGCGTTTCGGCGTGGCCGGGCGTCGCAGCTACGGCAGCAACACCGGCGTTGTCAGTGGCAACTTGGCGGACAATAGCTCCATCCTCAACAACAGCCTGCATAACATCCCGAACGGGCTGAACGTCAACCTCCCCGCAGGCACGTTTACCACCGGCAACGCCGGCGCCATCGCCTATACTTTGCTTGGTGCCAACTTCTCGTTGGACATGGAGCTATCTGCGCTCCAGGAAGAGGGCCGTGGCGAGGTCATTTCCAACCCGCGCATCGTGACCTCCAACCAGCGTGAGGCGGTGATCCGGCAGGGCAAGGATATCGCCTATGTCACCATCACCGGCGGTACGGGTGGTGCGGCGGCCACCCCGAACGTGCAATTCAAGGAAGTGCTGCTGGAGTTGAAGGTGACTCCGACCATCACCGACGACAATCGTGTCTTCTTGAACATGAACGTCAAGAAGGACGAGGTCGATCACTACGTCACCTTGCAGAATTACGGCACCGTGCCGGAGATCAACCGTCGCGAGATCAATACCGCGGTGCTGGTGGACGACGGGCAGACCGTGGTGATCGGTGGCGTCTACGAGTTCACCAATCGCAACAGTCTGGCCAAGGTGCCGTTCCTGGGCGATGTTCCCTTCCTGGGGAATCTGTTCAAGCAGCGCGGCCGTAGCAAGGCCAAGGCCGAGTTGCTGATCTTCGTCACGCCGAAAGTCATGCGTGTGGCCAAGCGCGCCGGTTGAGCACAGCCGAGCGCTCGGGTTGCCCGACGGGAGAGACGCAGGTCTCTCCCGTTGTCGTTTGTGGCGCTGGATGCTAAACGAGAAAAGTCTGGATTTGCGGCGCGCGGAACCATTTCAGTCAGGATCGGTCAAACTCGGCACATGAACACGCCATCCCCAACTTTCGATTCTTCGTCTGCCGCGTCCGAGCAGCAGCGCTTGCACGCCGCGTTCGTCGCCTTGCGCGAGGGCTTGACCCAGACCATCGTCGGCCAGTCGGCCTTGGTGGAGCGCCTGCTGATCGCATTGCTCGCCGATGGTCATCTCCTAGTGGAGGGGGCTCCCGGCCTGGCCAAGACCACCGCGATCCGTGCACTGGCCGCGCGCCTGGAAGCGGATTTCGCCAGGGTCCAGTTCACCCCGGATTTGCTCCCGGCCGATCTCACCGGCACCGAAGTCTGGCGTCCGCAGGAAAGCCGTTTCGAGTTCCTGCCAGGACCGATCTTCCATCCGATTCTGCTCGCCGACGAGATCAACCGCGCACCGGCCAAGGTGCAGTCGGCCTTGCTCGAAGCGATGGGCGAGCGCCAGGTCACGGTTGGCAGGCACACCTATGCCTTGCCCAAGCTGTTCCTGGTGATGGCGACACAGAACCCGATCGAGCAGGAAGGCACCTTTCCGCTACCGGAGGCGCAACTCGACCGTTTCCTGATGCACGTGCGCATCGGCTATCCGGAGGCGGCGGCCGAAGCGGAGATCCTGCGTCTGGCCCGCGAGCGTGCGCGCGAGACGTTGGAGGCTGGCGAGGCGTTACCACCGCGCATGCCGCTGGACGACGTATTCGCGGCACGCCGCGCGGTGCTGGCCTTGCATATGGCGCCGCCGCTGGAACGTTATCTGATCGAACTGGTGCTGGCCTCGCGCGATGCCAGCGGCTACGACGCGACGTTGGCGCGGCGGATCGCTTGGGGCGCGAGCCCGCGTGGCTCGATTGCGCTGGAGCGTTGCGCGCGTGCGCGCGCCTGGCTTGCCGGGCGCGATTTCGTCACTCCCGACGATGTACGTGCGGTCGCGCCGGATGTGCTGCGCCACCGCGTGTTGCCCAGCTACGAGGCCACCGCCGAGGGCTGGGACGGCGATCGTTTGGTCGCTGCCCTGTTGGACAAGGTGCCGCCGCCGTGAACATGGCTGGGGAAGATCGCAGCGGCGCGCGGACGCGCGGCGCTGTTGTGCTGGCGAGGTAGGGGGCGATGGCAGTGCAGTCGGCAGCGTCGGGCATGCCTCAGGCAGCGGTTTCGGGCGAGGCGGGGATTCGCCCTAACCTGACCGAATTGGTGGCATTGCGTGCCGCCGTGGCCAGGGTGCCGCCGCCGCGTCGCGGTCGGCATTGTCTCAGCGGCACTGCGCCATCGGCATTGCGTGGGCGCGGCATGGACTATGCCGAGTCGCGCGAATACGTGGTGGGCGACGATGTGCGTCATATCGACTGGCGGCTCACCGCGCGCAGTGGTCGCACCCATACCAAGGTGTTCCAGGCCGAACGCGAACGGCTCAGCCTGATCGTGGCCGACACCGCGCCATCGCTGTACTTCGGCACTCGGGTGCGTTTCAAGTCGGTGCAGGCAGCGCGTGCCGGGGCAGTGGCCGCCTGGGCCGCGCAGCGGCAGGGCGATCGCCTGGCGGCCTTGCGTGGTAGTCGCAGCGAAGCGCCGGTGCCGCCAGCATCGGGGCAGCGTGGTGTCCTGCGTGTGCTGGATGCGTTGGTGCGTTGGTATGCGCAGCCGCCGCAGGACGATGTAGGTCTGGGCGTGGCTCTGGAGCATGCGGCCATGGTGCTGCGTCCGGGATCCCGACTGGTGGTGCTGGCCGATCCAGCCAGTGCCAAGGCAGTCCCGGCAGCGCGCTGGGCGACCCTGGCGCGGCACAACGATGTGGAACTGCTGCTGTTGACCGATGCACTGGAATTGCAACCGCCGCGCGCGGCACTGCCGTTTTGGGCCGGCGGGCGTCGGGTCGAGGTCGATCTGCTTTCCGCCCACGCCCGACAACGTTGGCGCGAGCAGTTCGTGCAGCCGCTGGAAACCCTTGCGGCCGAGTTGCCTGGTCGTGGGGTACGCGTGCGGGTGCTGCGCAGCGACGCGCCCAGCGAATCTTGGTTGCTGTCATCCGGGCCACGAGCGGCAAACGTATGAGTCCGCAACACCTAGCGCTGCGTGATGTGCATCTGCCGCCCGCACCGGCCTGGTGGCCGCCGGCGCCGGGCTGGTGGATGGTGGGCGCGCTGCTGTTGCTGGTCATCGGGGTCGCCGTGTTTTTGGCGATGCGCAAGCGTCGGCGTGTTCAACGTTGGCAGCGTCAATTCGATGCCGCATTGCGTGGAGCCGCGCTTCCTGCGCAGGTCGCTGCGGTGTCGGAATTGCTGCGGCGTGCAGCACGGCGTAGCGACCCTGCCGCCGCAATACTGCAGGGCGAGGCATGGCTGCGTTTCCTCGATGGCGCCAAGCGCCAGGAGTTTTCCGCCGGTCCGGGGCGCTTGCTGCTCGATGGGGGGTATCGGCGCACGCTGGAACCCGCACAGGTGCAGACACTGCTACCGTTGGCGCGGCGGCGCTTTCTGGAACTGATGGCAGCGCGGCGCGGATGATGGCGATGAGCATGTTCTCGCACGATTGGCACAGCGCCGCCGACATGTTGGCCGGATTCGCCTGGCCATGGATGTGGCTGGCGTTGCCGTTGCCGTTGCTGGCGCGCTGGCTGCTACCGGCGCGCCGGGGCGATGCACCGGCCTTGTGCGTGCCCTACGGCGAGCGCTTGCAGGCGGTGGCGGCCACATCGGCGCGAGGTGGCCTGTGGCGCGCCAGCGTGTGGCTGGCGTGGCTGGCCTGGTTCTGTCTGTGTGCGGCGGCGGCGCGCCCGCTGCAACTGGGGGAGCCGATCGCACCGCCACAGCAGGCACGGCAACTGATGCTGGCGGTGGATCTGTCCGGCAGCATGAGCGACCCGGACATGCGCCTGGGTGGTCGCGTGGTCGATCGCCTGACCGCCGCCAAAGCGGTATTGGCCGACTTCCTGGATCGCCGCGACGGCGATCGCATCGGCTTGTTGGTATTCGGCCAGCAGGCCTACGCGCTGACTCCGTTGACCGCCGATCTGGCCACCGTGCGCGACCAGTTGCGCGACAGCGTGGTCGGCTTGGCCGGCCGCGAAACCGCGTTGGGCGACGCGATCGCACTGGCGGTCAAACGTTTGCGCGAACAACCGCAAGGTGAGCGGGTGCTGATCCTCCTGACCGATGGCGTCAACACCGCTGGTGTGCTGGATCCGCTCAAGGCTGCCGAACTGGCCAAGGCCGAGCACGTGCGCGTGTACACGATTGCGTTGGGTGGCGACGGTGGTGGCATGTCGCTGTTCGGTATGCCGATCCCTGGCAGCGGCGGCGACGACGAGGTCGACGAAGACACCTTGCGCAAGATCGCGCAGGACACCGGCGGCCGCTTCTTTCGCGCACGCGACACTGCGCAGCTGGCCTCGATCTATGCCGAACTGGATCGGCTGGAACCGGTGCGCTCGGCGGGCCCGGCGGTGCGCCCACGCATCGAACGTTACGTATGGCCGCTGAGCGCGGCGCTGGTGTTGGCGTTGGCGGCGTTCGTGTGGCCGTGGAGGCGTCAATGAATGCAGTGATGGACGTTGTGCATGCGCTGCACCTGCTGCGTCCACAGTGGTTGTGGGCGCTGTTGTTACTGCCCTTGCTGGGCTGGAGTTGGTGGCGCCGTCGTCGCCGTCGCGACCTCTGGCGGCGCACGGTGGACGCACATCTGCTACCGCATCTGCTTGCGCGTGCTGGGCGCAAGGGCTCGCTGGGACTGTGGCTGGGAGCGCTTGGTTATCTGATCGCGGTGTTGGCGCTGGCTGGACCGAGTTGGCGCGAGGAAGCGCAGCCGCTTTGGCAGTCGCACATTCCGTTAGTGATCGCGCTGGATCTGTCCTCGCGCATCGAGGCCAGCGACCTGCCGCCATCGCGCTTGCTGCAGGCGCGCGCGAAGTTGGCAAGGTTGCTGAAAGAGCGTAGCGGTGGCGAGGTGGCATTGCTTGCCTATGCCGGCGAACCCTATACCGTCGCGCCGTTGACTGATGACGCGAGCAACGTGGCCTTGTTTCTGGATGCGTTGTCGCCGCAGGTGATGCCGGTGGCGGGGCAACGTACCGATCTGGCGATCGATTGGGCGGCGCAGTTGCTGCATCAGGCGGGTTTTTCCCATGGGGATATCCTGCTGCTCAGCGACCAGGCCGATGCTCAGGCGCAGCAGGCGGCCGCGCGCGCGGGCAGCCAGGGCTACCGCGTCTACGCACTCGGGCTGGGAACCGCACAGGGCGCCGCTTACCGTGATGCCCAGGGTGGTTTGGGTCATGCGCACTTGGATGCAGCGTCGTTGCGTGCGCTGGCGGCGGCAGGCCATGGCGATTACGCAGGGGTGACGCCCGACGATGCGGATCTGCGCGCGTTGGGTGTACTGCGGCCACAGGATCAACAGGCGACGCAGGCAGATAAAAGCCAGGGCCGCATTTGGCTGGATCAGGGCTACTGGTTGCTGCCGCCGTTGATGTTGCTGGCGTTGTTCGCGTTCCGCCGTCGTGGCGGTACCGCGCTGGTATTGCTGTGCGTGCTGCTGCCGTTGGCGACGCCACGACTGGCGCAGGCGGCGGATGCGGGTCGCAGCGATGCGCTGTGGCGGCGTCCCGATCAGGTCCGGCAGCAGCGCCTGGATACGGGGGTGCAAGCGTATCGGAAAGGCGATTTCGCCGCCGCGCAACAGCAGTTCGAGGGCGTCGACAGCGATGTCGGCTGGTACAACCTGGGTAATGCGCTGGCGCGTCAGGGCCGTTACGACCAGGCGATCGCGGCCTACGACAAGGCGTTGACCTTGCACCCGCAGATGGCCGATGCGATCGCCAATCGCGCGGCGGTGGAGGCGGCGCGCAAGCGTCAAGCGTCGGCGCAGCCTCCGCAATCGGGCCAGCAGGGGCAGGATCGATCGAAGCAGCAGAAGGGTCAGTCGCACAACGGCGATCAACAAAACAGCCAGCAGCAAACGGGTGAACAAGGGAAAGATTCGCAGCAAAACGCCCAACAGCAAGACGCCAAATCGCAACAAAAAAACGACGCTCAGCAGCAAACTGACCAGCGACACGCGGATTCAGCCGCTGCGCAGAAGCGCGATACGCAAAAAACACCGCCGACGCCTGGCGATGCCAAGGCCCAGCAACAGGCCGACGCTGCGCAGCGCCAGCAGATGCAGCAAGCGATGGCGCGGCAGGGCGCGGCGGATCAGCAAGCAGCGCGTGCCGCCGAGGCGGCTAAGGAAACTCCGCAGCAGCGCGCGCAACGCCAGGCAGTAGAGGCATGGTTGCGACGGGTACCGGATGATCCCGGCAATCTGCTGCGCACCAAATTCATGCTCGAACACGAACGCAGACAGCGGGAAGGACCATGATCGACTTCAAGCGACATTGCCGGAGCGCACAGGGTGTTGCCTTGCTGCTATTGGTCGCGTTGCTGCTGACGGTGATGCCGGTGGCTGCGGCCACGCGTGCATGGCTGGACCGCGATAGCGTCAGTGCTGGCGAAGGCGTCACCCTCAACATCGAAACCGATCAGACGACAGCGCTGCCGGACTACGCGCCGCTGCGTGCGCAGTTCATCCTCAGCAACGAGATCAAGAGCCGGCAGGTGCAGGTCGTCAACGGTATGGTCTCGGTCAAGGCGTTGTTCGGTGTGATGTTGACGCCGCGCAGTAGCGGCACCTTGCAGATTCCGTCGTTGCGGGTTGGTAATGAGCAGACGGCGCCATTGCGTTTGCAGGTTGCGGCGGCAGCAGCAGCGGCGGCGCCGCCGCCGGCCGGTGCCACTGCGGGTGATTCGTCGGCGCTTGGCGATGCCGACATCTTCGTGCAGACGCAGGTGGACGACGCGCAGCCGTATGTGCAGCAGAGCGTAGGCGTGGTGGTGCGGTTGTACCTGGGCGTGCCGTTGAATTCGGGCGAGCTGGATCTGCAGGCGCCTGCGGGTGCGGCGTTGCAACGCATTGGCGACGATATCCAGAGCCGGCGCGAGATCAACGGACGCATGTACACGGTGATCGAACGGCACTATCTGCTGGTGCCTGAGCGCAGTGGTGCGTTGCTGTTGCCCGGCGCACGTTTCGTTGGGCATGGTCCGAGGGGCCTCTTCGACGATGACTTTTTCGGTCGTGGTGGCGACCTCAACGCGCGTAGCGCGGCGCAGACCTTGCAGGTACGCGCGCAGCCGGCCGACGCGCCGCAACCTTGGTTGCCGTTACATGCGTTGCGTTTGCGCTATACGGTCACGCCGCAGCGTGCGAAGGTCGGCGAGGCGGCGGATATCGTTGTCGAGGCGCATGCGCGCGGTGCTACCCAGGCACAGTTCCTGGAATTGCCGACGCCCAGTGCCGATGGCGCGCAGGTGTTCGCCGAGCCGCCGCAGGTGCAGGAGCGTTTTGTCGATGGTGGCCCGGAGCTGACGATCACCCGACGTTATTCGATCGTGCCGCAGAGCGCGGGGCCGTTGCTGCTGCATGGCCTGCAGATGCCATGGTGGGATGTGGCCGTCGGCGCTGCGCGTGAGGCCGTATTGCCGGATCTGACCTTGCAGGTGCAGCCTGGCCAGGGTGTGCCCGCGCCGCCGCCGCCGGTCAGTCCCACGGCACCGCCGCTGAGTGCGGCGCCGGCCGACAGCGCGGTGGTGGCGTCGTCTGCGCAGCCCGCGCCGTTCGCCTCGGTGGCGCTGTGGATGGCGCTCGCGCTGGGCTTTGCGCTGCTCTGGCTGGCGACTTTGGTCTGGGCCTGGCGTCGCGTGCGGCGCGCACGCATAGCCGCCGCGATGCCGGCGATGCCAGTCGCGGCCGCTGCGCTGCCACCTCCGCGTGCCGGCCTGGCCGAGTTACGCAAGGCGTTGGACAGCGGTGGTCTGGATGAGGTCGTCATGTTGCTGTGCGCCCAGGCGGGTGTCTCCGATCTCGATGCGTTGGTGCTGCGGCTGGGCGACACCGCGCAGCGCGAGGCCGTCTTGCGGATGCAGCGCGCGCGCTGGGGCGTCGCAGGCGATGTGCCGGGCGCGCGCGCCGCATTGCGCGCCGCGTTCGCATCCGGGCCGCATTGGCGTGAACAGGGACGGTCTGCGCACGCCCGCGACGATTTGCCACCGCTTTATCCGCGCGACGCGTGAAGGCAGGCCAAGCTCGCGAGTGTGTCTGGCGTGTGTGGTGTATTGCGTCTGCAGATTCGCGTCGGCAGCGACGCTCCGATCCAGTGACTGCCTTGAGCGCATGCGCAGTTCGGGACGTGGACGATGCGCCCTGGCTTCCTTCTGGAACGGCTTGCCTCTGTTGGAACGTGCTTCGGCGCAGATGGATCGCCGTAGCCGATGGCGCCTGGTCCAACGCCGACCAGGGTATCTTCTTGGCTAACTGCGCCAGTGGATGACGCTGAACAATAGTTTTCCAGGCGGGAACGGAACAGGTGCTCGGCAGGAGGCTCATCAACGGCTGGACGACGGTTTCGCATGCTCGGAAAGTGCAAGAAAACTGCAGCAAGCTTAGCGAAAACTGGAAAATACAGCACGCCTGTCGATGCTTACAAGCCTTGTTCTGTAAGAGATTGCGGGGTTCTTAAGGGGCGACCAAGTACCACCCCATGGTTACGATGACAGGCTTCGTCGACCTGGATGACGCACGCCAATGGGCGATGGGCTTCGTGCAGTGGTACAACGTCCAGTATCGCTCAGCGGCATCGGCTACGTCAGCCCCGCGTAGCGGCATGCTGGGGATGACGTGGCAATCCTACAGGCGCGCGATGCGCCGTACAGCCAAGCGCGTCAGGCCAGCCCGGCACGCTGGAGCCGCGTCACGCGCAACTGGAAGCTGGTTGCCGCGGTGGCGCTGAATCCTGAGAAGGAGGCAGTCGTCGCGGCAGTAAGCCAAACGCAACGCGTTGTATGAATCAGGCGACAACTATCTGGACATGTACCGTTATTTTTCCGGGAATCTCTGGAGCGCACACCAAAAATTTACGCAGTCCTGATTTTTCACATTACAATTTTCCCCGCAGCCATAAATAGATATAAATCACATTAGTTCCAATGAAATACAGCGCAAAGAATTTCATGGCCAACAACCAGTCTATTCCAAATAAATAAACAAATGAAGCGAAAAGTAAAAAAATTATAGCCGCTGTTCCCAACTCAAAGACAATGATGCGCCAGAATATAGATCTCATCAGGGTTCCTTATTGAGTTTCTTCTCTGTAACCGCTGCAGTAGTGTCTGTCAATTTTGTAGCTTGCGAAAAAAGAGACTGCACTGTGGTGGCAGCTCGGACTGGACCAGCCGCCATCGTTGCAGACGCGATATGATTACCTATACCTGCGGGCGATGTAGGGCTGGCGTTCGCCATCCGCGCTAAGGTACCGGAGGTGGTACGGGACGATGCGCCTGCTAAAGCACTAACTGCAGAACCTGCGAGACTGCCTAAGGCACTAGCGCCTGCGGCATTGGTCATGCGCTGAACCGTGGGTGTTTTGCCATCCGCAACGTCTCCTGCGACGTTGCTAGCCGCGCCTGCTGCGGCGCCTATTCCTGCTTGTCTAATAACAGCTTGAGTTACGGTGATAGAACCCCTGGCCGTCGCACCAGTCAACGCGGCACCTGTACCGCCGGTCACAGCACCCGCCACACCAGAGATGATCGCCGAAGGAACATTGATATCGCCGTGAGGATCCATGATTTTTTGGGCTACGACGTCAACTACAGCGCCTATAACAAAGCCTGCTATAATGGCCTCACCAACACACCCATCCCAGAAACAGCGGCCATTCGGATCAGTGTATTTGTAGGGGTTGTTGCCGGCGTACCAATAGCGGTTGAAGTTGCCGCCGGTTTTGACCTCAGCAGTAACTGGATCAACACTCAGGAATCGCCCGATACTCTGGTCATAATAGCGTTGCTGCATATAAGTCAGCCCAGTCGACGCATCCATGACATGCCCCGTGTAACCAGGACCATCCGTCACAGGGCGATTGAGCAGACTGCCATACGGCTCATACTCGCTACGCTCAACAACGTTGCGATCCTTGTCTGTCACCATTACGACAGACCCCAGCCCATCCGTGTGGATGTAGCGGACCGTCTGCGCCGAGGCGGCGAACACGACGAGCAATGAAACTGCGGCGACACCCATCAAGCGGATTGCCGAGCGAATTTCGTGAAATTTTGACATCACTCGTCCTTGCGAGTTTGAGCTTTAGATATGCGCTGCAGAAAGAACCTTTTTTGAAAACCCCAACTGGCACCGCATCCCCTATCGAAAATAACATGGCACGGTAAGTCAAACCATCAGCTCGGTGCGCCATGCATCTCATAACACTACTTCAGATACAACAAGCTAGATAAATCAATTGACCATATAGATGAACTGGCCCTTACACGATGTGTCATTATCATTCATGATGAAGGTGATTCTCTTTCCGCTGACGAAAGCCGACATTAGCATTGCATATATTGCTTTTGTGTTTTCTTGATCTTTCGCCCAATAGAGTGGCTTTCCTGCGGGGCAAGTATCGTTTCCTTCGCTTAAGTTAAAGGGAATTTGGGTGGGCATATAGGTCCCTTCGATTTGCGTCACCCTCCCAGTCAAATACTGCAATGCATTTGCAGGTGCAGCATGAAACAGCCACAAGAATGCTAATCCAAAAAACATAACAGAACGCATAAATAAATTCCCTCTTGATGAATTTGAATGATTGCCCTGCTAGGGCTGGTTTTGCACCAGAAAATATTCTCAACTATTCAGTAGCAATTGATACAATAACGGCACGATATCGATCGCTGATCCCTGAATGTAATTGACATTCGGCACCGTACTGCACGGTCCGTTCGCAGTACAGGCCGTCACGCGATACGAATAGCTACCCGAGGATCTGGCCAGCGAGGTCCAGTTCGTTTGATTGCCGTCGTAGATTGAGGTCCAAGTGACACCATCCACACTTTCTTCCACGAGATAGCGGGTTGCGCCGGCCACGGCGCCCCAACTCAGGTAATCCTTGACCAAGGAAGTTTGTCCGAGCGGCCAGTCGGCTTCCGCTACTAAGCTGCCACCAAGCAGGATGTAGTCCGTTGCCTTGGATTGGCGCTGGTTCTTCTGATAGCGCAGCGCGCCAGCCTGATCGTACAGCGATCCGATGTTGCCGGCGTTCTGGATCGCCAGAGTGCGGCGGCCGTTGCCGTCGTAGCGGTAGGTTTCCTTACCGGTCGCTTGGCGCAGGCGATTGCCATAATCGAACTCGAAGCCCTGACCGTTCTTGTTGTTGAGGTTGCCCTGCGGGTCGTAGCTCATGCCGATGACGGTGCTGCCGCCACAGCCACCGGTCTTGACGTTGGCGAGCTGCCAATTCACGTCATAGCAGTAATAGTGATCCCGGCCCGGCGCCACGACATGCGTCAGGTTGTCGAGCGCGTCATAGCTATAACTCGCTGTGCCGAACATCGGCGATACGGCCGAGGTCAGGCGGTCCAGACCATCGTAGGCCATGTTGCGGTTGCCGCGCTGGTTACGCCCGGTTGCGCCGTCGCTGATGCTGGCGACATTGCCACCGGCATCGTAGTCGTAGCCATCGTTGAGGAACGCGATGCCACCATAGGCATCCTGGCTGGTGTCCGGGAGTTGACGTGCGTTTTGCGTCAGCGTGTGGACGATGCCATTGCCATAGTTGAATTGCTTGATCGCCCCGTTGGGGTAGTAACTCACACCCGTGGCGTAACTGCCCGCTTGAGTAGGCTGGCCCAGTGCATTGGGGGCGTAGTCCACCGTCTGCCCGGATGGATAGCGGTGTGCTGCCAGATGGCCATTGGCGTCGTAGGCATAACCCATCGCCCAAGTCTCGCCATCAGCTTGGTCCTGGCTTTCCCCGATCAATAGGCGGCGTTTGTTGTAGGTATAGCTGTTGTAGGTGGGAATGCCGTTATTGATGGTGGTGATTTGTTTGACCAAGCCATCCGGCCAGTAGCTCCAGGTCTGGTTGCCGTTGCCATCCGGGAAATTCAGCGTTTTGATTCGGTTGCGCACGTCATAGCTGCGATCGACTCGGCGGCCGGATGCAAAGGCCGCATCCGCGTCACATGACGAAGTGCTCGGCAAAGACAGGCCAGCCGCGCTCCACACCAGATTGCCTGCAGCGTCGTAGCCTTTGGCGGTGGCGCCAGTCTCCGGTTCGACCGTCTTGCAAAGTTGCTGATAGGTGTCGTAGACGTAGCTGCGGGTCACTGATACCGTGCCGTCGGCATTGCGGCGACGGATGGACAGCGGTTTACCGAAGATGTCGCGGTTGATGTCAGTGTTGGCGCCTTCCGAGTGTTGAATCCAGACCGGCGCATCGTAGCCCGGTTGATCGAATACCTGATAGCCGGAAAGCGTTTGATTGCCGCGCGGGTCGGTGACGCGCATCTGATAGGCCGATAAATATTCAGTCTTGGTCGTCAACAGGCCCTGTTCGGAGTCATGAGAAACCGACGTCGGCCGGCCCAGTGCGTTGTACTGCGTCCAGGTTCCGGTCGACAATTGATCAGACGTGCCGGGATAAGAGGCGAACAGCGTATGTCCCTGATGATCGTAGATGAACCGGTCGAAACGCCGCGTGCCGTCGATATTCGCTGCGTCGTATTCCTGCGTCAGCACCGGCCGCCATAGGCCATCGAGGTAGGTGATTTTCGTCGCATTCCCGGTCGACACGGTATGCCGCCAGTGCCCGGCAGGAAGGCCGAACTCGGCCACGTTCACTTGTTCGAAGGTCAGCCCAGTCGTCGCCCAGTCGACGGTGTCGCCCCAGGGATAGGTGATACTGGTCAAACGCCCCATGGCATCGTAGGTATAGCTGGTCGTATATCCATTCTCGTCGGTCGCCGAGCTGATCAGGCCACGGTCATCAATGACCGCGCTGTCGCTACTGCCATCCGCATAGGTGATGCCTTGCGGCAAACCGCGCTTCCAACCACTGAGGCTGGTGGCATTGCCGTTACCGTCATTCACTCTCGACACCGTACCGTCAGCGTTGTAGGCAACCGACTGGATGGTCTTGCCGAACCGGGAGAAGCGCGTCGGCAGTGCAGTCGCCGCATCATAGGTGCTGGCGTACATTTCCTGAGCATCACCAGGCGCTGTTTTGGTCACGGAGGCAATCTGGCCAATCACCCACAGGTTAACGTTGTCGTAGTACGCCGTGGCCTCACTACGGGTATTGAACGCACTGGAGCGTGTCACGCTGGTCGGGCGCGCGAATACATCGTAGCTGTTGACCGCCATCTGAAAAGTTCCACCATCTTGGGTGATGGTGGTGCGCTTCAGCGGCCTTAGACCCGCGATGGATTGATCGTCGCTATTTGCTCCATGACCAGAGCCGACGAAACTTGGAAACGGCTGATTGGCAACTTCCTCATTCCCAATGTACTCATTCTCACTTTTGCTCAGGATATTCGCTGTGTCCCCGGACGAGCTGGTCGTGATCGAACCGGTTTCGACACCGAGATCCCATCCTTCGTTCACATTGTACAAGACGCCAAAGGTATAGCGCTTGAAGTCATTATCCGGACCGCGCACCTCGGTTTGCACATATTTATGGCATTGAAAGGTCGGACGTTGACAATCTTGCTGGAACGGACCCCCTTGGGAGCCGATGTCGTAAGTGTACGACCATTGCATCGTCGGCAGGCCAGGGCCGCTGATCGACTTGCTGAGCAGGGTGAAGGTATCCGAAAAGTTGGGGGTAGTCAGATATTCATAACTTACTAACTGGGTTTTTGGAACCAGGCCCGCGTTACAAATTTTATAAATGTTACTGCGAAAATGACGCCTCACGGAAAAAATATATGTTGCCGTAGCATTGCTTGGCAAAGTCACGGCGTATGTGAAGCCGCCCGCTGACTCTGCAGGAGGTTCGCATTGTGGAGGATTCTCATAAAATAATTCCGACTCTAAAGGGGTAATATCCATTAGGCCTGTTTGGACATAACGCGACTGCGCATTATCCGGCTGATTCACCACCAGCGACTGGTCCCCATATGCGTAAGTCCAGGTTCCAATACTGGACCTGACCGAGGTGATATTGTCTCCTGACGTGCCGGTCACGAGGATGTAGCGACCATCGCTGGCATCGATACGTGACAATTGGTCGCCATTGTAGGTATACGTGACCCAATTGCCAAAGCGATCCTCGACACGAGTGGCTAGGAAAAAAACAGCCAAACGAGGCATGGACAAGCTGCCGTTTAAGTTGCCAACTTGCTTAGAAAGTCCCGAATGGATCTTGCTGACCACCCAGTCGAAGTAGTACTTATCCCCTTCGGGTGACAGTGCAACGAAACCTTCGCCTGGATAGCCGTTCTTGGTATTGGCCAGGCAAGAGAACCGCCAGAAACCTTTGGTAATCCAAGGATAGCGGGTGCCGTCGCCTGGGGCCGGCAACTGGCTGGCGGGATCCATCAGCATTTGTTGTTCATTGGAACCCGGAATATGCAGCCAATTTCCTGAAGCGTAATCCACTGCGGTCAACTGATTGTAATTCGGTGGCTGTGCCGGCTGGCTGCAGCGGCTGTTCGGACTCGATCCGTAGACCTGCCAGCCATCCGGGCTGAATATCCCTTTGAGATACGGCACATCGAGCGAGCCGCCGACACCGAAGCCGCCGAGTTTGCCGCTACGCCCAACGCCCTGATCTTCCACCACTATCGAGCGCTGCAGGCGAACAGGGAGCTTGCTGTTACCGGCGATGTCGATATCGGTCCAATTGAACACCACCCCGCCGTCCTTCAGATTGACTTGCTCTCCGAAGGAATCGACGCTCAGGCGTGCGGTCTCCTGCGATTGCTTGATGCGTTCGATGTACTTCTGGTCGAACCGCAGCTCATCCGCGTAAGCCGTCGCCACAAACCCTAGGGTCAGTAATGCCACGCATGCACGCAACTGGGAAAACGCCTGGAACCTATCCATAGTGAAGTCTCAAAAGAGCAGTCGGTAATCAATGCGAAGACTGCAGCAGCAGGCGTTGCACTCACTGCAGAGGCATGGTTAATTTTAGCTGAACTTTGATGGGAAGCCCCTGGAGCTGTCAAGAAAATTTTACGGTTGCAGCAAGCGCTTTGTTCAAACGGGTCCTTGTACCGCTCCTTCTTACGCCAAATTAAGCGATCGACGATTCTCCATCGTGCTTGATTGAACTTCGGCGTCGAAGCCATGACTTAACAGATATTTCAAGGTCAATCAAGTTGAGTAATGGTCCAGCAGCCTGCCCATATGGCGCGTTTGGCGATGCAGATGAGCGTCGATCGCGGCGCCAGGGCTGGTAAGTGGCCTCAGTGCATCAAAACAGTAACGCTTGTCGGGTACAAACCGGGCCAATGTGCCTGGTGTCGGTCAGCAGGCTCTAGCAATCCTTGACGAATTTGATCAGGTCGGGAGTGTGCGCGATCAGGGGCTGGCGACGATCAGGTCGAACTTCCCCTCGCCGCGCAGGTTCGACAGATCAATCGTGACGAAGTCAACCGCCTCCAATGCTGCTGTTGTTGGATGCGTGATCGCTCACATCTTGCGAGTTGCGATCCCGCGTCTGTGGGACAATGCCAGACCCGACGCCACGCGCCCGCTGCCGACAGAGCCCTCATGACGACGCCTACCCGCCGCCAACTCGCCAATGCGATTCGCTTCCTTGCCGCCGATGCGGTGGAGGCCGCCAAGTCCGGTCATCCTGGCATGCCGATGGGCATGGCCGATATCGCCGAAGTGTTGTGGAACGACTTCCTGCGCCACAATCCGAACAATCCGCAGTGGTTCAACCGCGATCGGTTCGTGCTCTCCAACGGTCATGGCTCGATGTTGCAGTACGCGTTGCTGCATCTGTCCGGCTACGACCTGCCAATCGAAGAACTCAAGCGCTTCCGTCAGTTGCACAGCAAGACCGCCGGCCACCCCGAGCGCTGCGAAACCCCTGGCGTGGAGACCACCACCGGTCCGCTCGGCCAGGGCTTTGCCAACGCGGTCGGTTTCGCGCTGGCCGAGAAGCTGCTCGCGCAGCGCTACAACCGGCCCGAGCATCAAATCGTCGATCACCGCACCTGGGTGTTCATGGGTGACGGCTGCCTGATGGAAGGCATCTCGCACGAAGCGGCGTCGCTGGCCGGCACCTGGGGCCTGGGCAAGTTGGTGGCGTTCTGGGACAACAACCAGATCTCCATCGACGGCAACACCGCCGGCTGGTTCAGCGACGATACCCCGGCGCGCTTCGAGGCCTATGGCTGGCAAGTGGTGCGCGACGTGGACGGCCACGATGCGGAGGCGATCAAGGCCGCGATCGAGAGCGCGATGGCCGAGTGCGACAAGCCGACCCTGATCTGTTGCCGCACTACCATCGGCTTCGGTGCGCCGAACAAGGCCGGCAAGGAGTCCTCGCATGGCGCGCCGCTGGGCAAGGACGAACTGGAGGGCGCGCGCAAAGCGCTGAACTGGCCCTATGGCCCGTTCGAAATTCCGCCGGAAATTTACGCCGGTTGGCGCGCCGGTGGCGCAGGCACGCTGCGCCAGGCCGAGTGGGAGCAGGCGTTCGACAAGTATGCCAAACAATATCCTGCCGAAGCGGCGGAACTGATCCGGCGCTCGCACGGCGAATTGCCGGAGGACTTCATCGCCCAGGCCGATGCCTACATCGCCAAGCAGGCGGCCGAGGGCCAGAGCATCGCCTCGCGCAAGGCATCGCAGATGGCGATCGAGGCATTCGCGCCGCTGCTGCCGGAATTGGTGGGCGGCTCCGCCGACCTGGCGCACTCCAATCTCACCTTGTGGAAGACCAGTAAATCGGTCGCCAGCGACGATCCGAATGCCAACTACGTGTACTACGGTGTGCGCGAGTTCGGTATGACCGCGATCGCCAACGGCTTGGCGCTGCATGGCGGCTTCATTCCGTTCGATGCTACCTTCCTGGTCTTCAGCGATTACGCGCGCAACGGTGTGCGCATGAGCGCGTTGATCCCGGCGCATGCGATCCACGTGTACACCCACGATTCGATTGGTTTGGGCGAAGACGGCCCAACCCATCAGCCGGTCGAACATCTGGCTGCGCTGCGCTATATCCCCAACAACGATGTGTGGCGTCCCTGCGACACAGTCGAATCGGCGGTAAGCTGGAAGGCTGCGATCACCCGCAAGGACGGCCCGAGCTGCTTGGTGTTCAGTCGGCAGAATCTGCCGCACCAGCCGCGCAGCGACGCGCAGATCCAGCAGATCGAGCGCGGTGGTTACGTGCTGGCTGATGCCGCAGGTGGCGCGCCCGAGGTGATTCTGATCGCCACCGGCTCGGAAGTCGGTTTGGCGATTGAGGCCAAGCAGGCGCTCGACGCCGCGGGCTTGAAGACCCGTGTGGTGTCGATGCCATGCACCGATGTGTTCGATCGCCAGGACGCTGCCTACCGCGAGTCGGTGCTGCCCAACGCGGTGCGCAAGCGCGTGGCGGTGGAGGCCGGTGTCACCGGCTTCTGGCGTGCCTATGTGGGATTGGACGGCGCGGTGGTTGGCATCGACAGCTTCGGCGCCTCGGCGCCGGCGGATGTGCTGTACAAACACTTCCAGATCACCGTCGAGCACGTGGTCGCGGCGGCGCGCGCGCTGTAGGGCGAACGCGTCGCGTGCGGGCAACAGCGGGCCGATACAGGCTGGCCCGCTGTGTGTGTGCCGCGTTAGTTCGTTACGCGGCTATTTGCAGCGTTGCTGTTTAGATTGGCTAACAAAATTCGTGAGTCGCTGTCGCGTGGGCGCGGACAGCGCAGAGCCCAATACGCGGATTTTGAAAAAACGCTTCGAATGGATTCCCCGATACCTTGTGACTCCCTTTCAGCGTTCCTAGGTCTGGGAGAGCGCTCAGCCGCGCTTGCTCGATTTGCCGCGTACGGGCTTCGCTGTGGGTGTGCTGTTGGGGGCGGGTGCCTTGGCGAGCACACCGTCGTCGTGCAGTTGCTGCAGCCAGGACAGCGTATCGACGTAGGATAGGAAGTGTTGCAGATAACCGGGCGAGAGCGTGCGCATCAGCGTCAGTGCACGGTGTACCAGGACCCCGGAATTCAGTGGTCCAGCGTCGGTTGGCGCCTGCCGCAGCGATTGCCGCAATTGGCTGCGGCTGCGCAATTCGGTCCACAGCTGGCGCGCGTCTTCGAGTGCTTGGAGTTGCGGCGTTGGGATCGGGGTGAGCGGAGAGGCAATGGCATCGGTGCGCAGCATGTCTGCGGCGAGCATGCTGCGTTGTGCAAGCAGTGCGCCGAGCGGGCCAGGTTGCGGTGTACGCGCGTTTGTCTGTGTGGTGGAGGCCGCAATGGCATCGGACTCGGCGGCAGACGCCGCCATCGCTCGGATCTGCGGCGGCACCTTGGCCGGTTCGTCGGCATCGGTATCGAGCAGCGCGACCAGCTTCTGTTCCAGTAGGTGTCGCGCCTGGCCTTGGTGATACCCGATCCGTCGCGCCAGTGCGTCGATGAAGCGCGAGTGCAGGGTGTCCTGACGCTCGCGTTGTTGCGCGTGCCAGGCAGCCAGACGCGTGGCGAGGTCGGTGGGATCAGGGTGCATGCGCTGGTGCAGCGGTTTTGTTAGGACGCGGTAGCGGCGCCATCTCCACGCGCCGGTTGCTGGCGCGTCCGGCGTCGTCCGCGTTCGACGCCACCGGCTGTTGCGCGCCGAATGCGGCGGCGAAGATTGCGTCGGCCGGCACACCGGCATCGATCAGGGCGCGGGTCACGGTCAGTGCGCGCTCGGCGGACAGTTCCCAGTTGTCGACGAACTGGCGGTTACCTACGCGCACCTGCCGGTCGTCGGTAAAGCCGCTGACCATCAGGATCTCGTTGCGCGCTTTCAGGTAGCCGGCCAGCGGTGTGGCCAGGCTGTCGAGCAGGTCGCGGCCTTGCGGTTGCAACTGGTCGGAGTTCAGCGCGAACAGCACGTTGCCGCGGATGCCGATGCGGCCATCGATCAGGGTCACCCGGCCTGTCGCCAGCGGTACGGCCAGTGCCAGCTCCAGTGTCTTGCGCTGTTGCGCTTCGCGTTGCTGCTGGCGCATCTGCGCGTCCAGTTTGCTCGACAGTTGCAATTGCACGCCAATCACGCCGATCAGGATCAGCACGAATGCGCCGAACAGCACCGACATCAGGTCGCCGAACACGGCCCAGATCGGCGTGCCGGCATCGGTTTCGATGTCCAGCTCGTCGCTCATGCCACGTTGGCCTGGTCAGGTGCGTGAGGTGCGGCGAGTTGGCGTAGTTCCTCGGTGATCTGTCGCTGCGAAAGCATGCTCAGGTCGATGACCTCGCGCGCTTGCGCCACGTAGTAAGCCAGTTGTTCGTCGCTGCGTGCCAGGGATTTGTCCAGTGCTTGTTCGATGCCATGTAGCCGCTCCAGCAAGGCGTTGTTCGATGCGTCGAAGGCGTGCACGGCGCCGGCGAATGCCTCGCCGAGGCTGGCTACCTCGGTGGCGCTGGCGGCGACCTGCGCCGCCGCGTTGCCGAGCTTGTCGGATTCCGCCTCGATGCGATCGCTGAAACGGCTGCCGACGCGTTCGAGCAAGTCCGCCGAGGTGGCGACCAGCGCATCCACCGCGCTGCGTTGCTCGGTGGAGGCGTGATTGACCGCGTCGAGCAAGGTGTGCAGCGTGGTCAGTAAGCGGTTGCGTTCGTCCAGCATGGCGGTGTCGCGGACCATGCTGTCGGACAGCGCCTGGCGCAGTTCGGCGAGGACATCGGCGGCGGCCTTCGGCGCTTCCGATGCGATTTGCACCAATCGTGCGATTTCGGCGATCGTCTCGCGCGCCTGCGCCTGACTGTGTGCGGAGATTGTCGCGGCGGTGGTTTGCAAGGTGTCGCAAATGTCTTGCTGACGCTGTGCGATGCGCTCGCCATTGTGTTCCCAGTGTTCGCCGAGTGTGGTGCTCATGCGGGCGAAGCTGTCGGTCCACGCGCTCAGACGCGCCTGATCGCGTGCTTCCAGCGCGTCCTGCAATTCGGTGTGTGCGTGCCGCAGTGTCTCCGCCAGTGCGACCGTGCGTTGCTCCAGGTTCGACGCGGCCGCGTCCAGCGCCTTCGCGTTATCTGCTGCGAGACTGTCGTTGAGTACTTGCTGTCGCGCTAGCGCATCGCCCCAAGCTTGCCGGGCATCGTCGCTGGCGGCTTGCAGGCGGGCCGAGACGGTCTCGACCAGCGTGGTGGCGCGTTGTTCGAGTCCGTCGCCAGCGCGTTGCAGGGCGCTGGCCATTTCCTGCAGCAATGCGCTGTTGGTGCGGTGTTGTTCGGCCAGCGCGCTGTCCCAGCGCTGCGCGGCATGTGCGGCGGTGTCCGCGAAGCCGCTCGTCAGTGCGTCCAGTTGCCGTTGCACCGCCTGTCCGACGCTGGCCTGCAGCGTCGCGCTCTCGTGTGCCACACCTTCCAGCGTGCGTTGCACCACCGGCTGCAGCGCCTCACCCAGCGCACGCGCGTGCGCGTCCACGCCGGTCTGCAGCGCATGTTCGACTGCGCCGGCCAGACGCGTGTAGGCAACCTCGGTCCTGCGGTGAAAGGCGTCCTGGTGGGCGGCGAGGCGTTCGCCGCTGGCCGCGCTATGGTGTTCGAGTGCGCTCATCATCGTGTGCAGCCGCTCGACCAGGGTCGGCATCAGTGCGGCTTGGGTTTGCAGCAGTTGCAAGGCTTCGTTGCGTTGATGCGCTTGCGAATGCGCGCGCAGCGCGGTGGCGCCGAGCAGGTCCAGTCGCTGCACCGCGTGTAGCCGTTCGCGTCGGCATAGTGCGGCAAGCAGACCGAGCATCGCCGAACTGGCCACGCCGGCGATCGAGGTGCCGAAGGCGAATCCCAATCCTTTGAGTGGCGCCGCCAACGCGGCGCGGATGGCGTCCAGGTCGTTCGCGCTGTCCAGCGCCAAGCCGGTGCCGCGCAGCGTGGCCATCATGCCGAGGAAGGTGCCGAGCATGCCCAGCAGGACCAGCAAGCCAACCAGATATGCCGTCAGAGCGGGGACCGGCAGGCCCGCGCGCGCGCCTTCGATACGCAGGCGCACTGCGTTGCGCAGGCTCGGGTCCAGCCGTTGCAGCCAGCCGTCCAGATCGGTGCGCGCGGTGTCGGCATCGTCCAGTGCCTGCACCAGAGTCGCGCTGGCCTGGCGGTAGCGGTACAACTCCGCCACCCCAGCCAGGTAGCACACGCCGATCAGCGCGGCGAAGCCGGCGCCGAGCGGATTGGAGTCGAGATAACCGAAGCCGATCCAACAGACGACGGCGAGGCCGGCGAGGAAGACGGCGATATGGAAAAGAGTCTTGTGCATGAAAGTCCGGTCAGCGGCTGCGAAGCGCGGAGAGCAGCGCCTCGATGGGATGGAAGCGAACGTCCAGTTCGGCGCGCAGGATGTCGTGCAGGTCCTGGCGGAAGCGCTCCAGCCATGCCTCGTCGGGCGTTGCCGGGAGTGTGTGCGTGGTGGCGTTGTCGTTGGGCGGTGACGCGGCGGCGCGCAGGCGCTGGAAATGCTGTTCCAGCAGGTTCGGCACGTTCGCCAACAGGGTTTGCTCGCGCGGACTCAGGGTCTGTTCCATGGCCGCATCCACGTCGGCCAGCCGTGCCATGTCGGCCGAGACCTGAGCGAGCGCGTCGCGCAGCAGGCCGCGCAGTCGCCCGCTGGCGCTGAGGATCGCGCCTTGCAGCGACAGGTAGCGTTGCCGGAAGGGGGCGTAGTCGATCGCGGCAACGGTCGTGTCGGTCTGGTGGGTACGCTTGGGCCTGCCGGTTTCCTTAGCGAGTTCGGTGGCAATGGCCGCTTCCAGTGTCGCGCGCGCGTTGCGGCATTGCGCTTGGAGCGCGGCGACGTCAGGCGGGTTGGACGCGGTGGCAGGGGCGGGCAATGTCCCGTCCAATGCCCTGGACACGGCGACTGCGCGGTTCCAGTCGATCCATTGGCCGAGCCGCTCGGCCAGCGCGGGGCTGGACGCGGGTAGCTGCGCGTCGCCGAAACGCGCGAGTTGGCGAATGAAGGCCGGGCCTGGGACAGGCGACCGTGGAGAGTGTTTCTGCATGCGAGCGATCAAAACGCGTCATTTTACACGTCAATGAAAGGCTCGCTTGGAGGTGTTGTCGCACTCTGTCAAAAATGGGCTGGGCAGACCCTCACCGTTCATGTCGGCGGGCTGCGGATGCAGCGGCGGTACGGCCCACCAAATTGACTTGCCGAAACATCTCGGAAGTGACCTGATTGCCAGTGTCGTGTTGGTACGAAACCACGCTGTAGGAAAATTCCTACCCAGCAGCAGCCAGTTCTCTGATGTCCATCGCTTGCCGCTTACGCGATGCTACGCATGCCGGACGCGGGTGCCATGATGGCAGCTCATCTCGCGTGGCGCCTGAGCAGCGCCAAGCCGGCACCGCGCTATTGCGATCACGCACTGGGTAGTAGGCTGTTTCTTTCCCTTCCCACAGGTGAAACCATGGTTGTGCGATCTCCTGTTGCCACGCCGTCCCATGCCGCGCCCACGCTTGTCCTGACCGCCGTGCCGGCCACGCACCTGGGCGACCGATCTGGACTGACCGCATGAAAGTACGATCCGTCCTGATGGCATCCCCCCTTCTCCAAGGCCGAGGTCTCGCGCGATGAGCCAGGACACCGACGATCAAGACGATCAAAGCGACAATCCCTATCGCCCGCGCAAACTCAAGGTGCGCGATCCGCTGCACGATCTGCAACTCCTGCGCGATATGGCGATCATCAATGCGCGGGTGCGCGCCGAACTGGGGCCGCTGCCACCTGGCGGATTGCCGGTGGAACCCAAGCGTAAACCCGCGCCGTGGCCATTCCAATCGACAGCCGCATCCGCGCCCCATTCCCCCGAGGACGACCCGATGAAACTGCAACACCTTGCCGCCACCGCCATCATGCCGCTGGCCCTGACCGCTGCGGGCTGCTCCAAAGGCATCGATGTCGGCAATGACGGCGCCACCGGTCACCTCAATCCGCATCCGGTCAAACGCTACGAAGTGATTGCCACCTCGCATGCGCCGGGGCCGTGGGATACGATTGAGGCATACATCGGGTATGACGTCATCAATGAGAAATGCGTGCCGCTGATCCCTTTCATTGGCCAGCGACACATGCCCAATACCGGACTCGATGTTCCCATGACACAGGTGGACGATCACACGTGGAAGGGATATTTTTATCGGGACGCCTTGCTGGACGAGGACTACTTCAAGCTTGGCGTGTGCCACTGGGATGCAACCGGTGCTGGCATTTCGGCGATTGGCAAGGGGGTTACGTTCAATTGGGGTCGCACGTTGAATTCGCTTCTGCATGCTGACCAGAAGAAGCAGACCTTCTATTTCAAGAAGAGCGCATATGGGGATCAGCATCTCGTTGAGTATGGTGCTGAAACTCTCACTGGAGAAGACGATGAGGTTGTTCAGCATCCAGATGCTCACTTCCAAGTCACGATTACTGTCAGGGAAGCCAAGCCATGAACCCTGCCGATCAAAAGCGCGCCGATGCGGCCAATGACTCGTATTTCAACCGTTCGCAGAGTGAAGTCGGTAAACCCAAGCCTATACATCTAGGAGGTGCAGACTATACCGTCTTCGGCTACGCGAACGATCCTATAACCGGTTTCCATGCAACCGCGTATCGAAGCGTGGAAGTACCACACAACATCATCATCGCCTACCGTGGCACCGACCCTGGTCTATTTACCGGCGAGACCAAAGCGGAAAAAGCGAGCCATGCGCTCACCACCCTCCAGGACATCGCCGTCGATGCCACGATGGTGCGCGACGCCGTCAATCCGCAAAAAGCCGCCGCCGATGCGTTCACGGCGCAGATGCTCGCCAAGGCCGCCGCACGAGGTATACCCAAAGATCACGTGACCGTAGCCGGCCACTCCCTCGGCGGCGCACTGGCGCAGATCGAGGCGGCCAAATACGGTTTGGCCGGCGCGACCTTCAACGCTTACGGCGCGGTGAGCTTGAATCACCACGTGCCCGAAGGCGGCTCGGCGGTGACGAATTACGTCCTGGCAGGTGATCCGGTGAGTGGGGCCAGTCGGCATTACGGTACGGTGGTGACCCTGGCGACTCCAGAGAATGTGCAAGCGCTCAAAGACGCGCACTACCTCGACGCCAGCCACGGCGCATCCTCACCCAATCCGTTGCGTGCGATGCGCCTGGGCGATCACAGCGGCACACACTTCACTGGCCCGCAGAGCGTGCTGTCCCCGGAGAGGCTGACGCAGCTCCAAGCCAACTACGCGCACAACAAGGCCGCTTTCGATCATTTCCGCCAGGACGTCCATCAGGACCGCGAGCTACTGAACATGGCGCTGAATCCTGTCGCGACTACCGCCATGACGGCGAAGGCGGAAGCACTGGCGGTGCAGATGCGTGCCGAACATGCCTACGAGGCCGGTCGTCAAACCGTGGAGCGCGGCATCCATGCGGTCGAACACACCGCCGGGCAAGCCTACGACACGCTGACGCATCCGGGACAGTGGTTCCAGCAGAGCGTACCAGCCGCGTCCATCCCTCCCACATCGACGAACCCGGATACGTCTTCCTCCTCTTCATCATCATCCGCTGCCGCGTCCATGCCGCCGCCGGCCATGGACAGGCACACGGGCCTGCAGGACGACCACGCCTTCCAGCAGCGCCAGGAACACATAAGGCAGGCGCAGCAGCAGGCGGCGCACCTGGCGCAAGTCCACCGGCAGACACAGCCGCCGCCTTCTCACAGCGCACCTGTCCATGAAAAGCCGGCCGGCGTGGACATGCAGGAACAGGCGCGGATCGCGCAACTCCAGCAGCATGAACAGCAAGCACAGGCAGCGCGCGAACAGCAACAGCGCCTCGCGCAGCACCACGCGCAGTTGCACCGCCAAGCCATGGAGGCGCAGCAACACGAACACGAACAGCGCCACAGCCAAGACCCCCGGTTGCATCAACACGAACAGCGCCAAGCGGGCGAGACGATGTTGTACACCCCGCCGACACGCCCACCGCGTTCGGATGAGCATCTCCAAGACTTCCGTCACCCGGACCACCCGCTCCACGCACGCTATACCCTGTTCAAGGACGCCCTCGCGCAGTCCCACGCCGTACCCAGGAATGGCGACAAATTACCCTACGGCCCAGAGCAGCAGGAACGACTGGCTGCCGCGTTCACCAATACCCTGGGCATCGATAAGAATTTCGAACACAGCATCAAAGGCTTCAAGCAACACGAAGGCCAATTGCTGGCATACGAAAATCCCTTCTCGGTGTACGAGAAAAGCAAGGTGCTGCGGATCGATCCGCAGCAGGCGTTAGCGCAATCGCCCGAACAGCATGCCGCCACCTGGCGGGCACGGGAAGCGACCCATGCACCGGCGCCGCCAAGCCGTGCCATCGCCCCTGTGGCGATCACCGCCGAGGATATGCGCCATCCGGCGCATCCGAGTCATGCGCTGTTCGAACAGGCGCGCGATGCCATTGCCGATGCGCATGAACGCTGGGGTCGTCCCGTGCCGGATGCGGAGCAGTTGGACCGCCATGCGGCACAAGTCGTCGTGGAGACGCGCAAGTTTGGCCATACCGAAGTTGACAAAATCTACCTGGACATGCCGCAAGGCCATACGACTCAGACGCCGAATTACCTGGCGAAATCCCACGGACAGCTATGGGCGCGAGTCGATGCGCCGCAACTGACGCAAGCGCCGGACGTGACCCAGGCTAGCCAGCAATTGCAGAGTGTGGAGCAGCAGCGGCTCGCCGAGCAGGCGATGCAGGCCCAGCGCGCGGCGCAGATGCAAGGGCAGGGCATGGTCATGAAGCTGTAGGCGGCAACCGTAGGCTATACAGGCAACACCGCATGGACGAGCATGCGCCAAGCCGCATTCCTCACACCCGATTTCCACCGATTCCCCAAGGACGACTCCCTCGATGAATTCGCGTACCAAAGGCATTACCGCCGTCATCGCGTTGCTACCCGTTGCCATCGCTGGGCTGTATCTGTCTGGCTTTTTGGTGCTGACTCTGCTCGGAGAACACGCACAGGTCCAACTACTGACCTATTGGCGCTATTGGCAGGTGGTCGATCAGCCTGCGTGGCATCCGTATGCGCCGAAAATCAAGCTGGCGGGTATCTGCGGCTTCGGTTTGCCCGTGATGCTCTACCTCATCATGGTGTATGCCATGTTGCGGACGAAGGCGCAGGAGTTGTATGGCAATGCGCGCTGGGCGCGCAGAGACGATCTGTCCCGGCACGATGTGCTGAAGGACGATCCGCGTGGATTGATTGCCTGCCGCTTCGGTCGCCGCTTCATCCGCATCCAGTCCAAGCACTTGTTGCTGGCGGCCAGTACCCGTGGCGGCAAGGGCGTGAGCGTGGTCATTCCGAATTTGTTGGCATGGCTGGAGTCGGCGGTGATCCTGGACGTCAAGCGCGAGGCATGGGAAAAAACCGCCGGCCAGCGCGCCAAATACGGCCAGGTGTATATGTTCGATCCGTTCAGTGATGACGGCAGCACGGATCGTTGGAATCCACTGGGCTACGTGCGCCTGGACCCGAACCATCGTAACGGCGACATCGTCGCCATCGCCTCCACGCTGTACAAGGAGATGAGCGGCGAGAATCCGTTCTGGCCGGCAATGGGCCGCAAGACCTTTGTGGCTGCCTGCGAATGCCTGTTTGACGATTATGCTTCCAAGAAGGGGACTGCATTTGAAACGGGCTTGCCCACACTTGGGGGCGTCTATCGGCTGCTCGCCGGCGCACACCTCAAACCCGGTCAGTCGATGCAGCACTACCTGGGCGAGCTACTCAGGCAGCCCACGCTCGGCACGCATGCGCGAACCGGCCTGAACAACCTGGTCGGCCTGGCGCCGGAGACGTTCACCTCCGCCATCGAAACGGCGCTGGCGCCGTTGAACATTTTCAGCAACCCGATTGTGGACGCGGCGACCAGCGCAAACGATTTCGACTTGAGCAAGTTGCGCAAGACCGTCCAGTCCATCTACGTCGGCGTCAGCCCGGCCAAGCTGATCGAAGCCAAAGGGGTGTTGAATCTGTTCTTCGAACAGGCGATCAAACTCAATGGCCGCGAACTGCCCGAGCACAACCCAGAACTGAAATACCAGTGCATGTTCATGCTCGACGAGTTCACCGCGTTGGGCCGGGTGGAGATCGTGCCGGTGGCCGTCGGCTGGGTGGCTGGCTATGGCATCCGTATCGTGATCGTGATCCAGTCGATTGCGCAGCTGGAGTCGGTCTATGGCGCCGACACAGCGCGCGGCTTGATCACCAATCTCGGCGTGCGGATCGTGTTCACTCCCCGAGAGCAACGCGATGCCGAGGAATATTCGAAGATGCTGGGCGAGACCACCGTGCGCCGTCGGCAGCGCACGCAGTCATACGGCCCAGGCAACAGCCACAGCTATACCGAGGTGCTGGATCGGCGTCCGCTGATGAATCCGGATGAGGTGAAGGGACTGGCGCCGGACAAGGCCATCGTGTTCATCGAGGGGATTGGCTATCCGATCCTGGCGAACAAGATTTTTTACTACAAGGACAGCTACTTCAAGAAGCTGTTGCTGAAAGCACCGCAGGTGCCTCGGCTAGCGCTGGGCGGAGCGTAATCACGTGAGATTTTTCGGTCGAGGGCCTGCTGACCTCAAACAGCGGCTGGATGTCCTGGAAAAGGCGCTACTCGATCACAAGAAGAGCATCCACTTCCTGGAAGGTCAGCGCATCCGCACTGTGCGGCAGTTCGCGGCGATGCAGTCGCTGGTGGAGTCGCTGATACGCACACATCCGCGACCGGACATGATGCTGCGTTGGTGGAATCATGAAGTCCCGAAGCTGATCGATGAGGTTAGCGAGGTGCCGGAGGATATCCACGTCGAACACCAATTGGAGGCGCTTGCTTGGCAGGGGATGGTGAAGCGCTACACCTACCTGATCGAGGCGGCGGCAGACTTCTATGCGCAATGCCATGAAGGTGAAGACTGAAACGGCGATCTATCGCCTGTAGAGTTCGAACGGCGCTACGCGCAACGAGGGCAATGAGTGTCTACGGAACCCTGAGCGTATCAAAGTCAATTTGTTACTATTGCCAAGAATGGAACGGCATGGGTCGGGTTTGGAGCCATAGTCGGGTGAGCTTAGAGCCTAAGACATGGCGCATCGGTAGATGCGCCGTGCACTCCTGAACTATCGTCGTACCCGTCCTCCAAGAATCAGCATAAGGACTTAGGCATGACCGAGGTGCCCACCGATAAGTTTTCAGCCGCCGAGCAGGGTCTGGGCTATATCTACCAAGCACGTCTCGCGCTGCTGCAACTGCTTCAATTGCCTGAAGACACTGCTATCTTCCTAGAAAAGGAGGACGACCTCGACTTTGTCGACGGCGACGGCGGCAAGTCCTTGGCCTCACTTAAACACAAGGCAATGGGTGAGAGGTTGACCGACCTATCGACGGATTTTTGGAAGTCCGTCAACATCTGGCTGGCACGGTACAAACGGTATGGTCGCGCTGCATCTAATCTGCGGTTCTTTCTGTTCACCACCGGCATGGTATCGACTGGCTCGTTCCTTGCCCGTCTTCTCCCCGATCAGCCCCCCGCCTCCGGCGATACGACAACGCTGACCGAATTGGCCGATGCCGCGCTTGCCAGATCAGCATCAAGACTCATCGCGCCGATCGCCAAAGAGTTCAACGAACTGAGTGATCCCGAGAAGCAGGATTTTCTCGAACGCATCCTGATCCTTGATCGCAGCCCACGCATCGGTGACATTCCGGTGCTCATAAGGGACAAGCACATGCGAAGTATCCGGCGCGAGTACCGTGAGTTCGTCTTCGAGCGGTTGGAAGGTTGGTGGACCGATGCGGTGATCAAGCAGCTGACTGGCGCTAAATTGGAAGCGATCTTCGGCTACGAAGTCTCGGACAATCTCTCGAACTTCGCCGAGGAATACAAGGCGGACAACCTGCCTATCACCTTTCGTGGAAAGGAGCCCGCCGACGAGATAGACACTGATGCCGATCCTCGCCTGTTCGTGGCGCAACTGCGCGAGATAGGCATTTCCTCCAATCGGATCAGGAGCGCGATTCTGGATTACTACCGAGCGTTCGAACAAAGATCGGCTTGGGCGCGGGAAAACCTGCTTGTGTTGGGGGAAGTCGAGGAGTACGAAGATCGCCTCACCGATGAGTGGGGTCGCTACAAGGATCTCGCTTTCGAGAAGCTGAAGGACGACAGCGCGGAAGAAGCACTGCGCGAAGCCGGTGCGACTCTATACAACTGGGCGGAATTTGAGACTGGGAAGATCGAATCCCTACGCATTCGCGCACGGGTGACGGAGCCCTATGTCCTTCGCGGCAGCTTCCACATCCTGGCGGATGCCACGCCCGAACCCAAGGTCTATTGGCATCCCAGATTCCTCGACCGCCTTGGCGAGGTGCTGGGGGTGGCTTCGTGAAGCGATGGGATCAGCGACCCTTTGAAATTCGGAACCTGTTCAATCCTGCATTCTGCGGCTTGATCTTGTTCCGCGCCCTGCATGGCTACGAGGAAAAAAACGCTCGTGGTATGCCATTCTCGCTGTCTCTTCTTGTGCTGCCTCTGTGCCTGCATAAGGATTCACGCGAAGTGATCGCCAGCAGTCCACGCAGTTACTTGCTTAAGATTGCGGAGAAGAACCAGCAAATCATGGTGGGCTTCACCCACCGGACCACGCAGATGCTGCCGTATGCCTTCGAGGGGTTCGGTCTGCTGATGGAACGGGGTTGCATTGCCGTCGCAGACGACGGCCGCATCCAGACCGTACCCAAGAAGGTCCGCAAGACCATCGATGGAACCACCGAAACTGTCGCTTGCCAGAAAGTGGCACGCATCGTCGGAAAGGAATTTGCACGCATCGCCGACCGTGCGACGGTTTATACGACTTTTGGGATTCGTCCATGAAGATCAAATCCATTCACATCTACAGCCATGACGGCCAGCGCCGTGACCTCCAATTCAAGGTGGATGGGCTCAACGTCATCACCGGTCGTTCCTCCACCGGTAAATCTGCGCTCTCCGAGATCATCGAATATTGCATGGGACGTTCCTCGTTCAACGTCCCCGAAGGCATTATCCGCGAAAAAGTTGCCTGGTTCGCCGTGATCTATCAATTCGAAAAAGAACAGGTGCTGGTTGCCAAGCCGACCCCGCCCGCCGGCGCAGCCAGTTACAGCATGGCAATGCTGCGAAGGGGTGCCCAAATGCAGGTACCCGAGTTCGGGGATCTGGTGTTCAACACCGACGACGAAAACATTGTGGAACTGCTGTCACGCCTTCTTGGAATTCCCGAGAACCGCACCGAAGTCCCGCTTGAAAATAGCCGCAATAGTTACGGTGCGACTGTCAAGCACACGTTCTACTACCTGTTCCAGAAACAGGGGTTGGTTGCCAACAAAGATCAACTTTTCTATCGGCAAAACGAGCAGTTCCAGCCACAGGCGATCCGCGACACGTTTCCAATTCTGCTAGGCTTTTCCTCCCATGATCGCTATGAGCTTCAATCCAAGCTGCGCCAGGCGCAACGCGATCTGAAGATCAGCAGCAAAAAGTTGGAGCATGTGCGCGATGCGGTTGGCACGTCGCATGAACAGGCGATCGGCCTCTACTCCGAGGCGAAGACGGTCGGGGTCATCGGCAACACGGACGAGACACCCAACGCTGACGGAATCGTCGACGCATTGAGGTCGGCGCTGTCTTGGAAGCCAGAAACGGTGCCAGACGACGACAGCCGGGTTTCGCTTTTGGAGGATGAATTGGCCCAACTGCGTCAGGATCGCCGTGATACTCAGACTCGGATTGACGCGGCACGACAGTTCGCCAAGAGGGCAGGCGGCTACGAAAACGAGGCCGCCGAACAGATAGACCGGCTGGCCTCAATCAAGGCAATGCCGAAGAACCCCGACAGCGGCGAATGGCAATGGCCGTTCAGCGAACGAAACCTAGCGCTGGAGTCTCCGGTCGCTGTCGTTCTTCTCAACGAATTGCAGTCGCTCGATAAAGAGTTGCGCATCGCCACCGGCCAGCGCCCCAAGCTCGAGGCCTACTTGGCCGAGCTGACCGGCAAGGCAAATGGGATCTTGGGCGACATCAAGCAGAAGGAAGTGGAACTGTCCGCAGCGATCTCGGCCAACGAAGTCATCGCCCAAATGGGAACCCGCAACAACGCGGCCGCACGTGTGGTCGGCCGCATCAGCCTGTTCTTGGAAACGCTCCTCCCGAATGAGGATTTCGCCAAACTGGAAGCAGAGAACCGCCGCCTCAGCAACAAAGTCAAGCAGCTTGAGGAGCAGGTCGGCGCCGATGACAGCAACGAACGCCTAGCCTCGATCCTCAACAACATTTCCGCACAAGTGTCACGATACACACAGAAGTTCAACGCCGAATTCGGCCCTTACCCTGCGCGCCTCAATCTGCCGCAGTTGACGATCATCTTCGATCGACCCGGCCGTCCAGTGCCGATGGGTCGCACCGGCGGCGGCGAGAACCATCTCGCCTACCATCTGTCAGCACTGCTCGCCCTCCATCTGTTCGCGGCGCAGAACAACCGTCCGATTCCACGCTTCCTGCTGATCGACCAACCAACCCAGGTTTACTTCCCCTCTGAGCAGGTCTACAGGGACGCCGATGGATCGGTGCAGAAGACGGAAGCCGACGCCGACCTCGATGCGGTGCGTCGGCTGTTCGAGTTGTTGCTGAAGTTCACGCGGGAAGATGTCCCAGGTTTCCAATTGATCGTCACTGAGCATGCGAATCTGCGCGAGCAGTGGTTTCAAAACGCGTTGGTCGAGGAACCTTGGACCAAGCCGCCTGCGCTGGTCCCGGAGGATTGGCCGACAGAAACGGCGAACTGATCCATTGTCAACAACAACCTCAAAAAACTGACCCCCCGGTGGGTCAGATCAAAAGTGCTGGTGACAGGCTTATCAGTTCATCGAGATGCATCGCAATGAGTTCAGCATTCAAATGATGTGTCGGCTACTCGGCGTTGCTCGTGCTGGCTACTACGCCTGGCTCGATCATCCAGTGTCCGATCGAACTCAAGAGGATGCGCGTCTGCTACGTCTCATACGCGCATCTTTTACTGCCAGTCACGGGATCTATGAACTTGCCCCGCAGGGACGGACGCCAGGAAGCGATACTTTGATCGCACCCTGGAGGTTTCCATGCAACGCATTACCCGTCGTCGCTACACGGACGACTTCAAGGCTCAGGCTATCGCCCTGGCTGAGTCGGTCGGGCTGGCCAAAGCCGCCCGGCAACTGGGCATGTCGGTCAAGACGCTGGCCAACTGGCTTGGCGCATCCCGTGGCGGCCAGCCACTGAGTTCTCCCAGCCGCAAGCCGGTCAGTGAGATGGAGAGCGAACTGGCCCGGCTGCGAGCCGAGAACGCCACGCTCAAGATGGAGCGCGAGATCCTAAAAAAAGCGACGGCGTTCTTCGCCAGGGAGTCCAAGTGAGGTAAGCCTTCGTCGCACATGAACGGACTCGCTATCCCCTGCGGATGCTGTGCCGCCTGCTGGCGGTGTCTGCCTCCGGCTTCCACGGCTGGCTGCAGCGTCGAGATCGCCCGGACCCCGACGCGGCCCTGCGTGCCGACCTGCGCATGCTGCACGCCAGCAGCCGAGGCACGTATGGGCGGCCGCGCATGGTACGGGCGCTGCGCGCCTGTGCCCATGCGGTGGGCCACAAGCGCGTGGCTCGGCTGATGCGCGAGGAGGGCCTGTGCGGCAAGGTCAAGGGCCGCTTCACGCCCCGCACCACCGACAGTCGGCATGGGCGGCCGGTGGCCGGGAACCGGCTGGATCGGCAGTTCGCCGTGAACAACCCGGCGCCGGCATGGGTGGGTGACATCACCTACCTGCCGACCCGCGAGGGCTGGCTGTATCTGGCCACGGTCATCGACCTGCGCACCCGACAAGTGCTTGGCTACAGCTTGTCCGAGCGCATGCCCAACGCGCTGGTCCAGCAAGCCTTCCTCAACGCCTGGTCGGCGGCGCCGGTCGGTGCCGGTGTGCTGTTCCACTCCGATCGCGGTAGCCAGTACGCCAGCGGCGACTTCGGCAAGACCTTGGCCGCGCACGGCTTCGTGCCAAGCATGAGCCGCAAGTGCAACTGCTGGGACAACGCGGTGGCCGAGAGCTTCTTCGCCACGCTCAAGAACGAAGAGGTGACCGGCGTGTACGAAACCAAGGCCGCCGCCCGTGCCGCCATCGCCAGCTACATCCACGGATTCTACAATCCCACCCGCCTGCACTCGGCGCTTGGCTATCTGTCGCCTAACGACTACGCAAAGAAGCCGAAGCAGGCCGCTTGACCCCGTGCTTGTTGGCGTCCGTTCTCAGGGGGCAGGTTCACTATGGCGCCCCCAGGGTGCTGCAGGATCTGCGCGAACGTGGTGAGACTTGCAGCAAACACAGGGTTGCTCGTCTCATGCGCGAGAACGGCCTTCAAGCGCTCCACGGTTACCGCATACGCCATATCCCCACCCCAAAGCCACAGGCATTGATTCCCAATCTGCTGCAGCGCCAGTTCATGGTGTCGAGGCCCAACGAGGCGTGGGTGACGGATACTAACTATATCCGCACCTGGCAGGGATGGCTCTACCTGGCCGTCGTCGTGGACCTTTTCTCGCGCAAGGTCATCGGCTAGGCCGTCAAGCCGACGATCCACCGAGAGCTGGTTCTGGAAGCGATCTTGAAGGCCGTTCGATCCAGGCGACCTCGAAAGACACTGATTCACTCGGATCAGGGAACGCAGTAAGGACGTGACGAATGGCGAGGCTTCTGCAAGGAAAACCATCTTGAGCCCAGCATGAGCAGGCGCGCGAATTGCTGGGACAATGCAGTCGCCGAATCATTCTTCGCAAGCCTGAAGAAGGAGCGCATCAACAAGCGCATCTACGCGGACCGTTAAACGGCTGCGCTGGACGTATCCGATTACATCGAAGGCTTCTACAATCCGATGCGTCGGCACAGCCACCTCGGTGGCGTTAGCCACGTCGAGTTCGAGGTGGCACATCGGCCACGCTGCTTAGGTGTCCATTAAAACCTGGTAACTCCACTGGCAATCGTTTGCTACAGAGGTCACTGCATGAAACGGCGTTCACTGCTCAGCCTCGCCCTGCTTGCGCCCTGGTTCGGCCCTTTGGGGAATCTGGCCGCTGCCGTCACCTCACGCTGGGCGCTGCCTGGCAGCAAGGGATGGCCTTCGGACGTGAAGTGGCAAGGGCTACGCCGTGAGCTGCGCGGCGAACTGATCGCCGTGGACTATCCGTTCTCGCCGGGCAATGCCGGCACGCCCCGTCAGGCCGAGGCGATGGCGAATCTGCGCAATGCCTTCTATGTCGGCGACGAGCCCGCGCTGACCCAGACCAGTGGCTGGGTGGATGGCTGGGTGTGCGCCTCCAGCCCCTACGCTGTCGCTGCGGCCAATGCCCAGGACGTGGCCAAGGCGGTGCGCTTCGCCACCCGTCATGGATTGCGCATATCGATCCGTGGTGGTGGCCACAGCTACCAGGGCACCTCCTGCGCGGAGGGTTCGCTGCTGATCTGGACCCGCCGCATGAATGCTGTGCAGTTGCATGACGCATTTGTCGCACAGGGCAGCCCAGCCGGTACAGCCCCCATACCTGCGGTGACGGTGGGTGCCGGCGCGATGTGGACGGATGCGTACCATGCGGTCACCACCCAGGGTGGACGCTATGTGCAAGGCGGCGGCTGCGTCACGGTGGGCGTTGCCGGCCTGGTGCAGAGCGGCGGCTTCGGCAATTTCTCCAAGCGCTTTGGCACCGCCGCTGGCAACCTGCTGGAAGCTGAGGTGGTCACTGCCGACGGCCAGATCCTCACGGTCAATCATTACCGCCATCCTGAGCTGTTCTGGGCCATCAAGGGCGGCGGGGGTGGCAGCATCGCGGTTATTACACAGATGACGCTGCGCACGCATGAATTGCCGGAATGGTTCGGTGCTGTCTTCGGCACCATTCTCGCCAAGGACGACGAGGCCTATCGCGCCCTGATCGCCCGTGTTGTCGCCTTCTACCGCAGCACCTTGTTCAACGAACACTGGGGTGAGCAGATTTCGTTCCGGGGCAGCAACCGGGTCAACATCTGGCTGGTGTTCCAGGGCATGAGCGCCGACGAGGCCAAGCAGGCTTGGTTGCCGCTGATCGACTGGCTTGCCGAGCACAGCGACCATTACACGATGGAAAAGGACATCCAGTTCTTAGGCATTCCTGCGCGGCACTTCTGGGACATCACGTATTTCAAGCAGCAGGGGCTGGGCCGATTCTTCATGGCCGATCCCCGCAACGGTGCGCCGCCACACCACGTGCTGTGGAAAGGCAATCAGGAAGAGACAGGTTGGTTCATCCACGGCTACCAATCGCTGTGGATTCCCCAGGCCCTACTGGAGCCAGCACAACAAGCCACGCTGGTCGAGGCGCTGTTCACAGCTACCCGCAGTTGGACTGTGGCGCTGCATTTCAACAAGGGCCTGGCCGGCGCGCCGCAACAGGCCAGAGACGACGCCGCCGATACCGCAATGAATCCCGGCGTGCTGGATGCCTTCGCCCTGGCCATTATTTCCGGCGGCAGCGGGCCGGCCTACACTGGCATGCCGGGTGACCCGCCAGACCTGCGTGCCGCACGCGCCGCAGCCACGGACATCGGCAAAGCGATGGAAGCGCTCCGCAAGGTCGTACCGGGTGCTGGGGCTTATGTCTCCGAAAGCGACTACTTCCTGTCCGACTGGAAAACCGCGTACTGGGGCAGTCACTATCCCCGCCTGGCGCGTGCAAAGGCACGATATGACCCTCAGTCACTGTTCGACGTCCACAACGGTGTGTCTCCCGCCGATGCTGTCGGCCACCAGGTGAACCGCTCTGACTCTTGTGGAAGCCGATTGGTGTGAGTCAGGCGTTGGTGGCCTGATCTGCTTGCTGCCGCCGACGTCCCCCCAGGCTGGTGTTCGCCATGGAGTGTAACCAGTTCATCGATCCATCGAACATGCCCATGGCTTTGCACTTTTATTTGAGAGTGGTAAACGAAATTTAGGGAAGGACGAGTCAACTTCCATGAAAGCCAGGCAGAGACTGCGTTTTACTGTTTTATTTGGAGAGTCACGGCGAAGGCGTTGCGGGCATCGATCCCCTTGCCTCCGGCGCGGCGCGCCGGAGGCAAGGGGATCGCTCATCAGTAGGTGTAACTCAAGGTCAACATGTACACCCGGCCTGTTTGCACGTAGGCACCGTCGGCGCCCGGATCGTAGGCCATGTACCGGCTGGACTTGCCTTGGGTCTCGTAGAAGGTCGCGGAATTGAGCAGGTTCTTGGCCGCGATCCCCACATCGATGCCGTGTGGTAGGTGATAGGTCGCGGTGAAGTCCAGCGACTTGACCGGTTGCAGGTAGTAGTTCAGTCGGTCGCTGGTCAGGCCGAGCAATTGCAGGCCGGTGTAGTTATAGGTCAGGTCGGCCCGCAGGCGGGTATCGTCGTAGAACAGGTCCAGATTGTAGAGACGCTCCGGTGCGCGTGGCAGCCAGGTTTTTTCCGGTTGATCGGGACGTTTGCTGTCGGCGGCGCTGTGTTGCAGCGTGAGGTTGGCGCTGATTCCGAAATTGCTCCATAGACCCGGCAGGTTTTGCAAGCGCTTGCTGCCGTTCAATTCCACGCCGTACAACTTGGCCGTGCCGCCGTTTTGCGGCATGGTCACCGGAACGCCGTTCTCGAAGGTGGTGCCAGTAGGGACCAGGCCGCCGAGGGTGTTGTCGTTGCTGGTGGCCGATTGCGAGGTGTAAATGAATCCAGTGATGCGCTTGTAATACGTCGAGGCGCTGAGAACGCCGCCGTTGTGATCGTAGAATTCCGCGGACAGGTCGAGGTTGTCGGCCTTGCTCGGTTGCAGATCGGGATTGGGCTTGGAAATGCCGATCACTTTCTGATTCGGGTCGATCGTATAGACGGTCTCGCCGGAGATCAGGCCGAAAGCGGGACGGCTGAAACTACGACGCAGCGAGGCACGGTAGACGGTGAAGTCGTCCGGGCGATAGTTCAAGTTGATTCCCGGCAGCACTTCGCCGTAGGTGCGGCCAGCACCGACGAAGCGGCCGTTGATGCCATCGCCGTTGGATTGCCAGGAATCGGCGGAATAACGGGTGAGTTCGTAGCGCAGACCGGGCAGGATGCTCAGCGCGCCGACATGCAAGGTGGCCATCGTGTAGCCGGAATAGATCGCCTCGGTGCTGGAGGTGGTATTGGCGTTGTAGTCGTTAGGCGTATAGGCGCCCACGCCGGTTGGATCGTTGAGGTACTTGTAGGGCACCGCCTGCGCCAGCACCCAGTTGCGGTCCAGGATCTTGAATGGACCGTGGTAATGACCATCGAAGGCGTTGTAGGTGAGGCGTCCCGGCAGCGTGCCAAGCGGCGGACCGCCCGCGTTCGGGAACACGTAGTTGGAACCGCCGAAATACGGGCCGTTGTAGATGAAGTTGCCGTCCTTGTGGAAGAACGGATGATCGTAGGCACCACGGTCAGAGTGGTCCACGGCTAGGCCGGTCTTGACGTTGTCCAGCACATCGCCATCCACACGGTAGGTGATGTCGGTGTGCGCATTGATGCGATTATCGTGGCTGCCAGCGTCATGGCCCTGAGTTTTCCAGAACAGCGAGGAATTCAGGTTGTAGAAAAAGTCCTTCAGGTTCTGCGGGCTTTGCTCGATGCTCGGATAGGTCGTGTCGCTGAGATCGAAGGCGAAGCTGCCGGGGGTGAAGCCGTACAGGCTCGCCGACACATAGTCCGGACGGCTGCGCGTGCCGCGTCCGAACGAGGTGCCGTAGTCGAAATGCAGACGGTCCAGCGTGGTCTGTCCACCCAATTGCAGCGTCGCCAGTGTCTCGTCGATGTCGTGCGTATTGAAGTAGCCGCCACGCACCGCCGTGGGTTGATTCTTCACCGTTTCCAGGCGCGCGCTGGATTGATCCTGTTGTCCGGTGACGCTGTAGTTGCCGTAGATGGCGCGTGCATAGAGCGCGCTGTTTTCGCCCTGCCAGTCGAAGCCGAGATTGGCGCCGTAACGTTTGATCTGGCTGGTGTAGATGCTGTACTTGTAGCGGGTGCTGATCAGCGGGCCGACATTACGCAGGTCGCTGGCGTTGGCTTGGCTCGGGTCCAGCGGGACGTACTTGCTGTTGGGCGCAGGTGCCTGCGCCATATTGTCGTTGTTGCCGTAATAGGCCGAGGCATACAGGCCGAACGCATGGTCCTCGCCGAATTTCCAGGCGAGTTCCTGTTGCAGCATGCCGCCTTTGTCCTTGCCGCCGAGTTTGGAGGCCAATGCATTGAGTTGACCTTGTGCGGTGGTCTTGCCGTAGAAATCGCCGCTGAAATCGAAGGCGCTCGGGGTGCGCATATCGATCGCGCCGCCGGTGGCGTCGCCCGGCATGTCCGGGGTCGGCGACTTGGATACGTTGACCGACTGGATGCCGAACGGCGCCAGCATGTTCAGCGAGATCGCACGTGTGGAGGAATCGGTTTCGGGCATGCTGAAACCGTTGAGGGAATACGCGTTGTAGCTGGCGTCCAGGCCACGGATGCTGACATACGCGTTCTCGCCGGTCGTGGCCTGGCCCAGGTGCATATCGCTATAGGACGACAGGCCAGGCAGATGCGCGACCACGTCGGCGATGCCGCCGGAGGGGATCGCGTCGATCTGCTGCTTGCTCATCACGCTGTTGACGCCGGTGGACAGGCGCTGTTCGTCCAGCGAGCCCGGTGCGGCGGCTTGTGCGGCCTGCACGTTGACCGAATCCAGGGTCGTCGTGCTGCGGCCGTTGACCTCGTCCGCATAGGCCGGGATGGAAAGCGCCAGCGCGGTGGCAATGGCGCAGGTCAAACGACCTAGGTGATGCATCTGTTGCATGTTGAAGACTCGTGAGGGTGGGAAAAGAAGCGTCTGCGTCCGTTTGCAGACAGGTGGCGACAGGCGCGCGATCGTCCGCGCTTTCCATTGCGACAGGGGGATGCACGCCGTTGTCGCCGCGCTGCTGCGCGGTGCGGTGTCGATCAGTGGCTCAGATCGACGCCTTGGCAGCGGGTGTTCGGCAGTTGCGGATTGCAGCGTGCGACCATGTGGTCGCCGAAGCGCACCACATAGCCGGAACTGGCGGGCTCGTGATCGGGAAAGTCGGTGCTGAGCAGTTGTGCGCCGCTAGCCAGCATGGCATCGCGCCGCGCGGTGTCCCCGTGCTCGGCTTCTTTCAGGTCCGCATCGGTCCGGGTGCGGACCAGATAGCCGGCTTTGACCAGGCGTGCGATCTCTTCGGCACTGCCGTCGTTGCGCTTGATAAAGGCGGCATCGGCCTCGCCGGGGACCGCATTGGTGAAACACACCCGGCCGCGCAACGCCGGATGGCCGGCCAGATAATCGTGTCCGACGCTGCTCTGGTCGAACAGGAATACGACCTTGCCGCGCGCATCATCCAACGACGGCCAGCCGTGGGCCAGGATGGCGGCATTGAGCGTGGGGGCCTTGCCACGGACTTGGTCGGGGCTGAGGTATTCGCCGGGCTTGAAGACCGAGCGCAGTTCGCGATCCAGCGCATCCAGCGCGGCGGTGTCGAACGGTTCCGGCTGCACCGTCGGGAATGCCAGATGCATGGGCGATTCCTTGGTTTCGAGCAGGATGAAGATCGGCACATGCCCAGGATGCTGTTTCGACCAGGCACGCACCTCGCGCAGGCAGGCCACGAGGGGTTGGCAGGTGCTGCGTTGGTCGATGTCCTGGATGTGCAGCACCTTGAAGCCCGGACGTTCCATCACCCCAGGCGGAGCGAAGGCCGGCGCCGGTGGCAGTCCGGCCTTGGCGATCTGTTGGATGAGTGCCGGGTGCGCATAGCGCCCGCCCTTGGCGTCGGCATAAATGTCCAGTTCGAGCTGTCGCACGCCGTCGTCCAGTTGCTGGGTCAATGGCGGGTGACGGTAGTTGAGTGTCGCGAACATCGACGGATCGATGCGCTGCAACAGCGTGGCTTCGCTAGGCGCGAATCCGGCGTGGTAGCTGTTGTGGCTGCCGATGTATTGCAACTCGTTGAGCTTGGGCGCGGCTTGCAGCGCCATCGGCGCGGCGGCGGCGAGCAACGCGATCAGCATGCGGGCCAGTGCTGTGCGCTGTGGGCGTGGCGTGGCGCAGACGGTGCGATCGGATAGCGGCGGCAACGACGGAGCAGAACAATGAGCGCGCATGCAGCAATACAAGATAAAAATTCATTAACATCATCACAGTCTTGCTTGACGCTATTCTTTCTTTATTGTTTCAGTGTTGTGTAACACGGGCCGTACCTGCCGGTATTGCTGCCGGCACTGTTTGGCATCGACGGCGATGGTTGTAGGGGCCCGAGCACCCGGCGCGGCCACGTGCGAAGGCCATGGGCCACCTGTGGCCTGCGCCAGGGTGTTTGCGATGTCGGCGCAGTGCAAGGGATCAGGGTGATGAGGTTTGTTTCAAAGCATATGTCAGTAAGCGTGCCTGGATGCGCTCGCTGGTCGTGCGTGGGCTGTCCAGCGCCATGCGCTGCATGCAGGCCGGATCTGCGCTGGGGCGTGTCAGCAAGGCACGCGTCAGCGTCAGCGCTTTTGCGCCGATGCTGGCGGTGTGTTCTTGCAGCCAGCTCAGCGCGCGCAACAGGCGTTGCTCCACCTCGGTGAAGTCGCTGCCTAGTGGATAGTCGGGCAAGGTGCCGTCGGCGCGGAACAGCGCCAGCGCGTCGCGCACACGCGTGGCACGCTGGCCTTGCCAGTGCGGCGGCGCGATGAAGTCGGCCGGCAGTTTGCCGTGGCGCTTGGCCTCGGCCAACAGTGCCGGTTGCGCCTGCGCGTCGGCGATCCCAAGCATCGCGGCGATGCAGTCCTCATCGCTCAATCCACGCAGATCGGCGATACCGTACTCGTTGACGTAGAGATCGCGCAGATGCCGCGGGATGGTGGTGTGGCCGTAGTTCCAGCGCACATTGGAGTGCGTCGTGCCGCCGTTGCCGCGAGTGGCGCGGAACATCAGCACGCTGCGCGCATCCTCCAGTGCATGGGCCATGGCGACGAAGTTGTACTGACCACCGACGCCGGACACCACGCGGCCGTCGTCCAGTGCATCGGACACCGCCGCGCCGAGCGCGGTGACCATCATGCAGGAGTTGAAGAAGCGCGCCTGGCGCCGCTGCAGACGGCGCAACGTTTCGTTGCCATAGAGTTGGTTGATCTCGCTGATGCGGTGCATGCCGATCCCCGCACGCGTTTGCGAGTCCATCTCGCGCAGCCAGGCGTAGAACGCGGTTGAGCCAAGATAGAACGCGCCTTGTAGGTATTCGCCTTCGTCCTGCAACCGCTGTAGATCCTGCGCATCTGCACTGCCGTCGGCCACGCGTTGCATCAGCGCTGCGTCGTCGAGCACCTTGCGTCGGATCACCCCGCATTGGACCAGTTGTCGGAAGCCTTCGTTGAGCATCTCGCTGCACCCGAACAGGCCAACCGAGAACGGCGCCAGCCCGCCGCATGCGCGGACCGTCGGATGCTGCTCCAGCGTGGGATCCAGGGCCGCCAGCACCTGTCGGTAGCGCATGTTGTCGGTATGCCGCAGCACCAGCGCGTGGCATAGCGCGTCGGCCAGCGTGCCGATGCCGATCTGCAGGGTGCCGCCGTCGCGCACCAGGGTGCTGGCATACAGACCGATGGCGTAATCGGTATCGGTGACCGGCTGTCGCGGCAGCCCGAACAGGGCGGGATACGGCGCTGGCGGCGTCAGCACCAGGTCGAAGAACGTCGGTTCCACCGCGGCGCTGCCGCCGATCCACGGCAATTGCGGATCGACTTCGGCCACCAGCAGCGGACGTGGCAGGCCGCGCCGTTGCAGTGCGTCCAGCGTGTCCTGGGTGATGTCGTTATTGCACGAGAACGACAGGCCATTGCCATCTGGCGCGCGCGCGACCTTCTGCACGATCAGGTTCGGCGCGCGTTGCGCTACTGCATCGGCGGCGTGGGTGTAGTTGAGGCTGGTGTAGCGGCGTTGCGCCTGGGTCGAGCGCAGCAGCGCGCCGGACTGCATGTAGAACTCTTCCACCTGGATATGCGCCGGCAGTGCATCGCGTTGCAGTGCTTCCACGTATTTCAGTTTGGGGAAATCCTCGCCGAAATGGCGTTGCAGGAACGGACGCGCGAAGCGGCCCTGCAGTCCGCCGCCGGGTGTTGGCGGGTGCAGCGACAGCGCGGTGTAGAGCTGCATGGGCCGCGTGGCATCGGCTTGGACCCGCGCGTACAAGGCGTTGAGCAGGCGGTGCGGTTTGCCCAGGCCCAGCGGTGCGCCGATCCGCAGTGGGCCGGGGATGCGTTGCAGGATGAGGTCGACGGCGGCGTCGAGATCGTCGAGATGGTCGGTCATCGCGATAGCTTAGGCGAGCGTGGCGGGCCGTTGCTGTATTGGCTGGCGAAAGTGCTTGACAAGGGTTTCGTTTACTCATGTAATCGAAAAAAATTACAGGCGTAAATGCATGCCGATCAGCGAGGCGGAAGCCGTGGTCATGGAGGTGCTGTGGGAACGGCACCCGCTCAGCGCCGAGGAGGTGTTCGCGGCGTTGTCGGGGCATGGCGGTTGGGCCGAACCCACGGTCAAGACCCTGCTTAATCGTTTGCTCAACAAGGGCGCGATCCGCGCCGACAAACAAGGCCGGCGTTATTTGTACACGCCGCTCTTGCAGCGCGCGCAATGGGTGCAGCAACAGAGCGAAGGCTTGCTCGAGCGCCTGTTCGGTGGCCGCATCGCGCCGCTGGTGGCGCACTTCAGCGAACGCGGCAAGCTCAGCGATGCCGATGTCGCCGAACTCAAACGACTGATCCAGGAGTTGGACGATGAGCATTGAAGCAATCGTGACAAGCCTTGCAACGACGGCGTTGGCTGGCAGTGTGGCAATCGTGGCGGTTTTGGCGTTGCGCACACCGATGCGGCGCGTCTTCGGTGCTGGCATTGCCTATGCGCTGTGGATCGCGGTGCCGCTGGCGTTGCTCGCCACGCTGGTGCCGGGCGGTTGGCGCCCGCCGCTGCCGGCGACCTTTGCGGTGGCGATGCCGAGCGTGCAGGTAGGCGCGCCGCATGTCGTGGCGGATGCGTCCGCCGCCGCCGCATCGCTGGCAATGGGAGCCGGCGCGGCCTGGCTGTTGGCGCTCTGGGCGTTGGGCATGATGACGATGGCCGCGTTGCTGTGGCGGCAACAGTACCGTTATCGCCGCAGCTTGGGCCGTTTGCAGCCGAGTGAGCCGGGCGTGTCGATCGCGCAACATGCGCTGCATGGTCCACTGGTACTGGGCGCGTGGCGGCCGCAGGTGGTGTTGCCGGTGGACTTCGCTCAGCGCTATCCGCCGCAGCAGGCACAGTTGGTGCTGGCGCACGAACGCATGCACATCGCCCGCGGCGATACGCGCTGCAATCTGTTGCTGGCGGCATTACGCTGCGTGTACTGGTTCAATCCGTTGTTGCACTGGGCGGCGACCCGCTTCCGCGTCGATCAGGAGCTGGCCTGCGATGCCGCGGTGCTTGCACGGCATCCATCTTCGCGCCGCAGCTACGCCGAGGCGATGCTGCAGACGCAGTTGGATGCGGTCGCGTTGCCTGTCGGTTGTCATTGGCGGGCGAGCGCACTGCTGCGGCAACGCATCGTGCTGCTGCAGCGGCCTGTGGTGCGTGGCTGGCGGCGGGGTGTCGGCATTGCGGTGGTCGCGATGGCCGCACTGGGCGGTAGCGTCGCGGCGCTGGTGTTTCCTGCCAGCGTGCCGGCTAACGCCATGGCCCGCGATGTGGTTCCCAGTGGCGTGGTGAAAGACACGCTGGATCAGCCGGCACCGCGCGGGGCGTCGCATCCGGGGACTGCGACGGCGGGCGCCAGTGCGCGGATTCCCACGTCGCGTTTCATGCCCCCGCCGCACTATCCGAATGCGGCCATCCGTGCTGGGATTTCCGGCAAGTTGGTGCTGCTACTCAAGGTGGACGCGGTCGGTAAAGTCCGCGCTGTGCGCGTGCTCGACCACGGCAGCGGCAGCCCGGCGCTGGATGCTGCGGCGGTCGCCGCAGCTTGGCAATGGCGCTTCAACCCGGCCATGGCGCATGGCCGGGCGGTCGCTGCCATGTTGAAGGTTCCGGTCGCTTTCGAGGTCGGCATGGATCCGGTGTCGCCGCCGGCGGGTGTTGCCGATGCCGGGCGGTATCGCTGGTATCGATTGGGCGAGGAGGCTGGCAAGGGGGTGGCAGATTTGTGCGACAAGTTGACTCCAGACACGCGCGGTCGTACGGCGCTGCCGCTGTGCGGCATGACCACGGCGGTGCGATGAGCGCGCACTGGCCGTTGCTGTCCTTGCTGATGCTCTGTCTGGCCGGATGTGCCAGCCAGGCGCCGCGCACGCCGGCGCAACCGCCGCAGCGTCTGGCCTCGGTGGATCAGCAGATGTTGGAGAACCGCGTGTCCGCTGCTGCTGGCGTGGCGAAGGTGCTGCCCTACCAGATGCAGCCGCAGCAGGTCTTCCGCATGCCCCAGCCGCTGCAGGCGCCGACGCCGCAGTTGCCCGCCGATTCGCCGCGACGCAGTCTGTCGCCGACCATGGTGTGCGTACGGGTGATCCTGTCGGCACAGGGCGCGGTGGAACGCAGCGAACCGCTGAACGATCGTCCCGAGTGCAGCGCCGGGGCGCAGGTGGAGATGGCGGATTTGCAGCAGGCGGTGCGCGACGCGGTGGCGGTTTGGCGCTTCGTGCCGGCGGCGATCTGCACCTATGCCGATCCGGCGCAGCAGCCGGCAGTGGAGGGCCGTTGCGAGGATGCTGCGTCCGTGGAAGCAGTGCCGGTGACGCTGGCGTATGCGTTCACGTTCGCGGTACGCGAAGGCAAGGCCACGGTGCGCAGCGGGCGCATGGAGCGTGGTCGCACGCATTGAATGCCCAAGCGCTGATGCTAATCCAGCCGATACACCGCATTGGCGATGCGCGCCACATCCTCGCTTTGGTGGCTGACGTACAGCAGCGGCAGGCGCATGTCGTCGCGTACGCGCTGCAGGTAGGGAATCAGTGCGTTGCGGCGTTCGCCAGAACAGAATGACGGGTCGTAAGGACACGGCCCGTCATTCTGTGGCTACATCATCATGCAGCCCTCGGGATCAAGCACCGCCGGATCCGGAGTCACATGACTTCGTAACATACTTATAGTTGGTCAACTTCCAACCACCGCCAGAGGAGTTGGAAGTCCAGGTATATGACCACGTTTGGCTAACTCCTGAAGAGCATGATGAAACCGAGAATGTGTCTCCCGGATGCCCACTGAGAGGAAGAGAGGCAGGCGGCCCATCGCCAGGAGACTGGACGACATATCTATCAAGCGCAACATCACGACTATATATCACCGTGACATCGCCGACCCGTTCGAATTCACCGATCAGATGTCCTCTCACCCGCTCAGCGTGTTGCCGCAACCACGCCATGATCGCTTGCTTTTCCGCAGAATTTGCAGAATAAGTCGATGTCGTCACCACAAACTGCGATTTCGTGTTCGCGCTCACGACAAACGGAACAGCGATCAACTGAACAGCGAACAGCGCTCTCAAGAGAAATTGATTCATTTTCATGGCTTCATCCTTTGAATAGCACACAGAGCGTTTGCCGCTTGAACCTAGCATTGCCAGCGGCTGTTGGCAATTGGCCCTTTTTACTGAGTGGCTTGCCAGCGCAGTTGCCGATTCCGGCCACTGTGTCCATCAGATCGACGGTAGTCAGGGCTAATCCAGCCGATGCACCGCATTGGCGATGCGCGCCACATCCTCGCTTTGGTGGCTGACGTACAGCAGCGGTAGGCGCATGTCGTCGCGCACGCGCTGCAGGTAGGGAATCAGTGCGTTGCGGCGTTCGGCGTCCAGCGCCGAGAGTGGTTCGTCCAGCAGCAGGATCGCTGGCTGCGATAGCAAGGCGCGCCCGATCGCCACGCGCTGTGCCTCGCCGCCGGACAAGCTGTCCGGGCGCCGGGCCAGTAGCGCGCCGATGCCGAGCAGGTCGACGACGGTGTCCAACATGAAGCGCGGCGCTTGCGCGCGGTGGTGGCGGCCATAGCCGAGGTTGCGGCGCACGTCCATATGCGGGAACAGCCGCGCGTCCTGAAACACGTAGCCGATGCGGCGTCGGTGTGTGGGCAGGTCGATGCCGCTGGCGCTGTCGTAGAACACGCAGCCATCGATGACGATGCGCCCGCTGCGCGGACGCAGCACGCCGGCGATGGCGTTGAGCACGCTGGTCTTGCCGGCGCCGGATGGGCCGATCAACGCAATGGCGCGCGCGGGTTCTTCGATCCGCACGTGTCGCTCGAAGCGCCCGCGTTGCAGGTGCAGGTCGAGGCTCAGCATCGCGGTTGGCGTTCATTGCGACGGCGGATCATGCATCCGGCTCCGGCCCGCGCTGGCGCCGCACCAGCCATTCGGAGGCCAGCAGCGCGGCCAACGAGATCGCCAGCGCCACGAGCGCCAGTCGCCAGATATGGGTCTCGCCACCGGGGACCTGCAACAGGCTGTAGATCGCCGAGGCCAGGGTCTGGGTTTGCCCGGGGATATTGGCGACGAAGGTGATGGTGGCGCCGAATTCGCCCAACGCCTTGGCGAAGCCGAGCACACTGCCGGCGACCACGCCCGGCCATGCCAGCGGCAGGGTGATGCTGAAAAACACCCGCCATGGTTCGGCACCGAGCGTGGCCGCGGCGGCTTCCAGGCGTCGGTCGGTGGACGCGAACGCCAGACGGATGGCGCGTACCATCAGCGGAAAGCCCATCACCGCGCTGGCCAGTGCCGCGCCGGTCCAGCGGAATGCGAACTGCACGCCCAGCTGCGCGAACAACCAGGCGCCGACCGGTCCGCGCAGACCGAACACGCTCAGTAACGCATAACCGGTGAGGACCGGCGGCATCACCAGCGGCAGATGCAGCAGCGCATCCAGCAGCGCTTTGCCGGGAAAGCGGCGACGCGCCAGTAGCCAGCCGCAGGCTACGGCGAAGGGCAGGCTGGCCAAGGCCGCGACCAGTGCGACCTTGACACTCAGCGCGATGGCGGCCAGTTCTTGCGCGGTGAACGCGAACAAGGGCGGACTCAGTGCGCCAGGGTGAAGCCATGGTGGCGGAAGATCGCCTGTGCCGGTGACGTGCCCAGCCAGCGCACGAACGCGCTGGCGGCCGGCTGCTGCGTGCTGGCGCGCAGCGGTGCCACCGGATACACGATCGGCGCATGGCTGTCGGCGGGGAATGTCGCCACCACCCGTACCTTCGATTCGGCCTGGGCATCGGAGCCGTACACGATGCCCAGCGGCGCCTCGCCGCGCGCGACCAGCATCAGCGCGCTGCGGACGTTGTCGGTTTCGGCCAGACGCGCGTGCACGCTATCCCACTGGCCGAGCGCGCGCAGCGCGGCGCACGCGTATTTGCCGGCCGGCACGCTCTCGGTCTGGCCGACAGCCAGGCGCCCCTGCGCGTCGAGCGCGGTGGCGATGGCGCCGGGTTTGCGCAGGTCGATCTTGATCGCACTGCCGGCTGGCGCCACCAGGACTAAGGTGTTGCCGAGTAGGCTGCGGCGTTGCGTCGGATCGATCAACCGCTGTTGTTGCAGCGTGTCCATCCATGCCTGGTCGGCGGAGACGAACACATCCGCTGGCGCGCCCTGTTCCACCTGCTGCGCCAGCGTCGAACTGGCCGCATAGGCGACCTGCACCGGGATGCCGGTCGCGCGTTGGTAGGCCGCGGCGGCCTCGTCCATGGATTCTTTCAAACTGGCCGCGGCGAACACAGTCAACGGCGTTTGCGCCGACACGGGCGCGATCGCGATGACCGCGATGAGCGCATACAGACGCAGCAGGCGGCGTCGCGTCATGGGAATGGGGAACATGATGGTGTTGCGGTGCCTACGTCGGCCGACGGCGCATGCGTGCATGCGCGCTGGCGGCGAACCGCGTGCAGGGTGAGGGCAGCAGGGCAAGAACGGCACATGCCGGCATCCTAGCGCTTTCATCCCGCCGTTGGGGCGAGGTCGTCGGTGCGACCGGCCTGGATGTTGGCGCGGATCGATGGCTGCATCAGTCGTGGTTCGGCCAGGGTCGCATCGCGTGCCTGGCGCAGCGCGATGAATTCTGCTTCGCTGATGCCGTCGCGGACATGGATATTCTCGCGGCGCTGCGCGCCGATGCTGGTTTCGCAGGCGACCGCGCGACCGCCGGGGCCGTAGTCGTGGCACACGAATACGCGTGTGCTGTCAGGCAGCGCGTATAACCTGCGGATCGAGCGGTACAGCGTCGTGGCGTCGCCGCCGGGGAAATCGCAGCGGGCGGTGCCACTATCGGGCATGAATAGCGAGTCGCCTGGGAACAGCGCATCGCCGATCAGATAGGCAATGCTGTCGCTGGTATGACCGGGTACCGCGATCACCTGCGCCTGCAGGTGACCGATCGCGAAACGTTCGCCGTCAACGAACAGATGGTCGAAGCCGCAGCATGTGTCGGCGTCTTCCGTCAGCCCGAACTGCGGCGCGAAGCGCGCACGCACTTGACGGATGCCATTGCCCATCGCCAGCGTTGCCTGTGGCCAGCGCTGCTTGCACCACTGCCCGGCGGACACGTGGTCGGCATGGGCATGGGTTTCCAGGATCCAGTGCAGTTGCAGCCCGCGTTCGGCGAGGCAGTCGGCGAGGGCGTGTGCCGGTCCGTCGTGCAGGGTGCCGGTTGCTGGATCGAACTCCAGCACCGGGTCGATCACTGCCGCTGTGTGGCCGTCCTCGACCACATAGCTCCAGGTGCCGGATCCAGCATGGTGGAACGCATGGACGTGCGGGTGTTGGCTCATGGTCTGGTTCTGCTGGCGGCTGGAGGAGCGGCGCCGCAATAGATGCCGTGCAGCACCTCGAGGATGCGCTGCGCTGGGCCGGGCACCAGCGAATAGTAGATCGTCTGCCCGTCGCGACGGGTTTGCACCAGGCCGTCCTCGCGCAGTAATGCGAGGTGTTGCGATAGCGCCGACTGGCTCAGCTCCACCCGCGCATTGAGTTCGCCGACCGATTGTTCGCAATCCACCAGCAGGCACAGCAGCAACAGTCGTTTTTCGTTGCCGAATGCCTTCAGCAGGTGTGCGGCCTCGCTGGCGTGCGCGCGCATCGCGACTGGATCCAGCAGGGACATTGCACGGTGCGGCATCGGCTCAGCAATCGACCGGCCCGCCGGCCGCGATCCAACCGAGGAAGCCACCTGGCAGTGCGCGCACCGCGCGGTAGCCCAGTTGCCGCAAGCTTAGCGCCGCCAAGGTGGAATGGCCGCCGCTGGCGCAGTACAGCAGGATCGGCTGATCGTGCCGGGCCAACGCCGGATCGCTGTCGAGACGGAATGCGAGGATGCCGTGGGGGATGTTGATCGCGTCGGGAATGTGGCCGATGGCGAACGCGCCGGGTTCGCGCACGTCGATGATGCATTCGCCCGGCAGCGGCGCGGTGGCGGGATCGACATGGAGGGGGAGGTCGTTGGCCTGCGCGTACGCGCGGTCGGCCAGTGCCTGGGTCGAGGAGGCGGGCATGGGTTGAGTGGCTCGGATGGGGGAAAAGATTGGCGCACACTATATCAGTAATTTCTAATGTAAGAAATTTTGAATTTATCGCTTCGCCAAGTGGTTTGGTGCTAGGCGCTCGCTCAGGCATGGGTTGCGCGATGGGGCGCTGGATTCTGCGCTGTTGCCGGTGCCATGGGGGTCTGGCGTGGCGCGTCCGACGTTGCGTTTCACGGGTTCGAGGTGGTTTGCGCAACCGTGTTTATTCGCCCAGGGCAGCGTTCAAGAGCGCGCCCAAATCGGCACCGGCCTGGCGCAACTGCGCCTCGGCGACTGGGCGCCAAGTCGTCACGTAGTCCGCCGGTAGTTTTGCGCTGTGCGGGTAGAAACCTGGGCGTTGCACGATCCTGCACGATGCTTCGGCCCAAGCTACGGCCGGTGGCGGCAAGGCGGGGCCGGCTGGCGATGGCGGGGGCAGGGGCTGTGCTTCCAATTGCTTCAGATAGGCGGTTTCGTCCAGGCCGCGGCTGTCCAGCAAGCCGCTGTCCCATAGTGCGTGCAGGTTACTGCTGTTGCCCTTGAACTGGATCTGCACGGTGTTGGCACCTTTGTCGCGGGCATAGCCGGCGTGCAACGGTTGCCGCACGTCGCCGGCGAAATGCACCACGAACTTCAGTGCCTGGGCGCGGGCCGCCTGCGTTTGGTTGCGGTCGGCAAGGATCGCGCTCTGGTGCCGCAAGGCTTCGACCACGCAGTTGCCCCCGGGACAATCACGGGCCTGTACGTAGTGGCAATCGTGCTCGCCCAGGTTGACGTAGTGCCAGCGCGCGCTGCGTCTGCCCAGGTCTGGATCCTGTTCGCGCACCTGGTCAGCCCAGGTGGCGACACCGGCCAGCGTCGGTTCGGCTTCGCCTTGCAGCAGGGGACGGATGCGCGCGCGGGTCTGCGCAGTGAGTTGGGTTTCGGCGAGGTCGGCGACCAAACGGTGGCCCAGTGGTCCCCAGGCGAAAGCGGCCGCTGGCGCCATGGCGAGTGCCGCGGCGAACGCGGTCCGAAAAAACATGCGGGACGTCATGATGCGCAGTCTAGCCGGCGACGATGCCTTGGCCATGCTGCGCAGTCTTGTCGTTGCGTTGCCGCTCAGGTGCGACCACACAGGTTGTGATGGAGATGTCGGTACCTGCGCCGGCGCAACAAAACAAACGTCCCAAATCCCTGTGTCCGGCGCGTTGCGGCCGGCCTGCTAGAATGCGCTCCCTCTCTATCCATCCGCCGCGGCAGACGCGGCCGCAGGAGCTCTGAAATGGCAATCAAGGTCGGTATCAACGGTTTCGGTCGCATCGGACGCAATGTGCTGCGTTCGGCGGTACAGAATTTCGCCAGCGACATCGAGATCGTCGCCATCAACGACCTGCTCGAACCGGATTACCTAGCCTACATGCTGCAATACGATTCGGTGCATGGCCGTTTCGCCGGCAAGGTGTCGGTCGAGGACAGTCATCTGGTGGTCAACGGCAAGAAAATCCGTCTGACCCAGGAGCGCGATCCGGCCGCGCTGAAGTGGGGTGAGGTCGGTGCCGAGGTGGTGATCGAATCCACCGGTCTGTTCCTCACCAAGGAAACCGCGCAGAAGCATCTGGACGCCGGCGCCAAGAAGGTAATCCTGTCGGCACCGTCCAAGGACGATACGCCGATGTTCGTGTTCGGCGTCAACCATAGCAGCTACGCCGGTCAGGCCATCGTCTCCAATGCCAGTTGCACCACCAATTGCCTGGCCCCGCTGGCCAAGGTGATCCACGACAAGTGGGGCATCAAGCGCGGCCTGATGACCACCGTGCATGCCGCCACCGCGACGCAGAAGACCGTGGACGGCCCCAGCAACAAGGATTGGCGCGGCGGCCGCGGCATCTTGGAGAACATCATTCCGTCCAGCACCGGCGCGGCCAAGGCGGTCGGCGTGGTGATCCCGGAGTTGAACAAGAAACTCACCGGCATGAGCTTTCGCGTGCCGACCTCGGATGTGTCGGTGGTCGATCTCACCGTCGAGCTGGAAAAGCCGGCCACCTACGCCGAGATTTGCGCCGAGGTGAAGGCGCAGAGCGAAGGTGCGCTGAAGGGCATTCTCGGTTACACCGAGGACAAAGTCGTGGCGACGGATTTCCGTGGCGATGCGCGCACCTCGATCTTCGACGCCGACGCCGGCATTGCCCTGGACGCGACCTTCGTCAAGCTGGTGTCGTGGTACGACAACGAGTGGGGCTATTCCAACAAGTGTCTGGAAATGGTCAAGGTGGTGGCGAAGTAACGCGTCCGGCAGGTCGCATACAAAAGAAGCGCCGTTCGGCGCTTTTTTTGTGGCTGTCGCGATGCGTCGGGAGGTCGAGTGCGCGATGGGGGCGATAGCGCCGTGGCGGTGGATCGTCGCACGGGCGGCGGGGGGCGACAACGATGCGTGGACGCGCTGGAAATGCATGGTTGTGCGGACGTCAGCCGATCCGCGCCAGTGCGTCGATTTGCCGCTGCGCAGCCGACACCCGACAATACGGCCATTGCCTCGTCACCGCGCGGCCATTGACGGAGCATCCCGCAACGGACGCTTTCCCGCCGCGCTACGTCAATGGCGCGCTTTTCCCCATGCAACCTCACGATAAGCGAGTAACCACATGCCCATCTTGCGAATGACCGATCTCGACCTGTCCGGCAAGCGTGTGCTGATCCGGCAGGATCTGAACGTGCCGATCGACAACGGCCAGATCACCTCCGAACAACGCATCCTGGCCTCGGTGCCGACCCTCAAGCACGCGCTGGAACAGGGCGCGGCGGTGATGGTGACCTCGCACCTTGGCCGGCCCAAGGAAGGCGTGTGGAGCAAGGACGATTCGCTGGAGCCTGTGGCCACGCGTCTGGCCGCGCTGCTGGGCGTGGAGGTGCCGCTGCTGCGCGATTGGGTCGATGGCGTGGACGTGCAGCCGGGGCAGATCGTGTTACTGGAGAATTGCCGCATGAACGTCGGCGAGGGCAAGGACGACCCCGCGTTGGCGAAGAAATACGCGGCGCTGTGCGACGTGTTCGTGATGGATGCCTTCGGTACCGCGCACCGCGCGCAGGCCTCCACGCATGGCGTGATCCAGTTCGCCCCGGTCGCCGCGGGTGGCCCGCTTTTGATGGCCGAGTTGGACGCGCTGGCCAAGGCGCTGCAGCATCCGGCCAAACCGCTGCTGGCGATTGTCGCCGGCAGTAAAGTCTCGACCAAGCTGGAACTGCTCTCGAATTTGGTGAACAAGGTCGATCAACTGATCGTTGGCGGCGGCATCGCCAACACCTTCATCGCTGCCGCGGGGCACTCGGTGGGCAAATCGTTGTGCGAGCCGGACCTGCTCGACACCGCGCGCAAGATCGTTGCCGACGCCAACGGGCGCGGCGCAGCGATCCCGCTGCCCAGCGACGTGGTGGTCGCCAAGCAGTTCATGCCGGATGCTGCGGCCACGGTGAAGGCCGTCACCGACGTCGCCGACGACGACCTGATCCTGGACATCGGCCCGCAGACCGCTGCGCACTATGCCGAGTTGATTGCCAAGGCCGGGACCGTGGTCTGGAACGGCCCGGTTGGCGTGTTCGAGTTCGACGCGTTTGGCAAGGGCACCGAAACCCTGGCGCGCGCCATCGCCGCCTCACGCGCGTTCTCCATCGCGGGCGGTGGCGACACCTTGGCTGCGGTCGACAAGTACGGCATCGCCGAGCAGGTGAGCTACATCTCCACCGGCGGCGGCGCGTTCCTGGAGTTTCTGGAAGGCAAGACCCTGCCCGCGGTGGCCGCGTTGCAGGCGCGCGGCGGGTGAGCGGCGTCGATACCCTATTCTTCGATCTGGACGGCACCCTGGTCGATTCGGAGGCCGGCATCGTCGGCGGCATCCGCCATGCCTTCGCCGAACTGGGGCGTCCTGCGCCGGAGTTGGCGCAGTTGCGCGATTGGATCGGGCCGCCGTTACGCGACAGCTTCCACCAGTATTTCCAGGGCGATCCAACGCTGGTGGAGCAGGCGCTGTCGTTGTATCGAGCGCGCTACGACGCGCAAGGCTGGCGCGAATTGCAGGTATTCGACGGCATCGCCACGGCGGTGGACGCGTTGCACGCGGCCGGTCACCAGCTGGCGGTGGTGACGTCCAAGAACCAGCGGTTCGCGCAACGCATCGTCGCGCACCTGCCCTTCGGCGATCGTTTCGCGGAGGTGGTCGGTGCCAGCGACGATGGTCAGCGCCGCTTCAAGGCGGACTTGATTGCCGAGGCATTGGCACGGCTGGCCGTGCCCGCAGCGCAGTGCCGCATGATCGGCGATCGACGCATGGACATCGAGGGCGCACGTCACCACGGCATGCGCAGCATCGGCGTGCTGTGGGGCTTCGGCGACGCGGACGAACTGCGTCTGGCCGGGGCCGGCGCGTTGGCGCCGACGCCTGCGCATCTGCCGGTGCTCGCCACCTCCTGAACGTGGCGGGCATCGGGATGGATACGGCGTGGGGTGACGACCTGGGCTGGCCTGTCTGTAGCGCGCTGGCTGAGTTGTTCGCCGCATGCGCGGCTGCATACTGTCGCGCATGGTGTGCGCCCGATGCCGGGGTGTGCGGACGGCCATGTCACAATGCCATTTTGTGTGATGGGTGTGTGTGCTAGCTTTGAATGCTTTTCCGAAGGATGCCGTCATGACCGAACGCCAGCGCCGTACCAGGATTCTCGCCACCCTTGGCCCGGCCACCGACCCGCCCGGCGTGCTCGAGGATCTGTTCCGGGCCGGCGTCAACGTGGTGCGGCTGAATTTCAGCCACGGTGACCCTTCCGGTCAGGCCAAGCGCGCCGAGGAGGTGCGTGCCGCCGCCGCGCGCGTCGGTGCCGAGATCGGCATCCTCGCCGATTTGCCCGGCCCGAAAATCCGCATCGAGCGCTTCGCCGAAGGCAAGGTCTCACTCAAGCTGGGCGCGCGTTTCGACCTGATCGCCAACCCCAATGCCGCGCCCGGCGACGCCACCCAAGTGGGCGTGAGCTACCTTGGCCTGCCGCAGGACGTGGCCCCGGGCGATGTTCTGCTGCTGGACGACGGTCTGGTGCAGTTGCAGGTGACCGACGTGCAGGGCGAGCGCATCGTCACCAGCGTACTCAACGATGGCGTGTTGTCCGACCGCAAGGGGTTGAACAAGCAGGGTGGCGGGCTGTCGCTGGGCGCGTTGACCGAGCGCGACAAAGAGCTGATCGGCATCGTCGCCAAGATCGGCGTGGACTTCATCGCAGTGTCGTTCTGCCGCAATGCCGAAGACATGAACGATGCGCGGCGTATCGCCCGCGCCCACGGTTGCGATGCGCTGCTGGTGTCCAAGATCGAGCGCACCGAAGCGATCGAGAACCTGACCGAGATCGTCGAGGCCTCGGATGTGGTGATGGTCGCGCGCGGCGACCTGGGCGTGGAGATCGGCGACGCCGAGCTGCCTGGTCTGCAGAAGAAGATCATCCGCGAATCGCTGGCGCAGAACAAAGTGGTCATCACCGCCACGCAGATGTTGCAGTCGATGGTGGAAAGTCCGATCCCCACCCGTGCCGAAGTGCTGGACGTGGCCAACTCGGTGATCGACGGCACCGACGCGGTGATGCTCTCGGCCGAAAGCGCCGCCGGCGCCTATCCGATCCGCGCGGTCGAGGCGATGGCGCGCATCTGCCTGGGCGCCGAGCGCCAGTTCGAGACCGAGACCGACTTCGGTATGGCGCCGCGCAACCTGGAGCGCGCCGACCAAGCCATCGCGATGGCGACGATGTTCCTGTCGCAGCACGTGGGCGTGCGCGCGATCGTGGCGATGACCGAGTCCGGCGGCACGCCGCGCTACCTGTCGCGCTTCCGCGCCAAGGCGCCGATTTTCGCGGTCACCCGCCACGATGGTGCGCGCCGGCACATGGCGATGATGCGCGACGTGTTCCCGATCAACTTCGACAGCCGTGGACTGACCCCGCGCGAAGCGGCGCGTGGCGCCATCCGCCTGCTGGTCGATGCCGGCCTGTTGGCTCCGGGCGACCGTGTGGTATTCACCAGTGGCGAGCACATGGAAACCCACGGCGCGACCAACACGCTGCGCCTGCTCGAAGTCGGCGCGGACGGCAACGCCACCGGTCTGGGCGATCTGTAATCGCGCCGCCGCGCCCACCCGCGCGGTCCATCCCGCCGCGCGACGTATCCAGCGTCGCGCGGTTTTCCCTGTACGCTCTGCTTTTCCGACTGCGGACGCTGGCCTCTGTGCGGCGGATGCGGTCAGTGCTAGCCGATGCCCAGGATCCCGCCGGCGGCGAATGAGTTGCCGTTGCGCGGGAGCTGACGCCGGTATGGTGTCGGCAGGTCGGAAAACGCCGCGATAGAGGGTAGGAATTTTCCTACCACGCGTTCTAGAGCAAGATAAACCAAGGGGGGGCGTCTGCACGGCCCATTGGCTGTCGTGCCATGCAGTGGCAATTCAGCAAAGGCTATGCCAAAGTTCTTTCACACTGCCTCATGCGCAGTTCAAGGACGATGCGCCTAGCGGATCACACAAGCGGTCGCTTTCCTGCGGTTTCCTCGAGCGCCGGGGAGGTGTCCCGTGCTCGTCGTTGCGCAAGACAGGGAGGGGGGCTCGCCGCCGCTTTGCCCTGCGCATCGGATCCTGCTGTCATCTGTTCCGCGTGCCTTTATTACCGAACAAGACTTGCCGAGATTCGTCATGAACGCCTCTTCCCGCCTTTTCCGTTCAGTGTGTTCTTTCGCTTGGGTGTTGATTGCCGTTGGACTGATGGCCAAGCCGGCCAATGCCCAGTGGATTGTCCATGACCCACTCTCCATGGGCAAGGCGTTGGAGGAGTACGCACAGCAGGCCACCCGCTGGACGGGGACGCTCGAGCAGTACCAGCATGAGTTGGATCATTACCAGCAGCAGCTCATCAACGTGCAGCGGCTGAATTTCGGCGACTCCAAAATGGCCGATAGTTTCTCTGAGCGCCCGTCGGACTATGGTCTGGAGGATAGCTGCCCCGGTGCCAGCCAGAGCGGGATATCGGGTCTGCTGCAGAAGTTCAGTTCGGCCACGCCCAACTTTCAGGGTGATGGTGTGCGTGAGCAGGGGGAGGTGTGCAAACGCATGGTGCTGGCGCAGAATGCCCAGTACAACGAAACCGTGCGCATGCTCAAGCGCCTGATCCAGCGCAACGATCAGTTCAAGCAGGTGCAGGCCCAGCGTGACAGTGTGGGGACCGGCCAGGGGGCCTTGGCGGCCAATGACAACGAAACCCAGCGCTTCGTCGCCCAGAACGCCATGGACCTGAACTACTGGCAGGCCGAGATGAAGGCCTATGACAACTACATTCTTGGACTTAAGGACGATCAGGCGCGGCTGTCGCGCAAGGCGCTGGATGGCGACAATAATAAAAAATTGATAGGGCAGGTGCTCCAGGCGGGCGCGCTTGCAGCGGCGCTGTCGCAGTGATGGCGACCTTGTGGACGCATCGCTCCCTTCATACGCAGCAATACATGGCTCCAACCAAGGAGAGCGCGTGATGAAATCACATGGATGGTTTACCGCATTGTGCTTGTGCGCGGTTTCCATGCAGGCCTCGGCCCAGTACGTCTTCATTCCTTACTACGACAACAATCCCTTCCTGTTTTGCACCATGGGCGTGCCCGCGGATTGCTGGGCGCCGGTCAATCCTGCCTCTGGTGCATTTGTCGTCACCAATTCGCACTGTTACAACCCGGTCTCCTCGGCGCTGTATGCCCAGGTCTGTCCGATGGCGTTTCCGAATGGGGTGGATGGGAGCGGCGCAACGCCACCTGCGTCTTCGTCTACGCCTGCTGCGACGCGCTGAAGGCGGGCGCCTGCGACCCCAGGATCGAGCAAGAAAAAGCCAGGCCATTGCGACGACGAGATCGGCTTTCGGACCGGCGTCGATGGCAGGTGCGATGTGCTGGGTGAGCGTGTCGGGCTGATGGACGTGGCGGCTTTAGAGAAAAAACCGCGCGATGCTGTTGTCGGGTTTCGCGATCGCCGGTCCGCCTTCCACGATTGCCGTGGGTGACCGGGATATACTGGGCCTTCCCCCGTATCGCAGGAATCCCATGAGCATCGAACAGCTTGCCGAAACCGCACAGGCGATGGTTGCCCAGGGTAAGGGCATCATCGCGATCGACGAATCCACCAGCACCATCGCCAAGCGCTTTGCCAGCGTCGGCATCGAAAATGTCGAGGAAAACCGCCGCGCCTATCGCGAACTGTTGCTGACCACGCCGAAGCTGAGCGAACACATTTCTGGCGCCATCCTGTACGACGAGACCATCCGTCAGAAGACCAAGGCCGGCGTGCCGTTTCCGAAATACATGGCCGAGCACGGCCTGATCCCGGGCATCAAGGTCGACAAGGGCACGTATCCGTTGGCTGGCATGCCGGGCGAGCTGATCACAGAAGGTCTGGACGGCCTGCGTGCGCGCCTGCAGGAGTACTACACGCTCGGCGCACGCTTCGCCAAGTGGCGCGCGGTCATTACCATCGGCGAGGACATCCCTTCGGGCGTATGCATCGAAACCAACGCGCATGCGCTGGCGCGCTATGCGGCGCTGTGCCAGGAACAGGGCTTGGTGCCGATGGTGGAGCCGGAAGTGCTGATGGACGGCGACCACGACATCGAGACTTGCTACGAAGTCACCGAGGCTACGCTGCGCGCGCTGTTCGGTGCGTTGTACGAGCAGAACGTGGTCCTGGAAGGCACGATTCTGAAAGCGTCGATGGTGATCGCGGGTAAGGACTGCGAAGAGCAGGCTGGTGTCGAGGAAGTGGCCGAGTCCACCGTGATGTGCCTCAAGAGCACCGTGCCGGCGATTCTGCCAGGCATCGTGTTCCTCTCCGGCGGACAAACCGACGAGCAGTCCACCGCACACCTCAACGCCATGAATCAGCTTGGCCCGCTGCCGTGGCCGCTGAGCTTTTCGTATGGTCGCGCGATGCAGCAGGCCGCATTGGAGCTGTGGTCGCGGGACATCAAGGGGCATGTCGCCAAGTCACAGCAGGTGGTGTACGAACGGGCCAAGGAAAACGGCCTGGCGGCGCTGGGTAAGTGGCGCGGCTGAGGTGTCGGTCGGCCAGTTCGCGTCAGATGGCGATGGCCGGCGTTCTTTTTTATCGGTGTGTGCGGCGTGACCGCTGTGCTATGCGTTGCGGTGTTTGTCGCTGTGGCGCGGGTCAGGCGACCTGCGCCTGACCACCCGTTTGCTCGATCGTGATCTGGGCCATGGCTTGCTGATAGGCCTTGTAGGCTGTTGCATCGTAGGCCACCAGAATGATTCGCTTGGGCGAGGCATGCGCACGCCGCCAGGCGTCGGTCTCGGTCGCTGCGATGCGTGCTGCCTGGTGCAGCGGGTAACCAGCGGCGCCGCAACTGATCGGGGGAAACGCGACCGACTCCAGGCCCATCTGCTCGGCTAGACGTAGAGCACGCCAGTAGCAGTTGGCGAGCAACGCTGGTTCGTTGCGCTGGCCGTCGCGCCACATCGGGCCGACGGTGTGCAGCACATATCGCGCTTTGAGCCGGTAGCCTGCCGTGGCGTGTACTTCACCGGCCGGGCAACGTACGCCTGGCTTGAGTTCCGGCAGTCGCCGACATTCCTCCAGCAGTTCCGGACCTGCAGCACGGTGAATCGCATCGTCCACCCCGTCGCCGCCGAGCAGTGATTCGTTGGTGGCGTTGACGATAGCGTCCACGTCGAGATGGGTGATGTCGCCTTGCCAGATGTCGATCTTCATAACGCGAATCTTTGTGGGGGGCGAATGATGGAAGTGTGATGCTGCGACCTTCCGTTGCCACGGTCGCTTAACGCGCCCATGGCCAGACTGTCTCGTATCGCCATCTCAACATCTGCGACATGAACCGGAACCTGCCGCCGCCGCTTGTCGCCGACGCCTTGGCGCGTGGCAAGATCATTCAGGCGATCAAACTATTGCGTACCCACCGCGACATGGATCTGCAAAGCGCGAAATTGCAGGTCGAGTCATGGTTGCATGCCGATGCGGCGCAGTTGGTGGCGCAACGACTTGATCGCTATGCCATGGGGAGAGTGTCCGCGGTTGTCGACAAAGACGCGCGCGAACTCCCGATAAGCAGTGCGATCGAACCGCGCCTGCCACCGGCGGCGGAAATGGCGTTGCACTGCGGCGAGCGGCGCAAAGCGGCCAGGCTAATTTTCGATCACTATCCGGAGATGTCGCTGCGCGAGGCGATCGTAATGGTCCAACGTTATCGTCGTCTGGAGCTGTCTGTTGCCGCTGGGCCCACAGTGGCTGCTGGCAAGCGCGCGAGTGTCTGGCGCTGGGGCATACCAGGGTTGCTGTTTGCCGTTGCCGTTGCCGTTGCCGCTGTGGCCTGGTGGCTGTACCGCTAGTTAGGCTGCGTCAGATATGACAGCTTCGCGCGACTGCGTGCTGCCGAGTCGAGTTGCAAGGCGAGCAAGGTCGGTAGTGGCATTGGAGCAGGCACTGAGACTGGCTTCGGCACGCAGGGCAAGCTCGCAGAGTCGTTCCTGTCTTGAAGTCCGATAATGGCGTGGTGTTGATCGGGCAGAGATGCACCTGCCTCGTGTCGGCTTGCTGTGTCGCAATGCTTGCACGAGTTTCTTGTCCAAGTCACCGCGCGGATGCGCGTAGATGCGGCCTGCCTGGAGCTGGACATGGTGCGCTCTTAAGAACTTAAATGACGGTTCTGCTTTTCCATGCGTCCATCCGATGCGATTGCGGAGCGTTACCCTTGAAAGTTGAGTCCAAGGTGCGCGCGGGAACTGATTCGGGAGTGAGATGCTTGCCGAAGTTATGGCCCTCATGCGCAGGTGAGGCCGGTGTGCCAACCGCTTCATTAATGGCCGGCATTGTGCTGTGGCTGTCAAATGCATGGCTTCGTCCCGCCACTCGCATCGCCCACGCTGTTACTCTGCGCTTCGGCCTTCCACTGCATGTGACTTCGTTGCGATGAGCGCTTGCGTCCTGTCCCACCTCGACCGGCTCGAGGCCGAGAGTCTCCACATCCTGCGCGAGGTGGTGGCCGAATTCCGCAATCCGTTGTTGCTGTATTCGGTGGGTAAGGACAGCTCGGTGCTGTTGCATTTGCTGTTGAAGGCCTTCGCGCCTGCGCCGCCACCGATGCCATTGCTGCATGTGGATACGCGCTGGAAGTTTCGCGAGATGATTGCCTTTCGCGATCGGCGTGCCGTCGAAACCGGTGTGGACCTGCGCGTCTACATCAATCCCGACGGGGTCGCGCAGGACATCGGCCCGTTCACGCATGGCGCCAGTATGCACACCGAGGTGATGAAGACGCAGGCGTTGAAGCAGGCGCTGGCGTTGTGGCAGTGCGATGCGGCCATCGGCGGTGCGCGCCGTGACGAGGAAAAGGCGCGGGCCAAGGAGCGGGTGTTCTCGTTTCGCAACGACCGCCAGCGCTGGGATCCCAAGCAGCAGCGTCCGGAGTTGTGGAATCTGTACAACCCGCGTATCCATCCCGGCGAGAGCGTGCGCGTGTTCCCGCTGTCCAATTGGACCGAGCTGGATATCTGGCTGTACATCTACCGCGAGGCGATTCCGGTGGTGCCGCTGTATTTCGCTGCCGAGCGACCGGTGGTGGAGCGTGATGGTGCGCTGATCATGGTGGACGATGCGCGCTTGCCGTTGCGCGAGGGCGAAGTGCCGCAGCGACGCCGGGTGCGGTTTCGCACGCTCGGTTGCTATCCGCTGACCGGCGCCGTCGAATCGCAGGCCGATACATTGGAAAAGATCATCGCCGAGATGTTGCAGGCCACCACCTCCGAGCGCCAGGGGCGCATCATCGATCAGGATCCAGGCGCGTCGATGGAGCAGAAGAAGATCGAGGGCTACTTCTGATGGGTATGAAAACTGGGCGTGCGACGGAGCGGGAGGGCGGAAGCGGTGCATCCGACATCGTGGGCTATTTGCATCGGCACGAATGCAAACCACTGTTGCGCTTCATCACGTGCGGCAGCGTCGATGACGGCAAGAGTACGTTGATCGGCCGGCTGTTGTACGACAGCAAGCAGGTGTTCGACGATCAGCTCGCCGCGCTCGGCGCCGACAGCAAGCGCCATGGTACGCAGGGCGGGGCGATCGACTACGCGCTGTTGCTCGACGGTCTGGCCGCCGAGCGCGAGCAGGGCATCACCATCGATGTGGCCTACCGTTACTTCGATACCGACACGCGCAAGTTCATCGTCGCCGATTGTCCTGGGCATGCGCAGTACACCCGCAATATGGCCACGGGCGCTTCCACCGCCGACGTGGCGGTGGTGCTGGTGGATGCGCGCAAGGGGCTGTTGACCCAGACCCGTCGGCACACGTATATCGTGGCGCTGCTGGGGCTGCGCCATGTGGTGCTCGCGGTCAACAAAATGGATCTGGTCGGATTTGCGCGCGACACCTTCGAGACGATCGCCGTTGAATACCGTGCGTTGGCTACGCAACTGGGCATCGGCCAGGTCCAGTGCATTCCGCTGTCGGCACTGGAAGGCGACAACCTGTTGCAGCCTTCCGCACGCATGCCGTGGTACGCCGGCCCGGCGTTGCTCGAACATTTGCAAAGCCTGGAGCTAGAAACGCACGAGGCCGACCGCGCGTTGCGCCTGCCGGTGCAGTGGGTCAACCGTCCGCACGCCCAGTTCCGTGGTTTCGCCGGCACCGTGGCGGCGGGTGAGGTGAAGCCGGGCGATGCGGTGGTGGTGGTGCCGTCTGGGCGTCGTTCCCATGTCGCGCAGGTGTTGATCGGCGCGACCGAAGTGGCGTGTGCGGTGGCCGGTCAGGCGGTCACGCTGACCCTGGCCGACGAGATCGACATCAGTCGCGGCGACGTCATCGCCGCGGCGGCGGATCCGCCGGAAGTGGCCGATCAGTTCGCCGCGCACGTGCTGTGGATGGACGATGCCGCACTACTGCCCGGTCGTCCGTACTGGCTGAAGATTGGCACGCGCACAGTGACGGCCAGCATCAGCGAGATCAAATACCGGGTCGATGTGAACACCCAGGAGCGGCTCGCCGCCAAGCGTCTGGAACTCAACGAGGTCGGCTACTGCAATCTGGCGTTGGACCAACCGGTCGCGTTCGCGCCGTATGCGCGCAATCGCACGCTTGGCGGTTTCATCCTGATCGATCGGCACAGCAATGCCACCGTCGCGGCGGGTACCCTGGATTTCGCGCTACGCCGCGCCGGCAACCTGCACTGGCAGCATCTGGACGTGGATAAGGTGGCGCGCGCACGGATCAAGGGGCAGACGCCACGGGTACTGTGGTTCACCGGCCTGTCCGGTGCGGGTAAATCCACGATTGCCAATCTGGTCGAAAAACGCTTGCATGCGCAGGGCCGGCATACTTTTTTGCTCGATGGCGACAATGTCCGCCATGGGCTCAATCGCGATCTTGGCTTCACCGACGAGGATCGTGTGGAGAACATTCGTCGCGTCGCTGAGGTGGCGCGGCTGATGATCGATGCCGGGCTGATCGTGTTGGTCAGTTTCATCTCGCCGTTTCGCGCCGAGCGCGAGATGGCGCGGGCACGCTTCGCGCCTGGTGAGTTCGTCGAAGTATTCGTCGATGTGCCGTTGCAGGTGGCCGAGGCGCGCGACGTCAAAGGGCTCTACGCCAAGGCGCGTGCGGGGAAGATTCCCAATTTCACCGGGATCGACTCGCCCTACGAGTCGCCGGCGCAGCCAGACCTGCATCTGCGCGCCGATGGCGAAGAGGTGTCCGCGCTGGCGGAGCAGGTGCTGGCCTGGCTGGAGGCGCGCGATTGAGGGTGCACATGCAGGGCACGGCCCATGCGTTCTGGTGTTTGACCACGCGATAACGCGCGCCTGATGCTGCCCGCTGCTCCGCGCAGATCGGGTACGCGCGTCACGCATGCTAACGATCTGCCGATGCTCGTTCGCACTTCCACTCGGTCGGCGTCATGAACGTTGCGCCGCCAAGCAGCGGCGGCGCGAGGGACGGACCGACTCAATAGTAGATCGTGGCCGAAGTGGAGGTGGTCCCCAAATCGTAGTTGCATTGCACATCAAGACCGGAACTGTCGATGATGGAATTCCACGGCGGCGACTGCACACGTCGTAGTTTGTAGTCGTACACGCCGATGTTGTTGAACGTGATGCTGCCATCGGGTGGATACTGGTCGCAACTGTCCAAGTAGTACACTTCCAGGGCGCCGCCAATCACCTTTTTCGTGCGCTGGTCGCCGTAGTACGTGGTACTGAGCCGCACGCTCTGGCCGCTGGTGAGGTTACGCGTGTCGACGTTCCAGCTATAGCAGGGGCGACCGTCGTTGCAGGTGGCATAGGTGTCGCCCACGATCTGATCGCCGGTCTTGGCCGGAATGGAATCGCTGTACCACACGGTGCCGTCCTGACAGCAATTCCAACTGCTCAGGTCCCAGGTGTTGCTGTCGCCGTAGTAGCCCAGTACCGGTTGCAGGATCGCTTTATAGTCGGTCTCTATGGCGGGGAAGAAGTACAAGACCTGTTGTGTCGCGTTGGTCGGGTTTTGCGGCACTTGCCAGCTTGCGACGATGCGGCCCATCGGGGTTCCCGTCTCGTAACCGGCGGCCTGAATCCAGTTGTGGTCGAGCGCTGCCGGTGGCACCGAGCCGTGAGGTTTGGATGCGGTCAGCGCGGGGCTGCCGCGGACTTGCAGGCCATCCAGGCCACGGCCGTCCGGGTGTACCCGGATGCCTTTGGCGGTGAAATTGTCCTGGGTGCAGACCTGGGGTGGTTCACGCACGCCATTGGCGTGCTGCACGCTGCTATCCCCGAGGATGCGCTCGTCGTTGCTGATGTGGTGGACGCAGGCGGGCGGAAAGTAGCCGAACGGGGTCTGCACGTAGTCGTCGGGGACGTCGACAGGTTTGTATTTGGCTTTCAGGTCGGCGACCCGCATCAGGCGCGCGTCAGGTGCATATTGCTGGGCCAGGGCGGTGCTGACGCTGCTCAGACCCAGTAGCGGAAGTAGAAGTAAAAGCGTGAGTGCGATGCCGGTATGGCGGCGATAGCGGGGTACCACGGAGGTTGCATGATTTGCGTTGAAACTCATTGGAATCGCCTTGTCGTGAGTGGATGCGAGTGTGTTCCCGACAAACCCCGTGTTTGGATCCTGGGTTGCATGTCGACACGCGCAAGCTTGATCGCGGGTGCGGAATTCCCCTGTGCGAAACGAGGGTGTTGAGCGATGTAAGTTGGCTCGATAGTGGCCTGCATTGTTGCCGTAGGAGTGGCGACAATGGGCCAAATTTATGCGGCATTCTTGTGGAAATTCAGCAAATGAATTCGCGAATCCGGCATGGTCGTTAAAAGGCGGAGCTGCGTCACGGTTGCATCTTGTTCGGTGTTTTCTTTTTTGAATTTATGCGTATATAAAGTGCGCGTGCCGATGCAACCATTTCTGTGGTACCCCACTTCGAGCATGGAGATGCCAGGCGATGGAATTGGATGAAGAGCGGAAATCGTCGCTTCGTGTGAGCGCCCTTTAAACCATCGCGGACGAGACTGAGCGCATCACCAAGCGCCGGATTTACACCGTCGCCGCGTGCGCGAGGCTGCGCTCAGCGTGTGCCTGCGCTCTGTCGCGTCTGAGCCGGTGGTGGCGGAGCGCAGCGCGGTTGCTCCAGCAACTGTACGAACTGCGTGGCGATCACTGCGCCACCGAAGTGTTGCTGGACGAACGCACGCCCGGCCTGGCCCATACGCTGGCGCCGCGACGCATCGCACAAGCGCACGATCGCATCGCGCCAGGCGTCCACGTCCCCGGGCGGAAGCAGTTCGCCGCTGATGTCCGCATCCAATGTTTCGGCCACGCCGCCGACGTCGTTGGCTAGTACCGGCACTTCGCTGGCTTGCGCTTCCACCGAGACGCGGCCGAAGGTTTCCGGCGCCAGCGACGGAAACGCCAGCATCGACATTGCGTTGTAGTACGGCGTGGTGTCGTTCACCCAGCCGACGAAACGGTGCCGCGCGCCGTTGCCCTGAGCGGCGGCCTGCGCTTGCAACTGTGCCGCGTCCGGGCCATCGCCCAGCCACAGGCAGTACAGCCGCGGTTCCAGTGCCATCGCCGCCGACGCGGCCTGCAACAGCGGGAAGATGCCCTTGCCGGCGTGCATGCGTCCGCTGTAGCCGAGTACGATTGCATCGTCGGGCAATTGCTGCGCGCGGCGGATGGCTTGGCCCCGTGCTGGATCCGGACGCAGCCGCTCCATGTTCACCGGGTTGTACAACACCTGCACCAGCGCCTCCGGCACGCCACGCTGCAAATAAGCATGCCGCGCGTAGTGCGATACCGCGAAGAACCGCGCCGCCAGACGCGGGATCGCGTAGCCGGACAGCGCGCTCATCGCCGGTGTGCGATGCCGGAACAGCGCCACGCGGATGCCCAGTGCGTGCCCGGCCAGCAGCAGTGGCCAGTATTCCTTGCCGAAGTTGCCAACCAGCCAATCCGGCTTGCTGCGCCGCGCCGCACGCAGCAGCGGCGCGTAACCGGCCGGGTCCAGCACGTTGCGGAAGCGCCCCAGATGCACGGTGATGCCGCTGCGCTGCAGTTCCTCGGCGATCAGTCCGCCCGCGCAGGCGATTACTTCCACATCGTGGCCGACGCCGGCCAGTGCCTGTGCCAGGGCCACGAAATGCGTGGCCGCGCCTGTGTTTTCCGCGTTGGTGCCGACGAATAGAAATTTCATGCGCGGCGATCCTCGTAAGCGGTCAGTGCACGCAGCGCGAAGTGCGGCAGCAGATGGTGGCGTGCGACCTGGATGCGTGGGTAGCGCCATGGATCGGAGCCGGCCAAGGCGCGGCCGCGGCGGGTGCTGGTCGCGGCGGTATAGCCGGCGGCGCGCACGGCCTCGGCGACGCGTTCGTCCACGTCCCCATACGGATAGCAGAATTGCGGCACCGCTTCGCCGAGCAGATCTTCCAGCTCGCGCTTGCAGCCGCCGATCTCCTCGCGCAACACGGCGTCGCTGCAGCCAGTTAGGTGCGGGTGCGAGCGGGTGTGTGCGCCGATCTCCATGCCGCCAGCACGCCATCGGCGCAGCTCGTCCAGATTCATCAATGGTTTTTCGATGCCGAGTTTCTGCGCGTCCCAGACGTTGTGGCGGCCGATACAGCCGCTGACCATGTACACGGTGGCGGTGAAGCCCAGCCGTTGCAGCACCGGCAGCGCCGCGTGCAGGTTATCGAGATAGCCATCGTCCAGGGTGATCGCCGCGATCTTGCCTTGGCGCTCGCCACGCAGATAGGGCATGGCCTCGGACATGGACACGCCGCGGTAGCCCAGCCGCTGCAGCAGGCGCATCTGCCGGGCGAAGCGCGCCGGCGTCACGTACAGACTGCGGTAAACCTTCAGGTGTCGCGGCGCCTCGGCAATGTTGTGGTACATGAAAATCGGAATGCGGGCCGTGGCGGAGGTCTCGGAAGGCATCGGGAACGGTTCGGTGACAGGGGGCGATTGGCAGCGAAGGATTTTAGCGCAGCTTGCGCGTGCGGGGCCGTGGCGGCAAGGGCATGGTGGCTGGCATGACGCGCTGATGCCGGCCTGCGTCGAATGTGCTGATGGACGTGCTCGCGGACATGAGGGTCCGTGGCGGTATGATCCATATCGTCGCCGCCTACTGGACGTTGGCGGTTCCAGCGCTGTGCCTGCGTGGGGCGAGGCCGCCGTGCGGGATAGCAACTCTACCTCGGCGCGGATGCCTTAGAAAAACGGGCTCCCCCACACAGCAAAAGTAAAGTCGATGAAGTGAAGAAATTAATGCGATGCCGGTATGGCGGCGTGCCAAGGATGTTGCGTGGTGTGCATTATTGATGTTCATATTGGAATTCCCTTGCCCCTATGAAATGTGAAGTGCGTTGCCAGGAAACTCCGCGTTCGAATGTCGGTTGACACGTTGACACGCGCAAGCTGGACCGCCGATGCGTGATTCCCCTTGGAGAAACGATTCTGCTGAGAGATGTGGCTCGACTCTATACAGGCCTGCGTGGTTGCCGGAGGAGCGACGACGATAGAGCGTGAAGGTGTAGTATTATTGTAAATATTCAGAAAATTAGTTGGTGAATCTGGTATATTTGTCTATTCTGTTAATTAATTAATTTTTATATTTGTGATTATTTATTATTTTTGGGGTCTAATTTGTGGGCTTGTGCACAGGTCGATGCAACCATTTGCTATTGTGTCCAAGTTCAAGCGTGCTTATGTCGCGATCAGAATGTGCCGATGCGACCTGATTGATGGCGCTGGATGCGTGGAAATTACCGAGTCGCGTCGATCCGACGCGTGGCCTGTGCGCTTTCAGGAGACTCCCATGCGCGCTCTTCTTCGTTGTTTCTGTACTGTCGGTGTGCTGGGTGCGAACCGATGAACTCGCCCTGGGGGAACCGTCCCGGTGGCACGCGGGCGTCTGCACCGAAGCAGCGCAGTGCGCTCGCGCCTGTGGCCGATGCCCATCGCGACGAGTTGCGTCTGTACGGGTTCAATGCCGTGCGCGCGGTGTACGCGCGGCGGCCCGAGGCCATTCGCAAGTTGTATCTGGCCGAGGCGCGGATTCCCGCGTTGCAGCCGTTGCTCAAATGGTGCGTGGCGCATCGTGTCGGTTACCGCGTGGTGGACGACAACGATCTGAACAAGCTCGCCGCCAGCGCGCACCACGAAGGCGTGGTCGCCGATGTGCTGCGCGAAGCGCCCTTGCCCTTGGCCGACTGGCTGCGGACGTTGGCGCCGGGGCCGGCGTTGGCGTTGTGGCTGGATGGGGTCGGTAACCCGCACAACTTCGGTGCCATCCTGCGTTCGGCGGCGCACTTCGGTGCGGCGGCAATTCTGTTGCCGGAAGGGGCGACGTTGGCCTTGTCCGGTGCTGCCGCGCGGGTCGCCGAGGGCGGTGCCGAGGCAGTGCCGCTGGTGCGTTTGCCGGCGCCCGCGCAGGCGCTGGCGCAACTGCGCAACGCCGATTTCGCCTTGGCGGCGACCCTGGTCGAGGGCGGCGACGCGCTGTTCGCAACCGCGTTACCGCAACGCCTGATCTATGTGATGGGTGCCGAGCGCGATGGCATGGACCGCGGCTTCGCGCAGGCTTGCGATCTGCGTCTGTCGATTCCTGGCAGTGGCGCGGTGGAGAGTCTCAATGTCGCCGCCGCTGCCGCCGTGTTGCTGGGGACATGGTGCGGCCTCCACTCATTGCAGATAGATCGATAGAAAGGCGTTTGGGCAGCGGCGTGCGTGACGTAGGCATGCGTCATCGCGTTTGAATGCTGTGGCGACGTTGTCGGCGATGATTTGATTTCATGTGGTGCTCAGCATCGTCGTAGCGGCGATAGCATGCGTCGGCTTGAACCGGTGCAAATTTACGATGCAATTTTGTGCGCAAACATAGGCCGCGACTGATGCCCAGCGGCTCCACCACACGCGTCACGCCCTGACCGGAGATTGCGCGCTCCACCTCAATGGCGACCGCACTGGGAAGGCGGGACTCAAAATTGAGTGGTGTCGCAAGTCAGTAGCACTTGTAAGCAGTCATGCGTTGGGATAAGCAACCTATAAGTTGCGCACGCGTTGTCTCTAAATGTAGACAAATGGAGCGTTCCATCTGTGCTGCCGTCAGCTTCACGGATAGTCTTATGTAGACAAATGGGACCGGCGCAGGCTCGGTTGTTGTTTTATCTTGTCACTGAGCTGGAGCGCTTCATCCATAGATGGATATTCGCAGGAAGGGGATGGCGCATCGTCGCGCCAAGTGGTGTCTTGCCTTGTTGGCAGGAGTTGGGGCGCCGGTGTTGGCGCAACAGGCAAGCGATCCGGCGGCGCAGCAGTTGCTGCTGCAGCAAGAGCGCGAACGGGTGTTGCGCGCGCAGCAGGAGGCCCGGCCGGATGTGCGGCTGCAAGCGGGGCCTGCCGATGGGGTGCAACGCCTGCCGGCCCAGGAGTCGCCGTGTTTCCGGATCCGCCACATCGTGCTCGATGGCACGCAGGCCAAGGCGTTTGCTTGGGCGTTGAAGGCGGCCGATCCGCCGCAGGATCCGGCGACCGGGCGCTGCTTGGGCACCGAGGGCATCAACCTGGTGATGACACGGGTGCAGAACGCGGTGATCGCGCGTGGCTATGTGACCACGCGGGTGCTGGCGGCGCCGCAGGATCTGACCGGCGGGACCTTGCGGCTATCGCTGGTGCCCGGTTACGTCCACGCGGTGGGCTTCACTGCACCGGCGACGGCGCATGCCTCGGTGCGGAACGCGGTGCCCACGCACAGCGGGGCGCTGCTCAATCTGCGCGATATCGAACAAGGCCTGGAGAACTTCCAGCGCGTGCCGACGGTGACGGCGGACATTCAGATCGCGCCGGCGCAGGGCGCGGGCGTCGGGCCGGGCGAGAGCGACCTGGCCATTGCCTGGCAGCAGCATCGGCGCCTGCGCGCCAGCCTGAGCCTGGACGATGCCGGCAGCCAGGCGACCGGCAAGATGCAGGCCAACGGCACGCTGTCGCTGGATAACCCGTTGCGCTTGAACGACCTGTTCTACGTCAGCCTGGGCAAGGGCGTGTTCAACGCGGCGGGCAAGTCCACCGACAGTTGGACGGCGCATTACGATGTCCCCTACGGCTACTGGCTGTTCGGCGTGACCGCCAGCGCCTACGACTACGTCCAGCCGGTCGCCGGGGCCACCCAGACCTACGACTACAGCGGCCGTAGCCGCAATGCCGAAGCGCGTGTGGATCGCCTGCTGTTGCGCAATGCCACGACCAAGATCGGCCTGTATGGACGTGGCTGGTGGCGGCAATCCAATAGCGCCATCGACGACACCGAGATCCTGGTGCAGCGTCGGCGCACCGCCGGCTGGGAACTGGGGCTGACCGATCGGCAGTTCCTGGGCAAGGCCACGCTGGATGGCAGTGTGGCCTATCGTCGCGGCACCGGCGCGTTCGGCGCGTTGCGTTCGCCGGAGGAGCGCGCGCACGCCTTCGCTCCGCAGTTGCCGCTGGACGGGACCTCACGGATGGCCTTGATCCTGGCCGATGCGCAATTGGTGGTGCCGTTCCAGCTGGGCACCCAGCGCCTGCGCTACACCGCGGCCTGGCGTGGACAGTGGAACCGCACGCCGCTGTCGCCGCAGGACCGGTTTGCCATCGGCGGGCGCTACACGGTGCGCGGCTTCGATGGGGAAGTGACGCTCAGCGGCGAGCGCGGCTGGCTGCTGCGCAACGAACTGGGCCTGGTGCTGGGCAGCGGCCTGGAAGCCTATCTGGCCGCCGATACCGGGCGGATCGGGGGGCCGTCGGCGCGCTTGCAGACGGGCCAGGACCTGGCCGGCCTGGCGCTGGGCCTGCGCGGTAATTGGTCGCACGTCAGCGTGGATGGCTTCGTCGGCGCCCCCCTACACACGCCGCCACATTTTCCTACGTCCTACAGCACGTTCGGCGTCAGCCTGACCTGGCACCTCTAAGCGCTCACAAGGAGCAGTGACATGAATCGCATCTATCGACTGGTGTTCAACCGGGCTCTGCGCGTGTGGCAGGTCGCTTCGGAACAGGTGCGCCGCCCGGCGGGCAGTGCGTTGCGCGGCGCGGACGCGGGCCCGACGCGGATGACCCACTTGTGCTGGGCGCTGTGCTGGGTGCTGGCAGGGGTGGGGGTGTCCGGTGCGGTGCAGGCGCAGTCGGCCGGGCGCATCGTGGGCGATCCCACTGCACCCGGCGCGCAGCGCCCGACGGTGCTCAACGCCGCCAATGGCGTGCCGTTGGTGAACATCACCACGCCCTCGGCAGCGGGGGTGTCGCGCAACAACTACAGCCAGTTCGACGTGGGCGGGCAGGGGGCGATCCTCAACAACTCCCCCGTGCAGAGCCAGACCCAACTGGGCGGCTGGGTGCAGGGCAATCCGTGGCTGTCCACCGGTGCCAAGGTGATCCTCAACGAGGTCAACGGGCCGGTCAGCCACCTGGGGGGCTACGTGGAAGTGGCCGGCGCACGCGCGGAAGTGGTTATCGCCAATCCGGCGGGCATCCAGGTCGATGGCGGCGGCTTCCTCAACGCCAGCCGGGTCACGCTGACCACCGGCACGCCACTGGTCTCCAACGGCGCGCTGGATGGGTATCGGGTGAGCGGCGGGACGATCCAGATCATGGGCGCCGGCTTGGACAGCCGTGGCGCCGACTACACCGGCCTGCTGGCGCGTGCGGTGCAGATCAACGCGGGGATCTGGGCCAATCAAGTGCAGGCGGTACTCGGCAGCAACGTGGTCAGCGCCGACCAGCACCAGATCACCGCGCAGGCGGCCAGCGGCGCGGCGCCGGCGTTCGCGCTGGATGTCGGGGCGCTGGGCGGCATGTTCGCCAACAAGATCTGGTTGATCGGTAACGAGCATGGCGTGGGCGTGCGCAACGCGGGCAATCTGGGTGCGCAGGCGGGCGAACTGGTGGTGACGGTGGATGGCCGTCTGGAGAACAGCGGTGCGCTGCAATCGCAGCAGGACACGCAGATCGCGGCCAGTGGCGGCATCGCCAATGCCGGCGTGGTCAGTGCGCGTGGCACCTTGCAGGTCAGCACCGCCGCGGATGTGGACAACCGCGGCGGCACGCTCAACGCGCAGCGCTTGCAGATCGCGGCAGCGACGTTGCGCAACCAGGGTGGCAAGATCGAGCAGACCGGCATGCAGGCGCTGGGAGTGAACGCCGGCAGCCTGAGCAACCGCACGCAAGGCAGCCTGGGCACGGTGCCCGGTAGCGACGGGCAAGGGAACACGCCTGCGCCCGGCCCTGGCACAGGGACGAGCACGGACACCGGCGGCGCTGGCAACACGGCCAGCAGCGGCACGACGCCGAACGCCGGCAGCGGCCAAACCACGGCCGGTGCGCCCCTGGCCCCAGGCTTGTTGACCGTTACCGGTGCGCTCGATAACGACGGCGGGCGCATCGATGGCGCCGGCCCGATCGCCGTGTCGGTGGCCGCCGGGCTGGACAACAGCGGCGGACGCCTGGGCGTGGCCGCGTTGAGCGTGCGCGGGGACCTGCGCAACCAGGCCGGCACCCTGGCAGTGTACGGCGATGCGGATTTGCAGCTCGGTGCGCTGGTCAACGACCAGGGGCATCTGGACGTGGCCAACGCGCTGGGCCTGAACGCGGCGTCGTTGAGTAACCAAGGCGGCAGCCTGCGCCACGGCGGCAGCGATGCGACCGCCTGGCACGTGCAGGGCCTGCTGGACAACACTGGCGGCGTGCTGTCCAGCAATGCGGCGGCGTGGCAACTGGATGCGCAGACGGTGGTCAACGTCAATGGGCGCATCGCCCACAGCGGCACTCAAGGGCTGAGCCTGACCGCGCAGAACTGGTCCGGTGCCGGCGGGCAGATCGCCACGCCGGGCGCGCTGGTCTGGCGTGCCGGCAGCATCGACCATCGCGCCGCCACGGCGAGCGCCAGCGTGCTGGATGTGCAAGCCGACAGCCTGGACAACCGCGGCGGCGGCTTGCTGTCCACCGGCACGCAGGCGGCCAGCGTGCAGGTACGCGATCTGCTGGACAACGGTACCGGTGGCAGCATCGCCAGCAATGGCGATCTGCGCCTGGGGGCCGGGACCTTCGGCAATGCCGGTGGGCAGGTGCAGCAAGCCGGTAACGGGATGTTGCGCATCGCCGCCGGCAGCCTGGCGGGCAGCGGTGGTCGGCTGCTCAGCAACGGCGGGTTGACGGTGAGCGGCGGAGCGATCGACCTGAGCGGGGGCACCACCTCGGCGCAGTGGATCGGGATCAGTGCCGATAGCCTGAGCACCGCCGGCGGCACATTGCTGGCGGCCGGCCACGACGGGGCGCAACTGACCATCGGCGGCACCCTGGACAACACGGCCGGGACGCTGTCGTCCAATGGCGATGTGACGGTGCAGGCCGGTCGCGTGCTCAATCGCGGCGGCAGCGTGGTCGCCGCCGGCGGGGCGGCGTTGCAGATCGCGGCGGCGAGCGTGCTGGACAACAGCCAGGGCGGCCGCCTGGCCGCCAGCGGCGACGTCAGCGTGCGCGCGGCGGCACTGGACAACACCCAGGGCGCGATCGAACACGCCGGCGCCGGCACCTTGAGCGTGGCCGCACAGACCCTGCAAGGCGCCGGCGGCAAGCTGCTGACGCAAGGGAGCTTGCAACTGAGCGGCGGCGATCTGGAACTGGGCGCGGGCAGCACGACCCAGGCCAAACAGATCACGCTCGTCGCCGACACCCTCAATAATGCCGGCGGCCACCTGATGGCCACCGGCGACCAAGCCATGACGCTGCGCCTGAGCGGGGCGCTGGACAACGATGGCGGCAGCATCGCCGGCAATGGTGCGCTGGCGGTGCAGGCCGGCGCGCTGTCCAACCGCGGCGGCACCCTCACCGCGGCGGGCAGCGCCGAGAGCGACATCGTGGTGAGCGGGCAACTGGACAACACCCAGGGCACCGTGGCCAGCAACGGCAGTCTTCTGTCCATCGCCGCCGACCAACTGATCAACGCCCATGGCACCCTCAGCCACACCGGCAGCCAGGGGCTGAGGCTCACCGCTAACGGCGTGACCAACACGCAAGGCAGCATCGTCAGCAGCGCCGCGCTGACCTTGGCGGCCAACACGGTGGATCAACGCCAGGGCACCCTGGGCGCGGCCAGCCTCCAAGTGCAGGCCGGCACGCTGGACAACAGCGGTGGCGGGCGGATCGTGGCCAGCGGCAATGCCGCCAGCGTGCTGCACGCGCAGCGCTTGAACAATGCTGGCGGCACGGTGGCCAGCAATGGCGACCTGACCCTGCAAGCGACATCGCTGGACAACACCCAGGGCGCCATCCAGCACGCCGGCAGCGGGCAATTGCAGATTGCGGCGGACACGCTGAGCGGCAGTGGTGGCAGCATCGTCAGCAACGGCACGCTGGGCATCACCGGGCAGAACACCGACCTGAGCCATGGGACCACCTCGGCGCAGACCATCGGCATCGCCACTGGTACGCTCAGCACCGCTGGCGGCCACCTGACCGCCAGCGGCACGCAAGCCCTGAACCTCAATGTTGGCGGCACGCTGGACAATACCGGCGGCACGATCGCCGGCAACGGCGTCCTGGCCTTGAACGCACAGCGCCTGCTCAACGCACAGGGCAGCGTGCAGGCGGCGGGCCAGGGCCTGTCGACGCTGCGTATCGCCCAGGATGTGCAGAACCAGCAAGGCAAGCTCCTGCTGGGTGGCGCGGGGCAGTTCAACGCGGCCAGTCTGGCGAACCAGGGCGGCATCGTCTCCGCCGCCGGCAACGCCTTGCAGATGCAGGTGGATGGCGCGCTGGACAACCATGCACACGGCGTGATCTCCAGCGCCGGCCAACTGGCCCTGACGGCGGGCACGCTGGACAACAGCAGTACCGGCACGGTCGTGGCTGGCAGCGACCTGAGCGGCCAGATTGGCGGGGCGCTGGACAACGACGCAGGCATCCTCCAGGCGAGCGGTGCTGTGCAACTGCAAAGCGCCGGGTTGTCCAACCGGGCCGGCAGCGTGGTCGGCGGTACGCTGAGCGTGGACACCCAGGGGCAGGCACTGGACAACAGCGGCGGCACCCTGGGCAGCCAGAACGGCGCGCTGGCTCTGCACAGCGGTGCCCTCATCAACGCCGGTGGGCGGGTGCAGGCCAAGACCGACCTGTCCGTGCAGACCGACGGCCAGGCCATCGTCAACACCGGCTCCGGCGCCAACGGCGGCCTGCTCGCCGGTGGTCATCTGCAAGTGGACGGTGGCCGCCTGGACAACCGCGGCGGTGTCGTCTTTGCCCAGGGCGATGCGCGGCTGGGCCTGGGCAGCGTGGACAACAGCGCCGCCGGCAGCCTGAGCGCGGCTGGCAATCTGGCGCTGAACGCGGCGACGTTGAACAACGCCGGCGGTCGGGTCCAAGGCGGACAGAGCCTGGCCCTGGCCCTGGGCGGGGACTTGAACAACCAGGCCGGGCTGCTCGCGGCCAACGGTCTGCTCAGCCTCACCGCCGCCACGCTGGATAACCGCAACACCTTCACTGCCAGCAACGCGCTGGGCGTGCAGGCCGGGCAACTGCAACTGCGGGCGCAGGCGCTGAACAACCAGCAGGGCCAGCTGCTCAGCAACGGTGCCAGCAGCATGCAACTGAGCGCGTGGCTGGACAACAGCGGCGGTCGGATCGCCTCCGGCGGCAGCTTGAACACCCATGCCGACGCGGTCACCAACACCGCCGGGATGCTGCGCTCGCAAGGCAACCAGTTCCTGGCCGCGCGCGCGCTCAGCGGCGATGGACAAGTGCAATCCCAGGGCGATCTGGGCCTGAGCCTGCACGAGAGCCTGACCAATACCGGGCAACTGATCGCCAACGGCAATCTGTCCGTGCACACCGACGGCGATCTGCTCAACCAAGGCGTGCTGCGCGCGAACACTCTGGATTTGTCTGCCGCCAATGTGGACAACGCGGCCAGCGGGGAGATGAGCAGCCAGGGCGTCACCCACGTGCAGGCGAGCGGGCAACTGACCAATCGCGGCCTGATCGACGGCGCGCTGACCCAACTGCAAGCGGGGACCGTGGACAACGTGGGCACCGGGCGGGTGTATGGGGACCACGTCGCCATCGCCGCCGGCACGTTGCTCAACCGTGCCGAGAGCGTGGCCGGGGTGACCCATGCGGCCACGGTGGCCGCGCGCCAGCGTCTGGACATCGGCGTGGGCCAATTGACCAACACCGACAGTGCCTTACTCTACAGCGATGGCGATGCGGCCATCGGCGGTGCGCTGGATGGCAACAGCCAGGCCACCGGCAATGCCAATCGGGTGGACAACCTCGGCTCCACTATCGAAATCGCTGGCACGCTGGCGCTGCATGCCAGCGCGCTCAACAACATCCGCCAGAACGTGGTCATCACGCAGACCACGACCACCGCCGCGCCGGTGCGGCTGGATCAACCCAGCTGGCGCAACAACGGCCAAAATGCCCATAACGATCTGCGCTCCACCAGCAACTACAGCGCGTACGAGGTCTATTACCTCAACCCGCAGGACATCCTGCAAGACACGGTGTACACCACGCCCGATGGCTATCAGGTGCATCAGGCGACGATCCGGCTCACGCCGCAGACCAGCGCGTACTTCTTCGCCAGTGGCGCGCTGTATGGGGCCACCGGCGAGCGCTCGCGGCTGGACCCACGCACAGGCACGGTGACCATCTATTACACGGGTCGGGACGATAACAACATCAATCCGGACCAGGTGAGCAGCGGCGCCAGCGATCCCTTTGCTGGGATGAGCGAGCACGAGCCTGGCGCACCCGAATTCCACTACGAGAGCGACACCCTCACATACTCCAACGCGTATGGCACCTGCACGCGCAACTGCGTGCGCCTGATCGCGCAATACGCCTACACCGATCCAAACCACATCCTGAGCCATCCGCAAGGCACCGGCGGCGGCGGCCTGGACGACAACGAGCAATACCGTATCGCCACGCGCACCACGATGCAGGACGTGCTGCAACCGGGCGTGGGTCCGGATGCGGTGATCCACTCGGGCGGCGCGATGCACCTCGTTACCGACAACCTGCACAACACCTATGCGCGCATCGCCGCCGGCGGCGACCTGAGCATCGACGGCATCACCGGCGCGGCCAGCGTGACCAACCTGGCGCAGACGCTGTACCGCACCGACAGCTTCAACAACGTGTCGCACGCGTACAACGGCACCACGCGGCAGTGGAGCAATCCATCGATCTCGGTGCAGATCGGCCAGATCGGCGGTTCGATCACCAGCGGCGGCACGCTGCACATCGACGTGGGCACTCTGAGCAACCTCAACCAGGGCCGCGCCGCGCCCAATGTGCAGGACGGGTCGGTGCTGGCCAACCTGGGCGTGCAGGGTGCGCAGGGCGCGGTGAGCGGTGGCGGGGTCGGTCCGCTGCACGGCCCAGGCGGGGTGTCCGGGAGCAGCGCGGCGCAGGCCCAATCCAGCGGTGCCCAGCGCGCCAGCACGGGCAACGCCAGCGCCATGGACGCGGTGAGCGGGCAGGGCACGGTCGGCGGCAGCGTGGCGGTCAACGCAGCAGGCGGTTCGCCGGACCGCATCGTGATGGGCACGCCGAACACGCAGCTGCCCAGCGCAAGTTTGTTCAGCGTGCAGCCCAACGGCGGCCACGCACTGGTGGAGACCGATCCACGCTTCACCAACTACCGGGTGTGGCTGAGTTCGGACGCGCAACTGCGGCAACTGGGCTACAACGCCGACACCATGCAGCAACGCCTGGGCGATGGGTACTACGAACAGAAGCTGGTGCGCGAGCAGATCGGGCAACTGACCGGGCGTCGCTTCCTGGAGGGGTATAGCAGCGACGAAGCGCAATACCAGGCGCTGCTGGAGGCCGGCGCGACGGTGGGCAAGGCCTGGGGCCTGCGTCCGGGCGTGGCGTTGACGGCGGCGCAGATGGCGCAATTGACCAGCGACATCGTGTGGTTGGTGGCGCAGACGGTGACGCTGCCCGATGGGCGCACCACCACCGCGCTGGTGCCGCAGGTGTACCTGCGTTTGCATCCGGGCGATCTGGACAGCGGCGGCGCACTACTGGCCGGTGCCAATGTTGATGCACATGTGAGCGGCACGCTGACCAACACGGGCACCATCGCCGGTCGTCAACTGGTGTCCTTGGAGGCGGGTCGGATCGAGCACCTGGGCGGCAGCATCAGCGGCAACCAAGTGGCGTTGAGCTCGGCCAGCGACATTGACATCCATGGCGCCAGCGTGAGCGCGGTGGATGCGTTGAGCGTCCGGGCGGCGGGCAACATCGACGTGGCCTCCACCGTGGAGACGCTGCAAGGCGGCGGACATCAAGAGGCGATCACGCGCGTGGCCGGGCTATACGTCACCGGAGCCAATGGCAGTGGCATCCTGTCGGTGGTGGGTGGCGGCGACGTGACCTTGCAGGGCGCACAGGTACGCAACGCCGGCACCGATGGGGTGACCCAACTGGTGGCCGGTCACGACCTGACCCTGGGCGCGCAGACGCTCACGCACAGCACCGACGCCACGCACGATGCACGCAACTACCAGCGCAGCAGCGAGACCACGCATGCGGTGAGCAGCGTGCAAGGCGCCGGCGACGTGGTGCTGGCGGCGGGCCACGATGTGACCCTGCAAGCGGCGCAGATCGGCGCCGGCAAGACGCTGGCGGTGCAGGCCGGCCACGACATCGATAGCCAGGCGGTGGTGGACAGCCGCACGCAGTCCAACAGCAGCGTGAGCAAGCGCCACTCGCTGGTCACCTCCACCCACGACGAACACGTGCAAGGCACGCAACTGGGTGCCGGTAGCGACATCGTGATGCGCGCAGGCAACGACCTGACCCTGGCATCGACGGTGGTGGCGAGCCAGACCGGCGGCATCGCCCTGGCGGCCGGCCACGACGTGGCGCTGACGGCGACGCAGGAACAACACGACAGCGTGGTGGACGAGCAAACGCGCAAGAAAAAGTTCCTCTCCAGCAAGACGACGACCACACACGACGAGAGCCACGACAGCCTAGCGGTGACGAGCAGCCTGAGTGGCGACACGGTGCAGATCGCGGCGGGCAACGATCTGTTGTCGCAAGGCGCGCAGATCGTCGGCACCGGCGACGTGGTGCTGGCCGCCGGCAACAACCTCACCTTGGAAACGGCACAGAACACGCACAGCGAGGAGCACGACAGCCAGCGCAAGAAGAGCGGCCTGTTCGGCAATGGTGGCCTCAGCGTCACCTACGGCAAGCAATCGCTCAAGACCGATACCACCAGCAGCACGCTGACCCACACCGGCAGCACGGTGGGCAGCCTGGACGGCAACGTGACGCTGGTGGCGGGCAACACGCTGGCGATCACCGGCAGCGATGTGATGGCGTTGCAAGGCGACATCACCGCCAAGGCCAAGGACATCGCGATTACCGAGGTACATGACACCCGCGACAGCACGCAGAAGACGGCGTTCAAACAAGGCGGGTTGACGGCGTCGGTGACCTCGGCGGCGCTGAACCTGGCGCAGGGGGCGGTGCACAGTGCGCAGGCGGGCAGCCAGGCCAAGGGCGATGCGCGGATGCAGGCGCTGGCCGGGGCGTCGGCGGCGTACAGCGCGTATGGGGCGGGCCAGGCGATGGGCAAGCTGCTCTCGGCCGATAGCGCCAAGGGCGTCGCGCAAGGAGCGGGCCTCAACGTCGCCATCACCGTGGGCGGCAGCCGCAGTCATAGCGAGAGCACACAACACAGCGACACCAGCAAGGGCTCGACCCTGCACGCCGGCGGCAACGTCACCCTGATCGCCACCGGCGGCGGTGACGACAGCAACCTCTTGATCCGTGGCAGCGACGTCAAAGCGGGCAACAACCTGTTGCTGGCGGCCGACCACGACATCACGGTGGAGTCGGCACAGGACAGCAGCGAGCAGCACAGCCGCAGCAAGAGCGGCAGCGCGGCGATCGGCGCGGCGATCAGCTATGGCGCCAAGGGGGCGGCGATGGGCTTCACCGCCAACGCCAGCACCGCGCATGGTCAGGGCGATGGCACGGACGTGACCCAACGCAACAGCCACCTGTCGGCGGGCAACACCGCGACCATCCTCAGTGGCAACGACACCACGCTGGATGGCGCGGTGCTGTCGGCGAACACGGTGATGGCGGATGTGGGGGGCGACCTGCACATCCACAGCGAACAGGACACCAGCCACTACGCCAGCCACGACACGGCTGCCAGCGCCAGTGTCACCGTGGGTATCGGCGCAAGCGGCAGTGCGAGTTATAGCCACTCCAAGGTGGATGGCGACTTCGCCAGCGTGCGGGAACAAAGCGGCATCCAGGCCGGCGATGGCGGGTTCGACATCACCGTGCACGGCAACACCGACCTGAAGGGCGCAGTGATCGCGAGTACCCAGGGCGCCATCGACCAAGGGCGCAACCGGTTGAGCACGGGCACGCTGACGGTGGCCGACATCACCAACACCAGCCATTACAAGGCCACGGGCGTGAACCTGTCCGGGGGGTATGCGGCGGGCGGCAGCGATGGCAAGAGCGATGGCAAAAGCGACGGCAGCAGTGGCGACACGGCCAGCAGCCAAATGCCCTCGACGGTGAATAATGGCAGCGCTTGGTCCTGGCAGAACCAGGGCAGCGGGGCGAGGGGAACGGCCGCGGGCTACGACAGCAAGAGCGGCAGCCAGACCTCGATCACCCACAGCGGGATCAGCGGTGGCGACCTGACGATCACCGATGCAGCGGGGCAACAAGCCAGGAGCGGCCACAGCATCGCCGACACGCTGGCCGCACTGAACCGCGACGTGCATACCGGCGACAGCGGTAACGGCTTGGTCAAGGACTGGAACGGGCAACAACTGCAACAGCAAGTGAAGGCTGGTGCGGAAATCATGGCGACGTTCGGGCAGCAGGCCAGTAAGGCGATTGGGGATTACGCTTCGCAAAAGGCGTTGGAACTACGTGCGCAGGGCAACGAGGCGGAAGCGGCCAAATGGGACGAAGGCGGGGCTTACCGTGTGGCGGCGCATGCGGCGATGGGCGCATTGGGCGGCGGCGTGCAAGGCGCGCTGGGCGCGGGTGCGGCCGCCAGCGCGGCGCCGAGGCTGAACGAGCTGACGAAGGACCTGCCCGACGGCGTGCGTGAAGCGGTGGGTGCGGGCCTGGCAGCGGGATTGGGGGCGGTCACCGGCGGTGCAAGCGGTGCGGCCACGGCGTTCAACGAGGATACCAATAATCGGCAGTTGCACCCCGTCGAGATGAGCTTCCTTGCTGCTGAGGCTGCCAAGTACGCGGAGTATGCAAAAATCAGTGAGAAAGAGGCAATGCAGTTGCTGATTGCTGCCACTTTGGATCAGATAGACAGTACTGCGCAGGCAAAAACCAGTGATCAGGATGCTGCAAAGTATCAATCGGCTGCAAACTGGCTTGCCAGCGAAGCGGCCGATGCGCACCTTGGGTTTGTCAATGAGAAGGGCGAGCTTCAGCAGGCGTTTACCGCGACCAAAAGCCAGTTCTACGACCCGACCCTGTACGACCAACCATATCGTGGGAATATTCTCAGCAAGATCGCGGACAAGGTATTCGATACGCATCTGACCGCTGGGCATTCGATCACGATGGACGACTATCTTGCGGTGGCGTCTGATCTCAAGTTGGAGGGGCAGTATCAACTTTGGCGGTCGACTCGACCTGCGGATATGTCCAAGTGGAGTGCAGACGATTTGCAGACGATGTCCGCATTTGTTCAGAAGAACGATCTGCGGTTGATGGCGAAGTTGGGGATTTTGGGTCCGATAGGTGCCAATTGGGTGTCCTTGTCGGATGGCGATTACAAGGGCGTAGTTGATAGCGCGGCGCTCAATATCGCTGGCGGCGTGGTGCCTGTTGGTTCAGTCGGTCGGTCATTGGAGCATGGCGCAGAGACTGCATCTGAAATATCGGGTGAAGTTAGGGGGGTAAATGGAGCAGCTAATGCTGGGGCTGATGGCCAGGCTGCTGCTAATGCAAAAATAAAAGACTATGTGAGACCAACCCATCGAGAGTCAGAGTTGGATGTTGGGGGAGATTTGGGAGCTAATGCTCGCGCACAGGTCAGCTTCAAAGATGGTCAAGAAGTTCCCTACGGTACTCCTGGTAGCGTGCGCCCAGATTGGTGTTTAGGTAATGTCTGTAGTGTTGAAGTTAAAAATTATAATATAGATAAAAATCAGCAAGGGTTAATAGATAATGTTTCTAAACAGGCTGTGCAGAGGGCGGAAAATCTTCCGCAAGGAATGGCGCAGCAGGTAGTTATTGACGTTCGTGGGCAGACTGTGACTCCTCTTCAGCGCGTGCAAATTATTCGTGGTATTGTAGATAAGTCGGGTGGCAGAATTTCCCCTTCATCAATAAGGTTTAAGACGGAATGATTAACGTAGCCATTATCTCAGCTATGACTGTCTCTGTGCTGGGTCCTTCGACTGATGTTTTAACTTTCTTTAATTCTGTTGTTTATTTGCTGGAGGGTGGTGATAGGGGTAGTAAATTTCCTGGGGTTACGGATAGGCTTTATTGCCGGTCAATAGATCTTAATGAAATATCTGAAGTAAGAGGTGAATTAAGTAATTTAAATTTAATTTTCTCGGGAATTTCGGTTGAGGATGTTGATTTAAGTAATTTTGGATTTGTAGAGAGTGGTACCTGGCTGTTGTTAAGTGGGTCTACTCTTTCGGATGTTTTTTCGAAATTATTTATTAAATTCCACGAAGCGCTGGAGTGTGCTGAGATATTTTATAAGGAATTTAAGGATTATTCTCCTGTGCGAATAGGTTTTTCTGACGCTCCATTCTATATTTCTGATATAAATCGACCTTCGGCTGATTATGATGCGCTCTCTCTGGATGATTTGCCATTTTGGCTTAGATGTCCGCCTGGGTCTGATTTGCCTGGTCAATAGCGTCTGTAAATTGAATTTTGCAGTTTCGCTCCTCAAAGCGTATCCACCAGCATTCACTTCTCACTAATCACAGTGATCACCAACTCACGATCCCGCACAGTGATGCGCAGCTTGCAGCCGATGGCGAAGCCCAACTGCTCCAGCCAGCGGCCACGCAGGCGCAGTGCGGGGACGGGCTGATGGCTGTCGGGGTAGTATCCGTAACCCATGGTGCACTGTTGCGTTGGACGCACGCGTCGCGGTGGACGTTGTTTGCGTGCAAGCTCGGCAGCATTCAGGGCCTCGGCCTGCTCGCACGTCATCATGGGGCTAGGAGTCGGTTCTACAAACTTCCATTGCAAATCGGTGCATGGTGTCGCTTTGCTTGGCGAACGCTTGTTTGTTGTCGTACTGCTGCGCGATGAAGGTTGACGCATGGCAAATGCCTCCTCGGTGTGCGAGAACCGCCGCCAACGGCAACGGGATGTCGGGAGGTTAGAAACCGCACAGAGCCGGCGGGCGTATTTCCCCGAAGGGTGTTGTATTAGCCGCCCTCCCGACGCAGGCATTGCGTCGGTTTGCACCTGCGAACAGGCACAAAAAACCCACCAGTTTGACGGAGGTGGGTACCGCTCTGTGAGGAGTTTCTACGCTCCTTGGTCGAGAGATTGCGGTCGGTTGTGTTCGATGTCAACTGCGGTGGTGGACCAACGCACGCGCAAGAGCGGGTTGCTGTCGAGCAAGACGACGACCACGCACGACGAGAGCCACGACAGCCTCGCGGTGACGAGCAGCCTGAGTGGCGACACGGTGCAGATCGCGGCGGGCAACGACCTGTTGTCGCAAGGCGCGCAGATCGTCGGCACCGGCGACGTGGTGCTGGCCGCCGGCAACAACCTCACCCTGGAAACGGCACAGAACACGCACAGCGAGGAGCACGACAGCCAGCGCAAGAAGAGCGGCCTGTTCGGCAATGGTGGCCTCAGCGTCACCTACGGCAAGCAATCGCTCAAGACCGATACCACCAGCAGCACGCTGACCCACACCGGCAGCACGGTGGGCAGCCTGGACGGCAACGTGACGCTGGTGGCGGGCAACACGCTGGCGATCACCGGCAGCGATGTGATGGCGTTGCAAGGCGACATCACCGCCAAGGCCAAGGACATCGCGATTACCGAGGTACATGACACCCGCGACAGCACGCAGAAGACGGCGTTCAAACAAGGCGGGTTGACGATGTCGGTGACCTCGGCGGCGCTGAACCTGGCGCAGGGGGCGGTGCACAGTGCGCAGGCGGGCAGCCAGGCCAAGGGCGATGCGCGGATGCAGGCGCTGGCCGGGGCGTCGGCGGCGTACAGCGCGTATGGGGCGGGCCAGGCGATGGGCAAGCTGCTCTCGGCCGATAGCGCCAAGGACGCTATGCAAGGAGCGGGCATCAACGTCGCCATCACCGTGGGCGGCAGCCGCAGTCATAGCGAGAGCACACAACACAGCGACACCAGCAAGGGCTCGACCCTGCACGCCGGCGGCAACGTCACCCTGATCGCCACCGGCGGCGGTGACGACAGCAACCTCTTGATCCGTGGCAGCGACGTCAAAGCGGGCAACAACCTGTTGCTGGCGGCCGACCACGACATCACGGTGGAGTCGGCACAGGACAGCAGCGAGCAGCACAGCCGCAGCAAGAGCGGCAGCGCGGCGATCGGCGCGGCGATCAGCTATGGCGCCAAGGGGGCGGCGATGGGCTTCACCGCCAACGCCAGCACCGCGCATGGTCAGGGCGATGGCACGGACGTGACCCAACGCAACAGCCACCTGTCGGCGGGCAACACCGCGACCATCCTCAGTGGCAACGACACCACGCTGGATGGCGCGGTGCTGTCGGCGAACACGGTGATGGCGGATGTGGGGGGCGACCTGCACATCCACAGCGAACAGGACACCAGCCACTACGCCAGCCACGACACGGCTGCCAGCGCCAGTGTCACCGTGGGTATCGGCGCAAGCGGCAGTGCGAGTTATAGCCACTCCAAGGTGGATGGCGACTTTGCCAGCGTGCGGGAACAAAGCGGCATCCAAGCCGGCGATGGCGGGTTCGACATCACCGTGCACGGCAACACCGACCTGAAGGGCGCAGTGATCGCGAGCACGCAAGCGGCCATCGACCAAGGCCGCAACCAACTGACCACCGGCACGCTGACGGTGGCCGACATCACCAACACCAGCCACTACAAGGCCACGGGCGTGAACCTGTCCGGGGGTATGCGGCGGGCGGTAGCAATGGCAAGAGCGATGGCAAAAGCGACGGCAGCAGTGGCGACACGGCCAGCAGCCAAATGCCCCCGACGGCGAACCAGGGCAGCAGTTGGTCCTGGCAGAACCAGGGCAGCGGGGCGAGGGGAACGGCCGCTGGCTACGACAGCAAGAGCGGCAGCCAGACCTCGATCACCCACAGCGGGATCAGCGGTGGCGACCTGACGATCACCGATGCAGCGGGGCAACAAGCCAAGAGCGGGAAGAGCATCGCCGACACCCTGGCCGCGCTGAACCGCGACGTGCATACCGGGGACAGCGGTAATGGATTGGTCAAGGACTGGAACGGGCAACAACTGCAACAGCAAGTGACCGCTGGTGCGGAAATCATGGCGACGTTCGGGCAGCAGGCCAGTAAGGCGATTGGGGATTACGCCGAGCACAAGACGAACGAAGCGGCGGCCATGCGGCTGCAAGCCGCTAACACCACCGACCCGGATCAGAAAGCGCAATTGATCGCGCAGGCCGACCAACTGGACAGCCAGTGGGGTGCCAATGGCACGCTGCGGGTGCTGGCGCATACGGCGGTGGGAGGATTGACCGGTGGAGTAGGCGGCGCCGCAGGCGCGGCGGCGGGCACGCTGACGGCCCCGGCGGTGGCCGATGCGCTACGCAATGCCGGCGTGACCGGGCCACTGGCCGATGCGTTGACGGGCCTGGCATCGACAGCGGCGGGTGCTGTGGCCGGTGGTGCATCGGGCGCGGCGACGGCAGGGAATGAGGTGGCGAATAATTATTTGAACCACCAGCAAATTACTCAGCTGCAAAGTGAGTTAGCATCGTGCTCAATAACCGGGGGATGCGACGAGGTAGTGCAGAAGTACGTTGCCCTCTCGAAAAGCAACGACCTCGCGCTACAGCAGGCATGTTCCCAAGACCCTTCGGGAAGCGCTTGCCAGCAGGGTGTGCGCGAGGCGCTCAGTTATGTGGGGGATCAGTCTTGGAAAAGCTATGCTTCTTTTTTAACTGGTGCGCCTTACCGTGCTCCATTGACGCAGATGGATGGTGATATTAAAGATTCTCGCAAGAGTACCTTGGATCTAGTCTTCGGTGATCGCCAAGTCTATGCGGCAATCAACGATATTATTCCGCGTGCGGATTTCTTCGGGGCGATGGCGAGGCAGACGGGGGCAGTATGGTTTGCTGTGGCTGAAAATCAATCCAGAACGAATTTGAGTGGTCCAATTTTTGGGTTGGGAGATTCTTACAACAAGTTTTGGGTAGGCACCGTCATGGAAGATTGGAGGTCTGCCGCAGGTAATGAGATTATGTCTCATGGTTATGATAGTTTCAATAAAATATATATGGATCGATCCGTCGATCCTGTTCAGTGGAGTCTTGCCCAGATAGGTAATGAACAGCGTGATCCTGTATTGCAAAAAATACACGAGAATTATATTAAAAAAATGGCCTGGCCTTCTGTTGAATTAATGCAAAAAATTGGAGGGGTTGAAAATATTTTTGACCCCGAATCCAGAGTCGATACTGGGTGCAGAAATATGGGTTTTTCAAATGGTTGCGCTGGAAAGGCTCCAGGCAAATAATTATTTAAATTGGCGCAAGACGGAGCATTTGTATATGACGGTCGGCGGATTTGGGTGGGAGTTTTTATTTTTATTTTTAGGCTTGATTGTTTCTGCTATATCTTTGATTGTAATTCCAGTATCATTTTTATTTAAATTCGATAGATTTGCCATTAGAATTTTATTTAACATCCACGGTGTTTTATGTGTGGGACATGCATATCTTTTTTTAAAAATAGTAAAAAGTTTTTTTGATGGTTATGTGAAATCTATTTTTGATTTCGTCTTTCTGTGGGCATTGGCGGGTACAGTTTATTTTTTTATTTTAATTCTTAGTTCATATTTGTATTGCAGAGGGCGAAGCACTCCAAATTTTTATTACTATATTACGTTTATTTCATGCGGCATATTTCCTTTCATGGCGATCGTGGTCATGAATTTAATTAAGATTTTTAATTAATTCCCGCTGAAAAATCTGTAGATTAAACCGTACAACAAGCTGGCGGCCACTACTCTGTTAAATGAATTTTTAACCTCGGCCTTCACGTTTCGTCCACTGGAATGCACTCCTCACCAACCACCGTAATAACCAACTCACGATCCCGCACAGTGATGCGCAGCTTGGAGCCGATGGCGAAACCCAACTGTTCCAGCCAGCGACCACGCAAGCGCAGGGCGGGCACGGGTTGATGGCTGTCGGGGTAGTAGCCGTAACCCATGGTGCATTGTTGCGTCGGGCGCGCACGTCGCGGCGGACGTTGTGTGCGTGCAAGCTCCGCAGCATTTAGCGCCGCCGCCTGCTCGCGCGTCATCATGGGTGTGGGGATTGGTTCCACAAACGTCCATTGCAAATCGGTGCATGGCGTCGTTTGGCATCGCGAACGCTTGGTTGTTGTACTGCGACGGGATGACGGTTGACGCATGGCACATGCCTCCTCGGTGTACGAGAACCGCCGCCAACGGCGACGGGATGTCGGGAGGTTCGAAACCGCACGTAGCCGGCGGGCGTATTTCCCCGAAGGGTGTTGTATTAGCCGCCCTCCCGACGCAGGCAGTGCGTCGGTTTGCGCCTGCGAACAGGCACAAAAAACCCACCGGTTTGACGGAGGTGGGTACCGCTACGTGAGGAGTTTCGAAGCTCCTTGTGGAAGAGATTGCAGTCGGTTGCGTTCGATGTCAACTGAGCGCGCGCTCAGCGGCGATGGACAAGTGCAATCCCAGGGCGATCTGGGCCTGAGCCTGCACGAGAGCCTGACCAATACCGGGCAACTGATCGCCAACGGCAATCTGTCCGTGCACACCGATGGCGATCTGCTCAACCAGGGCGTGCTGCGCGCGAACAATCTGGATCTGGCCGCGGCCAATCTCGACAACACCGCCAGCGGCGAGATGAGCAGCCAGGGCGTTACCCACGTCCAGGCCAGCGGGCAACTGACCAATCGCGGCCTGATCGACGGCGCGCTGACCCAACTGCAAGCGGCGACCGTGGACAACGTGGGCACCGGACGGGTGTATGGGGACCACGTCGCCATCGCCGCCGGCACCTTGCTCAACCGTGCCGAGAGCGTGGCCGGGGTGACCCATGCGGCCACGGTGGCCGCGCGCCAGCGGCTGGACATCGGCGTGGGCCAATTGACCAACACCGACAGTGCCTTACTCTACAGCGATGGCGATGCGGCCATCGGCGGTGCGCTGGATGGCAACAGCCAGGCCACCGGCAATGCCAATCGGGTGGACAACCTCGGCTCCACTATCGAAATCGCTGGCACGCTGGCGCTGCATGCCAGCGCGCTCAACAACATCCGCCAGAACGTGGTCATCACGCAGACCACGACCACCGCCGCGCCGGTGCGGCTGGATCAACCGAGCTGGCGCAACAACGGCCAAAATGCCCACAACGATCTGCGCTCCACCAGCAACTACAGCGCGTACGAGGTCTATTACCTCAACCCGCAGGACATCCTGCAAGACACGGTGTACACCACGCCCGATGGCTATCAGGTGCACCAAGCGACGATCCGGCTCACGGCGCAGACCAGCGCGTACTTCTTCGCTCGTGGCGCGATGTACTCGGCCACCGGCGAGCGCTCGCGGCTGGACCCGCGCACGGGCACGGTGACGATCTACTACTCCAGTCGCCAGGACAACCAGGTCAATCCGGACCAGGTGAGCAGCGGCGCCAGCGATCCCTTCGCCGCCGTGTCCGCCGACGAACCCGGCGCCCCGCCGTTCCACTACGAGAGCGACACCCTCACATACTCCAACGCGTATGGCACCTGCACGCGCAACTGCGTGCGCCTGATCGCGCAATACGCCTACACCGATCCAAACCACATCCTGAGCCATCCGCAAGGCACCGGCGGCGGCGGCCTGGACGACAACGAGCAATACCGCATCGCCACGCGCACCACGGTGCAGGACGTGCTGCAACCGGGCGCGGGTCCGGATGCGGTGATCCACTCGGGCGGCGCGATGCATATCGTCACCGACAACCTGCACAACACCTATGCGCGCATCGCCGCCGGCGGCGACCTGAGCATCGACGGCATCACCGGCGCGGCCAGCGTGACCAACCAGGCGCAGACGCTGTACCGCACCGACAGCTTCAACAACGTGTCGCACGCGTACAACGGCACCACACGGCAGTGGAGCAATCCATCGATCTCGGTGCAGACCGGCCAGATCGGCGGATCGATCACCAGCGGCGGCACGTTGCACATCGACGTGGGCAATCTGAGCAACCTCAACCAGGGCCGCGCCGCGCCCAATGTGCAGGACGGGTCGGTGCTGGCCAACCTGGGCGTGCAGGGTGCGCAGGGCGCGGTGAGCGGTGGTGGGGTCGGTCCGCTGCACGGCCCGGGCGGAGTGTCCGGGAGCAGCGCGGCGCAGGCGCAATCCAGCGGTGCCCAGCGCGCCAGCACGGGCAACGCCAGCGCCATGGGCGCGGTGAGCGGGCAGGGTGCGGTCGGCGGCAGCGTGGCGGTCAACGCAGCGGGCGGTTCGTCGGACCGCATCGTGATGGGCACGCCGAACACGCAGCTGCCCAGCGCCAGCTTGTTCAGCGTGCAGCCCAACGGCGGCCACGCACTGGTGGAGACGGATCCACGCTTCACCAACTACCGGGTGTGGCTGAGTTCGGACGCGCAACTGCGGCAACTGGGCTACAACGCCGACACCATGCAGCAACGCCTGGGCGATGGGTACTACGAACAGAAGCTGGTGCGCGAGCAGATCGGGCAATTGACCGGGCGTCGCTTCCTGGAGGGGTATAGCAGCGACGAAGCGCAATACCAGGCGCTGCTGGAGGCCGGCGCGACGGTGGGCAAAGCCTGGGGCCTGCGCCCGGGCGTGGCGTTGACGGCAGCGCAGATGGCGCAATTGACCAGCGACATCGTGTGGCTGGTGGCGCAGACGGTGACGCTGCCCGATGGGCGCACCACCACCGCGCTGGTGCCGCAGGTGTACCTGCGTTTGCATCCGGGCGATCTGGACAGCGGCGGGGCACTACTGGCCGGTGCCAATGTCGATGCACATGTGAGCGGCACGCTGACCAACACGGGCACCATCGCCGGTCGTCAGTTGGTGTCCTTGGAGGCGGGTCGGATCGAGCACCTGGGCGGCAGCATCAGCGGCAACCAAGTGGCGTTGAGCTCGGCCAGCGACATTGACATCCATGGCGCCAGCGTGAGCGCGGTGGATGCGTTGAGTGTCCGGGCGGCAGGCAACATCGACGTGGCCTCCACCGTGGAGACGCTGCAAGGCGGCGGACATCAAGAGGCGGTCACGCGCGTGGCCGGGCTCTACGTCACCGGAGCCAATGGCAGCGGCATCCTGTCGGTGGTGGGTGGCGGCGACGTGACCTTGCAGGGCGCACAGGTACGCAACGCCGGCACCGATGGGGTGACCCAACTGGTGGCCGGTCACGACCTGACCCTGGGCGCGCAGACGCTCACGCACAGCACCGACGCCACGCACGATGCACGCAACTACCAGCGCAGCAGCGAGACCACGCATGCGGTGAGCAGCGTGCAAGGCGCGGGCGACGTGGTGCTGGCGGCGGGCCACGATGTGACCTTGCAAGCGGCGCAGATCGGCGCCGGCAAGACGCTGGCGTTGCAAGCCGGTCACGACATCGACAGTCAGGCGCTGGTGGACAGCAGCACGCAGTCGAGCAGCAACGTGGGCAAACGCCACTCGCTGGTCGCCTCCAGCCACGACGAGCAGGTGCAAGGCACGCAACTGAGTGCTGGTAGCGACATCGTGATGCGCGCAGGCAACGACCTGACCCTGGCATCGACGGCGGTCGCCAGCCAGAACGGGGCCATCGCCCTGGCCGCCGGCCACGACGTGGCGCTGACGGCGACGCAGGAACAACACGACAGCGTGGTTGACGAGCAAACGCGCAAGAAAAAGTTCCTCTCCAGCAAGACGACGACCACGCACGACGAGAGCCACGACAGCATTGCGGTGACGAGCAGCCTGAGTGGCGACACGGTGCAGATCGCGGCGGGCAACGATCTGTTGTCGCAAGGCGCGCAGATCGTCGGCACCGGCGACGTGGTGCTGGCCGCCGGCAACAACCTCACCCTGGAGACGGCGCAGAACACGCACAGCGAGGAGCACGACAAACAGCGCAAGAAGAGCGGCCTGTTCGGCAGTGGCGGGGCCAGCTTCACCATCGGTGCGAGCAAGCAGACCAATACGCTCGATACCACGCAAGTGACCCACACCGGCAGCACGGTGGGCAGCATCGACGGCGCGGTCACAATGACGGCGGGCAATGCGCTGGCGATCAGCGGCAGCGACGTGCTGAGCAAGACCGGCACGGCCATCGTGGGTAAGGACGTGACCATCTCGGCAGTGGAAGACACCGTGGACACGGTGGAGACCTCCAAGCAGCACAGCGCCGGCATCAACGTGGGGCTGACCGGCGCGGTGGTGCAGGCAGCTGAAGCGGCGTATGGCATGACCCAGCGTGGCGGCCAAGTGAGCGATGACCGGCTCAAGGCGCTGTACGCGGTCAAGGCGGCGTATGCGGCCAAGGACAGCGTGGATGCTTATCAGGCTGCCACCGCGCAAGGTGGATCGATGGGGGGCGTCAGCGTGCGCATCGGCATCGGCGCCAGCAGCGCATCGAGCAAGAGCACCACGCATGAGGAGAGCACGGTGGGCAGTCGCATCCAGAGCGAGGGCAACGTCACCATCGCGGCCACCGGTGGCGACCTCAACGTGATCGGCAGCAAGATCGACGGCGAGAATGTCGCGTTAGCTGCGGCGCACGACCTGAACCTGCTGAGCCAGGAGGAACGCAACACGCAGAAGTCGGACAACAAGAACGCCGGTGGGGAGATCGGCGTGAGCGTGGGCACCACCACGGGTGTGTACGTGACCGCCTATGCGGGCAAGGGCAATGCCAAGGGCAACAGCACGCTGCACACCGAGAGCGTGGTTTCCGCGAAGGACACGCTGAGCCTGGTCAGCGGCCACGACACCACGATCAAGGGTGCGCAGGCGATCGGCAACCAGGTGCTGGCCCAGGTTGGCGGCAACCTGCTGATCCAGAGCGAGCAGGACACCGGCGACTACAAGAGCAAGCAACAACAGGCGGGCGCGACGGTGGTGTGGGGGTTCAGCGGGAGCAGCGCCAGCTATAGCCAGCAGAAGGTCAACAGCACCTACACCAGCGTCAAGGAGCAGAGCGGCATCCAGGCCGGCGATGGCGGGTTCGCGATCCATGTGGGCGGCAACACTCACCTGATTGGGGGGGCCATTGCGAGTACGGCCGATCCGGCGTTGAATCATCTGTCAACCGGGAGTTTGACGGTGGAAGACCTGCAAAACGTATCGAAGGCCAGTGCGTCCGGCACGAGCGTGACGGTGGATTCGAGCATGTTAAGCGGGAGCAAATATGCGGCGTCCAAGGGCGTGGCAAGCAACGCACTGGGGAGCGGAAGCTCCAGCGAGCATCACACGAGCACGACGCGCAGCGATATCGCCGCTGGTGCGGTGGAGATCCGCAACAATGATGATGCCGCGCTGGCTGGCCTGGCGAGAAAGGCGTCTGTCTTGGATGGTAACGGTGTTGTGGAAGTTGATCAGAAAAAGCTGCAGGAGGACGTGGAGTTCCAGCAGCAGGCGAAGCGGTTGGTTTATGATCGGGTGGTCAAGGTCACGGATGAGGCTTATGCTGATATGTTCGTCAAGGATCACACGTTATATAAAGTTGCAAAGGATGCACATAGTGAATTGGTCCCCGGGCAGGAGGTGACTGGAGATGAAAAGGAGAACCTTCAGCCTGCATCTGATGGTAGGGTGCATATTGCGGACAATGGTATCTTCAATGGAAAAAGTGGTAACGATGAACCAGCAGAGAGTTACGCAAACCAACACGATACTGCTGTAGGTCCACAATATTATATCCATTTCCCTCAGGCGGATAGCCGCTTGGCTGAGTTGTTAATTGCGGGCTACCAGAAATATTTGGAGAATGATTTTTGGGGGTTGACTAATTCCACGAAGGAAACAGAAAATTTAATGTTGAAGTATGGTGAAACAGGACTTCATTTTGATGGACATAGCCGTGGTTCAATGACGATAGGCAATGCCCTGGAGTCGATTGCAAAGATGGATGATGCAGCTGGATTGCTGAGCAAGACCACGATCTCCTTCTTTGGTCCGGCGTATAATGCCAAGAAAGCAGATGATATCTTGAGTTTCCTTCAGAATCGCGAGGCGCAGGATGATCCACAGTCCATGGTGCTGACATTGCAGAATCATATAGCTGACCCTGTCGGTCGTTTGATCGGTGGAAATCCAGCGACAGGCGGAACTATTCCTGATGGGAGTAGTTTTATTGCTGAAATGATGCGTGCGCTTGGCGGACGTGGCACATCACATAATTGCTATGGTGCTGGTTCGAACGATAGATGCTCTAAGCTATGGCAAGATGTAAATTCCGGGAAGCCAATATCTTATCAAATTAATAAAACAGGGGAGTGAGAGTGGGATGAGAAAAATTATTTTTCTTTGCGCATTTGTAATTATTTCTGGCTGTTCTGATTTTGTGCCTTTTCAGCCAAATCCTTATGAATATGAAATGTGGTCGGCGCCAGGTGTGTCTAAAATTGATGTAAAGAAAGCTATGCTTGAGTGTGGCTATCCAACTCCATTAGGTATTGCGGATAGAGATTTAAATTTATTTCCTTCTAGTAATGAGGTTGCCTTGATGGGGCGTTGCATGGAAAAAAGTGGATTTATTTATATTGATAAAAATGATAGTGCCTGTAAAGGATTTAAAGGGCTTCCTGCTTGTCGGCCAGATGCGATTATCCCGCGTCGTGAATTGAGTAGACGAATTAATAGTCTATTTTGTAAGAAATACACAGAAGCAGATGCATGCACGCCTTGATTCGTAGCGTAGGGTTGCCGAACCATCGGTGTAACCAAGGTTCTCAAAGCCCGTCTATCAGCATGTCCTATTCATCAGTAACCGCGATCACCAACTCACGATCCCGCACAGTGATGCGCAGTTTTGACCCGATGGCGAAGCCCAACTGCTCCAGCCATCGGCCACGCAGGCGCAGGGCGGGCACGGGTTGATGGTTGTCAGGATAGTAACCGTAGCCCACGGTGCATTGTTGCGTCAGACGCATGCGTCGCGGTGGGCGTTGTGCGCGTGCAAGCTCGGCTGCATTCAGTGCTTCCGCTTGCTCGCGCGTCATCATGGGAGTGAGCGTCGGTTCCACAAACGTCCATTGCAGGTCCGTGCATGGCTTCGTTTGGCATGGCGGACGCTTGGTTGTTGTACTGCGGCGTGATGAAGGTTGACGCATGGCACATGCCTCCTCGGTATACGAGAACCGCCGCCAACGGCGACGGGATGTCGGGAGGTTCGAAACCGCAGACAGACGGCGGGCGTATTTCCCCGAAGGGTGTTGTATTAGCCGCCCTCCCGACGCAGGCATTGCGTCGGTTTGCACCTGCGAACAGGCACAAAAAACCCACCAGTTTCACGGAGGTGGGTACCGCTGTCTGAGGAGTTTCGAAGCTCCTTTTCGAAGAGATTGCAGTCGGTTGCGTTCGATGTCAACCGATCATCTGCGCAATACATACGTGCGCATTGCCGCCATGGACGCGGTGAGCGGGCAGGGCGCGGTCGGCGGCAGCGTGGCGGTCAACGCGGCGGGCGGTTCGCCGGACCGCATCGTGATGGGCACGCCGAACACGCAGCTGCCCAGCGCCAGCCTGTTCAGCGTGCAGCCCAACGGCGGCCACGCGCTGGTGGAGACCGATCCACGCTTCACCAACTACTGGGTGTGGCTGAGTTCGGGCGCGCAACTGCGGCAACTGGGCTACAACGCCGACACCATGCAACAGCGCCTGGGCGATGGGTACTACGAACAGAAGCTGGTGCGCGAGCAGATCGGGCAACTGACCGGTCTACGTGATGGGCGCCGAGCGTGACAGCATGGACCGCAGCTTCGCGCAGGCTTGCGATCTGCGTCTGTCGATTCCTGGCAGTGGCGCGCTGGAGAGTCTTGGTGGAGAGTCTTAATGTCGCCGCCGCCGCTGCGGTGTTGCTGGGGACGTGGTGCGGCCTCCACTCATTGCAGACAGATCGACAGCGAGGCGTTTGAGCAAAGACGTCCGCAACATGGGCATGTATCCTTGCGTCTGGATTGTGTGACGACGCTCTCGATCATGCATTGATGTCATGCGTTGTTCAACGTCGTCGTAGCGACGGCAGCGCGTGGCATCGGCAGTTGGTGCGCGCTATGCATGAACTCATTCCAGATGATGATGTGATTTTGTGAAAGAAATCAGGATTTCGTGTTTGCACATCTTGCTATAGCGAGGTAGGGTGCAGTTGCGCGAGTCGCCTTGCAAGCGAATCTCTACGCGCTGTCAACATAGCTGTAAACGATGCAATCGCACGCCCGAAAGGGCAATTCTTTACTTTTGTGATGATGCCGTTCATGAAGCTAATGCTTACTATCAAGGAATTGCTTTCTTCCAACAAGAAGAGCTTGAAGTCCTCTGCTTGGGCTTTATACATCTCGTACTGATCGCCATTGCTGCCACTTGCAGTTGCTGCATAACGTGACAATCACCCTCCCTAAAGGGCAATCCTTTACTTCTACGATATGCGGTCGGTGAAAGGAACTTCATGTCCTTAACCAGGCATGGGGTTCCTGTTCGATGATGGTATTCATTGGGTGGTTTGCGCCGCACGTTCTGCTCTGCGTCGCTTTTTGCATGTAATACGCCCTATGTCTGTGGATGCTGAGTGCCAGGGATCGGTTTTCCCAACTAGGAGATAGTTCGGATGCCCGCCATCCTGGCTGATCGCGAGTCGCGAACGACAATCTTGCAGCCGCGTTTGCAGGCCTTGTTGCACGAGCATCTTGGGCAGGATTTATTCCGTTTGGAAACGAATATGCTCGGCGTCGCTGGTCCGACGCTGATTGATCGTGTGCTCGCGGCCCGGCCCGCGACGGAGCACGAACGCCCGACGTTCAAACCCCTGCGAGGTCGCTCGATCCCGCGCACCGAAGCATCGAAGCTGATGCAGGCGATCGGCTCCGATGTGCGCGAGGCGCTGAAACGCCCGGTTCCCGTAACGCTCGATCTGTCCGGTTCGTGGCCGCATGTCGGCCATGTCTATCTGCGCGACCTGTTGCTCCGCGTGGACCCATGGCGCTTGCGCGTGCTGATGGACAGAGCCTTGCAATTGACTCCTATGCTGACCTGGATGGTCATTGCCGCAGGTGCGGTATTGCCTCTGACGCCGCGGGAGGATGCTTCGGCGCTGGCCAAGCTGATCGCTGCCAAAGGCGCCAGTTGCTACCGCGAGCGCCGCTACGCCATGGGCCTGTACCGGCGCGCGGCTGCGTCGGTGTGCTTCGCCATCTCCACGCTTGTCGCCAACGCGCTGTGGCTCGGCTCGCCGTTCGATGCGGCGGCGTCCAATCGCAACATTCTCTACGAAGCGATGCGCTTGCTGCCCCCGTCCTGGAGTCTGATGCGCAACGCCTCGCCCGAATACGTCGCCTTGGACCCGCGCATCGGCGTTGCCGACGACGTGCTGATACTGCCCTTTCTCAGTCATCGCGACCCGGCACTGTGGGAGGATCCCGAAGTGTTCCGTCCAGAACGTTGGAATGGATTGGATCCCGATGCGCTGCCTGGCTATCTCCCGTTCGGACACGCATCCGAACGGTGTTGGGGCCGGCACATGGTCATGCCGTTGGCCGAGCATTTGCTGGAATTGCTGCGTGCCCAGGAGCTTGTGGTCAACCCGAAGCAGCGCCGTGCCAGGGTGCCGTTAGACGGGTTGCTGGGTGTGTTCGATGTCCAGGTCGTCCGTCAGGGCCGTGGATGATGCGATGCCGCAGTTGTGTGATCGCCATGGCGGTGGCTCGTTCAATGTCTTGCCGCCTCGCGCTATCGTGTGAAGGGCTGCGTTAAGTCAACACGCGTGGTCCTGCCGGTGGCGCGGTGGAGCCGCGCGACACCAGCGTATACGTCATCACTTCGTGGATGCCGCGATGCTCTACGTGACCGGAGCCAATGGCAGCGGCATCCTGTCGGTGGTGGGTGGCGGCGACGTGACCTTGCAGGGCGCACAGGTACGCAACGCCGGCACCGATGGGGTGACCCAACTGGTGGCCGGTCACGACCTGACCCTGGGCGCGCAGACGCTCACGCACAGCACCGACGCCACACACGATGCACGCAACTACCAGCGCAGCAGCGAGACCACGCATGCGGTGAGCAGCGTGCAAGGCGCCGGCGACGTGGTGCTGGCGGCGGGCCACGATGTGACCCTGCAAGCGGCGCAGATCGGCGCCGGCAAGACGCTGGCGGTGCAGGCCGGCCACGACATCGATAGTCAGGCGGTGGTGGACAGCACGACGCAGTCCAACAGCAGCGTGAGCAAGCGCCACTCGCTGGTCACCTCCACCCACGACGAGCACGTGCAAGGCACGCAACTGGGTGCAGGTGGCGACATCGTGATGCGCGCAGGCAACGACCTGACCCTGGCATCGACGGCGGTGGCGAGCCAGACCGGCGGCATCGCCCTGGCCGCCGGCCACGACGTGGCGCTGACGGCGACGCAGGAACAACACGACAGCGTGGTGGACGAGCAAACGCGCAAGAAAAAGTTCCTCTCCAGCAAGACGACGACCACACACGACGAGAGCCACGACAGCATTGCGGTGACGAGCAGCCTGAGTGGGGACACGGTGCACATCGCGGCGGGCAACGACCTGTTGTCGCAAGGCGCGCAGATCGTCGGCACCGGCGACGTGGTGCTGGCCGCCGGCAACAACCTCACCTTGGAAACGGCACAGAACACGCACAGCGAGGAGCACGACAGCCAGCGCAAGAAGAGCGGCCTGTTCGGCAATGGTGGCCTCAGCGTCACCTACGGCAAGCAATCGCTCAAGACCGATACCACCAGCAGCACGCTGACCCACACCGGCAGCACGGTGGGCAGCCTGGACGGCAACGTGACGCTGGTGGCGGGCAACACGCTGGCGATCACCGGCAGCGATGTGATGGCGTTGCAAGGCGACATCACCGCCAAGGCCAAGGACATCGCGATTACCGAGGTACATGACACCCGCGACAGCACGCAGAAGACGGCGTTCAAACAAGGCGGGTTGACGATGTCGGTGACCTCGGCGGCGCTGAACCTGGCGCAGGGGGCGGTGCACAGTGCGCAGGCGGGCAGCCAGGCCAAGGGCGATGCGCGGATGCAGGCGCTGGCCGGGGCGTCGGCGGCGTACAGCGCGTATGGGGCGGGCCAGGCGATGGGCAAGCTGCTCTCGGCCGATAGCGCCAAGGACGCTATGCAAGGAGCGGGCATCAACGTCGCCATCACCGTGGGCGGCAGCCGCAGTCATAGCGAGAGCACACAACACAGCGACACCAGCAAGGGCTCGACCCTGCACGCCGGCGGCAACGTCACCCTGATCGCCACCGGCGGCGGTGACGACAGCAACCTCTTGATCCGTGGCAGCGACGTCAAAGCGGGCAACAACCTGTTGCTGGCGGCCGACCACGACATCACGGTGGAGTCGGCACAGGACAGCAGCGAGCAGCACAGCCGCAGCAAGAGCGGCAGCGCGGCGATCGGCGCGGCGATCAGCTATGGCGCCAAGGGGGCGGCGATGGGCTTCACCGCCAACGCCAGCACCGCGCATGGTCAGGGCGATGGCACGGACGTGACCCAACGCAACAGCCACCTGTCGGCGGGCAACACCGCGACCATCCTCAGTGGCAACGACACCACGCTGGATGGCGCGGTGCTGTCGGCGAACACGGTGATGGCGGATGTGGGGGGCGACCTGCACATCCACAGCGAACAGGACACCAGCCACTACGCCAGCCACGACACGGCTGCCAGCGCCAGTGTCACCGTGGGTATCGGCGCAAGCGGCAGTGCGAGTTATAGCCACTCCAAGGTGGATGGTGACTTCGCCAGTGTGCGGGAACAAAGCGGCATCCAAGCCGGCGATGGCGGGTTCGACATCACCGTGCACGGCAACACCGACCTGAAGGGCGCAGTGATCGCGAGCACGCAAGCGGCCATCGACCAAGGCCGCAACCAACTGACCACCGGCACGCTGACGGTGGCCGACATCACCAACACCAGCCACTACAAGGCCACGGGCGTGAACCTGTCCGGGGGGTATGCGGCGGGCGGTAGCAATGGCAAGAGCGATGGCAAAAGCGACGGCAGCAGTGGCGACACGGCCAGCAGCCAAATGCCCCCGACGGCGAACCAGGGCAGCAGTTGGTCCTGGCAGAACCAGGGCAGCGGGGCGAGGGGAACGGCCGCTGGCTACGACAGCAAGAGCGGCAGCCAGACCTCGATCACCCACAGCGGGATCAGCGGTGGCGACCTGACGATCACCGATGCAGCGGGGCAACAAGCCAAGAGCGGGAAGAGCATCGCCGACACCCTGGCCGCGCTGAACCGCGACGTGCATACCGGGGACAGCGGTAATGGATTGGTCAAGGACTGGAACGGGCAACAACTGCAACAGCAAGTGACCGCTGGTGCGGAAATCATGGCGACGTTCGGGCAGCAGGCCAGTAAGGCGATTGGGGATTACGCTTCGCAAAAGGCGTTGGAACTACGTGCGCAGGGCAACGAAGCGGAAGCGGCCAAATGGGATGAAGGCGGGGCTTACCGTGTGGCGGCGCATGCGGCGATGGGCGCATTGGGCGGCGGTGTGCAAGGCGCGTTGGGCGCGGGCGCGGCCGCCAGCGCGGCGCCGAGGTTGAACGAACTGACCAAGGACCTGCCCGATGGCGTGCGTGAAGCGGTGGGTGCGGGCTTGGCAGCGGGATTGGGGTCGGTCACCGGCGGTGCAAGCGGTGCGGCGACGGCGTTCAACGAGGATACGAATAATCGGCAGTTGCATCCGGACGAAATCAAGAAAATCAATGAGAACGCAGCCAACTTCGCTGCGCTGCAATGTGGTGACTCATGCACTCCGGAGCAAGTGGAGGCAGCCAGACAACGCCTGATAATCCAGGCGATGCGTCAAACAGACAGTAGGTGGAACGAGATACTAGGCATGGGTGGGCAAGTCGCTCAGGACGGCCCTGCATTAAGCTTCCTGGACAGCATCAATCAGACAAATAGGACGTACACGGACTTCGCTGCCGACTGGGGGCAATACAACGATCACTCGATGTTTGCCGACACGCTACGTGGCACAACGGCGCTCAACCAAGTGTACGGAGCAGTGTTGAATAAAGCTGTCAGCAATGATGATGGGCGTTTCTTATTGCAAGCACTGAATCGCACGAGTAGTGGCTGGGCGAGCGATTATGTCGGCGGAGTCATGAGTCGTGATGCATGGATTGGGGCTACAACGTTCAGTGGTGATGTTGGCTTTGCGGCAGATGTGACAAAGAAGCTGGTTAATGGAAATATAAACGGCGCATTGGATAGTGTTGCCGGCGCAGTGATTCTTTCCAAGTTTGGTGAAATTGGAGGGGATGTTGCCGGAAAGGCGATAAAATCTATTAAGGAAACGCTGAATTCTTCCGGTTACACGCTGGGATTTGTGACCAAGGAGATGCGTGCTGGCGCTGCTGATGCGCAGGTATTTAAGTATGGGGGCGGATTTTATTCTGGTTCTGCCTTGGTCGATGCGGAGTCTGGCGGCTTTTCGATGTATGATCAATTCAAGAAGCCTGATGGTAGCGCTTGGGATTGGCCAGAGAATCTTGGATTTGCAGGGGAACGTGTTGAAACTACTTTGAGTGTAGGTACAAAATTGGATAGATATGGCGATCCTGAAGGAAGATTTTTATCGCCTAATGGGGTGCCTTATGAGCAAAGAGCCTTGGCGCCAGGTTCACGAAGTGGTGGATACTATGAATATGAAGTCATAGAGCCACTGCCAGTGATTCAAGGAAAGATAGCGCCTGCATTCGGTCAGCCTGGAGGAGGTGTGCAAATTTTACCGAGATTCCCTTATAGGGTTGATGTGCAATGGTTATTGGACAATGAATTCTTAAAAAGAGTAAATTAATGAAAGAAGAGATAGTAAAAATACAGAATGAATTAATTTTTCTTGGGAGGAAAATTGGTGCGCCGGAGAGTTTGCTTTTTATCAGGACGGGCCCTGGAACTGATGGGGAGAAATTTTTAATATTCGAGGATGGTAAATTTATTTGTGCGCGTGATGAGAGGGGGTGTCAAATATTTAGGAGGGAGACTTTTTCTAGTGATGAGGTCCTTCATTGGATTCTTGATGGAATTATATCTAGAATTATTACGGATTCCGAAGATTTCAGGGAGATTAATGATGTCAATTGCGGCAGGAAAAAATTTCTCATGGAAAGAATTAATTTAATGGAGCGCCTGAGTCCTGTTTGGGGTAAAAAAGCTAGAGAAGAGTCTGACGAGGAGCTTAAGATGCTGGATTCTGTAATAGCAGCCAAAAAAACAAAATCGGACACTGCATCAGTGATGGAAAGGTTGCACTCATGGCTCGTGGCAAAGGGATTGCTGCCGCGTCGTGGAAGTGGATCGAAACGCTAATTTGGTCTGTCAACTGAACTGTGTAGCCTTGGCCCTCAAGGCTCGTTCACTCGCATTTACTCCTCACCAACCACTGCGATCACCAACTCACCATCCCGCACAGTGATGCGCAGCTTGGAGCCGATAGCAAAGCCCAGCTGCTCCAGCCAACGGCCACGCAGGCGCAATGTGGGCACGGGCTTATGGCTGTCGGGATAGTAGCCATAACCCATGGTGCACTGCTGCGTCGGACGCACGCGTCGCGGTGGGCGCTGTGCGCGTGCAAGCTCGGCGGCATTAAGTGCTTCCGCCTGCTCGCGCGTCATCATGGGGCTGGGCGTCGGTTCCACAAACGTCCATTGCAGGTCCGTGCATGGCATCGCTTGGCATGTCGAACGTTTGCTTTTTGTACTGCGACGGGATGACGGTTGACGCATTGCAAAAGCCTCCTCGGTGTGCGAGAACCGCCGCCAACGGCGACGGGATGTCGGGAGGTTAGAAACCGCAGACAGACGGCGGGCGTATTTCCCCGAAGGGTGTTGTATTAGCCGCCCTCCCGACGCAGGCATTGCGTCGGCTTGCACCTGCGAACAGGCACAAAAAACCCACCGGTTTGTCGGAGGTGGGTACCGCTGTCTGAGGAGTTTCTACGCTCCTTGGTCGAGAGATTGCGGTCGGTTGGGTTCGATGTCAACTGCGGTGGTGGACCAACGCACGCGCAAGAGCGGGTTGCTGTCGAGCAAGACCACGACCACGCACGACGAGAGCCACGATAGCCTAGCGGTGACGAGCAGCCTGAGTGGCGACACGGTGCACATCGCGGCGGGCAACGACCTGTTGTCGCAGGGCGCGCAGATCGTCGGCACCGGCGACGTGGTGCTGGCCGCCGGCAACAACCTCACCTTGGAGGCAGCGCAGAACACGCACAGCGAGGAACACGACAGCCAGCGCAAGAAGAGCGGCCTGTTCGGCAATGGTGGTCTCAGCGTCACCTACGGCAAGCAATCGCTCAAGACCGATACCACCAGCAGCACGCTGACCCACACCGGCAGCACGGTGGGCAGCCTGGACGGCAACGTGACGCTGGTGGCGGGCAACACGCTGGCGATCACCGGCAGCGATGTGATGGCATTGCAAGGCGACCTCACCGCCAAGGCCAAGGACATCGCGATTACCGAGGTACATGACACCCGCGACAGCACGCAGAAGACGGCGTTCAAGCAAGGCGGGTTGACGGCGTCGGTGACCTCGGCGGCGCTGAACCTGGCGCAGGGGGCGGTGCACAGCGCGCAGGCGGGCAGCCAGGCCAAGGGCGATGCGCGGATGCAGGCGCTGGCCGGGGCGTCGGCGGCGTACAGCGCGTATGGGGCGGGCCAGGCGATGGGCAACCTCTCGGCCGACAGCGCCAAGGGCGTCGCGCAAGGAGCGGGCATCAACGTCGCCATCACCGTGGGCGGCAGCCGCAGTCATAGCGAGAGCACACAACACAGCGACACCAGCAAGGGCTCGACCCTGCACGCTGGCGGCAACGTCACCCTGATCGCCACCGGCGGCGGTGACGACAGCAACCTCTTGATCCGTGGCAGCGACGTCAAAGCGGGCAACAACCTGTTGCTGGCGGCCGACCACGACATCACGGTGGAGTCGGCACAGGACACAAGCGAGCAGCACAGCCGCAGCAAGAGCGGCAGCGCGGCGATCGGTGTGGCGGTGAACTATGGCGCGGACGGCGCGGCGATGGGGGTGACTGCCAACGCCAGCACCGCGCACGGTCAGGGCGATGGGACGGACGTGACCCAACGCAATAGCCACCTGTCGGCGGGCAACACCGCGACCATCCTCAGTGGCAATGACACGACGCTGGATGGCGCGGTGCTGTCGGCCAACCGGGTGATGGCGGATGTGGGGGGCGACCTGCACATCCACAGCGAACAGGACACCAGCCACTACGCCAGCCACGACACGGCTGCCAGCGCCAGTGTCACCGTGGGTATCGGCGCAAGCGGCAGTGCGAGTTATAGCCACTCCAAGGTGGATGGCGACTTTGCCAGCGTGCGGGAACAAAGCGGCATCCAAGCCGGCGATGGCGGGTTCGACATCACCGTGCACGGCAACACCGACCTGAAGGGCGCAGTGATCGCGAGCACGCAAGCGGCCATCGACCAAGGCCGCAACCAACTGACCACCGGCACGCTGACGGTGGCCGACATCACCAACACCAGCCACTACAAGGCCACGGGCGTGAACCTGTCCGGGGGGTATGCGGCGGGCGGTAGCAATGGCAAGAGCGATGGCAAAAGCGACGGCAGCAGTGGCGACACGGCCAGCAGCCAAATGCCCCCGACGGCGAACCAGGGCAGCAGTTGGTCCTGGCAGAACCAGGGCAGCGGGGCGAGGGGAACGGCCGCTGGCTACGACAGCAAGAGCGGCAGCCAGACCTCGATCACCCACAGCGGGATCAGCGGTGGCGACCTGACGATCACCGATGCAGCGGGGCAACAAGCCAAGAGCGGCAAGAGCATCGCCGACACCCTGGCCGCACTGAACCGCGACGTGCATACCGGGGACAGCGGTAATGGCTTGGTCAAGGACTGGAACGGGCAACAACTGCAACAGCAAGTGACCGCTGGTGCGGAAATCATGGCGACGTTCGGGCAGCAGGCCAGTAAGGCGATTGGGGATTACGCCGAGCACAAGACGAACGAAGCGGCGGCCATGCGGCTGCAAGCCGCTAACACCACCGACCCGGATCAGAAAGCGCAATTGATCGCGCAGGCCGACCAACTGGACAGCCAGTGGGGTGCCAATGGCACGCTGCGGGTGCTGGCGCATACGGCGGTGGGAGGATTGACCGGTGGAGTAGGCGGCGCCGCAGGCGCGGCGGCGGGCACGCTGACGGCCCCGGCGGTGGCCGATGCGCTACGCAATGCCGGCGTGACCGGGCCACTGGCCGATGCGTTGACGGGCCTGGCATCGACAGCGGCGGGTGCTGTGGCCGGTGGTGCATCGGGCGCGGCGACGGCAGGGAATGAGGTGGCGAATAATTATTTGAACCACCAGCAAATTACTCAGCTGCAAAGTGAGTTAGCATCGTGCTCAATAACCGGGGGATGCGACGAGGTAGTGCAGAAGTACGTTGCCCTCTCGAAAAGCAACGACCTCGCGCTACAGCAGGCATGTTCCCAAGACCCTTCGGGAAGCGCTTGCCAGCAGGGTGTGCGCGAGGCGCTCAGTTATGTGGGGGATCAGTCTTGGAAAAGCTATGCTTCTTTTTTAACTGGTGCGCCTTACCGTGCTCCATTGACGCAGATGGATGGTGATATTAAAGATTCTCGCAAGAGTACCTTGGATCTAGTCTTCGGTGATCGCCAAGTCTATGCGGCAATCAACGATATTATTCCGCGTGCGGATTTCTTCGGGGCGATGGCGAGGCAGACAGGGGCAGTATGGTTTGCTGCTGCTGAGAATCAATCTAGAACGAATTTGAGCAATTGGCTTTTTGAAGGGGGAGCTTATTACAATAAGTTTTTTGGATCTGGTAACGTCATGGAGGATTGGAGATCAGCGGCTGGAAACGAGATAATGTCCAGTGGTCATGATAGCTTTAGTGAAATATATTTCGGAGGTGGCGCAATGGATTCGAGGCAGTGGAGTATCAGGCAGCTAGGTAAAGAGCAGCGCGATCCTATTCTTCAGGAGATACATGTTAAGTATATGGGTAAAATGGTTCGCGGCACTGTTTATGGCATGGAAATTATAGGTGGAGTTGACGATATGCTTGATCCGGAGGGGCGTATTAATACTGGATGTAGGAGTATGGGTATGCAAAATGGCTGCTCTGGAAATTAATTTTAATTTAACCATGATTTTTCGCGGAGATGTGCCTTGATAATGGGAGGATTTGGGTGGGAGATTATTTTTTTCTTGGCTAATGTCCTTATTGTGGCCGCCTCGATTGTAGTCATTCCAATTTCTTTATTTTTTGGCAATCTGAGGAAGGTCGTGAGATTTTTCTTCATTTCATACGGACTTAGCTGTGTTGGTGATTTTGGGATGTTGGTAAGGACTTGCTTCCATGTTTTTTCATATGGCTGGAAAGCTAAGGACATAATTTACTATTTTTACTTCACGATCGAGTCGGTTTTATTTTTTCTGACAATAGTTGAGATTTTATTCATCTTTCGTGGACGTGCATTTTTGTCTCGATATTATTTCATTTTATTTATATTTCTTGCTGTAATTCCTTGGTCTTTAGTATTTTTTACATCTCCACGATTTCATTAAGAGTCTGTCAGGGTCTGTCAACTGAACTGCGCAACCCACTGTCTTCATGGTTCCTTTAATGGTATGCACTCTTCACTAACCAACGTGATAACCAACTCACGATCCCGCACAGTGATGCGCAGCTTGCAGCCTATGGCGAAGCCCAACTGTTCCAGCCAGCGGCCACGCAGGCGCAGTGCGGGTACGGGCTGTTGGCTGTCGGGATAGTAGCCATAACCCATGGTGCACTGCTGCGTCGGACGCACGCGTCGCGGTGGGCGCTGTGCGCGTGCAAGCTCGGCGGCATTAAGTGCTTCCGCCTGCTCGCGCGTCATCATGGGGCTGGGCGTCGGTTCCACAAACGTCCATTGCAGGTCCGTGCATGGCATCGCTTGGCATGTCGAATGTTTGCTTTTTGTACTGCGGCGGGATGATGGTTGACGCATGGCATATGCCTCCTCGGTGTACGAGAACCGCCGCCAACGGCGACGGGATGTCGGGAGGTTAGAAACCGCACGTAGCCGGCGGGCGTATTTCCCCGAAGGGTGTTGTATTAGCCGCCCTCCCGACGCAGGCATTGCGTCGGTTTGCACCTGCGAACAGGCACAAAAAACCCACCAGTTTCACGGAGGTGGGTACCGCTGTCTGAGGAGTTTCGAAGCTCCTTGTCGAAGAGATTGCAGTCGGTTGCGTTCGATGTCAACCGATCATCTGCGCAATACATACGTGCGCATTGCCGCCATGGACGCGGTGAGCGGGCAGGGCACGGTCGGCGGCAGCGTGGCGGTCAACGCAGCAGGCGGTTCGCCGGACCGCATCGTGATGGGCACGCCGAACACGCAGCTGCCCAGCGCCAGCTTGTTCAGCGTGCAGCCCAACGGCGGCCACGCACTGGTGGAGACGGATCCACGCTTCACCAACTACCGGGTGTGGCTGAGTTCGGACGCGCAACTGCGGCAACTGGGCTACAACGCCGACACCATGCAGCAGCGCCTGGGCGATGGGTACTACGAACAGAAGCTGGTGCGCGAGCAGATCGGGCAACTGACCGCCCAAGCTGTCGTGCGGGATCTGTTGGTTGTAGTCGGCCAACCAGTGTTCGGTCTGTTCGCGGACCTCGCTGAGTGTGCGGAAGATATGCATGTCCAAGACACCACGCCGGTAGCTGCCGTCGAAGCGTTCTATGAAGCCGTTTTGCATCGGACGGCCCGGCTCGATGAAGTCCAAGGCGATGCCCTGGCGCTCGGCCCACTCCGCCAAGGCCAGCGCGACAAATTCCGGCCCGTAGTACCTGTGGAAGCATGTTCGATTGGGCAGCCACCATTGAGCGGATCATCCTGAGGGTTCTCACACGCCACAGGAGATCGTCAATGATGACTGCCCGACAAGAGGTTACGCCTGCTGCCACATACGTGGCGATCGACATCGCCAAACGCACTCACGCGGTTTTGATCGAGACGTCCGACGGCAAACAGCGGCGTTTCAGGATGGCAAGCACGCACGAGGACCACCAGCGGCTGGTCGATCTGCTGCGTACCTGTCCGGCACCGGTTCGCGTCGCGATGGAGGCAACCGGCGATTACCATCGCACGCTCGCATACCGCTTGCTGCGGGAGGGTTTGGAGGTATGCCTAGTTTCTTCGATGGCCGCAGCGCGGTACCGGGAAGCCGTATTCAACTCGTGGGACAAGAACGATCCAAAGGACGCGGGCGTCATCCTGGCGTTGTTGAAGCAAGGTATCACGCAACGTTTCGTCGACCCACTGATGGCTGGACATCACGGGCTCCAGGAGCTGTCCAAGACGCACTACCAGATCAGCCTAGCGCGGACACGTTTGCAACACAGTCTGTTGACGCATTACCTGCCGCTGTACTTTCCCGAAGTCGAGCGTTACTTCTGCACCACGCAAGCGGCATGGTTCGCGCAATTCCTGCTGCGCTTCCCGACCGCCGCGTCGATCCGCGTGTTGTCGTTCGAGGCCTTCGAGCGCGAGGCCTGGGGCATCGTGGGCCGGAAGGTCAACAAACGGGCATGGATCCGGGAACTGTATGACGCTGCCTGCACCAGCGTAGGCCTACCGATCGCCGATGACGACATTGCGCTCGACACGTTCCGGTTGCAACTCCGGCGCTATCAGCAACTGATCGAGCAGCGCGACACCTTGGTCGAGACCGCACGCGGAGTACTGCAGGGTCGCACGGACTACGAAGCATAGTGTTCCCTGCCTGGTGTAGGCCCTGTGCTCGCTCTCACAATCCTCGCCGAGGCCGGCGATCTGCGGCGCTTTGCACATCACCGGCAGTTCCTGAAGTACTGCGGGTTGGACCTGGCCAAATGCCAGTCCGGTCAGTTTCGCGGTCAGGAGAAGCTCTCCAAGCGCGGCAACGCACGCTTGCGTTTCGCGTTCTGGTTCGCGGCTACGGTTGCAGTGCGTATGCGCGAGAACAGCTTCAGAGAAAAGTACGAGCGCTACATCCGGTCCGATCCGCTCAATGCTGATCGCAAACGTAAGGCACTCACGGCCGTGGCGGCCAAGATGGCGCGGGTCGCCTACAGTCTCGTCAAACACCAATCCAGCTACCGCTGCTACTTCGAAACGAGTTTACCCCCCGTGGATCGACCCCTCTCTGTTGGGCCGTCGGGACCGCTTAGGATCCTGTAGATAATGTTCGGGCCTTCCACGGGACCCCATGCTGTTTTAGGTACGGTCGAGGCCGTTCACTGGACCTCGTGTTCATTATGTTCAGATCAGGGGATCTTCTTGATCGTGGAAGCTCACGGGCGCATTTCGACAGTAGCGGATGCCGCGTGCAAAGGACGTCCGAGACGGCCTCGTTTGCTTGCGCCCGTAAGTCGAGACTTGACTCCACAGTTAGAACGTTGTCCAAACGAAGCTTGTTCGGATAACCGCGCCATGCCGCGATGCGCTCCAATGTGCGGATGACGCGGACAGCCGGGAGATTGAGGTCGACTTCGATGGCCAAGGCTTCCCGACTGAAATCGTCGATGACATTGAACGTGCGGAACCGTCGACCGTCCCACAACGTATCGGACTGAAGTCGATCGACCATCCCGCATTGGGTCGCTGTGCGCATGCCAGTGGCTGTGGATGCCGCGTCGGGACCCGGCGCCTGCTGGGACGCTGTTGATTGAGCTTCATCAGGCAATACATACGCCAGACCCTCTTGTGGTTCCACACATGTCCGCGACGGCGGATGAGCTGAAAGAGCTTTCCAAACCCACGCTCGGGAAAACGCTCCGCCAACTCGGACAGCAGCGCAATGACCTCTTCATCCCGATCAGGACGGCGCCGATAGCGTGCCGTCGAGCGAGCCACGCCCAGCACCGAACAGGCCGGGCGCTCGCTCCAGCTATGCGGCTCGATGAGCCAGGCAAGAAGCGGGCGCTTATGCGCCGGGTCTACAATGTTTTTGCGATGACATCCTTCAATGCATGGTTTTCCATCGCAAGCTCGGCATACATTCGCTTGAGCTTGCCGTGTTCGGTTTCCAGGTCCCGAAGGCGCTGCACCTCAGCAGCCTCCATGCCGCCGTACTTGGACTTCCAGACGTAGTACGTCGCCTCGGAAATGCCCAGCTCACGGCATACATCCTTGACCTGGCGACCGCCCTCCACCTGCTTCAGCGTGGCGACGATCTGGCTCTCGGTGAACTTGCTCTTGCGCATCGTTGGTCTCCTCGGTGGCTAGTGCGCACGGAGACCTCTAGCTATGGCTGGATCAATTTTACGGGAGGCTGACACACCCTTGCATGTCTTTGCGTTCCTGTCCACGATCACGGGCAGCGTTAACGCCGCGCGCGTGCCGCAGCGAGTGGCGCGGTGGAGCCGCGCGACACCAGCGTATATGTCATCACTTCGTGGATGCCGCGATGCGGTAGGCCGTTGCGGTGCTGGCGGATTTCGTCGAGCAGCAGCGTCACGGCGGTCCGGCCCATCGCGGTGACCGGTTGGTGGATGGTGGTCAGCTCGGGCCAGATCGTGGTTGCGACTGGCGTGTCGTCGAAACCGGCGATCGATAAATCCTCGGGCACGCGCAGGCGCAACCCGTGGGCCACGGCCACTGCAGCGGCGGCCATGTCGTCGTTGCTGCACAGGATTGCGCTCGGATACGGCGTTGTCTGCAATAGGTTACTCGCGGCGAGCAGTCCGGAGCGATAGGTGAACAGACCTTCGGCCAGACGTGTTGGCTCCACCGTCAGTCCGCTTGCGGCCATGGTGTCGAAGAAGCCGCGGCTGCGTAGCGCGCTCGGGGTGTGACTGGGATCGCCGCTGATGAAGCCGATATCGCGGTGGCCCAGTTCCAGTAGATGCCGGGTGATTGCGCACGCGGCTTGGTAATCGTCGATGCGCACCGAGCTGACGCCGCGCATTGGTGCGCCGGTGGCCACCGCCACGAGTGGGATGCCGCGTGCGTCCAGCGCTTCGATGGTCTGATACGCATCGCATACTGACGGCGGCAGGATCATCCCGTCGGCACCAGCGGCGAGCAGGCGCTCGGCGGCAGCGTGCTGGTGATCGCTGTCCTCGCTTTTTTCCACCAGAACCTGACTGCCCTCCAGGCTGCTTTGCTCCAATATGCCGAGCATGAACTGGTTGAGGTAGGCCGCGCTGGGATTACTGTAAAGCACGCCGATCCGCGCCAGACCGGCGGTACGTAGCGAACGTCCGGCCAGATTGGGACGGTAACCCAGCGTCTTGATCGAGGCTTCCACGCGCTCGCGCATGCTGGCGCCCACGCGCGGATGACGATTGATTACACGCGAAGCGGTCATTGGTGACACACCCGCATGGCGGGCCACATCCAGCAGCGTCACCGCTGAGCCCACGCGACGTTGTCGTGTGGTCATCAAATGTCCTTGCGTTGTTGCGAAGGGGACTTCGGTTTGTCATCTGTTGGGTATAAAAGCTTACGCCTGTGCGGCGCCGCTGTCTCGGCTTGGCGTCGACCAATTGGCTCCCTGACCGCGATTGGCTTGGTCAAATGCCTAGCCTGGGTGGCGAGGCCGTGTCGCGCAGGTTAGGCGGGTGCCTCAGTGGGGTGTCGTGTCGTGCTTGAGGGAGTCACGGATCTCGCGCAGCAATAGCACTTCCTCGCTTGGGGCCTTGGCTGCCGGCGGTTCCTTGCGGGCGATGCGGTTGACCGCTTTCACCAACATGAAGATGGCGAAGGCCACGATCACGAATTGGACGATGGTATTGAGGAAGTCCCCGATGCCGATCACCACCGCCTGCACCGGCTTGCCGGCCGCGTCCACCGTCGCCGCTTTCAACGTCAATGCCCAATGTGAGAAATCCATGCCGCCGACGAGCAGTCCGATCGGCGGCATGATGATCTTTTCCACCAGCGCGGTGACGATTTTGCCGAACGCGGCGCCCAGCACCACGCCGACTGCAAGGTCCAGCACGTTGCCACGCATGGCGAATTCCTTGAATTCGCGGATCATGCTCATCGGAGCTTCCTCTTCTTTGACGCGGGCCGGTCGCCGCAGCGCTAGCCTAGCGCAGTCGGCGGCGTGCTCCGATCACGTCGGCACAGGCGCTGCGAGGCTGCGCTGCCGGTCAGCCGACGATGGTGCCGTGGCGCTCGACCACATTTTCCAGGCGCGCGCTAAAACGGTCGCCGGGTTGCAGCGCGGCCACGCCGGCCGGCGTGCCCATGAACACGAGGTCGCCAGCGCGTAGCGCGAACAACATAGACAATGCGTGCAGGATCTCCGGCACGTCCCAGATCATTTGCTCCAGTCGCGATTGTTGGCGGATCTGGCCATTGACTTCCAGCGACAGCGTGCGTGTTTCCAACGCGCCGACTTCGCTGGCCGGGACCAGTTCGCTGATCGGCGCGGAGTGGTCGAAGCCCTTGGCGATATCCCAGGGCAGTCCCTTTGCTTTGGCCGTTGCCTGCAGGTCGCGGCGGGTCAGATCCAGGCCCACGCCGTAAGCGAGCACCAGCGCGGTGGCGTTTGCCACCGGTAATACCCCGGCTGGTGCGTTCTGCCCCAATGCCACCACCAGTTCCACCTCGTGGTGCAGCTCCTGGGTCGCTGGGGGGTAGGGGATGGTCTCGGTGCCGATCACCAGCGCATCGGCGGGTTTCATGAAGAACGTTGGCTGGCCGCGCTCGGCCTTCGTGGCCGGGACACTGGCGCCCATCTCGCGCGCATGGTCGGCGAAGTTGCGGCCGACGCAGTAGATGCGATGCACGGGGAACAGACCCTGTCCGCGCACGGGAACGCGCGGAGTCTCGGGGGCGATGAACAGGTCGCGCATGCACGAACACCCTGGCGGCGATAAGGATTGCGGCAGTGTAGCGCCGATGCTTGCGTGCAGAGCGAGGAACGAGCGCGCGCAGGGACCATGCGCGCAGCGCACGCGATGGCTATTTACAGCGGCAGTGCGGGCTTGCGCACCACGCGGTATTCGCCATCGACGACCTGATGGCGCGTGGTTGCCGGACGCTTGCCGCGTTGGCTCACTAATTTAATCGCGATGCCACCGAGGATCATGGCCGCACCCACGAACACGCTGACGAACACCAGCCCGGCCAGAATTGCCAAGCCAATCAGGCCAAGCACCAGTTTGACCAGCGGATGGCGTGGCTTACGCGGCGCGAACACCTGTCGGAGATGGTCGAAATTGTAGATGCGATCACGCATGGCAGACGTCTGTGTCAATTGGAACCGATGGCGCGCAGTATCGGCGCTGTTTTATCTGACGGAGTGAAAAATTCGTTAATAGAAAAATTAACGCTTGCCGCTCAATCGGTTGTATGTCTCGCCTGGGTGAAATGGGCACGCGGCTGCCATTGGGGTCACCATGCAAGAATGGGGGTCTTGTCGCTGCCCGCTCCACGTTCCATGTCCGATTCCCCTGCCGTGCTTGCGTCCTTGCACCATCTAGTCCCCGGCGAACTGATCGAGGTCGAGGCTAGGCTTGGCAGCGAGTCCGAGTCGCTGCTGCTGTACCGCGATGGCGACGATGTCCGGGCCTGGTTGAATGTCTGCCCGCATGCTGGACGACGTCTGGATTGGGCACCGGGTCAGTTCTTGAAAAGTCGCGAAGGCCACTTGGTGTGTGCTGCGCATGGCGCTGCGTTCGACTTGCAGGCGGGCCAATGCGTCTCTGGCCCGTGTCGCGGGGAGAGCCTGCATGCCGTGCCGGTGACCGTGCGCGCCGGGCAGGTGGTCTTGCTTTAAAGCGCGCCCCACCAGTGCATCGACATCAGGTTGACCATCAGAACCACCACTAGGGTATAGATCAGCGACAACGGCCCACCCACACGCCATAGTTCGCGCGGCTGGTAGTTGGCCGGGCCTGTGATCATCGAGATCACCGGGTTGGAAGCGGTCATGAGGTTGTTGGAGGCCGACAGCGCCACGATGAGTGCGAACGCGGTGGGATTGCCACCCGCCGCCAGCGCCAGGTTGACGGCGATCGGCACCATCACGATGGTGGCGCCGACATGGCTGATGACCAGCGAGAATGCGGTGGTGAGCAAGCCCAACGCGATTTCCAGAACCCACACGGGCATGCCCTCGGGTAGCCGCGCAATGGTGTGGCCTGCGACCCAGGCGGCGGTGCCGCTGCTGTCCATCGCCCAGCCCAGCGGGATCAGCCCGGCCATCAGAAAGATGGTCTTCCAGTTGATTGAAGCGTAGGCCTCCTCCATGCGCAGCACGCCGGTCAGCAGCATGCCGGCGACGCCGGTCATCAGGGTCAGTGCCACCGGCAGTTTGGAGGTGAGTGCGATCAAGATGGTCAAGGCGAAGATCGTCATCGCGATCTTGAATTTGTGCGGGCGATGCTCGCCCTTCGGATAGTCGGTGACCACCACGAAGTCGCGGCTTTCCGAGGCCTGTGCCAGATCCTGCCAGATGCTGTGGAATACCAGCATGTCGCCGGCGTACAGGGGCACTTTGCGGACATCCTCGCGGATCACTTGCTTGTTGCGGTTGATCGCCAATAGACTGATCCCGGCCTGCTTGCGCAGGCGCAGTTCGGCCGCGCTCTTGCCGATGAAGCGTGAGGTCGGTGGGATCACCGCCTCGGAGATGCCGGCGCGGCTGGGGTTGAATAGATCCCCTAGGTGACGCAGGCGCGAGGACATGCGCAGGAAATGGTTCTGCGCGAAATCGGTTACCTGCTGGCGCGTGCCCATGACGCCGAGCACACTGCCGACCCAGATACGCATCTCCGTCGGCGGTGCCAGCCGGGTATCGTTGCCGGTTTTCAATGCCAGTAGCAGCGGGGCGTTGTGGATGGTCTCGGCTTCGCCCAGGGTCATGCCGACCAATGGGCTGTCGGCGCTGACGATCAACTCGAACACGTCGCCCTCGATGCCGTAGGTGTGGGCGAAGTAGCTCTCGGTGCGTGCAGGAGTGACGCCGTTGTTGATTAGCTGTTCCTCTTCCGCCAGCACCTTGTCGCCGCGCATCCTGAAGTAGATCAGCGAGGCCAACAACAGCGCCACGCCGATCGGTAGCGGCGCGAACATGCGCAGTGGTTCGATTGTGGCCATGCCCGAGGGCAGGTTGTTGTTGGCCGATTGCAGCAGGTCGTTGAGCAGGATCAGTGGCGAGGTGCCGACCATGGTCAGCGCGCCTCCCATCACGATCGCCGCGGCGATCGGCAGCAGCAGTCGTTGCAGGGTCAGGCTGGTGCGTCCGGCCAGCCGCGCGGCCACCGGCAGGTACAGTGCCATCACCGATGGGTTCTGCATGAACGAGGAATTGAGTCCGGCGATGGCGGTGGTGAACAGCATCAGTCGTTCCTCCACGCCGCGCGCACGGCGCAGCAGCCACGAGGCCAGCCGGTTCAGCGCGCCGGTGCGTTCCAGTCCCGCACCGAGGATGGTGGTAGCGATGATGCTCATCACCGCGTTGCCGGAGAAGCCGCTGAACAGTTCCTCCGGCGCGATCAGGCCGGTGACGCCCAGGACCACCAAGACCACCAGGGCCACCACGTCGGCGCGAATGCGTTCGAACACGAACATTGCCATCGTGAAGCCGACTAACCCGAGAACGAGTTTCATGTCGTTGGTCAGGGTCAGCGCGGTGTCCATGCGGGGTTGTGCTCGGAGATTGTGGTCAGGCGCAATGCGACCGTAGGCGCGATGCGCATGCGGCAGTGTAGGTCGGCAGCGGGATCATGGAGCAGACGCGCGTCATACCTGTGCTGTGGCTCCTGTTTCGGCTTTGTCGTACAGCATGTCCCACACGCCATGGCCCAGGGTTTGACCACGTGTCTCGAAGTGGGTCTGCGGTCGCCAGTCCGGACGCGGCACGTGGCCGCGTGGCCCGGCGCGGTTGACCAGGCCAGGGGTGGCGTCGAGCACGTCCCACATCTGCTCGGCGTAGTCGGCCCAGTCGGTGGCGCAGTGCAGCCGGCCGCCGTCGCGCAGCTTGCGAACCAACAATTGGGCGAATGTCGGTTGCAGCAGGCGTCGTTTGTTGTGGCGCTTTTTGTGCCATGGGTCCGGGAAGTAGATGCGGATTTCGTCCAAAGCCGCGTCGTCGATTTCGTGCTGCAGCACTTCCACGGCGTCGTGGTGGTACAGGCGCACGTGCTCGGCGTTGTCTTCGTCCAGGGCATTGAGCAGGCGCCCTACACCGGGCGCATGCACCTCGATGCCGATGTAGTCGCGTGCTGGGTCGTGGCGGGCGGCATGCCGTAGCGCGGTGCCGTTGCCGAAACCGATCTCCAGCACTCTGAGGGCGTCGCGTCCGAACAGCGCCTGTAGATCGCGCGGCCGACCCTGGTAGTCCAGGCCGAAGCGCGGCCATAACGCATCGAAGGCACGCTGCTGGGCCGGGGTGAAGCGGCCCTGGCGCAAGACGAAACTCCGCACTTGGCGGCGGCCTTCCTCGACCGTGAACGGCTTGGGCGGTGTCTTGGCGCCTGCGCTGGAAAACGGATCGGTCATGCGCGTGCTTTCATCCGATCAGCCCGTCGACAGGCGAGGACGCGCTGGCGTAACGCTTGCGTGGGATACGCCCGGCCAGGAACGCTTCGCGTCCGGCTTCCACGGCCTTGCGCATCGCGCTGGCCATCAGCACCGGGTTGCGCGCCCCGGCGATGGCGGTGTTCATCAGGACGCCGTCGCAACCCAACTCCATCGCGATCGCCGCGTCCGAGGCAGTGCCGACGCCGGCATCGACGATGATCGGCACCTTGGCGTTGTCGATGATCTCCAGCAGGTTGTAGCGATTCTGGATGCCCAGCCCGGAGCCGATCGGTGCGGCTAGCGGCATCACCGCCACGCAGCCGATTTCTTCCAGGCGCTTGGCCAGAATCGGATCGTCGCTGGTATAGACCATCACCTCGAAACCCTCGGCGACCAGGATCTCGGCCGCCTTCAGAGTCTGCACCACGTCCGGGAATAGGGTGCGCTGGTCGCCCAGCACTTCCAGCTTGGTCAGGTTGTGCCCGTCGAGCAACTCGCGCGCCAGCCGACAGGTGCGTACCGCGTCTTCGGCGGTGTAGCAGCCGGCGGTGTTGGGCAGGATGGTGTAGCGCTCCGGCGGCAGCACGTCGAGCAGATTGGGCTCGCCGGGACTCTGACCGATATTGCTGCGACGGATCGCGACGGTGACGATCTGCGCGGCGGCGGCCTCGGTGGCCAGGCGGGTTTGTTCGAGATCGGCGAATTTGCCGGTGCCGGTGAGCAGGCGCGAACGATAGGGTTTGCCGGCGATGACCAGCGCATCAAGTGGGGCGTGAGCGTTCATCGGCGGATTATCGCCCATCGCACATGCGCTGCCGAGTTCGCGATGCGTCGTGCGCCATCGCGATTCAGCCGCCGCCCAGCGCGTGCACGATCTCGACACGATCGCCATCGTGCAGCACGTGGTCGGCGTGTGCGCCTCGCGACACGATCGTGCCATTGACTTCGACCGCGACCCGACGTTGTGCGAGGTTTTCCTCGGACAACAGGGTGGCGACGGTGCTGCCGGGGGACAGCGTGCGCTGTCTGCCATTCAATTCGATATGCATGTTAAGGTTTCGTAGCATGTGCTTCGGTGCGCGATTTGCGTCACGCACAGGCGCCGCGTGAGTGGCTGGATGAGGTTGAAACCACACCATTTTGCCATGCGGCTTCAATTTTCCCTCGTCCACCCTAACGACAAACAATTTAAATGTTCTTGCCCTGGAGGGCATTCATGACTTCTATCCGTCCGCTCCGTTCGTCGCTTGCCGTCGCCATCGTGCTTGCTGCCGCGCCCGCATTCGCCCACTCCACCTACAGCCGCACGGTGTTCTTCGGCGACAGCCTGACCGACGCCGGCTATTACCGTCCATTGCTGCCGGCTTCGGTTCAAGCGGTGACCGGCCAGTTCACCACGAATCCGGACTGGGTCTGGGCGCAGTACATCGCTCGCCACTACGGCACCAATGCCGCCGCCAACGGCAATGGCCAGATCGGCGACGACTATGCCGCTGGCGGTGCCCGCGTCGCTGTGGACAATCCCACGGCCCTGGGTGTGGCGCCGTCGCTGGTGACGCAGACCAGCAACTATCTGGCCGCTACCGGCGGCAAGGCTGACCCGCATGCGCTGTATGCGGTGTGGGGCGGTGCCAACGACCTGTTCGCGATCAGCGAGGACGGCGCTCCGGTGGCCTCCACCATCGCCAGTGCGGTGACGGCCGAAGTGGGCATCGTCGCCAGCCTGAAGAGCGCTGGCGCGCGTTACGTGATCGTCAACAATATCCCCGACCTGGGTATTACCCCGAGCGCCATTGCCGCTGGTGGCGATGCGATGGCACAGGGGACGGCGCTGGCCAGCGCCTATAACACGGCGTTGTTCGCCGGGCTGAAGAGTGCCGGACTGCGGGTGATCCCGGTGGATACTTTCCACTTGCTGGAGGAAGTGGTCGCCAATCCATCCGCATACGGCTTCACCAATGTCACCGGGACCGCCTGTCAGCCGCAGATCACCGCGCAGTCGCTGACTTGCAACCCGACCACCTACGTCAGCGCCGATGCCCCAGAAACGTATGTGTTCGCCGATGGCGTGCATCCGACCGGCTACACCCATGAACTGCTGGCCCAGTACACGTTGTCGATTCTGGAAGGTCCGCGTCTGCAACAGGTGCTGACGCATTCGGCGCAGATGGTCGGTCGCTCGCGCGCGGACCAGGTCGCCTGGCATGTGGATGGCCGTCCGGAGGCCGATGGCCTGCGCTGGTGGGGCAACCTGCGCGGCGACATGCAGCGTTATCAGCACGGCGACCTGTACGACGGCATGGCGCCGGCGGGTCTGTTCGGCCTGGATTGGTCGCGTGGCGAATGGGTATTCGGTGGCTTCGGTGGTTTCGGTCGAGTCGATGCCGATTTTGGCAATCGCAACGGCAAGTACACTCAGGACGATTCCACGCTGGGCGGCTTTGCTGGCTGGTATGGCGAGCAAGCGTGGGTCAACGCCCAGGTCAGCTACAGCTGGCTGCGCTATGACGTCACCCGCAATGTCAACCTCGGTCCGGCCACCATCGCGCACAAGGGTTCGCCGGATGGCAGCAATTTGACCGCCGCGCTGCAGGGCGGCTACGAGTTCGGCGTAGGTCCTTTCAAGACCGGCCCGGTGGCGGCGGCGATCTGGCAGAAGGTCAAGCGCGATGGCTACACCGAGAGCAACCCGGACTTCAGCGCACTGGGCTACAACAACCAGAGTGTCGAGTCCATGGTCGGTCGCATCGGTTGGAAGGCCAGCCTCGATGTCGGGATGGTCAAGCCATACCTGCAGGCCACCTATGACCACGAGTTCAAGAAGAACCATGAAGCCACCGCTTGGTTGCAGACCATGTCCGACCTGGGCACCTTCGCGGTGCCGGGCATCGACTTCGACCGCAATTATGGTTCGGTGGTGCTGGGCGCGCGGCTCAAGCTGTGGGGGCTGGAGAGCAACATCGGCATCGACACCACCACGTCGCAGTCGCGTGCGCACGAGACGTCGGTGTTCTTGAACCTCGGTGGCAGCTTCTGATTGGTCACCGTGTTGCTTGTCGTGTCCGTTGTTGTGTTGGACGCGATGAGGTGACTTAACGCCGTGCGTCGCGCAGACGCACGGTGGCCGCCAGGGCTCTGGTTGCGCACTTCCATGCGAGGTGGCGTGGCCGGAGCCCGTTTATTTTGGGATGTGCCGGCGTTGGATCGACGCTATCGGCGACATGTGTACTGCCTGCGCATTGCGCCGTTTTGTTGCGCAACGACTGGCCCAACGCATAGACTGCACGGGCAACGCGGGCGTAGCTCAATGGTAGAGCTGTAGCTTCCCAAGCTACTGACGTGGGTTCGATTCCCATCGCCCGCTCCAATCGCTGCAATGGTTTCGGCAAAACAGACCGCTCCGCAATTATCGGGGCGCTCCGCAATCTGCGAGTGATAGCGATCTTCCGCGCCCTTAGGCTTGAGTACGTCAATCTCTGTGCGGTCACCGACGCCGGAGCGCTCAGCGCATACAGCGGCTATAAAAAATGAATTCGCAGCATCGTGGCCAAGTCTAGGCCAAGCCAGTGAATTCGGCTGACGATCAGGACGGGCCCCATATAGGAGGTCACCAGCATGTGCTGGAATTGAGGTACATGCACAACCCGCACCAAGCCGTGCAAGATGCACGCCGCAGTACGCGGCCTAAGTCGCTAGCTTGTTAACCGCATCACCTGAGTAGGAATCGGTAGGCCATTTACAAACCACCAAGGCTCCGGTTACCAGCCAAATGGCGGTGGGCCGTAGCCCCCTCCTGGATAATAACCACGACCGAATAGCGAACCTGCACCGCGCTCGACGCTGATGCTGATGCCCATCTGCCGTGGTTTGCCGTCGTCGTTGTAGGAGGTCTTGCACATGTTCAGATTGGCCGCCTGGTAGTTGCTGTTGCCGCCCTGCTTGGAATAGCCGATGCCGGTGGCGACGCCGCCGTGGAGGTCGCCGTTGCAGCGGTCCGCTTGCGCCTGTGCCGCTTCGGCCTGTGCCCTGTTCGCAGCTGCCTTCTGGGCCGACGCAGAGGTGCCGCTGGTATCGCCGTAGTAGGCGCCTGGTGGATCGGCTTTGTAGCCGGGTTGGGAGCCATAGGTGATCGGTGGTGGCTGCGGTACGCTCAGGTCGAGCTTGCGCTTGGTCGCTTCGCTATCGTTGCCGGAAGCGGCGCTCTGGGCCAGGACCGGGCCGGCGAGCAGGGCGCTGATAAAGAGAAGAAGGCTGCGTTTCATCGGGCGTCCGCCATGGCAAAGAAAGCCGGATGGAGCCGCCACGTGCGAACTCCACCATGTGCCGACGCTACCAAGATGACGTTGAACCCGGCCTGTCGGTGGTGGTGTGGCATGGTTCGTCGGCAGTGCCGCAGAGCAGGCTGCATGACCTGCCGTGCTCGCAAGTCTGGCCTGTTGAACTCTCAGCCCTGCGCACGTACCACCTCGATCAATTGCTGGCCGTAGCGGGCCAGCTTGCTGCCACCGATTCCGCCGACACGTGCCAGTGCATCCAGGTTGGTGGGGCGTTGTTCGGCGATGTTGCGCAGGGTGCTGTCGTGGAAGATGACGAAGGCGGGCACGTTTTGTTCTTTGGCCAGGCCGGCACGCAGATCGCGTAGCGCGTTGAACAAGCCCAGATCCTGTGGCTGCACCGGCAGGCCGGTGCGCGGGCTGCCGCTGCGGTCGCCGCGGTCGCGGCTGCGACTGGGCAGTTCGCGGCGCATCATGATCTGGCGTTCGCCTTTGAGCACTTGGCGGCTGGCGTCGGTGAGGCGTAAGCCGCCGTAAGCGTCGCTGTCCACTTCCAGCAGGCCGGTGGCGACCAGTTGACGGAACACGCCACGCCAGGCGCGTATGTCCAGATCCTTGCCGATCCCATAGGTACTGAGGCGTTCGTGACCGAATTGCTTGATCTTTTCGCTTGCGTTGCCGCGCAGGATGTCGATCAAGTGGCCCACGCCGAAGCGCTGGCCGCTGCGGTAGACGCAACTGAGCGCCTTCTGCACGGCCACGGTGGCATCCCAGGCATCGGCCGGTTGCAGGCAGTTGTCGCAATTGCCGCAGGGCTGTGGGTAGGTCTCGCCGAAGTTGGCCAGTAGCACCTGGCGGCGGCACTGCAGCGATTCGCAGTAGCCAAGCAGTTGGTCGAGCTTGCGTCGCTCCACGCGTTTGCGATCCTCGCCGGCTTCGCCCTGTTCGATCATTTGCTTGAGCAGCACCACGTCGCCCAGGCCATAGCACAGCCAGGCTTCGGCGGCGTCGCCGTCGCGGCCGGCGCGGCCGGTTTCCTGGTAGTAGCCTTCCAGCGATTTGGGCAGGTCGGTGTGGGCGACGAAGCGCACGTCGGGTTTGTCGATGCCCATGCCGAAGGCGATGGTGGCGCACATCACGATGCCTTCCTCGCGCAGGAAGCGGCGCTGGTGTTCGGCGCGGACGTTGGCAGGCAGTCCGGCGTGATAGGGCAGTGCATTGAGTCCTTCCCGGACCAGGAAATCCGCAGTTTCCTCGACCTTGCGTCGCGACAGGCAGTAGACGATGCCGGCACTGCCGCGGTGTCCGCGCAGGAAGTCCAGCAATTGCCGGCGGGCATTGTCCTTCTGCACCACGGTGTAGCGGATGTTGGGGCGGTCGAAGGAGCTGACGAAGTGGCGGGCCTGGGCCAGGTCCAGGCGTTCGGCGATCTCGCGCTGGGTCGGCGGATCGGCGGTGGCGGTCAGGGCGATGCGCGGGGTCTGCGGCCAGCGCTCGTGCAGCACGGTGAGCTGGCGGTACTCCGGGCGGAAATCGTGGCCCCACTGCGACACGCAGTGTGCTTCGTCGATGGCGAACAGAGCGATGCGGCTGCGTTCGATCAACGACAGGAAGCGCGGTGTCAGTAGCCGTTCCGGTGCCACGTAAAGCAAATCCAGTTCCCCGGCCAACAAGGCGCGCTCGACGTGTTGCGCGCGTTCCGCGTCCAGGGTGGAGTTGAGATATTCGGCGCGCACGCCGACCTGATGCAGCGCCTCGACCTGGTCCTGCATCAGCGCGATCAGCGGCGAGACCACGATGCCGGTGCCCTCGCGCAACAGCGAGGGGATTTGATAACACAGTGACTTGCCGCCGCCGGTCGGCATCAGCACCAGTGCATCGTGCCCGGCAGCGACATGTTCGACGATGTCCTGTTGCGGGCCGCGGAACTGGTCGTAGCCGAAAACGCGGCTGAGCAAAGCGTGGGCGGGGGAAGGCATCTGCCTAGGATACCGCGTAGGTCAAGCAGCTCAGTGGCGCGCCGGGCGCGGTGCGTCGTTGGGCCAGCATTCCCGAAGGGCCACGCCCGTCTGGCAGACGTGGCTGTGTGCGCTTATTGCAGCAGCGAGCGCAGCATCCACGCGTATTTTTCGTGGGTCTGCAGGCGTTGCGTCAGCATGTCCACCGATGGATCGTCGCCGACGTCGTCGGCGGTCTTGAGCGCCTTGCGCGCGGTGCGGCATACCGCCTCGTTGCCGACGACCAATTGGCGCACCATTTCGCGCCAGTCGGCGCTGTCGCTGAGGCCGGCTTCTTCCGGGATCGAGGTCAGCGCGGCGTACTCCTTGTACGACCCCGGCGCATTGAAGCCCAGTGCGCGGATGCGCTCGGCGACATTGTCCAGCGCCGCCCACTGCTCGGTGTACTGGGTCTCGAACATCAAGTGCAGCGAATTGAACATCGGTCCAGTCACATTCCAGTGGAAATTGTGGGTCTTCAAGTACAGGGTGAAGGCATCGGCCATGAAATGCGACAGTCCCTCGGCGATCTTCTTGCGATCGCCGCCGCCGATCCCGATATCGATGTTGGGCGCGGACGGCGCCAGAGCCGTAAGTGTTTGTTCGGCCGTGGCTTTGCCGGGGGAGTGCTTGATCTTGTCGTGGGTCTTGCGCTTTGCCATGGTGGGATCCTCATGAGGGTTACGGAAGATATGGCGTCACAATAGACAGACTAAAGCATGCACGCTGATTCAATGTCCAATGGCATCTGATTGATGAACGCGATCGAGAAACATCCCCTGGCCGCGCGCCTGCGCGAACGCCGTGCGGCGATCGACGGCGCCCTGACCCGCGACCGTGGGCGTCTGCTCGGCCTATGGTCGCGCTGGCAGGCTGCGCCTGGCAATGCCGCGTTGGAAAGTGCGTTCGAACAGGCGCTGGACGCGTCGCGCACGCGCTGCGCGGCACGCGCGGCGGCGCAGCCGGCCATCGTGCTGGATCCGCAATTGCCGATCGCGCGCGAGGCAGAGCGGATCGTCGCGTTGATCCGCGCGCATCAGGTGGTGGTGATCGCCGGCGAGACCGGCTCGGGCAAAACCACGCAGTTGCCGAAGTTGTGCCTGATTGCCGGTCGCGGCGCCGCCGGCATGATCGGCTGCACCCAGCCGCGGCGCATCGCCGCGCGCGCGGTCGCTGCCCGGGTGGCCGAGGAGTTGCGCACGCCGGTGGGCGAAACGGTCGGCTTCCAGGTGCGCTTCAATGATCGGGTCGGCGAACAGACCCTGGTCAAGTTCATGACCGATGGCATCTTGCTGGCCGAGATTGCCAGTGACCGCTGGCTGTCCAGCTACGACACGATCATCGTCGACGAGGCGCACGAACGCAGCCTCAATATCGATTTTCTGCTCGGTTATCTCAAGCAATTGCTGCGCAAACGCCCGGAATTGAAGGTCATTGTCACCTCGGCCACGATCGACACCGCGCGCTTCGCTGCGCACTTCGAGGATGCGCCGGTGATCGGCGTGGAGGGCCGCACCTATCCGGTGGAGGTGCGCTACCGACCGCTGCAAGACGAAAGCGGTGACACCGATGCCAGCGGCGACAGCGCCGGCGAGCGTACGGTCAACGAGGCGATCTTGGCGGCGGTGGACGAAATCACCCGGCTGGACCCGCGCGGCGATGTGCTGCTGTTTCTGCCCGGCGAACGCGAGATCCGCGATGCACACCAGGCGCTGGAACGGCGCAAGTACCGCGAAACCGAGGTGTTGCCGCTGTACGCGCGGTTGTCCGCCAGCGATCAGGATCGGGTGTTCAATCCCGGCCCGCGGCGGCGGCTGGTGCTGGCCACCAACGTTGCCGAGACCTCGCTGACCGTGCCACGGATCCGCTACGTGGTCGATCCGGGGTATGCGCGGGTCAAGCGCTACAGTCCGCGGCAAAAGCTGGACCGGTTGCATATCGAGCCGATTTCGCAAGCCAGCGCCAACCAGCGCAAGGGCCGCTGCGGGCGTATCGCCGAGGGCATCTGCTACCGCCTGTATGCCGAGGCCGATTTCCAGGCACGGCCAATGTTTACCGATCCGGAGATTCGCCGCTCCAGCCTGGCCGGGGTGATCCTGCGCATGCTGCAATTAGGGCTGGGGCGCATGGAAGACTTTCCGTTCCTGGAGCCGCCGGACGAACGTGCTGTGGCCGATGGCTGGCAGCAACTGGTGGAACTGGGCGCAGTCGGCGAACCCGACCGCCACGGCGTGCGCAAGCTCACCGAAATCGGCCGCAAGATGGCGCGGTTGCCGGTGGACGTGAAACTGGCGCGGATGCTGGTAGCGGCGCAGCAGCACGCTTGCTTGCGGCCGATGTTGGTGATCGCCGCGTTCCTGGGCATTCAGGACCCGCGCGAGCGGCCGCCGGAAGCGCGCGAAGCGGCGGACAACGCGCACGCTAAATTCGCCGATGCGCGTTCGGAGTTTGTCGGCATCCTGCGCCTGTGGGACGGCTACCGGCAAGCGCACGAGGAACTGACCCAATCCAAACTGCGCGACTGGTGCGCACGGCATTTCCTCGGTTTCCTGCGCATGCGTGAGTGGCGCGAATTGCACCGCCAGTTGCACCTGCTGTGCGCCGAGCTGGGCTGGAGCGAGGAACCTGCGTCTGCGTTGCTGCAACCGTTGTTGACCGCTGCCGCCGCGCCAGCGCCGGCGCGCGATGCGGAAACCGCGGCGCGCATGACCCGAGGACAACTGCATCGTGCTGCGCGGCTGGCGCGCGAGGGACGCGGCGCATCGCAGACGCTCGCACCCACGCCGAGCGACACCCGTGCGACCGCACCGATTGGAGACGCCGAGACGCCGCGCGCCAGCGAGCGCGTGCGTGCCGCGGCCTACCAGTCTCTGCATCGCGCATTGCTCGCCGGGCTGCCGACCCAGGTCGGCCACCGCACCGAGAAAGGCGATTTTCTGGCGCCGCGGCAGCGGCGTTTCTTGTTGTTTCCCGGCTCGACGCTGGCGCGCAAGCCGCCGCCGTGGGTGCTGCCGGCGACACTGCTGGACACGCAAAAGATCTGGGGTCTGACCAATGCGGCGATCGAACCGGATTGGGTGATCGCCGAGGTGCCGCACTTGCTGGCGCGCAAGCATTTCGACCCGCACTGGTCGCGTGCGCAAGGTCAGGTGTTGGCCTCCGAGCAGATCAGCCTGTTCGGGCTGGTGTTGGCGCCGAAGAAGCCGGTGCACTACGGGCGTATCGATCCGTCGGCTGCGCATGATCTGTTCGTGCGTCAGGCGCTGGTGCCGGGCGAGATCAACACCCGCGCCAGTTTCGTCGTCGACAACCAGAAGGTGCTGGCGCAGGCGCACGAAGAAGAAGCCAAACTACGGCGTGCCGGCATCGTGGCCGACGAGGATTGGCAGGCGCGCTGGTACCTGGACCGGATTCCTGCCGAGATTCATTCTACCGCCGGCCTGGACGCCTGGTGGAATGCGCTGTCGCCCGAACAGCGCCGCGCGCTGCACTGGTCCTTGGTCGATTTGTTGCCGGGCGAGGGTAGCGCGGCCGACCGCTATCCCAAGTATTTCGCGTTGGGCGATGCGCGATTGGCGCTGCATTACCGCTTCGAGCCGGGCGCTGCCGACGATGGCGTGACCCTGGAGGTGCCGGTACACCTGCTCAACGCGTTGGACCCGGCACGGCTGTCGTGGCTGGCGCCTGGCTTCGTCGCCGACAAGGCCGCCGCGCTGATTCGCAGCTTGCCCAAGGCGCTACGGCGCAACTATGTGCCCGCGCCGGACTTTGCGCGCGCTTTTTACGAGGCGTTTGCCCAACCCAGTGCCGATGATCTACGCGGCGAACTAGCGCGGTTTCTGCAGCGCGCGACAGGCGTGCCGCTGAGCCCGCTGGACTTCGACGAAAGCGCGCTGGAGCCGCACCTGCGCATGCATCTACGTCTGCGCGACGAGACGGGCAAGGTGCTGGCCGAATCGCGCGATCTGGAGGAGTTGCGGGCGCGCTTCGGCGACCGTGCCGGGCGTGCGTTCGCGGCGCGTGCCGGTCGTGAGATGGCAGCCACCGGGCTGCGCGAGTTTCCGCTGACACCGATCCCGTTGCATGTGCCTGGCGAAGCCGGGGTGCCGGCATATCCGGCGCTGGTGGACGAGGGCGATAGCGTGGCGTTGCGCATTTTCGCCGATCGCGCGCAGGCCGAGACGGAGCACCCGCGCGGCGTGCGACGGTTGCTGGAGATCGCACTGACCGATAAGCTCAAACAGGCGCGCAAGCAATTGCCGGTGTCGCCCAAGACCAGCCTGCTGTACGCGGCGATCGAATCGCAGGAGCGGCTGCGCGGGGATCTGGTGGACGCGACGTTGAACGCGCTGCTGGAGCAGGGGCTGGACACGATCCGCGATGCCGACAGCTTCGCCCAGCGTCGCGACACCGTCGCCAAGCAGCTATTCGGCGAAGCGATGGAACGGCTGAAGCTGGCTGAGGCGATCATGAGCGCGGCGGCGGAACTGAAACCGCAGTTGGAATCGCCGCTGATGGGCTGGGCCAGCGGTAATCTGGACGACATGAGGACGCAACTGGCGGCACTGATGCCGCCTGGGTTCCTGCGCGAGACGCCCGCTCACGCGCTGGCGCAATTTCCGCGCTATCTGCGCGCGATGCTACTGCGCGCCGAACGTGCCAAACGCGATCCGGCGCGCGACCAGGCGCGGATGCTGGAACTCAAGCCCTTCGTCGATGTCCTGACGGAGGCTGCCGTGGCTGGGCGCCGTGACGATCCGCAGTGGCAGGCGCTGCGCTGGGATCTGGAAGAATTGCGGGTCTCTGTGTTCGCGCAGGAATTGGGCGCCAAGTCCGGTATTTCGGCGAAGAAGTTGGCGCAGCGCGTGGCGGCTTTGCGCTGAAGCGCAAGGTCGGCGGCATGCTTACTCGTCGTCCACCCGTTCGCCCATCAGTTCGCGCTGGCGCTTGTCCAGTTCTTCGGCATAGCGTTTGCGCACGAAGCTTTCGCTTAGCACGCCCAGTACTTTGCCTTGTTCGTCGACCACCGCCAGTTCGTCGCTCTGGGTCAGGTCGAATTGACGCATCGCGGTGACCACATCGGTGTCGGTGCGCAGGGCGACGTCGCGGTTGCCCGCATAGTCGACGATCGCCGCCTCGGTGTTTACCCCGTCGGCATAGACGGCGGCCAGGGTCACCAGTCCGGCATAGTGGCCGTGCGCGTCCTCCAGCACGACCCGGGTGCCCGATCCCAGCGGGAAGCGGCGGCGGAACTCCGCCAGCTTGGTGTTTGCAGCGAGCGGATGCACGTCCTTCCGCATCATGTGTCCGGCGTTCAGATGCTTCAGCCAGCCCACGTCGCGTGCGCTCTTGATGGTCTCGCCGCGCAGGTGCAGGCGCCAAGTGGAGAACGAGTAACCGAAGATTTGCCGCACGATGGTGTTGGCCACCAGAACCGCGACCATCACCGCGCTGGCCAGCACGAAATCATGCGTGCCTTCGAGCACCAGCATCGCCATCGTCATCGGTGCACCGATCACCGCGGCCGCCATAGCCGCCATCCCGGCGAGCGAGGCGGCGGTGCCGTCGATCAGCGCTATGCCGCTGCTCAGGTTCAACACGCCGGCGAATAAACCGCCGACCAACGAGCCCATGAACAGCGAGGCGAAGAACAGGCCGCCACGGAAGCCGAAACCGAGCGAGATACCCGATCCCAGACACTTGAGCAGCAACAGCACGCCCAACCAGCGTAGCGAGGTCGGGCTGGTCAGATCCAGATGCAGGGCGCCGTGGCCGGACGACAACACTTGCGGAGTGATCATCGCCAATGGAATCAGCAGTGCGCCACCGGCCATCGGCCGCGCCCAGCGCGGCAGCGGGCTGCGATTGATAGTCTGCTCGATCGTGGCGATCAGGCGCATCACCGCCACTGCCAGCAGCGCACACAGCACGCCCAACAGCGCATAGAGCGCATAGTCGCGCGGCTCCAGCGCCGCTGTCGCTGCTGCTGGCAGCAGGTACGGCTGTACTCCGCTCGCCTGGGCCACGAACACCGCGCCCAGCGAGGCCACCGCCACCGGCGCCAGCGCCGATGGGGAGTACGCGCCGATCACGATCTCGAATGCATAGAACGCGCCAGCCAGCGGTGCGCCGAATGCTGCGGCGATGGCCGCTCCGGCCCCGGCGCCGACCAGGGTACGGATGTCGGCGCGGCGCAGGCGCAGGATGCGGCCAAGGTGCGAGCCGGAACCCGCGCCCATCTGCGTGTACGCCGCTTCCAATCCGACCGAAGCGCCGCAGCCATTGGACAGCAGGGTCTGTGCGGAGACGATCAGGTTGTCGCGCATCGACATGCGTCCGCCGTACAGCGCATTGGCCTCGACGGCGTCGATCAACTGGCGTTTGCGCGCGCGTGCGGCCATACCCAACAGGCCGACGACCAGCCCGCCCAGCGGCAGCACCAGCAACTGGCTCGTGCTCAGCTCCGATACCGCACTGAGTCGCGCATCGGTATCCAGGCCGTACAGCCAGGCCTGTGCGCCGTGGGCCAGATTGCTCTGTAGCAGGGTCAGCAGGCCGGCGATCAGCCCGACCAGCAGCGCCAGTGCGATGAACCACACGTCGCTGGCGCGTATCCGCCGACGCAGCGCATCGGTCAGGCTGTGCGAGGCATCGGCCAGGCCAGGCGCGGAGGGCAGGCGCACGGTCCGCGTCCCTATTTCACCCGGCGGACTTTGGCCCGGGTGTTGTAGCTGTCGATCTGCAGATACCACACGCCCATGATGCCTGGGACGATTTTCACCTTCGGCGCGCTGCGGTGCACGCCGGGCAGGCTGGCCGGTTCTGTCTGTTCCCATTCCTGGCCGTTGGCCAGCAGGTAATGACGCCCTTTGGCGAAGCCAGTGAATTCGCCGGCCAGCGTGCTTTCGATCGGCTCCTTAGTGCCGAAATCGAAGAAGCCGCGATTCTTGGAAATCACTTCGCGGCGGCCTTCTTCTTTGGCATTCTCCAGCGCCACGGTGGTTTCCTTGGCGAGGTTGCCTTGCAACCATGCGTTCAGCGCGGCCAGTTCCTGTGGCGAAAGTTTGTCCAGACCGGCGGCCTTGAACGCCTGCGGCGACATCTGCGTTTGCAGGTCGCCGGATACGTTGTGCTGGGCGTGCGCCGGCATGGTGGACACGGCGAGCGCCGCGCACAGGAGCAGGGGAGTCAGGCGCACGAGGGACATGGGGAAAATCCAGCAGTGGAATGCGTTCTAGTGTAGTGGCAAGCCATGATGCGTGCGGTAGTGGGGGTGGATCGCGGCGATCGCCGACGCTGCCCCGGCTCAGTTGTCAGGCGGTCCAGGCTCAGTGCATCGGTCAGGTGCAGCCAGCGGGCGATGCCGCCTTCGCCCTTGGCGCTGCCATTCGTGGTCGACGATGCGTTGACGCCAGATCCGGCGCAGCGCCGGGTCGTCCATTCGCGCAAGAATCGCCGCGTCCTTCGGCGGGATGCAGCGCTGGTATTCGTAGCGGTTGAGCGCCTAGGCCTGGACTTGGCAGCGATTCAGGCATCCGCTGTGCAACAGCGCCTGGAACGGGTGTCGGCCGTGGGACAGGCGCGCATCGATTGCACGCAGTGACGCCTTGAGTTGATCGGGGCCCAGCAATGCGCTTATGCGCTAAGTGCAGATGTTGACGCCGTTCCGAGGATAGGCTTCCCCTGCTGCCGGGCATGTAAAATTTTCGTGAGAACGACCCAAGTCGCAAGCCGGTCACAGTGAGATTGCGGTACGTACATGCTGCCGATGTGGGAGCGGTGGCGATGGCCTTGGGCAGGGCGCAATTGTGAGAACACGGATAAGCGCGCTAGTGTAGACAGCATCGTTTGCTCAATTCTCGCCAGGCCTTGAATCACTCACCTCACGCCGGTCTGGAAGCGTTACTGCAGCGCCCGGCTGCGGCGACGCTGGCGCCTGCGTTGCGCCAGGCGTTGTTGCAAGCCTGGCAGGCGCAGTCCGAGCCGCTGCCGCGACTGCCCTGGCCGGTGTTGGGCGATACCCTTGATGCGTTGGCGTTGTTGTCGGCGGACGAGGCGGCGCTGCTGGCCGCACTGTTGTTCGATGTGCCGGCATTGCGTGCGCACTTGCCGCACTTGCCGGTCGCACCGGCGGCGCGTGCGCAGGCGGTGGCCGCCTTGCTGGATGCCCAGGATGCCGCCGACCAGGTCTGGGCGTTGCACGCCGGGCGCGAGGCGGGGCGTAACAGCGAGGGGCTGCGCCGGCTGCTGCTGTCGATCGTGCAGGACTTGCGCGTCGTGCCGATCCTGCTGGCGCGGCAGCTGGCGCAGATGCGTGTGGCCGACAAGGCGAGCGAAGAACAGCGTCGCGCGCTGGCGCAACTGACCCGCGATATCCATGCGCCGCTGGCCAACCGCCTGGGCATTTGGCAACTGAAATGGGAGCTGGAGGATCTTGCATTCCGCGACCTGGAACCGGACACCTACCGGCGTATCGCCCGCGAGGTGGACGAAAGTCGGCTGGCGCGCGAACGCTATATCGAAGCGGTCAAGAAGACGCTGTCCAAGGCGCTGGCCGTGCAGGGGCTGTGCGCGGAGATCAGTGGCCGGCCCAAGCACATTTACAGCATCTGGCGGAAGATGCAGAAGAAGCGCCTAGCCTTCGATCAACTATACGACCTGCGCGCAGTGCGGGTGATGGTCGACGATGTCGCTGCCTGCTACGCCGCCTTGGGTGTGGTGCATGCGCTGTGGGTGCCGGTGCCCAGCGAGTTTGACGACTACATCGCCCGGCCAAAGGCCAACGATTATCGCTCGTTGCACACGGCCGTGGTCGGCCCGGAAGGGCGTACGATCGAGGTGCAGATCCGTACCCACGAGATGCATGCGCAAGCCGAACTGGGCGTCGCCGCGCACTGGAAGTACAAAGAGGGGGGCAAGGGCGCGGAAAAGGCTTTCGACCGCAAAATCACCTGGATGCGGCAGTTGCTGGAGCATTCGCAGGACGGCGAGCAGGGCGGGCTGGCCGGCGCACTCGATGCCGAGTTGGTGGAGGACCGGGTCTATGCGCTGACCCCGATGGGCGAAGTGATCGATCTTCCACAGGGGGCGACCCCGCTGGATTTCGCCTATCACGTGCACACCATGGTCGGGCACCGCTGCCGTGGTGCCAAGGTCAACGCCCGTATCGTGCCGCTGACCCACAAGTTGCGCAGCGGCGACCGGGTCGAGATCCTGACCGGCAAAGAGGCCGAGCCGCGTCGCGATTGGTTGTTGCCGGCCAATGGTTACCTGGTCAGCGGGCGTTCGCGCGACAAGGTGCGCGCCTGGTTCCACAAGCTTGATCGTGCGCGCAACGTGCAGGCCGGCAAGGAGTTGCTGGAGCGCGAACTCAAGCGCCTGGGGCTGCAACACGCCGATTTGCTGCCGGCGGTCAAGAAATTCCATGCCGATAGCGTCGAGGAGCTTTATATCCAGGTGGCGTTGGGCGATGTCGGCCCCAGCCAGATCGGGCGTGCCCTGCACGAGGCCGAGCGCGCGGCGGCGCAACCGCTTGCACCGACCTTGCCAAGGCCGACCGCGCGCCGCACGGGCCTGGGCAATTCCAAGTTCACCGTGCAAGGGGTGGGCAACCTGTTGGTGCAACTGGCGCGCTGCTGCCAGCCGGTGGCCGGCGAACCGATTGTCGGCTATCTGACCCGGACCCGTGGTGTCACCGTGCACCGCCGCGATTGCGCCGCGTTCGCGCGGCTGGCCGCCAGCCATCCGCAGCGGGTGCTGCCGGTGGAATGGGGACAGGCCGGCGGCGGTTATGAGGTCGATGTGCTGGTGCGGGCGGTGGATCGGCGCTGGTTGCTCAAGGACATCACCAATCTGATCGCGCAAGAAGAGGCGCACGTGCTGGAGATCAATAGCGATAACCTGCGCGACAGCGGTCGCGCGCAATTGCGGTTGCGGCTGAAAGTCGGCGATTACGGGCAATTGTCCACCCTGCTCGGCAAGCTCGATGCGCTGCCGGGCGTGCACGAGGCGCGGCGATTGGGCTGAGTTGTTTGGCGTTGTGGGTTGGCGTAGTGCCGATTCCGATCGCGTCGCCAGCAAGCACTGTGTGCTGGCGCAGCAGCATGCATAGGCATTCCTCATCGCACCAGCGCTAAGCTTGTGTGGTGAATATGTCGCCGGATCAGCGCAGAGAGGTATCCCCACGCAGGTGGCGGTCGGTGCCGCTGTGGCGCGACCGTCGCATCTGGCGTTTGGCGCTGGCGTTGCTGCTGTTGGCGGCTGCGGCGCTGGTGCTGTTCCGGCGCCCGCTCGCCGACCTGATCTGGCCGGAAACGCGGATCCAGCAATTGCTCGACCAGGGCCGTGCCGCACTGCACGCGGGTCGGCTGACGGCGTCCGATGGCAGTGGGGCGCGCGAACGCTTCGAGGCCGCGCTGGCGCTGGACAGCGACCGGATGCAGGCGCGCAACGGGCTGGCCGCGACGGGTCAGGCGGCCTTGGGGCAGGCGCGCACGGCGCTGGCTGCCGGTCGTTATGCGCAGGCGCGCGCGGCGCTGGCATTGGCGCGCGAATTGCAAGTGCCGCGCGCTGATGCCGATCACATCGAGGCGACATTGCATGCAGGCGAAGCCGCGCATGCCGGAATCGCCCATCTGTTGCAACAGGCGGCACAAGCGCGTCGTGACGGTCGCCTGGACGGCGCGCCGGATGCGGCCCTGCCGTTGTACCAACGCGTGCTGGCGTTCGCGCCTGGGCGCACCGAAGCCCTGGAGGGCCGCGAGGATGCGCTGTCGGAATTGCTGCAGCGTGCCCGCGACGCATTGGCACATGGCGATCTGGCGGCCGCTGCGGCCCTGGTGGAGCGCGCCCGTGGTTACGACCCCGGCCACGTGGAGTTGCCGGAGACGGAGGCTGCGTTGAACCAGGCGCTGGACACGCTGCAACGCGACGCCGAACAGGCGCTGCGCCGGCAGCATCTGGACGCGGCGGCACGCGCCTTCGTGCGGTGGCGTGAAGCGGTGCCGGATGCCGCAGGCGCGCGCGATGGGATCGAGCGGGTCGCCGCAGCCTATGCGCTGCAAGCGACCCGTGCCGCTGCCGATTTCCGTTTCATCGAGGCCGAGCGCGCCTTGCGCAAGGGCGAAGCGCTTGCGCCGGACAACCGTGCGCTGGCCGATGCACGGCAGGTGTTGCGGCGGGCGTGGCAGACTCAGGCGACGCGCTTGTCCCCGACTGAACGCAATCGTCGCCTGCAACGCGTGCTGGCCGATCTGCAGGCTGCCGAGGCGCGTGGCGATTGGCTGACACCGCCCGGGGCCAGCGCCTATGACAGTTTGCGGGCGGCGCAGGTGCTGGCGCCGCGCGATGCACAGGTGCGTGCGGCCGAGCAACGCGTGTCGGTGATGTTGCGGCAGTGCTTCGACGATGCATTGCGCGGTAACCGGGTGCTGGCGGCAAGCGCGTGCTACGACGCCTGGCGCGCGTTGGCGCCCAATGGCGCGGGCGTGGCGACGGCGCGGCGGCGTTTGGCGCAGCGCTGGCTTGCGCTCGGCGATGAACGTCTCAGCAGTGGCGATGCTACATTCGCCTACGAGGCATTGCAGCATGCCCGTGCGATCGATCCGGGTACGCCGGAACTGGTTGGATTCCAGCAGCGGCTACGCAGCGTGTTTCCGCAGCGCTAGCGCCAGCAGCATGCAGCACAGACCTCAGTCGAGAAATACCTCGCGTACGGTGTCGCGCGCGGCGTCCAGTGAAAAATGCGTGGCGATGTTGCGCAGACCGTTGTCGGCCAGCGTCTGCCACAGCGTCGCATCTGTGTAGAGATGTGCGATGGCGTCGGCGAAGTGCACCGCGTCGTCGGCGATCAGGACATCCTGTCCATGGCGCAGATGCATGCCTTCGACAGCGCAGGTGGTGGCGACTACCGGCTGGCCGTGGGCCATGCTCAGATTGATCTTGCCTTTGACGCCGGCACCGAAGCGCAGCGGTGCCACCGCGATGCGCATGCCGTCCATGTAGGTGGCGATGTCCGGGACGTGACCGAGCAGTTCCACACCGGTGGTGGCCTCGCCGAGGCGGCGCAGATCCTCGGGGATATCTGCGCCGATGCAGTGGAAACGTACTTGCGGCAGGCGCGCCCGCAATAGCGGAAACACTTCCTGTAGGAACCAGCGCACCGCATCCACGTTGGGTACATGGCGGAAACCGCCGACGAACACCAGGTCGCGGCGTTGTGTCCATGGCAGGCCTGGACCGGCGACGTCGTGCAGGTTGGAGATCAGCGCAGTGCGCACCTGTGGCGCTTCGCGTTGCAGCTGTTCGCGTTCGACGGCGCTGACCAGGATGGTGACGTCCACCTGCGCCATCACCTCCAGCTCGCGCACGCGGGTGCGTTCGGCCTCGCGCTGCAAGCGCGCATCGCCGCTCAATTCGGCGCCACGCCGCTCGCGCAGGTAATGCAGGTCCACGGTGTCGAACAACCGCCGCGCTTGCGGCGCGAAGCGTTGCAGCAGGGGCAAGCAGGCGTGCGCGAGGTGATGGCGCACCAGCAGCACGCTGTGGAAACGGGTGCCGTGCTGCTGCAGGAACGTGGTCATGTTTTTCAGATACGGTGCGTACCACACCTCGACACCGAGCCGTTGCAGCGCTTCGCTGTAGCGGCTGGCGTATGTGCGGCTGCTGGGGACGAAGACCACGTGCGCGCCGTGTTGCAACAGCAGGCGGATGAGATTGAGCTGGCGCAACGAGGCCGAATCGCGATCAGGCTGCGGCAGCGCTTCGTCGAGGATCAGTACCTGGCGCTGCTGTCGGTGCAGCCGCGCCGGCGTCGGCAGTTCGCCGGGAGAGAGCTGACATTGCAGCGTTTCGGCCCACTTGGCGGCGAAGATCGCGTGGTTGCGCACCTGGTAAGCCTTGATCCCGGTGCTGGTGTCGGTGCCGTTGCTGGTGCCCTCGTCGTGCACCACCTGGCTTGCCGGTTGCACAAGGGTGCGGCGTCCGCTGGCACGGACCGCGAAAGCGAGGTCGGTGTCTTCGTAATACGCGGGCATGTAGCGGGTGTCGAAGCCGCCGAGCTCCAGGAATAGCGTGCGTTCGATCGTCAGCGCGGCGCCACTGCCGTAATCGACGTCGCGCAGATAGGCGTAGCGTGGATCTTCCGGGGATTCGAAGCGGCCGTAGCTCCAAGCGCTGCCGTCGGCGAACACCACGCCGCCAGCGTCTTGCAGACGCCCATCGGGATACAGCAGTTGCGCGCTGACCAGGCCAGCTTGCGGGATCTGTGCGAAGGTCTCCAGTAGCGCATCCAGCCAACCCGGTTGCGGTACCGTGTCGTTGTTGAGGAACACCAGGTAGCGTCCCTGCGCGCGGGCCGCGCCGTCGTTGCAGGTGGCGATAAAACCGCCGTTGCGTTCGCGCACGTGGTAGCGCAGTCCGGGCAACTGGACCAGCCATTGCGCGGTTTCATCGCGGCTGCCGTCGTCGACGACCAGAATCTCGCAGGGCACGCTGGGCGGATGCGTGGCCAGTGCACGCAGGCAGGCGAGGGTATGCGCCACGTGGTTGTAGACCGGAATCACGATGCTCGCCACCGGCGTCGGGCTGTATGGCAGCGCGAACGGTGCGAATGGCGCCGGCGTCACCCTGTACAGTGCGCGACGCGCCGGTGGCAGCGGTTGTGCGTGCACGCGCAGCCGCTGCAAGGTGCTGCGCCAGCCACGTGCGCGCAGGCTCGCCAGACCGCGCCGCAACAGCCCGCTCAGGCGGCTCAGGGCGTAGCGCGCGTTCGCCCAGGACATCGACATCCGTTGCTACTCCAAACTAAACGAAGAGGCCATCGTGCCGCGCGACCTGCTGGGCTGCGCTAGACTCGGCGGAATTTACATTCTCGCATTCCCGTGCCACGACGCTACGACGACCAAGATACCGACACCGACGATCAGCACGACGATCACGATAGCCCTGCGGCGCTGTGGCGTCGGCGTCTGCTCATATGGGGGCTGGCCGCTGTCGCATTGGCGCTGGGTTTCCTGATCCCCTATACGGCCTATCTGAACAATCAGGTCACGCAGCGCTTCGGCGAACTGCGCTGGCAGATTCCTACCCGTGTCTATGCGCGCCCGCTGGTGCTGGCGCCCGATGCGGCGATGGATGCGCCGACCCTGAAGACCGAGTTGGATGCGGCCAGCTATCGTCCCGATGCTGGGGCCATGCGTCCGGGTACCTATCAGCAGGAAGGCAGTCGCTTCGTGATCGCCAGTCGCGGCTATATCGATGTCGATGGCCGGGTGCCGCCACGGCGGGTGGAGGTCGCGCTGGCCGGCGGCCGGGTAACGCTGCTGCGCGATCCGCAGACGCACGCCTCGCTCAACGCGGCGCGCCTGGATCCGGCGCGCATCGCCACCCTGTACGGGCAGAAACAGGAGGAACGGCGTTTGGTGCGGGTGGAGGAAGTGCCCGAGTTACTGGTCACCGGTTTGCAGGCGGTGGAAGACCGCGATTTCAACTCCCACCACGGCATCGACCTCAGCAGCATGGTGCGAGCGGCCTGGGTCATGGTGCGTTCCGGCGGCAAGAGTCGGCAGGGCGCCAGTACCTTGACCCAGCAGCTCGCACGCAGCGGCCTGCTCGGCATCGGCAAGGAACAGACGCTCGCCCGCAAGTTCAACGAGATCCTGTACGCGCTGATCATCGAAGCACGCTACGACAAACGCACCATCTTGGAGGCCTATCTGAACCAGGTGTACCTGGGCCAGCGCGGTAACCAAGCGGTGCATGGCGTGGCCTCGGGCGCGGAGTTCTGGTTCGGTCGCGAACTCGATGCGTTGACCCCGGAGCAGATGGCCTTGCTGATCGGTTTGGTCAAGGGGCCGTCCTACTATGATCCGCGGCGTTATCCCGAGCGTGCGCTGGATCGGCGCAATTTCGTTCTCGGCAAGCTGCGCGAAAGCGAGCTGATCGACGAACCCACCTATCGCCGTGCGTTGCTCGCGCCGTTGGGGGTGCCGGCCAATCCCGGGCTGGTCGCGGCCAACCGCTTCTGGGCCTATGTCGATCTGGTGCGCCGCCAGTTGGCGCGCGATTACCCTGAGGGCGCGCTGCAAGGCGCCGGGCTCAGCGTGTTGACCGGCATGGCGCCGTCGGCGCAAGCCGATGCCGAGGGCGCGGTCATGCGCACCCTGACCGCATTGGCGACCAACAAGAAGCGGCCGCCGTTGCAGGCCGGGCTGGTGCTGACCGACACCCACAACGGCGAGGTGCTGGCGGTCGTGGGTAGCCGCGATGTGGCACAGCCGGGCTTCGACCGCGCGATCGAGGCGCAGCGTCAAGTCGGTTCGTTGATTAAGCCGTTCGTGTACCTGTTGGCGCTGGCTCAGCCGAACCGCTATTCCTTGGCCAGTTGGGTCGACGATGCGCCGGTCACGGTCGAACTGGGTCGTGGCAAGCGCTGGACGCCGGGCAACTCCGACGGCCACAGTCACGGAACGGTGCGCCTGATCGATGCGCTGGCGCATTCGTACAACCAGGCCACCGTGCGGGTTGGCATGCAGGTCGGGCCGGAACGGGTGGCGCAACTGGTGCATGTGCTCGCCGGCATCGAGGCTGAACCCAATCCCTCGCTGATCCTTGGCGCGACCGAGCAGAGCCCGTATGCGATGGCGCAGCTGTACCAGTTCCTGGCCTCTGGCGGCCAAATCCAGCCCTTGCATGCGGTGCGCGGTGTACTCGATCCGCAGGGCAAGTTGCTCAAGCGCTACGACAAGACCCCGGCGCCAGCGCAGGAGGGCGATTCCATCGCCGCCAACCTGGTCGGTGTGGCGTTGCAGCAGGTGGTGAGCACGGGCACCGCGCGGCAATTGTTGAGCGATGGCCTGGGCAAGCTGTCCCCGGCCGGCAAGACCGGTACCAGTAACGATGGCGTGGACAGTTGGTATTCGGGTTATACCGGCGATCACCTGGCGGTGATCTGGGTCGGCAACGATCAGAACAAGCAGACCGGCCTTTACGGCGCCACTGGCGCGATGCGGGTGTGGTCGGAGATTTTCACCCGGCTGCCGAGCGCGCCGTTGCAAGTGCAGGGCAAGGGGATGGATTGGCAATGGATGGATCCGGTAGGGTACAACAGCACCGATCCCGGTTGTCCCGGCGCGCGTCGGTTCCCGTTCGTGGTCGGTTTCGCGCCCGCTTACGCGCCGTGCACGCCAGCGCAGGCGCTACCCGAATCCGACGCGCCCGCGTCTGCCGAGGGCGAACATCCCGGTGGCGGCTGGCGTAGCTGGTTCGGCCTGGACAAAAAGAAAGACCCGCCCACCCAAGCGGCTCCCACGCCGCCCACGCATTGATTCCTGGATGCCGCTCATGACCCGACAGATCCCCGCCATCGCCGTCCTCAGCCTGCTGCTCGCCTCCTGCGTCAGTGCGCCGCCGCCGCCGCCGCCCCCGCCGCCGGTTGATACCACCACCCCGGCGCAGCGCATTGCCGTGATCGACGCCAGCGGTGGTGTCGACGACACCGAAGTGAACGTGCAGCCGCTGCGCGATCCCGCCGTGCAGGATCTACGCGACAGCGCCAAGCGCAAGCGCGCGGCTGGCGATCTGGCCGGTGCGGCGGCGGCGCTGGACCAGGCGTTGAAGTTGGTGTCCGACGATCCGGCGTTGTTGCAGGATCGTGCCGAAGTGGCGTTGTTGCAAAAGGACAACGCGCAGGCGGAGGCGTTCGCCAAGCGCGCCATCGACCTGGGCTCGCAAACCGGCCCGCTGTGTCGTCGGCACTGGGCGACCGTCGAGCAAGCGCGCTTGGCGCTTGGGCAGAAGGAGAGTGCGGCCTCGGCGCATACGCAGATCGCTGGATGCACGGTGCCGGGGATCAAGCGCTATTGAGCCCGGGACGCCGGCGCGGGATGTCCCGCGCCGGCTGAACAGTCTGATCTATGGTGTGTGTTCCAAGAGCGAGGTGTGCCGCGATCATCGTGCTTTCCCAGAGCCGCTTGATCGCGGATAGGCCGTTCCGCAACGCGGCAGCCTTGTCTGCGACCGAGGTGTCATCGAGGCCGCAGGGTTTTTCTGCGCATGCGCCGCGACGTGTTTCGTTCTCTCGCGTGACCGCGATAGGCCTGCCGATCGCCTGTTGCCGTTCCGAGTTTCCTCCCGTTCCTGCCGGTGATCCATGTCGCTCGCCCATGCCAGCACCGAAGCGCTCAGCGAAGGCGGCGCGCTTGCCCGCCAGCTCGATGCCTTCGTGCCACGTGCAGCGCAGCTGCGGCTGACCGCGGCGATCGCCGACGCATTCGCGCAGCGCGACGTGCTGCTCGCCGAGGCCGGCACCGGCACCGGCAAGACCTATGCGTACTTGGTTCCCACGCTGCTGTCGGGACTGAAGACCATCGTCTCCACCGGCACCCGCGCGCTGCAGGACCAGCTCTATCATCGCGATCTGCCACGGGTGCGGGCGGCACTGGGTGTCGGCTTGAACAGCGCGCTGCTGAAGGGACGCGCCAATTACCTGTGCAAGTACCGTTTGCAGCAAGCCAAGGGCGAGCCGCGCTTCACCGCGCGCGAGCAGGTCGCGCAGTTCCAGCGCATCGTCGCCTGGAGCGGGCGCACCCGCTTCGGCGACATCGCCGAACTGGAGGCGTTGCCCGACGATTCGCCACTGCTGCCGATGGTCACCTCGACCGTGGACAACTGTCTCGGCACCGAGTGCCCGTTCTGGGGCGAGTGCTTCGTGGTGCAGGCACGGCAGCGTGCGCAGGCTGCCGACTTGGTCGTGGTCAACCACCATTTGTTGCTGGCCGACCTGGCGCTGAAACAGGAAGGTTTCGGCGAGATCCTGCCCGGCGCGCAGGCGTTCGTCATCGACGAGGCGCATCAGTTGCCTGAGCTGGCGGCCAACTTTTTTGGCGAGGGTTTCGGCATGCGCCCGTTGCAGGAGTTGCTGCGCGATTGCCTGGACGAGAGCCGTCACGTCGCTGGCGCATTGGCCAGCGTGCAGGCGCCGTTGCAGGCGCTGGAACAGACACTACGCGCGCTGCGTGCGGCGATGGAGGGATTGCCCGCACGCGGTACCCAATGGCGCTTGCTGGTCAAGCCGCAGGTGCGCGATGGGTTCGATGCGCTGCTGGCGGATTTGGTGCGATTGCAGGAAGCGTTGGCGGTCTTGCGCGAGGCATCGCCCGGCTTCGATGCGTGCGCGGCGCGCGCGCAGGAGATGCGCACGCGGTTGGGCCGCTGGCTCGGCGACGAAGCGCCGATTCCCGATTTCGATGCGCCGCCGGAGCCACCGTCCAACGATGTGCTGTGGTACGAACTGACCACGCGCGGGTTCCGCTGCCAACGCACGCCGCTGGATGTCTCCGCGCCGCTGCGCGCGCATCGCGAGGCCTCGCATGCGGCGTGGGTGTTCACTTCGGCGACGTTGGCGGTGAAGGGCGACTTCGCGCACATCGCGACCCGCCTGGGCTTGCGCGATCCGATGACCTTGCTGCAACCCAGTCCGTTCGACTGGGCGCGGCAGGCGTTGTGCTATCTGCCGGCCTTGCCGGACCCCAATGCGCGCGGCTTCGGGACTGCGTTGATCGCCGCGCTGCTACCGGTGCTGGAAGCGTCGCAGGGCCGCGCATTTTTGCTGTTCGCTTCGCACCGTGCACTGCGCGAGGCGGCCGAGGCGTTGCGCGATGGTCCTTGGCCGCTGTTCGTGCAGGGCGAAGCGCCGCGTGCGACTTTGTTGCAACGTTTTCGCGCCTCGGGCAATGGCGTGCTGCTCGGCTCGGCCAGTTTTCGCGAGGGTGTGGATGTGGTGGGCGAAGCCTTGAGCGTGGTGGTGATCGACAAGTTGCCGTTCGCCGCGCCGGATGATCCGGTGTTCGAAGCGCGCCTGGATGCGATCCGTCGCGAGGGTGGTAACCCGTTCCGCGACGAGCAATTGCCGCAGGCGGTGATCGCGCTCAAGCAAGGCGTCGGTCGCCTGATTCGCAGCGAGACCGATCGCGGCGTGCTGGTGTTGTGCGATCCGCGGTTGTTGTCCAAGTCCTATGGCCGTACCTTCCTGGAGTCGCTACCGCCGTTCGCCAGAACCCGTGATGTGGATGAGGTGAGGATGTTCTTTGCGCAATCGGCGATGCCATCGGAGTCTGCACGCGCAACAGCGCAAGCAGACCCCGCGGCCGCGTATGACGCGCAGGATGTTCCGTGAGCATGCGACAGCTAAGCTGTTGTTGTCGTTGCGGTGATGCCCATGGCCATGGCAGGGCGGTTTTCTGCGAAATGGCGTGCGGTTTTCGGTTGACTCGTTTGAGCGTGTGCGGGCTGTCGAGAGCGGTGCGCAGTTGTGTGTTCCGTGTCGCGGCTTCGTCGTCTCGATACAATCCGCCCCCTTAGCGCTTTTCCCCGGCCACGGGGCCCGAGTTCCGGCATCCCATGAACATCCTCGCTTTCGAAACCTCCACCGAAGCCTGCTCTGTCGCGGTTCACGTCGGTGGCCACGTGCTGGAACGCTTCGAGCTGGCGCCACGGCGCCATGCCGAGCTGACGCTGCCGTGGGCCGAACAGTTGCTGGCCGAGGCGGGTATTGGTCGCCGCCAACTCGATGCGATTGCGTTCGGACGCGGTCCTGGCGCGTTCACCGGCGTGCGTCTGGCGATCGCGTTGGCCCAGGGCATCGCTTTGGCGCTGGAGTTGCCGGTGTTGCCGGTGTCCACGTTGCAGGCGTTGGCGCTGCGCGCGCCTGCGACGGCGCCACGGGTGCTGGCGACGATCGATGCACGGATGGGCGAGGTCTACACGGCCACGTATGCGCGGCAGGCCGATGGCACGCTGCAAGCGTCGACCTGCGAGCAGGTGCTGCATCCGGACGCATTCGTGTTGCCGGAGCCGGATGCGGCCTGGAGCGCTGTCGGCACGGGGCTGGGGGCGGTCGAGGCGACTTTGCAGCGGCGCTTCGGTGCGCACTGGCGCAGCGCCGACGCGCAGGCGCTGCCGCATGCCGCGGACGTGGTGGCCCTGGCCGTGGTGGCGCATGCGCGCGGCGAGGCGATCGCGCCGGAGCAGGTCGAACCGGCGTACTTGCGCGACAACGTCGCGCTGACCTTGACCGAGCAACAAGCCCAGCGTGCCGCGCGATGAACCTCACCACGCGGCGGCCGCTTCTGCCGCGCTCTGCTATGGCCGCGCTCAGTAGTCGTAACTGACGCTCAGGCGTATCGTCCGCGGATTCTGGCGCACCAGCGCCGCGCCGTACAAGGGATCGCGCTGGCCGGGGTCGGTTTCCGAATACGGGTATTTCCACAGTGGCGCTTGGCCGTTGAAGACGTTGAACACGTCCAGGGCGAAGGAGAGTTTGTGGTCGGCGGCCGCTGGTCGCCATGCCACGCCCAGATCCAGTTGGCTCAACCACGGCAGGCGTCCCTGGCTGCCGGGGGGCGCTGGCTTGCCCTGGTAATAGTGGTAGGTGATGCCATAACCGGACGGGTCGCTCTGCTGTGGGCCGTAAGAACCGAGCGGAATGAACGGCACACCCGACAGCAGCTTGAGGTTGGTCGAGAGCAGCCACTCTGGGGTGAGCTGGTAGTAGCTGTAGAACTTGAACTGGTGGGTGTGGTCGTTGCTTTGCGGACCGTTGCTGTGCTCCATCAAGGGCGCGAAATCCCAGGCTTCGGTCGTCGAGGCCGCGGTCTGGCCGATGTTGGAGAGCAACTGGCCCTCGCTGGTGCCGTAATTACGCGACCATGTGTAATCGATGCGGCCATACCAGCGCTGGTCGAAGGGATGTTCCAGCGACAGGTTGAGCGCGTAGTAGTTGCGTTTGAACTCAGGAAAGCCGAATTGCGCCTTGCTTAGCGGGACACTGACGTGATTGCCCGATGTGTCGACCAGGGTAAAGGTGTCGCTTTTGCCTGGATTGATCAGCCAGCAACTGACCGGGTTGCTGTCCAATGTCACCGTATGCCCTTGCGCGGCGGCGGCGGCGAATACGGTGGCGCTATCGCAATAGTCGTCCACGCCGCTGCGCAGGACGCGGTAGGTGGCCTTGGCGCCGTAGACCCAGGCCTCGCCCCAGGCCTTGTTGAAGCCGAGAATGAACTCGTCCTGGTAAGACGGCGCGATGCCCTGGGTGGCGACTGTCTTCGGATCGGGCAGGATGCCGTAGTAGTTGTTGCTCGAAACCGCGCCGGAGATCTGGGTCAGGCCGGTCGGTTCGCCATGCGCGTCGATGCCGCTGTAGGTGTAGTACGTCGAGGTTGCCAGGGTCGCGCCGGCGGCGTTGAACGCTGGGTTGAGCGGGAGCGCCAGATAGTAGCGGCCGGCGTTCCCGTACACCTTGAAACGCGCATCGCCATCGACGTCCCAGCTGAACCCCAGGCGCGGCGCCCACTGTCCGCTGGTCTGTTTGATGTAGGGGGCGCCGTCGCGGTTGTCGTTGGTGAACTGGTCCAGACGCAGGCCGAGACTGAGCAGCAGGCGCTCGTTGGCTTGCCAGTTGTCCTCGATGTACTGCGCGCGCTGTGCCGCGCGTACCGACGCCAAGGCGCTGTAGACGTAGCGGCGCACGTAGTAGCCGTCCTGGCCGTTGGGGTAGCCGCCGGTGGCGGGGACGCCCAGTCCGGTATTGATCGGCACCTGCGGATTGGATTGGCCATAGATCCAGTAGTAGCCGTTGCCCGAGGCCACCGAGCCGCGGTTGAGGGCGCTTGCGTTCTGGTTGTCGATACCGGCGGTGAGTGTGTGCGCGCCGATGACGTAGTTCAGTTCCAGGCGCAGGTTATCGGTGCGGTTGCCCCGGCGCGGATCGATCAGTAGCGCGGTGGTCTGCGCGTTGGTGATCGGCGTGCCGCCTGTGTACGCGGGATTCTGGAACGAAGCCCCGGAGATATAGGTCAGGCTGCCGTCATAGCTCGGATTGCCGGTGTAATCGTCGGTGTGCTGCTTGCCGTACTGGGCGCTGAAGGTCAGGCGGTCGGTGAGGTAGTTGGTGTACTTGGCGGTCCATAGATCGCCGCCGGTCTTGGTGGTGTCGGCGCTGCCGCGCAGCGCGCCGATGTCATCCCCGCTGTAACTGTAGTACGTGCCGCGGGTGATGTAACGGCTGGAGGCGCCGGTGATTTCCAGCAACTGATGGTCGCTGATGTTCCAGTCGAGCTTGGCGTACCAACTGGGCTTGCGGTACTGATAGTCGTAGTAGGACGGGTTGGGGTCGCGTGCGCCATAGAATTGGCCGCCGTTCTGGTGCTGTAATTCGTAGGATCCGAAGAAAAACAGGTTGTCCTGGATCAGCGGGCCGCCCGCGTACACGCTTTGGGTGAAGAGTGTGGTTCTGTTCTGGCTATCCGGTCGGTACAAGGCGCCATTGTCGGGGAAGGTGGCGTCGCGCTGCGCGCTGCGCAGGCCGTTGGGTTCCCAAGTCGTCTGGCCGCCGAAATGCCAGGTGTTGCTGCCGCGTTTGCCGACCGCGTTGATCACGCCGCCATCGGAGCGGCCGTATTTGGCGCTGTAGCCACCGGTGTACACCTCAAGTTGTTCGATGCTGCTGTAGGGCAGGGTCAGTCCGCCCAGCCCCCGCAGCGGATCGGTGGTGTTGAAGCCGTTGATGTAGTACGCGTTCTCCGCTGCGGAGGAGCCGCCGAAGCTGAGTAGTTGCGCGCCGTTGGGGCCGATGTAGCTTCCGTTGCCGCTGTTGCCGGCCACGCCGGGCGCCAGTTGCGCGATCGCCTCGGCGGAGTGCCCCAGCGGCAAGCGCTGCAATTGTTCGGCGTTGATCACGGTGCGCGAGTCGACGCTGCCGGTCTCGATCGTGGCGGCGGCGCGGTCGACGCTGACGTTGACGCCGGCCAGGCGGGTGACGGCGGCGAAGGACACATCGGTGACCGTGCCGACGGTCAGGCTCACGCCCTCGCGGCGGTCGAGCACGCTGCCGTCGGCCGCCTTGGCGAGGAGAGTGTAAGTGCCCAAGGGAAGTTGGCCGATGCTGTAGTGGCCGTGCGCATCGACGTCCACTTCGCGACTGAGGCCGCTGTCGTTGCGGACGAGGATGCGCTGTGCGTTGGCTGGGGCCTGGCCGGCGAGCGCACCGGTGGTGGACTGGGCCTGGACCAGCGGTGCGGTCAGGGCGGCGCTCAGCGCCAGGGCGAGCAGGGCGGGCCGACGCAGGAGGTGGGGCGTTTTCATGAAGGCAAAGGCTCGGAGGGCGGGGACGGTGACGTGTCCGCCAAGTGCCGCTCCACTCGTCTGTCGGGAGGCGTTGCACGCGGTAACGTTCTCGCATTATTAACCTTAAGACGACGCCTGTTCAGAAATGCCGCGTGGTGATATGAACGGTACGAATGGTTATCTAGGGTGCGTCATGAACGGGCGTGCCGCGCCGCGGATGGGCGGCGCAAGCGCGCAATGCCCTTCGATAAGGGCAGTCAATGAGGGTGGCGCAAAACATCGGCTGTTCCTCTGTGCTGAGTCCTGCGCGACTTCGCTGTATCCCGCATGCGTGTGCCGCTCAGCGGTCGTCGCGCAGGCTGCCACCGGGCAGAAACACCCAGGTGCGGGTCACCTGCAGGATGTCGATGTTGTCGTGGGTGTGCGGCAGCGGTGGGTATGGCTGCGCCAGTCGGACGATCCGCAGTGCGGCGGCATCGAGCATCGGCACGCCACTGGAGCGCAGGATGCGGCTGCTTTCGACGCTACCGTCGCGGCGCACGCCGACGCTGATCACCACCTGGCCGCCCAATTGGCGGCGGCGGACGTCGTCGGGATAGTTGAGGTTGCCGACGTGTTCGGCACGATCGACCCAGGCGCGCAGGTAATTGGCGTAGGCGTACTCGCGGGTGCTGGCTGACACGAATTTGCGGTTGGGGCGCTTGGCGTACTGTTCCGAGCGCAGATGAACCTCGGCGGCCAGTCGTGCCATCTCCGCGTCGCGCTGTTCGCGCTGCGCGTCCACCGGGCGCAGCGGATCGTCGGTCAGCGGTTGGGTCTGCGCCAGCGGGAGCGGCTCCTCGCTACGGACGCTGCTGACGACTCGCGGTGTCGGCTCTGGGGCCGCAGCTGCGGTTTGCGCGCGCAGCGCCTGCGGGGCCACCCCGTCCTCCTGCTGCGGTACCACGCCTGGCTGGCTCTCGCGTGGACGCTGTGGCGTGGCGTGGTCGCCGCCGCCCTGTTGATTGGCCTGGGCGAGGAAGTCCGCCTGCTTCGGGGTCAGCGGGGTACTGGTCTGGCTGAAGATCACGTCCAGCGTGGGCACCAGCGGGGCGTCGTCGTCGATCGCAAAGCCGATGCCGAGGATCAGCAGACCATGCACGATCAACGACAGCACCAGGGTGACGCCGAGCCGTTCGCGCTCGCCGATGCGCGGCGCAGGCATCGCGATCCCCGCCGTCATCGCGCCGGGTAGGCTTCGATGGCGTCGAACAGCAGTCCGGCGATGTTGAGACCGTATTGCGCGTCCAGCTCACGCACGCAGGTGGGGCTGGTGACGTTGACTTCGGTGAGGTAATCGCCGATCACATCCAGGCCGACGAAGCGCATGCCGCGCCGCTTCATTTCCGGGCCGACCTGTGCGGCGATCCAACGGTCGCGTTCGCTGAGCGAGCGGCCTTCGCCGCGACCGCCGGCGGCGAGGTTGCCGCGGAACTCGTCGCCTTGCGGGATCCGCGCCAGACAGTAATCCACCGCCACCCCGTCCACCAGCAGGATACGCTTGTCGCCAGCGCTGATGGCCGGGATGAAGCGCTGCGCCAGCGCCAACGTGCGCCCGCCGTCGGTCAGCGTCTCCAGGATCACGTTGAGGTTGGGGTCGCCGTTGCCGCTGCGGAAGATCGAACGTCCGCCCATCCCGTCCAGCGGTTTCAGCACCGCCTGGCCGTGTTCGAGCACGAAGGCTTTCAGCGCCGCCGCGTCGCGGCTGACCAGGGTCGGCGGGCAGCATTGCGGAAACAGCAGCGCGGCCAGCTTCTCGTTGAAATCACGCAATCCTTGCGGATCGTTGACCACTTGCGCCCCGGCGCGCTGCGCCACGCTCAGCACGTGGGTGTCGTAGAGGAACTGCGCATCGAACGGCGGATCCTTGCGCATCAAGACGACCTGTCCGGGGCCGAACGCCAGGTCGGCGAACGCGTCCAGCTCGAACCAGCCGGTCTTGTCGTCGCGCACCCGCAGCGGCGCGGCCTGGGCCAGGGCGCGGCCGTCGCGCAGACTGAGTCCGCCGGGACGCACGTAGTGCAGACGATGGCCGCGGCGCTGTGCTTCCAGCAGCATCGCGAAAGTCGTGTCTTTGGCAATTTTGATGCTGGCGATGGGATCCATCACCACGATGACATCGAACGGCATGGCGGCACTCGGGAGACATAACAGAGAATGGTAGCGGGTCGGTGGCGATGCCGCGCAACGACCGCTGCGCGGGTCAGTGCGCTGTTATACTGTATCCGTCAAAATGTGACGTGGTTAGCGCTGGGAATTGATTCAATGCAGACCTGTGATGGCAACCTTTACAGTCATAGCCGGTCCTGTGAAGCATGGCGTTTTGCAGCGATGCCGGATCCGATGCAGCATCGCGGTTCAGGGGCAAGTAAATGAGTGAAAACACGACTGCGGGGCGGGCGCTCGCAGGGCTTCGGGTCATGGTAATCGACGATTCGAAAACGATTCGTCGTACCGCCGAGACATTGTTGAAGCGCGAAGGCTGCGAAGTCGTCACCGCGACGGACGGCTTCGAGGCGCTGGCCAAGATTGCCGATCAGCAGCCGCAGATCATCTTCGTGGACATTATGATGCCACGCCTGGATGGGTATCAGACGTGTGCGCTTATCAAAGGCAACACGTTGTTCAAGGCGACCCCGGTCATCATGTTGTCTTCCAAGGACGGTCTGTTCGACAAGGCGCGCGGTCGCATTGTCGGATCCGAGCAGTACCTCACCAAACCCTTTACACGTGAAGAACTGCTGGGCGCGATACGTACTTACGTCAACGCCTAACCAAGGGAAAGGAAGCATGGCCCGAATCTTGTTGATCGAGGACTCACCGACCGACCGAGCGGTGTTCACGCAGTGGCTGCAGAAGGCCGGTTACGAGGTGTTGGCCGTCGACAACGCCGAGGACGGGCTCAAACTCGCCCGCGAACAGTTGCCGAATCTGATACTGATGGATGTGGTGCTGCCGGGCATGAGCGGCTTTCAGGCGACCCGTGCACTGTCGCGCGACGAAGCGACCCGGCATATCCCGGTGCTGATCATCAGCACCAAGAACATGGAGGCCGACAGGGTCTGGGGTATGCGCCAGGGCGCTACCGACTATATTGTCAAGCCGCCGCGGGAAGATGAACTCATCGCGCGCGTCAACCAATTGGTCGGCTGACGTGCGCTCCGCATTCGATATCCTCGAAGCGTACGAGCGACGCAGCTTGGCCCACGCGGTGCAAATGCCCGAGCTGGCCTTCGACGAGAACGTTTGGCGTGGCGTTGGCTTTCGCGTCGGCAAGCGCCATTTGGTATCGGATTTCCGCGAAGTGGTGGAGATCGTGCGGATGCCGCCGGTCACCCCGGTGCCTGGCGCGCAGCCGTGGCTACTGGGTGTTGGTAACCTGCGCGGCAATCTGTTTCCGGTGATCGATCTGAAACAGTTCTTGCAAGGCGAGCGTACCGCGCTGCAAGAAGGTCAGCGCGTCCTGATCGTGCGTCAGAGTGGTGGCGACGTCGCCCTGACCATCGACGAACTATTCGGTCAGCGCAGTTTCACGGCTGCGCAGGCGATAGAGCCGGGCGATCTGGCACAGGGGCGTTATGTGCATTTCATCGACCGCGCTTTCCGTAGCGACGCTCAGGACTGGGGCGTGTTCTCGCTGTCGCTGTTGTCGCGCACCCCCGAATTCCGTCAAGCCGCCGCCTGAGCGCGTGGCCTGCTTCCGCATCGAAGATTGAGGTCGCATCATGAGTAGTGCTTCGGACGCCCGCAAGGCCAGCAAGTTCGGCAGCGTAGGCACGAGTTCCTGGCTGGGATTGCTGACGTTGTCGCTGATCGTGTTCGGCGCCAATACCGGTGTCGCGACCTGGCAGAGCAATCGTCTGGCCGGCGCCAGCACCGGTGCGGCCGATTTGCAGGTGTTGTCGCAGCAGCTCGCCAACCAGAGCCGCGACGCGGTGTACGGCAACGCCGATACCTACAAGCAATTCAAGCAGACCAAGCTGCGGGTCGAGAACACCGTCGCCGAGCTCAATGCGCGTTATGCCCAGGAAGCTGGTGTGGCGGGACCGTTGCAGACGCTTGACCGCATCTGGGCGCCATTGGCCAAGAATGCGCAGCAGGTGGTGGACAGCGAACCGGCCGTGCTGGCCTTGGCCGGCAATGCCGAACGCTTCGTCGCCAGCGTGCCGCAGCTACAGGCGCAATTGAACGAAGTGGTGCGCGCGATGACCGTCGGCGGCGCCCCCGCCGCGCAGATCTACAACACACTGCAGCAGGTGGTTGTGGCCGGCACCATGGCACGCCGCGTCACCGAAATGCGTGCCGGCGGTCCCCGTGCGGTCAACGCGGGTGACGCGCTGGCGCGCGACGCGGTGGTCTTCGGGCAGATGCTCGATGGTTTGCGCAACGGGAACCAGGAATTGGGCATTGTCCCGGTGCGCAACGCCGCAGCCTTGTCCGCGTTGGAGCAGTCGCAGACACAGTGGATGGGAATGAAAAAGGATCTGGACGCGTTACTGGCGAGTTCGCGCAGCCTGTTCGCTGCGCAGGCCGCAGCCGAGGCACTGACCGACGGCTCGGATAAAATGCTGGACGACAGCAAGCAGCTGTTCGACGCCTTTTCCGCGTTCGGCTCCATCCGCGACACGCGTCTGTTTCCGAATTTCTGGCTGGGCTTGATCTCCGGCCTGTCGGTGCTGCTGTCGATCGTCGGCTTCGTCTGGACCAGCGTGCGTGGTCGTAGCCGCGAGCAGGAAATCCGCTATCAGACCCAGGTCGAATACAACAGCCGCAACCAGCAGGCGATCATGCGCTTGCTCGACGAGATCAGCTCGCTCGGCGAAGGCGACCTGACGGTCAAAGCGTCGGTGACCGAAGACATGACTGGCGCCATCGCCGACGCGATCAACTATGCCGTCGACGAGCTGCGGCATCTGGTCACTACGATCAACGACACTTCGGCCAACGTTGCCGTGTCCGCCGAGGAAACCCAGGCCACCGCGCGCCAACTGGCCGAGGCCGCAGGTCGCCAGGCCGAGCAGATCGGTTCGGCATCCGTGCGCATCAACGACATCGCCTCCAGCATCGAACAAGTCTCGCGCAACTCCAGCGAATCGGCCGAAGTCGCGCAGCGCTCGGTGGTGATTGCCGCCGAGGGCGCTGGTGTGGTCCGCCAGACCATCCAAGGCATGGACCAGATCCGCGATCAGATCCAGGAAACCTCAAAACGGATCAAGCGCCTGGGCGAATCGACTCAGGAAATCGGCTCCATCGTCGAACTGATCAACGACATTTCAGAGCAGACCAATATCCTGGCGCTCAATGCCGCTGTGCAGGCCGCCTCTGCCGGCGAGGCCGGGCGCGGTTTCGCTCTGGTCGCCGACGAAGTGCAGCGGCTTGCAGAACGTACTTCCGGTGCGACCCGCCGGATCGAAGGTCTTGTGCAGACCATTCAGGCCGACACCAACGAAGCGGTCAATTCGATGGAGCAGACCACCTCCGAAGTGGTGTCTGGTGCGCGCCTGGCCGAGGACGCGGGCACCGCGTTGACCGAAATCGAGCGCGTGTCCAACGCGCTCAACATTCTCATCAAGAACATCTCCATCGCCGCCCATCAGCAATCGGCGGCGGCGATCGACATTACCCAGACGATGGACGTGATTCGTCGCATCACCGGGCAGACCTCGCAAGGCGCCGGGCAGACCGTCGAATCGATTGGCCGGCTGGCGCAGTTGGCCGCTGATCTACGGCGCTCCGTCGCCGACTTCAAATTGCCGGCGTGAGCGGATTGGAATCGGGTGGAAGGAAGCGCACATGACGTACCGTGAACAACTCCCGCACATGGTCTCCGTCTTGATACGGCTTCGTGCATGCCGCGCTGCGGAGACACGGCAATGAGTGCGCTGCGCGATACCATGACTCATGCCGCGCTGGGCTGGGTCAAGCCGGAACTGGACGAAATCCTGCGCCAGGTGCGTGGCGAAATCGAAGCATTCGTCGAGGAGCCAAACGATACCGGGCGCATGGGCTTCTGCGCCCGCTACCTGCACCAAGTGCAGGCTACCTTGCGCATGGTCGAGCTATACGCCTCGGCGATGGTGGCCGAAGAGTTGGAGTTGCTGGCGGTCGCGGTGCAGAACGGCCACACGCTCGACCGCGACGAGGCCTGTGCCACGTTGATGCGCGGTACTGTGCTGCTGCCGGATTATCTGGAGCGTCTGCGGGACGGGCACCGCGACATTCCGATCGTGCTGTTGCCATTGCTCAACGAGATCCGCACCTTGCGCGGCGAAAGCGGCTTGGGTGAAAGCGCGTTACTGGCGTTGTCCCCGGATGCCTCTACTGCCTCCCAGGCCGAACTGGATCATGCCCGTGGCAGTATCAGCGGTCGCAACCGCGAATTGCTCGACACCGTCGGTACCGCGGTCAAGGAAGAACTGTTGCGGGTCAAGGATGCGCTCGATCTGCACCTGCGCACCGGCGCCGATATCGCCGCCTTGCAGGCCCAGGTTGCCGAACTGGCCAGTGTTGCCGATACGCTTGGAGTGATGGGGCTGGAGGTGGCCCGCAGCGTGGTGGTGCAGCAGCGCGATGCGCTGCGCAGCATCGTTGATGGCGAGCGCCAGGCCGATGAAGCCCTATTGTTGGATATCGCCGGCGCGCTGCTGTACGTGGACGCCTCGCTCGACGATCAAGTGGCCTACCTGGGCGCCAGCGTCGATGTTCATGACGATGCCAGCGCTGCCGAGGCGCGGCGCACGCTGGAAGCGCTGGCACAAGAGGCGATCGCCAATTTCGGCAACGCCCGCGAGCATGTCGTCGCATTCATCGAAACCAATTGGGACCACGAACGCCTGGTCGAGGTGCCGCGTCTGCTCGCTGAGGTTGCCGGCGCCTTGCGCATGCTGCAACTCCCGCGGCCGGCCGATTACCTGGAGGGCGTGCGTCGCTACGTTGCCATCGAACTGATCGGTAAGCGCCGCGTGCCCAGTGGCCGCCAACTCGACACCCTGGCCGACGCCATGGCCAGTCTGGAGTACTACCTGGAGGCGCTGCGCGCGCGTCGCCCTAGGCGCGAGGAGATTCTCGACATCGCCCATAGCAGTCTGGAGGCGCTGCGCTACTGGCCGTTGCCGAGTGTTGTGTCGACGCCGCAAGGTGAATCGACGCCCTCGCCCGAGCAAACGGTTGTGGAGGCTGTCACGCCGCCGTCGATATCTGCCTGGAATCTGGCCCCGGTCGTGGATACGACGGTGCCGGAGATACCGTCGTCGGTACCACAGTGGACGTTGGATGCGGCCAATGGACAGGCCGACATCGACAGCGACGTCGACAGCGGATCCGGCGTGGTCGAGGGCGTCACGCTCATGATGACGCCTGCAGACAGCGTCGATGGCAGCTCGGAGGCACTGCGCTTCGATCCGGTCGCCGCCGAGCAGGAGGCGTGGAACGGCACGTCCGAGCCGCTGCACATTGACCTCGAAACGCTGGAGTTGGAGCACGCGGCCTTCCGCCCGCAGGCCACTCCCTCGGCGGCACGCGCGGATGGGTTGTCGCTGCCGCCTGTCGTTGGCTTCGATCCGGCGGCAGCCGAATATGCCGAGCCTCCCGTCTATACGCCCGATCCCGATCTGGGCGAACAGGACGATCCGAGTCTTGTCATCGTCCAGACGCCTGTCGCCATGTCGGTGGCGACCGATCCATCCGAGGACACGCTGACGATCGAATTGGACGATGCGCTGGCTTTCGCCGACGTACCGATGGTCGCGACCGACGAGGCGTATGGGCTCGATTGGCACGAGGCGTCGCAGCCACCGGTAATCGATACGGAGGCTGGGGCGCAGCGTATTTCCGGCGACAACGCGCATGCCAACGCCGACGCCGACGATGCGGTGCCTGCGTCGCCGCACACTGTCGCCCTCGACGCGGATGAGCCGGATAAGGTCGCTGCTGCGGCTCTCGTCGATGCGGAGATCGCTCTGGCGCAGTTCGATCTTGTCACCGCCAACACTTTGGCGACGCGCGGTACCGATACGGCTCCACCAGCCGGCACGGCCGCCGAGGCGGGCAGCGCAGGCCAGTACGCGTCCGCCGCTGCCGCGACGACTGTCGATGCGGGTTTCATCCAAGCCGATGACGCCATCGACGACGACATCCGCGCTGTCTTCCTCGAAGAATTCGATGAAGAACTGGTCAATCTCGGTCAGCTCCTGCCGGCCTGGCGTGCCGCGCCAAGCTACATGGACAGCCTGCGGCCGATCCGGCGCGTGTTCCACACGTTGAAGGGCAGTGGCCGCCTGGTCGGTGCCTGCGTGCTCGCTGAGTTCAGTTGGAAGATCGAAAGCATGCTCAACCGTGTGCTCGACGGCGCCCGTCCGGTCAGTCCTGCGGTCGTGGCGATGGTCGAGCAGGCCTACGCGCTGCTACCGCAGTTCAACGCGGCGTTGCGTGGGGATGGCGTACTCCACGCCGACCTCGATGCGTTGCAGGCGGTCATCGAGCGGATCGCCGCTGGCGAAGAGGCTTACTACGTCGTCGCGTCGCCAGCCACGGCCGATGCGCCGCGCGTCGGCACGCCGGCGTCGGTGGACAGCGTGCTGCTCGAAATCCTTGATGCCGAAGTTGCGACCCATCTGGAAACGATCCACGCCTGGTTACAGGCGGCGCCACAGCCGGCGACTGAAGCGCTGCTACGGGCCGTGCACACCATGAGCGGCGCGTTCGCGATGACCGAAGTGCCGGAAATCACCGCCGTTACCGGGCCGGCTGAAAGCTACGTCAAGCGTGCGTTGGCGGCCGGTATCGTGGTCGATGCCGAAGGCGTGCGCGCGCTTGCCGATGCCGGCGATGCCATCGCCGCCACCATCGAGGAACTACAGGCACCATCGCCGCTGATTCCGCGTTTCACCGAATTGGCGCAGCGCCTGCAAGCGCTCGTGGACACACTGCCGCAAGTGCAGTGGCCGACCATTGCTGATGACGAAGACGAAGACGCACCTTCTGCGCAGCATGAAGATGGCCTGGATCCGCAGTCGCTGCCGGTGGTGGAATTCACTGCCGCCGACGATCTGTCGACGTTTCTGGACGATACCGCGCATCTGCCCGACGCCGCGCGCGTGGCCGATACGGTAGCGCACGATTGCAGTGGTGTCGCGGAAGCCGACGCGGCGCCGAGCGCGCAGTTGCAGCACACGGTTGACGTCGCACATGCACATGCCAACCAGTCGGAGCAGGACGCGCATGTCGCATCGTCGATGCCGCAGGGCGACGATGCATCCGTTGCCGCAGTGATGGCGGGAGCGCGCGGCGAGGACATCTTGCCGGTAGCGACCGTCCCCGATATCGCGGCGATGCCGGCCGGTCGCGAGGCCGGCGATCAGACCGTGTTGGTGCAGGACGACCAGCTCCACGAACCGACCGTGGCGATGCCGTTGACCGCTGGCGAAGATCAAGTGACCGTATCGCTAGCCGTCGTTGCGGAGATGGAGACGGCGCTGGAAAACGCTGCAGACGCAGACACGCCGCAGCCGGGATTGTCCGATGTTGCGCCGGCCGAGCTATCGGCTACCGATCTCGGTCCGCTGGATTTCAGCGACCTGGATCGCGAATTGGTCGATATTTTCGTCGAAGAGGGCAAGGATCTGCTCGATCACTGCGACCGCCTGGTCGCGGAGCTGCGGGCTGCGCCGCAGGACCGCGATCTGCTGGGCGGCCTGCAGCGCGACCTGCACACGCTCAAGGGCGGTGCGCGCATGGCCGGCATCAACGCCATCGGTGACCTCGGTCACGGCATCGAATCGCTGCTGGAGGCAGTTGCGGCCAACCGCACTGAGCTCGACCGTCGCGACGTGCAGTCGCTCGAGCGCGGCTTCGACCGCCTGCACCAGTTGCTGACGCTCACCGGCAATCACCGTGCGGTGGCTAAGCCCGTGGACCTGATCGACGCGTTCGCCGCGCGCACCCGCGCGTACGGCGTGATGCGGGCGTCCGAAGCCGACTATTCCGTCGCCGAAGCCGACCATGCCGCCGAGCCGGCCACTTCCACCGGCAGCCAAACGTGGTCGGCCAGCGTTGCACCTGCAGCGTTGTCGGCACCGTTGCCGCTGGAGGGCGCGCTGGAAAACGAGGCGACCATCGCGCGACCGATGCAGGAGCAGGTCCGTGTGAGCGCCGATCTGCTGGATCGCCTGGTCAACCAGGCCGGCGAAGTGGCGATCTATCGGTCGCGGCTGGAGCAGCAGCTCGGTGCGTTCCGTGGTGCGATGGGCGAACTGGAGCGCACCAACGCGCGTCTGCGCGATCAGTTGCGGCGTCTGGATCTGGAAACCGAGGCGCAGATCGTCGCCCGTTACCAGCGGGAACAGGATCAGACCCAGCAGAATTTCGACCCGCTGGAACTGGACCGCTTCTCCACGCTGCAACAGCTCAGCCGTGCGCTCAACGAATCGGCCGCCGACCTCGGCGGCCTGCAAAGCGTCCTCGACGACCTCGCGCGGCAGTACGATAGCCTGTTGCAGCAGCAGGCGCGCGTCAGCTCGGAATTACAGGATGGCCTGATGCGCGCGCGCATGGTGCCGTTCGACGGACTGGTGCCACGCCTGCGTCGCGTGGTGCGCCAGGCTGCCAGCGAAACCGGCAAGCACGTCCATCTGAGTCTGGACGGCACCCACGGCGAACTCGACCGCAACGTGCTCGATCGCATGGTCGCGCCGCTGGAGCATATGCTGCGCAACTCGGTCGCCCATGGTCTGGAGATGCCCGAACAACGCCTTGTCGCCGGCAAGTCCGAGGACGGCGAGATCGCCATCCGCCTGCGCCGCGAAGGCTCGGAAATCGTGCTGGAAGTGGCCGACGATGGCGCCGGACTCGACCGTGAGGCGATCCGCCGACGTGCCGAACAACGCGGTTTGATCGCCGCCGAAGCGGTGCTGTCCGACGCGCAACTGGATGCGCTGATCTTTGCGCCTGGATTCAGTACCTACGATCAGGTCAGCCAGTTGGCCGGCCGGGGCGTGGGTATGGATGTGGTGTGCAACGAGGTGCGTCAGCTCGGAGGCTCGGTCGATATCCATTCGGTTCGCGGCCAGGGTGTCACCTTTACTCTGCGCCTGCCGCAGACCTTGGCGGTGACCCAGGCGGTGTTCGTGCAGATCGGCGACACCACCTTCGCTGTGCCGGTGGCCTCGGTCAGCGGCATCGGCCGTATCGGTCGTGAGCGCTTCGAAGCGGCCCATGGTGGCTACCGTTATAGCGGCGAGGAATACACGCTGTACGACCTCGGTTCGTTACTCGGGCAGGCACCTGCGCGCGCCGAAGGCCTGGCGCAGGTGCCGTTGCTGTTGGTGCGCGCGGGCGATCTGCGCGCGGCGGTGGCGATCGACCAAGTGCTGGGCAACCGCGAAATCGTGGTCAAGCCGGTAGGCCTGCAGATCGCTTCGGTACCCGGCATCTACGGCGCCACCATCGCCGGCGACGGCCGCGTGGTGGTGATCCTGGACATCGCCCCGCTCGTGCGGCGTTATTTGGCGCAGCCGTTGTGGCCGTCGGTGCAAACAGCGCCGACGGCCCAGCGTCGCATGCCGCTGGTGATGGTGGTGGACGACTCGCTGACCATGCGCAAGGTCACCGGACGCGTGTTGGAGCGGCACAACTTCGATGTGGTCTCCGCACGCGATGGTGTCGAGGCGTTGGAGCTCATGGAGGAGCGCGTCCCCGATCTGATGCTGCTGGACATCGAAATGCCGCGCATGGATGGCTACGAACTGGCCGCCGCGATGCGCGCCGATCCGCGCTACGCTGCTATCCCCATCGTGATGATCACCTCGCGCAGCGGCGAAAAACACCGCCAGCGTGCCTTCGAACTCGGCGTGCAGCGCTATCTCGGCAAGCCATACCAAGAGTTGGATTTGATGCGTAACGTATACGATTTACTGGGGATCGCTCGTGTTCGCGACTGACGGCGACGCGAGCGCTCCGTCGGTTGCGTTGCTGGCGCGTCCGGGGATGGCGCGCGAACGCCTGCGCGAGGCGCTGCATCTTGCTGGCGCGGCGATCGTGCTGGAGGACGCTCCCGAGGCGGTCGATGCACAGACGCTGGCGGACGCCGCGCCTGCTGCGGTGCTGATCGCGCTGGAACCGGCGATCGAGCAGGCGTTGGAGCGACTGGAAACCGTGTTGGAGCGGCCAGGCATCACTGTGATTTTCGACGAGGCCGAATTGGCCGCGCGTCGTGAAGGCTGGGAAGCCCAGCGTTGGGTACGGCACCTGGCGGCCAAACTGCACGGCCACCAGAACGTGCTGCCGCCGGGGGGGGAGATCGATGGCGACCTGCCGCCCGAGTCGCAAGTGCCGGCGCCTGCTGTTTCGACGCAAGCGCCTGATAACGCGTCGATCCGCGTGCATCTCGAAGAATCCGCCACTCCTGGGCAGGTGCCTGACGCTGCGTCGATCCAGTTGCATCTCGAAGAAGCGGTCAGTTTTGCCGAGAGCATCCCGAGCGATGCCCTGTATACCTGGCAGCCGCCGGGCAATGCCGCACCGGGCTTCGAAGACCTGTCGTTCGCGGATAACATCGAGCCCGTCGCCGATCCTGTGCCCACGCCACCGCTGGTCCGCGCTGCGCCGTCCTCGCCCGCCGCGCCGCCGTCGGCCAGTGCATCATGGTCCTTGGTCGACCACGACACTGCGCTGGTCACGCCGCCACCGCGCCCACCCGCGGAGCGGATCGCGATCTCGACCGAAGGGCTGTCGCTGGTTGCGTTGGAAACGGAGGCCGGCGCCACGACTGCCTCCATTGGCGCTGCCGCTCCGACTAGCACTGGCACTGGCACTGAGACTCCTGCTGCAAATGTGGCAACTGCCGCGCCGGGAGCTGTCCTGGTGATGGCGGGCATCGGCGGTCCCGACGCGATTCGGCGCCTGCTTGCCGCGTTGCCATCGCATTTCCCGCTGCCGCTGCTCGTGCAACTGCGCCTGGATGGTGGCCGCTACGCCAACCTGGTCAAGCAGATCGCGCGCGTGTCCGCACTGCCGGTCTTGCTGGCCGAAGCCGACGAACCGGTTTGTGCCGGTCACGTCTACATCCTGCCCGAGGACATCGGCGTGCGCAGCGCCGACGCTGCCGGTCTGCGTTTCGTGGCCCAGGCCGCTGGCGCCTGCGTTGTCGATGGCCTGCCTGCCGCGCATAGCGCCGTGTTGCTGCTCAGCGGGAGCGACCCGCAACACGTGGACGCCGTGCTGGCGCTGGCCGAGCAAGGCGCCTGGGTGGCCGGGCAGTCGGGCGAGGGCTGCTACGACCCCACCGCTGCCACGCAGTTGATCCTTCGCGGCCATCCCGGTGGCGAGCCGGTGCAACTTGCCCAAGCCTTGTGCGCGCGGTGGGGCGGCTGAGCCGCGCCCGCGCGTTTTTCCCGGTTCCAGGACGACCTACTTCATGAGCAGCTACGCCAGCAACGACGAAATCCGCGGTGTCCTCATCCAGGTGGGCAGCGAGCGCCTGCTGATGCCCAACGCCACCATCGCCGAAGTGATGTCGCGCGCCTCGGTGCAACCGCTGGCCGACGTCCCGCCTTGGTTGCTTGGTCAGATTGCCTGGTACGGTTGGAACGTCCCGCTGCTGTCGTTCGCGCACCTGACCGGCCTCGGCGGCGAAGCGGTGGCGGCCAACAACAAGGTTGTCGTCCTCAAGGCGCTGGGCGGTAATCCCCAACTACCGTATTTCGCTCTGCCCACCGAATCTTTCCCGCAATTGATTTCCGTCCCACGCGACGGCCTGCTCGCCGACGCCTCCGAAGAAACCCTGCCTCCCGGCGTGCACATGCGCGTATTACTCGGCGAACAAAGTGCGCTGCTGCCGGATTTGGATGCGATCGAGTGGATGGTGGGGGAGCGGTTTTTGGGGGCGGGTCAATAGGGAATTGGACTCCAAACCAAGGGGCGACTCAAACTGGCGGGACGTCGACTCGCATGGCCTCCGCCCTCAGTTGTTATAAAATAACAACCATCGCCACGGCGATACGCCCATCGTCCCCACAACTCAGGACTCCCCCATGACCGCCGATGCTGGGCCTGTCGATCGCCGTTCCGCTGTTGTCGAGCGCACCGCCGCGTATTGCTTGACCGAAGCGGGCAAGGTGCTGATCTGCTGGGCCGAGACAGTGGGCCGCCGCGACATCGATGCCTTGCTTGCCTTGTACGCGCCCGATGCCATTCTGGTGCCGACGCTGTCTGACGATATCCGCGGTCGCGACGAGGATCGTCGGACGTACTTTGCGTCCTTCCTCGCGGCCGATGGGATCAGTTGCGGCATCTCCGTGCAGAATAAGCGGGTCAGCGCCAAGCTCGGCACGGTGGTGATCGGTGGGCTTTACACCTTCGTGTTCGAGCGCAACGGGGCCAGCGAGCCGGTCAATGCGCGTTTCCTGTTCACCTTCGAAGAGATCGAGGGGCGCTGGCTCATCACCGGGCACCATTCCTCGCGCTGTTCCGAGGGCGTCTAGTCAATCCTGGCGAATCATCGCGTGCGCCGCCGCCGCGCGGTCGCACGCAGCCGCTTCACTGCCAGAATCGTCCCGGTCAGGCTCAGGCACCAGCCGGTGGTCAACAGCAGCAGTTGCAGGGCGATGCGCAGACGTGGGTATTCGACCAGCCCCGGAACGCGCGTCGTGTGCAGGGCGAAGTACAGCCAGGCATAGGCTTGGCGACTGGCGTCCAGCAGCAGCAAGGGGTGGCCCGAGTGCGTGTCGATGTATAGCTCGGCGTCTTGCGGGGCCACCAGGCTGATGCGCAAGGCATCCGTTGTAATGGCATCGGCTTGGCGATACAGCGCGTCGTCGCGTGGTCTGGGCGTTGCCGCCACCGACCAAGCATGCTGGGCCGCGCTGCGGATGGCGCGCGCGCGCTCCGGCGATGACAGCAGGCGTGCATCGCCGGTATCGGCCTGGATGCCGAGCGTGGCGGTTGCGGTGCTGCCGCCATATCCGCTCGCCCAGGCCTGGCCGCCGACGACTTGGAAGTCGATCTCGCTGCTGCCGTCCAACGCGCGCAGCATGGCCGGCGTGACCTTGGTCAGCGCTGTGCGCAGGTCGGTCATCGCGTAGCGTTGCAGCGCTTGCGCCGAGGGTTGGCCGCGCGAGAACAGCCGGCCATGATCCATCGACAGCCAACCGCTGAAGATCCAGGCGAGCACGATGACGGCGCCCGCCAGGCCCAGTCCATGATGCCACTTCAACATGCCGCGGTAGGGCGACCAGCCGTCAGCGTTGCGGTGGCGATAGTGCCAACTGCGGTACAGGCCGAGTGCGGTGCCGGTCAGTGCGCCGACCAGGGCGGTCAGTCCCAGCCACCACACGCTGCGATCCCACGCGCCGAAGTCGTGCCGCAATACCGTGAAGTACACCCAGTGCGGGATGGAGCCCAGCCAGTTCCAACGACGCTCGATAGCACGGGTGCGCTGCATGACCTCGCCGGTGCGTGCCGAGATATACAGCGTCGTGTCTTGTGGGTCGTCCATGTCGACGCGATAGAACGGCCGCCAGGGATCGAAGCGTTGATGCACGATCCACTGGTCTGTTTCCAGGGGGCCGGTTAATCGACGCACCGGCGCATGCCCGAAACGCGCCGCCACGAGATGGGCCTGCGCGGCGCTCAACAGCCCCAGCGGGGCGCCGGTGCGTGCATCGAGGCTACGTAGTTGTGCGTCCTGCGCAATCACATAGCGCGGCTGCCCCGCGACGGAAAGCAAGCGCAGGCCCGCATTGCCGCCGCTGTGCGCCAGCGCCATCGCCGGCGCGATCCGGACCTGCGCCAGCGCCAGCGGTTCGCTGTGCGACCAACGCGCCGTGTCCGGCAGCGATGGAAATGGCACGAACAGCATCACCATCCCGCTGCTGAACCAGACCATGAAGGACAGGCACAGCAGCACGCCTAGCCAGCGGTGCAGCCAGGCCAGTCGTGCCCAGGCGCGCCGACTAGAATGTGGCACGCACGCTCAGCGCGTAACTGCGCGGTTGGCCCAGCATCACTTGCTGCGGATAGTAGATATCGGCCCACTGCACGTAGGGTTTGTCGAACAGATTGTCGACATGCAGGCTCAGCGTGAGCGACGGCGTGAACCGATAGATGGCGTAGGCGTCGGTGAGCAGGTAGTGCTCCAATTGCAGCGTATTGGCGAGGTTGCCCGCGCGTGCGCCCACGCGATGCAGGTCGAGCCCGAGTTCCAGTGGCAGGCCGACCACGCTGTCCACGTGGGTGCCGACGTTGAAGACGGTGCGTGGCACGTTGGGTGGACGGTTGCCCGAGACGTCGAGTCCGTTGTTGTCGATGAAATTGTGGTAACGGGCATCGGTGTAGGCCAGATTGGTATCCACCGCCCAGTGCGCGCCGAGCCGTGCCGTCAGCGACAGTTCCACGCCGCGCGAGGTTTGCGCGCCGACGTTGTCCAGCGTGTCTTGCCCGGTCAAGGTGAGGATGTTGTCGCGGCGGATGTCGTACACGGCCAGGGTGGCACTGGCGCGTTGCTCGCTGCTGGCGGCCTTGATCCCGGCTTCGTACTGGCGCGCGTGGCTGAGCCCGAAGTCCTCGCCGGCATTGACCAGGAAGATATTGGAGCCAGGCGGATCGCTGCCGGTGGTGTAGGACAGGTAGGGAGTCAGCGAGGGGCTCAGTGCATACACCAGCCCGATGCGCGCGTTGTTGGGGCGATATCGGCGAGTGAAGCTGCTCGCGGCCTGGAACTGGCCATTGGCATCGAAGTTACGCCGGTCCAGATCCAGGATTTCCCAGCGCCCGCCCAGCACCAGTTTCAGGCGTGGATCGACGTCCAGCGCATCTTCCATGAAGAGTGCGGTGTTGTTCCACGTGGTTGGACTGCGCCGCGGTTGGCGGATGCCGAACACCCCGGTTGGTCCGGGTAGTGTGGGATCGACGCTGTCTCCATCCGGGAAGCCGCGCTCGCGCACAAAGCGCAGGTGGTTGTGATCCAGCCCGACCACCAATCGGTTGGGCAGTGCGCCCAGGGGTTGGTCGAAGGTCACGCTGGTCTGGCTGCCCCACAGGTGCTGTTGGTGGAAGACGAAGAAGCGATCGCGGTCGATCTGCCCACTGGCGGGGTTGTAGGCGTAGTTCTCCGCGTCGATCCAGCGCCGCGATGCGTCGAACGCGAACAACAGGCTGCGCACGGTGATGTGTTCGCTCGGCGACCAGACCAACGTGGCCTGCGGCCAGAGTTGCCGGGAGGAAATCCGCGCATCGGTGACGTTGTAGTTGTTGTAGCGCAATGCCGCATCCACCACCCTGCCGTCGGCGCTGTGCAGGATGCCGCGCAGCGGTGCGTGGGCTGCGGCGACCGGGACCAACGGTGTGCCGAAATAGGTGCTCGGGTGATCGTTGGCGTAATCGACGGTCAGTTGCAGGCTGAGATTGTCGCGTGGCCGCCACAGCACGGCCGAACTGGCGTTGAGGACGTTCGAGCCCGTGGCATGCACGAAACCGTCGGAGGACAGTCGGCTGATGTCGGTCCGGTAGGCGAGCACGTCGTTGAGTTTTCCGCCGCTACCCAGGCCGAACTCGCGACCACCGAAACGCGATGCGCCGGCAAGCAGGTCGTTGCTGATCGGGTCAAAACGCGGTTGTTTGTCGATCACGTTGACGACGCCGCCGATCGCGCCTTGCCCATAGAGCACCGACGCGGGGCCTTTGAGCACCTCCACCGATTGCAAATTGAAGGTGTTTTGCGGGCGCGTGACCATGTCCGATGGCCCCAGATACAGGCCGTTGTGCAGCATGGTGATCTGTGCGCCGGTGAAGCCGCGCATCGACAGGTCGGACAGATCGCCCGGCGAACCGCCTGCGGTGATGCCAGGGAGCGCCAGCACCGCACGCTCCACGCTCTGCACGCCGCGCGTTTGCATGGTCTCGCCATCGATCGTATCGAGCGTGGCGGGCGTCTGTGCGGGCGGTAACCCGAGCCGACCGGCGGTCGGCAGAAACGGGGCGGTGTCCGCGCCAACGGCGCGGACATTGACCTCGTCCAGGGTCTGCAGCTTCGTGCCGGAGTCCTCTGCCGCCATCGCGATCGAAGGCAGCAGAGCGAGCATCGTGGCGAGCGCGAGACGCTGCGTGGGCATGCCAATGCAGCGGGCGGCGAGCGGAGAACCTTCAACAGCAAGGAGGCAGTCAGTCATGGGCGTGATCGGAGCGGAGGAGGTAGGTGTCGGTCGCGCATTGCGATGGTGGTGCAGTTGGCCGACGACAGTTGCAGACGGGGGCAGCGCGCTCATGGCAGCAGCAGCGGCATCCACAGCGCCTGGCCGTCGTCGTGTACGACGAGCAGCCAATGCGGTTCCGGCAGGATCGCAAGCAGCGCGACCGCTGCGTTGCCGGGGGGGCGCAGCACATGCCAACGCTCCGGTGTGGCTGGCTCGCCGAGTAGGACGCTGCCATCGGTTCTGCCGGCCAGGATGCGCGGTTGATCGGGGAGCGTGCATAGCGCGCTGACCAGATCCTGCTGTGGGGTATCGAATAAAGTCAGCGGAGCGCGTTGCATCGGGCCATTGATGCCATCGAATGGCCACAGCACGGCCGACGTCGCGCCGCTGCTGGCGAGCCAGGGCTTGGTCCCGACCCAGCACCACTGCCGCACCTTGGTCGCATAGCCGGCGATGTGCAGTTGCAATGCATCGCCCACGCGCCAGCCGTGCAGCGCGGTTTCTTGCATGCTGCTGACGACGAAGCGGCCGTCTGGCGACCAGGTGACGCCGAGATGGCTGCCACGACACGCCAGCGGCGTGGGTGTCCAGTCGCCGGGGGCGTGTGTCCAGACTGTGGCGCCGCCGTAGTGCGTCACTGCCAATCGCTGGCCATTGGGATCGAAGGCAATGCCGCCGACGCTGGAGGGGTGGTCCATGACCTGCGTGCTGCCGTCTGTCCGCCACAGGTGCACCTGACGACCGACGGCGCAGGCATAGTGGCCGTCGGCACTTGCGGCGACGTGCTCCACCCATTGTCCGGGGAAACGTGCCAGCACCTGCTGGCCGGTGGCATCTAGATGCGCGAACACGCCATCGTCGCCGCCGCTGAGCAGGCCGCCTGTCGCATCGGCCGCCAGTGTCAGGATCGCCCCATCGTGGACCTGCACGCGGTCCGGTGCTTGCTCCCTGGCGAAGCGGCGAACACTGCCATCGCCCCAGGCGGTGACCAATCGCGTGCCGCACATCACCGCGGCCACTGGCACCGCGTCGACCTGCATGGTGAAGCCGGTGGCCGACTGCGTTGGGATGGAGGTGGAGGTGCGTTGCTGCGACGGCATCTTCATGCTGTCGCGCAGGCGCTGAACCCCTCCCGCAATTGCATGCGTTCGAGGTTTCTGCCGATGAACACCAGTTTTGATACGCGCGGCTTCCCGGCCGGCCAGGCATCGAGGAAATTGCCGTCGGTCAGCATATGCACGCCCTGAATCACGTAGCGGCGCGACTCGCCGGCCAGCTCCAGAATGCCCTTGCAGCGCAATATGTCGGTGCCGTGCGTGCGCAACAGGTCGCCGAACCACAGTTCGAATCGCAACGGATCCAGCGGAGTGTGCAATTGCAGCGACACCGAGCCGATGTCTTCCTCGTGTACATGCGCGTGGTCTTCGTCGAGGAAGTCCGGTTCGATCTCCAGGACGCGCTCCAGCGTGAACGCATTCAAACCCAGGACCGCATCCAGCGGCACATCGCTGCGCTGACTGTGATGGATGCGCGCGTAAGGATTGATGCTGCGGATGCGCGCCTGCACCGCTTCCAGGTCTGCTGCCTGGACCAAATCGATCTTGTTGAGCAGGATCACGTCGGCGAAGGCAATTTGTTCGGCTGCCTCGTGTGCTTCGTCCAGATGCGTGGCCAGGTTGACCGCATCGACCACGGTGACGATCGCGTCCAGCCGGGTTTTGGCGGCGACGTCCGGGTCGACGTAGAACGTCTGTGCCACTGGCGCGGGATCGGCCAATCCGGTGGTTTCGATCAGGATGCCATCGAAATCGCGCCGCTTCATCAAGCCATCGAGAATGCGGATCAGATCGCCGCGCACGGTGCAGCAGATGCAGCCATTGTTCATCTCGAAAATTTCTTCGTCGGCATCGACGACGAGTTCGTTGTCGATGCCGGTCTCGCCGAATTCATTGACGATCACCGCATAGCGGTGCCCATGCGATTCGGTGAGGATGCGGTTCAACAACGTGGTCTTGCCGGCGCCGAGGAAGCCGGTCAATACGGTGACGGGAATTTGAGTGGCAGTCATGGGGGGGCCTAGTGGTGCAAGTGCGTGGGGGAATGGCGAGATGGCGCAGGTGCCGGGCATGGCAACCGAGCGAGGGGCGCGAACAAACTGGCAGCGTTGCGTGCGGCGATGGGCCGCAACCTACCTGCTGGAGTGCGATGACGGTGCTGGCGCACACTCGCGTTTTGTGCCTGGACGTCGGCATGACGCGCGCCGGTGGCCATGGCAATGCGAGGGGCAAGGCGAAGCGTGGCAGGACGCCAAGGACGACGCCGGCGCGTGTCATGCGCCGACGCACGGTGACAGCGTTGACGTGCGGTGCAACGTCACAAAGAGCCGGGATGGGGGCGTTGGCGGAGCGTGATACGCGCATGGATGTTATAAAATAACACAGTGTATCCAGGGCTTCGCACACCGCGAAGGGCGCATGGGCATGCCGATCCTCGTTGCCAGGAACGCGCTATGGGCGCGCCTGGCAAGGTTCAGAGCAGGGCTTTGAGCCGGTACAGCGCTTCCAATGCCTGCTTGGGGGTCAACTCGTCCGGATGCAGTGCCGCCAGGGCTTCCTGTGCGGCCGAGGGGGCCGCTGCGAACAGGCCGAACTGCTGTGGCGTGTCCAGCGCCTGTGGTGCCATCTGCACAGCATGGTGCTCGCCGCCGCGTTGCTCCAGTTCGGCCAGCCGCCGTCGCGCCTGCGCCACCGTGGCCTTGGGCAGGCCAGCCAAGGCGGCCACTTGCAGGCCGAAGCTGCGGTTGGCTGGGCCATCCTTGACCGCGTGCATGAACACCAAGCGGTCGCCGTGTTCGACCGCGTCCAGATGCACATTGGCGATGCCGCTGGGCCCGCCTTCGACCGGCTCGTCGGCCAGCGCGGTCAGTTCGAAATAGTGCGTGGCGAACAGGGTGTAGCAGCGGTTGTGCTGGGCGAGGTGGCGCGCCACCGCGTCGGCCAGCGCCAGACCGTCGTAGGTGGAGGTGCCACGGCCGATCTCGTCCATCAGCACCAACGACTGCGCGGTGGCATGATGCAGGATGTAGCTGGTCTCGGCCATTTCGACCATGAAGGTGGATTGGCCGCGCGCCAGATCGTCGCCGGCGCCGATGCGGGTGAGGATGCGGTCGATCGGGCCGATTACCGCGCGTCGCGCCGGCACGTAGCTGCCGATGTGCGCGAGCAACACGATCAACGCGTTCTGGCGCATGTAGGTCGATTTACCGCCCATGTTCGGGCCAGTGATGACCAGCATGCGTCGACCCGGATGCAGGTCCAGGTCGTTGGGTTCGAACGGTTGTTCGCGCACCGCTTCCACCACCGGGTGCCGGCCGCGTTCGATACTCAGGCAGGCGTCGCTTTGCAGTTCTGGCGGGCTCCAGTCCAGCACCTGCGCGCGTTCGGCAAAAGCGGCCAATACGTCCAGTTCGCTGAGTGCGGCGGCGGCGCGCTTGAGCGGCTCCAGGCACTCGCCCAGGGTGTCCAGCAGGCCTTCGTAAAGCAGCTTTTCGCGCGACAGCGCGCGTTCGCGCGCCGACAACACCTTGTCCTCGAAGTTCTTCAGTTCCTCGGTGATGTAGCGCTCGGCGTTGGTCAGGGTCTGGCGTCGACTGTAGTGCACCGGTGCCTTGTCGGCTTGGCCCTTGCTGATTTCGATGTAATAACCATGCACGCGGTTGTAGCCGACCTTCAGCGTGGCGATGCCGCTGCTGGCGCGTTCGCGTGCTTCCAGGTCGATCAGGAATTGGTTGGCGTTGGTGCTGAGCCGGCGCAGTTCGTCCAGTTCGGCGTCGTAGTCGGCGGCGATGACCCCGCCGTCGCTGAGCTTGAGCGGCGGCTGTTCGGCGATGGCCGAGGCCAACAGGTGTGCGATCTCCTCGTGCTGGCCCAGTTCCGCCGCCAGTGCCGCCAGCCGCGGTGAATCCAGCGGCGCCAGAATCGCGCGCACCGCCGGCAGCAGGCCGAGGCCATCGCGCAAGGTAGAGAAATCGCGTGGTCGTGCCGAGCGCAGGGCGACGCGGGTGAGGATGCGTTCGAGGTCGCCGAGTGCGCGGAATGCATCGCGCAGGTCGGTATCGGCGCCACGGTCGATCAAGGTGCCGACCGCGTGGTGACGCTGCATCAGCACCTCGCGCAGACGCAGCGGACGGTGCAGCCAGCGTCTTAGCAAGCGCCCACCCATCGGTGTGATCGTGCTGTCGAGCACGCCGAGTAGGGTGTTGCGGGTGTCGCCATCCACGCGGGTGTCCAGCTCCAGATGGCGGCGGGTGGCCGCGTTCATCGCGATGGCTTCGCCAGCGGTTTCCAGCGCGATGGAGGTCAGATGCGGCAGGCGCTGCTTCTGGGTTTCTTCGACATAGCCGAGCAGCGCGCCAGCCGCGGCGATGGCGCGTGGCCGGTCGTCGATCCCGAAGCCGGTGAGGTCGTGCAACTGGAAGAACGCCAACAACTGGCGGCGGCCGCTGTCGGCGTCGAACAGCCACGGTGGGCGTCGTCGCACACCGCGTCGCTCGCGTAGAAATGTTGGCCACTGGTCCTCGTCCGGCACCAGCAGTTCGGCCGGTTCCAGCCGTGCCAGTTCCGCTTCCAGCGCATCCTCGCTGTCCACCTCGTTGACCAGGAAGCGGCCGCCGGCCAGATCGGCCCAGGCCAGCCCGTAGCCGTGCTTGGTGCGCGCGATGGCCATCAGCAACGTATCGCGGCGTTCGTCCAGCAGCGCCTCGTCGGTGACCGTGCCAGGGGTGACGATACGCACCACCTTGCGTTCGACCAGCCCCTTGGCCAGCGCGGGATCACCGATCTGCTCGCAGATCGCCACCGACTCGCCCAACGCCACCAGCCGTGCCAGATAGCCCTCGTAGGCGTGCACCGGCACGCCGGCCATCGGGATCGGCGCGCCGCCGGAGCTGCCGCGCTGCGTCAAGGTGATATCGAGCAGGCGCGCGGCCTTGCGCGCATCGTCGTAGAACAGTTCGTAGAAATCGCCCATGCGGAAGAACAGCAACAAGTCCGGATAGTCGGCCTTGGCGGCGAAGAACTGCTTCATGAGGGGGGTGTGTTCTTTTAACTCGCTGTTCTGCATGGATGTTCTGTGAAGTGCAAAGGAGCAATCGTGCCGCGCGGACACGGTGGGGTAAGGTCGGAACACGCTGGTTCACTCAACGTGTTCATGCTGCGTGCGGTTGTCCACCGCCCAGGGCGTGGACCCCATCGGAATAAGACAATGGTACGGGAGTACGGAAGCACGAGGATGAGTCAGCGCGGATTCCCTGTGTCCGAGAGGCAGTTGTGAGTACTCAGCCTGGTCAGGCATTGGGTGCTTCGTCGGTTTCTCGGGCATTGGACGAAAAGCACGATGAAAGCGCCTGCCCTTCAGGGGCGAGAAAACGACAGGTTGCACGCTGCGTTTGACAGCGCCGCTCTACTGCCTTCTCACCCATCGCGGGCGATTGGATGCCGCAATACCCATTCAATCCCGTTCCACTCTATCGCATGATGCGCGCTTGGCCGCGCGCGATTGTCGCGTGGCGCCTGTCCACTGCTGCGCTGGAGCCGATCAATGCACGAACGTCGTCATTTCCTGAAAACCGCCGCTTTCGGCGCCCTGGCCGCCGGGGTGGGCGGTGTGTTGCCTGGGGCGCGCGCTGCGGCCAAGGCCAAGGCCGGTGTCGCGCCGCTGCCGCGCGGCGCGGCGCGGGTGATCTCGACTTGGGATTTCGGTGTGCCGGCGAATCAGGCCGCGTGGCAGGTGCTGGCCCGCGGCGGGGCGGCGCTGGATGCGGTGGAAGCCGGGGTGCGGGTGCCGGAGGCGGATCCGGACAATCACACTGTCGGGCTGGGGGGCTATCCCGACCGCGATGGCCGGGTCACGCTGGACGCCTGCATCATGGACCACACCGGCAGTTGCGGTGCGGTCGCGGCGCTGGAAGACATCGTGCACGCGATTTCGGTCGCGCGGCGGGTGATGGAGAAGACGCCGCATGTGATGCTGGTTGGTGACGGCGCGCTGCAATTCGCGCTGGCGCAAGGATTTGAGCGCACCAGATTGCTGACGCCCGCAGCGGAAAAGGCGTGGAAGGAGTGGCTGAAAACCTCGCACTATGCGCCGGAGGCCAACATCGAGAACCACGCCTATCGCCGCGGCACGCTGCCCGGCGGCAAGGACAATCACGACACCATCGGCATGCTGGCGCTGGATGCGCACGGCAATCTCTCCGGCGCCTGCACCACCAGCGGCATGGCGTGGAAGATGCACGGGCGGGTCGGCGATAGCCCGATCATCGGCGCTGGGTTGTACGTGGACAACGAGGTGGGCGGGGCGACGTCCACCGGCGTTGGTGAGGAGGTGATCCGCAATGTCGGTAGTTTTGCGGTGGTGGAAATGATGCGGCAGGGCAAGAGTCCCTCCGAGGCGTGTCGCGAGGTGGTGATGCGCATCGTGCGGCGTAAGCCGCAGCTCACGCGCGATCTGCAAGTGGGTTTTCTGGCGATGAATCGACGTGGCGAGGTCGGGGCATTCGCGATCCAGCCCGGCTTCACCTACGCGGTTTGCGACGCGCAGCGGCAGGATTTGTTGCTGCCTGGACAGAGCCATTTCGCCGAGCCGGCGGCATGAATCGGCCCACGACCCCGGGCCTGGAAGTGGCCGCCGATGCGATCGGCTCGGCGTTGGCGGCACAGGCTGGCGGGGCGATGCGGGTGGAGCTGTGCGGCGGGCTCGATGGCGGCGGCTTGACCCCATCCTTCGGCACGCTGGCGGTGGTGCGCGATCGCTTGCGGATTCCGTTGTACGTGTTGATTCGCCCGCGCGTGGGCGATTTCGTGTTCGATGCGGCCGAGGTCGAGGCGATGTGCCGCGACGTGGAGCAGTGCGTGCGGCTGGGCTGCGATGGCGTGGTGCTGGGCGCGTTGGATCCATCCGGCGAGGTGGACATGGCGACGATGCGCGAACTGATCGCCGCCGCTGGTCCGTTGGGCGTCACCTTCCACCGCGCCTTCGACGTCAGCGCCGATCCGCGTCGTGCGTTGGAGGACGTGATCTCGCTGGGCTGCGAGCGTGTGTTGACCTCTGGCGCGCGCGAGACGGCGCAAGAAGGCGCGGCTTTGATCGCCGAGTTGGTGCAGCAGGCCGGTACGCGGCTGAGCGTGATGCCCGGTGCGGGCGTCACCGATGCCAATCTGGCGCAGCTGCGCGCACGCACGGGCGCACGCGAATTTCATGGATCGGCGCGCGGGCCGCTGGCATCGCGCGCGCGCGCGACGCATCCGCATGTGCGCAGCCTGGGCGGTGATCGCCTGCAGACCGATGTGGCGCTGGTGCGGCGGATGGTGGCGTTGTTGCAAGAGACATAAGCCGGTTGAGCGGCTTGCCGGGGCGTGTGTGTTGGTGTGTTTGTTATTGGTCTTTCAGCGTTCTGGCGTGACGTCGTGGTTACGTCAACGCGGCGCGATTTAAACCAAACAGCCTCGGGAAATCCCAGGGTGTTTCGCTTTTGTTATTTTGAATTGGATATGGACGAAAGGCATAAAGAAATCCATTGGTCCGCGCAGAATGCTCTACTTGCTAGTAATGGCCGGAGCCTTAATGTTTTTTTCTGGTTTGACTATTCATCGGGGTGGTGTGGCGTATTTGATTTTTGGAGGAATGATCGGCCTTGGTGCTTTCTTGATGTTGGCAGGTTTGATGATTTCTTTCTTTAAAGAGATGCGTCAAAGAGCGGTCTGATGCGTGCGCCGGCATGCTTGGTATGCCGGCGGCTTGATCGGTGTACGGCGCGATAGTCACCCGTTGTCGGCGCTCTGCCAGGCCGCGATGTCCAAGCGCTTCGGATCCAACACCACATGCTTGATGTGGGTGCGCTTCCACGTGTAGCTGATGTGGATCTGGCCGTCGCGGGTCTGGATCACCGCCGGGTAGGAAAATTCGTCCTTGGGGCTGTTTTCCAGGGTCAACACACGGGTCCAGTGCAGACCGTCGTTCGATAAGGCGACGGCCAGGATGCCACGGCCGTCCCACCACTCCTTGCCGGCCTCGGTGGGGTTGTAGACCAGTAGCGAGCGGCCGTCGGCCAGCACCACGGCGTCGGTGCCGGAATTGGGATTGGCTAGGTTGAGCAGGGTCATCGGTTCCCAGGTGCGGCCCTGGTCGTGCGACCAGGTGCTGAACACGTGGTTTTGCCGGCTGCGGCCGACAGCCTGCACGCGCCCGTTCGCATGCACCAGCACGCTGGGCTGGATGGCGCCGATCTTGGCCGGATCGTTCATGGCTGGGCCACGGGTCCAGTGCGCGCCGTTGTCGTCGGACCATTCCATATGCGCGACCCAGCCGGCGTCCTCGCTGCTGCTGGGGCTGAGGATGCGGCCGCTGGCGAGTTGCACGGGTTTGTTCTTGATCGGGCCGAGGATGCCCGTGGGCAAACGCTCCGGTGCCGACCAGTGGCGGCCGCCATCGCTGGAGGTGATCTGCATGCCCCACCAGCCCTTCGGGTCTGGACCGACTTTGTAGAACAGCCGCAGTGGCCCCAGCGCCGCTTGGAATAACACCGGGTTCCAGGCGGGCAACGGCGGCGCGCCGTGCGCTTGCGCCCCGTCGGCCACGCGTTGCGCCGGCAGCCAGCCGTGTGCGTCGCGCCGCGCGACCCAGATGCCCACGTCGTCGGCACCTTCGTGTTGGCCGCCGAACCAGGCCGCGAGCAGGCCATCGTCGGTTTCCACCAGGGTGGAGGCATGGCATTGTGCGGTCGGTGGTTTGGCGTTGACGAACTCGCTGTACACGATCGGCGTGAGTGTGGTCACGGGGGCGGCGACGGCGTGCAGTGCGAACAGCGACAGCATGGGGAACAGCGTGCGCGATATCATGTGGTCGGTCCTGTGCCGGAGTGCGGGGATATCTATGTATCATCAATTGAACACCCTATGCTGACGGCGCTGGCAGCGTCGTTCGTCTGCTCGATGATTGTGAGGATCTGCGATGCCGTGCCGTGTGCTTTCTCCGTTCCGCTGCTTGGCCGTGCTCGGCTTGACTGCCTTGGCCGCACCGCATGCGCTGGCCGAGAACTTCGCCGAGGTCAAACCTTCGCCGCAGCAAGTGGCCTGGCAGGATCTGGAGTTCGGCGTGATCGTGCACTTCGGCACCAACACCTTCCTGGATCGCGAGTGGGGCGACGGCACCGCCAGTGCCAAGGTGTTCGCTCCGGATCGGGTGGACCCAGCGCAGTGGGCGCGCGCGTCCAAGGCGGCCGGCGCCAAGTATCTGATCCTGGTGGCCAAGCACCATGACGGTTTCGCCCTGTGGCCGACCGAGGAAAGTGCCTACTCCGTGAAGCAGAGTCCGTGGCTGGGCGGCAAGGGCGATCTGGTGAAAATGACCAGCGAGGCCGTGCGCCAGCAAGGCATGGGCTTCGGCATCTATCTGTCGCCGTGGGATCGCCACGAACCCAAGTACGCCGATCCCAAGGCCTATGACAAATTCTACGCCGCGCAGTTGGTGGACTTGGCCTTGCATTATGGTCCGTTGACCGAGTGGTGGCTGGATGGCGCCGGCAGTGCCGGTCACGTCTACAACTTCGACAAGTATTTGGAGGAGCTGCGGACCTATCAGGCCAATACCATGGTGTTCGCCGATACCGCGCTGTTCGAGTATGGCGATGTGCGCTGGGTCGGCAACGAGGCCGGCGCGATCGAGGGCGAGAATTGGAATACGATCGATCGTCACGGCGTGCTGCGCTGGCGTCCGGTCGAGGTGGATACGCCGCTGCACAAATTGCAGTGGTTCTGGCATCCCAATAGCGATCAGACGCTCAAGAGCGTCGACGAGCTGGTGCAGATCTGGGAGGACAGCGTCGGCCGTGGCGGGCAATTGGTGCTGGGCATCGCCCCGGACAAGCACGGATTACTGCCGCAGGCCGATGTCGAACGGCTCGAAGCGATGGGTCAGGCGTTGCAGGCGCGTTACGGCGCCGAACACAATTTGGTGCGCGGCCGGCTCAAGGCCGATGATGCAATTGCTGCCGCGGTCGATGGCGATCGCGATACGTTCTGGAGCGCACCCGCCGGCTCGCATCACGCCACGCTCGAACTGCAGTTCAAACAGCCGGTGACGTTCGATACCGCGTTGTCGATGGAGTGGCTCAACGATGGCCAATCGGTGCAGAAATACGCGGTGGAAGTGTTCCGTGACGGCGCCTGGGTCAAGGTGGCGCAGGCGCAGGCCATCGGCCATATGAAAATCGATCACTTCCCTGCGGTCACCGCCTCGCGCGTGCGTCTGAATATCCTGTCCAGTGTGGATGCGGCGCATATTCGCGAGTTTCAATTGTTCGAGGTTGGCGCTGCCTCCGTGCGCTGAGCCGGCAGGTCAGTTGCAGGTATTTACCAGTCTTTGTCCGGCCGTGTCCCTGGCGCCGTGTATGGCGTCGGATACGTGTTCGTGCGCGAGCCGAGTCGCATCATCCCGTTGCATGGGTTTGGCAAGATAATAACCTTGCGCATAATCGACGCCTAATTGTTGCAGCGTTTCCAGTTCGCTGGCGGCTTCGACGCCTTCGGCGACGACCTCGCTGCCAATTTCGTGCGCGAAGTTGATCAATCCCTTGGCGAGAGCTTTGCGGTTTTTGTCGTGGTCGATGGACTGGGTCAGGCTGATGTCGAGTTTGATGAAGTCCGGCTGCAGGTTGAGGATATGCCGCATGCTCGAATAACCCGCGCCGGCATCGTCCACTGCCACGCGCACGCCCAGTGCTCGCACAGGGTTCAATGCTTCCGCCAGCGCTGCATAATCGTTCACGATGTCATGCTCGGTGATCTCCAGCACGATCCGTGAAGCATCCACGCAACCCAATAGTGGCAGTAGCCTGGACGAGATGATCAGCTCCGGCGAGCAATTGAGGTTGAACGAGATGTTGTCCGGGAATCGCGCCAGTTCCTTCAATGCCTTATCGATGGCATGCAATTCCAGGTCCAGGCCGAGCCCGACGCTGTGGGCGGCGTTGAACCACTTGTCCGGTGAACGGCCGGGCTGCATGTTGAAGCGCGACAGGCATTCGAAGCCATGGATGTGCGGTTTCGCGATACCGTACACAGGCTGGAAAACGATGCTCAATGCATCGTTTTGAATGGCGGCGCGGATATCCTGGGCCACGGATTCTTGCTCGCGTTTCTGCCGCTCGACACTGTCGAAATAGAAACCTAGGAACTCGGAGAACGCACGTAGCATATCCATGTCGCGTTCGGTGAGCGAGGCGACGGGGTGGTGGCTGAAGCAGCACAGCGTCCCGAACACGCGCTTGTCTTCCAGGACGATGGGCGTGCTGAGGTGAGAGCCGATGGGGATGGCGTGCGTTTCGGGGATGGCGATGGCGGCGGGAATATGCGCTGTGTTAGGGATAAACTCCGGTAATTCTCCGTTCACCACCTTCATGCAGTAGCCCGCATCTATCGGGATGGATTGTCCGCGGTTGAGCAGTGGATATCCTTCGGAGTCGACGTGATCGAGAATCCGCGTATCGCCCTGGAAGCGCGACACGAAGGCCACGTCCATCGAAAGGTGTCGCCTGACCACCCCCAGAACCCGATCCAGTCCGGAGGCTCCCATGGAGTGTTCGAAGAAATTGGCCAGCTGGCCTGCATCGTCTGGGGGGGCAATCATTTCCATAGAACAATCACGATCAGAGGAAGTCGCTTTGCGGAAAGAAGGGAGACTGGCGATTGTGATGACGCCGTGTCATTCCTAGCCGCAGGCTATTGGAGTCTTTGAGTAACTCTATCAGTGAAAATTTTGACGCACGTCACATATGCATCACGTGCGCAGATCTGCCCGAGCAGCCAGGGCGCGGCGCTCCTGTGCGCCGTAGAGGCAGGCCCAGCTTGGATTTGAGCATGCGCAAGCTGTGCAACAGCGGTGAGCTGGTATGCCGTCCGGCCGCGGTCGGTCCCACAACGGTGGATGAATCGCAGTGCGTTGCAATCGTGGGCGTCAGCCTGTCGTGGGCCCGACCGCACGAGCGCCCATGCGGAGGAGGGGATGAGGCCGTGACGGGTAGACCGGATTCAGCCGCCTGGCTGAGTCCACACCTGGGTTTTCCCGCCGCGAACGCTCGCATGCCGGGAGGTGTCCAGATCGAACACGATCACGCTGTTGTCGCCCTGGCGCTGCCACGGCGCCGGGAAGTACAGCGCGCGCTGCGGGCCGATGTTCCAATGACGGCCAAGATTGTGGCCGTTGGCCCAGGCGAAGCCTTTGCCGAAAGCGCGCATGTCCAGAAAGGTGTCGGCCGGGGTGGCGATCTTGAGTGTGCCGCGGTGGAAAGCGGGGCCGTCCACCTTGGCGGTGGTCCAGCCGTGGAGTGTGCTGGCGTCGTCCATCGGCAGCGGGAAGGTTTGCCAGCCGGTCAGCGGCTGGCCGTCGAGTAGCACTGGGTCGACCAGACCGGCGCGACCGTCGGGCAGGTGCGTGCCGTAATTGATGCGGCCGTTGTTTTCGACCAGCACGTCCAGCGTGTGTGTGCCGGCGGGAATGTCCACGTCCACGGCAACCTGCTGTCGGCGGCGGTCGGCGCTGCCGGCGAGCGTGCGATCGACGTAGACGCGCGCATAGTCGCGCACCTCGCCCAGGTAAAGGCTGCCCTTGCGCGGGCCGGTGACGCTCGTCCGGTAGAGAATGTAGCCGTAGGCTTGGCCGTAGCGCTCCATCGGTTGCGGGATGTCGGTGGTGGCGGCTGCCGGTGGCAGGTTGTCCCAGAGCGAGGCCGATTCGCGCAGCGGGGTGTCCGGCAGGTCGGCGAAGTGCTGCGGCGCGGGCAGCGCCGGCGGCTGGATGCCGGTGACGCGGGCGATGGCGTCGCGGAACAAGGCGAACTTGGGCGTGGGACGGCCGGCTTCGTCCAGAACCGCGTCGTAGTCGTAGCTGGTGGTCTGCGGGGCGTAGTGGTCGGTGGGGTTCTTCTGGAAGTTGGCCCCGTTCATGAAGCCGAAGCTGGTCCCGCCGACGAACATGTAGATGTTGGCGGAATGGCCCTGGCGCAGGATCCATTCGAACTCGCTGGCTTGTTTGGCGGCGTTGGTGGCGGCATGTTTGTCGCCCCATTGGTCGAACCAGCCAGCCCAGTATTCGCCCACCATCTGTGGTTGTCCGGGGCGAAACTTGGCCAGGGTCTGGAAGGCGGTTTTGGCGTCGCCGGGGCCGAAGTTCACCACGGCCAGCGTATTGGGCAGGGTGCCGTTGGCGAGCACGTCGGGACCGTCGGCGGTGAACAGCACGGCCTTGTCGAAGCCGGCCTGGACGTACATGGCACGGTTTGCGCGCATGTAGGCGTGGTCGTAGTTGTAGGAGCCGTATTCGTTCTCCACCTGCACGGCGATGACCGGGCCTCCGTTGCCGTTGAGCCGTGGCTTGACCTGCGCGCCGAGCGCATCGAGATAGGCCCGGCTGGCAGCGAGGAAGCGCGGGTCCTGGCTGCGCACGCGCATGCCCGGTTCGGCGAACAGCCACGCGGGATAGCCGCCGGCCTCCCATTCGGCGCAGACGTAAGGGCCGGGACGCAGGATCACGTTGAGGCCCTGCGCGGCGGCGGCGTCGATGAAGGCGGCGATGTCGTTGTTGCCGCTGAAGTCGAACTGGCCAGGACGCGGCTCGATCAGGTTCCAGAAGACATAGGTCTCCACCGTGTTCAGGCCCATGGCGCGGGCTTTTTGCAAACGGTCGTTCCAGTAGGCGCGGGGAATCCGCTGGAAGTGGATGGCGCCGGAGATGATCTGGTAGGGCGTGCCGTTGCGGGTGAAGTGATCGCCCTGGGTGGAAAACGCGGGCCAGGCTGGCGTGTGCTTCGGTTCTGCGGAGGCCGTGAGCGACAACAGCAGCGACAGGGCAAGACTGGACAGGGAGCGACGCAGCATGTGGAGTCTCCGGCAATTGCGAAGGTGGTGTGGTAGCGCCGCGCCCGCAGTGGGGCGTCAGGCGAACGAAGGCGGTAGATCGTCCTTGGCAGCGCCGAAGGTGGTGTTGGGGGTTGGCCCCATGTCCAGTTCGAGGGTGCCGCCAGCGGCCAGATCGGCGTGGCGCAGCCAACTGCGCGTGTACGGTTTGCCGTTCCAGCGCGCGCGCTGGATGTACACATTGGCCGGGCTGTTGCCGTGGGCAATGATGCGCAGGGTGCGGCCGTGGCCGACATCCAGTTCGGCGCGTTTGAAAAGCGGGCTGCCGAGCACGTAGATGGCGCTGATCGGATCGACCGCATACAGGCCCAGTGCGCTGAGCACGAACCAGGCGCTCATCTGTCCGCAGTCCTCGTTGCCCGACAGGCCGTTGGCTGCGTCGTGGTACTGCTCGCGCAGCAACCGTCGCACCATTGCCTGGGTCTTGTACGGCTGCCCGGCGTAGGCGTAGAGGTAGGCGACGTGGTGGCTGGGTTCGTTGCCGTGCGCGTACTGGCCGACCATGCCGTCGATGTCTGGTGGCGCGTCGGCGGGCAATGCCGAACTGGTGGAGAACAGTTCGTCGAGTTTGGCGACGAAGTGGTCGCGGCCGCCGAACAGTTCCATGTAGCCGTACAGATCGTGCTGGTTGAGGAAGGTGGCCTGCCAGGCGTTGGATTCGGTGAAGTCGCGCCAGCGTTTGCTGTGGCCCATCGCGCGCGGGTCGAACGGCGTGGCCCAGTGGCCGTCGCTCAGGCGTGGCTGTACGAAGTTGCTGTCGTGGTTGAACACGTTGCGGTAGTTGCGTGAGCGTGCGCGCAGGCGTTGCGCGTCCTCGTGGGCGCCTGCGGCATCGGCCAGATGCGCCACGGCCCAGTCGTCGTAGGCGAATTCCAGTGTGCGGCTGGCGGATTCGTCGACCTTGTCGCAGGGAATGTAACCCAGTTGCCGGTACAGCCCCAGGCCATGCACATCGTCGTCCATCGCGCGCTTGCGCCACGCCGGCCATGCCGCCTTCCAGTCGATGCCGGTAAAGCCCTTGGCATGCGCTTCGGCCAGCACCACGGCGGAGTGGTAGCCGATCATGCAGTCGGTTTCCACGCCTTGCAGCGGCCAGATGCCGACGCCTTGTGGGCATTCGTTGGCGCCGCGCACCAGGCACTGCACCAGATCCGGGACGCGCTCGGGCTGGACCAGGGTCAGCAGCGGATGCAGCGCGCGGTAGGTATCCCACAGCGAATACGTGCTGTAGTTGTGGTAACCGGCAGGTGCCTGGTGGATCTGCAGATCCATGCCGCGATAGCGGCCGTCGGTGTCGCTAAACAGGCTTGGCGCGAGCAGGCTGTGGTACAGCGCGGTGTAGAAGATGCGGCGCTGTGCGTCGTCGTCGCTGTCGATGCGTACCCGTCCCAGTTCTTTCTCCCACGCGGCCACGGCGGCGGCGTGCACGTCGGCGAAATTGAAATCGGGTAATTCGCTATCCAGGTTCGCCAGCGCGTTCTCGGCGCTGACTGCGGACAGGCCGACCTTGACCAGCAACGGCGCGTCGGCGGCGTCTGGATAGTGCAATGCCAGTTTCAGCTGCGTGCCGTCGGCCTGCCGCGCGGATGCGGCCAGCGGTTTGTCTTCGGAATACAACTGCGCGGTGGCGAACGGCCGCGACAGGCGCAGCGCGAAGTAGATGTAGCGGCCCTTGGCCCATTGGTAAACGCGGCGGCCGCCGGTCACGGTCTGCGCATCGACGATGCGCAATTGCGCGTCGCTGATCCGGGTGGGGATGCCGGGTTTGTCCTGCATGCCATGGCAAAAGTCCAGCAACAGGTGCGCCGGTTTGCCCTTGGGAAAATGATAGCGGTGCAGGCCGGCGCGCGCGGTGGCGGTCAGCTCGGCGTGCACGCCGCTGTCTTTCAAGCGTACGCGGTAGTAGCCGGGCGAAGCGGCTTCGTCGGCATGGTCATAGCGCGAACGGTAGCCGGCGTCTGGATTGTCGAGTGTACCCGGCACCAGCTTGACCTTGCCGGTGGCTGGCACCAACAGCACATCGAGCATATCGCCGATGCCGGTGCCGGACAGGTGGGTGTGCGAGAAGCCCATGATCGAGCTGTCGTCGGCGTGGTAGCCCGAACACGCGTCCCACACAGCGTTGTAGGTGTCCGGGCTCAGTTGCACCATGCCGAATGGCAGTGTCGCGCCGGGGAAGGTGTGACCATGGCCGCCGGTGCCGATGAAGACATCGACGTGGCGGGTGAGTTCGGCCTTGGCGCGCGCATCGGCCGGCAGCGCGTAGTTGCCGGCGCGCGCCCGCGCCAGTCGGGCGATGCCGCTGCTGCCGAATAGAGCCAGGGCGATGGCGCCCTGCAGGAAACCGCGTCGTGTGGCCATGATGCTGTCCTTGGAGGTGTGCGGCGATGAGGAGGGGAAAGCGGATCAGGCGTTCAACAAGTGCGGCTTGCGCTGGTGCAGATCGATGATCAGTTCGCCGAACATGGTGTTGGCCCAGGCGAACCAGGAACGGGTGAAGTGCGCAGGATCGTCTTTGTCGAAGGACTCGTGCATGAACCCGCTGCCGGCGTCGGTGCTCTTCAACCATTGCAGGCACTGGCGGATCTGCGCGTCGTCGTCGCTGACCAGCGCGTATTGCATCAGCGACATCGGCCAGATCGTGTTCAGCCCGCTGTGCGGGCTGCCGACGCCCTCGGCGGCATGCCCGCGACAAAAGTACGGGTTGCGCTCGCTCCAGGCCAACGCTCGGGTGCGCAGGAACAGCGGATCGCGGCGGTCGCAGCAGTCCAGATAGGCCAGGCTCAGCAGCCCCGGTGCGTTGGCGTCGTCGATGAACAACTGGTTGCCGTAGCCGTCCACTTCGTAGGCCCAGAACGCTTGGCCGTCGGCATCGCGCATCTGCCCGAAGCGGCGTGTAGCGGTCTCGACTTCGTCGGCGAGGGCACGGCACTCCGCCGCGAAGGGGGCATCGTGGTGCAGGGCTTCGCTCATCGCCGCCAACTGTCGCAGCGAGGTCACCGCGAACAGGTTGGCCGGGACGAACAGCGGATACACGCAGGCATCGTCGGACGGACGGAACATCGAATGGATCATACCGTTGGGCCGTGTCGGTTGACCGTAGCCGTCCAGCACCAGGGTCTCGGTAGCCAGCGGCGAGGGGCGCTGGAAGCTGTACGGGCCGCGATCATGCAGGCGCTGCTGTTCGCGGAAGGTCCTGACCACCACGTGCATCGCCTCGCGCCAGTCCTCGTCGAACGGTGCGGCGTCGCCGCTGGCGCGCCAGTAGGCGTGCGCTAGGCGGATCGGATAGCACAGCGAATCCACTTCCCACTTGCGCTCGCCGACGCCGGGCTTCATCTCGGTGATGTCGGCCACCGACCACTTCAGGCGCTGGCTGCTGCCATCGGGCAGGAACGCGTTGGCATACGGATCCAGGCGGATGCACGCGGCCTGGCGCTGGATCAGACCATGGAACATGCGCCGCAGCGCCGGATCGTGCTTGGTCAAGGCGATGTATGGATGCACTTGCGCGGAGGAGTCGCGCAACCACATCGCCTCGATATCGCCGGTGATGACGAAGGTGTCCGGCTTACCGTGGCGGGTGCCGATTTCCACCGTGGTGTCGAGGGTGTTGGGGTAGCAGTTTTCGAACAGCCAGGCCAGATACGGATCGGCGATGTCGGCTTTGATGCGGTACAGATGTTTTTCCACTGTGCTGCTGACGAAGCGGCGCTTGCCCGGCGGCGGACGCTTGCTGGTCAGCCTAGTGGATGCGGTCGCGGTCGTGGCGGCAAACCCCGGTGCCACGGCACCAAGCAGGCTGGCGCCGGCAGCGCTGCCGATCAGGTGGAGGACGTCGCGGCGGGAGGGCATGATGAAATTCCTGGTGTGTTTTTGTACGAATGTGCGCAGTGCATGCGTGTCATCGTGGCAATGGCGTCGTGCCCTGAATCGAAAACGCCGCTTCACTGCCAGACACTTGCGTGTCCGGCTGACCACCGCCGACGAATAGCCGGTAGTCGCCGGCCTCGACCGCGCGCTGGCCACTGCGATCCACGTCGCTGAGCTGGCGCGGCTCCAGGGCGAAGCTCAGGGTGCGTGCTTCGCCCGGTTGCAGGCTCACCCGCTGAAAACCGACCAGCGCCCGCAGTGGCGACTGTGCACGCGGCGGATATTGCAGGTACACCTGCACCACCTCGTCGCCGGCGCGTGCGCCGGTGTTGCGCACGGTGGTGGTGACGTGCAAGGTGTCGCCGGCTTGCAGCGTCGTGCTCGACAACTGGGGGGCGGTGTAGGCGAAGTGGGTATAGCTCAGGCCGTAACCGAACGGGAACAACGCTTCGCCCTTGAAATAGCGGTAGGTGCGGCCCTTCATGTCGTAGCTGACGTAGGGCGGCAGATCCTTGGTCGAGCGGTAGAAGGTCACCGGCAGGCGCCCGCCGGGGTTGATGTCGCCGGCCAGCGCCTGTGCGATCGCGGTGCCGCCGGATTGTCCGGGATACCAGGCCGCTAGGATCGCGTCGGCGTGTTGTTTGGCCCAGTTCAGCGCCACCGCGCTGCCGCTCATCAGCACCACGATCAACGGCTTGCCGCTGGCCTTGGCGCGCTCCAGCAGCGCCTGCTGTGCCGCGGGCAGGGACAGGTCGTTGCGGTCGCCGCCGTCGAAGCCGGGCACGTCGATGCGCAGTTCTTCGCCTTCCACATCCGGCGATAGACCGACGAAGGCCACGACCGCGTCGGCCTGCGCCACCGCGTGTTCGACCTCGGCCAATTGCGCCGCTGGTGGTGCCAGCCATTCCAGGCGCAGTCCCTGGTCCTGGCCACGGTGTTCCAGTTCCAGACGGATGCGGTGTGGCTGGGTGTCGTCGAAATGCAGCACGGTTTCCACGTTGCGGCCATCGGCGTTATGCATGCCGGCTGGCACGTGTTTGTCTTCGGCGTTGCCGGCGACGACCAATTGATCGTCGATGTACAAGCGCACCGGATCGTGGCCAGCACAGTCGAAACAGCGCGCCACCCGCACCGCCAGGGTGTAGTCGCCCGGGCCGGGCGGCAGCAGTTCGCCGCTCCAGCGTACCGAGTAGCGATCTTTGTCCACGCCCTTGGCCGGCGCCACGTGGTCCCAGTTGAAGCCGATCACCCGATCCTGGCGTTGCGCGCGCGGGCGACCGGCCAGATCCAGGTTGTCGAAATATTCGCCACGCAGACCGGGCTTGCCGTCGCTGCGGAGCGCGGTCTCGGGGATCGTGCCCGGTACGCCCGCAGCCAGCGGCGCGCCCTGCGTATAGTGCACTTGCGTGGTGCCAAAGCGCGCACGCAGGCCTTGCAGTGGCGTCACTGGTGCCACCGAGGTGCCTTGGTAGTTGGCTTCCAGTGCCGCCAGTGCATCGGCATTGGGGCCGATCACCGCCAGACGCAGCCCTGGCCGCAGCGGTAGGGTGTCGTTGCGATTTTGCAGCAGCACCAGCGATTGCTGCGCCGCTTGCAGCGCCAGCGCGCGGTGCGTGGGGCTATCGATGTCTTTGGCGCCGAGTCGGGCATACGGATCTTTGCTGCGCGGCTGCAATTCGCCCAGTCGGTAGCGCGCGGCGAACAGCCGCACCAGCGAGCGGTCCAGCATGGCCTCCTCGGCCTCGCCGCGGTCGAGCGCGGTCCCGAGATCGCGGTAGGCGTAGCCGCAGTTCAGATCGTGGCCAGCCTTGAGCGCGGCGGCGGCAGAGCCGGCGTTGTCGGCGCGGTAGTAGTGGAACTGGGTCATATCGTCGATGGCGTCGCAATCGGAGACGACGAAACCCTTGAAGCCCCAGTTGCCGCGCACGCGGCCGTCGATGAGCCAGTCGGCGGCACAGGCCGGGATGCCGTGCAGTGCGTTGTAGGCGCACATCACCGAGCCGGCATGCCCCTCGACGATGGCGGCGCGGAATGCGGGGGAATACGTGGCTTCGAAATCGTGCGGCGAGACGTCCACGTCGAAACCGTGACGGCCGGATTCCGGTCCGCTGTGCACGGCCAGATGCTTGGGCGTGGCGATGGTGCGCGGATGCGTTGGGTCGTCGCCCTGCAGGCCGTGGATGAAGCCCACCGCGAGCTGCCCGGTGAGATAGGGGTCCTCGCCGTAGGTCTCCATGCCGCGGCCCCAGCGCGGGTCGCGGAAGATGTTGATGTTGGGCGACCAGATCGTCAGCCCGCCATAGCGCGCATGGTTCTTGCCAGGGCCGCCAGCGAGGTTGAATTTGGCGCGTGCTTCGGTCGAGGTGACGGTGCCGACTGCATGCAGCAGGTCGGTGTTCCAACTCGCCGCCAGGCCGATGGCCTGCGGGAACACCGTGGCCTCGCCGTTGCGGGCGATGCCGTGCAGGCCCTCGCTCCACCATTCGTAGGCGGGGATGCCCAGGCGCGGGATGGCCGGGGCATCGTTCATCGCCTGGGCGATTTTTTCTGCGCGGGTCATCTTCGCCACCAGCGCGGTGGCGCGGTCTTCGGCGTCGTCGGCATGGGCCAGCGGCGAGACGAGCAGCCCAAGCAGGCACAGCGCTTGTGGTATGTCGCGCAGGAGCGACGACAGTCGCGATCCGGCGCTGCCGGCATCGCGTCGTTGCGGGTGATCCGCTGGCGTGTGCAGTGGCGTGCGCGGCATGCTGGGCGTGGTGATCTTCGGCATCGGTATCACTTGTTTTCCATTGGTTCGGCCGGTGCGCCGGCGAGGGTGCTGGCTAGGTCGCGCACCTGCAGCGCGGCGCGCAATTGTTCCAGTGTGGCGTGGCTGCGCAGATGCACGGTCAGTGGTTCGCCGGGCAGCAGGTCGAAGGCGTTGTCGGAGAGGGTGACGTCCAGATCGCCGAACGCCAGCCACACTTCGCTGGCCAGGGTGGGGCTGCTCAGGGTCAGCGCATAGCCATCGCCATCGGCGCGCAGGTCGGTGCGGATGTCCGTGCGAGGCCATTGCAAGCGTTTGGCGGCGTCGAAGAACACCAGGTTGCGCGACAGCACGCGTTCGCCGTCGAGCAGTTCGAACACCGCCACGCTACGCGCGGGATCGGCGCGGCGCAGCAACTGCGCATCGCTGAAACTGCCGACGCGCAGGCTGGACAGCGGTGCCAGCGTCACCGGTTTCTCGCTCTTGCTCAGCACCTTGCCGGCCATGTCCATCACCCGCATGCGCCAGCGTGCAGTCAGTGGCGTGGTGCGGTCGGAGACCAGCGATACAGTGGTGTGGCCGCTGTCATCGCGCAGGGCGGCGATCAGTTCCGGTGCGTAGAAGCGCCGCGTGCGGTAGTGCAGTGCTTTCCAGCGGCCGAAGTAATCCAGGCTCGACCACGAGGCGCCCGGCCAGACGTCGTTGAGCTGCCAGTACATCGAACCCATCGCCTGCGGCCGCGCCGCGCGCAGGTGTTCGGCCGCCAGGGCGATGCCTTCGGCTTGCATGATCTGGCTCAGGTACACGAAGCTCTCGAAATCCTTGGGCTCGCCGAACGCGCGGCGGATGTACAGCAACAGACGCTGGTTGCCATTGCCCTTGTCGAACTTCTGGTGCGCGCGCATCACCGGCGATTCCGGCTGCAGGTCGCCGGGCTCGGCGAAGGCGCGGATGGTGCGCATGTCCGGGAACGATTGCAGACCGTATTCGGACATGAAGCGCGGGGTCACGTTGAGGTACTCGGTGACCGGCAGCGCCGGGCCGCCCCACACTTTCCAGTAGTGCATGTCGCCATCGTTGGGTTGGTCGGCGGCGCCATCGAAATCGGTACCGGGCGAGGTGGCCCAGTACGGCGTGTCGCTGTCGTAGTGGCGCACCGCGTCGCGTAGCACGCTGCCGAACAAGGTGGTCATGCCGCGCACGATGCGCTCGCGTTCTTCCGGGTCGATCGACTGCTTGAACTTGATCCGGTCGCCCCAGTTCTCCCAGCCGGTTTGCACTTCGTTGTTGCCGCACCACAGCACGATGCTGGGATGGTCGCCCAGGCGTTTGACTTGCGCTTCGGCCTCGGCACGGGTGTTCTCGCGGAAGGCCACGTCGTAGGGCGGGATCGCGCCGCCGAACATGAAGTCCTGCCAGATCATCAGGCCCAGGCGGTCGGCGTCTTCGTAGAAGCTGTCCGGTTGATAGTGGCCGCCTCCCCAGATGCGCAGCATGTTCATGTTGGCCTCGCGCGCCGATTGCAGGAAGCCGTGCATGCGCGCGGCGTCGACGCGGCTGGGGAAGCTGTCGAACGGAATCAGGTTGGCGCCTTTGGCGAACACGGGAATACCGTTGACCACCAGGGCGAAGCTTTTGCCCCACCTGTCCTGTTCGCGGCGCAGTTCGATGCTGCGCAGGCCGGTGACGCGCTGCGTGTCGAGGCTGTCGCCGCTGGCATCGTGCAGGTGTGCCTTGAAGGTATACAGATCCTGCCGGCCATAACCGACCGGGAACCAGCGCTGCGGCTTGGCGATGCGCACCGGCACGGTGAGGATGTTGTTGCCCGGGTCGAGGACCGCTTTCTGCGAGAACTGCGCCACCGGCTGGCCGTCGGGGCCGAGCACGTCCAGATCCAGTTGCACCGCATCGCGGTGGTCGGCTTGCACTTCCAGTTGTGCCAGCAGTTGTGCCGCGTCGGCGTCCACCCGCTGCTGGGCGATGTGCAGGCCCTCCACACGCAGGGCGTCCCAGGCTTCCACGCGCACGTCCTGCCAGATGCCGGCGGTGACGATGCGCGGACCCCAGTCCCAGCCGAAATTGTAGGGCGCCTTGCGCACGTAGGTAGAACTGTGCCGCGCCACCGGCTCGTCGCCGAAGGCCGAATCGTAGGCGCCGGGCAGCGCGTAGGGTTGTTTGGCCAGCCATGGTTGGATCTTCTTGATCGGCGAGGACAGCCGGACTTCCAACACGTTGTCGCCGCGTTGGAGCAACGGTTTGGCATCCACCCGCCATTGCCGGAACATGTTGTCGGCCGAGAGCAGTTTCTTGCCGTTGAGGTAGACCTCGGCGAAGGTGTCCAGGCCGTCGAAGACCAGTTCCACATGCGCGCGCGCCAGCAGCGCTGCGTCGGCCTTGAACCGGGTCTTGTATTCCCAGTCGCTCAGTCCGACCCACTGGATCTTGGCTTCGTTGTCGCGATAGAACGGGTCCGGGACCACGCCAGCGGCGATCAGGTCGGTCTGCACCGTGCCCGGCACCTGGGCCGGCAGCCACTGCGCGGCTTTCGGGTGAGTGCTGGCCGAGGCATCGCCCGGCGCCAAGCGGACTTGCCAGCCTTGCTGCAACGACAACGACGATGGCGGCGCTGCCTGGCCCAGCGCCGGTAGCGCCAGCGCCAGTAATAGCCCGAACCGCGCGGGAAGGCGCGTGCACGGCGCGGAGCGGAAGCGGCGATGCGACAGGGTCATGCGGGGTCTCCAGGGGTCAGTGCGCGGCGGCGGGTGGCGCCTGCGCGGCGCTGTCGATCAAATGGACGGCGCCGATGGCGTAGTAAGGGCCTGCGATCGGTGCGGTGGAGCGCAGGCACAGGTCGTGTACGCCGGTCTGCGCCGGCAGCCGCGCTTCCAACGAGAACTGCTCGCCGAGGGTCTTGCCGGCCGGCAGCGGCAGCCGCGCCAGGAGCTTGCCCTTGCAATCGCCTAGATGCACTTCGAACTCGCCATGCGTGCTCTTGGCCGGATAGCGCTTGACCTTGGTCTGGTCGTGCGCCAACCCATAATTGCGCGCCAGCCGCGCCGCATCGATGCGAATGCGGGCGATGCCGTCCAGGCCCGCGTCGGCATAGCGCCAGCAACTGGTGAACAGATCGATGTTGAATACGGGGGTGTCTTTGCCGGGCAGGTCGGGCAGCAATGGCACGCGCAGGCCCAGCGAGCCGTCTGCGCACGAACCCAGGCCCTGGGTGTCGCGGCTGAGCAGGTTGGGGCGGTCGAGGATGCGGCTGCGCGCTGCGGCGAGCACGCGGCCGTCGTCGGCGAAGGTGGCCACCCGCACCGTGGTCGGCAGGGGCACGGCGAACGGCGCGGTGTAGTGCGCCGAGTCGGCCTTGGGTTCGCTGCCGTCGGTGGTGTAACGGAAGTTGCCGAACTTGGCCTGATTGCTCAGCACGATGGTGGCCTTGCCGCTGTCGAGCGCGGCATTGTCGCCGCCCTGCACCGCGATGTCTGGTGCGAAGGCGCCGTCGCTGGCGTCGATGCCCTGAGTGCGATAGCGGTCCAGTTGTGCCGGCAGGCGTTGCAGGAAGCTGTTCCAATTACGCGCGGCCATCGGCGACCATGCGGCTTCGGCCACCGCGCTCAGCCGTGGGAACAGCGCATGGTCCACGTGCCATGCCGAGGGGATGTACTCGGTCCACAGCGCCGCTTGGGTGCCTAGCACGTGCTTGCTCTCGTCTGCGCTGAGGGCGGCCGGCACTGGATCGAAGCTGTAGACCTTCTCCAGTGGCAACACCGACAGGCGGCCATTGGGTTCGTCGTTGCGAGCGCTTTGCAGGTTGTCCAGGTACATCCAGCCGGCGGGTGCCAGGACGACGTCGTGGCCTTGCTTGGCCGCGGCGACCGCGCCTTCCACACCGCGCCAGGACATCACCGAGGCGCTCGCGGGCAGGCCGCCTTCGAGGATTTCGTCCCAGCCGATCAGGCGTCGGTTGTGTTTGGTCAGATAGTCGGCCAGTTGCGCGTTGAACCAGCCTTGCATTGCATGCGCATCCTTGACGCGGAGCTTGCGCATCTGCGCACGCACCGCCGCCGAGTGTTCCCACTGGTCCTTGACCGCTTCGTCGCCGCCGATGTGGATGTAGGTCGATGGGAAGAGTTGCAGCACTTCGTCCAGGACGCCCTGGATGAAGGTCATGCTCTTGGCGTCGGTGTTGAAGAGATAGGGGTTGACGCCCCAGTCCACCGACACCTTGGGCCGTTGCCGGGTGACCCCGACCAGTTCCGGATACGCCGCGACCGCTGCCTGCGCATGTCCGGGCATGTCCAGTTCCGGCACGATGGTGATGTGTCGGTCGGCGGCATAGGCGACCAGGTCGCGGATCTGCTCCTGGGTGTAGAAACCGCCATAGCGGTTGGGCAGGTCGTGGCTGCCGGCACCGGGCGGGGTGCGCCATGCGCCGATCTGGGTGAGCTTGGGATAGCGCTTGATCTCGATGCGCCAGCCCTGGTCGTCGGTCAGGTGCAGATGCAGGACGTTGAGCTTGTGCTGCGCCATCGCGTCGATGACGTGCTTGACCGTGTCCGGGCCATGGAAATGCCGTGCCACATCGAGCAACAGGCCACGCCAGCCGAAGCGCGGCCAGTCGCGGAGATGCACTTGCGGCACCTCCACCTCGCCCTTGTCGGCATTCGGGGTAAGCAGTTGCCAAGCGCTGATCGCACCGTAGAACAAGCCGGATTCGTCGCGGGCCTGGATCAGCATGGTGTGCGAGTCCACGTCCAGCGTGTAGCCCTCCGCTTGCGCGACCGCGGTGTTGGGGTTGAGTTGCAGGCGGATGCTGCCGTCGGCCGGGATGGTCTCCTCACGCACCTGCACGTTCAGACCGCGCGTCTTGCGCAGCAGCGCGGCCAGTTGTTGGGCCACGCGCATCGCCGCTGCGTCGTCGATGGCCACCGAGAGCGCGCTGTCGCTGTCGAAGGTCAGCGTGTCGCCGTCGCGTTCGGCCTGCGCCGGTGCCGGGATCAGCGGCAACGGTGCGTCATCGTTGTGGTGGTCCCGCGGCTTCGGTGCGGGAGCCGGTTTCGATGCAGGTTTGGGTGCGGCCTGTGGCGCAGGTGGTGGGGCGCGATCGCAGCCACCGAGCAAGGCGCCAAGCGCGAGCAAGGACAAGCGCAGCCAGGCGGTGCGGGAGGCCGCCGCGATGCGCGCGCAGGCGGGCATCGGGCGGTGCGGCAAACGGGAGTGGTCGCCCACGACGGTCATCGGTCTATCTCATACGATCCAGACGCGTATCGTAGTGGATCGCCCCTCGTGGATCAGCGCGATGCAGCCGGTAGCTCGTCCCAGACCTTGGGGTCTTCGGCGCCCAGCACCCAGCAACTGAAGCCTTCCAGGCCATATTGCTTGGTCAGGTCGTAGCGTGCGCGGAAGCTGCGTGCGTCCGGGCGGAACACCCACTCGCGCATGTCGTCGCGGTAGAAGTAGAACCACGATTCCTGCTCCACCGGATCCCATTGCACGGTGGCGTTCTGTTCGATCGCCAGCGGGAAGGATTCGTCGGCGTCGATGTAATCGGCGGTGATGTTGGAGGCTTCGGTGCCGTCGGCCTTGACCGGGTCGCCGGTGTACCAGCGGTAGCCGTAGGTGGCGATGCCCAGCGACAGCTTTTCCTTCGGCACCTGGGTCAGCGCGTACTCCAGGTGTTTCTTGATCCACGGCATGCCGTCCACCGGACCGGGCGTGGTCCAGCGGGTGTGCTGGTCGTAGGTCATCAGGCTGATCAGGTCTGCCGACGCGCTCAGTGCCTTCAGATCGTAGGCGCCACGCCAGTATTCCCACATCCACTTGGCGAAGCGTCCGCCCTCGGCGTAGCCCGGCGCGTTCGGCACCACCGCCACCGACATCTTGAAGCCGGCCTTGTGCAGTGCCTCGGCGGTCTGCTTGACCATCAGCGAGTAGGCATCGCGGTCGGTCCAGGCGATGCTCTCGAAATCGAACTGGAAGCCGTAATAACCGTGTTTTTTCCCTTGGACCAGCAGCGCGGCGATCATGCGCTTTTTCGCATCCTCGTCGTGCAGCAGCTTGTGGAAGCCATCGCGGCCTGCGGTCATCGACAGGATCGGCATCACCCGCAGTTTGTGCTGCTTGGCGATGTCGTACAGGTACAGGTTGGGCGTGCCGTTGACCAGTCCGCTCTGGTCCACGCCGTACCAGGTCGGCACGACCACGTCGATCTTGTCGAGGTGGGCCAGGAACGCGTTGGTCGACTTCTGCGTGCTCATCAGATAGAACAACGCGGTCGGATTCTTGGCCATGGCCGGAGAGCAGACCAGGGCCAGGGCGAACAGCAGCCCTGCGAAGCATTTCATCATCGGGAGGTATCCGTTGGCGGGGTGAGGGAGGGGAGATCGATGCGGAAGACGTAGGCGTGCTCGCCCACCGGTTTGGTCGGCAGACGCAGGTGCAGGCCATCGGCGCGTTGTTCGAATGGCACCGGCTTGCCGTTGGCCAGCAGGGTCACGCCGCGCACGTGGTCGGCTGGGGTCAACGAGCGAATCACCGCCTTGCCGTCGGCCGGCCAGCCCAGTTCGATCGCATACAGCGCGCCATGGCCGGTGGTGAAGCGGAAATCCTTGGCGGTGTAGGGCTTGGTCTTGGTGTCCTGAAAGGTGCCGCCGACCACTTCGGTCGGGCCTTCGCCGTAGGTGCGCCAGGGTCGGCTGGCGTAGATGGCCTCGCCGTTGGTCTTGAGCCAGGTGCCGATCGACAGCAGGATGTCGCGCTCGCTGTCGGGGATCGAGCCATCGGCGCGCGGGCCGATGTTGAGCATCAGGTTGCCGTTTTTGCTGACCACGTCCACGAGCATGTGCACGATGAAAGTAGGGGTCTTGTAGGTGTCGTGGTCGATATAGCCCCACGAGGCGTTGCTGACCGAGGTATCGGTCTGCCAGTGTGTCGGGTGGATGCCGGTGAGTTGGCCGCGCTCGATGTCCAGGGTGCCAGCGCCCTCGGGGAACGCGCCGATTTTATAGTTCACCACCACGCCACCCTTGGCGGCGCCGTGGTTGTAGTAGTACGCCAGCATCGTCGGCAGGGTGCCGCGGAAGGTCGGGTGTGCGATCCACCAGTCGAAATAGATCAGGTCCGGGTCGTAACGGTCGATCAGCTCGGTGGTGCGTGCCAGCCAGTCGTCCAGCCACGCTTGCGAGACCGGGGTCCAGTCGTTCTGTACGTCGGCGTCGTCCTTGCCGGCCAGGCGCACCTGTGCCGGGCCGTACAGGCCGGCATAGCGCGGATCGTTGACGTCCGAATCGAAATGGCGCCCGCCGTCGAAGAACCAGTCGTGTTCGGCACGGTGCGAGGACAGGCCGAAATGCATGCCTTGGGCGCGGATCGCCTTGGACAGCGCGCCGATCACGTCGCGCTTGGGGCCCATCTTGGTCGCGGTCCAGTCCGATAGTTGCGAGTCGTACATCGCGAAGCCGTCGTGGTGTTCGGCCACCGGCACCACATAGCGTGCCCCGGAATCGCGGAACAGCGTGGCCCAGGCCTGCGGATCGAACTTGGACGCGGTGAACAGCGGGATCAAATCCTTGTAGCCGAAGCGCGATTGCGGGCCGTATGTTTCCCGGTGGTGGGCATATTCCTTGCTGTCTTGCAGGTACATGTTGCGCGAGTACCACTCGCTGCCAAAGGCTGGCACCGAGAACACGCCCCAGTGGATGAAGATGCCGAACTTGGCGTCGTCGTACCAGGAGGGCGAACGGTAGTGTTTCAGCGAGGTCCAGTCGGGCCGGAAGCTGCCGCTGCGCGCGCCGGTTGCGGCCTCGCGCACCAGTCGAGCGCGTTCGGGCGCGTATTTGGCGGTGGCGTGCAGCCACTGCTGGTCGATCTGTTCCGGGCTGAGGGTGGTGGCGGTCGGCGCGGTCGGCGACGGCGCATCCGCGGCGCTGCTGGGCAAGGCGGCCAGCGCGAGCATCAGGGCCATTGCACTGGCCAAGCGCTGGCGTGCAGTTCCGGCGTGGCGGGATCGGTCCGCGCGCAGGCGGGTCTCGGACGTCATGGCACTGCACTCCTGCGTAAAAGACGATGTCGGCGCAACAATACGCAGACAAAGAAAAGCGCGCCACCGTGGAGGAACGGTGGCGCGCCGTTGTTACATCAGAACTTGAAGTTCAGCTGTGCCTGGTAGCCACGGCCGTTCTTGTACATGCCGATCGGCGCGTACTTGACCTCGTTGTACCAGTAGTACGTGGAGTCGAGCAGGTTGGTCGCGCTGAAGCTCAAGCTCAACTGGTCGTTGATCTGGTACGAAGCGGTCAGGTCCAGTTGCTTGTACGCGTCGGCGAATACCTGCGAATTCAGACGACCGACCTGGGTGAAGTACTTGGTGCGATAGCTGTAGTTCAGGCGCACCATCCACGGACCGTTTTCCCAGTAGGGAATCACGTTGTAGGTGTTCCGCGACAGGTAAGGCATGTTCAAGCCCTTGCTTGTGTTGGCTTCGGCGTAGGTGTAGTTCGCCTGCAGGCCGAAGCCGTAGCCGAACGCCTGCTGGTAGTTCAGCGACGCGCCCTTGACCTTGGCGTTGGAGGCATTCACCGGCGAACTCACCGAGTACAGACCGCTCACCCCGGAGACTGCGTCGGTCAGCTGCTGCTGCGTGGTGGTGGTGACGATGTACGAGCTGATGTCGCGGTAGAACAGTTCCGTCGACAGCATGCTGGACGGGGCGAAATACCACTCGGCAGCCAGGTCGTAGTTGGTCGATTCGTACGGTTTCAGGTCCGGGTTACCACCGCTGGCGGTCAAGTTGCCGTTGCTGCTGTTGATGGTGAACGAGCCGGCCAGATCGCCGTAGCGCGGACGCGCCATGACTTTGGCCACGGAGAAGCGCAGCACCTTGTCCTGATCCAGGTCATAAGCCAGGTTGAGGCTCGGCAGCGGCTTGTAGTACTGCTTGGTCGCCTGTGTCTGGTTGTAGGTGTTGCCGCCATCGCTGCTCTGCCAGTACAGCGACTTGTCCTTGGTGTCCACATAACGAAGGCCCAGGTTGCCGCGCCACGCACCCGATTCGAAGTTCAGCTGCGCGTACAGGTCGCTGGTGATTTCCTTGACGTCGAACGAGGAGCCGTAGTCGGTCTTGTACGGACCCTGTGGCAGTGAGTGCAGGTAGTTGATGACCGAATTGAGGTTGGCGGTCGACCAATTGGTCAGGTCGCCGCTTGCGCCCAGGCCGTCGTACAGGCCGCTCGGCGTGGTGCCGGGCCTGAAGTCGGTCAACGACACCGGGTTGGTGGTGTTGATACGGTTGCCGCGCGCATCGACGCCGTTGTCGTGGTTGATGTACTTGTAGCCGACCTGCAGCTTGTTCAGCGGGCCCCAATCGAGGTCGCGCGCCGCGTCGAACTGGAAGTACTTCTCCTTGTCCGTGCTCCGGGCGTAGTAGATGCCGCCAGCCTGCATCGCAGATTTGTCGGTGGAGCCGGGTGCCAGGCCCGCGGGTGAGCCGACCAGGCCCCAGTTCGACGCGCTGGGGTCGTCGTAGTTGACGCTGGTGTGCTTGCCGTCGTACGCGAAGTTGTAGCCGCCATTCTTCAGCAGGTACTTCATCAGGTATTCGGGATCCTTGCCGCCGGTTGCCTCGGTGGCACCCACCTGGGAGGTGAACACCCACTTGTCGCCATAGAAATCATGGCGCAGATTCAGGCTCTTGGTGGTGACGATGCTCTCACGGTAGTTGGTGTCCAACTGCGCGTAGGGCTGTTTGCCGTTGCCGGCGCCGTCGGTGACCGTGGCCTGGGTGATGTAGCCGTTGTTCACCGTGGCGCTGGTGATCTTGTCCTGGTCGCCGCAGCCCGGACAAACGTAGCGCGATTCGCTGAAGTTATTGTACTTGCCCTTGATGTAGATGCCGGTCAGATTGAGTTCGTTCTGCTCGTTCGGCTTCCACTGCAATGCGCCCTGCAGACCATTGCGCTCGCGGGTCTGCTGGAAGAAAGCGCTGTTGATACCGACCGGAATCTTGGCGGTGGCAACGTTGCTGCCATCACCGGAAATGCGGGCAGTCGGCGGAATGCCGGCGCCGGTGTTGTAACCGAAGAACTCGATACCCGCGCGGGCCAAGTCCTGCTTGTCGTGAGTGGCGGAGATCAACGCGCCGAAGGTCTCGTCGTCGTTCTTCCAGCTCCACAGCGCCGAGCCGCGCGGATTGCCATCCTTCGAACGGTCGTTGTAGTTGTAGCCGACCGAGCCGCGGATGGTGTTCTTGGGCAGGTCCAGCGGCTTGCGGGTGTTCACGATCACCGTGCCGCCGATCGAGCCTTCGTCGATGCGTGCTTCCGGGGTCTTGTAGACCTCCATCAAGCCGATGATTTCCGGCGACAGCAGGGTGTAGTTGAAGGTGCGGCCGCTGGTGTCGGTGGGGTTGCCACCCCAGTCGCCGGAGGCGATGGTTTGGCCGTTGAGCAGCACGCGGTTCAGCGCCGGATCGGTGCCGTTGATGCTGACTTTTTCGCCTTCGCCGAACTGGCGGTCCACGCTGATCCCGGGTAGATGCGCCAGCGATTCGGCGGCGTTGGTGTCCGGGAACTTGCCGATGTCCTCGGCGCTGATCGCATCGACGATGGAGTTGGCCGAGCGCTTCACCGACTGGCTCTTCTCCAGCGATGCGCGGTAACCGGTGACGGTGATCGCGTCCAATTGCTGGACGCCCTTGGAATCTGCATTGCCGGAAGCGGCAGCTTCTTGCGCAGCGGCGTTACCGGACAGGTACAGCGCGGCCATGATGCTCAGGGCTAAAGTGGTGGTGCGGCTATTCATTGGCTAAACCTCTGGGTGGGTACATGGGCAGTTAAGGTGCCGCCGATGTTCCGGTGGCTGGCCGCTGCCCGGCCTTGTGTATGCACAGTGCTCTTGCAAGCGCTGCGTGTATCGCAATCTCGATGCGCGTCGTCCGGTTGCTGACGCGAAGTGGCCGGACGGCGGCATCGAGTACGCCGTTCCTTCCTGTATTGCTGCAGCTATAACGACCAAGTTCAGCAAAAATGTAGCGTGGCCCCAGGCGGTGCTCGATCCTCACACTCACACGCCCGTGCTCGACATGCGGGCAAGAGGCGATGTGGAGTTGGTGGGGAGGCCGGACGCCGCGTCAGCGTGTGCACTGCCACAGGGCACGGGAGGAGCGGCAGTGAGTCGCTGTTGATAGGTTCCCTGAATGTGGCATGTCTTTAAGTTGTAAAACTTGTGTGAGTTGAGTCTGTCGTAGCGCTGACAGCGTTGTCAACATATTGCGACAGAGCGGTTTTATCGGGATGTACAGGGTGCCATCGACGCCTGCTGCGCGCGCTTCGAGGTGAAGCCTTGATGCACGTCTAGGTCTTTGTCTACAAAAAGAAAATTTGCATCGGATCGCGTTGATCACGATTGTCGGCGCACAGCGCGGGCCTTGCGGTCGTGACGAAACAGGGGCGATATGCGCGGCAAAAATTTGTGCATTGCGGCGAAATTTTGCGACACGTTGTGGTCTTGGCGATGCACTGCAACGACCGGGCGAAGAGATCTGCCCCAAACCATGTCGCGATGCCCGATCTCCCTTAAAATGCGATTACGAAAGTGGAGTGACAGTTCGGTGAATTCCATCGGGCGAATTCCACCTTGACAACGTTGTCAGTGTGATCAGACACTCAATTGATCACTTTGGCCGAATCGGCAGGCGCCTGCTCTGGCGCAACGGGAGAAGACGTGCCCTCAACCAATTCACAAATGGCAGCGGCTGTGCCGTGTGCCGAACCTTTCATTGCTGCCGATGTCGGTGGAACCCATGTGCGGATCGCACTGGTTGCGCGCGCCACGACCAGTGGTACGGCACCGGCGGTGGAATTGCTGGACTACCGCAAATATCGCTGTGCGGACTATCCGGGCTTGGCCGAGATCATCGGCGAATTCCTGTCCGGCGTGTCCGGCCCGATGCCCACCCGTGGCGTGATCGCCAGCGCCGGCTATGCGCTGGAGGATGGACGGATCATCACCACCAATCTGCCATGGACGCTGTCGCCGCCGGAAATCCGCGAGCGCCTGGGGATGCAGGCATTGCATTTGGTCAACGACTTCGAAGCGGTGGCGTATGCGGCCGCGTCGATGGATGCCAGCGAAGTGTTGCACCTCACTGGGCCGCGTCGTGCGCAACGCGGTCCGGCACTGGTGATCGGTCCGGGCACCGGGCTCGGCGCTGCGGTGTGGATTCCGACGGGTCGCGGCGCGGTGGTGCTGGCCACCGAGGCCGGGCATGCGGCGCTACCGGCGGGCAGCGCCCTGGAGCTGGAGCTGGTGCAGCGCTTGCTGCGCACGCGCGGCTATGTGCATGTGGAACACTTTCTGTCTGGTCCGGGCTTGATCAATCTGTATGGCGCCTTGTGCGAATTGCGTCAGGCCACGCCGGTCCACACCGAGCCGAGCGCGATCACCGCTGCGGCGCTGGCAGGCGACGATGCGCTGGCGCACGAAGCCTTGTCGACGTTCTGCGGTCTGCTCGGTAGCGTGGTCGGCGATATGGCACTGCTGTACGGAATCCACAGTGGCATCTATCTGGCCGGTGGCTTCCTGCCGCAGATCGCCGATTTCCTCGCTGCCAGTGCGTTCGTCGAGCGTTACTTGAACAAGGGCGCGATGCGTCCGGCGCTGGAACAGATCCCGGTGAAGTTGGTCGAACACGGTCGGCTCGGCGTTATCGGCGCGGCGAATTGGTTCCTGCAGCAGCAAGGATGACCGCCTGCGCAGGCGCATGCCTGTGCTTGCGATGTTGGCCTTTCCCTGCGTTGCCCTCAGTGCACCATATGCAGCGTGGCCGATGGGAACGGTCGATGAGGTGGCTACTGCGCATGCACTTTCCCGGCATGCCCGACCGATCGTGCGTGTGATGCCGGGCGCGCGGTGCATGCCGCGCGCCATGACGAACCCGTGCACAGCCGCGATGGCGGCCGCGTTTACAGGGTGACGTGCAGGCTTAGCAGATAGCTGCGCCCGTTCTTGTACAGATAGTATGGCTCGCTCGTCTGGCCGGCATAGCTGTAGTAGGTCTCGTTGAGTAAATTGCTCGCCTCCAACTGCAGCTTGATCTTGTCGGTGAACGCGTATCCCACCGAGGCATCGAGTTGGGTGAAGGCATCGGTCATCTGGTTCGCTCCCAGTCGTCCGATCTGGGTGAAGTAGGCCGAGCGCCATCCCAGGGTCACGCGCCCTTCCCAAGGGCCTTTTTCGAAATACGGGCTGAGGTTGTAGCTGTTCTTGGAGTTGTAGGGCAGGTTGTAGTTGCTTTGCGTGTCGGCCTTGGAATAGGTGTAATTGGCTGCTACGCCGAAGCCGCCGCCCAGTTCCTGCTGGTAACTCAGCGACACGCCCTTGACCTTGGCCGCGCCGGAGTTCTGCGGCAGCGTGACCTCGTAGACGTCCTGGCGATCATAAGTGTTGTTGTGCAGCGGTTGCTGTACCAGTGTTTGCAGGATGTAGTTGGAGATGTTGCGATAGAACAGTTCTCCGGCGAGGACGCTGTTGGGCGCGAAATACCATTCCAGGGATGCGCCGTAGTTGGTCGAGCGGTAGGGGTCCAATGTTGGATTGCCGCTGCTGGCGGTGAGCTTGTTGTCGTCGGCATTGATGTACGGCGTGAGGTCGGCGTAGCGCGGACGTGCGATCACCTTGGCCGCTGCCATGCGCAGGATCAACGCATCGGAAAGATCGTAGGCGAAGTTCACAGCGGGCAGCCACTGGCCGTAGGATTTGGCGTAATGCACCGGTGTGTATGCGTTGCCCGCGTATTGGTAGCCGCCGATTGCGTCGCGGGTGTTGACGTAGCGTACGCCGATGTTGCCGCGATAGTTGTAACCGGCGAAATCGGCTTGCAGATAAGCGGCGCGGTTACGCTCGATCACGTCGAACGTGCTGGCGTAGCTGGGGATGAAGGTGTCGCTGCCGGGCAATCCGTCGATATACCTGACCAGCGCGCTCGGACTCTGCCGTGGCCAGTGGCGCATGTCGTCGCTGACCGACAGCCCGTCCAGGTAGTCGCTTGGCGTAGTGCCGCCGTACAGAGCGCTCAGCGTGGTCGCGGGGTCGGCGGGGAAACTGTCGTAGTAGGAGGTCTGCGCGGTGCGGTGCCGCGTTGCTTTCACTCCGGTACGTAGTTTGGTGATCGGTCCCCAATCCACGTCGTGGTCGAAGTCCAGCTGTGCGTAGCGTTCTTTGTCCAGGTTCGGATAGCGGTTGACCGTGCCGCCGATCACCGACATTGCCTGAAGGTCCGAGGGCGGCACCGCATAGTTGACGCTGACGTGGCGGTGGTCGATGGCATAGTCGTAGCCGCCTTTGCCGCGCAAGGTCAGCCCATAGATGCGGTCCGCGCCGCCGGTCGAGCGCGTCGCGCCGGCCTGGCTCGACAGATTCCAGCCGTCGCCGTGCCAGTCGCCGCGCAAGGTGTTGCTGCTGGTCTTGACCGAGGTATTGCGCACATACGAGTCCAGGATGGTGTCGGTGTTGTCGCCGTAGGCGCCCGAGGTGGCCACGCCATCGACCACGTTCAGGGCGGTGGCGCTGGACGGAACGACATTGGCGAAGCGGCTTTGGTTGATGTTGTTGAAAACTTCATCGACGTACAGGCCGGTGTAGCTCAGTTCGAACCTGTCGCTGGGCTTCCATTGCACGGCGCCGGTGACGCCATCGCGCTTGCGCGTCTGCGTGAACAATGCGCTGTTGATCGCACTCGGATACACGCCTTGCTTGCCGTTGGCGACCGCATCGGGAAAACCGGCGCCTTGAATGTTGCTGTAGCCGAAGATCTCCACGCCATCGCGACGCAGCATGCGCTCGGAATGCATCACCGAACCGAGCACGCCGAATGTGTCATCGGCGCTCTTCCAGTTGTACAGCAACGAAGCGTTCGGTTTGCCCTTTTCGGAGCGGTCGTTGTAGCCGTAGCTGACGTTGCCGGTCAGCAGGTTCCGTTCTAGTTCCAGCGGCTTGCGTGTGTGCACGATCACGGTGCCGCCGAGGCTGCCCTCGTCGATGCTGGCTTGCGGGCTCTTGTACACCTCGGCGTTGCCGATGACTTCCGGCGCCAGCAGCGAGTAGTTGAACGAGCGGCTGTCGGGGTTGTTCGGGTCGCCGCCCCAACTGGTGGAGGCGATGCTCTGGCCGTTGAGCAGGATACGGTTCAGGGCCGGATCTGTGCCGAGGATCGAGACCTTCTCGCCTTCGCCGAACTGGCGGTCGACGCTGACGCCGGGTAGATGCGATAACGATTCGGCGACGTTGGCCGCGGGGAACTTGCCGACGTCCTCGGCCGAGATCGCGTCCACGATCGCATCGGCGTTGCGCTTGATGTTGAGCGATTTTTGCAAGCTGGCGCGATAGCCGGTCACCTTGATCGCATCCAGTTCCTTGGTTGGTGGCGCGGCGGTGGCGTCGCCGCTGTTGGCCGGTGGTGCAGAGACATCCTGGGCGAGCGCAGCGGGAACGGCGAGCAGGGTGGCAAGGGCAAGGGCCAAGGGAGCGGGGTGAACATGGTTCAAAGCGGCGTTCTCCGAATAGTGCAATAGGACGCATGAGATGCGCCGGGACGGCGGACGAATCGACAGCGCGGGCAGCGTCATGTGCAGGGGCGTGACCGACGGTGGCGGCCGCGATGCGGTCAGCGGCGAGTCGCGTGTGCGACCGCTGCATGATGATGTGCAGCAGCGCGTACGTCGGTGTGCAGCGAGGCGCCGTTGTTGCGGTCGATTCCTTGGCCTGTTCCACCCGCGTGAACCGGATGCATCCCGCGTGTTGGTTCAGATGGCAGTGACTGTGTCGCGCCTGTTCTTGGTTGTCAACGCATGCGCGGCGCAGTGGGGCGAAATGAAAAATCGTTGATTCCACCAGTGAATCTGCGGTTTTTCTCCGTCGTGCGGGATATGTCGATGGTGCGCCGGATTAGCGATGTCTACAAGATTGCATGCGCCGCCTCACAAATCGCCGCCGTGTGCTTGCAAGGCCGCGATCGCCGCCAGGCTGGCGGTTTCGGTGCGCAGGATGCGCGGGCCCAGGCGCAGGCCGAGGAAACCGGCGCTTTCCAGCGTGGTGCGATCGCGTGGCGACCAACCGCCTTCCGGGCCGATCGCGATGGTGATCGCGTTGCCGATGAAATCCAGTGTGCGCAGGCGCTGTTCGCCCTGTGGATCCAAGATAAGGCGACATGGACTGTCCGCTGCGGCGCGCGCGGCATCGGCCAGCGCCAGCGGTGCGCTGAGCGATGGCACTCGGGCGCGGCCGGATTGTTCGCAGGCCGACACCACCACGCTGCGCCAGTGCGCGACGCGTTTGTCCGTCCGCTGCGCATCCAACTTCACTTCGGTGCGTTCGGCCCAGATTGGCACGATCGCGGACACGCCGAGTTCGGTTGCCTTTTGCAGGATCAGATCCATCTTCTCACCACGTGCCACGCCTTGCAGTAGCGTGATCGCCAGTGACGATTCGTTGTCGACCGGACGTGCCACGCCGATGCGTGCGCTGGCGCCACGCTTGCCGGTCGGCAGCAGTTCGGCGTCGTAGTCGCAGCCATTGCCGTTGAACAGCACGCAGCGGTCACCTTCTCGTAGCCGCAGTACTCGCAGCAGATGCCCCGCGACCTCTTCCGGCAGGGCCACTTCGGCCCCGGTGTGCAGTGGCAGATCCACATGGCAGCGGGTCAGGCGCATGCCACGGCCTCCTCGATCGCCGCCAGCGTGGTTTCGGCCAGAAGCGCTAGTTGCGTCGCGTCCACACAATACGGCGGCATCCAGTACAGCACGTCGCCCAGCGGGCGCAGCACCACGCCACGCCGCAACGCGGCGCGGTAGGCGTGCAGGCCCACGCGCGCGGATGGGTCGAATGGGCTGTGCTTGTTGCCGTTGCGGGTGAGTTCGAACGCGACCACCATCCCCGCCTGGCGCACATCGGCCACATGCGGGTGCTCGGCGAACGGCGCCGACAATACGCGCATGGTGTCGGCGGTGCTGCGATTGCGCGCGATCACATCGTCCTCGTGCAGGATTCGCAGCGACGCCAGCGCCGCTGCGCAGGCCAGCGGGTTGCCGGTGTAGCTGTGCGAATGCAGGAAGGCGCGTTCGCGGCTGTCGTCGAGGAACGCATCGTATAGATGCTGGGTCGCCAGGACCGCCGACAACGGCAGGAAGCCGCCGGTCAGGCCCTTGGAGAGGCACAGCAGATCCGGCATCACGCCGGCCTGTTCGCAGGCGAACAGGGTGCCGGTGCGGCCGAAGCCGGTGGCGATTTCGTCGGCGATCAGGAACGCGCCATGCGCATCGCACAGCGCGCGCGCGCGGCGCAGGTACGCCGGGTCGTGCATGCGCATGCCACCGGCGCATTGCAGTCGCGGTTCCAGAATCACCGCGCAGATTTCGCCTGGATGGCGCTCGAATAGATCGGCCAGTGCATCGGCGGCGACATCGGCGCGTTCGCGCGCGGTCTGTCCCGGCGTGGCGAGGTAGGCATCGGGCGAGGGGGCGAACAGCGCTTCGACGAGTAGCGGGGCGTACACCCGCCGGTATAGCGGGATGTCGCCGACCGCCAGGGCCCCGATGGTCTCGCCGTGGTAGCCGTTCTCCAGGGCGACGAAGCGGGTGCGCTTGGGTTCGCCGCGGTTCTGGAAATAGTGAAACGCCATCTTCAGCGCCACTTCCACGCCGGCCGAGCCATTGTCGGCATAGAACACCTTGGCCAGCGGTGCGCGGCCATCCTGGCGCGGGGCCATCGCCAGCAGTTGTTCGGCCAGCAGCACCGCCGGTTCATGGCTGAAACCGGCCAGCATCACGTGTTCCAACTGCGTGGCCTGGGCGGCGATCGCGGCGGCGATACGTGGTTCGCTGTGGCCGAACAGGTTGGTCCACCAACTGCTCACCGCATCCAGGTAGTGGCGGCCGCCGTGGTCGATCAACCAGGCGCCTTCGCCGCGTGCGATCGGGAGCAGCGGTAACGTGTCGGGATGCTCGCGCATCTGTGTGCATGGGTGCCAGAGGACCGACAGGTCGCGCTTGCGCCACGCGTCGGTCGTCTGTGCTGCGGTCAGGTCTGTTAGCATCTCGCGCTCATGAACAGGTTCTTCGCTCTGCGCATTCTATCGATCGACGCCCTGGTACGTCGCAGGGTGCCGGCATGACCCGGCCGTTGCCGATCATTCACGCGCGCCGCGAACGCAGCGCGTCCGACGTGGAGCGTCGGGTCGAGGAACTGGATCTGGAGTTCAGTAACGGCGAACGCCGGGTGTTCCACCGGCTCCAGGCTCCCGGCCATGGTGCGGTGGTGGTGGTGCCGATGCTGGACCCGCAGACCGTGTTGCTCGTGCGCGAATATGCCGCTGGCGTGCACCGTTACGAACTTGGCTTGGTCAAGGGCCGCATTGATGCCGGCGAAACGCCGTTGCAGGCGGCCGACCGCGAGCTCAAGGAAGAAGCCGGCTACGGCGCGCGGCAGTTGCGCGTGTTGCGCGCGATGACGCTTGCGCCGACCTACATGACTCACCAATCGTGGTTGGTGCTGGCCCAAGAGCTCTATCCCGAGAAATTGGCTGGCGACGAGCCGGAAGAATTGGAAGTGGTGCCGTGGAAGCTGGCTGAACTGGATCGTTTGATGCTGCGCGAGGATTTTTCCGAAGGGCGTTCGCTGGCGGCGTTGTTCATCGCCCGCGAGTGGCTGGGGCGTGCCGAATGATCCCTCTGACCAGCAATCTGCGCGAGAGCGTCATTGCCATCGCCCGTGATGCCGCCGCGGCAATCATGCAAATCTACGTCACCGGTTTCGAGGTCGAGCACAAGGCCGACGCCAGTCCCCTGACCCAGGCCGATCTGACGGCGCATCAACTCATTGTCCAAGGCCTGGAGCGGTTGACCCCGGACTTGCCGGTGCTATCGGAGGAATCGGCGCAGATCCCGTGGGACGTGCGCCAGCAATGGACGACATATTGGTTGGTGGATCCGCTCGATGGCACCCGCGAATTCGTCAAGCGCAACGGCGAGTTCAGCGTCAACATCGCCCTGATCCATCGGGGGGTGCCGGTGTTCGGTGTGATCCAGGCGCCGGTGGATGGTCGCCTCTGGCATGCGGTGCATGGTGAGCAGGCGTACCGCCGCGATGGCCTGCGCGACACCGCACTGAACACGCGGCGGCCGGCGGCAGCTCCGCTGCGGGTGGCGGCGAGCCGTTCGCACCGCGATCCGCGCACCGACGCGCTGCTGCAACGGATGGGCGAGATCGAACTGGTCGGGCAGGGTTCCTCGCTGAAATTCTGCCGCCTTGCCGATGGCGAATTGGATGTGTACCCGCGTTTCGGGCCGACCTCGGAATGGGATACCGCAGCCGGTCAATGTGTGCTGCAAGCTGCCGGCGGAGTGCTGTTGGCTGCCGACACCGGCAAACCGTTCCGTTACAACCGGCGCGATTGCCTGCTCAATGGCGACTTTATTGCGCTTGGCGATCCCGCCCTGTCTTGGCGCGAATGGCAGGGCTGAGCGGGACGCGATGCGACGCGAGGCCATAAAACATCCGCCACACGCCGGATATGGCGCTCTGCCATATCTGCCAAACTAGACGCTAGACGGCAGCGGTGCCGTCGCATCGGATTCCACCCGTGCCCCCTGCCCGTGACGACCTTTCCGCTCTGCTCGACATCATGGCGCGCCTGCGCGATCCGGCGCAGGGCTGTCCGTGGGATCTGCAGCAGGATTTCGCCAGTATCGCTGCCTACACCATCGAAGAGGCCTACGAAGTTGCCGACGCGATCGATCGCCAGGACCTGGCGGGGCTGAAGGACGAACTCGGCGACCTCTTATTGCAGGTGGTCTTCCATGCACAGATGGCGCACGAGCAGGGAGCGTTCGGCTTCGACGCGGTGGTCGCGGCGATCTGCGACAAGATGGTGCGCCGTCACCCGCATGTGTTCGGCGACAGTCCGGTGGCCAATGCGGCGGAGCAGACGCGACGTTGGGAGCAGATCAAGCGCGCCGAGCGCGCGGCCGCCGGCGAACCCGACACCTCGGCGCTGGCCGGGATCGCCCGTGGCCTGCCCGAATGGCAGCGCGCGTTGAAACTGCAGACGCGTGCGGCACGCATCGGTTTCGATTGGCCGGGGCCGGAGGCGGTTCTGGACAAGGTGCGCGAGGAAATGGAAGAAGTACGTGCGGAACTGGCGCACGCCGCGACCGAGGATCATCAGGCGCGCCTGCAGGACGAGATCGGCGACTTGCTGTTCGTCTGTGTCCACCTGGCGCGGCACGCGCAGATCGATCCCGGTGCGGCGCTGCGTCATGCCAACCTCAAGTTCGAGCGCCGTTTTCGCGCGATGGAGCGGTTGGCGCAGCAGGATGGCACCGTGCTCGACGGCCTGTCCCCGCAGCGACAGGAGGCGTATTGGCAGGCGGCAAAGCGCGAGGAGCGCGACGCGGCGCAATAGCACGATTGCGCTGCGCCGCGGCGAATGCAGTTGACCTGCGGCGCTTGCCGAGCAGAGCGTATGCATTGCTTCGGTGGTGTTCGCGGGTTCTACCGGTGGTCGGTGTGCGGACACGGCGGCCGGTGGTTGCCGCGCTTGCATGGCGCGGGCGGTCTGGCGGTGTCGCTGACAGTCCTGCCGTGGATCTGCGCTGGTCAGTCGGGTTGATTGTGCGCGGGGGCTGCTATGCGTCGATGGCGATGCCCGGGTCGATCACGGCATTCTTTAACCCGTCGGTGACATGGCCTCATCCGCTGGGCTCGCTCGCCAGCGACGCCGGGATGTGCGAGTACATCCCGGCGAAGCGTTGCGCTGCGCGGCCGGCGGGCATGCGCTCTGGCGCTCGCTATACTGAGGCATCGATCCTCTCTGGTTAATGGAGCAACCGATGTCGTCCACGTATTTTTTTGCCTTTCTCCTTCTGTTCGTCGGTGTGATCGCGGTGTTCAAGACCGTGCGTATGGTGCCGCAGGGGTTTCAATGGACGGTGGAGCGCTTCGGTCGCTATACCCACACTCTGTCGCCGGGTCTGCATTTTCTGTTTCCGTTGGTCTATGGCGTGGGGCGCAAGGTCAACATGATGGAGCAAGTGCTGGACGTGCCCAGCCAGGACGTCATCACCAAGGACAACGCAGTCGTGTGCGTGGACGGTGTGGTGTTCTTCCAAGTGCTGGACGCCGCCAAGGCCGCCTATGAGGTGGCCAATCTGGAAATCGCCACCATCGCGCTGGTGCAGACCAATATCCGCACGGTGATCGGCTCGATGGACCTGGACGAGTCGCTGAGTCAGCGCGAGACGATCAACGCGCAACTGTTGAACGTGGTCGATCACGCCACCAACCCGTGGGGGATCAAGGTCACCCGTATCGAGATCCGCGATATCCAGCCGCCGCGCGATCTGGTCGATGCGATGGCGCGGCAGATGAAGGCCGAGCGCGAGAAGCGCGCGCAGATTTTGGAGGCCGAGGGCTCGCGGCAGTCGGAGATCCTGCGTGCCGATGGACAAAAGCAGGCCGCGGTACTGGAGGCCGAAGGTCGCAAGGAGTCGGCGTTCCGCGACGCGGAGGCGCGCGAACGGCTGGCCGAGGCCGAGGCGCGCGCGACCGAAATGGTGTCCAAGGCGATCGCCGAGGGCGACGTGCAGGCGATCAACTACTTCATCGCGCAGAAATATGTGGAAGCATTCAAGGAACTGGCCACCGCTCCGAACCAGAAGTTCGTGCTGATGCCGATGGAGTCCAGTGGCATCATCGGCTCCATTGCGGGCATCGCCGAACTGGCGCGCGAGGCGTTGAACAAGCAGGTGGCCTCGCCAACAACGGTACCGCATGCGCCACCGCGCAGCGGAGGCTGAGTCATGCGTCTGGAGTGCATGGCCTGGGGAGCGTTGACCTTGCTGCTGTTCGGAGTCGAGGCGTTGGTGCCCGGCGCCTTCATGTTGTGGATGGGGTTGGCCGCGGCCGTCGTGTTCCTTGCCGTACTGGTCGTGCCCGGCATGCCGTTGCTGCTGCAGATCGGTGCGTTCGTGGTGCTGAGCTTTGCCGCGATGCAGGTGTACCGCACCTGGTTTCGTGCGCGTGGTCGCGGCAGCGACCGGCCGCTGCTCAATCGTCGCGCCGAGCAATTGATCGGCCGGTGGGTGACGTTGGATCAGCCGATCCAGGGCGGTCGCGGTCGTGCCAAGGTCGACGATGCCTTCTGGGTCGTCGGCGGTCCCGACCTGCCGGCGGGCAGTGCGGTGCGCATCGTCGGCGTGGATGGGATGACGTTGCTGGTGCGGGCGGAGTGAGGTCTGCGACCGGCGATTTTCGTAAAGGCGTGATGCGTCCACTTTCACTTTTGTTGGAGGAGCGAGCGGCGTTCGCGCTGACGCATTACTAATAAGGAGTCATGGTGGAATCGCTCCTGTGCGCAGTGCCATGTCAGGCCGAGGCACGGCAGCTCCGAACGGTTGCCACGTTCACTGTCGCATCGCTTCTGCTTCGGTCACCGGTGGCGCGTCCCGCGCCCCTCCCCATTTCGCGATAATGGGGCACTTTTCTCACGGACCCATGCCATGACCCAGAAGACCATCCTCAACGACAGCCATCGCGCCCTCGGCGCCAAGATGGTCGACTTCGGCGGCTGGGACATGCCGATCCATTACGGTTCGCAGATCGACGAGCACCATCAGGTCCGCCGCGACGCCGGCATGTTTGACGTCAGCCACATGACGGTGGTCGATTTGCATGGTGAGCAGGTCCGCGCGTTCTTGCGCCATCTGCTGGCCAACTCGGTGGACAAGCTGAAGGTGCCGGGCAAGGCGCTGTACACCTGCATGCTCAATCCACAGGGGGGGGTGATCGACGACTTGATCGTGTATTACATGTCCGATGCCTTCTTCCGCCTTGTGGTCAACGCGGCCACGCGGGTCAATGACCTGGCCTGGATCGGCGCTCAGGCGCAGGCGTTCGGGGTACAGGTGCGCGAGCGCGACGACTTTGCGATGGTCGCGGTGCAGGGGCCGAACGCACGTGCCAAGGTGATCGGCCTGTTGCGCGAAGGCGACCGCGCCGCGGCCGAGAAATTGACCCGTTTCGCTGCGGTCGAGGTGGTCTCGCGCGAAGGTGTGCCGTTGTTCGTGGCGCGCACCGGCTACACCGGCGAGGATGGTTTCGAGATCGTGTTGCCGCAGCAACAGGCGCCGGCGTTCTGGGCGGCGCTGCTCAGTGCAGGTGTCGCACCGGCGGGCCTGGGCGCGCGCGACACGCTGCGTCTGGAAGCCGGAATGAATCTGTATGGTCAGGACATGGACGAGCGCGTCTCGCCATACGAAGCGGGATTAGCCTGGACCGTTGCGCTCGACGAGGGCCGCGCTTTCGTCGGTCGCGAGGTGCTGGAGGCGCAGAAGGCCGGCGGTGCGCCGCGACAGATGATCGGCGTGGTGATGGACGAAAAGGGCGTGTTGCGCCACGGGCAGAAAGTGCTGACCGCGCAGGGCGAGGGCGAAATCCTGTCTGGTACCTTCTCGCCCACGCTGGGCAAGGCGATCGCATTCGCGCGGGTGCCGGCGGGCGAGCCGGGTGCGGTGCGGGTGGATATCCGTGGCAAGGGCGTGCCGGTGCGGGTGGTTAAGTTCCCGTTCGTGCGGGAAGGCCAGGTCCAGCCCGGCGTACTGGGTTGAGGTGCGCTTGCCGCCGTGTGTTGTACGACTTCTTCCCAACCTGCGCGGTTCGCTACACTAGCCTTCCACCCTTGATACCGTCTTCTTCCGGAGCAGCTTTATGAGCGAGATCCCTGGCGACCTCAAATTCCTCAAGTCCCATGAATGGGCGCGCGTCGAAGGTAATGGTCGCGTCACCATCGGCATCTCCGACCATGCGCAGAGCCTGCTCGGCGATTTGGTCTACGTCGAACTGCCTAACGTCGGCGATCAGATTGAGGCCGGTAACGGCGTGGCCGTGGTCGAGTCGGTCAAGGCCGCCTCGGATGTTTACAGTCCGTTGAGCGGTCGGGTGGTCGAGGTCAACACTGCACTTAGCGACAAGCCGGAGACGATCAACGAGGATGCTTATGGCGAGGGCTGGATCTTGGTGTTGGAGTTGGACGACGCGGAGCAGTTGAACGACCTGCTGTCACCGGACGAATACGCCGAGCTGCTTGAGGAAGACGGCCACTGAGCTTTCCGCTGTCTCGCGACACCCGAACCGGCCGCCCAGTGCGGCCGGTTTTTTTTTGGTGTTGGCCTGCTTGCATCCTGCCTGTGCCCTGTCCATTCATCGTCGCAGCCGTAGTGCGAAGCGTGCATCCGGGCGATGTCGTTCTCAGGATGGCGCGTGCGATTGAACGGTGTGCCGGTTTCGGTGTGCGCATAGTGTCGGTGGCGTCAGTTTATTGGCGTTAGTTCCGTCGCCCACGACGATGTCAGGTAGATGGCTTGCGCGTGTGATCGCCGATATCGGTCGAGACTGGATGTGGACTGTTGAACGTGCGGAACATTGCTCGATTGGCGCGCTGCAGACAGCGGCGATGCGTTCGACGTCAGTGCATGGCGTGCGTTGTTCTGGCCAATTGAGTGGTGACGGATGGTGTCGTCGTGACCTAATGCGTGCATGCCATCGGTCTTGCCGGATACCACCACGACCGACCTCGTCGATGTCTGCAGGAGACCGACAGACGGCAAGAAAGTTCGCGCAATTTTGCGCATTTGGGCGTGTTGGATCCAAAAATTGCATGTGGCGTCGAAATTTTTTTCAGCTGGCGGACAGGCTCGGGTGTGCGCATCGCATCCTCGCTTCCGGGTCTCGCATGCGTGCCGATGATCAGCCTGCGATGATGCGATTTTGCAAAAAACCTCGGAAATTTTCGGGTTTTTCTTCAGGCCTAGAGTCGAGTGGATGCGCCGCCCATGGCGCCGACGGCGATGTCATCGCGATCGATGTGGCGTGCCTCCGCGCCGCACGGCACATCTTTTTGAAAAAAATTTGCGCGGAAGTGTTGACAGTAAAAAAAACCGTGATTAGGTTTCGCTCAGCAGACGTTGCTGTGTAACCGAGTGAATCGGATCGACATCAAAGCGCAAAGCACAACTTGGACATCCGCCACAGAACCGACGATGGTGGAGTTGGGGTCGCTTCCCCCCGAGAAATGCAACGTCTTCCCTGGCAAAGCACCCGTATCGACATTCGGTACGGGTGTTTCTGTATCCGGTCCGGCTCGTAGCGCGAGCCGGTGGGTCATGCAGGCAGATCATCGCCGCGTGTTTGCTTTAACTGGGCGTTTTCAATCCATAGTTCACTGACGAGGAGCCATCTCATGGCCACGAAGAAAGCTGCGAAAAAACCGGCCGCCAAGAAAGCGGTCAAAAAGACTGCTGCCAAGAAACCGGCAGCGAAGAAGGTTGCGGTAAAGAAGGCGGTCAAGAAGGCCGCCAAAAAGGTGGCAAAGAAGGTCGCCAAGGTAAAGAAGGCAGTCAAGAAGGTTGCCGCCAAGAAGACGGTGAAGAAGGCCGCCAAGAAGAAGACCGCTCCTAAGAAGGCAGTGAAGAAGGCCGCAAAGAAGGCAGTCAAGAAGACCGCCAAGAAGGGTGCTGCCAAGAAGACGGTGAAGAAGGCCGCGAAGAAGGTTGGCGCCAAGAAGACCGCTGCCAAGAAGACGGTGAAGAAGTCGGCAGCCAAGAAGCCGGCCGCGAAGAAGGCCACCGCCAAGAAGACTGTGGCGAAGAAGAAGCCGGTCGTCCGCAAGAAGAAGGCCGCTCCGGTCGCGCTGCCGGCGACGCCTGCACCGCTGATCTGATTTATCCCGATAGCCGTTCCTAAGCTCTCTCCCCGGTGCCCAGCGGGGAGGGAGCTTTTTTATTGTGGTAACCCTCTGTTCTGTTGCGATCGGCTCAACGTACTGCGCCCATGGCGTGGCATCGGCTGTCGGCGCAACGATGCTCTCGCCTGCGAAGGGAATGTCGGTTGGCGAATGCGCTCAGTGCGCGGTTGTTAGCTGCTGATCGCAGCGCAATGTTTCCATCGGATCCCGCCTCTTGTGCCCACAGCCTCTTGCCCATCGGTCACGGCGTTTGTTGTAGCGTGTCCACGCATCAGTAATCTTTTCCAAGCCAGTGGCTCGGTGTCATGCCGGCGCCCTCGCATGCGTGGCGCGAGCGGTTGGCGCGCGCGCGAATGGCGGGTGTCCCGCTTCGGGATCTTGCGGGGCAATGTGTGGCCGCCGCCATTGGGTGTATAGGCGTTGGATAGCAAGAAGGCGGCTTGCGCCGCCTTCCGCGATAACTCAATCGTGTTTTCGGTCAGTGCGGCGAAGCAACCGAGGTGGACGAAGACACGCCCTTCTTCTCCTTCGGGTCTGCATGCTCGGTCAGCAGATTGTCGCTGCCGAAGTCGGTGTCTATATCCAACCAGCGCTGCGCCGGTAGCCCGATTGCCCGATCAATGACGGTCGGCAGCAGGCCCGAGGGGAGGCCGCTTTCGCCGTTCCATAGGATCACGACGCCCAGGTCGCGTTCCGGCAACAGCGCGATCAGGCCGCGATAACCCTGCACCGCACCGGCATGGAACATCACCTGGTGTCCGGAATAATCCAGCACGCGCCAGCCCAGCGCATAGCTGGCCGAGTTGACACGGGCGTGGCGCCAACCCGAGCGCATTTCGCCGGGGGTGGGGATGAGCGGGGCATGCAGCGTTGCCAGGAGCGGCGCAGGCAATACGTCAGGACGGTGTCCGGTCTGGGCGATCAGCCACTGCGCCATGTCGCTGATGCTGGCATTGACGCCTGCCGCCGGTGCCAGCCGGTAGTAATTAGGCTTGGGCATCAGCGACACCCAGCCGTTACGATTGCGCACGTGCGGGTGCGCCCAGCGCGGGCTGGATTGGATGCCGGCCAAGCCCAGGCTGGCGTCGTTCATGCCCAGCGGTTTGAAGATGCGGCGCTCCACTAACTGTTCGTAGAAGGTGCCGGATGCGGCGAACACCACGTCGCCGATCAGACTGAAGGCGACGTTCTGGTACGCATAGCATGCGCCCGGTGCGCACTTGAGTGGCGCATAGGCCAGCTTGTGGCTGAGCGTGTAGTAATCGACATTGGATTCGACATCGCCGTCGTAGGCGTTGAAGGTCAGGCCGACACGGTGGCTGAGCAGGTCGGCCACGTTCAACTGGTGCGTGGCGGCCGGATCGCTGAGCTGGAAACCTGGGACATAGTCGACGACCTTGCTATCCCAGCGCAGGATGCCGTCGTTGACGAGCAAGCCGGTCATGGTGCCGGCGAAGGCCTTGGATAGCGAGGCGAGCCGAAACACGGTGTGTGCATCGACCGGTTGGGGGTGGTTGACGTCGGTGACGCCGTAACCGCGTGCGCTGAGGACTTCGCCGTTATGCACGATCGCCATTGCCAGGCCCGGGACGCGTTCGCCATAGGTCAACTGCTCGGCGATTTTTTCCAGGCTCGCGACATCGAAATCCTTGGCCAATGGCAGAGCATGACTCTGCGCCAGCGAGTCGCGATTGGACAGTGGCGCTGTCGGCGAAGAAGGTTGGTGAGCCTGGGGAGAAAGGGGCGGCGGTAACGGTTGCGCGGGTGCCGGAGTTTGTGCGGTGGAGGACATCGCAAGGGGCAACAAGGCCCCGAGCAAACCGATTGCCACCGGTCGAATAAACCGGCGTCTGCTGTTCTGTGTCATTGCGCCTGATGCCTGTGAGGTGCTGCCCGGGTCGATTCTAGCGCTGCTTTTCGCTATTGCACAAACTGAGAGAAGATGAATAGGCATGAGGTTGATCCTGAAGAAAATTTCCCCGCCAAAATGGCGCCTGTGCAGTGTCCCCCGAGCGCTCAGTCAGCGGCCGCGCTGGAAGTGTTGTGCATGCAAGCGTCATGCCGTTCGTCGGTGGCGGCAGGTACCCGTCCTTCTCGGTGAGGCGTGGGCTCGGCTGGGTGATGGCGTGTCGTTGACTGCGATCGCAGGCAGGCTCGCGATCGCCTGTCGCGCTTGGTCCTGGCCGGTGTTGCGCTTGGTTGTGTTGCGGTGCTCTTGACCGCTCAGGCGTCGCGTAGCAGGGGGCGACCGCGGATCATGTCGGCGGCGCGCTCGGCGATCATCATGGTCGGACCGTTGGTGTTGCCGCCGATCAGGTGCGGCATGATCGACGCATCGACCACGCGCAGACCATCGAGTCCGCGCAGGCGCAGTTGCGGATCGACCACCGCTTGCGCGTCGTTGCCCATCCGGCAGGTGCCGATCGGGTGGTAGATGGTTTCTGCCTTGGCGCGGATGAAGGCGATCAGGCCTGCCTCGTCCAGATCGTCGCGTGCGGGCAACAGTGGTGCGCCACGCATGCTATCGAACGCCGGCTGTTGCAGGATCTGTCGGGATAGACGCGCGCATTCCACCAGCATGCGCAGGTCGAAGCCATCCGGGTCGCTGAGATAGTTCGCCTGTATTCGTGCCGGTGTGCGTGGGTCGGCGTCGTTGAGCATGATGCGGCCGCGGCTACGCGGCTGCAGATGGCAGGCGTGCAGAGTGAAGCCGTCGCCGGGCAGGCGCTTGCGACCGTGGTCCTCGAGCATTGCCGGGACGAAATGCAGTTGGATGTCGGCGCGTGCATCCGTTGCCAAAGGCGAGCGCACGAAGCCGCCAGCTTCGGCGATGTTGCTGCTGCCGACGCCGCGGTGGCCGCGCAGGAAGTAATCGAAAGCGACCTTGAGTTGGTTGCGGCGGTCGTAGCTGATCCCTGGGCGGGTGCGGTACAGCGTGCACACGTCCAGGTGGTCCTGCAGGTTGGCACCGACCTGCGGCTGATCCAGACGTACCGCGATGCCATGACGTTGCAGTGCATCGGCTGGGCCGATGCCCGAGAGCATCAGCAGCTGAGGGGAATTCACTGCTCCGGCGCTGAGCAGCACCTCGCGCTCGGCGCGCGCATGCACTTCGCGGCCGTGCTGCGCGTAGGCGACACCGACCACGCGCGTGCCCTCGATCAGTAACCGTAACACCAGTGCCTCGGTGATCACGTGCATGTTTCGCCGTGTACGCGCCGGCGCCAGGTAGGCGACCGCGGCCGAGCAGCGTGCGCCATCCTTCTGTGTCACTTGGTATAGCCCAACGCCCTGTTGCTGCGGTCCGTTGAAGTCGCTATTGCGCGGGAAGCCGGCTTGCTCGCCAGCTGCGATGAACAGATCCGACAGCCGGTTGTGATAGCGCAGGTCGGACACATGCAGCGGGCCGTCACCGCCGTGCAGCGCATCGCCGCCACGGCTATTGCATTCGCTGCGCCGAAAGTAGGGCAGTACGCCGTGCCAGTCCCAACCCTCGGCGCCCTCGGCGGCCCAGTTGTCGTAGTCGGCAGGTATGCCGCGCACGTAGCACATCGCATTGATCGAACTGGAGCCACCCAACACCTTGCCGCGTGGCCACCACAGGCGGCGACCGTTCAAGTTCGGCTCGGCCTCGGTGAGATAGTTCCAGTTGAAGCGAGGATCGCGGGCCAGACGCGCCAAGCCCGCCGGCATGTGGATAAAAGGATTGCGATCGCGTGGTCCTGCTTCGATCAGTAGCACTGTGCAGTTGGGGTCTTCGCTGAGACGATTGGCGAGGACGCAACCGGCCGAACCCGCGCCAATGATGATGTAGTCGTACACCCACAATGCCCCATGTTCAAGAGTACCGACGCTAGTCGCCAAGGATAGAGCATATGCTCGGCGAACAGGTTCTGCGTGTCGTGCAGGGCCGGTATGGTGCATTTGCACCAATAAGGCTGTCGTCTCGTCGCCGTTGCCGTGCGCGCTTCCGCTCGGGGAGCGGTAATTCCGCGACTGGCTGCTTGCCTTAATTGGAGGCTATGCTGGATATTATTTCCGCTGTCTCGGAGCGTGCGATGACCCTGTTGGCGACTGTCTTGGTGGGCGCGGTCTCGTTGTTGCACCTGTACATTCTGGTGCTGGAGATGTTTCTGTGGACGCGCCCGTTGGGGATGAAGGTGTTTCGCAATACGCCTGAAAAAGCCCAGGCGACTCGCGTGCTGGCTGCCAATCAGGGGCTCTACAACGGTTTTCTGGCCGCTGGTTTGGGCTGGGGTGCGGTTGCGCAGCGGGTCGATGTGATGCTGTTCTTCCTCGCTTGCGTGGTGGTGGCCGGTTTTTATGCCGCGTGGAGCGTCAATCGTCGGATTCTGTTCGTGCAGGCGCTGCCTGCGCTGGTGGCCATGGCGATGTTGTTGCTGGCGTCATGAGCGCGGTTGTTGTATCGCGTGCGCGGCGCAGGCTGTGGCTGCCTATTCTTCTGCGGGCACATGTTCCTGTCATCGACCATGCGCGAGTGTTCCCGATGTTGGCGCTCGCGAGACGGACGGTGGACCGAGGTCCACCGTCTTGAGGTTGTCTGCTGCGCAGGATCAGGCCGCTTCGCGCGAGTGGTCGTTACCGCTGCTCATCCGGTTGGAATAACTAGCCGAGCGGAGTTCGTTGGTGTCGAAGTCGTCGACGCTGATCGTATCCATGGTGATGTCGCGCAGTTCCTCTAGCTGATGGCGCTCGTCGAGCGTGAGCATGCCTTCGCGGACTGCTTCGTCCAGTTGCGAGGTAAAGTCCAGGGCCTGGATTTTCTTGCTCTTGAGTGCTTTCAGGAACTTGCGTTCCACCGGCTCGGCTAGCACGGCCTTGGTCAGGTAGCTGGCGATGCGGCCACCGGGGTTGTTCTCGCAGGGGGTCAGGAACACGTCTTGGCCCAGGCGATCGCGTGCTTCGTTCGGGGTCATCAGCAGCGCGGCGACGCGGTGGCCCAGGCGGTCGCCCGGCGCTTCGGCGCGACGGCCCCAGGGGAAGATCAACGCCCACATCAGCCAGCCGACCGGACGAATCGGGAAGTTGCGCAGTGCCGCCGACAGGGCCAGTTCGATCTTGTGCACGCTGTCGTGGAAGGCCCACGCCAGCAGCGGCTGGTCGCTCGCCGGCGCGCCATCGTCGTGATAGCGCTTGAGCATGGCGCTGGTCATGTAGATGTGGCTGAGGACGTCGCCGAGGCGTCCGGACAGCGATTCCTTGAATTTCAACTTGCCGCCGAGCATCAGCATCGACACGTCGGCCATCAGTGCCAGGTTTGCCGAATACCGGTCCAGTTTGCGGAAAAAACGCCGGGTGTAGGCGTCGCCGGGGGCGGCGCCGATGCGCGCAGCGGTCAGGCCGAACCACAGCGAACGTACCGCATTGGAGAGGGCGAAGCCGATATGGCCGAACAGGCTGCGGTCGAACGCGTCGATGCCTGCGTTGTGGTCGGGATTGCTTGCGGCCTTCATCTCCTTCATCACCCATGGATGGCAAAGGATTGCGCCCTGACCGAAGATCAGCAGGCTGCGGGTCATGATGTTGGCGCCCTCCACGGTGATCGCGATCGGCGCGCCCTGCCAGGCGCGCCCGGCGAAGTTGCGCGGGCCGAGGATGATGCCCTTGCCGCCAATCACATCCATCACGTCGCTGATTACCTCGCGGCTCATCGTGGTGCAGTGGTACTTGGCGATCGCCGACGGCACCGACGGTACGTCGCCGCGATCCACCGCCGCCGCGGTGGCCTGTGCCAATGCGCTGATCGCGTAGGCTTTGCCGCCGATCCGCGCCAGCGCCTCTTCCACGCCCTCGAAGCGGCCGACCGACAAGCCGAACTGCTTACGGATGCGCGCATACGTGCCGGTGACCACCGCGCCGAATTTGACCCCGCCGCTGGCAGTGGAGGGCAGGGTGATCGAGCGGCCCACGGCTAGACACTCGTTGAGCATGTTCCAGCCCTTGCCGACCATGTCCACGCCGCCGATCAGTTGGCTCAGCGGAATGAAGACCTCGCGGCCGTGGATCGGGCCGTTCTGGAACGGTGAGTTCAGTGGGAAATGGCGGCGTCCGATCTCCACTCCCGGGGTCTCGCGCGGCAACAACGCCAAGGTGATGCCGACGTCCTGGGTATCGCCGATCAGGCCATCCGGGTCGTACAGGCGGAACGCCAGACCGATCAGTGTCGCGACCGGTGCCAGAGTGATGTAGCGCTTGTCGAAGGTCAGCTTGACGCCGAGCACATTGGCGCCGCTCCACTCGCCCTTGCAGACGATGCCGTAGTCGGGAATCGACGTGGCGTCCGAGCCGGCGAATGGGCCGGTGAGGCCGAAACACGGTACTTCCTGGCCTACCGCCAGGCGTGGCAGGTAATAGTCCTTCTGTTCCTTGGAACCGTAATGCACCAGCAATTCGCCTGGGCCCAGCGAATTGGGCACGCCGACGGTCGAACTGACCACGCTTGATGCGGAAGTAATCTTCTGGATCACCTTGTGGTGGGCGAGTGCGGAGAAACCCAGGCCGCCGTAAGCCTTGGGAATGATCATGCCGAAGAACTTGTGTTCTTTGATGAAGTTCCACAACTCCGGTGGCAAATCGGCATGGACGTGGGTGATCTCCCAGTCGTTGATCATCCGGCACAGTTCTTCCACCGGGCCATCTAGGAACGCTTGCTCTTCTGCGCTGAGCTGCGGCTTGGGATAGTTGAGCAGCTTCTGCCAGTCCGGATCGCCGGTGAACAGTTCGCCTTCGAAACCGACCGAGCCGGTTTCCAGGGCGATGCGTTCGGTCTGCGACAGCGGCGGCAACACCTTGCGGAATACATTCAACAAGGGCGCGGTCAGCAGCGGTTTGCGTACGAACGGCAGCAGCAGCGGAACCGCCACCAGCCCCAGCAATACCGCCGCGACGATGGTGGCGACGTGACTGGCGACGAGTAGCCAACAGGCGACCAGTAAGGTCGCGCTCGATGCGGCCCAGAGCGCGAGCCGCATGCGGTGATAGGCGGCAAAGGCGCCTGCCAGCAACAACACGAGAAAGGGAATGGCGATGCTCATGGATGTGCTCCGGTAATGGACTCGGTAACGGCGGACGGTGCGCCGGCGCTGGCTGGTGACAGGGCGTGGAGAAAGTGCAGCACAGCCGTGATCAAGCTGGTGTTGGTGGCCCGGCCATGGAGGGGCAGGTTGCGGCCGTGCGCAGACAGAGAGCTGCCCGCCTTGCCTGCGACCATGGTGATCGTGGTCAGTCCCCCGGACCTGGCGTCATCAAGCCTGCTGTGAGCGCGGTGCGGGAACGTGGCCGTCGATGAGTCCATACTTAATCGTATGGATTTCCCGTCGGTGATGTCAATACCCGCTGGTATGGGGGCGAAAAGCCAGCGCCGCTGGGCATGTGTGTGCTGCTTGTTCAAGCGACATCCTGCAACTAACCCGCCCGTATGGTTAAATCCGCTGATGAATACTGTGCCTGCCCCTTCTTCCGACGATGGCCCTGTACCACCCAGCGGTAGCCGCAATAGCCGGCTCAGCGCTGAAGACTGGGCCCAGGCCGCGCTGGACTTGATCGCCGAGCAGGGCGTGAATGCGGTGGCGGTTGAGCCGCTGGCACGACGTCTGGGGGTGACCAAGGGCAGCTTCTACTGGCATTTCCCCTCGCGTGATGCGCTGTTGCAAGCGGCGCTGGAGCGCTGGGAGCTGGTCGAGCAGCAACAGGTTTTCGGTAGCCTGGAGGAGGTGACAGATCCGCGCACGCGTTTGCGTGCCCTGTTCCAGCTGGTGGCGCACGAGGTCAAGCCGCACATTATCTACAGCGAGTTGCTTAAAGTGCTCGATCACCCTGCGGTGCGGCCGATCATCGACCGGGTTTCGCAGCGGCGCATGGACTACCTGATCGCCTCGTTCCGCCAAGCCGGACTCAGTCGCACCGATGCCCAGCACCGTGCGCGGCTTGCTTATGCCGCCTATGTCGGCTTTCTACAACTTTCCTTGCAATTGCATCAGCCCAAGCAGGCGCGTGATGAATTCGAGGCCTACGTCGAGCACGTCATCGTGACGCTGATTCCTGGCTGATTCCTGGCTGATTCGTGGTGAGCGGCAAGCGAGTGTTCGGGCCTTGTCCGCAACAAGGCTGAGTCGTGTCTGCTGTGGAAAACCGCAAGAACACGCTTTGGACCGATAAGCGTCGAGACCGGCGCGTTCGTGTATACGCCTAGGGCCATTCTGGCCGTGCGTGTTTGCACAAGGCCAATTCGTTTCATGTTTGCGACGAAGCGCGATCATGGGGTAATGCGTCGCGTATCGATCGCACCCTATCGCTTCTGCTGTGTCCATTCTGAAGAACTGGACACAGGCGGGGGGCGTAGCTGTGCCGCGTCTCTCGTAACGTGCGGGATTTCTGCCGCGCGCAGATACAAAAAACAACGGCCCCTTGCGGAGCCGTTGTGGTGACGCATCGGTGATCGCGAGGCGATCAGAAGCGCTGCTGGTACTTCATGTAGATGAAACGACCGATGTCGTAGCCGCCGTAGTACGAGTAGCCGGAACTCGGCGCCGAGTACGATGGGGCGGCATAGTGATCGAACACGTTGTTGGCACCGACCGCGACGGTGGCATTCCACGGGGTGTTGTAGCTGACCTGCAGGTCGTGGAAGGTGTTGGCACCGATGCGGTTGACCGGGTAGGTCGCGCCCTGGTACTCCGGAGCGGTGAAGTTCGGATTGCTGCAACGATCATCGAAGAAGCAGCGTTCCTTGGCGCTGGAGTAGTAACGCGTGCTCCAGGTGACCGCCCAGTCGTTCATCTGCCAGGTCAGGCTCAAGTTCGAACGCACCCGGAAGTAGCTGCCGCCCGAGTTCTGGTAGCCGTTCTGCTGGCTCGGCGGATTGCCCGAGTTATCCTGCTTCAGCTCGTTCTTGGACACGTAGGTACTCTGCCACATGGTGGTGAAGTTGCCGAATGCGGTGTCGAAATGGTAGCTGAGGTCAAGATCGTAACCCTCGGTGTCTTGGTAGCCGGCATTGCGCAGGCCGAAGGACAGTGAGGTGATGTTGCCGGCTGCATTGCGCGTGAAGCCCGTGCAACGCGAGGCAATGCCACGCAGGTAGCAGTCTTCCAGCAAGGTGCTCGGGTCATCACTGACGATGGTGTGATCGATGCGGATCTTCCACCAGTCCAGCGAGGCGTTCAGGCCGCTGACGAACTCTGGGCTCCATACCAGACCCAGGGTCTTGGCGGTCGAAGTCTCCGGTTTCAGTGTCGGCGTGGAGCCGGACAGGAACGGAACGTTGCTCTGCTCGCCGGGGCCCGGCGCCGGGGCCGTACCGGAGGCGTTGAGCTGACGGAAGCCCGCCGGCACCGCCGCCGCGCAGCGCGCATTGCCCGCCGCCGTGCCGAACTTGGTATCGCAGGGGTCGGTGTAGTTCTCGAAGCTCTGCGACAGGCCACCGTACAAGTCGGCGATGGTCGGCGCGCGGAAGCCCTGCGACCAGGTACCGCGGAACATCAGCGAATCGATCGGCTTCCACTTGAAGCCGAATTTGCTGTTCACGGTATTGCCGAAATTGTTGTAGTCGGAGTAACGGCTAGCCAGCGACAGGCTCAGCTCCTTGGCGAACGCTATGTCGGCCAGCAACGGTACCTGGAACTCGGCATAGACTTCGTTCAGGCTGTACTTGCCGCGGGTTGGGCCGCTTGCTAGGTTGGTGGAGATGCCCGCTTGCGCCATCGCATCCGGAGAGAAGTAGCCGCTTTCCTGGCGATGTTCGGCACCCAGCGCCATGGCCAGATCGCCCGCCGGCAGGCTGAAGAGGCTGCCGCTGATGTTGGCGAAGAAGTTCTTCGTCTCGGTCTTCGACACGGCCTGACCGTTTTGGTACAGGAATTTCTGTACGTTCGGGTCGCCAAGGCTGTTAGGCGAGTTGTAGCCGAGCGGAATCAACGGATTCCACGGCGTGCAGTTGCCTGCGGAGCTGCCCAGGGAGATGGGATTGCTCGCGCTTCCGCACTGAGCCACGCCATTGGCATTGATGAAAGACGGACCGGTTGCCTGGCTCACCGCAAGGGTGTTCAAGTTGCCCGTGGTGATTTGCACGCCCTTGTTCTGGTTGTACAGATAGCCTGCGTCCCAATCCCAGAACTTGCTTTCGCCCAGCTCGAAGGTGCCGCTGAAGGCGCCGGTGAAGCGGTAGGTGGAGAGGTTGTTGCGCACTTCGCGCGGCACTTCCCAGCCACGGCGCACGTATTGGATGGCTTGCGGGGCGGCGCCCGGGGGCAAGCCGCCGGTGGCATCGTTGCCGACCGGATTGAACACGCTATTGGCCGACAGACCGCCTTGGGTGAGGGCGAAATCGGTACTCTTGAACGGATAGCCTGCGTTCTGCGCGAACGAATCGCGATCGGTGTAGAGGAGGCTGGTGTCGAAGCGAACGTTCTCGGAGAAGTTGAACGTGCCGTTCATGAACGCCGATTTGCGCTTGATGCCGCTGTAAACGGTCGAGGCCAGCGCCGGATTGGAGACATCGGAGCTGTTCAGTGCCCGGTAGCTGTTGATGTTTGCCGGATCCAGGCCGGGGGTGTCGCGGCGCAGGGTGCGGGTTTCCTTGCCGGCGCTGTCCGTGTAGGTGAAACGGCCATACTGCGTGGTGCCGGACAGGCCTCCCTGGCGCGGGGCGGACTTCTCGCCGGTCGGGAAGCGGTCGCGGCTGAACCAGCGGTTGCGCGCCCATACCGGATCTTCCTGGGTGTATTCGACGCCGGCGGTCAGCGAGCCACGATCGCTGCTGCTGCCCATCATGAAGTCGTAGACTTGGCGCTGGCCGTCGCCCTTGCCGTACTGACCAATGTAGGCACCGGCTTCGGCGCCGTCGAAATGCTTGCGGGTGATGATGTTGATCACGCCGGCGATGGCGTCTGAACCGTAGATCGAGGAGGCGCCGTCCTTCAGCACTTCGATGCGCTCGACGGCCACAGCGGGAATCGAAGACACGTCCTGCAGGCCGCCGTTGGTGGTGCCCAGGCGCTTGCCATCGACCAGCACCAGCGTGCGTGCGGCGCCGAGGTTGCGTAGATCGATGTAGTAACCGCCGACGTTCTCACCGTTGGCGAGGGGTGAGGTGCGGCTGATTGTTGGAGAACCGGCGGTGGGAATGTTCTGCAGGATGTCGGCGACGGACTTGAAGCCTTGCTTCTCGATCTGGTCGCGACTGATCAGCATCACCGGTTGCGCGGTCTCGGTGTCGACCTGACGGATGCGCGAGCCGGTGATTTCAATGCGATCCAGGGTGGTGGCGCCGGCACTGCCCGCGTCTTGAGCGATGGCCGCACCTGCCGTGCCGCCAGCTCCCACGACCAGTGCGAGCACGACTGCGTCGCGCAGTTGGTTGGTCTTGCAATTCATTTATCTCTCTCCAAATGAGAATTGGGGCATAGCCCGAGGTATGCCTGTCGGCCGAATCGAAACGGCGACCCCAAAGAGCCGTCAGGGTGCCGGGATGGTAGCCCGGTTGGAGGAAGAATTAAAGTACCGTTAAAAAATCACTTATTTAAAGTGAATTCGTACTTTGTCCGCTCGCTGTGCAATAGATCAGGTGCGACCGCTTGACCCATGTGTCGCGGATGGTGGTGTGCTACAGATCCTGCTCGTAGCGCACGTAGGGGATGGTGCCCTCTTCGGTGCTGATGTTGTTCGGCGCGAAGGGGTTCTTGCCGCGGGTGATGACGTTCTCTGCGCCAACGGTGAGCTGTCCACTCCACGGAGTGCGCCAGGTCAGTCCGACCCCCAGGCCCGACCACTTGCCCGGCTGGCCCGGGGCGTCGACGACGCGACCGATGATGTTGGCGCTGAAGGAGCGGTAGCCACCACCTATGCTCAGGCTCTTGCTGTCCCACTGATCGACCAGGGCGGGCGAAGCGTCGGCGATCGGCACCAGACGCGCGCGGGCATAGGTGCCGCCAATGGAGACGAAGCCTTCGCGGCCGATGTTCTGCTGGGCGAACACGGTCAGATCGTTTTGCTCCATGCGCATCGACGGCGTTTTGTTGGCGCCTGCCAGCCATGCCGGGAGGTTCTCGCGTCCGCTGCCGGCGGACAGCGACAGGCGCCCACCGGGACGATTGAAAGAGGTGGTGGCGGCAACGTGGTGGCCGATTGCGCCATCCTCGTCGCCCAGGCTGGCGAGCATGCAGTGGCTGGCCAGTCCGCTGATGCTGCTGCCGCTGGCGCTATTGCACAGTAGGCCGAGTGAGTCGCCGGAGGACAGCCCAAACGCCGCATCCAGCGAGTTGCCACCGAAGTGCCAGCGCGCGCCGACGGCTTGTTCGCCGGTTGGCTCAAGGTATAACAGCGCCTCGACCTTGCCGCTGCCCTTGTTCCAGATCGGCAGCACGGTGTGATCGTTGGGGTTGCCGGGTTTACTCTGCGCGTGCGCGCCCGTCATCGCCGAGAAGGCGATCAGTAGGGCTAGCGGCAGGCGCAAGAATGCTCGCATCAGATCTTTGATACTCATGGAGGGAACGAAAGTTCCCGCCTAGCGGGTGGATAATGGTAGTTGATTTATGTTTATTTAACAAGTTGGGTGCCCGGTTCCCGGCGTGCCTTCCAGTTATTGCATGCGCTCCGATGACGGCGGTTCAGCCTCCGTTATAGCAAACAATACGCCGAATTCTGCCAGTGGGAAATCGTAGCGTTGTCCGCAGAATTCGCAGCGGATCTCGACCTGCCCCGTCGCCTCGGCTGCGGCACGCGCCTCTGCTTCGCCCAGTGAGCGGAGCATTGCCGCGACCCGCTCGCGCGAGCAGGAGCAGCCGAAGCGCAGTGGGCGGGTTCCGAGCAATTGCGGTGTCTCTTCGTGGAAGAGTCGATGCAGCAGGATGTCCGCCGGGGTGATGAGCAGTTCTGCTGCGGCGAGGGTCTCGAACAGGGCGCCGACGCGGTTCCAGCCGTCGGCGTCGCCGGCATCGCCGGGCAGTTTCTGTAGCAGCAGACCTGCCGCCTGGGGGCCGTCGGCGGCCAGAATCAGCCGGGTCGGCAATTGCTCCGACTGGCGGAAGTAGTCCTCTAGCGCTTCGTCCAGTTCGGCCGACGACAAGGCTACCAAGCTCTGGTAACGCTGCGGTTCGCGCGGGTCCAGGCCGGGGTTCTCGATGGTGATCGCCAGCAGGGCATCGTCCCCGAGCGTGCGCAGGTCGCGCGGGGCATCCAGTCCCTCGTCCAACTGGGCAATGCCGCGTAGGGTGCCGGCGGCGGTGCATTCGGCGAACAGAGTGCGTAGCGCGCCTTGGCTGCGGAGTTGCACCGATAGGCGCCCATCGACCTTGGTGTGGCCGGTGAACAGGGCGGCGGCCACACAGGCTTCGCCGAGCAGTTCGGTCGCAGCAGCCGGGTAGTGCGCCGGTGCCTGGATCTCGCGCCAAGTGTCCTGCAAGCGCACATGTACGCCGCGCACGCCGGCATGGGGCAGCAGGAAGCGGGTCAGGCGATCGTCGGAAGAATGCATTGTGGCCTCGCTGGGCATGGGAAGATGGTGATCGCTAGAGAATGGATCATCGCGTGTGGACCAGATCGAAGAACGCATTGCAATGGGGGCGACACGGCATGAAGCAAGTGCCATGCCGGCGCGCAGATCGCTTGCACGACGCTCGCTGCGCGGGTTGTTGTTGCTGCCGTTGATTTTCGGATTGGTGAGTGTCTCGCAAGTGCTGGCACTGCGGTTCGTGGATCCGCCGCTCTCGGCGATGATGCTGGAGCGTCAGGTCGGCGGCTGGGTCAGCGGTGAGTGGTCGTTCCGTATCGCCTATCGCTGGCGCGATAGCGCGCAGATCGCGCCCAGCCTGCCGATCTCGCTGGTGGCGGCGGAGGATCAGCGCTTTCCCCACCACCATGGCTTCGACCTGGAGGCGATCGAGAAGGCGCGCGACCACAATGCGCGCGGCGGGCGCCTGCGCGGCGCCAGCACGATCAGTCAGCAGGTGGCCAAGAATCTGTTCCTTTGGTCTGGCCGCAGTTGGCTGCGCAAAGGGCTGGAGGCCTGGTATACGGTGCTGATCGAAGCGCTGTGGTCGAAGCAGCGGATTTTGGAGGTCTACGCCAATGTCGCCGAGTTCGGCGACGGGGTATACGGCGCGCAGGCGGCGGCCAGTCGCTTCTGGGGCAAGGACGCGGCGCAACTGACACCGACGCAGAGTGCGTTGTTGGCTGCAGTGTTGCCTGCACCGCAGCGCTATGACGCCGCGCGACCTGGGGCGTATGTGCAGCGCCGCGCCGACTGGATCGAACGCCAAGCTCGACAACTGGGTGGCCCAGGTTACCTCCAGCAGGCGCCTTAGAGTGGCCAACAAAACGTCGCGAGTTGCTGTCGGGTAGGCGCGGACAGCGCGCAGGAACCGCAGTATGTAGTTTGCAGATGAGGATCTCGAGCACTGTCTGCACCCGCCGGGCGGCGCTGTAGTCGTTTGGGTGGTTGTTAGCGACTCATCTCGCGTGTGATGCGGGTGGCTTAAGGGCGTTTGATGTCGGCGCTGCGGCGCTGATGTTGGATTCTGCGCTCATCGTCCGAAGCGCGCGGGATCGCTGGTGCAGTCATGCCATCCTTCGTACCATTCGCCGATGGAACCCGAACGTCTCACCGTTGTCGTCACTGCGTTCAACGAGGCGCAGACTCTACCGCTGTTGCAGCCGCGCATCCTCGCCGCGCTCGATGGACTGGAGGGATTGCAAGGCCGCGTGCTGTATGTGGACGACGGTAGCCGCGATGCGACCTGGGACACGATCCTGGCGCTGACCGAGTCCGATCCGCGGATCGGGGCGCTGCGCTTGTCGCGCAATTTTGGCAAGGAATTGGCCTTGACCGCTGGGTTGGATTTCGTCGAGCGTGGCGCGGCGGTGTTGCTGGATGCCGATGGACAGGATCCGCCGGAATTGATCGGGCAGTTCGTCGCGCACTGGCGTGCCGGCTATGACGACATCTACGGCACGCGCATCCTGCGCGAGGGCGAAAGCTGGCTCAAACGCGGCACTGCTGCGTTGTTCTATCGGGTGATCGGGCGCCTGTCGAAGACGCCGATCCCCGCCGACACCGGCGATTTCCGCCTGCTGTCGCCGCGTGCGCTGGCTGCGCTGCGGCAGTTGCGCGAGCGCCACCGTTTCATGAAGGGGCTGTTCGGCTGGGTCGGCTTCCGCCGTCTAGCGGTGCCGTACCGGCGCGCGCCGCGTCTGGCCGGGCGCAGCAAATTCAGCCTGTGGCGGTTATGGAATTTCGCCCTGGACGGCATCACCGGTTTCTCCACTGCGCCATTGCGGGTGGCAACGTATCTGGGTCTGGTGACTGCCGTCGCCGCATTTGCGTATGGAGCGGTGGTGGTGTGTAAGGCCGCGCTATGGGGCGATCGGGTTGCCGGCTGGCCGACGATGATGGCGGTGATTCTGTTCCTTGGCGGTGTGCAATTGATCGCCTTGGGGCTGATCGGCGAGTATCTCGGTCGTTTGTACGAGGAGTCCAAGCAACGTCCGCTGTATCTGGTCGATACATGGCGTGCGCCCGGTAAAGGAGTATGCTCGGACCCGCGATCCAGCGAACCGGGAGGCAGCGATGCGTACGGTACGGCATGTGTTGAGCGAGAAGGGCGGTGAGATCCACGCGATTGCACCGGATGCGGCGGTGATCGAGGCGTTGCGCTTGATGGCCGACAAGGGCATCGGTGCGGTGCTGGTGATGCAGGACGGGCATCTGGCCGGGATCCTGTCCGAGCGCGACTACGCGCGCAAGGTGGTGTTGCAGGAGCGCTCTTCGGCGACCACGCCGGTGCGCGACATCATGAGCGACAAGGTCCACACCGTGGATCCGGCGCAGAGCGTGCAGCAGTGTATGGAACTGATGACCGGGCGCCGGATCCGCCACTTGCCGGTGGTGGAGGCAGGTACGGTGGTCGGGTTGATCTCGATCGGCGATCTGGTCAAGGCGGTGATTGAAGAACAACGCCAGGAACTGGATCAGTTGCAGCGCTATATCGCCAGTTGAGGTGCCTGTCTGTTGGGAATTCGTGATTCGGAAAGGCAACTGTGCGGTCTCGCGCAGGTGTTTCAGGTTTTTGTCTTTCCGCGTTCCTGAGCTATGTGCAGCGGCTATGCGCAGCATGGATCCCGGTAAAGTGTCGCGCTATCCGTGAAGCGCGGTCGCTTGGGCGGTGCCATGTGCAGAGCGCGAAATGCCGTCGCGGCGACCTCAGAGCACTTGTCCGGTCACCGCGACGAAATGGCAGACGCTGCCTGCGAGGACGAACAGGTGCCAGATCGCGTGGAAGTAACGCACGGTGTCGCGTTGATAGAAATAGGTGCCCAGGGTGTAGAACAGGCCGCCGGCCACTAGCCAGCACACTGTCCGGGTATCGATCGCGCGCAACAGCGGCTCGATCGCGACCACGATCAGCCAGCCCATGGCGATGTACAGGAAGGTCGAGAGCAGACGGAAACGCCCGGTGAAGAACAGCTTGAAGATCACTCCGGCCACGGCGATGCTCCAGATCGCCGCGAACAAGCCCCAACCCCATGGGCCGCGTAGTCCGATCAGGGTGAACGGGGTGTAGGTGCCGGCAATCAACAGGTAGATCGCGCAATGGTCGAAGATCTGCAGGCGCGCCTTGGCGCCGGGATGCGAGATGGCGTGGTACAGAGTGGATGCCACGTACAGCAACAGCAACGTCACGCTGAACACGATGGCAGTGGCCAGTTGCCAGCCATCGCCGTAGATTGCCGCGAGGGTGATCAGTACCGAGCCGCCGGCCAGCGCCGCGATTGCGCCCAATCCGTGAGTCAGCGTGCTGGCGAGTTCGTCGCGCCAGTCTGTTGAGGGGGACGCATCTGCGTGTGTGGAGGCGGGCGAGTGATCTGCGTCCATGGCAACTACGTTAACGCAATTGCGAGTGGCTCGCATCCATCGTGGTGCAACATGGCGCCGCTGGTTGTGCGTGCGCTCAGTTGTCGTCATGTTTCGCCGCGTTTGAGCGGTTTAGAGTAGCTGATGAAACGACTGCGTCACCGCCGGACGGGCGCGGGCAGTGTTCGGAATCCTCATGATGTGCCCCTGTAGACTGCGGTTCCTGCGCGCCGTCCGCGCTCTTCCGACAGCGACTCGCAACGTGTTGTTAGCCACTCTTAGTCCAGCACCACGCTGTGCGCGTGTTCGCGGGTGGCGGCGAAGCGCACGTCCGGCGCGCGTTCCTGCGCCAGTTGCAGATTGACTCTGGTCGGGGCCAGGTAGACCAATTCGCCAGCGGCGTCGATGCCGAGGTTCATCGCGTTCTTCTCGCGGAATTCCTCCAGTTTCTTGGCATTGTCGCAATGCACCCAGCGCGCGGTGACCACGCCGACCGGCTCGAAGCTGGCGTCCACACCGTATTCGTCCTTGAGCCGGTAGGCGACCACATCGAATTGCAGGGTGCCGACCGCGCCGAGGATCAGGTCGTTGCTCATCAGGGGGCGGAAGAACTGCGTGGCACCTTCCTCGGATAACTGTGCCAACCCTTTCTGCAATTGTTTGAGTTTGAGCGGATCGCGCAGCCGCGCGCGGCGGAACAGTTCCGGCGCGAAATTGGGAATGCCGGTGAACGATAGGGCCTCGCCCTCGGTGAAGGTGTCGCCGATGGAAATGGTGCCATGGTTGTGAATGCCGATAACGTCGCCGGGATAGGCTTCGGCGGCGATCTCGCGGTCGCTGGCCATGAAGGTCAGCGCATTGGCCAGTTTCACTTCCTTGCCGGTGCGCACGTGCAGGGTTTTCATCCCGGCGCCGAAACGGCCAGAACAGATGCGCATGAATGCGACCCGGTCGCGGTGTTGCGGGTCCATGTTGGCCTGGATCTTGAACACGAAGCCGCTCAGCTTGTCTTCGTCGGCCCGCACCTGGCGGCCGGTGGTGGCGCGTGGCTGCGGCGGCGGCGCATGTTCGGCGAAGAAGTCCAGCAGCGGCTGCACGCCGAAGTTGTTGACACCCGAGCCGAAGAACACTGGGGTCTGCTTGCCGGCGCGATAGGCGTCCAGGTCGAACGCATGGCTGGCGCCTTGCACCAGTTCCAGTTCCTCGCGCAGTTCGGCCAGCATCTGTTCGCCGATTGTCTCGGCCAAGCCGGGCGCGTCCAGCGACGGGAAGATGGTCGAATCCTGGCGGGTGAAATTGCGGCCCTGCTCGTACAGATGCACTTCGCCGCTGATCAGGTGCACGACGCCCTTGAGCCGTTGACCCATGCCGATCGGCCAGGTCACCGGCGCGCACTGGATGCCGAGCACGGTCTCTACTTCATCGAGCAGGTCGATCGGGTCTTTGCCCTCACGGTCGAGCTTGTTGATGAAGGTCATGATCGGCGTGTCGCGCAGCCGGCACACTTCCATTAGCTTGATAGTGCGTTCTTCCACGCCCTTGGCCACGTCGATCACCATCAGCGCCGAATCCACCGCGGTGAGCACGCGGTAGGTGTCCTCGCCGAAGTCGGCGTGGCCGGGCGTGTCGAGCAGGTTGATGATCTTGCCTTCGTAGGGGAACTGCATCACCGATGAGGTCACCGAGATGCCGCGTTCCTTTTCCAGCGCCATCCAGTCCGAGGTGGCGTGGCGTGCGGCTTTGCGGCCCTTGACCGAGCCGGCCATCTGGATCGCCCCGCCGAACAGCAACAGTTTTTCGGTCAGCGTTGTCTTGCCGGCGTCGGGATGGGAAATGATGGCGAAGGTGCGGCGACGCGCGGCTTCGGTGGCGACTTCGGACATGGGTAGCACGCCCGACGGGCGTCATCGGAAACTGGAAAGCTGGCAATTATAGCGGGCTTGTCTGCCGGTCCGTTCAGTTGTCGTGCCGGACTCTGTGCGGATCGGGATGGGCGAAGTGCAGTTCGCCGAGCAGACCCGCCATGCGGAACAGTACCGATTCCAGGCGCAGGCCACGATTGAGCTGCACCGCGAAGTGCAGGTGCGGCGCGGTCGTCAGGCCGGTGTTGCCGGACAGGCCGAGCCGCTCGCCGCGCTGTACGCTCTGTCCAACCCGAACCTGCACGCCGCCGGCGGCCAGGTGGGCGTAGAGCGCCATACTCCCGTCCGCATGCACGATACGCACCAAGTTGGCTGCGTGCCCCAGGCGTGCGACATCGGTGCCGGACTCGCGAAAGTCGTCGCGGATTTCCATCACCACGCCCTCGCGCGCGGCCAGGATCGGGGTGCTTTCGGGCAGCGCGAAGTCCAGTGCGTAGGCGTTGGCCGGATCGTGGTGGCTGAAGGTGCCGCCAAAGCCCTGATCGATGCGGACTGGCACGTCCTTGAAAGGCAATTGGTAGAGGACAGGCTCGGCGTGAGCGTGCGGCGAACCGGGGATCGCCTCGATGCGCAGGTCCGCGCTGGAACCGCTGGCGTCGGTATCGCCGTCGAGCGGATACAGGCAGCTCGCCAGGCGGCGTTCGCCCGCCGCCAGTTCGATGTCGCGCGGCATTGCCGGGACGGCCTTGAATCCGGTGACGTCGCCGTATAGCCGGATCTGCACGGGCCCACCCAGCGGATTGCCCAGCCAGATCTCACGCAGGCCGTTGCGGCGAGGGGTGACCGTCAGCCAGGTTGGGGCCGCGTGCGCGACCGGGTGGGGCACGTTCCAACGCAGTAGTGTTTGCCCGCACGTGCTGGACGCAAGCGCCAGCAGCCAGACCATTGCAAGCCAGCGGTGTGAGTGGTGTCGGCGCACGTGGAGCGGTGCTTGGTCAGGAATTCGGAGTGATGGTCGATACGGGGAATTGGAGCATTCATTATCGCTTCATCCGAATAAAGCGATTGACATTACCCAAGGGCGCTGGCATTGTAGCCTCACCATCGAGACCGGCGGAGGGACAGGCCCTTTGATGCCGGGGCAGCCAGCGGGCGCGTAAGCGCTCGTGTCGGTGCCAAATCCTGCGGGGATCCACGCGTCCGCCGAAAGATGGTTCGATCCATGCCCTCTGCATGGCGAACGCGAGCTCCGCGAAGCTCGATGGCCGTTCCTCACTGGATACAGCCGTGCAACTCGTGAATACGTCCCATCGCTCTACCCCCGTCGCCGCGCCTCACGACCGCTACCCTGCATCGGCGGCGCCGGTCGATGGTGTGCGCGTCATGCGTGGCGAGATCGCGGTGGCGCTGCCGCTGCGCCATGCGGGTGTGCAATTGTTGCGCTTGCGCTATGAGTTGAGCGGCCCGGCCAGCGCGCCGGTGGTGTTCGTGGCCGGCGGCATTTCCGCGCATCGGCATCTCGCCGCCAATGCCACGTTTCCCGAGAAGGGGTGGGCGGAGGATTTGGTCGCGCCGGGACGCGCGCTGGACCCAAGCCAGTTGCGGTTGCTGGCGTTCGATTTCGTCGGCGCCGACGGTAGCCTGGACGCACCGATCGACAGCGCCGACCAGGCCGACGCGATCGCCGCATTGTTGGATGCCTTGGACATCGTCCAACTGCATGGCTTCGTCGGTTATTCCTACGGTGCCCTGGTCGGCCTGCAATTGGCGGTGCGCCATCCGCAGCGCCTGCGCAAGCTGGTTGCGGTCAGTGGCGCACATCGCGCGCATCCGTATGCCGCTGCATGGCGTGCGTTGCAGCGCCGCGCGGTAGCCCTGGGCCAGTTGCAGTGCGCCGAACACCATGGACTGTCGTTGGCGCGGCAGTTCGCGATGCTCAGCTATCGCACGCCCGAAGAATTCGGCGAACGCTTCGATGCGGCGCCGGAAGTGATCAATGGCCGCGTACGCGTCGCCGCCGAGGATTACCTGGATGCCGCTGGCGCGCAGTACGTGGCGCGCACCCAGGTCAACGCCTATCTGCGCCTGTCCGAATCGATCGACCTGCATCGCATTGATCCGAGCGCCGTTGCCGTGCCCACCGTGGTGGTCGCGGTCGAGGGCGACCGCCTGGTGCCGTTGTCCGATCTGGTGACCCTGGTCGAAGGGTTGGGGCCGCGCGGCAGTCTGCGCGTGCTGCGTTCGCCTTACGGACACGACGCCTTCCTGAAAGAAACCGATCGCATCGACGCGATCCTCGCCACCGCCCTTCGCCCCACCGGAGCTGCCGCATGAGTACCGCCCACGACACCGACCTGCCTTGTAGCACCGCCACCGCCGCGGTGCGTGCTGGCATCGACCGCGACACTGCTTATGGTGCCGTGACCCCGCCCATCGTGTTGTCGTCGAATTTCAGCTTCGATGGCTTTGGCAACAAGCGCCAGTACGATTACACGCGCAGCGGCAACCCAACCCGCGACCTGCTCGGCGAAGCGTTGGCGGAGCTGGAAGGCGGTGCCGGCGGCGTGGTCACCGCCACCGGCATGGGCGCGATCAATTTGGTGCTCAACGCGCTGCTGCAGCCGGGCGACACGTTGGTGGTGCCGCACGATGCCTACGGCGGCAGTTGGCGGCTGTTCGATGCGCTGGCGAAGAAGGGCCACTTCGTTCTGATTACCGTCGATTTGACCGATCCGCGCGCCTTGGCCGAGGCGTTGGCGCAATCGCCACGGCTGGTGATGATCGAGACCCCGTCCAATCCGCTGCTGCGCATCACCGATCTGCGTTTCGTCATCGACGCCGCGCACAAGGCTGGTGCGTTGGTGGTGGTCGACAACACCTTCCTGTCCCCGGCGCTGCAGAAGCCGATCGCTTTCGGTGCCGACCTGGTGGTTCATTCCACCACCAAGTACGTCAATGGCCATAGCGATGTGGTCGGTGGTGCGGTGATCGCCGCCGATGCCGAATTGCATAAGCAACTGGCATGGTGGGCGAACGCACTGGGCCTGACCGGTTCGCCGTTCGATGCGTTCTTGACCCTGCGCGGCCTGCGCACGTTGGATGCGCGCTTGCGCGTGCACCAGGAGAATGCGCAGGCGGTGGTGGAACTGCTGCAGACGCACCCGGCGGTGCGGCAGGTGTACTACCCAGGCATTCCCACGCATCCCGGCCATGCCATCGCGGCGCGTCAGCAACAGGGCTTCGGTGCGATGATCAGCTTCGAGTTAGCTGGCGCTGAGCCCGAGGTTCGCGCCTTCGTCGACGGACTGCGTTATTTCACCCTGGCCGAATCGCTGGGCGGGGTGGAAAGCCTAATTGCCCATCCAGCGTCGATGACGCATGCGGCGATGACGCCGGAAGCGCGGACCAACGCCGGTATTTCCGATGGCCTGTTGCGTTTGTCGGTGGGCATCGAGTCCAGCGCCGACCTGCTGGCCGACCTGCAAGCGGGTCTGGAGCGTGCGCAGCATGCCAGCGAGGCGGTGTCGCGCAAACGGATTGACGCGTGAGCAACGCGCTGGCCGATGCGTGTCCGTTGCCGGTGGCGCACGCCGCGGTGGCGCCACCGCGGCTGGGCTTGCTAGGGACTGGCACCGTCGGTCGCGCCTTCGTCGCGCGCTATCAGGTGCTGCAGCCGCGTCGTGCCGATCTGCCTGCGTTGGCCTGGTTGGCCAATTCGCGCACAGTGATCGAATGCGCGCACGCGCCGGCGCAGGCCCTTGCCCGCGCCAATGCCGCCACACGCGGTGTGGCGGCGGTGGTCTTGCCGGAGGATCTGCGCCACGGCGATATCGTGGTCGATGCCACGGCCAGCGAGGCAGTGGCGCAGCGCCATCCCGAATGGTTGCAGCGCGGCGTGCATGTCGTCACCGCCAACAAGCTTGGGCAAGGTGCGGCGCTGGCCCGTGCCGAGCAGATCCATGCCGCAAGGCACGCCACAGGCGCGCACTACGGCGACAGCGCCACGGTCGGCGCTGGGTTGCCGCTGCTCAATAGCCTGCGTGCGCTGGCCGCTGGCGGCGATCACATCCATGCTGTGGAAGGTGTGTTGTCCGGTTCACTGGCGTGGTTACTGAACCACTACGACGGTAGTCGCGCGTTTTCCGAATGTGTGCGCGAGGCGATGGCCGCCGGCTATACCGAACCGGACCCACGCGATGACCTGTCCGGTGAGGACGTGCGGCGCAAACTGCTGATCCTGGCGCGGGTTGCCGGAGTGCCGCTGTGCGTCGATCAGGTGCAGGTTGAATCGCTGCTGCCGGCCGCGTTGGCGGTTGCGCCGCGCGCGAACCTGGATGCCGCACTGGCGGTCCTGGACGCACCGTTGGCGACGCGTCTAGCGCAAGCGCGGTCGCGTCGCGCCTGTCTGCGTTTCGTTGGTCGTTTCGATGCGCATGGTGCGTCGGTGGGGCTGCGTGAACTGCCGTTGTCGCATCCACTGGCCAGCGGCACCGGCACCGACAATCGCGTTGCTATACACAGCGATCGTTATCGGCAACAGCCTTTGCTGATCCAGGGGCCGGGCGCGGGCGCCGAGGTGACCGCGGCGGCATTGCTCGACGATGTGCTGCGGATTGTGATGTCCGAAAGGTGGCGCTGACCAGTCGCAGCGCCACCGCAGGCTTCAGCCTCAGTGCAATCCTTCGTACAACGCATTGAGGAGGCCGCCTTGTTCGTCGTCTCCGCTCAACTCCCAGAAGAATGCCCCGCCTAGCCCTAACGCTTTGACGTAGCCGCCCTTGATGTTAGCCATTGCCGGGTCGTCGTAGCTCCAGAAGGTGGAATTGACTTTATCGTATTTCCAGTGGGCGAAGGCGTGGTGGTCGTAATAATCGTTGCCGGCGTGTGTTTTCAACACGTTGTATTTTGATACGCCGGCATTGTTGCCCGCCTGATAGAGGCCATTGTTGATATTGGCGACGTCTTTCCAGCCCTGCCCGTAGAAACCGATGCCAAGATTGAGCTTATGCGCAGGAACCCCGCGCTTGAGGAATGCCAATATCGCGTCGGTGCTGTTGTAGTAGCGCTTATCGCCGGTTGAGGGGTCGAACGGCGAGTGGAACAGCGCGGAGTGATGGTTGGTGATCGTGTCTGATGATCCACCGTGGAAGTCGTAGGTCATCACGTCGATGTAGTCCAGGTAGCGTTGATACACGCCTGGATCGGTGACTCGGATCTTGTCGATGCCAGCGCCTGCATCCACGGCCAACAACAGCCCAGGACGCACCGCGTCAAGCTGGCGGCGGAATTCTGCGATCAGCCCGGTGTAGTTCGCCCGATCTTCGGGGGTGCCGCAGGTCAGTCCGCATACGACCGGGAATTCCCAGTCGAGGACAAAGCCGTCGAACACGCCAAGCGCCGCGCCCGGCCCACCTGCGCCATCAACGACGGGCAGGTTGCCGCGGATGTAGGCATCAATGCATGAAGCGACGAAGGCTTGACGGTTTTCCGGACGCGCCGCGCTGGCGAAGCCGCTTGACCAACTCCAGCCGCCAAGTGCCATTACCACTTTGAGATGGGGATACATTGCCTTGAGTTTTCGCAACTGGTTCCAATTGCCGCGCAGCGGCTGTGTATCGGTGTCGGCGACACCATCCACGCTTTGCGCTGCATTGACGTTGCGAGTGTAGTCGGCATAGGCGTCGCCGCCTGCACCTGTGCTCGGATCGCTGGCTTGGTTGACGCCGACTTCGCAAAGATTGTTGCGCACGTTGCCGAATGCGTAGTGCAGATGGGTCAGGCGCTGTGCCGCGCCGCTGGTCGCGATGTCGCGGACCTGATAGTTGCTACCGTAGATGCTCCACTGGGTGAAGTAGCCAACCAGCCGCGGGCTTTGGGCGTTGGCCGTTGAGGCATGCGTACAGGTAGTGAAGAGAACGAGCAGAACGAGGCTGTAATGCAGGTATCTCAGGGGGGCGCGTATGAAAGAGTGCATGAGAGATTTCCTTACTCGATTGATATGGCGAGGTTGGTGCATGCTCTGGATATAATCATGAAGTGTCACTCTGGTTGCTGGAATCGAGAATTTCCATGCGGGGCGCATTTAATTGTGATTCGAATCACGCCCATTTTTTAATTGTCTACATAAATTTCTTTATGTGCGCTGTTAAATTCTTCAGGTACGTGTTAATTCGCCTTTTCCCGTAGGAGTGAGGATCTGCGAGTGGTTGCCTTCAATCACGTGTGTGTAATGAACCACCAGTTTCTACTCAGGTCATGCGATTAATGTAGCGGCATAGACTGCATTCTGGTTCATCTCTTCAGCGACTGATGCGGGTGCTGCTGGTTGTAGAATTGATTGGCTGTAATATGCGGTGCGGCGTGCCACGCCGAACCAGCGGCACAGCTTGGTCATCGGCACACTCCCCCCTTCTGCCTGTAGCCCTGCTGGACCCAGCGCATCAACTCTCGTCCTTCACTAGCAGGGAAGCCATTTTTTCGCGGCGGATCTCCAGTATGGCCTCGCTGTGGGCCTCCTGCTGGTCCTTCAGTTGCCACTTGTACTGCTCGCCCACGTCCTCGGGTTTGGCGCGTAAGGCATTCTCATGACGCGTTTACCGTCCTCGAACCGACTCTCGATCTCCACTGGCGTCAGATCAAAGTGGCGGTTGGCGGCCACCATGCTCGTCTTGCCCTGGATGATCTCAAGGACCAGCGCCGACTTGCGTCGGGCTGTCCACTGCTTGATCTCTTCTTCCATCATTTCGCTCATCGGTGTCTCCTTCGAGAAAGTCACACCTGAGCAGGTTTCAGTTGGCCATTACAGACCTGTGCAGGTGCGATGGCTCGGTGCGCAACGTATCGTGCATCCGTGTAACTTCAAGGGGTGTCGCTGCAGTTGTTGTGGACGAGGGTCAGGCAGGTGTGATGCGACATGCGTTCTGATGGCTCCTGCAGCGCCGCCAGGACCTGTTCGGCTTGGGTGCCGGGCAGCGGTCGGTACGCTGCCCAGCCGTTGCGGCCTCTGGCTTTGGCTTGGTATAGCGCGCGATCGGCTAAAACCAGCAGTTGTTCCCAGCCGAGTTGATTGTCCGGATCGTGCACGAACGGGAATTCGGCCATCCCGATCGAACAGGTGACCCGCCCCTGATTGCCGTGGTCGAACACGAACGGATGCGCGGCGATCGCATTGCACAATCGCTCGGCCGCAACGGTCAGGTTCTCGTGTGGGGCCGAGCGCATGACCAGCAGAAATTCCTCGCCGCCCCAGCGCACCACGTGGTCGCTCTTGCGGGTCAGCTTTATCAGTAACTGCGCCATCTGTTGCAGGATGGCGTCGCCAGTGTGGTGCCCGCTGTTGTCGTTGATTGCCTTGAAATGGTCGATGTCGATCAACGCGAACAGCATGCCTGGGCATGCCGGGGACGATGCCATGTCTTGATCGTCGTCGGCCATGCGTCGGTACAGGGCGATGTCGCTGGAAATGTGCAGGGACAGGTAGCGGCGGTTGCGCAATTGGGTCAGTTCGTCGGTGAAGCTGGCTTCCTGCAGGCGCTGATTGGCTTCCTGAAGCGCTTTTGTGCGCTCGCGCATCTGTTGTTCCAGTGTCTCGCGCTGACGTCGATTGTGCAGCCGCGCCAACTGTATGGTGAGCAAGACCAGCCCAAGCTCGCCCAGTCCCAGTAACAGCTTGAAATACGCTGTTTCCTGCAAACGTGGCTGAATCCGCAACGGCAATCGCGCCGGTGCCACCGCCCACACGCCGCTATTGTTGCGGGCGGTGACTTCGAAAAGGTAATTGCCGCCGGGTAAATTAGTATAGGTTGCCACGCGCTGGCGGATGTCGTCGGGCGAATGCCAGCGGGTGTCGTAGCCGAGTAGCCGGTAGCGCAATTCGATGCTTTCCGGGACCTGAAACGAGGCGGCGGTGAATTCGAAATCCAGATCGCGCGCCTGTTTCGGCAGGGGTGTGGGCAGTGCCTGCGGGTTCAACCACTGTCCTAGTACGCGCAATCGCTCCACCACCGGCAGTGGCGCTACCGGATTTTTGACGATGCCGGTGGTGTTCATGGCCACCACGCCATCGCGGCTGGGCAGCCACAGCGTGCCGCCTTCGATGAACCCCTTGCCATTACCGATACCATTGCAGCACATCCCGCGCATGCCGCCATGGCGCTGCGCGCGTTCGGTGATCATCCATTCGGCTTGTAATGCTACGGATGGTGTGGCGGCGTGTTGCAGCAGATTGTTCAGGTACAGGCGGTAGATGCCGCGCAGCCCGGCAACCCAGACATTGCCTTGAGGGTCGTCGGTGATGAAGAACGGGGCATTCGCCGGCAGTCCATCGGTTTCGTCGAGCATGCTCCAACGCTTGCCGTCGAATAGCCACAATTCCTCGGACAGTGTGCCGACCAGCCATTGCCCGCCAGGTAACTCGTGGATCGCGGTGATGTCGGCGTTGGCGAGCGCGGTGTCGGGCGTGGCGAGTGCGACCAGGCGTTCGCCGCGCAATTCGTACAACCCGGCTTGCGAGCCCACCAGCAAGCGTCCGTCGCGGGTTTCGTGAAGCAGGCGGATGCGGGCGTCGCGCAGGCCGTCGCCGATCCCGTAGCGGCGCAGATGCTTGCCATCACTGCGGAACAAACCATCGTCGCTGGCGAACCATAGACGTTGCGCGTGATCGCGCACGATGCCGCTGATCTGCAGTTCGTGCAGGGGCGCCAGCAGCCGCGGTTGACTGAGTTGTCCGTTGCGGTAAAGGGCGATCCCGCGACGTGTACCGATCCACAGTTGGCCTGGTTCGGCGAGTAAGGTATAGGGCGCGTCGGTCGGCAACTGATCCATGCGCAGAACCTGTTGGTAGTGCCCATCGCGCAATCGTGATAGGCCACTGCCGGTCCCGACCCACATCGATCCATCGGAATCGCGCGCCAGGGTCCACACCAGTGGGTCATTCAAGCCTTGGGGCACGCTGTAGCGCCGGGTCAAACCGTTCCACAGGCGGCTGATGCCGTTCCAGTTGCTGCCCAGCCACAGGTTGCGTTCGCGATCTTCGAAGATTGCGCTGGTGGCGGCGTTCTGACTGGTTTCGTTATTGCGCTCGACGACCTTGCCATTGCGCACGCGTAACAGCGAGCCAGACAGACCAACCCAAAGATTGCCGTCGCTGTCCTCGAACAGGGCATGCACCGCACGTCGGGTCAGACTGGCGTCGTCAGCCAGCCGCTGCCAGCTTCCGGCGTGGAGATACAGCAGGCCGTTGCGGGTACCGACCCACACTCGCCCTTGCGCTTCCAGCAGTTGCTGCACTGGCGCATCGCGCATGTCCTGCGGCAGCGGCAGCGGCGTTGCGCTGTCCGCGCCGAGGCGAAGGACCGCGCCGCGCGTGCCGACCCAGAGTTGGTGTCCATGTGGCAGTAGCGCATACGCGCCGCTAGCGATGTGATAACGCAGGCGCAGGCGTTCGCCTTCGACCGCGTAAACGCCGTTCTGCGCGGCGACCAGCACCGTACCGTCGGTATCCACGGTGATCGCTTCGATGTTGAGCAGCGGCGCCTGCGGGTCTTGCGGCAACACATTGGAGAAATGACCATCGCGATACCGTGCCAGCCCGCGGTAGGTGCCGATCCACAGTGTGCCGCTGGCGTCCATGCGTAAGGCCTGGATCAATGTGCCTGGCAGGTGGGCCGGCGCTTTGTCGTTGAACGAGGTCATGCGCACGCCGTCGAAACGCGTCAGCCCGCTCATCGTGCCGATCCACAGATAGCGTTGTCGATCCTGTGCAAATGCCTGGATGCTCACTTGCGGCAGCCCCTGGTCCAGACCCCAGGTGTCGCGTGCGTAGTGATTGAACTGCTTGTCCGCTTCCAACGCTGTGGCGTCTGGGGCGTAGCCATTGCACGCTCCCAGGAGCATGACCAGCCCTAGCGCGCGGCTGTGCCAGCGAGCATGGTGGAAAGGCCGCAACATTCCACTGCCCCAGTGACGTCGCGTGCTCGTACCGATCTGCCGTACCGCATGACGCGTGATTTGTCCGGCGACAACACGGATGGTGGTATAGGCGATGGCCATCGTCGGCAGCATCGGCTCAGCACTCAATGACGTTGACCGCGAGCCCGCCGCGGCTGGTTTCCTTGTACTTGTCCTGCATGTCGCGGCCGGTGTCGCGCATGGTCCGGATCACTTTATCCAGCGAAACCTTGTGCTTGCCGTCACCGCGCATGGCCATCCGGCTGGCATTGATCGCTTTCACCGCGCCCATCGCGTTGCGTTCGATGCATGGGATCTGCACCAGCCCGCCGATCGGATCGCAGGTCAGGCCGAGGTTGTGTTCCATGCCGATCTCGGCGGCGTTCTCGATTTGACCGGGATTGCCGCCGAGTGCGGCGACCAGGCCGCCCGCGGCCATCGAGCAGGCCACACCGACCTCGCCCTGGCAGCCTACTTCGGCGCCGGAGATTGAGGCGTTTTCCTTGTACAGGATCCCGATCGCTGCCGCGGTGAGCAGGAAGTCGAATACGTGTTGTTCGTCGCTGCCTGGGCAGAACCGGTCGAAGTAGTGCAGGACCGCCGGGATGATTCCGGCCGCGCCATTGGTCGGTGCGGTGACGACGCGGCTACCTGCGGCATTTTCCTCGTTCACCGCCAGCGCATAGAGATTGACCCAATCCAGTGTGGTCAAGGGATCGCGCATCGCCGCTTCCGGTTTGGAGGACAGCTCGCGATACAGTATGGGTGCGCGTCGCATGACCTGCAGGCCACCGGGCAGTGCGCCCTCTTCGCTGATGCCGCGTGCCACGCATGCTTGCATCGCGTTCCAAATTTGGCGCAAACCCGAGCGGATCTGTTCTTCGCTGCGCCAGCATTTTTCGTTTTCGAACATCAGTGCGGCGATACTCAGGCCGCTGCGTGCGGCCTGAGCTAGCAATTCGTCGCCGCTTTTGAACGGGTAGGGCAGTGGCGTCTGGTCGGCGACGATGCGGTCGTCGGCGGCATCGTCCTGATTGACCACAAAGCCGCCGCCGATCGAGTAATAGTCGCGGGTGGCGACTATCTCGTCGTTGGCAGCATAGGCGGTAAAACGCATGCCGTTGCTGTGATGGGGCAGCTTCTGGCGTTTGTTGACAGCTAGGTCGCGCTTTTCGTCGAAGGCGATGCTGTGCTGGCCGAGCAGTTGGATGCGCTTGCTGCTGCGGATGCGTTCCAGTGTGCTGGGAATGATGTCCGGGTCGATCAGTTCTGGACGCTGGCCTTCCAGGCCGAGCAGCAAGGCCTTGTCGGTGCCGTGGCCGCGTCCGGTCAGCGCGAGTGAGCCGAACACCTCGACGCGCACGCGCACCACGTTCTGCAGCGTCCCCTGATCCAGCAGCCAGCGATGCACGAAGCGCTCGGCGGCGCGCATCGGTCCGACGGTATGGGAAGAACTCGGCCCGATGCCGATCTTGAACAGGTCGAAGATGCTGACAGCCATGTGTGCCGGTGAGGGGGGGGCCAAAAGGACGGTTATTCTATGCCCCCGTGTGTCGTATTGGTTCGCTAATTCGTATCCAATCCAACGTATGTCTCTGATCCTCTACCAGCGCGACGATTGCCACCTGTGCGACCAAGCGTTGCGGGTTCTGGCACAGGCCCGTACAGCCGAGCCCGACAGTGTGTTCATCGACGGCGATGTGGCGCTGGAGGCCCGCTATGGCATGCGTGTGCCGGTGTTACGTGCCGCCGATGGTCGCGAGTTGGATTGGCCGTTCGATGCGAATGGTGTGCGGTGTTGGCTGAGCGGACTGGACTGAACATCACGGTCGAGCCACCCGTGTAAAAAAGCGGCGGACCCGACGAGGAAATCCGCCGCTCAGCGGCCGTGCGTCACGGCTTGTGGCGAATCACTTCGCCTTGAACACCACTTTGGCGCTAATCGCGGTTTCGTTGGGGATGGTTTTGGTATCGGCCCAGTCGCCGGCCCCCACGCCGAAATCTAGACGCTTGACCGTGGCCTTGCCAGTCAGCACCGGCTGCGCGCCGGCACTCCAAGTGAAGGTAAGGGTTACCGGTTTGGACACGCCGCGCAACTCCAGCATACCATCGGCCGCGTATGTGTTGCTGCCGAGCCCGCGGAATTTGTCTGCTCGGTAGTGCGCGGTGGCGAACCTGGCCACTTCGAAGAAGTCTGCGCTCTTCAGCGTGGAATCGCGGTCGACGTTGCCGCTCTTGGTGCCGGCCAACGGGATCGTCACCTCAAGTTTAGCGCTGGCCAGATTGGCAGGGTCGAAGCTGAGCTTGGTGTCGAAGCCAGGAAACTGCCCGGTGAAAACTTCGCCATCGTACTTGCTGGCGAAGACCAGGGTCGAGCCGGGTGCTTGCACGTAATCGGCGGCGAACCCGGGGGCGGCAACGAACATGGCCACCAGGTTGGCGGCGACAGCGGCTGGGGAAGCGAAACGAAACGACATGGGACAACTCCTCAGAATCTGGACGAGGACAGCCAACCGCGCGGGAGCATCCGCGTCAGGGTGGCATCGCGTTGAAACAGGTGGTGGTACAACGCGGCGCTAGCATGCACCAGGACCACCGCGATCAAGGCCCAGAAGCCCCATTCGTGCACGCCGTGCGACATTGCGTTCAACTGTGCGTCCGGCGCGCTGAGCTTGGGCACATCGATCAGCCCAAACCAGCGGAACGGGCGCAGACCGCTACTTGAATCGTACAGCCAACCGGACAGCGGTATCGCGAAGATCATCAGATACAGCAGCGCGTGTGTGGCGCTGGCGATGCGGGCCTGCCAGCCGGGGGTTCCCGCTATCGGCGCGGGTGTGCCGGCGTACACGCGCCAGCCCAGCCTGAAGACGACCAGTGCCAGCACGGTCAGGCCCAGCGACTTGTGCGCGGTATACACCCAGAAGTATCTGGGGGTCCTCGGCAACTCGCCCATGGTCAGGCCGACCACCCCCAGCAGCAAGATCAGCACAGCGATCAGCCAGTGCAGAGTCTGGCTGACACTGCCCCAGCGGTCTTTGGTGTTCTTTGCGGTCATGGCGTGCGGTCCTGTTCGGCTGGGCTGGTCGCTTTGTCGGACGACGGTGCCGTGGCTGGTGTCGGCGTAGTGTCGGTGTCGGCGCGGCCTTCGCGGGTCGCTTCGGCCTCGATGTGCAATTCGACCGTCGCACCGATCACCGATGGCCAGGAACTGATGCCGAAGTCGGCACGTTTCAAGGTAGTGGTGGCCGAGAAGCCGACAGTGCGACGGAACGGCGGCAGCGGGTGCCGCTTGATCGCGTTCATGGTCACGTCCAGTGTCACCTCGCGGGTGACGCCGTGGAGGGTCAGCTGTCCGATCACCTTGGCGTGGCGGGCATCCACCGGTTCGATTCGGGTGGAGACGAACAGCGCTTCGGGATAGCGTTTGCCGTCGAGCAGATTGTGCGCGAGTGCGGCGCGGTTCCAGGTGTCATCGCCCAGTTCCAGTCGCTGCAAGGGCACCCGTGCTTGCAGGCGTGCGTTGCGCCAGTCGTCCGGATCGAACACCAGGGTGCCGGTGCTGCCGGACACCGTGCCCAAAGCCTTGGAGAAACCCGCGTGATCGATTGCGAACAGTAACCGCGTATGCACCGGGTCCAGCGCGTATTGCGCCGGGGCGGCCAGAACCGTGCCCGGCAAGGCCAGCAAAACGGCAACGAGGCCGTGTCTGAACATGAAAGCACCTGTGCTGTAAGGGTCGTCCGATTCTAGAGCCTGCGATGTGGTTTGAGGTGAGATGCGTTGCCGTGCGTGCCGCGCAGACGCGGTCTGTGGCGTATGACGCGGGGTCAGCACGGGCAGCCGATGGTTGCCATGGCGAGTGTTTATCGTCGACGATGATGACTGCGCAGCGGGGACCGACGCCAGCCGGGAGAGTGACACGCGATGTGGTCGAGATGGATCTTGGGATGGCTACTGTTGGCGTGGTCTGCGGTTGCAGGCGCGGCCGTGCCGCTGACGCCGCAACCGCGTCAGTTGACGGTGGCCGATGGCCTGCCGTCCAACACCATCAATGATCTTACCGAAGACAAACTCGGCTATTTGTGGATGGCGAGCAGCGATGGCCTGGCGCGGTTCGATGGGCATGGTTATCGCATCTGGCGGTTCGAGGACGGGCTGCGCGACAACAACATCTTCAGCGTTCATGCCGATGCGCAGAACCGGATCTGGTTCGGTACCGGCACTGCGGGCCTAGGCATGCTCTCGGCGGACCGACGCACGTTCCGCTACTACGACCACAGCATCTACTCGCAAATCGGCTCCAGCGCGGTGTTGGCCATCATTTCCACTTCCGACGGCAGTATCTGGTTCGGAACAAGCAATGCCGGCCTGTACAGGTTGCAACCAAATGGCCGCCTGACCCGCTTCATGCCCAAGCCTGGCGACGAGCGCAGTTTGCCATCGATCAATGTGAGCAGATTGGCGATGGCGCCCGATGGCACCCTTTGGATCGGTACCCGCAATGGTGCCGCGCGCTGGAACGGGCACGGTTTCGAACGCCTGTCCCTTTCTGGGGTTGATCACTATGTCCTTGGACTGAAGCCCGAACACGACGGCGTTTTCTGGGTGGGTAATCAAGCTGGAGTGCGCCTGTTTCGTGCCGACGGCACGGCAATTACACCTTACTGGCGTAACCTGCCGAGCCGGAGCGTGATGGCGATGCTGGCCCACGATCGCAGTGGTAATCGCTGGTTCGACACCATGCAGGGCCTGGGTCTGGAGAGCGAGACGGGCCTGATCCGTAACGTGCCTCTATACAGCAACTCCGCGCACGGGTTGGTCAAGCCGAACTTCGTGTTGGGGTTCGAGGATCGCGAGGGCGATCTATGGTTTGCCACTGCCAATGCTGGGCTGTGGTATCTGCCGGCCAAGTGGCGGCAGTTCTCGGTGTTGTCTTACCGGGTGGATGATCCGGAATCGATGTACAACCCCTACGTGGTGGCTACTGCGGCTTCGCGGGATGGCGAGGTCTGGTTGGCAGGTACCCGTGGCGTACTCGACAAGCTCGACCCGGCCACGGGTGCGGTTCGCCACCACATGCTGGCGATGTTCGGAATCGATTGGCCGCAAGCCATCGTCGAAGATACACAGGGACGCGTGTGGGGTGCAGGTCCCAAGGGTTTGCTGCGCTACGATCCTGTCAGTGGCGAAGTCATGCGCTGGGGCATGAACGACGGGGTCGATGCATTGACCCTGAATAACACCAATTTTGCCACGATCAGCGGGGATGCACACCTGTGGTTGTTCAGTGATCTTGGCGGTGCACAGATCCGCGATCTCGATGGTCACGTACTGCGCAACATCGCGCTGGGCACCGACGGTTTGCCTGCGGAATTCGTTGCCAATGCACTCAAGCCTGGGCCGCAGGGCCAGCCCTGGTTGCTGGGCTCGTATGGCGTGCTGGCCTGGAACCCGGTGCGCGCGCGTTTCGAGCCGGTGCCGGGCGCGCCGCGGCGGCTATTGAGTGCTTTCGCGATCAGTGACGGCAATGTGGTCTGGTTGGCCGGTGTTGGTTGCCTGGAGCGTTATCTGTGGGACGGTACCCGACTGAGCCTGCTCGACCGCATTGACGATGGCCATGAGCTCCCAGGGCTTGCACCGAATGGCCTGGTGGTCGATGGCAAAGGTGTAGCCTGGTTGAGCAGCGTGCGTGGGTTGATTCGGGTCGATCCGGCAAGCAAGGCGATTCGCTCCTACGGCGTACACGATGGCTTGCCCAATCAGGAGTTTGCAGGACAGACGCTGACTCAGGCGCGTGGCGGGCAGATTCTCGGCGGCACCACGGATGGCGTGGTGTTATTCGAGCCGTCTCAGGTGATACCGTCGCGGCGGCAGCCACCGCTGGTGATCGAGCGGGTCAGCGTACGGCGTGGCGATGCCTTGATGGAGCTGTCGCACGCCGGTATGGTCGTTCTGCGGGAAGGCGATCGAGATCTGAACGTGGTCGCGCGGCTGCTGTCGTTTTACGACACCGAGTCCAATACCTACCGCTTCCGTCTGAGCGGCTACGACACGGACTGGATCGATGTCGGTGCCAATGGCGAACGGTTGTTCTCGCGCTTGCCATCGGGCTATTACACCTTGGAGGTGCAGGCGCGTACCGCCGATAAGGTGTGGTCGAGAGTGGTCGCCATGCGCTTTCACGTGTTGCCGCCGTGGTGGCGCAGCACGTGGGGGCTGGTCGGGTGGGCATTGCTGGCGTTGTTGATTGTGTGGCGGTTGTCCTATCTTTACCGTCGGCGTTTGCGTCGGCGCAACTCATGGCAACTGGCGCTGCACAAACAGGAGGTGGCTGAGCAGGCCTCGCTGGCCAAGACCCGCTTCCTGGCCACGCTGGGACATGAGGTGCGCACGCCAATGACCGGCGTGCTGGGGATGAGTGAACTGCTGCTGGCCACGCCGCTGGATCCAAAACAACGCGGCTACACCGAATCGATCCGTGGCGCCGGTACGCATTTGCTGCGCCTGGTCAACGATGCGCTGGATCTGGCGCGCATCGAGGCCGGGCGTCTGGAGCTGGATCAGCAGCCATTCGATCTGGGGCAACTGATCGCTGAACTGGCGGCGATGATGGAGCCGATGGCGCAGGGGCACGGCCTGACGTTCGTATTGGACAATGCGATGCCGGAGCAGGTCACCGCCACCGGCGATGCCACGCGGGTGCGGCAGATCCTGTTGAACTTGCTCAACAATGCGATCAAGTTCACCGAGCGCGGCAGCGTGCAGTTGCGGGTGGCGCCGTTGCAGGAGTTTCAAGGTGTGCGCTTCGAGGTTGTCGACACCGGCCCTGGCATCAACGCCGAACAACAGGCGCGGTTGTTCCAGCGTTTCGAACAGGCCGATGGTCCGCGCACCGCCGCGCGTTACGGCGGCAGCGGTTTGGGGCTGGCGATCTGTCAGGAATTGGCGGTGGCGATGGGAGGACGCATCGACCTGCAGAGCCGGCTTGGTGCTGGCACTCGCTTTGTCGTCGATCTGCCGCTGCCGTGGGTGCCGTCGTCGCTACCGCGTCCCACCTCTGGCGTGCGTGAGGTCACGTCCGTATTGGCACCGCAACGGGTGCTACTGGTCGAGGACGACCCGACCGTCGCCGAGGTGGTCAGTGGTCTGCTCGCCGCTCGTGGTCATCGGGTGATCCACGCCGCGCATGCCCTGGCGGCGCTGACCGAGGTCGCGGCCAATGTCTTCGACGTCGCCTTGCTCGACCTCGATCTGCCTGGCATGGATGGCCTGGCGTTGGCGCGGCAGCTGCGCGCCTTCGGTCACACGATGCCGCTGATCGCGGTGACTGCCCGCGCTGATGCCGACGCTGAACCCCAGGCGCGTGCGGCCGGTTTCGATGGTTTTCTGCGCAAGCCGGTGACGGGAGACATGCTGGCTGAAGCGCTGGAAACGCCAGCACGTTCAATGCGCAATTCGGAACTGGCGAACAGCCATGTCGATGGCGCATAAGCGTCGTGCTCAGCTGGGCGGGTTCCGTGCCTTGCGTTTTTGCAGCGTTGGATCACCTGTCCATACAAGCCGCAGTTTGCTGCAACTCCTGATCGCGTTTACTCGGCCACCGCCACGTCCTCGACTTGCCTCGCATGCGATGGCGTATCCGGCAACTGCCAGAAAATCAAGGTGGAGGTCAGCGTCATGGCGCCGACGCAAACGAAGGTCGCATGCAAGGCGGTGACGGCACCGTGGCTGTCGCCGAAATAGTCGCCGAAGGCCGTCAGCAGACTGCCAGAGGCCGCAGCGCCGAAGCCAGTGGTCAGCATCATCACCATCGACAAAAGACTGTTGCCGGCGCTGGCTTGTTCGCGTTCCAGATCGCGCAGTGTCACCGTGTTCATCACGGTGAACTGCAACGCATTGACTGCGCCGAACATGGTGAGTTGCAGAAGCTGCCAGCCCAAGGCATTGCCCGGATCCAGTAGCACGAAGCTGGCCATCGCGGTGCCGACCAGCACTGTATTGGTCATCAGCACACGTCGGTAGCCAAAGCGCTCGACCAGCTTCACCGCTGCGCGCTTGGATACCATCCCGGCCAGTGCCACCGGCGTCATCATCAGGCCAGCGTACATCGGACTGATGTCCAGGCCGACCTGCAGCAGCAACGGGATCAGCAATGGCATGCTGCCGCTGCCCATGCGCGAGAACAAATTGCCGAGGATGCCGATGCGGAAGCTGACCACCTTGAACAGATGTAGCGGGAACAACGGGGCTGGCGTGTTGGCTGCATGCAGCCAGTAGCCGATGAGCGCCGCTAGTCCGGCGACTGCCAGCAGCATCACAAATGCGTGGCGCAGGCCCAGCTCGGAGATGCCGTCCAGTGCCAGCGACAATGCGATCATGCCGAAGGCCAGCATGGCGTAGCCGATCAGGTCGAAGTGGGTGCGCTGCTCGCCATAGAGGTCGGGCATGATCTTCAGTGCGGCGGCGAAGCCGGCCACGCCGATCGGCAGATTGATCAGAAACACCCAGTGCCACGAGGCAATCTGCACCAGCCAGCCGCCCAGTGCCGGTCCGACCAGCGGTCCGATCAGCGACGGGATGGCGATGAAGCTCATCGCGCTGAGAAACTTCGCGCGCGATACCGAACGCATCACTGTCAGTCGTCCGACAGGCAGCAACATCGCCCCGCCGACGCCCTGCAGCACCCGCGCGGCGACCAGATAGTGCAGGCGCGGTGCCGCCGCGCACAGCAGCGAGCCCAGGGTGAACAACACGATCGCCACCAGGAAGACCCGGCGGGTGCCATAACGGTCGGCGATCCAGCCGGAGGCGGGGATGAACATTGCCACGGCCAGTGCATAACTGAACACCACCGACTGCATCTGCAGCGGACTCTGCGCCAGGCTGCGTGCCATTGCCGGCAGCGCGGTGTTGACGATGGTCGCATCCAGCATCTGCATGAAGATCGCCAGCGATACCAACCATAGCAGCGGTCGGAAATTCTGCTGAGCGGAGATGGTCAGCGGATCGGGTGATGGTGCAGACATCGACCTGCATGCTGTGGCTGGAAGGACAATGATGGCGCAGTTCGGGTCGCCATGGTGTCGTGTTGGCATAGACGGCAGCCATCTGCGTCCTGCGTTTTCAGCCCGCCGCGCGAGGCGCTTGCCCGCATGCGATGCAATGGAGGTGGTCGATGGTGACGTGCGATGCGCAGCGTCGCCGTCGCGCTGAGCTTGGCAATGCAGCGAGGCTTGTCGCCGACGGTTCATGGCCGGGGCTAGTAACGCGGAATTGCGTCATTTTCAGGGCGTTGCACCGCCGCGTTAGTCGGCCGGGGGGCCGGGTTATCGCGGTTGGTCGAGCGTGGCATAGACCGCATCGCGAAGCGCGGTGACGAAATGGCCGCACATGCCTTCGTGAATGGTGTTGCTGAAGGCGACCACGCTCAGCCGGCGGTCCCGATCCACGAACCAACTGTGTCCATAGGCACTGCACCAGCGCCAGGTGCCGACCGATTCCGGTGTCGCGGCGAGTTGCCGGTCGCGTAGCACCATATAACCCAGGCCATAGCCGAAACCCGGCGCACTGGACATCTTCCATCCCCCGCTGTGATCGCGCTCCATGTCCGCGATCAGTGCGCTGGGCAATAGCGTGCCACCGTCCTGGCGCAAGGTTTCGAGCAACTGCAGGAAGTCCATCGCGCTTCCGGCCATGCCAGCTCCGCCCGAAAGAAACATCCGTGCATCGAAGATCCGGCCTGGGCTGAAGGTCAGGCGGAGTTTGCCCTCGAAGGCCGGCACGACTTCGCCCTCGGTCAGCAGGTGCGGCTGCGGCGTGTCGTTGACATAGACTTTTTCCATGCGCTGTGGATCACCCACGACGAAGCCGGTGTCGTCCATGGCCAGCGGACCAGTGACCAGTTGCCGCACGCTTTCGTCCAGCGGCGCGCCGTACACGCGCTCGATCAACGCACCCAGGACATCGGTTGCCAGCGAATAGCCCCAGGCCGTGCCCGGTTCGTACAGCAGTGGGGCGCTGGCGATGCGGCGCAGGTTCTCCTCCAGGCTGATGGTCTGCAAGTCCATGCCATCGGATACCCCGGCTCGCGTGTATGGGCCATCGGCATCGGTTTCGAGGAAGCGATAGCCCAGCCCGGCGGTGTGGCTGAGCAATTGCCTGGCGCTGATCCGGGCGATACGGCCATCGGCCAGATGCGGCTGGAACTTGGGTAGCCAGGGGACGATATCCGCGTCCAGGTCCAGCTTGCCTTGTGCCGCCAGCACCAAGGCAGCGGCCGAGACGATGAGCTTGCTCACCGATCCCAGTCGGCACAGCGTGTTCAGGGTCATCGGTTGCTGGCGTTCGCGGTCCGCCCAGCCGGCGGCCTGCTGGTGGATCAAGGCGCCGTTGTGGACGACCAGCACGCGGACACCGACCAAGCGCCGTTGTTCCAGCGCCTCCTGGACGACGGCGTCGATGCCGGGCGACAGGAGGGTGCCGACCGGGGAAGCATCTCGTGCAAATGGCAGGGCGGTCATCTGCAATCCAATCGCAGGGGACGATGTCTCCGATTCTAGTTACTGTTGTCGGTACGGCAAACGCAGGGCCGCGCGGCGATCCGGCGCATCAGCCGCGCCGACTGTGCCGCTGCACCGCCGCGATCAGCGCGCCGACGTGCTCAGGCTGCATGTCCGGCGATAGCCCATGGCCGAGGTTGAACACATGGCCGTCCGGCGAACCGTTGCCCTCGGCGTAGCTGTGCAGCACGCGCTGCACCTGGCGCTCGATTGCCTCGGGCGCGCCATACAGCACCGCTGGATCCAGGTTGCCTTGCAGGGCGACGCGGCCACCGGTGCGGCGCGCCGCATCGGCCAGATCGATGGTCCAGTCCACGCCCACGCCTTCGGCGCCTGAAGCAGCCAGTTCCTCCAGGTATGGCGCGTTGCCCTTGCCGAACAGGATCAGCGGGGTGCGCTCGGCGCCGTCGCCGCGGGCCAGCTCGCCGGCGATGCGCTGCAGGTAGGGCAGCGAGAATTCGCGGTACATCGCCGGGCTGAGCACGCCGCCCCAGGTGTCGAAGACCTGTAGCGCCTGCGCGCCGGCCGCGCGCTGCGCCGCCAGATAGGCGATCACCGCGTCGGTATTGACCGACAACAGCTTGTGCAAGGCGGTCGGATCGTTCAACGCCATCGCCTTGATCCGTGCGTAGTTGTCGCTGCCGCCGCCTTCGACCATGTAGCAGGCCAGCGTCCACGGACTGCCGGAAAACCCGATCAGCGGCACGCTGCCGTCCAGTTCGCGGCGGATCACCCGTACTGCATCCATGACGTAGCGCAGTTCGGTTTCCATATCCGGCACGCCGAGCTGGGCGATGGCCGCAGCATCGCGCACCGGATGGCGGAATTTGGGGCCTTCGCCTTCGACGAAGTACAACTCCAGGCCCATCGCATCGGGAATGGTGAGGATGTCGGAGAACAGGATCGCCGCGTCCAGGGGGAAACGCGCCAGTGGCTGTAGGGTGACCTCGCAGGCCAGTTCCGGGGTTTTGGCCATCGCCAGGAAGCTACCGGCGCGGGCGCGCGTGGCGCGGTACTCGGGGAGGTAGCGCCCGGCTTGGCGCATCAGCCACACGGGGGTCTGGTCCACGGGCTCGCGGCGCAGCGCGCGCAGCAGGCGGTCGTTCTTGAGCATGGGGGGATTCCTCAGTGCGGCGCGTCGGCGCCACGGGTGGAAATGACCTGGAAGCCGCGCTTGAGTTGTGCATCGCGGGCTTTCTCGAAGGCGGCATGGGCGTCGTGCTGATGCAGGTATTGCGCGCGCTTGAGTTGCGCGCGCCCGCCGATCTGGCCGCTTTCGCGCAATAACTCCCAGCCGCCGAACAGGTCCGGTTGCAGGGTTAGCTGGATGTAGCGCGGCGGCTGGTTGCCGTCGGAGTTTTGTCGCAGGAAGACATGCATGCATGGATTGTAGCCGTTGCCCGTGCGCGTGGCTCATTGGGGTATGTTGAGCGTTCGCTCAACGTCGCTCGTGCGTCTTGGCTGGCGCATAACTTGAGACAACACGGCAGAAGGCGATCACGGCGATGCGATGCGGCACGATGGCCGGATGTTGGCGAAAACCCGATTTTAGGCCTTGGCATGCCACCCGATGCTCGCGGCAGACGGGCCAGCAGGCGTTCGCCGAGGTGTCGTGCCCGGTCGTCTTGCCTTCGTCGTCGTTGTGACGTCGCCGGGATTGGCATTGCCGCCCCGTTCGCACACAATGCCGGAACCTATGCTGTCACGCATCGCCATTCACTACCATTGCGGACCCGGCCAGCATGCAAGCCAGAGTAATGCATCTTTATCCCGAGCAAAACGGCGATCTCAGTGCGGGACTTAGCGCCTTGAATCGCGCCGCCAACGACGATGCCGGTGTGGCGATGCACGCCAAGGCTCGGGGAGACAGCGTGCGTGCCTAAAATACGTGCCGATCGCGGTGTGGGGCGGGGCGGGATCGTTGCGGGGCTGATGGCGTTGTGCCTGCTGGTGATCGTCGGCCTTTGGTACTGGGTCGTGCATCGCCGCCAGCCGACGCCGGCTCCTGCGCCATTGCGCGTGGAGACGATGACGGTCGCACCGCATAGGGTGCCTGACATCATCGAAACCTCGGGTACGATCATCTCGCCGCACACCGTCGCCGTCCGGCCGCAGACCGATGGTGTCCTGCAATCGGTGCTGATCCATGATGGCGAGCAAGTCCACAAGGGACAACTGCTCTTTACGATTGACCCCCGGCCGTTGCGCGCGGCACTTGCCCAGGCGCGCGCCACCCTTGCGCGCGATCAAGCGCTCGCCGCCGATGCCGCTGATACGGAAGCGCGTTACAGCAAGCTTTCCAAGACTGGAGCGGTCGATCCGAAGACCTACGTCACCGCAGCCGACACGTTGCGGTCCTTGCGTGCAACCGTCGCTTCCGATCAGGCCCAGGTTGAGCAGACCCAGCTATTGCTGGCCTATACCCAGATTCGCGCTCCCATCGACGGGCGGGCGGGCGCCATCGCGGTCAAGCCGGGCAATCTCGTGTCCAATGGCGCGACGACTGCCTTGGTCACCATCAATGTGAACGCGCCGATCGAGGCGAGCTTCGCGCTTGCGCACGTGCAAGTTGATGCCGTGCGCGCGGCACGCGCAGGGCGCGATGGCATCGGATTGCCTGTCCAGGCGTTGGATTCGGTGAGTGGCAAACTGCTCGACCGTGGTCAGTTGTATTTTCTCGATAATGCATTCGACACCAGTAGCGGGACGCTGGCACTCCGAGCGCGTTTCGCCAATGCCGGCGGGACGCTCTGGCCAGGCCAGTTCGTCACCGTTCGGGTGATCCTTGCGGAAGATCCGCAGGTCCTGTCCGTTCCCGAGGGCGCGTTGCAGCAGGGGCAACACGGTGCGTATGTCTACTGCGTGGTCAACGGGCGTGCGGTCTCGCGTCCGCTGAGCGTGGCCCGGTTGATCGATGGACAGGCGGTGATCGCTAAGGGCTTGCGCACGGGCGATACCGTCATCCTGACCGTGCCGAACGAACTGCGCGATGGCACCGCCGTGCAATCGAGCAACCAACGCACCAGGCAGGATGCGGTGGCGACGGGACGGCATGCGTGAATCTATCGGCCGTCTTCATCCGTCGCGCGGTGATGACATCGGTCGTGATGATCGCGCTCGTGCTGGCAGGTGGCATGGCGTTCTTTGCACTGCCGGTGAGCGAACTGCCCGATGTCAGTTTTCCCACGATCACCGTCAACATGTCGCTTCCGGGTGCCAATCCGGAGACGATGGCAGCGGCCGTGGCGACACCGCTGGAACGTCAGTTCAGTGGCCTCCAGGGGCTGGATACGATGAGTTCGACGAGCAGCGTCGGTGCCACGCGGATCGTCCTGCAATTTTCGTTGAGCCGGAATGTCGATGCGGCGGCGCAGGATGTGCAGAATGCGGTCTCGCAGGCGGCCGGGCTGCTGCCGCGTGAAATCAATCCGGCGCAGATCCAGAAGGAGGATCCCAGCGCCGCGCCGATCATGCATCTGATCCTGCGCTCGAAGACAATCGCGCTGCCACTGCTCAACCAATTCGCCAAGGACCGTGTCGCGTTGCGCTTGGCCTCGGTACCGGGCGCCGGTCAAATCGACGTCAACGGCGCGCAGAAGTATGCCGTGCGTCTGTTCGTCAATCCGCACCTGCTCGCCGCGCGGCATCTGGGATTCGACCAGATCGTCTCCGCCGTGCAGGCGGGCAACAGCAACGCGCCGGCAGGGACGCTGATGGGCCGTGCCCGTTCCTACACCGTCAAGGCCGATGGGCAGCTCAAGACGGCGGCCGATTTCGACAAACTGGTATTGACCTACGCGGACGGTGCGCCGTTGCGTTTCCAGGATGTCGGACATGCCGAAGACAGTGTCGAAAATCTGCAGACCGCGGCGTCTCTCAACGGCCAGCGTGCGATCGAAATCAACATCCATCGCCAGCCGGGCGCCAATACGTTGTCGGTGACGAAAGGCATCCAGGCGGCGCTGCCCGGAATCCGCGCGCAACTGCCCAGTGATGCCGAACTCGACGTGCTCTACGACCGTGGCGATTACATCGGTGCGTCGGTGGAGGACGTGGAATGGACGCTGATCGGATCGCTGGTGCTGGTGATCATCGTGATCCTGCTCTTTCTCAGGAGCTGGATCGCGACGCTGATCGTCGCCCTGGCGCTGCCGACGTCGTTGATCGGCACCTTTGCGGTGATGCGCCTGTTGCACTATAGCCTCGACAACATTTCGATGCTGGCGCTGACGCTTTCGGTCGGCTTCGTCGTCGACGATGCGATTGTCGTGATCGAGAATATCGTCCGCCATGCCGAACAGGGTGCCAGCCGGATAGAGGCGGCGATGAAGGCCTCGAAGGAAATCGGTTTCACGGTGTTGTCGATGACGCTTTCGTTGTCGGCGGTGTTTTTGCCGATCGTGTTCATGGGTGGCTTGGTCGGACGGCTGTTCTCCGAGTTCGGCATGGTGATCGCGATCGCGGTCATCCTTTCGGGGATCATCTCGCTGACGCTCACGCCGATGTTGGCCAGTCGCTGGCTCGATCCGAAGAAGAGTTCGGGCTGGGTGTTCGAACGCTTCGACCGGCTGGTCGAGGCATCCGAGCGGGGTTACGCACGCTCCCTCGAGTGGGCGACGTGCCATATCGGCTTGATGTTCGCGATCGGCATCGCGACGTTGTTGGGGACGGCAGGCGTCTACGCCATCGTCGATAAGGGCTTCATTCCCCAGGTCGATTCGGGAAAGATCGATGGCGAGACCCGCGTGCCCGAAGGCACTGCCTTCGCCGATTTCGTTGCCAAGCAGAACGCGGTGGTCAAGATCATTCAAGCCGACCCGAACGTCGCCAATGTCGAATCGGTGATCGGTTCGAACGGCACGCTCAACAACAGCGGACGCTTGCTGATCGGGCTCAAGCCGCTCTCCGAACGCAAGGGCACGGCGGACGATGTGATCCAGGCGGTCCGCACGCAGGTGGCCAAGATCGAGGGTATCACGCTCAATATGCGTAATCCGCCCGCCATCGACATGGGGCCGACGGCGTCGAACGGATCCTTGCAATACGTGTTGCAGTCCACCGACCAGAAGGCGTTGTACGCCCAGTCGGACGTGATCCTGCAACGCATCCAACGTCTTCACGAGGTCCAGGATCCGAAAAGCGACCTGCAGATCAAAAATCCCGAAATCGATGTCATCCTGCATCGCGAGCAGGCCGCGTCGCTGGGCGTCACCGCTGCCGGTGTGCAGGACACCCTGCAGAGCGCCTACGGCGGACGCAAGATCAGTACCATTTATGGCGACACCGACCAGTACGAGGTGCTGCTGCAGGTCGCGCCATCGGCACAGGCCGATCTCAACGCGCTGGATGCCCTGTCGTTCAATGGCAACCAGAACCCGGGCATCACGGCGATCGGCACGCAGACTTCCAACAGCAGTTCGGGCACCAGCGCGGTGTTGACCGCGGCAGGCGGCCCGATGGTGCCGCTTCGCGCGGTGGCGGACGTGCGCATGGGCGTCGGTCCCGTGGCGATCAACCACTACGCTGGCTTGCCGGCGGTGACGCTCTCGATGAATCTGGCGCCCGGTGTCGCGTTGGGCGATGCCGCTGCCGCAATCGGCAGCCTGATGGCGCAGACGCTCGGCAAGGGCGATGCACGCGCCATCAGTGGCCAGTTCGCCGGCTCGGCGCAGGCGTTCGAAAATTCGTTGAAGACGCTGCCGATGCTGCTGCTCATCACCGTGCTGCTCATCTACGGCGTGCTTGCGATTCTTTACGAGGATGCATTGCACCCGATCACGATCCTGACATCGCTGCCGCTCGCCGGATTCGGCGCCATTTTCATGTTGGTACTTTTCAGGCAGGAATTGAATCTTTTCAGCTTCGTCGGTCTCATCCTGCTAGTCGGCCTAGTCAAGAAGAACGGCATTATGATGGTGGATTACGCGCTGGAATTGGAGCGTTCTGGCGAAGAACAATGGAAAAGCCCACGTGCGGCGATGATCGAAGCGGCGAAGGTGCGGTTCCGTCCGATCATGATGACGACTCTCGCGGCAGTCCTTGGGTCGTTGCCGATCGCGCTGGGCTTCGGTGCGGGCGCGGAAGCGCGCCGCCCGCTCGGCATCGCGGTCGTGGGCGGCTTGCTTTTTTCGCAGGCGTTGACGCTCTATCTGACCCCGGCGTTCCATATCGCGATGGCGGAATGGATGCTGCGCCGCCGCGCGCGTCGCGGGGGGACCACGCCGCCGCATTCTCCATCGATGGCAGCGTCGGTCTGATGCGTCATGTCGCCCTCATTGCGGTATGCCTGCTGTCGGCCTGTAGCCTGGCGCCTGACTATGTACGTCCTGCACCGCCGATACCGCCGTCGTGGCCGGCAGGCGATGCCTACCTGGCGCGGAACGAAGCGGCGCTGCCTTCGCTCACGTATCGGCAGATGTTTCGCGATCCCCGGCTGCAGCGTCTGATTGCGCAAGCCTTGGACAATAACCGGGATTTGCGGATTGCGATTGCCAACATCGCCCAGGCGCGTGCGCAATACCGCATCCAGCGCGCCGAACTGTTGCCTGAGGTAAGTGGGACAGCGAACGGCGTGCGTTCTTATCGAGGCAAAGGTGCTGCAGCGGCGCCGGCGACGGCAAACGCGTCGGACGTAACGGCGGCGGTCGCGCCATCGCAAGGCGATACCCGCGAATACAGCCTCGGTGTCGGCATCACCGCGTTCGAGATCGATCTGTTCGGACGGGTCCGTTCGTTGACCACTGCCGCGCAACAGCGTTACCTGGAACAAGAGGCTGCCGCGCGCGCCACGCGCCTGACGCTGGTCGGTGACATCGCCACGGCGTGGCTGACCTACGCCAGCGACAGGAGCCTGATGAAAATTGCGCAGGAAACTGTGCAAAGCGCGAGCATGAGCGTTGCGCTGACCCGGCAGCGGTTCGAGGGCGGAATCGCGCCGCATTCGGATCTTTATCAGGCCAACCAGGTGCTGCATACGGCGCAATCGGACCTGGCCGAGCAGACCACCGCGATGGCCCAGGACGTCAATGCGCTGCGTCTGCTGGTGGGCGGCCCGGTCGATCCCGAACTTTTGCCGGGCTCGATCCAGGAAGCGACGCCGACCATCGGCGAACTTCCGGCTGGACTGGATTCGAGCATTCTGCTGCGCCGGCCTGATGTGGTGGAGGCGGAGTACGCATTGCGCGCGGTCAATGCCCAGATCGGCGCCGCTCGCGCAGCGTTGTTCCCCCGCATCACCCTGACCGGCATGCTGGGGTTGAGCAGTACGGCACTGTCGGACCTGTTCACGCACGCTGCATTCAACAGGACGGTGGGGGCCAGCGCGAGCGCTGCCATTTTCGATGCCGGTGCGGCGCGCGCCAATGTGAAATACACCCAGGCACAGCGCGATGCCGCATTGGCAACATACGAAAAGACCCTTCAAACCGCCTTCAGCGAAGTGTCCGATGCGCTGGCCAGACGCGGCACCATTGATGCGCAGTTGCTTGCGCAACAAAATCTCGTGGCCGATTCCGCCAGCAACTATCAATTCAGCGATCAGCGCTATCGCGGCGGTGTCGAGCCGTTCCTGTCCAATCTCGATGCGCAGCGCAGTTACTATTCGGCACAGCGCGGCTTGGTCGCGACGGAGCTGATCAAGGCGACCAATTTGGTGACGCTGTATCGAACCCTGGGCGGCGATGCGACGCTGGAGACCGTCCAGAACTGAGTCGCCCAGGCGTTTGTCTGCTGGGCAATACGCGCCGCTGCATTGCGCCAGACACCGAGGCAGATGCCAATGCGTGAGTGTCGTGGGGTGTTGCCGCTCAGCCAGTGGACAGCACCGCCAGCACCTCGGCTTCGTCCACGTCGGGGACGATTTCGGCGTGGCCGATGCCACGCCACAGCACCAGGCGCAGGCGGCCAGCCAGGTTCTTCTTGTCCAGGCGCATGCGTGCCAGCAAGGCCTGCGGCGCCAGTCCGCTTGGCAGTGCAGTGGGCAGGCCGAAATCGACAAGCTGTGCGCGCAGCCGCGCGGCGTCCTGCGCCGAGGCCAGTCCCAGCCGTGCCGATAGCTCGGCGGCCAGCACCATGCCCACCGCGATCGCTTCGCCGTGGTTGAGATTGCTGTTGTCCGGTGCGCCGTAGCCCTGCTCGGTCTCGATGGCGTGGCCGAAGGTGTGGCCGAGGTTGAGCAGGGCGCGCTCGCCTTTTTCCAGCGGATCGCGGGCGACGATGTCGGCCTTGTGTTCGCAACTGCGCGCGATCGCCTGGGCCAGTGCGGCAGGTTCTGCCGCCAGCAGCGCGTGGCGTTCGGCGTGCAGCCATTCGAAGAACAACGGGTCGCCGATGGCGCCGTACTTGATCACCTCGGCCAATCCGGCGCGCAATTCCCGTGGCGGCAGGGTGCGCAGTGTGGTGGTGTCGGCCAGGACGGCGCGCGGCGGATGGAATGCGCCGACGAGGTTCTTGCCTTGCGGGATGTCCACCGCGGTCTTGCCGCCGACTGAGGAATCGACCATCGCCAGCAGCGTGGTCGGCAACTGCACGCAGTCCACTCCACGCATCCAGCACGCGGCGGCGAAGCCGGCCAGGTCGCCGACCACACCACCGCCCAGGGCCAGCACGCAGGCGTCGCGGGTGGCGCCGAGTTCGGCCAGGGCGGCGATCGCCCCACTGAAACTGTCCAGGGTCTTGGATGCCTCGCCGGCGGCGATCACGAACGCACCGATCTGCAGCTCCGGGCGCGCGGCCAGCAATGCCTCACGGACCTGCTGCGCATACAGCGGCGCGACGTGGCTGTCGCTGAGCAGTAGCACATGGTGGCCACGTACGTGTGCGGCCAGGCAGGTGCCGTTGTCGAGCAGTCCCGGCCCGATGCGGATGGTGTAGGCCGGGTCGCCAGCGACCTCGACCGTGCGCGATGCGGCGGTCATGCAGTGTGTTCCGGAAGTTTCCACGACGCGATCAGGCGCACGACCAGTTGTGCGGTGGCCTCGGCGGGAGTGAGGTGGTCGGTGTCCATGATCAGATCGGCGACCTCGCGGTACAGCGGCTCGCGCACCGCTTGCAGGTCGCGCAGCACCTGCTCGCGGTCGCCGTCTTGCAACAGGGGGCGGTTGCGGTCGCGTTGCAGGCGCTGCACCTGCTCGCCGACGCCGACACGCAGGTACACCACGAAGCCGTGTTCGCGCATCTCGCGGCGGCTGTCGGCGTTGAGTACGGATCCGCCGCCGGTAGAAATGAGGTGGCCGGGCGTGTCCAACACGCTTTGTAGGAAGGCGCGCTCGTGTTCGCGGAAGCCGGCTTCGCCGTTTTGCTCGAACAGCGCAGGGATGCTGGCGCCGGTGCGTTCGACGATGGCTTGGTCGCTGTCGACGAAGATCAGACCGAAGCGCTCGGCCAGGCGGCGGCCGATGACACTCTTGCCGGCGCCCATCGGGCCGACCAGCACCAAATTGGGGGCGGGATTCATCCGCCGATGCTAGCAGAGACCAGCCTCGCCCCGCGCGTTGCCGCATCGCTGCGGTGCGTGCGCGTGCGTCGGCCAGCGCTTGGGGCGACAATGTCGCTTCGTCCGCCGAGTGCTTGTCGCCATGCCCGATCTCTACCAGGAAGCCTTGTCCACCTTCGCCGACCTATTCGCCGAGGCGCGCAGCAGCGACGAGGCCGAATACAACGCCATGGTGGTGTCCTCGGCGACGCTGGAAGCACGTCCATCCTCGCGGGTGGTGCTGCTGAAGGCCTACGACGCGCGCGGTTTTGTGTTCTATAGCCACCTCGATAGCCAGAAGGGACGCGAGTTGCAGGCCAATCCGCAGGCATCGCTGTTGTTCCTGTGGCGACGCATGCGCGAAGACGGCGTGCAGGTGCGCATCGACGGCGAGGTACACCTTGTGGCTGCTGCCGAGGCCGATGCGTATTTCGCCTCGCGTCCGCGCATGAGCCAGATCGGTGCGTGGGCCTCGGCGCAATCGCATACGCTGCACTCGCGCGAAGAGTTCGAGGAGCGCGTGGCCAAGGCCGAGGCCAACTTCGAGGGCCGCGAGGTGCCGCGCCCGGAAGGTTGGGGCGGCTTTCGTGTGATTCCGCGCAGTTTCGAATTCTGGTACGGCGCCAAGTACCGTCTGCACGAGCGCTGGCGCTACGAGGCCGATCTCGCCGGTCACTGGAGTAAACGCATGCTGTTCCCGTGAGCGAACGTTCTCGGCCCATGCTGCGGTTGTGCAGCCGGCTTGCGTGTGTGCGTGTTCGCCGAGACCGGGCGCGTGGAGTAGTTCTGCATGTCGCCTGATGGAGCCTGGCATGGGGCCGGATTGGAATCGTTTGTCCGGCCGATGATGTCCCGAAACCCTGAAACTCTGCATGCGCTTGGCGAGCGGCGGCGCCGTGTCGGTTCCGGTTCAGTCGTTGGCGGCCGACAGGGCGCGACCGCGCGCGGCCGCTGCGGCGATCGCGGCGGCGGTCAGCGCCTCGAAGCCGCCGGCTTGAAAGGTCTCGATCGCAGCCTGGGTGGTGCCATTAGGCGAGGTCACCCGCTGCCGCAGTGTGTTCGGCGCTTCGCCGGACTCGGTGAGCATGCGCGCGGCGCCGAGCAGAGTCTGCTGGACCAGTGCGCGCGCGGTGTCGGTGGGCAAGCCTTGCGCGATGCCGGCGGCCTCCATCGCTTCGGCAAGCAGAAACACGTAGGCCGGGCCGCTGCCGGACACTGCGGTGACCGCGTCGATCAAGGCCTCGTCCTCGACCCACACGGTGACTCCGGCCGCGGCCAGGAGCTGCTCGGCGTGTGTGCGCTGGGGAGCGCTGGTGCGGGCATTGGCGAACAGACCGCTGACGCCGGCACCGAGTAGGGCGGGGGTGTTCGGCATCGCCCGGATCAGGGCGTGCCCGCCGCCCAGCCAGCGGTCGAGTTGGTCGGTGGTGATGCCGGCGGCGATCGACACCAACAGTGGCCGCTGCGCCAACGCCAGCGCGGCCAGTGCGGTGCAGACGCTGCGCAGCACCTGCGGTTTGACCGCGAAGATCCACACGCCTGCGCCGTCGACCGCGGCGGCGGCGGTGTCGACTGCCTGGACGGCGTAGTCCGCGACCAGCGCCTCGCGCAACGCGGCGACCGGTTCGGCGACACGGATGCGCTGCGGATCGACGCCTTGGCGGATCAGCCCGGCGATCAGGCTGCGCGCCATGTTGCCGCCGCCGACGAAGGCAATGTCGGCCGTGCGTGAGGTTTGGGTAGCGGAAGACATCGCACAGTACCGTGGTCGCGAGAAGGAACACCATGGTAGCGGCTGTGCCGTGCGGCGATTGCGTGGTCAGTGCGGCCTTATCTGTCTGCTGTGCTGCTGTGCTGCTGTGTAATGCGCCGGCGACGGTTTGCCGCGCCGGCGCGGAAGGGTCAGTTCGCCTCGGTGAACGTGATCGAGGGCATCTTGCCGCCGGAGGCGTAGCAATCGCCCAGATACAGGCTGTTGGTCTCGGCGGTGGTGCCGCCCGCGGCGCAGGTCGGGGCGGCGGTGTCGCCATTGAGCACGGCCACCTTCACCGTGATCGACGAACCCCGGTTGAAATTCGCTCGCGATGAATTCGAATTGCCGAACACGTTGAATTCCGAATCCGTCCATACCGTGGCGATCTCGAGCGCGTTGTCACTGGCGCTGACGCTGTGGGCAGTGCTGCCGTTGGTGAGGGTCACGGTATCCATGCCGTTGGCGGTCGCCGAGCCGGTCAGCTTGAGGTTGGCCAGTTGGGTGGCTGGTACGTTGGGTAAAATGAGGGCATCGCTGTTGCGATAGCAACTGACATCGCCGTCGCTGATCCAGCCACTGGGGCAGTCGGAGCCGTAGTTTTGCAGCCAGTACTGCATGAATAGTGCGCTCTGCTCCTGGGAACCGCCGTTGTTGTAGATGAACTGTTGCCACACTGTGCAGTCTGATCGGTCTGCGCATGCGCTGGTGGTGGCATCGAAGTTTGAATTGATCTGCAACGCGTATTCGTTGGGGCCGAGGCCCTGGCCGCTGCCGTTGCCGCCGATGCCGCGTTCGGAGGTGACGCCGCTGACCTTGGGGAAGCTGCCGACGGTCTGGCTGATGAGCGTATCGGAGCTGAGCACGTAGTCGTCGCTGTCGCCGACGGCTTGGATGGCGTGCATGCGGGTGTTGCGCGGGTGCGGATTGGAGTACCCGTGAGGAGGTCGGGTTGTGCAGGTATCGGCTTGCCAAGTGGTGCTGGGGTAGTTGGCGTGGAAGCAGCCTTTTGCCGGCGTGGGCTGATGTGCCATGGTGTCGCGCCAGTCCGCGTGCGCCCGGACTTCGTCGGGTGTCATCTGTGCCTCGTCAGCCTCCCTTGTCGATGTCGCTGCGGGTGCGGCGATCGCGGCGGACAGATGCAGCAGGACGATCAAGCAGGAGCCAAACAACAATTTGATGGATGCTTCCATCTTTGGACCTCAGTTGTGGGGCCGAGCGCATTCGGCGAGATGGGTGGCGGAGGACCCGCCGCCAGTGCCGATCGAAACCGAACATCTCTGTCAATACTGTGATTTGTGTAGTGGATCCTGACTTCGCAAGCCATCTCTTGCCGCTGTCTTCGGGTCAGTCTTTGACTTCATCGATAAAGTTCAAATCTCTCAATGAATTTGTAAATGATTCTGTAATGCATTTTGAACATCACTGAATCGGGATTGCAGGGAGACAATTCAGTGGCTATGCACGCGGCGAGGCATCCCCGCGTGCACCGAACAGTGCGGTGCCGATACGGACCAGGGTTGCGCCCGCGGCGATCGCCTGGGCGAAGTCGCCGCTCATGCCCATCGACAGCGTGTCTACCCGCGGGTAGGCGTCACGCAGGTGTTCGAACAGCGTGCGCATGCGGATGAAGGCGGCTTCGCGGCGTTCTGCTTCGGGCCATGGCGCGGGAATGGCCATCAGCCCACGCAGGGCCAATGCCGGCTGCGCGGCGATGGCGATGGCCAGGGGCTCTATCTGATCGGGGTGACAGCCGTGTTTACTGGCCTCGTCGTCGATGTTGACCTGGATCAACACATTCAGCGGTCCCCGCGTGCTGGGCCGTCCCTTGGCCAGTGGGGCGATCAATTTGGGCCGGTCCACGCTCTGTACCCAGTCGAACAGGGTGGCCGCCAGTTCGGCTTTGTTCGATTGCAGGTGGCCGATCAGGTGCCACTCCAGGCCCGCCTCCGCCAACGCGGCGACCTTGTCCGCTGCCTCCTGCACGTAGTTCTCGCCGAACGCGCGTTGCCCTTGTGCGGCCAGCGCTGCGACCGCCGCCGCCGTCTGGGTCTTGGACACCGCGAGCAGCTGCGCCGGCGGACGCCCTGCGGCGTCGGCGGCGCGCTCCATATCAAGGCGGATTTGTTGCAGCGTGAGGTGGCTCAAGGCTGGCGATTCCTGTAAAGGGAAGGGCGCTATACTGCCGGTCGGGGAATCATCCTTCCAGTCGCAGCCCAAGGGGGAAAGCAGCGTATGGATATTGCGGAACTATTGGCGTTTTCGGTCAAGAACAAGGCGTCCGACCTGCACCTGTCCGCGGGTTTGCCGCCGATGATCCGGGTCGACGGCGACGTGCGCCGCATCAACATCCCGGCGCTGGACCACAAGCAAGTCCATGCGTTGGTCTACGACATCATGTCCGACCGGCAACGCCGCGATTACGAGGAATTCCTCGAGGTCGACTTTTCGTTCGAGATCCCCAGTCTGGCGCGCTTTCGCGTTAATGCGTTCAACCAGAACCGTGGTGCTGGCGCGGTGTTTCGTACCATTCCTTCGGAAGTGCTGACCCTGGAAGACCTGGGCTGCCCGCCGATCTTTCGCCAATTGATCGACCAGCCGCAGGGGCTGATCCTAGTGACCGGGCCGACCGGTTCGGGCAAGTCGACCACCCTGGCGGGCATGATCGATTACATCAACAAGAACGAATACGGCCACATCCTCACCGTCGAGGACCCGATCGAATTCGTGCACACCTCGCAGAAGTGCCTGATCAATCAGCGCGAGGTGCACCGCGATACTCTTGGGTTCAACGAAGCGCTGCGTTCGGCCTTGCGCGAAGATCCCGATATCATTCTAGTCGGCGAGTTGCGCGACCTGGAGACCATCCGTCTGGCGCTGACCGCCGCCGAAACCGGCCATCTGGTGTTCGGCACGTTGCATACCAGTTCAGCGGCCAAGACCATCGATCGCATCATCGACGTCTTTCCCGCTGGCGAAAAGCCGATGGTGCGTTCGATGCTGTCCGAATCGCTGCGTGCGGTGATTTCCCAGGCGCTGCTGAAGAAGGTCGGCGGCGGCCGCGCCGCCGCCTGGGAAATCATGGTCGGCACCCCGGCGATTCGTAACCTGATCCGCGAGGACAAGGTGGCGCAGATGTACTCGGCGATCCAGACTGGCCAGCAGAGCGGCATGCAGACCTTGGATCAGCATCTGCAAGACCTGGTCAAGCGTAGTCTGATCACCCGCAACCAAGCGCGCGAGTACGCCAAGGACAAGCGGATCTTCGAATGAGATCGAACCACAGAAGCGTTCACCCGGTCTAACGTAATTTGATATTCCATCAGATGGGCCGGACAGGATCGGGATCAGCCGCGTGTGCTGTTCGCGTCCTGAGTCCGAGTCCCGGAGCCACAGCATGAGTACCACCGACTTCACCTCGTTCCTGAAACTGATGGCGCACCAAAAAGCGTCGGATCTGTTCATCACCTCGGGCATGCCGCCGGCGATCAAGGTGCACGGCAAGATCAGCCCGATCACGCAGACGCCGCTGACCCCGCAGCAGAGCCGCGACATGGTGTTGAACGTGATGACGCCTGGGCAGCGCGAGGAGTTCGAGAAGACCCACGAGTGCAATTTCGCCATCGGCGTGTCCGGGGTTGGCCGCTTCCGCGTCAGTTGCTTCTACCAGCGTAACCAGGTCGGCATGGTGCTGCGCCGGATCGAAACGCGCATTCCCAGCGTGGACGAACTGAGCTTGCCGCCGGTGATTAAGACCCTGGCGATGACCAAGCGCGGCATCATCATCTTCGTTGGTGCGACCGGGGCCGGTAAATCGACCTCACTGGCGGCGATGATCGGTTATCGCAACCAGAACTCCACCGGACACATCATCACCATCGAAGATCCGATTGAGTTCGTGCACAAGCACGAGGGCTGCATCATCACCCAGCGCGAGGTCGGGATCGACACCGACAGCTGGGAAAACGCATTGAAAAATACCCTGCGTCAGGCGCCGGACGTGATCATGATCGGCGAGGTGCGCACCCGCGAGGGCATGGACCACGCCATTTCCTTCGCCGAAACCGGCCACCTGGTGCTGTGTACTTTGCATGCCAACAACGCCAACCAGGCGATGGATCGCGTCATCAACTTCTTCCCTGAAGACCGTCGCAGTCAATTGTTGATGGAACTATCGCTGAACCTGCGGGGCGTGGTCGCCCAGCAATTGATCCCGACTCCGGATGGCAAGAGCCGTCGGGTGGCGATGGAAATCATGCTCGGGACTCCGTTGATCCAGGATTACATCCGCGAAGGCGAGATCCACAAGCTCAAGGACGTGATGAAGGAGTCCATCAATCTGGGCATGCGAACCTTCGATCAGAGCTTGTTCGAGTTGTATCAGGCTGGCGAGATCAGCTACGAGGACGCGCTGCGTCACGCCGATTCGCAGAACGAAGTGCGCTTGCGCATCAAGTTGGCCCAGGGCGGCGACGCCAGAACCCTGGCGCAGGGCTTGGACGGGGTCGAGATCGCCGAAGTGCGCTGAGCCTGGTCGCAGCTTGCATCTGCTGCCCGGGGGGGGCGTCAGCCATCGCGCATCCATGGCGGATTCAATCGTGCGATGCGCGCGTATGCGGGACAGTCGGCCCGGTGCGCGCCTGGCAGATAGCCCAGGCTCATCAGGAATTCGCCGGTGATCTCGCCGCCAGTGAAGCGGAACGTGCGCTTGAATAGTGCGACCCACTCGGGTTTGCTGCGCGGATGCTGTGCATCCAGCCAGGCGGCGAAGCTGCCATGAGCGGCGCGTAGGCCCTGGATCACTTGTGCGTTGTGGATCGCCGCTTGCACCTTGAGACGGTTGCGGATGATGCCGGGATCGGCGAGCAGGCGCACTACATCGGCCTCGCCGTAGGCCGCGACCGTATCCACGTCGAACCCGGCGTAGGCGGCGCGAAAGCCTTCGCGCTTTTTTAACATCAATTCCCAGCTCAGCCCGGCTTGATTGATCTCCAGGACAAGCCGTTCGAACAGGACGGTGTCGGCACGCTGCGGAACACCGTATTCGTCGTCGTGATAGGGACCATGCAAGGGATGGCCGGGGGCGATGTCGCAATAGCTGCTCATGCGGGAAGTATCCGTTAATCGTCTTGATCGTCGTGCGCGGGGCGCACCTCGGCGCGATGTACTCCCTGCATTCGCAGAGCGGGCCAGCGTTGCCGGGCCAGTTCCAGCTTGCCGACACGCAGGGCCATGTGGAGTGCAACCGCGTGTTCGCCGCGCTGTGGGAGGAACGATACGTTGGCTACGTCGTGTCAGCCAGCGGCGTCATTGGCATTGGCGTGGATCTGGCAATTGACGGCATAACGGCCGTTGGCATTGCAGCACATTGCGATCAGCCGATTATGGCAGCGCGCATGGCAGGGACGATAGAATGGGCGCATGTCCGCTTTGCCCACGCCCCTTGCCAACCAACTGCTGATCGCGCTGCCGGCGCTGTCCGATCCGAACTTCGCGCGCAGCGTGGCGCTGATCTGTCAGCACGACGAGAACGGCGCGATGGGCGTGGTGGTCAACCGCGCTTCCGAATACACACTGGGCGAAGTGCTGGCCCAGATGGGCATCGCGACCATCGATGCGGCGTTGCGCGAGCAGGTGGTACTCAATGGCGGGCCGGTGCATCCGGAACGCGGCTTCGTGATTCACGATGGCGAGCACCCCTGGGATTCGAGCCTGGCATTTGCCGAGGGCCTGTACCTCACCACCTCGCGCGACGTGCTCGAAGCGATGGCGCGTGGCGAGGGGCCGCGTAATGCGGTGGTCGCGCTGGGCTGCGCGGGCTGGGGGGCCGGCCAACTCGAGTACGAACTGGGCGAGAACAGTTGGCTGACCGCGCCGGCCGATGCCGAATTGCTGTTCGCGCTGCCGTTGGAGCGGCGTTGGCAGAGCGCGGCCGGGCGCATCGGCGTGGATCTGTTCCGCCTTACCGACTACAGCGGGCATGCCTGAGGCTGTCACGCCCGCCTCCGGCACCGATGGGGCCGCGACGCTCCGCCACGATGGGACCGTGCTAGGTTTCGATGTCGGCCATCGCCGTATCGGCGTGGCGGTCGGCAGCCGTTTCGGCAGCGGCGCACGCGCACTGGCGGTGATCGACGTGCATGCGCAAGGGCCGGATTGGCCTGCGTTGGACCGCCTGCATGCCCAATGGCGCCCGCACGGGTTGGTGGTCGGCGACCCGCTCACCCTCGACGGCGCCGATCAACCCAACCGCAAGCGCGCCCATGCCTTTGCCCGCGAACTCGGTGCGCGCTATTGCCTGCCGGTGGTGCTGGTCGACGAACGTTCCAGTTCGGTCGAGGCGGCCCAGCGTTTCGCCGTGGACCGCGCCGCCGGTCGCAAGCGCCGCCGCGACGCCGACGCGCTGGACGCGCTGGCGGCCGCCGTGATCGTCGAGCGTTGGTTGGCCGCGCCCGACGACGCGATTTCCCTTCCCTGATGTTTGCCCGGATTCGCCATGACCCATCCGCAACTCGATTTTCATGGACGCCTGCGTCACTTGCTCACGTTGGAAGGACTGCCGCGTGCGACCCTGTTGCAACTGCTGGACCGCGCCGGTCAGATCCGCGACGCAGCGGTGGGACGGGTCGGCAAGCGCAGCGTGCTGGCCGGGAGCGCAGTGTGTACGCTGTTCTTCGAGCCGTCCACGCGCACCCGTAGTTCGTTTCAACTGGCCGCGCAGCGGCTGGGCGCGGACGTGCTGAACTTCGATGCCTCCACCTCGTCAACGCGCAAGGGCGAGACCGCGCGCGACACGTTGAAAAATCTGGAAGCCATGGGCGTGCGCGGCTTCATCGTGCGCCATCCGGAGGACGGCGCAGTCGCGCGGCTTGCCGAAGCGGCGGGCGAGGGGACTGCGCTGATCAACGCCGGCGATGGCCTCAGTGCGCATCCGACCCAGGGCCTGCTCGACATGCTGACCCTGCGCCATGCCAAGGGCGGCGATTTCTCCAAGCTCAAGTTGATCATCGTCGGCGACGTCAAACACTCGCGAGTGGCGCGCTCTGACTTGCATGCCCTACGCACTCTGGGTGCCGGCGAGGTGCGCGTGTGCGGCCCGCGTGCGCTGCTGCCGGACGACGACACCCTGGATGGCTGCGTGGTCGGCGATGACCTCGACGCCATGATCGAGGGCGTGGACGCGGTGATGATGCTGCGTCTACAGCGCGAACGCATGGAGGAAGGCCTGGTGGCCTCGCTGGAGCAGTATCACACTCAGTACGGCCTCAACGCCGAACGTCTGCGTCGCGCGGCCAAGGACGCTGTTGTGCTGCATCCGGGCCCGATCAACCGCGGCGTGGAGATCACCGACGAGGTCGCCGACGGCGCGCAATCGTGCGTGCTGCGCCAGGTCGCCAACGGTGTGGCGGTGCGTATGGCCGTGTTGGAGACATTGTTGGGCTGAGCGGCGTGGGTTGTGCTGGTCGCGGCCGGTCGCTGCGACCAGCCCTTCCGGCATACCCGTCTCGGGCCGATTCGGCTTAGCATGGATGCTGATCCTGCCCACGGACGCCCCCATGAATCACGCTCTGCGCCGCGCGACTTTCGTCGCGGCTTGTGTTTCCTGCCTTGCCTTCGCCCCAGCCCGTGCCGCGGCGCCAGCGCCGGCACCGACCAGCGCCTACGATCCGCTCGCCCTGTTCGCCCCGCTGCAATTGCCGCAGCCGGCCACGGCCTACCGCAGCGGTGGCGGCGTTCCTGGACCACTGTATTGGCAGAACCGTGCCGACTACGCATTGCAAGCGACGCTGGACCCGGCCACGCATACGCTCCGAGGCCAGGAAACCATCACCTACAGCAATCGCAGCCCGGATACGCTGGATGTGCTCTGGCTGCAGCTTGACCAGAACTTCTATCGTGCCGACGCGCGTACCCGCAGCCTGCATGCCGCGCGCGCCGACCGACCGACCACCGATGGCGACCGTATTGCCAGAGTAGAACTGGAACAGGACGGCAAGCGCGTGCCGGCGACCTTCCTGATCGACGACACCCGTATGCGCGTGGACTTGCCGCAACCGCTCGGTAGCGGTAAGGCGCTCAAACTCCACATCGACTATGCCTATACCGTGCCCGGCATCTGGGGTGGTCGTACCGCAGTCACCTCGACGAGCGACGGGGACATGTACGAGATCGCACAGTGGTATCCGCGCATGGCGGTGTACGACGACCTGCGCGGCTGGGACACGCAACCCTACCTGGGTGCGGAGTTTTACTTGGAATACGGCGATTTCGACTACGCGGTGACGGTGCCGTGGAATTATCTGGTTGCCGGCTCCGGCGAGCTGGTGAATCCCACGCAGGTATTGACTGCCACGCAGCGCCGGCGCTTGGCGCAAGCCGCTGCCAGCGATCGTACCGTGACCATCCGCGGCGTCGACGAAGTCGGCGACCCGGCCAGTCGACCCAGCGCCAGCGGTACCCAGACCTGGCGCTTCCATATGGACCACACCCGCGACGTCGCGTTTGCCGCCTCGCCGGCGTTCGTCTGGGACGCCGCGCGCATCAACCTGCCGCAGGGTCGGCATGCGCTGGCGATGTCGTTGTACCCGCGGCAGGGGATGGGTGCCGACAAGTGGGGCCGATCCACCGAATTCGTGAAGGCGTCGATCGAACATTTTTCGCAGTGGTATCCGTATCCGTGGCCGGTTGCGGTCAATCTCGGCGGTCATGGCGCCGACATGGAATATCCCGGCATCGTCTTCGAGGACATGCACGACGGTGGCAAGCAACTGTTCTGGATCACCGCACATGAACTGGGACATGGCTGGTTCCCGATGATCGTCGGCTCCAACGAGCGTCGCCATGCGTTCATGGACGAAGGTTTCAACACTTTCATCGACGTCTATGCTTCCGACGCGTTCAATCATGGCGAATACGCGCCCAAGCGCGACGGCGAATATGCGCCCAATGGCGGTAACCCGGTGGACGAGATCCTGCCGCTGCTGGCCGATGCGCAGGCACCGACGTTATTCGCCCATGCCGATGCCACCAGCGAGGCTTATCGCCATCCATTGATCTATTTCAAGGCCGCCCTGGGGCTGGTGCTGCTGCGCGAACAAATCCTGGGGCCGGCGCGTTTTGATCCGGCATTTCGCAAGTACATTGCCACCTGGGCCTACAAGCACCCGACGCCGTCGGATTTCTTCCGGCTGATGGAAAGCGAATCCGGCGAGGATCTGGCCTGGTGGTGGCGCGGTTGGTATTTCAACAACTGGCAACTGGATATGGGCGTGCAGGCTGCCACCTATGTCGATCACGATCCGGCCAAGGGCTTGCTGGTGACCTTGCGCAGCCGGCAGAAGCTGGTGATGCCGGCGACCTTGCGCATCGATTTCGCCGACGGCAGCCATCTGGATCAGCGCGTGCCGGTCGAAACCTGGCTGCAACAGACCGAGCCGCAGATTCGCGTGCCGAGCACGCAGAAGGTGCTGCATGTGACGCTCGATCCCGACCACGTGTTGCCTGATGCCGACCGTCGCGACAACCGTGTCGACAGCGTGAGCTGAGTCGATGGGAGGGGCTCCTGTGCTGGGTCGGAGTCTGAGGCAGCATTGCGCCACCGCGCAAGCGCGGTAACTCTGCCCTAAAGACGAATAGTGCGCATTTGGACTGGCTAAAAAACGTCGCGAGTCGCTGTTGGGTGGGCGGAGACGGCACATGCGAGGGGCGCACCGTAAAGGTGATGCATGACGATTCCGAGCACTCCCTGCTCCCGCCATGAGAGCGAGGCAGCAGTTTTGTTGGCGGCTCTTACCCGATGGGCATCGTCGGGTACGGCATCGATGTGCTTGTCATCTGAGTTCTGCGCGTTTTTTCGTCGGTGTCGCCGGCATTACGGACGCGGCACAAAGTGCGCGAAGGTGTGTCCTGAGTTGTCGTTGCCCGTCTTCTGAGCATGGTATGTATCTTCTTGTTTCCTCCTGGGAGGCGAACGTTGGGATGGGGACAGTTTTTCCGTAGTCACGATGGCGTGCGCGATTACTGGGTCTGGCCCGTGTTGCTTGCCGATCACCTGGCATCGACTCCAAGTCGATGCCATAGGTATTCACTATGGAAATTTAATTTTCTGATTTAATTGTGAATTCAATCACAAGTCTTTACATGCATCCTCATTTGTGTGAGTGGTGGCAAAACATATGCTCGATTGCGCATAAAGAAGCGACTGGATGTGCCGTTACAGCCAACGATGACAAGCGCAGCATGCCGCCGATGCGGTGGGCATGAGGCGTGTTCGTGTTTTCGCTCTCCACCCTGCCTGGCCGGTAAGTCAGGCAATGTGCTGCGCGATCTTCGAGCGTTGTCAGGACTCCTGCCATTCTTTTTAGTTGGTAACATCCTCATGATCCGGTTCCTGCAACGTTATAACGTCGGTACGCGGCTTTCTTCGGCTTTCGGTGTTCTCATCCTGCTGTCCTGCGCACTCGTCGTGGCAGGCTTGATGACGTTGAGTCAAGCACGTGGAATGATGGATACCATCGTCAATCGCAGAATGCAGATTCTCGATTACATGAGCGAAATGCGTAATGCCAGTGCGCTGATCGCGATCAATCTGCGCAACATCGTGCTGCCCACTACCGATGAAGAGAATCGCCAATTCGCCGATGTCATCGAACAGCAGCGCCGTTACTACACTGAAATCCACGACAAGCTCTACGCGATTCCGGTGACCGAACAGGTCGCGGCGGATATGCGCAAACGGATCGACGACACCTACGCAAGCACCCGTGAGGTCAATCAGCAGGTGATGGACCTGGGTCTGGCCAATAAAAGCGCCGAGGCGCTTAAAGTGCTGATGACGCGTGCGGATCCAGCGACCAAGCAGTGGCAGGAAGCGATCAATGTGTATGCGAATCGGCAACGTCAACGTGGTGCCGCCGCTTACGCGGCCGCGAAAGTGTCGATGGACCTTGGGCGCAACCTGCTCATTGCCGGTGGTGCTCTCGTGGTACTGATCAGCAGTCTGCTGGCCTGGTTGATCACGCGGAGCCTGACTGTGCCGTTGAATCGCGCGACCCGCGCCGCTGAGGCGATTGCATCGGGCAAGCTGGATAACGACGTGCGGACCGATGCCAAGGACGAAACCGGCCGGCTGTTGATCGCGATGGATGGCATGCAGCAGCAATTACGCAGCCTGATCGGTGCGCAGTTGGAAATGGCCAAGCGCCACGATGCTGGCGAGGTCAGTCACCGTATCGATGCGCAGACGTTCCCCGGCGATTACGGGCGGATGGCGGCCGAGACCAATGCGCTGGTGTCCTCGCATCTGGCGGTCAAGACCAAGCTGGCGCAGATCATGGGGCGCTATGCGATCGGCGATCTGAGTCAGGACATGGATCGCCTGCCGGGCGAGGAAGCGGTGTTGAGCAAGACCATGGACGAAGTGAAGACAAACCTGTCGGCGATGAACGGGCAGATCAAGCAACTGGCTTACTCGGCGGCGCATGGCGACTTCGCCGCGCGCGGGGATGCCGAGCGCTTCCAGTACGACTTCCGGGTGATGGTGGAGAGCCTCAATCAACTGATGTCCACCGCAGATGGCAATCTGCAGTCGTTGTCGGCGTTGCTGCAGGCGATTGCGGCGGGGGATCTGACCGCGCGCATGCGTGGCGATTTCCATGGTGTGTTCGCGCAGATGCGCGACGATGCCAATGCCACGGCCGAGCAACTGGCCAGTATCGTCGGGCGCATCAAGCAGTCGGCCGGTTCGATCAACGCCGCCGCCAGCGAAATCGCCACAGGCAACGATGACTTGTCGCAGCGCACCGAGCAGCAGGCGGCGAGCCTGGAGGAAACGGCCGCTTCGATGGAAGAGTTGACCTCCACGGTGAAACAGAACGCGGAGAATGCACGCCAAGCCAACCAGCTCGCTATCAGCGCCGCGTCGGTGGCCTCGCAGGGCGGTGCGGTGGTCGATCAGGTGGTGCAGACCATGAGCGGCATCGATACGGCCTCGAAGAAGATTGCCGACATCATCAGCGTGATCGATGGCATCGCGTTCCAGACTAATATTCTGGCGCTCAACGCGGCGGTGGAAGCGGCACGCGCGGGCGAGCAGGGGCGTGGGTTTGCGGTGGTGGCGACCGAAGTGCGGACGTTGGCGCAGCGCTCGGCGAATGCGGCCAAGGAGATCAAGGGGTTGATCGACGACTCGGTCACGCGTGTGGCGGAAGGGTCGTTGCTGGTGGATCAGGCAGGCAAGACGATGCAGGAGATCGTGTCCTCGGTGCAGCGGGTGACCGACATCATGGGCGAGATTTCGGCGGCCTCGCAGGAGCAGTCGGCGGGCATCGAGCAGGTGAACCAGACGGTGACGCAGATGGACGAGAGCACGCAGCAGAATGCGGCGTTGGTGGAAGAAGCCACGGCTGCGGCGCGTTCGATGGAGCAGCAGGCGGTGGAGTTGAGTCAGGCGGTGGCGTTGTTCAAGCTCGATGCCTCTGCGGCGATGCCGCCGCGGCAGGGCAGGGCGTCGGTGGCGTCTGTGGTCAAGCCGGTGGCGGTAGCCCTGCGGCGCGAGCGACCGGCGGCGGCAGTGGAGAAGGATTGGCAGGAGTTCTAAGCATGCCTTGGCATGCAGGGATGGCGCCGCACGCGGTGCCATCCCGCACGTTGTAACGGATGCCGCATGCGCTGTGCCTGCGGCCTTGCGTGTCGTGCCGATGCCAACGCGATACCTGGATGTTTCCGGAGCAGGCATACACCCGGATTTCACGAAAATCGACCGATTCGGTTCGGCGCCTTCGCTGATATAAATTTTTTATATTTGTGAATGAAGTAAAAATGACCATGCTGTGGCCTATTAAGTCTGCCTGAGAAGCGCCGATATCTCGGTCAAGCATCGTGAGTTGGCTTGCCTATAGTTGGTAGATATAAAAATTTTTGGCCCATTATTTTTGCATTTACGTATAGATGCGGGTCCAGTTCACTCAGGCGCTGGAATTTCACGCGATTCCTGGGCGATGAATTGCGTACTTCCCCTTATCAGTGAGAGTCCTTCATGGTCGCCTTCCTTCAACGCTATAACGTCGGTACACGTCTCTCCACGGCGTTCGGCATCCTGATTCTACTTTCCTGCACGCTTGTCGTCGCCGGACTTATCACCCTCATTCAGGCGCGTGGGCGGTTGGATAGTATTGTCAATCGCAACATTGCGGCAATACGTGCATCCAGCGAGATGCTCGACTCGAGTTCGGCCGTCGCCATCAATATCCGCAATATCGTGTTGCCGACCTCTCAGGAGGACAATATCCGTTTCTCCAAAGTGATCGTCCAGCAGCGCGCGCGCTATCTCGCAGCGCGCAAGCGGTTGAGTGAAATTCCCAGTGACGCGCAAAGCCGTGCCAAGTTGGAGGAGATCGACCGCACGCGGGCGATGTCAGTCGAGGTCAATAACCGCGTCATCGATCTGGGTATGAACTACAAACCGGAGGCGGCGCTGGATTTGATGATGGCCAAGTCCGTTCCGGTGGTGCAGAAGTGGCAGGATGCCATTGCCGCCTATGCGGATTTGCAGGCCAAACTTAGCAGCGATGCCTATGCCTCGGCGAGCGAGTCGATGGACCGTGGTCGCAATTTACTCATTGCCGGTGGTGCTCTCGTGGTGCTGGTCAGCAGTCTGCTGGCCTGGTTGATCACGCGCAGTCTGACCATGCCGTTGAATCGCGCGACCCGTGCCGCCGAGGCGATTGCATCGGGCAAGCTGGATAACGACGTGCGGACCGAGGCCAAGGACGAAACTGGCCGGCTGTTGATCGCGATGGATGGCATGCAGCAGCAATTGCGCAGCCTGATCGGTGCGCAGTTGGAAATGGCCAAGCGCCACGATGCCGGCGAGGTCAGTCACCGTATCGATGCGCAGACGTTCCCCGGCGATTACGGGCGGATGGCGGCCGAGACCAATGCGCTGGTGTCCTCGCATCTGGCGGTCAAGACCAAGCTGGCGCAGATCATGGGGCGCTATGCGATCGGCGATCTGAGTCAGGACATGGATCGCCTGCCGGGCGAGGAAGCGGTGTTGAGCAAGACCATGGACGAAGTGAAGACAAACCTGTCGGCGATGAACGGGCAGATCAAGCAACTGGCTTACTCGGCGGCGCATGGCGACTTCGCTGCGCGCGGGGATGCCGAGCGCTTCCAGTACGACTTCCGGGTGATGGTGGAGAGCCTCAATCAACTGATGTCCACCGCAGATGGCAATCTGCAGTCGTTGTCGGCGTTGCTGCAGGCGATTGCGGCGGGGGATCTGACCGCGCGTATGCGTGGCGATTTCCATGGTGTGTTCGCGCAGATGCGCGACGATGCCAATGCCACGGCCGAGCAACTGGCCAGTATCGTCGGGCGCATCAAGCAGTCGGCCGGTTCGATCAACGCCGCCGCCAGCGAAATCGCCACAGGCAACGATGACTTGTCGCAGCGCACCGAGCAGCAGGCGGCGAGCCTGGAGGAAACGGCCGCTTCGATGGAAGAGCTGACCTCCACGGTGAAACAGAACGCGGAGAATGCACGCCAAGCCAACCAACTCGCTGTCGGTGCCGCGTCGGTGGCCTCGCAGGGCGGTGCGGTGGTCAGTCAGGTGGTGCAGACCATGAGCGGCATCGATACGGCCTCGAAGAAGATCGCCGACATCATCAGCGTGATCGATGGCATCGCGTTCCAGACCAATATTCTGGCGCTCAACGCGGCGGTGGAAGCGGCACGCGCGGGCGAACAGGGGCGTGGGTTTGCGGTGGTGGCGACCGAAGTGCGGACGTTGGCGCAGCGCTCGGCGAATGCGGCCAAGGAGATCAAGGGGTTGATCGACGACTCGGTCACGCGTGTGGCGGAAGGGTCGTTGCTGGTGGATCAGGCAGGCAAGACGATGCAGGAGATCGTGTCCTCGGTGCAGCGGGTGACCGACATCATGGGCGAGATTTCGGCGGCCTCGCAGGAGCAGTCGGCGGGCATCGAGCAGGTGAACCAGACGGTGACGCAGATGGACGAGAGCACGCAGCAGAATGCGGCGTTGGTGGAAGAAGCCACGGCTGCGGCGCGTTCGATGGAGCAGCAGGCGGTGGAGTTGAGTCAGGCGGTGGCGTTGTTCAAGCTCGATGCCTCTGCGGCGATGCCGCCGCGGCAGGGTAGGGTGTCGGTGGTCAAGCCGGTGGCGGTAGCCCTGCGGCGCGAGCGACCGGTCGCGGCGGCGGTGCTGGAGAAGAATTGGCAGGAGTTCTAAGCATGCCTTGGCATGCAGGGATGGCGCCGCACGCGGTGCCATCCCGCACGTTGTAACGCACACCGCATGCGCTGTGCTTGCGGCGTGGCGGCGGTAGCCACTGCCCGTGCCGTGCGTGGCTGGCGGCGGCTGCAATCCGCATGACAGCGCGGTTTGCTTTGCGGGCCTTGAGTCGTCGCTGACAACGCAGGGCTCGATTGCCAGTGTCGGCAGTCTGATTCACTTGGCAATCCAGGCCAGATGCGCACGTCGCCGCGACGACGTTGTATCGTGTTGGGTCTTCGCCTGTCGATTGCACCGATGCCGCATCCATCCGCGCCTGTCCGTCCTGCCGCCGCCGTGCCCTTGCGCCATGCGCTGAGGCCGCGGCAATTGATCATGATGGGATTGGGCAGCGCGATCGGCGCCGGTCTGTTCCTCGGCTCCGGCGTCGGCGTGCATGTCGCCGGGCCGGCGGTGTTGATCTCCTATCTGGTCGCCGGTGCGCTGGTGATCATCGTGATGAATGCGCTCGGCGAAATGGCCGCAGCCAAGCCGGCCAGCGGTGCGTTTTCGGTGTATGCCGCCGACGCGATGGGCCCGACCATCGGTGCGACCTTGGGTTGGTTGTGGTGGCTGCAGTTGGTGATCGTGATCGCCGCCGAGGCGGTGGGCGCGTCTGGGTTGCTCGCGACGGTCTGGCCGGTGTCGGTCCCACTGGTCGCACTCGGGTTCATGGTCGTGCTCACTGCGATCAATTTGCTGGGTGTGCGCAGCTTCGGCGAGTGCGAGTTCTGGTTTGCCATTCTCAAGGTGGCGGCGATCCTTGGCTTCATTCTGGTTGGCGTGATGTTGCTCGCCGGTTGCTTGCCGGGAGTGGTCGCGCCGGGTTTGTCCAATCTCATCGGCAACGGCGGGTTCGCGCCCAGAGGCATCGCCGGCATCGCTGCGGCGCTGCTGGTCGTGGTATTCGCCTTCGGCGGCACCGAGATCGTGGCGGTGGCGGCGGCCGAAACCGCCGACCCGGAGCGCAGTATCGCGCGTGCGATCCGGACCGTGGCCTGGCGGATCCTGGTGTTTTACATCGGTTCGCTGAGCGTCATCGTCGCGGTGGTGCCTTGGCAGAGCGGGGCGCTGGCATCGCCATTTGCCGCGGTGCTGCAGGCGGCCAGGATTCCCGGCGCGGCGACTGGCATGACCTTGATCGCCGTGATCGCGCTGTTGTCGGCGCTCAATGCCAATCTGTACGGGGCCTCGCGGATGATCTTCTCGTTGGCGCAACGCGGGGAGGCACCGCGTCTGCTGGCGCTCGCCAGCCGTCAGCAGGTGCCGTGGCTGGCGGTGCTGGTCAGTGTGTCGTTCGGGTTCGTCGCTGCGATGCTGGAGCTGCTGTATCCCAACCGCGTATTGCCGGTGCTGCTCAATATCGTCGGCGCGACCTGCCTGCTGGTGTGGACGATTTCGCTGGTATCGCAGTTGATCCTGCGCGCGCGTGCCGATCGCATCGGCACGCGGCTGCCATTTCGCATGCGTGGCTATCCGCTGCTCACCGTATTGGCGTTGGCGATTCTGGCGCTGATTTTCGTTCTGTTGGTGGTGTCGCCGGATACGCGCGGACAGTTTCTGTCGATGGCGGCGCTGACCGCGGCAATCGCCTTGGTCAGTGGTGTGGCGCGACGGTGGCGTGCCCGCTAGGGCCGCGGCTCAGCTTAGGAGCAAGCGCGCACCCAACGCGCACAGCAGTGCTGGGGGCATCACCAGTACGCCGACTTTGAGAAAGCGCCAGAAGCCGACGTCCTCGCCTTCGCGGCGGATCGCGGTCAGCCACAGGATGGTCGCCAACGAGCCGGTGATCGACAGGTTCGGGCCCAGGTCCACGCCGATCAACAGCGCATCCACCACCAGTTGCGGCGGCTGCGCCTGGGCCACGGTGGTGCTGGCGATCAGCCCGGCGGGCAGGTTGTTCATCAGGTTGGAGCCGAATGCCAGTAACGTTCCGGCGATGCCGGCGGTGGCGTGCGGCGCGTGCGCGGCGGCGGCGGTCAGGCGCTGTGCGAGCAGGCCGATCACGCCGGTACGCGACAGCGCTTCGACCAGGACGAACAGGCCCGCGACCAGTGGCAACACCGACCACGACACCGCCCTGGCTATCGGCAGCGGCGATTGCCGCCCGCCCAGGCAGACCACGCCCAACGTGGCCAGGCCGGCCAGGCAGGTGGGCAGCCCCAGGTCCAGGCCCACGGCGGAGACACCCACCAGCAGCGCGGCGGTGGCGAGAATGCCGACCAGTGCGAACGTGCCGCCACGGGGCAATGGCAGGGTGTCCACACGCTCGGCACAGCGTCCGGTCAGATCCTTGCGTTCGGCCCAGCGCAGCATGCAGAAAGTCACCCCGATCGCCAGCACCGACGGCAGCGCGAACGCGGCCATCCAGGCGCGCAGGGTCGGCATCTGGCCGCCGTACAGCACCAGATTGGCGGGGTTGGAGATCGGCAACACGAAGCTGCCCGCGTTGGCGATCAGCGCGCAGGCGAACAGCAGCGGCAGCGGCTTGGCCCCGGACTTGCGGGCGGCGGCGTACACCGCTGGGGTCAGCACCACCGCAGTGGCATCGTTGGACAGAAATGCCGTGACCACGATGCCGACGCCGAACACTAGCGCGAACAGCCGCCGGGTCGAGCCGCCAGCCAGGTTCACCGCGTGCATCGCAACCCAGTCGAACAGGCCCTCGGTGCGTGCGGTTTCCGATAGCAGCATCATGCCGATCAGGAACAGATACACGTCCAGTCCCTTAAGCACCGCCTGCCACGCTTCACCGCCCGGCATCAGCCCCAGTGCCATCAGCAGCAGCGCGCCACCGATCGCCCAGCACGCCTCGGGCAATTTGAACGGTCGCGCGATCACCCCGGCGGTGGCCAGTGCGCAGATGCCCCAGGTGGCGAGATGGGCGGTGTGTCCGCCGAGCATGCTCATGCCGTTGCCGCCGGATGCGATATGCGCACGGCGTGGGTCGGCTGCACGCTGGTGCGGGCGAAGCGGGGAAGGACGGGGCGGCGGGCGACAGGCATGAGGGCGGTTGGTGCAGACAGCAATGGGGGGCAAGGATAACAGTGGTGATGTCGGAGCTCGCGCTGTGGAAACGCCGATGCTGCCTGTATCGTAGAGAGGCCGTTTGCGCACGATCACATCGCCGCGTTTGCATCGCTACCGATGCTGTGCGGCTCAGTCGCTCGCTGCGCTCTCACCGCTGGTGTCGGTGCGTTTCTGCGCGAATAGCCATTGCCACAGTTTGGGATCGCGGTAGGTGGCATCCCACGCGTTGTGATTGCCGTGCGGATATTCGGTGTAGCGCACGTCGGCGTTGAGGTTATTGAACGCGCGAAAAATCTTGCGGTCGTCGTGCGGCAGCACCTGATCGTCCTGAGCGCCGTGGAAAATCCACACCGGGATGTGCTGCAAGCGTTCCGCCAGGGCCGTGTAGGGATCGGACAGATAGGCCACAGGTGTTACCACTATGTACTCGCGATCTTCGTGCGGGGACAGAATCGCTCCGCAGATCGGCACCAGCGCGGCGAAACGCTGGGGCTGCTGCAGCGCGATCTCCCAGGTGCCGTAACCGCCCATCGACATGCCGGTCAGGTAGGTGCGTTGCGGGTCGCCGTTGAACTCCGCGATGGCCTGGTCCAATGCCTGCAACGCCATGGTCGCATTGATGCCGTTCCACTCTTCGCCGTCGGGAACTTGCGGTAGCACCACCAACGCAGGGAAGTCGCCCAGATGGTTGCGCAGGTAAGGCCCCAAGCCGGTTTTGACCTGATCGTGGCCATCGTTGCCGCGGTCGCCCGAGCCATGCAGGAACAACACGATCGGCACCAGGCCTTGACGATGTGCCGGCGCCGGTACGAACACCAGGTAGCGGTACACGCGCCCATCGAGGTTGAGCTGGCGGCTGACGAAATGGCCGGTGGCCGGATCGCTGGGCAGGCTGCTGCATCCCACTATCGATAGACACAGCACAAGCAGCAGCGCACGCACGGACATGACGGGATCTCGGGTCGTTAGGCCGCAGTATCGTGGTCCCGGTGTCCCGGCGACAACCCGCGCGCGGGCAGCGGACATGCGCCAGTCAGGCGTAGCTTATAGCAACATCAGCGTGGCCAGACCGAGGAAACTGAGAAATCCCATCACGTCGGTCAGTGTGGTCAAGATCACGCCACCGGCCAGCGCCGGATCGAACCCCAGGCGTTTGAGCGTCAACGGTACCAGGACGCCGCCGAGCGCGGCGGTGAGCAGATTGATGGTCAGTGCCGAGCCGATCACCAGCGACAGCAGAGGTTGTCCGAACCACAGCAGTACGATCAGGCCCAGGCCGATGCCCAGTGCCAGGCCGTTGATCAGTGCCACCGAGAGTTCCTTGCGCAGCAGCACGATCACGTTGGATGAGCCGATCTGGCCCAATGCCAGGCCGCGGACCATCAGTGCCAGCACCTGGGTGCCGGCATTGCCGCCCATGCCTGCCACGATCGGCATCAATGCAGCCAGCGCCACCAGTTTGGCGATGGTGTTCTCGAACTGGCCGACCACGCTGGAGGCGATGAAGGCAGTGCCGAGATTGATGGTCAGCCACAGCAAGCGCCGCCGGAACGCGCGTCGTACTGGGCTGAACAGATCCTCGTCTTCGTCCAGGCCGGCGGCGCTCATCGCCTGGTGGTCGGCCTGGTCGCGGATGATATCGACCACGTCGTCGATGGTGATGCGGCCGAGCAGGATGTTGTTGTCGTCCACGACGGGTGCGGAGATCCAGTCGTGGTCGGAGAACTGTCGTGCGACTTCGTTGGCGCTTTCGCCGACGGCGATGGCCGGTTGCTCGTCATCGATCAGCCGGTTGATCGGGGTGGAGTCCTCGTGGGTGACCAGTGCCGCGAGCGATACCCGTCCCAGGTACTGGTGACGGCGGCTCACCACGAACAAATGGTCGGTGTGGTCGGGCAGTTCGCCACGCAGGCGCAGATAGCGCAGCACCACGTCCAGGTTGACGTCGGCGCGCACCGTGACGACGTCCGGATTCATCAGACGGCCGGCACTGTTCTCGGGATAGGACAGCACCTGCTCCAGCCGCTCGCGGTTCTCGCGATCCATCGACTTGAGTACTTCGTCGATGACGGTGTCCGGCAGATCCTCGACCAGATTAGCCAGGTCGTCGATGTCGAGGTCTTCGACCGCAGCGACGATTTCGTCTGGATCCATCTGTGCGAGCAGATTTTCGCGCACTTCCTCGCCGACGTGCAGCAACACCTCGCCATCGTCTTCTGGATCGACCAGGCCCCACACCACCTCGCGCTTGCCTGGCGGCAGCGATTCCAACAGATTGCCGATCTCCGCCGGCGTTAGCGTATTGACCAGCCTGCGTACCGGGCCCAGACGCCGGCTGTCCAGCGCATCGGACAGCAGGCGCAGTTGCCGCGCGGTCTTCTCGTGGCGGACGGCATCGGCCATGCGCTGCTTCCTCGGGTCGTGGTCGCGTGCCGAAGCAGCGCGGGTTGTCAGGCGTTCATGGCGACATTATCGCCTGCATCGTGCGGTGATGCGCAGCGCAAAGTGGCCGCGGCAGTCATTGGCTCGAGATTTTCGCGCGTGCGCGCCAGTGAGGCAGGCAGGCGGGTCTGTGTCGCGAACGGCTCAGCCCAACCAGCGCTCTATGCCGCGCCGATCGCGGGCCGCCAGCAGTTTCGCTGCACGGGCGCGCAGCGTTTCCAGGTCGCTGTCGCGGATCACCCGACGCACTTCCAGCAACGTCGCCGGATGCAGGCTGAACTCGCGCAGGCCCAGCGCCAGCAGCATCGGGGTCAGGGCCGGGTCGCCGGCAATTTCGCCGCACACGGCCACCGGCTTGCCATGGGCCTGGCCGGTGCTGATGACCTGCGCGATCAGCCGTAGGACTGCCGGGTGCAGCGGTGAGTAAAGCTCGCCCAGTGCCTCGTTGTTGCGGTCGGCGGCGAGCAGGTACTGCACCAGATCGTTGGTGCCGATCGACAGGAAGTCGACGGCATCGATAAAGGTGTCCAGCGCAATTGCCGCCGCTGGTACCTCGATCATCGCGCCGAGTTGGACATGTTCGGCAATCGCGTGGCCGTCGCGGCGCAACTGCGTGGTGATGCGCTTGAGGTGCCGACGCATCGCCATGATTTCCTCGCGCGCGCCGATCATTGGGAGCAGCACCCGCATCGGCCCGTATGCGGAGGCGCGCAGGATCGCGCGCAACTGGGTGTCCGATATCCTGGGTCTGGCTAGCGACAGGCGCACGCCGCGCAGTCCCAACGCCGGGTTTTGTTCGTTGCTCAGGGTCAGGCCGGTGCGGTCGGCCTTGTCCGCCCCCAGGTCCAGGGTGCGGATCGTCACCGGCCGTCCGCTCATGCCCAGCACCGCATCGCGGTAGGTGTGGAACTGCTCTTCTTCGTCCGGCAGCACCTCGCGTTGCAAGAACAGGAACTCGGTGCGGTACAGGCCCAGGCCGTCGACGCCGAGCGCATGCGCGCGGGCGACGTCCTCGCGCGATTCGGCGTTGGCCAGCAGGGTGATGTCCACGCCGTCGCGGGTGCGGCTTGGCTTGGAGCGCAGTTTGCCCAGGCCGCGTTGCAACTTGGCCTGCTCGCGCACGCGCAGGCGGTAGTCGTGCAGGTCCTGCGGAGTCGGATCCAGTAGCAGCACACCCTGGTTGCCGTCGATGATCAGGACGTCGCCGTCGTTGATTTTCTGTAGTGCGTCGGCGACGCCCACCACCAGTGGCAGGTGCAGGCTGCGCGCCAGAATCGCGCTGTGCGACAGGGTGCTGCCGGCGCTGGTGACGATGCCGACCACACCCTGCGTCTGCAACTGCGCCAGTTCCGAAGGGGCCACGTTTTCACAGACCAGGATCTCGCCGGCCAGGCCTTCGTTGTCCGGCTGGCGTTTGTGCAAGAATGCATGGATTCGCCCGATCACATGGTCCAGATCGTCCATGCGGCTTTTCAGATAGGCGTCTTCCATGTTGTCGAACACGGTCGCCAGGCGGTCGCGTTGTAAGCGCAGTGCATAGTCGGCGCTATAGCGGCCGGTGCGGATCAACTCGTCCAGACCGAACAACAGTTCGGGGTCGTCGAGCAGTAGCGCGTGCAGGTCGAGGAACTCGCCGACTTCCTTGGCGAGCGCGCCATGCAGGCGCAGGCGCAGGCCATGCATTTCTGCGCGTGCCGCATCTACGGCACGGTGCAAGCGGAGGAGTTCGTCGGGAATTTGCGCCGCGCTGATACGCTGCTCGGCGACATCCAGCGCGTGCGGCAGGCGCACCCGTGCGCGGCCCAATGCATTGCCGCGCGACGCGCCGTGACCGGCGATACGCACACTCACAGCACGCGCCCGTTGCGGCGGCACCGCGTCGTTCTCTGCGGCCGCCTGCGGCGCATGCTCAGCTATCCTCGTCGAAGCGTCGCGCGAACAGGTCGATCGTGGCCTGGAGCGCCTCGGCTTCATCAACGCCGTCCACCCTGACCGTCACCGTTGTGCCTTTTGCAGCGGCCAGCAGCATCACCCCCATAATGCTCTTTGCGTTCACTTCGCGTCCTTTGGCCGCCAGCGTGGCGTTGCAGCGGAACGACGATAGCGTCTGCACCAGTTTGGCGGTTGCTCGGGCATGTAGGCCCAGGCGGTTGGTCACCATGAGTTCGCGTTCAAGCATCGTCGATTACCACGCCATTGCGCGAGCCGGCGGCTGCGGTCGCCGGTAGTTGGTCCAGGCTCTGTTCTGGATAGTTCATGATCCGCAGCAGCATCGGCAGACTGAGTGCGGAGACGCGTCGCACCGGGGTGCCCAGCCGCGCCAAGCGCATCGCCAGGTTGCTCGGGCTGGCACCGTATACGTCGGTGAGCACCAGGACGCCATCGCCATCGTCGACCCGGCGTAGCGCTGAGGATGCCTTCGGTAACAGTGCGTCGAGGTCGGCATCCAATGGTACTTCGAAGGCTTCGGTCTTCAGCGGTAATTGCTGCAACAGTCCGGTGGCCACGCTCAACAGCGCCGCGCCGATGCCGGGATGAGTGATGAGGAGAATGCCACAGGCCATGGAGGAACGTTAACAGGTCGGGTAGGTCGCAGGGAATGGGCGCGTGGCGCCTGTTTGATGGTGGACTTGGTCTCGCCATTGCCTCAACCGACTGGTCGCGATGCTGTCAAGGCGATGCAGCGCTCGCGGTCAGGTGGATAGGTCGAGGCGCTGCGTTGTGTGATGGAAGGGACGACGTGCGTTGCGGGTGCGCATTCCCACGCTTGTCGGGGGCGGGCACTGGCGATTCACGCGTTCCCGTTCTGCGTTTCAGCGGTCAATCCTGCTCGCGGTGAAAGGTCGCCACTTCCGGCCAGCCCTGCTCGCGGGCGTGTCGGGCCAGGCGTTCTGCCATGTAGACCGAGCGGTGTTTGCCGCCGGTGCAGCCAAAGGCGATGGTGACGTAGCTGCGGGTGTCGTTGCGCAGCCGCGGCAGCCAGGTGTCGAGGAAGTCGATCAGTTGCGTGGTGTAGCGCTGTACTTCCGGCTGGGCGTCCAGGTAGTCGCGCACAGCGCCGTCGCGGCCGCCCAGCGGGCGCAGTTCGGGGTCCCAGTGCGGATTGGGTAGCATGCGCGCGTCGAAGACGAAGTCGGCCTCGACCGGCACGCCACGCTTGTAGGCAAAGGATTCGAACAGCAGCGATAGGGTGTTCTCGGCGGCAAGTGCGAATTCGGTGGTTACCCGCCTGCGCAATTGATGTACGTTGAGCGTGCTGGTGTCGATCACCGCATCGGCTTCGTGGCGCAACGGCATGGTCAGCCCGCGCTCGCGCTCGATCGCTTCCGGTAGCGACAGGCCCTGGTGCGAGAGCGGATGACGCCGGCGTGTGTCGGCATAGCGCTTGATCAGCGCGTCGTCGTTGGCATCGAAAAACAGCAGCCGCGCGTCCAGGCCGAACTGCGCCACCACTTCGCGCCAGCGCGGGAATTGGGTGAGGTCGCTGTGGCGGTTGCGCACGTCGATGCCGACCGCGAGCTTGCTGGGGCCGCCATCCTCGCGCACCAGACTCTTGACGAAAGCCGGTAGCAATTGCACCGGCAGGTTGTCCACGCAGTAGTAGTCCAGGTCCTCGAAGGTTTTCAGCGCAACCGATTTGCCGGAGCCGGACAGGCCGCTGACGATCACCAAGGTGGAGGTGTTCGCCACGGTATTCATGGGCCGCGCCGCTCGAGCATGTTGCTGTGGCGGGCGATGAACATTGCCGCGGGGTCGATGCCCTTGGTCCGTAGGATGTGCAGGCGCGTGGCGGCTTCGGTCAGGACCGCCAGGTTGCGGCCTGGCATCACCGGCAAGGTGATCAGCGGTACGTCCAGGTCCAGGACGTGGCGGGTCCCCGAATCGCCGGTAAGGCGTTCGTAGCCATGGGGCGTGGGTTCGGTCATAGGGCGGGTCAGGTGCACGATCAAGCGAAGATACTTGTTCTTCTTGACAGCCGTGTCGCCGAACATGTCGCGTACATTCAGCACGCCCAGGCCGCGTACTTCCAGCAGATCTTTCAGTAGTTCCGGGCAGGTGCCGTCGAGTACATCGGGGGCGATCTGGGTGAATTCGGGGGCATCGTCGGCGACCAGGCGGTGGCCGCGGCTGAGTAACTCCAGCGCCAGTTCGCTCTTGCCCGAGCCTGCATCGCCGGTGATCAACACGCCGATCGAGTAGATCTCCATGAACACGCCGTGCAGGATGATGCGTGGTGCCAGCGTGCGCGCCAGGTGGTAGGACAGGTGATTGAGTAGCTCGTGGCCACGTTTGGGCGAAACCCACAGGGGGGTGTCGGACTCGTCGGCGGCCGCGCGCAGATCTTCCGGACACGATTGGTTCTTGCTGATGACCAGGGCCAGTGGCCGGACCTGCACGATTTTCTCGATCGTCTCCCAGCGCTGTCGCGCGTCCAACGAATCCAGCCAAGCCAGTTCTTCGGTGCCGAGAATCTGGACCTTGTTGGGATAGATTGTGTTGAGATAGCCAGCCAGGGACGGGCGTCGGGAGACCGTGTTACCCGCCTCCAGGATGCGGTGTTCGCCCTTGTGGCCTGCCAGCCAGCGCAGGCCTAGTCGGTCGCGCTGTTGGTCGAAGAGTTCGCGGGCGTCGATGCTGGTGTTCATGCGGCGCTGGCTTGGGTTACGTCACCCTGCCACGTGTAACGTGCGGTGGTATTGGATGCGTGGTGAAGTGTCTGGTTGACATGATCGACACCGCACAGTTGGACCCGCTGCGATGGTGGCATCAGTTGGTGGGTGTCGTGCGTTTGCGCCGTCATGGTGAAGGCCGGATCGACCTGGGTATGGTGACCATCGCAATTGATCGGTTGCCGCCACTGCGCGAGGCGTCCAGGTGCCGAGCATGGCCGTGTGGGAAGGCGAAGCCATGGGTGCTGGCGGTGCCGCCGTGCTGTGTTCCCTCGCCCAGGCGGGCGGCGGTGTGCAGCAAGGTGGCGTGAAAAGCGACCGACAGCGTTTGGGTGCTGTCGGTCGCAATCAGATCGGTCAAAGGGCATGGCGGCGCAATCTGCGAAGAGTCACGCTAAATTGTCGCGCACCTCGGCCGCATGGTGGTCCTGTTTCTTTTCCTTGTGCTTGATGATCAACCGGTCGAGCTTGTCGGCGAGCAGGTCGATCGCCGCGTACATGGTCTGTGCGCTGGCGTCGGCGTGCAGGGTGCGACCGGGGACGTTGATCGTGGCTTCGACGTGATGGTCTGGCTTGCGTAGCGCCAATTGTGCGCGGACCTCGATGGTTTCTTCGTAGTGCCGCTTCAGCCGTTGCAGCTTGGTCTCCACGTATTCGCGCAGGGCAGGGGTGACTTCAATCTGGTGGCCGTAGGTCTCGATACGCATCGGATACTCCTTGGTTCGGGATTCACCTATGAACCATTGCCCGCCGTTAGCCGATACGCACGCGTTCGTGGGAGGCGGGAATGTTCATGGCCTCACGATACTTCGCCACGGTGCGGCGCGCTACCGGTACGCCGGTATTTTTCAGCAGGTCGGCCAGCTTGGCGTCAGAAAGCGGCTTGCGTGGATTCTCCGTCTCGATCAGGCGCCGGATCATTGCCTGAATGGCGGTGCTCGATGCCTCGCCGCCACTGTCGGTGTCGATGCCGGAGGCGAAGAAGGCGCGTAGCGGGATGGTGCCGCGCGGTGTGCGCACGTATTTGCGGGCAATGGCACGGGAGATGGTGCTTTCGTGCAGACCCAGTTCACCGGCGATCTCGCGCAGGGTCAGGGGGCGCAGGGCCTGTTCGCCGAATTCCAGGAAACCGGCTTGCTGTCGCAGTAAGCAGCGCGTCACCTTGAGCAGGGTCTCGCCACGGGCTTCCACGCTCTTGAGCAGCCAGCGCGCTTCCTGCAACTGCCCGCGCAGATAGCCGGCGTCGCTTTCGCCGCATTGGCGGATCAGCCGTTCGTAGCCGCGATGGATGGTGACCTTGGGTTGGGCGTGTGCGGACAAGGCCGCGTGCCAGACGCCGCGTTGGCGCCAGACGACACAGTCCGGCACGACATAGGTGTCGCTACCGAGTTCGCCGATCTGTTTGCCTGGGCGCGGGTCCAGCGAGCGCAGCAGCGCGACCGCGGTGTCCACGTCCGCCACCGGGCGTTTGAGGGCGTGAGCCAGGCCGGCGATGCCGCTGCGCGGGAGTTTTTCCAGCGATCCGTTGACGATCGTGTGCGCCAGTTCCAGTCCCGGAGTGGACTCGGGTAGCATGCCCAGTTGCAGGGTCAGGCATTCCTCCAGGCTGCGCGCGGCGATGCCGGTCGGGTCGAAGCGCTGGATTTGGTGCAGTACGGTGAGGATTTCGTCCTCGCCGGCGGCGATGTTCGGGCGCAGTGTTTCGGCGATCGCAGTCAGCGGCTCACGCAGGTAGCCGTCGCCATCGAGGGCGTCGATCAACGCGACACCGATACTGCGGTCGCGTGCGGACAGGGGCGACAGGTGCAATTGCCACAGCAGGTGACCGATCAGCGTCTCCGGCTCGGCCACGCGTTCGGCGAGGCTGCTCGTGTCGTCGTCGTCGAACGCACCGCCGCTGCCGCCACTCCAGGCCGGGTCGGTTGTTGTCCAGTCCTCGCCGCTGTCGGCCGGCGACGCTTCGGCATGGTCGTCGGCGACAGGAGTGAGGGTGTCGCCATCGGCAGCGGCGCCGCTCGCCTCCTGACTATCGGTGTGCTCGAACGTGAGGGCGGCGTCCTCGGACCATTCCAACAACGGGTTGCTTTCCACTGCCGCGGCGAGTTCCACCTCCAGCTCGGCGCTGGACATCTGCAACAGCTTGATTGCCTGACGCAATTGCGGCGTCATGACCAGATGCTGTCCAAGTGATGTCTGCAGCCGTGCTTTCATGCGTGTGCTCAGCGCGGAAAGAGCGTAAAAGGAGGCGCGCTCAGAGCCTGAAGGTTTCTCCGAGGTACACGCGGCGCACGTCGCTGTTGGCCAGCAGTGCCTCCGGGGCCCCCTGCGCCAGCACGCCGCCTTCGTTGAGAATATAAGCCCGGTCGCAAATTCCCAGGGTTTCGCGCACGTTGTGATCGGTAATCAGCACGCCGATGCCGCGTTGTTTGAGGTGAGTCACGATGCGCTGAATCTCGCCGACCGAGATCGGATCGACGCCTGCAAAGGGTTCGTCGAGCAGCATCAGTCGCGGCTTGGCCGCCAGCGCGCGGGCGATCTCGCAGCGGCGGCGTTCGCCACCGGACAGGCTGGCACCGAGCTGCTCGGCGACGTGGCCGATCTGTAGTTCGTCCAGCAGCGAGAGCAGTTCGCGTTCCTGTCCGGCTTCGTCGAGATCTTCGCGTAGTTCCAGCACCAGCCGGATGTTGTCGGCGACGCTGAGTTTGCGGAACACCGATGGTTCCTGCGGCAAGTAGCCGACGCCGAGCTTGGCACGTTTGTACATCGGTAGCGCCGTGATGTCGTTGCCGTCGAGCACGATACGCCCGGCATCGGCTTCGACCAGGCCGACGATCATGTAGAAACAGGTGGTTTTGCCGGCACCGTTGGGGCCGAGCAGGCCGACCACTTCGCCTGCGTCCAGGGTCAGGCCGAAATCGCGTACCACTTCACGCTGCTTGTAACGCTTGCGCAGGCCCTCGGCGAGTAGCATCACTGTCCTCCTTGCTTGGCGGGCTTGGTCGCGGGCTTGGCTGGTGTCGTGGCGGGTTTGGTCGCGGCAGGGGGTTTGGCGCCGTTTGCCGGCTGGCTGGCCGCAGCGGCATTCTTCGGCTGGATCACAGTATGCACGCGGGTGCCGTCGCCGCCGCCTTGCATGTCGCCGGTCTTGGTGTTGTAGACCATACGCTGGCCGGCGTTGGTGCCTTTCGCCGATGTCATTTTGTAGTTGCCGGTCAGGATCACAATGTCGTTGGGGACGCTGTAGTCGATGGTGTCGGCCATACCATCGACGATGGAGCCATCGTCCATCTCCTGCTTGAACGTCGCCTGCTTGCCGTTGAGCAGCACGCGATCGATTTGGCCGTTCTTGCGGAAGATGTCGGCGGTGTCGGCGTGCGCTTCCAGCGTGCCCTGGACAATGACCACATGGCCGGAAAAGCGGCACTTGCCGTTGTCGTCGGTCAGATTGCAGTTGTTGGCGTCGGAGTTGACGTCTACTAGCTGATTGCGGTCGGTCGACTTGGCCAGCGCCATGGCGGGAAATAGCAGGGCGAGCAATGCAAGCTTAGCGGGCAGCATTCGGTTCATAACGGGTCTTGACCTGTGAAAGGAGCTTGTACTGCTGGGATTTCAAGTCGACTTCCAGGCCAACGCCGGTTTGCATCATACCGGGCCGGGTCATGGTGACGGGGGCAGTGGTGCGAGCGCTGTTGGTTTGCGGGAAGACGTCCAGACTCTGGGTGCGGAAGGTGGTGGGCGGAATGCTGGGGACCTTGGGGCTGTCGCCGGCGACGTCGCCGCGCAGGCGCAATTCCTTTCCGTCGGCGCTGACCCAGCCGGTCTTGCTGCGCATTTCCCAATGCTGGTCGTTGGCGTCGGGGAGTAGGAACAGCGGGGTGACGATCGACAGGGTTTGGTCGGCTCGGCTGCGTTCCATCTCCGGTGCGCGCAGGGTCATCGCTTCCTTGCCTTGTTTGTTTAGGCTGACGACCTCGAAATCGCGTGCGACGTAGTCCGAGCGCGCTTCGGCAGTCGTGGCTCGCGCTGGCTTGCTGCGCTGGTTCCAGGCCGACCAGCCACTGATGACCGCAGCGACCAGGAGGATGCTGCCGAGGGTGTTGCGCCAGTTCATGCGCCATGCTCCTGCAGCAGGAAGGGTAGGTGGCCTTGTGCGGCCAGTAGCACGTCGCACAGTTCGCGTGCGGCGCCTTCGCCGCCGCGGGCTTGGGTGATCCAGTGCGCGTGTTCGGCGGTCCACGGGTGCGCATTGGCCGGGGCCACCGCCAGGCCGACCGCGCGCAGCGCGGTCACGTCGGGCAAGTCATCGCCCATGAAGCAGACCTGCTCCAGGCGCAGCCCGCGCTCGTCGCACAGGGCCTGCACACCGGCACGCTTGTCCTGGACTCCGATCTGTACCAGCAGGCCAAGTTCCTGGCCGCGCTTCTCCGCGGCCAAGCTGTGGCGGGCGGTGATCAGCGCGACCTCGATCCCGTGCTTGCGCAACTGCACCAGACCCTGGCCGTCCTGCACATGGAAGGCTTTGCTTTCGTTGCCGTCGCGGTCGTAGTACAGGCGACCGTCGGTCAGTGTGCCATCCACATCGAAGCAGGCCAGACGAATGCGTGTGGCGCGGTCGATCAGCTCGGCGGGAAGGTCGGCCAGCGGGGAATAGGACATGGTGGGCGATATCGGGGCAGGGAGGCCGGGTTTCCAGTGGCCAGAACTCAAGGCGCCGGGCGCCGGCAGGAGGTAACCGTATTCAGTGTGTTAAACCACTCGGGCGCGCAACAGGTCGTGAATGTTGAGCGCGCCGACTGCCCGGCCGGCCGCATCGACCACGATCAGGCCGTTGATCTGGTGCGTTTCCATCAGTCGGGCGGCCTCGGCGGCGAGCTGGTCGGCGCCGATGGTGCGCGGCTGCCGGGTCATCACCTCGGCGATGCGGGTCTGGCGCACGTTCAGCGCGCTGTCTAGCGTGCGGCGCAGGTCGCCATCGGTGAATAGCCCCAGTAGACGGTCGTCGGCATCCACCACGGCGGTCATGCCCAGACGCTTGCGGCTCATCTCCACCAGCGCTTCGCTGACGCTGGCATCTTCGCGCACTTTCGGCAGTTCTTCGCCGCTGTGCATCACGTCGGTGATGTGCAGCAATAAGCGCCTGCCGAGGCTGCCGGCCGGGTGCGAGCGGGCGAAGTCGTCGGCGGTGAAGCCGCGCGCATCCAGCAGTGCCACCGCCAACGCATCGCCCAAGGCCAGCGAGGCTGTGGTGCTGGAGGTCGGGGCCAGGTCGAGCGGGCAGGCCTCGGCCGGCACGCTGATATCCAGATGCAGATCCGCTTCGCGGGCCAGCGTGGACTGGGCGCGGCCGGTCATCGCGATCACCGCATTGCCCTGGCGCTTGAGCACAGGCAACAGCATCAGGATCTCGTCCGATTCGCCGGAATAGGACAAAGCCAGGACGACGTCGGCGTCGGTGATCATGCCCAGGTCGCCATGCCCGGCTTCCCCAGGGTGAACGAAGAATGCGGGGGTTCCGGTCGAAGCGAGGGTGGCGGCGATCTTGCGCGCCACGTGTCCGGACTTGCCCATGCCGGTGGCGACCACGCGCCCACGCGAGGCCAGGATCAGCCGGCACGCGGCCGCGAACGCTGCGCCGATGCGGGCGCCGACCGCCGCCAGGGCGGCTTGTTCGATCTCGACCACGCGGCGGCCGCTGGCGATCAGGGCAGCGTCGCTGTGCACAGGATGAGACAGGGTCGATACATCCATGCGGGTGCCGGCCGGAGGGTAGAATGAACGCCCATTTTAGGAGGAAAGCCCGGTGGAAGCCGAAACCATCCGTAAACTGATCCAGGCAGGCCTACCAGATGCGCACGTGCAGGTGCAGGGCGAGGACGGCGTGCACTTCGAGGCTACCGTGGTCAGCGCGGCTTTCGTCGGCAAGCTGCCGTTGGCGCGCCACCGCATGGTCTATGCCACCTTGGGCGAGTTGATGGGCGGCGCCATCCATGCGCTTGCGCTGACCACGCTGACCCCCGAGCAGGCCGACCGTCCAGCCGGTTGAACGGTCGCCGCCTATCGCGTTTTCATCTTCTTCATTCTTTACGAGAATCATGGCCAAAATCGTAGTGACCGGCGGCAATGCGCTGCACGGTGAAGTGAACATCTCCGGCGCCAAGAACGCCGTGCTGCCGATCCTGTGCGCGACCCTGCTGGCCGATGCGCCAGTGGAGATCACCAACGTGCCGCAACTGCACGACGTGATCACCACGGTGAAGTTGCTCGGCGAACTGGGTGCGGAAGTCACCATCGATGAAGGCACGCTGGCGCGCGGCAGCGCGATCACCGTGGATCCGCGCAAGGTCGACCAGCACATCGCGCCCTATGAACTGGTACGGACCATGCGCGCCTCGATTCTGGTGCTGGGTCCGTTGCTGGCCAAGTTCGGCGAGGCGGAAGTCTCCCTGCCCGGCGGCTGTGCGATCGGTTCGCGGCCGGTGGATCAACATATCAAGGGGTTGCAGGCGCTGGGCGCGGAAATCAGCGTCGAGAACGGTTACATCAAGGCCAGCAGCAATGGTCGGCTCAAGGGAGGGCGCTATGTGTTCGACATGGTCAGCGTCACCGGCACCGAGAACGTGCTGATGGCGGCGACCCTGGCCGAGGGCATCACGGTGCTGGAGAACGCGGCGATGGAGCCGGAGGTCGGCGATCTGGCCGACTGCCTCATCGCGCTTGGCGCAAGGATCGAGGGGGCTGGTACCTCGCGGATCGTGGTGCAGGGCGTGGAGCGCTTGTCCGGCGGTCGTCACGCGGTGCTGCCCGATCGCATCGAAACCGGCACCTTCCTGGTCGCCGCGGCGATGACCGGTGGCAGCGTCACCGTGCGCCGTGCGCGTGCCGACACGCTCGATGCGGTGCTCGACAAGCTCACCGAGGCCGGCGCCAGCATCGAGACCGGCGTAGACTTCATCCGCCTGGACATGCAAGGCAAGCGTCCGCGTGCGGTCAACCTCACCACTGCCCCGTATCCAGCCTTCCCGACAGACATGCAAGCGCAGTTCATGGCGCTCAACTGCGTGGCAGACGGTGTCGGCGTGATCAATGAGACGATCTTCGAGAACCGTTTCATGCACGTCAACGAACTGCTGCGCCTGGGCGCGGATATTCAGATCGAAGGGCATACCGCGATCGTGCGCGGCAGCGAACGTCTCAGTGGCGCGCCGGTGATGGCTACCGATCTGCGTGCATCGGCCTCGCTGATTCTGGCTGGCCTGGTCGCCGACGGCGACACCACCATCGATCGGATCTACCACCTGGATCGTGGGTACGAAAACATCGAGGAAAAGCTGGGGGCGCTGGGCGCGTCTATCCGGCGGGTCGCGTGATCCTCAGCGGTCGCTTCAGCCGTCGTCGCAAGTTGTTGCTGACGATCATGGCGCTGCTGCTGGCATGGGTCGGCTATGCCTGGTATGCAGGGATCGCCATCACCCAGGGCATCGAAGAGCGCGACATGGATTGGAATGGCGATGGACAGGTCAGTCGCGAGGAAATCTGGCAGGCGTTCTACGCCGTTGGCGTGACCAGAACCCAGCAGGGCGCACGCGAGTGTCGCACGTTCTATTGGCGCAGCAGCGGGGCGCAGATCCGGGTGGATTGCCGCACTAGCTTTGCGCCGGCGGGGAATGGGGTGCAGGACGCAAAGAAACCATAAGCGATGCCATCATCGCGTTGGCGTATGCCTGCGCATGGTGGTGGCGCTAGTGGATTTGGTGTGGTCTTGTCGCTGCAGCGAGTAAGAGTCGCTAACAAAACGACTGCGTCGCCGTCGGACGGTCGCGGGCCGTGCTCGGAATCCTCATGTGCCCCTTTCCCGTGCGGTTCCTATGCGCTGTCCACACACGGCTCACAGCGAATCTTGACGTTTTGTTAGCCACTCTAAGGAACAAGGCGGACCATGTGGTCCGGCTTGTTCTTGACGCCTGCTGTTCAGTTCAGTGACTTCATGACCAGAAGCACCGTTTGTTTGCCGTTGTCGGTTTGCTGGATGCGTACCGGCGCAGGTGCGTCGGGCACGATCCACGCCAGGGTCTGCTTCGTGCCGTTTGTGTAGCTGATTTTGGTTGCCTGCTCGGTTTTGCCGTTGAAGCTGACATTTTCAGTGTCGACCACCTGATAGGTCGTCTGTGAGGCTTGGCCCAGGTCCACGATGTGGTAGCTCAGAGGATTGCCGGCGTTGACGTCGCTGACGATTGCCAAATTCACCAGTAGCGGGCTCAGGTCGCCAGCCGTCAGCGCCACTGGGCCGCTTTGATCGGAGCTGACGTCGCCAGACCAGGTTGCTTGCAAATTGGTCCAGTCGTAGTCGCCAAGCACTTCGGTCTTCTTGAGCAAGGTCTTCAACACATTGTCGCTGGTGAGCGGGCGCAAAGAGCCAGTTGTTGTATCGAATACAGTGGTCTGGTTGAGTTCGGCGAGCAAACTTTTGACATCTAAGTTGTAGGCCCACTGATTAGCGCCATCTTTGCTCAGGGTCATTGTGGCAGTGGCTTGCGTACCCATGTAATTGGCTTGATATTTAGCTTGGAAGGGTTGGATTGCCATAGCCGACAAGCTTGCCATGCTCAATGCCGTTGCGGCGATGACGGAGAGGGAACGTGAGATGCGTGTCATGTTTAGATTCCTCTGTGCATTGGTTAAGGCAGATCGATACGGTGCTCGACCATCTTCAATATTTGCAGTTGGCCCATGTATTTCGATACGCCATTGGCGATCTGCAGGTGGTTTGTTTCCGCCGTCAACCATTCCGTGAGACGCACGGCACATCGTGCTTGAAATATTAAATCATTAATATTGGGCTAATGAGGCGCCATTTGTGACGGCAGCATCAACATGCTACCGAGCTAGGTTGGTGTCAACTTAAGTTTTGGTTAATGTGTCGTCCATTATTGCGAACAGTGATAGCGCGCATTTTTATTGTCTGATGGAGATGCGACGTTCTTTCAGTAATTACGCGTGGTGCCTCATCTGCATGCTTTTCAGCATGTATTGACGACTGGCGATAGACGCAGTGCATGACGCTCAATGGCGTTGCCGATGCGGTCGGTGTAATTAAGAAAATGAAACGCTCTTCGATACGCGTCCCATGTGCCTCGATGAACCGCCGAGCCTGCGTGCGGAGATTCAGATCGAAGACCATGCAGCGATCATGCGTGGCAGCGCGGGGGGCTGTGCAGTGTTGCGATTGACGACCACCGACCTGTACGGGTCGGTGGCCGATGCAAGGCGGGCGAGCGTGCCGGCTTTAATTCGTGCTATGTCGCTGCTCAGTGCAGCGACTTGATCGTCAGGTCCAGCGCGTCCTGGCCGTTTTCGCGTTGCAGAATGCGTGCCGGTACCGGCATGTCCGGCACGATCCAAGCCACGATTTCCTTGGAGCCGTCGCTGCGGCTGACTTTGGTCGCCTGTTCAGTCTTGCCGTTGATAGTGATCGCCTCCTTGCCTGCGACGTGGTATGCCATCGGTTTTGCGCGACCCTCTTCGACCATACGGTAGCTCGGGGTCTTGCCGGCGTTGACATCACGCGCGATCGCCAGGTTGATCAGCAGCGCATCCATATCGCCGGGTTGCAGCTTCACTGGGCCCTGCCGATCGGGCTTGAGGTCGCCGGCCCAGGTGGCCTGTCCGCTGCTCCAATCGTACTTGGCAGTCACCGCCTTCTTTTTGATCAGGAACATCGAGCGGTCGTCGCTACTGAGCGGGCGCAACTGGCCGCTCTTGTCTTCGAAGACGGTAACCTGGCTCAGGTCGGCAATCTGATTCTTGATCGTCAAACTGTAGCGCCAGCGATTACCGCTTTCTTTGCTCAGGGTCATCACGCCGTTGGCCTGCATGCCCATGTAGCTGGCTTGGTAGTCCGCAGTGAAAGGTTCTAGCGCCAACGCGGGCAGGCTGACTATTGCCAGTAGAGTGGCGGCGAGCGCGGACAGTGGGCGGGCGGTACGTTTCATATTCAGGCTCCTTGATATTCGGTCAGGCGCAGATCGATACGATCTTCGCCGTCTTCGCGTTGCAGGATGCGCACTGGCGTTGGCACGCCGTTGGCGATCCACAGGATGGTCTCATTTTTGCCGCCATTGGTTCGCCAAACCCGCAGCGCGTCGTAGCTGAGGTCGCCGACCTGCACGGTTTCGGTGTGGTCGGCAGCACGGTAGATGTGCTCGCGGACGCGGCCCACGTCGACTAAGCGGTAGCGCATGGTCTTGCCCGGCTGTGCATCGCGCATCAGCGACAGATTGATCAGCAGCGCGCTCTGGTCGCCGGGTTCTAGCCGGATCGGTGCCCGGCGGTCTTCCTTCAGGTCGCCGTCCCAACGCGCCACGCCTTGATTCCAATCGTAGACGCCGGTGGCTTTCTTGCCGAAGAAGAGTGCCTTCTTGATTGTGCTCTGGCTTTGCGGGACGTAGTGGTCGTCGTGGACGGTGAACACCGTGCTCTGTTCGATGTTCAAGCCGAGGATGCTGGCGAAGCCACTGCGCCCATGCACGTCCAGATCCACACGCCACTGTTGACCATCGGTATGCGCCACATCCATCCGCGCATCGCCGGCTGAGCGGCCCTTGTAGCGCGCTTCGTAGGTGGCGACGAAGGGCTGTAGCGGCGGCGGCGTCCACGCCTCTGGCGCTGGCGTTTGTCCCGCAGTCGGGGCTGGCGCGACGGGTGGAACCTGGATTGGCGTATTCGGTGCTGGTGCCGCCTGGGTGGAAAGCGTTTGTGCGGCGACGATGGGCAGCACCAACAGACACAGGCCGGATGCGACGAAGAGAGCGAACGGACGCGAAGCGAGCTTCATTGGGTCGGCTGGCCTGGTCGGGGGGGAGGGGGATGGATGAGCGACATCATGGGGGCGCGACAGCACACTCTCACGGACGCAGGATGTCCTGGCAATCTAGGCGCAGCGGACTAAACTGGCCCTGACCGTCGAGCCAGACCCTGCCATCGCGTTCAGCCAGACGCCCGGCAGCGGCCAGTTGCAGAACTGCGCATAGCAGCCGGTGTTCGCGTGGCAGTAACCGTTGCGCGAGGTCGTCCGGTTGGTCGCCGGGTTGCACTGGCACCCGCACCTGCGCGATCACCGCGCCGGCATCCAGTTCCGGGATCACGAAATGCACGCTGGCACCGTGTTCCGTGTCGCCGGCAGCCAGTGCTTGCGCATGCGTATCCAGGCCACGGTACTTAGGCAGCAGCGAGGGATGGATATTGAGCAGACGTCCCGCGAAGCGGTGCACGACGCTAGCGCCGAGGATGCGCATGTAACCGGCGCAGACGATCCAGTCCGGGCGTGTCGCGGCGATTGCCTCGCCCAAGGTGTGATCGAACGCGGCACGCTCGGCGAAGGCTTTGGGCGTGGCAGACCAGCGCTGCGCCGCTGCCACCTTGGTCAGGGCCGGCGCCTTGGGCCGGTCGCTGAACACACCGACGACGTCGGCGTCCAGGGTGCCGATCGCGATCGCGTCGAGAATGGCTTGCAGATTGGAGCCACGGCCCGACACTAGGACGGCAAGGCGGATGGTCATCGTCCCGGCTCCCGCAACAACGCGAGTGCGGTGGTCATGTTCGCCATGAGGATGCTCATGCCGGCTGGGCGAACAGCTGCTTGACCGAGGGCCGTGTCAGGACCAGCAGGGTGAACACGCCGAGCACAGTGCCGAACGGCATCATCACGCAGGACAGGCCCGCGACGATCACGCAGTAGGTGTGGCGGCGGCGCGCGCCGAGACAGCGCCCGGCATAGAGCATTGCAGCGGCCAAGCTAAGCCCGGTCGCGATGATCAGGCTGGCGATCACCACGAATATCCAGGCGAACAGATGCGCCTGCACCGCCAGATGCGCCTGCGCCGCGTTGGTGGCAGGCAGAGGTAGGCGACCGTTGAGCATCATCAGGCCGATGCTCAGATGCAGCACCGGAATCAGTGCGAATATGCCGGTCAACCCGCCGACCACGTAATGGCCGATACCGAGCATTCGCAGATGCTCGGCGTCCTGGTTCGGTGCGCTGGCGATGGCTTCAGCCGATGTGGACACGTGCGTCCCCGCTGGCCGCCACCACTGCGCCGATTTGCCAGTGGGCCAGGCCATGGCTGTCCAGGCTGCGTTCCAGCGCGGCGACCTGGTCGGGCGCGGCCACTAAGACGAAGCCGATGCCGCAGTTGAAGGTGCGCCACATTTCGCTATCGGCCACCGCGCCTTCGCGCTGCAGCCACTCGAATACCGGCGGCAGGCGCCATGCGCTGGCGCGGATGTCCAGGCCCAGGCCGTCGGGAATCACCCGGATGATGTTCTCGCTCAGGCCGCCCCCGGTGATGTGCGCCATCGCATGGATCGCCTCGCTGTGCGTGCGCAGCAGCGCCAGGATCGGTTTGACGTACAACGCAGTCGGCAGCATCAGTGCCTCGGCCAGGGCGACGCCGCCGACCTGCAGATCGGCCGGGCGTCCGGCGCGGTCGTAGATGCGCCGGATCAACGAATAACCATTCGAATGCGGGCCGGACGACGCGATGCCGATCAATACATCGCCCTGGCGCACCTTGGCGCCGTCGAGTAACTGCGACTTTTCCACCGCGCCCACGGTGAAGCCGGCCAGGTCGTATTCGCCGGGCGGGTACATGTCGGGCATTTCCGCGGTCTCCCCGCCGATCAGCGCGCAGCCGGCCAGTTCGCAGCCGCGGGCAATGCCGCCCACCACTGCCACGGTGGTCTCCACGTCGAGCTTGCCGGTGGCGAAATAATCCAGAAAGAATAGCGGTTCGGCGCCCTGCACCAGCACATCGTTGACGCACATGCCGACCAGGTCGATGCCGATGCTGTCGTGCCGTCCCAACTGCTGCGCCAGCTTCAGTTTGGTGCCGACGCCATCGGTGCCGGATACCAGGACCGGTTCGCGGTACTTGCCTGACAGGTCGAACAGCGCGCCGAAGCCGCCCAATCCCCCCATCACTTCGGGCCGGAAGCTGCGTTTGACCAGGGGTTTGATGCGTTCGACGACGGCATTGCCGGCATCGATATCGACACCGGCGTCGCGGTAGGTCAACGGGGCGGTGGCGGAAGGTGGGGGAGTGGTCACGGGCGGTGGGTTCGGCGGAAAGGCGGCGATTTTAACAGGCCACGTTGGCGCTACGGCCGCATTCGCGCAACAATTCGCCCCGGATACGCCGAGCACTGGAACCCTTCGATGCGCCGCAGCCTTGTTTTTCTCCTGTCTTTCGCGCTGTGCCTGCCTGCCGTGACCGCTCTGGCCCAGGCCGATTTGCGCACCGAGGGCGATGTCGCCAGCGCACACAGTCCTTACGAAGCCGAGGTGCCGGTCAACAGCCAGAGCGATGCCGATCGCAGCGGGGCGCTGGCGCGCGCGCTGGGCGTCGTGCTGGGCAAGATCTCCGGCGACCGGGCGGTGATGTCGCGGCCCGGGGTGATCCAGGCGCTGCGTAATGCCAAGAACGTCGTGGACAGCTTCGACTATCGCCAGGATCAGGGCACTTCGCCCAGTGGCGCCCCGAGCTTCCGCACCATGCTGGTCGCGCGCTTCCGTCCCGAAGAGGTGGACAGCCTGGCCGAGGCGCTGGGTCTGCCGATCTGGCCGCAGCCGCGGCCCAAGCCGGTGGTGTGGCTGGCGATCGACGATGGCAGTGGCCCGCGTCTGGTCGGCGTGCAGCAGGCCAACGCCGCGCGCAGTTTGCTCGACCGGGCCATCGAGCGCGGCTACCGGCTTGGTTTGCCCACCGGTACCGCTGCCGAACAGGCGCTGGCCGGCGCGATCTGGCGCCAGGACACCGCCGCCGTGGCCAACGCGTCCGCGCGCTACAGCCCACCGATGCAACTGATCGGCAAGCTTTACCGCGGCAAGGCCGGTGGTTGGACCGCGGACTGGACCTTCGTGGATGGCGGCAAGGTGCTGGCGACGTGGTCCACCAGCGACGCCGACGCCCGCCGCGCCATGGCCAGTGGCGCCGATGGCGCTGCCGACGTGCTGGTCAAGCACTATGCCAGGGCCGTCAGCACCGGCCCGGCCGGGATTTATCGTGTGGTGATCACCGGCATTCGCAACGCCGACGATTACCTGCGTGCGTCCGCAGCGCTGCAGAACGTCTCGGTGGTCCGGCGCATCGTGCCGATCCACGCCGAAGGCGACCGCCTGGACCTGGACCTGGATCTGCTCAGCGGCATTCCCGGATTGAACCGCATGCTCGGCGCCGACAGCGACCTGCAACCGATCACGGCTCCGGTCGAGGGGCCGGTCGGACTCAATACCGAGCCGACCGAGTACCGTCTGAAATGACGTTGTCTGCGCAAGCTGAGGTCGCGTTGTTTCTACGCGGGTTGAAATGGCTGGCAGGCGTTGTCGGGGTCCTGTGGGGAGGATGGTGGCTGGCGCCGATTCTGACGCCAATGACTCTGGCATTGCCGAGCCTGTGCGGGATATTGCTGGCGCTGCCGGCGGTGGGCAACGCGCGGTTGCACGATCTGCATGCGCCGTATCGGCAGAGCGCGTTGTACGCTGGCGAGAAGTCGACGCTCCTCGAGTTGCCCTCGCACAGCCCAGCGCAGCCGTGAGCGTGCCGCAACTGCCGTTGGCCTTGCGCTATCCACCGGAACAGCGCCTGGACCGCTATCTCGGTGCACCGGCGGGGATGCTGGCGCACCTGCAGGCGGTCGCTGCCGGTGTCGCTTCCGACTGGGTGTACCTGTCAGGCTCCACCGGTACCGGCAAGACCCATCTGGCGTTGGCGCTGTGCGCCGCCGCCGAGCAGGCCGGACGCAGCGCCGCCTACCTGCCGTTGCAGGCCGCCACAGGCCGTTTGCCCGATGCACTGGAAGCGCTGGAAGGGCGTCACCTGGTCGCACTGGACGGATTGGAGGCTGTCGCCGGCCAGCGCGAGGACGAAGTAGCGCTGTTCGATTTCCACAACCGCGCGCGCAGCGCTGGCGTGACCCTGCTGTACACCGCGCATGCGATGCCCGACGGTTTGGCCTTGTGCCTGCCCGATCTGCATTCGCGGCTGGCGCAGTGCACGCGCATCGTGTTGCCGCCGTTGGAGGATGCAGATCGGGCAGCGGTGCTGCGCGAGCGTGCGCAGCGGCGCGGTCTGGTGCTGGAGGATGCGGCGATCGACTGGTTGCTGACCCATGTCGGACGCGACCTGACTGGTTTGATCGGCTTGCTGGAGCGTCTGGATCGCGAATCGCTGGCGGCGCAGCGCAGGGTGACGTTGCCGTTCCTACGGCGGGTGTTACAGCGCTCTGCATCCGGGGGGAGGCTGGGGTCTGAACACGCAAACGGGTAAATGCCGTGCTGGCCTTGTGGTGGCCTTGATAGCGAGGCCCGGTACGCGGTGTTTCAGCCGCTCTGATTGCCGAGTTTCAACAGTTTCAACGCTTCATTCAGCTCCGCCAACCGTTGTGGCGTGCCCACATCGGTCCAACGGCCGCGATGACGCAACCCGTGGATGCGGTCCGCATGCATGTGCGCGCGCAGGATCGGCGCCAGTGGGAAGCGTGGTGGCGTACCGTGGTCGCTAGGTGTATCGAAAGCCGCCTGCCAGTCGCGCAGCAGGTTGGGTCGATAGACGCCGATGCCGGCGTAGGTCAACAGTGGTGCGCCGTCGCTGCGCACGCGTGCATCCGGCAATAGCGCGAAGTCGCCGTGCGCGGCATAAACCGGTGGATCGACCAGGACCAGTTGCGCCAGACCACGCGGCTCTGGCGCCAGTTGCGCGAAATCGAAATCGGTCCAGATGTCGCCATTCACCAGCAGAAATGGCGCCTCGCCGAGCAACGGCAAGGCATGCAGCATGCCACCACCGGTTTCCAGCGGCGTAGCGCCTTCGTGGGAATAGACGATGCGCAGCCCGAATGCGCTGCCATCGCCGAGCGTCTGCGGGAATTGTTCTGCCAGCCAGGAGGTGTTGATGATTGCCTCGCGGATGCCCAGGGCGGCGAGCTTGCGCAGGTGCCAGACGATCAATGGCGTGTCGCCGACGCATAGCAGTGGCTTGGGCGTGCGTTCGGTGAGCGGGCGCATGCGTTCGCCGAAGCCGGCGGCGAAGATCAGCGCTTTCATACGCCGGACTTCGCGCGCTGTGCCAGGGCGGGCTTGATCCGCGTCTGCAACAACTGCTGTAGTGGTTGCAGCGCGGGATGTCGCGTCAGCACTTCGTCGAGATAGCCGATGAAGCGTGGCACGTTGTCCAGGTACCAGGCTTTGCCGTCGCGGTAGTTCAATCGCGCGAAGATGCCAAGATTTTTCAAATGACGCTGCACGCCCATCCAGTCCGCGTCGCGCAGGAACTGCGCCAGCGGCGGCAGCGGAATTCCAGCGTGCAATGCGCGTGCGTGATAGCGCGTCAGCCATGCGTCTACCTGCGCCAGTGGCCAACTCACCGTGGTGTCCTTGAACAGACTGACCGGGTCGTAGGCCACAGGTCCAAGGACACAGTCCTGGAAATCCAGCACCGCCGGGCCATCAATCGCCGGCATCAGGTTGCGCGGCATGAAATCGCGATGTACCAGGACCTGCGGTTGCGCCAGCGCGTTGTCCATCAGCTGGCGTTGCACGCCGCGCAACGCTGCGCTGTCGGCGGGGTCCAGGGTGAGTTGCAGGTGACGTTGCAAGAACCACTCTTCGAACAGGCCCGCGTCGCGCTGCAACAGCGCGATGCCGAACACGCCCAGATCCGCCGGTGGCGCGATTGCCTGCAAGCGTAGCAACTGGCCCAGCGCGGCATCGAATTGCGCATCGGCGGTGGTCGCGTCGAGGATCTGCGCCAGTGTCGGCTGGCCCAGGTCTTCCAGCAGCAGGAAGCCGGCATCGATATTCTGCGCCAGGATCGCGGGCACGCGGACGCCGCCGCTGTGCAACAGGGTGTGCATCCGCAACCAAGGCCGCACGTCTTCCAGATCCGGCGGCGAGTCCATCACGATGCGGTTTTCCATCGCGCCGTGGCTGCGCCAGTAGCTACGCTGGCCGGCATCGACCGAAGCGCGTTGCAGCGTCGCCTGCGGGTCGCACAGCATCGCCCGCGCCCAGGTCAGGCGGTGCGCGGCACGCGCGGCACTGGCGTCGGAAACAGCGGAGTTGGCGCTCATCGGCAGGCTGCGGTGGACATCGGTGGCACAGCGTAAACGCGCGGCGCCGGCCTGGCGAGTGGCGCCCGCCGTCAGCGTTTGCTCGAAAACAGCCGCAGCAGCGCGAGCAGGGCGATGGCACCGAGTACCGCGCCAAGGAAACCCGCCGGCTGGCCGCGTCTGTACCAGCCCATGTAGTGCCCGAACCAGCCCGCCGACAAGGCGCCGGCAATGCCGAGCAGTACGGTGAACAGACAGCCGGAGCGGCCGCTGCTGGGGCCGAGGATGCGCGCCAGCAGGCCGACCACGAAGCCGAGCAGGATGATGTAGAGCCAGCTATCGCTGTCGAACAACGTGTGCATGGAAGCATTCCGGGCATGGGAGGTGAGGCCGGATCCTGCCAGATCGGGTGCGTTGACAGCGTCGATGCCGGTGGCCGGGCGTTAGGCCTTTCAGGAACGGTGCAGTTGCGCTGCTGCTCGCCGCGCCTTGCCGGTGGGCTTCAACAGCAACCGTGTCCGCCGTGTTGTTCGCCACCGGCTATCGCCGCGCTGCCGGTGCTCTGGCCGCCCAGGCTGGCGGCGTGATGGGCGGCGATCACCTGCGAGACGCAGGCGATCACCCGCTTGTCCATCGGAATATCCAGAAACTCGTTCGGCGCGTGCGCGTTGGAATGCGGGCCGAGCACGCCAGCGATCATGAACTGCGCGCCGGGAAACTTCTCGCCGAGCATGCCCATGAATGGGATCGAGCCGCCTTCGCCCATGTACATCGCCGGCTTGCCGAATGCCGCCTGCGAGGCGGATTCGATCGTCTCGCTCAGCCACGGCGACTGCGCCGGCGCGCTCCAGCCGGATGAGGATTTTTCTAGCGCCATTTTGACCGCTGTCTGCCGGCGCAGCACAGCCATTTTACGCTCGGGCTGCGTGTAGGGTTTTTCCTACACGATGACGCGCCGTTTACCTGCTTTTTTCTGGGTGTTATGGCGATAGGATGGGCCCATGTGGAGAGCGATGCTGATCACGCCGGCAGGGAGTGCGCCGGCGAAGTCCTCATCTAAGTCACAAGGAGTGTTGCCATGCAGTCTTTTATCGTAGTGCTGAAGTCTCTGGTCGTTGCCTTGCTGTTGTCTGGTTCCGCGCTTGCTGCGGAAAAAGTCAACATCAACTCCGCTGGTGCGGCGGAAATCGACCGGGTGTTGATGAACGTTGGGGCTTCCAAGGCCCAGGCGATCGTCGATTACCGACAGGCACACGGACCCTTCAAAAGTGCCGAGGAACTGGCGCATGTGAAGGGGATCGGTCTCAAAACGGTCGAACGGAACCACGACCGGATTGATGTGGGGGCCATGAAGGCCACTACGCCGACGGCCGCCAAGACGGCAGCCGCCAAGCCGGTGAAAAGGCGCTAAAAGGATTTGCAACGAGAGGATAGGGCTGGCGCTGGATGCGCGGCCAAGACCTCGCTGAGTAGGATGCTTGGGGGATGGCAGGACGCCGACATGGAAGTACGTCATCGCCCGGTGTTGCACATTGACGTGCAGCCGGGCGATGTTTTTGTGCGGGTGGCCTGCCGGCGTTGTGCATCCATATTTCCCAAACGATGGATGTGCTGCGATGGAAACAGGTGTGGTGTAAATCCGTGCATGCTCGGCACGATGCAGGTATCGCCGTCGGGATCGTGCAGAATGCACTCATGGATTGGCGCAACCTCCCTGCGCGGGTGATCCCCGCCAACGTCTATCGCCGCGAACGCTGGCGCAACGGACTCGGCTGGACCCGGGAAATCTTCCGCTTGCCGATGTCCGGCGAGGAGTGGGTGTTGCGCCTGTCGATCGCCGAGATCGAGCAGGACGCGGCGTTTTCGGTCTTTCCTGGAGTCGATCGCGAACTGGTCCTGCTGCACGGCGAGGGTGTGCGCCTGTGTTTCGAGGATGGTGTCGAGCACGTGTTGCAGGAACCTTGCGCGCGCTTGCGCTTTGCTGGCGAACGCCCACTGCGCGGCGAACTGCTCGCAGGGCCGACTCATGATTTCAATGTGATGTGGCGCCGTGACCGCGTGCGCACGCAGGTACTGCACCGGCCCCTGGTCGGGTCGATGCTGTTTTTCGCAGAACCCGCAGTCGCCTGGGCCGTTTACCTGCTGGCAGGGCAGGCGCACTTCGACGACGCCAGTGGATTGACGCCGCTTTCAGCTGGCGACAGCGCATGGTTGGCTGCCGATGCACGGCAGCGCTTTGCTTTGAGCGGCGGTGGGGAAGTCTTGGCGATCCGGATCGAGCTGCTCACCGCGTCTGCGGATTGAAGCCAGGCAGGGTTGTGTTTCCGGCGCTGACGCTGACCTCGTTCAATGCGTGGAGTTGTCTATCCCGGCGTTGTGCATCGGAATATGGCAGGTGGCCAAGGACAATAGGTGGTGAGTGGTGGTGTGCGTGGACAGCACGGCGGTCCATGGAGGACGTGGTATCGATCTGAGCGTGTAGCGGCTACGGCCGCGACGACCCGTTGGTGCTGCGGTGCATTCGCACTCTACGCGCCAAGCGGTGTTTATTCGAACCGTAACGTCTCGGCGCTTCGGTCGCGCCTTGAGTCAAATGGCGATGCTTCCCTCGAAGCAGATCTTGTCGAAGCACGTGCCGTAAATTCGCGAGCGAGCGATGTAGACGCGGTTAAAGTGCAGACAGGAGCATGCGTTCCAGTCGGGCGTGTCGAGTCGTTTGCGGGCAAGCACGGCGGTGGCGCGACGCAGAAGCGATGCAATGGGAGACACGATGCCATTGCGGCGGCTGATTATTGATAGACTCGCGCTGAATCTGGCACATAAAGGAGTGGGAAATGAGCAAGCCGTTGTATGGAAGTCTGCTGATGGTGGCGGTCGCGTTGTGCGGTTGCACGGGGGCTGGTTCGGGGGCTGGCGCTGCGGCGCAGACATCGACTGGGCAGACGCAGGGGCCGTTGGCGATTCGGCAGATCCTGCTGGGTGGGGAAAGCGGCACGCTCAACGCGGGTCAGCCGCCCAAGCCGGTCACGCCGCAGACCATGGTGGTCGCCACTGTCGCGTTGAATGCTGCTGCGCGCGAGCCGCAGCCCCTCTCACTGCGCTTGATCGATGTGTCGAACGGCAAGACGGTTGGCGAACAGCATTCCGTCATCGCGGCAGGGGCGGAGTCGGCGCGTTTCGAGTTCAAGCCAGCGCAATCCTGGACGTCGGGCCGGCATCTGCTGGAGGCCCGCCTGGGTCAGGCAGGCAAAGTCTTTCAACGCGAATTCGATGTCGTGCCGGAGACCGCGGGCGGTCACTCCGCGCCGGGTGCTTGAGCATTTCGCAGCGGAGCGTCTTCAAGCGCATACAGGAAGGCATGCAGGTCGCCCTGCTCCTGCGTCGTTAGCGTGATCGGGGTGCCGCGCGTCAGGCTGCGGTAATAGATTTCCCGTTGTATTGCCGCATCCAGCGACGGCACACTGCCGTCGTGCATATAAGGCGCGGTGCGGGTGACATTGCGCAGCGTTGGGGTGCGGTATGCCGATAGGTTGTCGCCATGGCCGTCCACGGCGAAACGCCCCAGCGCTGCCATCTCCGGATCCGAGAGCACCAATTCGGCAAGCGGAACTCCCTGCTGCCGTTTGGCTTGAAAGGCCGCGATGGTGGTTTTCACGTGGCCGGCCAACTGTTCCAAGCCGACATTGGAGTGATGGAAGCGATTATCGGTGAAGGTTGCCGGCGTGCCGTCGAGCCGATGGCACGCGGCGCAGTCGGCTTTCCCTTGGAAGATCGCCAGGCCGCGACGTTCTGATTCTGTCAGCGCGCTGGTGTCGCCGGCGGCATAGGCATCGTAACGGCTATGCCCGTTGGCGACAGAATGGAGATAGGCCAGGATCGCGCGCGAAATCCGCGCCTCATCGATGTTGTCATCGCCGAAGGATGCCTGGAAGCGTTGCCGATAGGCCGGTTGCCTGCGCAGCAGGTCGACCACTGCCGCCATGTTTGGTTGCGCCATTTCCGCCCGGTTGGTGAAGGCGGCGACGGCGACGCGCTCAATGTGGTCTTCTCGCCCATCCCAGAAATAATGCTGAAAATATGGCAAGTCCAGCAAACTGGGCGCATTGCGCGTGCCGACACGGCCGCCGTCCAGATGCGGGACCGCCTCGGGCTGGGTGAAAGCGTAATCCGCGCGATGGCAGGTGGCGCATGCCAAGGTGCCGGTCGCACTCAACGAGGTGTCATGGAACAGCGCACTGCCCAGCGCGGAGGTGGCCAGAGCAGCCTGATGTTTTTCCCGCTGCTGCAGGGATGTCAGTGCATAGGCCGCAGCCCCGATGGAGAGTGCGGTGCCTGCAAGCAGACTGAGCCAGACGATCCTTCGCATATTGAGGTGGAAATGTTGTTGGGGTTTCTAGTATAAAGGCGCGGGGGGACCAGAATCATTCCGCTTACGGGCGGCTGCCAATTGATGGGTCATAGGGGAATGTCGCTATGGAAAAGCGATTGAGGGAGCGTGTTCTATTGGTTGGCAAGACGACGCAACGCATCCGTTGGCGGGCCGTCGGCCCGCTCGGTGTGTTGATCGGCCTCTTGCTGTGTTCGCTGTGCGCGTTGGCGACGTCCTACGTCTACGACGCGGGCGGGCGGCTGGTCGCGGTCAGCAACGACACTGGCGGCAGTGCGCGCTATACCTACGACAATATCGGCAACTTGGTTGCGGTCGATCGTATCGCCGGCCAACTGGCGATCTTCGCGTTCAGTCCAGGGCGTGGCGCGCCAGGCACGCCGGTCACGATCAAGGGCCAAGGCTTCAGCGCGACCGCCAGCCAGAACGCGGTCCAGTTCAACGGTGTAGCGGCGACGGTATCGACTGCCAGCAGCACCGAACTGACGGTGGTCGTGCCTTCCGGCGCCACCACCGGCCCCATCGCGATCACCGTCGGCAGCGCCACGGCCAGCAGCGCCATGAACTTCGTCGTGGACCCCGCCGCGATGGCTCCGGCCATCGACACGGTTTCGCCCACCTTGCTGGCGATTGGCGAATCGGTCACCACCACGGGTAAGGGATTTTTGCCTGCGCAGGGGCAGACCTCGATGTTGCTCAATGCACGCGCGGTATCGCCGACGACATTATCGAACACCACGATTGTCTTCCCGGCGCCGGCCAACGTTGGCAGCGGCAAGGTCACCGTGACCACGCCATATGGTTCTGCGACAAGCGCGCAGGATGTGGTGGTCGTTCCACCATTAATCGATAAGACGCAGATCGAATCGATCAAGCGCCTGACCATTGGTGCTGCGCCGCAACCGCTGAGCGTCAATGCATCGGGAAATTCGCTGGCGGTGCTCTACGATCTGTCGGCTGGCGATTATCCAAGCCTACAGTTCAGCGGGCTCGGTGCGGTGTCGGTCAGCTACAGCGTCTATGGCCCGACGAACGCCAAACTGGCCTCTGGCTCGGTGAGCGTCGCCAGCACTGCGAGCGCGCATCTACCCAGAGCAGCTACCAGCGGCACTTATCTGGTGCTTTTGAAGCCGTCTCAGGCACCTGCGACGTGGCAGCTTGCGGTCGAGAAGGCAACGCCCTTGAATGTAAACGGCCCTGCGTTGACCCAGCCGATCATTGCCACCGCACAAAGCAAACGATTTGTCTTCAATGCAGTCAAAGGTCAGAATCTTGGCTTCGGCCTGAGCGATATCGTTACGCCTAACACGACATCTTACGTGTTGCTGCAACTCTTCGAACCTGCCGGTAGTGTTTTACAAAGCCAGTATTGTAATGCGCTCGAGAGCGGCTGCCAGATGAACCTATCCAATCTGGTGGGGGGCACGTATACCTTGGTGGCGACACCGTCGCCGGACGGCGACCAGACGATGCAGTTCACGGCCACGCTTTCGGCCGATCTTGCCGACAGCTTGCCGTTGAACACGGCCAAGGCGATGAGCCTGACACGGCGCGGGCAGAACGCCCGTTTGAGTTTCATCGGCAAGTCAGGACAGCAAGGACTAGCGTTACAAGTTTCTGGGCAGAGCACAGCACCGGCTAATGCGTATGTCTACTACACCGTGTATGCGCCGGATGGTTCGCAGGTGAACAGCACGGGGGTGACGGGGAGCAGGAGCGGAACCTTGAACCTGTCCAAGTTGCCTGCGGATGGGGCATATACGGTCTTCGTCGATCCGTCTTACGGTGAGACGGCCAGCGCGACCGTATTAATCTCTTCGCCGATCACCGGCACCACGCCGATCGACGGCACGCCGGGGAGTTACGCCACCACCGAGCCTGGGCAGAACGTCTATCTGAGTTTCGCCGCCACGGCGGGGCAGAACCTAGGCTTGGCGCTGAGCGACATCGTGACGCCGAATGCGACGTCGTATTTGTCTTTGCAAGTGCGCGATTCCAATGGCGCTGCGGTGGCCTATCAGTATTGCTACGCGTCCAGTCACGGCTGTCAGGTGAACCTGTCCAATCTGGCGGGAGGCACGTATACCGTGGTGGTGTCGCCGCCATCGGATGGCGACCAGACGATGCAGTTCACGACCACGCTCTCGGCCGATCTTGCCGACAGTTTGCCGTTGAACACGGCCAAGGCGATGAGCCTGACACGGCGTGGGCAGAACGCCCGATTGAGTTTTAGTGGCAAAGCGGGCCAGCAGGGACTGGCGTTGCAAGTTTCGGGGCAGAGCACAGCGCCGGCTAATGCGTATGTCTACTACACCGTGTATGCACCGGATGGGGCGCAGTTGAACAGCATGGGGGTGACGGGCAGTGGTGGGGGAACCTTGAACCTGTCCAACCTGCCAGCGGATGGGACGTATACGGTCTTCGTTGATCCGTCTTACGGTGAGAGGGCCAATGCGACGCTATTGCTATCGACGCCGATCACCGGCACCACGCCGATCGACGGGACGCCGGGCAGCTATGCGACGACCGCGCCTGGGCAGAACGTGTATCTGAGTTTCGCCGCCACGGCGGGGCAGAACCTAGGCTTGGCGCTGAGCGGCATCGTCACCCCGAATGCGACGTCGTATCTGTATTTGCGTGTGCGCGATTCCAGCGGCACTGCGGTGGCCTCTCAGTATTGCTACGCATCCACTAATGGCTGTCAGTTGAACCTGTCCAACCTGGTGGGCGGGACGTATACCGTGGTGGTGTCGCCGCCATCGGACGGCGACCAGACGATGCAGTTCACGACCACGCTCTCGGCCGATCTTGCCGATAGCCTGCCGTTGAACACGGCCAAGGCGATGAGCCTGACGCGGCGTGGGCAGAACGCGCGTCTGAGCTTCAACGGCACGGCGGGACAGCAGGGACTGGCGCTGCAAGTTTCGGGGCAGAGCACGGCGCCGGCCAATGCGTATGTCTACTACACCGTCTATGCACCGGATGGGTCGCAGGTGACCAGCATGGAAGTGACGGGAAGCGGAAGCGGGACCATGAACCTGCCCGCGCTGCCAGCGGACGGGACGTACACGGTGTTCGTCGATCCGTCATACGGCGAGACGGCCAATGCGACGGTGTTGCTCTCTGCGCCGATCACCGGCACCACGCCGGTTGACGGAACGCCGGGCAGCTATGCGACGACCGCGCCTGGGCAGAACGTGTATCTGAGCTTCACGGCGACGGCGGGGCAGAACCTTGGATTTGCGCTGAGCGACATCGTGACGCCGAATGCGACGTCGTATCTGTATTTGCTTGTGCGCGATTCCAGCGGCACTGCGGTGGCCTCTCAGTATTGCTACGCATCCACTAATGGCTGTCAGTTGAACCTGTCCAACCTGGTGGGCGGGACGTATACCGTGGTGGTGTCGCCGCCATCGGACGGCGACCAGACGATGCAGTTCACGACCACGCTCTCGGCCGATCTTGCCGATAGCCTGCCGTTGAACACGGCCAAGGCGATGAGCCTGACGCGGCGTGGGCAGAACGCGCGCCTGAGCTTCAACGGCACGGCGGGACAGCAGGGACTGGCGCTGCAAGTTTCGGGGCAGAGTACGGCGCCGGCCAATGCCAATGTCTACTACACCGTGTATGCGCCGGATGGGTCGCAGGTGAACAGCTATGGTGGTGACGGGAGGAGGAACCTTGAACCTGTCCAAGTTGCCAGCGGACGGGACGTATACGGTTTTCGTCGATCCGTATTACGGTGAGACGGCCAATGCGACGGTATTGCTTTCGGCACCCATCAATGGCACCACGCCAGTTGACGGCACCCCGGGTAACTATGCCACCACTGTGCCTGGGCAGAACGTATATCTGAGTTTCACCGCCACGGCGGGGCAGAACCTTGGATTTGCGCTGAGCGACATCGTGACACCGAATGCGGCCTCGCCCATCTATTTGCAAGTGAGCGATTCCGCCGGCACTTTTGTGGCAGGCAAGTATTGCTATGCTGCCAACAACGGCTGCCAAGTGAACCTGTCCAACCTGGCGTTAGGCGCCTATACCGCGTTGGTGTCGCCGCCATCGGATGGCGATCAAACGATGCAGTTCAAGGCCACGCTTTCGTCTGATCTCACAGATAGTTTGACCTTGGGCACGGCCAAGGTCGTAGGTATTACGCGACGAGGCCAGAATGCCCGCTTGAGCTTCAGTGGCACAGCAGGACAGCAGGGGCTTGCGCTGAGCGTCTCGGGGCAGAGTACGGTACCAGCCAATGGGCATGTCGACTACACCGTTTACGCGCCGGATGGGTCGCAAGTGAGCAGCACGGTGAACAACACGGTGATCAGTACGAGTGGCATCTTGAATTTGCCAAAGCTGCAGATGACAGGCACTTACACGGTTTTCGTCGATCCTGCCTCCGGTGAGACGGCCAATACGACCGTGCAGCTCTCCTCGCCGATGACCGGCACCATGCCCGTCGACGGGACGACTGGCATATACGCCACCACCGTGCCTGGGCAGAATGTCTACCTGAGTTTTACAGCTACGGCTGGGCAGAGCCTGGGATTGGGGCTGAGCGATATCGTGACGCCGAACGCGGTGACGTCCATGTCTCTGAAAGTCTTCGATCCTGCGGGCAACATGCTATACAGTCAGCCCTGCTACGCAACCGATAATGGTTGTCAGGTGAACCTATCCAACTTGGCAGGAGGAACCTATACCGCGTTAGTTTCGCCGCCGTGGGATGGCGACCAAACGATGCAGTTCAAGGCCACACTCTCGACCGATCTCACCGATCAACTGACGCCAGGCACAGCCAAAGCTGTGAATATTACGCGTCGTGGTCAGAACGCTCGTCTGAGTTTCAATGGTACGGCGGGACAGCCGGCAGTGACGCTTGGCATCTCGGGGCAGACCACAGGGCCGGCCAATAGTGTTGTTTACTATGTTGTCTACGGTCCAGATGGGTCGCAATTGAATAGCATAACGTTGCGCACGGATGGGAAGTTGAATCTGGGCACGCTGCCTGCCACAGGGACGTATACGGTGTTTGTCGATCCTAGTTACGGTGAGACGGCCAGCGCGACGATACTGCTCTCCTCGGCGATCACTGGTACGTTGCCGGTCGACGGTACGCCGGGCAGTTATGTCACCACGGTGCCAGGGCAGAAGGTGTATCTGAGTTTCAACGCGACGGCCGGGCAGAACCTGGGGTTTGCGCTGAGCGACATCGTGACATCGAGCACGACGTCAGATTTGGATTTGAATTTGTTCGATCCCTCTGGCAACAGCGTGGACAGCCAAGGGTGTATGGCAGTCAAGGACGGTTGTGCAGTGAATCTCCGCAGTCTGGTGGGAGGAACCTATACGGTGGTGGTGTCGCCGCCGTTGGACGGTGATCGGAAAATGAAATTCACCGCCACGCTGTCTACGGATCTCACCGACAGCTTGACGCCCGGCACAGCCAAAGCGGTGAGTCTGACGCGTCGTGGCCAAAATGCACGTTTGAGCTTCAATGGCAAGGTAGGCCAGACATTGGCGTTGCGCGTTTCGGGGGAGACCACTGCGCCAGTTGGGCGCGATGTCCATTACATCGTCTACGCGCCGGATGGGTCGCAAGTGAACGACATGTGGGTCAGTAGTACGAGTGGCAGTGGCGCCATGAACCTGCCTACGCTGCCGTCGGATGGGACGTACATGGTCTTCGTCGATCCTTTTTACGGTGAGACAGCCAATGCGACGGTGCTGCTTTCGTCGGTGATCACCGGCACGGCGTCGGTCGACGGTACGCCAGGCAGCTATTCCACCACGGTGCCTGGACAGAGTGTCTATCTGAGTTTTGACGTCACTAGCAACGGACAGAACCTGGGGTTTGCGCTGAGCGACATCGTGACGCCGAATTCGACGTCGAACCTGTCACTGCAAGTCATCGATTTCGTCGGCAATACGATGATCAGCCAATCTTGCTTCGCAGCCAATAACGGCTGCCAAGTGAATTTGCCTAACCTGCTTGGGGGTACGTATAGCGTGGTGGTGTCCCCACCATCGGACGGCGACCAAACGATGAAGTTCACCTCCACGCTCTCCAGCGACCTCGCCGACAGTCTGACGCTGGGCACAGCCAAATCAGTGAGCCTGACGCGGCGCGGCCAGAACGCTCGTCTGAGCTTCAACGGTACGGCGGGACAGCAATCACTGGTGCTCAATGTGTCCGGGCAAAGCACGGTGCCGGCGGCACGCGGTGTCTATTACACGGTCTATGCCCCGGATGGATCGCAATTGAACAGCGCGTCGATCACGGCCAGTGGCAGCGTGAATCTGCCCAAGCTGCCGGCCACCGGCACGTACATGGTCTTTGTCGATCCTGGTTACGGCGAAACCGCCAGCGCCAGCTTGTTGCTCTCGTCCTCCTCGGCCATCACCGGCACGGTGCCGGTCGACGGTACGTCGGGGAACTACACCACCACTATGTCCGGGCAGAAGGTGGCGCTGAGTTTCACCGCCACCGCCGGGCAGAATCTAGGCTTTGCGCTGAGCGACATCGCCACGCCGAACACGACGTCGAATCTGTCCCTGCAAATCGCCGATTCCGTCGGCAACGTGGTGGGCAGCCAGACCTGCGCGGCGGCCAATAACGGCTGTCAGGTAAATCTGTCCAGCCTGAAGGCGGGCACTTACAGCGCCGTGGTATCGCCGCCGACAAACGGCAACCAAACGATGAAGTTCACCGCCACGCTCTCCAACGATCTCGCCGACAGTCTGACGCTTGGCACGGCCAAGGCGGTAAGCCTGACGCGCCGTGGCCAGAACGCACGTCTGAGCTTCAGTGGTACGGCGGGGCAACAGGGATTGACGCTGCAGGTTTCCGGACAAAGCACGGTGCCGACGGCGCGCGGTGTCTATTACACGGTCTATGCGCCGGATGGGTCGCAATTGAACAGCGCGTCGATCACGGCCAGTGGCAGCGTGAACCTGTCCAAGCTGCCGACGACGGGCACGTACATGGTCTTTGTCGATCCGGGTTACGGCGAAACCGCCAGCGCCAGCCTGTTGCTCTCCTCCGCCGCGGCCATTACCGGCACGGTGCCGGTCAATGGCACGCCGGGGAGCTATGCCACCACGGCGCCGGGGCAGAAGGTGGCGCTGAGTTTCACCGCCACCGCCGGGCAGAACCTGGGCTTTGCACTGAGCGATATCGTCACGTCGAACACGACATCGACCATCGCCCTGCAAATTACCGATTCCGCAGGTAATGCGGTGGGTAGCCAGACCTGCGCGGCGGCCAATAACGGTTGCCAGGTGAACCTGTCCAACTTGAAGGCGAGCACGTACAGCGCGGTGGTGTCGCCGCCGTCAGCCGGCGACCAGACGATGAAGTTCACCGCCACGCTGTCCAGCGACCTCACCGATAGTCTGGTGCCAGGTACGGCCAAGGCAGTGAGCTTGACGCGTCGCGGCCAGAACAGCCGCTTGAGCTTCAGCGGCACGGCGGGTCAGCAGGGGTTGGCGCTGCGGGTGTCGGGGCAGAGCACGGTGCCGGCCAGTCGCACGGTCGATTACACGGTCTACGCGCCGGATGGATCGCAATTGAACACCCAGTCGGTGGCGACGAGCGGAACCTTGAACCTGTCCAAATTGCCAGCAACCGGCACGTATACGGTCTTCGTCGATCCGCATTATGGCGAGACGGCCAGCGCCAGCGTGCTGCTTGCGTCGGCCATCACCGGCACGGTGGCGGTCAATGGCACGCCGGGCAGCTCCGCCACCACGGTGCCTGGGCAGAAGGTGTATCTGAGTTTCACCGCCACTGCCGGGCAGAACCTGGGCTTTGCGCTGAGCGACGTGGTGACGTCGAACACGACGTCGACCATGTCCCTGCAAATCGCCGATCCCACCGGCAACGCGGTGGTCAGCCAGACCTGCGCGGCGGCCAATAACGGTTGCCAGGTGAACCTGTCCAACTTGAAGGCGGGGACGTACAGCGTGGTGCTCTCGCCCCCGCCGGACGGCGACCAGACCATGAAGTTCACCTCGACCTTGTCCACCGACCTCACCGATCGCTTGGTACTGGGGACGGCCAAGGCGGTGAGCCTGACGCGTCGTGGTCAGAACACCCGCCTGAGCTTCAGTGGCACGGCCGGTCAACAAGGGCTGGTGCTGCGGGTCTCGGCGCAGAGCACGGTGCCGGCCAGTCGCGCGGTCGATTACACGGTCTATGCGCCAGATGGATCGCTCTTGAACACGGTCTCGGTGAGTGCGAGCGGGTCGTTGAACCTGACGAAATTGCCGACCACCGGAACCTACACAGTCTTCGTCGATCCGCACTACGGTGAGACGGTCAGTTCGCAACTGCTGGTGGGCACCAGCACTCGCTCTCAAGCCAAGGACATCTCCCATGCCAACCCCTAAGATCGCATTGACAGGATGGATATGCAGCATCGGCCTGGGGATGGTCGCTGCCTTGGCGAGCGTGCCTGCTGGCTGGGCACAGCAGGGGTCCGGTGTGCCGAGTGCCGCCTCGGTGCCAGCGTTCGCTGCACCGGGCATGGCGTCCACACCGCCGCGCTTGGTGCTGGAAGGCGGTGGTGTCCTGCGCCTGGAGGCGTCGGGCCAAACGCTCGTGTTGACGGCGGCGGACAGCCCGCATCCCCTGCGCACCTGGTCGCTGCTGGAACCGCGCCAAGGCGCCAGCCTGACCCGTCTGGCCGATGGGCGGGTGTTGCTGTGGGGCGGTGCTGGCAAGGATGGAGCGCTGCGCAAGACCGGCGTGCTGCTCGATCCGCAGCAGGACGGGTGGGTGCCGACGGCGCTGGACGGCGTGCAGCCGCGTGCCGGCCATAGCGCCACGCTGTTGAGCGATGGCCGCCTGCTGGTGGCCGGGGGCAAGGGCGCTCCTGCTCAGGCGCAGCTATGGGACCCGCGCACGCAGCAGGTGACGGAGATCGCCATGCCGGCGCGGGTGGGGCAAACCGCCACGCTCCAGGCCGATGGCAAGGTGCGCCTGTCCGGAGGCACGGATGGCCGTGGCCAGCCGGCGTCGCAGGACTTGGTGTTCGATCCGGCCACGGGCACATTCGCTTCGGCGGGGCCGGTGGGCGCGGCGTTCGGCACGTCGTTGGCGGTGGCCGCGGCCTCGCCGAAGGATCAGGACGCGGGGGTCGATCCGGCCACGCGGATCGCGCTGCGTTTCACGCGCCCAGTGCGCGGCAGCGAGGTGAACGGTTCCACCGTGGCCCTGATGGGGCCGGCGGGTGCGGTCGAGGCGCGGGTGACGACGGCCGAAGGCGGGCGCCTGGTGTTCGTGCAACCCGAGGTGTTGCTGTTCCCAGGCACGGACTACACGGTGTTGGTGGACGGCCTGCATGGGCTGGATGGTGCCGCGCTGCCGCTGTCGGTGATCGAGTGGAAGACCGCCGCGAGCGCGGCGACGCCCACCGTGCAGGCGCCTGGCGTGGCCGCACGGCCATCGGCGACGCTGTTGGGCTGCGGCCAGTCGCACCCGTTGCCGTGCCGCGCGCATGCGCTGCTGGCCGATGGCACCTGGCGTCCCGGCCAGGACAACACCGATGCGCGCTGGCGGGCGCCCGGCGCCCAACCGGCGCAGCCGGCGCTGAGCGCGTTGGAGGCGGTGGCGATGGCCAGCCAGCGCACCAGCGTCAGCGGCCAAGTGCTGTTGGTGGACGGCCAGCCCATCGCCGGGGTGGCGGTCAGCGTGGGCACGCAGCTCACCCACACCGATCCGAGCGGTCGCTTCGTCCTGTCCGGCCTGCCTGTCGGCCACCAGGAACTTTACGTGGATGGCAGCGCGGCCAATGCGGCCGGGCGTGAGTACGGCGAGTTCGTGGTCGGCGTCGAGTTGCAGGCCGGTCAGCTCACACGGCTGCCCTACACGATGTACCTGCCGCGTATCAGCGCCCGCGACACCACCGCCATCGCCTCGCCACTGAAGCAGGATGTGGTGCTCACCCATCCGGATATGCCGGGCCTGCAGATCCACATTCCTGCCGGCACGGTGATCCGTGACCGCAAGGGGGCGCTGGTGCATCACCTCTCCATCGTGCCGACGCCGGTCAACCGGGCGCCGTTCCCGGTGGCGAGCAACTACCCGATGTACTTCACCCTGGAACCGGGTGGGGCGACGGTGCAGGCGCTGACGCCGCAGGCGGCGCAGGGGATCAAGATCCTGTATCCGAACTACGACACGCTGGCCACCGGCACGCGGGCCAACTTCTGGATCTATGACCCGTCCGAGGGCTGGCGGGTGTACGGGCAGGGGCGGGTGACCAGCGACGGCACGCGCATCGCCCCGGAAGGCGGGGTGGCGCTGTACAAGACCATGGGCGCCAGCTACAGCATCGACAGCAGCAAGCCGCCGCCGGACCCGGACACGCCGCACTGCAGCGATGGTTGCGGCAAGGAGGCCGGTGGCGGTGGCGCCACCGCGGGTGATCCGATCGACCTGTACACCGGGGAATTTTCCTATACCGAGACCGACGCGGTAGTGCCGGGCCTGTCGCCGTTGGTGGTGACGCGCTCCTATCGCCCGGGCGATCCCAACAAGCAGGACTTCGGGATTGGCACAGCGGCCAATTTCCGCTACACGCTCTACGCGCCTCCGACCAATTTGCAGCATGGGTGTCCTGGCGGCGGTCAGTGCTCTACCACGGTCGATTACAACCAACTGCAACTGGTGCTGCCTGGCGGCATGCCGGTGACGTTCGCCCGTGTCTACGGTAGCGGCCCGGGCGGGCAATGGCAGCAAACCGGCTCGGTCTCCGGGTATGCGGGTGCGACCATCACCCAGGGCAGCCCGCGCGGCCACGGCTACCTGCTGACGCTGCGCGACGGCAGCATGATGTATTTCTACAACTATGCCCCCAACCAGCTGATGTGGACCATTGACCGCTTCGGTAACCGGGTGGACTACACCTACGATGCTGGTCTGCTCAGCCACATCGTCTCGGCCACGGGACGTGCGCTGAGCATCGGCTACGACAGCAACAACCGCATCAATACGCTGAGCGATTCGCTGGGCAATACCTGGTCCTATGCCTACAACGATGACGGCTACCTGTCGCAGGTGACCCGCCCGGATGGCAGCACGCGCAGTTATCACTACAAGATCCGCCAGGCCGCCGGGATCCGTGAAGGCGCCGACACGCTGCCCTATCAGGCGCGCTTGGAGTCCATCACCGACAGCAAACAGCAGCGGGTGGTGTTCAACGAGTTCGAGAGCGCCAACGGCACCTGGACGGGGCGGGTGGTCAAACAGACCCAGGCCGATGGCGGGGTGTTGACGATCAACTACGCGCACGTGGATGGCAGCACCACCGGGGTGCTGGTGACCAAGCCCGACGGCAGCCAACGCCGGGTGGTGTTCGACCCGGTCAGCCATTACCCGAGCAGCGACACGCTGGCCTACGGCACGCCCCTGGCGCAGACCATCACCTACGAGCGCACCGCAAGCGGCCAGACCACCGCACGCACCGACGCCTTAGGCCGGCGTACCGAATACGCCTACGATAGCGCCGGACGTCCGCTCCAGATCACCCAACTGGCCGGCACCGCGCAGGCACGCACCACCACGCTCGCCTACAACGGCGATGGCGATTTGGCCTCGATCACCGATGCCTTGGGCCGCACTACCAGCTTCGGCTACACCAACCGCTGCCTGACCTCGGTGACCACGCCGCTGGGCCAGACCAGCACCGCCACCTGCAACGGGGTCGGGCAACGCCTGAGCGTGACCGACCCACTGGGCCACACGACCAATTTCACCTGGAGCAACGACGACCTGACCGCGATCACCGACGCGCTGGGCCGACAGACGCAATTGCGCTACGACGCGCTGGGTCGCTTGATCGGCGTACAGGACGCGCAAGGCAACGTCTCGCGTTTCGAATACGACGCCCTGGGCCGTCAAACCAAGGCAGTCGATCCGTTGGGCAACAGCGTGGCAACGGGTTTCGATGGCAATGGCAACGTGTCGGCGATCCTGCTGCCGCACGGTGCAGGTGTCACCTATGCCTACGATGCACGCGACCGCCGCATCAGCCGCACCGACGCGCTGGGCCAGGCGGAGAGCTGGACCTACGACAGCATGGACCGTGTCGCCACGCACACCGACCGCCGCAACCGCACCACCACGTACAGCTACGACGCCTTAGGCCGCCCGAGCACGGCCACGCTGCCCGGCGCAGGCGGCACGTTGACGGCCAGCTACGACGCCGGCAACCGGCTGATGGTGCTGTCCGACAGCCTGTCGGGCACGCTGAACTGGAGCTACGACGGCTTCGACCAGGTGACCCAGGCCAACGGCCCGCAAGGCAGCATCGTGTACGGCTACGATGCCGTGGGCCGGCGGACCAGCATGCAGGCGGCCACGCAGACGAAAGTTAACTATGCCTATGATGACGGCGACCGCCTGACCGGCATCGCCCAGGGCACCGACACGGTGAGCTTCGCCTACGACAACGCCAACCGGCTGAGCAGCAAAACGCTGCCGAACCAGGTGCAGACGGTGTACGTGTACAACGACGCCAATCAAGTGACGGGCCTCGCTTGGGGCAAGACTGGACAAGCAGCGCTGGGCAGCCTGGGCTATGGCTACGACAGCCGGGGGCAACTGGTCGCGCAGACCGGTAGCCACGCGCCGCAGGCGTTGCCACCAGCCAGCACCAACAATACCTTCGACGACAACAACCGGCAGACGCAGGCCAACGGCAACGCCCGCAGCTACGACGCCGACGGCCACCTGCTCAGCGATGGCACGCGAACCTACACCTGGGACGACCGCGACCACCTGAGCCAGATCACGCAGGGTGGCACTGTCATCGCCAGCTACAGCTACGACGCCCTGGGCCGACGCAGCGCCAAGACCGAGAGTGGCGCGACCACGCAATACCTGTACGACGGTCTGAATACCGTGCAGGAGATGCAAGGAACAACGATCAACCCGATCCTGACGGGTCCGGGCATCGACGAACGTTACGCGCGCGACGATAACGGCGGACGCACCTACTTCCTGACCGATCTGTTGGGCAGCACAAGGCTACTGACGGATACGAACGGCAACGCGGTACAGCGTTACGACTACGATCCGTATGGAACCACCACGCAGAGCAGCACGAGCTACAACAACCCGTATCAATACACCGGTCGCGAGCACGACCAGAGCGGGTTGTATTACTACCGTGCGCGGTACTACATGCCGGAGTTGGGGCGGTTTATTAGTGAGGATCCAATTAAGTTGGCTGGCGGGGTGAATGGTTATGCGTATGTGGGCGAAAATCCTATCAGTTATTTTGATCCAATCGGATTGCAGTCTTATACTCCGGGAAAGATGCCTCCATCCAATATTCCGGGTGGTCCTTGGACGCCCGACCCTTCTCGGCCGCCTGGTAATTTTCTGGGTCCACCTAATGGTGCTAATAGACAAATGTGCAGTTACGTGCCGGATGCAAAAAACGGAGGTCCGGCGTCTGCAACGAACGGTGCATATTGGAAAGAGAAGGTTTCTGGAGAGAAGGGTTGGTTTAGATACAATCTAGATGGCGTTCCGATTACGCCAGAAATGGCTCATCCAGGTGCTCAGTCGACACCCGATTGGCTTGATATTATGAGGATCTCAAGTGCTTGGGGGGTGGTTACTTTTTTCGCGACTTACTCTGTGCCGCTCGGTGAAAGTGAGCAGCAGATAATTGATAGTCGGAATGAGAATTCAGGGTCTCCGTAAAATGGAAAATAAAAATCAACGAGTAGTCGGTGATTCCATATTAATGGATGATGCCCTTTCATCATGTTTGCTTTTTTTTGAAGATGCAGTTAGGTCATTATCAAAGTCGCCAGAAGAAATTTTTGATGATTTTGATTCACATCTTGGTGTTGCATGGGAAATACGGCAGGAAATTCTTGCAGGGAAGGCGTTGCTTGAGTGGGATAAAATATCGAATTGTCGAAAGGAGAAAATTAGAGAATTGATCCTTGCTGCGGAAGAAATGCCAGATAATGCTTATGCGGGTTCAGGAATGGATGACTTTAATGACCCGATATGGGGAGTCCTCCGGAAAATGGCTTCAGATTTTCTCGATAAGTCCTGAGGTGAAGAGTCAGCCGTGCCCACGTGGTAATCCATCCGGTCACATAGAAAATCATGATGGCCATGGCTGGATTTGTGATTTTTTTCAGAGTGAATTTTTTCCTGGTCCTGGATGTAATAATTCACAGTATAATATTTATCGGGCGCCTTCTCCTTGATGATTTGAATATTTGTTTGATTCAACTGGGGGTCGGAAGTTGGTGATGCGATTAATTGGTGATTTTCTTGGTGAGCTATGTGCAAGATGGTCGTTGCTTGTGTTGCTTTCTTTAAATTGCACTGCTCAGGCTAATAATAATCCTAGCTCCACGGTGTGTCGTCTATATCGAGACTATGGTTGGCCTGCTCTTTTTCAGTCAGATGATGAGGCTCGGCGATATTTGGGTAAGCCCATTGCGGAGCAGTCAAAAGAGATTTTGAGTAAATATTTCGATCCTCATTTGACGCAATTAATTCTGAATGAAGCTGATTGCAATGCTAGAAGCAGAGGTGAGTTGTGCAAGTTGGATTTTGATCCAATATTTGCATCTCAGGATGATGCTGCAATCAATCTCGTTGTAAAGGATGCTGGTGGTGGAAATGTTGATGTGCAATATACATATCCTTCAAGCGGTCAGAAAATTTCTCTGGATTTTAAATTGAAGAATTTGTCAGTTGGCTGGAGGATTTATGATATTATTTACTTAAGCGATGAAAATAGCTCCTTGAGGGGTATTTTGGAGGGGAAGTAAATCTCTAGTGCGCTGCCGCGCGCATGCGCTGATGGGCAACGCCTGAGCGTGACCGACCCACTTGGCCACACGACCAATTTCACCTGGAGCAACGACGACCTGACCGCGATCACCGACGCGCTGGGCCGGCAGACGCAATTGCGCTACGACGCGCTGGGCCGCTTGATCGGCGTACAGGACGCGCAAGGCAACATCTCGCGCTTCGAATACGACGCACTGGGCCGGCAAACCAAGGCAGTCGATCCGTTGGGCAACAGCGTGGCAACGGGCTTCGATGGCAATGGCAACGTGTCGGCGATCCTGCTGCCGCACGGTGCAGGTGTCACCTATGCCTACGATGCACGCGACCGCCGCATCAGCCGCACCGACGCGCTGGGCCAGGCGGAGAGCTGGACCTACGACAGCATGGACCGTGTCGCCACGCACACCGACCGACGCAACCGCACCACCACGTACAGCTACGACGCCTTAGGCCGGCCGAGCACGGCCACGCTGCCCGGCGCGGGCGGCACGCTGACCGCCAGCTACGACGCCGGCAACCGACTGATGGTGCTGTCCGACAGCCTGTCGGGCACGTTGAACTGGAGCTACGACGGCTTCGACCAGGTGACCCAGGCCAACGGCCCGCAAGGCAGCATCGTGTACGGCTACGATGCCGTGGGCCGGCGGACCAGCATGCAGGCGGCCACGCAGACGAAAGTGAACTATGCCTATGATGACGGCGACCGCCTGACCGGCATCGCCCAGGGTAGCGACACGGTGAGCTTCGCCTACGACAACGCCAACCGGCTGAGCAGCAAGACGCTGCCGAACCAGGTGCAGACGGTGTACGTTTACAACGACGCCAATCAAGTGACGGGCCTGGCTTGGGGCAAGGCGGGGCAAGCGGCACTGGGAAGCCTGGGTTATGGCTACGACAGCCGGGGGCAACTGGTCGCGCAGACCGGTAGCCACGCGCCGCAGGCGTTGCCACCAGCCAGCACCAACAATACCTTCGACGACAACAACCGGCAGACGCAGGCCAACGGCAACGCCCGCAGCTACGACGCCGACGGCCACCTGCTCAGCGATGGCACGCGAACCTACACCTGGGACGACCGCGACCACCTGAGCCAGATCACGCAGGGCGGGACTGTCATCGCCAGCTACAGCTACGACGCACTGGGCCGACGCAGCGCCAGGACGGAGAATGGCGCGACCACGCAATACCTGTACGACGGTCTGAATACCGTGCAGGAGACGCAAGGAACAACGATCAACCCGATCCTGACGGGCCCAGGCATCGACGAACGTTACGCGCGCGACGATAACGGCGGACGCACCTACTTCCTGACCGATCTGTTGGGCAGCACAAGGCTACTGACGGATACGAACGGCAATGCGGTGCAGCGTTACGACTACGATCCGTATGGAACCACCACGCAAAGCAGCACGAGCTACAACAACCCGTATCAATACACCGGTCGCGAGCACGACCAGAGCGGGTTGTATTACTACCGTGCGCGGTATTACACGCCGGAGTTGGGGCGGTTCATTAGTGAGGATCCGATTAAGTTGATGGCAGGTCCGAATGTCTATCTATATGCTCGGGCCAACCCAGTTGGTTATAGGGATCCATCTGGTTTATGGTCGGTGACGTTTACCGCTATCGACATTATTGGCGGAGCTATTGTGTTTGGCAAGGATCCAGATGATGGTAAATGGTTTTTTGGTGGAAGAATTGGGTTTGGAGTTGAGGATGGTTTGAGTTTTGATCCTTACGGGAAACGTTCAGGTAGGGATAAAACGCCTTGCAGTGGAACCACTGTCGGGACATATATTAGTACTGGTGTCACTGTTGGGCCGTGGTCTTGGAGTCCTGCCCAGGGTGCAGCAGGCATAGACATAGAATCAGGCGATGACTATCACGAAGGGCCTGAATCTGCTGATACACCCGCAATGAATCGTTCTCCGAAATATGGTTTGGGCTTCGGTGGATCAATGGGTTTTGAAGTCATAGGCCATTAATATTTTTAAGAGGGGCTGAATGTGTTTAAAAATTTTTTCAGTATGCCGCGATTTCTGCGATTAATAACTGTCTGTGGATTTTTTTCTCTAATAATGGCTGTTGCATATCCTTTGTTTGGGTCTGGAGTATCCGGTGTGGTGGTTGATCAATCATTTTGGCGGAGTGGTGGTAATGTAGTCATTTTTGTGTTGTCTGCCATTATTTTGGGCATGGCTTCATTGTTGATTTTTCTTAAAATAAAATATGGCCGAATCCTTTTCTCTGTTGGGTGGATTGTGATTAACTTGGGTTCTTATGTTGTCAGGAATTCTGGCGCTTCTAATAATTCTGTGAAAATTCCGGATCTCGTTTTTTGTTTGACATTAATTGTGATTGTTGTATTTTATTTATATTTTTCTCCTTCGGTGCGGAGGTATTTTTCCGCGACAGAGTCGCTTGGGTAAAGGGTGCTCTCGAACAATCTCGCCGATGCGTTTCGATGAATTTTTTCAGGCCGCCACGCAGTAGCCGGTGCGTTATGCCTATGATGACGGCGACCGCCTGCTCAGCGATGGCACGAGAACCTACACCTGGGACGACCGCGACCACCTGAGCCAGATCACGCAGGGCGGCACTGTCATCGCCAGCTACAGCTACGACGCACTGGGCCGACGCAGCGCCAGGACGGAGAACGGCACCACCACGCAATTTCATGTGAAGGCAGCAGATATGGCTATTTCTAAGGACCGCATTGCCAGGTAGGTGACGTATAGAAGTAATCCAAGTAATCCAAAATTAAGCGTGTGCTTGATGAATTTATAGATGATCCTTTTGCGTCTTTTGAGTTCGGTGCCGGCCTGTCGAACGGGATCAATAAGTTCGAACAGGCGACTTATCGCACCCTTCTCGTCTTCGGAGGTGTTAGGAACCAGCATTCCACGTGCGATCAGCATATAGAGATGGTTTATCAGACGGCCGGTCAGATGCATCGGTCGTTCAACGTCGCACATCAGGATGACCCTGTCTTGGTCGCTGGCGTTGATTGCGGAATGGGGGTAAGTCTCGTCAAAAACGAAGTCTTGGCCGTCCCGCCATGCCATGGTGCGTCCATCTATAATTATTTTGCAATTATCAGAGTTTGGAGTTTTGAGTCCAAGATGGTATCGAAGTGAGCAGGCGAGTGGGTCGGAGTGGAGACTTAGCTCGGCTCCTGGAGGAAGTATCGAAAACATGGCCCCGTGAATCCAGGGCAGTTGTTCTAAGATTCGAGTTGTTTCAGGACAGAGGCGAATAGCGGATCGATGCGTTTTTCCATACCACTTCAGATAGAATTTCATCCAGCCGTGTTTGTAGAACGTGCGAAATCCAAGATCATGAAAGCCTGCCGATCCGGGCTGAGAGGTTTCTCTCAGTTGTCCGCTCTGGTGCAGTGAAATCGCCTCTGCGCGGATTACATGCCACTGACTACGCAGTAGTGCTATATTCTTGAGATAAGACGCGTCGATAACCGGACCTTTGGCATGCTTTCGGGTCGCCATGTAAAGCAAGCAATTGAAAGGAGCGAAGATAGGCCAGCTTTTTCGCATGTATTGTGAAAAAGTGGAATAGCGCTTTTTCCCGCGGAAAGCGAATACGTAGGAAATCGAGCCTGCGGCATAAAGTATCAGCAAGAAGCCTGCGATAAGGCTTATGTTCATCGCTAGCATCCCATAGGTTAAGTCGAATATGATGCAGATGCAGCGTCGAAATTCTGTTGGCTATGGTGACCCCACCTAAAAACAGGCGTATCGTAAAGTAGAGACTTCGCCGGCATGGGCCCCCGTCATCACGAGGAGTCAAACGATGAAGAAGTCACGTTTTACTGGAGAACAGATTGCTTACGCGCTCAAGCAGGCCGAGCCGGGGGGGCGGTCGGTGAAATCTGCCGGATGATGGGCATAGCCGTGGCCACGTTCTACGTATGGCGCAAGAAGTACGGTTGGCTGGGTCTATCTGAGCTCAAGCGCCTGTGGCTGCTGGAGGAGGAAAATCGCAAACTTAAACAGCGAGTGGCCGACCTGAGCATGGACAAGGCGATGCTGCAGGAGATGGTCACAGAAAAGCTCTGAGGCCTGTCCAGAAGCGCGACTGGGTCGGTCGGCTGAAGGAGCGTTTTGGGGTGAGCGAGCGGCATGCGCTGCGGATCGTGGCAATGTCGCGCTCGGCGTTCTCCTACAAGCCCAAGGCGCGAGATTGCAGCGCCATCCGTCGCGGATGCGCGAGATCACGCAGACACGTGTGTGCTACGGGGGGAGCGCGTGTTCGTTGTGCATGCGCCATGCTATTCCTTTTTGCGATCCGGAGTGTCCGATGACCGTACCCCGTCCCCATGACGCCTGGCAGGCAATGGCTATGTCGCTGTGCTTGCGCACTCAAGCTTTCATCGATGGACGTTACGTCGATGCGGCCAGCGGCGAGACTTTCGACTGCATCAGCCCCATCGACGGTCGTTTGTTGGGGCGGGTCGCCGCGGGCGAGGCGGAAGACATCGCTCGGGCGGTTGCCGCAGCGCGGCGCAGCTTCGATCTCGGACACTGGTCGCAGGCCAGGCCGGTGCAGCGCAAGAAGACCCTGCTGGCGCTGGCGCAATTGGTCGAACGGCATGCCGACGAACTGGCGCTGCTGGAATCGCTGGACATGGGCAAGCCGGTACGCGATGCGCGGCGTGTGGACTTGCTGGCGACGGTGCGCTGCCTAGCCTGGAGCGCCGAGGCGGTGGACAAGATCTATGGCGAGGTGGCGCCGACGGGGCAGGACGAACTGGGCCTGATCACGCGCGAACCATTGGGGGTGATCGGCGCGATCGTGCCGTGGAATTTTCCGTTGTTGATGGCGGCATGGAAGATCGCTCCGGCATTGGCGGCCGGCAATTCGGTGGTACTCAAACCGTCGGAGAAATCGCCCTTAAGTGCACTGCGCCTAGCCGAACTGGTCGCCGAGGCGGGTATTCCCGATGGCGTGTTCAATGTGGTGCCCGGCTTCGGCAAGCGTGCCGGTGAACCGCTGGCATTGCACATGGATGTGGACGGATTGGTATTCACCGGCTCCACTCCGGTCGGCCGACATCTGCTGCAGTGTGCCGGGCAATCGAATATGAAGCGTGCTTACGTGGAGTGCGGCGGCAAGAGCCCGAGTCTGGTGTTCGCCGATGCACCGGACTTGGAGCAGGCCGCGCAGGCGATGGCCTATGCGATCTTCTACAATCAGGGCGAGGTCTGTACGGCGGCCTCGCGCCTGCTGGTGGAGCGTTCGATCAAGGATAGCTTCGTCGCCCGCGTGGTCGCGGCTGCTAGGGTGCTGCAACCCGCACATCCGTTCGATGAGACGGCGTCGATGGGCGCGCTGGTCGACGAGGCGCAGACCCGGCGGGTACTCGACTATATCGCCCGCGGCAGCGAAGAAGGCGCGCGATTGCTGCTTGGCGGCAAACGCGTGGAGGTGGTGCCAGGCGGTTGTTATGTCGAGCCAACTATCTTTGACGAGGTCGGCCACGATCACACCATCGCCCGCGAGGAGATCTTCGGGCCGGTGCTGTCGGTGATCGCTTTCGACGACGAAGCACACGCTTTGCGCATGGCTAACGACAGCGTCTACGGTCTGGCCGCCGGTGTGTGGACCCGCGACATCGGTCGCGCCCATCGCGTGGCGCGGCGGCTGCGTGCCGGCAGTGTGTGGGTGAACTATTGGGACGGCGGCGACATGACCGCACCGTTCGGCGGCTACAAGCAATCCGGTAACGGCCGCGACAAGTCGTTGCATGCCTTCGATAAGTACACGGAGATGAAGGCGACTTGGATCAATTTGCGGACGTAAGAGCAGTTAAAAAACGTCGCCAGTCGCTGTCCGGCGGGTGCGGACAGCACGCAGGAACGGCATGAGGGGCTGATTCCGAGCAGTACAAGTACCGCTCCGGCGGCGACGCAGTTGTGTTGTTCGCTGCTCTAGTGCGTCGGCGTTTCCCGTCTGGACACGGTATGTTGCTGTGCCGGATCGGCGGTTTTGGTCGTTCAACATAGACCCGAGTCTTGGTTAGCTCGCAGCAGGCCGTGCAATGCCTGCCGTGCCGAGGCCTGATGCAGGCCTGGTCTTGCTTCGCCGTCGTCACAGGTCTACAACATCCTTCTGAGGACCCTATTCGGCGTAGCGGTGCCGTGCCGGCGTCCAGCCTACCCGTGTGAGCGGTGTTCCTATTCGATTGATCGGTGGAGGCGTCCCATGGAATCGCGTGTCTTTTCCAGACCGGGTGCCGTGGCGCGCACGGTGCGTCGCCATTGTGGCGGGCACATCGCGCAGGCCCATGATCTGGTGGCGGCGGAGGTGCCGGTGGCGTTCGCCTACAACGATGCGCCTTTTGTGGTGATGATGGCCACGCCTGAAGATCTGCAGGATTTCGCCCTGGGGTTCTCGCTCAGCGAGGGCATCGTCGCAATGTCGGCGCAATTGCGCATTGTCGCGATCGATACCCACCTGGAAGGGGTGTCGCTGCGTTTGCAGATTCCGCCGGAATACGCCGTGGCGCTGCAGGCACGCCAGCGCAACCTGGATGGGCGCAGCGGTTGTGGCATCTGCGGCAACGCCTCGTTGGAGGCAGTGTTGCGTGCGCCGCGGCGGCTGTCTGCCGGCACCCTGGTCGCCGCGCCGGCACTGGCGCGCGCGTTGCGCGAATTGCGCGAACAACAGACGCTCAATGCGTCCACCGGCGCCACCCATGCCGCAGCCTGGGCCGACGCGCATGGCGAGGTCCGCCTGATGCGCGAGGACGTTGGTCGGCATAACGCCTTGGACAAGCTGATCGGGGCGTTGGCCACGGCGGGCATCGATCCGGCCTGCGGCTTCGCGGTGGTGACCAGCCGCGCCAGCTACGAAATGGCACTGAAGGCTGCGCAGGCCGGTATCCCGTTGTTGGCCGCGATGTCCGCGCCGACGGCGCTGGCGATCGCGCTGGCCGATAGCGCCGGCCTGACCTTGATCGGCTTCGCCCGCGGCGACGATTGCGTTGTCTATAGCCACCCACAGCGCCTTGTCTCGCCCGAGTATCTAGGAGAAACCGCATGAGCAAGAAGACCATCCAGCCTTACACGCAACCGGCGGGCGGTTGGGGCGCGTTGCGCTCGGTTGCAAAGCATTTGTTGGAACAGGATGTGGCCGTACAGGGTGCGAAAACGCTGCTGCATGCCAATCAACCCGATGGGTTCGATTGTCCCGGCTGCGCTTGGCCCGACCGCGACCATACCTCGACCTTCGAATTCTGCGAGAACGGCGCCAAGGCCGTGGCTGCCGAATCCACCGCACGCCGCGCCACCCCGGCGCTGTTCGCGCAGTACAGCGTGGCGCAGTTGGCCAAGTACAGCGACTATTGGCTGGAAGGACAGGGCCGGCTGACCCATCCGCTGCGCTACGACAGCGCCAGCGACCACTACGTGCCGGTGGAATGGGATGCCGCGTTCGCGCTGATCGCCGAGCATCTCAACGGCCTTGCTTCGCCCGATGAAGCGATTTTCTATACATCAGGGCGCACCAGTAACGAAACCGCGTTTCTGTACCAATTGTTCGGGCGCCAGTTCGGCACCAACAATTTTCCCGACTGCTCGAACATGTGCCATGAGCCTTCGGGTACGGCGCTGGGTGCGCAGATCGGCGTCGGCAAGGGGACGGTGTCGTTGCACGATTTCGAGCTGGCCGACGCGATCTTCATCTTCGGCCAGAATCCCGGCACCAACCATCCGCGCATGCTCGGCGAACTGCGCCAGGCTGCCAAGCGTGGTGCGTCGATCGTCGCGTTCAATCCGTTGCGCGAACGCGGGCTGGAGAAATTCGCCGATCCCCAGGACAAACTGGAGATGCTGTACAACGGCTCCACGCGGATCGCATCGGACTACTTTCAGCTGAAGATCGGTGGCGATCTTGCTGCGGTCAAGGGCATCATCAAGTATGTGCTCGAACGCGATGCCGAGGCGGCGCGCGCGGGGCAACCGCGGTTGTTGGATGTGACGTTTATCACTCAGCACACCGCCAACTTCGATGCGTTCGCTGCCGACGTGGTCGCCGAGCCGTGGAGCGTCATCGTCGAAGAGTCCGGGTTGAGCGAGGCCGAATTGCGCCACGCCGGCGAGATTTACCTGAAATCGGAGCGGTTGATCGCTTGTTGGGGAATGGGCATCACTCAGCACAAGCATTCGGTGGCGACGATCCAGATGATCGTCAACCTGCTCTTGCTGCGCGGGCATCTGGGGCGGCCCGGGGCCGGCGTGTGTCCGGTCCGTGGTCACAGCAACGTGCAGGGCGATCGCACGATGATGATTTACGAAAAGCCCCCGGTCGAGTTCCTGGACCGGCTGCAGACGGTGTTCGGTTTCGATCCGCCGCGCGCTCATGGTTACGATACGATCGCGGCGATCGAAGCCATGGCCGATGGCCGCGGCAAGGTGTTCTTCGGCATGGGCGGCAACTTCGCCACCGCCACGCCCGACACCGAGGTCACCCATCGCGCGTTGCAACGCTGCGATCTGACCGTCCACGTGGCGACCAAACTCAACCGAAGCCATCTGGTGCATGGCCGCGACGCACTGATCCTGCCGTGCCTGGGGCGCACCGAAATCGACATCCAGGATGCCGAGCCGCAGCATGTCAGCGTCGAGGATTCGATGAGCATGGTGCACCTGTCGGCGGGGATCAATCCGCCGGCCTCGCCGCACTTGTTGTCCGAGGTGGCGATCGTGGCACGTCTGGCCGAGGCCACCCTTGGCGCGCGCAGTACCATCCGTTGGCGCTGGTTGGCCGCCGACTACGATCGCATCCGCGATCTGATCGCCCAGGTATTCGATGACTTCGCCGACTTCAACGTGCGGGTCCGCGTGCCCGGTGGCTTTTGCCTGTCCAATACCGCCGGCGACCGCGTGTGGGAGACGCCGGAGCGCCGCGCGGTGTTCAAGGTGCAGGCGGTACCGACCGACCATCCGATCCACCGTGCGCGTCGCGCACGTTCGGGGCAACCGGTGTTCACCCTGGCCACGACACGCTCGCACGATCAGTACAACACCACGATTTACGGCTTGGACGACCGCTATCGCGGTGTGTTCGGCGAGCGCCGGGTAGTGTTCATCCATGCCGCCGACATCGCCGAGCTGGGCTTGCAGGCCGGGGACTGGGTGGATCTGGAGAGCCTGTGCGAGGACGGCGTGCGCCGCCAGGCCAAGCGCTTCATGCTGGTCGCGTACAACATCCCGCGTGGTTGCCTGGCGGCGTACTATCCGGAGAGCAACCCGCTGGTGCCGCTGTCCAGCTTCGCCGACGAGGCGCGCACGCCGACATCCAAGTCGATCCCGGTGGTGGTGACACCGCATGTGCCCGAGTCGGCCGCCGCGCCCCGCGATATCGGAGTGGCGCTTGTCCGCTGATCCGCTGCTGACCGCGCGCGTGCTGCAGGTTCTGGCGGAATCGCCGCAGGGGCTGGCGCTGCCACGCTTGTGCAAGCGCCTGGAGGTGCGCATGAGCGTGCTGCTGCGCACCCTCGCGTGGCTCGGTGACGCCGAGCTGGATGGGCGTCCGGGGCCAGGATGGGTGCTGTTGTGTCGTCACGACGCGCGCGAGTTGGCGCTGCTCAGCGAGGCGGGGCGGATGGCTGCCGCACAGGCACGGATGCAGGCCGCCGTGCCATGAGACGCTGTCGATCAGCGTCGTGCGTTGGATCCTCATGCCCACACGATGGGTCAAGGCGGGATACGCCCGTCCCGGCTGAAAGCGCTGGCATTGCGTCGTATGACGCATGAATTTTGTGGTTTATTTCACATAATAGTGAAGATTGACATCAAGTTTTCCGCCGCTATGCCGATCTCGCGCTGAGCAATAGCGGATGTTCCGCCATACCAACGGAACATGACGCGATGCCATGGTGGTGGGGCGAGTGTCGACCTGCCGGGGAACGGGCTCTGGGGAGTGCCTGACGATGCTGAAGCTGCGCGCCAATCGTATGCCGTTGTATTTGGCGCTGACGATTCTATTGGTGGGAACGGCGCTGACGTTGGTTGTGGCGTTGCAATTGCAGCGGGACAACGTGCAGCACGTGCAGGTTCAATTGAACGCCAAGGCCAATGCCACCTTCGACCATATCGAAGACGTGCTCTACCGCTATCAATACGGCTTGCGCGGCCTGCGCGGCGCGGTGCTGATTGCCGGCGCTGATCTACGCAGTGACCAGCTACGGCATTACCTCCAGAGCCGTGACCTGCCACGCGAGTTCCCCGGTGCCGGTGGCTTTGGCTTCATTCGCCGAGTGGTACAGGCTGACGAGGCACGCTTCCTCGCCGCCCAGTACGCAACAGGGCGCCAGGATTCCCGTATCCCGCTGGCGCCGCATGCTGGCGACCGCTTCGTCATCGAGTACATCGATTCCAGCGGCAATAGTGCCGTGCAGCTAGGGCAGGACATCGCCTCGGACCCTTCCTGGCGCGCGGTGGCTTGGGCGGCGGCGTTGAGCGGAGAGCCGCGCCTGAGCGGCCCGGTTACCTTGGCACAAGCCAGTGCGCAAGGTGCGCAGGCCTTCCTGATGCTGTTGCCGGTGTACCGCAGCGGCCTGACCCCGTCGACCGTGGCGTTGCGTCAGCGCGAATTGGTGGGGTGGACGTATGTGCCATTGCTGATGCCAAAGGTGATGCAGGCGCTTAATCTGGATGCCAAGCGGATCGAACTGGCCTTGAGCGATGCCAATGCCGCCGGTACGGCGATTCCGTTCTACCGCAATGCGCCGCATGCTCCACTTGCGCAGGCACCGCACGCGTTCTTGGGGCGCACCGTGATGGGGCGGCACTGGTACATGCACATGGCCGCAGGTGGAGATTTCGTCGCCGCCAACGCCCTGTGGTCGGTAGGCCCTGCCATGATCACGGGAATGTTGCTCAGTGCACTGGCCGCCGCGCTGGCATTTGCTCTTGGCAACAATCTTTTGCGCCGTCAGCAGATTGCCCGCAATCATGCAAACCTGATCGCAGTCTTGCAAAGCTCCACCGATGCCATCATCGGCAAGACCTTGGATGGCGTGGTGACCAGTTGGAACCGTGCCGCCGAACAGTTGTTCGGCTACAGCCAGGCGCAAGCGGTCGGCCAGCGCTTGTGTGATTTGATCGTGTCGCCTGAATTGATGGACGAGGAGCAGTCTCTATTGGCGCGCATCGCGCGGGGCGAGCATGTGCCGCATTTCGAGACTCTCCGCCGCCATGCCGATGGCCGCCTGCTGGATGTGCTGGTCAGCGCATCGCCGATCTATAACGCTGCCGGCAAGCCGGTCGGTGCGTCCATGACGTTGCGCGATGTGTCCGATCAGAAGGCGGCGCGCGCACAAATTCTGGCGCTCAATGCGACCCTGGAGAGTCAGGTTGCGGTGCGGACAGCTGAACTGAGCAGCAGCACCGCGATGCTGGAAGGTGTACTCGGCGCCGCCTCCGAAGTGTCGATCATTGTCACTGCGCACGATGGCCTGGTCACGCTGTTCAATACCGGAGCAGAACGTCTGCTCGGCTACCGTCGGGAGGAGGTCGTGGGGCGATTGAACGCCGAGGCTTTCCATTTGCCCGAGGAGGTCAGCACGCGCGGTAAGGCACTCAGTCTGGAGCTGGGCATGCCAGTGCAAGGTTTCCGGGTATTCGTCGAAAAAGCCGAGCGCGACGGCGCCGAAACCCGCGAATGGACCTATGTGTGCCGCAACGGCGATACGCGCCAAGTCAGTCTGGTCGTTACCGCGATTCGTACCGATCAAGGTAACGTCACCGGGTATTTGGGCATGGCCCTGGACATCAGCGAACGCCAGGCTGCCGAGCGCTTACTCGCGCGTAGCACGGCGCTGACTCAGGCGATTCTCGACACCGCGGTCAATCCCATCATCACCTTCGATGCGCATGGCAAGGTACGCTCGTTCAATCGTGCCGGCGAACGCGTGTTCGGCTACAACGCCGGCGAGATCGTCGGCCAGAGTGTGGGCATGCTGATGCCCGAGGCACATGCCAGCCTGCATGAGGCGATGCTGACAGATGTCTGGCAGGTCGGTCCGGAATGGCCCGAAGGCGTAGATAACGGTCGCGAAATGCAGGCGCTGCGCAAGAACGGCGATGCGTTTCCGGTCGAGATCTGCCTGGGGACGATGTGGATGGATGGGGAGTGCCTGATGGTGGGAATGATCGCCGACATCACCGAGCGGCATCGGCAGCGCATGGCGCTCACTGCGGCGCGGGACCAACTGAAGATGGCGACGGCCGCCGCCGAACTCGGAATCTGGTCCTGGACGCTGAACGACGGTGCGCTGGAATGGAACGAGCGCATGTTCGAGATCTACGGTTGGCCGGTGGAGTTGCGCGAGCAAAGTCCGCGCTATGAGGATTGGCAGCGCATGGTGCATCCGGACGATCTCGGCTTCACCGAGGCGAGCCTGCACAAAGCGTTGGAGGGCAGCGGCGTCTACGACCCTGTATTCCGCATCCTGCGTGAAGACGGAACGCAGCGGCATATCCAAGGTGGCGCACACACCGAGCGCGATGCGCACGGTCAGGTCATCCGGGTGATCGGCATCAATCGCGATATCACTGAGCAGTTGCAGGCCGAACAGGAACTGCGCCAGGCGAAGGCGCTTGCCGACGAGGCCAGCCAGGCCAAGTCCTCGTTTCTGGCCAACATGAGCCATGAGATCCGCACGCCGATGAATGCGGTGTTGGGGATGTTGCAACTGCTGCGCCGCACCGCGCTGGATGCGCGCCAGGCCGATTATGTCGGCAAGGCACAGAAGGCTGGAACGTCGTTATTGAGCTTGCTCAACGACATCCTCGACTATTCCAAGATCGAAGCCGGAAAGCTGCAACTCGACCTGCATCCTTTCAGCATGGAGGAACTGTTGCGCGACCTTTCGGTGGTGCTGTCCGGTAACCATCAGCGGCCGGAGGTCGAGATCGTATACCGCCTCGGCCGAGACATCCCCGATTGCTTGATCGGTGACAGTTTGCGCTTGCAGCAGGTGCTGATCAATCTTGCCGGCAATGCACTCAAGTTCACCGAACACGGACATGTGCTGTTGAACGTGGATCTGTTGCATCGGCAGCCGCAGGCGGTGACGCTGCGCGTGACGGTGGAGGATAGCGGGATCGGCATCAGCGCCGAGCAGCAGCAGCGCATTTTCCATAGTTTCACCCAGGCCGAGGCGTCGACTAGCCGGCGTTTCGGTGGTAGCGGCCTCGGTTTGGTGATCAGTCGGCGCCTAGTCGGCATGATGGGCGGCCAATTGCAGTTGCACAGCGTGCTGGGCGAGGGGAGTCGGTTTTGGTTCGACCTGCCGCTGGCGCTGGACGCGAACGATAGTGCAATTTCCAGCCGTTGCCCCGGCCCTCCCCGCCATGTGCTGGTGGTGGACGACAGCGCCTTGGTGCGCGAGTCGTTAATCGATGCGTTGAGCGCCTTGGGTTGGGATATGGCTGGCGTGGGCAGCGGCGAAGAGGCGATCGTGCAAGTGGTTCAGGCGCATGCACAGGGTAAGCGCTTCGATGCGGTGCTGATGGACTGGCGCTTGCCGGGCATCGACGGCGTCGCTGCCGCGGCCGCGATACGAGCCGCCTGCGCCATGCCCCCAATGGTGTTGATGTTAACCGCCTACCAAAGCGATGTGTTCGGCGTGGTGCAGCGTCGCACGGAGGTGCCGTTCGAGGATTATCTGGTCAAGCCGGTGACGCCGTGGCAGGTGGTGGAGACGCTGGAAAAGATGTTGTGCGATGAGATGGCACCGTCCACCTCGCCCTCGGCATTGGAGGCGCTGGCGCATATTCCGCGTCTGCCCGGATTGCGTGTGCTGGTCGTGGAGGACAACGCCTTGAACCGGCAAATCGCCGATGAGTTGCTGCGAGCAGAGGGAGCGGTCGTGGCGCTGGCCGAAGATGGTCTCAAGGGGGTGCAGTGCGTGTGCGAGAGCGGTGAGTGTTTCGATGTCGTGGTGATGGACATGCAGATGCCGCAAGTGGACGGCCTGGAGGCCACCCGGCGCATCCGCGCCGATGCGCGTTTCGTGGGGTTGCCGATTCTGGCGATGACCGCCAATGTGGCGCAAGACGATGTCGCGGCCTGCCTGCAGGCGGGGATGGACGCGCACATCGGCAAGCCAATCGATCTGGAACAGATGGTGGATGCGCTGTTGCGATTGAGCGGTCGAATGACTGCTCCGTCAGCGGCGGCGACGGTAGCGCAGTCGCTGCCGCGTCCAACAGTGGCACTCGATGCGATCCTGGCCCGCTTCGGCAACAATGTGGACCTGTTCATACGTATGCTCGATGCGTTCGCCGACGAGCATCCTGCGTTGTTAAAACAGGTACACGATGCGCTTGCGCGACACGATGCGCTTGCCGCTGCGGATGCGGCGCATGCCGTGAAGGGCAGTGCCGCGACGCTGGGTGCCGTGGCGCTGGCGCAGTCGGCGGCGGAGCTGGAGCAGGTGTCGCGCGCAGGCCGTTTGGTCGATGCCGATGCCGCGCTGGCCGACTTGCTGGTTGCGGTTGAACAGGATCTCGATACGCTTTCTGTCGCTGTGGCACCACTGCGCGCCGTGCAGCAGCCCCGTGCCGTGGCATCGCTCGATGTCCTGCGGCCCTGGTTGCTTGAGTTGGAGCCGTTGCTGCGCCGATCGGATATGGCGGCGCTGGCGGTGCTGGAGCAGGCACCGTCTGGCGTTGCTGGCGTGTGCGAGACGGACTATCTGCGGATGTGCCAGCAGGTACAGGCACTGCATTTTGATGCCGCGCTGACGAGCTTGCACGGTTTGCTAGAGCCTGCCCTCGCATGAGCAAGTTTGCCGCCTACCGTCGTCTTGCTCCGGATGGCAGGCGACCGCGTGTTCTGATCGTGGACGATCAGCCGATCAATATTCGTGCATTGCACGAGCTACTGCGCGATGCGTGCGAGGTCAGCATGGCCTTGGACGGCCATCGCGCATTGGCCTTGTGCCGGGAGCAACCGCCGGACCTTGTTCTGTTGGACGTGATGATGTCGGACTTGGATGGCTTGCAGGTCTGCCGCCGTCTCAAAGCCGATCCGGCGACTGCGGACATCCCGGTCGTCTTCGTCACCGGACAGAACGCGCCGGAAGACGAAGTGGCGGCGCTGGAAGCAGGTGGAGCGGATTTCATCACCAAACCCGTGCAGCCGGTGGTGGTGCGGGCAAGGGTGCAGAATCAGTTGATCATGAAGCTGCAAAGCGACATGTTGCGCGAGGTCGCGCTGCTGGATGGGTTGACCGGTATCGCCAACCGGCGCCGTTTCGACGCGACGCTCAGCACGCACTGGCAGGCATGCGGGCGCGAGGGTAAGCCTTGTGGGGTGTTGATGATCGACGTGGACTACTTCAAGCGCTACAACGATCACTACGGCCACCTGCTTGGCGATGCCTGTCTGCGTCTGCTTGCGCAGACATTGGCCGGTTGTTTGCTGCGTCCATACGACCTAATCGCCCGTTACGGCGGAGAAGAGTTCGTTGCGTTGCTTCCCGAGAGCGACGCCGAGGGCGTGCGCGATGTGGCCGAGCGCATGTTGCAGCGGATCGCGCAATTGCAGCATCCGCATGCCGCATCGCCGCTTGGGCCATGGCTGAGCATCAGTATGGGGGGGGCGGCGATGGTGCCTGGCGTGGAGGCGATGGCTGCGCCATTGCTGGAACTAGCCGATGCGCAACTGTATCTGGCCAAGCAGGGAGGGCGTGCGCGGGCCTGCGTGGTCTGAGCCGGCCTGCATCCTGTTGTCGTTGCTGTTGCAACCATTGCGTGGCGGCCGCGCGAATCTGCCAGAATCAGGGCTGTTCTCTGTCGGTCGTTTGCCGATGCCCCATTTTCTTCCCATGCGTAACTCTCCACGTCGTGTGTTGTTGGCCAGTCTGGTCGGCACCACCATCGAGTTCTTCGACTTTTACATCTATGCCACCGCTGCCGTGCTGGTGTTTCCAGCGCTATTTTTCCGCGATGGCGATCACGATGCAGCGCGATTGCAATCGTTGGCGACCTTTGCCGTGGCGTTCGTCGCGCGTCCACTGGGGTCGGCGCTATTCGGTCATTTTGGCGACCGGATTGGACGCAAGGCAACCTTGGTGGCGGCGCTGTTGACCATGGGATTGTCGACGGTGCTGATCGGTCTGTTGCCCAGTCAGGCCCGTATCGGAGTGTGGGCGCCAGCGTTGCTGGTACTGTGCCGGTTCGGTCAGGGGCTGGGGCTGGGCGGCGAGTGGGGTGGGGCCGTGTTGCTGGCCACGGAGAACGCGCCGCCGGGCAAGCGTGCCTGGTACGGCATGTTTCCGCAGTTGGGCGCGCCGCTGGGTTTCATGTTGTGCTCGGGTATTTTTCTGCTGCTGGGTGCGCTGCTGGACGAGACGCAATTCATGCGCTGGGGCTGGCGGATCCCGTTTCTGGCCAGCGGGCTGTTGGTCGTTATCGGGCTGTGGGTACGTCTGCGCATCCATGAGACACCGGATTTCCAGCGGACGCTGGATCGTAACGAACGGGTGCGCTTGCCCATGCTGACCGTGCTGTCGCAGCATGTCGTGGCGATGCTCATGGGCATGCTGGCGTTGCTGGCGACCTTCGTCCTGTTCTACCTGATGACGGTGTTCGCGCTTGGCTATGGCACCACGACGTTACATTACAGTCGTGAACAATTCCTGTTGTTGCAGATGTTCGGCATCGTGTGTTTCGCCGTCGCCATCCCGCTGTCGGCGTGGTTTGGCGAACGCCGCGGAACGCGCTTGGCGATGATCGTGGCCAGTGTCGCCATCGTGCTGTTCGGTCTGCTGTTCGCGCCGTTGTTCCATGGCGGCCAGCCCTGGCAAGTGCTTGGATTTCTATCGCTGGGATTTTTCTGCATCGGCCTGAGTTACGGTCCATGCGGTACCTTGCTGGCCGAACTGTATCCGCCTCCGGTGCGCTATACCGGCGCGTCGCTGTCGTTCAACCTGGCCGGTATTCTTGGTGCCGCGCCCGCGCCGTATGCGGCGTCATGGTTGGCCTCGCACTACGGCCTGCCGTGGGTAGGCTATTACATCAGTGCTGCTGCACTGCTGACCTTGTTGACATTGCTGGCGATGCCTCTGCTCCGCCGTTGAATGCTTGTCCGTGCGGGGCGTGTTCGACTCGGTTGCGGCCAGCGGCTTTGGCCAGATAGAGGTACTTGTCCGCTTCGATCAGAAACGGATGCAGAGCCTGATTTTGAATCTGGCTGCTGCAGACGCCGATGCTGATGGTAAGGCGTAGCGTTTTTTCGCCGACGTTCACCTGGAGTTCGGCGATGCGCGCGCGTAGTTTTTCGAAGTAATCGGTGGTGGCCGCCTCATCGAGACCGGGCACCAGCATGCAGAATTCTTCACCGCCAAAACGTGCGATCAGGTCTTGCGGCCGTGCGTACGCGGTCAGCACCGAGGCGACCGCACGCAGCGCTTCATCGCCGGCGTCGTGGCCCAGGGTGTCGTTGACGTGCTTGAAGTGATCCAGATCGAGCATTGCCACGCTGACCGATTGCTGGTCGGTAAGACATTGCGGCAACACGCGTTGGCTTTGCTCCAGAAAATGCCGGCGATTGGGCAGGCCGGTGAGGAAATCGCGGGTCGCCAGATCCTGCAGGGTGCCGATCAGTTCCAGTTGGTCCACGTTCTGCGAGACCCGGCAGAAGAACTCTTCGCGCGAAAACGGTTTGCGCAGGAAGTCGTTGGCGCCGTTTTTGAGGAAGCGCGGAACCAATGATGCGTCGCTGGTGCCGGAGAGACCAATGACCGCCAGCTTGTCGCGCGCGCGCAGGGCGCGCAGCCGGCGGGTGAATTCCACGCCCTCCATCCCTGGCATTTCCTGGTCCACCACCGCCAGGCGGATTGAAGGATTGGCTTCCACCGCCTTCAGCCCGGCGGCACCGTCGGCCGCTTCTACGACCTGGTAGCCATACATGGCCAGCAGGGACGCCGCATAAGCCCGTGCCGACGCCGAATCGTCCACCACTAGCGCGGCGATGCGGCGATTGCGCACCAGTCGCTGCACCAACCAGGCCAGATAGTCGATGGTGCCTGGTGCGTTCTTCAGTACAAAATCGATGATCTGCTGGGTCAGGATGCGTTTGCGCAGCCCTTCGTCGTACACGCCGCTGACCACGACGGTTGGCACGCCGCGGGCGACGAAGAAGTCCACCACGCTGTCGTGGTTGCCGTCTGCGAGCACCAGCCCGGTGAGCACCAGAAACCAGGGGCCGCCATCGTCCAGCGCGCTACCCGCCTCGGCCAGGGTAGACACGACAGTAACCTGCACCTCAACGCGTTGCTCGATCGCCGCGCGTAGCAGGTCGGTGAAGGAACGCGAATTCTCTACCAGCAAGATGCGCTGCTTCTCTGAACCGCTAACGCGATCGTTTATGATGGTAGAGGCCGACAACATGTGCGGCATGTAAGCCTCGCAGAGTGACGTTTTCTGTGTGGAACCGATTTAACGGCCGTATCCGCGACAACTTTAGAGCGTGTGATTCGCTTCGATAGTCAGGTACATCAGGCGTCAGTGCTGCGAATGATGCGCTGGCGCCAAGGCAAAACGCCGGGCCCCAACGCCATGCTTTTGACGGCTAATCGGGGTGGGATACACGTTGGCCGCTTGTCCGGGCCCCAGCGGCAGAACAGATGCTCTATCGGCTTCGCATTCACTTCACATCAGATCGCATGTTCTGGGCCGATATAGGTGAGTCCGCACAGCTGGGTCTCACCACAGCGCGTCGCGTAGTTTGTACCAGGACATCGCCGCCGCCAGCAGCGGGGTACGCAACAGGCGTCCGCCCGGAAAAGGGCGGTGCGGGATCCGGGCGAACACATCCAGGCGCTGCGACTGCCCGGCGATCGCCAGGGCGATGACCTCCCCGGCTAGACCGGTCGCGGCTACGCCATGGCCGCAGAAGCCCTGAGCGAAGTAGATGTTCGGGGTCAGGCGGCCCCAATGGGGCGCGCGGTTGCGTGTGATGTCGACGTAGCCTCCCCAGACGTAATCCAGTTGCACCTTGTTCAGTTGCGGGAACACCTTGCGCATGCGTTGGGTCATGAAACCGCGCAGGCCTGGTGGCGGTAGCGCCGAATAGCTTGCGCCGCCACCGAACAGCAGGCGGTGGTCGCGGCTGAGACGAAAGTAGTCCAATGCCAGGTTCACATCGGCCACGGCCATGTCATTGCCGATCAGCTCGTGCGCCAGTTCCGCGCCGAGCGGCGCGCTGGCACCGATGTAAGTGCCTACGGGCATGATGCGCGTTTCCAGTTCCGGGGCGATGCCTTGCAACCAGGCATTGCCGGCGAGGATGGCGAAATCGCCTTGGACCTCGCCGTGCGCGCTACGCAAGATCGGCCGCTCGCCGCGGATCAGTGTAGTCACCGGGCTCTGCTCGTAGATGCGCACGCCGGCGGTCAGTGCCGCGCACGCCAGGCCACGGGCATATTCCAGTGGGTGCAGGTGGCCACTGGCCTGGTCGTACATCGCTCCGCAATAGCGCGGACTGCGTAGCTGCGCCTGCAGTTGTTGCCGGTCCCACCATTGCAGTGGGTAATCGTAACGTTGCGCCATCGCGACGATGCTGGCGCGCAGCGCACGCTCGTGGCGCGACGTGATTGCCACGTGAGCATGGCCGTCGCGCCAATCGCAGGCGATGGCATGGCGTCGGATCCGCTCGCGCAGCAGGCGCATGCCATCGCGGGAGAAATCGAACAGCAGGCGCGCATCGTTCTGGCCGAGCAGTGCTTCCAGCGTGTGTTGCTCGCAGCCGTAGCCGACGATGGCCTGGCCGCCATTGCGCCCGGACGCGCCCCAGCCCACCCGCTGTGCTTCTACGACTGCGACCTGATACCCGGCCTCGGCCAGCGTCAGCGCTGCATTTAGACCGGTGTAGCCTGCGCCGAGAATGCACACGTCCGCCCGTATCTGCCCGCGCAGGGTGGGCTGCTCAGGCAGGGGCGTCGCGCTGTCGAGGTACCAGGAGCCGGGACCTGGGGACGGCTCGGCGCCCGTGTCCCGGTGCAGGGGGGGCAGGGCGGTTCGGGTCATGCGAGCTGACGACGCATAAATGTCATATCGATCGCGTTCCGAGGGATTGTGGTCCGGTTCCTGCGTGTGGCCGTTCCTGGATCATCCCGGTTCCTCATACTGTTCGCAGGTACCAGCGATAGTCCACGTCGCTTACCTGCGCATGGAAATCCAGCATCTCGCGGTGCTTTTGCTGGCCGTAGATGTGGCGGAAGCGCGTACCGAAGCGTTCGGTGACGAAGTCGCTGGCCAGGAAACGTGCGATTGCGCTACGCCAGTGGGGGTGGCGCGGCGCGCTCTGCACGTAGGCATTGCCTTGGGTCGGCGGTCCCGGATCGATGTGGTGCTGCAAGCCGTATTCGATGCCGGCCAGCACCGCGGCGGCGACCAGATAGGGGTTGGCGTCGGCACCGGCGATGCGGTGTTCGATACGGATGTTGGCTGGGTCGCTATGCGGTATCCGCATCGCCACGGTGCGATTGTTGAAGCCCCAGCTATCGTTGAGTGGCACGAAGGCATTGGCAACGAACCGGCGATAGCTGTTCGCGTGTGGGGCGAACAGCAGCAAGCAATCCTCGGCGCTGTGTTGCAGCCCGCCGATGGCGTGCCGTAGCGCCGCGGCCGGGGCCTGTGGTGTGCAGGCGAAGACATTGTGGCCTGCAGCATCGAGCAGGCTCACGTGCAGATGCAGACCACTGCCGGATTGCCCTGCCAATGGCTTGGCCATGAAGCTGGCGAGTAGCCCGTGTTGCTGCGCGATCGCCTTGATCGCGCGCTTGAGCAGGACTGCATCGTCGCAGGCCGCCAGCGCGTCGGTGCGATGTGTGAGGTTGATCTCGAATTGGCCGGGGGCGTACTCGGCGACCGCAGTGTCGGCCGGAATACCCTGCGCTTGGCAGGCCTTTGCCACCGCGTCGATGAACTCGCGCTGCTCGTCCAGGTCCTGCATCGAATAGACCTGCGTACTGTCGTTGCGCCGCCCACTGTGCGGTTGCGGCGGTGGCTGCGGGCGTCCGTGCGCGTCTGCGCATGGATCGAACAGGTAGAACTCCAGTTCCACCGCGATCACTGCAGTCAGCCCAAGCGTCTGTAATCGTGTCAGCACTTGCGCCAAGACCTGGCGCGGGGCGAAATCGAGTGCGTTGCCCGCGTCCTGCATTGCCAGCAGCAGTTGCGCCGAGGGCACTGGCGCCCATGGTACCGGCCGCAAAGTACCGGGTATCGGAAAGCACAATCGGTCCTCGTCGCCGATGGCGTAGCCAAGGCCTGTTTCTTCCACCGTGTTCCCCGTGATATCGGTGGCGATCAGCGACATCGGCAGGCACACCCCGTTGCGGTAGACCTTTTCCAGCGCGTCGCGGGTAATACGCTTGCCGCGTAGCAGGCCATTGCAGTCCGGGAGCAGCAGATCGATCTGCGCGCAGTCGTTGATGCGTTGCAGGGTATGGGCATCGTCCGGGGGCAGCAGCGGAGTGTCGTGCATGCAGGTTATCGCGGCGGACTGTGGTAACCCGGTAAGCCTAACAGAGCGCCGTGGCGTCAAGAATGCGTGGCGGTCGATCCGAGTGCATGTGCTGCCATGGCTGCCATGGGTCACATTATTGATTTCCCGGCCTTGCGTGAGGCGCGCGGAAGTCGCACGCGCCTGTTGTATTGTGTTGTAAAAATATAACGTGCACTGTAACTTGCAGCGACGCCACACGAGTTTTTCGCATGGCTGTATCGCCTCTGGTCGGTTTGCCGACCGACTGCAAGCTTATTGGCCAGCAATCGTTTATGGCCGCCGGGGAAAAATACGCTCGCGCCGCCATTGACGGTGCGGGTGTGACCCCATTACTGCTGCCTTTGCTACAGCCGCCGATCGATGCACGTGCGTGGCTGTCGCGGCTCGACGGGCTGTTGCTGACTGGCGCAGTCAGTAACATCGAGCCACATCATTACAGCGACGAGCCTAGCTGGCCTGGCAATCCGCATGACCCGGTACGGGATGCGAACATGCTGGATCTTATCCCGCAGGCGATCTCCATGGGGCTGCCAATTTTGGCCATCTGCCGTGGTTTTCAGGAAGTCAACGTGGCGCTGGGAGGTACCTTGCACCAGAAAGTGCATGCGCAGCCTGGGCTGTTGGATCACCGCGAGAACCCGCAGTTGCCGCTGGAGACGCAGTTCGCGTCGGCGCACGAGGTGACCTTCAGCGAAGGGGGCTGGCTTGAGGAGATCGCCGGTGGTGCGCGGGCGCGTGTCAACTCCCTGCATGGCCAGGGCGTGGCTCGGCTCGGCGGCGATCTGATTGTCGAGGCGCTGGCGCCAGATGGCCTGATCGAAGCGTTTCGCGGTGTAGGCCCAGGATTCCTGTTGGGTGTGCAGTGGCACCCGGAATGGCGTGTCCTTGACGATGCGTTCTATCTCGGCATCTTCCAATTTTTCGGCGACGCGTGTCGCCACTATGCGGCCACCCGCAGTAAGGACTGATCCAATGGCTAGCCGATCGCGCGCGCGCAAGCACACCTCCGAACAGCAGGAAAGCTCGCTGCGGCGCTGGCTAAAGGAGCGCCACATCACCGAGGTCGAATGCCTGGTGCCGGACATCACCGGCAATGCGCGCGGCAAGATCATTCCTGCCGCCAAGTTTTCGCACGATTACGGTACGCGGTTGCCCGAGGGCATTTTCGCCACCACTGTCACCGGCGATTATCCTGACGATTACGACGAACTGATCTCGCCCTCGGATTCGGACATGCAGTTGCGTCCGGATCCGGACACGGTACGCATGGTGCCGTGGGCGACCGATCCCACCGCACAGGTCATCCATGACTGCTACACCAAGGAGGGACTGCCGCACGATCTAGCACCGCGCAACGTGCTGCGCGGCGTGCTCGCGGCATATGCGGCGATCGACTGCAAGCCGGTGGTAGCGCCGGAGTTGGAATTCTTCTTGGTACAGAAGAACACCGATCCGGATTTCCCGCTGTTGCCGCCGGCGGGTCGCTCCGGTCGTCCGGAAACAGCGCGGCAGTCGTACTCGATCGATGCGGTCAACGAGTTCGACCCGATTCTGGATCTGATGTACGACTACTGCGATGCGATGGAACTGGACGTGGACACCTTGATCCATGAATCCGGTGCGGCGCAGTTGGAAGTCAACTTCACCCACGACGATGCGTTGTCGCGGGCGGACCAGGTGTTCCTGTTCAAGCGCACCATGCGCGAGGCTGCATTGCGCCATGGCGTCTACGCCACGTTCCTGGCCAAGCCGATGGAGAACGAGCCGGGCAGTGCGATGCACATCCACCAGAGCCTGTTGGACAAACACGGCAAGAACGTCTTCAGTGGCCGTCGTACCGGCGAGTACAGTCGTACCTTTGCGCATTATCTGGCGGGCTTGCAGAAGTACGTGCCGATGGCGATGGCGTTCTTGGCGCCCAATGTCAATTCTTACCGTCGTCTGATGTTCGGCGAGGTATCGCCCAGCAATGTACTGTGGGGATTCGATAACCGCACCTGTGGCCTGCGCGTGCCGATTGATACGGTCGAAAACATGCGTGTGGAAAGTCGTTTCGCCGGTTCCGATGCCAATCCATACCTGGCGATGGCGGCGACGCTGGCCTGTGGGTTGTTGGGTATACGCGAGCAGTTGGAGCCGACCGCACCGACTACCGGCAGTGGACAGGTAACCGGTTACCAACTGCCACGCTCGCTCGGCGAGGCGTTGGATGGCTTGGAGCATTGCGAACCGCTGCAGGAATTATTGGGGGCAAGGTTCGTGCGGGCGTACATTTCGGTCAAGCGTAAAGAATACGAGACGTTTTTCCGGGTGATCAGTTCCTGGGAGCGGGAGTTTTTGTTGTTGAACGTATGAGTCGCGCAGTGTGGCCCGCATCGGCTAGCGCATGATGGATGGTCGTCTTCATCGATGAATCGATCATGAGCGCGATTGGCGTGTACATTCCTCGGCGCAGTGACTTGACGCAGATCGAATGCATCTACCGCTATTGCCACGCAGGGCGCCGCGCAGGTGCTGGGCAAATAGCCTGAGTCTGGCTAGTCTTGGTGTGCTGGGATGCTGTCCGTCTGGTGTGTGTCGCGTCCGGCCTGATGCTTCACGATTTTCCCATGGAACCGAGGAGACATGTCATGACGCTGCGGCGGCGCATTCTTTGCGTGCTTTCCTTTTCGGCGACGTTGCTGGCCTCTTGCGACGGATTCGGCGGCAGCGAGGGTCGCGCGCCGGGCGCGGACGCAGCAAAGGTGCTGAATGTTTACAACTACTCGGACTACATCGCTGAGAGCACCATTCCCGATTTTGAAAAAAAGACCGGCATCCAGGTCACCTATGATGTGTTCGACAGTGATGAGATGGTGGAAGCCAAACTGTTGGCCGGCGGCAGCGGCTACGATGTGGTGGTGCCTACGTTGAATTTCTTCGGCCGGCAAATCCAGGCTGGCCTGTTCCTGCCGCTTGACAAGCGCAAGATCCCCAATCTTGCCAACCTTGACCCGCAGATCATGCAGCGCATCGCGCAGCAGGACCCAGGCAACACCTATGGTGTGCCATACATGATCGGTACCACCGGCATCGGTTACAACGTCGACAAGGTCAAGGCGGCCTTCGGCAGCACCGACGTCGCCAATAGTTGGGATCTGGTATTCAAGCCGGGTAATCTGGCCAGGCTCAAGGACTGCGGCGTGACCCTGTTGGACACGCCCGCGGACATGATCCCGATTGCGCTGCATTATCTGGGTGAGGACCCGCATACCACCGATGCGGCCAAAATCGAGCAGGCCGCCGCGTTGCTCAAACGCATCCGCCCGTACGTGCAGAACTTCCACTCCTCTCAGTATGTGACCTCCCTGGCCAACGGCAGTACCTGCCTGGTGGTGGGGTGGTCCGGTGACATCATCCAGGCGCGCGATCGCGCCGAGGAAGCCAAGAACGGCGTGCACCTGGCCTATTCGATTCCGAAGGAGGGCGCGCCGCAGTGGTTCGACATGCTAGCCATCCCCAAGGATGCCAAACATCCGCAGAACGCTTATGCCTTGATCAATGACCTGCTGACACCGGAAGTGGCTGCGGCCAATACCAATGTCATCCATTACGCCAATCCGGTACCGAAGGCGACACCGCTGGTGAACTCGGCGATCCGTAATGATCCGACTATCTATCCACCGCCGGCGGTGGCAGCGAAGATGTTCACCTATGCGATCAACCCGCCCGAGGTGGACAAGCTGTACACCCGCTTGTGGACGCAGATTAAGACCGGCCGTTGAACCACGGGCGTCAGCGCCTTCAGTGTTCACTGATCGCGAGCCACGCGGGTGGCGCGGTAGAAGATGAGTCATACGCGCCCCGTACAGTGGCCATCGCGCGGTGCTGCGGGGTCGTTGATCGACACGCTGGATGTGCGGCACAGGCATCTGTGCTGTAAAGTTATAGTGCAGGCACATGCAGATTTGCTGACGCGCGCCGTAATGTCCGGGGTCAGGTCAGGCTGGGTAGCGGTGATACCGCTGTCGAAGTGATAGCACTGCTGCGGTATCGCCGAGATGGCAGCCGCGGCTACACTGGGAGCTAGTGTGCTGCGCTCGTCAGCATCATCGGCGACATATCTCGATGGCGTTTTCATGAGCAACAACCGATGGCGTTGAGCGAAGTCAGACCGCACCCCATGCTGGAGCCGCGCACGCCGCCGACCAAGGGCAGTGGTTATCTGTCCATTGCGGGTGTGTGCAAGGACTTCGATGGTGTCGTTGCGCTGGACGCAATCGATCTGGATATCGGCAAAGGCGAGATCTTCGCCTTGCTCGGCGGTTCCGGCAGCGGCAAGTCCACGTTGCTGCGCTGTCTGGGCGGGTTCGAACAGCCCAGCCGTGGCCGCATCGTGCTCGACGGACAGCTGCTGGATGGCCTGCCGCCATATCAGCGTCCGCTCAACATGATGTTTCAGTCCTATGCACTGTTTCCACACATGACGGTGGAGCAGAACATCGCATTCGGTCTGAAGCTCGATGGCCTGTCACGTACCGCCATCGTTGCTCGCGTCGGCGAGATGCTGGAACTGGTGCGGCTGCAGACCTTGGGCAAGCGTAAGCCGCACCAGCTCTCCGGTGGTCAGCAGCAGCGCGTGGCGCTGGCGCGCGCGTTGGCCAAGCGGCCAAAGCTGTTGCTGCTTGACGAACCGATGGCGGCGCTGGACAAGCAACTGCGCGCACAGATGCAATTGGAGTTGGGCGCGATCATCCAGGCCTCCGCTGTCACCTGCGTGATGGTCACCCATGACCAGGAGGAGGCGATCACCATGGCCACGCGCATTGCGCTGATGGATGCGGGCGTTATCCGCCAGATCGGCACACCGGAAGCAATCTACGAGCAGCCGGCCAATCGCTTCGCCGCCGAGTTCATCGGCTCGGTCAACCTGATCGACGCCACCATCGACGCAGACGAACCAGATGGCACGTGCTTGCACAGCGCGATGTTCCCTGATCGCATCATCGTCGGTCATGGCCTCCCTGGTTGTGCCGGACAGCCGGTGTTTTTCGCGATCCGTCCGGAAAAACTGCGCATTGGCAAGCAGGCCCCGGCCCAGACGCATAACAAGGCTCTTGGCACGATCGAGGACATCACTTATTTCGGTAGCCATTCGGTCTACCATGTGCGCTTGCCTGGCGGCTTTACGCTGATGGCCAACTTCACCAACCAGCAGCGTTATGCCAGCCAGAGCCTGAGCCGTGGCGATACGGTTTGGCTGCGGTGGGGCGAGCACGATGGCGTGGTGCTGCGCGCATGAGCATGCCCGTCGCTGCGGGCGTGTCCGCTGCGTTGTCTGCGTCATGGCGGATGCTGCGCACGCGGCTGGGGCGGCGTCTGCCTGATGCGCGCTGGGCGGTGATCGCGGCGCCATACCTGTGGATGTTGCTGTTCCTCGCGATCCCGTTCCTGGTCGTGCTGCGTATCTCCTTCGCCGAGCAGGCGATCCGCAGTCCACCGTATAGCCCGTTGCTGGATGACCGCGACGGCGTACGGACCTTGATCCTGACCTTGCAGAATTATCTGGCGTTGTTGCGCGATCATCAGTACATCCAGGCTTACTGGGGCTCGCTCAAGATCGCCGGGATCTCCACCGTCCTCACCCTGCTGATCGGTTATCCGTTGGCCTATGCGATCACCCGCCTGTCGGCGTCGGCGCGCAACATGGCAATGATGCTGGTGGTGCTGCCATCGTGTATCTCGTTCTTGATCCGCGTCTACGCCTGGATCGGCATTCTCGACAGCAACGGCCTGCTCAACCGCATGTTGTTGGGGCTAGGGCTGATCGATGCGCCGTTGCACATCTTGTACACGCCGCTGGCCGCCTACATCGGCATCGTGTATTGCTATCTGCCGTTCATGGTACTGCCGCTGTACGCGACCCTGGTCAAACGCGACCGGCGTCTGCTCGAGGCCGCCTACGACCTGGGGGCGACGCCGTGGAAGGCGTTCCTCGCCGTCACCCTGCCGATGTCGCGGCCGGGCATCATCGCTGGCTGCATGCTGGTGATGATTCCGGCGGTGGGTGAATTCGTCATCCCGGAAATGCTGGGTGGACCGGACACGCTGATGATCGGCCGAGTGCTGTGGGGGACGTTTTTCAATAATCGTGATTGGCCCATGGCGTCGGCGCTGGCGATCGCGCTGCTGGCGTTGCTCATGCTGCCGCTCCTGATCTTGCATCGTCAACAGCAGCGCCAGTTCGACGGTGGTCCGGCATGAGGGGCGCGTCCCTGCTGCGCAGACGGGCGGGGATTGCGCTGCACTGGGCCGTGCTCGGGGCCGGCTTCGCCTTTTTGTATCTGCCGATCCTGCTGCTGATGGCGTATTCGTTCAATGCCTCCAAGCTGGCGACGGTCTGGGCCGGGTTTTCCACGCGCTGGTATGGCGCGTTGCTGCGTGACCGACAGATCCTGCGCGCGGCGTGGATCAGCCTCAAGGTCGCGTTATGCACCGCGACCGCGTCGCTGGTGCTCGGTACGCTTGCGGCGCTGGCGCTGACCCGCTTGCGGCGCTTTCCTGGCAAGCGCCTGTTCGCGGCGTTGGTGACCGCACCGCTGGTCATGCCGGAAGTGATGATTGGTCTGTCGATCCTACTGCTGCTGGTGTCGATCGGTGGGGTGATCGGTGTCGCGCCCAAGGGTGTCATTGCGATATGGGGCGCGCACGTCACCTTCACCCTGTCTTTCGTCACGGTGGTGGTGTCTTCGCGTCTGCAGGCATTGGACCACGCGTTGGAGGAGGCGGCGATGGACCTGGGCGCCAATCGGCCTACGGTGTTTTGCCTGATTACCGTGCCGATCATCGCACCGGCGCTGGTGGCGGGCTGGCTGCTGGCGTTCACCCTGTCGCTGGACGACGTGGTGGTTGCCAACTTTCTCGCCGGCCCGGACACGACCACTTTGCCGATGATCGTGTTCTCGTCGGTGCGGATGGGCCTGACGCCCAAGATCAATGCCTTGGCAACGCTGATGGTGCTGCTGGTATCGCTTATCGCCTGCGTCGGCGGTTGGTGGATGGCGCGCAGCGAGAAGCGGCGTCGGCGCGACATGCAACTGCCGCTGCGGTAGGCCGGCTAGCGCGTGTGATGATCGCTTGCCTGGCGCGCTTGCGTTGCGGCCGCGTGTCGCCGCACGCAGCCAGGTGACCACGACATGCCCGCAACCTGCGCCGCGCTAAGCTTGGGGCCATTTTTTCATGAGCCATTGCAATGTTTTACGACACCGTCAATCCCGCCACGGGGCGGGTCGAATACCGCGTCGTGCTGATGGATGCCGCCGCCATCGAACAGCGTCTGGCCGCCGCGGCGCAGACGTTCCCCGCCTGGGCGGCGACCTCGTTGACGCAGCGTGGCACCTTGTTGCGTGCGGTCGGCGCGCAACTGCGCGCGCAGCGCGACTCTTTGCAGCGACTGATGACCGCGGAGATGGGCAAGTTGCGCCAGGAAGCGTTGGCCGAAGTCGACAAGTGCGCGGCGGCTTGCGATTACTATGCCGAACATGCGGCCGACTATCTGCGCGAGCAGCTGATCGCCACCGACGCCCGGCGCAGCTACGTGCGCTACGAGCCGTTGGGTTGCGTGCTGGCAGTGATGCCATGGAATTTCCCGCTCTGGCAGGTATTCCGTTTCCTTGCGCCAGCGCTGATGGCCGGGAATGTGGCCTTGCTCAAGCACGCCGACAACGTACCGCGCTGTGCCGATGCGATCCATGCGCTGTTGCAGGCGGCCGGTGTTCCGAGCGGGGTGTTCGACGTGTTGCACATCGATAACGACCAGGCCGCCGAGGTGGTGCGCGATGCGCGGGTGGTCGCAGTCACGCTCACCGGCAGCGAACGCGCTGGCCGTTCGATCGCCGCCAACGCAGGCGGGCAACTGAAGAAGTGCGTGATGGAGTTGGGCGGCAGCGATGCGTTCGTGGTGTTGGACGATGCCGACGTGGATGCGGCGGTGGCTGCCGCAGTACAGTCGCGTTTCGACAATGCCGGGCAGACCTGTATCGCGGCCAAGCGTTTCGTGGTGGTGCAGGCGGTCGCCGATGCGTTCGTGCGGCGCTTCGTTGCGGCGGCGGGCGCGCGCCGTCTTGGCGATCCGCAGGACCCTGCGGCCACGCTCGCGCCGATGGCGCGGCAGGATTTGCGCGATGCGCTACACAACCAAGTACAGGCTAGCATCGCCAAGGGCGCCATGCCGTTGCTCGGTTGCGCGCCGGACCTGGAGACTCATGCTGGTTATCCGGCGTCCATCCTCGATCACGTGGTACCGGGGATGCCAGCCTACGACGAAGAATTGTTCGGCCCAGTCGCCGCGATCCTGCGCGTGGCCGATGAGGCCGAGGCGGTGCGCGTGGCCAACGATACCGTCTTCGGTCTTGGCGGTAGCGTCTGGAGCGCGGACCGCGATCGCGGCGAACGCGTTGCCTGTCAGTTGCATTGCGGCGCGGTTTTCGTCAACGCCAGTGTCAAGAGCGATGTGCGCCTGCCGTTCGGCGGTATCAAGCGTTCCGGTTTCGGCCGCGAACTGGCGGCACATGGCATCCATGAGTTCATGAACATCAAGTCGGTCTATGTGGGATGAAACCCCATGGCTGCGGCTCGCTCGGGCAACACCAAATCCGCTCGGACATCAGGGGCGAGAGGCGCCGCATCGGCCGGCGTTTGCGCGCCCGGGCCGCTACAGCCATTTCGCCCGCTTGAAGGCTAAATACAACCCCAGGCACACCGCGCCTACTCCCCCGACCATCAGCGGATAGGCCAGTGGCCAGTTCAGCTCGGGCATATGCTGGAAGTTCATGCCGTACCAACTGGTGATCAGCGTCGGCGCGGCGAGTAGGGCGGCCCATGCGCCGAGACGCTTGACCGTCTCGCCCTGGGCCAAGGTGACCAGCGATAGGTTCACGCTCAAAGCAGTGCCCAGCATCTCGCGCAGGGTGTCGATGGCCTCGTTGGTACGCACCGCGTGGTCGAGCACATCGCGCAGGTAGAGCCGCACTTCGTCGGGGATCAATGGCCCGGGATTGCGCTTGAGATGGGCGAGCACATCCTGCAACGGGGCCACGCCCAGCCGCATCTGGTTGAGTTCGCGCTTGAGTTCGTACAGGCGGATCGCGGTGTCGCGGCGATACGATTCGGCGAAGATGTCGCTTTCCAGGCGTTCCAGACTGTGCCGGAACGCGTCCAGGATCGGTTGGTAGTTGTCCACGATGTAGTCCAGTACCGCGTACAGCGCGTAGGACGGCCCCAACTGTAACAGCGTGGATTCGCGCTCCAGCCGTTCGCGCACCGGCGCATACGGCAGCGAGGCACCGTGGCGCACAGTCAGCAGAAAACGTGCGCCGAGAAAGGCGTGGGTCTCGCCGTAGACGATGCGTTCGTCGATCACCTGTGCCGTGTGCACTGCCAGGAAGAGCGAATTGCCGAACGCCTCGACCTTCGGGCGCTGGTGCGCCTTGCGCGTGTCTTCGATTGCCAGATCGTGTAATTGGAACTCGTCCTGCAATTGCTCCAGCACAGCGTCGTCGGGTTCGTACATGCCGACCCACACGAATCCATCGTCGCCGGCCAGCACGTCGCTGATCTGCGCCAGGGCGATGTCGTGGCGACGACTTTGGCCGTCGTAGTGCACGCAGTTGATGACGCAGGCGGGATTGCTGGGGACCGAAGCCATTAGGTGGGACCGTGCTTGGCGGAATCGTGCGGAAGGGTCAGGGCAACGCGCGCTGTCGGGTCAGCGCCCAGGCCAATGCCGTGTGGACTGGTAGCAGCAGTGCGATCCATTGCAGGTTGAATTGCGGCTGCAACATCGACAACCAGTGGATCAGCAGCGCGGCGCCGGCCAGTGCCGTCACCGTCCACAGCAGCACGGCGAACCAGCGCCCAGGACGACGGCCGCGCAGCAGACTCAGAGCGCCGAACAGCAGCGGCAGACACAGCGGATCCAGCAGCAGCAGATTGCGGTTACCCCACGCCGCGCGGTGTGCGCTGAAGCCCCACAAGTACAGCAACACGCCGCCGCCGAGCGCGCAGAGCAGCCAGAACGGCATGGCCAGCGTCGCCAACCAGCGCGGGCGTCGCCCCAGTGCCAGCACGCCCGCCGCAGCGGCCAGGCCGAGCAGCAGCCACGGCCACCAATGCCGTGCCTGTTCCGGTGGTTCCGGTGCCAGCCGTTGCGGGAGGAGCCGTTGGCGCGCCTGTACCAGTGGGCGGCCAGCATTGTTGTGGACCTCGTTCAAACTATCGGCCAGCCGCATCGGCACGAACGCCTCTTCCCAACGCGACAGCGGTTTATCTGCGAATGGTCCTAAACCCAGGTCGAACCCCAGCCACATCCATGGCGCCGGCGAGGCCAGTCGCACCGACTCGCTGCGGTAGGTGTTGCCGCGCGAGCGGCTGGCCAGTTGCGCGTGCAACGCGCCGCCCATGGCCTTGTCCAAGGTGTCGCGCACCATGGTGGCGCAGTTGGCGGTGTAGTAGTCGTAGCGGTAGCGCGCGTTCTCTGGTCGTGCCCGCCAGGCCAGCGCCTGTGCGAGCGCGCGTGCCTGCGCGGGAGGCAGGTCCAGCCACTGGATGTCCACCCCGCGGCCGGCCTCGCGGTACTGTGCCAGATCCTCCCGCAGCGGCAGCGCCATCAGGTAGTAGCGCATGTCGCCAGCGGCGAAGCGGCTGACGAAGTCCGGTTCGCTGGGGTCGAAAAAGCCGAAGTTGTATGAGGTGGCTTGGCCGGTATGCGGGTCCTGCACCACGAGTGCGTCGTGGCCGAAACGCTCGAAGAACACCTCGCCCGGCTGCATGGTGGCCACGCCGATGCGTGGTGTCGTGGTATCTGCGTTGGACGTCATCGGCGCGGCCCGGGGGGGCGATGGCGTCAGCGCGCTGGTCTGTGCGAACGTGAATGCAGAGCAGAGCGTCAGCAGTACGCTCAGACACACGTGCGGCCAGCCGCGTCGGTGCGCGCAAGGCGAGCGGAGCGTGTTCAAGCGGCTTCCTGTGGGTCGTGTGGCAGGATGGTGACGTGGAACGCCTGTACCCGGCGCGCGTCGGCGCGCGCCACGCGGAATACGAAGCGTCCCAGGGTCAGCTCCTCGCCGGTTTCGGGCAGGTGGCCGATCGCATCGGTGATCAGTCCGCCGATGGTGTCGTAGTCGTTGTCGGAGAAATCGGCGCCGAAGCGCTCGTTGAAATCCTCGATCGGCGTCAGCGCATCCACCACGTACTGGCCGTCGGCCTGTGCCGCGATCAGCGACGCCTCGTCCTCGGCATCGTCGTGCTCGTCGTCGATCTCGCCGACGATCTGTTCCAGCACGTCCTCGATGGTCACCAGCCCAGCCACGCCGCCGTATTCGTCGACCACGATCGCCATGTGGTTGCGCGAGAGCCGGAACTCCTTGAGCAGCACGTTGAGTTTTTTTGACTCGGGGATCAGCACCGCCGGACGTAGCAACTCGCGCACTGTGCCGGGGCCATCGTCGGCGACCACGCCGCGCAGCAGGTCCTTGGCCAGCAGGATGCCGAGGATCTCGTCCTTGTTCTCGCCATGTACGGGGAAGCGGGAATGGCCGGATTCGACCACTTGCTTCATTAGATCCAGGAAGCGTGCCTCCGCCGGTAACGACACCATCTGCGAACGCGACACCATCACATCGCCGACGGTCAATTCCGAAACTGACAGCGCGCCTTCCATCATGCGTAGTGTGTCGCTGGCGATCAGGCCATCGTGCTGGGCGTCGCGCAGGACTTCGACCAGCTCCTCGCGGGTGTGCGGATCGCCGGAGAACACCGAGGTCAGGCGTTCCAGCCAGCCGCGGCGTTTTTCGTGGGGTTCGGGAGAGGAGCTACTCGGGCCGTCTTCGGACATGTTCTGTTGGTATTCGCCTGATCGAACCGGCGTTGGACGGAAGTCTAACAGGGCCATCGCGAGCGCATTGCGACACGGATCGGCAGGCGCGCCAGCGCCTGGCGATTGGGGTTCAGCCCCCGCTGGGCGGCGTGTGCAGTACGTCCGGCGCCGGCGGCGCGCCCGGCACGTCGGGCAGATCCAGGCTGTAGCTGCACCCGGCCAGGGTCTTGCCCGGATGCGACTTCACCGTGGAGACGCTTAGGATGATCGACTCGATCATCGGCTCGCCGGTTTTGGGATCGTGGACGTCGCGGCTGAGCACTTCGCGGCCGAACATGGCCTTTTCCGGTGTATCCACCGCCGCTTCCAGTTTCAGTTGCTTGGCCAATGCTCGTGGATCGGGCAGGTCCAGGATCGCCATCACGCTGGCGCCGGAAAAGGCAATGCGGTCGGTGCTGTAGCCGTACACGTGGATCGGCCGTGCCAGGGCGTATTCGCTCATGAACAGGTTGGTCTGCGGCAATGGCCGCCATCCATGCGCCACGGCTTTCAGCGGATCGTCCAGCAGTGGCTTCAACGCCTCGAAATCGGCGACGTGCTTGTGGCATTCCAGCAGCGCCGGCAGGTCGATTGCAGCGCTGAACGTGGTGTCGGCGGCGGTGGCTGGCATTGCGCAACTGAGCGCGAGCAAAAGTAACGAGGAACGGATCGACATTGGGGATCTCGGGCGGCGAACAGTGAGCGACAGCGCCGCCGTCACGCTACCATCCATGCCGGTGGCTGACCAGCGCGCCGACATGGTGGCGTTGCTGGCAGGATGTCAGCGGATGTGCCGCCAGCTTGCACTGGCAGCCTTCGAACAAGCGCGGTGGTCTTGCCGCAACGCAATGGGGTGTCGGATCAACGCTCGCCGGCGTAGGGATCGGACAGGCCAAGTTCGCCCAGGATTTGGCGTTCCAGTTGCTCCATCGCCTCGGCCTCCTTGTCGTCCTCGTGATCCCAGCCGAGCAGGTGCAGCACCCCATGCACGGTCAGGTGCGCGTAGTGGGCATTGAGCGGTTTGCCCTGTTCGGCGGCTTCCCGTGCTACCACAGGTGCGCAGATCACCAGATCGCCGAGTAGCGGCAGCCTGATTCCCTTGGGTAGCCCATCGGGTAGTTCGGCTGGAAAGCTGAGTACATTTGTGGCGTAGTCCTTGCCACGGTAGTGCTGATTCAGAGCGCGGCCTTCGCGTTGGTCGACCAGACGGATCGCCAGATCCGCTTCGCGGATGCGTCCCTTCAGCGCCACCGCGACCCACTTGCGGAAGCTGGTCGCCGCCGGCAGCCCCACACGCGGCAGGGCGTAGCTGACGCCGACATCGAGACGGAGGGGGCCTTTGGTCATGGCGGAACGGCTGAGCAGCATGGACAGGAGACGACAGTATCGCGCCTGGGTTGTCGTGTCGCGACATTGGTGAACCGGGACATGAGCGATGAGCTGCGCTTTGGGGCGATGTTGAACTGCTCTGGGAAGTCGGGAGGCTGTTTGGTTTGAGTCATGCCGCGTTGGCGTAACGGCTTGTTGTCGAAACTAAGCTGCTTGTGCTGGCGGAATGCTCCCGATCAGTCTGGCAATGGGAAATTTCGGGGAATTTCACTAAGACAGATGCACTGGTTACCGCCAGATTTGGCTGGTCCAGGTTGGATTGCGATTGATACGAAAAAGGCCGGAAAGCCTGTAATTTCAGGACTTTCCAGCCTTGATCGCAACGTTCAGCACGTGAATATGGTGGAGCGGAAGGGGATCGAACCCTCGACCTTCGCATTGCGAACGCGACGCTCTCCCAGCTGAGCTACCGCCCCACATCAAGGCCATAGTCTAACTGGAGCCAAGGCCGCATGCCAAGGGGGAGGCGGCATCGCCTACAACGGTAGCGGGGCGGCCCAGGCGCTACGCATCGCGCTAACGGCATCTGCTTTGCTGGTGCTCTTTGTTTGCTAGAACTCCATGCATTTTATCGGCCGATGCCGATATACTGTCGTACTGAAATCTCCACGTGTGATTTCACCTTGACGGACGCCATTATTCCGTCCGTTCCAAACACTCATGACAGAAACAGGTATTTTCAAAATGACGGAAGTTCGCAACTTGCAACAAATCGCCGAAGCCAAGGCCAAGCTGCAAGAAGAAATGCGCAAGTTAGAAGAGCAGGAGAAACAGGCGCGCGAGAGTCAGACCAATGCTGCCCACGCCAACGTGTTGTCGCTGCTGGAGCAGTTCGCCGAGTTCTTCAACACGAAACAGCGCAACGAAATCGCTTCTTACGTCACCATTCCGGCGCCCAAGGTCACCAAGGCTGCCAAGGCTGCCAGTGGCCGTAGTGATGTCAAGCCGAAGTATCAGCTGCCGCATACCGGCGAAACCTGGTCCGGCCGTGGTCGCACGCCGAAGCCATTCGCCGCCTGGGAGGGTACCGCCGCGTATAACGAATGGAAGGCCCGCCACCCGGAGTTGAAGTTTCCGCTGTTCAAATATTGAGCTAGCCGCACAGGCCAGGGATGCCTGGCCTTATTATGCGCGGTCTTGATTTTCCGCAGGATCGACCGGGTGCGCCGGTCGGGTCGGGTCGGGTCGGTGCGGCTAGCGAGCGCCATCTAGCAGTGGTTGCAGCCGTGGTTCCAATTCGCGCCGACGCCAGCCGGCTAGGGGCAGCGGCCACTGGGCGCTCTCCAGTAGGGCTTCCAGATGTTTGCGCGAGGCGAGCAGGCCGTCGGGCAGGCCGAGTTCGGCGCTGCGTGTGGCGACCGCATCCTGGAGGCGCTTCAACGTCGCCTTGTGCCCGTCGCTGGAGGCCTGCGCCAGCGGCGCGTCCGCCTCGTCCGGCAATGGCGTGGTCAATGCTTGCCATAACGCATCGCCCAGCTTGCGTGGTGCTTGCGGATGTTTGTCGAGTAGTGCTTGCAGGCCCTGGCGATCGTCCGGTGGAAACCGTGCCAGCGTGGTGGCCAGTTCGTTGTCCAGGATCCAGCTGCGTGGCCTGTCGCTATGCCGGGCCTGCGCATCGCGCCAGCGTAGCAGGCGTAGCAGGCGCAGTTGCGCCGGACGTTCCATGAACTGTGCAGCGCGCATGCTCAGGTGCGGCCAGCGTTCGCCCTCCTCCTGCTCCACCGTGCCAAGCAGGCGTTCGCCGTCTTCTTGTAACCAGGTGCTGCGATCCAGCGCCTGCAGCCGTGCGTGCAATGTGTCGTGCAGCGCGAACAAGTGACGCACGTCGTCGGCGGCATATTCCAGTTGTGCGGGCGAAAGCGGGCGGCGCAGCCAGTCCGAGCGCGTCTCGCCCTTGGTCAGGTGGATGCCGGTGATGTCCAGAACCAGCTTCTGGTAGCCCATGCCGGCGCCAATGCCGGCCAAGCCGGCTGCGATCTGGGTGTCGAACAGCGGCCGCGGTAGCGTGCCGCAGGCACACTTGAACGTGACCAGGTCCTCGCTGGCGCTGTGCATGATCTTGAGGATGCCGGGGTCGCTCAGCCATGGCGCCAGCGCCTGCGGCATGCCGGGAATCAGCGGATCGATCAGCAGGATCTCCTCGGCTACCGCCATTTGCACCAGCGCCAGTTGCGGCCAGTAGGTGCGTTCGCGGACGAATTCGGTATCCAGTCCGATCCTGGCCGGTCGTTGCGCCAGACGCTCGGCCAGCTCGTTGGGATGCTTGATCCAATAAGGCACGTGATTTCCCGTTGAATGCAGGGTTTGCTCAGGCAGGCGAGAATAGCCTAACGTCGTCCCGCCGGTCGCACATGCGCCGGAGGCTTGCGTCACGAGGCCAATCTGTTCGGAGGATAAGGTGCGCACGAGCGGCGTGGTGATGGTCTGGATCCTGCTGGTGGGGATACTTGTGGGCTGTGCACGACAGACGTCCACGCCGATGCCTGCCGCTGCGTCGGCAGCACCGGCCAGGACAGTGCGTGCACCCAGTGTCACCGTCGGTGGCGAAGACGCCGCGCAGATCGTGGCGCAATGGCAACCACCGTTGCCGACGTTAGCACGCAGCGGCCTGGACCAGGCGCGGCGCGATGCCGCGCGTGCGTTGGCTGAGGACCATCTGTTCGAGGATGCGCAGGCGGCGATTCCGCTGTATCTGGCAATCCGGACGTTAGTGCCGAAGGATCGCGTCGCACGGGATGGCCTACGCAAGGCGCGACGGCGGTTGTTGCAACTCGGTGAGGACGCGCTGCGCGACCCGGAGCGCTCGGAGCCGGTGCTGGAACGCGTTGACCGCATCGCGATGGTGGCGCGCTGGTTGGATGCGGAGGATCCGGCGGTGTGGCGTCTGCAGCAGCGGTTCGAGACCGCATCGCGGGTGTTGGCCGATAACCGTGCAGGCGAGGACGACCTGCGCGCCGGTCGGCTCGGCGAGGACGGCAGTAGCGGGGCGCTTGCCAATTTTCGCGAGGCCCTGGAACTGGATGCCGATGACGCGCGTGCGCGGCAAGGCGTGGCAGCGGTGGAAAGCGCGTTGATCCGGCGTGCCGAGGTGGCCGCCATGGCATCGAATTTCGCCGCTGCCGATATTTGGTTGGCGCAGGCCGGGCGCGTGCGCGATGACGCCGTTACCGTTCACGATGCGCGCGAGCGAGTGGAACAGATGCGGATTGCGCGGATCACCGCGTTACGCGATGCCGCTCTGCGCGATCTGGTCACGCCGGCAGGCTTGAAAGCCGCGCGTGCGCGGCTCGAGGAAATGTTGCGCATCGCCGATCCTGGCGATCCGGTTGCCGCCATGCTGCGCGAACGCATCGATCTGGTTGCGCATTACGGTAGCTTTCGCCCTGGTCAGGTGTTCACCGACGCCATGCGCGGTGGCACGCGCGGCCCGCAGATGATCGTGGTGCCTCACGGTGGCTTTCGCATGGGTGCCGGCGAGACCGAGCCGGATGCCGCACCGAGCGAGATGCCGCAGCACTACGTGCGCTTCGAACGGGGGTTCGCCATGGCGATCACCGAGGTCACGGTGGCCGAGTTTCGCCGCTTTGTCGAGGCCACGCAGGTGCGACCACGCGCGACCCGGCGTGGCCACTCCACGGTGTACGACGAACGCAGCGGCAACTTTATGCGTCGCAGTGGAGTGGACTGGCAATCGGACTACAAGGGAGCGCGCGCGGCACCGAACAGCCCGGTGATCCACGTCAGCGTGCGCGATGCCGAGGCCTACGCGGCCTGGCTGTCGCAGCAGACCGGGCGCCACTATCGGCTGCCCAGCGAGGCCGAGTTCGAATATGCCTTGCGCGCCGGTAGCCAAGGTCGTTATCCCTGGGGCAATGCCGGCACGCCGCCGCGCGATAGCGGTAATTTCACCGGCATTGGCGATGTCTCTTCCAGTGGCCGACATTGGAAGAACGCTTTCGTCGGTTACACCGATGGATTCTGGGGGCCGGCCCCGGTTGGTAGTTTTGCAGCCAATGCTTGGGGGCTGCACGACATGGCGGGTAACGTCAGCGAGTGGGTTGCCGATTGCTGGCATGCTAGCTATCGTCGCGCGCCCGCCGATGGCGCGGCCTGGTACAACCCCGGTTGCCGCTCGCGGGTGGTGCGCGGCGGCAATTGGGCCAACGCCCCGGAGCAGACCCGTGCCGCGTGGCGCTGGATGCGGGATTCGGATAGCACCAGTGCCCGCGTGGGCTTTCGCTTGGTACGCGGTATTTGATCCTGTCTGACGCCGGTCAAGGGACGGTGTGCCGTCGCTTGGTGCCCGTCGCTGGCGGCTGCTTTGCGGCTGAAGTTCGCCGGTCGCTGCAAGGATCTGGATTTCGCTCCGAGCATCGCCATCACCCATTTTGGCAGCGAGATCTCGACACGGTTCGATGATGTGCTGGTGCTCGGTGGCGGTCCCACGACGATCCGTCTGCCCTGTCGGATCGAGCGCATCCGTCCGCTCGACGTCAAGGCGCTGCGGGCCTCAGAAAAGGCATTGCGCGAGGCCAATATGCAAGAGCGCACGCGTCCGGCTTCCGGGGGCTGAGCCACGGCGGAGGGGTGGACACACGGCGACTGCGGCGACCAGGGCGTTTGCCTCAGCCTTGCCTTGCTGCGGCGCTCAGGATTCCGGTCCCGGCGCGACATAACCTTCGGGCTTGGCGGCCCCGCCCTGGAACAGGAATTTTTCCAACTCCGCCTCCAGAAAGGCGCGATGTTTGGGGTCGCGCGGCGACAGGCGGTTCTCGTTGATCAGCATGGTCTGGTGTGCCAGCCATGCCTGCCAGCCGGCCTTGCCGATCTGCGCGAACACGCGCTTGCCGAGTTCGCCGGGGTAGGGCACGTAGTCGAGGCCCTCGGTGTCGCGTTGTTGGTATTGGCAGAAAACGGTGCGGGACATAGCGGTTCCTGGGGGTGCGTCGTGGCGTTGGTGCGTGGAGTGCATCACACGCGCTAGAGACCGTCGAGCAGTTTGCGGATCGGTGCTGGCAGGCCGAGCGCCGATAGCGCGGTACGTGCGACCCAGCGCAGGTCGTCATTGTCGCGCAGCGCATCGCGCAGGGCGACCTTGCGCAGGCGGAGTGGCTGCAGGTGCAGGCGGTAATGGCTGAAGGTATGAACGATGGGCGACAGCGGCTCGGCCGCGTCGAAGGCGCGGCCGCTGGCATGGCGGGCGAACCAGTCGCGCAATGCGCTTTCGGTCTCGGCCTGTGGCAACGTCCATAGCCCGGCCCAGATGCCGGTCGGCGGTCGCCGCTGCAGTAGCAAGTCGCCAGCGGCGTTCTCCAGCAGCAGGGCCACCGCCTCGCGTTCGGGCAGCGTCTTACCCGGCTTGGGCGTGGGCAGCGCATCGACCAAGCCATCGCGGCGCGCCACGCAGTCGTCCTGCAGCGGGCACAGCACGCAGGCCGGGTTGGCGCGAGTGCACAGGGTGGCACCGAAATCCATCTGCGCCTGGGTGTAGTCAGCCATGCGCCCATCGGGAACGGCACCGACATGGGCATGCGCCATCGCCCATAGCGGCTTCTCCACCGCTGGCAGACCCGGATAGCCAGCGATGCCGTGGTAGCGCGTCAGCACGCGCTTGACGTTGCCGTCGAGGATCGGAAAGCGGTCGTTCCAGGCCTGGCTGAGAATCGCGCCGGCGGTGCTGCGGCCGATCCCAGGCAGCGCGTTTAGCGCTTCGAAATCGCGCGGCAGCTCGCCGTCGTGAAGCGCTACGCAATGCTTGGCTGCGGCATGCAGATTGCGCGCGCGCGCGTAGTAGCCCAGCCCTGCCCATTGTGCCATCACCGCGTCGTTGTCGGCGGCGGCCAGTGCGGACAACGTGGGGAAGTGCGTCAGGAAACGCAGGAAATACGGAATCACCACCGCCACCTGGGTCTGCTGCAGCATGATCTCCGATAACCACACCCGGTAGGGGCTGCGTGGATGCTGCCACGGCAGGTCGTGGCGCCCATGGCGGTCGAACCAGGCGAGCAGGTGGGCGGCAAAGTGGTCTGCGGGCTGGTGCATCAGTGCGGGAGTGCTCTTTTTTCTCATCGGCAGAGGCTGCTGGCCGGTGCGCATGAGGCGCCAGGCAGCATGACGGGATTGCAATGGTGTCTGTATGGGCAGGGTGTTCTTGTTACAGGAGCGGTTCTCTGTAATCCAGCTCCGTGCAGCACAGCAGCGGCCAGCCGCCGGATCAGCCGCCCAGCGCCTCGGGCAGCAACGCGTCGACGAACGCCTCGGCGTCGAACACGCGCAAATCCTCGGGACGTTCGCCGATGCCGGCAAAGCGGATCGGGATGCCGAACTCGCGCGCCAGCGCGAACACCACGCCGCCCTTGGCTGTGCCGTCGAGCTTGGTCACTACTAGTCCGGTCACGCCGACCGCGGCATGGAACTGGCGTAACTGCGACAGCGCGTTCTGTCCGGTGGTGCCATCGATGACCATCAGGACTTCGTGCGGTGCGCTTGCATCCAACTTGCCGATGACTCGACGGATCTTGCCTAGTTCGTTCATCAAGCCGGTCTGGGTGTGCAGGCGGCCGGCGGTGTCGGCGATCAGGATATCGGTGCCGCGCGCCTTGCCGGCTTGCAGTGCGTCGAACGCCACCGAAGCGGCATCGGCGTTTTGGCCCTGCGCGATGACGCTCACGCCGTTGCGCTCGCCCCAAATCTGCAATTGCGCCACCGCCGCAGCGCGGAAGGTATCGCCGGCGGCGAGCATCAGGCTATGGCCTTCGTCCTTGAAGCGCTTGGCCAATTTGCCGATGGTGGTGGTCTTGCCGACGCCATTGACGCCGACGGTCAGCACCACGAATGGTTTAGCGTTGGGGTCGATCTGCAATGGCTTGGCCACGGGGTGCAGGATTGCCAGTAGATCGGCGCGCAGCGCGCGCTGCAGCGCCGTGGCGTCGGCGAATTCGCGCGCCTTCATGCGCTTGCGCAACTGCTCGATCAGTGCGGTGGTGGCGGGGATGCCCACATCTGCGGTGATCAGCGCGGTCTCGATTGCGTCGAGTAGGTCGTCGTCGAGTTTTGGATTGCGCGAGAACAAACTCCCCACGCTACGCGCGAAACTGCTGTTGCGCAGACGCTCGCGCCAGCCCGGCTTGCCCGCTGGCGCGGCGGGCAGGGCATCGCTGCGCACCAGACCATGGTCGGCTGTTGCTGCGGTGGTCGCTACAGGAGGTATCGGCGTAGTGGCTGGCGGGGGCGCGTCAGCGTGTGCTGGCGGAGCCGATGTCTGCGGTGGTTCGGCAGGCGGGGGAGCGATGGCGGCGGCCGTTATCGGCGCCGCCTGTTCCGTCGGGTTGGGTGTTGGCGCAGATGGTTCGGCGCCGGCGGCAGGTGCCGCGCCAGCGGGCTTCGGGAAGGCGGCAGCCAATTCCTCGGTACTGTAACGTGGCGTGCGGCTTTCGCCAGCGTTGTCCTGGGGCTTGTTGCGGCGGAATAGGCTGACCATGGATGACGCGTTGGGCGGAAACGGCTCATGCTACCACTTGCAGCCGATAGGCCTTGCGCGGCGCTGCGTCGGCGCATGGTGGCACGTTGGGTTTTCCCTGGGCGTGCGGTATTTCTGGTCTTGCGTGGTTGCGGTGTTCCTTGTGCATTGCGGTCGAGCACGGCCCGCAATTTCATGCTCAACGTCCTCGGGCATCTCCCACTACCACCTACAGCCTCATGACCAGCCCCTGCCCTTGCATCTGCGCCGCGCGCTGGGCCTGCATCGCCTGCTCGGCGAGCCGCTGCTGCTCCACGCTCTGCAATTGCTGGCTAGCCTGGGCCACGTCCGGCGCTTGCGTCAGTTGCGGCGCATCGATGCGCGCCCATAGCTGTCCGTGGGATTTCGCCAGGTAATTCGGCGTCTGAGTCGTATGGCCTTGCGGCATGTCCAGATAGATCTTCTCAACTTCGGTATGACCAAACTTGCGCGTCTCCACGACGACTTGTGCCGCATGGCCGTCCAACTGCTCCGCATCCGGCACGGGACGGCCCCAGCGTTCGTGCGCATCGGCGATGGCATCACGCGCCTGTTCGAACAGCGCATGACTCGCGTGCGCTGGATGGCGCATATCCTCGGCGGTGATCGCCACGGGGGCGATGGCACGGCTTGGCGGCGCCGGTGCATGGGTCGCTTCCCGTACCCGCCAGGTGGTGGCGGCATGCTGCTCGGGCGATTGCGCTAACGCTTGCTGCGGATCGATCCGCAGCACCTTGCTCTTCTCGTACACCGAGAACGGATTTTCGTAGGCCAGCAATGCGAGGCGGTGTTGTTGCTCGCGCGCTGCCTGCGCTTGCTGTTCCTGCTGCTGCAGTTGCGCGATCCGCGCCTGCTCATGCATGTCCACGGTGGCCGGTTTTTCATGGGCCGGGTTGCTGTGAGCCGGTGGCTGTTGTGTCTGCCGGTGTGCTTGCGCCAGGTGCGCCGCCTGCTGCTGCGCCTGCCGTATGTGTTCCTGGCGCTGCTGGAAGGCGTGGTCTTCCTGCTGGCCCGTGTGCCTGTCCATGGCCGGCGGCGGCATGGACGCGGCAGCAGCGGATGATGATGAAGAGGAGGAAGACGTATCCGCGTTCGTCGATGTGGGAGGGATCGACGCTGCTGGCGCGCTGTGCTGGAACCACTGCCCCGGATGCATCAGCGTGTCGTAGGCTTGCCCGGCGGCGTGCTCGACCGCGTCGATGCCGGGCGAGACGATGTATTTGATCCCGTCGTATGCTTGCCCAACGGCCTGTCCGGCGGACGAATGTGCGGCGGACTGCGCGCCATGATAGAGATCGACCGCCTGATTCACGACATTGGTCCCTGCCGCCTGGACGTCAGGATCATGGATGGCCCGCTGTGCCGCTTCGGCAACATGGTGCGCCCCCTGTTCGACGGCGTTTTTCGCCCACTCGAATTGATCGCCGACATAGCGGCCCGCAGCATCTGCAACTCGCCCGTGCAGATGCGCTGCTTCGCCCGCCGCCAAGCCGACCAGCGACGCCGTGGGGTTCAATGGGAAAGCCGCGACGCCCGCCCGATGCGCCGCCGAGGCCATGCGCTCGTCCACGTCGTGTACCGCATGGCCAACCGAACGCGCGGCATCGCCGGCATCGTGCAAACTGTGTGCTGTACTCTGCACGTGCGCGTTATGTTCGATGGCCTCGCGCAGCGGCGTGTCCAAGTTCAACGCCAGGTATTCGTTCACCTGCCGCTGGATATCCGCTGGCAGGTGGGTTTGGTCAGGGTGCGCGCGCATCTGGCGTAGCGCCTGGGACAGTTCGGCACGTTCGTGCGACACATCCCAGGTGAAATGCTCGAAGGCCGCTTGGTGGTCGGCGTAACGCTGCGACGCTTCGCTGAAATGATGCGGGGCCAGGACGTTGTCCGGACTTTGGCTGCCGAAGTGCTGGGCACCGCCGTGGTCGCCCAATCGCATCGCCAGCAGGACATTCGGGGGCGGCGCACCGACGGGCGCATCCAGATACCGGCCAGCGCGCAGGCTCTGCACATCGTCATGACTGGCCAACGGCACCATGCTGCCGACGTGAGGACTGGCCGCGCTCACCACATCGCCGGCCATGCGGTAATTGGTGACGTGGCAGCCGGGCTGCGGCGCGCCATCGGTCACCCCCTCGCGCCGTAGGCGTTGTAGGTGGAGCCGGCCAGGCCGTATTTGGCCGCCTCGATCTGCGCCAGCGCGCCGCCGAGAGAATGGCCGGCGACGGTCACGTGGTCTTTGGGGATACCTCGTGCGGCGGCCTTGGCGAGCATCTTTGCCGTGAACGCATCGGCGGCGGCTTTTTGCGGATTGACGGCGTCGCGCACCATCGTGGCATCGACAGCGATGTCCTGGAGGGTGGTGAGCGCATGCTGCGCTTTTTCCGCCTTGGTCTCGCCTGAAAATAGACCTGGGTCGGTGCCGCGATAGGCGATGATGATCCGATATGGCTTCTCCGCAGTCTGATATGCCGTCGCGTGGAAACCGCTGATAGGATCGTTCGCGTAGCCGAAGATGGTATATTTCGCATTACTTAGATATATATAATCTTGACTGTCGACATCGCTCTTCGAACGATTGATATACGAATTAACAGCAGCGTCAGCACGCGCTTGATCAGTAGGCTTCATGGCCTGGCTTCCTTGACAGAGATGGTGACTTGGAAGTGAGCATCTGGATGCTGAAGAACCTCATCGTCGTCTCCCACAAGGGTTTGAGCACCATACTCAACGAGATGCCGATCCCCATATGAGCTTTTCTTGAAGTAGTAGACCTCCTGACTTTCTCGCAGCAGTTCCACCAACATACCGCCCCAACCGAACGTTACGCCTTGCCCTTTTGCGCTGACACCTACACTCGTGACATCCCAGTGGCACACGCCAAGCTTGAAGTAGTCCTCATCGAGCAAGGCGTCGCGATAGAAATACCCCTTCCACGTGTGATCGTCCACCTGTGTCATGGGAACATCGAGTCCAGTATTAGGCGTCTGCCGCACACCAACGAACGGCATCATCGGCACGCATTTTTCATTGATGACGTCATACCCGATGTACCCCTTGATCGAATCCCACGGCCCCGGAGCATGTGAGGTGGCAATCACTTCGTAGCGTTTGACCGGGTGCGGATTGAGGTGACCGGTGGCGCCGTCATTGCCGACATCGATGCCTTTGGAGCAACCCGCAGCGGTCAGGGCCAGGGGCATGATGGCGGTGGCGGCAAGGTGGTGCAGTTTCATCGGATCGTCCTCGGGGGGATGGGGCGCGGATGCGGCGGCAGGCCGGTACGGCCACGGCGCGGGTTTACGCTTGGGTTCCACCGGCAATCCGCCGGGTGGCAGCGGCCCCAGCTCGGCGCGCACCCGCGCATTGATGATCGCCATATCGCGCAGCAGCTGCAGATCGTGCAGCGGATCGCGCACCTTGAGTTTGCGCGGACGATAGGGATTGTCGCTGTGATCGTCTTGATCGTCGGTGTCCTGGCTCATCGCGCGTGACCTCTCCTTTTGATTTTGACCAAGCCTCCCCACTGCACTTGCGATCTTACGCCACAGGGCCGATGCCGCCACGGCCTGACCTGCCCATGGGGTCGGCGAGGCCATGGCAGGCGGTACTCATGGTCTGGCGCCCTCCCGGCCAGTGGCGCGACAGGGTTCATGAGCGCGACTACGGCGCCCGCCCGCTGCGCCGCCGAGGCCATGCGCTCGTGCATGGCCTGCACGGTACGGACGACTCAGCAACAACGAAACCCGTTCTTGCCGCCGTAGCGCGCTTCCTGGCGCTCGCGAAAGAAGGTCTTGTAATCCATCGGTTGCTGCTCTGGATGTTTCTCCAGCATGTGCCGCACGTAATTGTCGTAGTCGGGAATGCCGCAGCACAGTCGTGCGGTCTGCACCAGTCGCCGCCACAGTCGGCGGTGTGCTTGGTAGTGGCCGACGGGAACTAGATCAGTACGCATCACATATCCGCCATTTGGTGTGGTTGTAGTGCAACGTAGGGAGTTTCGCGGTCGCTGCGCTGCGGGTTGCGGCGTGCGGCGAGGATGGTCTTGATCGAGTAAATCAGGATCGCGAACACCACGCACAGAAACAGCACCGTCAGCCCGGCATTGACGTAGGCGTTGGTGACGATCTGCTGCATCTGCGCCATCGATGTGGCCGGTGCGGTGAGGGTGCCGCTGGCAATGGCGTCGCGGAATTTGTGCGCTTGCGTCAGAAAGCCTTGCGTGGGGTCGGCGTCGAAGAGTTTGATCAGCCCGGCGCAGGTAGTGCACAGCAGCAGCCATAGTGCCGGGATCAGGGTGACCCAGGCGTAGCGGTCGCGCTTGAGTTTGAAGAGCACCACCGTGCCCAGCATCAGCGCGATACCGGCCAGCATCTGATTGGAAATGCCGAAGAGCGGCCACAGTGTGCGAATGCCGCCATACGGATCCTTGACCCCGGTGTACAGCAGATAGCCCCACAGCGCCACGCAGCCGGCGGTGGCGAGTATATTGGCTCCCCACGATTCGGTGCGGCGCAGCGCCGGTACGAAGTTGCCGAGCAGGTCTTGCAGCATGAAGCGGCCGGCGCGGGTACCAGCGTCGACTGCCGTGAGGATGAACAGCGCTTCGAACAAAATCGCGAAGTGGTACCAGAAACCCATCATGTTCTCCCCCGGCAGCAACCGGTGCAGGATCTGCGCGATGCCCACCGCCAAGGTCGGCGCGCCGCCGGCACGGGCCAGGATGCTGCTTTCGCCGATGTCGTGCGCGGTGGCCTGAAGGACGTCCGGGGTGATGCTGAAGCCCCACTCGGAGACCTTGGCCGCGACCGCGATGGTGTCGTGGCCGACCATCGAGGCCGGCGCGTTCATCGCGAAGTACACGCCGGGCTCGATGATCGAGGCGGCGACCAGCGCCATCACCGCGACGAACGATTCCATCAGCATGCCGCCGTAGCCGATGTAGCGCATGTGGTTTTCGTTGGCGAGCAGCTTGGGCGTGGTGCCGGAGGCGATCAACGCATGAAAGCCGGACACCGCGCCACAGGCGATGGTGATGAACAGGAACGGGAACAGGCCACCGGCCCATACCGGGCCCATGCCGGTGTGCGCGTAGGCGGTCGTCGCCGGCATCTTCAGCGCGGGCATCACCACCACGATGCCGATGGCCAGGGCGAGGATGGTGCCGATCTTGAGGAAGGTGGACAGATAGTCGCGCGGCGCTAGCAGCAGCCACACCGGTAGCACCGAGGCGACGAAGCCGTAGCCGATCAGCAGCCAGGTGACCTGCATGTCGGTGAAGGAGAAGGCCACGCTCCAGACCGGGTCGGCGGCGATGCGACCGCCGAACCAGATCGCCGCCAGCAACAGGATCAGCCCGACCACCGAAATCTCGCCGATCTTGCCTGGGCGCAGGTAGCGCATGTACACGCCCATCAGCAGCGCGATGGGCATGGTCGCGATCACCGTGAACATGCCCCATGGGCTTTGCGCCAGCGCCTTGACCACCACCATCGCCAGCACCGCCAGGATGATGATCATGATCAGGAAGGCACCGAACAGTGCGATGGTGCCTGGAATCTGGCCCATTTCCTCGCGTACCAGATCCCCGAGCGAGCGACCGTCGCGGCGGCTGGACAGGAACAGCACCATGAAATCCTGCACCGCGCCGGCCAGCACCACGCCCACCACCAGCCACAACAGGCCCGGTAGGTAGCCCATCTGCGCGGCCAGCACCGGCCCGACCAGCGGCCCGGCACCGGCGATGGCGGCGAAGTGGTGGCCGAACAGCACGTGCTTGTTGGTTGGCACGTAGTCCAGGCCATCGTTTTTGAGCACAGCGGGCGTGGCGCGGGTAGGGTCGAGCCGCATGACCGTGTCGGCGATGAAGCGGCTGTAGAAGCGGTAGGCGATCAGGTAGATCGAGACGGCGGCGACCACGATCCACAGTGCGTTGATGGGTTCGCCGCGGCGCAGGGCGAGCGTGCCGAGACAGAACGCCGCTAGCACGGCGAGTGCGGCCCAGGCCAGTTTGGAAACCGTTTTCATGCGGCGTATGCTCCTCGAGGATGCGGCAAGCGTCGCCGCGATGCTGCGCGCGGTCAAGGCCGGCAGTTGGTATTTCGCGCGCACCTGTATGCGGCCGCGACACGGGCACGCCGACCGGCACTGGCCGTGTCGGCATCTGCGCGATGGAACGATGGGTTGCGCCGATCGCAGTTGGCCGGTGCCGTGGTCGCTCCCATAGTGGTGACTTCCCCAGCGAGATCGCCTGCCATGACCGACACTTCCACTACCGAACCGGCGCGCATCCTGCGCACGATTCGCGGCCATGCCACCGCCGATGGCGATGGGGTCAAGCTGACCCGCGTGATCGGTGGCGCCGAACTGCCCGAGCTGGATCCGTTCCTGTTACTGGACGAATTCGGCACCGACCGCGCCGAGGACTATATCGGCGGCTTTCCCAGCCATCCGCATCGTGGTTTCGAGACGGTCACCTACATGCTCGATGGGCGCATGCGGCATAAGGACAACCACGGCAACGAGGGTCTGTTGACTCCGGGTAGCGTGCAGTGGATGACCGCTGGTCGCGGTCTGGTGCATTCGGAGATGCCGGAACAGGAGTCCGGGCGTATGCGCGGTTTCCAATTGTGGGTGAATCTGCCGGCCCGCGAGAAAATGACCGCGCCGCGTTATCAGGAGTTCGCGCCGGAGCGCATTCCGCTGATCCAGCCGGCCGCGGGCGTGACGATCAAGGTCATCGCCGGCCAAATCGGCGAGGTACATGGGCCGATTGCACAGCCAGCCACCGATCCGTTGTATCTGGACATCGCGTTGGAGGCCGATGCGCGCTGGTCGTACCTGCTGCCATCCGGGCACAACGTCTTCGCGTATATGTTCGAAGGCGCTGCGGTACTGGGTGTGGGAGCGGAGACACGGCCACTGTCGGCGCAGACCTTGGCGGTGCTTGGCGGTGGCGATCTATTACAGCTCCAGGCTGGCGAGCAGGGAGCGCGTCTGATCCTGGTGGCAGGACGGCCCTTGCGCGAGCCGGTGGCACGGCATGGGCCGTTCGTGATGAACACGCGCCAGGAGTTGATGCAGGCCTTCGTGGATTTCCAGGAAGGGCGCTTCTGAGCGCAGGATCCGCGTTGTCGCTTTACCGCAGCGCCAGGCCGATCCGCTTGGCCGCTGTCCTCAGTGCTCCAGTGCTAGGCTGGCCTGATGCATGTCCAGTGCTTGCACCAGCCCTTGCAGTTTCTGTAGTTCCTGCGCATCGCCGGCATCGATCCATACCTGTGCGAACTGGCCTTTTTTCAGTTCAATAATGGCGATCCGGCGCGAGGCCAGGCCGGGTATCTCGGCACCGCCCACGTCGGGTCGGTACCATTGGACCATCTCGCCGCCGATGCTGCCTTTTTCCTCGCGTAGCGTGCGCGACAGCGGAATGTGCGGGTCGTGCGCGGTGAGCATGATGCCCAGCACCTGGCGGCCATCGGCGGTCGCCGCCCGACAGACGATGAGGCCTTTGTCGCTGCGCTCGTTCCACTGCAGGCTGGCCTGCGGCGGCAGTTGCGGGCAGTTCTGGGCCTGTTGCGCCAGCACGGTGGTCGCTTGCAGCGCGACGGCCACCGTCAGAAACACGTTGCACACGATTGCAAGCTTCATTTGCGATGTCCCCATGGGTCTTGGTGCGACGGTTCCGGTTTTTGCGTGCACGCCAATCACGCTCGCTTACAGGGTTTCCCCATGCGATGCGCGATTGCTGTGTATCCCCCCGTTGGCGCGGTGCATGTCCCGGTGCGCGGCCCCCGCTTGGCGCCAGTGTAGTGCACGATAGCCCAGGCGGCGCTGGCTGACGATTCGCATGCGACGCAACAAGGTGAACACACGTGCGTCTGCCTCAGAACAAGCTCCCGGCTGTCCCGGTATGCACGGTGACCTCGCCACGGCGCGAGGCCAGCCGGTCGGCCAGCCGGGTCGGTTCCGGTAGGCGGTAGCCGCGCAGATAACGCTGGGTCCAGTGCAAGGCGCTGTCTACGCTCACGCGATGTCCGGGCGAAACGATCAAGGGATTGCAGCGCGCCTTGCTGCGCAGCGCCCAGCCGACCACCTCGCCGCGATGCAGGATCGGGCTGCAGTCGCCGGCTTGCGCACCGGGTGCATCGAAATGGCCGGCCAGCGATTTTTTCGCCACGCCGATGCTGGGTAGCCCGGTGACCACACCGAAATGCGCGGCGATGCCGAGCCGGCGCGGATGGGCGATGCCCTGGCCGTCGACGAAGACAAGATCCGGACGCTGTCGCAGCAATGCCAGCGCGGCCAGTAGCGCTGGCAATTCGCGGAAGCTCAGCAGGCCGGGAATGTAGGCCATCGTGGTGGGCACGCGGGCGATCTCGGTCTGTCGTGGTTGTAGCGTGTGTGCGTCGAGCAGCACGGCGGCGGCGCGGGTGATGCGGCCCTCGTCTTCGAAACCGACATCGACGCCGGCCAACCAGCGCGGTGGATCGGTGACCTCGTCGTGCAGCCGCACCTGCCGTGCCAGTGTCGTTTGCATGGCGCGCGCCTGCGCGATGCTGCCATCCCAGTCGCCGAATACCGCAGAGTTTCCAGACATTTGCATGTGCACATGCTGACAGCGTGGGCGTTGCCGCGCTGTGGATGCGCCTGGGACGCGGCTTGTGGGGGCGTCGCCTATGGGGGCAGCACCATGGCGACGGCACCGGCTTGCGTCATGCCGTTACAATCCGTGGGTAATGTCCTGTCTTTTCCTCTCACGGAGACCGTCGTAGTGACCCGTAAACTCGTACTGTTGCGCCATGGCCAGAGCCAGTGGAACCTGGATAACCGTTTCACCGGCTGGGTGGACGTGGACCTCACCGAGCAAGGCCGTCAGGAAGCCGTGGCCGCCGGTCGGCTGATGCGCGAGGAGCGGCTGCAATTCGATGTGGCGCATACCTCGATGCTCAAGCGCGCCATTCACACCTTGCAGGGGGCGCTGAACGCGCTGGATCAGGATTGGTTGCCTGTACACAAGAGCTGGCGCCTCAACGAGCGGCACTATGGCGGCTTGCAAGGCCTGGACAAGGCCGAAACCGCCGCCAAACACGGCGAGGAACAGGTCAAGATCTGGCGCCGTTCCTACGATATCCCGCCGCCGCCGATGGATGCCGCCGATCCGGGCCACCCGCTGCACGACCGCCGTTATGCCACACTCGACCGCAATGCGCTGCCGGCTACCGAGTCGCTGGCGAGCACGCTCGATCGCGTGCTGCCGTACTGGCACGATGCCATCGCGCCGCAACTCAAGGCTGGACAGACGGTGCTGGTCACTGCACACGGCAATTCGCTGCGCGCGCTGTACAAGTATTTGAACGCGGTCTCGCGCGAGCAGATTCTCGAACTCAACATCCCCACCGGCATCCCGCTGTTGTTCGAACTGGACGACGCCTTGCAAGTGCGCTCCTACCGCTATCTAGGCGACCCGGAAGCGGCGAAGCGTGCCGCCGAGGCAGTGGCCAATCAGGGCAAGGCGAAGTAACAACCAAGCCGTCGTGTCCACGCGCACAGGTGCCGGTGCGCGTGGAGCTTGGAGGTGCTGCGAGCGCGTCGCGCGCTGGTCGCCGGCCTCAGCCTCGCTGCCGGCGTCCACCCACACCTGCATCTGGCCTTTTTGTGCTGGTTTGTGCTGGCAGGATCGCGTTGGTGTGTGTTTGACCTGCGCGCCCAGCGGCGGCGCGCAGAGGCGTTTGACGTTGGCTTGTGACGTGGACGTGCGTGACGCTTTTCACCACCGTGGCGACCATCTTCTCGGCCGAGTCGCCGAGCAATCAGCGCGGCGACAGTGCCGTCAGCAAGCCGCGCGCGGCATTGAAGCGCTCGCTCGACTCCGGTAGCGGCAGTTTGAGCTTCAACTTGTCCGGGCCGTCCATCGCGTACAGCTTGGGCTGTTTTTGGATCATTTGCAGGATGGTCATCGGATCGATGTTGGGCTTGCTCTCGAACACCAGCCGCCCACCGTGTTCGCCCAATTCCAGTTTGCGGATGCCCAGCGCATTGGCTTGCAGTTTCAGTTCGGCGATCGCGAACAGATGCTTCACCGGCTCTGGTAACAGGCCGAAGCGGTCGATCATTTCCACCTGCAGTTCACGCAGGCCATCGCCATCGCGGGCGCTGGAGATGCGCTTGTACAGGGTCAGGCGGGTGTGTACGTCGGGCAGGTAGTCGTCCGGGATCAATGCCGGCACGTGCAGTTCCACTTCGGCGCCGCGCGTGTTCTCGCCGCTGTCCAGATCCGGCAGCTTGCCCTGGCGGATGCTGCGCACCGCGCGTTCCAGCAGTTCGGTGTACAGGCTGAAGCCGACTTCGGCCATCTGCCCGCTCTGGTCTTCGCCGAGCAATTCGCCGGCACCACGGATTTCCAAATCGTGGGTGGCCAGGGTGAAACCGGCGCCGAGTTCGTCCATCGAAGCGATCGCGTCCAAGCGCTTTTGTGCATCGGCAGTGATGCTGCGTTGATCTGGTACTAGCAGGTAGGCGTAGGCGCGATGGTGCGAGCGACCGACGCGACCGCGCAATTGGTGCAATTGCGCCAGGCCGAAACGGTCAGCGCGGTTGATGACGATGGTGTTGGCGTTGGGGATGTCGATGCCCGATTCGATGATGGTGGTCGACAACAACACGTTGAAGCGCTGTTTCTGGAAGTCCAGCATGACGGTTTCCAGTTCGCGTTCGGGCATCTGCCCGTGGGCGATACCGATGCGCGCCTCCGGCACCAGCACGCTCAATTCGCGCTGCATGCGCCCGATGCTTTCCACGTCGTTGTGCAGGAAGTACAACTGGCCGCCGCGCGCCAACTCGCGCTGGAAGGCTTCGCGCAGCAGCGCGTTGTCCCACTGAGTGACGAAGGTCTGCACCGCTAGCCGATTCAGCGGCGGGGTGGCGATGATCGATAGATCGCGCAGGCCGGCCATGGCCATGTTCAGTGTGCGCGGGATTGGCGTGGCAGTCAGGGTCAGCAGGTGTACGTTGGCGCGCAGTGCCTTCAGCGCTTCCTTCTGGCGCACGCCGAAGCGTTGCTCTTCATCGACGATGACCAGGCCTAGATCCTTGAACCTGACGTCCGCTTGCAACAGGCGATGGGTGCCGACGATCACGTCGATGGTGCCGGCGGCGACTTTCTCCAACTCGGCCTTGATTTCTTTAGTGCTCTTGAAGCGCGACAGCACTTCGACCTTGAGTGGATAGTCAGCAAAACGGTCGCGAAAGTTGCGGTAATGCTGTTCGGCGAGCAGTGTGGTCGGCACCAGTACCGCGACCTGTTTGCCGGCGCTGGCCGCAGCGAAAGCGGCACGCACCGCGACCTCGGTCTTGCCGAAGCCGACGTCGCCGCAGACCACGCGGTCCATCGGCTGGCTGCTGGCCAGGTCGCGCAGAGTGGCTTCGATGGCGGCCAACTGGTCGGGGGTTTCTTCGAATGGGAAGCCGGCGGCGAACGGCTCGTACATCGCGCGGTCCACTTGTAGTGCCAGACCTGCGCGGGCTTGGCGCCGCGCCTGGATTTCCAGCAGTTCGGCGGCGACGTCGCGGACCTTTTCGGCGGCTTTGCGTTTGGCTTTGGCCCACTGCTCGCCGCCCAGCGAATGCAACGGCGCGGTCTCGGCCGAGGCGCCGGAGTAGCGGCTGATCAGATGCAGCTGGGCCACCGGCACGTACAGCCGGTCGCCCTTGGCGTATTCGATTTCCAGAAACTCGCCGGGCATGCCGCCGGCGTCGAGCACGATCAGCCCACGGTAGCGACCCACGCCGTGGTCCTCGTGCACGATCGGTGCGCCTTCGGACAGCTCGCCGAGGTCGCGGATGATCGCTTCCGGCTCGCGCCCGACACGGCGGCTGCGCCGCGGTTGGCTGGCGCGCTCGGGGAAGAGTTGGCGTTCGGTCAGGACCGCGATGCGCGGCTGCTCCAGCGCGAAGCCGCCGTCCAGCGGTGCCACCGCGATGGCGAAGGCGGGGCCGGTCGTGGCGGCGAACGCGGCGAAGTCGGCCAGCACCTGCGGCTTTAGATCAGCGGCGGCCAGCACTTCCAGCAGCGCTTCGCGTCGGCCGGGCGAATCGGCGGCGATCAGCACGCGCCCTTGGTAATGTTCGAGGAACTGCTTCAGCGCTGCGGCCGGCGCGGCGTCCTTGGCGGCCACCGGCAGCGGCGGTAGCGGTTGGTCGCCCAGCGTCTGCGCCTCGTCGATGCGCGGATGGTCTGCCGCGCGCACCTCGATGCGCGCCAGCGTGTTGAGCCGTTCGCGCAGTGTGTCCGGCGTCTGGTACAGCTCCTCGGGGACAAGGAGTGGCCGTTCCACGTCGTGGCGGCGTTGTTCGTAGCGTGCCTGGGTCTGCGCCCAGAATGCATCGGCAGCGGCACCCACTCCTGGTGCGATCAACGGCAGCACGCGCTCGCCCAGGTAGTCGAACAGGGTGGCGGTGGTATCGCGTGCGCTTGCGCCGGTGCCGCGCGATTCCTGGAAGAACAGCGGCAGGTAGTATTCGATGCCCGACGGTGCCAGCCGCGCTTTCAGGTCTTGGTAGAGTGCGCTGCGCCGGGTGTCCACGTCGAAACGCTCGCGTAGCGTGGTCAGCACCCGCTCCACGCTGGCATCGTCCATCGGTACTTCGCGCCCGGGCAAGATCTGCACCGTATCCACGTGGTCTAGGGAGCGCTGCGATTCCGGGTCGAATGCGCGGATCGAATCGATGTCATCGTCCAGCAGTTCGATGCGCAGCGGTGCGTCGGCGCCCATCGGGTAGACGTCGAGCAAACCGCCGCGCACGGCGAAGTCGCCCGGATCCATGACCTGCGGCACGTGGCGATAGCTGGCGCTTTCAAGCCGTCGCTTTTCCGCGTCCAGATCCAGGCGTTGGCCCACGCGCAGGTCGAAACTGCCGCCGACGATGTAGCGCAGTGGCGCCACCCGCTGCATCAGCGTCTGTACCGGCACCACGACGATGCCCTGTTGCAGGGTCGGCAATCGTTGCAGCGCCGCCAGGCGTTGGCTGACGATGTCCGGATGCGGGCTGAACTGGTCGTAGGGCAGGGTCTCCCAGTCGGGAAATGGCACCACTGGCAGAGGCGTGTCGCCGCCTAGCAGGGTATGCAGGTCGCCCTCGATCTGGTGTGCACTGTGGTTGTCGCGCGCGATCACCAGTAATGGTCCGCGATGCGCGGCGGCGGCGCAGGCGATGTGCCAGGCCAGCGCGGTGGAGGAGGCGGGTGCGCGCCAGTGCGCGCGGAGCTGACCGGACTTGGGCAGCGGCGGAACGGGGAAGGAAATAGACGGCATCGGCTGTCGAGTTTAGCAAAGCCATGGGCGAGAGCCGGTGGCTTTGGCCCGGAGAAACGCCGCCGCCTGAGGCGGCGGCGGTGGATGCCGCAGAGAACCAAGGAATGGTCTATGCGAGTGGCGTGTACGCTGGTTTCAGTTGCCCAATTCCAGTATCACGCGCACCAGGCCCGATGTGTCAGGATGCGGCATCTTCTGGAAACCGAGCGATTCGGTCAGTTGCAACATCGGCACATTGTGTTCGAGGACCTCACCGTAGAGTCGGTCCAGATATTTGCGTCGCGCCCACTTGACCAGCTTGCGCATCAGTTGCCGGCCCAGGCCCTGGCCGGCGACGAAGTTGCTGAGCAAAATCGCGCATTGGGCCTCACGGGTGCCCGGCGTGATCGTGGCGCGGGCGACGGCGCCGACCACCGCTTCGCCGGGCGGCAGTGGCTCGGCGGCCACCAGGATCAGTTCCGCCTTCGGGTTGGGATGGGTGAGCCGTTGCGCCATTTCTTCGTTCAATTCCTGTGCCGAATGCAGAAAGCGCGTGCGGATTTCGCTCGGCCCGAGCAAGCCGAAGGCACCTTGCAACGGTGCGCTATCTTCAGGCCGGATCGGCCGTATCAGCAGCTCGCGTCCGCTGGGTAGGGTGAAGGTTTCATGCCAAGGAGGCATGCGGTTGCGGGTCGCCATGGCCGTCTTGTCCTCGATCAGGCTCGCGATTCTCGCATTATCACCAGGCCGTCGTCTGTGAATGCATGCTGTCTTGCTTGCGTTGCCGCTGGTAGTGGGAGTGCGGTGTAGTGGCCGCCGAGACGCGCCGTTTCGCGCAGGCCGTTGCGTGGGTTTATGGTGTCGTAGTGCGATAGCGGTGCGCAGTCGAGGGGGAGGGGTCCTCGCGCGGCGCATGCCCCGCTGTGTGCTCGGTCCGACGATGTGCCGTGCGGCTCAGGCTTCGCGCTTGAGCCACTCCAGGCGGGTCTTGGCGCCGGTTTCGCCCAGATGCGTTTGCAGGATCGGCAGCGTTTCGGCCAGCGTCTGTTCGAACTGCCAGGGTGGGTTGAGCAATAGCATGCCGCTGCCGTTGAGTCGTAGCGGCGAATCGTCGGGGCGGACCTGCAATTCGGCAAGCAGCATCGACGGCACCGGCAGTGCTGTCGCCTTGCGCAAGAATGGTTGCAAGCTGCGCCGTTGCTTGATCGGATACCACACGGCGCAGATCGCCTGCGGCCAGCGCGTCAGCGTTTCGCGCAATGCGGCGACGATCAGCGGGTATTCCGCAGCCTGGGCTTCGTAGGGTGGGTCGATCAGCACCAAGCCGCGTCTGATCCTGGCGTTGCCGGATTTTGGTGGCAGGAATGCCTTGATCGCCGCGTAGCCGTCACCGGCATGCACCTGCACGCGGCGGTCGTGGGCGAATAGTGTTTTCAGTTCGGCGGCTTCCTCGGTTTGCAGTTCGCATGCGGCGAGCCGGTCCTGCGCACGCAGCGCCTGCGCCACCAGCAGCGGCGAGCCTGGGTAGCTGAGCAACGTGCCGACGGGGTTGTCTGCTTGCACCGCGCGCAGGTAGCGTTCCACTCCCTCCGGAAGAGTGGGGTGGCACATCAAGCGCAGCACGCCGGCGGCGGCCTCGCCGGTCTTGCGTGCCTCGTTGGCGGCGAACTGGTAACGGCCACGGCCGGCGTGGGTGTCGAGTACGAAGAAGGCGCTGTCCTTGCGCTTGAGCGCATCGAGCAATGCCAGCAGCACGGTATGTTTGAGGACGTCGGCATGGTTGCCGGCGTGGTAAGCGTGACGATAGTTCATCGACGCAGTGTACGGGCCGACACCGCGCACGGCCATGGAGCCCGTCGCGGTGTCGGCTGAGGCTGTGCATGTCACACCGTCCATGGCGTGTAAGTGGCAAACGCTGCGGCGACCATGGGATCGCCGCGGCGCATTCGGTCAGTAGGCGACCGCCGCCTGGTGCACGTCCTTGGCCACCACCGACCAGGCCAATCTGCCGAAACCATGTTTGCCCCAATCGGTTCCCCAGCTGTTCTCGATCAACAAGCCGTCTTTGTCGTAACCAAGAGCGATGACTTCGTGGCCGTCCAAAATCTTACTATGGTTGTCGTAATCGATATCGTGGTCCTGGTTCAGCGAGTCGAAGCCAGCACGGACATTGAAGCCGATCACGACCGGGGTGCCATTGGCGATCGCCAGCTTGATCTGCTCGATGAGCGCCTGGCTATCGACAGGGCTGTTATCGCCCCAGTTGTTGTAGATCATTTGGTAATGGAAGGGCTGCTTGTAATTGCGTGCATTGGCGCGCTCATGCTTGGTCGGCTTTGTCCTCCAGTCGTAGTCCCCTTGGAAGTAATCCGCCTTGGTATCGATGCCTTGCTTTAAAGCGACATCCAGCGGCGCTTCCATCGTGGAGCCGTTATCCTGTCCGTCGTTGACTTGGGTATACAGGTACATCGGCGCGAACAGATTGACCGATTGCTTGGTGAAATTGGCATACCAGCCTGCCAGCGTGCGTGCGGTGGCAAAGGAGGCACAGGCACCAAGCTGCTTCTGGTCGCTGGGTTTGATTGCCCATTGGGTCAGGTCGGCGTTTTCGGGAGGCTTTGCATCGGTCACTTTATCGACTTCAAAGAGCTTTACCAGCGGTTGTGTCAGGGGGGAGGGTTTCAGGCCCATGCCATGCGGTTGTGCATGTGCGACCGAGAATGCGGACAGTGCGAGCAGTCCGATCAACGAGGCCATCGGGCGAGTATGGTACATGGCGAGGTTCCTTGAGTAGGTGGCTCATGCTGACATGCGACTGCCGTGATGCGGTCAGGGAATGTCGAACGCATTCGCGCACTTTGCGATGGGGAAACTACAGTTAACGCATTTATTCATGGTCCGCAGATTCATGGTACGCAATGCACTCGGAATCCGTGGCGATGAACCCGCGTTATGCCATCAAAACGCAAGCACTTGATGTGTTTCTGTCACAGATCGGTCAATGCAGGGTAGTCGGTAGATTGGCGGTGGGTAGGGAACACGCCAGTGGCAGAGGATGTCTTGTTGCACTGCAAGCGCTACAACATCCGCTTGCAGCGGCGACAGCGGCGCGGACATGCGTATAACGTGTCAACGGGCTGGTCTGTGCACCGCCGTTCGAGCCGCCGCGCAACGGTCGCCGACCTGCTGTGCCGGAGCTGCCACCGGAGGTGGCCAGACAGTGCCACGCTGGGCGGGGTAAAATCGTCCGCTTGCCCATTGCTTCGAGCGCTCCATGGTCTGCCGCACCCGCTTCGCCCCCAGTCCAACCGGTTACCTGCATATCGGCGGAGCCCGCACCGCGTTGTACTGCTGGTTGGAAGCGCGCCACCGTGGCGGGCAATTCGTGCTGCGCATCGAGGACACCGACCGCGAGCGCAGTACGCAGGCGGCGATCGACGCGATCCTGGAAGCGATGGACTGGCTGGGCCTAGACTACGACGCAGGTCCGGTCTACCAGACGCAGCGCCTGGAGCGCTATCGCGAAGTCGCCGCGCAGTTGTTGGCCCAGGACAAGGCCTATTATGCCTACGAGACTCGCGAGGAACTGGACGCGATGCGCGAAGCGGCGATGGCCCGGCAGGAGAAGCCGCGTTACAACGGTGTCGCGCGCGAGCAGCGCCTGCCGTATCGCGACGATCCGAACCGGGTGATCCGCTTCAAGAACCCGACCGAAGGCGTGGTGGCGTTCGAGGATCTGATCAAGGGGCGCATCGAGATCGCCAACAGCGAACTGGACGACATGGTGATTTTGCGTCCCGACGGCTACCCGACCTACAACTTCGCGGTGGTGGTCGACGATTGGGACATGGGCATCACCGAAGTGATCCGCGGCGATGACCACATCAATAACACCCCGCGCCAGATCAATATCTACCAGGCGCTGGGTGCGCCGGTGCCGAAGTTCGCGCACATGCCGATGATCCTGGACGAGCAGGGCGCCAAGCTGTCCAAGCGCACCGGCGCCGCCGACGTGATGCAGTACAAGGATGCCGGTTACCTGCCGCATGCGCTGATCAATTATCTGGCGCGGTTGGGCTGGTCGCATGGCGATCAGGAACTGTTCGGGCGCCAGGAATTGATCGAGTTGTTCGACGTCAAGGACGTCAACTCCAAGGCGGCGCGTTTGGACATGGCCAAGCTCGGCTGGGTCAATCAGCATTACCTCAAGACCGATGCACCCGAATCGATCGCGCCGCATCTGCATTCCCAGCTCGTGGGCCTCGGCATCGACCCGGCCACCGGTCCGGCCGTGGTCGAGGTGGTGGTGGCGTTGCGCGAGCGCGTGCAGACGCTCAAAGACATGGCCGAGAAGGCGCTGGTCTGGTACCGGCCGCTGGACAGTTACGACGCCTCGGCAGTAGCCAAGCACCTCAAGCCAGGCGCCGAGCAGGCGCTGGGCAAGGCGCGTGCGTTGCTGGCCGCGTTGCCGCAGTGGAGCCTGGAGAGCGTCGCCGCCGCGTTGCACGACACCGCCGCCGCGCTGGAAATCGGCATGGGCAAGGTGGCGCAACCGCTACGGGTGGCCATCACCGGCACCCAGGTCAGCCCGGATATCTCCCAGACTGTCTACCTGGCCGGCCGCGACGAGGCATTGAAACGCATCGATGCCGCGCTCATCAAGATCCCAGTGGGAAGCTGATTCCCCGGAGACCGCTATGCCCAGTAAGAAGCACGCCTGCATCGATCCGCAGCACCATGTCCACGATCCGGCCGATTTCGTCACAGTGGCCGAACGAGTGAGTTGTGAGCGCGGTCTGCGTCTGACCCCGATTCGCGCCAACCTGCTGCGGTTGATTGTCGAGGCGGCGCGCCCGGTCAAAGCCTACGAGTTGCTGGAGTGGGTGCGCGAAGGCAGGAGCGTGGGCGCCAACGCGCCACCCACCGTGTACCGTGCGCTGGATTTCTTGATGGCCAACGGTTTCGTGCACAAGCTCGAATCGGTCAATGCCTTTGTCGCCTGTCACCATCCCAGCAGTGCCCTGCACTCGGTGCCGTTCCTGATCTGCGATCGCTGCCACAGCGCGGTCGAATTGGAAGACCGCGATGTGGTCGAACAACTGGAGCAGCGGGCCAAGGCGCTGGGTTTCCAGCCACAGGCACAGACCTTGGAAGTGCACGGCCTGTGCGCACGCTGCGCGAACGGTTAGGCGCCATCGTCGAGCGTCCGCGTACGCCCCGGATCAAACAGGCAATGAAGCATCGATAGTATGATGTCACGCTATTCTGTAGCGGTTTCCGCGTGGATGTTCATGGCAATGCCCACTCCGCTCAATCTACGTGCCTTGCTCGACCGTCTTGGCGCCACAGGTTCGTTGTTGTGCGCTGTGCATTGCGCGGTGCTGCCGCTGGCCTTGGCGTTGTTGCCGTCGTTGGGTCTGTCGATATGGCTGGGCGAAGGAGTGGAGCGGAGTATGGTGGTGTTCGTCACCTGTCTTGGCCTGTTCAGTCTGCTGCTCGGTTACCGTCGGCATCGCGCCTGGCAGGCGCTGGGATTGTTGATATTGGGCCTGTTGTCGGTTTGGGCCGGGATACTGGTGCCTGCGTTGCACCACGCCGCGGTGGTGCATGCGGCGATCATGACGTTCGGTGGCACTCTCGTCGGACTTGCCCATCTGCTCAATCTGCGCCTGAATCACAGCCATGTGCACGACGCCAGCTGCGCCCATTGAGCGCGCGTGTTAGGCTTGCCGATCTTGTCCGAGGATCGCCAACGCGTTGCCCTCGCCAAACCCTGCGACGCGTGCGGGGATTTTTTGTAAATACATTCAGGAGTCGATGAGCATGGGTAAGGGTGATCGCAAGACCGCCAAAGGCAAGCGCTACAACGCCAGCTACGGCAATGCGCGCTCGCATAGCGTGAGCAAGGTGGCTGTGGGCGCTGCTGCGCCGGTCGCGAAGAAGTCGGTGGTCAAGGCGCCGGCGGTGAAGAAGGCTGTGACCAAGAAGACGGTCGCCAAAGCCGGCTGAGTTCAGGTCACCGCTTGCAGTGGAAAACGCGGCGCTTGCGCCGCGTTTTCTTTGCGCAGTCTGCGAGGCTGCGGCGCGTTTCGTGCCATGCCGTGCCGCGTGCGCGGGATCAGCACATTCCGGTTGGGGGAGATTGCACGACACGGTGGCTGTGCAGCGCTCAGTGCGGGGGCGCGTCCTCGGCCTGGTCTCCGGCCAGATCAGCGACCAGGGACGTTTTTTCCTCTGTTGCAGGCGCGGGAGGCGGTGGCGGTGCCACGAGTAACAATTCGGCCAGTCCCCTGTAGATCGGCGTGCGGCAGACCAGCGCCGAGGCGCCGCGCGCGATCATGACTGTCGCCAGGATCGGCAGCAGCATGTTACTGCTGTCGGTCAGTTCCAGCGAGATGACCGCCGACGTCAGGGGGGCCTGGGTGACACCGGTCAGGTAGGCGCACATGCCCAGCAACACGAACGTGCGCGGATCCACCCCTGGCATCAGTACTGCCAGGTTGTGACCGAGCCCGGCGCCCACCGCCAGCGCCGGCGAGAACAGGCCGCCGGGAATGCCGGCGACGTAGGACACCAGATTCGCCAGGAGTTTCATCAGGCCGAATTCGTGGCCGACGCTGGCATGTCCTTGCACCAAACTGCGAGCCTGCTCATAGCCGGTCCCGAATGCCCCTGCGCCGAACACCAGGCCCAGCACGACCAGCGTCAGACCGCACAGCGCGGCCAGCAGCACCGGATGCTGGCGGCGCAACGCGCCCAGCCAATGCGGCTTGCCGCCGACGGTCGCCAGGACCATGCGTGCGAACCCGCCGCCGAGCAGGCCGGCGACCACGCCGCACAGCAGGATCGCCAGCCACGCCTCGCCAAGTGGCAGCCCCGCCGTGGCGACCTTGCCGAAATAGGTGTAGTTGCCGAGCAGACCCAGCGAGATCACGCCGCCAACGATCACGGCGGTGAGCAAGGTGCCAGAGAAGTGATGCTCGAAACGTCCGCTGAGTTCTTCGATGGCGAATACCACGCCGGCCAGCGGCGTGTTGAATGCGGCGGCGATGCCGGCGGCGCCGCCGGCGAGCAGGAAGTGGCTGGCATGGCGCGAGTCGCGGAAGCCGAACCAGCGTCCGAACACGTACATGAGGCTGGCGCCGACGTGGACGGTTGGACCTTCGCGGCCGATCGAGGCGCCGCCGAGCAGCGCCAGCGTGGTCAGCAGCAGCTTGCCGGCGGACACGCGCAGCGACAGGTTGGCTTGCCGGAACGCATGGTCGCTGCGTTCCAGCGCGGCGATGACCTGCGGAATGCCGCTGCCGCGGGTGGGCCGCAGTGCGCCGTTGGTCAGCCAGGCGAGCAGTGCAAAGATGCCAGGTGTGAGTAGCAAGGCCCACCAGCGCGAATGCGCGGTGATGCGTTGGAACAGGTGGAAGGCGGCGTCGCTGGCTTTGGCAAAGACGAGCGCGACCAAGGCCACCGCCACCGCCCCGCCCCATAGCACGATGCGTTGTTTCCAGCTTTCCTGCGAGAGCAGCGGCCGTAAGCGATGGCGCAGTCGGGGCGGTTGCGCGGGATCGGACGAGTGCATGCACGGATTGTCGCATGCACTGCGTTGCGACGGTTGTCTCTGGTGAGGCGATCAGCGCGCGTATGAGCGGTGTTGCGCGTCGCCGGCCATCTGGGGCTTGGGCGAGGCGTGATGCCGCGCGTGCGCAGGCTGTCGATCCCGGTAGACAGGATCGGCCCCGTGACACGGGTCGGTGTTGCCGTCGATGGCGGTGAGCCCCGCCGTGGCCCTTAGCCGAATAGCGCCGTGGTCGTGCCGCGATGCGTGTGGGTGTCAACGTTGGTGCGGCGCTCCAATTCCAGTAGTGCGGCCTTGGTGGGTAAGCCGCCGCCGAAGCCGGTGAGCGTGCCGTTGGCGCCGATCACGCGGTGGCAGGGCACCAGGATCGGGAGCGGGTTGCGGCCGTTTGCCGCGCCGACCGCGCGCACTGCACGCGGTTGTCCGAGGTGCTGCGCCAACTGCGCATAGCTCCAGGTCGTGCCGTATGGAATATCGAGCAGTGCCTCCCACACGCGGCGCTGGAAGGCGGTGCCGTGCGGTGCCAATGGCAGTTTGAAGCGAGTGCGTTCGCCAGCGAAATAGGCCTGCAATTGCGTGCGTGCTTCGCGTACTGGTGCCGGGTCGCGGATCCAGTCGGCGCGATCCGGCGCGTCGTAGCGATTTTCCGGGAACAGCAGATGGCGCATGCTCTCGTCGTGCCCGACGGCGACGGTGAGTTCGCCAATCGGCGTGGTAAAGCGGTCGTAGTACAGCGTGCAGCGGTTCATGCGACAGTTCCCACTGGAGGATCGCCGGCCAGTCTAGTACGTTCTGACCACAGGGACTGAGCGTTCTCGGACAGCCCTGCCGGCGGCCCTGCTGGTGTCGGCCCGCGTTGGTCGCCGCCAATTGGGATGCCTTGCGCATCGGTACCGACCGGGCAGCGGCGCTTCGGCTTTCCGGATCAGGTCTGCGCGGTGGAAAGACTGCCATCGAAGAGCGACGTGGCGACGCTGTCGCTGGCATCGCCCGGGGCCTGAACGGTGGCTGCGCCTGGGCACGGGGCGTCGCCGCCCATTCATGTTGTGGGCATTCGCGCGGCGCTAGGGTTCTCTGTATTCATCTCCGGAGTGCAGATATGTCCCCCGGCACCAAGCTCATAATGCGTTTGTATCTGCCGCCGGCGCTGTTAGCCTTGGGCGGTTTCCTGATCGCCGAAGTGCTGCTGCATTTCGCCACTGGCAAGCATGCGACTTGGCTGGCGCGCAGCGCCTCGCTGCTGAGCCTGGGGGCCCTGCTTGGCGCGACGGTGTGGGCGTTATGGGGCAGTTGGCGTGCTTGGCATCGGCAACGCTATGTCGTTGCTCCTATCCAGGCAGCGCCAGGAGAGGAGATGTCCTGAGCGGCGCGGCCTGCAGCAACGTAGACTGCGGGTCCCGTGATCGTTGCGTGCGAGCGTTGTCCATGCCGATATCCGTGCTGTCGCATCGTCTGTTTGCGCTGTTGCTTTGGCTTGTGGCGCTGCCCGTGTCCGCGCAAACCGTCCCGTCCAAGCCGCCGGCCCCGTCCAAGCACGCCGTCGCGGCTGTGCCCGCGCCGGGGCCGCTGTCCAAGCAGGATGCGCAAATGGCCCAGGCCGGCCTGCGCGCCGCGCAACTGGTCGATGCTGGCCGCAGCGGCGAATTATGGGATGGCGCCTCGGCACTCGCCAAAAAGGCGGTGACGCGCGAGGCGTTCGTGCGCAATGTGGATACCGCTCGTGCGCGGCTGGGCGCGTTGCTCGGGCGTGGTGTCGCCAGCGTGGCCCGGGTGCAGTACGCCGCAGGCTCGCAGGTGCCTCCGGGGACTTACGTCAATATCAGTTTTCCCAGCCGCTTCGCTAATGCGCCGCAACCGGTGCGCGAGTTGGTGTCGCTGCGTCTGGACGAGGACAAAACCTGGCGTCTGGCCGGCTACCATGTCGGGCAGCCCGATTGAGTCGCGAGCTGTTGCCCGTTCCCGCCGGAGGTTCCGATGATGAGTTTCGAAATCCGCATGCTCGCCTGGGCGATCCTGCTTGGGATCGCGCAATTGCTGCTTGCCGCTGCGTTCGTCACCGCGCAACGCGGCTTGAAGTGGAACGCTGGCCCACGCGACACCCCACAGCCGCCGCCAGCCGGCGTGGCCGGACGCCTGGAACGCGCCTTGCGCAATTTTCTGGAGACGTTTCCGTTCTTTGCCGCAGGTGTGCTGGCGGTGACGGCGCTGGGCAAGGGTAGTGCGCATACTGCGCTGGCGGCACAGTTGTATGTGTGGGCGAGGTTAGTTTATGTGCCGTTGTACGCGGTGGGTGTGCCGTATCTGCGCAGCCTGGCCTGGGTGGTATCGCTATGGTCGATTCTGCAACTGGTATGGGCGCTGTTCTGAGCGCATTTGGTCGCGATGACGCCGATCGCAACTGCCGTCGCGTGCCATCCCTGTCCAGCTAGCCTGTTTGCGCTGGATAGCAAATCGCCTTGACGCGCGTTTAGCGCGTTGCCGGGACCACTTCGATCATCCCCCGCGCGCTGTGCGTGGCCGGGCGAGGCGGTTCATGCAAGCGCGCGTTTCACCGCGCACTTGGTTCAGCGCGTCATCGTGTCCTTGCGCCGAGAGCGGCCACGGCTCGGTCCGTGGCGCAAATCGTTGCGGTTCTGGCGATGCCGGGGGCGAGCGGCGTGTGTTCAGACCTTGCCCAGCACCTGCACGTGCACGTCGCCAAGCTGCACTTTTTGACCTGCGCGCACCTTGCATGCCTTGCGCAGTTCGACCTCGCCGTCCACGCGCACCTGGCCTTCGCTGATCACGGCTTTGGCGGCGCCGCCGCTGTCGCACAGGCCGGTCAGTTTCAATAAGTGTTTGAGTTCAACGTAGTCGCTTTCTAATTGGAGATCGATGGTTTGCATGATTGGGGCTCGGAAATCGATACCTATTGTCGATCATTCGCGAGCCGAACGTGTAGGTTGTCGGTGTCACGGCGAGTGTGCCGCTGGCACGCCACGGTGCAGCATCGATGTCGTCGCGCCTGAACGGCTGCCTTCATCTGCTTTCGACATGTGAGCTGTCAAAGCGCACAATGGACTCCTTTGCGCTTGCCGGTTCTCTGCGGCGCCTCCGGAGTCTCCCATGTCCCAAGATATCCCCGCGCCGCTGCTGTTCGCAGATCTCGGCCTCTGTTCTGCTGTGATGAAGGCGGTCGCCGAGATCGGTTACGAGTCGCCCTCGCCGATCCAGGCGGCCACCATCCCGGCCCTGCTGACCGGGCGCGACCTGCTCGGCCAGGCCCAGACGGGCACCGGCAAAACCGCTGCATTCGCGCTGCCGATCCTGTCGCGGCTGGACTTCGCCCAGCGCAAGCCGCAGGCACTGGTGCTGGCGCCCACGCGGGAACTGGCAATCCAGGTCGCCGAGGCGTTTCACCGCTACGCTGCTGCCATTCCCGGCTTCCAGGTATTGCCGGTGTACGGCGGCCAGCCCTATGTGCAGCAGTTGTCGGCGCTCAAGCGTGGCGTGCATGTGGTGGTGGGGACCCCGGGACGGGTCATCGACCATCTCGACCGCGGCACCCTGGACCTGTCCGAGTTGAAGACGCTGGTCCTCGACGAGGCTGACGAAATGCTGCGCATGGGCTTCATCGACGACGTCGAAGCGGTGTTGAAGAAGCTGCCGCAATCGCGTCAGGTAGCGCTGTTCTCGGCGACCATGCCGGCGGCGATCAAGCGGATCGCGCAGACGTATCTCAACGATCCGGCCGAAGTCATCATTGCCTCCAAGACCACCACCTCTGCGAACATTCGCCAGCGCTACTGGGCGGTGAGCGGGTTGCACAAGCTCGATGCGCTGACCCGGATTCTGGAGGTGGAGCCGTTCGACGCGATGATCATCTTCGCGCGCACCAAGGCCGGTACTGACGAACTGGCGCAAAAGCTGCAGGCACGCGGTCTGGCGGCGGCGGCGATCAACGGCGACATCCAGCAGGCGCAGCGCGAGCGGGTGATCCAGCAACTCAAGGATGGCAAGCTCGACATCCTGGTCGCCACCGACGTGGCCGCGCGTGGCCTGGATGTGGAGCGCATCAGCCATGTGTTGAACTACGATATCCCTTACGACACCGAAAGCTACGTGCACCGCATCGGCCGCACCGGCCGCGCCGGGCGCAGCGGCGAGGCGATCCTGTTCGTCAGCCCGCGCGAGCGCGGCATGTTGCGTGCGATCGAGCGCGCCACCCGCCAGCCGATCGAAGAGATGCAATTGCCGAGCGTGGACGCGGTCAACGATCAGCGTGTGAGCCGCTTCATGGAGCGGATCAGCGAGACCATCGCGGCCGGTGGCATCGACAGCTACCGCGAATTGCTGCAGCGCTTCGAGGCCGAGAAGAACATCCCGATGGTGGAGGTGGCCGCCGCGCTGGCACGCCTGCTGCAGGGCGACACGCCGCTGTTGCTGGCCCCGGACCGTCCGCGCGCGGCGCCGCAGGGCGAGCGTTTCGAACGACCTGGCGGCGAGCGTCGCGAGCGCGGTGAGCGTCCGGAACGTGCAAAGTTCGAGCAGAAATTCGAACGCGAGGCCCGGCCATCCCGTCGCGACGAGGGCGAACGTGCGCCGCGTCCTGCCCCGGCCCAGGGCGGCGATTTCGATTACCACCGCGATGTCGGCAGTTTCGAGGCGCCGCGCCGCGACAAAGCGCCGAAAGCGCCGCGTGGCGCACCGGATGTGGGTATGGAGACCTACCGCATCGAAGTCGGTCACCAGCATGGGGTGAAGCCAGCCAACATCGTCGGTGCCATCGCCAACGAGGCCGGACTGGAAAGCAAGTACATCGGTCGCATCGATATCCACGACGATCACTCGATCCTGGACCTGCCGGTGGAGATGCCGCGCGAGCTGTTGGCGCACCTGAAGAAGGTGTGGGTCTCTGGCCAGCAACTGCAGATGCGCAAGCTCGACGACGCTACGTCCGGCGGTGCGCCGTTCAAGCCGAAGTTCGCGCGTGGCGGCAAGCCCGGTGGCAAGCCCAACGCCGCCGCCGCGCGTCCACCGGGGCGCTTCGGCGACCGTCCTGGCGAGCGTCCGCCGCGCAAGGGGCCGCCCAAGCGTTGATGCGCCGGGGGCGCCGCTCAGTGCACTCCCCTGCGCGACAGGGAGTGCAGGCCATCCGGCGCTTTCATCGCCGCTGCGCGTGATCGCCCGCCGTGCCTCGTCCCGAGTTCACCGTTCCCAGCCCCGGCACCATGTCCACTCGTCTCAATAAACACATCGCCGAGAGCGGATTTTGCTCGCGCCGCGAGGCCGATCGGCTGATCGCTGCACGCCGCGTCACCGTCAATGATCTGCCTGGTGGGGTCGGTTCGGTGGTGGGCGAGGGCGATGAGGTCAAGGTCGATGGTCAGCCGCTGCGCGCACGCGCCAAGCACAAAGGCGGCCGCCATCACGTCTATATCGCGTTGAACAAACCGGTCGGCGTGACCTGCACCACAGAGCGCGAGGTCAAGGGCAACATCGTTGATTTCGTCGGCCACGAACAGCGCATTTTCCCGATCGGGCGCCTGGACAAGGACTCGGAGGGGCTGATCCTGATGACCAGTAACGGCGACATCGTCAACGAAATCCTGCGCGCGGAGAACCGCCACCAGAAGGAATACCTAGTCGCGGTGAACAAGCCGGTCACCGATGAGTTCCTGCGTGGCATTGCCCGCGGCGTGCGCGTGCACGACCAGATGACCCTGCCGTGCCGCACTGCGCGGATCGCCAAGTTCGGCTTCCGTATCGTGCTGGAGCAGGGGTTGAACCGGCAGATCCGTTTGATGGCGGCGGCGTTCGATTACCGCGTCACCCAGTTGCGTCGCGTGCGCATCGACAACATCAAGCTCGGCGCACTCAAGCCGGGGCAGTGGCGCAATCTCACCGAACAGGAACTACGCGGGCTCCTGCCGCAGCGCCAGCAGTGGTAGCGGGCCGGCCGGCGTTGGGGCTGGCAATGGCCGCAGATTGGGCGATACTGGGCAACGACATCTGCCCCGTCTCTCTGTACACCGTGATCAAGCCTTGCAAGTCCGACAACGAAGCCGCGCGTCTGCGTGCCCTACACGCCCTGAATATCCTGGATACCGAGCCGGAAGCCGCTTACGAGGATCTCGTCGGCATTGCCGCCAGCCTCTGCGATACCCCTTCGGCGCTGATCTCGTTGGTGGACGAGGAGCGTCAATGGCTGAAATCGCAGCGGAATGTCAATCTGTTGAGTACATCACGCGACGAATCGTTCTGCGGACATACCATTCTGTTGCCACAGCAGGTCATGATCGTTCCCGATGCCGCCGAGGATCCGCGTTTCAAGTTCAACCGGTTGGTGACCGAGGGCGGTGTCCGTTTCTATGCCGGCGCCCCGCTGTTGACCAGCGAGGGCTTGGCGGTCGGCACGTTGTGCGTGCTGGATAACCGCCCGCGCACGTTGGATTTGAGCCAGGTGGCGGCGCTACAGGCGCTGTCGCGGCAGGTGATGCAGTTGATCGAGCTGCGCCGCACCAGCCATGCGCTGTCGCTGCAACTGCGCGAGCGCGAGTGGTACGAACAGCAGTTGTTGCGATACCAATCGTCGCTGGAGACGCTCAATGCCGACCTGCTCGAACAGGCGCGTACCGATCCGCTCACGGGTTTGCTCAACCGACGCGCCTACGCCACCGCATTGATGGTCGAGGTCGAGTCGGCGCAAGTGAATGCCGCAGCGCTCAGTGTGGCCATTCTGGATCTGGATTACTTCAAGAGCATCAACGATCTGCATGGTCACGACAAGGGCGACGAGGTGCTGTTGGCGTTGGCGCAGATGCTGCGCGTGCATGCGCCGCCTGACTGCCTCGTGGCGCGCTACGGTGGCGAGGAGTTCGCGATCCTGTTGCCGTGGATGCAAACGGAACAGGCGGTGCACACATGCGAAATGCTGCGCGAGGAAACGGGTCTGCTACGTCTCGGCGTGCCGCTCACCGCAAGTATCGGTGTGGCCACCTTGCGCGCCCCGGAGAGCGCCGAGCAGTTGCTCAAACGGGCCGATCAAGCGTTGTATCAAGCCAAGCGCGCCGGCCGCGATTGCGTGTGTCTCGCCGAATGAACGCCGGGGTGGGGCTCAGTCCAGCGCGTTCTTCGCTTCGCTGGTGGCTAGCAATTCGGGATGTTGCACCCGTCTGGTACGGGTCAGCAGCGGGTGCAGGAACACGGTACCCAGGATCACCGTCACGCCCAGGTAGAACAGCTCTGTGAGTTGTTTTTGTTCGTCCAGCAGCACGATCGCAAAGAGGATCGCGTAGACCGGTTCCAGGTTGGTGATTAACTGCACCGCGTAGGCGCTGAGTCGGCGCAGTGCCACCAGCGCCAGCGCGAACGGCAACAGCGTGCATAGCAGCGCCAGCGCCAGCAGCAACAAGGTGTCGTGCAGGCTCGGCAGCAATAGCAGCGGCCCGCTCAATGCCGGTAGTACCAACGGCAGTAGCGGTGCCAGCACGGTCAGGGTGAGAGCGCCTGCGCCCAATTCCACTGCGGTGACCGTGAGCGGATCGGCATGGTCGACCAGGCGCTTGTTGAGCGAACCGAAGGCTGCCACCAAAAGGGCCGATGTCGCGCCTACCACGACCCCGGCACGCATCCCATGCGGCACACCGCCGACCACCAGTGCCACTCCCGGCAGCATCGCCAGGCCGACCACCAGTTCGCTGGGGCGGAACGGACGCCTGGCCACCCACGGCTCGATCACTGCGGTGAACACCGGCGCCAGCGCGATGCAGGTCGCCGCGACCGAGGCATTGGCTAGTTTGATCGCGCCGTAGAAGGTCAGCCAGTGCAGGCCAACCAGGATGCCAACCACGGCGTAGCCCAGCGCCAGCTTTGCGCTCAGCGCGGCCAGCCCACGCCATACACGTGGCACCAACGCCAATGCCACCACGACAATCAGCATCCGCCACCACACCAGCGGCAGCGCGGGCAGGGTGATCAATTTGCCGAGGATTGCGGTCATGCCCCAGAGCAACACGCACAAATGAATTTGCAACTGGGCTTTGCTGGTGGGGTGCGCGGACATCCCGCTATTGTCGCGTAAAGCGTTGCATCGGCGCTGTGGTTGGCTGGCTTGGGTCAGTGGCTGGTGTCCTGCTCGGTAGGCGTCGGTGCGATCCTGCGCGCGTAAAGCGCAGTGAGCGGCGGTACCAGCAGCGAAGTCACGATCACCGAGGTCGCCACCAGGACGGTGGCAGCCGGGGCCGTCGCCTGGAATTGCGGGGCCATTGCCGCGATCAACGCCGGTGTGGCCACGGCGGCGCCGGCGGTCCCGGAGGCGGCGATGCCGGCGCTGCCGCTGCCACCGCCCAACAGGCGGTCGGCCAGCAGCAGCGGGATGCCGGTGACGACGACGACCAGCAGGCCGAGCAGGATCCCCGCCGGACCACCTTCGACGATGGCATGCAGATCTAACGTATTGCCTAGGGCGAAGGCGAAGAACGGAATCAGCGCCGGCACCGCGCGACTGAACAGCGTGCGCAGTTGCGGATCCAGATTGCCCAGTCCGAAACCCACCAGCAGTGGCAGCACCGCGCCTAGCAGCAAGCGCGGTTCGAACGTGGCGATGCCGGCGCTGCCCAGGATGAGCATGGTGACCAGCGGTCCCGACTCCAGCGACATCAACACCACCGCGCCAGCTTCGCCGGGGGCGCCGTACTGTTGCATGACCGAGGCGAACAAGCCGCCGTTGGTCATGTCCATTGCTGCGACCAGGGCTAGCACCGATAGGCCCTTCCACAAGCCCGCCTCGATCCCGTCCGGCGGCAGCAGATGTGCGCCGACGACCGCCACCAGCCATGCCACCCCGATCTTGGTCAGCAACAGGACCCCGGATTTGCGCAGCACCCGACCGCCAGCGCGCAGCTGGATCGACGCGCCCATGCAGAAAAACCAGACCGCCAGAATCGGCACGATGCCCGTGACCAACCCCTGGGTGAATCCGCCGAACCATGTGCCCACCTGCGGCCATACGCTATGCAGGGTTGCGCCAAGGAACAAGGGGATGAGCATCATGCCGCCGGGAATGCGTTCTACGGTCTGCTTGATCTGCATTGCGTGGGTCCAGTGGAAAAGTGAGGGGGAAGCCGCCACCGCGTCGGGTGTCGCGATCACCGCGTCGCGATTATTTGAGCGTTTTACCGCATCGTCGCGACGTGTGGATGGCACCGGCAGGAGGTTGTCCGCACGCGTTCAGCCCGGCGCGGGCGAATCGGTCAGCTGCCGAACCGATGTTGTGCTGCGGTTCGCGTCCACGATGCGGGTGACTTCACTCTCTGGTGCTGCCCTGGTTCCGTGTCCTGGCCTACACTGCGTTGTGTATCTGTTGCGGGAGGGGCTGTTGATGCGTCCGCGACCATGTGTGGGTTCCCTTCAGGAGCGATGGATTTGAAAAGTATGTCGATGGGCTGCGGCCTGCTGTTGGCGATGAGTGTTACCGCCCAGGCGCAGGCCCCCGCACTGCCGCCGTCGTTGCAGGATCTGGATGCGCGCGTGGAGCGTGTCCGCAAACAGTTCGACGTGCCTGGTATTGCCATCGCCATCGTCAAGGACGGGCAGGTGGTGCTGGAGCGCGGCTACGGTGTGCGTGAATTGGGTAAGCCTGAGCCTGTGGATGCGCACACCCTATTTGCGATCGCCTCCAATACCAAGGCGTTTACCGCTGCGTCACTGTCGATCTTGGCCGATGAGGGCAAGCTGAGTCTCGACGATCGCGTCATCGAGCATTTGCCCTGGTTCCAGATGTCCGATCCCTACGTGACGCGCGAGATGCGTGCGCGCGATCTGCTCGCGCACCGGAGCGGATTGAGCCTGGGCGCTGGCGATCTGCTGTTTTGGCCCGCCACCAGCTACAGCAACGAGGAGGTGGTGCGACGGTTGGCACATGTGCCGCTGAAAGGCGGTTTCCGCGACCGCTACGCCTACGACAATATTCTGTATGCCGTGGCGCAGAAGTTGATCGAACAGGTCTCCGGGCAGAGCTACGCCGCGTTCGTGCATCAGCGCATCTTCGTGCCTGTGGGCATGCAGGGCGCACGCATCAATAGCGACCACTTACAGCCTGGCGATCAGGCGGCAGTCGGTCATGCCAAGTTCGACTTTCGCCAGTTGCGCACGGTGGCGCCGTTGACCTGGTCCAATAATTCCGGTGCTGGCGGCATCTATGCCAATGTGCACGACATGGCCAAGTGGATGCTGGTGCAACTCGATGGCGGTCGCTTGCCCTCGGTCGACGGGCAGGAACGGCGCTTGTTCAGTGCGCAGCGCCAGCAGGAGATGTGGCAGGTCATCACTCCGATAGCGATATCCGAGCCGAGCGTTCCGGAATTGTTGCCGGCCAAGCCGAACTTCGCCGGCTATGGCGAGGGTTGGAGCCTGAGCGACTACCGTGGCTCCAAGCTGGTCTGGCATACCGGTGGCTGGCCAGGCATGGTGTCGCGGCTGACGCTGGTGCCCGAGCGCAAGCTCGGTGTGATCGTGCTGACCAATCAAGAGGTCGGGGCTGCCTTCAATGCGATCACGCTGCAAGTGCTCGATGCCTACCTCGGCGCGCCAGCGAACGATTGGACTGCGGCGTATGCCGCGGCGGTGGCCAAGGCCAACACCAATGCCGACGCGGACTGGGCCAAGCATGTGGCCGCACGCGATGCCAAGTCCAAACCCTCGCTGCCATTGGTCGGTTATGCCGGCACTTACCGTGATCCCTGGTACGGCGAGGTGATGGTGCGCCTAAATGGTAAAGGGTTGGAATTGCGTTTCAGCAAGACCGCACAGTTGGTCGGCAGCCTGGAGCATTGGCAGCACGATACCTTCATCGTGCGCTGGCGCGATCGCTCGCTCAACGCCGATGCTTTCCTGACCTTCGCTCTTAATGCAGACGGCAAGGTGCGCGAGGCGCGCATGCAGGCAATTTCGCCGTTGACCGATTTCAGCTTCGATTTCCAGGATTTGGTGTTGACCCCGGTGCAGTGAGTGTGGGTTTCGGGATGTTCGCAAATCCGGTGCGGCTGCGCGTTGGTTGCAGCCGCTGCATGCTCCCGATGGTCAGTGGCTGATCAATCGCAAGCGCGCTTTGCGCGCTCGCAGGCCGGTACGGGCCTGATTGCGCCGGGCTAGGCATGCTTACAGCGACAGGCGTACGGTCGGTATGTGCCGTGTCTGCGTTTGTGGCGAGGCCATTAACGTGGCCACCGGTTCTGGTAGTAATTCGGTCAGCGCCGGAATATCGGCCTCGCCGGCCAGTACCTGCGCGCGCAATGCTTCCGTCAATTCGCCGCCGGCTTCGTTGCTATGGCACGACAGGGCGAACAGTGTAGGGTGTCCGGCCTGCATGCGTAGTGGTGCGAACTGGTGCCAGGTGCCGCCTCCGAAGCGCACCGTGAACAAACAGTCACCAGGCAATTCGACATGGCGCAAGGCAGTCAGGAAATGCGCTGGGTCTTGTGCGATCTGCATCGGCGATGCGGTGCTGAACCGCAACAGCGTGCCACCGCTGCCGGTGATCGCAGTGAACATGCGGTGCCCGGTGTGGCGGTGGAACGGATGTCCGGTATTGCCGACCACGAAGGAGAACAGTGCGGTCGATTCGCCATTGGCGAAATCCGTGCTGGCCAGACGTGCCGATGGTTCGTCCAGTTCATCGCGGAACTGCGGATGTGTGCTCTGGCGTGCGGATGTCTGAGCGATCAGTCGATCGCCGGCACCAGCGCCGAGTTGGGCGATCAGGATGACTTCCACAGGTAATCCGCCGCTGTAGGAGGGGAGGTGGACAGAGGGGAAACCGGCTTGCACGGCAGGGTGTTCGCGGAGTGGGACTGCGGTGGGCATTAGCGGAGTCCTGTTGTGTTGTCGTGGCGGAGGAAACGCTACATGGATTTTCTGACCTAATGATGCGGCGCCTTCGCGCCGAGCATGCCTGCATTGGGACGTATTTCTAATACGATGCCGCGAGCGTGTCTAACAAGCTGAGCGTGTCTAACAAATCATCCGATGTGAAGCGGTGACACGACAGCGGTTGGTCACAGCGTTTTCCTGCCACCATGGTCGTTGCTTGCAGTGTCGATGCGTTTTGCGAGATTCTCGACGCGCTCATTGATCGATGGATTGATGCAGTGCATGCGTTGCAGTTTTGTCAAACAGCTGCGGTCGGCACCGAACGCAGGCGTTAGAAGCGATCGTGGTTGTGTATGGTCATGCACGCGACGCCATGATGCGTCTGTCTGACCCGATGCGCCGCGGCGCGGCGTCGGTCTGAGTGTCTGGTGCAATACGTGCAATAGCACCAGTGGATCGTCACGCAGAGCGCGAACTAGCCTGACATTACTACGGTGGCGTACGTACCGGTAGCGGCACGTTGCACAAGTCGATATGCCCGGCTGGGCGCTTGTAGAAATTGTCATGACGGTTGCGCCGTGCTTCGACCACGTCGCGGAACGTTTGGGTATCGGTACGCAGTAACTGCAGCGCAGTGCGCTCGGCCGCCGGCACGTCGCTGGCGAGACGGATCGCGCGGATGGGGGTGCGTTGTTCGGGATTCTCGTAAAAGCCCATCGGGTCCGGGCCGCGCCGGATGACGCTGAGCAGTTCCATGCCCTTGACTACGCGACCGACCACGGTGATGTTACGGTCCAGTTGTCGCGGCGACTGCCCGGTGACCACATACAGTTCTGCGCCGATGCTGCTGTCCTCGTCGTTGCTGCGGCCGGCGCCGAGGGTGCCGTAGCAATGCGCCAGCCATGCGGTGCCGGCTTTGGGATCGCGTGCGACGGGGAAGCCGTCGACGAAGCCGACTTGCGGCGCCCAGCCGTCGCGATCGGGTAGCGGCTGGAACGCCAGCCCGGCGGCTGGGCGCTGAAATTCGGCGGGGAGGTGGGTCTTGGCGCTGCCCAGCGACTTGGCCTTGCCGACGCTGTCGGCATCGGGGTCGCCGAACTGCACCACGAAATTGTCCTGCGATCGGTAGATGCTCAGCCCGTCCCAGAAGTGCTCGTGGGCGAGTGTGCGGATATTGCCGACGTGCTGCGGCGCAAACGCGGGGGCGAGTTCGATGACGACCCGTCCCTTCTCCAATTCCAAGTAGAGCGTATTGGCTGGGTCCAGGGTGCGCCAATCGCTGGGCTTGGAAGCGTCGAGAATTTCCTGTGGACTACGGTATGGTGGTTTCTTGGCTTCGGCCGCTGCTGCGTTGCTCAACGTGGTTGAGCAAAACAGCGCGAGGATGAGCAGAGGCGAGCGCAGCGACATGGGGGATGTCCGGTCGGAGGTCGTTCGATTTTCACCGAAGCGCCGGGCGCTGCCAATGCGTTGGCGACGCGGCGGGTTTCGCCGCGTCAGTGCCGGTCCCTCATGCCACGGCGGCGTTCAGCGCGTCTTGCCGTTGCCGCGGTGCTTGAGTGGGGTGACGTTGCCGGCGGGTACCTTGGCGGCAACGGCATTGGCGGCGATGAAGGTGCGGACCTGCGGATAGACGATCTCGCGCCAGCGGCGGCCGCTGAAGATGCCGTAATGGCCGGCGCCTTTCACTTCCAGATGCTGGCGGCGCTGCGCGGCGATGCCGGTGCACAGGTCGTGTACCGCCGCGGTCTGGCCAAGGCCGGAAATGTCGTCCAGTTCGCCTTCGATACTGAGCAGTGCGGTGTCGCGAATCGCGGATGGATCGACGCGCTCGTCGCGGACCGCCCATTCCCCGCGCGGCAGCAGGAACTCCTGGAACACGACCCGGATCGTGTCCAGGTAGTAGGTGGCCGGCATGTCCAGCACCGCGTTGTATTCGTCGTAGAAGCGGCGGTGCGCCTCGGCGTCCTGCAGGTCGCCCTTGATCAGGTTGGCGTAGAAATCCCAGTGCGACATGAAATGCCGGCTCGGGTTCATCGCCAGGAAGCCGATGTGCTGCAGAAAGCCCGGATACACCTGGCGCCCGTGACCGGGATACCCTGACGGGACGCTGTGGATGAGGTTATGTTCGAACCAGGACAGCGAGTTACGTGTCGCCAGGTTGTTGACCTCGGTGGGGCTGTGTCGGGCATCGATCGGCCCGCCCATCATCACCAGCGAGCGCGGCGTGGCTTCGCCGCGCGCGGCCATCAGCGACACCGCCGCCAGTACCGGCACGGTCGGCTGGCATACGCTCATCACGTGCAGCGATGCGGCGCCGATGTGGCGGATAAACTCCTGCACGTAGTCGACATAGTCGTCCAGGCCGAAGTCGCCTTCGCTCTGCGGCACCATGCGCGCATCGATCCAGTCGGTGACGTAGACCTTGTGGTCGCGCAGCAGGGTACGCACGGTATCGCGCAGCAGCGTGGCATGGTGGCCGGACAGCGGCGCCACCACCAGCACCGCGGGTTGCTGCTTGAGTCTGTCCACGATCGTGGTGTCGTCGCTGAAGCGCTTGAAGCGCAGCAGGCGACAGAACGGCTTGTGCAGCACCTCCTGTTCGACGATCGGCAGTGCGTGGCCGTCGACCTCGACATGGTTCAGCGCCCAGGCCGGTTTTTCGTAGTCCTTGCCCAGGCGATGCAGCAGTTCGTTGCTGGCGGCGAGCCGATCGGCTCCCGGCAGCATCGACCACACGCTGTTGGCGTCGGAGAAGATCTTGGCGTTGGCCTCGGCTTGGTGGACCCAAGGTGCGAGCAGGTTGCGGGTCAGTTCGTGCAATTGGTAGAGCATGCCGGTGTCCCCATCCTGAGCATATGCTGCCATGCAGCATAACCCATTGCCGCCGGCCGCACCTTAATGGGTCGCCAGATCCGTCGTCTCCAGCGCCGCCGCATCGCCCGCCAGTGCTGGGCTCAACCAGCAGTGACTGCCCACCGCGCGTAAGCCGACTGCACCGAATTGGCGTCGGTACCAGCGTGCTGCACGTGGCTGGAACTCGGCATGGTCGCCGTCGAAGTCGTCCTGGGCGGTGAACGTCTCCAGGAATGCGAGCCCGCCGCACAGCTCGGCCAGCCCCGGCAGACCTTGGCGTAGTTCGCGGCTGGGCACGTAGTGAAGGACATCCGAACACACCAGCAGGTCCACCGGGGCGCACGGTCGCAGCCAGGCGAAATCGCCGAAGCGCGCCGGGTGCAGGTTGCGCTGGCGGCCATAGCGGGCGACCGCATAGTCGCTGCTGTCGAAACCGAGGTAGTGGAGTTTGGGGCGTCGTTTCAGCAGCGGCGCGCGCCAGGCACCTTCGCCGCAGCCGATGTCGAGTACGCTGCGGATCGGGCGTTCCAGGTAGTACTCGGCCTGCGCGATGGCGAGGGCGACCTTGCGTGCCAGACGCGCGGCATTGCCGATGCCGTCGCGGCGGTACCAGCGCTGGAAGTAGTCGGCGTCGTACTGTTTCTGCATGCGTGTATTGGTCCGTGCGGTCGCGGGACGAATGGGACAAAATGGCACGACATCCTACGCCAGTGGTCTGGAGCCAGCGCATGCAACTCTATCTGTGGATCAAGTCCCTGCATCTGCTGTTCGTGATCGCCTGGATGGCGGCCGTGTTCTATCTGCCGCGCATCCTGGTCAACATCGCCGAGAGCGCGGGCCAGCCGCAGGTGCAGGAGCGGCTGGTACTGATGGGGCGGCGTCTGTACCGTTTCGGCCACAGCATGTTCGGTCTGGCGTTGTTGCTGGGATTGATCCTGTGGCTGGGTGACAAGGTGCTGCCGGATTTCCCGACCATGGTCGTGCCTGACCACAGCGGCTGGTTGCATGCCAAGCTGGGTCTGGTGGCGCTGATGCTGGCCTACTACGTGTTCACCGGGCGCTGGCTCAAGCGGGTGGGGCGGCAGGCGCTGCCGTCCTCGCGCGCGCTGCGCCTGTTCAACGAGCTGCCGGTGCTGGTGTTGCTGGTGGTGATCTGGCTGGTGTTGGCCAAGCCGTTTTGAGCAGGCCCGGCGACTAGGCAAATCCTGGCAGTCGATTCTCTCGTGGCATATGCAAGCGCCGATGCGGACACCTGTCGTCCATCATGAAATCCGGTGCTGTGATCGACCGCTGCGCGCGACATGCACGCGGCGGCTCGATTGCAACTAGTGTCGACAGCACATCGGCAAGGGGGAGCGATGCAGCGCAACACTGTGCGTAGGTGAGGGAGGGTCAGGCGGCCTCGTAGGCGCCATAGCTGCGCAGGCGCTCGTAGCGCTTTTGCAGCAGTTGCGCGATTGGCTGCCGTTCCAACGCCTCCAGCTCGTTGAGCAACACCGCTTTCAGGCGCTTGCCCATCTGCATGGGATTGCGATGCGCGCCACCGATCGGTTCGCGGATCACCTTGTCGACCAGGCCGAGCGCGGACAGCCGATTGGCGGTCAGGCCCAGTTGCTCGGCGGCGTCCCTGGCCTTGCTGGCATCCTTCCATAGGATCGAGGCGCAGCCTTCCGGCGAAATCACCGAGTAGGTGCCGTACTGCAGCATCAAGGTCCGGTCGCCCACACCGATTGCCAGCGCGCCGCCGGAGCCGCCTTCGCCGATCACGGTACAGATCACCGGCACCTTCAATTCGGCCATTTCCAGCAGGTTGCGCGCGATCGCCTCGCTCTGGCCGCGCTCTTCGGCGCCGATGCCCGGGTAGGCGCCCGGGGTGTCGATGAAGGTCAGCAGCGGCAGTTTGAAACGCTCGGCCAGCTTCATCAGGCGCAGCGCCTTGCGGTAGCCTTCTGGGCGCGGCATGCCGAAGTTGCGCGCGATCTTGCTCTTGGTATCGCGTCCCTTTTGGTGACCGATGATGACCACGGAGCGGCCATCGATGCGGCCGATACCGCCGACGATGGCCTTGTCGTCGGAAAACGCGCGGTCGCCTGCCAGTTCCTGGAATTCGTCGCACAGCACGTTGATGTAATCCAGCGTGTACGGGCGCTGCGGATGCCGCGCCAACTGCGAGATCTGCCAGGCCGATAGATCGCGGAAGATCTGCGCGGTGCGTGCCCGGAGTTTGTCCTGTAGCGCCTCCACTTCGGTGTCGACGTTGACCGCCGTGCCGGTGCTGGCGCTACGCAGTTCCTGGATCTTGGCTTCCAGATCGGCAATGGGTTGCTCGAAGTCGAGGTAGTTCGGGTTCATTGGAAGCGGTGGTGAGCGTGATGTGCGCAGTTTAGCCGAATGCCGGGGATCACCCCGTACGCGGCCGTTCGGTGGCGTGGTTGGGCGGAGGTCAGTGTCATTGGCCGGTGCATGCGAAGCGACAATAGAGGCACCGTGGTAGCGGCCTCGCGGATCAGTTCGCCCACGGCGGCGTGTATTTGACTTTCACCGCGCGCACCGCCGGATCGCCGCGCAGCGCGTCCAGCAGGTGCGGATCCACGCGCACCGAATGATTGCCGTTGAGGTCGAGCATGCCGGCCACGCTGCCTTGCGCGGATTGCAGTAACAGGTCCAGACGCAGTGGCGTCTTGCCCGGGCGGTGGCGGGCGAGCAAGCCGTCGATGCGCGGCCAGGCGCTGCGTTGGCGCAAATCCAGCCGCAAGGACAGCCGCTGCGCGTGGTGGGTGCAGATTTGTTCGTAGTCCCAGCATTGGCGGATGCGCATGGCATAGCCGCCGTTGAATTCGTCCTCGCGCACGCCGCCCTTGACGATCAGCAGACGGTCGCGGGTGAGCAGGTGGCCGAACTCGGCGAGGGCATCGGAGAACGCGCTGCATTCGATGCGACCGCGGCCGTCCTCCAGTTGCACGAACACCTGGCTGTCGCCCTTGCGGCGCACGCCGACCACCAGGCCGGCCAGAATTGCGCTGACTTCCGGACGCCAAGCGCGCTTTTCGCCATCGCCCTCGCCACTGCGTCCGCGTCCACCGTTGGATTGCGCGCAGATTTTTTCCAGTGCTCCGAGGTCGCAGCCGACCAGTTCGCGGACTTCCTCGCGGTACGGATCGAACGGATGCCCGCTGAGGTAAAAGCCGAGCGTCTCGCGCTCGCCGGCCAGCAACTGGCCGAGCGGCCATTCCTTGCTTTCCGGCAGGTTCAAGTGCAGCGCCGGTGCGCTGGTGTCGGCGTTGCCGAACAGTGAGTTCTGCCCGGAGGCGCGCTCGCGCGCCATCTGCTCGGTGGCCTTCATCACCTCCGGCAGTTGCAGCATCAGCGTGGCGCGGTTGCTGTCCAGCCCGTCCATCGCGCCTGCGTGGATCAGTGCTTCCAGCGTGCGCTTGTTGAGCTTGGCCGATTCCACACGTGTGCAGAAATCCATCAGCGAGATGTAGGCGCCGCCGCGCTCGCGTTCGGCCACGATCGCCTCGCAGGCGCCGCGACCCACGCCCTTGATCGCGCCCAGGCCGTACTGGATGGTGTCGGGTGTGGCCGCTTCGAACATGTAGGCCGAGGCGTTGATCCGCGGGGGCCGCACGGTCAGTCCGAGGTTGCGGACTTCGTCGAGGAAGCCCACGACCTTGTCGGTGTTGTCCATGTCCGAGGACAGGGTCGCGGCCATGAATTCGGCTGGATAGTGGCGTTTCAGCCAAGCGGTCTGATAGCTGACCAGTGCGTAGGCGGCGGCGTGCGATTTGTTGAAACCGTAGCCGGCGAATTTCTCCATCAGGTCGAAGATTTCGTCGGCCTTGGCCTCGCCGACACCGCCCTTGGCCGCGCCTTCGCGGAAGATTTCGCGATGTTTGGCCATCTCGGCCGGCACCTTCTTGCCCATCGCGCGGCGTAGCAGGTCCGCGCCACCCAGCGAGTAGCCGCCGACGATCTGCGCCATTTGCATGACCTGCTCCTGGTACACCATGATGCCGTAGGTGTCTTTCAGGATGGCTTCGGTGCGTGGATCGGGGTAAAGGATCGCCTGCTGGCCGTGTTTGCGCGCGTTGAAATCCGGGATCAGGTCCATCGGGCCGGGGCGGTACAGCGATACCAGCGCGATCAGATCCTCGAAGCGGTCCGGCTTAGCGTCCTTGAGCAGGCGGCGCATGCCCGAGGATTCGAACTGGAACACCGCGCCGGTGCTGCCCGAGGCGAAGATGTCTTTGTAGGTCGGCACATCGTCGAGCGGAATCGCGGTGATCTCCACCGCCGGGATGCCGGCGCGTGCGTGGCGCACGTTGATCGCTTTCACCGCCCAGTCGATGATGGTCAGCGTGCGCAGGCCGAGGAAGTCGAACTTGACCAGGCCGACCTGCTCGACATCGTCCTTGTCGAACTGGGTGACGGGATTCTTGCCCAGGTGATCGACGTCGTGTTCGGCGAACAGCGGGCAGAAGTCCGACAGCGGTGTCGGTGCGATCACCACGCCGCCGGCATGCTTGCCGGCGTTGCGGGTGAGGTCTTCGAGTTGTCGCGCCAGATCGATCAGGTCGCGGACGTCTTCCTCGCTCTGGTAGCGCTGGATCAATTCCGGCGCGGCCATTTCGCTGTCCTTGCCTTCGCCCATCGCATCCTTGAGGGTGATGCCGAGGATGTTGGGGATCAGCTTGGCCACCCCATCGACCAGACCATAAGGGAAGCCGAGCACGCGGCCGCAGTCGCGCACCACCGCCTTCGCCGCCATGGTGCCGTAGGTGATGATCTGGCTGACCCGGTCGCGCCCATATTTGCGCGCCACGTAGTCGATTACCTCGTCGCGGCGGTCCATGCAGAAGTCGATGTCGAAGTCGGGCATCGACACGCGTTCGGGGTTGAGGAAGCGCTCGAACAGCAGGTTGTACGGCAGTGGGTCCAGGTCGGTGATCTGCAACGCCCAGGCCACCAGCGAACCGGCGCCGGAACCGCGGCCCGGGCCGATCGGAATACCCTGCTGCTTGCCCCATTGGATGAAGTCGGCCACGATCAGGAAGTAGCCGGGAAAGCCCATCTTGATGATGGTGTCCAACTCGAATTCGAGCCGCTCCACGTAGTCCTGGCGGGTCTTGCCGGGGGCCAGTGGATGTTTCTCCAGGCGTGCGGCCAGGCCGTCGCGGGATTGGCTGCGGATCCAGCTGTCCAGGGTCTCGTCGTCGGGCACCGGGTAGGCGGGCAGGAAGTAGGTGCCCAACTGCATCTGGAGGTTGCAGCGTTGCGCCAGTGCCAGGGTGTTGTCGAGCGCGTCGGGAATGTCGGCGAACAACGCGGCCATCTCCTCGGCCGATTTGAGGTACTGCTGATCGCTGTACTCGCGTGGACGCTTGGGGTCGTCGAGCACGCGGCCGGAGGAGATGCACACGCGCGCTTCGTGCGCGGCGAAATCGCTGGCGTACAGGAAGCGCACGTCGTTGCTGGCCACCACGGGCAGGCCGCGCATGCCGGCGGCATGCAGGGCGAACTGGTTGAACGCTTCCTCGCCATCGCGGCCGGTGCGGGTCAGTTCCAAGTGCAGGCCGTCGCCGAAGATGCGTTGCCAGTCGGCCAGTTGCTGTTCGGCCAGATCGTGGCGACCTTCGCTGGCCAGGCGCCCGGCCAGGCTGTTGCGCCCGGCTAGCGCGAACAGGTTATCGCTGCCGCTTTGCAGCCATTCTGGGCGCAGTGCCACGCCACCTTCGCTGCGATGGCCTTCCAGCCAGGCACGGGTCAGTAGTCGCGACAGGCTCAGGTAGCCGTCGCGGTTGCGACACAGCACGGTCAGCCGCCATGGCGCCTGGCTGCCGTCGGCGATCAGCAGGTCGGCGCCGGCGATCGGCTTGATGCCCACGCCCTCGGCGGCTTTGTAGAACTTGACCAGCGCGAACAGGTTGTTGAGATCGGTGACCGCCAGCGCAGGCAGATCGAGTTCCACCGCGCGGCTGAGCAGATTGGCTTGCTTGGCTTTCTTCGGGTCGGCCTGATCCGGTTTCTCGGGCACACGGATGGTCGAATCCGCCAGCGAGAACTCGGTGTGGATGTGCAGGTGAGCGAAACGGGAAGTGGACATGCGGAACCAGAGCGATGCCCATGCAGGGTAGCGGCGGGGGCGGGAGGGGGCAAGGCTTGACAGGGCAAGCGCCGGGATTCGGGACAGGTCTCACGCGGGCGTCGATCATCTCCCGTTGCGGCCAGCACCCGCGGCGGATGCGCTGATGCGAGATGTATGCGGCAGCACCTAGTCCCGCGTCCTCGGTCCTGCATCCCGGTCTTCCATTGCCTTGCGCACCGGCGCGAAGCTGCGTCGGTGCTGTGGGCAGGGACCATGCGCGGCCAGTGCGGCCAGGTGCGCTGGCGTGGCATAGCCTTTATGCAGGTCGAAACCGTAATGCGGGTGCTCTGCGTGCAGATGTTGCATGATCCGGTCGCGGGTGACTTTGGCGATGATCGAGGCGGCCATGATGGCGCGATCGAGCGCGTCGCCCCCGATCAGCGCTTCGGCGGGGCAGGGCAGGCCCTTGGGCACGCGGTTGCCATCGATGCGAGCGAAGCCGGCGACATGGGCCACGCCTTCGACGGCGCGACGCATGCCGAGCATGGTCGCTTGGTAGATATTGAGGCGGTCGATCTCCTCGGCTTCGATCAGCACGACCTGCCAGGCCAGGGCGCGCTCGATGATGCGTGGGTACAGTGTCTCGCGCCGTGCGGCGGTCAGTTGCTTGGAGTCATCGAGTCCGTTGATGCGGGGCTGGTTCGGATCGAACACCACCGCCGCGACCGCGACCGGCCCGGCCAGCGGTCCGCGCCCGGCTTCGTCGACCCCGGCATAAAGTCGTGAGTCGGGATCCGGCGGCAGCGGCTCGGGGAAAAGCGCCAGGTCGGGTGGTTGCCTGTTCACGGGGCGGAGTGTGTCGCGTCTGCCGTCGCGGGTTCCGGGGCCTTGGTCGGGCCTTGCAACAGTTCCGTCACCGCATCCGCGGCGCGCGCGGATGCGTCCTGGCGCAGCAGACGGTGCAGGCGCTCGTACTCCGATTGCACCGCGGCGACCGCCTGCGGATGGCGTAACCAGTGCAGCAGCGCCGCGGCCAGCGCGTCCGGGGTACAGGCATCCTGCATCAGTTCCGGGGCGAGGTCGTGTCCAGCGAGAATGTTGGGCAAGGCATAGCGGTCCACTTTCAACAGTCCCAGCGCCTTGACGATGCGGTAGGTCAGCGGTGCGACCTTGTAGCCCACCACCATCGGCCGCTTCACCAGCATGGCTTCCAGGGTGGCGGTGCCGGATGCCAGCAACACGGCGTCGGCAGCGATCAGTGCGGTGCGCGCCTGTCCATCCAAAACATGTAATGAAGCTGGGGGCAAAGCCGAACGCGCAACTTGTTCGGTGATCAGCGCCTTGCAGGCTGGATTGGCAGCCGGCACCAGCACCTGCGTGCCGGGTAATTGTTGCAGCACCTGCGCGGCGGCGGCGAAGAAAGTGTCGCCGAGCCGACCGATTTCGCCCAACCGGCTGCCCGGCAGCACGGCCAGCACCGATGCGCTGGGTAGCACACCCAGTTCGATGCGGGCGGCGTCGCGTTCGCTGTGCAGGGCGATCGCATCGGCCATCGGGTGGCCGACGAAGCGCGCATCCACGCCGTGCCTGGCATAGATCGGTGGTTCCATCGGGAACAGGCACAGCACCCGTTCGGCGCTGGCGCCGATCTTGGCCGCGCGTTGCTCGCGCCAGGCCCAGACCGATGGACTGACGTAGTGCACGGTGCGGATGCCACGCTGCTTGAGCCAGCGTTCCACGCCGAGATTGAAGTCGGGTGCGTCGATGCCGACGAACACGTCCGGGCGCCAGTCCAGCACGCGTTCGCGCAGCACGCGGCGCAGCTTCAGCAAGCGCGGCAGATGCCGCAGCACTTCCATCAGCCCCATGACGGCCAGTTCGCTGGCGTCGAACCAGGTGTGGCAGCCTGCCTGCCGCATTGCCTCGCCACCGACGCCTGCGAATTGCGCATCCGGATAGCGCGCACGCAGTGCCTCGATCAGCCCGGCACCCAGAAGATCGCCGGAGGCTTCGCCCGCCACCAGGGCAATGCGGCGCGATCGCGCGACCCCGGAACTGGCGATCAGGGGGGAGAAACCGGCGACGGGCAACTCCGAATTCGGCAGGGGTGACGCCGCCGCAGGGTCTTGCGCAGGTGGTGTGGAGCAGGCCACGCCATGACGCGTCCCGGGTTCCGGGTCCCGCGTCCCGGCATTGGCGTTCATCGCAGCAATGGCCGTTCGCTGGATTCGATGAATTCCAGCATTGCGCGCACGTCCTCGCTGCCTTCGGCCAGTGCCAGCAACTGCTGCTTGGCCTCGGTCAGGGGGAGCCCGGCCACGTACAGGGCGCGGTAGGCGCGCTTGATCGCGGCTACGCGTTCGGCATCGAAACCGCGACGTTTGAGACCTTCGCTGTTGATGCCGCGCGGACGACCGAGCGAATTGCCGCCGACCATGATGAATGGTGGGACGTCGCCGTTGATCAGCGCGCCCATGCCCAGGAAGGCGTGATCGCCGATGCGGCAGAATTGGTGTGCGCCAGCAAAGCCGCTGATGATGACGTGGTCGCCGACTTCCACATGCCCGGCCAGCGTGGTGTTGTTGGAGAACACGCAATGATTGCCGACGATGCAGTCGTGGGCGATGTGGGTATAGGCCAGAAACCAGTTGTCGTTGCCGATCCGGGTGATGCCGCCGCCGTTGCCGGTGCCACGGCTGATGGTGACGAACTCGCGGATCACATTGCGCTCGCCGATCACCAGTTCGGTGCGCTCGCCGGCGAACTTCTTGTCCTGTGGCTCGCCGCCGAGCGCAACGTGGCCGATCAGGCGGTTGTCGCGGCCGATGCGGGTCGGGCCGAGGATGCTGCAATGCGAGCCGATCACGCAGCCTGGGCCGATGTCCACCTCGGCGCCGATCACGGTGAAAGCGCCGACGTGCACGTCGGCGGCCAGTGTCGCCGTCGGATCGATGACCGCAGATGGATGGATCACAGCAGCGTTGGCACTCATCGCAGATCTCCTGCCAGGGGCATCACTGCCCTTGGGCGCACATCACTTCGGCGTAGGCCACCACCTTGCCGTTGACCTTGGCTTCGCCGCAGTACAACGCCATGTTGCGGATGATGCGCTTGATTTCCACATGCAGCTCCAGCACGTCGCCGGGCACGACCGGGGTGTTGAAGCGCACATTGTTGACCTTGACCATGAAGAATGGCGTGGAATCCGCGTCGGGGCCTGCCATCAGTTGGATCAGCAGGCCGCCGACCTGGGCGATCGCTTCGATGATCAGCACGCCTGGCATGATCGGCAGGTTCGGAAAGTGACCTTGGAAGAACGGCTCGTTGATGGTGACGTTCTTATGCGCGACGATTTTGCGGTTCTCGAAATCGAGCGAGATGACCTTGTCCAACATCAGGAACGGGTAGCGGTGCGGCATCAACGCCATGATCTTGTTGATGTCCGGCAGAGTGTGATCGTGGCTCATGCATTCTCCTTGCTGACAGACAGGATGCGACGGGCCAGGGCATCGAGCTGTTTGAAGCGCGCGGCGTTCTTGCGCCACGTGCGGTTGTCGGTTAACGGGGTGCCGGACGAATACTCGCCCGGCGTGTGGATGGAATTGCGCACGACCGACCTGCCGGTGATGACGACCTTGTCGCAGATCTCCAGGTGGCCGACCACGCCGACCGAGCCGCCGAGCATGCAGTAGCGGCCGATCTTGCTGCTGCCGGCAATGCCGGTGCAGCCGGCGATGGCGCTGTGCGCGCCGATGTGCACGTTGTGTGCGATTTGCACCAGATTGTCCAGGCGTACGTCTTCTTCGAGTGTGGTGTCTTCCAGTGCGCCGCGGTCCACGCAGGTGTTGGCGCCGATCTCACAGTCGTCGCCAATGCTGACGCCACCGAGTTGCGGCACCTTGATCCAGCGGCCAGCGTCCATGGCCAGGCCAAATCCGTCGGCACCGAGGACTGCGCCAGGATGCACGCGCACGCGCTGGCCCATTCGGACCCGGGTCACCAGGGTGACCCGAGCGATCAGCTCGCTGCCGGCGCCGACCTGACAGTCCTCGCCGATCACGCAGCCCGGACCGATCACGCAGCCCGCGCCAACCACGCTACGCGCGCCGATGCTGACGAAGGCGCCGATGTGTGCGCTCGGCGCGATCTGTGCGCTGGGGTCTATGCTGGCACTGGGATCGACGCCGGCCGGACGCACCGGCAGTGTCTCGAACAGTGCCGCGATCTTGGCGAAGGCCACATACGGATCGCGCGCGATCAGCGCCGTGCCTGGCGCCGCGTCGGCATCCTCGGCGCGCAGTACCACGATCGCCGCGGCGCTGTCGGCCAGTTGTGCGCGATAGCGCGGGTTTGACAGGAAACTGAGCTGCCCGGCACCGGCCCGCGCCAGCGTGGCCACACCGTACACCGCAACGTCGCCGTTGCCTTGCACTTGCAGGCCGAAGCGCTCGGCGATCTGGTGAGCGGTATAGGTCTGAATATTCACTTGGAGATTCTACCGCGTGCCATTGGCACGGTCATGACGCTCTTGCAGACAATGCGATGCCATCCAGTGGAACACTGGGTGTTGCGACCCGCCCGTGATCAAGTCAGTGCAAAACGGCCCTCTCCCTATTCCGCTTAAAGACGGCCGCAGCGACAGGCGTGTCAAGTGGAGCGCCGAAGCAGCAGGACAGGGCGCCGCACTGAGTCGGAAGTTGCCGGGGCTACGGCTCTGGCAGTGGACAGTCTGCTAGAACTGCCCACCGAACGTGAATTGCAGACGCTCGATTTCGTCGTTGTCTTCCCTTTTCAGCGGGATCGCATAACTGATCGAAATCGGGCCGACCGGGGCGCGCCACAACAGCGCCACACCGGCGGAGGCGCGGAGCGCGTTGGCCTTGAAGTTGTCCACGCCGTTGAACACGTTGCCGACGTCGACGAAGGCGGAGATGCGCGCCGATGGGCTATCGAACAGCTTCGGGAAATACATTTCCGCAGACCCCACGGTCTTGAACGAACCGCCCAGCGGTTGGCCGCGCCGGTACGCAGAGGTCACTTCCGAGCGCGGGCCGAGGGTGTTGTCCTGGAAGCCGCGCACCGAGTTGGTGCCGCCGGCATAGAAGTTCTCGTAGAACGGCAGCCCCGAGGCAGTGACGTGGCGGATCAGGTTGGTGCCGTCGCACGCCTGCGGCGTATAGGTGGTGCCCTGTACGGTGCCGCAGATGTCGCGCGAGACATCGTTGCCATAGCTGTCGCCGTAGCCGAACTCGGCGCGGGTGTTGAGCACCAGCGCCGGAATGATCGGCCAGTATTTAGAGATCTGGTAATTCAGCTTCCAGTATTCGACCGTGGAGCCGGGCAGAGTGGTTTCCACACCTATGCGCTGGTACATGCCGCTGGTTGGCATGAAATAGTCGTTGCGGGTGTCGCGCGCCCAGCCCAGTTCGGTACGCCAGGCGTGGAAGGTGTGTGTCCCGACCGCGTCCATGTAGTTGACGATTGCCTGCGGCGTGAAGCCGGGGTAGGCGGTGATCTGGTTGCTGTCCACGCCGAACATCAGCGACACGGTGTCGGTTTCGGTGATCGGGATGCCGAAGATCGTCTGTGCCGCGCCGTTGGTGCTGTTGTATTGCGCGGTGCCGAAGTTGGAGTAATCCAGCTTGCGCCAGGACAGGTTGTAGCCCAGCGACACGCCGTCGTCGGTGAAGAACGGATTGGTGTAGGAGAACGCGTAGCGCTTCTGGTAGCTGCTGCGCGAGGCGTCCACCGCGACGCGGTTGCCGCCGCCGAGGAAGTTGTTCTGCGACAGTTGCACCGAGGTGGTGACGCCGTAGGTCTGCGAATAGCCCACGCCGAAGGTGAAGCTGCCGGAGGTGGTTTCCTTGACGTTATAGACTACGTCGACCTTGTCGTTGCTGCCCGGCACCGGTGGCGTTTCCACGTTGACCGACTCGAAGTAACCCAGTCGCTGCAGGCGGATCTTGGAGCGGTCGATCGCTGCCTGCGAATACCATGTGTCCTCGAACTGGCGCATTTCGCGGCGCATGATTTCGTCGGAGGTGCGCGTGTTGCCACGGAACACGATGCGGCGCACCAGCACGCGTGGACCCGGCACCACCTGCAGGTTGATTGCCACGGTGCGCTTTTCGCGGTCCACGGTCGGGATCGGGGTGGCCTTGGCGAAGGCGTAACCGATGTTGCTGAGTGTGTTGGTGATGGCGTCGGAGCTGTATTCCAGCAGCGCGCGGGAGAAGGTATCGCCGGCCTTGGGGATCACCAGCTTCTCGATCTGTTCCTGCGGCAGGACGGTGTCGCCGGTGACCTTGATCTCGGAGATCTTGTACTGCTCGCCTTCGCTGACGCCAGCGGTCAGGTACATGTCGCGCTTGTTCGGGCTGATCGCGACTTGGGTGGAGTCGACGTTGAAATCGACATAGCCGCGATCCAGGTACCAGGAGTTGAGTCTTTCCAGGTCGCCGGACAGCTTTTCCTTGGAGTACTGGTCGTCGCGGCGGTACCAGGATAGCCAGTTATGTTCGCGCGACTCCCAGTTTTCCAGGATGTCCTTGTTGGCGAATTTCTCAGTGCCGATCAGGTTGACGTGACGGATCTTGGCCGCTTTGCCTTCCTTGATCGCGATCGCCACATCCACGCGGTTGCGGTCCAGCGGACTCACGGTCGGGGTGATCTGCACGTTGTACTTGCCGCGGTTGTTGTACTGGCGGGTGAGCTCCTGAGTGACGCGATCCAGGCTCAGCCGGTCGAAGGTGCCACCCTCGCTCAGGCCGATGTCGGAGAGTCCCTTCAGCAGCTCCTCGCTCTTGATGTCCTTGTTGCCGGTGACGGTCAGCTTATTGATCGCCGGGCGCTCCTTGACCGTGACCACCAGGATGTTGCCCTGACGATCGACGCGCACGTCCTCGAAAAAGCCGGTGCGATACAACGCACGGATCGCCTCGGCGACTTTCGCCTCGTTGACCGTGTCGCCGCGCTCGACCGGCAGATAGGTGAAGACGGTACCGGCGGAAATGCGTTGCAGCCCGTCGACGCGGATGTCGCTGGCGGTGAAGGGCTCCGCGACCTGGGCCAGGGCCGGCAGGCTGAGGCTGGCGGCGAGGGCGAGGGCTAGCAGGCGGCGAGTGGGAAAGCGCGTCATATCACGTCCGGTATAGGTCGATAGCGTTGTTGCATGGGCGCCGGCGCAAGACGACAGCGGGTCGAGTGGAACGGCAATCGGGTCATCGCATTACCTGGCCGAAGAGGTCGTTGTAGAACGCCAACCCCATCAACCCTGCCAGCAACGCCAGGCCCACGAATTGCCCCGCTGCCATGGCGCGCTCGCTAAGCGGGCTGCCCTTGACCAACTCGATAAGGTAATACAGCAAGTGCCCGCCGTCCAAGATCGGGATCGGCAGCAGGTTCATGATCGCCAGGCTCAGCGACAGCAATGCCAGGAAATTCAGGAACCAGTCCGGGCCCTGCTGGGCCGAAATATTGGCGGCCTTGGCGATGCTGATCGGGCCGGACACGTTCCGCAGCGATGCTTCGCCGGTGAGCATGCGGCGCAGCAAACCGAGGGTATCGCCGGCCATCCGGGCAGTCTCGCGCAAGGCGGCAGGGATCGCCTGCAACGGCCCGTAGCGCAAGGTGGCGTCGAAGGCGGGGCGGGGTTGTTGGCCGATGGCAATACCCAATTTCCACGTCGGCACACCGCTCTGCGCAACTGGCTTGAGGTGTACTTGCAGGGCCATGCGTTCGCCGTTGCGCTCCACCTCGATCAGACCGCTGCCGCCGTTGCGGCCCAGCGCCTGCACCTGCGGCACGACTTGTTCAGCACTGATGATGGTGGTGCCGTCCACGGCCAACACACGGTCGCCGGGGCGCAACACACCGTCGGCTGCCGAGCCGGGCACGACCGTGGCGATCACCGCCGGTTGCAGGGTGAAGCGCCAGGTCAGGCCGGCCAGATTGGGAACCTGTTGCTCGTCGAAACCGGCAGGCAACTGCGAGAGCGCCAGAATGTGGACGCGGCTTGCCCCATGCTGTGGGTCTTCGGTCTCCACCCGCACATCCTTGTGGTCCATGGCGGCGATGGTCAGTTGCATGCTGGCCTCGCTCCAACTGGACACGTCGCGCTCGCCGATCCGGACGATGCGCTCGCCGGGCTGGAATCCGGCCTGCAGTGCCAGCCCATCGGCGCGGCCGACGATCGGTGCGTAGTCCTGCTTGCCGATCACGAACATCGCCCACAGCAGCGCCACGCATAGCAGCAGGTTGGCGATGGGCCCGGCGGCGACGATGGCAATGCGTTGCCAGACCGACTTGTTGTTGAAGGCCAGTGCCTGCTCGGCCGGGGCCACCTCGCCTTCGCGTTCGTCGAGCATCTTGACGTAGCCGCCTAGCGGGATCGCGGCGATCGCGAATTCGGTGCCGTGGCGGTCGTGGCGCGACCACAGTGGCTTGCCGAAACCCACCGAAAAGCGCAACACCTTCACCCCGCAGCGGCGGGCGACCCAGAAGTGTCCGAACTCATGGAAGGTGACCAGGACGCCGAGGCTGACCAGCATCCACCAGACGGAGCCGAAGAAGTTACCCATGCGCGTGGCTCATGGCAGCGTGCGGATCAAGCATGGGAGGGATGGTGGGCAATGGCGAGTTCGGTGATCTTGCGCGATTGCGCGTCTGCTGCCAGTAACGCGTCCAGGGAATCGGCCGCGACCGCAGGCAGCTCGGTCAGGGCGTTATCGACCAGCGCAGGAATCGATAGGAAACCGATACGGCCCTGAAGAAACGCTGAAACCGCCACTTCGTTGGCCGCATTCAGGATCGCTGGTGCGCTGCCGCCGGCCTGCATCGCATGCCAGGCCAGGCGCAGGCAGGGGAAGGCATCCATGTCCGGCGCCTCGAAGTCCAGGTGGCCATGCGCCAGCAGGTCCAGTCCGCCGACCCCGGAGGCGATCCGTTCCGGCCAGCCCAGGCCCACGGCGAGGCTGGTACGCATGTCCGGCAGGCCCATCTGCGCCAAGGTGGAGCCGTCGATGAATTCGACCAGCGAGTGGACCAGGCTCTGCGGATGCACCAGCACCTCGATGCGCGAAGGCGCCAGCGCGAACAGGTGGTGCGCCTCGATCACCTCCAGGCCTTTGTTCATCAGTGTGGCCGAATCGACCGAGATCTTCGGCCCCATCGACCACTTCGGGTGCGCGACCGCTTGTGCCGGCGTCACCGCCTGCAGGCGGGCGCGGTCCCAGCCACGGAATGGGCCGCCGGAAGCGGTCAGCAGCACCCGTCGCACTTCGGCGCCGGTCTGGCGCGAGCGTAGGCACTGGAAGATGGCGTTGTGTTCGCTGTCGATCGGGATGATCTCGGCACCGGCTGCGCTCGCTGCGGCGGTGACCAGTTCTCCGGCCAGCACCAGGGCTTCCTTGTTGGCCAGTAGCAGGCGCTTGCCGGCGCGGGCGGCGGCCAGGGTCGAGGCCAGGCCGGCGGCGCCGACGATGGCGGCGAGCACGCTGTCGCAGGCGTCGCTGGCGACCAATTGATCCAGTGCCGCAGTGCCGGTGTGCGCGGCGGTCTGCAAACCAGCCGCCGCCAGGCCGTCGCGTAGCGCGGGGTACAGGGCAGGGTCGGCGATGACCGCATGCGCCGGACGGTGCGCGGCGCACAGCGCCAACAGCCCTTCCACGTCGCGGCCAGCGGCCAGCACATTGGCGCGCAGGCGCTCCGGGTTGCGTGCGATCACGTCCAGGGCAGAGGCCCCGATCGAGCCGGTGGCGCCGAGTACAGCGATGGTGCGGATCGCCTCGATCATGTCAGAACCCGAAGATGTCCTTGCCCAGCGCGAAGATCGGCAATGCCGCCAGCACACCGTCGATGCGGTCGAGCACGCCGCCGTGACCAGGAATGACGTTGCCCGAATCCTTGGCCCCGACGTGGCGCTTGAGCAGGCTTTCGAACAGGTCGCCGACCACCGATGCGAGAATGCTGGCCGCGGCAACGATCAGCAGGCCGGGCAGGTGCGGCAGGGTGATCCCAGCGAGCCAGCCGAACCCGACGGCCACGACCAGGCCGGCCAGCACCCCGCCGATCAGCCCTTCCACGGTCTTGTTCGGGCTGATCCGCGGCGCCAGCTTGTGCTTGCCGAACTGGCGGCCGGCGAAATAGGCGCCCGAATCGGCCGCCCATACGGTGGCCAAGGCGGTCAGCAGCCAGCGGTGGCCGTTCGGTTCGCTGGCGTGGATCAAGCCTAACGCGGACCACGCCGGGACGATCGCCAGGGTGCCGGCAGCCAGCTTGAACACTCGCGCGTAGGTGGCGTGGTTGGAACCGAAGTGAAAGTAGCGCAGCCACAGTAGGGCCAAGCACCACCAGCCGACGCCGATGAGGGTGGTCAGTTGGAACAGCACCAGCGACCCGGCCGAGGCCCACACCAGCAACACCATCAGCAGCAAGTTGAGCATCAGCAGGATGGTGCGCGCCAAGGTGTCGTCGATTTCGGCCAGCTTCAGCCATTCCCACAGGCCGATTAAAAAGATCAGCGCGGTCAGCGCGGCCAGCCATTGGGTCGGCAGCAGCACGATGGCGCAGATGGCCAGAGGGGCCATGATCAACGCGGCGATGACGCGGGTACGGGTCATACGACAACGTTTTCCGGCGCCGCATCGGCGATTTGTGAGCTGGTGAGGCCGAAACGCCGTTCGCGCCGGGCGTAGTCGTCCAGAGCGTGTTGCAGCACCTGAGCGTCGAACTCCGGCCAAAGCGTTTCGGTGAACCACAACTCGGTATAGGCCATCTGCCATAACAGGAAATTGCTGATGCGCAGGTCGCCGCCGGTGCGGATGAACAGGTCCGGCGGTGGCAGATCGGCCAGCGCCAGGCGTGCCGAGAGCGCGTCTTCGTCGATCTGCTCCGGACGCAGGCGTCCGCTGGCGACGTCTGCGGCTAGCGCGCGCGCGGCCTGGGCGATGTCCTGGCGGCCGCCGTAACTGGCGGCGATCGACAAGTGCAGTGCCTGATTATCGCGTGTCCGCGCTTCGGCCTGATTCATGCGCTCGCACAGCGACGGCGCAAAGCGCGCACGCTCGCCGATGAAGCGCACGCGCACGCCGCGCCGTTGCAATTCATCGACCTCGCGATCGAGCGCGTGCAGAAACAGTTTCATCAGTGCGTCCACTTCGTCCTGCGGGCGCCCCCAGTTCTCGCTGGAGAAAGCGAAGAGCGTGAGCGCGGCGATACCGCGTTCCAGGCAGAAGTCGATGGTGCGGTTGACCGCGCGGGCGCCGGCACGGTGGCCGATCATGCGCGGCCGACGGCGCCGCTGCGCCCAGCGTCCGTTGCCATCCATGATGATGGCCAGATGGCGGGGCAGGGACATGGATACAGAGTCGGAGTGCATGGCCGTGACGGCGCAGGCTTAGACCGCCATCAGTTCCTGTTCCTTGCTCTTGACCACCTCATCCACGTCCTTGATCGCCTTGTCGGTCAGTTTTTGGATGTCGTCTTCGCTGCCGCGCGCTTCGTCTTCGGTGACCTTCTTGTCCTTGAGCAGATCCTTGATGTGCTGGTTGGCATCGCGGCGGATGTTGCGGATCGCGACCTTGGTGTCTTCGCCTTCGCCGTGTACGACCTTGGACAGTTCGCGGCGGCGCTCTTCGGTCAGAGCAGGCAGATTGAGGCGGATGGTGGTGCCTGCGGTATTCGGGGTCAGGCCCAGGTCCGAGGCTAGGATGGCCTTCTCCACCGCGCTGACCATCTGCTTTTCCCATGGGGTAATGGTCAGCGAGCGCGCGTCGGCGACGGCGACACTGGCGACCTGGCTCAACGGCATCTCCGACCCGTAATAGTTGACTTTCAAGTGTTCCACCAGGGCGGTCGAGGCGCGTCCGGTTCGCACTTTGATGAGCGTATGGCGCAGCGCGTCGATGCTTTTCGCCATGCGGGTCTGTGCGTCTTGTTTGATGTCGTTGAGCATCGCCGGTGTCCGTGCTGAATCTGAATCGAGCAATTATAGCCGGGAACCGGCTAGGGTCGGCACTCGGGACGTGTGGAGGCGAAGCGAATTGCGCGCTGCAGCATCGGCGTTAAGCGCTCTGGCGCAGTCGCGCCAGCATGGGGCAGTCAAACGGTGAGTTGCGGTGCGCGTCCTGCGTTATTGGGCCCCTCAGCCCCGGCCTTTCACCAGCGTCCCGATTTCCGCGCCATGCAGGATCTTCAGCAGTTCGCCGGGCTGGCTCATATTGAAAATGCGCAGGGGCAGGTCGCTGTCGCGTGCCAGGGCGAATGCGGCGGTGTCCATGACCTCGAGGTTACGGGCGATCACTTCGTCGTAGGTCAGGCTGTCGAAGCGCACCGCATCGGGGTGTTTCTTCGGGTCTTTGTCGTACACGCCGTCGACCTTGGTCGCCTTAAGCAGTAGGTCGGCACCGATCTCGATCGCGCGCAGCGCCGCACCGGAGTCGGTGGTGAAGAAGGGATTGCCGGTGCCGGCGGCGAAGATCGCGATGCGGCCCTTCTCAAGATGGCGGATCGCGCGGCGACGGATGAAGTCCTCGCACACGTCGTTGATCTTGATCGCGCTCATCACGCGCACTTTGGCGCCGAGTTTTTCCAGCGCATCCTGCATCGCCAGCGCGTTGATGACGGTGGCGAGCATGCCCATGTGGTCGCCGGTGACCCGGTCCATGCCGCCGGCGGCCAGTCCGGCGCCGCGGAAGATGTTGCCACCGCCGATTACCAGCGCGACTTCCGCGCCGGCTTGCTGCGCCTCGATCACTTCACGCGCGAGGCGGTCGATGATCTTGGGGTCGATGCCATAGTCACCTTCGCCCATCAATGCTTCGCCGGAAAGTTTCAACAGAATGCGGCGATAGGCAAGCTGAGACATGGCGACCTCGTTGGGTGATGACGAGAAAACCCGCAAATTCTATCCGATGTGCATGAGCGCGTCTGCGCCGCAACCCCGGTTCAATCGACGTGATCGTGCAACGAGCGCGGTGAGCGGATTGCAGAGGCGTTGTTTGGAGTTGTACGCGGCATGGTTGGCGCTGCCATGGACGTTGTCGATTTTGTCGACATCGCTGGGGTCGATGCGGGAGAGCGATAGCGATCAGTGGTGTCGGTTAGCTACTATGATTCGAATGGCGTGTGCAGCGCGCTTGCTGGACCTTGGGTGCGCGGCGCATCGGCGCAGGCGTGCGGCTGGCGATCGCATCGGCCGATGTCCATGGGGTGGTGTACGCCTCGAAGATTGGGCGGGTCGCTAGTGGCCACTTGGCGAGATGGTGAGTCGCGTCGTAGCAGGGTGCTGTTGCGCAGAAGCAGGTGTAGTAAACGCTGTGCCCAGTCCACCCTGGGTGCGAGCAGTAAAAAAGCCGCGACGGTGCGCGGCTTTTTCTTCCACAATTCCGGGATATCAGGCTAGGCCAGCCTGTTTCATCACTTCGGCAGCGTAGTCTTCCACCACCTTCTCGATGCCTTCGCCCACAGCCAGGCGTTGGAAGCCGATCACGTCGGCGCCGGCGGCCTTCACGGCTTGCTCTACGGTCTGATCGGTGTTCAGCACGTAGGGCTGGCCGTACAGCGTGACTTCGTTGACGATCTTGGCGATCTTGCCGCTGATGATTTTTTCGAGGATGTCCGCCGGTTTGGCCTTGTCCTTTTCCGACATCTTGGCCAGTTCGATTTCTTTTTCCTTGGCCACGAATTCCGCTGGGACGTCGGATGCCTTCACATGCGGCGGGTTCATCGCCGCGACGTGCATGGCAATGCCGCGCGCCAGTTCGATGTCGCCGCCCTTGACCTCCACCAGCACGCCGATACGGCCGCCGTGTACGTATGCGGCGACGTGGTTGGCGCTGTCGATACGCGCCAGACGGCGCACCTGCACGTTCTCGCCGACCTTGGCAATGACCGCGGCGCGGGCTTCCTCGACGGTCTCGCCGCTGGCCAGCTTGGCGCTCTTCAGCGCTTCGGCGTCGGCGGCGTTGGAGTGCAGGGCGGCCTGGGCCACGGCGTCGGAGAAGCTCAGGAAGTTGTTGTCCTTGGCGACGAAGTCGGTTTCGGAGTTGATTTCGACCAGTACCGCCTTGCCGCCAGCCTGGGCCATGGCGATACGGCCTTCCGCCGCGACGCGATCGGCTTTCTTATCGGCCTTGGCCAGGCCCGACTTGCGCAGCCACTCGGCGGCGTTGTCGATGTTGCCGGCGTTCTCGGTGAGCGCCTTCTTGCACTCCATCATGCCGGCGCCGGTGCGCTCGCGCAGTTCCTTGACCAGGGAAGCAGTGATTTCCACGGGATGACCTCACGAAAGGTGGGAAAAGGCCGGCTTGCGGCCGGCCGGTAATTCTGGGCAGCGGGCGCTCGTCGCGCCTGCGGCCCGGACGCGCAGTGCGCGCCGGGCAGTGGCTGCGCATGATCGCGCAACCACATGGCGTGCCGGTTACTCGGCAGCGGAAGCGGTTTCTTCGGCCTTCTTGCCGTTCTTGCGCGGGCTACGGCCCTTGTCGTCGCTGGCCTCGGCGAACTCTTCCTCGCGCACGCTGGCAGCATGCGGGGCGGCGGCCTTGCCTTCCAGCACGGCGTCGGCGGCGGCACGCGCGTACAGCTGCACGGCGCGGATGGCGTCGTCGTTGCCGGGGATGGCGTAGTCCACCAGTTCCGGGTTGTAGTTGGTGTCGACCACCGCGATGACCGGAATGCCGAGCTTCTTGGCTTCCTTGATGGCGATGTCTTCATGGCCGATGTCGATGACGAACAGGGCGTCGGGCAGGCGGTTCATTTCCTTGATGCCGCCCAGCGAGGCTTCCAGTTTGTCGCGCTCGCGGCGCATGGTCAGCACTTCATGCTTGACCAGCTTGTCGAAGGTGCCGTCGGTCTCTGCCGCTTCCAGTTCCTTCAGGCGTGCCACCGACTGTTTGATGGTGCGGAAGTTGGTCAGGGTGCCGCCCAGCCAGCGCTGGGTCATGAACGGCTGGCCGCAACGCTCGGCTTCTTCCTTCACCGCATCGCGGGCGCTGCGCTTGGTGCCCAGGAACAGGATAGTGCCGCGCTTCTGCGCGATGCTGGAGATGAAGTTCATCGCATCGTTGAACAGCGGAACCGTCTTTTCGAGGTTGATGATGTGGATCTTGCCGCGTGCGCCGAAGATGTACTGCGCCATCTTGGGGTGCCAGTAACGGCACTGATGGCCGAAGTGGACGCCGGCTTCCAGCATCTGACGCATGGTGACCTGGGGCATGAAAGTAACTCCTGATGGGGAATCGGCCATGCGCGGGCGTGTAATTGAGTGAAGCACGCGCAGGAACGTGCTGGCCTTGGAGGCATGCACGACGATTCCGGGGTTGGGCCTCCCTGCTGTCTCCGTGGCCGAACTCCTTGCGGAGCACCCCGGCACGGGCAATGGCAGCAGGTGTGAATTCGCCGGTGCGTCCGGCGTGGACGGTTCGCGACGCTCGAATGAACGAGACGTAGCTGAGGAACTATACCCTGTGGCGACCGACAGCACAAATGCGCGGCGGGTGGGTCATTCGGCCGGGAGCGCCTGTAGTGGTGATGCGTCGTCCAGCCGGGCGGCGAAATGTCCGCCCTGCGCCGCGGCCACGGCGGCCGGCAGCGGCCAGCGTTTCTGCTCCCCGGCGAGGACGTAGCCGGAGAGGTTGGCATATAAGGCCAGCCGATGGCCATCGGCGCCGATGAAGCTCAGGTCGCTGAGCCGGGCGTGGACACGGCCGCGGTTACGGATCAGCAGTTCCGGTCCGTGTGCGCCTGGGATCAGGCTGGCGCTGAGCACGGGCGCGGCGGTGCTGTCCTGCGCACTCACGAAGATGGGAGTGGAATAGCGCAGGAGCAAGTGGGATGGGTCTGCCGCGGTCGGTGCGGTGTCGTGTTCCTCCAGCACCAGGCGATAGGCGGTCTCGTTCGTGGTGTTCGTCGTTGTGGTGCGGATCACCCGCAGTAATTGCTTGCCCTGTGCGGGAATGTTGATCCACTGCGGGCTGGGCTGGATCGCGTCGGTGTCCTGTAACTGGTCCACCCCGTCGGTTTGCACCCAACGATACACCTGGACCTGGGCCTGCCAGGGATGATCCTGGGTATTGGTCAGCCAGATTTCGGTGGCCATCGTGTCCTGCGTCATCTGCACGAGTGTCGGGCTGATACGCACGCCCGCGCTGGCCGTTCCTGCCAGCAGCAGCAGGGCCAGCCACCAGCGGCTCGCCAGTGTGGTAGGGCGGCCGACCACTAGAACGCGACCGTCGCGTAGGATGCCCTGTTGCTCGGCAAGGTGGCGGTGGTGGGTAGGCTCAAGGCTAGCGCAACGTCGTTATTCGCCGCCGGGCGACCGTCGATGTTCGTCTGATAGGTCAAAGGATGGCTGCAAGCGACCATCTGCGGCGTGCCGGCTTGGCCATTGCCGTCGGCGCTGATCTCGCAATTGTTCAGGATGCGGATGCCTATCCGGAGTGCGGCGCTGCCGTACGTGCCGGTGTGTTGTGCTGCCGCATCGCCGCAGGCGAGACACAGGCTCGCGAGCAGCAAGGATCGCATGAACGGCGGCGCAGTCATGGCAGAGAATTCCTGGTGTGACGTGGAGGCAGTGCAGATAACGGCGTTTGCCGGGGCAACTTGATTGGGGTGGGCGTCCCCCATTCAGGAATCAGTAGGTGACGGTGACCGTGACCAGATCGCTGTAGCTGCCAGGGGTTGGCGCCTGAACGGCAGGAACTTGACCGTACAGGGTCAGTGATTGCGTATTGCCGGTGCCGGTGCCGGTCTGTGTGTCGGTGTTCAGGGTGCTGCCCCAGCGTTGCGTGCGGGCAGCGTCGCGGTAGAGTTCGTAGGTCAGGTACTGGCCGTTGGCGTTGCGCATACGCCGGATAGCGCCGTTGGCGTTCTGGCCGTTGTCCAGGCTCACCTGCCACGCGGTGCGATAGCGGCAGGTCATGTTGAGTGTTGTCGTGTAGTTCAATGCGCTGTCGATCAGCCCCGATTGGCTGCCGAAATCCAGATCCGCGATACTGCCGATGGCGCATGTCGAAGGAACCGTGATAGATGCGACGAATGGGAACGGCACCGAACTGCCTCCGCCTAAGCCACCGCTGGTGCAGGAAGCCGGCATCAACCCGGGATTGCCGATCAGTGGCTCGCTGTAGCGATACTGCAGGTTGGTGTAAGAACCGCTGAAGTTGTTTTGGTAGTTCCCGGTAGCAAGTCCACTTTGCAACGGCACACGTCCGTAAATGGTGAAAGTGCTGCTGCCGCTGCCCCCCAGTAAGAGTGACGAATAGCTCATGTCCACTTGCAGTGGTGTGGAACCATTCAGGGCGTTGCCCCAGATCAGACTGCGCGCGCTATCCTGGTAGAGTTGGAAGTTGAGGCTGTCATTGAGTGGGTTGAGCATGCGCCGCGTCGCAATGCCCAGGTTGCCGCCTTGTGCGCCTTCGTCGATGTTCAGGCACATGCGCACGTAAATCGTGCCCAGGATGCTGATCGCGCCGGTCTGGCAGGTCACGACGATCTGTGCAGTCGCGTCGGTGGTTGCGGTGTCGGACAGGGTGCCGAAGCTCAAGGCCGAAGCCTGCGCGCTACAGACGGTGGTGGCGTCGGCGCGTTCGCACGTCAGCGTCGCGATCGCCAACAGGGCCATGCCCAGGGCCAGTGTGCGTGCTTGGCGCAGCGTCATGGTGTGGTTTCCGTGCTACAGCGCAGCGGCCCCAAGCGTGCCGGTCGGTGCTGCGCAGTGTAGGCGATGCGGACCTTGCACTGGCCTGTGCTGGTCTCTACTTCCAGATCGTTGGGGCCGTGCTTGAGGCCTTCCAGATAGGCTTCGCCGTCGTAACCGACCATCGTGTCGATGCCCGGGCCATGGACTCGGCTGCCGACCGGCAGTGGCGCACCGTCGGTATCTTCGAGTTGCACCAGAACGCCGTCGCTGGTGCGGATCGGGAACTTCACCACGACACCGGTGCGGTCGCGTGGGACCACGATCTGGTCGATCTTCTCCGGCCGTGCCTGCGCTGGCAGATGCATCGGGTCGATCGATAGTTGGTTGTGTTGCCAGGCCAGCAAGGGCGTTACCAGCAGGAAGCCGCGTGTGTCGGTGGTGCCGATCGGGCGGTTTTCCAGCATCACCGGCACCCCGGCAACGCCGTCGGTGGAGACCAGGGCAAAGGCTTGGTCGAGATCGCGCCGCGGGAACCAGCCACCGCCGATCCAGGCCAGGCCTCCGGATGCCTCGGCATAACCGTAGGTTTGGCCATTGGTACTGGTGACGCCGCCGGCGTAGCGCGCGCTGTCGCCGCGCCAGTTTGCCTCGGCCAGGCCGCCGCTGTCCTGGCCGCTGCGCGCCTGTAGCCGCCAGCCGACGTTATCGGCCGCCGACGAATGGCTGAGGTCGGCGGTCGCGCTCACGCGCTCGCCGGCCTGTTGCAGCGCCAAGCTGCCCTGTCGGTTACCTTCCAATGCAATCGTCCAGCCCAGATAAATGCTGCGATCACGGCTCTGGTCCAGATTCCGATTGACGCTGAGGGTCAACGACGATTGCCGCGCCAGCACCTTGCTCCAGAACAGGCTGGCGTAGCGAGCCTCGCTGCTGCCGGGATAGGCCAGACGCACATAGCTGAGCGAGACGTTGCCTAGCGGGATCCAGGTGGTGCCGAGCAGGGCGCGGTCGCTGATGCGTGCAGGCGCCGTGCCGTACTGCGATGCGACGTCGCGGTAGCCAGACTGCGCGCGCTGAGTGTCCACGCCAACATTGAAATGCCCGTTGTTCCAGTGGTAGCTGAGCGTGTACTGGATGCCGTCGTTGGTGGGGTCGCTGCCATGCGCCAGAGAGGCACCGACCACGCCAGCCCATGGCAGTAGCCAGATGACCCCGGCGCCGACGTTGCGAACCCCAGCGCCGGCTTCGGCGTGGGCTTCGGCGGTGAGTTGTGGACTGAGGCCACGGCGCCAGCTGGCGCTGCCGACAGTGTCGCTGGCATAGGAGAAATTGGCGCTACCGTACCCTTGGCGGACGCGGCCCAGTGCCAGCGACCAGTCGTTCAGGCTGGTGGCAAGCAGTTGCTGCGTGGCGTAAAACGGGAAGGAGATCGAACGCGTCCGGCCGTAGGCGTCGGTGATGACCACCTGCGCATTGCCGGCGCCGTCCACGCCTGGCGCGGCCGATAGCTGGAATCTGCCGGCCGGCAGTTGCGCGCCGTATTGGCGGATGCCGTTGACGTACAGGTCCAGGCTCGATGGCACAGTGACCTCGCCGAGGAATTCCGGCAGGGGCGAGGTCACGCGGTATGGCTGTAGGCCGAAGTCGCTGCCGACCCGCAGCCCGCCCAGGCGCAAGGCGCGGCTCCAGTTGGTGCTGCTGCTCAGGGTATCGCCCAGCACCACGCTGGTCATGCGGTCGGGGAGCGACCATTGCCATTGCGTGTCCAGGCGGATCGCCTGGTTGTGCCAGTCTTGCTGGGGGTCGTGGGTCAGCCGGCCGACGAACGATTGCCGCAACAGACCACGACCGAGCACGCCATTGCCCAGCCCGAATGCGCGTACTTCGCCACTGGCGGTGAGATTGCTGGCATCGCCTTGGTGGCTGGCGTACAGGTCGTAGTTGAGCAGGGCGCCGGGAGAACTGGTCGCCGGTAGCGCGGGTGTGTTGCCTTGCGCGTCGATGTGGGTCACTGGCGCGTCGAGCAAGGCCACCGGTGCGTCGATGGCCAACTTTTGCAGACTAGCATCGTACTGGAAGCGCACTCCTTCCAGATCGCTCAATGACAGTGTCGCCGCGCTGTCGCTGGCGTCCACGCGCAGGCCGAGTTGGCGCAGGGTAGCGACGTTGGTACGTAACTGCGCGCCGTCGCGTTGAAATTGGAATAGGCCAGGTTTGCGGGTCTGGTTCACGGTGACTTCCAGATACAGCGTTTCCTGGGAGGGCGGGGTGCTACTGGGCTGGGCGACGGCGACGTCGATCGCGGCGGCGGCGGCGCAGGCACACAGTGCCAGCAGCACCTCAAGGAGCCGCTGCATCCAATGCAAACGGCTGCGCAAGGGGGGCTCCGTTGATCTTTGCTTGGAACGTTCCTTTCGCGTGCGCGAGCGTTGCCGGTAGCGGCCAGCGCTTGTGCTGGCCCGGCAGGATGTAACCCGCCAGGCCATTGGTGATCGCGATATGGCGGCCATCGCTGGCGACGAAGTCCAGGTCCACCACTTGCGCGTGTTCGTTGCCTTGGTTGGCGACTTCCAGCATCTGGGCGGCCCCATCGTGGATCAGCCGCGCATGCAACACGGGTGCGACACTGGCGACCGGCTTGACGAAGATCGGCAGCGAATAGCGCAGGATGAATTGCAGGCCGGTGTTGCTGCCGGTGTCGGCATCCTTTGCCGGCAATTCGTCCACCAAGATGCGATACGTTTCCTCGGTGGCGTTGGGCGCAGCATCCAGGCGGATGATGCGTACTAGCTGCTGCGAATGCGGTTCCAGTTCAAGCATTGGTGGACTGATCGCGATCTTGTCGCTGGGGTCGAGCAGGTCTTCGCCATTGCGTTGGTGCCAGCGAAATGCCCGCACCTGCGCATGCAGCGGCTTATCGCCGCTGTTGCTGAGCCAGATACCTTGAGCGGAGTCTGCGGCGGCCAGCGTCACCGAGGTCGGCGCCACCTGCAGGCTGGATGCCGTGCAGGTGGCAGTTGCCGTCAGCCACAGGAGCCCGATGGCCGGCAGGCGCAACATGGGATGCGATGGCGAAAACATGCAGGCAGGCGCTCCGATGAGTCACTACTTACTTACCAGGTGACGGTGGCAGTGACGATGTCACTGTACGAATCGGCAGGATAGTTGGTGCTGGCGACTTGGCCGTAGACGGTGACCGGCTGCACATTGCCGTTGCCGGTGCCGGCCTGGGTATCCAGGCCAACGGTCGAGCCCCAGTTCTGGGTCATCGCCGAGTCGCGGTACAGCGCGTATGGGACCCGTGAGGTGTTGCTGGCATTGGCGCTGCCCATGGTGCGCGTGAGTACCGTCGCACCGGTGGTGCTGCCGGCATTGAGTGCGATGTTGTAAGGGGTGCCTGAAGTGCAACGCACGTTCAAGGTGCCGGTGCTGGTGATCGAGGTCTGGGCCGAGTTGACGCTACCGAAGTTGACGTCGGTCGGGGCGGTCTGGATGTTGCAGACGCTGTTGATCTGGATCTTGACGTTGAAGGTGCGCGAATCGGTCTGGGCCGATGCCAGGCCGGTGGTGGTGGTGAACAGCACAGCGATGGCGAGGGCACGGTGAAAGGCTTGCATGGCACGGTTCTTTGGTGAAATGACGGATGACCGCCGGTGCCCGTTAGGAAGCAAAATGTGCGCCATTACGCTCGTTTTTAGATACTGATCGTGATCGTGGGTTTGATGTATGTCGCGCTTTCTTCTGTTTATATTTGTGAGGATGCGCCTCCTGCTACGCGGGTGCCGAAAAACCGCCGGACTCACGCTGCCCGTTCAGGAAGCGTCGGATGAGCGATAATGGGCACATGACCGTCAATCTGAAATCTCCCCAGGACATCGAGAAGATGCGCGTCGCCGGCCGCTTGGCTGCCGAGGTGCTCGACCTCATCGGGCCGTATGTCAAGCCGGGCGTCACCACCGCCGAGCTGGATCGGCTCTGCCACGACCACATCGTCAACGTGCAGCAGGCGGTGCCGGCCAACGTCGGTTACCGTGGCTACCCGAAGACCGTGTGCAGCTCGGTCAACAACGTGATCTGCCATGGCATTCCCAGCGACAGCAAGGTCTTGAAGGACGGGGATATCGTCAATATCGACGTCACCGTGATCAAGGACGGTTGGCATGGCGACACCAGCCGCATGTACTACGCCGGCACGCCGTCGGTGATGGCGCGGCGCCTGGTCGAGACCACCTACGAAGCGATGTGGCGCGGCATCCGCGCGGTGAAGCCGGGCGCCACGCTGGGCGACATCGGCCATGCGATCCAGCAGTACGTCGAAAACCAGCGTTTCAGTGTGGTGCGCGAGTACTGCGGGCACGGCATCGGCAAGGTCTACCACGACGAGCCGCAGGTGTTGCACTACGGTCGTCCCGGCGAGGGGCTGGTGCTGAAGTCGGGCATGACCTTCACCATCGAGCCGATGGTCAACGAGGGCTCGCGCCATACCCGCGTACTGCCGGACGGCTGGACCGTGGTGACCAAGGACCGCAAGCTTTCGGCGCAATGGGAGCACATGGTGGCGGTCACCGAGGATGGGGTGGAAGTCCTCACCCTGTCGCCAGGCGGCCTCGGCGCGCCGTGACCCTATTGTCGGTCGGTGCCGATGCCATCATGCCGGGTGCCGGCGTGGACGACGCAGCGTGGGCGCTGGCGATCCGGCAATTGCTGGCGCAGGCCGATGCGCGGCTGAGCAAGCGCTTCGATCAGGGCGAGGAGATCGATCGCTTGCTGGCGCTGCGCGCGCGCGCGCTGGATCACGTCATCCGTGATGCCTGGCGGCGTTGCGTGCCGCCCGAGGCGGGGCTGGCCTTGTTCGCGGTCGGCGGCTACGGCCGCGGCGAACTGTTCCCGCGTTCGGACATCGACCTGCTGGTGTTCGGCGAATGTGCTTGCCATGGGGTGCATGAACAGGCACTGGCGCGGCTGTTTCCATTGCTCTGGGATGCCGGCGTGCCGGTGAGCCATGCGGTGCGTTCGGCCGTGCAATGCACGGCGGCTTGTGCGGACCAGACCGTGCTGACCGCGCTGATCGAAGCACGTCCGTTGCTGGCCGATGCCGCAGCCACGGCGGCGTTGGCGGCAGCGATCGCGTCCCAGCCACGCTGGCCGCCGCGCGTATTTTTCCAGGCCAAGCGCGAAGAATTGCAGGCTCGCCACCAGCGTTTCGGCGACACCGCCGACAATCTGGAACCGGATATCAAGGACGGCCCCGGCGGGTTGCGCGATCTGCACACCCTGGGTTGGATGGCGTTGCGCGTCTTCGGCGTGCGCGACCTGGAGCAGCTGGTCGGGTTGGGCCATGTCGGTGGCGACGAGGCCGCGGCCTTGCGTCGCGAACGCTGTGAACTGTCGCGGCTACGGTATGGCCTGCATCTGCTGGCCAACCGACCGGAAGAGCGCTTGCGCTTCGACTATCAGAAGGCCTTGGCACAGCGAATGGGCTTTTCCGACGATCCCGAGAGCCTGGGAGTGGAGAAGATGATGCAGCGCTTCTATCGCAGTGCGGCGATCGTGCGCCGGATCAGCGACAGGTTGCTGCAGCGTTTGGAGGAACAGTTCGACGGCGAAACGCAGCCGCAGCCGCTCGGGGGTGGATTTTCGCTGCGTCGCGGATATCTGGCCGCCGATGCCGAGAGCTGGCCGCAGGCCGATCCGGTGCAGGTGTTCGCGTTGTTTGCAACCTGGGCCGCGCATGGCGAGGTGCGCGGCCTGCATTCGCTGACCGCGCGCGCGCTGGCTGAGTCATTGGAGTTCCTGCCGTCCTACGACAGCGCCAGCGCGCTGGCGCGCGAGCGTTTCATGGCGCTGTTGCGCGGTCCACGTGCGGTACAGACGCTGACCCGGATGGCGCGTCTGGGCGTGCTTGGGCAGTGGATCCCCGCGTTCGCGCAGGTGTCCGGACGCATGCAATTCGACCTGTTCCATGTCTATACGGTCGATCAGCACACGCTGATGGTATTGAATAACATCGAGACGTTCGCCAGTGCGCGCGCTGACGAGCGTTTTTCGATCGCACGCGAAGTCTGGCCGCGCTTGCGCAAGCCAGAGTTGCTGTTGCTGGCCGGTCTGTTCCACGACATCGCCAAGGGGCGTGGTGGCGATCATTCCGAACTAGGGGCGGTGGATGCGCGTGCGTTTTGCGCCTGTCACGGCCTCATTGCCGCCGACACCGAACTGGTCGCCTGGTTGGTGCAGCAGCATCTGCACATGTCGGTGACCGCACAAAAGCAGGACATCACCGACGCGCAGGTGATCCATCGCTTTGCCACTCTGGTGGGCGACCGCGAGCGCTTGGATTATCTGTATCTGCTGACCTGTGCCGACATCGCCGGTACCAGCCCCAAGCTATGGAACGCGTGGAAGGATCGCTTGCTGGTGGATCTGTATTTCGCCGCGCGGCGCGCGTTGCGCGAGGGTCTGGAGCATCCGCTGCCGGTGGCGGAACGGTTGCAGGAAGCGCGCGATGCCACGCGTGCGCTGATGCACTTTCAGGGGCACGACGATGCCATCATTTCGCGTCAGTTCGCCGGGATGCCGGACGAGAGTTTCCTGCGCTTTCGTCCCGAGCAACTGGCTTGGCAGGCCACCTCGCTGATGGAGGTGGAATTGGGCGGCACCCTGGTCCGGGTGCGTCCGGTCACGCCCGACGATGCTGCGCTGGAAGTATTCGTTTATTCGCCCGATCGCGACGGTTTGTTCGCCGGGATCGTGATGACCTTGGGCCGGCTCGGCTACGGCATCCACCGTGCACGCCTGCTCGACGCACCGCAAGGGGCGATCTTCGACACTTTCGAGGTCGTGCCGGGTGATGCGTTTGCCAGTAACGACACCGTGCAACTGGAAGCGGCGCTGCGCGAAGCGCTGGCCGGGGACCTGACGCGGTTGCGTCCGGCGCGGCGTGCGGTGCCGCGGCAACTGCGGTATTTCCGTTTTCCGCCGCGCATCGAGTTTCCCGACAGTCTGGACGAGCGCCTGACCCGTTTGAGCCTGATCGCACCGGACCGTCCTGGTTTGCTGGCGGACGTGGCGTTGGTGCTGCGCTACCAGCGTTTGCGCGTGCATGACGCGCGCATCGCCACCTTCGGCGAGCGCGTCGAGGACATGTTTCACATTACCGACGAGTACAACCTGCCGTTAACCGAAGCATCCCGCCAAGCGCTGCATGCCGCGTTGCAGGCATGCCTGGATCCCGATACCCCGCCTGGAGAAGTCCACTGATGGCTACCAAGAAGTCCGCTGCCAAGAAAAAGCCCGTTGCCGCGAAGAAGACGGCCAAACGCGCCACTGCCGCCAAGCGCGCTGCGCCCAAGTCGGCGTCGAAGTCCGCATCTAACATCGCGCATGCCAAGCAGGTCGCGACGCCCAGTGTCGATGAGCTGAAGTTCATGATCGACAGCGCCTTCGAACGTCGCGCCATGTTGACCCTGGACGAGATCGAGGGCTCGACCCGGCCTGTGGTCAATCGTGTCATCGATGGCTTGGAGACAGGCGAATTCCGTGTCTCCGAACCGGATGGACACGGTGGCTGGAAGCTCAACGAGTGGCTGAAGAAAGCCGTGCTACTGTACTTTCGGGTCAATGAGATGGCGGTGGTCGAGGCGCAGCCGGCGCCGTTCTGGGACAAAGTGGAATCGCGCTTCGCCGGTTACCACGAAGCCGAATTCCGCAAGGCCGGGGTGCGCGTGGTGCCTGGCGCGGTTGCGCGACGCGGCAGTTACTTCGGCAAGGACGTGGTGCTGATGCCCAGTTTCACTAACATCGGCGCACACGTGGGCGAGGGCACCATGGTCGATACCTGGGCGACGGTCGGTTCCTGCGCGCAGATCGGCAAACATTGCCATTTGTCCGGCGGCGCCGGCATCGGCGGTGTGCTGGAGCCGTTGCAGGCCAGCCCGACCATCATCGAGGACCACTGCTTCATCGGCGCGCGCTCGGAAGTGGTGGAGGGCGTGGTGGTCGGCCATCACAGCGTGATCGGCATGGGCGTGTTCATTGGCCAGAGTACGCGCATCTACAACCGCGCCACGGGCGAGATTTCCTATGGCTACGTTCCGCCATACAGCGTTGTGGTGTCTGGCCAGTTGCCGGCCAAGGACGGTTCGCATTCGCTGTACTGTGCGGTGATCGTCAAGCAGGTCGATGCCAAGACGCGTAGCAAGACCAGCGTCAACGAACTGTTGCGCGGCCTGGCCGACTGAGGCCACCGCTTCGGCAATGGCGCGTCGCAGCGGATGTGTGTGGACGGCGGTGTGCGAACCTGTATCGCGGCGCGTTTGTCCTCACCCCAGGCACCTGATGTGTTGTAACAAGCGCGGCGCGCAAGAGTGAGATTTCGAGATGACGACGATCTACGGATTGAAAAACTGCGACACCTGCAAGAAGGCGATCAAGTGGCTGGAGCGTTTCGGCATCGCCCATACCTTCGTCGATTACCGCGCCAACACCCCCACGCCCGACACCCTGCTGGAGTGGGCGGGCAAGGTCGGAGGCTTCGACGCGCTGGTCAACAAATCCTCGACCACCTGGCGGCAACTGCCGGAAAACAAGAAAACGCCGGGTTCCGATGCCGAGTGTAAGCTGCTGTTGCGCGAATATCCGCAACTGATCCGACGGCCGCTGGTGCTCACTGCCGATGGCCGGATCAGTCAGGGCTTTTCCGATCATGCGTTCAAGCAGCGTTTTGGCGTCGGGTGAAGACGCAATGCGCGTGTGGTTGCGGCGTCTGAAGTGGGCCTTGGATCAACGCGCCGCCTGCCTGCCCATGTATGCGCAAATCGTTTGCGCGCAGCCGCGATGCTGCATGTTTCCATCTCTCTGCGGCGGATGGCTAAAGCCACGCAACGCCGCGCTTATCGTGATGACCGACCATGTCCGATGTGATTGAACTTGCCTGCGACCTGATCGCCCGCCCCTCGGTGACGCCGGAGGATGCCGGCTGCCAGGAACTGATCGCACAACGGTTGGCGCATGCCGGCTTCGCCATCGAACGCCTGCGTTGCGGTCAGGTCGATAACCTGTGGGCGACCCACCGCGGTGGCGACGGTCCTGTCCTCGTGCTGCTCGGTCATACCGACGTGGTGCCGCCTGGACCTCGCGAGGCCTGGACCAGCGATCCGTTCGTGCCGCAGATGCGCGACGGCGTGCTGTACGGCCGCGGTGCCGCCGATATGAAAGGCAGCGTGGCCGCATTCGTGATCGCGTGCGAACAGTATGTCGCGGCGCATCCGCAGCACCCTGGCACGCTGGCGGTACTGCTGACCAGCGACGAGGAAGGCCCGGCGATCGACGGCGTGCGCCACGTGGCACGCCTGTTCGCGGAACGTGGCGAACGCATTGACTGGTGCATCACCGGCGAACCTTCCTCCACCGAACGGCTCGGCGATCTGTTGCGCGTCGGGCGCCGTGGCAGCCTGTCTGGTACGTTGACGGTGCGCGGCGTACAAGGCCATGTGGCCTATCCGCACAAAGCGCGCAACCCGATTCATCTGGCCGCCCCAGCGCTGACCGAACTGGTCGCGCGGCATTGGGACGACGGCTACGAAAGCTTCCCGCCGACCAGCCTGCAGATTTCCAACGTGCACGCCGGGACCGGCGCCAACAATGTGATTCCCGGCGAGTTGCAGGTCGCCTTCAACCTGCGCTACACCCCGCATTGGGATGCTGCGCGGCTGGAAGTGGAGATCGCCGCGCTGCTCGAACGCCATGGCCTGGACTACAGTGTGCAGTGGCATCGCAGCGGTGAACCTTTCTATACCCCTGAAGGCACCCTGCGCCGAGTAGCGCGTGAAGTACTGGGCGTTTTCGCCGGCGCGCCGCCGGAAGAGAGCACCGGCGGCGGCACCTCCGATGCGCGCTTCATCGCGCCATTGGGGGCGCAGTGCATCGAGGTCGGTCCGGTCAACGCCAGCATCCATCAGGTGGACGAACATGTGCGTGTGGCCGACTTGGAAGCGTTGCCGGGGCTCTACCTGCGCTTGATCGAACGGTTGCTGTCGTAACAGTTGCACTGGCTTGCGCACCGGGTTACGTTCGATGAATGAACGCGCTGACTGCCTTCCGCCCGATTCGCGCCAACGCTCGCAACCATGCGCTGGCGAATAATCCTACGTGGCCGATGCGGGTCTGCGACTAGGCGTTACCAGTAACATCACGCCCAGCCCTCAGAAAACCCGCATCGGCCGATGCGGGTTTTTTTTGTGCGTGCATGACCTTTTGCAATCACCCGGTGCGCCATGGCCGGGGACAATCCTCACCGGCCCCACGATCAGGAGTTTCCCATGTGTTCGATTTTCGGCATCTTCGGCCTGCAACCGGGCGACGATTTGCAGGCATTGCGTCGGCAGGCGCTGGATTGCTCGCAACGGCAGCGCCATCGCGGTCCTGATTGGAGCGGTGTGTATGTCGACGCGGGTGCGATCCTGGTGCATGAGCGCCTGGCCATCGTTGATCCGGCTGGTGGCGCGCAGCCCTTGCTGTCCGATGACGGCCAGTTAGCCCTGGCGGTTAACGGTGAGATCTACAACCATCGCGAACTGAAACAGCAACTGACGCAGCCCTATGCGTTCCAGACCGGTTCGGATTGCGAGGTGATCAACGCGCTGTACCGCGAGCAGGCACCAGTCGCGTTGCTCGACCGGCTCAATGGTATCTTCGCTTTCGCGTTGTGGGACAAGGCCGCAGGCCGCGTGCTGATTGCGCGCGATCCGATGGGCGTGTGCCCGCTGTACTGGGGCCATGACGCGCAGGGGCGCTTGCGCTTGGCCTCGGAGATGAAATCGCTGGCCGACAGTTGCGCCGACGTCGCCCAATTCCCGCCAGGCCACTACTACGACAGTGCCAGTGGCACGTTGGTGCAGTACTACCGCAGGCCGTGGCGCGATTACGCCGCCGTGCAGGGCGTGGAGGTGAGCAAGCAGGCACTGCGCGAGGCGTTCGAGCGCGCCGTGCATCGCCAATTGATGACCGACGTGCCCTATGGCGTGTTGCTGTCCGGCGGCCTGGATTCCTCGCTGGTGGCGGCGGTGGCCGCGCGCTTTGCGCGCAAGCGGATCGAGGAGAACGACCAGGCCGAGGCCTGGTGGCCGCGCCTGCATTCCTTCGCGATTGGCCTAAAGGGATCGCCCGATTTGGCCGCTGCCGCGATTGCCGCCGAGGCGCTGGGCACCGTGCATCACGGCTTCGAATACACCTTCGAGGAAGGTCTTGATGCGCTGCCGGAGGTCATTCGGCATATCGAGACCTACGACGTCACCACCATCCGCGCTTCCACTCCGATGTTCCTGTTGGCGCGGCGGATCAAGGCGATGGGAGTGAAGATGGTGCTGTCCGGCGAGGGCAGTGACGAAATTTTCGGTGGCTATTTGTATTTTCACAAGGCACCGAACGCGCGCGAGTTCCATGAAGAGCTGATCCGCAAACTCGACGCGTTGTACAACTACGATTGCCTGCGCGCCAACAAGTCGATGATGGCCTGGGGCGTGGAGCCGCGCGTGCCGTTTCTGGATGTGGAATTTCTGGAGGTGGCGATGCGCATGGACGCCCAGCACAAAATGGCGGGCACCCGCGCCGATGGCAGCAAGCGCATCGAGAAGGCGGTGTTGCGCGAGGCGTTCGAGGGCTATCTGCCGGAGTCGATCCTGTGGCGGCAGAAGGAGCAGTTCAGCGATGGCGTCGGGTATGGCTGGATCGATGGGTTGAAGGCGCATGCCGACACGCAGGTCAGCGACCGCGAACTCGCCGCGGCCGATAAGCGCTTCTCGGTGAATCCGCCGCAAACCAAGGAAGCCTATTACTACCGTAGTCTGTTCGAACGCGCTTTCCCCACGCCAGCGGCAGCCGAGACCGTGCCCGGCGGCAAGTCGATTGCGTGCTCCTCGCCAGCGGCGATTGCCTGGGACGCGAGTTTCGCTTCGATGGCCGATCCCTCCGGGCGGGCGGTGGCCGGCGTGCACGAACAGGCGCTGACCTGATCGATGCGGCGGGGCGTGCCGTGCCGTGGTATTCCCCGCCTGCCGTTCGAACCGACGCGATTGTGCGCGAGGGCCTATAGAGTGCCGATCGCACAAGGAAGCACATTATTTTGTCGGAACGGACAGATTGGGCGATCATGCATCCGCGATTGGCCGTGTTTCTACGGGCCAGTTGCAAGGGAAAGGATCAAGTCGATTTCAATCATCGTCGCTGAGGCATCCGTTTCCGGAGATTTCCCTGATTCTGGAGAGGAATGCCCTTCGATAAGGATCCTGGTTATGCGGAAAGCATAGCGGAACAAAAATGGCTTGATCGCCATGGCTTTCCAGCGGTTATTCGAATCGCATGCAGTGCCCGTAGCGTTCGGGTTGGATGTCCACGCCGGAGGCTTCGCCTTCGTTGTTGCGCCATAGGTTCCGGTGGAAGTCGGTACCTTTGCAGTTGGCGGCGCGGTCCACGCCGACCGTGTAGGTGTGCGGATTGCCGCGGAAGATGTTGTGTTCGAAGGTGTTGTCCTGGCTCATGCTGTTGTCCCAGCACAGGATCTCTGGCGTGCGATGGCGGATCGAACAGGTCAGGTAGAGGCCCGCGCCCTTGTTATTGAGGAATTGGTTGCCGGTAAACAGGTTGCCTCGTGCATCTGCCAAGTACACGCCCTGGCTGCCATTGCGCTCCAGGCGGTTATTCCGGATTTCGCTGTCTTCCAGGTGCTCGGTGGTGATGCCGGCGGCGACATTGTCATGAATCGTGTTGTCGAGTAGTTTGATCTTGGCGCTGCGGTTGAACGACACCCCGTCCCAGGTCGCGCCGGAGATGTCGTTGTGGGCGATCAGTAGGTCGTGGCTGTCGTATTCGCTGAGCAGGCAGGCGCTGCGGCATTTGCTCACCCGCAGATGGGTGAGCTGGATGTCCTGTCCGTTGCGTACCACCACCAGGCTGTTGCTCAGGTACGGGAGTTCGGGCATGAATTCCTTCTGGGCGTCGCCGCCGACGATCTGCAATCGGGTGATCTGGACGTCGCGGATCGGCCGCAGCGGGCGTTCGTGCTGATAGTCGCCGAGCACGATGGTCGGTTGTTGCACGCCATCGCGCATGCGTAGCACCGTCGCATCGCCCTGGCCGCGCAGGCGCAGACCGTTGCGCTGGATCGACAGCAGTTTGTTCAAGTGGAACTCGCCGGCGCTCAGGCAGAGCGTTGCTGGTTTGCCATCGTTGGGTAGGCGGTCGATCACGGTCTGCAGATCGTTGCCGGGTTCTGCGCGCACGCTGCAATCGGTATCGGCCTCGGCCTCGGCGCGAGACGGCGCAGCGTGGGCGGCAGACGCGAGGGCCGCAGCCAGCGGCAGCAGCAGGGTGAGCATGGGGCGATGCTTCATCGGGTGCGGACTCCACGTGGGGTAGGAGAGGCGGGGTTGTCGGTGTACGCTACGTTACCGGCATGGTGGTAGGGCGTCATTGTCGTGCCGGTGAGCTTAATATCAGCGTGTGGAGCGTCGGTGGAGTCTAGACGCTGCGCGTGTCGTGCTTACGTGGTGGTGGACGCAGGCTGTGCGCTTTATCACGTATGGATGCGATGGCGCGCAGACCGGCAGTGCCATCTATGGAGTCGGGATGTGAATGATTCCGATTGGAACGTGGCAGCGCCGTCTCGTGCATTATGGCGGCTTCAATCGAAACCATGGAGCCCGCTCATGAAGGGACACCCCGACGTCGTTCACTGCCTCAAGGAATTGCTGCGCGGTGAACTAGCCGCGCGCGACCAGTATTTCATTCACTCGCGGCGCTACGAAGATCAGGGCCTGCTGGCGCTGTACGAGCGCATCAATCACGAGATGGAAGAGGAGACCGAGCATGCCGATGCGCTGCTGCGGCGCATCCTGTTCCTGGAGGGCGACCCGGACATGCGTCCGCTCGCGTTCGAGCCCGGTCGCACGGTCGAGGAAATGTTGGAAAAGGACTTGAAGGTCGAATACGAGGTGCGCGCGAATCTGGCTGCGGCTATGAAGTTGTGCGAGCAGCATGGCGACTACGTCAGCCGCGACGTGCTGCTGGCGCAATTGCGCGACACCGAAGAGGACCATGCCTGGTGGCTGGAGCAGCAATTGGGGTTGATCAAACGCCTGGGCCTGGCGCTGTACCAGACCGCGCAGATCGACGCGCGCACCTCCGGCAACGATGCCTGAGCGCGATGCCTCCCGTGCGCGGGAGGCATCGCACATGTGGCCGGATCGTGTCGATGCGCGGCCCTGGCTTGCGCGTTCCTGCTTTCCGGCGAATCGCTACTAACAAAGCGTCGCCAGCTGCTGTCGGGTGGGCGCGTACAGCGCGCAGAAACCGCAGTACACAGCGGGTACATGAGGATTCCGAGTACTGCCCACGCCCGTCCGGCGGCGACGCAGTCGTTTTGTCAGCTACTTTTATTCCACCGCCAGCTCGTCCACCTTTTGCCAGCCACGCGGCAGCAGGCCGCCGCGGCTGGCGCGCGCGCCCAGATAGGCGTCCAGGTCTTTGAACGACAGCGACATGGTGCGCTGGCCGCTCTTCACCAGCAGGGTGTTGCCCGGCGTCACCGCCGCGATCGCCACCACTCGCTCGGTGCCGAGCTTGGCCTTGGGGATGTCGATGATCTTGTTGCCTTTGCCCTTGTCCAGCTCGGGCAGGTCGGCGACCGGGAAGGCCAGCAGATGGCCGGCGCTGGTGACCGCGACGATGCGGTCGGTGTCTGCATTGCCAACCGTGGCTGGAGCCAGCACTTTGGCGTTCGGGGTCAGGTTGAGCATGGCCTTGCCGGCCTTGTTACGGCTGGTCAGGTTCTCGAAGCGGGTGATGAAACCGTAGCCGTGCGAGGACGCCAACACCACTCGGGTGTCGTTTTCGCCGGTCGCCAGCGCTTGGAACGCCGCGCCGGCCGCGGGCGAGAAGCGCCCGGTCAACGGTTCGCCGTTGCCGCGCGCCGAGGGCAGGGTATGCGCCAGGGTCGAATAGGCGCGGCCTTCCGAATCCAGAAACGCCACCTGCTGGGTGCTGCGACCGCGCACCGCCGCCAGCAGGCTGTCGCCGTCGCGGTAGGCGAGGCCGGCCGGGTCCACGTCGTGGCTCTTGGCCGCGCGAATCCAGCCCTTCTCCGACATCACGATGGTCATCGGTTCGCTCGGTACCAATTCGGTCTCGTCGATGGCCTGCGCTGCTTCGCGCTGCACCAGCGGCGAGCGCCGCGCGTCGCCGAACTTCTTGGCGTCGGCGATCAGTTCGTCCTTGATCAGCTTCTTGAGCTTGGTCTTGCTGGCCAGCACCGCCTGCAACTGCTCGCGCTCCTTGGCCAGGGCGTCCTGTTCGCCGCGGATCTTCATCTCTTCCAGCCGCGCGAGCTGGCGCAGGCGGGTTTCCAGGATGTAGTCGGTCTGTTCCTCGCTGAGTGCGAAGCGCGCGATCAACGCCGGTTTCGGCTCGTCTTCGCTGCGGATGATGCGGATCACTTCGTCCAGGTTGAGGAATGCGACCAGCAGGCCTTCCAACAGGTGCAGGCGCCGTTCCACCTTCTCCAGGCGGTGATTGAGCCTGCGAACCACGGTGTCGCTGCGAAAACGCAGCCATTCCTCCAGCAGGGTCTTGAGGTTCTTGACCTGCGGGCGGCCGTCCAGGCCGATCACATTGAGATTGATGCGGTAGCTGCGCTCCAGGTCGGTGGTGGCGAACAGGTGGCCCATCAGGTGTTCTGCGTCGACCCGGTTGGAGCGCGGCACCAGCACCACGCGCACCGGATTGGCGTGGTCGGACTCGTCGCGGATGTCTTCCAGCCAGGGCAGCTTCTTGGCGCGCATCTGTTGCGCGATCTGCTCGATCACCTTGGACGGCGAGACCTGGTAGGGCAGCGCGGTGACCACGATGTTGGCGTTTTCCTTCTCGTAGGTGGCGCGGGCGCGCACGCTGCCGTGCCCGGTTGCGTATATCGTGCGCAGGTCGGCGATTGGGGTGATGATCTCGGCGGTGCTCGGATAGTCCGGTCCACGCACGTGTTCGCACAGATCGGAGATGCTGGCGTCGGGGTCGTCGAGCAGGCGGATCAGCGCGCTGACGATCTCGTTGAGGTTGTGCGGCGGTACGTCGGTGGCCATGCCCACGGCGATGCCGGTGGTGCCGTTGAGCAACAGGTGCGGCAGCCGCGCCGGCATCCAGGTCGGTTCGTCCATGGTGCCGTCGAAGTTCGGCGACCAGTCCACCGTGCCCTGGCCGAGCTCGCCGAGCAGCACTTCGGCGATCGGGGTTAGCTTGGATTCGGTATAGCGCATGGCCGCGAACGACTTCGGATCGTCGGTGGAGCCGAAATTGCCCTGGCCCTCGATCAGCGGATAGCGGTAGGAGAACGGCTGCGCCATCAGCACCAACGCTTCGTAGCAGGCGCTGTCGCCGTGCGGGTGGTACTTACCGATCACGTCGCCGACGGTGCGTGCGGACTTCTTCGGCTTGGCCGCCGCGTTCAGGCCTAGCTCGCTCATCGCGTAGACGATGCGCCGCTGTACTGGTTTCAGGCCGTCGCCGAGAAACGGCAGGGCGCGGTCCAGTACGACGTACATGGAGTAGTCCAAGTAGGCGCGTTCGGCGTATTCGCGCAGCGGTAACTGTTCGAAGCCATGGAAGACGGGGCGGGGAAGATCGGTCATGCGCAGCAAACACCTTAGTAAGGGAAGGCGGCGAGGGACGCCGCAGAGCAACTGGTCGATTATCCGGATGCGGCCGTTAATGCCAAGCCGTGCGTGCGGTTGCCGCGGGTCTTTGATGGCCAGAGCGCGTGCCGGTGCAGGCCGTATGGTCGCGACGAAGTGGGTATTGCCGGGGTTGTGAGCCGGATCCATGCAGCGAGATCGGCGCTGCTGGTGTTGCCGCTAGGCAGGCGCATAGTCTGTGAAACGCCTAGGCCACTGGTGACCCAGGCGCTGATGTGAGGGGCGCAAGGTCTTCCCTTGCTGACGCTTGCCGCCGGGTTCAGCCCTACGGTTGGAGTTGCAGTGTGTACACGGTGGGGCCGGGCAAGAACGGCGTGGGTTTGCCCAGTACCCAGGCATCGTGGCCAGCGCCCCAGAACGGCGAGAGCGGGTCGCCGCTCTGGCCACCAGGCATCTCTGTGATGCCTTGTTCTTCGTGGCCAGGTGACACCACCATGCGCTCGGACGCGCCGAAGTCGGGAGTCTGTACGCGCGGCATGTTGGTGTCGCCGGGCAGCTTGTTGGCAGGCATGCACAGCAACGGCTGCAATATGGTCGGCAACGCCGCCGCCAGCGGATGACAGATCGCCGCCTTGTTATAGCTGCTTTGATCCAGTGGCCCCAGCCTTCTCAAGGTATCGCGGACCTGCATTGCCGCATCCTCCAAGAGCGCTTGCCAATTGGCATAGTGCCGCGGCAGCAAATTCATCGGTCGTTGTTGCAACAGTGGCCACGTCACGCCTTCCAATTGCGACAGATCAGGTTCGATGTAGTTCTTACCCAGCGCAACTTGTGCCGGAGCAGTGAGGCCATCGGCGATGCGGCTGTTTACGGCGTTGCGCCAATTGCTCACGATCCAGTAGCTGACCGAATCGATGGATGCGGCACCATTCCAGTTGGCTGCCGCAGTCGCAAGTGCCTGCAATGCCGGATGCTGGGCATCGCTGCGCGCGCCTTCGCTTTGCAGCAACTGCCACCAGCGACGTAGGAACAAGGCACGGTCGTCGAGTTGGATGCCGAGCATGTCGCTTTCGACGAAGTGGTCGCTGGCGAGCAGATCGTTGCGGATCTGCTGTGCACGTGCGCCTAGCGCATAGCCGCCGTCGCCTAGCCGGCGCAGTTTCGAGCCGTCGACTGTACGCGCGTTGGCGGTCCAAAGGCGGTCGCCGACCGGGTCGACGAGGCGTGGCGACAATCTGGTGGAAATATCCCACGGCGGGCAGTCGTAAGCGCTACCGGTACTGGCGGTGTTATGCACCAATTCGTTGGCCGGGGAGCAGTGGTTGCGTACGGGTAGCGGGCCAAGCACGCGCCAGGCGATGTGTCCGGCGCTGTCGCTCACGATCCAATTCAGCGCGGGTATTGCTATGTCTTCGCCATTTTTCAATGCTTCATCAAGATCTTGGGTGCGGGCGAGATTGGCGATATTCAGGTTCAGCGCGCCTGGCAGTTGTGCGACCCAGCGCAGCGCCAGTGCGCTGCCGTCCTGGTTCTGGTACAGGATGGGGCCATAGCGGGTGTCTTGTACATTCAGTGTCACTGGCGCTGCGCCGGCCACGTTGATCGTCTCCACGTGTGTGGTGACCGGCTCGCAGGCAGTACTGGGGTTGCTGTAGGTACAGGGCTTGATCCGGTACCAGTCGGCGGTGTCTGCGTAACTATTGGTGAAGCCCCAGGCGATGTGTTTGTTGCTGCCGATCAGTATTGCTGGCACACCCGGCAAGGTGAAGCCGGTGACATCGACCCGTCCACCGGGTGCCTTCGGGTCCGCATAGCGTAAGCGAGCGCGGAACCAGATGTTCGGCACGGTCAGGTTCAAGTGCATGTCGTTGGCAAGAATGGCTCGACCGTCATTCGTCAGGTGCCCACTGACCGCCCAGTTGTTGCTGCCTGGGGCGTTCGGCTTGGAAAGCCTGGTGTGGCCGACTGCGCTGGTGTCAGGTGCTGGCAGTGTGCGCAGGTCAACCTTTGACGGCCCAGGCAATACTGCGTCGCCGCGCGGGGCGCCTTCCAGCGGTGCGTCCCAAGTGCTGCCGTCGTGACGTAACAGCGCCAGCAGGGCCGGTGGCAGCACGGCTTGCATCCGTGCCAGTGCCAGTTCGTCCAAGTTTTGGCTGTCCTGTAGTAAAAAGTACATCGCAGCGGCGCTCAGTTGCGAATCCTCTGTCTGCCACGCGCGTGGGACCTGTTTGAGTAGCAGGTAGGTCCATGGTGGCCGCTTCAGGTTGCTCAGGCCGCGGTTGACACCATCTGTGTAGGCTTGCAGTTGTGCCAGGCGATCACCGGCGAAGTTGCTGAGTTGGGCTTGTGCGCGTGCACGCATGCGATGCACACGGCTCTGTTCATCGCTAGCCAGCTGGCTGGGGCCAATGAGTTCGGCCAACTCGCCGGCTGTTGAGCGGCGTAGCAGATCCATGTCGAAATAGCGCTCTTGCGCATGGACGTAGCCGAGCACGCGCATGGCATCGGTTTCGTTAGCAGCATCGATGGTGACAACGTCCTGGGCATCACGGCTGATGGTCGCCGGTGCGGATAGGCCGGGCAGCGTCAGGCAGCCGTCTAGCTTTGCATGGCCACCTTCCAACAATCCCGATTCGAAAAGTCTTGAGTCCAGGGGGCTCGCTGAGAGTGCAGTGCTCAGGAGTAACGACAACACCAGTCCAATCACCGTGGTTTTCTTATTAACTTTCACAGCGACTCATCTCCGATGATCAGTAAGGCATAGGTGAGTATTTATAAATTAAAGTGGCTGGGCCTGGAGGTAGACATTGCAGCTCCTTTCTTTAAATAATGTCAGCGAGTTGCACAGGCCGCTCATTCGCAGCATCTTGCACGGTGTTGTGGCGGCAATTGCCAATATGTGGCAAGGCCAAGAGCGGCGAAAAAATTTTTGAATGCTGTATCTCAGATGGAAAATTGTCAATATCAAAGCGCAAATGAGGTATATATCCCAATTTTAAAGCGCAACGCATTGAATCGCTGATTCGGCAAATCAAGCCTTATTCCCAAGGTCGTGCGACTTCGGGTCAGTGATTGGCAGTCCCGCAACGGCATCGTCTATGTCTTGCGCACCGGCATCGCGTGGGAGGAGCCGTCTCTGAAGCGTGGTGATGGCAGCGGCATGATCTGCTGGCGGGCGGCTGCGTGATCGGCAAGCCAGCGACGTGTGGCATCGTCTGCATCATGGTGTTGCTGACCGAGCTACGTCGCGCCAAGAAACTTGATCTGAGCCGAGCGAGTTCGGACGCCGCCTCAGTTGCCTTGACCCCCGATCAGCCGATAGCGCTAGGAAAACGGCTGCGCCATTAGCACCAATCCCTTCGTCGCAGTGGCTCTGGTCGGTTATCCGGATGCGGCTGGTAATGCCAAGCCGTGCGTGCCGCGTGGCCGGCTGTGGGCGATCCATGACACGGGTCGAGCCAGGCGTGGCGGCCCCCATGTGTCGGGATGGGTCTCCCATGCGGCGGCATAGCCTGCTTTCATGGAATGCTTAATTTCATAAGCAATATTTTCTTGACAAATATTTTTATGTGAAAATAATTGACCCCATGAGCACCTTCTCCTCCCCTGACCGTCCCTCGTTCGGCTTGCTCCTGCGGCAGGTGCGCGATGCTCTGATGCGTCGCTTGGATGCCGGGATGGCCGAGTTACAGCTCGGTTTAGGTGCCAGCCATTACATCGGCATGAAGGCTTTGGCCCACATGTCGCCGTGCAGTGCCAACGCCTTGGCTCAGGCAATCGACCAGAACCCCAGCGCGGTCACCCGCCTACTGGACAAGTTCGAGGAACTTGGATGGGTGCGCCGCGAAGCACACGCGCATGATCGGCGTGCCTTGCGTATCGTCCTAAATGATGACGGCCGCGCCATGTGGGAGCAACTCAGGCTGCGTGGCGACGAGGTCATCGCCAGCGCGTTGGGCGACCTTTCCGCTGAGGAGCGTGAGCACCTCACTTCGCTGTTGATCCGCGTTCGCGATTCTCTCAATTCCTTATGAATATGCTCATGAAGCCATCCATCACGTCCCCTCGTCTGCGTTCGCTGGTGGTCGCGGCACTTCCCCTGGCGCTGGCCGCATGCGCCAGCAGTCGTGGGCTGGAACCCCTTGGCCACCGGCTCGATGCCGATCGCCAGTTGCATCTCGATCAGACCTTGCATACCGACGTCCTGGCGCCTGCGCCGTGGCCGCAGCAGGACTGGTGGAAGGCGTTGGGCGATCGGCAACTCGACGCGCTGATTGCCGAAGCCCTGCAGGGCACGCCGAGTCTGGAGGCGGCCGACGCGCGCCTGCGTCTGGCGCAGGCGCAGGCCGGTGCCGCCGATGCCGATCGTGGCGCCAAATTGTCGCTGTCGGCCGGTTACACCGGGCTGCAACTGCCTAAGGACTTGGTCGGCGACAAGATCGGCGGCAAATACCTCCACGACGAGCAGGCGCTGCTGGATTTCAGCTACGGCGTCGACTTGTGGGGCGGCAAACGTGCGGCGTGGGAGGCGGTGGTGGATCAGGCGCATGCGGCGCAGGTGGATGCGCAGGCCGCGCGTCTGGAGCTGTCCGCCGCTGTTGCCCGTGCGTATGTGCAACTCGGTTACGCTTGGCAGTTGTACGACCTTGCCGGTGCGGAACTGGCGCGCGCCGATCGCAGCCTGAAACTGGTGCGACAGCGGCGCGATGCCGGGATCGACAGCACGTTGCAACTGCGTCAGGCTGAGGCGCGCCTGCCGGTGGCGCGCCAGCAGCAGCAGGCGGCGCAACAGCAGATCGACGAAGCACGGATCGCGCTGGCTGCCTTGCTCGGCCGTGGTCCCGATCGCGGGTTGCAGATCCAGCGCCCGCGCCTGCTCGACCCACAGGCGGTGTCGCTGCCGTCGGTGCTGCCGAGCGACCTGATCGGCCGTCGTCCCGACGTGGTCGCCGCGCGCTGGCGGGTCGATGCCGCTGCGCAGGGGATTCATGCGGCCAAGACGCAGTTCTACCCCAGCATCAATCTCACGTTTCTTGGCGGCCTTGTCTCGAGCAACCCGAGCGACTTCTTCAAGAGCGGGTCGGTGCTGGGCATTCTCAGTCCTGGGGTGAGCCTGCCGTTGTTCGATAGCGGCCGATTGCGCAGTCGGCTTGCCGAACGCGATGCGCAGTACGACCTGGCGGTGGCCAATTACAATCAGGCGCTGGTGGCAGCGCTGCGCGAAGTGGCCGATCAGGTCAGTGCGGCGCGCTCGCTTGCGCAGCAGGCCCAGCAGCAGGCGCAGGCGGTGGACACCGCGCAAGCCGCCTTCGATCTGGCCCAACAGCGCTACCACGCCGGCATCGGCAACTATCTGGACGTGCTCAGCGTCCAGCAGCAATTGTTCGAGGCGCAGCAGCGTCTGGCCTCGCTGCAGACAAACCGAATCCTGGTCTCGGTGCGCCTGAATCAGGCGCTGGGCGGTGGTTACGAAGCCACTTCCGCTGCCGATGCACCAAGGTCTTCTTCCGCTTCTTCGCATTCCTGAGATCGTTGCAATGAATCAGACAACCACTCCCGCTTCCTCAGTCGTCGCCTCCAGCCGGCGCGGCAAACTGCTGCGCGGCCTGGCCGTCGTCGTGGTGCTGGCGCTGATCGTCTTCGCGATCTGGTATTTCTGCATTGGTCGCTGGTACGAGCACACGGACGATGCTTACGTGCAGGGCAATCTGGTGCAGATCACACCAATGGTCGCCGGTACCGTGGTGCGGATCGACGCCGACGATGGCATGCGCGTGGAGCGCGGTCAGCCGCTGGTGACGCTCGATCCGGCCGATACCGAGGTGGCGCTGCAGCAGGCCGAGGCCAATCTGGCGCGCACTGTGCGTCAGGTCCGCGGCTTGTACCGCTCGGTCGACGGCGCACAGGCCGAACTGTCCGCGCAGCAGGTGATTTTGCAGCGCGCCCGCGCCGACGTCGCCCGCCGTACCGGCCTGGTGGCCAACGGTGCGATCTCCGCCGAAGAACTGGCGCATGCCCGCGACCAGTTGGCCGCCGCCGAAGCGGCCGTCAGCGGCTCGCGCGAAACCTTGGCGCGCAGCAGCGCGTTGATCGACACCACTGGCATCGATCAACAACCCGACGTGCAGGCCGCTGCCGCGCAGATGCGTCAAGCCTTCCTCAACAACGCGCGTACCGCCATTCTGGCGCCGGTTTCCGGCTACGTGGCGCGGCGTTCGGCGCAGGTCGGCCAGCGCGTGCAGCCTGGTACCACGTTGATGGCGGTGGTGCCGCTGAATCAGGTCTGGGTGGATGCCAATTTCAAGGAAACCCAGCTCAAGCATATGCGTCTGGGCCAGCCGGTGGACATGGAGTCGGACGTGTACGGCAGTGCGGTGGTCTACCATGGCACGGTACAGAGCCTGGGAATTGGCACCGGCAGTGCGTTCTCGTTGCTGCCGTCGCAGAACGCCAGCGGTAATTGGATCAAGATCGTGCAGCGCGTGCCGGTGCGCATCGCCATCGATGCCAAGCAACTGGCGGAGCATCCGCTGCGCATCGGCCTGTCGATGAAGACCGAGGTCGACATGCACCAGCAGAACGGCAATGTGCTGCCGATCAAGCCGGCTGCCGGCCCGCTGTTGGGCACCGATGTTTACGCGCAACAGTTGCAGCAAGCCGACGCGGCGGTCGCGCAGATCATTCGCGCCAACCTGCCCGCTGTCGCCAAGGCGAATTGAGCCCGCCATGTCCAACCAAGCTGCCGCTCCTGCCGCGCCCGGGATGCCGGGCGCACCGGGCGCCGGATTCCGCCCGGCCAGCGTGGCGTTGTGCACGTTTGGCCTGGCCCTGGCCTCGTTCATGCAGGTGCTCGACACCACCATCGCCAATGTGTCCTTGCCGACGATCGCCGGCAATCTCGGCGCCAGTTCGCAACAGGCGACCTGGGTCATCACTTCGTTCGCGGTGAGCAATGCGATCGCGCTGCCGTTGACCGGGTTCCTCAGCCGCCGGTTCGGCGAGACCAAGTTGTTCGTGTGGGCCACGTTGGCCTTCACCATGGCCTCGTTGCTGTGCGGCCTGGCGCAGAGCATGGGCATGCTGGTGGTGTCGCGTGCGTTGCAGGGTTTCGTCTGTGGCCCGATGTATCCGATCACCCAGAGCCTGCTGGTTTCCGTGTATCCGCGCGAAAAGCGCGGGCATGCGCTGGCGCTGCTGGCGATGATCACCGTCGTGGCGCCCATCGCGGGGCCGATTCTCGGTGGCTGGATCACCGATAACTACAGCTGGGAGTGGATTTTCTTCATCAACGTGCCGCTGGGCATCCTCGCCGCGACGGTGGTCGGCGGGCAGTTACGCGACCGTCCCGAACCGGTCGAGCGTCCGCGCATGGACTATGTCGGCTTGATTACCCTGATCATCGGGGTGGGATGTCTGCAGGTGGTGCTCGACCTGGGCAACGACGAGGACTGGTTCAACTCGACCATGATCGTTGTGCTGAGTGCGATTTCGGTGGTGGCGCTGGCAATATTCGCGATCTGGGAGTTCACCGACAAAGATCCGATCGTCAACTTGCGTCTGTTCCGTCACCGCAACTTCCGCAGTGGCACCATGGCGCTGATCGTGGCTTATGCGGGATTTTTTGCCGTGTCGCTGCTGATCCCGCAGTGGTTGCAGCGCGACATGGGCTACACCGCGATCTGGGCCGGCCTGGCCACCGCACCGATCGGGATCCTGCCGGTGATCATGACCCCGTTCGTCGGCAAGTACGCCTCGCGTTTCGATCTGCGCCTGCTTGCCAGTATCTCCTTTGTCGTCATGGCGATCACCAGTTTCATGCGCTCGGATTTCAATCTGCGCATCAGCTTCGAAAGCGTGGCCGGTGTCCAGTTGTTGATGGGGATCGGGGTGGCGCTGTTCTTCATGCCGGTGTTGCAGATCCTGTTGTCGGATCTGGACGGGCGCGAGATCGCCGCCGGCTCCGGTTTGGCGACGTTCCTGCGGACCTTGGGCGGTAGCTTCGCGGCCTCGTTGACCACCTATCTGTGGGCTAAGCGCACGCAATTGCACCATGCACATATGACCGAGCATATCTCCGCATATTCGCCCAGCACGCAGGAACAGATACAAGCGATGGGGGGGGGCAGTCTGCAAAACGGTGCGGCGCTTCTCAACAACAGCATCAATCATCAGGCATCGCAGATGGGGTTCAACGACATCTGCTATCTGTTGGGCTGGGCGTTCTTGGCGATCATCTTCCTGGTGTGGCTGGCCAAGCCGCCGTTCGGTGGTGGGGGCGGAGCGGCGGCGGGAGGCCACTGAGGGCGGTTGCCCGCTGCGGTGCGTCGTCTCCTGCGTTGGCGTTGGCGATGACGCTGCCGTGGCGTTTGGCTGCATGGCGCATCGATGGCCGGCATGCAGGCGCGCGGTTGCGTGTCCAGTCGTCCTCTTGCACGCTGCTGTGCTTGCCGTTGCCGTGGGCGATGAAACAGAATGCGGTTCCCTCCGCATGCGTTGGCAGGTTCGGATATGCAGCGTTTTCTGCACGCCTTGTGCTGTTGTTTCGCACATGTCCGGCCGTGGCGCGCCTGCGCATACGTGCTGTCACTGACCGTGGTCATCGTTGCCGGCGCCAGCGTATCGCAAGCATCCATCGTCGCTGCGGCCACGCCGACCGAGCGCGTGGACGCCGCCGGATGGATGCAGCACCACCGGCAGATCCTCGCGCAGGTACGCGCGCATGCGCAGACTCCGCTGCTGCTGATCGGTGATGCCATCTTCCGCAGCAGCGGTTCGGATGCTGCGGGTGCATCGGGCTGGCAGAGGTTTTACGGGGTGCGCGGTGCGCTCGATCTGGGTGTCGATGGCGATGCCGCCGAACATGTGCTGTGGCGCTTGCAACACGGTGAACTCGACGGCATCCAGCCCAAGGTGGCGATGTTGTTGCTACGGACTGCCGCGGACGATCGCGACATGCGCAGCGCCGACGACACCGTGCTCGGGATCGATGCGCTGGTGGCCACGCTGGAACAACGCTTGCCGAAGACGCGCATCCTTTTGCTTGGACTGCTGCCCGGCAGTGGGTCGGCGCAGGCGCGTGCGCGCGTGGACGAAGTCAATCGCATGCTGGCCGTGCGCTACGGCGAGCATCCGCGCGTGACCTATCTGGATGTCGGCGCGGCACTGTCCGCGTCCGCGTCGCAGCTCACCGAGTCGCTGCGTGCATCGGCTGCTGTGGCACCGTTCGCGACGCCGCAGGCGCAACAGCGTCTGGCCGAAGCGATCGAGCCGACCCTGGCGCGTCTGCTCGACGAACCGCCGCAGATTCCGCTGAGCGCGATGAGCGACCTCAATACCGCGCTGATCCCGGTGCCGTGGTTGGAGCAGGATTCCTACGACTGGTACGCGCGCCACCATGCCGTGCTTGCGCAGGGCAGGCGGTTGCAGCCGCAGATCGTGTTGCTGGGCGATTCGATCACGCATTTCTGGGGCGGACCGCCGTTGGCGACTCGGGTCGGCGGGGCGCAGGCCTGGCGGCGGACCTTCGGGAGCGCGCGGGTGCTGAACCTGGGGTTTGGCTGGGACCGCACCCAGAACGTGCTCTGGCGTCTGCGTCAGGGCGAGCTGGACGGGCTGGCGCCGCGTTGGGTGGTGATCAATATCGGCACCAACAACCTTGCGGGTACCGATCATGCGCGCACCAACACGCCGCAGGAAACCGCCGACGGCGTCGCCGCGGTGGTGGCCGAGGTGCGGCGCCGGCTGCCGCACAGCAAGATTGTCCTGATGGCGATCCTGCCGCGCGGCTTTGCCGCCGATGGGCCGCTGCGTGCGCCGATCCTGGCGACCAACCGTTTGCTGGCCGCGCGCTTCGGCCACGATGCGCAAGTGCGCTGGCTCGACATCGGTGCGCGTTTTTTGCAGCCCGATGGCAGCTTGCCGGCGGCGTTGATGCCCGACAGCACCCATCCCAGTGAGGATGGCTATCGCATTTGGGGCGATGCGTTGCGCGCGGTCGGTGTCGGCGGCTGAGCACACCTCGGTGCGTGGCGCATGGCCACTCGCGCCGGCTCACAGCGTGGCCAATAAAACGTCGCGAATCGTTGTCGGGTTGCCACGGGCACCGCACAGGGGCCGCAGTGTACAACGTGGCACACGAGGATTCGCCGCGCTGTCCGGGTCCGCCCGGCGGCGCCGCGGTCGTTTTGTCAGCGACTCTCAGCCTTTGTCGGGTTTGAGCAGTTCCAGCACCGCTTCGCGACGGCGGGCCGGCATGTTGCGGTAACGGGTCAGCAAGGCTTGCTCGTGCGGATCGCGCGCTTGCAGGGCGTAATCGGGTGAGGCCTCCTGTAGCCGCGCGCTCGGCACATGCCCGCAGACCAGGTCGTCCAGCGAGCGCTTCAGTACCACGCGCAGCATCGGCAGTAGCCGGAAGCTGGGTGTCTCGCGATCGTTTTCCCAGGCCGAGATCGACGACTTGGTCACGCCCAGGGAAAAACCCAGTTGCTCCTGGGTGAGGCCGGCGGCTTTTCTGGCTTCGCGCAAACGGTCGCCGAAGCTTTTCATCGCGGTGGCCCTTGCATAGACGACGGGCTTACCAAGATATGGAGCATCCGCCAACTTGTCGTACAGTCACGCTTGACTCTGAATGTTCTGAAATTCAATACTTCGGTGGTGCGGGCGCGCTGATGCGCGTGGGCACGCAAGACACGGATGCCTCAGGAGTGGAGATGTCGCATTTTCGTTTCATTGCCGCCGTCAGGTGGCCTGCAGCCGCGCAGCGTGCTGTGCGCGTGTGCACAAGGGAGGGCGGTGCATGGCCAAATACGATCTGAAACTCAAGCCGATTGCGCAATTCAAGCCGTCTTTGCAAGTGTTGGTGCATGCTGCCAATGCCTACGTGGCCGCATCTGCGGCCGAGCGACGCAACCCTGGCTACCGTGCCTATGTGGTGGCGGTGTGGGTGGATGGCGTCCGCGTGGAGACCGGTCCGTTTCGCCCATTGCAGCGTTGAGCGCGATGGTGCGCGCGGCGCCAACAAAAAACCCGCCGCAGCGGGTTTGTTTGATCCAATGCGACCTGTCGGTCGTGGTGCCCAGGAGAGGACTCGAACCTCCACGGTTTTACCCGCTAGTACCTGAAACTAGTGCGTCTACCAATTCCGCCACCTGGGCAACTCAGAACGACAATTGTCTGTGTGGCGCAGGGGGCTGTCAAGCGGTGTGGCGACGGCGGCCGGTCGCGTTGTCGCCCTGGTGGATCCTCAGTGGCTGGCGTTGAAACGCAGGCCCTGGTTGATCGCGCAGCGGTAGCCGAGCGTCTGGCCGGTTTGCTCGTAGCTGGGCAGGGCGAAGATGAACATGGTGAAGTCGATGCTGTTGTCCGGATGCACCTGGTAGCGCAGGAACTGCTGGATCGGTTTGCCGTCGCGACCGACGGTCATGTGATCGTCGGCGAAGGACAGGGTGCCGTCGGCAGTCACGCGGTAAGAACCGATGCGCAGGCCGCCATGGGTCTGGGTCGGCGTGGCGCCACCGGACGTGGGGGTGCACTGACTCAGATCGACGGCCACGGCGACCGAGTTACCGCTGTCCAGGGCATGTTCGATGTCGGCAAGCGAATTGAGTGGTGCGTGAGCGGAGGCCGCCGTTGCACTGGCGAACAAGACCATGGCGAGGAGTGGAAGATGCAGGGGTTTCATTGTGTGCAAGCTCCGGAGCATGGGGGAGGGCGACGGATCATGCGCTGCACGCTAGCGTTTTGTCGGCTGGAGTCAACCGACAAAATCGCGATTTTCCGGTGCCGTCACACTGAGTTCGAGGTAGGTGGTGTCCGCCGCGCTATGTCCGAATCGGTATGCAAACCCCGTCTTTCCGCCGAAGACGCGGGCTGGTCGGCGAGGCGAGCCTGGGGCAGGTGGTTGCGCAGGTGCTGTTGCGACAGTGCAGTTTGGGCGATCAGATCGCGCGCGATGCCCATGCGTTTGTCCGTGGCGTGTGCGGGCGGCGGGCGCGTTGACAAGCACGATGCCGCCACGCAGAATGCGCGGCCTTCAGCGCCCAGGTGGCGGAATTGGTAGACGCACTAGTTTCAGGTACTAGCGGGTAAAACCGTGGAGGTTCGAGTCCTCTCCTGGGCACCACAGGCAAGACGCGAGAGCGCTGAACTCTCGCTGCGACCGGCCCGCTGACGCGGGCTTCGTCGTTTATGCGGTAGGGCGATGTTCGCGTTGCGCGGTTCCGGTGGTGGCACCCGCCATGCGAGTACCATGAGCGGATGACAACTCGTAAAAGCAAGTCCGGCAAGTCCGGCAAGTCCGCGTCCAACGACGCACCCGCCAGCAAACATGCTCCCGCCGCCACGCCGAAGCCATCGCGCCTGCCTGCCTGGATGCCCAGTTTCCTGCGCCGTGGTCCCAAGCCGCCGTTGCAGCCCCTGCACCCCGAGCCGCCTGCGGCCGCCCCTGCCGGCGCTCCGCCGATCCACGATCCTCACGCGGCGCGCGAGGCCGAACGTTACGCCGAGCCGATCGCCAGCCGCGAGGCGATTTTGCAGTTGCTGCATCGCTGCGACGGTCCGCAGACGTTGCACGAATTGGCTGCACAGCTCGGCTTGACCGAGCCTTCGCGTATGGAAGCGCTGAGCAAGCGTCTGGGGGCGATGCTGCGCGAGGCCCAATTGGTGCAGAACCGCCGTGGCGGCTATGCGCCGCTGCAGCAGACCAACCTGATTCCCGGCGTGGTGATTGCCAATCCCGATGGCTTCGGCTTCCTGCGTCCGGACGAGGGCGGCGATGACCTGTTCCTGCCGCCTTACGAAATGCGCAAGGTGTTGCATGGCGACCGCGCTTTGGCCAACGTCACCGGCATCGACCGCCGTGGCCGTCGCGAAGGCAGCATCGCGCGGGTGCTCGAACGCGGCCTGAGCCGCTTGATCGGCCGTTTCAGCATGGAGGCGGGCATCGCCTACGTGGTGCCGGACGACAAGCGTATCCAACGTAACGTGCAGATTCCTCCCGATGCCATCGGCGAGGCGCGCGACGGCCAACTGGTGGTGTGCGAACTCACCTCCGCGCCCGACGCGCGACGTCCGCCGATCGGTAAGATCATCGCGGTGCTGGGCGACAAGTTGACCCCGTCGTTGCTGGTGGAAGCGGCGATCCATGGTCACGAGCTGCCCTACGCCTTTCCGCAGGAGGTGTTGGACGAGGCGGCGGCGGTGCCGTTGACGGTAGCGCCGGAGGCGATCCAGGGCCGGGTGGATCTGCGCCACACGCCATTGGTGACTATCGACGGCGCCGATGCCAAGGACTTCGACGACGCGGTGTTCTGCGAGTCGAACGCGGACGGTTTTCGCCTGGTGGTGGCGATCGCCGATGTCTCCCACTACGTGCGTCCGGGCACGCCGCTGGATACCGAAGCGGTTAAGCGTGCGACCTCGGTGTACTTTCCCGGGTTCGTGGTGCCGATGCTGCCGGAGACGCTGTCCAACGGCATCTGCTCGCTGAATCCGAAAGTGGACCGCATGTGCTTCGTCTGCGACATGCAGATCGATCGTCAGGGCGAAGTGGCCGGCGCTCGTTTCTACGAGGCGGTGATGAATTCGCATGCGCGGCTCACCTACGACCAAGTATGGCAGGCGGTGGGCGAGCGCGATGCGCAGGTGCGCGGCGCGCTGGCGGCGGTCCTTCCGCACTTGGAACGTTTGCACCAGCTCTATCAGGTGCTGGCCAAGGCGCGTGCGCGCCGTGGCGCGATCGAGTTCGAATCCTCGGAAGTGCGTTTCGTGCTCGACAACACCGGCGAGGTCACCCAGGCCGGGATGCTGATGCGCAACGATGCGCACAAGTTGATCGAGGAATGCATGATCGCCGCCAACGTGGCGGCGGCCCGCTACTTGCTGGAGACGCGGATTCCGGCGCCGTTCCGCGTACACGAGCGTCCACCCGAATCCAAATATGCCGATCTGCTGGAGTTTCTCAAGGAGTTCAAGCTGAGCCTGCCGGCGTGGAGCAAGGTGGTGCCGGGCGACTTCACCAAGCTGCTGAAGAAGGTGCGTGAGCGCCCGGATGCGGCGCTGTTGGAGTCGGTGTTGCTGCGCAGCCAGAGCATGGCGGTGTATTCGCCGGACAACGCCGGCCATTTCGGTCTGGCGCTGGAGGCGTATGCGCACTTCACCTCGCCGATCCGGCGCTATCCGGACTTGCTGGTGCATCGTGCGATCAAGTATGCGTTGACGCGTGGCGCGCCGGACAAGTACCTGTATGCACCGCGCGCGATGGCGGCGCTGGCGCTGCAATGCTCCGAGCGCGAACGCCGTGCCGACGAGGCCGAGCGCGAAGTCGACGAGCGCTATCGCGCGGCGTGGATGGAAAAGCACGTTGGCGGCCAGTTCGATGGCGTGGTCAGCGGCGTCACCAGCTTCGGTCTGTTCGTCGAACTGGACCAGTCCAAGGTCAATGGCCTGATCCACGTGACCCAGTTGCCGCAGGACTATTATCAGTTCGATGCCACCCGCAAGACCTTGACCGGTGAGCGTCGCGGCCGCCAATTCCGGCTTGGCGACCGGGTGCGCATCCTGGTCCTGAAGGCCAGCATGGAAGAGCGCAAGATCGACTTCCGCTTGGTCGAGGAGGGTGGCTCTTCGCACGAGGAGTTGCCACCACTGCCCGCGCGCGGGCAGCCGGCCAAGCGCAAGAAAAAGAAGTACTGATAGCGCATGGCGCGGCACGCGCAGCGTGGTGATTGCCGTGCAGCGCCGCTTCTCGCCGATCGCCCAGGATGGCCGCGACGGCGCGCGGACGTTTGTGCATCCAGCCGATCGTTTCGCGTGGCCGACGATGTGACGCGAGCGCCCGCAGCGCCTACCATGCGCGCTTTCCTTTCGTGTAGTCCGGTGGCATGAGCAAGCAGAACCAGTGGATCGTTGGCGTCAATGCCGTGGCTTCGTCGATCGAGAACGATGCCGACAACGTGCGCGAGGTGCTGGTCGAAGCGGGCAGCAAGAATCCGCGATTGCAGGAGATCGAGGAGAACGCACGGCGCAAGGGCATCGAGGTGCGGCGGGTGAACACCCAGGCGCTGGACGGTGTCGGCGGTTCGGTGCGCCACCAGGGCGTGGCGGCGCGTTATGCGGCGGCGCGCACCTGGGCCGAGAGCGAGCTGGAGGGTCTGGTGGCCGCCGCGCAAGGGCGCGCCCTGCTGTTGGTGCTGGACGGCGTGCAGGATCCGCACAACCTCGGTGCCTGCCTGCGCAGTGCGGCGGCGGCGGGCGTCACCGCGGTGGTGATCCCCAAGGACAAGTCCGCACCGGTCAACGCCACCGTGCGCAAGACCTCCGCTGGCGCCGCCGACCGCCTGCCGATCGTGGCCGTGACCAATCTGGCGCGTTGTTTGCGCGAGCTGCAGAAGCAGGGTGTGTGGATCTATGGTCTGGCCGGCGAGGCCGAGACCTCGCTGTATGCGCAGGATCTGCGTGGCAATGTGGCGCTGGTGCTGGGCGGCGAATCGGACGGTCTGCGTCGGCTGACCCGCGAGCATTGCGACGGTTTGGTCCGGATTCCGATGCCCGGCGAGATCGAGAGCCTCAACGTGTCGGTGGCCGCGGGTGTTACCTTGTTCGAGGCGGTGCGGCAACGCATGGGCTGAGTGTTGCTGCGCTGCGTTGAGTGAGGGCTGCCGCAGTTGTCAGTCGCTGTTGTTGCGACGCTCCAATCGCAGCAGTGTGGGCGATGGTTGCGTGTGCAAGCTGGAGTGGCGATTCTGAGGTTCTCGTCGAGCGTGGTTTAGTGCTCGACGATGGGGCGTTTGCCCAACTGGTTACGCTGGCAGCCTGCGCTGCAGCGTCTGCGCCAGCACGAGGCTCATCGCCACTGCAAACAGGTTCAGACCAAAAAAGATCGGTCTTCCGGTTTGGAATAGCGAGTACAGGAAGGTGCTGCCGAGCATGAAGTTGGCGTCGAACCTGACGGGCGCGAACTGCAAACCGACGGTGATATGGAAACCACACGAAAAAGCGCCGGGGTTGCAAGCGTGGCGTGTGATTGGATCAATCGGTGACGATGACAGCACCGCACAAGACCACGGAATGCGTTGCTGACGTCGCCCTGCCGGTGACTGGGCAGCGGCACTGGTTCATGCAGGCGATCCGGTCTGCGCCGCGGGCCAAGCATTGGCGATCTTGCAGAACAGGCGCGCAGTTTGTTCGGTGTCGTACACCGCGCTATGGGCGTCGGCGGCGCTCCACTCGAAGCCGGCAGCCTGCACCGCACGTGCCAGCACGGTTTGTCCGTAGGCGATGCCGGCCAGGGTCACGGTGTCGAACACGCTGAAGGGGTGGAACGGGTTGCGCTTGTGGCCGCAGCGCGCCACGGTGGCGTTGAGGAAGTTCAGGTCGAAATGCGCGTTGTGCCCGACCAGGATCGCGCGTTGGCAGCCGTATTTCTTCACTGCCGCTCGCACCGGGGTGAACACGTGTTCCAGTGCTTCGCGTTCGGGCTTGGCGAGGCGGAACGGGTGATCCAGGACAATGCCGGTGATTTCCAGCGATTTCGGGTCGATGACGGTGCCAGGGGCCGGCACCACGTGCGCGCTGGCGGTGTCGCCGGGGGACAACTTGCCGGCGGCGTCCATTTCGATCGGGATCACCGCAATCTCCAGCAGCGCGTGCCGGTTCCAGTCGAAGCCGCCGGTTTCCACGTCCACGACCACCGGCAGATAGCCGCGGAAACGTCGCGACATCGCGGTAATGGCGGGAGCTTGGGAGTGCGTTTCGATTGGATCGTTCATGCGACAAGGGTAGCAGAGCGGAGCCCGCTGCCCGCTGCGGCGATGTGTGCGGGCGTGGTGTGGCTCAGCGTATGTCAGTGTGGCAGGCGAGTACCGAGCACGCTGCCCTGCGCACGCAGGCGCTCGAGCAGGGCGGCACCATCACGCAGCAAGGTGACCGGGTCGTGGTCGTGCGCGCCGGCCAGTTCCAGCAGCAGTGCGCGTCCGCTGCGCGTACCGGCTTGCAGCGCGCTCAGTACCGCATAAGTGAGCGGCGCCAGTTCGGCGAAGCGGACTTGACCGTCGGCTTGGCGTCGCGCCAGCAAGCAGGTCGGTGCGGGCGGTGCCGTGTCGGGTTGCCACGCCGGGCCGATGCGCTGCACCGGCCAGCGGTAGCGCAGCAGGCGCAGCCAGGGCGAGAGTTGCGGCACGCCATCGAGCAGGTCGCCGTGTGGATCGTGCGGCGGCAGTGCGCTGTCGTCGATTTGGACGTCCAGTTCGACAGTCTCGTAGTGGGCCAACTCCGCCAGCCAGGGCCGGTGTGGATCCGCCGCGCGCTGTTCCAGGAACCGCACCAGTTCGCCACCCAGGCGCGGGAACAGTGGGGTGCGCGCGCGATGTTCGGCACAGAACGCCCGTAGCAGTACATCCCAGTCGGTTGCGCCGAGGGTCGCGTGCAGTACCGGGAACTGCGCGCTCAGTAGCTGCGCGAGGTTGTCGAAGAACAGCGCGCGGTAGACCGCCAGGCGGTGCGGTTCGATGTCCGCCGGTGGCGCGTGTCGCTGAGGATCGCGCAGGTGCAGGGTCAGTGCGAGTTGCTGGGCGCGCAACGTCTCACCCATGTGCGCTGCGCCGCGAGGGGAGTGCGTGTTGCTGTAGATCGCGAATGCGCTGGATTTCGCTCAGTAGATCCGTCAGCGGCGGGAACTGGCCGTCGCGCTCCAGCAGGGTCGGGCGCACGCCGTGCAGACGATAGGCGGCGGCCAGCAGATGCCAGACAGGGTCGGTGACCGCTGCGGCATGGGTGTCGATCTTCAGGCCGCTGGCGGCATCGTCGCGATGTCCGGCGACGTGGTACGAGGCGATTCGCGCGCTGGGCATGGCGGCGAGGAAGGCCTGGGCGTCGTAATCGTGGTTGTGAGCGTTGACCTGGACGTTGTTGACGTCCAGCAGCAGGTCGCAGTCGGCTTCGCTCAGCACTGCGTTGACGAATGCGGCTTCGCTCAGCGCCTGCCCTGGCGCGGCATAGTAGGAGACGTTCTCCACGGCGATGCGTCGACCGAGCGCGTCCTGTGCCTGGACGATGCGCGCGGCCACATGACGCACGGCTTCGTCGGTGAAGGGGAGCGGCAGCAGTTCGTAGAGTTGGCCGTCGTCGGCGCTGTAGCTGAGGTGTTCGCTATACAGCGCGACCCGGTGCCGGTCCAGAAATTGGCGGGTCTGTCGCAACAGCACCGCGTCCAGGGGGGCGATGCCGCCGAGCGACAGCGACAGACCATGGCAGCTGAGCGGATGGCGCGCGCTCAGCGTCTCCAGCATCTCGCCGGGGCGGCCGCCGACGCCGATCCAGTTATCGGGCGCGCATTCGAGAAAATCGAAGGCATCCGTGGGTACGTGGAGCAGGTCCGGCAACAGGCCACGGCGCAGCCCGAGTCCGGCGCTGGCCGCGGCCAGGGGCCGCGACATGGCTTCAGCCGCCGCCACCGCATTTGCCCTCGCCGCATTTGCCTTCGGTCATGGCCTTGCCGTTGTGCTTGTTGGTGGCGTGGCTTGCTTTCTGTTTGCTGTCGGCGTGCGCACCGCACTTGCCTTCGGTCGCCTTGACGGTGTCCTTGGCGTGCGTGGCGGGTGGCGTTGGCGTAGCGGTTGGTGGTGTCGCCGTGTCTTCTGTTTGCGGTGGCGTGCTCGGTTGGGCAGCGAGTGCGTAGCCCTGGGGGAGATCGGTCATCGTCAGAGCAGAGGCGGACAGGCTCAGTCCGCCGAGCAGGGCCGCACCGGCGAGGGCAGGGAATGGGCGTGGTGATCGGGACATGCGCAGACTCCTGGCGAAGGGATGGGCGCCGGCGTCGCGTGCCGGTGCTGTGCCAAGCCTACTCGCTGCCGGGCGAGGTTGCATGCGGCGGCGTGTGCGCCACGAAAAACTCCGCTGCGAACGCAGCCAAAAGTGCCCACGGTCGTGGCTCCGGCGCATGCCGCAGCCGGGCGGATCCGTTCAGATACTGCTGGTGGAGCTGGTTTCGTCGCGTTTGTCGCGTCGCGGCAGCGGTTGGTCGCCATGCACCAGGAACCACACGTTCTCGGCGATGTTGGTGGCGTGGTCGCCGATCCGTTCCAGGTTCTTGGCCATGAACAGCAAATGGGTGCATGGGGTGATGTTGCGCGGATCCTCCATCATGTAGGTCAGTAGCTCGCGAAACAGCGCGGTGTACTGTGCGTCCAGTTGCGCATCGTCCTGACGCACATGCAGTGCCATGTCGGCGTCGTTGTTCTGGTAGGCGACCAACGCCGCCCTTACCTGTTGCGCGGCGAGTTTGCCGAGTTGACGCAGGCCCAGGGTCTGCGGCATCGGCGGGGACATGTTCAATGCGATCGAGCGCTTGGCGACATTGGCGGCGTAGTCGCCAATGCGTTCGATGTCGGAGGGAATGCGCAGGCCGGCGAGGATCTCGCGCAGGTCGCGCGCCATTGGTCCGCGCAGCGCCAGACGCATCACGTCGTGGCTGATGGATTGCTCCAGCGCGTCGATCGCCTCGTCGTTGACGACGATGCGTAGCGCGGCGTTGTCGTCGCGGCGTTCGACCACATCCAGTGCCGCTTCCAACTGCGCCACCGCGGTTTCGCCCATGCGCACGATTTCTGTGGTGAGGCGATGCTGTTCTTCGTTGTAGCTCTTCACGATGTGCTCGTTGGGCTGAGTATTCATGGCGTAGGTCCGTTTGATCCGGTGGTTTCGCCGCTGTCATTGCAGGCGTTGCGGGGCTGGCGTCGGTGGCGGTGCTGTCTGCGCGGAGGAGGTGTCGCGGCGAGAGGGCTGCCGTCGTCGGCACTCAGCCGAAGCGGCCGGTGATGTAGTCTTCGGTTTGCTGTTTGCTGGGTTGCGAGAAGATGGTTTCGGTACGGTCGTGTTCGATCAAGTCGCCCAGGTACATGAAGGCAGTGTAGTCGGACACGCGCGCAGCCTGCTGCATGTTGTGGGTGACGATGAGAATGGTGTAGTCGGTCTTGAGTTCTTCGACCAGCTGCTCGATGCGGCTGGTGGAGATCGGGTCCAACGCCGAGGTGGGTTCGTCGAGCAGCAGCACATCCGGGCGCAACGCCACCGCGCGGGCGATACACAGGCGCTGTTGCTGGCCGCCCGACAGGCCCAGTGCGCTCTGCCCGAGTTTGTCCTTGACCTCGTCCCACAGCGCGCCTTGGCGCAGTGCATGTTCCACCCGTTCGGCCATTTCCGCCTTGGACAGTGTTTCGTGGTGGCGAATGCCGTAGGCGACGTTCTCGAAAATGGTCATCGGGAACGGCACCGGCTTCTGGAACACCATGCCGACCTTGCCGCGCAGGCGGTTCATCGGATACTTCGGCGAGAGGATGTTCTCGCCGTCCAGCAGCACTTCGCCGCGCGCTTCTAGCTTCGGATACAACGCGTAGATGCGGTTGAAAACGCGTAGCAGGGTGGATTTACCGCAGCCCGATGGGCCGATCAACGCGGTGACGCGCTTCTCCGGCACCTGTAGGTTGATGCCCTTCAGCGCGTGGTACTTGTCGTAGTAGAAGTCCAGGCCGCGCGCGGCGATCTTGACCGGTGAGGGCGCCAGCGCGGTGTGCCCGGTGGGCATGGCGATGCGGTGCATCGGTGCGGCGTTGTGGTGATCGTTCATGGCCTGTTCCATAGGGGGATCAATCGTTGGAAATCTTTTTGCGCAGGAGCAGGGCGCGCGCGCCGAGGCTGACCAGCAACACGAACACGGTGAGTACCAGTGCGCCGGACCAAGCCAGCAACTGCCAGCTCGGATACGGACTGCCGGCGAAGGAGTTCATCACCACCGGGACGCTGGCCATCGGCTGCATGATGTTGTTGTTCCAGTACTGGTTGCCGAAAGCGGTGAACAGCAGTGGCGCGGTTTCGCCGCTGATCCGCGCCAGCGCCAACAGTATGCCGGTGACGATGCCGGCCGAGGCGCTTCGATACAGCACCTGCATGATGACCTTCCATTGCGGGATGCCCAGCGACAGCGCCGCTTCGCGCATCTGCGCCGGCACCAGCCGCAGCATTTCGTCTGTGGTGCGCACGACCACCGGCAGCACGATGAAAGCCAGCGACAGCGCGCCGGCCATCGCCGAGAAGCGGCCACCGGTTTGCATCACGTACAAGGTGTAGACGAACAGCCCGAGCACGATCGAGGGCGCCGACAGCAGGATGTCGTTGACGAAGCGCACCACCTGGCCGGTCTTGCGCGCATTGCCGTACTCGGCCAACCAGGTGCCGGCAGCCACACCGATCGGGGTGCCGATCAGCAGGGCCAGGGCGCACATCACCGCGCTACCGAAGAACGCGTTGGCCAAGCCGCCTGCTTCCTCGCCAGGCGGCGGGGTCATGCGGGTGAACAGATCGAAATTGATGCCCGAGATGCCCTTACCCACGAGCGTCCACAGGATCCATGCCAGGAATGCCAGCCCGAACAGTGCGGTCAGGCAGGACACCGTGACCGCCACCGCGTTGATCATGCGGCGGCGCTGGTACAGGCGGTGCGCGAGGTCGGCGGCCATTTCAGTTGCCCTCCCTGCGCGCTAGCTGCGCCAGCATCAGGCGGGCGATCGCCAGCACGATGAAGGTCACGATGAACAACACGAAGCCCAACAGCAGCAGCGCGGAGCGGTAGGTGTCGGTGGCTTCGCCGAAATCGTTGGCGATCAGTGCGGCGATCGTGGTGCCGGGTTCCAGCAGCGATGGCGATAGTCGCACCGTGTTGCCGACCACGAAGGCCACCGCCATTGTTTCGCCGAGCGCGCGTCCCAGGCCAAGGAAGATGCCACCGATCACCGCCGAACGGGTGTAGGGCAGCACGATATCCCAACTTACTTCCCAGCGGGTGGAGCCGAGCGCGTAGGCCGATTCCTTGAGCCGGGTCGGCACGGTCAGGAACACCTCGCGCATGACCGAAGAAATGAATGGGATCACCATGATCGCCAGGACGATACCGGCGGTGAGCAGACCGATGCCCAGTGGCGGTCCCTGGAAGATCGGCCCGATCAGCGGCAGTGTGCCGAGGTGATCGTTGAGCCAGGGCGTGACGTAGTCGGTCATCACCGGTACCAGCACGAACAGGCCCCACATGCCGTAGATGATCGAGGGGATGCCGGCCAGCAGTTCGATCGCGGTTCCGATCGGGCCGCGCAGCCAGCGTGGTGCCACTTCGGTGAGGAAGAAGGCGATGCCGAAACTCACCGGCACCGCGATCAGCATCGCGATCAGTGCGGTCACCAGGGTGCCGTAGATCGGCGCCAGCGCGCCGTACTTGTTCTCGACCGGATTCCACTCGCTGGAATAGAAGAAACTCAGCCCTTGTAGTTGCAGCGCCTGGCGGCCACCCCACAGCATCGACAGTGCTGCGCTTGCCAGGGCAACGAGGACGAATACGACGGTGGCGGTCAGGATCCAGCGGAACAATCGGTCTGCGCGGGCGTCACGCAGATCGCGTTTGCGGGGCACCGTCATTGTGTCGGGAATGGCAGGGGCGTTCATGGCTCGAAACTCGCCGGGACGCGCTTGCGCACGTCCCGATGGTGGCTGCGGCGGGGGGCGTCGCGCGCGGCGGGTGGCTGAGTCGGTTGCTGCGCTGATCGGAACAGGAAAGTCCAGATCACAATGTGCGCAGACGGCGTCGGGGGACTTGTAATATACAGACGTGGTTGGTTGGAGCGGGCGCCGCATCGAACGTGTCGTAGCGTGACCGCGCCGTATGGCAGTTCGGCGCCTATTTGAATTCCTCGTTCCAGTATGCTTCGATCTGTTGTACCAGTGCCGGAGGCAGCGGCACGTAGTGCAGTGACTCGGCTTGCGGCTGCCCCTTTTCGAACGCCCATTTGAAGAACTCCAGGGTCGCCTTGCTGCGCGCTGGGTCCTTGGCCTGCTTGGGTATCAGCATGAAATTGGTGCCGGTGATCGGCCACGCTTGCGCGGCGGTGGAGTTGGTGATGACCAGGTTGAAGTCCTTGGCGCTGGACCAGTCCGCCGCAGCTGCCGCTGCAGTGAAGCTCTCCGCATTGGGCTGCACCCAGTTGCCAGCGGCGTTCTGCAACGAAACATAGGGCATTTTGTTTTGTAGCGCGTAGGCCAGTTCAACGTAGCCGATCGCTCCCTTGATCTGTTGAACATACGAGGCCACTCCTTCGTTGCCTTTGCCACCAATGCCGCCTGGCCACTGCACCGAAGTGCCTTCGCCGACTTTGCTCTTCCACTCCTGGCTGATCTTGGACAGATAATTAGTAAAGTTGAAGCTGGTGCCCGAACCGTCGGAGCGGTGAATCAGGTTGATCTTGCCGTTGGGCAGGCGCACGCCGGGGTTCAGCGCGGTGATCGCCGGGGCATTCCATGTGGTGATCTTGCCGAGAAAAATGTCGGCCAGCAGCGCGCCGGTCAGTTTCAACTTGCCCGCTTCCATGCCCTCCAGATTGACCACCGGCACCACACCGCCGATCGCCGATGGGAATTGGCCGAGGCCAGCGGCGGCCAGTTCTGCGTTGGTCAGCGGCTTGTCCGAAGAACCGAAATCCACGGACCTAGCCTTGATCTGGGCGATACCGCCGCCAGAGCCGATCGACTGATAGTTGATCTTGTTGCCGGTGGCCGCGTTGTAGTCGGCCGACCATCTTGACAACAGTGGGTAGATGAAAGACGCGCCGGCGCCGGAGATTTCCGCGGCGTTCCTGGCACCAGCAGCTGGAGCGGCGGTGGGCGTGCCGCCAGCGCGATCGGCTGCACCTTGCGATGTGCCGCCATTGCCGGGCTGGCAGGCAGAAATGGCAAAGATCAGCGCCGAGGACAGGACGGCAACACGCGCCTGCTGCAGTTTCATCGACTCACTCCTTAGCGAAGAGCGCCGGTGCGTCCGGCAGACGCGCGCTATGAAATGATAATTTTGTTACAAAGTCGTGACTTGCACATTCGTTTGCGGGGTTGGGAGCTGGTTCTACCCGCGCGAAGCGGATGCCCACGCCCTGCCGCATGGAGGTTGAGCGAAGACGAAAACGCGGACCTTACGGCCCGCGTCGGTGGGTGTCGCAGGCGCCGTCGTATGTTGCGACGGCGCCTGCGGTGCGCCCGGTTACTTCAGGTTCTGCGCCCAATAGGCTTCGATCTGCTGGACAAGCGGCTCCGGTAGCGGCACGTAGTCCAACGCTTTGGCCTGCGCCTGGCCCTGCTCGAAGGACCACTTGAAGAACTCCAGGGCCGCCTTGGAAGAGGCTGGCTTCTTGGCTTTTTTGTACATGATCGCCCAAGTTGTGGCGGTGATCGGCCATGCGTCCTGACCCGGCGCGTTGGTCATGATCAGGTTGAAGTCCTTTGCGGACTTCCAGTCGGCGGTCGCGGCCGCAGCGGAGAAAGCCTTGTCATCCGGTATGACGAAACGGCCGGCGGCATTCTTCATGCCGGTGTAGCTGAGTTTGTTCTGCAGTGCATAGGCATACTCGACATAGCCGATGCCACCACGGATTTGCTTGACGTAAGCGGCCACGCCCTCGTTGCCCTTACCGCCGATGCCGGCTGGCCACTGCACCGCCGTGCCTTCGCCGACCTTGCTCTTCCACTCCGGGCTGACCTTGGACAAGTAGTTGGTGAAATTGAAGCTGGTGCCCGAACCGTCGGAGCGATGCACGATGGTGATCTTCATGTCCGGCAGGGCGAGGCCCGGATTGAGCGCGGCGATCGCCGGGTCGTTCCACTTGGCGATCTTGCCCAGGAAGATGTGGGCCAGCACGGTGCCGTCCAACTTCATCGCGCCAGGCGCCACGCCGGTCACGTTCACCACTGGGACGATGCCGCCGATCACGACTGGGAACTGACCCAGGCCGAACTTACTCAGCTCCGCAGCACTGAGCGGTTTGTCGGACGCGCCGAAATCCACCGTCGCGGCCTCGATCTGGGCGATACCGCCGCCGGAACCAATGGACTGATAATTGATGCGGTTGCCGCTTTTCTCGGCATAGGCCGCCGACCACTTCGACAGCACCGGATAGACGAAGCTGGAGCCTGCGCCAGTGACATCAGTGGCTTGCGCCGCCAGCGAAAACGAAACGACCGCGGCGGCTGCCAGCAGTCGGAGCTTGAGGGAACGCATCGGGAGAACTCCTGAGAAGGGTGAGATATCGGCACCCCTGCCGACATTCAGTGGAATTTCAAGGCTTTTTTATGAAAGCCTGAAGAAGGAAATGTTTCATCTTGGTGACAGGTCGGCATGGCGTTTAACTTTTTTTCGACATGGATTTGACTTAAAAGCGCAATGAATTTGACGGAATCTTTACAACTGGTCAGACTGTTGCTTGCCCCCGCCATATCACATCGTTGTCCAACCACCCATCTGGAGACATCCTCAAATGCGTTCTCATCTACTCGCTTCGGCGATCCTTGTCAGTCTAGGTCTGATGTCGGCACCGCAGGCGTTCGCTGCGGCCAAGACCAAGACCAAGACCAGCCCTCCCGCAGTGTCCGCAGCCCAGTTGCAGCAACTGCAGGCCCAGATCGAAGCACTGCAGACCCAGGTTCAGCAGTTACAGACGCAATCGCAAGCGTTGCAGGCGCAGTCCGATGCCCAATCGGAAGTGAATGTCACCCAGGCTCAGGCCACCGAGGCGGCGCAGGCCAGTGCCAGCAAGGTCGACAAGCTCGCCAAGTTGGTCGACAACACCAAGATCGGTGGGCGGATGTTCTTCGATCTGAGCGACGTCGACAGGACCAGCAGCGGTGCCAAGACCGCCGCCAGCGGTGTCGGTCTGGACGTCAAGCGGTTTTATCTGACTGTCGACCACTCCTTCAACGACATCTGGTCGGCCAACCTGACCACCGATTTCCAGTACAGCTCGGCGATCTCCAGCACCGAACTGTTTGTCAAGAAGGCGTATGTGCAGGGCAAGTTCGACGACGCTTTCGGTCTGCGTATCGGTGCGGCCGATATGCCGTGGCTGCCGTTGATCGATAAGTACTACGGCTACCGTTACGTCGAAAACACCTTGAACGACCGGATGAAGACTGCCAACTCCTCCGACTGGGGTCTGCACGCCTTCGGTGACCTCGGCACGCAGGTCAACTATGCGTTCTCGGTGGTCAACGGTGCTGGCTACAAGACCCTTGCGCGCAGCAAGGGGATGGACGTGGAAGGCCGCGTCGCCTATACGCCGATTCCGAACCTGGCCATTGCGCTGGGTGCCTACTCGGGCAAGTTGGGTAAGGAAACCGATATCCTCGAGGCTCACCACACTTACAACCGTGCCAACGCGTTGGTGGCCTACGCGGATTCGAGATTCCGCCTGGGTGGCGAATATTTCGTGGCCAAGAATCTCAATAATGTGTTGACCGTTGCCACCGACAAGATCTCGGGCTGGTCGACGTGGGGCAGCATCGCGTTGGGCGACAACGGCATCAGCTTGTTCGGGCGTTACGACAGGGTCGATCTGAGCAAGACCTTGGACCCTTCGCTCTACGACAAGTACTGGAACGTCGGCGTCGAGTTCCCGGTGCTGAAGAACCTGAAGCTGGCGACGGTCTACAAGTACACGCGCCAGCAAGATATCAGCAAGATCGATGTGAAGACCAAGGAATTCGGCATCTGGGGCGACATGTCGTTCTGATTCGCCGATCACCGATGTTTGTCCGTTCGACCGGAAGGCGGCGCATTTGCGCCGCCTTCTTCGTTTGTGGATGCGGGCGCGCTACGTCATCGTGCTACGGGATCGTTTCAGCGCTCGGCTGCCGGTGTCTTGTCCTTGAACCGACACAGGTCGCGGATCACGCATTGCGGACAGTCCGGTTTGCGCGCCTTGCACACATAGCGGCCATGCAGGATCAGCCAATGGTGGGCGTCATAGAGGAATTGCGCCGGCACCCGCTTGAGCAGGGCATCCTCGACCGCACGCACATCCTTGCCCGGCGCAAGCCCAGTGCGGTTGGCAACGCGGAAAATATGCGTGTCCACGGCCATGGTCGGCTCGCCGAAGGTGGTATTGAGCACCACGTTGGCGGTCTTGCGGCCGACCCCGGGCAGGGCTTCCAGCGCATCGCGTTCGCGCGGCACCTGCTCCCCGTATTGCTCGACCAGGATGCGGCAGGTGGCGATGACATTCTTGGCCTTGGCGTTGAACAGACCGATGGTGGAGATGTAGCGCTTCAGTCCTTCCTCGCCCAGCGCCAGGATCGTGGCCGGCGTGTTCGCGACCGGGTACAACCGGCGGGTAGCCTTGTTGACGCCGACATCGGTGGCCTGCGCCGACAGAATCACCGCGATCAGTAATTCGAACGGGGTGCTGTACTGCAATTCCGTGGTCGGCGTTGGATTGAGCGCGGCCAGGCGCGAGAACATCTCGTGGATTTCCTCCTTGCGCAGCGTGCGTCCGCCTCGCGCGCTGCGGGTGCTCGTACTCGCACTCATGACGGGCTCCGTGTGGCTTTGGCTTTTGCGCGGGCCAGGATCGCCGCTGCGGCTGCGGGAAGTGGTGGGGTGGCCGTGGCGGCGCTTGCCGGTGCGACACGGCGGGCCTGGCGTGCTTGCGCGCGCAGTGCCAAGCGCGCGGTACGCGCACGGTAGCGCGCGCGTGCGGCCCAGGCGATGCGCAACCGCTGCTGTGCATCCAACAACTGCGCGCGTAACTGTGGGTGCGCAGGATCCAGGGCGTCGTGGTCGGGATCGTCGCCGACATAGTCCATCAGACCACCCTCGATTGCGGCATCGAGGTTGTCGTCGAGAATCCAGCGCAGCAGCTGTAGTGGCGGGGCGGTAGCGGTAGAAGGGGCGCAGGCGTGTGGCATCGGGCAGGGGTGCTCAACGGTTTTGAAACTGCGGCGCGCGTCGTTCCAGGAACGCCTGGGTGCCTTCGCGCATGTCCGCGCTGGAAAACAGCAGGCCGAATTGCGCGGTCTCATACTCCAGTCCTTGCTCGATCGCGGTTTCGCCGCCGACCTGGATCGCATCGAGAATGCCGCGCAAGGCCAGGGGTGCTGCGTTGGCCAGTTGTTGCGCCATTTGCAAGGTCGTCTGGCGCAGCTCGGCGGCGGCCACCACGCGGTTGACCAGGCCCAGTTGCAGGGCGCGTGCCGCGTCGATCGGCGCACCGAGTAGGCACAGTTCCAACGCCGCGGCGCGACCGGCCAGCCGCAGCAGGCGCTGGGTGCCGCCGAATCCGGGGATGAGCCCGAGGTTGATTTCCGGTTGGCCTAGCCGGGCGCTGTCGGCGGCCAACCGCAGATGGCAGGCCATCGCCAGTTCCAGCCCACCGCCGAGCGCAAAGCCGTTGACCATCGCCAGTACTGGCTTGGACAGGCGTTCGATGCGGCGCATGAGGCGTTGGCCCAGTTGCGAGAAATCGCGGCCCTGCATCGGTGTCAATACGTTCATTTCGGCGATGTCTGCACCGGCCACGAAGGCTTTTTCGCCAGCCCCTGTCAGCACCACCACGCGGATCTGCGGGTCGTCCTCTGCTGTGGCGAAGGCTGTATCCAGCGCGAGTAATATCTGCCGATTCAATGCGTTGAGCTTGTCGGCCCGGTTGACGGTGAGGATGCGGATCGCCCCCTGGGTATCGGCGAGGACTGGTGTGCCTGACATTCTCATTCCTGGTTGTAAAGAAATTGTTAGAGGGAACTCCGCGCCGTCTGCTTCTGTCTGATACAGCGTCGCCGGTGGCGGTTATGCGCCGCGGCAGCTATCCTAACGCGTCATCTCAGGCGGCATTGGCCGTCCTGTGCCACCACCCTGGAGAATTGTTTGATGAAGTTGCGTTCTATTGCGGTCGCTGTCGCGGCCCTGGCCCTGAGCGGCAATGCGTTCGCCCAGGACACCTCGTCCGAAAAGGGCAAGCTGAGCTATTACTTCGGTTACGACTACGGCAACAATCTTGCCGAACTGTCCGGCCGTGGCGAGCAGCTGGATATCAATGCGGTGGTGAAGGGCTTGCAGGATGCCTACGCCAAGAAGCAACCGGCGGTCACCGCCGATCAGTTGAAGCCGGCCGTCGAAGCGTTCCAGGGTCGCGAGAAGGCCCGTGCCGAGCAGGCCAAGCGCGACTATGAGAAGGCCGCCGCCGAGAACAAGGCCAAGAGCGAAAAGTTCATGGCCGAGAACAAGGCCAAGACGGGTGTGCAATCGCTGCCGAGCGGCGTGCAGTACCGCGTGATCGAAGCCGGCAAGGGGGCCAAGCCGACCCAGGCCAGCACCGTGCAGCTGGAAGTGTCTGGTCCGTATCCATTCGGTCAGCGTCCGCCGCAGGCGCGTCCGCCGCAGCAGATTCCGGCGATCAAGGTCAGCGAAGTCGAGATGCAGGCCATGCGCGAGACGCTGCTGCAGATGCCGGTTGGTTCCAAGTGGGAAGTGACCTTGCCGCCGGATAAGGCCTACGGTGCCGATCCGCGTACCCCGTTCCCGCCGAACGTGGCCGTGCAGTTCGAAATCAAGCTGGTCAGCGTCAAGTAAGCGCGACGCTTCAGTGTAAGATGATTGCGCCGGCAGTGATGCCGGCGCAATTTTTTTGTCGGGCAAACGGCGGCGGCGTGGTGAATCGCGCTAGGCTGTAAGGTGTCCAATCCGATGGATCCTGTCTCCCATGCCGTGCTCACGCCGTGTATCGGTCTGTGTTGCCTCGATGCAGGCGGTTATTGCGTGGGCTGCCTGCGCAGCGGCGAGGAGATCGCGCGCTGGCGCGACATGAGCGACGCCGAACGCCGCCGTTACATGTTCGATGTATTGCCTGCACGCGGTTGGTCCCCGTCGCCGGCGCAGCGTCTGGCCGAATGCGCCCAACTGCAGTGCGCGCTGCATCCGCTGCAACGTCCACCGCTCGGGCCGGGTTGGAATCAGCATGAGTTGCAGAATCTGCTGCCCGCCGAGTCGTCGGTGGAGGCTGCGGTGCTGGTCGGGCTGGTGCCGCGCGCCGATGGCACCCGGGTGCTACTCACCCGGCGCACCGACAGTCTGCGCCACCACGGTGGACAGGTCAGTTTTCCCGGTGGTCGTATCGACCCCGGCGACGCCGATGCGGTGGCGGCGGCAATCCGTGAAAGTCATGAGGAGATCGCACTGGCGGCCAGTCAGGTCGAACCGTTGGGTTATCTGGATCCGTTCCTCACCATCAGCGGTTTCCGGGTGATGCCGGTCGTCGCGGCGATCGACCCGGCGTTCGTGCCGCAGCCGCATCCGGACGAGGTGGCGGAGGTGTTCGAAGTGCCGCTGGTTTACCTGATGGCGCCGGAAAACCTACGCGGCATCGAGATCGATGACCGTGGGCAGTCGAGAGTTGTGCTGGAATATGTTTGGCCCGAGCAGCGGATTTGGGGCGCGACGGCGGCGATCCTGCTCAATTTGCGTCGACGACTGGAGCAAACTGCATGAATTCACCGTTGCCCGAATGGCAGCACCTGGTGGCCGCGCCGGCGTTGGCCGCCGCGCTCGATCACCCCGACCTGCGCATCGTCGATGCGCGTTTTGCGCCGGCGGCGTTGCTCGATCCGAGTGCCGCGGACGTGATGCGCCAGGCTTATGCGCAAGCGCATCTGCCCGGCGCGGTTTACGCCGATCTCAATACCGATCTTTCCGATCTACGCCGCCCCGGCCTGGGCCGGCATCCGCTGCCGGAGGATGCGGTGTTCGCGCGCACCTTGGGGCGGTGGGGCATTGCACCGCACACTCAGGTGGTGGTCTACGACGCGGCCGACGGCAGCATGGCGGCCGCGCGGCTGTGGTGGATGCTGGGTCTGCTGGGTCACCGTCGCGTTGCCGTGCTCGATGGCGGACTCGCCGAATGGCGCCGGCTGGGCTTGCCGGAGACGGATGCGGTTGTATCGCCGTCGCCGCTCGCGCCGTATCCGCAGCGTTTCGATGTCAGCCGTATCGTCGCGGCCGATGAGGTGCTTGCGCGGCTGCATGAAGCCCCGGGCTGGTTGCTGGATGCGCGCGCCGGCGAGCGCTTTCGTGGCGAGGTCGAGCCGATCGATGGCGTGGCCGGGCACGTCCCTGGTGCGGTCAATCGACCGCTCGGCGAGAATCTGCGCGATGGGCGCCTGCGTGCGGCGCACGAATTGCGTGCGGAACTCGAGCCGCTGTTGTGCGGGCGCGATCCGCGTGAGGTGGTGGTGATGTGCGGTTCCGGCGTGACCGCCTGCCATCTGCTATTGGCGTTGGAACATGCTGGTTTGCAAGGTGCGCGGGTGTATGCCGGTTCCTGGAGCGGCTGGATTGCCGATCCGGCACGGCCGTGCGCCAGCCGATAGCACGGGTGGCGACGAGGCGCTAGCGCGGTTGCGGTCAACAGGACAAGGGAGAAGGCGAGAGTGGGACGAAACAATGCGTTGGCGTGAAGCATATGCGCTAGTCATGATGTCGGCGCTGGTGGCCTGCGGTGGAGGAGCGGACATGTCCGGTGCAATCGGTGCTGACGCCTCGCCTCACGCGCAGGCGGTCGCGGATTACCGGGCGTTGGTGCAGCAACGTCGAACGCAACGTGTGGCGTTGTTGCGTGCGTCCTCCGGCTGGCTCAGTTATATCGGCTCCGGTCGCCTGAGCGATGGCGTACACCGTGTTGGCAATGCGGCCGACAACGATGTGCAGTTGCCGGGCGGTCCGGCGCATCTTGGCATGCTGAGGGTGGACCCGCAGGACGGGGTGTATTTCGAGGCGGAGGATGGTGTGGCGGTTCGTGTGGGGGGGCGCCCGTTCGTTGCCGGACGTCTGAACACCGATGCGGCGCACGATACGGAAACCCGCCTTGACCTGGGGGGCCAGGAATTCTATGTGGTACGTACCGGCAATCTGTTCGGTTGGCGTTTCCGCGATCCGCATGCCGCCGCGCGCTACGCGTTTCCGGGTATCGATTACTTCCCGATCGATGTGCATTGGCGCGTGGTCGCTGAATGGCATCCGCAGCCGACGCCGCGTGCGGTCGTGTTGCTCACCTCGATTGGAACTCCGGAGCCGTTGGTCTTGGCCGGTAGCGCCGAGTTCGTGTTGCAGGGGCATCGTTATCGCTTGCAGGCTTTGCGCGATGAGAGCGATAAACGTCTGTTCTTTCCATTCTCCGATCGCACCAGCGGCCGCGAGAGCTACGGCGGGGCGCGCTATCTATTCGTCGAATTGCCGCAGGGTCGTCACATCGTGTTGGATTTCAATCTGGCGCAAAATCCGCCTTGCGCGTTCACGCCGCATTTGGTGTGTCCCCTGGCGCCGTTCGGAAATCTTATGGATCTGGCGGTGACCGCTGGCGAGAAGAACTATATGGGCCCACGTTGATACACGCTGGTGGCCGAGCGTTGTCTCGGAGCGGCTGGCCGCGCATCGTCATTCGAGCGTGCAGGCCGCGCTTGCCGGTCATTGCACAGACGGTGCATACGGTGTCAATGCCACCGCCGCCAGAACTTGCGTCCACGGGAAGAGCGGCCCGGGATCGCGCTTGCGTCGAACCTGCAAACGCGGGTCGTCGCTGGCTGGTTCCAGGCTCAGGTCCAGCGTTTCGTGTCCGGCGATGCGGCGCAACTGCGGCAGCTCCGCTTGCAGTTGCCGCATAAGTGCGATCAGCGCCTGGATCTGCGCCAATGGATAGGGGTCTTCCATCGCCTGGTGGCGCGAGTCCAGCCAGTGCGGGTAGCGTCCGCGGTTGACCAGTTCGATGCCAAGCGATTGCCGGTTGTAGCCGCGCACGTGATGGGCGACGCGTTGTAGCGGCACGTAGCGATACACGCTGCCGTCGCGGTCGATGTAGAAATGGCCGCTATTGCCGGTGCCCGAGGGATACAGCACGCGTTCGCCGTAGGCCCGCGCGCTGGCCAGGTCCGGCAGTTCGGTGCAGTGGATCACCGCCAGTTCGATGGCGTCCAGCGCACGCGCTTCCAGTCGCTCGACATAGGGCAGGGGTGTATCGTGGATGGACGGTGGTGGGATTTGCGGCATGCGCGGATGCTAGCATTCGCCGATGAGTCTGAATTCCGAAAGCCCGCTGGCGGCCCTGTTGTCCACCTTCCCGCATGCCGGACGCGTGGAGTGGATTGGCTTGCGTCCGGCGCGTGACGTGCCGATGCGCGCGGTGAACGAGGTCGTTGCACAAGCGGCGGCCGGCCTGTCCGGCGACCGCTATGCCGGGCGCAACGGCAAGCGTGGCGTGACCCTCATCCAGGCCGAACATCTGCCGGTGATCGCTGCGCTGGCCGGGCAGGCCGAGGTTGCGCCAGCGACGCTGCGGCGCAATCTGGTGGTCTCCGGCATTGCGTTGATTGCACTGAAAGGATGCCGTTTCCGCATCGGCGAGGTCGAACTGGAAGGCATCGCGCCATGCGATCCGTGCTCGCGCATGGAGCAGGCATTGGGCGCGGGCGGCTACAACGCGATGCGCGGTCATGGCGGCCTGTGTGCGCGGATCGTCCATGGCGGCACCTTGCGCGTGGGCGATGCGGTGGTGGCGCTGTGAGTCGCGGTCACTGCATCGTGTCGCATGGTTTCGAGAGTGGGCCCCAGGCGGCCAAGGCGAGTGCGCTGGTCGAGGTCGCACAGCGCATGGGCTGGAGCCACGAGCGCCCGGATTACACCGATCTGGATGCGCGCCGCGAGGTCAGCCAACTCGGCGATGTGCCGGCGCGGCTGCGGCGTCTGCTCGAGCGGGCCCAGCATGCGGCGCAGCGCGGGCCGTTGGTGCTGGCTGGTTCAAGCCTCGGCGCTTATATCGCCGCGCAGGTGTCGTTGCAGGTGCCGGTGCGTGCGCTGTTCCTGATGGTGCCGCCGACGCGGATGGGGCCGTTGCCGCCGCTGGATGCGGCAGCGGTGCCGATCTCGATCGTGCATGCCTGGCGCGATGAATTGATTCCCGCCGCCGAGGTCATCGGCTGGGCAAAAGCACGCGCGGCCCGGCTGCTACTGGTCGACGACACGCATCGTTTGAACGATCACGTTGATACTGCGGCGCAGGCATTCGCCGAATTGCTGGCGGGTCTGTGAGCGATACGCCAGAGCTGTTGCTGCGAGCCGAGCGCGCGGCCGATACGGCGGCAATCGAGGCGCTGACCCTGGTCGCGTTCTTTCGTGTCGCGCACAGCCGCCACGATGAGCAGCGGGTCATCGAACGCCTGCGTGCGGACGCCGCGCTGACCGTATCGTTGGTGATCGAACACGAGGGCTACATCGTCGGCCACATCGCGGCGTCCCCGGTGACTCTGTCCGATAGTAGTCGCGGTTGGTACGCGCTAGGGCCGCTGTCGGTGGGGCCGGGGCATCAGCGACAGGGCTTGGGTACGCGACTGGTGCGCGAGGCGCTGGCACAGTTGCAGGCCCTGGGCGCGGCTGGTTGCGTGGTGCTGGGCGAACCAGCGTTCTACGCGCGCTTCGGTTTCCGTCAGGAGCCGGGGTTGATCCTGCCGGGCGTGCCAGTGGAGGGCTTCCAGGCGCTGTGCTTCGGCGACCGTCTGTTGCCGGTGGCCGAGGTGGCGTATCACCCGGCGTTTGCAGTCGATGTCTGAGCATTGCGTGGGCGCGTAGTCTCGTTCTGAACGATGCAAGAGAGGATTGGCCGCTGCATGCTGTCGATGCCGCAGCGGCTGCACTTTAGATTGGCTAACAAAAGGACTGCGTTGCCGCCGGACAGGCCGGGCAGTGTTCGGAATCCTCATGCGCCCCCCTGTACACTTCGGTTCCTGCGCGCTGTCCGCCTCCACCCGACAGCGACTGGCGAGGTTTCGTTAGCCACTCTTAAGGCGAACTTCAGCGCATGCTGACATCTGCTCCAGGGAGTGCGGTGCTTTTCGATCGGGCTGGTAATACGCGGCGCGATGGCCGACCATTGCCGCCTCGTCCGTCCGCTGTGCTCGGCCGTTACCGGCGGCGTTGTCATGCGCAGGGCGGCGCGACGCCGGTCGCGCCCTTCTTCTGTCCGCTGTGGTCCGCATTGCCGTGAAATTTTTCGTCTCCTGCGCCAAGGGTCTGGAATACCTGCTTGTCGATGAACTGCTTGCGTTTGGTGTAGCGCAGGCGACGGCCACCGTATCCGGGGTCAATGTCGAGGGCACGTTGCGCGATGCGCAGCGCGCAGTACTTTGGTCGCGTTTGGCCAGTCGTGTGCTGTGGCCGCTGCACGCCTTCGAGTGTCCCGACGAGGCGGCGCTGTACGCCGGCGTGGCCGTCGTGCCATGGTGCGAGCACCTAACGCCCGAGCACACCTTGGCCGTGGACGCGCATGTGTCCGGTGCCGGAATCACCCATGCGCGCTATGCGGCGCAACGGGTCAAGGACGCGGTGGTGGACACGCTGCGCAATGCCGGTTTGGAACGTCCGTCGGTGGATGTGGAGCATCCGGATCTGCGTTTGAACCTGTCGCTGCGCAAGGGGCGCGCCACCGTGTCGGTGGACCTGGGCGGCGGCTCGCTGCACCGGCGCGGCTGGCGCCAGGCGCAGAATGAGGCGCCGCTGAAAGAGAATCTGGCTGCGGCGTTGTTGTTGCGTGGACAATGGCCGGCGTTGTATGCGCAGGGTGGCTGTTTACTCGATCCGATGTGCGGTAGCGGTACGTTGCTGATCGAAGGGGCGCTGATGGCTGCCGATGTCGCTCCGGGCCTGTTGCGTGTTGCGTTGACCGCTGCGCGCCGCGGCGATGCGGTGCCCACGGCGTCCAGTGCCGCGCCGAGTCGCTGGCTTGGCTTCGACCTGACGGCATGGGACGAATTACTGGCGGAGGCGCGACAGCGCGAGGCCGCCGGCCGTGCTGCACTGCGTCCGGTGCTGTACGGTGGCGATATCGATCCACACGCGATTCGTGCCGCGCGCGAGAACGCGCAGGCGGCTGGAGTCGCCGTGGCAATCACGTTCGAGGTGCGCGACGTCGCCGATTTGCGTGCGCCTGTGTCGGCGCTGGGCGCTGTGGTTTGCAATCCGCCCTACGACGAACGCCTGGTTGCCGATGCCGCGCTGTATCGGCGCCTGGGCGAGGCGTTGAAGCGGGCGGTGCCGCAGTGGCGTGCCAGTGTGCTGTGCGGCAATGCGGATCTGGCCTATGCCACCGGCCTGCGTGCGGCAAAAAAATACCAGATGTTCAACGGTGCGCTGGAGTGCCCGTTGATCGTTTGCGATCCAATCGCGGTCGCGCCGCGTGCAAGTGCCGAGGCGTCGCACGCGCTCAGCGATGGGGCGCAGATGGTGGCGAACCGTCTGCGCAAGAACCTGCGCAAGTTCAAAAATTGGCGCATGCGCGAGCAGGTCGGTTGTTTTCGCGCATACGACGCGGATCTGCCCGAGTACGCGGCGGCGATCGATGTGTACCAGGAAGACGCTGGCCAGGCGCGCACGTTCTTGCATGTGCAGGAATATGCGGCGCCGGAGAATATTCCCGATGCCGACGTGCGCCGCCGTCGCAACGAACTGCTGGCCGCCGCGCGCGAGGTGTTCGCGGTGCCGGCCGAGCAAGTGGCGCTGAAGACGCGCGAGCGCGGTAAGGGCGGTAGCAAGTACGGCCGCTTCGAGCAGCGTGGCGAGTTCCTGGTGGTACGCGAACACGATGCGCTGCTGCGGGTCAACCTGTTCGATTATCTGGATACTGGGCTGTTCCTGGATCACCGCCCGTTGCGCGGCGCCATGGCACAGCAGGCGCGCGGTAAACGTTTCCTCAATCTGTTCTGCTACACGGGTGTGGCCAGTGTGCAGGCGGCGGTGGCCGGGGCCGATTCCACCACCAGCGTGGACTTGTCCGGCACCTACTTGCAGTGGTGTGCCGACAACCTGGCATTCAACGGCAAGGGGGGCGCTCAGCATCGTCTTGTGCAAGCCGATGCGCTGACCTGGTTGGAGGCGGAGAAGAACCGTTACGATGTGATTTTCTGCGATCCGCCGACCTTCTCCAACTCCGCGCGCGCGGAGGATTTCGACATCCAGCGCGAGCATGTGCGGTTGTTACGCGCAGCGGTAACGCGGCTCACGCCGGAGGGCGTGTTGTACTTTTCTAACAATTTCCGCCGGTTCAAGCTGGAGGAAAATGCGCTGGCCGCATTCGCCAGTTGCCAGGAGATCAGCGCGCAAACCATCGCGCCGGATTTCGAACGCAACCCGCGCATTCACCGCGCCTGGCGTCTGCAACGGCGTTGAATCCGGCGGCGTGGCCGCGTGTCAGCACGGCGTAGTCAGCGCTACCGGTGCGACGAGCGGATGCGGAGCGGCGGCGGTGTCCGGCTTGTGTTCGTTCCAGTGCTCCTGGATTTGCATGATCTGCGGCAGGATCGTGCCGAATAGCTGCACCAGACGCGGCTCGAATTGGTTGCCGGAGCGTTCTTGGAACAGGGCCATCACCTTGTCCAGCGACCAGGGTTGCTTGTACGCGCGGTGTGAGGTCAGCGCATCGAAGACGTCGGCGAGCGCGACGATTCTGGCCGATTCGGGAATATGTTCGCCGGAGAGGCCGGCCGGGTAGCCGCTGCCGTTCCAGTGTTCGTGGTGACACAGCGCGATCTCGGCGGCGAGCCGGAACAGCGGTGCGTTGCTACGGCTGAGGATGTCGTAGCCGATCTGTGGATGTTGTTTCATTACCTCCCATTCCTGGGGATCCAGCGGGCCGGGTTTTTTCAGCACGGCATCGGGAATGCCGATTTTGCCGGTGTCGTGCATCGGTGCGGCCTGTTCGAGTAGCTCGGCATCCTCGCGCGACCATCCGGCGGCCAGTGCCAGCGCCCGTGCGTAGGCGGCCATTCGCCAGATATGGTTGCCGGTGTCCGTATCGCTGTAGTGGCCGGCCATGCCCAGCATCTTGATCGCGTCGCGGTGGCTGTTGGCCAGGCTGGCGTCGCTGACCAGCGACAGGTGCGTGCGCACGCGCGCGCGCAGGATGCTGGGCGAGTACGGTTTTGTGATGTAATCGACGCCTCCGGCGTCGAAGCCGATGCTTTCGTCGGTTTCATTGTCCTTGGCGCTGACGAAGATGATCGGGATCGACGCACTACGCGGTTCTAGCTTGAGCGTGCGTGCGACGCTGTAGCCGTCCATGTCGGGCAGTTCGACGTCCAGCAGGATCAACGCAGGATGATGCTTGGCGACGCCGCTTAGCGCATCGGTGCCGTTCTTGGCGAAGACCAGCGTGTAGTCTTCGCGTAAGATCTGGCGGATCAGCGCCAGATTGCTGGCCTCGTCGTCGACGCAGAGTAGGGTTGGTTTGAACATGGGGTTCCTTGGCGGCGCGCAACGAGACCGCACCTGAAGTGCAGCTCAGGAACTAGCATCGGCCAACCATTGCCTGACTTTAGCCTCGGCTTCGCGGAAGGAAAAATTCTCTAAAAGTTGATTCAGTTCCGTGGCTCTGGGCTCTGACAGCCAGGGGGCTAGGCATTGGGTCGCATGCTCGATGCGGTCCAGATCGTCGCTGTCCAGTGCCTGCAGCAGCAACTGCCAGGTTTCCGGCGGCGCTGGCGGTGAGGCGGCGCTGGCGGTAGGCGGCGGTGCCGGTGCAGCCGCTGCTGCTGTCTCGGCGTCGATCGCGGCGACGAAGCGCCGCACTTCCGCGATAGTGGCTGCCATGGTCGTTGCCAATGCCGCGATTTCGGTATCGGCCTGTGTCGGGTCCGTGTACAGCCGTTCCTCGAGCACCCCGCTTGCGGCGGTCAAGGCTGGTAACGCCAGCGATCCTGCCGATCCGCGCAGTGTGTGCACGTGGAAGATGGCCTGCTCTAACATCTGATCATCCAGAAATGCTTGCACGCTTGCCGCTGGATCTGGATGTTCCTGCAGCAGTTTCAGCAGGTAGCGCTGGTAGGGCGCGCGTTCGCCCCAAAGCTGCTGCGCCTGGGCGATGTCGAGCAGTGCCGGATCGGCTGCTGGCCAGGTGACACTTGCAGCCGCTGGCGTCGGTTCAAGCGGTTGAGATGTCATGGGCATGGTAATGGGGAGGAATTGGCGGATGATCGCAATCAGGTTTTCGACCTGAAAAGGCTTGGCAATGAATCCGTTCATGCCGCTTGATAGAGCGAGTTCCTGTTGTTGACGGTAAGCGCCAGCGGTCAGTGCAATCACCGGCAGGGCAGCCAGACGCGGGTCTGCCCGTAATTGACGGGTGGCTTCGTAGCCATCCATGTTCGGCATCTGTACGTCCATCAGGATCACTTGGAAGCGGCTTGGCTCTTGCCGCAGCCGCTGCAGCGCTTGTTCGCCATCGTGGGCCAGTTCCACTATCGCGCCTTCGCCTTCGAGGATGCGTTGCGCCACCTCGCAGTTGATCTGGCTGTCGTCGACCACCAGCAGCTGCGCACCGGCCAGGCGTAAGGTGCTGTCGCCACAGAGCAGCGGAGTGGGGCCTTCGCCGCGGCGGCGCGCCAGTAGTGTGGCAATGGTTCTGTAGAGGGTGGGGGCGGTGACTGGTTTGGTCATGAGCGCATCCACGTCCACGTCGATTGCCCCCTGGTTGCGTTCTTCGAGCAGACGCCGTTCGTAAGCGCTGACCATGACAATGATCGGTTGCCGGTCCGAGGTCGTCTGCGCACGTATGCGGTGCGCCACGCTAAATCCGTCCAGATCGGGCATGCGCCAGTCCAGCAGGAGCACATCGAAGTCCTCGTGTTCCGGCGTGGCTGCGGCTGCGAGCGCGTCGGTGCCGTTGGCGACGGCCTCCACCTGCCAGCCGAAGCCGCTGACAATGGTGGTTAGGTTGCGCCGGGCCAGCTCATGGTCGTCGGCGATCAGCACTCTGGGCGGTTCGGATAGTTCCGGCTCGGCGGTCGGCGCTGGCAGCATCGCGAAGGTGATGGCGAAATAAAAATCGCTGCCACGATTGGGAGTGCTCTGCACCTCGAGCTGCCCGCCCATCAATTCCACCAGGCGTCGGCTGATGGTCAGGCCCAGGCCGCTGCCGCCGTAACGACGGCTGGTTGAGGTGTCTGCCTGCAGAAACGGCGAGAAGATCAGGCTCTGTTTTTCCCGAGGAATACCGATGCCGGTATCGCGCACCGAGAACATCAATTTGATCTTGCCCACCTCGGGGCTGGGGAAGGCGCGCACGGAGAGCGTCACTTCGCCCTGTTCGGTGAACTTGATGGCATTGCCGACCAGATTGACCAGTACTTGGTTGAGTCGCAGCGCATCGCCACGCAGCCAACGGCAACCTTTGGGCAACGGCTCGACGATCATCTCCACTGGTTTGGCGCTGATCGCCGTGGTCATCAGAGTGGCGATGTTTTCCAACAACTGGCTCAGGTCGAACGGTTCCGATTCCAGGTCGATACGCCCGGATTCGATCTTGGAGAAGTCGAGGATGTCGTTGATGATGTCCAGCAATGCGCGCGCGGAGATGTCGGTCTTCTGGATCATGTCCTTGGCTGCTTGCGGCAACTCGCTGTTTTGCAGCAGGTAGAGCATGCCCAGAATCGCATTCATCGGCGTACGGATTTCGTGACTCATATTGGCCAGGAAATCGCTCTTGGATTGATTAGCGGTCTCTGCCGCGTCGATTGCCAGGCGCAGCTCGCGCTCGCGGCGCATTTGCTCGGTGAGGTCGACGGCGATGCCCAGATAGCCGATCACTCGCTCGTCGTCGTCGCGCAACGTGCTCAGGGTGAGCAGCACCGGCAATGCGAGGCCATCTTTGTTCACGTAGGTCCATTCGCGGGTATCGCTGCGGCCCAGCGTGGACAATGCGGCGATGGATTCGAACGCGGGTTGCACCTTGATTCCGGACTGTATGGTCATGCGCTCGGCACGTTCGGCCAGTTGCTCCGGATCAAGGAATAAGCCGGTAGCTTTACGTCCGATCATCGCCTGCGCCGTATAGCCGAGCAGGGTTTCGGCGGCCGGATTGAATAGGGTGATGGTGCCTTCCGGGTCGGTGGCGATGATTGCATAGCCGGCATGGGCCAGGATCGCGCGCTGTAATGCCGAGTAGGTGACCAGTTCGCTGGTGCGCTGCGCGACCTGTTGTTCCAGTGTGGCGTTGAGCTCCAATACGCGCGCTTCGGCGCGCACCCGTTCGGTCACATCGTGCAACAGGTGCGAGTGGCCGATCGTGTTGCCGTCGACGTCGATGATGGGCGAGACGCTGGCTAGCACGTTGACTGTTTGGCCATTGCGATGATGCAGTTCGCGGACTTGCGTGTCGCCGTTGCTGGCATCGCGCAGGTGTGAGCCGAGCAGCGTGTGCAGCGGCTGGCCGATGGCCTGCGCCGCGGTGTAACCGAAGATGCGCGTGGCGGCGGGATTCCAATGGGTCACACGGCCCTGCAGGTCTTCTGCAACGATCGCCTCGCTGGTGCTGCCAACGAGTGCGGCCAATTGGCTTTGCTCGCGCAGGAACAGGTCGCGACGGTGGCGGTTGGTCAGGGACAGATACAGCAGCGCGGCCAGCAGCATGGAGACACCAGCGACCAGTCCGCCATCGAGCAGTGGCGAGGATTGGTTGAGCGAGCGCACGAAGCTCGGCGTGGCCTGCATGGTTAATCGCCATTGACGACCATACACGGGCAAACTGCGCACTGCGCGCAGGTTGGTGGCGCCCACCGCAGGGCTGGCGTGTCCGCTACTGTCGCCGCGATAGAACGGCTGGTCGGGCGACTGGCTGTCTGCCACTGTCAGGTACAGGTCGCTGCCGTGATAGGGCGAGGAGGCCAGCATCTCGGCAATGTTCAATGGCGCATAGGCCCAGCCCGTGGTGGCTTGCCAGCGCTGTTGCGGGGTCTCCAGTGGCATGCCTGCGCGGTAAATCGGCAACAGGAGCAGGAATTCGCTGTTGTCGTTGCTCGTGGTTTCGAACGGTTGGATCGGCGAGGTGATGGTCGAATTGCCCGAGTAAGCGGCGGCCAGCGCAGCGGCACGTTGTGCCGGTTCGGACGCGATATCGAAGCCTTGCGCGAAGTTGTTTTGCCCTGGCGGTTGGCTATACAGGATGACGAAGTGGTCGCCATCGTGCGGCGCCAATTCGCGGATCTGCAGCGCTGGCATGCCATCCTCGTGAGCTTCACTCAGGAATGCGGTTTCGTCGGCGCGCGCGACCCGGTGGATATAACCGAAGCCATGCACGCCTGGGAACTCACGTTTGTAATCGCGCGAGCCGCTGTAGCGCGCGAAACCCTCGGACGAAATGCGATCGTCACCGGCGACGATCACTGCGCCGCGCATGCCGAGCAGGCCGTGTTCGTAAACGTCCAGGTGCTGCCGCAGCTCTTCGGTGACATGGGTGGTGAGTTGCTGGAACCTGGTCTGGTCCTGCTGACGGTTATGTTTCTGCACGCTGTGCGCGACCAAAGCCGCGGCAACTAGGCCCGTGCCAAGCACGGCCAATGCGGCAAAACGCGCCGATCGTGTAGGGCCGGCGGTGAGTGTCCAGCGGTTATTCGGCATGCACTCCCTTTCCTCTGGTCAACGCTGGTGCGGCGTGAGCATCGGCATCCCCGTCGTCCGTGCGCGATGGCATTCATCCTGACCGTACAGGTCCGCACAACATGTGCGTCCAAGTTAGCGCGAACATTGCGACCGCACCAGCCCCCGTTGCTTGCGCGGGGAGCAACATCTGGACCTTTACGTAAGGAGTGTGACGGTGGCGTGTAGTATCACGCCGATCAGGCCGCCGACCAGGGTACCATTGAAGCGGATGTACTGCAGATCGCGGCCGACGCTCAGCTCCAATTGATCCACCAGGTGGCGCTCGTCCCATCCCTTGACGGTTTGCGCGATATGCGCGGTGACGCTGTTGCGCAGACGCTGGGTGAGTTGTTCGGCGCCGTCGAGCAGATGCTGGTTGAGTGCCTCGCGCAGCGCGCTGTCCTGAGCCAATGACTGGCCCAGCGTGCCCAGCGCGCTCCGCAAGTGTTGCGCCAGTGCGCCATCGTGACGCGATAGATCCTCGCGCAGGCTGGCATGGATCTGGCTCCACAGCCCTTGCACGTAGTCTTGCACGTCGGGGTGTTCGATCAGCCGCTGCTTGAGCGCCTGGACCTTGGCGGCGGTGGCCGGATCGGCGCGCAATTGCTGCACGTAGCCTCCTAGCCAGCGCTCGTAATCCTGGCGTAGCGGATGCTGCGGCTGCGACAGCACCTCCTGCAGTTCGTCCAGCAGCGCCTGCGCCAGGCGCTCGGCCAGGGTATCGGCGATGCCCTCCACCGGCTTCACCCATGCGACCGTGCCGACCAGCTTGGGCCATTCGCGTCGTGCGTATTTGACGATCATCGTCGACACGCGTTGTTTGACCTCGGCATCGTTCAGGTGGTCGCCGAGTCGGGTCAATGCTTCGTCTAGTAGTCTCTGATGGCGGCCGTCGGCGGTGAGCAGGCCGAGAATCTCGCCGACAGTGGCGGCGGCATCCCATTCGTGCAGGCGTGCCACCACGAAGTTGTGGATGCGGCGCCGCACTGCGGCTTCGTCGAGTAGGTTCAGCGCCTGTAACGCCCAGCCGCGGGCCAGCTCGGCCAGTTTGCCCGCCTGCTCCGGCTCGGCCAGCCAATGGCCTAGTCGCGCCGCAGGATCGAATACGGTGAGTTTGGCGAGCAGTGCGTCCGGCTCCAGGAAGTGATCGCGGACGAACACCGCAAGGCTGTCGGCAATGCGCGTCTTGCCGTGCGGGATGATGGCGGTGTGCGGAATCGGCAGACCCAATGGATGTCGAAATAGCGCCACCACCGCGAACCAGTCGGCCAGCGCGCCGACCGTGGCGGCTTCGAAGAACGCGCCGATCCAGGCCCAGGCGCCGTGCATACCCATGGCGTGGCTGAGCAGGAAACCGCATAGCATTGCCAGTAACAGCAATGTGGCCAGTCGTTTCATACGCCGCAACTGCGTATGGCGTGGATCGGGAGGCGATGGGAGATCGGAAGAGACGCTCATGCCGGGTCAGTGTACGCAGCGTAGGGTCAAGCTGGCTTCATTGCAGCACCCATTACCAGGCGGTGGAGTCGATTTGTGGACTCGCGATGCTCTTCGCTCGTGTGGCCTTCGATGCAATGGGGGCGCGTGTGCATATGCCGTCTTTGCGACAGGGAACAGTAGACAGATGCAGCGTCAGCCCAGTGCGTCCAGCGGACGCACGAACTCCAGGCCCAGTGCCTGCGCCACCGCGCGGTGGGTGAGCTTGCCAGCGTGCACGTTGAGGCCGTTGCGCAGGTCCTGATCCTCGCGCAAGGCCTGCACGCCGTGTTCGGCGAGCAGCAGCACGAACGGCAGCGTGGCGTTGGTCAGCGCGAAGGTGGAGGTGCGGGCGACGGCGCCTGGCATGTTGGCCACGCAATAGTGGACGATGCCATCGACCTTGTATGTCGGTTGCTCATGGGTGGTTGCATAGCTGGTCTCGAAGCAGCCGCCCTGGTCGATCGCCACATCCACCAGCACCGAGCCTGGCCGCAGCAGCGCCAGTTGCGCGCGCGAGACCAGTTTGGGCGCGGCAGCGCCGGGGATGAGCACCGCGCCGATCACCAGATCGGCATGCGGCAGGCAGTGTTCGATAGCGTCGTGGGTGGAGTACAGCGTGTTCAGTTGCTGACCGTAGAGTTCGTCCAGGTATTTGAGCCGTTCCAGTGAACGGTCCAGCACCGTCACTCGCGCGTGCAGGCCCATCGCCATGCGTGCGGCGTTGATTCCGACCACGCCGCCGCCGATCACCAGCACCTGCGCTGGCTTGACCCCGGGCACGCCGCCCAGCAGCACCCCGGAGCCGCCCTGGGCTTTTTCCAGCGCGTGCGCGCCGGCCTGGATCGCCATGCGCCCGGCGACCTCGCTCATCGGTGCCAGCAGCGGTAAACCGCCGTGACCATCGGTGACGGTCTCGTAGGCGATCGCGGTGCAGCCGGAGTGCAGTAGCGCGTCGGCCTGTCGCGGATCCGGCGCCAAGTGCAGATAGGTGAACAGCAGTTGCCCAGGGCGCAGTAGCGCGCATTCTTCTGGTTGCGGTTCCTTGACCTTGACGATCAAGTCGGCTTGGGCGAACACGCTAGCTGCGTCCTCGGCAAGGTGCGCGCCGGCGCGCTCGTACTCGGCATCGGTCAGGCCGATGCTCTGGCCGCCGCCACGCTGCACCAGGACGTGGTGTCCGTACAGCACCAACTCGCGGACTCCGGATGGGGTCAAGCCGATCCGGTACTCGTGGTTCTTGATCTCTTTCGGGACGCCGACCAGCATGAGCGGTTCTCCAGTTGGACGCAGCGTGTGGGGAGCGCGGGTGGATGGTTGGGTGGACAGTCAGAACGTGTTGCGGATCATCTCCGCCAGTACCGAAAACATGCGTTCGATGTGCGCGCGCTCGACGATCAGCGGCGGCGACAGCGCGATGGTGTCGCCGTTGACGCGGATCAGCAAGTCGCCCTCGTGGAAGCAGCGTTCGAAGATGTCGTAGGCACGCGCACCGGGCGCGCCCTCGCGCGGGGCCAGTTCGATCGCACCGATCAGGCCGAAGTTGCGGATGTCGATCACATGCGGCAGGCCGCGCAGTGCGTGGATCGCCTGTTCCCAGGCGGCACCCAGTTCGATCGCTTTGTCGAACAGGTTTTCTTCTGCATATGTCTCCAGTGTCGCCAATGCGGCAGCGCAGGCCAACGGATGGCCGGAGTAGGTGTAGCCGTGAAACAGATCGATGGCCGCTGCCGGGCCGTGCGTGAAGGCGTCGTGGATCGCATCCGACACGAACACGGCGCCCATCGGCACGCACCCGTTGGTCAGGCCTTTGGCGGTGGTGATCATGTCCGGTACCACGCCGAAGCGTTGCGCGGCGAACGCGTTGCCGATGCGGCCATAACCTGTGATGACCTCGTCGAAGATCAACACGATGCCATGTTTGTCGCACAACTCGCGGATGCGTTGCAGGTAACCCTGCGGTGGTAGCACCACTCCGGCCGAGCCGGAAATCGGTTCGATGATGAGCGCGGCGATGGTGGAGGCATCGTGTAGCGTGACTAGGCGTTCCAGGTCGTCGGCCAATTCGGCGCCGTGCGTCGGCAGACCGCGCGCGAATGCGTTGCGGCCGATGTCGAGCGTATGTCGCAGATGGTCCACGCCGGGCAGCAGCGGGCCGAACCCTTTGCGATTGTTCGGCAACCCGCCGACCGAGATACCACCGAAGCCGACCCCGTGATAGCCCTTTTCGCGACCGAGCAAGCGCGTACGCTGTCCCTCGCCACGGGCGCGGTGATATGCCAGTGCGATCTTCAACGCCGTATCCACAGATTCGGAGCCAGAGTTGGTGTAGAACACATGATTGAGTCCAGGCGGAGCCAATGCCACCAGTCGTTCTGCAAGCACGAACGGCAGTGGCGAGCCCATCTGGAAGGTCGGCGCGAAATCCAGCGTGGCGATCTGCCGGGCCACCGCCTCGACGATGCGTGGCCGCGCATGACCGGCGTTGCAACACCAAAGCCCGGCGGTGCCATCGAGGATCTGGCGTCCGTCCACGCTGCGGTAATACATGCCTTCTGCCGCGGCCAGCAGCCGCGGTCGTGCCTTGAACTGGCGATTGGCGGTGAATGGCATCCAGAACGCTTCTAAATTCAGAGGCATTTGTGTGGCGTCGTGGTCGGACAGTGCTTGAGGCGGGAGAGTGGACTGAGGATGCATCGCAGGCTCCATGCGAAGGACGTTGAAAAACTTTACCTCATGCCGGTACCGTAGGAGCGCACCAATTAGAACGGCTAATGAAACTGCTGCGTCGCCTCTGGACGTGCGGGAACAGTGCCCGGAATCCTCATATACACATCATGGGCAGTTCGTCAGTTGCGGCATCGGCCCTGTGGCGTAAGATCGCAAGTGCAGTGGGGAGGCTTGGTCAAAATCAAAAGGAGAGGTCACGCGCGATGAGCCAGGACACCGACGATCAAGACGATCACAGCGACAATCCCTATCGCCCGCGCAAACTCAAGGTGCGCGATCCGCTGCACGATCTGCAGCTGCTGCGCGATATGGCGATCATCAATGCGCGGGTGCGCGCCGAGCTGGGGCCGCTGCCACCCGGCGGATTGCCGGTGGAGCCCAAGCGTAAACCTGCGCGGCCACCGTACCTGCCTGCCGCCGTATCCGCGACCCATCCCCCCGAGGACGACCCGATGAAACTGCACCACATGGCCGCCACCGCCATCATGCCGCTGGCCCTGACCGCTGCGGGCTGCTCCAAAGGCATCGATGTCGGCAATGACGGCGCCACCGGCCACCTCAACCCGCACCCGGTCAAACGCTACGAAGTCATCGCCACCTCCCATGCGCCGGGGCCATGGGATACGATCAAGGCGTATATCGGGTATGACGTCATCAATGAGAAATGCGTGCCGATGATGCCGTTCGTTGGTGTACGACAGACGCCTAATACTGGTCTCGATGTTCCCATGACACAGGTGGACGATCACACGTGGAAGGGGTATTTTTATCGCGACGCCTTGCTGGACGAGGATTATTTCAAGCTTGGCGTGTGCCACTGGGATGCGACTAGCATAAGTGCCAATGCTGTCTCGCAAAGCATAAGATTTGGCTGGGGTGGCATGTTGGACGAACTCCTCAGTGGCAGCGCGGAGACTCGCTATTTCAAGAAAAGTGCTTACGGTGACATGTCTTTAGTTTCATCTGGTGCGCCAGACCTAGATCCTGCTGACGATGAAGTTATTAAACACCCGGATGCTTATTTTTCCGTCACCATCGCTGTCAAGGAAGCCAAGCCATGAAATCTACTGATCAAGCGGGTGCCGATGCGGCCATTGATTCTTATTTCAATCGTCTACATGGCGAAAATAAACAGCAAAGACAAGTGCGTCTAGACGGCAAGCCGTACCAAGTCTTTGGCTGCGCGAACGACCCGATTACAGGCTTTCACGCTACCGCTTATAAAAGTCTCGCGCAGCCGTATAACATCATCATCGCCTACCGTGACACCGACACGGATTTATTTACCGGTGAGACTAAGGCTGAAAAAGCGCAACATGCGCTCACCACACTCCAGGACATCGCCGTCGATGCCACGATGGTGCGCGATGCCGTCAATCCGCAAAAAGCTGCTGCCGATGCGTTCACGGCGCAGATGCTCGCCAAGGCCGCTGCACGAGGCATCCCCAAAGACCATGTGACCGTCGCCGGCCACTCCCTCGGCGGCGCACTGGCGCAGATTGAGGCGGCCAAATACGGCCTGGCCGGCTCCACCTACAACGCCTATGGCGCGAGGGGGCTGACCGATGGCACCCCGCAGCCCGGCTGTCACGTCACCAATTACCGCATGGCCGGCGATGTGGTGAGCGCGGCCAGTCCTCACGTCGGCAGCATGGTGCCGTTGGCCAGTCATGACGATGTGCAGAGCCTGCGCGCTGGCCGGTATCTGGATGCGCCCGTCGGTGCGCCGCCCCCGAATGTCCTGCTGGCGATGCGATTTGGCGACCACGGCGGTGCCCAGCACTTCGGCAGCCAAAGTCCGGACAACGTCCTGGCCCCGCATCATTTCAGCGAAGCGTCGCAGCGTTACGCGGACCATCAGAGTGCCTTCGAGCATTTCACCTGGGATGTGTCGCACGAACGTGCCGAACTGTCCCAGGCGCTACGCCAGATGCGCGCGCACCCTGACCAAACCCATCTGCCAGCGGATATCCAGCGGCAAGTGAACGAATACCTGGCGTTGAACTTGGACACGCCGCTGCGCGAGGCCATCGAACATAACGCGCACGTGCAGAGTACAGCACACAGTTTGCACGATGCCGGCGATGCCGCGCGCTCGGTTGGCCATGCTGTACACGACGTGGACGAGCGCATGGCCTCGGCGGCGCATCGGGCGGGCGTCGCGGCTTTCCCATTGAACCCCACGGCGTCGCTGGTCGGCTTGGCGGCGGGCGAAGCAGCGCATCTGCACGGGCGAGTTGCAGATGCTGCGGGCCGCTATGTCGGCGATCAATTCGAGTGGGCGAAAAACGCCGTCGAACAGGGGGCGCACCATGTTGCCGAAGCGGCACAGCGGGCCATCCATGATCCTGACGTCCAGGCGGCAGGGACCAACGTCGTGAATCAGGCGGTCGATCTCTATCATGGCGCGCAGTCCGCCGCACATTCATCCGCCGGACAGGCCGCTGGGCAAGCATACGACGGGATCAAAAACATCGTCTCGCCCGGCATCGAGGTGGTCGAGCACGCAGCCGGGCAAGCCTACGACACGCTGACGCATCCGGGACAGTGGTTCCAGCAGAGCGTACCAGCCGCGTCCATCCCTCCCACATCGACGAACCCGGATACGTCTTCCTCCTCTTCATCATCATCCGCTGCCGCGTCCATGCCGCCGCCGGCCATGGACAGGCACACGGGCCAGCAGGAAGACCACGCCTTCCAGCAGCGCCAGGAACACATACGGCAGGCGCAGCAGCAGGCAGTGCAACTGGCGCAAGCACACCGGCAGACACAACAGCCACCGGCTCACAGCAACCCGGCCCATGAAAAACCGGCCGGCGTGGACATGCAGGAACAGGCGCGGATCGCGCAACTGCAGCAGCAGGAACAGCAAGCGCAGGCAGCGCGCGAGCAACAACACCGCCTCGCGCAGCAACACGTGCAGTTGCACCGCCAAGCCATGGATGCGCAGCAACGCGAACACGAACAGCGCCACAGCCAAGATCCCCGGTCGCATCAACACGAACAGCGCCAAGCTGGCGAGACGATGTTGTACACCCCGCCGACGCGCCCACCGCGTTCGGATGAGCATCTCCAAGACTTCCGTCACCCGGACCACCCGCTCCACGCACGCTATACCCTGTTCAAGGACGCCCTCGCGCAGTCCCACGCCGTACCCAGGAATGGCGACAAATTACCCTACGGCCCGGAGCAGCAGGAACGACTGGCTGCCGCGTTCACCAATACCCTGGGCATCGATAAGAATTTCGAACACAGCATCAAAGGCTTCAAGCAACACGAAGGCCAATTGCTGGCCTACGAAAATCCGTTCTCGGTGTACGAGAAGAACAAAGTGCTGCGGATCGATCCCGAGCATGCGTTGGCGCAATCGCCCGAGCAGCATGCCGCCACCTGGCGTGCACGGGAAGCGACCCATGCACCGGCGCCGCCAAGCCGCGCCATCGCCCCTGTGGCGATCACCGCCGAGGATATGCGCCATCCTGCGCATCCGAGTCATGCGCTGTTCGAACAGGCGCGCGATGCCATCGCCGATGCGCATGAACGCTGGGGTCGTCCCGTGCCGGATGCGGAGCAGTTGGACCGCCATGCGGCACAAGTCGTCGTGGAGACGCGCAAGTTTGGCCATACCGAAGTTGACAAGATCTACCTGGGCCTGCCGCAAGGTCATACGACTCAGACGCCGAATTACGCGGCGAAATCCCACGGACAGATATGGGCAAGAGTCGATGCGCTGCAACTGACGCAAGCGCCGGACGTGGCCCAGGCCAGCCAGCAATTGCAGACGGTGGAGCAGCAGAACCTCGCCGAGCAGGCGATGCAGGCCCAGCGCGCGGCGCAGATGCAAGGGCAGGGGCTGGTCATGAAGCTGTAGGTGGTAATCGAAGCACCTCCCCAGCGCAGCCTTGGTTCTCGGGCATGCCGGCGTACACACGCTACACGGCATAATTGGGGTTTTACGAAGGAGTCCGCTGATGACGGACGCAACCCCGTTTGATTTGTTGATCAGCGACTGCGATGGCGTACTCGTCGACAGCGAGGTGCTGGCTGACCGGGTGATGTTCGACACGCTGAGCACGTATGTCCCTCGCGCCGAGTTGGAGCGCTTTCTCGACGGCAGCTTCGGCCAGACGACGCAGCAAATCGTGCAGCGCGTGCAGCAGCATTTCGCGCTCGACCTGCCGGCGGGGCTATATATCGAGATTCGTCAGCGTTCCGAAGCGCTGATCGCCGCACAGGTGCAGCCCATCGAGGGCGTGCGCGCGGCTTTGTCGGCATTCCCGCTGCCGTTGGCGGTGGCTTCCAACAGCCAGCGCGCGAGTGTGGTCGCGTCGGTGGCGCGCGCCGGGCTGAGCGAGCGGGTGGGCGGCCATCTTTTCAGTGCCGACATGGTGGCGCTGCCCAAGCCTGCGCCGGACCTATACCTGCTGGCCGCACACACCTTGGGCGTGGCTCCGGCGCGTTGTCTGGTGATCGAGGATAGCGTCACCGGCGCCACGGCCGCGCTGGCGGCCGGGATGACGGTGATCGGCTTCACCGGCGCTGGGCACATTCCCGCCGGTCATGCGGCGACACTGCGTCAGCTCGGTGTCGCGGCGGTGATGGAACACATGCGACAGTTGCCACGGATCTATGCCGATTTGTTGCGGGTTGCTGCAGTCTGACCACGATTGGATTACAACGCGTGGCGTGATGGCGATGGAGGGTGACCGCGACCGTGCCACTCCGATGCGTCAATGCCCCTACAGTTTGCCTTTCATCGCGCGGTAGTCGCGTGGGGTCATGCCGACGGTGGCCTTGAACTGGCGGGCGAAGGCGCTCTGATCGGCGAAGCCGCACAACTGGCCGATGCTGGCGATGCTGCTGTCGCCGTGCAACAGACGCATCGCCGCTTCGATGCGCATCTTGGTCAGCAGTTGTTGCGGGGTCAGTTGGAATACGCGACGGAAGTGCCGCTCCAGTTGCGCCACCGACAGTTCTGCCCTGTCGGCGAGGGTCTGTACGCGCAGGTTGTCGCCGTAGTGCGCCTGCATGTGTTCCATCGCGCGGCTGATGCGTTCGTAGGCAGAGTGCCGGCTGTCCGGTTGGCCCAGGTCGCGGGAGATACCGACCACGCCGACCACGTCTTCGTTCTCGCACAGCGGGCGTTTGAAGGTCAGGCACCAGCCAGGGGTGCGGTTTGGGAACAGATGCACTTCCAACTGGTTCTCGATCATCTCCCCGCACAGTACGCGTCGGTCCTGCATCAGGTAACTGCCGCCCAGCGGCAGTGGGAACAGTTCCGCGGCGGATTTGCCGATCAGGTCGCTGCGGGACTTCTTACCCAGTCGCCGCACCAGGGTCAGGTTGACGTGGGTGTAGCGGCCGTTGCGGTCCTTGACGAAGAACACCACGTCCGGCAACGCGTCGAACAGTGTCTGCATTTCCAATGCTGAAATCGAAGTCTCCATGGGGCATCACCAGCGGTTGTGAGCGATTGCGCGGACATGCCGCAGCATGGCCTCGGGGTCACGATGCTAGCCTAAATTGGGATGACGAGCGCGTTTGTGTTGTGCGAATTTCCGCATTGACCATAGGCAAACGCTGCTAGCCGATTCTGGCCCCGAATGTGAGCATGAATGCATGCATACGCTCGATGTCATCGACTCGCACAGTGGCGGCGAACCGACCCGTGTCGTCGTCGCCGGCTTTCCCGATCTAGGCACTGGCACGTTGGCGCAGCGGCGTGGCGTGTTCCGCGACCGTTTCGACCGCTGGCGCAGTGCCATTGCCTGCGAGCCGCGTGGTTCGGACACGATGGTCGGCGCGCTGCTGCTGCCGCCGCTGGATCCCGCCGCCTGCGCGGCGGTGATCTTCTTCAACAACGTTGGCTATCTCGGCATGTGCGGCCACGGCACCATCGGCTTGGTCCGTACCTTGGTCGACCTGGGCCGGTTGGCGCCGGGCGCGCATCGCATCGAAACCCCGGTGGGGACGGTGGGCGTGGCCTTACACGACGATGGTCGGGTTTCGGTGGACAACGTGGAGAGCTACCGATATGCCGCTGGTATCCAGGTGCAGGTGCCGGGATATGGTGCCGTGCGCGGCGATGTCGCCTGGGGCGGCAATTGGTTCTTCATCACCGGGCAGACGCCGTGTGCGCTGGAACTGCGCAACCAGCGTGCGCTGACCGCTTACACCGAAGCGATCCGGTTGGCGCTGGACGCGTCGGGCATCCGTGGCGCCGAGCAGGGCGAGATCGACCACATCGAAATCAACGGGCCAGCGCCGGATACCAGCGCCGATGCGCGCAATTTCGTGTTGTGCCCCGGCCTGGCCTATGACCGCTCGCCGTGCGGCACCGGCACCAGCGCCAAGCTGGCGTGCCTGGCGGCGGACGGCAAGTTGGCACCGGGCCAGGTTTGGCGCCAGCAGGGCATTCTGGGCAGCGTGTTCGAAGGCAGTTACACGGCTGGCGAGCGCGGCGTGCTGCCACGCATCACCGGACAGGCTTACATCACCTCGCGGGCGCAGCTGTTGATCGATCCGCAGGACCCATTCGCTTGGGGTATCGACGCCGGATGAGCGGTTTCGACCTGATCGTTGTTGGTGCCGGTATTGTTGGTGCGGCCTGCGCCGACGCGGCGGCGGCCGCTGGATTGCGTGTGGCGATCGTCGAGTCGGGCAGCATCGGTGGCGGTTCCACCGCTGCGGCGATGGGTCATCTGGTGGCGATGGACGAGGATCCGGCGGAGTTGGCGCTGTCGGCGTATTCGTTGCGGTTATGGGAGGAGTTCGCGCCGTTGCCGGAGGCCGAATTCAGCCGTTGCGGCACGCTGTGGGTGGCGCGCGAGGCGCGCGAACTCGATGCGATTCCGGCCAAGATCCAGCGTCTGGCCGCAGCCGGCGTACACGCCGAGGCGGTCGATGCGCAGCAGTTGTACCAATTGGAGCCGGCGCTGGTGCCGGGCCTGGCGGGCGGCATGCGCGTGGCTGCCGAAGCCGTGGTGTATCCGCCGCGCATGGCGCGTTATTTGGTGGATCGTGCCTGCGGCGCAGGTGCGCGGCTCTATGCCGGACGTCGCGCGCTGGCATTGGTCGATGTCGGGTTGCGCCTGGACGACGGCACCGCGCTGCACGGCCCGGTCTTGGTCGCCACCGGCTGTGCACTGCCGGATCTGTTGCCGGAGTTGCCGATGCGCGCGCGCAAGGGGCAATTGGTCATCACCGACCGCTATCCGGGTTTCGTTGCGCACCAGTTACTGGAATTGGGCTATGCCGATAGTGCCCACGGCAGCGACGGCAGCAGCGTGGCGTTTAACGTGCAGCCGCGCCCGACCGGGCAATTGTTGATCGGTTCCTCGCGCGAATTCGATGCGCGCGACCGCACCGTGTCGATGCCGATGTTGCAGCGCATGTTGGAGCGTGCGTTCGGGTTCTTGCCGGGGTTGCGGCAATTGCAGGCGATCCGCGTGTGGACCGGATTGCGTCCGGCCACGCCGGATGGCCGCCCGTACTTGGGCGCCGTGCCGCAACGTCGCGACGTGTGGGTCGCGGCGGGACATGAGGGCCTGGGTGTGACCACCGCGCTGGGTAGTGCCCGGCTGTTACTGGACCTGTTGCTGCAGCGGCGTCCGGCCCTGGACCCGACGCCGTTCGCGCCGGCGCGGGCGCTGGCATGAGCGCGTCGATGCTGCGCCTGCAGGTCGATGGTCAGCCGGTGAACATTGCCGATGGCAGCAGCGTGGCCGCTGCGGTGGCGCAGGTGACCACGCATTTCCGTCGTTCGCGCAGCGGCCAGCCGCGCGCACCGCTGTGCGGAATGGGAATATGCGGCGAATGCCGGGTGCGTATCGACTGCGTCAGTCAAGTGCGCGCCTGCGTCACTCCGGCGCGCGATGGTATGCAGGTGTGGACAGATGGCTGAGGTGCACGCGCGCTACGATGTGTTGGTTGTTGGCGCTGGCCCGGCCGGCTTGGCGGCGGCGCTGGCAGCGGCCAGCCATGGGTCACGCGTAGCGTTGGTCGATCTGCAGGCGCGGGCCGGTGGACAAATCTGGCGCCACGACGTCACCCACGCGCCGCCGCGTCTGGCTGTGCGCACGCTGGCGCAGTTGGCGGCCAGTGCGGTCGCGTTCCTGCCGCAGACGCAGTTGGTGATGACTCAGGACCGGCAGGTGCTCCTCGACGGTCCGGAGGGGGCACGCTGGTTGGGGTACGACGCGCTGGTGCTGGCTACCGGCGCACGCGAATTGTTGCTGCCGTTCCCCGGTTGGACCTTGCCCGGAGTCACCGGCGCGGGCGGCGCGCAGGCACTGGCCAAGCAGGGCTGGCCGATGGCGGGGCGTCGCGTCGTGGTGGCCGGCAGCGGGCCGCTGTTGCTGGCCTCGGCGGCGACGCTGCGCCGCCATGGCGCGCAGTTGCAGGGCATCGTCGAGCAGGCGCCGCTGCGCGCGCTGGCCGGCTTTGCCGTGCAATTGCCGCTGCGCTGGCCGGACAAGGCATTGCAGGCGCTGGCGCTGCGCGCGCAGTTGGCCGGGGTCGGTTACCACGCAGGTAGCGTGGTGGTAGCTGCGCATGGCCAGGGCCGCGTGCAGTCGGTGGAGATTGAAGGCCCGCGTGGTCGTCGCCAGGTCGATTGCGATCATCTGGCTGTGGGCTATGGTCTGGTGCCGAACGTCGAATTGGCGCAACTGCTCGGCTGCCGTCTGGCGCGCAGCGGCGCGCATCCGTGTGTGGCGGTGGATGCGCAACTTTCCACCACGGTCGATGGCGTCTTCGCCGCAGGCGAAGCACTGGGCATCGGCGGGCGCGACTGCGCACGTGTGGAAGGTGCGATCGCCGGGCACATGGCAGCGGGTCAGCCGGCCGCGGCGCAGGCGTTGCAGCCGCGCCGGATGCGCGCGCGCGCGTTCGCCGCGTTGTTGCAGCGACAGTTCGCGTTGGATCCGCGCATCCACGCTTTGGCCGCGCCGGATACCCTGGTGTGCCGTTGCGAGGATGTGCCGCTGTCGGCGCTGTGCGGCCATGCCGATCTGCGCGACGCCAAGCTGGTCTCGCGTTGCGGCATGGGCGCCTGTCAGGGACGTATCTGCGGCAGTGCGCTGACCGAGCTGGGGTTGACGCCGCGCAGCGACGATTTTTCCGATGACGGTCGTCGGCCGCCACTGTTTCCGGTGCGATTGGACGCGCTGGCTCATCCTGTGCCAGTGTCCGACCCCGTTTCCGTCGCGTGCTCGCACGCGGCATCCTTTCGCAATTCTCCACAAGGTGTAATTCCATGAGCAAGGCTTCCTTCTGGCACGGCGTGTTGCCGGCCATCACCACCCCGTTCAACGCCGACGGCAGCATCGACCATGCGTTCCTGACCAAACATGCGCAGATGATGATCGACGCCGGTTGCACCGCGATTGTGCCGTTGGGGTCGCTCGGCGAAGCGGCTACGCTGAGCTTCGACGACAAGCTGGCGATCCTGAAGACCCTGGTGCAGGCGGTGGCGGGTCGCATTCCGGTGGTGCCGGGCATCGCCGCGCTGTCCACCGATGAAGCCGTGCGTCTGGTTCAGGCGGCCAAGCAGCTCGGCTGCGGTGGTGCCATGGTGCTGCCGCCGTACGTGTACTCCACCGACTGGCGTGAAATGGGCGCGCATGTGCGTGCGGTGATCGCCGCGACCGATCTGCCGGTGATCCTGTACAACAATCCGGTGGCCTACAAGACCGATTTCAGTGCGGCGCAGATCGCCGAGCTGGCCGCCGAGTTCCCGCACCTGGAAGCGGTGAAGGAGTCCTCCGGCGATGTGCGTCGTTTCGCCGCGTTGGGCGAATTGCTCGGCGACCGTCTGGTCCTGCTGGTGGGAATGGACGATGCCATCGTCGAGGGCCTGAGCATGGGCGCCAAGGGTTGGATCGCCGGTCTGGTCAACGCCTATCCGAAGGAGTCGGTGAAGCTGTTCGAACTGGCCCGCGACGGTGGCTATCCGGCGGCCAAGGCGCTGTACGATTGGTTCCTGCCGTTGCTGCGCCTGGATACCGTGCCCAAGTTCGTGCAGTTGATCAAGCTGGTGCAACAGAAGGTCGGTCTCGGCAGCGAACGCGTGCGTGCGCCGCGCCTGATCCTGGAAGGCGTCGAGCGCGAAGCGGCGCTGAAGGTGATCGATCACGCCATTGCCACCCACCCAGGACACTGAGATGAGCATGCAACCGCTGTTGCTCGCTGGCCGCTGGCAGCCTTCGCTGGAAGAGCGTGGTCGTTTCCGCGCCGAGGATCCGCGCGATGGCACGGCGTTCGGTCCGGAGTTTCCCGTCAGCGGCGCCGCCGACCTGGAAGCGGCCTTGAGCGCGGCGACATTGGTTGCCGACGCGCTGGCCGCGGCCGAGCCGGATCGCATCGCCGCGTTCCTGGATGCCTATGCCGCCGCGATCGATGCCGATGGCGAGTGCTTGGTCGCGTTGGCGCATGCCGAGACCGGCTTGCCGGTCGAGCCGCGCCTGGCCAAGGTGGAGTTGCCGCGCGCCAGCGGCCAGTTGCGCCAAGCTGCGCAGGCGGTCCGCAGCCATAGTTGGACACAGCCGGTGATCGATACCGCTGCCGGCTTGCGTGCGCAACTGGGGCCGTTGCACAAGCCGGTGCTGGTGTTCGGCCCGAACAACTTCCCGTTCGCGTTCAACGCGGTGGCCGGCAGCGATTTCGCTTCGGCCATCGCCGCAGGCAATCCGGTCATCGCCAAAGCACATCCCTCGCATCCGTCCACCAGCCAGCGTCTGGCGCAGCTTGCGCACCAGGCGTTGCTGGATCACGACCTGCCGACGGCGTCGGTGCAGTTGCTGTACCACTTCGACACGACCCTGGGCCTGGAATTGGCCGGGGATGCGCGGCTGGGTGCGATCGGTTTCACCGGCAGCCGCGCCGGTGGCCTGGCGCTGAAGGCCGCTGCCGATCGTGCCGGAGTGCCGGCCTATGTCGAACTGTCCAGTGTCAATCCAGTGTTCCTGTTGCCTGGTGCGTTGACCGAGCGCGGTGCGGCGCTGGCGCAGGAGTTCTTTGCCTCATGCACCATGGGCAGCGGCCAGTTCTGTACCAATCCGGGCATTGTGGTGGTGCCGGAAGGCGATGCTGGCGATGCCTTTGTTGCCGCGGCCAGCGCACACTTCGCCGCCGCTGCGCCAGCGCTGCTGTTCTCGCGTGGGGTGTTGGAGCACTTGCAGCGCAGCGTGGCCACGCTGCGCGACGCCGGTGCCGCACTGTTGGCCGGCGGCGAGGCGCCGGCGACACCTGGCTACCGGTATGCACCTACCTTGTTGCAGGTGTCGGCCGAGGTGTTTCTGCAGCAGCCCGAGGCCCTGCAGACCGAGGCGTTCGGGCCGGTCAGTCTGATCGTGCGCAGCAGTCGGCTGGCGCAGCTGACCACGTTGGCGCGCAGCTTCGAAGGCAATCTCACCGGCACGGTGTACCGCGCCGCCGACGGTAGTGACGACCTGGCTTGCGCCGCACTGATCACCGCGTTGCGTCCGCGTGTCGGGCGTTTGATCTGCAACAAGATGCCCACTGGCGTGGCGGTGAGTCCGGCGATGAATCATGGTGGCCCGTATCCGAGCACTGGCCACCCGGGTTTCACTGCGGTCGGCATGCCGGCGGCGATTCGCCGCTTCGCCGCCTTGCATAGCTACGACGGTGTGCCCGACGACATGCTGCCGATCGTCCTGCGCGACCGCAATCCTGGTGGAGTGCAGCGCTTGATCGACGGCTACTGGAGTGTGTCCGACGTGGAGCGCAGTGCATGAGCGACCCGGTGCAAATCGGTGGATTAAGCCTGGAGGCGGCGCACGCGCAGCTGGCGCCGTGGCCGCGCCGTGCGCCGCCGATCCAGGTGCAGGAGTACCGGCAGCGTCTGGCCGATGCGCGCGCATTGATGCGCAACCACGGTGTGGATGCGTTATTGATCGGCGCTGGTGCGTCGTTACGCTATTTCACCGGTGTGCCGTGGGGCGCGAGTGAGCGGCTGGTGGCGATGCTGCTCACCGCCACGGGCGATCCGTTGTTGATCTGTCCGGCGTTCGAGGAAGGTTCGCTGGATGCGGTGCTGTGCCTGCCGGTGCGCAAATGTTTGTGGGAGGAACACGAGGATCCGCACGCACGGGTCGCCGAGGCTCTGGCGCAATGCAATGCGCAGACCCTGGCGTTGGACCCGGGCGTGGCCTTCGCCGTGCATACCGGCTTGTCGGCGGTGCTGGGTACGGTCGCGATCCGCGACGCGGCGCCGATCGTGGACGGCTGTCGCATGCGCAAGTCGGCGGCGGAGTTGGCGCTGATGCAACAGGCGTGCGACATGACCTTGCACGTGCAGCGTCTGGCAGCAGGGTTGATCCGCGAAGGCATCACCACCGCGGAACTGACCCGTTTCATCGACCAGGCGCATCGTGCGCTAGGCGCCGACAACGGATCCACATTCTGCATCGTGCAGTTCGGTCACGCCACCGCGTTTCCGCATGGCATCCCGGGTGTGCAGGCCTTGCGTCCCGGCGAGTTGGTGTTGATCGACACCGGCTGCACCGTGCAGGGCTACCACTCCGATATCACCCGCACCTACATCTTTGGCGAACCCAGCGAAAAACAGCGGCATATCTGGCAACTGGAGCATGCCGCACAGGCGGCGGCGTTCGCTGCCGTGCGTCCCGGCGTGGCCTGTGCCGCGGTGGACGCCGCCGCGCGCGAGGTACTGGAGCGTGCTGGTCTCGGCCCGGATTACCGCTTGCCGGGGCTGCCGCATCGTACCGGTCATGGTTGTGGCATGAGCATCCACGAGGCGCCGTATCTGGTACGCGGCAATGCGCTGGAACTGGCGCCGGGGATGTGTTGCAGCAACGAGCCGATGATCGTGGTGCCGGGCGAATTCGGTGTGCGCCTGGAGGATCACTTTTACGTGACCGACACGGGCGCGCAGTGGTTCACGCCGCCGTCGCTGGCGATCGACCGCCCGTTCGCCTGATGCGGGTGTCGATGCGCGCCATGTGCCGGCGCGGGCTCATGCGACACATGCCGGTGGTGGTTGCTTTTGCCGAACGTTTATCCTTCCTGGCGGTCGCTGGCGCGGCCGATCTGTCTGCTCCATCGGAGAAATCGTAATGCGTCTGAGTCCCCCATTTCGCGCAGCATTGTCGTTGGCGTTGGTCTGCCCTGTTGTTTGCCACAGCGGCATGGCCGTGGCGGCAGCGCCGACGGTGGCGACGCCGGCTCATAATGTCAGTGAGGCCAGTGCGCGCTTCAAGGCGCTGTATCAGCGCGAGTGGGCGTGGCGGCAGGCGCAATCTGCCGGTGCCGACGACGAAAACGGTAAGGCCGCGCCCGCCGACCATTTGCCGAAGGTGGACCTGGCGACGCAGAACCAGCGCACTGCCTATTGGCAGCAGGTGTTGCACGAATTGGACGCGATCAAGCCGGCTGACCTGTCGGCGCAGGAACAGGTCGATTACCAGGTGTATCGCGAGCAGATCGTGGTTCTGCTCGACCAGCAGCGCTTCCATGTCTGGGAGATGCCGTTCAATAGCGATACCTCGTTTTGGAGCGATCTTGGCTTCAGTGCGCGCTCCACCATGCATACCCGTGAGGATTACCAGCGCTACTTGAAGATCCTGGCCGACATTCCGCGCTATTTCGATGACCAGATCGTCAACATGCGCGCCGGTCTGGCGCGTGGCTTCAGTCAGCCACAGGTGACCCTGACCGGCCGCGACCAGTCCATCGCCGACGTGGCGCAGGCCGCAGGCGAGGCCAATCCGTTCTATGCCCCGTTCAAGCAGATGCCGGCCAGCATTCCGGCGCAGGTGCAGGCGAAATTGCGTCAAAAGGCATTGGATGCCATCGCCCACAGCGTGGTGCCGGCGTATGCCGGGCTGCTGCGTTTCATGCGCGAGGAGTACCAGCCCAAGGCGCGCACCACACTGGCCGCCGAGGCGTTGCCGGATGGTGCGGCGTACTACCGCGCGCAGATCCGCGAATTCACCACGCTGGACCTGGCGCCGGAGCAGATTCATGCCATCGGGCTGAAGGAGGTCGCCAAGCTGCGCGCACAGATGGACCAGACCATCGCCGCCAGTGGCTTCGTCGCCCCGGCCGGGCAGGCAACGTTCCCCGCGTTTCTGCACTATCTGCGCACCGATCCCAAGTTCTATGCCAAGACGCCGGAGGAGTTGCTCAAGGATGCGGCATGGATTGCCAAGCGCGTGGATGCCAAGGTTGGCGACTACATCGGTCGATTGCCGCGCCAGCGCTTCGCGATCGAGCCGGTGCCGCCGGAACTGGCGCCGTTCTACACTGGTGGTCGTGGTGGTCCGGGGATTTATCTGGTCAATACCTACGATCTGCCGTCGCGACCGCTGTACAACCTCACTGCGCTGACCCTGCACGAATCCTCGCCCGGACATGCGCTGCAGATGCCGCTGGCCGCCGAGCAACGCGGATTGCCGGACTTCCGTCGTTACAGTTTTATCTCCGCCTATGGAGAAGGTTGGGCGGTGTACTCGGAATATCTGGGGCAGGAGATGGGGATGTACGACACGCCCTATGACCGCTTCGGTTATCTGACCTATCAGATGTGGCGTGCGTGCCGGCTGGTCATCGATACCGGCATTCACCACAAGGGCTGGACCCGCGCGCAGGCGATTGCCTATCTGCGCGACAACACCGCGCTCAGCGAACACGAGATCACCACCGAGGTGGATCGCTATATCGGCTGGCCCGGTCAGGCGTTGTCCTACTATTTGGGCGAATTGAAGATCCTGGAACTGCGGCGCAAGGCCGAGCGGGCGCTCGGCGAGAAATTCGACATCCGCGCTTTCCACGATGCGGTGCTGGAAACCGGCTCGGTGCCGTTGCCGGTCCTGGAGCAGCGCATCGCGCGTTTCATCGCCGAAGGTGGCAAATCGCCGTGGGCCGACGCGGTGGACGCTGCGCCGACACAGTGACGCGTGCGTCACCATGGCGAATGGGGCGTCGCCGCCGTGCGCTGTCGTGTGCAAAGGCGATGCCTCGGTGATTCGCCAATGCAACCGAGATTCAGCGAGGGACACCATGGCCACACAAGGTAAATTCCACAAGCGTTTGAGCCTGACCGATCTGACCTTCATTGGACTCGGTTCGATCTTCGGCTCCGGCTGGTTGTTTTCGGCCAGTCATGTGTCGGCGATGGCCGGCCCGGCCGGCATCGTGTCGTGGATCGCTGGCGGCGTGGCGGTCTTGGTGCTGGGCCTGGTCTATTGCGAGCTGGGCGCGGCCTTGCCGCGCGCCGGTGGCGTGGTGCGTTATCCGGAGTATTCGCACGGCGCCTTGCTCGGCTGGCTGATGGGCTTCATCACCTTGATCGCGTTCTCCAGCCTGATCGCGATCGAAGTGGAAGCGGCGCGGCAGTATGCGGCGGCGTGGTTCCCGTGGCTCAGTCAGGCCGGCAGCACCCATCCCAGCATCGCGGGCTGGCTGTTGCAACTGGCGTTGCTGGTCGCGTTCTTTTTGCTCAACTACTACAGTGTCAAGACCTTCGCCACCGCCAACAATATCGTCAGCGTGTTCAAGTTCCTGGTGCCGGTGCTGGTGATCGTGCTGTTGATGGCGCACTTCGATGCGCGCAACCTGCACGTGCAGGGGTTCGCCCCGTTCGGCGCGGCCGGGGTGGAGATGGCGATCTCCGCTGGCGGCATCATCTTCGCCTACCTCGGTTTGACCCCGATCGTCTCGGTGGCCAGCGAGGTGCGCGATCCGCAGCGTAATATCCCGATCGCGTTGATCCTGTCGGTGGCGCTGTCCACCATCATCTACGTGCTGCTGCAGTTGGCGTTCCTGGGCGGGGTGCCGGCGCAGCACCTGGCGCAGGGGTGGGGCGGCATCGACAAGGTGTTCTCACTGCCGTACCACGATATCGCGCTGGCGCTGGGCATGGGCTGGCTGGCGGCGTTGGTGATCTGCGATGCGATGATCTCGCCCAGCGGCACCGGCAACATCTACATGAATGCCACGCCGCGTGTGGTCTATGGTTGGGCGCGCAGCGGCGGTTTCCTGCCGGTGCTGGCCCGGGTCGATGCGGCGTCCGGCATCCCGCGTCCGGCGTTGTGGCTGAGCCTGGGCCTGTCGGTGTTCTGGACCTTGCCGTTCCCTTCGTGGGAAACCCTCATCCAGGTGGTGTCGGCGGCGCTGGTGCTGAGCTATGCGGTGGCGCCGGTGACGGTGGCCGCGTTGCGGCGCAGCGCACCGGACATGCCACGTCCGTTTCGATTGCGCGGCATGGCGCTGCTCGGCCCGCTGTCGTTCATCGTCGCCGCTTTGATCGTGTACTGGTCCACCTGGAGCACGCTGTCGTGGCTGCTCGGGCTACAGATCGCGATGTTCGTGTTGTACGTGCTCTATCGGCTGCCCGACGCTGCTGGTCGGATGCGTCTGTGGCAACAGGTGCGTGGTGTGTTGTGGTTGATCGCGTTCTTTGCGTTGGTGCTGTTGGTGTCGTTTCTTGGCACGTTCGGTGGCACTGGGCAGATCGCCCATCCCTGGGACACGCTGAGCGTGGCGGTGATCGCGCTGGGCTGCTACTACTGGGGTGCATGTACCGGCCTGCCTAGCGAGGCACTGGCGCTCGAAGAGGACGACGGGGAATAGGCGAGCCGTCTGCATTGCTGCAGCGGCAGATGGCGTCACACTCGGTGCTGCCGTTGCTGTGAGAAAGTGCGAATTCGCTGTGGATTGGAAAGCATGAACAGAGTTGTTGCAATGATCGTAGGCGCCGCCGCGTGCTTCGCCGCCGCCGTGCAGGCCGCGCCGAGCGTGGCCGATTACCAGCGCTCGCTGGGCTTGCGCGAGGCGTGGATCGGCCTGACCGAGAACGTGACCTGGCCGGCGCAGTGGCGCGACGCTGGCGCGTTCTATTACCGCAAGACGGTGCCGGGTGGCTTCGCCTTCGTCCTTGAGGACGTGGTCAGTCAGCGCAAGCAGCCGGCGTTCGACCAGGTGCGGTTGGCGCGCGCGCTGGGTGTTGCGACGGGAACCACGTTTCCGACGCTGAGCCTGCCGTTCGAGCGTTTCGCCTATGTAGCCGAGGGCGACAATGCGCAGGCGGCGATTGCGTTCGAGATCGACGAGACGCCGTGGCGCTGCACCGTGACTACGTATGTCTGCACGCGTGCCGATCGCGGCCCGCAGCCGCGGCCACGCGGTTTTGGCGTGGTGCGCGATCTGACCCGACCGGCCGACGATACCCCGCGGCGTTCGCCCGATGGACGCTGGGAAGCATACGTCCAGGGCAATGCGGTGGTGCTGCGTGCGCGGGCCGATGGACGGGTGTGGCGGCTGGCCGAGGACGGCCGTGCCGACGATTTCTACGACCCGGAGACCATCGCCTGGTCGCCGGATTCGCAACGGTTGGCCTTGTACCGGGTACGCCCCGGCTTTGCGCGGCAGGTGACCCGGGTGGAGGCGGCACCACCGGGCGGCGGTCAGCCGCTGGTGCGCACCCAGCTGTATCCCAAGCCCGGCGATGCGGTGGACATCGAGCGTCCGGTGTTGTTCGACATCGCCGCGGTGGCGAGCGGTGGCGCGGCGCGGCGCACTGTCATCGACAATGCGCTGTTCGCCAATCCCTATCAGTTGTCGCCGATCCAGTGGCGTGGCGATAGTGCCAGCTTCGTCTTCGATGAGGTGCAGCGTGGTTTCCAGCACATGCGCGCGATCGCGGTGGACGCCGCCAGCGGTCGCGCGCATGTGGCGGTGAGCGAGGATGCCAAGACCTTCGTCAATGCCGAGCGCAGCTTTCGCCACGATGTAGATGGGCTGGGCAAGGAGATTTTGTGGGTGTCCGAGCGCGACGGTTGGCGCCATCTGTATCTGTTCGATGGCGTCACCGGCCAGGTCAAGACCCAGATCACTCACGGCGCGTGGATCGTGCGCGATGTGCTGCGGGTGGATGATGCGCAACGGCGCATCTGGTTCAGCGCCAGCGGCATGGATGCGGGCAAGGATCCCTACAACCGGCAGTTGTTCGCGGTGGACTTCGACGGCGGCCGGCTGACGCGCCTGACCGACGCCGATGCCGACCACGACGTGACCATCGCCGAGGATGGCCGCCATTACGTGGACGTGTATTCGCGTCCGGACATGGCGCCGGTGATGGAGCTGCATGCAATCGATGGTGCGCTGCTGCAAGTGGTCGAACGCGGCGACATCGGCAAGTTGCAGGCCGCTGGCTGGCGCGCGCCGCAGACCTTCGTCGCCAAGGGCCGCGATGGGCGCACCGATATCTGGGGCATGGTGGTGCGTCCGCGCGATTACGATCCGCACAAGAAATACCCGGTGATCGAGAACATCTACGCCGGTCCGCACGATTCCTTCGTGCCCAAGACCTTCTGGCCGTTCGGCTATCACTCCGGTGGCGACAAGCAGATCGGCATGCAGGCGCAGGCGGACCTGGGCTTCATCGTGGTGATGATCGACGGCATGGGCACGGCCAACCGTTCCAAGGCCTTCCACGATGTGGCCTGGAAAAACCTCGGCGATTCCGGTTTCCCCGACCGCGTCGCCTGGCACAAGGCGCTGGCCGCGCAGGACCCGTCCTACGATCTCGGTCGCGTCGGCATCTACGGGGCCTCGGCTGGCGGGCAGAGCACGCTTGGTGCGCTGGAGCGGCACCCGGAGTTCTACAAGGTGGGCGTGGCCTATGCCGGCTGCTACGACAACCGCATGGACAAGATCAGTTGGAACGAGCAGTGGATGGGTTGGCCGGTGGACGCCAGCTACGCGCGCGCCTCCGGCGTGGACAATGCGGCCAAGTTACGTGGTGATCTATTGCTGATCGTTGGCGAGCAGGACAGCAATGTCGACCCGGCCTCGACCGCGCAGGTGGTGGATGCGCTGATCAAGGCCGGCAAGGACTTCGACCTGCTCAACGTGCCTGGCGGCGAACATTCCGTCGGCCGTTCCACTGGTCCCATCGATTATGTGCAGCGGCGCCAGTACGACTTCTTCGTGCGGCATCTGCTGGGTGAACCGACGCCGCGGTGGAATGGTCTGGATAGCTGGTCTGCGCGATAAGCCGGCCGTGCCTGCGGAAATTGTCAGTGATGCTCGCCTTGCGTCCAAGTGCGTGCAGACGTGAAGCGCCTGCACGCGGAGACATTGAATCATTTGAAAATTATTAAATTATTTATTTTAATAATATCCGGCGTCACATTGGGTGCCTTTGATAGCTGTGGGTGTTACATTTGTAATGCTGTAGGTTCCGCCGTAAGGGAATCCCACTGCAATTTGGGTGGCATCTTTCACGTAGAACGTCTTTAGATTTTTGTCGTGTATAACATTGCTTTTGTCGTTGGTTTCGACGTATAGCCTTTTTTCTGCTTCAGGCGTACCTGAATATGTGATGATGAATGAAGATTTTGTGGGATTAAATGAGTCGCATCCTGCCTCTATGCCCATATTAAAATATTCTCTTGTTTTGGTGAAGTCATAAGTTACTGTTTCATTCGGCATGAAAAACCAGGATCTTTCACTTATTCCGCAATTGCCTGCTCCAGCAACAGAGAGCAGCGCGCATGCTACGATTGATTTTTTATACATTTTCATTTTTTCTCTCATAGTGATGATGTGTTGAACGCATTGCTAAGCCTTATAAGCACCGACATATTTCCTACATATTTCAAGTACTTATGTTGTTTTTTAGCAACTCATTCCGTAGGCGTCAAGTGACTTGATTGCGCGTCTGTCGAATGGCCTTTCAACCGATCAAACAGAATCGTCGCACTTGGTTGAGCCATAGCGTGGTGGCGATCTATTGCGATCCTCTGCATACAGGTCGCAATGTCGACCAAGCCTCGACCGCGCAGTTGGATGGATGTGTTGATCAAGGCTGGCAAGGACTTCGACGTGCCATACGTGCCATACATGCCGGACGGCGAATATCCCGTCGGCCGTTCCATCGCTTCTATTGATTAAGTGCAACGGCTCCAGCACGACTTCTTCGTGCGGCATCTGCTGGGTGAGCCGACGCCGCGCTGGAATGCTGGGGTGACACGGCCGCTGCCGAAGTGAGGCGCGGGACGCGGGGCGTGCAAACGCGACGGTGCATGGCAGCCTGCTCGCTTCCGCATCCCGCGTTCGCACTCAAGTTGTGGTTGCCGCTGCCGATAGGCTTACAAACTCCCTTCCGCCGGTTGGCATGTCATGACCTCCATCGCCTCGTCGTCTTCGATCGCGCTCTCGGGCATGCGCGCCGCGGCGTCCGGCTTGCAGGTGCGCGCCAACAACATCGCCAATCTCGCCACCGACGGTTTCCAACGCGCGGTGCCGGTGGATCATGAGTCGGCTGGCGGCGGTGTCGTCAGCCAGGTGCAGGTGGCGGACGGGCAGGGCAGCGACATGGTCGATGACATGGTCGGCGGGCTGTCCGCGCGCAACGCGTTCCAGGCTAATGCCCGGGTGTTGCGCGCGGCCGACGACAGCCTCGGGCATCTGCTCGACGTCCTCGCCTGAGACGTCCTGTCGCCTCATCCTGCGCGTGCCGCGTCGCGGTAGCGCGGTGACGTCTGCGGCTATGCGGTTTTCCGCATCGATCCTCGGCACAGCACGCAAGACGCTGCGGCACGCGCAGCGCACGATGCACGATTACCTACATCCGAGGATGGTCGATGGATCGGAGAGATTTCCTGCGTCAGGGACTGGCGGTCGGTGCGGTGGCCGGCGTCCAAGCGCTCGCTGGCACTGCCACGGCGACGCCGACCGCGCGTCCTACGCCGGCGTTGCCGCCGTTGCGTGCGCTGTCCAGCGATGCGCTGGCCGGTCACACCGTGCACTGTCACTTCGATGAGGCGGGTGCGCGCTGGACGGTCTACGAAGATCTGCGTCATCCCGATGGCGATCTGACCCTGCTTGCCCCGGACGGCGCACTGGTGCTGGGCAAGCGCACCGAGCCGGTCTATCCCGCCGCGCAAGCACCGTATTTCGGCATGGCACTGGCCGAGGTGGCGATGGCCGAGGCCGATCTGCTCGCCGACCGCCTGCTGCGCGATGGCGATCCGCGCGCGCACGAGGTGCGCGACGTGGCGCCGCCGCCAGCCTCGCAACTGGACCCGAAGGACTACAACGGGCGCTTGCCATGGACGACCTTCGTCGGCACTCGCGAATGCGCCGATACCATGCCGGTGTATCCGGATGGGCGCACGCGCGGTTACCGGGCGGTGCAGGCGTTTCCGGAACTGGGGAAAGACGCATTGGTGCAGCGCCGTTGCGAAGGCTTGATCGGTGGTTGGATGCCAGCAGTGCGGAAAGTGGTGCCGGCGGGTGAGGGCCGCTATTACGACCTGTTGCTGTTTGCCGATGTGCTGGCCACGGACCGCTTCGTGGTGCAGACCTGGCACCGCAGCGCGCTGATCGAACACGGGAAGGTCAGCAAGGTGGTCTACGGGTATAGCTATCCGGATTACCCACCGCGACGCGGCCCGCGCAGCGCCGAGGATTTCTACCGCGCGCTGCTCGCTTTCGCCGGCTATTGGCACGGCCTGCTCGCCGACATGGCGCAGGCGCAATTGCCCGACTCCAGTTGGAGCGATATGGCGCGTTTCGCCTTCGCGCGCGAATTGGTGGTCCGTCCGGGCGGCACCTATCCCAAGTATGGCGCGGTGGACCGCGACTACTATGGCAACGAGTACGACGGTTTCCAGGACACTTTCACCAGTTCGTTGTACGCCAATCTGGAGTGGGGCCGCTTCGCCCAGGCCGCGGCGGTGCTGGATGGTTACTTCAGCGATTTCGTGCAGGCCGACGGCATGGTCAATATGCGCGGCGCGGAGACCGGGCAGTTCGGCCTGACCTTGTCGTTGTTGGCGCGCTACCTGCGCTATACCGGCGATGTGGCGCTGCTGCGCAAGCATCGCGACAAGATCGCCGCCACCGCGCAGGTGCTGGTGGAACTGCACGATGCCAGCCTGCGTCTGCCGGCATCGGCGCCGGGGCATGGGCTGATCCACGGCTGGAACGAATCCGACGCCTGTCTGTCTCCCGATCCGCAGCTATGGTGGAAACCTTACTACGCCAACAGCGCGCTGGCCGTGCGCGGCTGGCAGGACATCGCCGGGGTCTGGAGTGCGATTGTCGGCGTCGGCGCGTCGGCCAGCACCGCGCAGTGGCAGCGGCGTGCGCGGCAGCTTGCTGCGCGGGTAGAGCGCAGCGTGCGCGACAACATCCGTCGCGATCTGAATCCGCCCTACATCGGCCCGCTGCCGGGAGTGAAGCTCACCTTTCGGCAATCGTTGCAACAGGAGCATCCCAGCGAGCAGGGCTGGCCGCATCGCGCTTATTCCGAACTACTGCAGGCCGACGTGCTGCCCGACGATCTGGCGCACCTAGTCATCGACTGCGTGCGAGGCCATGGCGGCACCAGCCTCGGCGTGGTCGGCAACATCACCGCGCCCACGCCAGAAGGACGCGACCTGCTGGGTTTCATTTCCTACGGCTACGCGCAGCAGTTGCTGCGCCTGGACCGGATCGAAGAATACCTGCTGTTCCTGTACGCGCATCGCTACCAGGTGCATACCCGTGGCAGCTGGACCGCGGGCGAGGTCAGCGGCATCACTGGCGGCATGCCGTTGTTCTGCATCCCGGCGCAACTGACGATCCCGCTGTTGCTGCGCTGGATGCTGGTGTTCGAGGACAGCGCCGGCGAGGAACTGTTCCTGGCGCGGGCGTTGCCGCGCGACTGGTTGGGCAGTGGCCAGACAATCGCCATCGCCGATGCGCCGACGCGCTGGGGCACGGTGTCGTTGAGCTTGTGCGCGGATCCGGCACGGCAACGCATCGATGGGCGTGTGCGCTTGCCGCCGTCGCGTCCGCCGCGCACCTGGTTGACCCTGCGCGTGCCGGCCGGCACGCGCTTGCGCGAGGTGATGTTGGATGGGCAGGCCGTGCCGCTGTCCGGTCCACGCAACGAGCGTGTGCAGGTGCCGGCTGGCCGTGCCGAAACCCTGACGATTGCCGCCGTCTACGCTTGAGTCGCGGAATCGTCTGCAATCTCGGGAGCGTCTCCTGGGTGTCGGGCAGTGCGATATTCCGCACGGTTTCCCGATAAATACGACAAGACGAGATATCGACCATACGCGCACATTGTGTCCGTGTAGTGAATTTTGAGGGTGAAATTCCTGCACGATACAGCGCAACCTCGGGCGTCGTCGTGCGTGCAGTGTCGGGGCGTTTTGGCTCCCGCTGCACGCGTGGACACGTTCGTATCCGTACTCGCCCACATGCGCTGGCGATGAGGTGCAGGCCCGATGAAGGGATCGCCTCACCGATCGCACAGCGTGCAGCCAAGGAGAATCCGATGCCGTCCCTACTCGAATGCGTGGTGCCGCTGTTTCCCCGTTCATGGCGTCACGCGCAGCGGCAAGCCCCGCTGACTGCGGCGATCTGCGCAGCGCTGGCGCTGCTCCCGCTGTCTACAGTGCAGGCACAGGAGGCCCAGACCCAGGACGCCTCGGCGACCACATTGGAGCGGGTCAGCGTAACCGGTAGTCATATCCGCCGCATCGATGCCGAGACCGCCAGCCCGGTCATCACCATCGACCGCCAGCGGATCGAAGATAGCGGCCAGAACACCCTGGGCCAGTTACTGCAGCAACTGCCGGCGATGGCCGGCAATATGCCCAACATCGCGCTCAATTCCGGTTTCAGCCATGGTCGCGCGCTGGTTTCGCTGCGCAATCTCGGTCCCGAGCGCACCTTGGTTCTGGTCAATGGTCACCGCATGGCCGGGCCTGCCAGCAGCGTCGCCGCGGCCCCCGGTGTGGACGTCAACGCGATTCCGGCGGCGATGGTGGAACGGATCGAAGTGCTGACCGACGGCGCTTCTTCGGTCTATGGTTCCGATGCCATCGCCGGGGTGATCAACATCATCCTCAAGGACAAATACGATGGCTTTGCCGCCACTGCGGATTACGGCCAGAGTACGCATGGCGATGGCAATCGCCGTACGTTGGGTGTGGAGTGGGGCAAGAGCTGGGAGCGTGGCGGGCTGATTCTCGGTCTGAGCCAGAATTCCATGAACGCCCTCTACGATGCGGATCGCCCTTACGCCAGGACGGCGTTGCAGTATGTCAACGGCCAGCCGAAGGAAATACGCAGCGGCGGCACCCGCGCGTTTCTGGACGACGGTCGTGTACTGGTTCCGAATCATCCGCTTGCGCCAGGTGCGGTCGGCACCCAGGATTTTCATCCCTACGATCTGACGTTGGATACGCATAACATCTATGACGAGCAGTACCTGATTACCCCGGTGCAGCGCACCAACGCGTCGGCGCATGCCAGTTTCGATTTCACTGCGGACGTGCAGGGGTACCTGGACATGTTCTGGACCCGCAGCCAGACCACCTCGCAACTCGGCGCCTATGGCCTGGAAATGCCCAATGCCGCGCAGAATTACTACAACCCGTTCGGCAGCGCACTGACCCGTTATCTGTTGCGTTCGGTGCAGGCCAATACCCGTGTGTTCACTTCGACGATGTACCAGACCAACATCGTCGCCGGGTTGCGCGGAAAATTCGCCGACACCAGTTGGCAGTGGGATGCGGCGGCGGGGACTGCCCGCTACAAGGACACCCTGATTCGTCATGGCTTCTCGGTCACCTCGCGGCTGGACAACGCGGTGGGTGCTTCGTTCCGCGACAGCGACGGCACGATCAAATGTGGCACGCCCGGCAATGTGATCGCCGACTGCACCCCGATCAACGTGTTCAATCCGGATGACCCGGCCACCATCGCCGGGATCAAGGCCACTCAGAGTGTGGTGGATCTGGTGGACAAGAGCACGATGAAATTCGCCGAGGCCAGCGTCAACGGCGATCTGTTCGCGATGCCCGCCGGATCTGTGCAGGCCGCGTTGGGGCTGTCGCTGCGCAAGGATGGCTTCGCACAGGGAACGAGCAACCCGGTGGCCGCCGCCGATGCGGATGGCAAATGCGACTACAACGACGGCTGCATCATGAACCAGGGCCACGACGAGACGATCAAGGAGGCCTACGCCGAAGTGCTGGTCCCGCTACTCAAGGGCGTGACCGGTGCACAGGCGCTGAACCTCGACCTGGGCACGCGCTATTCCAGGTACGACTATTGGGGCAACACTACCAACAGCAAGGTCGCGCTGGAGTGGCGGCCGCTCGACAATCTGCTGGTCCGTGCCACCGGCTCGCAGGTGTTCCGCGCGCCATCGCTGGGCAACCTGTACGGTTCCCCGTTCAGTGGGGTGATCGACGACACTGGCGACTATAGCGATCCGTGCAATGGCTATACCGGCGGCGGCAATCCTGCGGCCTGCGTCAACGTGCCGCGCAACGGCAGTTTCGTCAACACCTCCGCGTTCAGGGTGATCACCACGGGGTCGGCCAACGCCGGTTTCGCGATCAAGCCCGAGCAAGGGCGCTCCTACGATGTGGGGGTGGTCTACGATCCGGGCTGGGCCGAGGGCCTGTCGTTGAATGTGGACAACTGGCGGGTGTCGCTCGAGGACATGCTCAACGGCACCAGCGTGAGCGAGGTGCTGCAGAATTGCTACGACGGGCAGAATGCGTATTGTCCTTTGATCCAGCGTGATACTGCCGGGCAATTGGTCAGCGTGACCGTGCCGTTTACGATCAACAGCGGCAAGGTCGATATTCGTGGCGACGATGTCGGCATCAAGTACGCGTTGCGCGATACGGCCTGGGGTAGCTTCCATGCCGGTGTCGATGCGACCTACCTGTCCCGTTATACCTTCAGTGGCGATCCCCACAACTACGTTGGCGAGACCTGGATCTACGGCAACACGCCGCGCTGGCGCGCCAACTTCAATCTGAGCTGGGACAACGGACCGTGGCATGCCAGTTGGAACACGCGGCTGATCGGGCGGACCACGGTCGGCAGCGCCTATGAAGATCTTTGCATTAACACCGCCGCCGATGGCAGTTGCGTGTACTTCCACGTCGGCACGGTGACTTATCACGACGTGACCCTGAGCCGGAAGTTCGACCGCCTGCACAGCACCGTGTCGGCTGGCGTGAACAACCTGGGCAACCGCACGCCGCCGCGCTATTACGGCTATTCCAGCGCGGCTAATACCGATGCCTACACATACGACACGTTGGGACGCTATTTCTGGGCGCGGATCAGGACCGAGTTTTGAGGCAGCGGCAAGGCCGGGACGCGCTCCTGCGGCGCTGGCGGCGCGCTGCCAGCATGCTGGTCGGCGCGCCGCTGCTTGGGCTCGCCTTGGTCTGCGCGCAGGCCAGCGCCGCGGCCCTGGCCGATGACGACGAAGGTCTGGATCGCAGCAACGCCGCGCTCGGCATGCCGCGTTTCAAGGGCGATGCGCAGCCCGTCCCGGCCACCGGCGTGGCCTTCGCTCCGGGCACAGGCTATCTGCCTCGGGTCTTCGCGGCCGACCGCGCGGCCGGTGCCGGCAGTGCGTCCGGCAAGGATTTCTGGATCGATCGCATGCTCGCGCGTCGAGGTCGCGGGGGGGGCAGCGATAGTGATAATGAGGACGGCAACCGCTGGTTGTTCACGCGTGGCCGCGCCGCGTACATGTACACCCATCGACCCGAGGTGCCGGGTTTCGTCGGCGATGTCGCCTATGTGCACAAGACCGGCCACGACGCCTTGTTCCGGTTGCAGGTGGACGGCGATGGCGCACCGCTGGCGTTGACCGAGGACAGCGCGCAACGGCGGCAGACACCAAGCTATTTCAGCAGCGTGTACACCGGCGCAGGCGTGCGCCTGCATCTGGTCAAGTTCATCACTGAACACAACGTGGCCGTGGCCGAGATCACCTTGTCCAGTACCGATGGCGTGGCACGCACGTTGCGCGTGCGTGCGATCTCGCCGATGGCCACGCACGCCGATGGCGCGGAATTGATTGGCGCGTTCGTCACCCACAACGCGATCACCACGGTCTTCCCGCGCTTGTCCGGGGATGGTTTTGCGGTCGATGGCGGCGGCCTGGTGCGGCGCGTGGTTGTCCCGGCGACCGGATCGTCGCCCACGTTGAAGGTGCAATTGGGCCTGGTTACACGCGAACTGCCGGCTTCGCGACAGGAGTACCGGCGCATCGCCGCGCAGTCGCCGCAGCAGGCCTACACCGAGCACGTCGTCGCCTATAACCGCTGGTGGGCCGACAACCTGCCGTATCTGGACACGCCCGAGGACAATTTCGACAAGACCCTGTTCTATCGCTGGTGGTTGCTGCGCTTCAATTTCCTCGATGCCGCAGTGCCCGGCAACGACTATCAGTTTCCGGTGGCGATCGAAGGCGTACTCGGCTACAACAACGCGATCGTGCTGACCACCGGCATGTTCATCGACGACCTTAAATACCTGCGCGATCCGACGGCTGCCTACGGTTCCTGGCTCGGTGCGGGCGAGACCGCCGGCGGCGGCAAGTACGTGGACAACCCCGGTGCGCCGGAAAACTGGTCCAACTCCTACGCCCAGTATCTCAGCGCCGCGGCGTGGCGGGCCTATCAGGTGCATGGCGGGCCGCCGGCGATCGCCGCGCAACTGGCGCGCTACGCCAGCGCCGACGTGGACGCGTTGCTGCGTGCCTACGATCGCAACGGCAACGGGTTGATCGAGTACGACTGGGCGGCGATGACCGGCAACGATGCCGATGCGGTTTCTTTCGACTGGGCCAAGCGCCATGGCCAGGCGCGCATGGACCGCAGCGAGAGCGCCTATGTGTACGCCAACGCGCAGGCGGCCGCGCAGGCGTCGCAACTGGCGGGCGACACCGCCACCGCGGTGCGGATGCAGGCACTGGCGGCGAAGATCCGCCATGCCGTGCTGCAGGTGCTGTGGCAGGACCACAGCGCCAGCGCCGACAGCATGGGCTTGCATGGCGACCTGCTCAAGCAACGTCAGGCCGAGGGGGCGCGCTTGCCGGTGGATTGGAAGGAAACCAATAACTATTACCCCTTCAGTGTCGGCTTGATGCCCAAGCGCGGCGACCCGGATGACGCCGCCAAGTACGTGCGCGCGTTGCGCCTGTTCGCCGACGCCCGGCAGTTTCCGCTGTTCCCGTTCTACACCGCCAACCAGGCCGACCTGCGCGCGCGTGGCGGTGGCGGTAGCAATAACTTCTCGGTGATCAATGCCACCGTCGCCTTTCGCTTGCTCGGCAGCGTGCTGCGCGATTATCACAGCCCCTATCTGGACGCTGACAGTTATCGCAAGCTGCTGTACTGGAATGCCTGGGCGCATTATGTCGATGGTGACAATCGTTATCCCGATCAGAACGAGTTCTGGGCCGAGGGCAGTGCCGCCGATGGTGGCCGGATCGGCTACCGTTCGTGGATCCACCATACCCAGCTCGGCGCTACCAACTTCACTGTGATCGAGGACGCGATGGGCCTGCGTCCGCGCAGCGACGCCATGATCGAGCTGTATCCCATCGACATCGGCTGGGATCACTTCGCCGCCGATCGCCTGCGTTATCGCAATCGCGATTTGAGCATCGTCTGGGACCGCGATGGCCGTCATTACGCGGGCGCTGCGCCCAAGGGGTATTCGCTGTATCTGGATGGCAAGCTCGCCTTCACCGTCGACCGCCTGGCGCACGTGCTCTACGATCCGGCAAGTGGTCGCGTGCAGGTGGCGCCGGATGCGGTCAATGCCGACGCCGCGCAGGTGCAGGTGTTGGCCGCGCACGCGCTGGCGTTGCAGACACCGCAGCAGGTGCGTTTCCCCGCAGGGGCGCGGATTGGCGCGGTCCTGGCGGACGCCGGGGTGGACATCGGCCTACCGGCCACTGCACGCAACCTGGCGCAAGGCGCGGCGGTCAGCGCCAGCTTCGCCGCCGAGGGCTTCCCGGCCACGGCGGCGGTGGATGGCAGCACCGCCAACGAACCATTCTGGGGTACTGTCGGATCGGCGACGCACAGCGATTGGATCGCCTTGGATCTAGGCCAACCGCAGACGTTGGATGACGTGCGTGTGTATTTTTATCGGAGTTCATCGCCGCCAGGCGAGCAGCACGGCTTCCCTTCCGGCACGCGCGCCGGCTACGCGCCGCCGTGGTTGTATGTGTTGCAGTACTTCGACGACGGCGTCTGGAAAACCGTGCCGGGCCAGGTGCGCGACAGGCCGATCGCACAGGGCAATCGCAACCGCATCCGTTTCCCGCCCTTGCGCGCGCAGCGCTGGCGCGTGCAGGTGACCCACGCTGGCCCGCAGCGCACTGGCATCAAAGAGATCCAGGCCTACGCCACGGGCATCGCGGCGCCTGTGGCGAGCGCCAATCAGGCGCCGCAAGTCGATGCCTGGCAGGAGGATGCTGTTGCGGCCGACGGTGCCGTGCGTCTGACCGGTCGGGTTGGCGACGACGCGCGACCGAACGGTACGCTGGCGTTGCAGTGGCGGGTACTGCGCACGCCGCCTGGCGGCGCGGCGATCTTCGCGCAAGCGCAGGACGCCAGCAGTACAGTGCGCTTCACTGTGCCCGGTGCTTACACGCTGCGCTTGCAGGCCGACGACGGTGCATTGCAGGGGCATGCGGATGTCGAGGTGATCGCTCCAGCATTGCCCGCCGAGCAGGCATTGCAGGTGCAGAGCGAGGCCGAACCCAGCGCGCAGTTCACCGCGGCCCATCACCGTCTGCAGGCGCTCAACGATGGGTGGAGGCCGGCATCGGGGCAGGTGCCGGCGGCGGATCGGCGCTGGGGCAGTTGGGGGCGCGCGCAGCCGGCGTCGGTGTGGGTGCAATACCAATGGCCGCAGCCGCAACGCTTGAATGCGACGGCGCTGTATTTTTGGGACGATCAGCCGCACGGCGGTGTGGATTTGCCGCGCGGCTGGACGTTGCAGTATCGCGATGGCACGCAGTGGCGCGATGTGGTCGTGCGCGGTGGCTATCCGGTGCTAGGTGGCGGCGCCGCGAGTCGGGTCGCATTCGCGCCGGTGACCACCACCGCGCTGCGCGTGATCCTGCAGACGGCTGTGCAGGGCGAAGGACATGCGGCGGTTGGCATCGACGAATGGCAAGTGTTCGCCGAGCGCGCGGTGGGCACCGAGGCGGTGGATGTGCGTGTGGCGCCGGGGCAACTGCCGGCATTGCCGGAACGGATCGCCGGCTATTTCGCCGATGGCAGCTGGGCCTGGTTGGGGGTGCGCTGGTCGCCGCTCGATCCGGCCGCGTTGGCCGCCGAGGGCCGTGTCCAAGTGCAGGGTCTGGCCGATGGCGCCGTGCCGGTGAGCGCCAGCCTCTGGGTGCGCGCGAATCCGCCGGGCCAGATCAACACGGTGCAGGCGCCGCCGCCGTTGCATGTGCGTGTCGGGCAAACGCCGGTGCTGCCGGCCTTCGTCGGCGTGCAGTACAACGACGGCTCGCGCGAGCGCGTGCCGGTGCGTTGGTCGCCGTTGGCGCCGATGGCCGATGCCATGCCGGGCAGCGTGAGCGTCGAGGGACAGGTACAAGGGCGCGACGGTCGCGGTGGCCTGCCGGTCCGTGTGCAATTGCTGATCGACCCGGCGTTGGCGCCATGAACGGGCAGTACGCGCGGGCGCTGTTGCTGCTGGCGGCATGCTGCGCGACGACTGGCGCCGTGCCAGCGTCGCCAGCGGCGCTACGTTCGCGTCAGGTGCATGCGGTCGGCAATCCGATCCTGGCCGACGGCCGCGATTACTCCGCCGACCCAGCGCCGCTGGTGGCCGACGGCAAGCTGTATATCATCGCCGGTCGCGACGAAGCGCCACCGGAGGTCAACGACTTCGTCATCCCGCGTTGGCAACTGCTGGTCACCGACGATGTCGGCCGTGGTCGCTGGACCTATTATCCCGCTTTGCTGCGCCCGGAGCAGGTGTTCGCCTGGGCGGCGCCGGGGCACGCTTACGCCGCGCAGATCGTGCAGGGCACGGATCGACGTTACTACCTGTATGCCCCGGTGCAAGAAGCGCACTCGCGCAATGCCGATCCGTTCGCGATCGGCGTGGCGGTGGCCGACAGTCCGCTGGGGCCGTGGCGCGACGCGCATCCGCAAGGGCCGATCCTGTCGCAGTCGCTGCCGGTGCGCAACACGATTCAGAACATCGACCCGACCGTGTTGGTCGACGACGATGGTCGCGTCTATGTGTATTGGGGCACCTTCGGGAAATTGTTCGGCATCGAACTGGAACGCGACATGGTCACGCCGAAGGGGCCGGTGGTCGCGGTGAACACCTTGGATGGATATTTCGAGGCGCCATGGTTGTTCAAGCGTCGTGATACTTACTACATGGCCTACGCCGCCAACAACGCCGGCCTCGGCTCGGCGTGTACGCCGACGCTGTATCACGCGTGCATCGCCTACGGCACTGCGCCATCGCCGCTGGGGCCGTGGACGTATCGCGGCGTGGTGCTGGATCCGGTGTCCTCGACCACCTCGCACCCCGGCATCGTCCAGTTCAAGGGCCAGTGGTACCTCGTCTATCACACCGCCGATGCCAAGGGCGGTGGTCATTTTCGCCGTAGCGTCGCCATCGATGCATTGCAGTGGGACGACAGCGTCACGCCGGCGCGCATGCGCAAGGTGGTGCCCACGCGCCCGCACAGGCCAACGCCGTCGCCGTCGCGCAACCTCGCCGCAGCGGCCATCGCCACCGCGTCCAATGGCCCCGCCATTCCGGTGCAGTACTGGATCGCCGCGCTCAACGATGGCGTGGTGAAGGCGCATCCGTTGCCGCCGCAGATGTGGGGGAGCTGGACCTCGCACAATCCGCCGCAGCAATGGATCCAGTACAGCTGGGACGTGCCGGTGACCTTGAACGGCAGTCGCATCGTGTTCTTCGCCGACCAGCTCGCCGGCGCCGCCATCGGTGTGGCGCCGCCACGCGCCTGGCACCTGGAATACCGCACGCAGGGGCGCTGGTTGCCGGTGCCGGGAGCCAGCCAATACCGATCCGCGCCGGGACGATTCCAGCAGGTCGCCTTCGCACCGGTGCGCACGCGCTGCGTGCGCGCGGTGTTCGATGCCTCAGGCGATGGCCGCACATATGCCGCGGTGGCGGTGCAGGAGTGGGAAATGCTCGCACCGCGAGCGCAGATTTTACCGCCGCGTGCGCCGCCGCACGCGGACGCATCTTGTGATACGAGAGTAGACATGCCATGAAATCAAAACGTGAGTCCATGAAGACGGCGGCTGCCGCACGATGGTTGCAGCAGGCATGGAGGTCCCCGCAGGCGGTCGCCATGGGAGTGCGCGGCTGCCTGATGCTGTTGCTGACGGCAATCCCCTTGTGGGCGTTGGCGGCCAGCGCTCCCAGCGAGGCCGATTACCGGAACGCGCAGTCCTTGCGCGCACGCTATGCCGCGCTGGTGGATCAGCAACCGTCCAATCCCGTCTGGGTCGATGGCGAACACTTTCTCTACCGCATTGGCCGGATGCGCGCGGGCAAGGCGCCACGGCAGGACTATCTGTTGGTGGATGTGCGTAGCGGCGAGCAACATCCCCTGTTCGATCCGCAGCGGCTGGCCGACGCGCTGACGCACGGCGGGGACGGCACGGTTGCCGCCGACGATCTGGAATTGCGTCAGGTGAGCATGCGCGCCGATGGCATGCTGTCTTTTGCGCGCGGTACCGCGACACACTGGCGTTGCGATCTGCACGCGTATCGCTGCGAACGGCAGCGCGACAGTGCTGCGGAGGCGGAGGATTCCTACGATTTGAACCCGCTACGCCAGGAAGGCCCGGAACATGCGCAATTGTCTCCGGATGGCCGCCAGCGTGCGTGGGTGGAGCAGGGTAATCTGGTGGTGGATCGCGCCGATGGCAGCGGCAAGGTTCAGCTCAGCCGCGATGGCGGCAAGGACGACTACTACGCCGCCGACAGCATTGCCTGGTCACCGGATTCCAGCCGGCTGGTCGCTTGGCGGGTCACGCCCGCCCCGCCGCACGTGGTGTATTACATCGAATCGGCGCCAGCCGATCAGTTGCAACCGAAGTTGCATCAACAAGTCTATGCCAAGCCCGGCGATCCACTGGCTGTCATCCGTCCGGTGTTGTTCGAGGTCGCCTCCCGGCGTGCGATCCAGATCGACAACGCCCTGTTTCCCAATCCGTTCGAGCTCAGCCCGCCACGCTGGCGAGACGATGGCCGCAGCTTCACCTTCGAGTACAACCAGCGCGGCCACCAGCTGTATCGAGTGATCGAAGCCGATGGCCACAGCGGCCACACGCGCACCTTGATCGAGGAAACCTCGCCCACCTTCATCGAATATTCCGACCTCAGTGGCGACCACATCAACGGCGGCAAGCACTTCCGCCAGGATCTGGACGACGGCAAGCAACTCCTGTGGGCCTCCGAGCGCGATGGCTGGGAACACCTGTACCTGTACGACGGCAAGAGCGGGCGCGTCGTGCGGCAAGTCACGCGCGGGCCGTGGGTGGTGCGCAAGGTCGATCGCGTCGATCAGACGACGCGCCAGGTCTGGTTCACCGCTGCGGGGATGAACCCTGGCGAGGATCCGTACTACCGCCATGCCTACCGCATCGGCCTGGACGGCGGCGAGCCGGTGGCGTTGACCCCGGAGGCGTCCGACCACCAGGTGTTCCCATCGCCGGACGGACACTGGTTGCTGGACCTGTATTCGCGTGTGGATCAGGCGCCGGTGCTGGTATTGCGTCGTGGCGAGGACGGCACGGTGGTGCGCACCATCGCGCATGCCGATATTTCCCGCCTGCTCGCCGCCGGCTGGCAGCAGCCGTTGCCGTTCCATGCGCCCGGGCGCGACGGCCACACCGAGATATGGGGCGTGATTCACCGTCCGCAAACACTGGATCCGGCGCACAAGTATCCGGTGGTGGAGGACATTTATGCCGGGCCGCAGGGCTCGTTCGTGCCGAAGACGTTCACCACGTGGGTCCCTGCGCTGACTGCGCTGGGGTTTGCGGTTGCGCAGATTGACGGCATGGGCACCAACAACCGGTCGCGCGCCTTCCACGACGTAGCCTGGCACAACCTCAAGGATGGCGGTTTCCCCGATCGCATTCTGTGGCACCAGGCCGCTGCGGCCCGTTATCCCTGGTATGCGATCGAGGGCGGCATCGGCGTGTTCGGTACTTCCGCCGGTGGTCAGAATGCGCTGGGCGCGCTGCTGTTCCATCCCGAGTTCTACCGCGTTGGCGTGGCCAATTCCGGCAGCCACGACAATCGCATGGACAAAATCTGGTGGAACGAGCAGTGGATGGGCTGGCCGATCGGGCCGTGGTACGCGGCCTCGTCCAATGTCGACAACGCTTGGCGTTTGCAGGGACATCTGCTGCTGGTGACCGGCGACATGGACCAGAACGTCGATCCGGCCAGTACCTTCCAGGTGGTCGATCGGCTGATCAAGGCCGGCAAGGAGTTCGATTTGTTGCTGGTGCCCGGTGGCGACCACGGCGCCGGTGGCGCATATGGCGAGCGTCGCTTGTTGGATTTCTTCGTGCGTTGGATGCAGCATGCGCCGACCCCCGATTGGAACCGTTCGCCCACCACCCAGCGCGCCGGACATCCGTGAGGCCGCAGGTGCGCGCGGGCAGGGCTGTGGGACGTTGCGTCCGGCGAGTCGGGATGCAACCGGTTTGCGAACAGGACGCTGCCGCCATCTGTTGATTGCGGTAAAGGCGGCGGATGTCGTTGGCCCGTTCCTCGTGCGATGAGCGGGAGCGGGTGTTCTGCCGCGCCTAGTCGCGGATGTGGCAATCGTGCCCGGTTTCCATGCCGGATGTTCCTACGCGTCAAGGATCACGGAGATTTTCAATGAGCGAGATCGTCTGTCGAAACTCCTGTCGTCGCGGCCGTATGGCCCGGTCGTTGCTGTTCGGTGCCATCGTCGCGGCGGCGGTGGCGCTTCCCGCCCTGCATGCGCAGGAATCCAGCGGCGGCCTGTACGGCGCCGTCGGCATGTATGCGCGCGATGCCGGCGCACAGGTCGTCATCCGCAACGTCAACACCAACGCCACGCAGCGCCGCAAGCCCGATGCGTCCGGCAAGTACGCGATCAGCGGGTTGAGTCCGGGGGAGTACGAGATCGCCCTGGTGTCCGGCGAGCAGACCGTAGCGAGCACACGGGCGGTGGTGCGCCCGGGCAGTTCCACCGCGGTGGCGCAACTGGATGGGCGACAGGCCGCCGCCACCGATCTGGGCGAGGTCAAGGTCACCGCCAGGGGGATCAACAACGCCACCGACAACACCGCGCCGATCGACGTCAGCACGCCGGAATTGGTGCGGCAATATTCCCAGGAGCTGTTCCGCAAGACCGGCGTGGACACCAGCGGCAACAACGGCACGGGCGGGCCGTACAGCAATCTGCTGACCGCGCTCCCGCAGCAATTCATGTCGCAGGTCGCTTCGCAGCCCTATGGCGGTTCCGGCTACGCGTCCTTCGGTGGCGGTTCCGGCACCGAGACGCGCTATTACGTCAACGAATTCGATACCACGTTCGATTACAACGGCGCTGGCGCCAATATGGTGCCAGGGGAGATGATCGGCTACGCCACGGTGATCGCCAATGGCGCTTCGGCCAAGTATTCCAATGCGATGGGCGGCTCGGTGTCGGCCGCGACAAAGTCGGGTGACAACACCTGGCGTGCCGGTTTTTCTTCCTATATCGTCCCGCCTTACTCGAGGCTGCTCAGGCGCCATACCGAGGACTATGCGCTGATCGACGCCGACGGCAACAGGACCTGGTTCCTGGAGGGCGGCAGCGCCACCAACGGGCAGCAGCAGACCGCGTTCAACAATACCTTCTGGGTTTCCGGCCCGCTGGTGCAGGACCGCCTGTTTGTCAATCTGGCCTACCAAGATGCCGAGCCGGCCTCGCGTAGCCGTTATATGTATGGCAGCACGCTGGGCTATTTCGCGCAGTTCATGCACACCTACCACAACCCCGCAGCGACGCTGACCTGGAACATCACCGAGAATCAGACACTGGACCTGGTGGCGGCGAGGAACAAGACCAAGGACTACACCACGATCTGGAAATTGGAAGTGCCTGGAAACCCGCAGTCGTCGAGGGACTATTTCCGCAACGTGCTGTTCAACATGAAGGAAGACTTCTACGTCGGACGCTACCGCTGGCACATGAACGACAGCATGGACCTGTCGCTGATGGGGGGCTATTTCACCCATTCCGAGCAGAACCTGTTCGCCGGCTCGGACATCTTCGCGCAGCGGATCAGTCACGATTCGGCTGGGAAAAACATCTACAACGTGCTCTCCGATGGCTCCCCCGACAGCGAAACTCCTTTCCAATACTCCAAACGTGGGTTCCGCGCGGACTGGGTCTGGCAACTGGGTGCGCACAAGATCGGCGCGGGTGCCGAGCATTATAGGTTCTACGAAAACAACCAAAGCACGTACGGCAAGAGCGGCCACTACACCTACTTCGACTACGCCGTGGCATCGCCGAGCAGAGACGACGTCAGCGGCATCGCCATTCCCGCCAATACGCCGTATTTGCGTTCCTTCGTGTCCTATTACGGTGGGCCGCTGACCCAGGCGAATCGTGGTACTTACGTGGAGGATTACTGGCAGGCGCTGGACGATCTGGTCGTGTATGCGGGCGTGCGCCGCGACAACAATCAGTCGATGCTCGACACCGGTCAGAGGGCATTGAATTTCTGGACCACGTCCCCGCGGTTCGGGCTGTCGTGGGACGTCAGGGGCGACAGTTCGATGAAGGCCGGTTTTACCTATGGTCTGTACAGCATGGCGGTGCCAGGGGTGATTCTGGACAACGCCCTGAACGATTCCATACAGCAGTACACCTACTACACCTATGCCGGTATCCATGCCGATGGGACGCCGGTCGATCCACGACAGTTCGGCAGCTACACCGTCGCCAGCAAGGTCTCCGACCCGCGTGTGGTGGCGTCGCGTAACATCAAGACCTCGCAGCAGCAGAACATCGGGCTGTATTTCCAGGACAACGGAACGTTCCCGAATTGGTCGCAAACGGTTGAGCTGAACTATTCGAACGTCAAGCGTGCGATTTCAGCCTGGCGCGACCTCAGCACGCCGGGCCATGGCAGCGCCGCCGAGCGCTACCTGCGATCGTTGGGTGATGCAGATCCTCACATCGATAACGTCGTGCTGGTCAATCCGGGGCGGGATCTCGTCCTGACCAACGACTTCGATCACGACGGCACGCTGAAAACCGTTGTCGTTCCGGCCTGGGCCTCGGGCTTGCCCAAGCCCAAGCGCAAGGCGTATACCTTCGTCGTCGAGATGGTCCATCCGGAAACCCCGGAACAGCCCTTCTTTCTACAGGCGAGCTACACCTGGAAGCATGTCTGGGGCAATTACGAAGGCTATTACGCCGAAGGCGACCCGGCCAGCAATATGCTCGGATCGCAGGTCTTCCAGTACGCCGCGCTGACCCAGGGGGCGAGCGGCAACCTGCCGCAGGACATCCGCCACGCGTTTGTGCTCAATACCGCGCATACGTTTGGCAGTAGCGGATTCAGCGCCGGACTGGGGGTGAACTGGCAGAGCGGTGCGAACAAATCCTGTTATTCGCAGTATCCCATCCTGACCGATGCCGCCAGCACCGCGGGCGAACATGCCTATTACTGTGGGGGCGTCGCGGTGAGTCGCGGCAGTCTGGGGCGCTTGCCGAGCTGGTGGCTACTCAACGCCAATACCGCCTGGGAGCATGCCTGGGGGCCGCACCGGCTGCGCCTGGAGTTCAACATCGGCAATCTCCTGAACAAGCAAACGCTTGTATTCGTCGACCCGTATTACGGTTACTACAACGGCTCGACCCTGGTCAGAGAGAACCGGTACGGCGGGCAGGCCTACCTGGCACCGCGATCGGCAAGCTTTGCGATCCGTTATAACTGGAATTGAGCCGAGCGTGGCCGGGTTTGCCTCGGTAGCGGCTGGCGCGGCACGTCGCTTCCGACATCGACTGTCAACCTCATGCGGAACGCAGCGCTGGCGAGAACACCGCGTAATGCGCTGGGGTCGCGCTTGCGATACCGCACGTTGGGGGCAGGCGGTGTCGGTTGCTGGCATGGTCGACGCAGCGCCGAGGAGGCGGACGATGGTCGAAATTCGTGCCAACTTCCGCATGCATTGCCGCCGTCGCCGACAAGACAGTGTGCTGGTGCGATGGGATAGTCCAAGCAGCGTGCGGGGCGTTGTGCCGGGTGATGCGCTGTTGCTGTGTCTGGGTCATTCCGAAATGCACGTGCGTCATCCCATCCGTGCTGTGCGGGTGGTCGTCGAGGAGGAGTGCCAGATGCCGATGTTGAGCCGTGTATCGTTCGTCAGTCTGGAAGAGGGCGCGCGATGAGCAAAACACCCTGGAGCTGCGATGGCGCAATAGGCGATAGCTTCGGGCGTCATCGCGATCACGCCGCAGGCGCGGCGCTGGATCCGTCGCGGCGTCGTTTCCTGCAATGGAGCGCGTTGGCGATGGCGGCCGGATTGCTGCGCTTTCCGCAAGATGCCGCCGCCTCCACCCCTGGGCGGGTGCAGGCATTGCCGCTGCGGCAGGTCACGCTCAAGCCGTCGCTGTTTCTGGATTCGCTGCAAACCAACCGCCGCTACCTGCTGGAACTGGAGCCGGACCGCCTGCTGCACAACTTCCTGCAGTATGCCGGGTTGCCGCCGAAGGGGGCGGTCTACGGCGGCTGGGAGGGCGATACCATCGCCGGGCATACCCTGGGGCATTACCTCAGCGCGTTGTCCAAGATGCACGCGCAGACCCGCGATAGCAGCTTGCGCACGCGCATCGACTACATCGTCGCCGAGTTGGCGCGCGCGCAGGCGCAGGACCCGGACGGCTATGTCGGCGGCTTTACCCGCAAGAACGACAACGGCAAGATCGAGGGCGGCAAGGCGGTGCTGGAGGATCTGCGCCGCGGCATCATCAAGGGCGGCAAGTTCAATCTCAACGGCAGTTGGTCGCCGCTGTACACCCAGCACAAGCTGTTCGCCGGCCTGCTCGACGCGCATGCACTGGGCGGTAACGCGCAGGCGCTGACGGTGCTGGTGAAGGTGGCCGGCTACTTCGCCGGGGTGTTCGACGCGCTCGACCATGCGCAGATGCAGACCTTGCTGGACACCGAGTTCGGTGGGCTCAACGAATCCTTCATCGAGCTGGGCGCGCGCACCGGTCAGGAGCGCTGGATTGCGATCGGCAAGCGCCTGCGCCACGAGAAGATCATCGACCCGCTGGCGGCCGGGCACGATGTGCTGCCGCACATCCACGCCAATACTCAGGTGCCCAAGTTCATCGGCGAGGCGCGCCAGTTCGAAGTCGCAGGCGATGCCGATGCGGCGGCGGCGGCGCGCTTTTTCTGGGAGACGGTGACCGCGCACTACAGTTATGTGATCGGTGGGAATTCGGACCGCGAGTATTTTCAGGAGCCGGACAGCATCGCCGGGTTCCTCACCGAGCAGACCTGCGAGCATTGCAACAGCTACAACATGCTCAAGCTGACCCGGCACCTGTACCAATGGACGCCGCAGGCGCGCTATTTCGACTACTACGAACGCACCTTGCACAATCACACGATGGCCGCGCAGCATCCGGCCACCGGCATGTTTACTTACATGACGCCGATGATCAGCGGTGGCGAGCGCGGGTTTTCCGAGAAGTTCGATTCGTTTTGGTGCTGCGTGGGCAGCGGCATGGAGGCGCATGCGCAGTTCGGCGACGCGATTTACTGGCAGGATGAGGCGGCGTTGTATGTCAACCTGTACATTCCCTCGCGGCTGGATTGGAGCGAGCGCGATCTGGCGCTGGAACTGGACAGCGGCGTGCCCGAAAACGGCAAGGTGCGTTTGCAGGTGCTGCGTGCCGGCGCGCGCGCGCCGCGGCGCCTGCTGTTGCGGGTGCCCGCCTGGTGCCAGGGAAGCTATACGCTGCGTCTCAATGGCAAGCCGCTGCGGCGCACGCCCATCGATGGCTATCTGGCGTTGGAGCGCGACTGGCGCAGTGGCGACGTGATCGAACTGGAACTGGCGACGCCGCTGCGGCTGGAGCATGCGGCGGGCGATCCCGAGAGCGTGGTGGTGATGCGCGGTCCGCTGGCCTTGGCCGCCGATCTCGGGCCGGTCAGTACGCCTTACGATGCACCGGATCCGGCGCTGGTGGCGACGGCCGATCCGCTGGCCGGTTTTGTCGAACTGCCGCAGCCGGGGCATTTTCTCGCCAGCGACACCCAGCCGCCGGGCCTGACCTTCGTGCCGTTCTATGCCCAGTACGAACGGCGCAGTGCGCTGTACTTCAAGCGCATGCAGCCGGCCCAGTGGACACAGGAAGCGGCGCGGCGCGCGCGCCGGCAGGCCGAGCAGGATAGTCTGCGCGCGATTGCGGTGGACATGATTCAGTTCGGCGACGAAGCGTCGGAGAAAGCGCACAAACTGCGCAGCGACACCTCCTTCGGTGGCGCCTACCGCCGCCAGCAATGTCGCGATGTGCGTGGCAAGGGCTTCGTCGAATTTCAGATGCGAGGTAGTCAACAGCCGTTGGCGCTGCGCCTGCGGTTCTGGGGCAGCGACAAGGGCCGCTTCAATATTCTGGTGAACGGCAAGCTGGCCGTCGAGGTCCAGGTGGAAGGCGGGCAGGTGATCGATTTCGTCGATCGCAACTATTCGCTGCCGCCGGCGTTGACCCTCGATGCCGCAGTGCTGACCTTCCGCTTCGAACCGCAGCATGGCGATACCGCCGGGCCGCTGTTCGGCGGTTGGCTGATCCCAGCCGCCCGCGCATGACCACCCGCGTTGCACCGGGCGGCGTGTTCGAACGGGACTCGATGGCCGCCTCGCGCGTGCGCGCCGTGCCCTCCGCCAGTCGCTGGCTGTGGCGGTGCCTGTTCGCTCTGGCCGCACTTGGCGGTGCGGGTTGCGCGCATGCGCCGCCTTCAGCCGCCGCGATGGTGGCGGCCAGTCCGTTGCAGGGAGTGTGGGTGATTGCTCAGGGGGCAGCGTTTCCGGGTCTGCGTTATCTGCGCATCGCCCAGCGCGACGGTCATGCGCAGGGCAGCATCACCACCGACTGGTACGGCGATCTGCCGATGCAGCTGTTGCGCCTGGACGGCACAGTGGCCCGGTTCGCGATCGACAACGGCAATACGCGCTTGCCGGCGCAGCCATGGACCGCAACACTGGAACACGGCCAACTGCATCTGGTCGGCCGCATCTGGTACCAACAGATCGACCTGCGTGCTACCCGCGGCAGCGAGGCCGACGCAGCGCGGCTGGCGTTCCAATTCGCACCGCTGCCGGCTTACACGCCGTTGCCGAGCGATGGCCTGGCGCGAACCCCGCCACTGGGCTGGAACAGTTGGAACCGCTTCGGTGAGCATATCGACGACGCTACGGTGCGCCGCATCGCCGATGCCATGGTCGCGTCCGGCTTGCGCGATGCCGGTTACGTCTACGTCAACATCGACGACGGTTGGCAGGGCCAGCGCGACCGTGACGGCGTATTGCAGCCGAACGCACGTTTCCCCGACATGCGTGCGTTGGCCGACTACGTGCATGCCAAGGGGCTCAAGCTCGGCCTGTACAGTTCGCCGGGGCCGAAGAGTTGCGCTGGCTATACCGGCAGCTACGGCCACGTCGAACAGGACGCGCGCACCTGGGCGGGCTGGGGCATCGACTATCTCAAATACGACCTGTGCTCGGGCGAAGGCATCTTCCGCGAACCGCAGCAGGTGCGCCGCGCCTACTTGCAGATGGGCCAGGCGTTGCGCGCCAGTGGGCGACCCATCGTTTATAGCCTGTGCGAGTACGGGCGCGATCATGTCGGCCAATGGGGCCGCGAGGTCGGCGGGCATTTGTGGCGCACCACCGGCGACATCGAGGACACCTACGCGAAAATGGCCGCCAACGGCTTCGACCACAACGGCGATCCGGCCGATGCCGGCCCTGGTGGCTGGAACGATCCGGATATGCTCGAGGTCGGCAACGGCGGCATGAGCGAGGACGAATACCGCACGCATCTGGCGCTGTGGGCCATGTCGGCGGCGCCGTTGCTGTTGGGTAACGACCTGCGGCAGATGACCCCGGTCACGGTGGCGTTATTGCGCAACCGGGCGGTGTTGGCGATCGATCAGGATGCGTTGGGCGTGCAGGGCAGGGCGGTGCGCAAGGACGGCGCGATCGAAATTTGGCGCAAGCCGTTGGCCGATGGCGGCGTTGCGTTGGGCGTGTTCAACCGCGACGCGCAGCCGCACCTGGTGGTGCTGACCGCGCAGGACGCCGGAACCGCATTGCAGGGCCGGCGCTGGCGCGATCTATGGCAGGGCCAGACGCGCCCGGCGCGCCAACTGCGCAGCGTGCAGGTCGCTGCGCATGGCGTGGTATTGCTGCGGCTGTCGCCGCCGCAGGTTGCACGCAGGCATTGAGTCGGCAGCCAAGGTGGATGCAGTGTCGTGCGCGGCATCGGCGACGCCACGCATTCGCTTGTGTGTTGCGCGTGTGCTCCGATAGAGCGGTCGATGGCTGCTGTGTCTGCTCTGATCGGACACATTGCGCATGCCTGCCGGTCGCTTGCACCGTCGTGCCGCGTCATCACGACCATGCGTTATTCCGCATGCGAAACCGCTAATTGCGACAAGACGCGAATGCGTGATCCGGTGCAAATTGTGACCAGGTTATAAAGATTTGATCTCAGTTTTGTCGGTTTATCCGCCTGCACGCGGGATTGCAGCGTGCAGACGGTCTGGTTCGTCCTTCATGCACGCGTCGGGATTTACGCGGCGCGATGGAGGTTTTGCATCCCGCATGCGGCCGGTCGACGGACTGAACCCGCCGTAGCGTCTCCGGTGCCCTCCAGGTGCCATGTTCGTTATGTGGTCCGTCCGCTGGCGCAGCGCTGGTGTGGTGCCGTTCGGCCTGCGTTTTTCCAATGCTGTTTTGCTTCGTCATCACCCAAGGAGATTTTCCATGCCGTTTCCGCCGCCATACCCTTCTTCTCATCGTCATGTCGTATCGCCGTTGGCACTGGCGGTCGCCGTCGCCTCCTCGCTGGGGAGTGTGTGGTCGGTGCAAGCGCAACAGATGCCTGCCGACGGTGCACCGCAGACCTTGGATAGTGTTGTGGTGACCGGCTCGCGGTTGCGTCGGGTCGATGCGGAGACCGCCAATCCGGTGGTGACGATCAACCGTGCGCAGATCGAGGCGACCGGCAAGGCCACGCTCGGCGACCTGGTGCAGGAACTGCCGTCGATCGCCGGCAACGCGACCAACCCCAATACCAACAATGGTGGCGGTACCGGTGCTTCGGTGGTTTCGTTGCGCGGTCTCGGCGACAAGCGCACGTTGATTCTGGTCAACGGCACGCGTCTGGCCAACAACGATGTCAACGCGATTCCCGCGACGATGATCGAGCGAGTGGAGGTGCTCAGCGACGGTGCTTCGGCGGTATACGGTTCGGATGCGATCGGTGGGGTGGTCAACTTCATTCTGCGCAAGGGCTTCGATGGCATCGAATTCAGTAGCGACTTCGGTACCAGCGCGCGCAGCGATGGCAACCGGCGCAATTTTTCGCTCACAGCGGGCAAGACCGGCGAGCGCAGCAGTCTCGTCGCGGGGCTGTCCTATCACGACATCGATCCGGTCTCTGCCGGGGAACGTAGTTACTCCAGGAACGCGCTGTCGCTGATCAATGGCAAGTCGGTGAAGCAGGGTTCCTCGGCCACGCCCACCGGCAGCGTCAGCTTCAACGATGGCTCGCCCGCCGCCGATGCGCTGGCGGCCAGCAACGGCTGTTCGCGGGTGACCTTCAATGGAGGCAGCAGCAGCCCGACCAACCCCAGCCAGTATCACTGCTACGTCGCTTCCACCGATTCCTACAACTATCAGCCGTACAACCTGTTGCAGACGCCACAGAAGCGCACCAATGCCTTTGTGATCGGCACGTTTCGCTTCGACGATCACCTGGAAGGCTACGTCAACACGTACTTCAGCAAGACCTCCTCGGCCTCGGTGATCGCGCCGATCCCACTCTTCGCCAACGGCGACAATTTTCTAGTTTCGGCGAACAGCTACTACAACCCATTCGGCATCGACTTCGGCACCGACCGCAGTACCGGCAACTCCTACAGCAGCTTCAATACCCGTGCCACGGTGCTGGGCAACCGCCGCTATGAATACAACACTTACAATTTCCAGATCACTCCCGGTCTGCGCGGCAGCTTCGGCGACAGTTCCTGGCAGTGGGATGCCAGCGTCACTTACGGCAAGGTCAAGCAGAAATCGATCAATGAGGGCTTCTTGGACTACGCCGGTTTCAATGCCGCGGTCGGGCCGTCGTTTCTGGATCGCGACGGCACGGTCAAGTGCGGCAGCGCCGGTGCGGTGATCGCCGGCTGCACCCCGATCGACGTGTTCAACCTCAACAACCCAGGGAACCAGGCCGGGTTGCGGGCGCTGCAAGTCAATCCGATGGTGACCAACGTGTACACCGTCAAACAGTTCGAAGCCAACGTCAACGGCAACCTGTTCGATCTGCCGGCCGGTGCGGTGAGTCTGGCGGCCGGTGTGGCCTACCGCAAGGAACGCACCTCGACCGCCGCCGATCCGCTGTGGACGGGCGACGAGAACGGCATCTGCGGGGTGCTCGAATACTGCGCCAGCGTGCTCGGTGGCAGTTTCAGCGTCAAGGAAGCCTATGCCGAGGCGTTGTTCCCGTTGCTGGCGGGGCTGCCTGGCGTGCATTCGCTGAACCTGACCGTCGGCAGCCGCTTTTCCGATTACGACACGGTCGGCAGCAAGACCAACAGCAAACTGGCGTTGGAGTACCGTCCGGTCGAGAACCTGTTGCTGCGCGGCACGGTCTCGCAGGTGTTCCGTGCGCCCAACATCAGCGAGCTTTACTCCGGTGTGGTCGGTGATGCCCCGGCGGTCAACGATCCGTGCGACGGCTACAGTGGCGGACACGCGGCGGCCTGTGCCCACGTACCCACCGATGGCAGCTACCAGCAGGAGAACAATCAGGTGTCCGCCAAGGCTTCAGGCGCGGTGGTGGCCGGCTACCGGCTCAAACCGGAAACCGGCAAGTCCTACGATTTCGGCATGGTTTACGACCCGGGTTGGGTGGACGGTCTGTCGCTGAGCACGGACCTGTGGAAGATCGACTTGAAGGACACCATCACCCAGGTGTCGGCGCAGACCGTGCTGAACCAGTGCTACGCCAACGACGCGAGTCCGTTCTGTCCGCTGATCCATCGCAACGACAATGGCACGATCAACTATATCGCCGAGCCGACCGTGAATTTGGGCAAGTTGTGGGCCAGCGGTGCCGATTTCAGCCTGAACTATCGCTTGCCGCAGACCGCCTGGGGTAGCTTCAATGCCAGCCTCAACGGCACCTATGTGATCCGCTACGATATTAATCCGAATACCGCCGATCCCGACACCGTCACCATCCACAATGCCGGCAAGTACACCTACGCTTACGGCAATTTCCCGCGCTGGCGTGGCCTCGGCACGTTGAGCTGGAATCTGGGCGACTGGAGTGCGTCTTGGCGCGTGCGTTATGTCGGCCGCACCGAGATTGGCAGTGCCGACGCGCGTCAGGGGTTGTCGGCCGATATCGGCCAGGCCAATGTGGTGCGCGACATCGGCGCCTATGTCTATCACAGCGTGCAGGTCGGCTATCAGGTCAAGCCGTGGCACACTCGCTTCGAAGTGGGCGTGGACAACCTGACCGACCGACAGCCGCCACTGTACTACGCCAACAACGTCGTCAATGCCAACACCGATGTGGCGACCTACGATCTACTCGGGCGTTACTACTGGGCGCGGGCGACGGTGAAGTTCTAAGCTGGTGAGGTTTTAAGTTAATGCAGGCGTGAGTGCTGCTGGTCGCGTCGGGAGCGTGATGCACCGGCGCATTGCAGCGTTTCGTGCGCTGCAAGCCGATGTCGACGATGGACGAAAAAAGGGCCCGTAGGCCCTTTTTTCGTTTCCGCTTTTCTTTGCAATGTCGGTGCGCTGTGGCCTGCGTCGCGCGGTGCGACGCGCAGGTGCGTCACTGCTTACGCCGACAGCTCCAGCAACAGCTTGTTGAGCCGACGCACGTAGGCGGCCGGGTCCTTGAGGCTGTCGCCGGCGGCCAGCGCGGCCTGATCGAACAGCACCCGCGCCAGATCACCGAAACGATCGACATCGGGTTCCGCATCCAGTTTCTCGATCAGCGGATGCGCGGGGTTGAACTCGAACACCGGCTTGCTCTCCGGCAGCTTCTGCCCGCTGGCTTCCAGGATCTGCCGCATTTGCAGACCCATGTCGCCCTGGCCGATGGCAAGAATCGCCGGCGAATCGGTCAGCCGGTGCGAGACCCGCACCTCGGCGACCTCGTCCTTGAGTACCTGCTGGATGCGCTCGGCCAGCCCTTGCTTGGCCTTGGCGGCTTCTTCCTGCGCCTGCTTTTCTTCTTCGCTGTCCAGCTTGCCCAGGTCCAGGTCGCCGCGCGCCACATCGACGAAGGATTTGCTGTCGAACTCGGTGAGATAGCTCATCAGCCACTCGTCGATGCGGTCGGTGAGCAGGAGCACCTCGATGCCCTTCTTGCGGAACACCTCTAGGTGCGGGCTGTCCTTGATTTGCGCGTAGCTTTCGCCGGTCAGGTAGTACAGCTTGTCCTGGCCGTCTTTCATCCGCGCCACGTAGTCGGCCAGTGACACGTTCTGGGCGTCGTCGCCGCTGTGGGTGGACGCGAAGCGCAGCAGGCCGGCGATCTTTTCGCGGTTGCCGAAGTCCTGGGCCGGGCCTTCCTTCAGCACCTGGCCGAAGTTCTTCCACACGCCCTTGTAGCGTTCGGGATCGTCTTTGGCCAGCTTTTCCAGCATGTCCAGTGCGCGCTTGGTCAGCGCCGATTTCATCGAGTCGATCACCGGGCCTGATTGCAGGATTTCGCGCGAGACGTTCAGCGGCAGATCGCTGGAATCGACGATGCCCTTGATGAAGCGCAGGTACAGCGGCAGGAACTGGTCGGCCTGGTCCATGATGAAGACGCGCTGCACGTATAGCTTGAGCCCGCGCGAGGCATCGCGCTGGTACAGGTCGAACGGGGCGCGGCCGGGCAGGTACAGCAGCGAGGTGTATTCCAGTTTGCCTTCGACCTTGTTATGGCTCCACGCCACCGGGTTTTCGTGGTCGTGGGCAATGTGCTTGTACAGTTCCTGGTATTCCTCGTCCTTGATCTCGGTGCGCGGCCGTGTCCACAGCGCGCTGGCGCGATTGACGGTCTCCCACTCGGGGGTTTCCGGCTTGTCCTTGTCCTCGCCGTAGTGTTCCTTGATTAGCTCGATCGGCAAGGCGATGTGGTCGGAGTACTTGCGCACGATGCTGCGCAACTTCCAACCGTCGGCGAAGCCTTTCTCTTCCTCCTTCAGTTGCAGCACGATGCGGGTGCCGCGCTCGGGCTTGTCGATGGTGGCGACCTCGAACTCGCCTTCGCCACGCGAGGACCAGTGCACGCCGTCGCTGGCCGGCAGCCCGGCGCGGCGGCTGTACACGTCCACTTGATCGGCGACGATGAAGGCGCTGTAGAAGCCGACACCGAACTGGCCGATCAGATGCGAATCCTTCTTCTGATCGCCGGACAGATGCTTGAGGAAATCGGAGGTGCCGGATTTGGCGATGGTGCCCAGGTGCGCGACGATCTCCTCGCGGCTCATGCCGATGCCGTTGTCGTCGATGGTGACGGTGCCGGCGTCCTTGTCGAAGCCGATGCGGATGCGCAGTTGCGCATCGCCGTCCAGAAGTTCCGGCTTGACCAGTGCCTCGAAGCGCAGTTTGTCGGCCGCGTCGGAGGCATTGGAGATCAGCTCGCGCAGGAAGATCTCCTTGTTGGAATACAACGAATGGATCATCAGCTGCAGCAGCTGTTTGACCTCGGTCTGAAAGCCCAGGGTTTCTTTTTGGGTTTCCACGCTCATCGGTAGGTGCTCCATGGAGGACGGATGGCCGTGCGCGGGGGCGCGCGGCTCTGTCAGCGGACATGGTGGCGGCAGAGGCCGGCTTCAAGCCGTGCCCGATGCATACGCCGCAGAGGGGGCTGGTCTATCATCTCGGTTCCGTTCCGCAACGTTTGCCGTCGATGCCGCCCCTGTGCCTGGTTTCTGTTGCCGTCCGACCCGCGCGAGGCTGCCGATGAACCGTCCCGGTGCGGGGCAGGTACGCATCATCGGCGGGCGTTGGCGCAATACGCGCTTGCCGGTGCCCGACCTGGCCGGGCTGCGCCCGACGTCCGACCGGGTCCGCGAGACACTGTTCAATTGGTTGCAGCCGATACTGCCCGGTGCGCGCGTGTTGGACCTGTTCGCAGGCAGCGGTGCGCTGGGGCTGGAGGCGGTGTCGCGCGGCGCGCACAGCGCTTGTCTGATCGAACGCGACCCGGCCCAGGCGGCACAGTTGCGCGCCACCGTCGCCAGATTGCAGGCCCAGACTCAGGTGGAGGTGGTGCAGGGCGATGCGCTGCGCTGGCTGGCCGAACACGATGGCGCCGCGCTGGCCGACATCGCCTTCGTCGACCCGCCTTTCACGGCCGGTCTGTGGGAGACGGCGTTGCAGCGTTTGCCGGCACGCCTGGCGGTCGATGCCTGGTTGTACTTGGAATCGCCCGCCGGGCAGGCGCCAGCGCTGCCGGTCGGCTGGGCGTTGTACCGCGAGGGCGGTAGCCGCGAGGTCCGTGCTGCCCTGTACCGACGCACCGCTGCTAAACTGCCCGGCGACTTTCACGCGGTATCCTACGCATGACCGTGGCCAATAGCCGCATCGCCGTCTATCCCGGCACCTTCGATCCGATCACCAACGGGCATATCGATTTGGTCAATCGGGCCGCACCGCTGTTCGAGCAGGTGGTGGTCGGGGTGGCGCAGAGTCCGTCCAAGGGGCCTACCCTGTCGCTGGAATTGCGCGTGGCCCTGGCCCGCGAGGCGCTGGCTGGACACCGCAACGTGGAGGTGATCGGCTTCGACACGCTGTTGGCGCATTTCGTGCGTTCGGTCGGTGGTGGGGTTCTGCTGCGCGGCCTGCGCGCGGTGTCCGATTTCGAGTACGAGTTCCAGATGGCGAGCATGAACCGGCATCTGATCCCCGAGGTGGAGACGCTGTTCCTCACCCCGGCTGAGCAACACAGTTTCATCTCGTCCTCGCTGGTGCGCGAGATTGCGCGCCTCGGCGGGGACGTGTCCGGCTTCGTTCCGCCGTCGGTGTTGCAGGCGCTGGTTCAGGCCCGCCAGGCCGCGACGCGGGGCTGAGCCGCCCGTCATTCATCGACTACACAGAGGAAACCGTTCCATGAAGACCACCGCACGCGCGTTGTTGATTGTCTCGTTGGCCCTGGGCGTGAGCGCCTGCAAAAAGGAAGAGGCGGCCAAACCGGTCGCCGATGCGCAACCGGCGCTGACTGCCCCGGCCAAGGACGACGATGCCGGTTGGAAAAAATACCTGCAGCAAGTGGCGATCCAGAACATGGGCAACGTCACCAACAGCCCGTTCCTGTACTACTTGCCGCCGGAGTCGGATGCGGAGTTCCAGGCCAAGTACGAGCGTCAGGTCGAAAGCGCCACCACCGCCGTCGGTCGTGGCATTCAGCCGGGGAACATGCTGGCGTTCGGTTCTTCGGCATCGTCCAAGATGGCCGACCTGATCGCGGCGGCCTTCGCCAAGGTCGAGCCGAACAGCATGAAGGGCGTGCGCGTGGTCTATATCGGCGCCCCAGCCGACAATGCCCGTGTCGAGGCGGTGGTCAAGCCGACCGGCGCCGATTACATCTTCGTCGAAGCCAAGTAGGTCGTGCATCGCCGGCGCGCGTTGCGCGCGCCGGCGTCCTCACGCACGCGTCGCCCGCAGCGGCGAGGCGTAGGCGGTGGCGCCGTTGTACAGGTCAATGCATGGTCGTGTCATCACGATCCGGTAAGATGCGCTGGTCAGGGTCCGATGGCGCACTATGTCCCTCAAGATCAACGCGCTCTGCGTCAACTGCGACGTTTGCGAACCGGCCTGCCCAAACCAGGCCATCTCCATGGGCGAGACGATCTACGTGATCGACCCGGCCCGCTGCACCGAATGCGTCGGTCATTTCGATGAGCCGCAGTGCGTGGTGGTGTGCCCCGTGGAGTGCATCGATCCGGATCCGGCGATTCCGGAAACCCATCCGCAGTTGCTGGCCAAGCTGGCGCGGTTGCGCCGCGACCACCCCGAGTTGTACCCACACGGAGCGGGGGCTGCGCATGAGGCGTAGCGTTCGCTGTGTCCTGTTGCTTGCCTGGGTGCTGATGTCATCGGCGTGGGCCCAGGCCCCGCTCGGTGCGAGCGCCGCTGCGCCCACGTCGCATCCGCCCGGTGACGCAATCGCCAGCGGCCACCGCCTCGCCACCGAGGCGGGCTTGCAGATCCTGCGCGAGGGCGGCAATGCCTTCGATGCGGCGGTGGCGGTGTCCTCGACGCTGTCGGTGGTCGAACCGATCAGCTCCGGTCTCGGCGGCGGCGGTTTCTTTCTCCTGCACGATGCCAGGACGGGCCAGGACACGATGCTGGACGCGCGCGAAGTGGCGCCGGAATCGGCGACGCCCGACACGTTCCTCGACGCCAAGGGCGCACTGGACCACGACCGCGCGGTCAACGGCCCATGGTCCGCTGGCATTCCCGGTCTGCCTGCGGCGCTGGTGGAGTTGGCGACCCGGCATGGTCGGTTGCCGCTGCGGCAGTCGCTGGCGCCGGCGATCCGCATCGCCCGCGACGGCTTCCCGGTGTATGCGCGCATGGCCGAGGGCTATCAGGCCCGGCGTAAGGTGATGGAGCGTTATCCAGGCACGCGCGAGGTTTATCTGCGCCATGGCCGGCCGATCGCCGAGGGCGACCTGTTCAAGCAGCCGGAACTGGCCGTCACTCTGCAGTTGCTGGCCGACAAGGGCTTCGACGGCTTTTATCGCGGCGTCACCGCCAGGAAGCTGCTGGCTGGGGTCAAGCAGGCCGGTGGCCGCTGGACCGCTGACGAGTTGGCCGGCTACACGGTCAAGCAGCGCACGCCGATCCGCTTCGACTACAAGGGCTGGACGATCACCACGGCGCCGCCACCGTCCTCCGGCGGCATTGCGCTGGCCAGCATGCTGCAGATCCTGGAAGCCTACGATCTCAAGGCGATGGACCCGGTGCACCGGATCCATCTGACCGTGGAAGCGATGCGCCGTGCCTACCGCGACCGCACCTTCTTCCTGGGCGACCCGGATTTCACCGTTGTGCCGCAGCGCATTTTATTGAGCAAGGACTATGCGGTGGGCCTGCGTTCGACCATCAACCCGGACAAGGCCACGCCCAGCGACTTGCTGTCGGGTCAGCCGACCCCGCTGGAAGACGATGAGACCACGCATTTTTCGATCATCGACCGTGAAGGCAATCGTGTCGGCGCGACCCAGACGGTCAATCTGTTGTACGGCTCGGGACTGATCCCCAAGGGCACCGGCGTGCTGCTCAACGATGAGATGGACGACTTCGCCTTGCGTCCGGGTACGCCCAACGTATTCGGGGTGATGGGCTATGCGGCCAATGCACCCAAACCGGGCAAGCGCCCGCTCAGCTCGATGACGCCGACCTTCATGGAGAACGCGGACAAGGCGATCGTGCTCGGTACTCCGGGCGGTAGTCGTATCATCACCATGGTTCTGCTTGGCATCCTCGGCTACGACGACGGTCTGGATCCGCAACAGGTCGCCGCGCTGAAGCGCTACCACCACCAGTGGTTGCCGGACGTGATCGAGGCCGAGACCGGTACCTTCGATGCAGCCACCGTGCAGGGGCTGAAGGCGATGGGCCATCCGCTCAAGTTGCCTGGCGACAGCGCCAAGGACGGGCGCGGTTCCAGCCATGTCTGGGGCAACCTGCAGACGGTGGAATGGGACAAACGCCGCGATGAGCTAGGTGCCGCCAGCGACCCGCGCAACAAGGTCGGTAGTGCCGAGGTGCAACTGGCAATGCCGGCGCACTGACCACGCGATGCGCGCGTCGGCGATCCTGGTGCCGCGCTGCACGTCGTGCATCCGGGCGGGCTTGCGTGCTGCGCGGGCGGCAGCGCTGTTCAGGATGCGGTCCTGCTAGCCGAACATCGGCATGTGGCTCAGGTGCAGTGTCGTCGTCCCAGCATGAACCTATGTCGTGGGTATTTGGGTGTATTGATGATCGCTCAAGGCGATACGTTCATGCGGTGGGTTTTTATAGGGGAATGGTCCGTGGGGGGCGGGGCAGGTATTTGCGCGGCACGGCGCCGGCGCCAGAATGGCGCATCCAGCCAGCGTGCTTCCTGTCGATAGAAATGCTCGCGCATGCGCTGGTAGCCTTCGAAACGCGCCAGCATCTGCTGTGCCTGTTCCATCACCGCAGTGTCTTGGTGTCGTTCTAGCACGGCGCAAATGCGCGGGGCGGCTGCGAGCGCATCGGCCAATGCCTTATGCACGCCTTGTGAGGACAGCGGATCGTAGCTGGACGCTGCATCGCCGATCGCCAGCCAGTGCGCTCCACAGCAGTGGCTCAATCGTGCAGAGCGCGCCTGGCGCGTGGACAGGCAGTATGGTGGTGCCCTGCGCATCCAGCCGACGGTGGCGCCGATATGGTGGGTTTGTGCCAACCGCGCCGACCATCGCGCGGGTTCTTGCAGACGTTGTTCGCGCAGGACCGCGGCATCGGTGGCGAGGACGACGATGGCTTCGCCGGATGTCAGCGGTGCCGCATACCACCAGCCATAGTCGACTGCTTCGAGCAGCGAGCGTTGCCCGAGCCGACTCGTGGTGTCCACCGGCAACAGCGCGGCAAGGCAGACCAAGCGATCACCGGTGACGCGTTCGGCGCCCAGCGCCTGTGCCAGCCGTGCGCGTTGGCCGCTGGCATCGACGGCGAAACGGGCATGCAGCGTGGTCAGTGCCGCGCCGTGCGAGCGCAAGCGCAGTCGCAGGCCATCCGGGTCCGCGTCGGAGGCACTCTCCAGGCGGGTGTGCAAGCGCACGCTGGTACCGCCGCTGCGCGCCTGTTGCAGCAGGAACGCATCGAAATCGCGGCGATCCACCTGCCAACCGGGCCCGTGTGGATCGAACAGGAAGTCGTTGTAGCCCAACGTTTGCGCCCCCCATGACGAGGCGTTGCCGATGCATCTGCGTACATTGAGCGCAGCGAAGGCATCGGCCACGCCCAGTGCATGCAGCAGCAGGCCGGTCGCCGGAGGCAGGCTCTCGCCGTAACGCGGGCGCTGACCGTCGCCGGCATCGATCAGTACCACGCTGCCGACGCCGGCACGGCGCAATGCGATGGCTGCCGCGCATCCCGCCGGCCCTGCGCCGATGACCGCCACGTCGCAGTGGGTATTCATGCTTCAAGTGTCCGCGCTGTTGGCATTCATCGGCCAGGGCGCGATCTCCGGTTCGTCCAGTTGACTGGCCACTTCCAGGTACATGTCCGGGCTGTAGCGAATATCGCCGTCGATCGCGCTGCCCTGGATGACGAAGCCGATGCGGTGCCAGTTGTTCACCATGTCGATATGGTTTTGGAAACGGCCAGCGTTACTCAGATCGTCGGATGTGGTGCCCGCACCGCGAATGGAATAGCGTTGCGGGCCTGGCTTGCCGTCCCTGACATCGGTGGCCACATGCACGGTGAATGGGCGCTGTGCTGGCCAGGCCCAATAAAGTGTGGTGCTGTTGTCCGGATTCGGGTCGGCAGTGAACGTCGCGCAGGCGTTGTAGTCGGTTTGCCAAGGAATCGACATAAACTTGGAGAGGTCGCCTGGCTCCAGCGGCGCGGGGTCGATGCCATCCGGACCGGGTTGGTAGGGGAGATAGCCAACGCTCAGAAATGGCTGGCCGTATTGCACGCTGGCGTAGTCCAACGCACGTCCTCGGATTCGGAATGGTCCGCAGCCGCTGCTTTGCCAGTCGGCGCGGTAGAGCGCCGGATCGCGCACGACGAACGTCATCTCGATGCCGGGAGCGAAGCTTCCACCCTGGCAGTTGACCATCACAGCGCGGTCCAAGTACTCGCCAGGTCCGAATTCGATCTGTGCCTCGGCCTCGAACTCGCCGCGGTTCCACTGGCTGAGGAAAAAGTATTGGGTCCGCGTCACCGTCAGGAACGCTTTGCCAACGTCACCCATCGCCAAGGGCATGAACGGTGCGCCGATGTTCGATTGCGCCGCTGGGTTTGGATCGCGGACGTAGGCCAGCCCATTCATGATCGTCTCGGCCGGTGTGTTGTGCGCGCTGATCGCGCCGACGGCGTCGTGCGCGGCGATCGCGCGCTGCGGCAGATTGCTATTCCAGCGTTGCAGTGCCGGCGCGCGGAAGATCGGTTGCAAGTGATCTGCGAATGATGGCCGGAACGTGGAGTCGAAGCGATTCTTGAACAGAGTCGGCACTAATTTCATGCGCCTGACCCAGGTGTCGTAGATGTCGTCCCACAGGCTCACCACGTTCAGTGCCTGGGGGGCGTAGCTCGGGTCGGTGGTGATAGCCCAGGCAGGTACCACCTCGGCGATGCTGTCGTCATCGAACACGATCAGCGCCGAGACTGGGCCGTCGCCGGTGTCGTCGAACCAGCCGTCGGCATTGACGTCGCCATATTCGTGTGGGGCGATCATGCCGCTGAGCAACGGGAACGGCGTGCCGTCCTGCTGTAGCCAACTGCAGGCGCGCCCAAAGCCCGGCAGCACCAACAAGCGGCCCCGCGCGTCGGTGCGCAGCTCGCCCAGTGTCTCGATTTTGCCCGTGGGGGTATAGAGCTTGGCGAACCCATCGTCCGGAAACGATTTGGGGTAGTAGGGCATCGGCCGGATGGTCGTGTCGGTATCTGCATAGCTGGCGACGGTCGCCTTGTCCAGGTGCACGCCCTCGGATTGTGTGCCACGAATGGCCCGCGGACCGGGATCGATCACAAGCTTCTTCAGGCGCGCGGCGTTGTTCGGATCGCTGCCCTCGGCGGTATTGCGCAGGCGCAGCTGCGCGGCGTTGGCCGATTCGTAGACCGCGATGCCGAGCTCGTCATTGAGTACGTGCGCGTTGGCTTTCTTGTTGGCAAGGTGCACTGTCCAGACGATATCGCGCACCCGTTTGCTGCCCACTTTCGTGCCCACGATTACTTCGGTGCCGGCGCCACTGGGATAGTTGTCGCTGCTGCCGGATGGATAGTGGTAGATGCGGAACCGCGCTGCCTGCCGCTTCATGCGGCCGCTGCGGTCGCGCAGATCGTTGCTGGAGATGACCTCGGCCTCGGTATCGGGCTTGATCGGCAGGCCACCGCTGACATGCGGATTGCCGGTGTCGATCCCTTCGGGGATAGGCAGGCCCGCCATTGTTTCTGGTCCGAGATAAAACTCTTCGCTGTTGCCTACCCGCGCGATGCCGAACGCCGGATGGATGCGAAACACTGCCTTGGATATCGACATGGGCGCCTCTTAGGAGAAACGTGGGATTGCGTTGTGTTGCCAGCATGACAGCACGTCGCCGCCGAGCTTGGCCATTTGCACGCCGAATGCGGTGGGGATCTGTTCGCCGCGGAAAATCCCATTCAATGTCCCAAGGAACGAAGCGAAATCTCGGATCAGTATCTGCTGCGCCGCATATCCCGGCGTATCTTCTGCGGGGTTGGCTTGCCCGCTATAGGTGTCTGGACGTTGTGGCAAGCAGCGCACGTAGTCGAACTTCTGGAAGTGCGACCACGCGTTGTGGAAGCTGTCGGCGGTACTCTGGTATGGCAGGTCCACGGTTTCGGTTGCCTCACTCTGGCCTTCGCCCTGGTCCATAATGATGTCGGTCAGGGTCAGTGCCTGACGAAAGCCGGCGTCGCCATATTCGCTCACCGTCAGGTCGCCGGCTTTCTGGTAGAACGGGCCGAACTCGTCCATCTGGCGCACGCCGCCCTGCACATGCTGGCGAAGTTCCGCCATGCCGTTGCGCAGTGCAGCGTAGAACTCGCCGATCGAACCGTATTTCTGTTGTGTGTCGGACAGGTCCGGCTCGCGTTCTGTCAGCCATTGCGGATACTCGATCATGCACATGGTGTTGATGCGCGCTGCGTCCAGTGGCCCCAGTTCGGCGCTATATGGGGTGAATTCCTCGGTAGGGTTGGGCGTGTCTAAGTTGAAGTCCAGGTGCGGGACCGCAGTGCCTTGATAGACAGGTGTGGTCAGCGTCGGTGAATAGCCGTAGGCATTGGCGATGTTGCTGACCAGTTGTACATGCAGCATTTCCTGGTATACCGCAGATTGGATCAGCCGGTAGGGGGCCGAACTGATGTCCTTGATCGAGTAAAGCACGGTCATGTAGTAAGGAATGGTCCACAGTTCCAGATCCATCGCACCTTGCAGGTGCTGATACAACAATGGCTTGTTCCAAGTCAGTGGCGTCGCGAGCGTTCGTTGTTTCATGGGGTCTCTTTGGAGCTTTGGTTGAGCGTTGGGGGATCGCTTAGCCGGCTGAACGCGAAGTTGTAGTCGCTGTGGCTATCCTGGAAATAGGTTTCCAGCTTGGTATTTGCCAAGCCGCTGGGGCCGGCCGGCGATTGCGGATTGGTGCCGGACAGCGGTGTCAGCGGCGTATCGGTGATCGTCGTGGACTAGCATCACGTTACGCTGACCAATTAAATATTCAGTATGCTGAGTATCGTCGGCGCTAGGTAGACAATGTGAGCAGGGCAAGTTCAACTCTGGATCGCAACAGCGGTGTTTGTGACGTGCTCCGGGCGACCTGATCTGGACGACTTCGCGGCCGAGTGGAGTGGCTCATGTCATCCAGACGCCGGAATCTGTCAGCGCCATACTTTCTCCATGCGCTCTCCGTGCGCTGTAAAAATCGGCATGTCGATGCGTGCCATCGCTGAGGTATTTGAATGTGCCTCCCTAGCACGATCAGCCACCAACTGCGTCGCAACCAGCACGTGCGGTACCATTTCAAAACGTGCTTCGCAGCTTTCGCCGAGGGCTTGCTCAACTGCGTTGAGAATCAGACTTGAGTCCGCTCACTGTGGCGGTCACTGTATTTTGTTACGCAAGCCATGCGCCATTGAGGCCAGTGTGGATTGGGTGCCGGCCCGCCGCGATGGGAGGGGAGTCCGCATCGGTGCAGATGCGCGGATGTCGATGCGTTAGCATTGGGCAATGAAACTGTGGTCCATCCTAGGCAATTCCCAGAAACTCGATGGCGGTGCCATGTTCGGCAACGCGCCCAAGGCGATGTGGCAGCAATGGGCGATGCCCGACGAAAGTAACCGCATTGCCTTGGCCTGCCGCGCGTTGTTGGCCAGTCCGCTGGCCGGCAAGACCGTGCTGTTCGAGACCGGCATCGGTGCGTTCTTCCCGCCCGCGTTGCGCGAGCGCTACGGCGTGCAGGAGGCGGGCCATGTACTGCTGGAGTCGTTACAGGTGGCCGGCTTCGCGCATGCCGATATCGACGTTGTGGTGCTGAGTCATCTGCATTTCGACCATGCTGGCGGGCTGCTGGCGCCGTGGCGCGAGGGCGTCGCACCGGAGTTGCTGTTTCCCAACGCGCGCTTCCTGGTTGGTGCGGCGCACTGGCAGCGCGCGCTGCAGCCGCATCCGCGCGACCGCGCCAGTTTCATCCCCGAGCTGCCGGAATTGCTCCAGGCCAGCGGCCGCCTGGAACTGGTCGATGGCGCGTACTCGCGCACGCTCGGCGAGGCGGTGCGGTTCCGTTTCAGCGACGGGCACACGCCGGGGCTGATGCTGGCCGAGATCGTCGGCTCCACCAATGGCGGCGATGGCCGGGCGCATAGCGGAGTTGCGTTCTGTGCCGACCTGATCCCGGGCCGTGCCTGGGTGCATGTGCCGATCACCATGGGGTACGACCGCAACGCCGAGTTGCTGATCGATGAGAAGCGCGCGTTCCTGGAGGATGCGTTCGCGCGCGATGTGCATCTGTTCTTCACCCACGATCCAGATTGTGCACTGGCGCAGTTGCAGCGCGACCCCAAGGGCCGGTTCGTCACCACGCACGCACTGTCGGCGTTACAGGCGCACGCGCTGGCAGGCTGAACGTCGCCGTGGCAGGGGAGGGCCGCGACGCCGTGCTTGCAGCCGTCATCGTGGCCGGCGAGTATCGGCATATGAAACGATCCCATCCTCTGTGGTCCCTGTCTCTGGTGTGCCTGCTCGTTGGCGGTTGCGCGTCGCGCGCCGATGAGGATGCCTTACCATCGCCGATCCGGCTCAACCAGGTCGGTTTCTTGCCGGCTGCCAGTAAGCTGGCGGTAGTACCGGATGGTCACGGCACCGCGTTCGCGGTGGAGCGGGCCGACTCGGGCGAGGTGGTGTTGCGCGGTACCCTCGGCGCGGCGGCGCTCTGGCCACCGGCGCAAGAGACGGTGCGGATCGCCGATTTTTCCGCCTTGCGCGCCCCAGGCCACTACCGGCTGCGGGTGGATGGCTTAACCCCATCGGACGATTTCGCCATCGCCGAGAACGCCTACGACGCGCTGTCGCGTGCCGCGCTCAAAGCCTATTACTACAACCGCGCCAGCACTGCGTTGTCCGGCAAGTACGCCGGCCGTCACGCGCGCGCCGCCGGCCATCCCGACGACCACGTGCTGATCCACGCCTCGGCAGCGTCGCCCGCGCGTCCGGCTGGTACCGTGATCGCCGCGCCCAAGGGCTGGTACGACGCTGGCGACTACAACAAGTACGTGGTCAATTCCGGTATCACCGTCTACACATTGCTGGCCGCCTACGAGCAGTTCCCAGGGTATTTCGCTACGCACAAGGAAGGGATTCCCGGCAGCGGCGGCGGTGTGCCGGATATCCTGCGCGAGGTCGACTGGAACCTGCAGTGGCTGTTGGCGATGCAGGACCCGCACGATGGCGGTGTGTACCACAAACTGACCAACCTGGAGTTCTCCGGCATGCAGATGCCGGATCAGGCGAATGCGCCGCGCTATGTGGTACAGAAAAGCACCGCGGCCACGCTCGATTTCGCCGCGGTGATGGCGCAGGCCAGTCGCATTTATGCGCCGTTCGATGCGCAGTTCGGTGGAGTGTCCGCGCGCATGCTCAAGGCCGCGCATCGCGCCTGGGCCTGGGCGCAGGCGCATCCGGATGCGATCTATCGGCAACCGCCCGATGTGCACACCGGCGCCTACGCGGACGACCACCTCGACGACGAGTTTGCCTGGGCCGCCACGGAGTTGTATCTGGCCACCGCCGACAACGCGTATTACGACGCGGCGATGGCGCGCCATGTGCCGATCAACGTGCCGTATTGGGGCAATGTCGGCGGTTTGGCCTGGATGTCGTTGGCGCAGCATCGCGCGCGGTTGACCCGGCATGCCGACCAGGCGCGCATCGCCCGTGAGATCGAGGGTCTGGCCGACCATCTGACACAGGTCTGGCAACACTCGGCCTGGCGGGTCGCGATGACCTCGCAGGATTTCCAGTGGGGCAGCAACAGCGCCGTGCTGGGGCAGGCGATGCTGTTACTGCAGGCCTATCAGGTGCAGCCCAAGCCAGAGTATCTGCAGGCCGCACAGTCGCAATTGGACTACGTGCTCGGGCGTAACCCACTTGGCATGTCGTTCGTCACCGGCATCGGCGCGCGTTCGCCGATGCACATTCATCACCGTATCTCCATTGCAGACGGCCTCGCCACGCCGGTGCCCGGTTTGTTGGTCGGCGGTCCGCAGCCGGGTCAGCAGGATGCAGAGGTGTGCAAGCATGCTTACACCTCGACGCTGCCGGCGCTGTCCTACCTGGACAAGGAGTGTAGCTACGCGACCAACGAAGTGGCGATCAACTGGAACGCCCCGCTGGTCTACGTCAGCACGGCGTTGCAGGTGTTGCAACGCTGAATGACGATTGGGCGCCAACGTCGCGCTGCCGCAGCAGCGCGTGCGTGGTGATCTGTGCCGTCGCGTGTGACCTCAGCCCGAACGGATGACGAAGCGGCAGGCGCCGGCGTGGCTCGGATCGCGCGCGGGCCGAGTGTATGTTGCACGTGGGCTCAGGCCGCCGCGGCCTGCGCCAGTCGAGGTCCCTCGCGCAGCGCGCGGCCGATCAGCCCGACCAGCAGGTCCAGCTCCTCGCTGTCCATCGCGAAATGCGGGGTGAAGCGTAGCGAATTCTCGCCGCCGTGAATGACGTTGACGCCGTGCTGGCGTAGCCATTGCTCGGTGGAGTCGGCGCCGTAACACTTGAACTGCGGTGCCAGCGCACAGGAGAACAGCAGGCCGGTACCCTGCACATGCGTGATCGCACCGCCGAGTTGCGCCTTGAGCGTCTCCAGTTTTCGCACAGCTTCGGCCCCGCGTTCGCGGATGTTGGCGCGCAATTGCGGGGTCAGTTGCGTCAGGGTGGCGGTGGCCACGTCCAACGCGCGTGGATTGGTGGTCATGGTGTTGCCGTAGGTCCCCTTGCGGTACAGCTGGGCGGCGGACTGGGTGAGCGCCAGCACCGACAGCGGATATTGCGCGGCGTTGAGCGCCTTGGAATAGGTTTCCATGTCCGGCGGATCGAGCCGCTCGAAGCCGGGATAGTCCACCATCGACAGCACGCCGTGCGCGCGCAGCCCGGCCTGGATCGAATCGATGAGTAACAGGCTGCCGTGTGCGCGGGTGAGTTCGCGCGCGGCGGCGTAGAAGTCCTGCGGTAGTGCGCGTCCGGGGTCGCCTTCGCCCATCACCGGTTCGAGGAATACCGCCTCGACGAACCAGCCGTGCTGCGCGGCGTCGGCAAAGACGCGACGCAGTGCGTCCACGTCGTAGGGGGCGATCGCGATCAGCGAGTCCTCGCCGCGATAGCTGGCCAGGTGGTGCAGGTAGATCTTGCGGCTGGAATCGGAGTACAGCCCGGGGCGGTCGGTGCGGCCGTGGAAACTGCCCTTCACCACGACACGCTTGATCTTGGCCCCGGCATGGCGTGCGCCGGGATCGGTTTGCAGTTTGGCGTTGATGTCGGCGATGCGTGCGGCCAAGCCGACGGCCTCGGAGCCGGAATTGAGGCACATGAACTTGCTGTACGGGCAGCCGCCGCGGCGGTGGCCGATCTCCGTACGCAGTGCCCGCTCCAGTCGCAGTTGCGACACGCTGGGTGTCATCACGTTGGCCATCATCTGCGGCCGCGCCATCGCCTCCAGTACCGCTTCGGGGGTATGGCCGAAGCCGAGCATGCCGTAGCCTCCGGTGTCGTACAGAACCGCGCCCTTCAGGGTGATGACCCAAGGGCCGCGCGCGGTCAGTGGCACATAGGGGGTTACCACATCGTCGGCGTAAAAATTCACGAAGCCCGCTTGCACGGTGCAAATCTGCGCCGCCTCGTCGAGATCGAGCAGATCGCCGAATTCCCTGGCAAGGTGAGCATGTTCGAGCACCGCGGCCTCGATCGCTGCGCTAAGCTGCGGATGCGAGGTGGCCAGACGGAGGATGTCGGCATCGTCCAGGCCGTGGGTCAGACGTTCGCCGGCATGGGCGCGGAGCGAGGCGAGAAGGCTGAGTACGCTCATGAAGTTCTCCTGATGACGGATCGCCCAGGGATTGGCCTTGAATCCATTATCGGAACGTGGCGGTCGAGTGACAGCGTTGATTTGCACGGGAAATAATGTAATTTCGTCGAATCGACGAAATGGGCTGCCATGAAGATCACGGCCTCCGACGAACGCCTGCTGTCGCTTCTGCGCGAGGATGCGCGCGCATCCACCGCGCAGATCGCGCGTCGGCTCGGCGTGTCGCGCACCACGGTGCAGAGCCGGATCGAGCGCCTGGAGCGCGAGGGGGTGATTTGCGGCTATGCCGTACGCACCCGCGATGACTACGAACAGGGTTCTATCCGCGCGCATATCCTCATCACCGTGTCGCCGAAGAAAATGATCTCGGTAGTCAAGGCCTTGCGCGAGATCGATGCGCTACGGGTATTGCATTCGGTCAGTGGTTCCTACGATCTGATCGCGCTGGCCGTGGTGCCGGGGGTCAACGACATGGACGCGTTGACCGACCGCATCGGCGCGCTGGATGGGGTGGAGCGCACTACCTCATCGATCATCCTGGCGACCAAGTTCGAGCGTTGAGTGGGGGTGGCTGGCGCTGCGGTTGCGGTTAAAACCGCTCCGGTGCGGGAGCGGTGCCCAGCGGGGATGGCGTTGCCGGCTACAATGCCCGGCCCTGGTTCTGCGATCCGCCGGCCTTGAAGAAGTCCGATTTCCACTACGACCTGCCCGACGACCTGATCGCGCAGGCCCCCCTGGCCGAGCGCTCGGCCAGCCGTCTGCTGTGGGTGCCGCCGGCCCCAGCGCCATTCCAGGATCGTCAGGTGCGCGATTTGCCGCAGTTGCTGCGCGTGGGCGACCTGTTGATCTTCAACGATACGCGGGTGATCCCTGCGCGTTTGTTCGGGCAGAAGCAGACCGGCGGGCGGGTCGAGATCCTGATCGAGCGCCTGCTCGGCGGTCAGTGCGCGCGCGCGCAACTGGGCGTGAGCAAGTCGCCGCAGGTCGGTGCGCGCATCGCCCTGGATGCCGGCGGCGAAGCGGAGGTGCTGAGCCGCGATGGCGCGTTCTACCAGTTGCAGTTCCATGTCGACGGCACGTTGGAGCATTGGCTGCAGCAGGCCGGACGGTTGCCGCTGCCGCCGTATATCCGGCGCGAGCCGGGGCTGGAGGATCGCGAGCGCTATCAGACGGTATTTGCGCGCGAGGCCGGCGCGGTCGCCGCGCCGACCGCCGGGCTGCATTTCGATGTGCCGCTGCTACAGGCGCTGCACGAGCGTGGGGTCGAGGTCGGCCATATCACCCTGCATGTCGGTGCCGGAACTTTTCAGCCGGTGCGTGTGGAGGCGCTGGAACAGCATCAGATGCACCACGAGTGGCTCAACGTCGGTGCCAGCCTGGTCGAGCAGGTCCGCCGTACCCGCGCCGCCGGCGGGCGCGTGATCGCGGTCGGAACCACGGTGGTGCGCGCGCTGGAAAGCGCGTCCAAGGACGGCGAGCTGTATCCGTTCGCCGGCGAGACGCAGCTCTTCATCCTGCCCGGTTACCGCATCCGCAGCGTCGATGCCATGGTGACCAATTTCCACTTGCCGGAAAGCACGTTGTTGATGATGGTTGCGGCTTTCGCTGGCCGCGAGCGGATTTTCGCCGCTTACCGCCACGCGATCGCGCAGCGCTACCGCTTTTTCAGCTACGGCGATGCCATGCTGTTGTGGAGTGCGCAGGCGACCCTTGCCGAGGTCGAGTCCTAGCACCGCGCCGTCGTTGCGGTGTCCCTTGTCGTTTTCCATTTCCGATTTCTCGCCTTTCAGCGCCATGTCCCGATTGCAGTTTCAGCTACACACCACCGATGGCGCCGCGCGCCGCGGTCGCCTGACCTTCCCGCGCGGGGCCGTGGAGACGCCCGCGTTCATGCCGGTCGGCACCTACGGCTCGGTCAAGGGCGTGCTGCCCGAGCAGATCAAGGCGCTGGGTGCGCAGATCATTCTCGGCAATACCTTCCACTTGTATCTGCGCCCGGGGTTGGAGGTGATCGGCGACCACGGCGGCCTGCACGGCTTCGCCCGTTGGGATGGTCCGATCCTGACCGATTCCGGTGGATTCCAAGTGTTCTCGCTGGCACATCGGCGCAAGATCAGCGAGCAGGGCGTGACCTTCGCCGCGCCGACCGATGGCGCCAAGGTGTTCCTCGGGCCGGAGGAGAGCATGCAGATTCAGAAGGTGCTCGACGCGGACATCGTGATGATCTTCGACGAGTGCACGCCGTACCCGGCCACCGAGGAGGTGGCGCGGCGCTCGATGGAACTGAGCCTGCGCTGGGCACGGCGCTCGCGCAATGCGCACGATGCGCTGGGGAACGATGCGGCGTTGTTCGGCATCGTCCAGGGCGGCGTGCATGCGGACCTGCGCAGCCGTTCGATCGAGGGGCTGCGGACCATCGGGTTCGATGGCTACGCGATCGGCGGCTTGGCGGTGGGCGAGCCGGAGCACGAGCGCAATGCCATGCTCGAACATCTGCACCCGCAGTTGCCGGCCGACCGTCCGCGTTATTTGATGGGCGTGGGACGCCCGGAGGATCTGGTCGAGGGCGTGGCCCGTGGCGTGGACATGTTCGATTGCGTGATGCCGACCCGCAATGCGCGCAATGGCCATTACTTCACGTCCTTCGGCACGGTGCGCATCCGCAACGCCAAATACGAGCGCGACCTGGACCCGATCGAGCCAGGCTGTGGCTGCTACGCCTGCAGCAGCGGCTATACCCGCGCCTATCTGCGCCATCTGGATCGCTGCAACGAGATGCTGGCGCCGATGTTGGGAACCTTGCATAACCTCTGGTACTACCAAAATCTCATGGCGCAGATGCGCGCGGCCATCGCGGCGGGAACCTTTGCCCAATTCCGACGGTCCTTCTATGCGGCGCGCGGGGTCGAGGCAACGCTGCTTCCATCGGAGTAGTCGGTCACGCTTTTCGTCGCGCGCGCGTTGCCAGGGGGAATGCTGCTTTGCGGCGTTTGGTCATCTGGGACGCCGCGTTTCTGCGGAACTGCATTCACCGTTGTGCCGGGGTAGGGAAGGCGCTGGTGGCGGTTTGGGAGAGTGAAGGCAGATCGTGGCATAATCGGCGGCTGCTTGCTGCTTCCCGGCAAATCAGTGGCCCGTCCCCCAGGGTGCGGGCTGCACGAACCCATAGGACATACCCGATGAATCCGCTCGATTTCCTGATTCCCGTCGCCCAGGCACAGACCGCTGGCGGCACTGCTTCGGCCGGTGGTGGCCTGCAGATGTTCCTCTTGCCCGTCATCCTGATCGCGGTGATGTACTTCGCGATGATCCGCCCGCAGATGAAGAAGCAAAAGGAGCACAAGTCGATGCTGGACAAGCTTGGTCGCGGGGACGAGGTCATCACTTCCGGCGGCGTGGCCGGCGTGGTCACCGACATCGGCGACAACTTCATCACTGTGGAAGTTGCCGAAAACGTGCGCATCCGTGTGCAGAAAGGCGCCATCGGCAACGTGCTGCCGAAGGGCACGCTGAAGTCCGCCTGATCCATTCCTCCTACTGCTAGGCGCGGCGCCGGCGTGGCGTCGTGCGGGGTTCCGCAATGCTCGAGTTTCCGCGCTGGAAATATGTCCTCATTCTGATCGTGCTTGGGTTGAGCGCGTTGTACGCGCTGCCGAACGTGTACCAGAAGGATCCGTCGGTCCAGATCACCGCCAGCCGCGGCGGCAAGCTCGACGATGCCCTGCGCGAACGGGTCCTCGCCGACCTGAAGGCGGCCGGGATCACTCCCAAGTCGGTGGCCAACGAAGGCGACAGCCTGATGGTGCGGTTGCCGACCCTGCAGGCGCAGACCCGCGCCAACGACATCCTGCGCGAGCAGGTGGGCGAAAACTACACGGTGGCGCTGAACCTGGCCTCGACCGTGCCAGGTTGGCTGTCCAAGCTCGGCGGCAAGCCGATGGTGTTGGGCCTAGACCTGGTCGGCGGTGTGCATTTCGCGTTGCAGGTGGATCAGAAGGCTGCGCTGGAGAAGCGCCTGGACGCCTTCGCCGAAGACCTCCGCACCACGTTGCGCGATAACCGCATTCCCTACCGTTCGGTGGAACGTCGGCCAGACAACAGCATCCAGGCCAACCTGGGCGAAGGCGCCGATGCCAGCGCCGCACGCGCCCTTCTGGCCAAGGCGCAGCCAACGTTGAGCTACGCCGTGTCCGGGCAGACCATCGCGGTGACTGTGCCCGATGCCGAGCTGAAGCAGATCGCCGCTGGCGCCATCGAGCAGAACCTGACCACTTTACGCAACCGCGTCAACCAGTTGGGCGTGGCCGAGCCGATCATCCAGCGCCAGGGCGAGGACCGTATCGTGGTCGAGTTGCCGGGCGTACAGGACACCGCCGAGGCCAAGCGCATGATCGGTGCCACCGCTACCTTGGAGTTCCGTGGCGTGGTCGATGGCAATGCCGAGGATGCGGTGCGCTCCGGCAACATTCCGGCCGAGGCCAAAGTTTACTATCGGCGCGACAATGGCGCGCCGGTGCTGCTGAACAAGCGTGTGCTGGTGTCAGGCGATCAAATGGTCAACGCCAGCGTCAGCATCGATCAGAATGGCTTGCCGGCGGTGGCGGTGACGCTCAATAACGTCGCCGGTCAGCGCATGTTCGATTACACCAGCGCCAACACCGGCAAGCTGATGTCGGTGGTCTACATCGAACGCATTCCGACCGTCACCATGGTCGATGGCAAGGAAGTGCGCAGCGTTCGGGTCAAGGAAGAGGCATTGGCGCCGACCCGCATCGCTGGTGTGTTCGGCAAGAATTTCCAGACCACCGGCCTGGAGAAGACCGAGGCAGAGAATCTGGCCAAGTTGCTGCGTGCTGGTTCGCTGGCTGCGCCGATGGACTTCGTCGAGGAATATGTCATCGGTCCCAGCCTGGGCGCCGAGAACGTGGAGCGGGGCATCACCGCTGTGGTCTATGCGTTCCTGTTCACCCTGGTGTTCTTCGGCGTGTACTACCGCATGTTCGGTGCGATCACCTCGGTAGCCTTGCTGATGAACCTGCTGATCGTGGTTTCGGTGATGTCGCTGTTCGGTGCCACCATGACGTTGCCGGGCTTCGCCGGTCTGGCTCTGTCGGTGGGCTTGTCGGTGGACGCCAACGTGCTGATCAATGAGCGTATCCGCGAAGAGTTGCGTTTGGGCGTGCCGCCCAAGTCGGCGATTGCGTCTGGTTACGAAAAGGCCGGCGGCACCATCCTCGACGCCAACCTCACCGGCCTGATCGTGGGCGTGGCGCTGTACGCGTTCGGCACCGGTCCGTTGAAGGGCTTTGCGTTGACCATGATCATCGGCATCTTCGCCTCGATGTTCACCGCGATCACCGTGTCGCGTGCGCTGGCGGTGCTGATCTACGGCCGTCGCAAGAAGCTCAAGTCCGTGGCGATTTGAGCCGCGCACGCCATCCTTCGCAAGAACCCGCGCCGGCCGGCGCGGGCTCCAAAAAAACGCAGAGCGGCATCCTATGAAAATCTTCCCGCTTCACCTGATCCCGAACGACACCAAGATCGACTTCATGCGCTGGCGGCACCCGACCTTGGCGCTGATGGTGGTGCTGGCGCTGGCCTCGTTGGGCGTGATCTTCGCCAAGGGCTTCAATTACGCGTTGGAATTCACCGGCGGCGCGCTAGTGCAGACCAGTTTCCAGAAAACGGTCGATGTGGATCAGGTGCGCGCGCAGTTGGCCAAGGCCGGCTTCGAGAACGTGCAGGTGCAGAATGTCGGTAGCGGTAACCAGGTGGTCATCCGCCTGCAGCCGCAGGGCGAACACAATAACGAGGACATCACCAAGAACTTGGCCGAACAGGTTCGCAAGGCGGTGACGACGCCGGAGAATCCGGCGACGGTGCAGCCGGGCGAATTCGTCGGGCCGCAGGTCGGCAAGGACCTGGCGTTGAATGGCGTCTATGCGACGGTGTTCATGCTGATCGGTTTCCTGATCTACATCGCGTTCCGTTTCGAATGGAAATTCGCGGTCGTGGCCAGCATGACAGCGTTGTTCGATCTGCTGGTGACCGTTGCCTATGTCTCGGTGACCGGTCGCGAGTTCGATCTCACCGTGCTTGCCGGTCTGTTGTCTGTGATGGGTTTTGCGATCAACGACATCATCGTGGTGTTCGATCGCGTGCGCGAAAATTTCCGCAGCCTGCGTGTGGAGCCGACCGAGGTGTTGAATCGTTCGATCAATCAGACCCTGTCGCGCACGGTGATCACGGCGGTGATGTTCTTCCTGTCGGCGTTGGCGTTGTACTTGTACGGTGGCGCATCGATGCAAGGTTTGGCGCTGACCCACATGATCGGCGCGGTGATCGTGGTGGTGTCCTCGGTGATCGTGGCGGTGCCGTTGTTGTCGATCGGTCCGTTCCAGGTCACCAAGCAGGATCTGTTGCCGAAGGCCAAGGACGTGGAGGCGCTGGCGCGCAGGCCGTAAGCTGGGCACCCGTGAGGGGCCGGAGCGCGAGGAATGCGCGATTCTCCTGTTTTCGTCAGTTTGCAAGAGCCGCGCGAATGCGCGGCTTTTCTTTTGGGTGCAGGGTCACAGCGCCTGTTGAGGTGTCATGTGTGGTGTGACGGCGGCGACCGATGTGCCCACGCAGTGCACATTGTCTGTAGCGGAGAGGGTCAAGGTGCGAGTGCCTTCCTGTGTCCTTGCAGCGGCGCGCTGCGTTCTCCCCTGAAACACGGGGCCGGCCAGGGCCGCCCCGTGCGTGTTGATCAGGAGACAACGTGCATGGCAGGGGCCACGTGTGAGGTGACGCGCGCCACCATCTTTGCCACTGTCGGATAGGTTTCGCTTTGCACATGGAACTGTCCGACGATCTCGACCAACTGGTTTGCCTGCTGTTCCATGGAGCGTGCTGCGGCGGTCGCCTCCTCGACCATCGAGGCGTTTTGCTGGGTCGCTTCGTCCATTTGGGTGATGGTCTTATTGACTTGCTCGATCCCAGCCGACTGTTCCTGCGAGGCCGCGGAGATCTCGCTCATGATGTCGGTGACGCGCTGTACCGAGGCCACGACCTCCTGCATGGTCGTGCCTGCGCGGGCAACCAGGACCGAGCCTTCGGCGATGCGGTTCACCGAGTCGTCGATCAGGTCCTTGATTTCCTTGGCGGCATTGGCCGAGCGTTGTGCGAGGGTGCGTACTTCGCTGGCGACCACAGCGAACCCGCGGCCTTGTTCGCCGGCACGTGCCGCTTCCACCGCTGCGTTGAGTGCGAGAATATTCGTCTGAAAGGCAATGCCGTCGATGACGCCAATGATGTCGGCGATGCGCTTTGAGGAGGATTCGATACCACTCATCGTGGTGACGACTTGGCCGACCACCTGGCCACCTTGCGAAGCGACCGATGCGGCGCTAACCGCCAACTGGTTGGCCTGGCGTGCATTGTCGGCGTTCTGCTTCACGGTGGAGGTGAGTTCTTCCATCGAGGCGGCGGTTTCCTCCAGGCTGGCGGCCTGCTGTTCGGTGCGGTGCGACAGGTCGTTGTTGCCGGTGGCGATCTCGCTGGCGGCGCTGTCGATGCTCGTGGATGCTTTTTGGATGCGACCTACCATTTCGGTCAATTGCCCGACTGTGGCGTTGGCGTCGTCGCGCATGCGTGCGAAAACGCCGTGGAACTCTCCCTGCATTTGTTGGGTGAGATCGCCGGCGGCGATCGCACGTAGCAACTGCGACAGCGCCGCCAGATTCGTCTCGGTGCCAGTCATCATGTGATTGAGGTTGGTCACCATGGAACGGAAGGCATGGCGAAAACGCGTTTCTTCGCCGCGACGGGAGAAATCGCCCTGCGCGGCCGCGCGGACCAGCAGATCGATCTCGCTGTTGATCGCACCCAGGTTGCTTTTCACCTTGTACATGGTCTCGGTCAGGATCGCCATTTCGCCCTGGAATTGCTCCAAGTCGCCGCTCAGGTCGCCCTCGGCGTATTCGCCCATCAGTGCGATCACCCGCTGATTCACATCAATGTGGCGATGCACCAGCGCATTGGCGTCGCGCACCATGCGTCCATAATCACCTGGAAAGTGTGTCTCGTTCATGCGGAAGCTGATTTGTCCGGCTGCGTGATGGTCTGCCATCTCGGTCTGTGCCTGGATCACTGCGCGCAACTGCTCTTGCATCTGTCGCATGTCGTTCAGTAGCGATGGCGATGTCGCATCGAGTTCCACGTCCCGCGACAGGTCGCCATTGGCGATGCGGCGGACGACCTCGGCAGCATAGGCTGGCTCGCCACCAAGCTGGCGCATCAGACTGTTGCGGACTAGTAGGCCAAGCGATACCGCAGCCAGAATGCCGATCAGCATGCCGCCGATGTTGGTCCACTCGCCCGTCCGCGCACGCGCCTCGCTTGCGGCTCGGCGCACTTTCAACAATCCTTGCTCGGTGTCTTCGTAATGCCTGATACTGTCCCGCAGTGTATCCATCTGCTGCTTGCCTTGCGTGTTGAGCGTTGACAGACTGGAGGTGCTGCCGCTCGCGTTGCCACGGATCTGATCGATTGTCTTTTCCTGGATTGCGAGGAATTGTTCGTAGGACTGCGCGATTGTTTGCAGACGCGTCTGCTGCATCGGGTTGTCTGCGGTCAACTGTTTGGATTGCTGCAATTGCGTGTCGAATTCGCGTTTTCCCAGTTCGAACGGCTCAAGATAGGTGGGGTCCTTTGTGAGGCCGAAGCCACGCGCGCCGCTTTCGATATTGAGCAGGCTCAACAGCATGTGGTCGCCCATGGTGATGACCTGATAGGTATGCGCGTCCATTGCAGCGGCTGCGGTAAACTTGCGGAACCCGATCAGGCTGGCGATGCCGACCAGCAGCAGCATGGCGATCACGCCGCAGAAGCCGATCGCCAAGCGTTTGCTGACGGTAAGATGATTGAACGACATTTGGTAAAATCTCCGGAACGGAAGGTGCGAGCTACCGACTGCGTGATCGGGATGAGCCGGCAACGCGGTGTCGGGTGAGCGCTGGTGGGGAGGCGAGGCTATGGGCAAAGGCCCGCACCGATATCGACCATCTATTGCTAGTCTTGAGGCAGACTATCGATGACTGCCATCGGCGGTTAAGCGGCACCTGACGTATTGGTGTGATTTCGGAGACGTATCCATCATTTTCTGGATGCATGCCGATCGGTTTCTACGCACCCGGCGATCATTTTTTCGTGAAATTTTGATGTCAATCTTGTGGCGCATGTTCGCCATGACTGCGGTGCAATCGGAAGAAGGCGCTTTGTTGGCATATCCACGCGTTACACCGCCTTGTCCGCAAGCGCTTCGTGTCAGGACCGGTCGATATGGCGCCGATTGTGCGCATGTTGGAAACAAAAAAGCCGCGCAATCGCGCGGCTTTCGGTTTTCTGAGGGGGGCTCGGTTCTCCGGTTCCCTGCACCTGGTTTTTTTAGAGCTTGGCGTCGAACTCGCCGGCATACCCGCTGTTGACGATCAGCTTCTGTAGCGCGTCGCTGACCTTGAGATTACCGGCGACAATCTGGAATTGAGGGGCGCCGCGGTCGTCGATGCGGCCTGGCGTGGCGCCCTTGAAGTCGGTGACGCGACCGCCGGCTTCGCGCACCAGCAACACGCCAGCGGCGATATCCCACGCTTTTACGCCGGCCTCGAAATAGGCATCGGCACGACCGCAGGCGACATAAGCTAAGTCCAATGCGGCCGAACCGGTACGGCGGATGTCCTCGGCTTGCACCATCAACGCGTCCACGCATTTGAGCTGCGCGCTGGTGCGCTTGCGTTCGCGTGGGGCGAAGCCGGTATTGACGATGGCGCCATCGAGTTCCTTGCGTTCGCTGACGCGGATGCGGCGGTCGTTGAGTACAGCGCCGTTGCCGCGGCTGGCGGTGAACAGCTCGTTGCGCAGTGGATCGAAGATCACCGCATCGATTGGCTCGCCGTTTTCGACCAAGGCGATGGACACACAATAATGTGGGAATCCACGCAGATAGTTGCTGGTGCCGTCCAGTGGATCGATTACCCACATGTAGCGACCGCCGCCCTGTACGCCGCTTTCCTCGCCCATCACGCCGTAGTCTGGGTAGGCGCGGCGCAGTTCCTTGACGATCACCTTCTCCGCATCGGCATCGACTTCGCTGGCGTAGTCCATGCGGTCCTTCTGCACCACGTTCAGTGCCTCGAGACGGTTGATGTGGCGCAACAGCACGTTGCCGGCGAGACGGGCGGCCTTGACCATGACGGTAACGACGGGTTTTTGCACGGCAACGGTTCCCCGAAAGGGCGGAGGTAGGGCTGAAGGAGGAAAAGAGCACTCCGGCGCGAAGGCCGGCTGCACAGTTTACCATCTACGCCCCCATTCGCTTCCCTCTGCTGCGCTGCCATGACCGATCCTGCCCGCATTCGCTTCGTCCTAGTGGGAACCCAGCACCCAGGCAACATCGGTGCCGCGGCGCGGGCGATGAAGACCATGGGCCTGGCACGGCTGGTGTTGGTGGCGCCGGAATGCAGCGTGGACGTCGACGCTTACCGGCGTTCGGCTGGCGCCGAAGACGTGTTGCAACAGGCGCCGGTGTTGCCGACGCTGGCCGATGCGCTGGCCGATTGCCGGCTGGTGTTGGGTTGTACTGCGCGGAGTCGCCGGGTCGCGTTGCAGGAATTGTTGCCCGCGGACGCCGCGCAGCGTCTGGCGGCGACAGTGGCCGATGCGGCCGAGGTGGCGGTGGTGTTCGGGCGCGAACGCACCGGCTTGACCAACGAGGAACTGCAACAATGCCATGCGGCGGTGCATATCCCCTCCGACCCGGCGTTCAGTTCGCTCAACCTGGCCGCGGCGGTGCAGGTGTTGGCCTATGAAGTGCGGCTGACCCAGTTGCGCAGCGAGGCCGCCGTGCCCGCTGCGGCGCCTGGGTTGCGCGAAGCGCCGGCCAGCCACGCGCAACTGGAAGGCCTGTTCGGGCAGTTGGCCGAGACTCTGGATGACATCGATTTCCACAAGGGCCGCGCGCCAGAGTCGGCGATGCGCAAACTGCGTCGGTTGTTCCTGCGCAACGCGCTCAGCGAGCAGGAAGTGCGGCTGTTGCGCGGGGTGCTGTCCGACGCACAGCGTATGGCGCGCCTGGCGGGGCAGAGCAAGCATTAATTGCGGTGCCGTCGTGACCCCTGCCAGTTGATTTGTTGCGCGCGTCCAGCGTGCCGGCGTTTGGGGTCGGCACCAGGCGGTGCAATATAGTGCAGCACGGGGTAGCAATGTCGTTTCCCGCCTTCGCCTTTCGCTGGAGCCTTCTCGCCTCTATTCGTGGATAACGGGTTGTCTACTTTTTTGTAGTGTTCAGTTCCAGCACCGGCGCGGCATTGTTGGGGGGGCGGGGTGTACTGCCTGAACTGCACCAGACTGGACTTGAGCCGGCTCAGGCGTGATAACAAGGAGGGCTTGAATAAGTCAGGTCTTCCAAAATCAATGATTTGTGCCAAAAACAGGGGGGATGGGCTTGTTCGTGCCTTCCCTAAGTGGGATAGATTGCCCAAGAGTTGTTCAATAAAAGTACGGCCGCAATACTTTTATCCAAGGAACACGAGGACTATGCTGAATTCGCATCCCCTCACTGCAGGTATCGCTAGCCATGATTATGCCTTCGCGTATTTTGCGTTTATCGTTCTGTGTCAGCGTATGTGTGGTTGCCACCAGTGCAGCAGCGCAAACCACAGATCCCGAAACAGCCTCATTCTCCCCAACCACCGCCACCGCGCAACAAAAACCCTTACCCACTGCCAGCTTCGAACAGTGGCTTGCCGATTTCCGCCAGCGTGCGCTTGCCGCCGGCATCGAAGCAACCACGCTGGATAAGGCATTCGCTGGCGTCACACCCGATCCATCGGTGCAGGCACTGGATCAGCAGCAACCCGAATTTACCCTTGCTCTGTGGGACTATCTCGATGGCCGTATCACACCTTCCATCATCCAGAAAGGACAGCAACTGCTGAAGAGCAATCACGCTCTCTTTCAGAAATTGAGGCAGCAGTACGGTGTGGATCCGGGCATACTGACCGCCATCTGGAGCATGGAAAGCGAGTACGGCAAAAATATCGGGGACCTTTATGTGATCCGCTCGCTGGCGACGCTGGCGCATGAGGGGCGGCGCACCACATATGGCAACACGCAACTGCTTGCGGCCTTGCAGATTCTACAGACGGAAAAAGGCATTGATCGCTCGCGGTTGATTGGCTCGTGGGCCGGCGCCATGGGGCAGACGCAATTTATTCCGACCACCTATCGCGAATACGCCGTCGACGAGGATGGCGACCATAAACGGGATGTCTGGAATTCCGATGCGGACGCTTTGGGTTCTGCGGCGAATTATCTCAAGCAGAGCAATTGGACCCGCGATATTCCTTGGGGCCAGGAGGTCCATCTGCCAGCCGGCTTCGACTACGCGCAAGCCGACCTGACGATCAAGAAAACCGTAGCCGAATGGCTGCGCCTGGGGGTGAGGTGTGCTGGCAAACCGATTGCGGGCGCACTGGCTCAGCAGCAGGCATCGGTGCTGTTGCCCACCGGGTACCGCGGCCCGGCGTTTTTGGTGTTCGACAATTTCCGCAGCATTCTGCGCTACAACAGTTCCAACGCCTATGCCTTGGCGGTCGGTTTGCTGGCCGATGGCTATGCGGGCGGTGCCGGGGTAGAGCACTCATGGCCCAAAGATGATCCTCCGCTCAATAGCGTGGCCGAGATCACCGAGTTGCAGAAGCGGCTGAACGAAAAGGGATTCGACGTAGGCAGCGTCGACGGTACGTTGGGGCCGCGAACTCGTCAGGCAATCCGTGCATTCCAGCGCAGCCAGCAATTGCCGCAGGATGGTTACGCTAGCACTTCGTTGCTGGCGCGTCTGCGGGCCCTCTAATCGGCGCTGTATGCCGGAACCAAGCCGGAGGCTTTGGAGGGTCTGCAGGAATTCCATGAAAAGTTCTTGGCTGATAGCGAGTTAGCTCGCTTTTGGCTCTTTTCTGCACGAATCCTTGCCGACCCTCTATGCGGGCAATTGAGACAGGTCTTGGGCGTAGTTGCGGTGCGCCAGGTGCGCGGCGATGGTACCGATCAGGGCATCAGCGGGCGCTTGCTGCTGTCGCCGGGGATTTCGCGCACCAGCTTCGGTACCAAGTAGCCGGATAGCCGCGAGGCCAGCGCTCGATGCAAATCCAATGCGGTGGCATCGTCCACTTCGAAATGGGCCACGCCCTCGACCCGGTCCAACTGGTGCAGGTAATAGGGCAGCACCCCGGCGGCGAAGCTGCGTTCGCTCAGTTTGGCCAGTGCCTCCACGGTGTCGTTGACGCCGCGCAACAGCACCGCCTGGTTGAGCAACTGCGCGCCGGCATCGCGCAGGCGCGCCAGCGCGGCATCCACCGCAGCGTCGAATTCGTTGGCATGATTGGCGTGGATTACCACGGCCAGCGGCCAGGGCAGGGCGCGTAGCCACGCCAGCAGTGGGGCATCGATACGCTCGGGCAATACCACCGGCAGCCGACTATGCAAGCGCAGGCGCTTGATCTGCGGTAACGCCGTGAGCGCCTCGGTCAGTTCGACCAGTTTCGGCGTGGCCAGCGAGAGCGGATCGCCGCCGGACAGGATCACTTCCTCGATGCTGGGATCGGCGGCGATGGCTGCCACCGCATCGCGCCAGCCATCGCGTGCGGCGCTCTCCTCGGCATAGGGAAAGTGGCGGCGGAAGCAATAGCGGCAGTGCACCGCGCAACTGCCGGTCGCCACCAGCAGGGCGCGGCCGCGATACTTGTGGATGACTCCATCGGCCTTTTTCGCTGCGCCGTCCCCCACTGCATCCAGGGCGAAGCCCGGCACCCGGTGCAATTCGGCATCCAGCGGCAGCACTTGACGCAGTAGTGGGTCGTGCGGATCGCCATGCCGCATCCGTGCGACGAAGCCGCGCGGCACGCGCAGCGCGAACTGCGTCGCCGCCTCGGTGGAAATGCCCAGTCCCTGCGGATCCAGCCCCAGCAGTGCCAGCAGTTCGTGCGGATCGCGCACGGCGTCGCGCCAAATCTGCTGCCAGCGTGGCGATGCGACGACGGGGGGGCTCGGTGACGGCTGCATCGAGGGTAGGGCTGCGGTTATCATAGGCGGTCATCAAACGAGTGCCCGCCGCTGTGGCGGGGCGTCCATTCTATCCGGCCGGCCGCCGAACGCGGCGGGTTTGCCTTACCCGAGGAGTTTCAGATGGCCAGCTATGGCATGAACGATGTCAAGAACGGGATGAAGATCCTGGTCAACAGCGAACCGGCGATCATCACCGATACCGAATACGTGAAGCCGGGCAAGGGCCAGGCCTTCACCCGGGTCAAATATCGTTTCATCAAATCCGGGCGCGTGGTCGAAATGACCATGAAGGCCACCGACAGCGTGGAAGCGGCCGATGTGGTCGATACCAACATGCAGTATCTGTATACCGATGGCGAATACTGGCACTTCATGCAGCAGGAGACCTTCGAGCAGGTGCAGGCCGACAAGGCCGGCGTCGGCGATGCCGCCAAATGGATCAAGGGGGAGGAAGACTGCGTGGTGACGTTGTGGAACGGTACCCCGATCCAGGTCACCCCGCCGAATTTCGTCGAGCTGAAGATCGTCCAGACCGATCCGGGCGTGCGTGGCGATACCTCTGGCGGCGGCGGCAAGCCGGCCACGCTGGAGACCGGCGCGGTGGTGCGGGTGCCCTTGTTCGTTGGCCAGGACGAAGTGATCAAGGTCGATACGCGCTCGGGCGAATATTTCTCGCGCGTCAAGTAAGCGTGTCCGTGCAGGGGCGCAGCGTGCGTCCCCTGGCTGGGCGGCCGGAGCGGTGTTGTATCCGGTCTGGCGCGCGGTGCAAACGGCGGCCTGTGGCGCATCCGTGCGCAATTGGAAGGCGCGATTTGCCGGCTGTGCTGGCGCGCGACGCCCCCCCAACCGGCCAGGTCCGCTATTGCGCGTGGCAGACGCTATGCTAAGACGGGCAAGGCGATTGTCCCGTCGCCCTCGACAAGGCGCCATTTCAGGCGCTGCCACCTTGATGCCTGCCAAGACGCACCATGACCGTCCCCACGATTGAATCCTGCGACCTGCTGATCGAAGCCGGTTACGTCATCCCGATCGAACCGCATGCTGTGGTTCTGGAGGACCACGCGGTCGCGGTGCGCGGCAGCGAGATTCTCGCCGTGCTGCCCACCGCCCAGGCGCGCACGCGCTTCGCCGCCGCACATACCGTCTCGCGTCCCGATGCGGCGTTGCTGCCGGGCTTGGTCAATGCGCATACCCACAACCCGATGACGCTGCTGCGCGGTATCGCCGACGACCTGCCGTTGATGGTGTGGTTGCAGCAGCACATCTGGCCGGTGGAGACCGCGGTGATCGGCCCGGAGTTCGTTGCCGACGGTACCGTGCTGGCGATTGCCGAGATGCTGCGCGGTGGCACCACCTGCGCCAACGAAAATTACTTCTTCGCCGATGTGCAGGCCGCGGTGTACAAGCGGCACGGCTTCCGCGCGCGGGTCGGTACGGTGATCATCGATTTTCCCACGGCCTGGGCCAAGACCGCCGACGAATACTTCGCCCGCGCCTGCGAGGTGCACGATCAATGGCGCGACGATCCGCTGGTCGGCATCGCCTTCGCCCCGCATGCGCCGTACACGGTGAACGATGTCAACTTCGAGCGGGTGCGCATGCTGTCCGACCAGCTCGATGTGCCGGTCCACCTGCACACCCACGAGACGGCGCAGGAGATCGCCGATTCGCTTAAGCAATACGGCCAGCGTCCGCTGGCGCGGCTGGACCGGCTCGGCTTGGTCAACGACCGCCTGATCGCGGTGCACATGACCCAACTGACCGACGCGGAGATCCATCTGTGCGCCGAGCGCGGTGTCAGCGTCGTGCATTGCCCCGAATCCAACCTCAAACTCGCCTCCGGTTTCTGCCCGGCTTGCGCGCTACAGCGCGCCGGGGTGAATCTGGCGATCGGCACCGACGGTTGCGCCAGCAACAACGATCTGGACATGTTCAGCGAGAACCGCACCGCGGCGCTCCTGGCCAAGGCGGTGGCCAATGACGCCACCGCGCTGGATGCGGCCAGCACGCTGCGTGCGGCGACCCTGGGCGGCGCGCGTGCGCTGGGTTTCGGCGATAAGATTGGTTCGATCGAACCCGGCAAGCAGGCCGACCTGATCTGCGTGGACTTGTCGGCCTTGGAGACCCAGCCGTTGCACAACGTACTCTCACAGCTGGTGTATGCGGCTGGCCGGCAGCAAGTGAGCGATGTGTGGATCGCCGGCCAGCCCAAACTGACGCAGCGGGTGTTGGTGGACATGGACGTCGAGGCACTGCTCGCCAATGCGCGGGAATGGCGCGAACGTATCCGCAGCGTGCGCGCCTGACCTGTTTTTCCCGTGCCGCGCAGTGCGTGGCCCTATCGAGATGCCGTCATGATCGCTCCCGTCGCCCACGCTTCCGCCAATTTCGATCAGGCCGAACTGGACAAGTTCGGCGCCCTTGCCACCCGCTGGTGGGATGCCGACGGCCCGCAGAAGCCGCTGCATGTACTCAATCCGGTGCGCCTGCGCTACGTCGCCGAGCGGGTGCCGCTACGTGGCGCCACGGTGCTGGACGTGGGCTGTGGAGGCGGCCTGCTCAGCGAGGCGCTGGCCAAGGAAGGTGCGCAGGTCACTGCCATCGATCTGGCACCGGAGCTGATCAAGGTGGCGCGGCTGCATCGGTTCGAATCCGCGGTCGAGGTCGATTACCGAGTGCAGTCGGTGGAGGAGCTGGCGGCGACGCAGCCGGCCAGTTTCGATGCGATCACCTGCATGGAGATGCTCGAACACGTGCCGGATCCGGCGGCAATCGTCGCTGCATGTGCACGCTTGCTTAAGCCGGGTGGTCAACTGTTCCTGTCTACCCTCAATCGTACCCCGGCCGCGTTCGCACTGGCTATCGTCGGCGCCGAATACGTGGCGCGTCTGCTGCCCGCCGGCACCCACCGCTATCAAGATTTCATCAAGCCGGCGGAACTGGCCGCCTGGTTGCGCCAAGTGCAATTGCAGTTGCGCGATGTCACTGGCCTGCGCTATGAGCCATGGCGCAACCGCGCGCGTCTGTCCACTCGCACCGAAGTCAACTATCTGGCCTGCGCGGTCAAGCCGGACGCGCTGGATGCGCAGCAGTAGTCAGCTACCACCGCGCCGTGGGTTCCCGCGCGCGGTGCTATTCGATCTGGACGGCACCTTGCTGGATAGTGCGCCGGACCTGCTGGCCGCGACCAATGTGCTATTGGCCGAACATGGTCGTGCCGCTCTGACGTTGGAGCAACTGCGTCCGGTGGTGTCCAAAGGCGCGCGGGCGATGCTCTGTGTCGCCTTCCCGGACCTGGCCGCCGATGTCCGCGATGCGCTGATTCCGGTGTTCCTGAGCCACTACGAGGCGCTGATCGGCCGTTATTCGTGTCCGTTCGATGGGATCGCCGGGTTGCTGCAACGGCTGGAGGAGGCTGGTAGCATTTGGGGGATCGTCACCAACAAGCCCGAGTTCCTGGCCCGGCTGATCCTGCCGCAACTGCACTGGGAGCAGCGCTGTGCGGTGCTGATCGGCGGCGACTCGTTGCCCGAGCGCAAGCCGCATCCGCTGCCGCTGCAGGTCGCCGCGCAGCGGCTGGCGATGGCGCCGCAGGATGTGGTCTACGTCGGTGACGATGAGCGCGACATCCTCGCCGCGCGCGCCGCCGGCATGGCTTCGGTGGCGGTATTGTGGGGTTATCGCCTGCACGACGACGAGCCGTTGGCCTGGCGTGCCGACGCGCTGGTGGCCGACCCGCTCGATCTGTACACGGCTGCAGCGTGGCCGCTGGCTGCGCCGTCTTCCTGATTTTCCGAATCCTCGATCGCATGAGCAGCTCGTCAGCACTGGAGGCTTTTCTCGACAAATGGCACCGCCGTTGGCCGGAATGGGCCGTGGCCGAGACCTTTGTGCCTGCCCCTCAGCGCGCCCGCACCGTGGCCTGGTTCGCCTTGCTGCAGGAGTTCGACGACATCCTCAACATCGCGGGCGATCCGCTGCCAGCCGATGCCAAGCTGGCATGGTGGGGAGAAGAATTACGCAGTTGGGCCGGACGGCGCTCGCGGCATCCGTTGGGGCGGGTTCTGGAACCGGTCGATGCGCCTTGGGCGCAGTTAGCCGATGCGCTGCTGACCTTGCCGGATTCGCGCGCCGCCGCTGCCGATGTGGCGCATGCGCTGGAACGCCTGCAACCGTTCGCCCAGGCAGTGGTTGCGGTCGAGCGTGTACTGTTCGATGCCGTCACCGATGGCGCCGCCGGCCCTGTCGCGGCCCAGGTGCTGGCGCAGCGGTTGGCCGAGGCCGGCACTGCCGCGTTGCCGTTGTCGCTGCGCAGTGGCGAGGAGGCGCAAGCGCAACAGCGCTGGGCGCAGGCCATCTTGCAGGGCTGGCCGCAGCGCGTGCAGGGTGCGCGGCCACGGCGCATCGTTTCGACGTTGGCGCGGGCACGGCTTGCACAGCGTGCACGCCTTAGACGTTCCTCGCCGAGCGCGATGTCCATACTATGGCGTGCCTGGTGGGCGGGTCTGGGATGAGGGTGGAACCCAGCGCATCCGCCGGGGCCATATCGAAAACGCAGCGCTGGCATGATGGCTCCAGCGCTGCGGGGTGACGAGAGCGGTGCGAGTTGGATCGATCAGATCGGCGAATCGGGCAACACGCTGCTGTAGGTGACGAAAGCGTTGCTGCAGTCCAATGGCGTGCCTTGTCCAGGTGTGCCATTCAACTGCACGTCGTACTGATTGGAGGGCGATAGCAAACTGGCGAAGCTGACCGGCCCGCCGGTAAAACTGAAGTGAGTGGCCGCCGGATTGGCGTTCGGTCCACCATTGTGCGGGAAGGCGAAGGAGACATTGCCGCCGTCGATTACGACATTATCCAGGGAAATCGTGATTGGATAGGACAAATTTTTCCCCATGTAGCCGTAAAAACTCAATTGACCAGCGCCTAAATTGCTCAAGCCCAGCGAGTGCACGTTGTGCAAGGTGATTCCATTGAGGCGCGGATAAGATGCGTTTTTGGCGCTGCTCGCCGGCTTGCTATAGAATGCGTCGAACACTAGTGGGTGTGCCACGCTGCGCATGCAGACATTCTCGAACAGTACATCGGAAACCTGTCCGCCACGGGTGCTGTCGGATTTGATCCGTAGTCCATTACCAGACGTACTGTCTTTGTTTGGATTAAAGGAATTTAATCCGTCGATGCTCAGGTTGCGCACCACGATATTGTTCATGCCGGAGTCGGTCTCGCTACCCAGCGACATGCCATGGCCATAATAAAAATGGTTATTGACGAAGGCCATATATGTTGACGGAATGCTCGATGTGTCAGTGGCATGAGCTTTGATGGCGACGTGGTCGTCGCCGGTGCTGATATAGGAATATGCCAATAGGACATTCCTGGACTGGCCTGGATCGAAGCCATCGGTGTTTTTGACGTTTTCCGGAGTGAAGCAAGTGGCGGGCGTTTGCATATCCGGCGTGGTGCCGGCTGGGCAGTTATAGCCTGGCTGTGTGTAGACAAGGCTCGGGCTGAGGATCTTCAGGCCCCAGGCGGTCATGCCTGTCACATTGTTGGTGAGCACGTGAAAATTCGGCGAGTTCTCCAGGGTTAACCGATACATGACGATATTGCTGCTGTTATCGATTTGTAGCAGACGCGGAGCGTGCTGGATGAGTCCCTGGCTCACGGTCTGATAGGCCACATCCCACCAACTACGCTTGCCCGCGTTTGGGCCTGCGGTCAGGACGCTGCCGCCACGCCCGTCGATCTTGCCGTCGCCGACGATGCCGTTGCCACTGAGCGAGTTGCCGTAAATGAGTGGTTTGCAGGTTTTGGTTTTGTCGCTATTTGCGGTGCCACAACTCCCTACGCCGGTATCGTAATCTTGTGGATTGCGCGAAGCGAATAAGGTGACGCCCTCGTCGATCCATAGGGTCACCCCGCTCTTGAGGGTCAGCGGGCCGGTAAGGAAGCCGGATTCGCCATAGCTTCCCTGTGCCAGTTTCACCGCACTGCCGACGGGGCAGTCGTTGATGGCATCCTGGATGCGCAACGTATCCGGTGCCGAGTAGGTAGGGTCCGCATCGATGCTATCCAGCGAGCCATTGAGCGGTTGCAGCGTTGCGTTTAATGTCGTGCAGACGTTCGACGGAAGTTTTGGTTCGTCGATAGTTCCCCAGGCGGTCACGATAGAGCTTGTATTGTCTTGGTCATGGTATGTTTTTTTTCGTATTGGATGCTCATGGAGTGAAGTCGCACCGGCATGGAGTGATAAGAATGCGAGGAGTGGTAAGCCGTATACAGGCAAGGAGGATGAAGTTGTAGTCGTCATTATTGATTTTCTCAGGAAGAAAGATGGGCAGCATATGTATCGGCTTGCTGATTGGAACGGCCGCCACCGCGATTCGATCGATACCCGTGGGGGTGATGGAAATCGGCACTGCCTGGGCCGCTGTTGGAATATTCGTAGAAACGGTTTGCGGAATAGGTGCAGCTTTCACTGCAATAAGGGCGTTTGGCAGTAGAGTTGCTCCATGGCGCGTCTTTGCGTATATGTGCGCCGAGTATCGAATTGCGGATTGTCAATTGTCCATTGGGTGATTTGCCATTGACATAGTTGGGAAGATTGGGGGTGCTCTGGTCCCAGGCGCGGCCAAGATAAATAGTGTTGCCGACGGCATCACCGACGACGTCGAAGATGCTGTCGATGACAAGAAAACCGTATGGGTTGCCGGGATGGGTGCTTGGAGCGAATAGATAGGCTTTGCCGCTGCCGTTCAAACGTCTGGCATCATAGCGGATAATGCTGTGGTAAAAGACTGCGATACCTGCGCCGAAGATGAAGTCGGTGTCGCCTTGTACCACGCTGTCCTTGAAGTATGTGCGTTTCACCAATGTTGTGTCGACGGGGCCGACCAGCAGAGTGTCCTGATTGCCCAGTACCGCGATTTTTTCGAAAACCGCCTTGTCGCCGCGTACGGCCAGGGCGACCGCCGATTGGTTGGTGCCTGGGTAGGTCCCCTCCACATAATCGTTGGCGAAGGTCAGATTGCGCGCCTGGAATGCGTCAGCGCTTACTGTGAATGTGGCGCTACCGAAAGTACCAATGACGGCCGCATCGGCATTGCTAGCGCATGGAGTGGTGGGGGTACCGACTGGTTTTGGCGTCAGATTGGCATTGTTGAAGGTGATTAGCGTGTTGCTGGGGGTTTGGCCCATGCCGAACAGCGTGATCGGCGGCGCCGTTTCAGGGATGCATACCACTTCTCTGTAGACCCCTGGTTCGATGCCGATGTAGCGGCGCATTGTGCCTCCGTCCGCCACTGCCTTGTCCACCGCTGCCTGAACACTGGCGAATGGTGCGGAGCCGTCGGCAGCGACGTGATAGCTGGGGCTCAGCAGTGCCACGCCCGCGCTTGGGTTCCAATTGTCGGTGACCATCGAACCGATCTTGCCGGCTCGGGCAAGGTAGGTGGAGGCCGTATAGTTCTTCGCATCGGCGTTGCTTAATTGTGGTCTGTCGGCAGTGCCTATCAACTTTTGTGCATTGCAAGCGAGGGGCTGAAAAAGCGCCAGTAATGCATAGGCGTACAGCCAAGTTGGAAGTCGCATATGGATTTTCTCTTTCAAGAAGATGGATTTTTTCTCAAAGGGGGTGCAGGGGGTATGTCGAAATTTTTATGCGGATTTCCATTGCGCATAATGATAGGTTCGGTTTTGTATTTCCGATGATTTTTTATAAAAAAATATGGGAATATAGATGGTGAAATTTCGGGGGGTTGCCGTGTCGCGGTCAATAATTCGGATAGATTGCTCGCAGTAATCTTGCTGGTTGCTGAGTGCGGCTGTGTTGATGGTTGTGTCGCCGCGAGCTTTGTCATTGGCATGTGTCATGCGTATTCCATTCATGCAAGAATGCTTGCATCGTATTGTTATTATTGGAATGGAGATATTTTTAATATTGTGCTGGCTCGATCAGTGGGGGATTATGCTGTCGCCAGTATGATCAATGGTGTGAGTCCGATTACAAGCGAAGACTCGTAGCATGTTGATGCATGTACGCCAGTTGGCGTGCTGTGTCGTACGTCGCCGCTTTATCGACGTCGGTGTCTCGTGCCGGCATCTGTGCCCATCGAATTGCATCGATGCGCTGGCTTGCTGTCATCTTGGATGACGAATCCGCTGCTGTGTCGCCATGAATGTGGGGGCCGTCAATGTGACTTCGTGCGTTCAAGTACCAGCAGCGGGTCGATACGGACATCGAACCAGTTCATTCCCCAATGCAGATGCGGTCCGGTCACGAGTCCGGTGGCGCCGGTCGCGCCGATTATCTGGCCTTGAACGATCCGGTCGCCGACTTTCACGTCGATCCGCGATAGATGCAGGAAGTTGGAGCTGACGCCGTAGCCGTGATCGAGCAGTATGGTGCCTCCGGTCAGGTACATATCCGGTGCGGCGAAGGTGATCACACCGGCCGCTGGTGCTTTGACGGGGGTGCCAGTGGGCACGGCGATATCCATGCCGGAATGGCCGGCGCCGGGTTGACCGTTATAGACGCGGGCATTGCCGAAGCGGCCACTGATCCGGCCTTGTACTGGCCAGATGAAGGGCGCGGCGAAGTCGGTACGCGGATCATCGCGGTTGCGCGCGGCGCTGACCTGGGCCTGTTCGCGCTTGATTCGCTCAGAGATTGCCGCGGGCGGGTTGACGGTCTTTGGTGGAACGCCGTTGACGTATTCCAGCGGCCAGTCGCGCGCTGTCACTGCGATCTCGATTGTCTCGCTGGTGCCGCCGGCAGGTTGCACCACGATCCGCAGCGGCCCGCGTTCGTCGCGGCCGATACCGAACACCACGCTGCCGTCGTCGCTGACACGTAGCGTTCTTCCGGCGTATTTGACTTGGCTGCCGGGCGGCACCTTGCCGATCACCAGCGCGCCTTGCGATGCGCTATGCGGGAATACGCTGCGTGTTTCGGTGCCGATGGCCGCTGCTGGCTGCGCCCATAATGGAAGGGCCATCGCAGCAACCAGCAGGCCGAACGCCCACCATGCGCGGCTCTGCAAGATGCAGCGGGACATCAGCGGTCGAAGATCAGACGTTGCCCGTTCGGATGGCCGACCAAGCGCTTTCCATCCCAGGCCAACTCGCCGTTGACCCAGGTCGTGGCGATCTTCGAACGGAAGCGGCGGCCCTCGAATGGCGACCAGCCGCATTTGGATAGTACATCCTCGCGCCGCACGGTGAAGGTGTTGTCGTCGATCAGGACTAGGTCGGCGTGGTAACCCTCGCGCAGGAAACCGCGTTCGTGCACGTCGAACAGTAGCGCAGGCGCGTGCGCGAACTTGTGCACCACCTGTGCCGCGCTGAGCTGGCCTTCATGGACCAGTTCCAGCGCCGCGACCAGCGCGTACTGCACCAGCGGCAACCCCGATGGTGCCTGTGCATACGGCTTGTTCTTTTCTTCCAAGGTATGCGGGGCGTGATCGGTGGCGAGCACGTCGATCACATCCTCGGTCAGTGCGCGGATCAGCGCCTCACGGTCGCTGGCGTCCTTGATCGACGGATTGCACTTGATCAGGTTGCCGAGCGTGGCGTAGTCGGCGCGGTCGAAGCGCAGGAAGTGGATACAGGTCTCGGCGGTGATGCGCTTGCCCTGGATCGGGCCGGGCGCGAACAGCGCCAGTTCGTCTGCAGTGGAAATGTGCAGCACGTGTAGGCGGGTGCCATGCTTCTTTGCCAGCGATACCGCTAGCTGCGAGGATTTCAGGCAGGCCTCGCGCGAGCGGATGTCCGCATGCATCTGCGCGGTCAGCGCTTCGCCATATTGCTGCTTGAACGTGGTCAAGGTTGCATCGATGGTCGGGGTGTCCTCGCAGTGGGTGATGATCGGCGTCGGCGCGTCGCGGAAGATCGCATCCAGCGTGCGCGGATCGTCCACCAGCATGTTGCCGGTGGAGGCGCCCATGAACACTTTGATGCCAGGCGCAGTCTTCGGATCCAGCGTTTGTATCGCGGCCAGATTGTCGTTGCTGGCGCCCAGGTAGAAGCCGTAGTTGCCCCAAGCGCGGCCGCGCGCGGCGTCGTACTTGGCCTGTAAGGCGGCCGCGTCCAGGGTCGGCGGATTGGTATTGGGCATGTCCATGAAGCTGGTCAGGCCGCCGGCCACCGCGGCCGCCGATTCGCTGGCGATGTCGCCCTTGTGGGTCAGGCCGGGTTCGCGGAAATGCACCTGATCGTCAATCATGCCGGGTAGCAGCCAGCGCCCCTTGGCATCGACCACCCTCTCGCCCTCGCGTGCGCCCAGTTGCGAGGCGATCGCGGCGATGCGGCCGTCAGCGATGCGCAGGTCGCCCTGGGTTTCATGGCCTTCGTTGACCAGGCGCGCGTTGACGATGAGTGTGGAAGCGGACATCAGGATTTTCCTCGGCAGCGGCAGGTTGTGGGAGTGGTGGGGTCTGGCACCGGATCGAACCCGCCGGGATGGAAGGGATGGCAGCGACTGACGCGGCAAACGGCCATCCAGCCGCCACGCAGCGCACCATAACGGGCGATAGCGGTCATTGCGTAGGCCGAGCAACTGGGCACGAAACGGCAGCGCGGCCCCAGCAGCGGACTGATGAAGTGCTTGTACAAGCGCAGCAGGACAATGAGGGCGCGGGCGATCACGCCATCATGATATGCCACCTGCTGGACTAGGCGGTGTTGGTCGGCGTATACGCTGCGTTGTTGCCGCTAAGGGTAGGGTAGGCTATAAAGGCCCGCTTTCCCGGGCCCCGGGAAGAATCAAGGAAGCGTTTCGTGGCTGCTAAAAAACCTGCAAAGAAGGCCGTTAAGGCCGTCAAAAAGCCCGCCAAGCCTGTCGCCAAGAAAGCGACGGGGGGCGTGGCTGCTGCCAAGCCGTCGAAAAAAACGTCGGCCAAGCCAGTGGCAAAGGCAGCGCCTGCGAAGCAGCCCGCCAGCAAACCAGCGGTCAAAAAAACGGCGGGCAAGCCTGCCGTGGTGGCCGCCAAATCCGCAGCCGTCAAGAAAACGCCGGCAAAGCCGGCGACAAAATCGGTCAAACCTGTTGCCAAGTCTGGCGGCAAGTCTGCGCCTGTCCCCAAGCCGGTAGTGAAGTCGGCGGCGAAGCCTGTTGCCAAGACGGTTGCGCCTGTCGCCAAATCCCAACCAGCCGTCAAATCCAAACCGGTCGCCGCGCCTGCGCCGTCCACCTCCGTACCGACGCCGGCATCCAAGCCGGCTGCGGCCAAGCCTGTCCAGGCCAAGTCTGTCGCGCCTGCCCCGGTACCGGCTCCCAAGCCCGTCGCTGCCGCGCCCGTCACGTCTTCGGCCCCGCCACAAAAGAATCCTGTGTCCGTTTCGAAATCTTCCGCGAAAACCCCCACCAAATCCGAACCCGCCCCGAAGCCGCCGGTGACCAGACCCACTGGTAAGGTCGCTGTGGCCGTGACCGCGAATAAGTCCAACGCACCGGCCAAGCCAGCCAAGTACAAAGTGGTCGAATACAAGACCGACGAGGCGACCGGTCGCCCGATCCTGCCCAAAGGCTACAAACCGACGGCGGACGAGGAATACATGAATGCGTTGCAGCAGGAATACTTCCGTCAACGCCTGCTCAGCTGGCGCGCCGATCTGGTGGAGGAATCCAAGCAAACCATCGAGAACCTACGCGACGAGGTCCGCGACATCGGCGACGAAGCCGAGCGTGCAACCCGCGAAACCGAGAACTCGCTGGAACTGCGTACACGCGACCGTTACCGCAAGCTGATCGGCAAGATCGACAGCACGATCAAGCGCCTGGATGCGGGCGATTACGGCTACTGCGTGGACACGGGCGAGGAAATTGGCCTGGAACGCTTGGAAGCGCGCCTGACCGCCGAGCGCACGATCGACGCGCAGGAACGCTGGGAGCATTTGCAGAAGCAGCAGGGCGACTGATCCCCGCCTCTTCTGCGTCGCCAGGGCCCCGCTCGTGCGGGGCCTTGCGTTTTCTGGTGGATCGTGCCGATCCGGCGGGGGCGCCTGCCGCCAAACGGTGCGATCCGCTGATGCAGCGGCGGGCAAGGTGACGCGTGGCGATGACGTCTGCGCCACGCACTGTCGCTGTGTCTGCTGCCATTCGCTGTGGCGCGTGCGCATGTTTCGCCGGTGATGCCGATGCTGTCTGTGCTGTCGGGGTCTCGCGCTGCGCTGCCAAGCATGCCCCGTACCACGGCGCAGGGACGACGTCGAGATTCAACGTACCCCGTTGATCAGGCCGCTTTTGGGATCCTTGAGCAAATTTAAGTTGAACATGCCGAAGTTGTACAGGTCGTCCTTGTTGGCTGCGATGTCTAACCCGACGATGGCCGAGGTGTCCGGATCCACCTCCAAGCTCAGTGGCATGGCCGAGAACTGGATATAGTCGCGGCTGGCGTTCCATTGCGGACTGCCACCGATCGCCTGGAGGATGCGATCGACATGAGTGCCGACTGGCTTGCCGAGCAGATCGAAAGGCAAGGGAACGCTCAGACAGACGAAGATATCGACATTGATGACACGGTCGTTGCGGAAGCTTACGGTTAGGCTAGTGAACCCGAGCATCTGGAGCGGAAGAGGATGTTGCGCCAATCGTGCTTTGAAATCGCGCGGGTACAGGTACATCACGCGGAGCGTGTCCGGATGCTTGGCATCGCTGCGGGTGGCGTCCGGCTGGCCGAGCGCGGCGAGAACCTCGTCCTTGCGCATGCCAAGCGCGACCGGGCCGATGTGTCTGCATGGAGCGGGCAGGATGGCCGCGTTGGGCGAGGCGGCGAAGGCCTGGTGCAGGGCGTGCGTGCAGGCAGCGCCGTCGGTGCCGGTGGCGTGGGCCTGCCTGACGGCCATGCTGAAGGCGAGCAGGCCGAGCAACGAAATGAAGCGGTGGTGCATGGGATAGCTCCGGGAGTCGATTGTGCGTGGGCAAGGCTGGGAGTTTTCCCGGCCTTGCCACAGGTTGAATTGAATTAGTGCGTTATGGGCTTCCAGCCTTCTCTTTTGCCGTAAGCATTTATGAACGCGTTCTGCTGATCGCTGTTCAATGTCCCCCAGTGATCGGACGGGTTCAGGCCCGAACCGTTGGTGATATCGGTGATCATTTGCGATGTATTGTTTTCGCCCGGTGGTGACCAGGTGGTGATGAGCTGGCTTAGCGTGGCGTTGCCGCCCATATTATTGTTGAGGCGGTTCATGTTGGCCATTGCAGCATCCCGTCCAGCCTGAGGATTGGAGAAGATCGCGAAGCCGCCATCGTTGCCGATCGAACCATGGTTGTCCGCGAAGGTGCCCGAGCGGATGTTGAGCGGATTGTTGTCGCGCGTCGGGTGCGCGCCCCAGATTTCGTTCGTAGAGCCATCTGCCGCTGTATAGGTTACCGTGGGGCCCCTGATGGTTTTGATGACAGAGGCGGACGTGCCGGGTTTGTCGCTGGTGCCGGCCCCGCTGGTGTCTTGAGCACCGTCAGCGCCTTCACCACCTTCACCACCTTCACCGCCTTCACCACCTTCACCACCTTCACCACCTTCACCACCTTCACCACCGCCTTCGGCGATTTCCGAGTCGAGTTGCGCGTCGAGCGCGCTGGTTGAGGTGATATGCGAAGCGGCGGACTTGTGTAGCGCCATCTGGTGATGATGATGGGTCTTGGCCTTGGCGTGATGCGTTTTATTGTGCGCCTTGGCGTGGTGGATCGAGCTGGACAATGGGTGGGTGCCCATGGATTTACGTGTGCCGCCTGCGACCATATCGATTTCGATGATATCGAGCGTTCTCATGTTGATCCTTTTTATCCTTTGACATGTATGCGGGGAAGGCCGTCCCCGCTTCGGTTGATCCGGCGCGTGCAGCCCAGTGCTGGACGCGCGAACCAATCCCGGACACGCGTCGTGCGTCAGGGTGCAGGGAGGGCCGGGAGGGCGTCTTGGTTCTGCATGCCGCTCAGGCGCTCGAACGCATAAAGATGATTCATGTAGGTGGACACGTAGATACGCTGGCCGTCCGGTGAGACGGCGACGCCGTTGGTGACCGCGTCCGGCAGTTGCAGCATGCCCACGGTCTCGAGCGTGTCGATGTCGATCTCGACGACGCGGCCGCCGTTGCTGCCGACGATCACGCGGTTGCCGATGCGCTTGGGCGAGGCGTATACCCGCGAGCGCAGGTTGATCTTCTTGATCAGTTGCATCGTGTCAATGTCGATCACATACAGGTGGCGATCGCCCGATCCGCAAAACAGCTTGTTTCCTGCAAATAGTGGTGTGGTGTAGCAAATTTCCTCGGTTTGCCACTCGCCGCGCTTCTCGCCGCTTGCCACGTCCAGGAGATAGATCGACTTGTCGAACGAGGCGAAAGCGGTCAACCGGCGTTGTTCGTCCACGGCGGGTGCGTATTTCACCGAGCGTCTGGTCTTGAAACGCCAGGCGATGTGTCCGGTTCTTGCATCGAGGGCGAGGGTCTCGTGATCCGCGCTTCCCCAGATCACCAGGTCGCCCCCCTCCCAATAGCCCGGCGAGCCGTGTTGCAGCTTTTGTACCTGGTGTTCCCAGACCTTTTCGCCGGTGTCCATGGTGTAGGCGGCGAGACTGCCTTGTGCCCAGGGGCGGACGTATTCGATTCCGACGTACATCAGATTGTGCCTTGGCACCAGCAGCGGGGAGGCACCGACCCAGTCGCCGTCCGGATGGGTCCAGATCTCCTCGCCATTGGCTGCGTCCAGGCAATAGACGGTGCCGTTGTAGGCGCCGAAGTACAGGCGCCCATCGTGGTAGGCCGGGCACGACCAGATGCCCTTCTTGGTGTACGCCGCGCCGGTCACCGGGTATTCCCAGAGCAGTCCACCGGTCTCGGCCGAGAATGCTTGCATTTTGGCTGCGTCGCAGCCGCGGAAAATCCTGTCGCCGACCAGGAGCGGTGCGGATTTAGGGACCACGTGGTAGGCGAAACCGCCCGGTGTCGCCGTCCGCCACAGCTCTCGATACACCTGGGTGGGATGCGGGGTCTGCTGTTCTTGCGGTAGCTTGAAGTCCTTGAGTGTGAACAGCGATTGCACGATGATCCCGTGCGCGTTGCGCCACTGCATGCCGGCCTTGGACAGGAAGTCGACCACCACGAACATCTCCTTGAGCATGTGCCCAGCCATCGCGATCACTGCGCGGGCCTTCTCTGCGCTGTTGCCCGAATTGAGCGAGTCGTCGACCAGGATGACGGGCAGGTCGAGTACCTCGCCTTCGATGGCATTGCCCATACCGGTCGTCTTGCGATCCTTGCGAATGATGAAACCGTTGATCTGCCGGTGTTGCTTGGGCGCGGTTAACAGCAATGCGGTGAGTAATGGAATTGCGGCCGTCTCCAACCCGCCGAGCTGGAACGGTGGGCGCGCGGAATTGCGCTCCCAGAAGGCCAGGGCGATCTGCTCGAGTGCCCCACGTTGCATGAAGATACGGCGCAGATCGAATAGCCAGCTGTAGGTGCCGCCTTTCTTGGTGATGAGGTGGATGTTCTCGGCACTGGTGTGCAGACCGATGGTCTGGATGAGGTCCCGGAGCGATTGCATGGTCATCGTGTGCCTTGCATGGGAGTGGAATGATGGTGGATGGTGTGTCACTGGGATTCGTTGGTATCTACCGATGCGAGGTAGCGCTCCACGGAAGGTCCCCAAATGGCGGAAGCGCCGTGACCGAAGAAAAGATGGTGTCCGTCTTCGCCATATGCGCCTGGCGTCACCATCACCGCGCGACCGCCGGCTTCGGTGAAGGCGCGATGCAGTGCGGTGACCAATGGGGGACCGAAGAAGCTGTCGTTGGCCGTGTAGATCCAGAGCATCGGCGTGCTCGCGCTCTTGCCGAACGTGGCCGCTGCTTTGATCAGTTTGTCCGGATGGCAGTTGCTGTTCGGAAGGTTGTGGAAGTGGCCGCCACGGCCACCGGCCATGTTGACGAACGCGCTGACATTGGGGTGTGGCAGGCTGTTGTAGGCCAGGGTGCCCCAGCCGCCGGCCGACTGCCCGACCACGATAGCGCCGTTCGGGCTGTTGCCGGGGAGGGCGGTCACGAACGCCACGATGGTCTTGAGCTGGCGCGCGGTTTCCAGTCCGGCCTTGACGTAGTCGGCGCGCTCGCAGCCCTCGTAACCCTCACTCCAGGGACCGCCGGTCGCGCCGTAGCCCAGACGCAGTACCAGGGCGACGGCATAGTGCCGGTGCAAGAACCAGCGCGCCGATTCGCCGTCGCAGGTTTCCAGGGTCATGCCGGGCCGGTCGGCGGCATTTGCCGGCGAGCCGTGCGCGATCACCACCACGCGCGGGCGGTGGACGCCCACGGGATGGCAGAGGCGGCCTTGCAAGATCCAGGGGTGTCCGTCGGGATCGGCGATGGGAATGTGCAGTTGTTCGCCGAGGTTGGCATGTCCGCCGCCGAGCCCGGTTGCCGAGGCGGCCCAGGGCGTTGCGCCGCAGAGCAGCAGCGCTGTTGTGGCCAGCATGTTGTGCAGGGAGAGGATCATGATGCGTGCTCCTGTTGCGGTTGCGGCGGCGTCAGCGGCGCAGACGCCGCATGTGGAAGGTGATGGTCGAGCACAGCGTTGGGCACTCACGCGTGGGAGCGCGCGAGGCGCGGACGACGGTGCCGTCGAATAGCACCAGTCGGCCGGGACGCGGACGGATGGAAATGCATTCGCGGGCGTTGTCGTAGAACACGGTTTCGCCGGCCCAATCGTCTTTCCATTCGGCACTGGTGTAGAGCAGGGCGACGCGTTCCTGGTCCGATGGCTTGGCGTAGTAGTGGGCCGTCCCCTCCTGTCCATGCGTGTGGCCGGTGGCGTAGGCGCGAACCAAGCCGTAGTCCTGCGCCAGATCTTCCTTGATCTGCATCCATATCTCGTGCAGCGGTTCCAGTCCCGGCGTCGCGGCTAGCACATCGTCGTGAATGGCGCGCTCGTGCGGCTTGCGACTGCCACAAAGGTGGAGGTGCCAGGATGGCGCGGTTTGTCCGAGTAGCCCTGGATAGATGCCGTAGGACCAGCCGCCGCGACCGCGTATCAGCGCCGTCAGATGCTGTACTTCGACGAAATTGTTGACGATCTGGAGGGATGACGCTTCCGGCGCTGACACGATGGTGACCTCACGATGGAAGAAGGGGGTGGGAAACGACGCGGTTGCGCCGGCAGTGGACTAGGACGTGGCAGGAATGTGAGTCGTCTGTGCGGACGGCTGGCGTGTGCTCAGTGCTCCCTCGAACAGTTCGATGACGCGATCGGCGTGGGCGATCGTCTCGGGTCGGTGGGCGATGACGATGCGGGTGATGTTCAGCGCCTTGATCGCCTGGTTGAGCTTGCGTTCCAGGGCGACATCGAGATGGCTGGTGGCCTCGTCTAGCACCAGGATCTGTTGGTACCGGTACAGCGCGCGGGCCAGGAACAAGCGCTGTTGCTGGCCGCCGGATAGCGAAGATCCCATGTCGCCCACCAGGCTGTGATAGCCCATCGGCATGGCCATAATGTCCTCGTGTATGCCGGCCAGGCGCGCCGCGTCCTCGATTTGCGCAGGCGTGGCGAGCGCGTCGAACAGGCTGATGTTCTCGGCGATCGAGCCGCTGAACAGGTGGTCGTCTTGCATCACGCTGGCGGTCATCGCGCGATAGCGCGATTTGCCGAGCCGGCGCAGATCGATGCCGCCGATCTCGATGGTGCCCTGCTGCGGATCGAGCAGACCAAGCAGCAGCCGGACCAGCGTGCTCTTGCCGCAGCCCGATGGACCGACGATGGCGACCGATTCCCCCGGATGCACCGCGAAACTGCAATCGCGCAGGATCCACGGTTCACCCTCGGCGTAGCGGAAGCTGACCTTGTGGAGGGCGACGCCAGGTTCCGGCAGCGGGCCGGCATGCGCGCTGATGGCGTGCGCTTCGGGGGGTGTCAGCACGATATCAGCTAGCCGCTCGGCTTGCAGGCGCAGCATGCGCAGTTCGATCGCATAGTCGACCAGACTGGCGACGCGGCTACTGAATTGGTCACCGTAGGCGACGAAGGCGGTCAGCATGCCGACGGTGAACTGGCCTTTCAGCCCCAGCCACGCGCCAAGCCACAGCACGCCCAGACGCTGCGCGCCGGTCGCCAAGTTCTGCAGCGCGGTGAACAGCATGTCCAGGCGCTGTACGGCGATCGAGGTGTTGAGCGTGTCCGTTGCTGCGTTGAGATAGCGCGCGGTCTGCTCCGCTTCCTGATTGTGGAGGCGGATCGTCTGCACGCCGCGTACCGCTTCCAGAAATCGGCTGTGCTGCCTGGCGGTGACGGTGATCTGACTGAGGTTGGCCTCGCGGTAGATACGGAAGTACAGCACTCGCAGCGCCGCGTAGAGCGCCACCGCACCGAGCACGATGACCGACAGCAGTGGGCTGTAGAGGCGAACAGCACGACCAGGGTGATGCTGGCCAGCAGGCCATCGAGCAGGATTTCGACGAAGCGGGTGGTCAGGGTCTGCTGGATCGTGTCGATCGCGCCGAAGCGCGAGACGATGTCGCCGAGATGGCGTGCGCCGAAGTAGGATTGCGGCAGGCGCATCAGGTGCTGGAACACGTTGCCGGTCCAGCCGAGGTTGAAGTGCGTGCTGAGCCACATCACGGTCCAACTGCGCAGGGCCGACACCAGCGTCTCGAGCACGATCAGCAGGGCGAAGCTCAAGCCGAGGAAGGTCAGCAGGTCGTGGTCGCCATCGGCGATGACCTGATCCACCACGAGTTGCATGAACAGCGGTGCGAGCAGGGCGAATATCTCCAGCACCAGCGCCAGGCCGAAGATCTGCGTCAGCCCACGGCCGAGGCCGCGAACCGAGCCGGCGAGCGCGCGCAACGAGATAGGGGGTGTCTCGCGCTGGCGTTGGAAGCTGGGTCCTTTGGAGAATTCGATGGCGACGCCGGTGAAATGTCGACCGATCTCGACCAGGCTCAGGCTGCGCACGCCCACTGCCGGATCGTGCACGACCGCCTTGTGCTTGCCGACGCTGCGCAGCACGACGAAGTGGTCCAGGTCCCAGTGCAGCACGCAGGGCGTCGGCAGTTGGCCGAGCTCTTCCATGTCCAGGCGCAGTGGCCGGCATTGCAGTCCGAGTACGTGTGCGACCTCGATCAGGCGTCGCGCGGTCATGCCCTTCAGCGACAGGCTGAAGCGCCGCCGTAGTGCGGGCAGATCGGTGTGGTGACCATGGTAGCCGGCGATCATGGCGATGCAGGCCAGTCCGCACTCGGCTGTTTCCGATTGCAACACATTCGGCAAGCTGCGCGCCTGCCAGAACCGCAGTCGCCCGCTGCGGTCCTCGCGCAGATCGGAGGTTTCCGGCGGATGCTCGATTGGTGACGTGCTCATGCGCCGCCGCTCCAGCGGCGACCGATGCCGTACAGGGGCTCGAAGATCCATTCGACGATTCGCCGGCGATCCAGCAACATGTCCGCGTCCAGCGCCATGCCAGGGCGTAACGGCTCCTTGTGCCCGTATGCCTGCACGGATTGGTCCGCCAACTCCACCTGTGCCAGGTAGAGCGGATCCGAGGACGCAGACGTGCCGCCACCCAGCAGCACCGTGACCTCGCCAGGAGTCAGTGCACTGCGCGAGACGCTGCGGACCACGCCATGCTGCAGGCCGAACTTCTGGTATGGGAACGCCTGGTAGTGCAGGGTGACTTCAGTACCAATATGCACAAAGCCGACTGCATGGCTGGGAACCAGAATCTGCGCTTGCAGGGATGAGCCGTCCGGTACGATGGCGAGCAAGGGCTGACCCAGTGCGACCGAGGCGCCGGCCTTGACCAGGAGCGAGGAAATGGTGCCGCTGGCCGGCGCGCGGAGTTCACTGGCGCGTGTAGCTTCGTTCTGCGCCAGCGTCTGCTCGACCTGGGCGAGTTGCCGGCGCAGTTCGTTGAGTTTGGCCGACACCGATAATGGGAGTTGCGCGAGTTGATCGTTGAGGACACTCAGTTGCTGTCGCGTGCTGCTACGCTGTTGTTGCAGCGATCGCAATTGGGATTCGTCGGCGAGCAGCGCCGATTGTTCCTGTTCGACCTGGATGGCGGGGATGTAACCGCCGGCGACCAGGCCGGACCATTTGTTCACCAGTTCCTGGACGAGCGCCATCTGCTTCTTTTCGATGGTGATTTGCGCATCGATCTGTGTGAGCTGTTCTTTCAGCGCTGTCTGCTGCATGCGGTTGTCCTCGGCCTGCTTGTTTTGCAGTTCGACGGCGTCGCCCATGTCCTGGCGCAGGCTGCTAGCTTGCCGTTGCAGTTGTGTGCTGATGCTCGCCGAGGTGTTGCCGAGCGCTTTGCTGGTGTGTTCGCCGGACAGCGAGACCAGGCTCTGCCCTGCCTCTACGCGTTCGCCTTCGGTGATATCGACGTGATCGACCACGCCGAGCGTATTGGCGGTCAGGCTGATGAGGCCGGCGCGTGGCACCAGCAGGCCGGTCACGTGGACGCGCTGTGTGTAGTGACCGAAGCACAACCACACCAGGATGGCAGTGACAATGCCGAGCGCGACGAGGGTCCAGACCTGGGTGGAGAGCGGGGTTGCCAGTCTTACAGTGCCTAGCCATGCCTGACTGGGGGCGTCCGACACATCGCGTCGGAAAAGCGAATGTTCCATTTCGACGTCGTCCATTCAAATGTCGCACGGGAAACTCCACATGCGATGACACTGTTGCCTTGCATCCAAGGCGCCGCTACTTTCTATCGTATCAGGATCGCATAGTGATGGTTTCGTCAGCCTTTCCCATTTGGCATGGTGATTCTTTTGTCTACAAATCGCGCCATGGGTGTGGGTGGGTATGCAGACATACCCCTGTGGAGAGGGGGGTGCACATGACCTTGCGAAAATCAGTGCCTCGGCGCACGGGCATGGTGGATGCCAGATGCGATGCGGCATGCGCTGCCCACGTCGTACATGCCCTTGTCATGCCGGTACCGCATGCTGAGCGGATGGCGGCATCGCCATGTGATCGTTACGCGTTCATGCTATCCAATGGTCGTTTCTGTTTGATCGTCATCGTGATGGTTGGTGTGCAGTGGGGAAGTTGAAGTCAATGCGTGATGCCTTCGGACGCGCCACGGCGCGGCAGCAACCGCGCCGCCTTGGCAAATGGCGCTGGCTGTTGTCCAGCGTGCTATTGCTGCTGGCGATTGTTGCGCTGGGCCCGCGGGTCAGTGTGGTCTTGCCCCAGGTTGTGGCACCGGCGGTGCCGCAGGATCCGCTTGTGCTGCAGGCGTGGATCGATGCGCGCGAACGCGCCACGCCAGGGCTGCGTCCGGACAATCAGGCGCGCATCGTCTGGGCCGACCCGGCGCATCCGGGGCGGCGTGGCTGTGCGATGGTCTATCTGCATGGTTTCACCGCCAGCCAAGGCGAAGGGGCGCCCACGCATGTGCGTCTGGCGCGCAGCTTTGGTTGCAATCTATATCTGCCGCGGCTGCCGGGGCATGGGCTGGTTGCGGCCGATGCGTTGCGTGGTGTCGATGCCGGTGGCCTGCTCGTCGGGGCCGCCGAGGCGCTGGCGGTGACGCGGGTGCTGGGCGAGCGGGTGGTAGTGATCGGCAATTCGATGGGGGGCGCCCTGGCGGTGCAAGCGGTGGCCGCGAATCCGCGCCAAGTGCAGGCCTTGGTGCTGTGGTCGCCGTTGGTGCGCGAACGCGACGCGCAATTGCAACCGATGCTGTGGCCATGGGGAGCACAGGTGTTGGTGTGGATGCGCAACGGCGGCGATCCGATCCTGCGCCATCCGGTCGAGAACGCGTACTGGGCCGATGCGACGCATCTGGATGGCTATCGCGCGCTGGCCGCGCTCACCCGCGGCGGCATGCAGCCGGCGACCTACGCCCGGATCCACGTGCCGGTGTTCCTGGGGTATTACTACCGCGACGCGCAACGCCAGGACAAGGCAGTTTCGGTAGCGGCCATGCAGGCGATGTTCAAACAGTTGGGGACGCCGCCTGCGCTGCGCCAGGCGGTGAATTTTCCGACGGCGGACGACCATGTGCTGGCTTCGCCGATCCGTTCCAGAGCGGTGTCGGCGGTGTTCGTGGCGACGTGTCGGTTTCTGGTCACTCGGGGAGGGTTGGTGCAAGCGCACGGTGTGCCCGATTGCGCACATGCGTGGAGCCAGTACATTGCGCAGCCATCTTCCGTCGCGCGTTGAGCGCGGCGGCGCACGCGATGGGCTACTGCAGGTCGCGCAGATCCAACCTGCGCAGCTTCGGCGCCTTCCAGGCGGTGATGCCGACCACGCCCAGGGTGATGCAGCCTCCCAGGACCACCGCCGGCACCAAGTGGATCAGCCGGGCCATGACTCCGTCGTAGAAGGCGCCAAGCTCGTTTGACGAACCGATGAAAATGCCACTGATCGACGACACCCGGCCACGCATCGCATCTGGCGTGACCAGTTGCAGGATGGTCGAGCGCACGATCACTGAAACCCCATCGCACATGCCGTAGACCAGCAGGATCGCGGCCGACAGCCAGAAGTGCCGCGACAAGCCGAAGGCGATGGTGCATAGGCCAAAGCCGGCCACTGCCAGCAGCAGCACGCGTCCGGCATTGCGCTGCAATGGATGCCGCGCCAGCCACACGCCGATCAGGATTGAGCCCAGCGCTGGCGCGCCGCGCAGGATGCCCAGGCCGGTGGGGCCATGGTGCAGAATGTCGTGGATGAAGGCCGGCAGCATCGACACCGCGCCGCCCAGCAGGACCGAGAACATGTCCAGGGCCATTGCGCCGAGCATGATCTGATTGGAAAACACGAATTGCGCGCCTTCGGCGATGCTGCGGAAGATCGGTGCGCGTGGGCCGTCATGGATCGGCTCGGCGACGCGCAACAACCACAGCGCCAGCAGTGACAGGGTGGCCGCGCCCATGGCGGTGCCGTAGGCCAGGCTTTTGCCGCCCCAGCCGACCAGCACGCCACCCAGCGCCGGCCCGATCACCATGCCGGCCTGGAACGCGACGCTGCCGACCCCGGCGCCGCGCGCATACGCTGCGCGCGGCAGCGCATGCGCGAACAACGCGTTGTAGACCGGTGTCAGGAACGCGCGCGCTGCGCCGGTCAGCGCGATCGCCGCGTAGATCGGCCACACCCCGTGCATGGGCAGCCAGTCGCGGCTCACGGCGGTCAGCACGCCGGCGGTGGCGATCAGGCCCAGGCAGGAGAGCATGCCCAGCCGGCGTCGCGGCAGGTGATCAACCAGATAGCCGGCGAACGGGGCTATGCAGAAGAACGGCAGAATTTCGGCCAACCCGATCAGCCCCAGCGAGAACGTATTATGGGTGATCTCGTAGATGTGCCAGCCGACTGTGACGGCGACGATCTGGTAGGACAGCATGGTGCAGATGCGATAGGCCAGCACCAGGGCAAAGCCGGGATGCGCCAGCAGGGTGCGCAGCGTATGCGGCGTGGGCAGCGATGCGCTCATGTCTGTTGCGCGCGGGCGGTGTCCTGGATGAAGGCCAGCAGGGCGGCCAGGCCGTTGCTGCGGGTCGGCGAGAGATGCTTGCCCAGGCCGATGGCGGCGACGAAGTCCGGCGTCGTGGCCAGGATGTCGGCGGCGCTGCGTCCGGAGTAAATCCGCAGTACCAGGTAGATCAGCCCGGAGACGATGGCCGAATCGCTGATGGCATGGAACACCAAGCGTTGGGTATTGCCTTCGGGCACGATCCACACCATCGACTGGCAGCCGTGCAGGCGATGTTCTTCGGTCTTCCATACCTCGGGAAAGGCGGGCAACTTGCGCCCCAGGTCGATGAGGTATTGGTAACGCTCGGACCAGTCGCCGAAGAAACCGAATTCCTCGGCGATGGCGGCCTGGGCGGCGGCGGGTGTGGGTTCGAGCGGGAAGTCGGTGTCGGTCACGGGTAATACAATAAGGTTCTGGATAGAGCGCAGCGCGAGATGCCGATCAGCCACGCTTCCAGCGAATGCCTTGCGGTGTGTCTTCGAGCACGATGCCGGTGTCGGCGAGTTGTTGGCGGATGGCGTCGGCACGGGCGAAGTCGCGACGTTGTTTGGCTGCGCTGCGTTCGTCGATCAAGGCCTGGATGGACGCATCGTCGGCATTGTCGGCGCCTTGGAACCAGACGTTGGGATCTTGTTGCAACAGGCCCAGGGCGAGCCCGGCGCCGAGCAGGTTGGCTTTTACATGGGCAAGCTCGGCGTGTTCGGCTGGACCAATGTGCTCGGGTTTGGACAGGAGCGTGCGGGCGCGCGAGGCGAGTGCGGAAAGCTCGGCCAGCGCCTTTGGGGTATTGAGGTCATCGTCGAGCGCGATGTCCACTTCGGCGGGGATATCCGGCTCGGCGGAATAGCCGGACAGATCGCGCAGCGTCCCATACAACCGATCCAGCGTGTTCTTCGATTGCGTGATCAGCGCCTCCGACCAGTCTAGCGGTTGTCGATAATGCGCGCTCAGCAGCGCGTAGCGCAGTGCTTCTGGCGGATGCTTGGCGATCAGCTCGTGCACCGTTTCGATGTTGCCCAGCGACTTGCTCATCTTGGCGCCGCTGAAGGTGAGCATGCCGTTGTGCAGCCAGAAGCGGGCAAAGGTGGCGCCGCCGTGGGCGCACTGGCTCTGCGCGATTTCGTTCTCGTGATGCGGGAACTGCAGATCCACGCCGCCGGCATGGATGTCGATGGTCTCGCCCAGGTGCGCGGCGGCCATCGCCGAGCACTCGATGTGCCAACCCGGGCGGCCACGGCCCCACGGCGAGTCCCAGCCAGGCAGGTCGTCGCTGGAGGGCTTCCACAGGACGAAGTCACCCGGGTCGCGTTTGTACGGCGCCACGTCGACGCGGGCGCCGGCCAACAGTTCTTCCGGGTCGCGCCGCGAGAGTTTGCCGTAGTCGGCGAAGCTGGCCACCGCGAACAACACGTGACCCTCGGCGGGGTAGGCGTGGCCGTTGTCGATCAGTCGCTGGATCATCGCCACGATCTGCGGGATGTGGGTGGTCGCCTGCGGCTCGATGTCCGGCGGGGCGACGCCCAGCGCGGCCATGTCCTGCCGGTAGATGGCGGCGAAGCGGTCGGTGATCGCGCTGATCGGCACGCCCTGGGCCTGCGCGGCAGCATTGATCTTGTCGTCCACATCGGTGATGTTGCGCGCGTAGCGCAGCCGCCCGTACCGCCGCCGCAGCAGCTTGGCCAGCACGTCGAACACCACCGGGCCGCGCGCGTTGCCGATGTGCGCGTAGTTGTACACGGTCGGGCCGCAGACGTAGAAGGTCGGGCCGGCATGCGGATCGAGCGGTTCGAAGGCGTCGAGCTGGCGAGTCAGGTTGTTGTACAGGCGCAGGCGCATCGGCATCGGGCATGAAGAGGCTGTTCGATTCTACCGGTAGTAGTTGTGGACTGGGTGGGTCATGCTGGCCTGGACATGCATTCAGCCCGACGCAAGCCGCAATGCCTACACTGACCAGTCTGCCACCGCAAAGCCCGCTGCCAATGCGTCCAAAGTTGTTGTCGCCGCTGCTCGGCATGCTTGTTTGCGTTGCGACGGTGTCCGCAGCGCAGGACAACGAGGAGCATAATCGGGTGGTGGTGATCGAGAACGTCAGGCTGGAGTACGCGCAGGTGCTTAACGTGGAGCCGGTCTATCAGACCTTGCGTGCCACTCGCACCGAACAGCGGTGCGACCCAGCGCCGGCGATGGAGGCGGCGCCGGAGCTGCCCAAGCCCGTTCAGGACGATAGCCGGATCGGCAGGATGATGGATTCGGTGAAGGATATCTTCAGTCGCCGGCATGAGGAGCTCCCAGTCGCTCCGGCGCCTGCGGCCGCGCCATCGAGCGGACGCAATTGCACGACGGTGACAGTCGGTCGGGAGTTCCGTCGGCCGATCGCCTACGACGTGGATTATGTCTATAAGGGCACCAAGTATCGTTCGCGCCTGCCGGAAGACCCGGGCAACCGCCTGCGCATCCGCGTGTCGGTGGTGCCCTACGTCCCGGACGCGGTGGTGGTGCCGCCGCGATGAGCCCGGCTTGCGCCTGCGTCGCGCGCGTGCGACGATGCGCGCCAGTGAAAGCGAACCTGCTCCAGCATGCACTCAGTGCCGCTCGTCTTGCCTCTGGCATGACCTCGCGTGCGCGTCGACCGGAATCCCACATTTTGGCTGGGTAACCGGAGCGTCGTTGTGCTCGTTCTGAAAACCCAGCTAGAGGCTGGGTTTTTTCGTTTTCATTGTCCGGAAAGGTTTCACCCGTAAAGAAGCTATCGCGCGTCCCGCGCATGCCATCGATTTCCGGTGGTTCCCCGCAGCAAAGGTATGGATCGATGTCTCTGAAGCACTTTTTGAACACCCAGGACTGGAGCCGCACCGACCTGGATGCGTTGCTGACCCAGGCGGCGCTGTTCAAGCGCAATCGTCTTGGCAGTGAGCTCAAGGGCAGATCGATCGCGCTGGTGTTCTTCAATCCGTCCATGCGTACCCGCACCAGCTTCGAGCTGGGGGCGTTCCAGTTGGGTGGGCACGCGGTGGTGTTGCAGCCGGGCAAGGATGCCTGGCCGATCGAGTTCGATCTGGGCACGGTGATGGATGGCGAGACCGAGGAGCACATCGCCGAGGTCGCGCGGGTGCTCGGACGCTACGTGGACCTGATCGGCGTACGCGCCTTTCCGAAGTTCGTCGACTGGGCCAAGGACCGCGAGGATCAGGTGCTCAAGAGCTTCGCCAAATACTCGCCGGTGCCGGTGATCAACATGGAAACCATCACCCATCCCTGCCAGGAGCTGGCCCACGCGCTGGCACTGCAGGAACATTTCGGCACCCAGGACCTGCGCGGCAAGAAATACGTGCTGACCTGGACTTACCATCCCAAGCCGCTGAACACGGCGGTGGCCAATTCCGCACTGACCATCGCCACCCGTTTGGGCATGGAGGTGACCTTGCTGTGCCCGACGCCGGATTATCTGCTCGACGAACGCTACATGGGCTGGGCCGCGCAGAATGTGGCCGAGAGCGGTGGTTCGCTGACCATCAGCCACGACATCGACAGCGCCTATGCCGGTGCCGACGTGGTCTACGCCAAGAGCTGGGGCGCCTTGCCGTTCTTCGGCAACTGGGGGCCGGAGAAACCGATTCGCGACCAGTATCAGCACTTCATCGTCGACGAACGCAAGATGGCGCTGACCAACAACGGTGTGTTTTCCCATTGCCTGCCGTTGCGCCGCAACGTCAAGGCCACCGACGCGGTGATGGACTCGCCCAATTGCATCGCCATCGACGAGGCCGAAAATCGGTTGCATGTGCAGAAGGCGGTGATGGCCGCGTTGGTGCGCGATGCCGGACGCGACACCCGGGACGCGTAACGCGCCACGTCGACGCCGCAGATTTTCTTTATTTCATCGATTCAGCCTTCCCCCAGGAGTTCCCTCATGTCGCACCCCAATGCTGCTTCGCGTCCAGGCGCCATCGACATCGTCCTTGCCTTTTCCGGCGGCCTTGATACCAGTTTCTGCATTCCTTATTTGCAAGAGCAGGGCTATGCGGTGCATACGGTGTTCGCCGATACCGGTGGCGTGGACGAGGATGAGCGCGATTTCATCGAGAAGCGCGCGGCGGAACTAGGGGCGGCCAGCCATGTCACCGTGGATGGGGGCCCGGCGATCTGGAACGGTTTCGTCAAGCCGTTCGTGCAGGCGGGCGAGGGGTACCAGGGCCAGTATCCGTTGTTGGTTTCCGACCGCTATTTGATCGTCGATGCCGCGCTCAAGCGCGCCGACGAACTGGGCACCAAGCACATCGCGCACGGCTGCACCGGCATGGGCAACGACCAGGTGCGCTTCGATCTAGCGGTCAAAGCCCTGGGCGACTACACCATTGTGGCGCCGATTCGCGAAATCCAGAAGGAGCACACCCAGACCCGCGCCTACGAGCAAAAATACCTGGAGGAGCGCGGCTTCGGCGTGCGCGCCAAGCAGAAGGCGTACACCATCAACGAAAACCTGCTCGGCGTGACAATGTCCGGCGGCGAGATCGACCGCTGGGAGGCGCCGGGCGAGGGCACCCGTGGTTGGTGCGCGCCGCGCAGCGCCTGGCCGACCGAGCCGTTGATGGTGACGCTGACGTTCGAACACGGCGAGGCGGTGGCGCTGGACGGCAAGCCGTTGGAAGGCGCCAAGTTGCTGGCCAAGCTCAACAAATTGTTCGCCCAATATGGCGTGGGCCGTGGCATGTACACCGGTGATACCGTGATCGGCCTGAAGGGCCGCATTGTCTTCGAGGCGCCGGGTCTGGTCGCACTGCTGGCCGCGCACCGCGCGCTGGAGGACGCGGTGCTGACCAAACAGCAGAATCGCTTCAAGCCGGACGTGGCACGCAAGTGGGTGGAGTTGGTTTACGAAGGCTTCTACCACGATCCGCTGAAGACCGATCTGGAGGCGTTCCTGCATTCCTCGCAGTCCATGGTCAATGGCGAGGTGATGCTGGAGACGCGCGGCGGTCGCGTCGATGCGGTGGCGGTGAAGTCGCCGCATCTGCTCAATGCCAAGGGCGCGACCTACGCGCAGTCGGCGGACTGGGGCGTGGCCGAGGCCGAGGGCTTCATCAAGCTGTTCGGGATGAGCTCCACGTTGTATGCGCAGGTGAATCGCTGAGCGCAAGGCCCCTTTCCCCTCGGGAGATGGGTGAGGGTACGGCAACGAAGCCCTCGCGCAGCTCACGGCACGAGGCTTCGCCCCCCCTCATCCGCTCCCTTCGGGGGCATTCTCCCGCTGGAAGTGTTGTTCTGATGGAATCCATGGCCGCACTGCGCATCAGCACCGACAACGAGGAACTGGATCTGCCCTTGATCCACCGCTTTCTCAGCGAGCAGGCTTACTGGTGCCTGGGCATTCCGCTGGAGACGGTGCGACGGGCGATCGCCGGTTCGCTGTGCTTCGGCGGCTACCTCGGCGCAGTGGGGCAGGTGGTGTTTGCTCGCGTGATCACCGATGGCGCGACTTTCGGCTATCTCGCCGACGTGTTCGTGCTGCCGGAACACCGCGGCCATGGCTACAGCAAGCAGTTGATGGCAGCGGTCATGGCCCACCCGCAACTGCAAGGCCTGCGCCGTTTCATGCTGGCGACCTCCGACGCGCATGCGTTGTACGCCCGGCACGGCTTCGCCGCGCCGGAGCGGCCGCAATCGCTGATGGAAATCGCCCACACCGACCTCTATCGCACCAGTACCACGGCTGCCTGACCCACCATGACCGATCTGCTCACCTCCACCCTCGATCACCTGCAGGCGCTAGTCGCCTTCGACACCCGCAACCCGCCGCGCGCGATCACCACTGCTGGCATCTTCGATTATCTGCGCGCGAAACTGCCTGGCTTCCGGGTCGAGGTGATCGATCACGGCGCCGGCGCGGTCAGCCTGTACGCGGTGCGGGGTACGCCGAAGTATCTGTTCAACGTCCATCTGGACACGGTGCCGGATTCGCCGCACTGGAGCGCCGACCCGCACGTGATGCGTCGTACCGAGGATCGGGTGATCGGCCTGGGCGTGTGCGATATCAAGGGCGCGGCGGCGGCGCTGATTGCCGCAGCCAACGCCGGCGATGGCGATGCGGCGTTCCTGTTTTCCAGTGACGAGGAAGCCAACGATCCGCGTTGCATCGCCGCGTTTCTGGCGCGTGGCATCGCCTATGAGGCGGTGCTGGTGGCCGAGCCGACGATGAGCGATGCGGTGCTGGCGCATCGTGGCATCAGTTCGGTGCTGATGCGTTTCGCTGGCCGTGCCGGTCATGCGTCCGGCAAGCAGGATCCGTCCGCCAGCGCGCTGCACCAGGCGATCCGCTGGGGTGGCCGCGCATTGGATCATGTGGAATCGCTGGCGCATGCCCGCTTCGGTGGCCTCACCGGGCTGCGCTTCAACATCGGTCGGGTCGAGGGTGGAATCAAGGCCAACATGATCGCGCCGGCGACCGAAGTGCGCTTCGGTTTCCGTCCGTTGCCGTCAATGGACGTGGACGCATTGCTGGGGAGCTTCGCTGGCTTCGCCGATCCGGCCGCGGCGCATTTCGAGGAAACCTTTCGTGGGCCGAGCCTGCCGTCCGGCGACATCGCCCGTGCCGAGGAACGTCGACTGGCCGCGCGGGATGTCGCCGATGCGCTGGAGCTGCCGATCGGCAACGCAGTGGATTTCTGGACCGAGGCCTCGCTGTTCTCCGCGGGTGGTTATACCGCGTTGGTGTACGGCCCGGGCGATATTGCCCAGGCGCACACTGCCGACGAGTTCGTGACGCTGGAGCAGTTGCAGCGCTACGCCACGTCGGTGCATCGCATCCTCAACGGTGTGCGCTGACCCGCGCGTCTGCTGCGCCTGACCATCTTGGATTTTTTCGGACATTTTCTCCTGCCATGCACGCCAACCGTCAAACCCGTCAGACCATCGTGCGCCTGCTTTCGAGCATGGCCAGCGCCAAGGAAATCAGCCAGTATCTGAAGCGCTTTTCGCAACTGGATGCCAAGCGTTTCGCCGTGGTCAAGGTCGGTGGCGCGGTGCTGCGCGACGACCTGGAAGCGCTGACCTCATCGCTGTCGTTCCTGCAAGAAGTAGGGCTGACCCCAATCGTGCTGCACGGCGCCGGCCCGCAATTGGATGCGGAACTGGCCGCGGCGGGGATCGAGAAGCGCACCGTCAACGGACTGCGCGTGACTTCGCCGGAAGCGCTGGCGATCGTGCGCCGGGTGTTCCAGACCTCCAACCTGAAATTGGTCGAGGCGTTGCAGCAGAACGGTGCGCGCGCCACCTCGATCACCGGCGGGGTGTTCGAGGCGCAGTACCTGGATCAGGCCACTTACGGCCTGGTCGGCGAGGTCACTGCGGTGAATTTGGCGCCGATCGAGGCCAGCCTGCAAGCCGGCTCGATTCCAGTCATCACCAGCCTGGGCGAAACCCCCAGCGGCCAGATCCTCAACGTCAACGCCGATATCGCCGCCAACGAACTGGTGCGGGAATTGCAGCCGTACAAGATCATCTTCCTCACCGGTACCGGCGGCTTGCTCGACGAGCGCGGTACGGTGATCGACTCCATCAATCTGTCCACCGAGTACGCGCACCTGATGCAGCAGCCGTGGATCAATGGCGGCATGCGGCTGAAGATCGAACAGATCAAGGATCTGCTGGACCGGCTGCCGCTGGAATCGTCGGTGTCGATCACCCGCCCGGCCGACCTGGCCAAGGAACTGTTCACCCATAAGGGCTCCGGCACGCTGGTGCGACGTGGTGAGAGGGTGTTGCGTGCGACCTCGTGGCGCGAGTTGGACATGGCGCGCTTGAGGACGCTGATCGAATCCAGTTTCGGTCGCACCCTGGTGCCGGACTATTTCGACACGACTCGATTGCTGCGCGCCTACGTCAGCGAGAACTACCGTACTGCGGTCATCCTGACCAACGAGGACGGCTACACTTATCTGGACAAGTTTGCGGTACTCGACGACGCGCAGGGCGAAGGCCTTGGCCGCGCGGTGTGGAACGTGATGCGCGAGGAAACGCCGCAGCTGTTCTGGCGTTCGCGGCACAATAACCAGGTCAACATTTTCTATTACGCCGAATCCGACGGCTGCTTCAAGCAGGAGAAGTGGAAGGTGTTCTGGTACGGGCTGGAGAATTTCGAGCAGATCCAGCACTGCGTGGCACATTGCGCCGGTCGCACGCCGACCTTGCTGGGTTGAAATTCACCGCTGCCATGTTTGCATCCTCTTGCGATCTTACCGAGGCTTGGCGCCGTGTACCCACCTTGCGCGGGCGCCACGTTAGCCTAGAGCCGCTGCAGCCTGCGCATGCTCAAGGCTTGCGTGCCGCGCTGGCCGGCAGTGGCCTGGACACGCTGTGGTACACCAGCGTGCCGGCGTCGGAGCGGGTGGATGCCTATGTCGCAGGTGTTCTGGAGTTGCAGGAGCTTGGCTGCGTGCTGCCGTTCGTAGTGCGCGACGCGCACGGCGAGATTGTCGGCAGCACGCGCTTTTACGGCCTGGACCCGCAGGTGCCGACGCTGTCGATCGGTTACACCTGGTATGCGCCGCGCGTGCAGCGCACCGGCGTCAATACCGAGGCCAAGCTGCTGTTGCTCGGTCATGCCTTCGATACCCTCGGCTGTCTCAGCGTGGCGTTCGAGACAAGCTGGTTCAACCATGCTTCGCGCGCGGCGATCGCACGGCTGGGCGCCAAGCAGGATGGGGTGCTGCGCAACCACAAACGCCATCCCGATGGCACGCCGCGCGACACCGTGGTCTTCTCCATCATCGATACGGAATGGGCCGGGGTGAAACGTCACCTGCAGTTCCGCCTGGATTCGCACGCATGAGCACTTCCGTTTACTCCATCTGCATCGTCGGCGCGCGCGGTCATACCGGCGCCGAACTGATCCGCCTGATCGCTGCGCATCCGCAATTGTGCTTGGCCTTCGTGTCCTCGCGCGAATTGGACGGTCAGCGCGTCGACGTGCATCACGACGCCTACCAGGGCGAGCTGCGCTACGAAAACCTGGATCCGGAGGCGGTCGCGGCCAAGCGCGCAGACGTGGTCGTGCTGGCGCTGCCCAACGGCAAGGCCGCGCCCTACGTGGCCGCGCTGGAGGCGGCGCAACAGGCGGACGCGACGGCGGTGGATCCGGTGATCGTGGATCTGTCCGCGGACTATCGCTTCGATCCTAGTTGGTACTACGGCCTGCCGGAACTGACCCGGACGCGCTATGCCGGGCAGCGGCGGATCAGCAATCCCGGTTGCTACGCCACCGCGATGCAGTTGGCGGTCGCGCCGTTGTGCGAGCAACTGGCCGGCCCGCCGCAGTGCTTCGGTGTCTCCGGCTACTCCGGTGCTGGCACCACGCCGTCGGACAAGAACGACCCGGCGCTGCTGCGCGACAACCTGATGCCGTATGCGCTGACCGACCACCTGCACGAGCGCGAAGTGTCCGCGCAACTCGGCCTGCCGGTGGAGTTCATGCCGCACGTGGCGGCGCATTTTCGCGGCATCACCATGACCGTGAACCTATGGCTGCAGCAGCCGATGACGCTGGATGCGGTGCAGCGTCGCTACCGCGAGCGCTATGCCGGCGAAGCCTTGATCGAGGTGCTGGACACCGCACCGTGGGTGAGTCGCATCGCTGGTCGCCATGGCGTGCAGATCGGCGGCTTCACCCTGGCGCCGGGCAACAAGCGGCTGGTGCTGGTGGCGACGCTGGACAATCTGCTCAAGGGCGCGGCGACGCAGGCGATGCAAAATCTCAACCTGGCGCTGGGATTGGACGAATTGACGTCGATTCCGGTGTGACATCATCTGGACCCGCAACCTGGGTCCCACACAAGAGCCTCTCTCCCCATGACCAATCTCCTGTGGCAAAAACCCGGCGTTGCCGTCGATGCGCAGATCCAGGCATTTCTGGCTGGCGACGACGTGCTGCTGGATCGCGAATTCTTCCTGCACGACATCGCCGCCAGCGGCGCGCATGCCGAAGGCCTGCAGCGCATCGGCATCCTCTCGGTGGACGAACTGGCTGGATTGCAACGCGAGCTGGCGATGCTGGCCGAAGACTTTCGCCGCGGCGCATTCGTCCTCGATGCGCGCTTCGAAGACGGGCATTCGGCGATCGAAACGCGGCTGACCGAGCGCCTGGGCGATGCCGGGCGCAAGATCCACACCGGACGTAGCCGCAACGATCAGATCCTGGTTGCGACGCGACTGTGGCTGAAGGACAAGCTGACGCGTTTGGCCCAGCTCAGCGCCGAGATCGCCAAGGTCGCGTTGGACCGCGCGCAGGCCGAGCAGGATCTGCCGGTGCCCGGCTATACCCACATCCAACGTGCCGTAGTGTCGTCGGCGGGCATGTGGTGGGCTGGCTGGGCCGAGGCCTTCATCGACGATGCGTTACGCGCCGGCGATACGCTGCGGCTGGTGGACTGCAATCCGCTCGGCACCGCCGCCGGCTACGGTGTCAACCTGCCGCTGGATCGTGACCACACCACCGCTGCGCTGGGCTTCGCACGCCTGCAGGTCAGCCCGATCTACGCGCAATTGTCGCGCGGCAAGTTCGAAATGGCGGCACTGGAAGCGCTCGGTAGCGCCACCTTGGATCTGCGCCGTCTGGCCTGGGACCTGTCGCTGTTCACCAGCGGCGAGTTCGGATTCGTCGCGTTGCCGGCGCAGTACACCACCGGCAGTTCGATCATGCCCAACAAGCGCAATCCGGACGTGATCGAACTGATGCGCGCCACCCATGCCAGCGTGGCCGCGGCGCGGACCGAGATCGAACAGCTGCTCTCGCTGCCCTCCGGCTATCACCGCGATTTGCAAAGCAGCAAGGGGGCGATTTTCCACGGTTTCGGTCGTGGTCTGGCCGCACTTGAGTTGTTGCCGGCGTTGCTGGCCAATCTGGAGTGGCGCCAGGACATGCTGCGGGCGGCGATCGACTCCGGTATGTACGCCACCGACGTGGCCGTGGAAGCGGCGCTGGCCGGGGTGCCGTTCCGCGAAGCGTATCAGGCGGCGGCGGCCACCGCTGACAGCGCTGGGCAGGGGCGCACGCCGGAAGGCAGCCTGGCCGCGCGGGTGTCGCCCGGCGCCGCCGCAGATCTGCGCCTAGCGCAATTGCAGGCGCGTTGGCACGCGCTGGGTGGCTAATGCCGATCACCGCCGCGCCTGGCGCACACCGAACCGATCCAGCAAGGACACCTGACGATGACACACTACTTGGTCATGGCGATGCGTAAGCCGACGTTTCCGGAGTCGGTGATCCAGCCGCACCGCGATTTTCTCGCCGCCCTACGCGCGCAGGGGCTGTTGGAACTCACCGGCGGTTTCGCCGACGGCAGCGGCGGTGCCTATGTGTTGAAGAACGTCGCCAGTCTCGAACAGGCGCGGGCGATTGTCGCCGAGGATCCGTTGCTGTTGCAGAATGCGTCCGAGTTGACCATCTACGCTTGGAATACCCATTGAGCCGCACGAGGCCACGATGAGCGTACCGACCGCCCCCATCGCTGTGTCCGCCTTCGCCGAGCAGGTGCTGCCGCCATGGCGGCGCGCGGTGCTCAAGGTCGGTAGCAGCTTGTTGGCCGCCGATGGCGGCGGCGTCAGTCCGCGCTTCGCGCTGGGTCTGGCGCAGTTCGTCTCCGCCAACCTGGCGGCCGGGCGCGAACTGGTGATCGTCTCCTCCGGCGCGGTCGCCGCCGGCCGCGCGATTGTGCCCAAAGCGGCCGAGGCGGGCGCGGCGCTGGCCGCGCGGCAGGCGCTGGCCGCGCTCGGTCAGGCGCAACTGATCGCGTTGTGGCAGCGCTTCTTCGAGCGACCGGTGGCGCAGGTGTTGCTGACCCACGACGATCTGCGCAACCGCCGCCGCTACCTCAACGCGCGCGCGACGCTGTGCGAACTGCTGCGGCTGGGCGCGTTGCCGGTGGTCAACGAGAACGACACCGTGTCGGTGGACGAACTCATGCTGGGCGATAACGACAATCTTGCCGCAATCGTCGCCGCGCTGATCGATGCCGATGCCTTGTTCATCGCCACCGACATCGATGGCCTGTACACCGCCGATCCGCGTCGCGACCCGCAGGCGCAGCCGTTGCACGAGGTGCAGGAGCTGAGCGCGACGGTGCTGGCGATGGCCGGTGGTCGCGGCAGCGGTGTCGGCACCGGCGGCATGCGCACCAAGTTGGAGGCGGCGGCCAAGGCTGGCGCTGCCGGCATCGAGACCTATCTGTTCAACGGTCGCAGTGCCGAGGTGGTGCGCGCGCTGGCGCAGGACCGTCTGCGCGGCACCCGCATCCATGCCGCACGTACCCGCATCGCCGCGCGCAAGTACTGGTTGCGCCATGTGCCGGTGGAACCCGGTGCGATCCGGATCGACGCCGGTGCTGCGGTCGCGCTGGTCGAGAAGGGAGCTTCGCTGTTGCCCGGCGGCGTTGCTGGCGCCGATGGCGAATTCCGCCGTGGCGACATGGTGGAGGTACGCCTGCGCGACGCCGCTGGCGAGCGCTGCCTGGCACGCGGCATCAGCCAGTACGCGGCGCCGGACATCCGTCGCATCGCCGGTCGTCATTCGCGCGACATCGAGGCGATCCTGGGCTACAACTATGGCGAGAACGTGATCCATCGGGACGATCTGGTGCTGCAAGCGCCGTGATCGGGGATCCGGGAACGGCTGCATCGCGTTACGCTCGCGTGGTCGCGCCGAGATCGCGCCGAGATCGCGCCAGCGCGAGTGGCTCGGTTCGCACATCCGCCGAACGCGCGGCTTTTTAAGGATCATGCATCTCGCTTTAATTCAATCATCCGATCATCTGGAACCGCGCCATGACGTCCATCCGCTCCCTTGTCCTGCAATGCCGCGATGCCGCGCAGGTGCTGGCGCAGTTGTCGTCCGCGGCCAAGCAGGCGTTGCTGGAGGCGATGGCGGCGGCGTTGCAGGCCGATGCCGAGTGCATCCTCGCCGCTAATGCGCGCGATCTGGACGCGGCGCGGGCCAAGGGCGTCGGCGCGGCGTTGCTGGATCGGCTGGCGCTGGACCACCCGCGCCTGGACGCGATTGCCGCGGCGTTGCGCGAGGTCGCGGCGCTGCCCGATCCGGTTGGCCAGATCACCCGCGACGACGTGCGCCCCAACGGCATCCGGGTGCAGAAAATCCGCGTGCCGCTGGGTGTGGTGGCGATGATCTACGAGGCGCGTCCGAACGTGACCGCCGATGCCGCGGCGCTGTGTATCAAGGCCGGCAACGGGGTGATCCTGCGCGGCGGCTCGGAAGCGATCCACTCCAACACTGCCATCGCCGCGGCGCTACGCCGCGCGCTGCGAGAGGCCGGTCTCGGCGAGGCCGCGCTGACCCTGGTCGAGGACCTGCGCCGCGAGACGATGCTGGAGTTGCTGCAGCTCAACGATCTTGTCGATCTGGCGATCCCGCGGGGCGGCGAGGGCCTGATCCGCTTCGTCGCCGAACACGCGCGCGTGCCGGTGATCAAACACTACAAAGGCGTGTGCCATCTATTCGTGGACGCCTCGGCCGACTTGGACCTGGCGGTGAAGCTGCTGATCGACGGCAAGACCACGCGTCCGGCCGCCTGCAATTCCCTGGAGACGTTGTTGGTCCACGCCGACATCGCCGCGCGCTTCCTGCCGTTGGCGGCACGAGCGCTGCGCCAACGCGGCGTGGCCCTGCGTGGCGACACCGCCACCTGCGCGCTGCTGCCGCAGATCGAACCGGCCAGCGACGACGACTACGCCGCCGAGTACCTCGATCTGATCCTGGCGATCGCGGTGGTGCCTGATCTGGACGCGGCGATCGCGCACATCCGCCGCTACGGTTCGGACCACACCGAGGTCATCGCCACCACCGATGCCGCCAATGCCGAGGCGTTCGTGCAGGCACTGCGCGCGGCGGTGGTGATGGTCAATGCATCCTCGCGGTTTTCCGATGGTGGCGAGCTGGGCCTCGGGGCGGAGATCGGTATCTCGACCACGCGCCTCCACGCCTATGGCCCGATGGGCCTGGACGCGTTGACAGTGGAGCGTTTCGTGGTGCGTGGCGAAGGTCAGGTGCGGCACCCAGACACCGCGTCCTGACGGCCATCGCGTACCTGGGCGCGGCTTGCGCCAGCGGCATTGACGGCGGTGTTGGGCGATGTCCGGCGCGCATGGACGGCGGTCGCGTTCATCCGGCTGGGTCTGCTCGGCAGTCTGCCGTGGAGCGGCATGATCGGCTCGCGCTGCAATCGATGCCTGGCCTCGGCGCTGGTGGGTGTGGCGATTTGTGCTGGTGGTTTGCATCTGGCGTATCGGGAGGCCGGGTTATCTGGCGAGCGTCGAAGCCAGCAACCCGATACCTTTGACACTTTCCAAAATGCGCTTTGCCGTCTAGCGTGGCGAACTTGCCTTCTAATTCGATACGATCAGCCCATGCGCCGTTTTGCTCCCCGCCTGCTTGCCACTGCCATCGCCTTCATGATCGCCGGTGGTGCGATCGCTCAGACCGCGCCCATGACCCCGGACATCACCGGCAAGCCCTTCGTCGCGCCGACCGTGGCGGACGACTACATCAAGCGGGAGGTGATGATTCCGATGCGCGACGGGGTGAAGCTACATACCGTCATCGTGCTGCCCAAGAACGCGCACGGCGCGCCGATCCTGCTGACTCGCACGCCCTACGATGCCAGCGGCCGCGCCAGCCGTCTGTTCTCCCCGCATATGCGCGACCTGCTGCCGCAGAGCGATGAGGTCTTCGCGGAGGGCGGCTACATCCGCGTATACCAGGACGTGCGTGGCAAGTACGGATCCGAGGGCGATTACGTGATGACCCGGCCACTGCGCGGTCCGCTCAATTCCACCAAGGTGGATCACGCCACTGACGCCTGGGACACCATCGACTGGCTGGTCAAGCACGTGCCCGAGTCCAACGGCAAAGTGGGCATGATTGGCTCGTCTTACGAAGGCTTTACCGTGGTCATGGCGCTGACCGATCCGCATCCAGCGCTGAAGGTGGCGGCGCCGGAAAGCCCGATGGTCGATGGTTGGATGGGCGATGACTGGCTCAACTACGGTGCTTTCCGGCAAGTCAACCTGGATTACTTCACCGCCCAGCTGAGCAAGCATGGCAAGGGGACGAGCATTGCGCGTCAGGGTTACGACGACTACAGCAACTTCCTGCGTGCCGGTTCGGCCGGCGCCTACGCCAAGGCCGCTGGCCTGGAGCAACTACCGTGGTGGCACAAGCTCACCGAGCACCCGGCTTACGATGCGTTCTGGCAACTCCAGGCGCTGGACAAGGTCATGGCGCGCACCCCGTTGAAGGTGCCGACGATGTGGCTGCAAGGATTGTGGGATCAGGAAGACATGTGGGGCGCAATCCACAGCTACGCGGCGATGGAGCCGCGCGACACCGGCAACGACCGCAATTATCTGGTGATGGGGCCGTGGCGGCATAGTCAGGTCAACGCCAGTGGCGCATCGTTGGGCGCGTTGCAGTTCGATGGCGACACCACGCTGCAATTCCGCCGCGACGTGCTCAAGCCGTTCTTCGACCAATACCTGGTGGATGGCGCGCCCAAGGCCGACACGCCACCGGTGTTGATCTACAACACCGGTGCCAATCACTGGGATCGCCTGCAGCACTGGCCATTGAGCTGCGCGCAGGGTTGCGCGGCGCAGAGCAAGCCGCTGTACCTGGAAGCTGGCGGTAAGGTGTCGTTCGAGGCGCCGAAGGCCGGGCAGGGCGAGTACACCGAATACGTGTCCGACCCTGCCAAGCCGGTGCCGTTCGCGCCGCGCCCAGTCGCGTTCGAAGACCGTGGCATGTGGACCACCTGGCTGGTCCACGACCAGCGTTTCGTCGACGGTCGCCCGGACGTGTTGACCTTCGTCAGCGAGCCCCTGCAAGCGCCCTTGCGCATCGCCGGCGCGCCACAAGTGCACCTGCAGGCCTCCACCAGCGGCCGCGATAGCGACTGGGTCGTCAAGCTGATCGATGTGTACCCGGATCAGATGGCCTCCGATCCCCAAATGGGTGGCTACGAATTGCCGATATCGCTGGCGATCTTCCGTGGCCGTTACCGCGAGAGTTTCGAACATCCCGCGCCACTGGCGCCAAACCAGTCGCTGGCCTACACGTTCGGCTTACCGACCGCCAACCACACCTTCCAGCGCGGCCACCGCGTGATGGTGCAGGTGCAGTCCAGCCTGTTTCCGCTGTACGACCGTAATCCGCAGACCTACGTGCCGAACATCTATTTCGCCAAGCCCGGCGATTACCAGAAAGCCACGCAGCGGATCTGGCACACGCCACAACAACCCAGCTTCATCGAACTGCCGGTGTATTGAACATGCCGTGAGCGTTCTCGTGTTGCATTTGTGGGACGCTTGCTGGCGGGCGTCCCATCGCGGTGCCGCGCGCTACCGCTGTCGGCGTCGGATATCGTGGTTTGGCCAGGCACACTCGCAGGTAATGAAGGTGCTTGTGCTATCCAATCTGTGGGTGATGTCCCCAACGTTGTTGCGGGTCAGATTGCACGTCAACGTCGAGCGTTGTTGTGGGGTTATCTGCGTGCACGATGTCAGTTTCGCTAAAAAAGTGGAAGAGCTCGGCTCCACACGCAGGCATCAGCGGTAGAGCTGATCGAAAGCCTCAGGCTGAGAGTCTTACGTAGATCTCTACAGTGGCGAACCTGCATTGTCGCGTCGATTAAAGCGTCGGCCCTAAAAAACTCAACATAGTCTCGTCGCAAAAATCGTAGCTGTACTTGAGGTGCAGCAATCCGGCCATCGGCTGGATCGATGGCGCCTGGCGTTCACCGCGGACAGGGTCTGCCGGCATACACATTGAAAGCGTCTTTTGCAGTGCGGACCATGGCGTTTTCCCGATCAACTGGGACTGAGGTTGTCGCAGAGCAATCTGGTTCTCAAGAGCCGAACGGAGCAGGTTTTCACTGGGAAGCGTTATCGATGGCAGAACGAGGAAGGCGTTTGCTCGAACGTTGCAAGGAAGTCGATGTCAGCGTAACGAAAGTGGATGATCCATACGCGCCTCGCAGGGTACCAAGTGCATCAATTAAAAATCGATGCTGGGTTTATCATGGGTAATTAAGGGGATGGGTATCTCAATATTTTAGTGAAACAGATGATTTGAAATTTATGTTTCCTTTGTTTCATGGGTTGATTGGCGATGTTTTCACGAATTTTCTGGTGAATTTTTTGATCATTAGGAATGCGGCATGACGATGGCGTGAAACCCATAAAATTTTTTCATGGCTTTGTCTACGCTTAGTGCGCGCGTGGTGGTGTATAAGTTTATCTCTAATATTTCCTCTTAATTTTCGCTTTGAATTTTGGAAATACGTAAATTTCGAGAAGTAATAAGAGGTAGAGGTCATCTTTTCCTTGATATGAGGATGAATTCGACTTCATGGAGATGAGAGTGAAGTCGGCGCTCTGAGGATCCGATTGGGATCAAGTGTTGTTGAATCAAAGGGCGATGTGTCGTTCGTCGATAAATTTATAAATTATTTTTTGGGTTGAAGTGATTTGACCCTTGTGTCGTCGTTGCTGCATCTTGCTTCGTTGCTCGTCGTAGTGCGATATCGCGCATCGTCAAAGTTGCTTCGTTTTATTTTTATTGGAAAATCTCGGGCTCTAATTTTTCGCTGTGATGTTTCATCAGTGGTCTTATGTCTTTATTATGTAAAAAAATAAACATTCCGATAATTCATTGCCAATAGGGCGATTGATCGATAATTCCCATTGGCGCACACGCAGGGGAAATGAATGAAGACGCCATACAGCAATAGCTGGAACGCAGTCGTTGGACACGCAAAGATGATCTTGAAACTGGACGCGTGTGCTGTCGTGGCCGGCAGCGGCATTGACCCGCGGCGTCGATCGCGGTTGACCGCATCCGCGCTGGCGCTGGCGCTGGCAAGTGCGGGTTGCTCGGCGACGTGCTGGGCCAGCGTCTTTGCCCCGATTAATTCCAGTGGCACGGTCACTACCTGTAACTCTGGCGCAGGCGTTCTCGTCGGCAGGAACAATCCTGGGGCCACCAATGCCTACCCGGTCGATGGCTCGGGCACCTATGCAAACGTGGCCGGTTGCAATGCGACCGGTGCCGGCCTGGATGCGGTCAGTATTTTCGGTAGCTTCGGTCAGGCGACGGGTGCCGGCGCTTCCGTGTTCGGTTTCCAGTCCACGGCCGCGCGCTGGGCATCGGCCTTTGGCCTGCAGACTCAGGCTAGCGGTATCGCCAGCACCGCGTTGGGTTTCGGCAGCAATGCCACTGCATTGAACAGCGTTGCCATCGGCGGTGCCGGCGGCGCTGGCGGCGTGGGGACACTCCCGCTGTCTCAGGCCAATTCGACGACTGCTTCGGGAGACGGTTCAGTGGCAATTGGCAGTAATTCCACCAGCGGCGCGCAGGCCTCTGGCACCGGCGCCATCGCCATCGGTGGCCAGTCGGTGTCGTCGGCCAGTAACACCATCGCCATTGGCACGAATGCCCAGGCCACGGTGATCGCTGCGGTAGCGATGGGCACCAATGCGATGGCTGCACAGCAAGCCGTGGCGATCGGCAACAATGCGGTCGCCAATGCGCTGCTGGCAACAGCGTTAGGTAATGCAGCGACCGCAAGCGGTACGGGCTCGGTTGTGGTCGGCAGCGGCGCCAACGACAATGGCGCCACCAGCAGCGTGGTGATCGGCCGTGGCGCGAGCATCGCCGCCGGCATCGCTGGTGTCAGCGTGGCGTTGGGGCAGGGCAGCAGGGTGACCTCCGCGGGGGTTGGTACCACGGGTACCACGCTCAATGGAACCACCTATTCCTTCGCGGGGACCTCGCCGGTCGGTACGCTCAGCGTGGGCAGCGCTGGCAACGAGCGCACGCTGACCAATCTGGCCGCGGGGCAGATCGGGGGCAGCAGCACTGATGCTGTCAATGGCAGCCAGTTGTTCGCCACCAACAGCGCCGTGCAGAGCTTGGGCAGCACCGTGAACAGTATCAATAATGGTCTAGGCATCAAGTATTTCCATGGTAATTCGACGCAAACCGATGCGACCGCCACCGGCACGGACAGCGTGGCGATCGGTCCGGTCTCCAATGCGCAGGGCGTGTCGGGTATCGCCATCGGCAATGCCGCTCAATCCGGCACCACTGGCAAGAACGTGGCGATCGGCGCCACGGCGTCGGCCAATAGCGGCACGACGGCGGGCGGAGCGGTGGCGATCGGCCTGAGTCAAAACGCCAGTGGCGACGGCGCGGTGGCGATTGGCGATCCCAACGTCTCCAACGGGACCGGCGCGGTGGCGGTGGGCGCGGACAACACGGCTGCCGGTGATACCGCTGGCAACACCGCGGCCAACGGCGCAGTCGCCATCGGTAATGCCAATAGTGCGATCGGGCAAGGCGCGGTGGCATTGGGCAATGGGTCCACCGCCGGTGCGGCGAGCGCCATCGCGCTGGGCGATACCGCGACGGCCAACGGCTCGAACGCCATCGCGCTAGGCGGTAGCTCCACCGCCAGTGCGCAACGTGCGGTGGCGATTGGTAACTCCTCCACCGCCGGTGGCACCAACGCGGTTGCACTGGGTTTCTCCACCACTGCAAATGGTCTGGGTTCGGTGGTGATCGGCAGCGGCGCCAGCGACAATGGCATCACCAGCAGCGTGGTGATCGGCCGCGGCGCGAGCATCACCGCGGGCGTCACCGGGGTCAACGTGGCCTTGGGGCAGGGCAGTAGCGTGACTGCGACGGCGGTCGGCACCACGGGCACCACGCTCAACGGGACGACCTATTCCTTCGCGGGGACTTTGCCGGTCGGCACGCTCAGCGTGGGCAGCGCCAGCAATGAGCGCACGCTGACCAATCTGGCCGCGGGTCAGGTCAGCGCCAGCAGCACGGACGCCGTCAATGGCAGCCAGTTGTTCGCCACCAACAGTGCCGTGCAGAGCTTGGGCAGTAGCCTGGGTAATATCAATAACGGCGGCGGCATCAAGTATTTCCGTAGTAATTCGACGCAAGCCGATGCGACCGCCACTGGCACGGATAGCGTAGCCATCGGTCCGGTCTCCACCGCCAGTGCGCAGAGTGCGGTGGCACTGGGCAACGCTTCCAGCGCCGGTGCACAAAATGCGCTCGCGCTGGGTTTTTCCACCACCGCGAATGGTGTGGGTTCAGTGGTGGCCGGCAGCGGTGCCAGCGACAATGGCGTCACCAGCAGCGTGGTGGTTGGCCGCGGCGCGAGCATCACCGCGGGCGTCACCGGGGGCAACGTGGCGTTGGGCCAGGGCAGCAGAGTGACCGCAACGGCGGTCGGCACCACGGGCACCACAATCAACGGGACCGCCTATTCCTTCGCCGGGACCTTGCCGGTCGGCACGCTCAGCGTGGGCAGCGCCAGCAATGAGCGCACGCTGACCAATCTGGCCGCGGGTCAGGTCAGCGCCAGCAGCACGGACGCCGTCAATGGCAGCCAGTTGTTCGCCACCAACAGTGCCGTGCAAAGCCTGGCCAGCACGGTGCAGACCACGACCATCCATTACTACAGTGCCAACGACAACGGCGTGGCCGGCAGTAATTTCGCTAACGATGGCGCCACCGGTGGCAATGCGACGGCGGTGGGGAAGAATGCGCTGGCCTCGGGCCAGGGAGCGTTTGCGGCTGGCCTGGGCGCATCGGCCAGCATCGACAACAGCATAGCGCTGGGGTCCGGTGCCGTCTCCAATCGTGCCGTGGCCGCCGCTACCGGCACCATTCCCGCGGGAAGTTCGCTGATCAGTTACAACACCACGGACCGCACTTTGCTCGGTGCGCTCAGCCTTGGCAGCAGCACCAGTTATCGGCAGATCACCAATGTCGCCGACGGCACGCAAGCGCAGGATGCGGTGACCGTTCGTCAGTTGGCCGGCTCGCTGCAATCCTTTGCGGTGACCCCGATCCAGTATTTCCATGCCAACTCCACCGCGACCGATGCATTGGCGGTGGGCGCCGAATCGGTGGCGGTGGGGCCGCAGACCGTGGTCAATGGCGATAACGGCATCGGTGTCGGCAATGGCGCGGTCGTGCAGCAAACCGCACCGGGCGGCATCGCGATCGGTCAGGGCGCCAATGTTCAGCTGGCCGATGCGGTGGCATTGGGCACGGCGGCATCGGCGGCGGCCACACAAGGTGTGGCGGTTGGTGCTGGCAGCAAGGTGAGCCAGGCAGGTGGCGTTGCGTTGGGCGCAGGCGCGGTGGCCTCCACTGCCGCCGGTGCGGCGGGGTATGTGCCCAGCAATGCCACTGCCAGTCAGAGTGCAGCGATCAACGCCACCACCAGTACGCTGGCGAGTGTGTCGGTCGGCAATGCGGCCAACGGTGCTTATCGCCAGATCAATGGGGTGGCGGCAGGTTCGCAGGACAGCGATGCGGTCAACGTGGCGCAGCTCAAGGGTGTGCAGTCGCAGGTGCAGCAGGTGCAGAATGGTTCGGTCGGCTACGACACCAATGCCGATGGCAGCATCAATTACCAGAGCCTGACCCTGGGGCGTGGCAATGCCGCCGGAGTCAGTGCTCCGGTGACCGTGCATAACGTGGCCGCGGGTACGGCGACGACCGATGCGGTCAACGTCGGCCAACTCAATGCGGGTGTCCAGGCCGCGAAGGATTGGTCAAAGACTTATACCGATCAACGTTTCGCAAGCCTCGACAGCAATATCGGCAAAGTCAGTGAACGCGCCAATGCCGGCACTGCGGCCGCGATGGCGATGGCGAGCCTGCCACAGGCCTACCAGCCGGATCAGAACGCCATGGCGGTGGCATTGAGTAGCTACCACGGACAAAGCGGTATCGCGATCGGCCTTTCCACGGTTTCCGAAAGCGGCAGTTGGGTTTACCGGCTTAGCGCCAGTTCCAACAGCCGTGGCGATACCGGTGCGTCGATTGGTGCGGCACGGTTCTGGTAGTCGGTCTTGCAGTGCGATTGCTCCCATGGCAGGCGCGACAGCGCATGCCATGGGGGTAGTGACACACTCCAGCATGCGACACCATCCGGGCGTGAATCTCGCGACTGGGCTTGCGACCGTTATACGGATGAGTTCAAGGTTGAGGCGGTCCGCCAGGTGATCGATCGCGGGTTCAAATTGGCGCAGGTCGCCGAGCGGCTAGGCGTCACCGCGCACAGCCTGTACGCCTGGCTGCGCAAGTTCGGCAACCCTGGCGTGGTGCAGCGTGCCGAGTTGGACCAGAGCGTGGAGGTTCGGCGCCTGAAGGCCGAGTTGCACCGTGTGACCGAGGAGCGCGACATCCTAAAAAAGGCCGCCGCGGACTTTGCCAAGCGGTAAAGGCAAAGTCCGCTTTTATGTAGGCTCATCGCAAGGAATTCAGGCTGTGTGCGATGTGCCGCGTGTTGCGCGTCAACCGGGCTGGTTATGACGCCTGGTGACGCTCCCCCAAAGTGAGCGCGCCAAGCAAGACGAGCGCTTGCTGAGATTGATCGAGTACCACTGGCTTGCCAGCAGTAGTGTCGATGGGCATCGCAAGATCGCCAAGGATCTGCGTGAACGTTGCAATCGCCATCGGGTGCATCGGCTCATGCGCAGGCAGGGGTTGCGTGCCCAGGTGGGCGATGGTCGCAAACCGCGCTTCGATGGTGGAACGCAGTGTAAATCGGCCGCTAACCTACTTGATCGGCAGTTCGAGGTGACAGCCTGGGCGAGCGATTTCACCTTCATCCGCACGCATGAAGGTTGGATGTACCTGGCGGTTGTGATCGATCTGTTTTCAAGCCAGGTCGAGGGTCATGAGTGTTTACGGAACCCTGGGCGTATCAGCAGCACTGTCACGGGCTTTCAAGGCCCACAGTGGTATTTCTCCTCGTCAGTGGAGGCGTAAGCTCCCCCGTCAAGCATGCGCCTTACCGGGACTAGGCGGGGCCCTTGATGCCCATGCGCTTGGCCATGCGTGCCAAATTGGCGCGATCCAAGTGCAGCTCACGGGCCGCCGCTGCCCAACGGTAGTTGTGTCGGTCGAGGGCGTTGCGGATCAGGCTCTCTTCAAAGGCAGCGACTGCACCTCGAAAGGTGCCTGTGATGGAGGGTGGGCGTGTGGCCTGCAGTGGAGTGCTGAGTGGTTCATGCACTGCAAGACCAAGATCGCTTGCACTCAGAGATAGGATGCGGGGGCGCGTGGCTTGTTCGCCCAATGCGCGAATGACCGCTCGCCCGATGGTGTGCTCCAACTCCCGCACATTGCCAGGCCAGTCATACGACAACAGTGCCGCCTGGGCACTGGCATCTAGTCGCAGCCCGCCGAGCCGATGGCGTGCACGGGCCTCTTCCAAGAAAAAGCCGCTCACGGTCAGCACATCGCGGCCTCGATCCCGAAGGGGCGGCACAAAGAGTGGAAACACGCTGAGACGATGATAAAAATCGGCACGCATCAGGCCTTGGCGCACCTGTAGAGCCAAGTCGCGATTGGTGGCCGCAATGACGCGCACATCCACGCGGTGTTCGCGGTCTGAGCCTAAGCGCTGCACCTGTCCTTCTTGCAGCACGCGCAGCAGTTTGGCCTGGGTGGCAAGTGGGAGCTCGCCTACCTCGTCCAAAAACAGCGTGCCGGTATGGGCAAGCTCAAATTTCCCGCGCCGATCCGAAACGGAGCCGGTGTAGGCGCCTTTGACATGGCCAAAAAGCTCGCTTTCAACCAGTGTGTCTGGCAAAGCTGCACAGTTGATGCTGATCATGGGTTTGTCTGCTCGCATCGACGCGCCGTGAAGCGCTCGCGCGACCAGCTCTTTGCCAACCCCTGTTTCTCCTTGAATGAGCACAAAAAGATCACTGGGGCCGGCTAAACTGATGTCTTTGAGAAGTTGCTTGATCGCTTTGCTTTGGCCAATGAGCTGTCGCACTGAACGATGGTTTTCGAGCGCATAGGCTACTTGCTCTTGTGCTGCTTTCGCCTGGTCAGCCAGCGCCCGAATGCGGGATGAAGCCGCCACTGACGCACTTGCCAAACTTGCAAAGGCTTCAAGGAGGTCAAGTTCGACACAGGAGAAGCGTTCGGTTTCGAGCGCATCGAGGGTCAAGAGCCCCCAGGGCCTTCCTTCGACAGTGAGCGCGCATCCAAGGCAATCGTGGACGGGCAAATGCCCATGAATGCCTTCCACCAGCCCGTCATACGGATCTGGCAAAGGGCTGTCGGCAGGAAAGCGAATGGGGCCTTTGGCATTCAGAAGTTCAGCCAAACGCGGGTGCTCAGTGACTTGGAAGCGCCGACCCAGTGTGTCTGGGCTAAGACCATTGACGGCCACCGGCACCAACTCCTGACCTTCCAAGCGAAGCAGGGCTGTGGCATCGCAAGGCAAGAGAGCCCGAAGCCCTTGGAGAAGACGACGATACCGCTCGGCATCTGGCAGGTCCTGGGTGAGGTCGCTCAGAAGAGGCAATAGGGCGGCAAGTTGGTGGGCGTGAGTCATTTCGACGACCTAAGAGTCAAAGTGACTCCGTGACGACGAGGTCATTATGACTCGAATGGCCTTGAAGTGATTGATTTCACTGGAACGCTGTGTTGGCACAGTAACTGCGTAGGTAGTGGCTGACCCAATGAGAGATCGATCATGTTGTCTGACCCCCATCGTGCTGTTATTGCTTCAACTGAACCGCCCCGGTTTCCGCGGAGGCTCAACACTCTGAGAGGATTGAGCCATGAGCAAGTCGAACAAGTTCTCGCCCGAGGTACGCGAGCGCGCGGTAAGGATGGTGCAGGAGCAGCGCGGAGAGTACCAATCGCTGTGGGCGGCCATTGAATCCATAGCCCCAAAGATTGGCTGCGTGCCGCAGACTCTGAACGAATGGGTCAAGCGCGCCGAGGTCGATGCCGGTGCGCGTGAGGGCGTGACGAGCAGCGAGGCGCAGCGGATGAAGGAACTCGAGCGCGAGGTCAAGGAGCTGCGCCGGGCCAACGAGATATTGAAGCTGGCCAGTGCGTTTTTCGCCCAGGCGGAGCTCGACCGCCGACTGAAGTCGTGAAGGCCTTCATCGACCAGCATCGCAATGCCTTCGGGGTCGAGCCGCTCTGCAAGGTTCTGCAGGTTGCCCCGTCGGCCTATCGACGTCATGCCGCGCTACTGCGCGAGCCCAGCAGGCGCTGTATCCGCGCCAGACGCGACGAGCGGCTAATGCCGCAGATTCAGCGCGTCTGGCAAGCCAACATGCAGGTCTACGGTGCCGAGAAGGTGTGGCGGCAACTGGCACGCGAAGGCGTCGTCGTGGCCCGCTGCACGGTCGAGCGGTTGATGCGCAGCATGGGGCTGCGCGGCGTGGTGCGCGGCAAGGTCGTGCGCACCACCATCGGCGATGCCAAGGCCCCATGCCCGCTGGACCGGGTCAATCGGCAGTTCCGTGCCGAGCGGCCGAACCAGCTGTGGGTCAGCGACTTCACCTACGTCTCAACCTGGCAGGGCTGGCTGTATGTGGCCTTCGTCATCGACGTGTTCGCTCGTCGCATCGTAGGCTGGCGAGTGAGCAGTTCTATGCGCACGGACTTCGTGCTCGATGCTTTGGAGCAGGCCCTGTATGCCCGGCAACCTGAGCGCGATGGCAGCTTGGTTTGCCACTCCGACAGGGGCTCGCAATACGTCAGCATCCGCTACACCGAGCGGCTGGCCGAGGCCGGCATTGAGCCGTCGGTAGGCAGCAAGGGCGACAGCTACGACAACGCGCTGGCAGAGACCATCAACGGCTTGTACAAAGCCGAGCTGATTCACCGCCGGGCACCCTGGAAAACTAGGGAGGCCGTCGAATTCGCCACGCTGGAGTGGGTGTCCTGGTTCAACCACCAACGCCTGCTCCAACCCATCGGCTACATCCCGCCAGCCGAGGCCGAGGCAAACTACTACCGGCAACTCGCCAGTCAGACCGCCGCCGTGGCGGCCTGACTTAAACCAAACAGCCTCCGCGGAAACCGGGGCGGTTCACAACTGTGCCGCTCCTTGAACAAGGCGGCGAGGCGCTCATCACCCACTTCTATCAAACCATGCTCGCACAGCACCCTGAGGTGCGCCCTTACTTCAACGCCACGCATCAGGCCAGTGGCGACCAACCTCGGGCATTGGCCAATGGTGTGCTCATGTATGCCAAGAACATCAACCGTCTGGAAGCGCTTGGACCGTTGGTGTCCCAGATCGTCAACAAGCATGTGGCACTACAAGTCCAGCCTGAGCATTACGGTATCGTGGGCAAGTGCCTGATCGCGGCAATTGCCGAAGTTTTGGGACCGGCCATTGCAACACAAGCGGTCCTGGATGCTTGGACGGCAGCTTATGGGCAACTGGCAGACATTCTGATCGGCGCCGAGCGCACGCGCTATGAGGAGCAAGCACGCGCTCATGGTGGATGGCGTGGAGACCGCACTTTCGTTGTCTTGGCAAAAGTCAAAGAGAGTGAAGAGATCACCTCATTCTACCTGGTTCCAATCGACGGAAAGCCGGTCATGGATTTCAAGCCCGGGCAATACATTGGGCTCCATCTTTGGATCAATGATGAAGAGTTTCGCCGCAATTATTCCCTGTCCGCCTATCCAAACGGTAAGACTTATCGCATCAGCGTCAAGCGTGAGCCGGGTGGGGTGGTTTCGAACTACTTGCATGACCATGTGCAGGTAGGGAGCGAGCTGCTACTCAACGCGCCAAGTGGCGCATTTGTCTTGAAGCCGGGGACACGGCCAATTGCCTTCATCAGTGCGGGAGTTGGGGTCACTCCAATTTTGCCGCTGCTCCAAGAGGCTCTTGGCACTGGCCGACACATCACCTTCATTCATTGCGCGCGAGACAGCAAAGTGCATGCTTTCAAGGAGCAGATCGAAAATGCTGCCAAACGACATCCGATGCTTTCGCACTACTACTGCTATGACCGTGATGAAGGACTGGACGCGCCGCCGCACGGGATAGGCTACTTGACGCTGGACCATTTGAAAGCGTGGTTGCCACCTGCGCAAGAAGGCGTGCGTGATGTGGATGTCTACTTCTTAGGGCCTAAGCCTTTCATGCGGATGCTAAAAAAGCAGCTTGATGAAGTAGGCGTTCCCCGCGATCAGGTGCGCTATGAATTCTTCGGTCCTGCTGCTGCATTGCAGTAATTTCTGTCAACGCCGATTTAAATCTGACCCACCCCGGGGTCTTCATCGTCGCGCTACTCGCTCGCGCAGGGAGGTACGCCCAGAGTTTCCTAGACATCTCATGGCCATGGGAAATGGCAGATTCGGAGGTGTCCATGAGTAGCAAGCGGTATCCGGATGAGTTCAAGTTCGAGGCGTTCCGCCAGGTGATCGATCGCGGGTTCAAAGTGGCGCAGGTCGTCGGCTGGGCGATGCGCGATCGGGCCGATACCGAGTTGGTCATGCAGGCCCTGTTGTCGGCGGGTTTGGCGGCGCAAACCCGCATCCGGGTGCCTGGTTTACTCGGACCAAGGGTCGGTCTACACCAGCGATGACTGGCAGAGTTTCCTGGCGCCCCATGGCTTGGGGTGCAGTCGACGTCCCCCCGCTTTCAGTAGCGGGGCTCTTTAGAGTCCGGGTTTCATCGTAGCGGCTTTGGCCGCTAGCTGTTGGGCATAGGCGGCCGGGGTCAGGCCGCCCAAGATCTTCTTCGGTCGCTCCTCGTTGTATTCCCGTCGCCAGGTCTGGATCTCGGTGCGGGCGTGCAGCAGCGTCGGGAACCAGTGCTCGTTGAGGCATTCGTCGCGCAGACGACCGTTGAAGCTCTCGATGTAGGCGTTCTGGTTCGGCTTACCTGGCTGGATCAAGCGCAGCTGCACACCGCGCTCGTGGGCCCACGTCACCATCGTCTTGCCGCAGAACTCCTTGCCGTAGTACCTGTGGAAGCATGTTCGATTGGGCAGCCACCATTGAGCGGATCATCCTGAGGGTTCTCACACGCCACAGGAGATCGTCAATGATGACTGCCCGACAAGAGGTTACGCCTGCTGCCACATACGTGGCGATCGACATCGCCAAACGCACTCACGCGGTTTTGATCGAGACGTCCGACGGCAAACAGCGGCGTTTCAGGATGGCAAGCACGCACGAGGACCACCAGCGGCTGGTCGATCTGCTGCGTACCTGTCCGGCACCGGTTCGCGTCGCGATGGAGGCAACCGGCGATTACCATCGCACGCTCGCATACCGCTTGCTGCGGGAGGGTTTGGAGGTATGCCTAGTTTCTTCGATGGCCGCAGCGCGGTACCGGGAAGCCGTATTCAACTCGTGGGACAAGAACGATCCAAAGGACGCGGGCGTCATCCTGGCGTTGTTGAAGCAAGGTATCACGCAACGTTTCGTCGACCCACTGATGGCTGGACATCACGGGCTCCAGGAGCTGTCCAAGACGCACTACCAGATCAGCCTAGCGCGGACACGTTTGCAACACAGTCTGTTGACGCATTACCTGCCGCTGTACTTTCCCGAAGTCGAGCGTTACTTCTGCACCACGCAAGCGGCATGGTTCGCGCAATTCCTGCTGCGCTTCCCGACCGCCGCGTCGATCCGCGTGTTGTCGTTCGAGGCCTTCGAGCGCGAGGCCTGGGGCATCGTGGGCCGGAAGGTCAACAAACGGGCATGGATCCGGGAACTGTATGACGCTGCCTGCACCAGCGTAGGCCTACCGATCGCCGATGACGACATTGCGCTCGACACGTTCCGGTTGCAACTCCGGCGCTATCAGCAACTGATCGAGCAGCGCGACACCTTGGTCGAGACCGCACGCGGAGTACTGCAGGGTCGCACGGACTACGAAGCATAGTGTTCCCTGCCTGGTGTAGGCCCTGTGCTCGCTCTCACAATCCTCGCCGAGGCCGGCGATCTGCGGCGCTTTGCACATCACCGGCAGTTCCTGAAGTACTGCGGGTTGGACCTGGCCAAATGCCAGTCCGGTCAGTTTCGCGGTCAGGAGAAGCTCTCCAAGCGCGGCAACGCACGCTTGCGTTTCGCGTTCTGGTTCGCGGCTACGGTTGCAGTGCGTATGCGCGAGAACAGCTTCAGAGAAAAGTACGAGCGCTACATCCGGTCCGATCCGCTCAATGCTGATCGCAAACGTAAGGCACTCACGGCCGTGGCGGCCAAGATGGCGCGGGTCGCCTACAGTCTCGTCAAACACCAATCCAGCTACCGCTGCTACTTCGAAACGAGTTTACCCCCCGTGGATCGACCCCTCTCTGTTGGGCCGTCGGGACCGCTTAGGATCCTGTAGATAATGTTCGGGCCTTCCACGGGACCCCATGCTGTTTTAGGTACGGTCGAGGCCGTTCACTGGACCTCGTGTTCATTATGTTCAGATCAGGGGATCTTCTTGATCGTGGAAGCTCACGGGCGCATTTCGACAGTAGCGGATGCCGCGTGCAAAGGACGTCCGAGACGGCCTCGTTTGCTTGCGCCCGTAAGTCGAGACTTGACTCCACAGTTAGAACGTTGTCGGTGCGGATCACCTGCGGCAGATCCCGTGTCAGCGCCAGCCGATCCAGCACCCGGACCACGCCGTGGCCGGAGATGGCCCGCTCCACCTCGATCGCCACCGCCTCGTGCGTGGCATCGTCGACGATGGTCAGGGCCTTGAGCACCCGGCCCTCGGCGGTGCGGTCGAACACGAAGTCCATCGACCAGACCTGGTTGGCGGCTTCAGGCCGAAGCAACGGTTGGCGCTGGCCCAGCAGCACTTTCTTCCGCTTGCGCCGGCGCACCTGCAACCTGGCCTGCTGATACAGCCGTTCCACCCGCTTGTAGTTCACCGGCCACTGCTCCTGCCGCAGCTTCAGATAGATCATCCCGACGCCGTAGCGCTTGTGCCGCTGCGCCAGCGCCAGGATCCGCTCGCGCAGCTCGACGTTGCGATCCGGACGCGGGACGTAGCGCAGCGCGCTGGCGCTCATCCGCACCACGGCCAGCGCCCGCCGCTCAGTGAGCCTGCGCTCCATCAGGTGCCGCACCAGCATCCTGCGCGCCGGTGCGGTCACCACTTTTTTCGCAGGGCGTCCTTAATGACGTCGTTCTCGAACAACTGCTCGGCCAGCAGCTTCTTCAGCCGCGTGTTCTCCGCCTCCAGCTCCTTGAGCCGCTTGGCCTCCGGCACGCTCATGCCGCCGAACTTGCTGCGCCACAGGTAGTAGGACCCCTCGCTGAACCCGTGCCGCCGGCACAGATCCTTCACCGCCACGCCGGCTTCGGCTTCACGCAGGAAGCCGATGATCTGCTCTTCGGAAAAGCGCTTCTTCACGTCCAATCTCCGTCTCGTTGGGGATTGGACTCCAAATCGCCGCGCTACTCAAAACCGGGGGGACGTCGCAGTATGAGCAGGCGCGGCAACTGCCACGAGCGCGAAGCCTGTCCCTGGGGCACAACGCCCCCGTGGAGAGCTTCTTCGGCCTGCTCAAATGTGAGCGGATCAGGCGGCGAGCCTATCCCGCCAAGGACGCCGCACCACCGAGGTGTCCGACTGCATCGAGATGTTCTACAACCCCAAACGCCGCCATGGTTCAACTGGCGACCTGTCCCCTGTAGAGTGCGAGCGGTGCTACGCGCAACGAGGGTCATGGGTGTTTACGGAACCCTGGGCGTATCAAATTGCGTCAGATGGGCTGCAACGCCGACACCATGCAGCAACGCCTGGGCGATGGATACTATGAACAGAAGCTGGTGCGCGAGCAGATCGGACAACTGACTGGGCGTCGCTTCCTGGATGGGTATAGCAGCGACGAAGCGCAATACCAGGCGCTGCTGGGTATCTACGAAAACCGTGAGCAATCGCGGCGTTCGTCTTTTCAATCCGGTGCTAGGCACGACCGTTCTCCTTTCGCTTTGACCGAGCGCGTCCGGCCGCTGTTGTTTACCACAACCGTGGCGCGTAGCCGTCCGCGCTCACATATCCTGACCGTGAGATTGCTGCCACTGCTGAGCCCGTCCGGGAAGAAGCGGATCGCAGACCTGTCCTGACTGGATAGCACGACCAGCGAGCCGATGGCTGGTGCGGTTTCCTGGCTGAGGATGCTGGTGGGCGTATCGGGCTGACCTCGCCGCTCAGGGTCGCGGAACACCATCCAGCCCTGGCTCCAGTCGCTGTCGCGCCGACAGCGGCCGTCCCCGCGAGAAGGGCAGACGCTGACAGGGATGCCTGAACTGATGGCGCTGTTGCGCGCCAATGCGAAATAGGTGCTGATTTGGTGGATGGTCGCCGTCAACCGATGGCTCGATCGCAATTCTCTGAACCCCGGCAGGCCGATCCCGGTGACGATGCAGATCAGTGCCATCACGATCATGGCTTCGAGCAGTGTGTAGCCTTTGTTACAGACTTTCCGCATGATGGCCGTTCTCCCAGTGAGAGGCTGCCAGTCTCATGGTCAGGTGACAGGACTTGAATGAGGGGGTGCTGCGTTCCCATGTAGGAGATTTACTCGGCGCGAGGTCAGTCGATACCCGTTGCCGTCTCCCACCTTTGAGGTGTGCGTATGTCCGACCGTTTCCAGCTCGTATCGCCGTATTCTCCAGCGGGTGACCAGCCGCAGGCGATCGAGAAGCTGGTCGCTGGCTTCGAGGCCGGCCTGGCCAAGCAGACCCTGCTGGGTGTGACCGGCTCGGGCAAGACCTACACCATCGCCAATGTGGTCCAGGCGATCCAGAAGCCGACATTGGTGATGGCGCCGAACAAGACGCTGGCGGCGCAGCTCTACGGCGAATTCAAGGCGTTTTTCCCGAGTAATGCGGTCGAGTACTTCGTCAGCTACTACGACTACTACCAGCCCGAGGCGTATGTGCCGTCCTCGGATACCTTCATCGAGAAGGACAGTTCGATCAACGAACACATCGAACAGATGCGGCTGGCCGCGACCAAGACCCTGCTGTCGCGCCGCGACGCGCTGGTGGTGGCCACGGTCTCGGCGATCTATGGTCTGGGTGCGCCAGAGGACTATCTGTCGTTGCGTTTGATCCTGTCGATCGGCGAGCATATCGAGCAGCGTCAATTGATCCGCCACCTGACCGATCTGCAATACACCCGCAACGAGTACGAACTGCATCGCGGCAGCTTCCGTGTGCGCGGCGAAGTCATCGACGTGTTCCCGGCCGAGTCCGATAGCGAGGCGCTGCGGATCGAACTGTTCGACGGCGATGTCGAACAGTTGGCGCTGTTCGATCCGCTGACCGGCGAGACCCTGCGCAAGTTGCAGCGCTACACGATCTACCCGAAGACTCACTATGCGACCACCCGCGAGCGCACGCTCAGCGCGGTGGATACGATCAAGCTGGAGCTTAAGCAACGGCTCGAACAGCTCTATGCGCAGAACAAGCTGGTGGAGGCACAGCGGTTGGCGCAGCGCACCCAATTCGACCTGGAGATGATGGCCGAGGTGGGCTACTGCAACGGCATCGAGAACTACTCGCGGCACCTGACCGGCAAGGCGGCGGGCGAGCCGCCACCGACCCTGTTCGACTACCTGCCGCCCGACGCCTTGCTGGTCGTAGACGAGTCCCATGTCACCGTGCCGCAGATCGGCGCGATGTACAAAGGCGACCGCTCGCGCAAGGAGACGTTGGTCGAGTTCGGGTTTCGTCTGCCCTCGGCGCTGGACAACCGGCCGCTGCGCTTCGAAGAGTGGGAGGCGCGCTCGCCGCGCAGCATTTATGTGTCGGCGACCCCGGGGCCCTACGAGTTGCGCGAGTCAGCAGGCGAGGTGACCGAGTTGGTGGTGAGGCCAACCGGGTTGATCGATCCGCAGGTGGAGATCCGTCCGGTCGCCACCCAGGTCGACGATCTGCTATCGCAGATCAACTTGCGCGTGGCGGATGGAGACCGGGTGCTGGTGACCACTCTGACCAAGCGCATGGCCGAGAACCTCACCGAGTACCTGGGCGAGCACGGGGTGAAGGTACGCTATTTGCACTCGGACATCGATACTGTCGAGCGTGTGGAGATCATTCGGGATCTGCGCCTGGGTAAGTTCGATGTGCTGGTCGGTATCAATCTGCTGCGCGAAGGTCTGGACATGCCCGAAGTGTCGCTGGTGGCGATTCTGGATGCGGACAAGGAGGGGTTTTTGCGCTCCACCGGTTCGCTGATCCAGACGATCGGCCGCGCCGCGCGCAATCTGCGCGGCAAAGCCATTCTGTATGCGGACAAGATGACGCGCTCGATGCAGGCGGCGATCGACGAGACCGGTCGGCGCCGCGAAAAGCAGGTGGAGTACAACCTTGCGCATGGCATCACTCCGAAGTCGGTGGCGCGGCCGATCGTGGATATCCTAGAGGGGGCACGCGAGTCCGCTGCCGAGGCCAAGTCAGGTAAGGGGAAGGCGCGTCGCGTGACCGAAGAGCCGGCCGACTACCGCGCGCTTGAACCGGCGGAAATCGCGGCGCGGCTCAAGGCGTTGGAGCAAAAGATGTACCAGCACGCGCGCGACCTAGAATTCGAGGATGCCGCGCGCGTGCGCGACCAGATGAAGAAGCTACGCGATACCAGTCTGGTCGGTTAGTCTTCTGTCTGGCCGGCAGCGCGCCCTCGGCTATTGTTCTTGCCCGTCAGGTGGGCTAAAATGCGCGCCCCTGCGACAGTGTGCTGTTGCAGAGAAGGGCGGTTAGCTCAGCGGTAGAGCACTACCTTGACATGGTAGGGGTCACAGGTTCGAACCCTGTACCGCCCACCAATCAAATCAGGAACTTACGGTGATTTGATTGATCTTCAAAGTCGTAGTATGGAAGGAATATGGAAAACCGCCCTTCAATAGGCGGTTTTTCCGTTTTGGGGTTCACAGCGCTACGTGCATCACACGTCCCGCTGCCCATGTGGGCGACGCCAGCGCACGCCTGTGACTCTTCTAGCGTTTGTTGAGCAACATTAAGTTCCTTGCGCGTCACATTAGGCAACAGGTGTTTGCGGTCATTTTCTTCTTGGCCACCGATGGGATGGCCTCGCGCGCGCGATTGCGGCGGATTGTCTGCTAAGGCCATATCCAGTCGGCACAGGACGGTCAGTCGGTAGCCACGCCAAGTCTGTACCTCGCTGTCCCTGGCTGCTGATCGAGCGACGTCCCTCCGGGTGTTGAATGGCGGCCTCAGCACGCCCAAACCGTGTCGGCTGATTGCCGGCAGCGTCAGCATGGCGGGGGCGGTGATCCAGTGCCGGGAGCGCGCGCTGCATCCCCCAGCTGGCCGTGCGTTGACAGCCCCGGCACAATGTCGTATCCAATAAGACAACGGTTTGCACATCGGCATCACCTGCGCATAAGGACCATGGCTTGAGCAGGCACCCCATCTCCGAATCAGCTTCAGGACGCCCCCAGCCCTTGTCGGCCGTGGGCGCATGCATGTGTGGGCAATCTACGTGCCTGGCGCGTCCATTGCGCTAGGTATCTGCAACGCGCGCTGCATCTGGTTCGGGTCGTGCCAACGCCTTACTGGTATCGCCCCTGTCCAACTGATCTCCCCCTTCACTAGATTTCGTTTACCACTCTCAATAAAGGCGCAAGGCCATGAGCATGTTCGATGGATCGATGAACTGGTTACACCCCTTGGCGGACACAAGCCTGGGGGATTACGTCTTCTTCCGGCTGATCAACAACTACCTCAGTAACCAGATCGACACCTTCGGCATGGACGTGATGGCCCGCGCCATGCAGTGGGTAAGTGTCATCGCGCTGACCGCCACCACCTTCTGGGTGCTGTTGCTAGGCTATCGCATCGCCAGCGGGCAATTACGCGAATCGGCCATGGCGACCATGATCAAGGCCGGCAAGGTGACGGTGATCCTGGGCATTGCCGCCGGGATAGGCGCCAACGGCACGATGCTGCATAAAACCATGACCGACGGCCTGGACAAGGAAATCCATTGGCTGTTCACCGGTCAGAAGGACAGCACCGCCGCCGACGCCATCGACGAGAACCTCGCCTACACCCAATTGGCGCTGAGCACCTTGGACGCGGTGCAGGTGGACGCGCGCGACACGGAAGCCATCGAGCAGAAAGGCCGCGCGCTGCTGATGGCCGGCTTCGGCACCGCCGGTCCGCCGATCATGGCCGGGGTGATGCTGCTGATGTTCAAATTCACCATGGCCTTCCTGATCGGGGTGGGACCGATCTTCATCCTGTTCCTGATCTTCGACCAGACCAAGGACCTGTTCAAACGTTGGTTGTTCTACGTGATCGGCACACTGTTCTCGATGTCGGTGCTGTCGGTAGTCACGGCGATCGCATTGAAGATGACGGCGAGGATCGCGGCGGCCTACTGGGGAGCGAAGATCATCTCGCTAGGCAATGCGGAAGGCTTGTCTTCGCAGGCATTGCAGCAGGGGTGGGCAGGGTTGATCGCCACCACACTGATCGTCGTCCTACCCCCGATTGGGGCTGTATTGTGGCAGGGCAGCATGGCCAACTTCATGCACTTCTCCGTCTTCAATCCCGCCTCGGTCCCAGGACCACAGGGGCAACCGCCTGGTTCGTATACGCCGCCGCAAGCAAGAGAAAACACTTCTAATGCCTCGCGCGAGCAGTCAGGAATCTCTCAAACACCAGTCAGATTCAAAGGCCCTGAATCTACCCAATCCACGCACCCTCCCGGCTCACGTGGACAAGCTGGGAAAGACTGAAATTAAATATAAAAAATACACCAAATAAACAAGGACCATGAGTATGAAGAATGCAGCTTTTCTGACTATCACAACGCTTCTATTCTCAATGAACGCCTATGCAGAAGGCGGTTGTCCACCAGGACAACTGCCTGCGCAAGCTAATGGCAACATGGCATCTTGTGTACCTATCCCACAAGATAACCCGGTACAACAACAACCACGCCCTACAGGGAAATGGCTTAAGACGTGGGGGGCAATTGCAGCAGATGACGGTGATGACTTCGGTATATCAACAGGCAAAATGAGCAAAGAAGATGCTGAGAATGACGCCACAATAAACTGTGAAAGAGGAATTGAAAAAAAGTGCCATGTCATCCAGGCCTATAAAAATCAATGCGTAGCAGTTGCCGAACCGCAAAAAAAAGGAAGTGTCATCAGAAGCATCGAATCCGGCCCGTCTATTGATGAAATAAGCAACAGAGCAATAGTTAACTGTGAGAAAAAAAATCCAGGGAGCAAATGCACGATTGGATACACGGATTGCACTAAGCAGATATTTCAGAGATTCTAAATTTCCCAAAAATTTAGAGTCTCGCTTCTCCACTGCTGAATCAAACCTATCAACAAGGAACAAGGAACATCGCAATGGACTACGGCAAACAGGCAGTGGAGCAAGTGCCATCACCTCCCTTCCAGTGGCAGAAGGCAGCGCAACAGATCACCGACCTGATGACCATCACCATCCTGTCCCTCTCGGTTACCACGTGCTTGACCATTCTGGCCTACCGTGGATCAGGCAGCATGGCGCTTTTACTTGCCCAGGCGCTGGCCAGCGTGGTCGTCCTGCTGCATGTTGGCGTGGGGGCGATGCTGACACGGCTAGTGGTGCATGCAGCAGTGACTTGGAAGCGCTTACAATCGGGTGGCAAGCGCACGGCACAATCTAAGCACTTGCGCAAAGTCTTAATGCGTTTAGCCGGCATAACACTGATGACGTGGATATGGGCCATCTGCATGACGGGATTTCCATTTTCAATTTCAGTAGTAAAGTGGTCGCCTGAAACTGGTGCCCTGTTAATATTTCTTATGCCTCTTATGCTGATTTTCTTGTTAATGAAAAAAATCCTCATTAATCAAGCCTGCACCAAGTTGATCCATGCCATCACAAACGCCGAACAAGTGGCGAAGTGCACATTAGTCGTTTAAGAATGACTGAATCGTCCAGGGTTCTGTAGACACTCATGACCCTCGTTGCGCGTAGCGCCGCTTGAACTCTACAGGCGACAGGCCGCCATTGGAACCATGGCAGCGTTTCGGCTTGCGACGTCCCTCGACGTCGCCTCCGCCCTGAGTAGCAGTAGGATTTAAGTGAATTTCCCCCAATTCTTTGGGGGCAGCAGAAAGCCTGACATTCCATTCCGGGAAGCTTGCTTCACAACCTGCAATGAGAGTGTCACCGCTATGGTCTCGGCTTCACCAGCCGATACTGCTTCTTGTCGCCGACCTTTGGTGCCTTTTCATCGATGTTGACGCATAACCGGCCATCACCGCAGGGCACGATGTCCGAGCGGTTGATCGCCTCCAGGTAAGTCAACTGCGCCCTCAGTGCGTCATAACGGGTCGCGTAGTCGCCGTAAAGCATTTTATACGTTCCCACCAAAGCGACGAGCGCACACATCAACGACACGCCGCCCCCGATCCACACCCAACGCACGATGGAGATCATGTCGCGCCGGGTGAGTTGCAATGCCCGCACCGTCTGATCCGCCGCCGTGGTAATCCCCTGCACCCTGTCTCGCGCCTCGGCGAGGGGCGGCTCCAGTCCGGCGCGGGTGACGCTTTCCAGTTGACCCGAAGCGCTCTGCAACCAGCGCACCAGATGTTCCTGGACCTGCGATGGCAGCTGCTCGGCCAGTGCGCCAAGACGGTGTTCGATCAGGTCGCAGCGTGCATCGAACCGCTTGATCATCGCCGCAATGTGGACATCCAAATCGGCCTGTTCATCGTCGTGCATGCAGGTAATCCTTCTTGTCGATTCCAGTTAACGTCCTTGCGATGGCCCCTGTCGGGACTGCGCCATTTGCTGTTGGATCATCTGCTGCGCATCCGCCTGACGTTGCGTTTCAGCTGCCATCTGTTGATACGCCTGCTCGGGGGGAGTCTGCATCGCTTGCTGGATGTTCGTGCTGCTGAACCGGGGCAGGAAGTCTAAGCCATCACTTTTTCTCTCGGCCACAATGACGCTTTTATCGGCGTTGAAGTGCAACTGATCCACGCGCGTCAGTCCACTTTCCCGCGCATTCAAGGCCACGCTTGCGGTCAGGTAATCGAGCGTCTTGTTCGTCGGGCATATCCCATTGCGTGTATGCAGCTTCTCGACCTGCGCGCGGATGCTTTGGTTCAACGCATGATCGGGATGGCCGGCTTCGCGCGGATCGCGCGGTGGTCGTTGTGCCTCCTGCCGTGCGCGCTCCTGTTCTTCCCGCTGCACGATCGCGCTTGCCTTCGCCATGATGGCCTGGCCACGCGGGGAGTTGGTGAAAGCTTCACTCTCCTTGCTTAGGGTTTCCATGTCGCCGTTTTCTATCGCCGTCGTAATGCGCTGTATCCGAGCCAAGGCAACCAGATATTCCGGCGAATGTGGCCGTGGCGGCGCTTCGACTGTCTTCGCCTGCTCTGCCGCCACATGCGGGGTAGCCTTGGGTGGCATTGCGCCTTGCTGCAAGTACGCCGGCAACGGTGGTGCCGCTAACGCATGCGGATGCGGTCCCTCCCGGAAGAACGCCGGCAGCGCCGGATCGGTGCGCTCAGGCGACACCGCCACCGGGCGCAGGGGCAAGTGTGCGCGCAACCCGGCATCCAGAGTTTGGGCGTCGTTTGGGGCCTGGGTCATGCCCGTGCCATCCAGGTTATGCACATGTACGCGATGCCCGAGCGTCGTCGCCATGGTGGTGGTGTAATAGGAGCCGTGTTGTTCGGAGCGGTGGATGACGTTCATTTCCGGCGCGCTGGGCACAGTACGCGGTTGCAGGAACGGTTTATCGCTGAGGCTGTTGACATAATCGATCAACAGATTGCCGTTGCGCACGGACAAACCATTGAGTAGGTAGTAACCACCGATATCGGAATGCGCGCCGGGATGGGTCAGATTGAGGAAGCGCCCGTCGTGGGAATGGCCCGGGTGCAGGATATCCTTGGCCGGAAAAAGATCGCGGCGTTCGTCGCGGGCGGTGAGTTGTAAACCCGACACCACCGAAGGCGGCAAGCGCACATCATGCAGATTCATGTCGCCGGTGGCGACCGGGTCCAGCAAGCCGACGGTCTGCGCGGTGCGACCGGGTGGCACCAACGGCGGATGCCTGGGAGTGAGCTTGAGGATTTGGCCGTGTGAGTCACGGTCGATTTTCATGTCAGTCGGGTTCTGGATGCCACGCTCATGGACCATCCGGGTGAACATGGCCGCAGTGACCGCACCACGACTGAAGCCAGTGGACACAATGCTGATCTCGGCTTGTGGATCCTTTTTCTGCCACTCTTTTGCTTGGTTGATGAACTTCAAGTACATCTCTTCCATCCGTGGGCCGTAGCTATAGCCCATGGCGCCGTCGAGATTTCGCGTTAAGGCATCGTCCTGGGTGCCTACGCCGGGGACGTAGTAGCCGTTGACGTTGTGAAGACCAGCGAAGTTGGCCGCGTGTACTTGATCGTACAAGATCCCAATATTGGTGATGTGCTGAGGATCCTTATGCTTGTCGTTGCCGGTGCCATCGAAGCAGGCCACGAACAAACGGGTGTGCGGGTTTTGTTGGCTGACCAGGAGTGGCGCTTGGAACTGCGCCAATGCATGGCGACTGTGTGCATATGCTGCCAAGTCTTGCGCCGTAGCCGGATACGTTTCCACCTCGTCCGGCCATGCCTTTGCATCGGTATGCTCGTTGCTCATTACATGCTCCCTGGCAAGAACGCCATCAGTAGGTTTTGGTGTAGGCGAGGATCAGGTCGTTGCGGAAGTCACTATATTTATTACCTGGCTCCTGTAGCACCGTTGTCTGTACCATCGCCTTCATATACACATTGATGGTGCGATCGTTCACTTCCAGGATGATGTCCGGAGAGATATCGGCCTGCAGGATTGGCGGCAACTGATTCTGCGGCACGTGGTGCAGGATCACCTTATCCTTGAAGATGGCTTCTAGATCGACCAGAGCATGGTGCGGCTGGCCGTCCTTGGAGCGCCATGTCACCTCCGCAGGAGGCGGGAAGTGTGGGAAGTTTCGGATGCCAATCGTACCTGCGGTCATATTGTCAGGATAGATATCTCCCAGAGACGCGGAGGAAATCTGTTTGACATCGTCCGGATAATTGGCCTCGTACCTGTCGTTGTACAGCACCTTGCAGCCGTAGGTGTCGTAACAGCCAGCCCCGAACGCATGGTCGGCGAATGGAATCGGCTTACTGGTATCGATATGCACGGTGCCATGAGCATCGACGGGAAGATTCCCGATCAGGTGGATGCCGGGAGGGAGATTGGTCGGAGCGTTGGTCGGCGTGTTCATGCGCGAACATCCAGTCAGAGAGTGAGCGAAGACGGCGGTCAGCAGCAGGGGAAGCGCTGCACAGGACGGCGTGGCAAAAGGAGGTCGCACAGCCATAGTTCCACCTGTGGGAAGGGAGAGAAACAGCCTACTACCCAGGGAGTGATCGCGATAGCGCGATGCCGGCTTGGCGCTGCTCAGGCGCCACGCGGGGTGAGCGGCCATCATGGCTCCGCGTCCGGCATGCGCGTAGGTGGCAGCCGATGGACATCAGGGAACTGACTTTCGTGGCGTCAGAATTTCCCTACAGCGTCAGCGGTTGCGTATTCCGATGAATCTGATCATTGATTCCGATGATGGTGATCAGTTGCGCTGAGGGGATAGCGCGATCACGTTCAAGTATATCGCTCCAGATCGATGATCACCGTTCCGGAACCTCTGATCACCGATTCCGATAGCCACTGATCAGCGATCAGCTTCCATCGGAAGCGGTGATCAACTTCACCGGAATACGCATCTGGGTTCCGCAGTTTGGCGGGATGCAATGATGCCTGTGTTGTGTTGGCGGCGTCACGTTCGATCTACCTGCATGCACACAGGTAGCAACGTCATGAAAAGCCCATCCGCACCGTGGCGACACGATGCCTGCGGGGGTAGTTCGGGCAAGCTGATGGCGTTCATTGATCCCAGGTCTGCATGCAAGCGATGGAGTGATACGACTCCACTGGAAGGAGCACTTCATCGCCTGAAGGGGATACGGCGCATCGTGACCCGCCGCTCCCGTTGCAGTTCGGTCGGATGGGCCTTGTCATGGCTCAGCTATCGGTCATTGGTCATGACTCTGCCCGCTTGGCAGGAAGTACGGCGAGCCGGTGGTGTTTTCAGCGTCTTGCCTTGCCCAGCGGTCGAGCGGTGATTCCACGAAACTGGCGATGGGCTTGCCAGCCTTTCGACGGAAGCACCACGGGCACGCCTTCACCATGCGCGGGCACTCGGGCCACAGCAGAACCTGGCCACAGCCATCGCAGGTGACTGCCACGGGTTCGCCCCAGACTGGCGGAGTAAGTCCACGATCCAGGAACGTGCGAGCTTCCAGCGCGCCCAGGTAATCTCGCAAGACCATGTCGCCATGCCCCTCACAGCCGGCCACTTCCTCATCAGGCAAGGCATGGACCAGACCGGCATCGATGCCTTGATCCTCGGCCAGGGCTAGCAGGTGGGCGCGCATGTTTCCCGTCCCCGCGATTTTTCTGGAAGAGCCATCCTGCTTACTGTCAAAACTGACAGAAGGGGCTTTTGGCAGTTTTGTCAGTTGGCACGATGGCGGTTCCAGGACTGTTGCGCCGGTCAGCTCGGCCAGCCGTGCACGCCACGCGCTCATGCCGCCCACCGGTAGGCCACGGACGGGCGCCCCCTTGTCATCTGGGCCAGCTCGATCACATGGTGATGGTCGGCCAGCGCCGCCAGCGCCTCGGCCACGGTGTCCGGATCATCCAGGCCAGCCCAGCACTTGCGGTACACGTCGCGGGCGGTGAATCCATCGGGCAGGCTGTCGCGCTTGCGCAGCAGCAGGTGGGCAGCGGTCAGGCCGTTGTCGGTGGCCGGGGCATAGACGCGGCGCGCATGGCGTTCCAGATGCTCGCACCAGCCAAAGGCCTTTAGCATGGCGTCGGCTGATACCGCTCCGGTGCCGTTGTCGGCCAGATGCAGCACCAGCGCCAGCCGGCCCGCCAGGGCTGGATACTTGGCTAGGTGCGATTCCATGAATGGTGGTTCGTCACCAGCGCGAAGCCGCTGCATCAGATCGGTTTGCCACTCGACGAACAACCCTTGGGCATCATCGGACAGGCGCAGGAACGGCACGTCGCAGGCATCAGCGGTCGCTGCCTCCACGTCCGCAGGATTCAGCGCGCGAAGCCGATTGAACGCAGCGCGCGCGCGGTCCTCGGCTTCCCGGTCCAGCGGTCTGTCGGTGTAGCGCCACGATGCCGGCAGGTCGGGGTAGACGGCCAACTGGAACCGCTGCATCAATCCATCGTCGGAGAATCCACCACGCACCGCCCCGCGCACGTACTCGGCCAGCTTGCCCGGCTGCATCCCGCCCAGGATCGACACGGCGCATGCCTCAATGCGGATCGTTCCCCGGCCAATGCGGTCGGACGTGTACGGGCCTGTGCCGTTCCAGCATTCCAGCCAGAACGCACGGTCCTGCTCGCGGCCTTCCCGGTCCAGAGATGCCAGCCACCCGGCCAGCTCATCGCGAAACTGGATTAGCCCGCGCGGGTTCTCGTTCAACAGCTCGCCCAGCTTCTCCACCGTAGCGTCGTTGACCACCAGGCGGGGTTCTGTCGGCGCCTCATCATCAAAGCGTGCTGATTCGCCCAAGGCCTCGGGGTCGATGGGCATCCCCTTCTTGATTGCTTTGCGGGCTTCCTCCTTGGCTTGCGCCTTGCGCGCATCGGCCAGGATGGCCTTGCCCTCATGCATCTTCCGGGCACGTTCGTACTCGTCGCTTTCGGGGCCGGTCACGCTCTCCAACAGGCGGCGCGCTGGCGATAGGGCTGGACTCTTGCCGCTACTCGGTCGCCCAATCACGCAGCCCCAGAGGATGGGCCTTTCGTACCAGTGCCCATGCCTCCTGAGCCGCACTGCGAGGTGTCGCCCACCCAACGCAGCAGCCAATCCCACCATTGCTGGCACCGCCGTGAAGTCCAGTGGTACTTGCAAGCTGTCGGCTGCGTCCGTACACCAAGTACGTATGCAGTCGGGTAGCAGCGCAGGATTGAATACCGGCACTGCCGGCAGCGGATCGGGTAGCGGTGCCGGAGCGAAATGCTGTACAGAGCCGCCCGCGTGCGCCGTCTCTGCCAACGGCAAAGCATTCACTGCGACTGCATCGGCATCAGGACGGGCAGCCAGCCAATCCACGCAGTCGCCTTTCTCGGGCAAACCGAGGGTGTCCACGTCGATGCATTCCACGGCGCAGCCCAGCGCGCGCAAGCGCTCGGCCACATCGACGGCATACTTGCGCCCCGACGCGTCGTTGTCGGGCCACAGGCGCACCCGACGACCGCGCAGTGGCGTCCAGTCTGTCCCCCCGGCGCTGGAACTACTGCCGGACGTGGTGGCCAGCAGGTCCAGGGCGGTCAAGGCATCAGCGCAGGCTTCGCCCTCGGCCACGTAGACGATGGCCTCGACATTGGCGGCCAGCAGTTCGGGCAACTGGTACAGCACCTTGCCCTCCGGTGGCGCGGGCGGTTCGCCGGGGACGTAGCGCGTCCCGTTCCAACGAAAGGGCCGGATTTCCTTCCGGCCATCGGGGTGCTTGCAGCGCGCGCGCCAGAACACCTGATTGCCCTGAGCATCGCGGTATTCGTGCAGGCCGGTCGGCAGGTAGCCCTCGGCCAGGAAGTGGCCCAGGATGCGGCGTGCGGCGGCATGCGGGGTCTCAACAGGAATCGCGTTCATCGGCGTACCCCAGCCAGCAGGTCGGCCACGGCTTCCTTGAACGGCTTGCCGGTCAGGCGCATGTGGAAGCTCACCAGATCACCGGTCTCGCCCGTGGCGAAGTCCCGCCAGGGACCGCGCGGATTGCTCTGGCAGACGGAAAAAGACGGCTCACGCTCATCCCGGAAGGGGGAAACACCCTGCGCCCAGCCGCTCCCATTCGGTCTGCCCAGCTTGGCAACATGTTGGCGGTAGTAATCGGCAGGGTCCGGCAGCCGGTCGCGCCAGTTGTCCGGCAGCCGGGTAGAGTGGTGGTGTAGTGCTTTGAGCTTCGCGATTTCGCCAAGCTGCTGGCCTTGGCGTTGTTGTTTTTGGTCCATGGTTAGGCCACCTTTGCGGAATCATCCGCCAAGCGCTCGGGTAGGGTGCGCAGGCTGTCCAGATAGACATAGCGGCGGCGGCCAATGCTGAAAGTTTCAAGCTTGCCGTTGCGGGCCAACTCAAAGGCGACGGTGCGGGAAATGCCCCACGCGGCGCATGTTTCAACCAAAGGCCCAAAGGCGGGAGAGGTGTTGTCGGTCATCACTGATTCCTTTCGTCTCGCTTGCTGCGTCCGTGCTGGATTGCCCGGACGGCTGCGAATCAGTGATTGCCTATTGTGGGAATGGTTTGGGCCGCGTCACGGAGATTGGGCGTGAATTTTTGGCGCGAATCTTCCGGGGCTCCGGAAGATTCGCGGGGAAAAATCAGTTCGAATCTTCCACAGGTCGGGCTGCAATAGCCTTTCGGACGTCATCTGTCGAGACGTCTAGACGGGCGTCATTCAGCACCACGTTTGCAGTGCCCGCCATCGCCGTCACGATGGAGCCGGACAGGATTACGCCGGGTAGATCGCGCCGCAGGTGCTCCGAGAAGGCCCGCAGGTATTCAGTGGTGGGAGACGCCTTGCGGCTGGCGATGGCTGCGCCAATTGCTCCGCTCTCGCGTGGTGCCCATCCTTCGGCAGCCTGCGCCACTGTTTCCAGGATCGTAGGCAAATGCGGGGCCTTCCCCCATGCGTAGTGCAGCATGTTCCGCGCTTCCTCTTCCGGGGCGCGTTCCGATTTGTCACCCGCCTTCATTGGCACTACAACTACACGAATCAGCTTCGCATTCGGCTCTGCTTGCTGTGCGGCTTCGGCTTCTTCATCCGAAAAAACTGTCTTCACGGCGCGCGGTGCTGCATCGGCTTTCAGTTCGGTATCGTCGGATGTTGGTGCGTGACGTGTGCCGGTGATGGTTTTGCGCACAGCGGCCCAAATGTACTGGTTGTGCCCGCCGTTTTCGGTATTGTCGGTTTTGTCCAACAGTTCGCAAATAGAGAAAAATTCATCCGGCGCTACGCCGCCGCCCACTTCGCCGGCTTCGTTCAATAACGTGGCAAGTTCTCGCGCAGCCTTGGCAATCTTCGGTGCTAGACCTTTGGCTTTCTTCATGTGCTCACGGAACGGGGTGTAGTCCATGTGCGCGTGCCATGCCGCGCTTAGGAATTCCCCGTATTGGTCATCTTGTGTGAACACTTTTTGCAGCTCGGCGTAAACGTCACGCATCCGCGCATCGTTCGAGAATCGTAGGTAGCAGGCGCGTTCTTGTTCAAGTGCATCGCTCGTATCGGGATTAGCGCGGTACTCCTCGATAAGGGCGTTAACGCCTTGCCAGTGCCCTGGGCCGCCACCTTCCAGCGTCCAGACGATATGGGCGCGCGCGCCCGCAGGAACGTAAGCCGGGAAATCCATGGTGCACCTTCTTTGTGCCCTTCAAAGGAACACCACGGCAACGGGTGAGGGTTTCCCGCTTTCGGATGGCCGTCCTGGCCGTGGTGGGTTTCGTTATAGGGCCAAGGTCGCCAGTGCCGCAGCCGCATGTTCGCGGCGCAGGTGCCCGTAGTGTTTCTCGATCATCGCCACGCTCGTCCCGCTGATTTGCGCTACGGTCAGCAGGTCAAGCCCACCGGTCACCAGGTCGGTAATCGTAGAATGGCGCAGTGCGTAGGCGGTGGTGTTCTCGGGCAGGCCCACGACACGAGCGGCGGTCTTGATCGGCCCCTTCCATGCGTCCTTGTTCCATGCTGCGCCATCGGCGCGCATGAACAACGGTGCGCCCGGCAGCTTGTCCTTCGACTGCTCTTTCAGCATCGCCGCGGTTTCGGCGGGAATCAGAATGCTACGGTTGCCGCCTGCCTTGTCCTTGCCGATGGTCAACACGTTGCGGCGCGCATCGAAGTCGGAAACGCACAGTTTTGCCAGCGCACCCGGTCGCAATGGCAGCAGGGACAGGCCGCGAACGAAGGCTCGAACATCAGTATGCAAGGCGTCCAGCAGGTCGCGGCGCTGCTGGCGGTCTAGGTACACGTCACGGCGTCCTCCCGCATCCTTCGGCGGTTGCAGTGCGGTTCGCCATGCGAGTGAAGTCAACACTTCGCCACGGCGCAGGGCGGCGTTCAACGCGGCGCGGAACGGCACCATGTCCCGGCCTACGGTTGCTGGGTTGCGCGGACGGTAGCACTTGGGGCCGTGCTTCTTGTTCGCGTTCGTCACGGCTGGCGTGGCTTCCAGCTTCTTGCGCCAGGCCATGACGTGTTGTTCCCGTAGCTTTTGCAGCTTGATCCGGGCAATAGGTTCGTCATAGACGTAGCGGGCAAACCGGATTGCCGCGTCGGGATTGTCGGTGGCGTAGCGTTCGCATGCTTCGCGCACGGTTACGTCATCGGTGGAACCGCCGTGCGACAGGTGCCTGAACCATTCCTCGCCATCCCGTTTCGCGGCGTCAAACCGTGAGCTGGCGGGCAGGGTTCCGTAGTCGCCCAGGGCCCTGTTCGGCTTCTTGCCGGTTTCCGTGTCATGGAACCGGGCCAGCCATGTCCCCAGGCCATCGGGTCGGGTTGAAGGCCGGAAGCCCAGATAGCGGCCTGCGGCCAGCGGTTGCCAATAGGGTTCCTTGCTCGCGCGCGGTTTCAGCTTGTCGCGAGCGTCAACCTTCTTCAGGTCAATGGAAGCGGTTCTCCGCTCGGTGCGGCGTGCCATGTTCTCGGTCCCAAGGGCTGGCGGGAATGCCAGTATGGAAAGAGTATGGAAATCCGCCCTGGTCCGCTAGTGTCCTGTGGTATATGTAATCAATGATTTACAGTTCGCAAGCATTCTCGAAAGTCCGCCTTTCCAGCTTTGACATGGTAGGGGTCACAGGTTCGAACCCTGTACCGCCCACCACTCGAAACCCAAGCAGCACAGCGGTTTCGGTGGATCGATCATCCCCATATGGGCCATTGGCTGACCCCGGACTGACACCAAGTGCAGACAGCCGAGTGGTGTCGCGCGCGAGGTCTTGCACGATTTCTTGAAGCGCCTTGCGTGCCTCGCCCAGGTAAGTGGGGTCGAACTTGGCGTATCAATCCTGCATACACCCACCTCGCGACTGCTTTTTCCGCGATGTTTCCAGGTGCTCGCGGAGCACGTCGCGGATGTGGCTGACGTTCGCGGATCTGGGCGGCAGCTTCTCTCCGTGCTCGCGCGCGCGACACTGATTTCATCATCAGGCACCATTCCTGTTTGATGCTGACGGTGAGTGAGAGCCAGCGTAAATCTTCTGGGCCGAAGTATCGATTTTCTGCTGTGATACACCCAGGATTTCTTAGACACTCATGACCCTCGTTGCGCGTAGCACCGCTCGCACTCTACAGGGGACAGGTCGTCAGTTGAACCATGGCGGCGTTTGGGGTTGTAGAACATCTCGATGCAGTCGAACACCTCGGTGGTGCGGCGTCCTTGGCGGGATAGGCAGCCGCCTGATCCGCTCGCGTTTGAGCAGGCCGAAGAAGCTCTCCACGGGGGCGTTGTGCCCCAGGGACAGGCTTCGCGCTCGTGGCAGTTGCCGCGCCTGCTCATACTGCACACCAAGCCATGGGGCGCCAGGAAACTCTGCCAGTCATCGCTGGTGTAGACCGACCCTTGGTCCGAGTGAACCAGACACCCGGTGTGGGCTTGCGCCGCCACACCGCCGACAACAGGGCCTGCACGACCAGCTCGGCGTCGGCCCGGTCACGCATCGCCAAGCCGACGACCTGGCTTGAAAACAGATCGATCACAACCGCCAGGTACATCCAACCTTGCCGCTGCCTGCGCATGAGCCGATGCACCCGATGGCGACTGCAACGTTCACCCAGATCGCGCAGATCCTTGGCGATCTTGCGATGCTCATCGACACTACCGCCGGCAAGCCAGTAGTGCTCGATCAATCCCAGCAAGCGCTCGTCTTGTTTGGCGCGCTCACTGTTGGGCGAGCGTCACCAGGCGTCATAGCCAGCCCGGTTGACGCGCAACACGCGGCACATCGCACACAGCCTGAATTCCTTCCCTGCGATGAGCCTGCATAAAAGCGGACTTTGCCTTTACCGCTTGGCAAAGTGCGCGGCGGTCTTTTCTAGAATGTCGCGCTCCTGGGTCACACGGCGCAACTCGGCCTTCAGGCGCCGAACCTCCAGGCTCTGGTCTAACTCGGCACGCTGCACCACGCCAGGCTTGCCGAACCTGCGTAGCCAGGCGTACAGGCTGTGCGTGGTGACGCCTAGCCGCTCGGCGACGTGCGCCACCACCTGGCGGACCGTCTCGACCTTGAACTCATCCGGATACCGCTTGCTACTCATGGACACTTCCGAATCTGCCATTTCCCATGGCCATGAGATGTCTAGGAAACTCTGGGCGTATCAGACGGTTCTGCGTGCGGCGAGCAATTCCCACAACTGAGCATCAGGGATAATCAGGTTTACTTACTCTCGCGCTCCAGGTCCTTCATGCGCTGGGCCTCGCTGGCCGTGACGCCGTTTCGCACGTCGGTATCGACTTCCACACGGTTGACCCATTCGTGCAGCGTCTGCGGCACGCAGCCAGTCTTGAGTGCGATCGACTCGATGGCCGCTCATAGCGACGGGTAATCCTCACGCTACTACTGCACCGTCCTCACCACATTCTCACGAACCTCAGGTGAGAATTTGTTCGAACTCTTCATGGCTTCATTTTGTCAAGAGTTGAAGCCTGCTCAAGCCCGGGGCGATTCAATGGGCGGGAAGGTTGGCAACGTACGTCGCATCGTCCTGGTGACCAAGTTCACGCGATAATGTCGACGTACTGTGCCTGAGGTGTCTGGTAATCGATCTGATGCTGACGCAATGCAGGACGGGGCGCTCCTCGGGACTTAATGGCTGTACTGCTTTCCCGTGCGGGCATCCTGCGTTAGTGCGGTTTTTTGCACTTTGAAGTTGAGCTTGTGTTGCTTGACTGCTATTATGGTTGGCTAACTCTGCTACTTCGAACATCCTATGGATCCACTACGTAAATATGCTGGCCGCACGATTTCGATGCGAATGGACATAAAAGGGCGCATGAAAAATTCATGACGCGACAGGGGTTTCTCCGTAAAGCGACATCTTTAAAGAAATTTATTCTATTATTAAATTCGGGAGGTATTCCGTGCTAAAAACGCCGCCCGTTTCGGACATTGACTTGTTTTCAGAAGGTTGTCTGTCCGACCCGTATGATAGCTATGAAATATTGCGAGTCCTCGGACCTGTCGTCTTTCTGTCTTGCTGTAATGCCTTTGCTCTTACCCGTTACCAAGTGGCAAAGCAGGCTCTTGAGGATCATGATGCGTTCTCAGCCGCAAAAGGTGTAACACTCAATGCCGTGATGGATTCCTACCAGGTCGGCGTTACCATACAGGCAAGTGACCCGCCAGAGCATGACCGGTTGCGAAGGGTCCTGCATTCGGCACTCATGGCTGAGAGGCTATCAATATTAGAGTCAAAGATCGATGTGATTGCCGATCAGACGGTCAAAAGCCTTGTCCAACAGGAGCAGTTTGATGCCATTTCGGATCTGGCGCGAGCCGTTACCCAAAATGCGATCTACGATCTTCTCGGCCTTCCGCAAACCGGTAGGCATAGGTTAGCAGCTTTCACTGACGCGCATTTCAATGCCTATGGTCCGCTCACAAATACTATCGAGAAGACCGCCAGGGAACGGGTCAATAACGGATTGGCGGCGATGCAGAAGGGGCAATCCCTTCTCGGTTATTTCATCAACAGGCTCGAACCCGGTAGCGTCGGTGCGGCGATAAAGGATGCTGTCACGCAAGGTGTTATTACCGACTTCGAAGCCGACAAACTGCTTTCGACGCTAATCGTTGCAAGCGTCGATACTACGGTGCATTCGATCGGAAACGCGATTTATTGCCTAGCAACCCATCGTGACCAATGGGAAATGCTACGTGCAAATCCTTCACTAGTCCCGGCCGCCTACAATGAGGCGCTTCGATTCGATTCTCCGTCGCAGATCATAGCGCGTACTACGAAACGGGCCTTTGTGGTAGATGGCTATAGCCTTCCAGTCGATGCGAAAGTCGCGATACTCTTTGGTTCCGCGAACCATGATGAAGCAGTTTTCGATAACAGTCGAGATTTTCGTATCGACCGTCCCATGTCACGTCCGCTCAGTTTCGGCAGCGGTGTCCATGCCTGCATCGGTCAAAGGCTGGCAAGACGGTTAGGCCGCGCGGTTATCGCTGCATTGGTGAGGCACGCAAGACTAATAGTCTTATCGGAACCTCCTGAGCGGCAACTCAACAGCGTTTTAAGAGGCTTTTCAAAGTTGCCGATCAAGACGGTTTCTGTTGATGCCATTCTTCCTCCTCGTCTTGCATGTCCGCTTCCAGCCACGATGGCGACACCATGAAAGAGTCTGCCCGATTGAAATCCGAACGGGAGCCAGGTTCCGTCAGAGCGATGGATAGATATTTCGAGCGATGGCATCTATTTCATCGCTCGAAACGTCCACTGGAAGAGAGTCGATTTTGGTCAACCCTTCCTGAGCGTGGCTTTACACTAAAATCTACGCGGGTGGGTCTGCGCAGCATGGGAGATGGCCCGAATATTCTGCTCGTCCATGGGGTGAGCGGAAGGGGAAGCCAATTCGCCTCGATCGCTCATGCGCTTGCAGAATCAGGTTGGCGCACCTTGCTTATCGATTTTTCCGATGAAAGCAATAGCAACAGTTATAAACTTTCGACAGATGATGTCGCTGCTGCTTTCGCAGAAATTATCTGCAGGGAAGGGGCGCTGCACGGTGTTGTGGCCCATTCGATTGGCAACCTTTGGATTTGGTATGCGATCGCCCGCGGGTTGCGTATCAATAATTTTGTCACGATATCGGGTGTCTTTCACGCTTCTATGGTGTTTGAGTATTTTCAACGCATGCATCGCTTGACTGATAAAGAGATGAGCACTCTTAAGGTCATGCTGAATTCCCATCAGGGCTGTGATGATCTGACGATGCAGGATCCATCATCCATCATCGCGAATATGCCACGACCACAGCGTGGCCTAATCATCCAGGGTCGAGACGACGAAGTGGTTAATTTGGCTGAAGGTCAAGCCTATGCGGCAGCCTGGCGGGAGGCGGATTATTTGGAAATTTCCGGAACCTCACATGCCAATATTTTGAAGATGCCGCACGTGGTGACCGCAGTGAAAAACTTCTTCGTTTCTTTTTCCGAGTAAAAAACAGAAAAATCGCTATGATAAATCCAATTGAACTACTTTTGAACGACAATGAGATGCCATGCCATCTATCCAGCCAGTGGCTCATAGCTGCGGACGGCCACCGGATCCGGGTCGACGTATGCCTCGACCCGGATAGTTCTTATGCCAATGTCATTATACTGCCAATCGGCGTTACAGCAGACCCCTTGTTGCCGATGATCCGGCAACTGCGTCGATGGTCATCCGTCTATGTAATATACAGCCGATTCGTTCTGGATGGTGCGATGAGCAGTCTGACTGATGAGGCCATCGACGCCTCTGCTCATGCTCGGGATCTCATTACGCTTATGGATCACTTCGCTCTATCTCGTGCCGGGTTGTTCGGATATTGCACTGGTGCTTTGATCGCCGTACGTGCGGCCTTGTTACTGGAAAATCGGTTTTCTGCGCTGGTGTGCTGCAACGGAGCATTTGAAAGTAGTAGCCGCACGGCCTACGAACGCGAATTCTATGATCTTGTCAAAAGCTGTGCGGGACGACCCCGAGTTGCTTCGACCGTAAGAGATATTCTCGCCGCAAAAGTCGATGTTAATCAGGAGTTCTATCAGTACACGAGCATCGCGCTACGTGATGCTGAAACATTCTACAAATATGTAATGTGCGTGCATGCTGTCTATGCTGAAGGTTTGTCGGGCCTCCGCACTACAATAGATACGCCAGCGCTCTTGATCGCAAGCGCTGAAGATAAGATCGCTTCTCCGCAAGGTTCCGATTTACCTCTTGCATTTCTCAGTCAGGCCGAACAACTCATTCTCGATGGTGAAGACCATTATTTGCCGTGCCGTGCAGACACTCCTGCCCTTGTCGCAATGGATAATTTCATGCGGTTACAGGCAGAAAAGCCGTTAATTGAGGCACTAGCAGCATGACTGAAATTATTGACGCTTTGAGGCGCTCATGTATCGATAGAGAACGTGACGGTCGCGTGCGAATCGTGGAACATTCGTTGAGCGGGAATGCTGCCAGGGCGGTGCATAGCTTGTCTGCTGCATTTGCCGTAAGCCCAGCAGATGTACTGACGGCAGCAACAACTGCACTTCTATATCGGTATACACACGTCGAGCGTCTGGAAATTCAGGTAGCAATCTCTACGAAAGATCCCGGCAAGAGAGTTGTTCCAGTTTTACTAGCCTATCAAATAGATCAACCTGGCCAGCAACACTTTTCTGTTCTGCTTGAACATCTGAGTGTCGCCAATGGCACATATCCGACCCAGGATGCACTTACACCCGTCATTGCACATGTGTTCGACAGTTTGGAGATGGCATCGCTCGACGTGGCGGGCTGCGTCCTCAAAATCGCCTTTTCCGATCTATCCAAGTCAAGTGTGATGCGTCTTTCTTATCGTGATGATTATTTGCCGCATGCAGTGGCAGATCGTTTTGCGGCTCATCTATCCCACTTGCTTGAAACGATTGTGGAGCGGCCTAATCGCGCGATTGACGAACTCTATTATGTTTCAGACACGGACCTGAAGGTGCTCGTTGAATCGGGCTTCGGCCCAAGGCGGCCGTACCACATCGTGCCCGTGATTGACCTCGTTGCTCGCTATGCAGAAAATGAGAAATCTCGGGCACCGGCGGTGCTGGACGATAAAACGCAGATGACATACGGCACCTTGTGGAGCAGAGCAGGTGCTATAGCACACGGCTTGATAAGATTAGGATTGCCTGCACGCAGCCGCGTTGGCGTGTTGATGGAGCGCTCACCAGACTGGATCGCCGTCATCATCGGTATTTTTCGGGCAAACATGGTCTACGTACCGTTAAGCATGCGCAATCCACCCGCACGCAATGCCTATATCGTTGCCGATTGTTCAGTAGCAGTCGTTCTGTGCGAAAGTTCAAAGCGCGCTCGTTTGGACAACATCCAGTGTCCTGTCGTCGACCTCCATCGAATGCCGGTCTCGACTGACATCGAAACCATCACTCTACCAGAAGTCTGCCTTGATGACGATGCCTGCGTTATTTATACGTCAGGAAGTACAGGTCATCCCAAAGGTGTTCGTATTACCCACGGCTCGTTGTCGCATCATATGTTTGCTGCGCGGGAGGTATTTAGACTGCAGGAATGTGTACCAAGAATAGGACAATTCACCGAAGCATCCTTCGATTTTTCCTTGCTCGAAATCTTCATGGGCCTATGTCATGGTGGTGCTATTTATATCCATTCACGATCTGAATTGCTTTCGATGACCGAGTATTTCGCCATGCTGGATAAGCATCAGGTGAATGTTATATGTCTACCGACAGCAGTTTGGCATGAATGGGCGCCGAAACTCGCAGCCGCCCCGAGTTGCCTGCCACGCACGCTTCACACCGCTATTGTTGGTGGAGAAGCAGCAATTGCGAGCCGATTTTATCCGGCCGGGCCTGCAAAATTTTTGCGCCTCTTTAACATATACGGCCCGACAGAAACGACGATCTGCGTGTCAACCCATGCTTGCGATTTCAACAAGAGTGCGAAGCGACATGTCCCCATAGGCCGTTCCCTGCCCAATGTGCGGACTTATTTGCTCGACCAAATGATGATGCCGGTGGCTGCTGGTATCGTTGGTGAGCTTTGCATCGGTGGACCTATCGTGTCACCCGGCTATATAGGGAGGGAAGATCTCAATGCGAGCCGTTTTTCAATCCTTAATCTGCCCGGAATAGTCGAGGGCGAGCGGATATACAGAACTGGCGACCTAGCGTTTTTCGACGATGACGGCAATCTCGTCTTCGTAGGGCGTCGTGACGACCAAATCAAAATTGATGGTGTTCGGATCGGTCTGAACGAAATCGAGATGTGCCTGAGTGCTTGCGAGGATGTACGCCACGCTGTCGTGACATGGAACGACATGGACGGGACGGATGGGGTTCTTGTGATGCATCTACAGATGGGAGAAAGCTCCCGGGCACATGACCGTGCCGCGCTTGAACGCATTACGTCGTACCTGAAGGAACATTTGCAGCCAGCAATGATCCCGCGCCATTATACCTTCATTGATGAGTTTCCTCTTAATGCTAACGGGAAAATCGATCGCGGAAAACTTCGTGTTCTTCCGGTCTTTGCCACGCAAATACAAACGGTAGAATTGCCACAAGATCCTATCAAGCAACAACTGTGGGCGCTTTGGCACAGACTCATGCCGGATTATCCACTGGCATCGGTAAACGATGATCTTTTTGCCATGGGGGCATCGTCACTGAGACTTGCCTTCTTCTTTGTGGAGATCGCGATCGCCTGGAATATCGATATCGACATTCACGCTTTGGACGGTCGCAACACGGTGACAGGGATTGCAAAGCATATTCAGATGATGCTTAGACTGGCTAACACGACCGCTAGGGAGATTCTCTGCACGAATCCGTTGGGAACCTCTCAAAACCCAGCCACTTCCATTGTGGCAGAGAACGCCTGATCCTTGCCTTGTATTGCCATGATCATACCCCGCAGTGCGCTGAAGTTTGACTTGTTCGCAGAGGCGTCGCGCCAGCACAAGCGCGATGAGGTGGGCTGGTAATCCCCCACAGGTTAGCCGACGCCATGAATGGAACTTTCTCGTACGCTTTCCCGAGAAGGTTTCATGAAAAAGTCCCGTTTCACCGACAGCCAGATCATCGCCGTGCTCAAGTAGGCCGAGGCCGGCACACCCGTGCCGGAGCTGTGCCGCGAGTACGGCATCAGCTCGGCGACGTTCCACAAGTGGTGTAGCAAGTTCGGCGGCATGGAGGTATCCATGGGAAGGCGCTGGAGGAAGGGAGCCGGCGCCTGAAGAAGATGTACGCCGAGGCCCGACTCAGTACTGAATCGCTTAAGAAAGCGCTGGCAAAAAATGGTAAGGCCATCTCAGCGGCGCGAGATGGCCCAATCAGCGGTCGTAGAAGGGCGCGCGACCATCCGACACGCCTGTCAGACATTTGCGGTGAGCCAGACCTGCTTCCGGTACAAAGCTAAGGCCAGCGAGGACAATGCCCAGATCGTTGACTGGCTGGTCCGGCTGAAGACGGCCCATCGCGACTGGGGGGCCGTGCTTTCTGTACCTGCGCAATGTGAAGGGGCGGGTTGGAACCACAGGCGGGGTCTATCGAATCTACCGCGAGTTGGAGTTGAACCTGTGGATCAAGCCGAAGAAGTGGCTGGTTCGGGAAAAGCCCGAGTCGCTAGTCGTACCGCAGACCATCAACCAGGTCGGGTCGATGGACTTCATGCATGACGAGTTGGCCGATGGTCGCAGCTTTCGGCTGTTCAACGCGCTGGACGACTTCTCAACCGCGAAGGGCTGGGGGATCGAGGTCGATCTGTCGTTCCCTGGGGAAGGTCTTAACAAGTCCATCTTCCCCGTCTTTTGCGCGAGCAACCCATTGAATCTTAAAGTCGCTGATCTCGAAGGCCTGACTTGTTCAGGCATTCCTTAGCTCCACTTATGGCGATTGTTAAAATCGGGGGGGATTACCCTAACAAAACGTCGCGAGCCGCCGTCAGATGGGTGCAGATGGTACGCAGGAACCGCAGTGTATTCGTGGTATGTGAGGGTTCTGAGCACCGTACGCGCCCGCCTGGCGGCGGCGCAATAGTTTTGTTAGCTGATCTAATGCTGTCAGTTCACTAAACGGTTCATGTCAGTCGCCGGCATTCCGTCGCAACCTTTTGGATTTGTGATGAAATTCTCGCAATTTTACCGTTTTCCGAGTAGTTGAACGTTTTTTTGCCAAATACTTGACGTGGCAATGCCTATGAGGCAAATTCCATCGAGTAGTTTTTGATTGCTCGGTAATTAGTAATAGGAACAGGGACGTGCATTCAAGCCGATGCACGCAAGGGTGACATGGAAAGTTTGCTATCACATTCTGCTTTTTTAGGCGTCTATCGCTGCGTCATGGGCATTTCCAGTGTTCATCCGATTGCGTGTACGTCAGCCGTTCGCGGTTTTCTCAATCAAACGATGCGCGTGCTGTGCAGGGTCGGAGGAAGGTTCCTTGACCAGGCGGGCGGCGGGCTGGATTTTGCTTTTCCATTCAGAAACGTTTCCGTAATTCAGAGGCCTGCGTGAAAAGAACGCATATATTTCGGCTGATCGCTACGCTGAGCGCTATTACGCTGTTGAACGCCTGCGCAACCAGTTCTGCACCGGACTTCCGTGGTAGCTGGAAGCCGGTCAACCGATTCTCCGCATCGACGATGGAGATTCCGCTCTACTCCTCTTACGTATATCAGGCTGTGCCAGTGGATGGCACGTTGAAGACGATGCTCGAGCGTTGGTCTAAGGATTCCAATATGGAATTGTCCTACGGCATCCAGTCCGATTACACGCTCTATGCGCCAGTGGCCAAGATCAATACTGTCAGCATCCAGCAAGCAGTTGCCGAATTGAGCGTGATCTATGAGTCGGAGGGTGTAACTGTCTCTGCTGCTGGTAATCGTATTCTAGTACAACCTTCGTCGTCGCTCAGTAGCACTCCTGCGGTCAGCGGCCGAGCAAACGCAAAGTGACGGCATGCGGGAGCCTGTATGTGCTTCCGCAGTCACATTATGAACCTGGTGAAGTCTGATGTTTGGTAAAAATCCCATTGAGAGCGAGAGCGTTAACAAAACTGTTGCGAAGGCGGTTAATTACGAGGTCAGTATTGCTGATTTGGCACGGCGCAGCGAGCGTCGTGCGTGGTGGGTCGCGTTCAGTGCAATTATCCTGTGCTTGTTGCTCGGTGGCGGTTACTACTACATGCTGCCGCTGAAGGAAAAGGTTCCCTACCTGGTGATGGCAGATGCGTATACCGGTAACTCGACGGTGTCGGTGTTGCGGGATATCGGTGACGTTAGGAGCATCACTACCAGCGAGGCGTTGGCCAGAAGTAATGTCGCCAGATTCATTGCTGCAAGGGAGTCCTATGACTCCGAGATGATGGCCCTGAACGACTGGTCGACAGTGTTTTCGATGGCGCCAAAAGATACTTCGGTGGGAGAAGAGTACTATGCGTTGCATGCGCCAAATAATCCATCGGCGCCATATTATACTTACGGCAGGACGCGATCCATTCGTGTGGCGATCCTGAGTATTACCCTGCAAGGTGGCGGTGGAAAGCCGTATGACGGCGCGAATGTTCGCTTCCAGCGCAGTATCTATGATAAAAAAAGTGGGCAGTCTACTTTATTAGATAATAAATTCGCTATCCTGGGTTTTCGTTATAATAATAACCTGGTGATGAATGAAGATCTTCGCGTGCAAAACCCGTTGGGTTTCCAGGTGACAGATTATCGAGTCGATAACGATTACTCGGCGATGCCGGTGCCGCCATCGCCGTCCTTTCAGTCGCCGACGGTGAGCGCGCTGCAGTCGCATACGGCTGGATCGACAGCCGGACAGCCTTCTATGACTGGTGGCAGTGGGGGGGCTCCTGCCCAGCAGCAGATGCCGGCTGCAAACCCTGGTAGTGCACCTGTTTATCCGGCGGCGCAACCTGTTCCTGTCCCGTCTGCGCCCAATGTTGCACCCCAGAACAATGGCAATGGAGCGAATGTTCGATGAGTTTCTTGACGAAAATTGGTTCTGTGCATATTGCGTTGCTGGCCTTGTGGCTGTTCGCGCCGTTGGCATCAGCTCAGGTGGTTCAGCAGTACGAGTATGAGCCTGACAAGATCTATCAGATCCGTACCGGCCTTGGCATCACCACCCAGGTTGAATTGAGTCCGAACGAAAAGATCCTTGATTACAGCACTGGTTTTACCAGCGGTTGGGAACTCAGCCGTCGCGAGAACGTCTTCTATCTGAAACCGAAGAACGTCGATGTTGACACGAATATGATGATCCGGACTGCCACCCATTCCTATATTTTGGAATTGAAAGTGGTCGCCACAGATTGGCAGCGGCTGGAGCAGGCCAAGCAGGCCGGCGTCCAGTACAAGGTGTCCTTTACCTATCCGAAGGATACTAGTTTCGCTGCGGCGAGTGAGAAAGTGAAGGATGAGTCGCAGCTGGATACGCGGCTGACGAAAGATCGTCATTATTATTTCGATTACGACTACTCCACGCGTTCTAAGCAAGTGTGGATCGTACCAAGTAGTGTTTATGACGATGGAAAGTTCACTTACATAAAAATGGATCTGGCACGTTTCCCGACGGGAAATTTTCCGGTCGTGTTCGGTCGAGAGAAGGAAAACGATGAGGATTTTTTGGTCAATACCACAGTCGAAGGTAATACCTTGATTGTTCATGGGACCTATCCATTTCTGGTCATCCGTCATGGAAAGAATGTTGTCGGCCTGCGTAGGAATAAGCAAAAGTGAATTCGAACATGCCTCCCTCTGACGAAAATAACGGCCATGATCAGGGTCAGCCGCGTTCTCCGCAATCGGGTAACGCTAACCGAGAGAATCCCTATTTCGCTCGTCATCGACAGGCCACCGATCCGGATCTTGACGCTAATGAGCCAGTTCTCAGGTCAAGCGACCTAAAGAAGCTCAATCGCAAAGCATTGGTCTTCTTGGGGGGCGTTGCATTGCTGTTGGTCCTGGCGATTTTCTGGATCGTCGGTGGCGGGCGTGATTCAGCACCGCCGCCCAAGCCACGCCAGGAAGCAGTGGTTGCGCCCGCCTTACCGCAGACCGCCGCTCCGCCGCCGCCGCCGCAGGCGGAACCGGTCCCGTTGGCTGAGCAGCCGAATTTGCCACTCATGCCCCCCATGCCACCCGCTACTGTGGCGCAAGATATGCGCCCTTCGCGTCAGGAGCGGGGGCCCTCGCTGTTGGAGCGGCGTATGGCGGGTATGCAAGACGCTGGTGGCGGCCAGCAGCAAGGCACCGCAGGGCTATTGCCTGGGCAAGAACAGGGCGCAGCTCAGCAAAAGCAACAGGATCAGGAAACCTCGGCCAAGCCGATCGCCAATCCGGACGGATTGTTGGTGCGTGGTACCTACATTCGCTGTGTACTTGAGACGCGCATCATTACCGACTTCCCGGGCTTCACATCCTGCATCATCACCGAGCCCGTATATTCCATCAACGGCAGACGCCTATTGCTGCCAAAGGGGTCCAAGATGTTGGGTCAGTATGGTGCAGTAGAACCGACAGGTCCGCGAATGCAGGTGGTCTGGGATCGCATCACGACCCCGACTGGGATCGACGTCACTATGGTGGGGCCTGGTGTCGACAATCTTGGCAGTGCAGGTCATCCCGGCCAGTACAACGCACATTGGCCAAGCCGTATCTCGTCCGCTCTGATGATCAGTCTTCTCAGCGATGCGTTCAAATGGGAGGCGGCTGAACACGGCCCGAAGACGACGTCGGTCGGTCTCAATTCCGGCGTCGTCACCCAACAGCCCTATGAGAGTAATACGGCGCAATCTATACAACGTCTGGCGGACCAAGCGTTGGATCATCGCCACCCAGCGACTGTCACCATCAATCAAGGCACCGTGATCAATGTGTATGTTGCCAAGGATGTTGATTTCACTGCGGTGTTGCCGCGATGACCGCCTGAGGAATCTGATGTGACTTTCGAAGAATCTCCGACCGCACAGATTTCGACGGATTTTCTGGATTACCAGTATTCGGTGCTGGGAATCCTAGATTATCTCAATTCTCCAGAAGTGACGGAAATCTGCATCAACCGTCCTGGTGAGTTGTACCTGGAGACGCTGCGTGGCTGGCAGCGAATGGAAATACCGTCGTTGACCTTCGAACGTGCGCGGCAGTTCTGCACTTCGGTGGTCAACGAGAGCAACACCGGTCAGCGCATCACCGATGTAGATCCAGTCGTGTCGCTGACCTTCCCGACCGGGCAGCGTGCCCAGTTTGTCATTCCTCCCGCTTGTGATGCGGGGAAAATATCGATCACGATTCGTCTTCCGTCCAAGCATACCAAGACCTTAGAGCAGTATCAGCAAGACGGGTTTTTCCAGGAGATCCTGGAAATGCAGGTAGGAGTCAGCGAACAGGATCTTGAGTTGCTTGAATTGAGGCGCCAGCGCGATTATGCCGAGTTCTTCAAGAAAGCTGTCTTGTTCAAGAAGAACATTGTCGTCGCAGGTGCTACCGGTAGCGGCAAGACGACGTTCATGAAGTCGCTGGTTAATCACATTCCCAATGAAGAACGCCTGGTAACGATCGAGGATGCGCGCGAACTGTTTATCACGCAACCAAATGCGGTACATTTGCTTTACTCGAAAGGTGGGCAAAGTACGAGTAATGTGACGGCGAAGAGTTGCATGGAAGCCTGCCTGCGAATGAAGCCGGACCGCATTATTCTGGCTGAGTTGCGTGGTGACGAATCGTTTTATTTCATCCGTAACTGCGCTTCAGGCCATCCTGGTTCCATCACCAGTTGCCATGCCGGTAGCATCGGGCAGACTTGGGATCAGTTGGCCCTGATGGTCAAGGCGTCGGCCGAAGGTTCGGGATTGGAGTTCTCGGTCATCAAACGCTTGCTGATGATGACCATCGACATTGTGGTGCATATCAAGTCGCATGCTGGGCGGCGCTATATCACCGGTATCGATTTCGATCCGGAACGTACGCTCTCCGGCGGGATGAGTGATTTTCATTGACACTATAAGTTTCTTGAATGTTGATTGGTGTTACATTTTTCTTCAACGATGTCTCATCTGTGACTCCTAGGTATTTGGCTATGGAGTTTATACATACGGAGTAAAGGCTGCATGTTACCAGGCATGGAACTACTGAGTTGTCCTGAAATGGCGGTTTCGGCCGAAGTCATGCAGCACGTTGTGCGGGTGGAGTCTTCACGCAATCCGCTCGCGATTGGTGTGGTTGGTGGGCGTTTGATCCGGCAGCCGAAGAATATCTCCGAAGCGGTCGCTACTGCACGCATGTTGGAGCAGAAGGGCTACAACTTTTCTCTCGGGATAGGGCAAGTCAATCGCTATAATTTGATGAAGTATGGATTGGATTCCTATGAAAAGGCATTTCGGATCTGTCCAAATCTTCAGGTCGCTTCCAGAATTCTCGCGGAATGTTATGGCCGCTCTGGCGGAAACTGGGGTAAATCCTTCAGTTGCTACTATTCCGGGAATTTTGAGGCCGGGTACAGGTATGGCTATGTGCAGAAAATCTATGCGTCCATCAATCAAGAGCGCGCGCAGGCTGCAACTCCGATAGCGGCGATTCCGGTAATCCCGGTCGGCATACGCCACCCCGTGAGCGCAACTGCAAAAGCTGCGGTAGTGCATGAGGTCGATTCAATCATCGCGCGTCGCATCGCGGCATCTAACAATCAACTGGCCGATGGTTTGATCCAGAAGGCGCAAGTCTCAACGCAATACCGCACTGCGGTGAATACGTCGGAACAAGGGAAGTCACCGGCTAGCGCGACTGCACCCACGCTCGCGCCCACAGAAGCAAAAGATGCCGACCTTTATATAATACAGTCAACAGGTGGCGGCAAAGGAGTGGCTGTTCCTGCGGGCAGTGGAGCAAATTCAGCTTCGGAGACTTCCGCGAATAGATCGTCGGTTGTTACAGGGGCGACCGTTACTGGCACAACTGCACCACCATCGATTTCTGATGATGGAGCTTTCGTATTTTAGCCAGTTTAAGTGGCACTGAGATGTGAATTATTAAAAGATTTACCCCGTTTTTCAATTCAAGGAGATACCCATGATGTTCAATAATAACCATATCAAATCGAACGCCAATGCCATTGGTATGGCCGCGTTGAAGGCTGCGATTTTCACTGCCGCCGTATTTGCTTCCGGTGTTGCCATGGCGGCGGGCGGAAGTGCTGACTATGCAGGCGCTGATCAGAAAGTCTGTGGCTTTCTGGGTAAGACGAACAACATCCTGAATATGGCCTCGGTCGTAGTCGTCACCATCGCGACGGTCTTCTCGGGTTACCAGATTGCCTTTGCACACAAGCGTGTTTCCGAAGTCGCGCCAGTTCTCTTGGGGGGCGTGCTAATCGGTGGGGCCGGACAGTTGGCGAAGATGCTGATCGGCGAAACAGGTCAGACAGCTTGCCAGGCGAGTATCGACCTCATTCAGCACGCGCTGCAGTATGCATAAGAACGTACTTTTTCGAGGCTGTACCCGGCCTGCGATGTTTTTCGGGGTGCCTTACATTCCGTTTTTCATCGGGGCAGGAGGTGGCTTCCTGATGGGGGTCTATTTCGACATGCGTTTTCTGCTTCTAATTCCAGTCATTGTTTTTGTTATGCAACAAATGACTAAGCGTGATGAGATGATCTTTAGAATGCTTGGGTTGCGTTGGATGTTCAGAATGCGTGTGCGTAACCAGCAGCGTTACTCTGGCATGTGGGTATTCTCTCCCAACGAATACCGGAAAGATGCGCCAGGTACAAAGCGTTAAATTTCTTTGATGCCAGGTTCAATCCAGTGCACGAGCATTTATATCGTGCACTGGCCTTCTTTTATTATCTGCTTGTGCGCGATGCTTTCGTGTAATGAATTCGACTTTTCCCGAATCGTTTGAGTCGGTTATTTTTAATGTGAAACGTATTTCGAGTTATCCACTATTATGTTCATCCCAGATACTTCGATCAGTGAATTCATTTCCATCTCAACGCACGTGGCGCCGTCCGTGCTCAAGACGACGGGAGGGGATTTCATGTTGACTTGGCATTTTGGTGGCTTGCCGTTCGTGGGGCGAGAAGAGTGGGAGATCGAACATCGTCATAACACATTCAATCGGATGTTACAGACTTTGCGTGCACCGGATTTCGCAAACGTGGCGTTCTGGGTTCATGACGTGCGTCGTCGCCGTCGGATCAATGCCAGTGGCGAGTTTCGACAAGCCTTCAATCAGGAACTTTCCGATCAGTATTACAGTGCGCTTTCTTCGCAAAAGATCATGCAAAACGAACTCTACATGACCATCATCTATCGCCCGGTTGTGACTGGTAAGCGATTGATGAACAAATCCTCTAGCATCGTGCAGCTGCAGTCCGAACAGGATCAGGCGATCGCTAAGCTTCTGGAACTTGTGGGCAATGTCGAGGCCGTTCTCAAGGATTATTCGCCTTACCGGTTGAGCATGTACGAGGCGAGCAATGGTGTGGTTTTCTCCGAAGCACTTGAGTTTTTTGGTTACCTCATCAATCGCATCGACGAGCCGGTGCCAGTGTTGCAGGCACCGGTATCTGCTTATCTTCCTGTCAGCAAACACATGTTCGCCAATAAGACGGGTGACTATGTGATTAAGACTCCAGAGGGCATTAATCATTTTGGCGCAATTTTGAATATTAAAGAATATGCCGATGGTACTTATCCGGGGATTCTTAATGGTATAAAATATCTTGATTTCGAATATGTCATGACGCATTCCTTTAGCCCTATGGGGCGTCACGACGCACTGAAGGTGTTGGATCGGACCAAGGGCATGATGGTATCCTCGGGTGATAAAGCGGTTAGCCAAATTCATGAGCTCGACTTGGCGATGGATCAGTTGTCGTCGGGCAATTTCGTGCTTGGTGAGTACCATTTTACGGTCGCTGTCTATGCCGATACCCAGGAGAAGTTGTCGCAGCAAGTCGCCACAACGCGTGCAGAACTGTCCAACGCTGGTTTCGTTTCGACAAAAGAAGATCTGGCGATTGTCTCATCCTTTTATGCGCAGTTACCGGGTAATTGGCGCTACCGGACGCGATTGGCTAATCTCAGCTCGTTGAATTTTCTCGGACTTTCACCCTTGCACAACTTTGCACAGGGAAAGCGCGATAACAATCCGTGGGGCCAGTGTGTCACGACTCTACAGGCCACCAACGGCCAGCCTTATTATTTCAATTTTCATGCTACGCATCCGGCGGAGAATTCGTTGGGCGAAAAAGCCATTGCCAATACGATGGTTATCGGCAAGTCAGGTACAGGTAAGACCGCGCTTATCAACTTCCTGCTCAGCCAAGTGCAGAAATTCGATCCCGTTCCGACCATTTTTTTCTTCGACAAAGATCATGGTGCTGAGATTTTCGTGCGTGCATGTGGTGGTAACTATCTTGCACTGGAAAATGGCCAGCCCACTGGATTCAATCCGTTCCAATGCGAACGTACGGAAGCAAATGTTCAGTTCTTGTCCGATCTGATTAAGGTCCTGGCTGGAAAGCCCGAATACACCTCGCGTGAGGAAGAGGACATCTTCCGTGGAGTGGAGGGCATGCTGGATACACCCATGAAATTACGGAGTATGACTAACTTCCGCAAAAGCTTGCCGAACATGGGTGATGATGGCTTGTATGCGCGCATTCGCAAGTGGACTGCAGGAAACTCGCATGGCTGGGTATTCGACAATCCGGTCGATACGATCGATTTTGAAAAGGCCAGCATCATCGGTTTCGACTACACCGACGTGATCGACAATCCGGAAGTCCGCGTCCCGGTCATCAACTATCTATTGCATCGCTTGGAGGCATTGATTGATGGCCGGCCGTTGATCTATGTGATGGACGAGTTCTGGAAGATCCTCGACGGGAAGGGGGGGCTGAAAGAATTTGCCAAGAACAAGCAGAAGACCATCCGTAAGCAAAATGGTCTGGGTATCTTCGCGACTCAGAGCCCGGAGGATGCGTTGGCCAGTGATATCTCTGCCTCGCTGGTCGAGCAGACTGCGACCATGATCCTGCTGCCCAATCCAAATGCCAGCAAAGAGGACTACATGCAGGGCCTCAAGCTCACCGAGGCTGAATATCAAGTGGTCGTCGCCCTGGATGAACGTTCGCGTTGCTTTCTGGTCAAGCAGGGGCACGGATCGTCGGTGTGCCAGCTCAACCTACGCGGTATGGACGATGCGCTATCTGTAATTTCCGCTTCGACCGACAACATCGATATCATGCATCATGTGTTGAATCGTAAGGCCCAGGAACATGGCGTGGCCCCGGGCGATTTAAAGCCCGAGCAGTGGTTGAGCGAATTCTATGCAAGGCGTAAGGGATCCGGGAAATCGGCATCCGGGAGGTCGTCGTCTTCGGATAGCCGTGGCACCGCAACACTTCCTTGACGGTGCCCATCTAGATTGGGATGGCCAGTTTTTCTTGATTGGCGTCGGCTCTCAGTGATTAGTGCGGGCGTCGTTTGAACAGCGACGCATGCAGAGCGGCGACGGAGTGTCTATATAATTCTGGCCGTTCCGCACTGTAGTGCGGTTGCGATTCGAGCTTGTTGACTTTACCGGGTTCCGGCAACGATCGCCGCCGCCTTGGCTGAGCTCTCGCGGACCTTGTCCCAATGGCCGTTGGCTAGCCACTCTTTCGGCACCATCCACGAGCCACCGATGCAGACCACGTTCGGTTGCGTCAGATATTCGGCAGCAGTGTTCTCGCCGATTCCTCCAGTGGGGCATAGCTTCAAGTCGGCCAGTGGACCGGCCAGTCCCTTCAGCATCGCCAGGCCGCCGACCGCCGAGGCGGGGAATAGCTTGCACACGCGGAAGCCACGCTCCATCAGCGCCATCAGTTCGCTCGGGGTGCCCGCACCCGGTACCACCGGTAGTGGCGCCCGTGCCAATGCCTCGGTCAGCATCGGCGTGGTTCCCGGGGTCACGATGAAATCGGCACCGGCATCGATCGATTGTTGCAACTGACTCGCGTTGAGTATGGTGCCGGCGCCGATGACGATATCCGGCAATTCGCGTTTGAGCATTGCGAGTGCTTCCAAGGCAATGGGCGTGCGCAGTGTCAGTTCGATTGCAGGCAGTCCGCCTTCCAGCAGCGCGGCAGAAACACGGCGGGCTTCTTCCAGGCTGTGCACGGTGACGACGGGCAGGATGCCGGCTGCGCGCAGCAATTGCTCGGCCTTGGTCTGATGTTCGGCGATGCTCATGAGGGCCTCAGGTTGAAGTGCGGGTCAAGGCCCAGGCCGCGAATGGCCTGGGGCAGGGTGGGGTAGGGCGATCGAAGTCGCTCAGGCGTCCTTGGCCTCGTGTGGCGCGGAAGCGGCCTCCGCGTCGTGGCCAAGCTCGTACTCTGCGTCGTAGTTCCACAGGTCGCCGTCGGCCGCAGGTGGGCCACAGGAGATCGATAGCGCACCTTGGTCGGCGGGGCCGACCACGCGGCGGTTGATTCCGAACAGATTACGACCGATGTCGTGCGCGGCTGGCGCGGTGTTCGGCGCGCGCGCGCGTGCGGCCCATTCGGCGGCGTCCACTAACACTTCCAGGGTGCCGGCTTCGCCGTCCAGGCGCACGATATCGCCTTCGCGCACGCAGGCGATGGGGCCGCCGCGCGCCGCTTCCGGGGTGACGTGGATGGCCGCCGGGAACTTGCCCGAGGCGCCAGACAGGCGTCCGTCGGTGACCAGTGCCACACGCCGGCCTTGGTTCTGCAACAGGCCCAGCAGCGGCGCCAGCGAGTGCAGTTCGGGCATGCCGTTGGCGCGCGGCCCCTGGTAGCGCAGCACGACCACGAAATCGTGCGGCAGCGCGCCAGCGGCGTGCAGTTTGTTCAGCGCTTGCGGCGCATCGATGACGACCGCTGGTGCCTCGATGGTGCGGAACTGCGGTTTCACCGCCGACAACTTGATCAGTGAGCGACCGAGGTTGCCACGTAATAGGCGCAAGCCGCCTTGCGCTTCGAACGGGGCGGCGGCCGGGCGCACGACGGTTTCATCGCCGCTCTTGGCCGGACTCGGCACGTAGGCCAGTGCGCCGTCCCGCAGGCATGGCTCGTCGGCGTAGGCGCGCATGCCGCCAGGGACCACGGTTGGCAGGTCGTCGTGCATCAGTCCGGCGTCCATCAGTTCGCGGAACACGAAGCCGATGCCGCCCGCCGCGGCGAAGTGGTTCACATCGGCGTCGCCGTTCGGATACACGCGGGTCAGCAGCGGCACCATTTGCGACAGTGCGTCCAGGTCGTCCCAGGTCAATACGATGCCGGCCGCACGCGCCACCGCCAGCCAGTGGATGGTGTGGTTGGTGGAACCACCGGTAGCCATCAGCGCGACCACGGCGTTGACGATGGCACGTTCGTCGATGAGCCGGCCAAGCGGGCGGAAGTCGTTGCCCAGCGCGGTGATGCGTAGCGCGCGTTCGGTCGCCTGCTGGGTCAGCGCCTCGCGCAGCGGGGTGCCGGGATTGACGAACGAGGCGCCGGGGAGCTGCACGCCCATCGCTTCCAGCAGCACCTGGTTGGAGTTGGCGGTACCGTAGAAGGTGCAGGTGCCGGGGGCATGGTAGGAGGCCGATTCGGCAGCCAGCAACTCCTCGCGGGTGGCCTGGCCGGCGGCGTAACGCTCGCGCACTTCGGCTTTCTGTTTGTTGGGAATACCGGGCGGCATCGGCCCGGCGGGAACGAATATCGCCGGCAGGTGACCGAAGGCCAGTGCGCCAATCAGCAGGCCCGGCACGATCTTGTCGCACACGCCCAGATAGAGGCTGGTGTCGAACATGTCGTGGCTGAGGCCGATCGCGGTGGCCTGTGCGATCACGTCGCGCGAGAACAGCGACAGTTCCATGCCCGGTCGGCCTTGAGTCACGCCGTCGCACATCGCCGGTACGCCGCCGGCCACCTGCGCGGTGGCGCCGAGCGTGCGGGCGGTGTTGCGGATGAGTTCTGGGTAGTGCTCGAACGGCTGGTGGGCCGAGAGCATGTCGTTGTAGGCGGTGATGATGCCGAGGTTCGGGGTGATCCCGCCTTCGAGGCGACTCTTGTCGGTGGGGCCGCAGGCGGCGAAACCGTGGGCGAGGTTGCCGCAACTCAGGCGGCTGCGGAACGGGCCGTCGCGCAGTGCGGCGTCGATGCCGGCCAGGTAGGCGTACCGCGATGGCGCACTGCGCACGCGGATACGTTCGGTGATCGCATGAAGTTTGGGATGCAGGGTCATTGGCTAAAGGCTAAGTATGGGGTGGGGTCCGGAGACCCAGGAAAAGCAGCAGAAGTCGCACAGCAGGGCTGTTGCGGGGCACGGGTATCGGGTCCCAGGCACTGGCTCGACTACTCGCACCAGTGCACGCGCAAATGCGCCCCCGGCGTATCGAACGCGACGCGGATCGGGAATTCGTGCGGATCGGTGCCCGCCAGCGCATGTTCGAGCACCTGCAGTTTCTGCTTGCCGCGCAACAGCAACAAGCGCTGACCGATTGGTGCCAGGCCGGCCGGGGTCAGGGTGATGCGTCGCAGCCAGGCATTGGCGCCAGGGCAGCCGGTGGCATCGAGCGCGGCGTAGGGGAGCGGGGTGGTCAGTGCCTTGTTCAGGTCGGTGGCGCCCGGGAATAGTGAGGCCGTGTGGCCATCGCCGCCCATGCCCAGCACCGCCATACATGCGGGCGGCGCGTGTTGGGCGTGCAGGTTGGCGGCATGCACGCAGTCCTGCAACGGCTTGCCGACCCGCACCAGCGGTTCGAAGCGTGCCTCCTCGGCGCGGTCCAGCAGACTGTGTCGGATCAGATAGGCATTGCTGTCGCTGTCCTGCGGCGACAGCCAGCGCTCGTCGACCAGGCCGACCTCCAGTTTGGACCAGTCCAGCGGCAGTTCGGCCAGGGCCTGGTACACCGGCGCTGGTGTGGTGCCCCCGGACAGTAGCAGGCGCGCACTGCCGCGGCGCTGGATTTCCTCTGCCAATGCGTTGCCGATCTCGGCCGCAGCCGCGTCGATCCATTCGTCTGGATCGTCGTAGCGGACCAGGGTGATGCGGTCGGACAACGTGGCGCTCATGCAATGGCTCCTGGAGATTGCCGCGCGACATCCACTGCATAGGCAGCGGCGCCGAGCAGGCCGGGACGTGGGTGGATCACCGCCAGCGACGGTACCTGCGCCATGATCGACGAAAACCGGCCTTTATGCTCGAAGCGCTGGCGGAAGCCGGAATGCTGGATCGCGTCGAGCATCCTCGGCACCAGCCCGCCGGTCAGGAAGACCCCGTCCCAGGCGCCCTGCATCAGGACCAGATCCCCGGCAATGGCGCCGAAGACCGCGCAAAACACCTGAATGGTGCGCATGGCGCGGTAATCGCCCTGGGCGGCGCGCGCGGAGATGTCTTCCGGTTTCAGTGGACCGGGATCGTCGCCGGCCATCTCGCTGAGGGCGCGGTGGATGTTGACCAGGCCGGGGCCGCACACCAGGCGTTCGTTGGAGACGCGGCCGAACTGCTGCGAGAGCAGTTCCAGGATGCGGATTTCTTCTGGCGTGCCCGGCGGAAAGCTGACGTGCCCGCCCTCGGTTTCCAGCGGATAGCTGCGGCCACCGCGGACCAGCAGGCCGCCGACGCCCAGGCCGGTCCCAGGACCGATCACGCCGTAGTTGCGCGGCACCTCGATTGCCGCCGGGCTCCAGCTCGCGCCGCCGACCTGGACCACGTCCTGCGGTTGTAGCAGGTTGATCGCCATCGCCTGCGCAGCGAAGTCGTTGATCAGGTGCAGGACGTCGAAGCCGAGCATGCTGCCGGTGCGTGAACGCGAGATCACCCAGGGATGGTTGGTGATTCGTGCTTCGTCCCCGTCCACCCGCCCGGCCACCGCGAACACGCCGCTGCGCGCGTCCACGCCGGTCTGTGCCAGATAGTGACGGGCGGCATCGCCTAGCGATGGAAATTCCACCACCGCATAGGTCTGTGTGCTGTCGTCGAGCAGGGGTGTGGAGGCGTCCAAGTCGGCGAGGGCGAAGCGCGCGTTGGTGCCGCCGATGTCTGCGACCAACACCGGTCGCTGCGGTGCGCTCATGGTGTGTCTCGTCGCGCGGGGTTGGGCGGGGTGGCGGAGACGTAGGCTTGTGCTTCCTGCGGTCCCCAACTGCCGGCCGGGTAGAGTTGCAACGGCAATCGCGCTTGCGCCCAAGCCTCGCTGACGCTGTCGATCCAGGCCCAGGCGGCGCGCACTTCGTCGTCGCGCACGAACAGCGCGTGGTTGCCGTTGAGTGCGTCGAGCATCAGCCGCTCGTAGGCGATGCGCCGGTGCAGCCCGGTCGGTACCGATAGTTCCAGTTCCAGCGGCTGCAGTTCCAGCGCCCCCCATTCCGGGCCGGCCAGGCTGCTCATCAGGTCCAGTTCGATATTTTCCTGCGGCTGCAACTGGAAGGTCAGCCGGTTCGGCGCCACCTGCTGTGCAGCCGGCCGCTCGAACAGCCAATGAGTGACCGGTTTGAGCGTGACCACCACGCGGGTGGAGCGTTCGGCCAGGCGTTTGCCGGTACATAGCCGGAACGGCACCCCGGCCCAGCGCCAGTTGTCGATGTAGGCGGTGACCGCGACGAAGGTTTCCACGTCGCTGCCTTCCGGCGGTTGGTAGGCCTGCGCCGGCTGGCCGTTGACGGTGCCGGCGGTGTAGCGCCCGCGCACGCTGTCGCGCGCGGCGTGCGCCGCCTGCAGCGGACGCAACGCGCGCAGTACCTTGACCTTCTCGTCGCGGATGCGGTCCGCTTCCAGCGAGGCCGGCGGCTCCATCGCCACCAGGCACAACAACTGTAGGATATGGCTTTGCACCATGTCGCGCAGCGCGCCGGAGCGCGCGTAGTAGGCGTCGCGGCCGTCCACGCCTTCGCTTTCGGCGACTAGGATATCCACCGACTCGATGTAGTTGCGGTTCCACACCGCCTCCAGCAGCGTGTTGCCGAAGCGCAGGGCGATCAGGTTCTGCACCGCCGCCTTGCCCAGGTAGTGATCCAGGCGGAACACGCGGTCTTCGTCGATCAGCGCGCCGATCGATTGCAGGATCTCATGCGCGCTGTCCGAATCGTGGCCGATCGGCTTTTCCAGCATCAACCGGTTCGGCGCGGCCAGCGCGCCGCCCAGGGCCAGGCCCTGGCATGTGCTGATGTACAGCCCCGGCGGGATCGCCAGGTAACTCACGCACTTGCGCGCGCTCAGGTCGCGCACTGCCTCGGCCACCGATTCGGGGTTGCGCAGGTCCACCGAGCGGTAGTCGATGCGGGCCAGCAGTGCCTGGACGATGGACTCGCCGATCTGCGGCATCGCCGCGTGCAGGCGCGGCTTGAGCAGCGCGTGGAACTTGGCGGTATCGTGCGGCGACAATGCCAGCGCGCGGATGCGGAAATCCTCTGGCAGGAAGCCATCGTCGAGCATGCGCAGCAGCGATGGAAACAGGTAGCGCTGGGCCAGGTCGCCGGTGGCGCCGAACAACAGGAAGGTATCGTGCATCGACCGGATTTCGGTTTCGGGTGACATGTCGTCAATCACTAGTGGCGGGTTTTAGTTGCGTGGCGTTGGTAAAGCGGGTGGCGGACGCAGACTGTATCTGTTCTGCGGCCTGGGCGAAGGCGCGACGGGGAATGGCCGTCAGGCGCGGGCGCACGGTGCGAGAGAGCAATACGACTGCAAGACCTCTGAGGATACCTCTCTAATGCCTCAAGCAGCAGCATCCAGATGCGACACGCACCGGATCGGCGGTGAGCGGATCGCATTGCAGGCCCTACTCCGGCGCAAGGTCGGATCGTGGAAACGGTTACATGTCAGAATACCGTATCGTGCGTCATTGTTGCCGGTGTGCCGGCACGATGCGACCCGCATGTGCATGCACATGCACTGCCTTCGGGAGGGACCGGCGGCAGCCCGTTCCTCTTGCCGGAAACCGGATCCGCACCATGGCGATAGTACGACTGGACAACATCCGCAAGGTCTACGACAACGGTCAGGTGGCCGTGGAGGGGGCCAGTTTCGATGTAGCCGACGGCGAGTTGATGGTGCTGGTCGGGCCGTCGGGCTGCGGTAAGTCCACGTTGTTGCGGATGATTGCCGGGCTGGAGGAGATCAGCAGCGGCCAATTGCGTATCGGCGAGCGTGTGGTCAATGAGGTGGCGCCGAAGGATCGCGACATCGCCATGGTGTTTCAGAGCTATGCCTTGTATCCGCACATGACCGTGGCCGAGAACCTGGCGTTCGGGCTCAAGTTGCGCGGGGAGAGCAAGGCGGTCATCCGTCAGCGCGTGGCCGCCGCCGCGCAGACCCTGGGCCTGACCCCGATGCTGGATAAATTGCCGCGCGCCATGTCCGGCGGTCAGCGTCAGCGCGTGGCCCTGGGGCGTGCGCTGGTGCGCGAGCCGGCGGTGTTCCTGCTCGATGAGCCGCTGTCCAATCTGGATGCCAAACTGCGCCACACGGTGCGCACCGAGATTGCGCAGCTGCATCGCAAACTCGGCACCACCATGATTTACGTCACCCACGATCAAGTCGAGGCGATGACGCTGGGCCAGCGTATCGTCGTGCTCAAGGATGGCGTCATCCAGCAGATCGACGCGCCGATGGCGCTGTACGAGCGCCCGGCCAACCTGTTCGTGGCCGGTTTCCTCGGCAGCCCGGCAATGAATGTGCTGCGTGGGCAATTGTGCGAAGACGACGGTTTGCAATTGCAACTGGCCGACGCCAGCCGGCTACCGTTGCCGGGTGCGCAGGTTGCGCCGCAGTGGATTGGTCGGCAGATCGCGATCGGCGTGCGTCCGGAGCATCTGCAGCCGAGTGAGGATGCACAGGGAGGATTCGATGCGATCGTTGATGTGGTGGAGCCGGTCGGCAACGAGATTTTCGTCAACCTTCGCCATGGTGCGCAGCCGTTGGTGATGCGGGTTGCGCCGCGTGCGCTGCCCGGTCTGGGCGAGCATCTGTCGGTGGCGGTACGCGGCGCGGCGTTGCATTTTTTCGATGCCGACAGCGGCAATCGGTTGGCGGTGGGCTGACCCCGCATGCGGGGGCGTGCTCAGCGTGCCAAGCCCTCGCGCAGCGGCTGCCAGTGCGCCGCGCGTGTTTCGACCTGTAGTCCGCTTGGCGGCGTCTCTTCCAGCGGAAGTACCGCCAGCGCCAGTGTGCCGGCGATGCTGATGACGCTGCCGATCGGCTCGCCCTCGCGCAGGACCGGTGCCCCGGTCGCGACCGGGGCCTCCAGTTCCAATAATTGCAACGCACGTTTGGCCTTGCCCAGGAAATGGGTGCGGGCGACGATTTCCTGGCCTGGGTAGCAGCCTTTTTTGACGCTGAAGGCGTGCAGTCGGTCCAGCCCGAGTTGTTGCGGGGTCCATTGCTCGTGCTGGTCCGGGGCCAGCCGGGCCAGACCCAGGCGCAGGTCGGCCTCGCGCCAGGCATCCACGATGCCCGGATCGGCCGCAAGCGTGGCCTGCGCCGGCATCAGACGCAGTGTGCGCGACAGGCCGTCGCCGCCCATGTCCAGCTCGATCGCCCCGTCCTTGCCGGTCGCCGACAGCGCGCCTTGTGCCTGCGCCGGCAGGCTCAGTCGGCCATGGGCGCGCAGGTCGTCTTCGGCGGCGATGCGCAGTTTGCGCCTGAACACGAAGCGACCCAGCGCCGCGGCCAGTTCGCTGGCGCCGCCATCGGGCAGCAATGCCAGCAGCGTGTCGTCGGCTTGCCGTAACAGCGCGAACAGCGCGATCACCCGGCCTTTTACGTTGAGCCAGGCGTTCCACTGCCACTGGCCCACTTGCAGCGCTTGCACGTCGTTGGCGAACTGCGCCTGGGCGAAGGCGACTGCATCCGGACCGCGTAATGCGACGTATTCCAGGTGTGGTAGGGCGGAAAAACCGCCGGAATCCAGATTCAGGTTGTCAGGCACGGGGGCGAGGACTAAAATTGAGCCGTTGTGAGACCTGTATGATAGTCCAACCAACCCCCACACCCGAGTCCGATCCCGAAACGCAGCGGCCTGCCGAGGAGACCCCTCCGCGTCCAGCGCCTGCGCCACCGGAGATCGGCGGTCGCGGCGGCCTCGAGCCGACGCGCTACGGCGACTGGGAAAAAAACGGACGCTGCATCGATTTCTGAGCAGTTGTGAGCCAACGCGGCCTTAAGCACGCCGCCCAGCCGAGATAACGAGCCAAGCGCATGGCGACCCGTGAACGTCCTCTCTCTCCCCATCTGCAGGTCTATCGCTGGCAGATCCAGATGGTCACGTCCATCGTGCACCGCGCCACCGGTATCGTGCTGGCGTTCGGTGCGTTGCTCATCGTCGCTGCGCTGTTGCTGCTGATGTGCGGGCAGGCCTCCTGGGACTGCTTCCGTGCATTGGCCGGCGCCTGGTACGGCCAGGTGTTCCTGTTCGCCTGGAGTTGGGCGTTCGCCTACCACCTGTGCAACGGCCTGCGCCACATCGTGCAGGACTTCGGTCACGGCTTCAGCATTCCCGCGTTTTTGCGCAGCAGCTGGTTGTCGGTGATCGGCAGTCTGGTCATCGTGGCGCTGATCTGGGTGGACGTCCTCACCGGAGCTGCCGCATGAGTCGCTACCGTACCCCGCTGAAGAACGTCCGCGGCTTGGGCGCGGCCAAGTCCGGCACCGAACACTTCGTGCTGCAACGGCTCACCGCCACCGCCCTGGTCGGCTTGACCATTTGGTTCCTGACGTTGGTGCTGAGCTTGCTCGGTGCCGACTATGTCACCGCGACCCAGGCGGTCGCCAAACCGTGGAATGCCGTGCTGCTGGTCGGCTTTTTGATCGCGATGTTCTGGCATGCGCAGATCGGACTGCAGGTAATTCTCGAAGACTACGTGCACAACTCGCTGCTGGCCCTGGCGCTGCAGACCACGGTGAAGTTCATCGCCGTGCTCGGCGCGATCGTCGGTGTATTCGCGGTCGCCCGCATTGCGCTGGGCAGCGCCTGATCGGCGCCGGTAACAGGAATTCAGACTCGATGTCCGCTTACAAGATCACCGAACACAAGTACGACATGGTCGTCGTCGGCGCCGGCGGCGCTGGCTTGCGTGCGACCTTCGGCCTGGCCCAGAAGGGCCTGCAGACGGTTTGCCTGACCAAGGTCTTCCCGACCCGTTCGCACACCGTGGCCGCGCAGGGCGGCATCTCCGCCGCGCTCGGCAACATGGGCGAGGACGACTGGCGCTACCACTTCTACGACACCATCAAGGGATCGGACTGGCTGGGCGACCAGGATGCGATCGAGTACATGTGCCGCGAGGCGATCCCGGCGATCATCGAGCTCGAACACTATGGCGTGCCGTTCAGCCGTACCGAGGATGGCAAGATCTATCAGCGTCCGTTCGGCGGCATGACCACCAAATACGGCGAAGGCCCGTCGGCGCAGCGCACCTGCGCTGCCGCCGACCGCACCGGCCATGCCATGCTGCACACGCTGTACCAGCAGTCGCTGGCGCACAATGCGCGCTTCATGGTGGAGTACTTCGCGCTCGACCTGATCTTCGACGAAGAGGGCGTGTGCCGTGGCGTGCTGGCGCTGGACATGGCCGAGGGATCGTTGCATCTGTTCCGCGCCCATGGCGTGGTGTTGGCCACCGGCGGCTACGGTCGCGCCTACTTCAGCGCCACCTCCGCGCACACCTGCACCGGCGATGGCGGTGGCTTGGTGATGCGCGCCGGCTTGCCGATGCAGGACATGGAGTTTGTGCAGTTCCACCCAACCGGTATCTATGGCGCCGGCTGCCTGATTACCGAGGGCGTGCGTGGCGAAGGTGGCATTCTGCGCAACAGCAGCGGCGAGCGTTTCATGGAGCGCTATGCGCCGCACTACAAGGACCTGGCCTCGCGCGACGTGGTGTCGCGTTCGATGACCATCGAGATCCGCGAAGGTCGCGGTGTCGGCGTACACAAGGACCATATCCTGCTCGACCTGACCCACCTGGGCCCGGGCGTGATCGACGAGAAATTGCCCGGCATCGCCGAGAGCGCGCGCATCTTCGCCGGCGTCGATGTGCATAAACAACCGATTCCGGTGCTGCCGACCGTGCATTACAACATGGGTGGTATCCCCACCAACTACCACGGCGAAGTGGTGCGCAAGGACGGCGACAATCCCGATGCGGTGGTGCCTGGTCTGTACTCCATCGGCGAGGCCGCTTGCGTGTCGGTCCATGGCGCCAATCGTCTTGGGTCCAACTCGTTGCTGGACTTGGTGGTGTTCGGTCGCGCGGTGGCCAACCGCTGTGCCGAGACAATCAAGACCGGCGCGCCGCACAAGGACCTGCCGGGCGACGCCTGCGACAAGGCACTGGGCATGCTGGACAAGCTGCGCCACGCCAACGGCAGCACCCCGACCTCGGTGATTCGCGACAAGATGCAGCGCACCATGCAGTCGGATGCAGCTGTATTCCGCACCAGCAAGACGCTGAAGGAAGGTGTGGACAAGATGGCGGAGATCTTCGCCAGCTTCGAGGACGTGAAGGTGTCCGACCGCTCGCTGGTGTGGAATTCCGACTTGATCGAGACCTACGAATTGAACAACCTACTGCTCAATGCGGTGGCGACGATCAACTCGGCCGAACAGCGCAAGGAAAGCCGCGGCGCGCATGCACACGAGGATTTCCCGGACCGCGACGACGCCAACTGGCAGAAGCACACCCTGGTCACCGTCGACGACAAGGGCCGATGCAGCTTCGACTATCGCCCGGTGCATATGTACACGCTCAGCAATGACGTGGACGTGGTGCCGCCGAAGCCGCGCGTGTATTGATCCGAGGGCAGGATCGGCGATGCAATCCAACATGCTGTCGCTGACCGTGATCGCGCTTGGGCTGCGGTTTGCATTGCGTCTCCTGTTTGAACGGTTGATGCTGCGTACCGAGAGAGGGGCTTGGGCCTTGGTCTGCGCCGCCCTCTCTATCGTCAGCGACATTTTTTTCCTAAACATGCGTGCGGTGCGGATCTCATTCTCGCGCATGCAAGCCTGAGCCAACGAGAACAGCCATGGCAGAGTTCACCCTCCCCAAGAATTCCACGATCGGCAAGGGCAAGCACTATCCCGCCAAGGGCGCGAAGAATGTGCGCACCTTCAAGATCTACCGCTGGAATCCGGACGACGACAGCAATCCGCGCACCGACACCTACGAGGTGGATCTGGACGCGTGCGGTCCGATGGTCCTGGACGCGCTGATCCAGATCAAAAACGAAATCGACCCGACCCTGACCTTCCGCCGGTCTTGCCGCGAGGGAATCTGTGGTTCGTGCGCGATGAATATCGACGGCACCAATACGCTGGCCTGCACCAAGGCGATTGCCGATTGCGGCAAGCGGGAAGTGCCGATTTACCCGCTGCCGCACATGAGCGTGGTCAAGGATCTGGTCCCCGATCTGACCCATTTCTACGCCCAGTACGCTTCGATCAAGCCTTGGATTCGCACTCAGACCCCGCCGCCGCCGGATCGCGAGCGACTGCAATCGCCGGAGGATCGCAAGAAGCTCGACGGCCTGTACGAGTGCATCCTGTGCGCCTGCTGCTCGACCAGTTGCCCGAGCTACTGGTGGAACGGCGAGCGCTATCTGGGGCCGGCCATCCTGCTGCAGGCCTATCGCTGGATCATCGATTCGCGCGACGAGGACACCGGTGCGCGCCTGGATGATCTGGAAGACCCGTTCAAGCTATATCGCTGCCATACCATCATGAATTGCGCGCGGACCTGCCCGAAGGGGCTGAACCCGGCGCTGGCGATCGCCGAAATCAAGAAGCTGATGATGGCGCGTCGCGCCTGATCGGATCGGCTCTGCGAGCGGTTTCACTGCGGCGGGCCTGCCCGCCGACTGCGCGGCACCGATGCTGCGATTCGGTGCCGCGTTCGTTGCGGCGACCGCTGCCGCGCGCCGTCACCAGGCAAGGGGCGATACGATGGACGACACCACCGAACTGAAAAAGCTGCGCTGGCGCTGCCGGCGCGGCATGCGCGAGCTGGACCAACTGTTCGGCCGATACCTGGACCAGCGTTGGGCACAGGCGCCGACAGTCGAACGCGGGGTTTTCCTATCCCTGCTCGATTGCGAGGACGATAAATTATGGCGCTGGTTCATGGGGTATGAGGTTTGTCCCGATGCGCGTGCCGCCGATCTCATCGCCACCATACGCGCCATGCCGGCTTGAATGGCGTCCCTCGCGCTGGCTGCTGGCCGCGTTGAGCTTGCTGGGCGTTCTGGCGCCGCTGTCCATCCTCGGTTCGGACCTGCCGCGTGGCGTGGCGTGGTCGGCGGCACTGCTCGCCTTGTTCTATGCGCTGGTGCTATTGCGCCGCGAAGCTGGGCGTCTGCCTCGCATCGTGCTGATCCCGGCAGGGGCTGGTACTGCCACAGTGGACGGCACGCCGGTGACCGCGCTGCAGGTCCACTGGCGTGGGCCGTTGGCATTCTTGCGCTGGCGTGATGCGCAAGGGCGGTTGCGGCACCTGGCGTGGTGGCCGGATACGCTGCCGGCGCCGGCACGACGTGAACTGCGTCTGGCCGCACAGGCCCATGCCGCTTCGTCTGCGCCGCCGCAAATGGCACCATAGCGCATCCCTGGATGGTGGCTGCGCATGTTCAAACCTATACCCGTGGCCATCGGCCTGCGTTATCTGCGTGCCAAACGCCGCAACAACTTCATCTCCTTCATCTCCATGGCCTCGATCCTCGGTATCGCCCTGGGTGTGACGGTGCTGATCACCACGCTGGCGGTGATGAGCGGCTTCCAGAAGGAGATACGCGACCGACTCCTGCAAATGGCGGCCCATGCCACGGTCAGCGCGCAGGGCGCGCCGATGCAGGATTGGCGGCACGCGGTGGACGTGGCCATGGGCGATCCGCGCGTGGCCGGCGCCGCGCCCTATGTCGAGGAAGAGGCGCTGTTGACTGGTCTGCGTAACCAGCCGGCGATCGTGCGCGGCATTGTGCCTGCGGAGGAAGCCAAGGTCTCGGTGCTGGCGCAGAAGATGAAGCAGGGGTCGGTCGACAGTTTGGTCCCCGGCTCCTACAACATCGTGCTCGGCCAGGAACTGGCGTTGTGGCTGGGCGTGGCCGTGGGCGACAAGGTGGTGGTGATGCTCGGCGAACCGCAGGCCAGCCCGATGGGCATGGTGCCGCGTTACAAGCGCTTCACCGTCAGCGGTATCTTCGAGGCCGGCTACAACGAGGTCGATCGCGGTCTGGCGGTGACCAGCATGGCGGATCTGCAGCGGGTGCTGCGCATGGGCGACGGCGTCACCGGCGTGCGGCTGAAATTGCACGACATGGATCTGGCCTGGAACGTGGCCCGCGACCTGGCGTTGAAGCTGCGTGGGCCATACATGGTCAGTGACTGGACCCGCGAGAACGCCAACCTCTATCAATCGTTGAAGATGGAAAAGACCGTAATGGGCATCTTGTTGTCGCTGATCATCGCGATGGGCGCGTTCAACCTGGTGTCCTCGCAGGTGATGCTGGTGACCGACAAGCAGGCCGACATCGCGATCCTGCGCACGCTCGGGTTGAGTCCCGGCGGGGTGATGCAGGTGTTCATGGTGCAGGGCACGCTGATCGGCGTGATCGGTACCGTCGCCGGAGTGATCGGTGGCGTCGTGCTGACCTTGAACCTGGAGCGGATCCTGGCCGCCATCGAAGCGGTGTTCAATATCAAGTTGCTACCCGAGGATGTGTACTACATCACCGGCTTGCCGACCGACATGCAACCGCGCGACGTCGTCGTGATCACCGTCGTCGCGTTGTTGATGAGTTTTCTTGCCACGCTGTATCCAGCGTGGCGCGCGGCCCGCACGCAACCGGCGGAGGCGCTGCGCTATGAGTAAGCAACCGCAATCGGAGATGGCGCATCGTCAACCTGCGGGGTCGCCGTTGGGCGGGGAGGCCGTTCGCGCCGAAGCGTTGGCCAAGACTTACGCCGAAGGCAAGATGCGCACGCCGGTGTTCGACGCACTGGACCTGAGTGTGGCCCCGGGTGAGACGGTGGCCATCGTCGGCGCCTCCGGTGCAGGCAAAAGCACTTTGTTGCACCTGCTTGGCGGCCTCGACGTGCCTACCTCAGGCGAGGTCTACGTCGCCGGGCAGCGCATGTCGGCGCTGACCGACGCGGCGCGTGGGCAGCTGCGCAACCGCTCGCTGGGTTTCGTCTATCAGTTCCATCATTTGTTGCCCGAATTCACCGCGTTGGAAAACGTGATGATGCCGGTATTGCTGAGTGGAGCGCAGGTGAACGAAGCCGATGCGCGCGCGCGCGCCTTGCTGGAATCGGTGGGTCTGGGGCATCGCCTGGAGCACAAGCCGGGTGAATTGTCCGGTGGCGAACGCCAGCGTGCCGCGGTGGCGCGTGCCCTGGTCAACCGTCCGGCCTGTGTGCTCGGCGACGAGCCCACCGGCAATCTCGACGACAAGACCGCCGCCAACGTGTTCGCGCTGATGCTCGAACTCAATCGCGCACATGGGACCAGCCTGGTGCTGGTCACCCACGACCGCAGTCTGGCGCGCAAGCTCGACCGTGTGCTGGAACTGCACCAGGGCAAGCTGCGCGAACTCGCGCTCGCCGAGGTCTGATTCGCCGCCGCCTATGCTGCGGCATCGCGTGCGGCGCGGCGCGTCTTTGCTGTCCTGGCACCCTATGCACCGTGTATACGCGTTGTCGCCTGCATGGCGTCGCGCAGGCGGCGACCAGCAAACTCCGATGCTTTGCGAGGTGTTTGTCCGATAGCCAAGCGGTGCCGGCTGCGCGAGGCTGAGCCTGGCATCGAGCGACGTGCGCTGGCGACGCATCCATACCGGTGCCTGCATCCATGCCAGGGAGGGGCGGTCGCATGCCGTGTTGTCTTCAGTCCATGCGCATCACGGTGCGAGCGAATCTGGCCCCGCAGGGTGTGGCGGTCGCACCGTTCGGCATCGCCATTGCGGTCAGTCTCGCCGCAGGCGTGCTGGCCGCGCTGTGGCTGCCACGTTTGCTGCCATGGCCGCTGTTGCTGGTGGCGCTACTTGGTGGCCTGCTACTGTTTTGCTTATTCCCGCGCTGGCGCTGGTTGGGCGCATTTGCGTTCGGTGCCGGCTGGTTGGGATTGATCGCTGGGAGGGTACTGGCACAGCAGTTACCCCCGGATTGGGAAAACCGCGTGACCACCCTCAGTGGCCAGGTGGTTGAGTTGCCGCAGGCGCAGCCGCGGCGCACCCGTTTCCTGATCCGGGTGGATGCCGATGCGGCACAACCGGCACCGCTGCGTGGACGCCTGCTGCAACTGGCCTGGTACGACGACTTCGGTACGCGGTTGCCAGGGCCGCGCACGGCCTTGCGTGCCGGTGCGCACTGGCGCTTGAGTTTGCGCCTGCGTGCGCCGCGCGGTCTCAGTAACCCTGGCGGTTTCGATGCCGAGGCATATGCGCTCGCGCAACGGATCGCGGCCAGCGGCTATGTGGTCGCGCCGCGCGCCGCAGTGCAATTGGCGCCCGGGCAGGGCATTGATGCCTGGCGCGAGCGCGTGTCGGCACGCATTGCTGCGACCGTGCCGAGCGCATCGTCGCGCTACGTGCAGGCGTTGGCCTTGGGCGACACTCGGCGCCTGGACGATCGTGACTGGCGCATCCTGCGCGCGGCAGGGCTGACTCATCTGATCGCCATTTCCGGCTTCCATGTTGGGTTGGTCGCGGGTGGCTGTGCTTTGCTTGCGGGTGGCTTGTGGCGGCTGTGGCCGCGTCTGGGACGATCATGTCCACGCCACCAGGCGACGGCCATGCTGGCGATGTTCGGCGCAGCAGGCTATACCGTGCTATCGGGCATGGCGCTGCCCACGGTCCGCACCGCGTTGATGATCGCGGTGGTGGTAGTCGCGCGCTTGTGGCGGCGTCCGGTGCGAGTGGTCGATGCGTTGGCGCTGGCGGCGATCGTGATGCTGGTCGCCGATCCGCTGGCGGTATTGTCGGCCGGTTTCTGGCTGAGTTTCTTCGGTGTCGCTTGGTTGGTCTGGTGCATGCCGAAGGCCGGCAGTGGTTGGCGCGACAAATTGCGCGAGTTCTTGTCGGCGCAGGGCGTTGCCACGCTGGGTTTATTGCCGTTGAGCACGATGCTCTTCGGCCAGGCTTCGGCGGTCGGGCCATTGGCCAACCTGCTGGCGATCCCATGGTGGAGTCTGGTGGTGGTGCCGTTGGCGCTGCTCGGGACTGCGCTGGACACGGTTCACGTCGGAGCCGGCATTTGGGTGTGGCGTGCGGCAGCGTTCTGCTTCGATCTGACATGGCCTGTGTTCACCATGCTGGGAGAGAGCCGCTTTGCTTTGTGGTGGTTGCCGGAGGCGCGCGACTGGGCGCTGCCCCTGGCACTGCTTGGTGCGTTCTGGTTGTTGTTGCCGCGTGCGGTGCCGGGCAAGCCGTTGGCGGTATTGCTGTGGTTGCCGTTGTTCTGGCCGCCATTGGAGCTGCCGGCGCCTGGCGAGGTGGAATTGGTGATGATCGATGTGGGGCAGGGATTGTCGGTGCTGGTGCGTACCGCGCGGCATCAATTGCTGTACGACACCGGCCCTGCGGTCAAGGATGGGTACGACGCTGGCGAGCGAGCAGTGGTGCCGGCGCTGCATGCGCTTGGCGTGGCGCGGTTACAGCGGGTGGTGATTAGCCATGGCGACAACGATCATGCTGGCGGTTTCGAAGCCGTCCGCGCTGCCTTGCCGATTGGTTTGGCGCAGGCGCCGGCCGGTGCGCCGGTACGGGTGGATCGGCCATGTGTGGCGGGAACCGGCTGGGAGTGGGACGGCGTGCGCTTCCGCTTTCTGCATCCACCTTCCGGCTTTCCCTATCTCGACAATGAATCGAGTTGCGTCTTGCGCGTCGAAAGTGGCGATGGTGCGGTGCTGCTCACCGGAGATATTAGCGATGTGATCGAACGTCGGCTACTGCGTCAGGCACCACAAGACCTGCGTGCCGAGGTGGTGCTGGCCCCGCATCATGGCAGTGCGCATGCTTCGCAACCTGCTTTCATCGCCGCCACCGGCGCGCGGCTGGTGCTGATCTCGGCGGGCGAGGGAAACCGTTTCGGCCATCCGCGGCCGGAGGTGGTCGCACGTTGGCAAGCCGCCGGTACGCAGGTCGCGTGCACCGCCCAGGGAGGCGCGTTGCGCGTCTGGCTGGGCCATGCCGGCGTGCAACTGCGCCAGCGGCGGGCATGGCGGGCGCGGTTGTGGGATGCGGCGGAGCGGGCGCGGACGGCTGCTATCCTATCGGCCTGTGAACGAACGGCCGAACGTGCCGGAGGGGTGCGACGTGTTGGAACTGGTCAAGGCCGGTGGCTGGCCGATGGTGCCATTGCTGCTGTTGGGCGTGGTCGCGCTGGCGATTGTCCTGGAGCGGTTCTGGAGCCTGCGCCGTAGTGAAGTCTTGCCGCCGGGGCTGGGTCAGGAAGTGCGCAATTGGGCCACCCGTGGCAAGCTCGATCCGACCCACATCGAATCGTTGCGGCGCAATTCGCCGTTGGGCGCGCTGTTGGCCGCTGGTCTGGAGGTGCGCCACCGTTCGCGCGAGATCGTGCGCGAGCGCATCGAAGATACGGGCCGTCATGTCGTACATCGGATGGAACGTTTTCTGAATACCTTGGGCACGGTGGCCTCGGCCGGACCGCTGTTGGGTCTGCTCGGCACGGTGGTCGGCATGATCCAGATGTTCCTTGGCATCCTCGACCATGGTGTCGGTGACGTGAACCAGCTTGCTGGCGGTATCGGCAAGGCGCTGGTGTGCACGGCGACCGGCATGATCATCGCGGTGCCTGCATTGATCTTCCATCGTCATTTCAAAAGTCGTATCGCTGGCTACATCATCGAGATGGAGCAGGAGGCCACCGCGTTGACCGACGCGTTGGAGGGCCACGGCCGTACTGGCGTACCGGCGGCATCCGCACGACCGGCTGCGCAGAGTGCCGCCGCTGCGGCCAAGGGCTGAGCCGATGCGGATTCGCGACGAGCGCGGCCAGGACGAGCCGCATATCGATCTGGTGCCGCTGATCGACGTCATCCTGGTGCTGATCATCTTTTTTGTCGTGACCACGACCTTCGATGCTCGCTCCACGCTGCAATTGCAGCTACCCAACGCCAGCGACCAGCACACACCGGTGCTGCCGCGCACGCTGAGCGTGTTGATCAATGCCGATGGCCATTACTTCGTCAACGATCAAGAAGTGCTGCGCACTGATGTGGAATCGATCAAGCGCAGCATCGCCCAGATTGCTGGCGACGACCGCATGCAGCCGGTACTGCTGCGCGCCGATGCGCGTACCCCGTATCAGGCGGTGGTCACCGTACAGGATGCGCTGGGCCAGCTTGGTTTCCGCCGCATCGCCATCGCCACTGCGCCCGACGTCAACAGGGACGGAAGCTCCAAGTGAACGCAGCATTCGCCCCGCCCCACCAGGATTCGCCCTGGCGGACCTATCGCCGTCTCTTATCGTATGCCGGTGGCTACCGTGGCTTGTTATTGATCGCCGTGGTTGGGGCGTTGTTGGAAGCGGTGGCTGGCTCCGGTTTTCTGGCGCTGATGAAGCCGATCACCGACGAGACCTTCATTGCCCGCAACCGCGAGGTGGCAATGTGGCTGCCGCTGCAGATCGTCGGTTTATTCGTATTGCGTGGTCTGGCCGGTTACCTCACCGATATGGCGATGGGGCGCGCGGCGCGCAGCATCGCCCGCGATTTCCGCGTCAACGTGCTGGACAAGTATCTGCGCCTGCCGGGTAGTCGCTTTGACGCCGAACCGGTGACCTCGATGTTGGTGCGGCTGGGCTCGGACAGCGACCAGGTGGCGCAGGCGGCGGTCGATGCGATGAAGGTGATGGTGCAGCAGACCCTGCAGATCGTCGGCGCGTTGGCAGTGATGCTGTGGTACAGCTGGACGGTGACGGTGACCATTTTGCTGGTGGCGCCGCCGCTGGCCTGGGTCATGGATCGGGTGGCCAAGCGCTACCGTCGGGTCAGTCACCGCATCCAGGAAAGCAATGCGGAATTGATGCAGGCCGCCGAGCAGGCGCTGTCCGGCAATCAGGAGGTCAAGGTCTACGGCGCGCGTAACAGCGAGATGCAGCGCTACCAGGATCTGGCCGATACCAACCTACGTCTGGCGATGAAGGTCGAGTCCACCCGTGGCATCTCCTCGGCTGCGGTGCAACTGCTTGGTGCGATCGGTCTGGCTGCGCTATTGTTGATCGCTGGTCACGAGGCCTTGGCCGGGCGCCTGACCGCAGGCGAGTTCGTCTCGCTGATGACCGCGATGATGGCGATCATCCCGGCATTGAAGAATCTCACCAACGTACAGAACATGCTGCAACGCGGTGTGGCCTCGGCGCAGCGGCTGTTCATGGTGTTGGATGCGCCGGAAGAGCAGGACAGCGGCATCTGTCGCATCGACCGTGCGCAGGGGCGGATCGAATTCCGGCAGGTGACGGCTACCTATCCGGGGCAGGTCCGCCCGGCCTTGGCGGAGGTCAGTTTCGTTGCTGAACCTGGAACCGTGACCGCCATCGTTGGTCGTTCCGGTAGCGGTAAATCGAGCCTGGTCAAGCTGATCCCACGCTTTTATGACCCGCAGTCCGGCCAGATCCTGCTCGATGGCCAGCCGTTGCAAGATTACCGTCTGGCCGATCTGCGTCGGCAGATTGCGCTGGTCGGGCAGCAGGTGATGCTGTTCGATGGCAGCATCGCCGAGAACGTTGCCTACGGCGAGATGCGCGAAGCTGATGCGGCGCAACTGCGACATGCCATTGCCAGTGCCAATGCCATGGAGTTCGTTCAGCAGTTACCCGAGGGGATGCAGGCGCAGGTCGGTGCCAAGGGGAGCCGCTTGTCCGGCGGCCAGCGCCAGCGTCTGGCGATTGCCCGTGCGATGCTCAAGGATGCCCCGATTTTGATCCTCGACGAGGCTACCGCGGCGCTGGACAACGAATCGGAACGGTTGGTGCAGGACGCGTTGCATCGGTTGATGCCCGAGCGCACCACGCTGGTCATCGCGCATCGCCTGTCCACCATCGAACACGCCGACCAGGTGTTGGTGATGGACCAGGGCCGCATCGTCGAACGCGGTACTCATCGCGAACTGTTGGCGTTGGGCGGCGTCTACGCGCATCTGCACCGCATGCAATTTCGCGAAAGGCCGTTCGAATGAGCGAAGAACGCGGGCGGCAGACTCCAGCCTATTGGTACGGCGCCGGCGCTGCGCCGCTGTGGGCGCGCGCGCTGACGCCGTTGTACGCGGGCGTGATCGCGCTGCGCCGCGCCCTGTATCGTCGTGGCTGGCGCGCGCGTCACAGTCTCCCTGTGCCCGTGGTGGTGGTGGGCAATCTCACCGCTGGCGGCACCGGCAAAACACCGTTGACCATCGCGTTGGTGCGGCGTCTGCAAGAAGCAGGTTGGACGCCGGGGGTGGCTTCGCGTGGCTACGGTCGTCGTCAGGATCAGGTCGCGCGCTGGATCGAGCCAGGCACAGGCGCCGAGCTCGGTGGCGATGAGCCGGTGCTGATCGCGCACAAGACCGGCGTGCCGGTGCGGGTGGATCGCGACCGCGTTGCCGCGGCACGCGCACTGCTGCAGGCCGGTTGCGACATCGTGGTCTGCGACGATGGATTGCAGCACTATCGGTTGCAGCGCGACGTCGAGATCGAGGTGGTGGACGGCCAGCGTCGTTACGGCAATGCGCGTCTGCTCCCGGCTGGGCCACTGCGCGAGCCGGTCGCACGCGGCAGCGAATGCGACTTTCGGGTTGTCAACCTGGGCCAGGCCAGCGACAGTGGAGAGGTCCAAGTCGGTTTCGGCGAGTGGGCCATGCGGTTGCGCATCGAAAGTGCGCAGCCCATGCGCGGTGGTCGCGGGCGGTCGTTGCAAAGTTTTGCTGGCCAGCGTGTGCATGCCGTGGCGGGCATCGCGCATCCGCAGCGCTTCTTCGCCATGTTGCGCGCGCATGGCATCGGTGTGGTGCCGCATGCGTTTCCCGACCATCATCGTTACAGTGCCGCAGATCTGGCCTTTGGCAGCGAGTTGCCGGTGTTGATGACCGAGAAGGATTCGGTCAAGTGCGCAGCGCTTGTCGATGATTGGTGCTTCAGCGTGCCGCTGGTCGCCGAATTGCCAGCGGCATTTTGGATTGCCCTGCTGGATCGGCTGGACAAGCTGCGTGGCCGTGCCGGCAATGTCGCTGAGTGAGGTGCCCGCGTGCAGAGGAATATGACTTGCGCGGTGTCCGCTGGCACAGCGCGATAGAATCCTGGTAGACGCATGGTGTCGCCAGCCTCGGTGGTGCTTCGGCTGTCGCCGATACAATGCGGTATGCAGCGCCGCGAGGCTGCGATCGCACGCGGCGTGTGTATCCGGGTCGCGTCTTATTTGGCCATTCAGGACAACCCTGCGGAGAGACCATCAATGATGTTCGTATCGCGATATTTCCTGCGTTCGCCTGCCGCTGCCGGCACCGCTGCCATATGAGCGGCGCTGTTTCGCCGCCGTCGTTCGTGGTCGCCATTCCTGCCCGCTACGCGGCCTCGCGGTTGCCGGGCAAGCCGTTGCGCGTGCTCGGCGATGAGCCGTTGATCCGGCATGTGGCGCGCCGCGCGCTGGCCGCTGGCGCGCAGCAGGTATGGGTGGCGGCCGACGATGCGCGCATTGCCGAGGCGGTGGCGGATCTGCACGGCGTGCATGTGGCGGCGACCTCGGCCGAGCACGCCTCGGGCACCGATCGCCTGGCCGAATGCGCCGATATCGCCGGCTGGGACGATGCGACCCTGGTCGTCAACTTGCAAGGCGACGAGCCGTTCGCGCCTGCCGCAGGCATCGTGGCAGTGGCGCAGGCACTGGCCGACAGTGGCGCCGAAATGGCGACCCTGGGCACGCCGGTGGACGCGGCCGACCACCTGTTCGATCCGAACGTCGTCAAGTTGGTGCGCAACGCGCAGGGCGATGCGCTGTATTTCAGCCGCGCGCCGATTCCCTGGCACCGCGAGGCGTTTACCGCTTCCCGCACGCACCTGTCCCTGCCAGGTCCATGGCTGCGTCATATCGGCATCTACGCGTATCGCGCCGCTTTCTTGCGCCGGTTCGCGGCGATGTCGCCGGGCCAACTGGAGCAGATCGAATCGTTGGAGCAGTTGCGTGTGCTTGAGGCCGGCTTCCGTATCGCGGTGGCGTTGTCGCCGGCTCCGTTCCCGCCCGGGGTCGATACCCCGGAAGATTTGGCCCGTGCCGAGGCACGTCTGCAGGCCTTGGCATGAAGTTGTTAATGGTCTGTCTGGGCAATATCTGCCGCTCGCCAATGGCCGAAGGCGTGTTGCGTCATCACTTGCAGCACTCGCCACTGGCTGCGCAGGTACAGGTGGATTCCGCCGGCACCGGAGATTGGCATCGCGGCGAGCCGCCAGACCCGCGTGCGATCGCTTGTGCCCGTCGCCACGGCGTGGATATTTCGCGGCTGCGTGCGCGGTCGCTGTGCGATGCCGATTTCGCTGCGTTCGACTGGATCTTGTGCGCCGATGCCAGCAATCTGCAAGACGTGCGTCGGCGCGCGCCGGTCGCGGCGCGTGCGCAGATGGCGCTGTGGTTGCCTTGGGCCGGAGTCGCGGCAGGTGAGGAAATTCCGGATCCTTACACCGGCAGCAGCGCGCACTTCGAGCGTGTTTGGCGCTTGGTAGACGAAGCCGCAGTTGGTAGTTTGGCGCGGCTGTTCGTTACCCTCGACTCCGGCATAATTGACCGATGAATTCCATTGTCGATTTGGGACTGCCGTCGTCCAGTGTCTGGCTGAATGTGGCGCCGACCGCGCTGCGCGAACAGCAGGGGCGCGCCATCGTCTTGGCTTTCGTCAACGCTGCCTCGGTGTGGTGCATGCAGCGTTTGGCCGAAGTGAGCCACTGGCATGTGCGCAATCCCGGCCGGTTGCAGATGATCGTGGTACAGGTGCCGCGCTTCGACAACGAACGCGAGCCGCAGGGCGCGTTGAAGTTGCTGCGTCGCCAGGGTGTTTCGGCGCCGATCGTGCTCGATGCGGATTGGGCGATTTGGCAGCGCTTTAACATCCAATCATGGCCGACGCTGGTGCTGCTCGATGCCGCTGGCTTTGAGCGCGAGCGCTTGGTCGGGATCGGTGGCGCCGAGTTGGACAAGGCGCTGCACGCGTTGTGCGCAGAGCAGCCGTTGTCGCTGGACGACGAGTTGCCCGAGGTCCCTGAGACTCAGCCCGAGCCGCGCTTGATGTTGCGTTTCCCGTCAGGTTTGGCTTTGTATGAAGATCGCCTCTACATCGCCGACAGCGGTCACCATCGCATTCTCGAATGCAACACCGGTGGCCGTTTGCTGCGCCAGTTCGGCACCGGTACCGCGGATTTCATCGACGGTGAACTCGGTCAGGCGGCGTTCCATCGCCCGCAGGGGTTGGCCTTGCAGCGTGGTGTGCTGTACGTCGCCGACACCGGCAACCACGCACTGCGCCGTATCCACCTGTTGACTGGCCAGGTCGATACGCTATGCGGCAACGGTCGTGCTGGCGAGCCGGTCGAAGGACTGGTGGAGCAGCCGCTGCTGGTGTCGTTGAACCACCCGCAGGATCTGGTGGTTGCTGACAATCAAGTGTACTTGGCGATGGCCGGCGACAACTGCATCTGGAGCTACAACCTGGGTAGCCGCAGCCTGCGTCGGTGTGCCGGTGCGGGCACGTTGGAGTTGCGTGACGGCAGTGCCCATCTGGCCGCGTTCGCGCAACCGTGCAGCCTGGCTGTGGTGAATCAGGTGATGTATGTCTGCGATGCCTTGGGATCGTCGGTGCGTTCGATGCAGCTGCGTGGCGACTTGGTGCAGACCTTGCTCGGCGGGCAGGGAGTATGGGATTTCGGTCATGAGGACGGCCCGCGCAGCCGTGCCAGGCTGCAATTCCCGCAAGCGATCGCACTGAGTCCGGACGCGCTGCATTTGTGGATCGCCGATAGCGGCAACGGCAGTCTGCGCAGCCTGCGTCTGGGCGGCGGTGAACTGTCCACGGTGGCGTTGCCGCGGCGTCTGCACGGTCCGGCCGGGCTGGCGGTCAGTGCCGGGGCGGTGTGGATCGCCGAGGCCGATGCGCATGCCGTGTTGCGCTACGACCTCGGTAGCGGTGAACTGAGCGAGGTGCCGATCAGCGAATGAGCGCCTCGGCATTACCCGCGTTCGACGGTAAGGCGTTTGCCGCCAACCTCAGTACTGCGCCGGGTGTGTATCGCATGTATGCCGCCGACGACACGTTGTTGTACGTCGGTAAGGCCGGCGCGCTGCGCAAGCGCGTATCCAGTTACTTCAGCGCCTCGCCGAAAAACGCACGGACCATGACCATGTTGGCGCAGGTGGCGCGCATGGACGTTACCGTCACCCGTAGCGAGGGCGAAGCGTTATTGCTGGAAAATCAACTGATCAAATCGTTGTCGCCGCGCTACAACGTGTCGTTGCGCGACGACAAAAGCTATCCCTATGTGCTGTTGACCCGCGAGGACTGGCCGCGGATCGCCTTGCATCGCGGGCCGCGCGCGGTGCCCGGGCGCTATTTCGGCCCATATCCCGGCGTGACCGCCGTGCGCGAGACGCTCAACCTGATGCATAAGCTGTTTAAGCTACGCAGCTGCGAGGACAGCGTATTCCGTAATCGTTCGCGGCCGTGTCTGCAATACCAGATCGGCCGTTGCAGCGCGCCATGCGTGGCGTTGGTGGCCGCCGACGAATACGCCGAAGCGGTGCGCCGGGCGATGCTGTTCCTGGATGGGCGCAGCGACCAGCTCGGCGAGGAGCTGGTGCAGGCGATGCAAATGGCCAGCGAGCGGCTTGAGTTCGAGCGCGCCGCCCGCTTGCGTGATCTGCTCAGCGCGCTGCGTAGCATGCAGACCCGGCAATATGTCGATGGTCGCGCGGCAGATTTGGATGTACTCGCCTGTGCCACCCAGGGCGCCCATGCCTGTGTGCTGTTGTTGGCCTTCCGCGATGGCCGCAACCTGGGGACGCGCACGTTTTTTCCCAAGACTAATGGCGAGGACAGTGCGGCTGAAGTGCTGGGTGCGTTCGTGTCGCAGTACTACGCCGAACACCCACCGCCGCGCGAGGTGTTGTTGGACCGCGAGATTGCCGACGCCGCCCTGATCGAAGCGGCATTGAGTTCGGCTGCCGAGCGTAAGATTCAACTGAAATGGAACGTGCGCGGTGAGCGTGCCGGTTATCTGGAACTGGCCAGCCGCAATGCGCAGGCATCGCTGGTGAGCGAACTGAGTAGCTATCAAGCGCAGCATGCTCGCAGCGAGGCGTTGCGCGAAATGCTGGAGCTGGAGGAGCCGGTCAAACGCGTGGAATGTTTCGACATCAGCCACACCATGGGCGAGGCGACGGTGGCGTCGTGCGTGGTCTTCGACGCCAGCGGTCCGGTGCGAAGTCAATATCGGCGGTACAACATCAGCGGCATTGAACCGGGCGACGACTATGCGGCGATGCGTCAGGCGATCGAGCGCCGCTTCCGGCGTGCATTGGAAGGCGAGGTCAAGACGGAGCCAGTGCTACCGGATGTGCTGCTGATCGACGGCGGTGCCGGTCAGTTGGCGCAAGCCAGCGCGGCGCTGATCGCGCTGGGCGTGGAAGGCGTGCGGCTGATCGGCGTTGCCAAAGGCGTGGAACGCCGCGCCGGTCACGAGACCCTGGTGATGCCGGACGGGCGCGAGTTGCGTCCTGGCGCGGCGTCGCCGGCGCTACAGTTCATCCAGCAGGTGCGAGACGAGGCGCATCGCTTCGCCATCACTGGCCATCGCGGTCGTCGCCAGAAGGCCCGTATGACCAGCAAACTCGAAGACATTCCGGGCATTGGCCCACGCCGCCGCGCCAGCCTGCTGAAGCATTTTGGAGGACTGGCTGGACTCAAGGCCGCCGGTGAAGCGGAGATCGCGCGGGTGGACGGCATCAACGACGCACTGGCCGCGCGAATCTACGCTAACCTGCATGGACTGCCGGTCCCCGACCCGGCAGGCGAGTAGAGCAGCGCAATGAAGTTGACCATCCCTACCTGGCTCACGCTGCTGCGGATCGTGATGATCCCTGTCTTGGTGCTGGTGTTTTATTTGCCGTACACCTGGACCAACTTCGCTTCCGCAGCGATCTTCGGCCTGGCGGCATTCACCGATTGGCTGGACGGCTGGGTGGCGCGGCGCTACCACCAATATTCGGCATTCGGTGCGTTTCTCGACCCGGTTGCCGACAAGCTGATGGTGGCAGTGGCGCTGTTCTTGATCGTGCAGGGCCATCCGACCCCATGGATGGCGTTCTGGGCCGCGGTGATCGTTGGCCGTGAGATCGCGGTGTCGGCGTTGCGCGAATGGATGGCCGAAATCGGCCAGCGCGCCAAGGTGCGGGTGGCGATGATCGGCAAGATCAAGACCACCGCACAGATGGTCGCGTTGTTATGCCTGCTGTATTCGGTGATGCCCGATGGTTCGCCGCCGCAGAGCGTGTGGATGGGCTTGTTCATCTTCCACGTCGGTGATTGGACGCTGGCGATTGCCGCGATCCTGACCCTGCTGTCGGGGATCCAGTACCTGCATGCTGCGTGGCCGAGCCTGCGTGCCGACGAGCGTGCGGCGATGGCGGAGAAGGGCGCCAAAAAAATCGAAGGCAATGGTTGACAGCTTCTGTGTTCCGGGTAGAATGCGCGGCCTCAAGCGGGAATAGCTCAGTTGGTAGAGCGCAACCTTGCCAAGGTTGAGGTCGCGAGTTCGAGTCTCGTTTCCCGCTCCATATTCAGGATTTATAGTGTTGCCGTAAGTCCTGTTGCGATAAAACAAAAAGGGGCGGAAGCCCTTTTTTTGTGTCTGGCGATATATGTAGCGTTGCGTTGAGGCTCATTGGCGTTGTACGGTCCAATGGGGCGGCGGTGCGTAGGGTCTATGCCGCATCTGGAGCGCTGTGACGGATTTCGAGGATGCCCTCGGATGTGTGCCGCAATGCCTGTAACTACGCGACGCGCCTGCTGGTCTGAGTAGCGATGATTGCGTATGGATCACAGGCCTGTCGAATGCTTGGCGGCGTCGTAACGTATGCACCTAGCCTGGATCGGTCCAGACAACATCGCGCTGCTCTGGTGGTGTCACACACATTCGCCTTGCTCATGCCAGGCCAACGCTGTCGCTGGTAAAACTTGCGGTGTGCGACAGCGGTGTCGGTCTTGGTAAAGGCGGGGTTGCCAACCTGTGGAGCTTGGTCCACAATGCATTCCCTTGCATATCGGTTCGATTTGAAAAACTCTTTCGAATCAGGTTCTTGGGTTGCAAGTGCAGAGGGTGTGGAACTTCTGCGACAGAGGCCCCGGCAGCGGGGCTTTGTTTTTGTCGAGCGTGGCGATAGCGCTCCGACGGGAAATTATTAGTCCATCGGCCTGGTGGCAGAGTGGTTATGCAGCGGACTGCAAATCCGCGTACGCCGGTTCAATTCCGACCCAGGCCTCCATCTCGATTCAACGACTTAGATCTGTTTCTGCGTCCCTGATTTTTTCCGCAATTCCATTAGGGGTCACTTTGGTGCGGCAGGCGATTGCCTGCATCGTGCCTTGCAGGTGAGAGGATCGATCATCGTTGGTTTTTGTCGCCCATGCCGGTTGGCACTTATTGCTTGCGGCAGCCAGACTCCACTTTCATGCCCATCCATTGCCTGATGCCATTAGTTCGGCATCTATAGCAGCGGTGCGTGTGTCGATATGGTTCTGAATGCGTAGAACGCCATTGCCGAGTGGATCTAGGCGGGGGGGCGAAAAGGAGCAAGGTTTTTGATCTGAAAAGTTGGCCGCTATCGATGGATGTCGATTGGGCTGAATATGGAGCGGGAAACGAGACTCGAACTCGCGACCTCAACCTTGGCAAGGTTGCGCTCTACCAACTGAGCTATTCCCGCATTTTAGGCCATCGATTCTACAGTCCTCCGAGGCATCGCGCTAGCTCTCTTTGCAACGACATGTCGCGGCTATGTCTGCTGGCGTTGGCGAGGATGGTACGTCATTGCGGTGACCTGTCCTCGGCCCTGTGATGCGGCGATCGTGTTTGCATTGGTTCAGATGGTCGGTTGTCCCGTCGGCGATGGCGATTGGCACGACGTCTCAACGATGGCTGCCCCGGTCCACAGCGTTAGTGTTGCGTACCCCATTGATTGCGCGCCGTGACCGGGTTATTCAATGGCTGCGTGATGAGTGCTGCATTTGACGCCATGGATGAGCGCGGACTAGTTTTCAATTCGCACGCGATCAGGCACGCTAACGTCACTAGGCCAAGATGGCGAACCTAGTGGACGTATTGGACTTGAGATCCGTTTTGTCAAGTTTTCCGAGCTTTTGCTGTAGATGCAAAAGATCCGGGGTTGACAGTGGTCTGTGAGCATTCAAGATATAGCTTCGTGGCTTGGCAGGAGCCAAGCGTGAGTCAGCAGTGGGAATGGTGTGCACAAGCGCACCATGTACTGCCCGAGTGGTGAAATCGGTAGACACAAGGGACTTAAACAATTTGAGCCTTCGGGTGGAAACGCCCGAAGTGAAGCCCGTCAAAGTCGGCGAAAGCCCTGGATGCCTTGGTGTCCGAGCCAATGCCGAGCCAAGTCCAGACTCAACGTCTGGAAAGGTGTAGAGAGCAGACGGCGGGCACCTACGGTCGCAAGGCTATGGTGAAGGCGTGCTCCAGACCACGAACAGCGCATGCGCTGGCGGCGAAAGCCGAAGTGGTAAGAAAATCCCTCGCCGAAAGGCGTGCCGGTTCGATTCCGGCCTCGGGCACCAATTTATTGTTTTATGACGTCCGGCAACGTCCAGAAACTTCAATGAAACCCGCAAATTAGCGGGTTTTTTGTGCCCGTTAATCCGGTGGTGTCCAGGGGTGTGCGTTGAAATCCGGTGTCAATTGGCGGTAGCTTTGGCGGTAACAGCGGTCGTTACCGCACGTTGAGGTCAAGAGTTACCGCCATGCCGTTGACTGATACCGCCATCCGCAAGACCAAGCTTGGAGTTGCCCCTCTTAAACTGCGCGATGGCGGCGGCCTGTACCTGCTGATGAGGCCGGATGGTGCCCGCTGGTGGCGCTGGGATTACCGCCGACCGAACACCGGTAAGCGCAATACGCTGAGCCTTGGCACCTACCCCGATACCGGCCTTGCCGATGCACGGGATAAGCGCGACGCCGCGCGCAAGCTGCTGGCTGCTGGTGTGGACCCAGGCGAGCAACGGAAACGGGCCAAGGAGCAGGCGGCCATGGTGGCTCCCGCCGGGGAGACGTTCGAGACCGTGGCCCGCGAGTGGATGGCCCGCCAGACCGTCGCGCGCGTCACGGCGGAGAAGAATCGCTGGTTGCTGGAAACCTTTCTGTTCCCCGAGATCGGCAGTCGGCCTATTGGCGAGATCACGCCCCGTGAGTTGCTGGACGCCCTGCGCAAGATTGAAGCCACCGGCAAGCTGGAAACTGCCGGTCGTGCCAAGATCAAGGCCGGCCAGGTGTTTCGTTACGCCATGCTGGAAGGCAAGGCGGAGATTGATCCCACCGCCAGCCTGCGAGGCGCGCTGAAAACCGTCAAGGCCCGTCACCATGCCTCCATCACCGATCCAGTCAAGATCGGACAGTTGTTGCGTGCCATTGAGGGTTTCATTGGGCAGCCCGTGACCCATGCGGCATTGAAGCTGGCGCCTTTGGTGTTCGTGCGTCCCGGTGAGCTACGGGCGGCGGAGTGGGGGGAAATCGACCTGGATGCCGCCATGTGGCGTATCCGCCCCGAGCGCATGAAGATGAAGGCGGCGCACCTAGTGCCCCTGTCCAGCCAAGCCGTGGCGATCCTGCGCGACCTGCATGCACTGACCGGTGGCGGCCCCCATGTATTCCCCGGCCTGCGCCCGAACCGCCCTATGTCGGAAAACACCATCAATGCCGCGCTGCGCGGCCTGGGATATGCGAGTGATGAAATGACCGGCCACGGCTTCCGCAGCATGGCGGCGACGCGGCTTAATGAAATGGGCTGGAATCCTGACGCCATCGAACGGCAGCTTGCGCACGCCGAAACCAACAAGGTCCGCGAGGCATACACGCACGCGGCGCAGTACCTGCCTGAGCGCATTCGTATGATGCAGGCTTGGGCTGACTACTTGGACGGCCTATGCGCTGGCGGCAATATCGTGCCCCTGAGAGCCACGGCTATCTGATTTCTCGACTACGCCCCGCGCCACCATTGAGTGCGAGGATTTCTTAGCAGCATGGAGGTGCGCAATGACCGAGCAACCAAAGAACCAGCTTATTTCTCTTTTGGCCCTGTCGGGTGGGCCAAATTTGGCCGAAGCAATTGAACGCGAGAAGGTGGAAAGGGCCAGGCAGGAAGCTGAGGATCGTAGGTTTGAAAGTTATTGTTACAAACGGCTTGCACGAATCAAACGGTGGGGGATGACGCAGGAGAAGGAGACGCTAGCGGAGCATCTATCGCTCGCTGCGCTGCTGTTGATTGAAAGGAAAAAGACCGAACGCCATGTCGAGCGGGGAGTGAAGGCCCGCGAAGAAATGATCGCGCTATTGGAGGCAATTAGCGCCGAAACAAAAATGCAGGAGGCTGCGATGAGAGGCGTGGCTGAGAAATACGTCGCTAGCGCCCTTGCCAACAGGGCTGACCGTAGGCGTGGCGCCGCTGCAAAATTGGCAAACGACAGGGACGGAAAACAGGCGGCCAAGGCTGCTGCACTTGAATTGTGGAAGGAGCGCCACGCAGGGAAGCATCCGACGCTGCGAACCGTCGAACAATTCGCAATTGAAGTCATGCGCCGCTGGCCGGTACTTACTAGCAGCAAAGTTATTTGCGGATGGTCTACCAAGTGGTCGAAGAGCGTAAGGGAAGGCCGCCCCCCAGCCTGCTAGCGCGCTTCCCAATGTGCTAGCGCACGGACGCAGCCCGGGCTTAGAGAGATAAATCATTTGTCGGCCGAGGGCATTCAGCCCCATAGTAAGGCGGCCGATACATGACTAGCTCAAGTAACTATTTGCCCGCCACGGGCTTCCTGCGACTCCCACAGATCGTCGGCCGCGCTGCCGATCCCGACACCAACACCACTGCTATCCCGGCACTGATCCCGGTTTCCCGGTCGACCTGGTGGGCCGGCGTGCGGTCTGGCCGCTATCCGCAGCCTGTCAAGCTGGGCGAACGCTGTACCGCCTGGCGTGTGGAGGATATCCGCGAGCTGATCGAACGCACTGCCAGTGCAAAGGCGGCGCCATGACCCAGAAACGTCACAGCCAGCGCAAGGCGGCCCACGATGCACACGCTGGCGCGCTGGGTGCATGGCGAGTGTACGGCCAGGCCGACAGGGGCGGCGCATCCCTGCCGGACAACTGGCGCGACCGGCTGCCGGACCCTGCCGATTACTACCGCCAACATGTTGCCAAGCTGGGCAGATCGAATGGGAGCGGCTGGGCGCAGGGTGTTTCCCCCTTCCGGGATGAGCGTGAGCCGTCTTTTTCCGTCTGCCAGAGCAATCCGCGCGGTCCCTGGCGGGACTTCGCCACGGGCGAGACCGGTGATCTGGTGAGCTTCCACATGCGCCTGACCGGTAAGCCGTTCAAGGAAGCCGTGGCCGACCTTCTGGCTGGGGTGCGCCGATGAACGCGATTCCTGTTGAGACCCCGCATGCCGCCGCACGCCGCATCCTGGGCCACTTCCTGGCCGAGGGCTACCTGCCGACCGGCCTGCACGAATACCGCGATGCTCAGGGCAATCCGGTGTTCTGGCGCGCGCGCTGCAAGCACCCCGATGGCCGTAAGGAAATCCGGCCCTTTCGTTGGAACGGGACGCGCTACGTCCCCGGCGAACCGCCCGCGCCACCGGAGGGCAAGGTGCTGTACCAGTTGCCCGAACTGCTGGCCGCCAATGTCGAGGCCATCGTCTACGTGGCCGAGGGCGAAGCCTGCGCCGATGCCTTGACCGCCCTTGGCCTGCTGGCCACCACGTCCGGCAGTAGTTCCAGCGCCGGGGGGACAGACTGGACGCCACTGCGCGGTCGTCGGGTGCGCCTGTGGCCCGACAACGACGCGCCGGGGCGCAAGTATGTCGTCGATGTGGCCGAGCGCTTGTGCGCGCTGGGCTGCACGGTGGAGGTGATCGACATTGCAGCCATCGTCCCGCCCTTACCCGATAAGGGCGATTGTGTGGACTGGCTGTCCGTCAACCTGGAAGCCGATGCAGTCGCCATAGGTTCACTGCCACTGTTGCAGACCACGTTGGATGCAGCGTGCGCGGATACATGCCACAGGTCACATGTCGAATTGATACGCGGCAACAGGCTGATACCTGAGCCAGTCAACTGGCTGTGGAACGGCTGGCTGGCCGCTGGCAAGCTGCACATTCTGGGAGGTCAGCCGGGGACAGGTAAGACGACCATCGCCATGGCGATGGCTGCAACCGTGACCAGGGGAGACAGCTGGCCGGACCACTCACCCAGCCGGCGAGGGAATGTGGTGATCTGGTCCGGTGAGGATGACGCGCGCGACACACTGGCCCCGCGCCTGCTCGCCATGGGCGCGGACATGGGCCGCGTCTATTTCGTGCAAGGCGTGCGGGAAAAGGGCGAACGGCGCGCATTCGATCCGGCGATAGATAGCGATGTACTGCAGGCGGAACTGGACAACATCGGTGACGTGGTGCTGCTGGTCATCGATCCCATCGTCTCTGCCGTGGCTGGCGACTCGCACAAAAACGCCGAGGTACGGCGTGGATTGCAACCGCTGGTCGATCTTGCCCAGAACCAACGCTGTGCCCTGTTGGGTATCACCCACTTCACCAAGGGCACGGCGGGCCGTGAGCCAGTGGAGCGCATTACCGGGTCGCTGGCTTTTGGTGCATTGGCCCGGTTGGTCATGGTGACGGCCATAACCCAAGCGAGAGACGGCGAGGCGGCCAAGCGGTTCCTGGCGCGAGCCAAGTCGAACATCGGCCCGGACGGTGGCGGCTACGTGTACGACTTGCAACAGCTGGAACTGCACGATTTTCAGGGCGTCATTGCATCATCAGTGCGATGGGGCGCAGCCCTGGAAGGAACGGCGCGGGAGTTGCTAGACGATGCCGAGCGGCAGGATGACGGCCAGGGCCAGGATGCCGTGGGCTTCCTGCGCGAGCTATTGCGTGATGGGATGCAATCGGCGAAGGACGTGTATCGGGAAGCGGGCGAGGCAGGGTTCTCGGTCGATGCGATGAAACGCGCAAAGCGGAAAATTGGAGCGGTAGCGGTCAAGCGTGGCGGCCACTTTGGTGGTAGCAGGCAGGAATGGACATGGCAGTTACCGGCTGACAACTGCACTGAAGGGAGTGAAGGGAGCGCGCAAAATAATGCGCCCCCTTCAACCCCTTCAGGCGATGAAGCGCTCCCTTCATGGAATCAATGAACGCCATCGGCTTGCCCGAACTCACTCCGCAGGCATCGTGTCGCCATGGTGACGGATGGGCTTTTCACGACGTTGCTGCTTGCATGCATGCAGATCGAACGTGAAGCCGCCAACACAAAGCAAGACATCGGACGCTAAAGAATCTGGTTGCCAGTGTCGTGTTGGTACGAAGCGAAGCTGTAGGAAAATTCCTACAGTACGACAGTCAAATTCCATGATTTCCATGGCCTGCCAGCAACGATAGACTATGCATGCCGGACGCGGGGCCATGATGGCCGCTCAACCCGCGTGACGCCTGAGCAGCGCCACGCCGGCACCTCGCTATCGCGATCACGCACTGGGTAGTAGGCTGTTTCTTTCCCTCCCCACTGGTGAATTATGGCTGTGCGACCTCCTTTTGCCACGCCGTCCCGTGCAGCACTTTCGCTTCTGCTCACCGCCGTCTTCGCCCACTCTCTGACAGGATGTTCGCGCATGAATACGCCGACCAACGCTCCGACCAATGAACCTTCCGGCATCCACCTGATCGGGAATATTCCCGTCGATGCCCATAACACCGTGCATATCGATACGAGTAAGCCGATTCCGTTCAGTACGCATACGTTCGGTGCACTATGCTTTGACACTTACGGCTGTACGGTGCTCTACAACGACAGATACGAGGCACACGACCCCGAAGACGTAAAGCAGATATCTTCCGCATCTCTTGGAGATATCTATCCTGGTAATCTGACTGCCCATACGATAGGCATCCGCAACTTCCCACACTTCCCCCCCCCTGCTGAGGTGACATGGCGCTCCAAGGACGGCCAGCCGCACCATGCCCTGGTCGATCTCGAAGCCATCTTCAAGGACAAAGTGATCCTGCATCATGTGCCGCAGAATCAGTTGTCGCCGATCCTACAGGCGGATATCTCTCCGGACATCATCCTCGAAGTGAACGACCGCACCATCAATGTGTACATGCGGGCCTTTGTAGAGACGACTGTTTTGCAAGAACCAGGTAATAAATATAGCAACTCACGCAACGACCTGATCCTCGCCTACACCAAAACCTACTGATCGCATCCTCGCCAGGGAGAATGCAATGGGCAACGAACATACCGATGCAAAGACATGGCCGGATGACGTGGAAACGTATCCAGCGACGGCGCAAGACTTGGCCGCATATGCACACAGCCGCCATGAGTTGGCACAGTTCCAGGCGCCGCTATTGGTCAGTCAACAGAAACCCCACACTCGTTTGTTCGTGGCCTGCTTCGATGGCACGGGCAACGACAAGTACAAGTACCCTCAGCACATCACCAATATCGGAATATTGGACGATCAGGTGCACGCTGCTGAAAAGGCTGGTGTTCGCAACATTGGAGGCTCCTACGTCCCCGGCGTAGGCACGCAGGACGACTCCTTGACGCGTAATCTCGACGGTGCGTTGGGTTATAGCTACGGTCCACGGATGGAAGAGATGTACTTGAAGTTTATTCGCCAAGTCCATGATTGGAGAAAACAAGACCCGCATGCTGAGATCAGCATTGTGTCCACCGGCTTCAGCCGTGGCGCGGTCACCGCGGCCATGTTCACCCGCATGGTCCATGAGCGTGGCATTCAGGATCCGATTGGGATGAAAATCGATCAGGGACCACACGGCGAAATCCTCAAACTCACCCCCACGCATCCGCCGCTGGTGCCGCCCGGTCGCACCGCGCAGACCGTCGGCTTGCTGGACCCGGTCGCCACCGGTGAGATGAATTTACAGGATGTGCGCTTGCCGCCCTCGGTGGTGTCGGGCTTGCAACTCACCGCCCGCGACGAACGCCGCGATCTGTTCCCCGCCAAGGACATCCTGCATCCCGGCCATTCCCACGACGGGCGCTTCCTCAATCTGGTCCATCCCGGCGCGCATTCGGATATCGGCGGTTCCTATCTGCTCAATGGTTTGTCCGTGCGTAACGGCAATCTGTTGATCGATTATGTCAACAGCCTTAGCGATAAACCGTTCCTGCAACCGCGCACTGTGTCCAGCGCGCCGGAAATGAACGTCATTCACCGCTCCGAACAACACGGTTCTTACTACACCACCACCATGGCGACGACGCTCGGGCATCGCGTGCATGTGCATGCCCTGGATGGCACGGGCATGACCCAGGCCCCAAACGATGCGCAATCCCTGGATGCCGGGCTACGCGCACACTTGCCCTTGCGCCCGGTGGCGGTCTCGACCGAACGCACCGATCCAGCGCTGCCGGCGTTCTTCCCCGAGGGACCGCATCCGCATGCGTTAGCGACACCGCCGCTACCGGCGCACTCGCAACAAGGTACACCGCCCCATGCACGGGGCGCATCGTCCACCCACACCACATCGACGAACGCGGACGCGTCTTCCACCCTGCCACCTGCCATGGACAGACACATGCAGGAACATGCCCCACCAACCCAGGTGGCGGCAGAGCGTGCGAAGACAGGCGAAGCACCGCCACGGGCCCATTCGCCGGAATATCTGGTCGCCTTGGCTAGGATACAGCGCATCACGGCGGCGATAGAAAACGGTGACAGAGAAACCCTGCGCAAGGAGGGCGAAGCGTTCACCAACTCCCCACGTGGCCAAGCCATCATGGCGCAGGCACGCGCGATCGTGCAGCGGGAAGAACAGGAGCGCGCACGGCAGGAAGCGCAACGACCACCGCGCGATCCGCGCGAAGCCGGCCATCCCGATCATGCGCTGAACCAAAGCATCCGCGCGCAGGTTGAGCGGCTTCACAAGCGCAATGGGATATGCCCGACGAACAAGACGCTCGATCACCTGACCGCAAGCGTGGCATTGAATGCGCGGGAAAGTGGGTTGGCGCGGGTGGATCAGTTGCACTTCAACGCCGATAAAAGCGCCATTGTGGCCGAGAAAAAAAGTGACGGCTCTGACTTCCTGCCCCGGTTCAGCAGCACGAACATCCAGCAAGCGATGCAGACTCCTCCCGAGCAGGCGTATCAACGGATGGCGGATGAAACGCAACGCCAGGCGGATGTGCAGCAGATGATCCAACAGCAAATGACACAGTCCCGACAGGGGCCATCGCAAGGACGTTAACTGAAATTGACAAGAAGGATTAGCTGCATGCACGACGACGAACAGACCGTTTTGAGTGTCCAGATGGCGGCGATGATCGAGCGGTTCGAGGCACGCTGCGACATGATCGAACATCGTCTAGGCGCCTTGGCGGAGCAGGTGCCATCGCAGGTCCAGGAGCAGATGGCGCGCTGGTTGCAGAGCGCTTCGGGTCAACTGGAAAGCGTCACCCGCGCCGGACTGGAGCCGCCCCTCGCCGAGGCGCGAGACAGGGTGCAGGGGATTACCACGGCGGCGGATCAGACGGTGCGGGCATTGCAACTCACCCGGCGCGACATGACCTCCATCGTGCGTTGGGTGTGGATCGGGGGCGGCGTGTCGTTGCTGTGTGCGCTCGTCGCGTTGGTCGGAACGTATAAAATGCTTTACGGCGACTACGCGACCCGTTATGACACACTGAGGGCGCAGTTGAATTACATGGAGGCGATCAACCGCTCGGACATCGTGCCCTGCGGTGATGGCCGGTTATGCGTCAACATCGATGAAAAGGCACCAAAGGTCGGCGACAAGAAGCAGTATCGGCTGGTGAAGCCGAGGCCATAACGCCGACAATCTCATGGCCTGCTGCAGTGATTTGCAGTAGTGCCGCTACGGAACTCGGGCATGCCATCGAGGCGGTTGGCTCGGGCTGTAGCTATCTGGACAGTCGCATTGATTTGGAGAGCATCAAGGCGCACCCTTGGATGTCGTTGACGTATGCAGATTGGCAAAGCTCGGGTTGCGCGATGGCAATGACCTGCTCACGTACCTCTACGTGAACGGGGGTGAACCCTGGGAGGTTCGGTACGCTTCTTGCCGAAAAGAAACTTAGGAAGATGAGATTAGATCGATTTATCGCGAGTAGTAACCCAGCTTGAGCCAGCATCGGCGAATCCGTGCTCAACGAGTATCTCCGCCAGTTCATGGCATTGGACATCAGTCAGGATAGGGAACAGCCGCGAAGAGATCCGCGGGCTAATGGTACATGCGTTGTTGCCGTTCCAATTGGCGGACGTGATCCCCAGTGCAGCCCAGAATCGTGCAAGCCGGAGGTCCCCGGTGCACAGTCCAAGCGTTCCCGGCCTCAATAGCGCGCTCGCGGCAAGCATCTCGACTGCGCGCACGTCCGACAACGCATTGTGCGCGGCCATGGGGCCATACTTCGGTTTGGGTTTGATGACACCCCTGGCCGGTGACGCGGCTGCCTCGGTCGCACCCTCGTATAAGCAGGAAAGGGTGGCAATGAGAACAAGCGAAGTGCCTAGGCACCTACGTTGCGCCGCGTCGAAGATACGGTTCCGGATCGCGACGAGTTCGTGTCGCTTGTGTCGTTCGGCGATCTCGGGGGCGATCTCGCACAGGAAGTCCATCTCCGCGCTATGTCGCGCGTGCAGGTCGACGACATTCTGGTATATCTGTAGGAAGTCGTCTTCTTGGTGCCGGAAGATCCTGGCGCTGCGGAAGTACGCGCCGATCTTCTCGCAGGAGCGCCGGTACTCCTCCTTGAACTCGTCTAGCGTCGGAATCCGTCTCTTGTTGCCCTCGAACGCGCACAGCACCGGGTTGATCGACTGGGTCGGCGTGTCCAGGAACTTCAGCCACCAGCGCATGGCGGCGTCGCGCGGGCTGTCCGGTTCACCGCGAGGCTCCCGGCCGATCCAGCTGACGACGTTCCGATCGAGCATGTGGATGACCGCGCTGGTCATGGCCAATGGCGAGACGCCACCGGGTACCAGCGAATAGACAGTGATCGGATGCCTGAATTTCAGGGTCATCGACAGCTGCAGGGTGGGTTCCGAAGTCACGTGTCTCGGGTTCGCCAAGGGGAATGACGAGCATGTCGAACAGTATGCAGCCGACAGGTTGTCAACAACAACCTCAAACTGACCCACTGTAATGCGACGTCCCCCCACCCTGAGTTGTCGTATCTCTGTGTTGGCGACCGAAGTTCCAGGTTAACTCGGCAAGCCGGCGTCCTGTTCTGCCAAGGCTGCAATCTCTTCCTTGGGCGCCAACTCTCGTTGTGGCCATTCGCGGTACTCGACCAGGGAAGGCGTACGCTCCATCGCGCCTAGAGGTTCTATACCCATGTTGCGCATACGTTCGACCAACTCCTCTAGCACATCGGTTTTACGCAGCGACCACGTGGACGCGAAGCAGCGCCAGAACACCCACCCTGCGCGCTCGAGAATCCGCTGGCGCTGCATGTCAGCTTGCCACCTATCGGGTCCGTGGAATTCGTCGCCGTCACACTCGATAGCCAAGCGAACATCATCGGCCCCTTCGACCACCATGTCGATGCGGAACGCGCCAGCCTTGATCTGTGGCGTCACCCGGTAGCCCCGGTCAAAAAGTGCGGTGTAGACGTCGCGCTCGAATCCGGACTCGCACAGATCGATCAGGCTCTTTTGCTCATCGTTGCTGTCCATCGGCTTGCTGAAATGCTGCAGAAGCGTGCGTCGGATATCGACTGCCGACAGTTCGTCGAACTTGACCGATCGCACCAGGTACATCCGGTCCTTTGCGCGGCTTGCGGCGACATTGAAGCGCTGCTCGAACATGTTTCCCGACAGCGCGTGGTGGTTGCGGCTGTCCGCGACCATCGACAGGAACATGATGTCCCGTTCGCTGCCCTGAAACACACGTGCGTCTCCGCATTCGAATCGGCGGTGAAGCAGTTCTGCTGCGTCGCATCGACTGCGGACCAGGCTATCAACCGCCTGTGCTTGGTCCGGCCCGAGTAAGGACACCACGCCCAGCGTCCTGTGCCTCAGCTTGGGGTTGCGCAGAATAGCCTCGATCTCGGCGGTGATGAACTCGGCTTCCTGTCTGTTTGCGTCTTTCTTGCCGCGCTCGCCCGTCGTCACGTAGACATCTATTAGCGGCGGGTCGATGCGCTCCGATGCCTTGGGCACCCTCAGTGGCTTGATCTGGTCCTTGTAGAAAGTTCGGTTGCTGTAGGCGATGATGGGATGGACACAGCGGAAGTGCTCGGCGAGCATTACCTTTTGGGCAGCAAAAACCGTGGAGGCAATGTCGTAGAGCGACTTCTCCGGTGTCAGGTCTGCGGCATACGCCTGGTCAGCCAGGAATCGCTCACGCAGTAACTTTATCTTCTCCGCAGAGATGAAGCCGCCCTCCGGAGACACTTGCTTGTCGTCGCCCACCACTAGGATTTTCTTGCCGCGTAGGACTGCGGGCAGCGCCCACAGGTTGGACTGGCTGGCCTCGTCAACAATCACGAGGTCGAAGGCGCCCAGCTGCACCGGCATGCTTTCCGATACCTTGGCGTGGCTCATGATCCAGCAAGGGATCGCGCCCTGTGCGTCTTGCATCGCCTTTTGCGCGTCGCGCCGGTAGCGCGTGGCGTTCGGCCCGGTGCCTTGTCCTATCCTGCGTATAGCGGTGCGGTAGCTTTCGAGCGCCGAAAGCACTTTGGCCGATGCCTGCGATTTCGCTTCAAGCCACGCCGAGCGGGCCACCAGACGCTCGTACTGCTGCGCTAACAGTCTTTCGAGGTCGCGGCGTCGTGATGACAGCGCAAGCAACTCGTCGCGTGCGTCGATGGCGTCCAAATGGCTCTTGATCCGTGCCCAGTTCCAGGCATCTCGCCACGCCACCGGGAGCACATCGTCTTCGCCGCATGCGGGTAACACCTGCGTGCGCAGCCGCGCTGCTAGCCTCTGCCCCCCCGCTGACTCCACCCGGCGGCACAGCTCGTTCACGGTGATGATGTGGCTGGTCAGGGATTCGATGCGCTTGAGCTCGCCGACGAGTTCGGCGTACCGGGCGACAACGCGCTCGGTCCTCATCTCCGGATTGCCGAGTTCCGTGTCGATGAACCTGCGCAACTCCTCAGCCACGGGACCACTCGTGCCAGCCAGCTTCTCCTGCAGGATGGCTAACTGGGTTGCGGCGGCTGCCAATTCCGCGCGCGTCAGGTGCTTGAGCAGTTGCTCCCTGACGATCGACAACTCGGTGGATGTCCCCCTGAGTTCCCGCGTCGGTGGCTCAAGGAATACGCGTCCGGCCATGAGCAGTAAGCGCACATCGTGCACGGTTGCCAGGGTGTGGGACTTCATGGCAGCCAAAGCAGTCAACTCGAGGGACCGCAAGTCTTCGACAGTGCCCTTCACTGTGGGCAACGACAGCAGTTCCGCGAACTGGTTCCAGCGCACGCTGAAGGAGTGCACCCGCGCATGCAGTCCCAGGTAGCGATGGACGTGCAGCCAATCGTCCTGGCTGGCTGGCGGCTGGCCAGAGATACGCACGGCGGTAACAAGCGGCTTTATGTCCCCCGAGCCGAACGCAAACAAGCTGAAGGGCTTCCCGGTGTCCTTGGCTCTTTCGATCGCCTCTTGTACCTTCGGATTTTCGATCGCTTCGGCAGGGACTTGCACTGGTTGCTGCAAGAACGCGGCACGCGCCGTGACGAGCTCCTCGATTTCGCCGAACAGCGCCTGTAGGGCATCGCGTTCGCTGGCGTATTCGGGCCTGCGGCATCTGCTGCGCAGTTCGAAGACCCAAGCGCTGTTGAGCTCTTCGAGTTCTCGGACAATGCGAGCAACCGCCTCTACTGATGCAAGCAGACTGCGCGCCTCTTCCAAGATATCCGGTGTCACGGCGCGCAGAGCGCGCAGATCTCCGCATCCCTGCGCGGCGTCGATCTCGCGCATCTGCACGAGAGCCTTGTGAAGGTTCTCAACAGCCTCCGTAGACAACAGTGTCTGGCTTGATGGCAATCGGGCTGCAATGTAGCGCAGATCTGGCCCAAGGTGCCGACGCGCATCGCGAAGAGCCTGCGCGTCCACGGCCGTCAGCGGAGGCATGTGCTCGGCGTTCAGGGTCAGCGCATCGTCGAACCATCCATGCAGTTCCTGCCCGCTGATCACCAGTTCCGCCATCTTCTGGGCGCGCATCGCCACGCCATCGACCTCGACGTTCGCCAACTGTTGCTCGGCGATCTCGCTCACCCGGCGATCGATGCCTGACAGCTCACCATGGGCGGCATCGATCTGCTGCTTGTAGCGTTCGATTTCCTCCTCGGTGATGCGCGGGTTGAGCTGGGACAGGTTGTGGATGATGGCTTCGATAGACGCCTGGAACTGCCGCATGCCCTCCTTGTCGCCGGACAGCAGCGCGACGCTCAACGGACGAACTTCTGCCGGTATCTTCGACTGCAGCACTTCCAGGGCGTGTTCGCCCTTGGAGGTCACCAGGACCTTGCGACCGGTTGCGAGGTAGTGACAGATGATGTTGGCGATACTGTGGGTCTTACCGGTGCCGGGTGGCCCCTGAACGGCTACGCCGGGAGCACGCTCTAGCATCTCGACGATCGTTTCCTGCTCCTGGTTGTAGGGCAAGGGGAAATAGAGCTCCCGTGGCTCACCCTTTTTGCGGCTACCGCCACACATGCCACGGAACGAGATGGCCTCGTACCGGATGACTTCGTCCGACGGTGGGGTGACCAGGGCCATGGGTCCTGAGGGGATCGGATCACCAGCAAGCAAGCGGGCCTTGAGCCGACGTATGTCTTCGACCAGGAAATTGCTCGACCGCTCCCTGACGAGCAAGACCCACCCAGGCGTGGCCAGCAGATCGGGGCCTGGACTTGGGATCTCTTGAACGTCCGGGTCGTAACGGCCTGCCTTGCTCAGGCTTCCGGCCGCCAGCTTCAGGATCGGCTCGAAGCTAGCCACGTCGAAGGGCGTGACAGGGTGCTCGGCCTCCTTCGTCAGCAGCTGTTTGGCCTGTTTTTCGACCTCAGCTGCCCCCGATACCTGGCTAGCGCTGAAGGCGTCAAACTCCAAGCGAGGCGGCACTGCCCGCGGTCGGACGGCGATGGAATGGGTCTGCGGATCGAGTTCGATCTCGACCACCTGTGTGAGCAGTGGATACTGGTAATCAATCGTGGCAACCCTGCCTGACCCGTTCTCCGTGAGCTGCCCTTGGAATTTCCAGGCCGAGATGCCGATGCCCCATACGAGCTCGGATGGCTTCGCGGTTTCTTCGGCTTCCAGACGCACCTTGAGCATGAACAAGTCGCCATAGAGCGCGATCGACCGGCGGCGCGGCTTTTCGCCTTCTGCCCAGGCTAGCCACAGTGGTTGGAGCTGGCACAGCGCTTCCGCAACAGCAGCCCGGCGCACACTGTCAGCCTGCGTGGCACGTTCGAGGCCGAGGGTTGCTGCCTCGGTAGATGCCTGGTGTTTGAGGGCGACTTCGTTTGCATGGGGCGCCGCGCCGTTGGGGTCGTCAGAGACCAAAATGAAGCTGCGCAGAATCGTATCGCTTGGCCACGGTGCCGGTCGTGTCTCCAAGCGCTGCACCTGCAGCCAAATATGATCCCCTTCGAGCTTGAGATCCAGATCAACGCCAGGCAGTGCTGCAAAATCTTTCGGGAAGCGGCGGAAGTCCGAAGCGCCAGCCAGGGTGTAGGCACGGGGATCGATTTCCTTGCTTTGCTCGACGACGTAGTCCAGTAGTTTGTTGAGCAGCCCATGTTGTGGCGTTACAGCCATGATCCCTCCTATTGCGTATGCGACGCGACGTCCCCCCGTCTTGAGTAGCGCTCGGGTTTAGAGTCGTGGGTTGATGATATAGCTGTTGGCCAATTGTTGGGCATAGGCAGCCGTTGTCATGCCGCCGATCGCTTTCTTGGGCGGTGCTGGTTGTAGTCGCGTCGCCAGTTTTCGATCTCGGTGGACTGGCCTCCCTTTCGTAGACATTAGGACTTCATACTTCAGTTCATGAGGGTCAGTTCACCATCATGGAGGGGTGTTGGTGTGAGCCAGCGTTGATGGCCTGATCTGCCTGCTTCCGCTAGCATTAGCCTCTTGAGCATGCGCCTGCCGCAGGTGCCGTTTCCAGCGCTCATCCCCCCGTTTTTCTCTCTCCGTTCTTGAACATACAAGAGGCAGAGTCGTGTGTTGATGCGGGTTTACGAGCCATCGGTTTGCTTCTTCGCATGCTCTAGCAGAGGCGACCGAGAATGCGATGCAGTGGGTACAAAAACCGTCATTTAGAGTTGCTAACAAAACGACTGCTCGCCGCCGGACGGGCGCGGGCAGTGCTTGAAATCCTCATGTGCCGCCTGTAAACCGTGGTTGCTGCGTGCTGTCCACGCCTACCCGACTGTTAACCGCTCTTAATGATTACGCAGCTAGAAACGCCCGCATTGGTCGTGCCGCACTCGCCGATTCCTTTCTTCGGCCTCGCTCCCAGCGTTTGTCGCCCGATTTTCCGTGCAGAAAACGTACCTTGGACGTGCCTGGAATGCAGGCGATGCTTCCCCAGAATGGGGAGAGGAATAACAAGATGCAAATGAAGGCGAAGTGCTTGGCATGGGTGGTGATCGCCGCAGGATGTGCCCTGTCCTTCCAGGCGTCGGCGCAGACGTGCTGCCCCGGGGGCGGACACGGCATATCGGCAGCGAACGGCCTGGGTGAGAGCACCCCGCAGGCCGTCACTCTGGCGCCGAACCCGGACTTGCGCATTTTCGAGGTGCAACGCGACGGCGTCCGCTACTTGCAGGTCAAAGATGCTGGCGGCCGAGTCCGTGCTGCGGTTGGCCGAATCGGGGCAAAGTTGTGGGTACTCCCGATGGGCAGCGATGTTGCGCGGGTGTCGGTATCGTCGTCGGCCTCCGCCAGCGAGGTTTATCTGACCACTGACTTCGTGATCCGGCGTCGGTCGGGTGTCCACGGCGACGAGTGGGAGATCACGGCGCGAGATTGATTCCTGTACACACGCGCTCTGAGACAAGGAAACTCAGGCACAACGCATGGCGGCGCCGGCAAGTGCCGCCATGCGTTTGGAGCCGCGCAGCCAGTTCCTGGTCCGGCGCGCTTGGCCGCCGCCGGGTGGACGCCAGCATGGAGGCATCCGCTGTGATGCGGATAGCGACGCCTTGCACACCGCCTGCTCTCCAAACCCGCGCGTGGATCAGATGGCTCTGCGCCGTGGGCAGGATCTCGATGGCATTGAGCACACATCGGTAGGCTACAAGCTGCAGGCCGAGTGACAATGCCCTCGGATCGCCGCGCATCCGGCTTCCTAATGCCGTGCTGCTGCACAGATTGATGAAGGTCACGGAGCGTAGCGTTTCGTACAGTCCGTGCGTTTCAATGCCCAGCGGATAGAGCGCCGTGACGTACTCGTGGAGGAGCTGGGCCTGGATGACGCCCGTGCGCGTCATCTCCATGGCCGCGGCGTAATGCCCTCGGGATCGCAGGTACTCGATGACACCCTTGCGCATCCGGTTCATCCGGAAACTGACATCGCTGTAGTCCACGACCCGTTGGCGCAAGGTGCGCTCCGCGCACAAAAAGCCTGTCTGCGCGAACTGCAGTGCCTGCTCGCGCACGCGTCCGAACTCGCGCATGTGGCGATACGCGGAGGAAATACGCGATCCGAAGGCGAACAGGCAGGTAGCCGTCGCGGCAAGCAGGATCTGCACTACGAAGGCTTGGGCATCGTGGACGCCTGGTTCGACGACCTTCGGCATCGAGAGGGCGACAGCGACGTTCGCTAGCACCACGCCCAGCGCTGCACCACGCCAGCCATGGCGCAGCGTCAGCACGATCGCCGGCAGTACGAGCAACACCATGACCAATTGCCGCAGAAGCGGATCGCCAACGAAGGCAACCGCCCCCGAGAGCGCCGTGCCTGCGGCAATGGAGATGACACCGTCGCGCTGGAAGCAGGCGGAAGACTTCGGCATCTCGTCCCGACGCACCCACAGCAGCGCCGGCAACACGAACATCAGCGTGCCGAGATAGTCGCCCAGCCAGTACCGCACGAGGATGTCGAGCGGCGCTGCTTCGGCAGGACCGCCCAGAACGGCATTGATCGCCAGGTTGCACAAAGTGCTCCACAGCGCGGTCGCCAAAGCCAAGGGCAGCAGCAAAAGATCGCTGCGCGCCAGATGGGGCATCTGCAGGCGGGCAAATGTGGGCAGCAGCGATATCGCCGGCATCAGCAGGAAGGGGCTCAGGTAGGCCCAGCGCGCGCTCACTCCCCATGCATCGATATTCGGCACGCGCAGCACCATCAAGGCCGCGGCATCGCCGGCCAACAGCCATGGCCACCGCCGTGCAGGCAGGAACAGGAGGCCCGCGACGCGCAGCCCGGCTGGGAGATACCACTGGTCGGTTGAGCATCGCCATGCCGCCAGGAACACGGCGCAGTAGGCCACGCTCAGCAAGGCTCCCTTGGCAATGTCTTTTCCTGCGGCCATTTGACCGTCCGTGGCGATTTTCATGACTCTACACATGACTCTACAAGTGCAGCCCGTCACCACGGTAGACAGTTTCCTGTCCGCACCAGCTGGAAGGGATTTTGTCCGTGATGACCGGCGCGCGTAGTTGGCGGGGACCCAGCGGGAGAAAGGAGCCAGGGGCGTTGTGGCAATCGGTTGGTGCAACCAAATCGACAAATGCAACACGACAGTTGGTTGCGGCGTGGTGACCGAGGATCGATTAATTCGAGTGCCGCAGATGGACACGGCTAGGACCAGCGCTGCGACATCCACGCCACGGCAAAAGCCCGGTCCACGCAATGCAGCACGCCTACATCCGCGACGGTGTCGAGGTTCTCTCCACAACAAACCTGCTCAGGCGGTTTTTCCGAGTTCCTCCTCTTCGTCCTCTCGACGCTGGCACCTTTCCTCTGCGAGTTTCAGATACAACGGTGTGTAGTACACGCGTATCGGGGGTGGGGGGACGTCGTCCTAGCAGTTCTTGGCCCTAATAATTTTCCCAATAGGAACGGCAGTAGCAGCCTGACATCATTGTCTGCAGATAGCTCTTCTGACGCATTGAGTGCTAACAGGTATCGCGAGGACGACGGTGTGAACTCTAGTTTGTTCCGCAAAGAGGTCTATGAGAACAGGCGTAGCCAGCTGGTCGGTTCTATATCCTTACGGGTTCCACGGATTGGATGGGTTTTCGTGGTCTTTAGTGCGTGCGTGGTTCTCGCGATCACGCTGCTGCTCGTCCTGGGCCATTACACCCGCCGTGAGCCGGTGAGCGGGACGTTGGTGCCGACCCACGGGCTGCTCACGGTGTCCGTTCCCTCGGCAGGCTCCATCACGCGTATCTTCGTGCGTGAGGGTGATCGCGTCAGAGCGGGTCAGCCGCTGCTGGAGGTGTCGGAAACGCAAAGCAGCGCATTGAAGGGTGACGTCGGGGTTGCGGTATCCGAGCAGTTGTCTTTCAAGCGCCAGCGGCTGCTGGATGATCTCACTGGCCAGGACCGTTTGGCAGGCATGCAGCGCAATGACATGCGGCAGCGCATTGCGCTGCTTCAGGCGCAGATCCGGCAGGTGGATGACCAGATCACAGTGCAGGTCCAGCGGGCGAAGGCCGCCATGGCCCTCTACGAGCAATGGTCGAAGTATCAGGACTCGGGCGTCGTCAGCAAACAGCAGATATTGACCCAGCACGACCAGGCGCTTGAGCACCAGGCGCAGCTTATGGAGCTGCGTCGCCAGGGATTCCAGTTGCACCAGCAAATGAGCGAGCTGCAGGCACAGGCGGATCAGTTGCCGGACATCGTCGCCGGTCGTAACAACGAGACGGAGCGAGAGCTGTCCGATGTCGCCCAGTTGATCGCGAAGAACGCCGCCCAGCATGCGGGGCTTTTGAAATCTCCGGTTGACGGCATCGTGACCAGTGCTCCTATCTATGCAGGTCAGTCCGTGGTGGCCGATCAGCCGATGGTTGCCGTGCTGCCTGCTGCATCGACATTGCAGGCGGAGCTTTGGATACCGACGCAGGCCGTCGGCTTCATCCGGGCAGGAGAGCAGGTCGTCATCCGCTACCGTGCCTATCCCTATCAGAAGTTCGGCCAATACTTCGGTCGTGTGCAACAGGTGTCGCGCAGTTCGTTGTCGCCGTCCGAGGTCAATAAGGCAACAGGCAAGGACATCAAGGAGGCGAGCTACAGGGTGCTGGTTCGTCTGGAGAATCAGCACGTGCAGGTCTACGGAAGACCCGAGACTTTGCGGCCTGGCATGACCCTCGACGCGGACATCTTGCTCGACCGCCGCCGGCTGTTCGAGTGGCTTTTCGATCCAATTTACAGCCTCAATCGGCGCTTGATCGAGGATCGCGAGCATGGCTGAAGAAGCATGGGGCAACACGCCATGGAGCTGGATGGACTGGCGCGCAGCAAGCCGTCTTCCCATGGTGATGCAGACGGAAGCCGCAGAGTGCGCGCTGGCGTGTCTGACGATGGTTGCGGGCTACCACGGCCATCACGCCGATCTTGCCGGCATGCGGCGGCGCTTCAGTACCTCGCTCAAGGGCGCGACGCTGTCCCGCGTGATTCATATCGCCCATTCGCTGGGCTTGGCGACGCGGGCGCTGCGTGCAGACATGCAGTATCTGCGTGATGCGGTCACTCCGTGCATCCTGCATTGGAATCTCAACCACTTTGTTGTGCTGAGCAAGGTGACGTCCAAGGGTGTGGAGATTCACGACCCAGCGCGCGGCAAGTTGCGTATGGGAATAGAGGAGGCAGGGAAACACTTCACCGGCATCCTGCTGGAGCTGATCCCAGGCGAGGACTTTGAGACGACGAAGCGCAAGGAGCCCGTGCCGCTACGACTTCTTACGGGTCGCGTTTCGGGCTGGAAGAGTGCGCTCGCTCAGGTCTTGGGTCTCGCCCTGGGCATCGAGGTGCTGGCCCTCACTCTTCCATTCCAGATGCAATGGGTACTGGACCAAGTGCTCGTGGGTTCCGATCACAATCTGCTCCTGGTGATGACGCTGGGTTTCATGCTGGTTATCGCGATCCAAGCCGGTCTGACGCTGGCGCGGGCATGGCTGCTGAGCTGGCTCGGTGCGTCCTTGAGCGCGCAGTGGACCAGCAACCTCTTCAGTCACCTCATGAAGTTACCACTGGCGTATTTCGAGAAGCGCCACATGGGCGACGTCGTGTCCCGGTTCTCATCGATTCACTCAATCCAGGCCACCCTTACGGGCAGTTTTGTCGAAGCGCTGCTGGACGGTGCGATGGGAATACTCGCGCTGGTGATTTTGTGTGTTTACAGCTTGCCGCTCACCGGCTTCGTCTTGGGAGTGTTCGCCGTCTACGTTCTGCTTCGCTGTGCGATGTATCGAACCCTCTGGCGCACGACCGAGGAGCAACTGGTGTATGGGGCGAAGCAGCAGACCGTACTGATGGAGTCCGTCCGCGGGGTACAGGCCATCAAGCTTGCCAACAAGCAGGCCGACCGCAGCGCGCGTCTCGCAAATGCCACCCTGGAGATGGCGGGTCGCGACGTGGTGGTTCAGCGCATTGCACTGTCGTTCGGTGTGGTGAACCAATGCCTTTTCGGCCTACTGCGTGCATCGCTGATCGCGCTCGGTGCCTATCTGACGATGCAAGGGCGATTCAGCGCGGGAATGGTTGTAGCGTTCGTCGCGTACGCCGACCAGTTTTCCGCGAAGATGGGCGGCTTGGTCGACAAGCTGGTCGAACTGAGAATGCTACGCCTCCATGGTGAGCGGATCGCGGACATTGCCCTGGCGTTGCCGGAGCGGAGCACGGCTACAGCGCGGAGTGGGGGACGGATCGTCCGGCCGAACCTGTCGATCAGGGGAGTCTGTTTCCGCTATGCCGAGGGTGAGCCCCTGGTGCTGAACGAGGTAGAGCTGGAAGTCGAGGCCGGGGCTTCGCTGTGCATCGTCGGTGCCAGCGGCTGCGGTAAGAGCACCCTGGCAAAGGTGATGCTCGGGCTACTGGAGCCGACTAGCGGACGGGTTGAGATCAATGGCGTGGACATTCGCCATCACGGATTGAATGCGTACCGCAGTTTGATCGGGACCGTGATGCAGGACGACGCTCTTTTCGCCGGGTCGATAGCCGATAACATCTCTTTCTTCGAGGAGGCCGCGCACCTCGACGACATCGTTGCCGCAGCCCGCCTTGCCCAGATCGACAGGGAAATCGAAGCCATGCCGATGGGCTACGAGTCGTTCGTGGGCGACATGGGATCGTCGTTGTCCGGCGGCCAGAAGCAGAGAATCCTGCTCGCGAGAGCGCTCTACAAGAAGCCGCAGATTCTCGTTCTGGACGAGGCCACAAGTCATCTGGACATGGACTGCGAACGCCGCATCAACAACGAGATCGCGCGTTTGGACATCACCAAAATCATCATCGCGCACAGGCCCGACACAATCGCCAGCGCGGATCGGGTGCTGGTCCTGCGAGGCGGCTGCGTCATCAGCGACCGCCTGGGCGAAGGCGGATTGAAGCTGGAGGCGGTAAGTCACCGACCCACAGAAATTTCAGGGTGAACCATCCTGGATGCCGACGGCAGCGCGGCCTTCGCTGCCAATCATGTGTTTTTTCATAAGGAGCAGAAAAATGCAGAACGACAACAACAAGCGGGTGATGGGCTATGTGCATGCGCGCGAACTGAGCAACGAGGAGATCTCGCAGGTCTCCGGTGGCGATGACGACGATGGTGGCCACTGCCCGAAGAAAAACCGCACCAAGGTCACCACGGGTACCGGTGGCGGTGGCACGGGCGAAACGCTTTGCGATTACTGATGCGTCGCTAAAGCATGATTGTCGGAGGGTCCAGTTCGCTGGGCCCTCCCTGTCCCAGCACTGGCACATGGATATGAGCAAAGAAAGCGGCATCAACCTCCTCATCGTTTCTTACGCAGATGACTCTCATGCGCTGGCTGTTGCGGCGGCGATGGAGATGTGTGGGCACAACTGTGTCATTTGGAGTGAACCCAAACTGGCTGGCGAGAGCGTAGGCAGCATTGCGCTTGGAGAGCGCGAGATCAGGTGGAGCGTGTGTGGTAGGAACTATGGGCCATCGGACTTCGACTTGGTTTGGCTGCGTCGCATCGGCAGCATCGCGTTGCCAGAATGGATGCATGCCGATGACCGAAAGTTTGCCGCTGCGGACAACGCTGCATTTTTCGGGTTCTTCTGGTCACCATTGTCGGTCTCGGCCCGATGGATTCATTCGCCGGCCTCTCGCTTGAATGGCGAAAGCAAAATTCAGCAACTGCAGCACGCCTATGGCTTGGGCTTCAAGATTCCCCCTACGTTGATCAGCAATGATCCCGATGAGATCGTGCAGTTCATCGAGGCTTGCAAGGCAAGGGGCCAGGGGACTGTCTTCAAGACCTTCGGGTCCATGACATGGTTCGAGAAAGGCCGTGTGCTGGAGAACTACACATCGGAGATCGTCGTTGGAGATCTGATCGACATGGACGTCGTTCGCGCCGTCCCGGCCATCTACCAGTCCCACGTTAGAAAGGAGTACGAGGTGCGCTCTACCTTCTTTGGGGGGCGGGAGTATTCGGTTCGCATCGACTCTCAATCGACAGATGCCGGCGCTATCGACTGGCGCGCCATTGACAACTTGCAGGGTGTCTTGAGTCCAACCAAGCTACCCGCAGCAATCCATGATAAATGTGTCGCTCTTTTGGATGAGATGTCACTGAGCATGGGGTGTTTTGACTTCATCGTGGATCGCTCAGGCGATTTCGTTTTTGTCGAAGTGAATCAGCAAGGGCAATTTCTCTGGATTGAAGACTACCTACCTGAGATGAGGGCATTGGCTGGATTCTGCGAATTTGTCATCGGTCTGGTGCCAGGCCAACCGCAGCCCGGAGCCATTGACTTCAACAGTTTGGTGTTGCAGCGTATCTGCGACTCCAGCCGGTACAAGCAGCTGGCCCGGCAGCTTGCCGCGTTCGGAACAGTCGATACGAAACATCTTGATAAGTACCTAGAGTGAAGCCGCGATGCGTAGACTCACAAGGGTTTGGATCTGTTTGTTTCTCGGCGTCTTGGTGGCGTCCGCGCACGCTACAGGGATCGCTCAGCCGGATGTGCGGGACAAACTTCTGGCCTTCCAAGCCAAGGCGAGCGGTGGGCCTCTCAAGCCAGAAGAGCTGCGCGAAGTGGCAAAGGTGCTGGATGGTGGAGTACCGACCGAAGGCCAAGTCGGATGCGAAGGGGTCAATGCCCTCGGCCCCATTGTCCTCGCTTTGCGTGGCGACAGGAAGTTACAGCGAATGCTCATGGACGCGCTGTACGAGCGTGTGGGGGATGACGTCGATCCAAGGGGTTACGCCGCGCTGGTCGACCGCGTGTCGCTTTCGCGCGGCAAAAAGCAGACTTTTGGTGCGTTTCCTGAACTCAAGGACGGAGTGCTCAAATTGCCGCAGGGTTTGAACGCGATGACCGTGAACCAGGATCGCGATAATTTGGGACTGGCTCCGATTGCGCTGGACCTTCGTGCCGCCAACGACCTGATCGCTGTCGGAATACCCTACGATCAGGTGATCGGTGCGACCGCCTTGTGCCAGCGACTGCCACCCATCACGCATGCCGATCTTAGGCGTTCTCTGGATGAGCGGTACGCGAGAGACCAGCAGTTGAGAGAGGTGTGGGATCAGGCGGGAGCAGGCGCAGACTCCGAGGAAGCGAAGGCCGCTGATGCGGACGACGCCAAAAACGCGGTGTTTGTGGCACAGGTGCTCAAGGAGCATGGCTTCCCTGACGCGCAGATGGTCGGTCGCAAGGGCGTCATGGAGTTCTTCATCCTTGTGCAGCACTCCCACAGCCCCGAGTTGATCCGCGACGCACTCGCACAGGCACGCCCGCTGATGCTCCGTGGCGAGATGGTGCGCCATGACTACGCGCTGATGATCGATCGGCTGCGCATGTACCAAGGAAAGGACCAGATCTACGGCTCCCAGTTCAGCGAGAATGGTGGAAAGGTCGAACCGTATCCGATCCAGGACAAAGCATCGCTGGATCAGAGGCGAGAGGTCATGGAGATGGAGCCGTTCGATTCCTACATGCGATCTATGCAAAGTAAGTGAAATGGGACGTGCAGTGCGCAGCAGCAAGACTGCCGCAGGCCGGCGCGGATGGGAATGTTGGTTGAGCGATGGAACATGCAGTGATGGACTGGGCGACCAACGGTGGGCCTGCCGGCCACAAGGGAACGGGCCACGCGGATGCGAGGCCCCGGAAGTATTTCATCGCCGACGATCATCCGTCGACGACATTCGCTGTTTTGCAACTGCTTTCCACGGTCTTTGCCGTGCCGGACTCGCACTGCATCATCTTCCATGAGAGTGCGGTGTTGCTGGATGCCTGCGCGAATCATCCCGGCGATGAGACCCTGCTGGTGGTGCTTGACCTGGTGATGCCCGGCAAGCTCAAGCGGGCGCGTTTGGTGCATGCGGTAATGGCGGCAGATCCGACAGCACAGGTGCTTGTCTACACCGCAGAGGAAAGCGCATTTCTAGCGAATGCGGTGTTCCAAGTCGGCGCTTTGGGGTATGTGGCAAAGACGAGTGCTGCAACGGAACTCGCGCATGCCATCGAGGCGGTTGGCTCGGGCTGTCGCTATCTGGACAGCCGCATCGATCTGGACAGTATCAAGGCGCATCCTTGGACGTCGTTGACGGACGCCGAAAAATCGATCCTGCTCGCGTTCAGTCGTGGCGAGAAGGCTGCGGAGATTGGAGAGCGCACCGGGCGCAGTTACAGCACTGTGATGACACACAAGTACAGCGGATTGGCCAAGCTCGGGTTGCGTGATGGCAGCGACCTCCTCTCGTACCTCTATGCGCACGGTCTGCATTTTGAACTGGAAACGTGATGGCTGTTCGAGCATTTGCGGCAGCCATATGAATCTTGGTATTCCATTCGCAGTGGGACTTACCTATAGTCTGCGGGCCGTTTTTTATATGAGAGTTCCATCTGAGTTGCCCCCTTGAAGTTCGTCCAACTTCAGGGGGGCAATTCACTTAAATCCTACTGATGCTCAGGGCGGGAGTACGTCGATGCCCAGGATCACCGACACCTTGCCGGCCTTGATCATGGTCGCCATGGCCGATTCGCGTAATTGTCCGCTGGCGATCCGATAGCCCAGCAACAGCACCCAGAAGGTGGTGGCGGTTAGCGCGATGACGCTCACCCATTGCATGGCGCGGGCCATCACGTCCATGCCGAAGGTGTCGATCTGGTTACTGAGGTAGTTGTTGATCAGCCGGAAGAAGACGTAATCCCCCAGGCTGGTGTCCGCCAAGGGGTGTAACCAGTTCATCGATCCATCGAACATGCTCATGGCCTTGCGCCTTTATTGAGAGTGGTAAACGAAATCTAGTGAATGGGGAGATCAGTTGGACAGGGGCGATACCAGTAAGGCGTTGCCCGACCCGAACCAAATGCAGCGCGCGTGGCAGATGCCTGGCGCAATGGATGCGTCAGGCACGTAGATTGCCCACACATACATGCGCCCACAGCCGACGGGGGCTGGGGGCGTCCTGAAGCTGATTCGGGGGTGGGGTGCCTGCTCAAGCCATGGTCCTTATGGGCAGGTGATGCCGATGTGCAAACTGTTGGCTTATTGGATACGGCATTGTGCCGGGGCTGTCAAACGCACGGCCATCTGGTGATGCCGCACGCGCTCCCAGCACTGGATCAACGTGCCCACCGCCATGCTGACGCTGCCGGCCAATCAGCCGACACGGTTTGGGCGTACTAAGGTCGCCATTCAAAATCCGGAGGGACGTCGCTCGATCAGCAGCCAGGAACAGTGGGCCCAGACCTCGTGCGGCTACCTATCGGTTGCGCCGTGCCGACAAGATCGAGCCTTGGCCTACAATCCGCCGCCATCGCGCGCGCGAGGGATTCGGATTTGATTATTTTGGACATAAAAAATGCCCGGAGTTCGCCGTAATCGAGTGTGCTTATGACTCAGGTGCGCTGACGCATCGCCAGAGTAAGCAAGTACCTTCTGCCCCCACGATCTGTGGTGCTATGCACTACCGCGATGGCTAGTCATGCTAGGCACGATCCGAGTCGGGTAAAGTCGATGCCGTTTTCATGGAGGACGCAGCACAGGCTAACGGACCCCGGAGGGGAAGGCCAGAGCGCTGGCGAACCTAAGCCAGAATCATGGCGATGGGCTGGTGCGTGAATGCGCCAGCGCCATCCACCTGGGGGCAACATTGGGGGCATTTTTTACTATTTCCGCGCAGAAGCCTTGAAAATAAAATGTTTTCGTTGCCGGCCTCGCACCAATTTGGAGGCCGCTCCTGTGTCTGCAGGGACGGCTTCTGTTCATCTTCCGTGGTTGCCGCGGCCTCTTCGAACGCTGTCAGTTGCCGGTCTTCGTCTTCAGGTGGCTCTGCGTTAATCGCGTGCGCACACGTCGTTCAAACTCTGCAGGTGACAAGTCGCCAGAGGAACAATGCCGGCGAACTAGGTTGTCGAGCATCTCGATTTGTTCGAACGCATCGGTTCTTGCCGTTTCTCCGTTCGGGTAGATCCGGCGCTTGGTCCGTTATTTGTGGCTGGGCGCTGCGATGATGCCAGTGGCTGGTGCCGTCTGCTTCGCCGGCCGCACTAGCGGACATGTGTGCTTGGGGGGCGTGACGGTAAACCGGGGCGGTTCAGTTTTCTCCACGTACTTCCATTCTTGCGAAAGGACTGTGAAAGACTGTCGCTCTAGGCTCTCCATCCACTAGCAGGAGAGTCGATTTGCACGTCCAGTGGAACATTCTTTGCGATTTTGACGGCACCGTGTCCTTGCAGGACGTGACCGATAGCCTGCTCGAGCATCTCGGGCGCCCTGGGTGGCGCGCGCTGGAAGACGATTGGGTGGCCGGGCGGATCGGTGCCCGCGAGTGCATGACTGGACAGGTCGCGTTGATCGGCGGCGATGTGGAGGCACTGCATCGGGTGCTCGACGCGGTACGCATCGATCCGGCTTTCGTGCGCTTCGTCCATCTCGCCGAGCGCCTGGGCATGCCGTTGAGCATCGTCAGCGATGGCTTGGACTACCCGATCGCGCGGATCCTGGCCAGGCACGGCCTGCATCACTTGCCGATCATCGCCAACCGTCTGTTGCGCACCGACGCCGGGCAGTGGCGGATGGCCTCGCCGCATGCGCGGCCGGATTGCCCCAGCGGCACCTGCAAGTGTGCGGTGATGGCGCAGCAGACGCCGGCACGCCCGACCTTGCTGATCGGCGACGGCCGCTCCGATTTTTGCCTGGCCGGCAAGGCCGACTTGGTGTTCGCCAAAGATGGTTTGCTGCGCCACTGCCGCGCCAACGGCATCGCCCATTGCGCCATTGCCGGTTTCGATGACGCCATCGCGTTGCTGCCTGCACTCGTCGAGCCTGCCGCGTCCACGCAGTCCTTTCCTCTTCCTGTTACCCAACGAGCCTGATCCTGATGAACCGGAACGTTTCGCTTTCCACGCCGCTTGCGCCGCACGTTGGCGCTGATCACCCACGCGGGCTCGACGATGCGCAGATGCTAGCCGACGAAGCTCTGTATTGTTCCTATGGCGACACCGTCCATTACAGCGAGCCGCCGCGCATCTTCGAACGCTGCGCCGGTAGCTATCTGTACGACACCGAGGATGTCCCTTATCTGGACCTGCAGATGTGGTATTCGGCGGTCAATTTCGGTTACGCCAATCCGCGTTTGAACGATGCGCTGAAGCGACAGATCGATAGCTTGCCGCAGGTCGCCAGCCAGTACCTGCACCCGACCAAGATCGAACTGGCCAAGACCATCGCTCAGGATGCCGAGCGCAAGTGGGGCCGCAAGGGCCGTGTTCACTTCAACGTGGGCGGCGCGCAGTCGGTGGAGGATTCGCTGAAGCTGGTGCGCAACGCCAGCGCTGGCAAGAGCCTGGTGTTCGCATTCGAAGGTGGCTACCACGGTCGTACGCTGGGTGCCTCGGCGATCACATCTTCGTATCGTTACCGTCGTCGTTTCGGTCATTTCGACCGCGCTCAGTTCATCGAATTCCCTTACCACTTCCGTGGCCCCAAGGGCATGTCCAAGGAGGAATACGGCGAGCAGTGCGTCGCCAGGTTCGCGCGCCTGTTCGAAACCGAATACAACGGCGTGTGGGATCCCAAGGCCGGCCAGTGCGAGTACGCGGCGTTCTACGTCGAGCCGATTCAGGGCACCGGCGGTTATGTGATTCCACCGCCGAATTTCTTCACCGGCTTGAAGAAGGTGCTGGATCAGTACGGCATCTTGATGGTCGTGGACGAAATCCAGATGGGGTTCTTCCGCACGGGCAAGCTGTGGGCGATCGAGCATTTCGGCGTGACCCCGGATGTGCTGGTGTTCGGCAAGGCACTGACCAACGGCCTCAATCCGCTGGCCGGCATCTGGGCGCGCGAGGAATTGATCAACCCGACTGTGTTCCCGCCGGGTTCGACCCACTCCACCTTCGCCTCCAACCCACTGGGCACTGCGGTTGGTCTCGAGACCATGCGCATGTTGGCCGAGACCGACTACGAGGCGATGGTGATGGCCAAGGGCGCGCATTTCCTCGACGGCTTACGCGACTTGCAGCGGCGTCATCCGGAAATCGGCGATGTGGATGGTCTGGGCTTGGCGCTGCGTGCGGAAATTTGCCAGGCCGATGGCTTCACTCCCAATCGCAAGTTGCTCGACACCATGGTCGATATGGGCCTGGAAGGTGAGCTGCGCCATAACGGCAAGCGCATCGGCTTGGTGCTGGACGTTGGTGGTTACTACAAGAATGTCATCACCCTGGCGCCGTCGCTGCATATCAGCCACGAGGAAATCGATCTGGGTCTGTCGCTGCTGGACCAGTTGCTGACCCGCGCCAAGCAGGCCGTTTGAGCGGGACGGGAGACGACGCGTGCGGATCGCGTCGTCTCCCGTCGTCATCGCGGTTGTGGGCGGGGAAAGCCTCAGTCCGCCGCACGCAGTGCGAGCACCGCGTTGAGTCCGCCAAAGGCGAACGAGTTGCTCAGTGCCGCGCGTACCGTGCGTGCGCGTGCTTGACCCGGCACATAGTCCAGATCGCACTCGGGATCGGAGTCGAGGAAGTTGGCGGTGGGTGGAACCACTTGCTCGCGCAACGCGTTGATCGTCGCCACCAGTTCCAGCGCGCCGGAAGCGCCGAGGGCATGGCCATGCACGGCCTTGGTCGAGCTGATCGCCAGCTTCTCGGCGTGTGCGCCGAACACTTGGCGCAGTGCCTTGGTTTCGCAGCGGTCGTTGGCCTTCGTGCCAGTGCCGTGGGCGTTGACGTAGTCGATTTGTTCCGACGCCAGACCAGCGTCCTGCAGCGCCAGTTGCATTGCCGCCGCGGTACCGTCGACACTGGGCGCGACGATGTCGCCAGCGTCGGCACTCATGCCGATACCGGCCAGTTCCGCCAACACGACGGCACCACGCGCGGCAGCGTGTGCAGCGCTTTCCAGGACGAACACGCCAGCGCCTTCGCCCAGTACCATCCCGCTGCGTTGCGCACTGAACGGCCGGCAGGTGTCCTGGCTGACCACGCGCATCGCTTCCCAGGCACGGATTACCGCAGCGCTTAGGCAGGCTTCGCTACCGCCGACGACGGCCACGTCGGCCAAGCCATGGCGGATCATCAGCACCGCTTGCGCGATCGCATGGTTGGCCGAAGCGCAAGCGCTGGACACGGCAAATGTCGGGCCGCGCAGGCCGAACGCGATGCTGATCTGGCTGGCTGCCGCGTTGCTCATGCTGCGCAGGACGGAGAACGGGTGCATGCGTTCGGCTCCATCGCGATACATCCGGAGTGCTTGTTCCTCGCGGGTGGTCTCGGCGCCGGCGCCGGTGCCGATGATCACCGCGCACCGCGGGCCGAGTGCGGCATCGATATGCAAACCGGATTGGGTGATCGCTTCCTGTGCGGCGACCAAGGCCATCTTGGCCATGCGGTCGAGTTGGTCGGGGTCGATGCCTCCGAGTTGGGTCGCATCTGGCGCGAACTCCTTCAGCGTGGCGGCCACGCGCATTTTCAGGTGAAAGGATGGTTGGGGCGACACCAGCTCGGTAATGGCGCTGCGGCCCTCGCGTGTCGCGTTCCACAGCGTCTGGGCGCCGATGCCGAGCGCGCTGACCGCGCCCATGCCGGTGACGACGACGCGCTGCGCTTGCGTAGACGTAGAAAATGTCATGCTTAGGTGATCAAGTTGCCGCTTTAGCCGCTTTAGCCGCGAGCGCTTCTTCCACCGCCTGCACCAGCTTGCTGAGCGAGCCGTCGTCCAGGTTGGGATCGCGCTCCTGGAATGTGATGTCGAAGTGCTCTTCGATGTCGAACAGGATTTCGATTGCTTCAAGCGATTTCACGCCCAGGTCCTGCAGTTTGGAATCAGGCGTCAGGTTGCCCAGATCGATGTCGACGTGTTTGGCGACGATGCTGTAAATTTGCGACTCTATGGACTCGGTCATGGGGTCTCCGCAGTGAATGATATGTCGCACAGCGGCTTCTGGCCGCGACGTTCACCTTCACGCTAAATGATCAATCTTGCAAATGCCTTTCGTCAATCAACTCGAGCCGCCGGTACTCTTGCAGCACTTCTTGCAACATCCGCCGGTCGGGTTCCAGGCTCGCCCACTGGATCATGGTGTGCCGGCCTTCGAGGCCGACTTCGACTTGCTCACCACCGCCCACCCAACGCTGCGTGCGTGGGTGGCGCGTCTGCCGTTGCAGCGCCTGTGGCAACGTCTGCTGCGGCCACGCACCAGTTTCGTCGGTAGCACCGTCACCGAATATGCCTGGTTGCCGCGTGCGGCCGATCCGGCACAGTTGCCACGGCAATGGCGGGCGCAGTTGGGGCGGCGTCGCGCGTTGTTGATCGTCAAGGATGTCGCGCAAGCTTCCCCGCTTCTGGATGCTGCCGACAACGCTTGGGCGCAGGCGTTCCTGGATGCCTGCCAGCGCAGTGGCTACTTACTGTTACGCGGACAGGCATTGGCCTGGGTTCCGATCGATTTTGCCTCGACCGACGAATATCTGGCGCGTCTGTCGCGTGCGCGCCGGCGCAACATCCGTCGCAAGTTGCGCTCTCGCGCCGATCTGCAGGTGGAGGTGCTGTCGACGGGTGCCGCCTTCGCCGACCCGGCGCTGCGTGCGCAGTGTTATGCGCTGTATCAGGAGGTGTACGCGCAGAGCGAGGTGCATTTCGACCTGCTTACCGCAGAGTTTTTTGATGCTTTACTGACCGATTCCGATTCCGGCGGTCTCATGTTCGTGTACCGGCACGATGGGCTCGTCATTGGCTGGAACCTGTGCTACGTGCACGATGGCCGTTTGCTTGACAAGTATATTGGTTTGCATTATCCGGCCTCACACGAACACAACCTGTACGCGCTGAGTTGGATGGAGAACCTCGACTACGCCTGCCGCCATGGGCTACGTGCCTACGTTGCTGGCTGGACCGATCCAGAGGTGAAGGCACAACTCGGTGCCAGTTTCACTTACACATGGCATGCCGTATACCTGCGCAACCCGCTGTTGCGCGCGTTGCTGCGGTTGCTGCGGCCGTTGTTCGAGGCCGACGATGTGGGGTTGTCCGTCGGCTTAGCGCAGGAGGAATGAAATGCACGTTCCAGTCGTCTTGGATCTGGATGGTTCGCAGGGCGTGGTGCCCGATGCGTTGCGACTGCCGTTACGCGATTGGTGTGATGGCCTGCGCTTTGCCTGTTCGCTGGCGCGATTGCGCCGTTTTGGCGCTGTGCTCGACGCCGCGTTGCCGATGCACCATGGCACCGTGTTGCTTGGTAGCGGCGATTTCCATCATCTGAGTCTGCCGCTGATCGCGCGGCTGGCACAGCGTACGTCGGTGCCTTTGCGGGTGGTGGTGTTCGACAATCACCCGGACAATATGCGCTTTCCGTTCGCGGTGCATTGCGGTTCGTGGGTGCGACGGATTGCCGCGTTGCCGCAGGTGGAGCGGATCGAAGTGGCCGGCATCACCTCTAGCGACGTCGGTCTTGCGCATGCCTGGGAGAATCACCTGCTGCCGCTGTATCGCGGCAAGTTGCGTTACTGGTGCACTGGCGTAGACGTGCGTTGGGCGCGACGGCTTGGTTTGGGGCAGGCGGTGCGCGGTTTTTCCAGTAGTGCCGAGATGATGGACGCTCTCCTCGAGCATCTGCGGGCGACGCCAATGTCGACCTATTTATCGCTGGACAAGGACGTACTGGATCCTCAGGAGGTGCGTACCAACTGGGACCAAGGCGAGCTGCGTGTGCCGCATTTGCTGGCTGCGATCCAGGTATTGCATGGGCACTTGTGCGGCAGTGACATCACCGGCGAGGTGTCGCTGGCGTATTACCCGCAGTGGTGGAAGCGCAGGCTGGCAGCGTTGGACGCACAACCATCGCTGTCGCCGGCTGATCTGTCGGCCTGGCAGGCACAGCAACATGCGTTGAACCAGCGCTTGTTGCAGGCGATAGCAGATGCTGGCGGCTCCTGGCTTGCGTAAAAATCAGCGCGTATGTGCGAGTGATCGTAGAAGATTCAGTTGGCAAGGAGAAAAACAGCATCGGGATGCCGGTCGGGCGCGTCTGCAGTGATGGACATCTGCTCTTAGCCGCAGGTGTCGATCACGTCGATGGACATGGTCTGCATGTCGGCTGTGGCGCGCGCCTGCATCGCGGTGGCGCAGGCGGCCTGAAGTGTGGCCACGATCGTTTCGAAGCCCGCATCATCCAACCATGGACTGTTGCTGATGCTAAGACAGCGCGCGGCGAAATCGTGGGCGTTGGGTATCGCGGTGCGCTCGACGAGCGTCTCCAGGTAGTCGTAGTCGGGTAGGGCATGTGCGAACGGCACCGTCACGCCCAGGCCGCGTGGCCACAGTGAGGCCAGCACGCGTTCGCGTGCGTTGGCATCGGGCAACAGGACCATCAGGATCGGCCAACTGCCCTGTGCGCCGGGGGAGTCGGCGATTACGTGCAGTCCCTGGATTGTGGCCAGTCGTGCACTGCGTTGCCGGCCTTGTTCGCGTATCTGGGCCATGAATGCTGGCCAGCGGGCGCTGGCGCGCACACCCACCGCTTCGCGCCATGCTCCGACGGCGTGCTGTGGAATCGTTGTTCCGAAGCGCTCGTTGGCTGCAGCCACGCGGTCGTCACGACGCAGTGCGCGACGCAGTGGCGCGCCATACACCCAGCGCAGCCAATAGGGTCGGTACAACGCAGCGTAACCGAGTAATTCGACGCTGCGCCTTAGCTCCCAGTTCCAGTCCCGCTGCCCAAGGCGTGCGGCGGTGTCGGCCAGCGCGCGGCGCAATGACGCATGCGGGGACATCAGCAGGCCGCCTTCGTAGAGGGTAAGGCCCTTGCCTGCGGCCAGGCTGCAGAAGCCGATGTCGCCGCCCATGCCAGCGGGAGTGCCGTCAGCATGGATGCCGCCAAGTGCCTGTGCGGCATCTTCGATCAGCATCGCGTTGCACGTCTCTGCGGCACGGCTGAGTGGCGCAAGGTCGATCAGGCGTCCGCCCAGATGGGTGGCGATGATTGCTAGGGTGTCGTTGCTGCAGCGCTGTGCCAGTTGTGCTGGGTCCAGCTCGAGAGAGTTGGGCAACAGATCGCAAAGTACCAGTTGTAGGCCGCAGTGCGCGACTGCCAGCGCCACCAGCGGGCAGGTGTAAGCGGAGACCACCACTTGCCGACGTCGACTGGCCGCCGCCAGCGTGCGCAGGGCGATGATCAGGGCTGCTGTTCCCGAGCATGTAAGCAGCGCGTCGGGCAGGCTCAGCGCGCTGGCCAGGCGTGTGTCGCTGCGGACCGGCCACAGGTCGTGCAAGCGCAGTGGCAATCCTGCGGTCGGTGGTACCTCAATGCGCATGGGCGGTGTCCGCACGCTCGCCCATCGCTAAGCACACGATACCGGCCACGATCAGGACCGCACCCAGTGCTTGCAGCATGCCAATATGTTCATCGAACCACCACGCCGACAGCAGCATCACGCTCACCACCTCCAGATGCGAGGCGGCGAAAGCTGGGCCGATTGGCGCGTGTTCGAGCAATTTCATCCAGGTGAAGAACGCGCCGATGTAGCCGGCTAGGGCGGCGTATAGCCATGGGCTGGCGATCAGGCGCAACAACCAGGCCAGCTCGGCCTGAGGCGGGAACGCATGGGCGCCGCCAAGTTTGAAGCCGATTTGCGCCAGCGTATCGAAACTCAGCAGCAGGGCGAAGCCCACCGCATAGCGATGCAGCGACGCCCGGCTCATGTTCCCAACCCGACCACGGCCACCCCGGCGCTGACCAGACAGATCCCGGCCACCTGCATGCGTCCCAGGCGCTCGCCGAACAGCCAGCGTCCGGCCAGCATGATCGCCACGATGTTGATCGAGCCGAGCAGGACGCCGCGACCCAACGGAACCAGCGACAGAAATGCGGTCCAGCAGAGGAATTCGAGCACGTAGCAGCCGACCCCAAGCCATAGCTGCGGTTGTCGCGCCATGTAACTCCAGCCCGCAACACCGCTGCCCTGCCGATTGCTAGCGACAGACTTGAACGCCAATTGTCCGGTCGTGTCCAGCGCCACGGTCGCGAGCCAGATGCCGACGACGGAGGGGTGCAGCGCCATCAGGCGGCCTGCCGCGGTGCGGCGGCCGCCAGTGCGGCGAAGAACTGTGCCAAGCGGGTACCGAGCGTGCGTCGTTCCCGATCCAGCGTGATCATGTGGTAGCTGTCGTGTAGCAGCAGCAACTCCGTCGGCCCGGAGACGTTGTCGATCACCAGTCGCGCGTTGCGTAGATGGGCGATGTCGTCATCGGTGGCGTGTGCGACCAGGCAAGGTGCCTTGACCTTGGCCAGATTGCGCCGCACCTGGCGCGAGAGCAGATGAAGTTCGGCCAGCGCATACCACGGATTGCCGGGCAGACCGGCGGCACTGCTATCGCCACCGAGCATGGCGCTGCTGACTTGGGCGCGAATACGTTCGTCGCGTAGGCCGTAAGGCGGTTCTTCCAAGAATATGCGGCGTTTGCCGATGCCCAGGCGTTTGAGCAGCGGCAATATGAACGCTAGCCGCGCGCGCTTGGGAATGTTCCAGCCGTCGTAGCGGAAGGTGGCGCCGAGCACGCCGACACCGTCCACCCACTGCGGTCGCTCGACCGCCAGCCGCAAGGCCAGCAGTGCACCCATCGATAGCCCCGCGACGAACAGGCTGTCCACCTGTGGACGCATGCGTGCGGCGGCCTGTTCGACGCTGGCGTACCAATCGCGCCAGCCGGTAGCGAGTAGATCGTCCTCGTCGCCGCAATGCCCGGCCAGCTGTACGCCGTGTACGCTGAAACCATGGCGTTGCAGGCTCTTGCCAAGCAGGCGCATTTCGCTTGGAGTCCCGGTCAGGCCGTGGATCAGCAGCACGCCGTGACGGCCGCCTTCGAAGTGAAATTCCGCAGATTGGGTCATTGCAATGGCGCGGCTGCGCAGTGTCGATAATCTGTGCAGGGTCGCCTCTGCGCGTTTCAGCAGCCTTTCAGCGGTGCTGGCTTGAGAACCAGTGATGCGCGTTGAGGTGGAAGGCGTTGGACATCGCGCCTACATCGTGGGGCCGCTGTGTTTGGGGTGCGAGTGTGGGGGCTGGCTGTGCCGACACCGCCATGCGCATCACCTGCGTTCAGTGCCGCTGTGCGGTGGCCGGATTGCGAAAGCGGACCAGAACACGCTGTCCCAGGCGCAGCGTTGAGGGGCGTGTGAACGCCAGTACGCAGGCCACGCTGCGGTCGTTGCCGGAGGGTGCCGTATCGTCGTGCAGTTGGGTGGAGCCGTAGGCCGGTGCCAGCCAGCGCACGACTGCTTCGCCGAGAATGGTCTGGCGACCGTCGTCGCTGATGACCTCTGCATTCATGCCGGGTGCGACGCTGCCTGCATAGCTTTCGTTTAATTCTGCACGTACCAGCCGCGGCGCGTCCGGTAGCAGGGTGAGCAGGGGGGTGTTGGCCTCGCTGCGTGCGCCGACTGCGGCCGAGAGTTGCAGTACGCGGCCGGCCACAGGCGCATACAGCTGATATTGCGCACGCTGTAATTCGGCTGCGCGCACTTGCGCATCGGCCAGCGCCGCGTCGCTGCGTGCGTTCTGCAACTCATCGTCCAGGCTCTGCACCGCGTCGCTGGCGTCGTCGGCGCTCTGTTCGTCGCCTGCGCCCAGGCGCGCGGCTTCTGCCAGTCGTCGCTGGCGTTGTTGGACATGTGCCAAGCGCTGTTGCAATTGGCGCAGATGTGTCGCAGCGGCCTGTGCGTGGGTACGGGCGATATCCAGTTCCACGGCGGCGGCGCGGTCGTCGGCGGCAACCAGCAGCGCTCCGCGCTGTACGGCATCGCCTTCGTGAACCGCCACTTCGCGCAACGGTGCGGTGACCGGCAGGCCGAGTTTCAGTACACCGCCTTCCACGTCGATGCGGCCGCGCGCGACCGCCAGATAGGTTGGTTGCGATGCCGATGCCGACGTAGTGGTTGGCGCACGGTCCGACGGCGCGCATGCGACCAGCAACAGACTCAGCAGGGGCGCGATGGCGAACGCTTTCATGGTGCGGGATTCCGAGAGGGCAGGGGCGAGTGGGCGTGGGTCATGCGGCGGTCGTCGAGGATGCGGCCGTCTTCCATCGACAGCACGCGGTCGGCATGGCGGATCAGGCGCGGATCGTGGCTCACGCACAGCACCATGGTGTTGTGGCGGCGGGCGATGCGGTGGAGCAGGTCGATCACGATCTGGCCATTGCCGGCATCCAGCGCGCTGGTTGGTTCGTCGGCGAACAGCAGTGCAGGATGCTTGGCCAGGGCGCGGGCGATCGCGACACGCTGCTTCTCGCCACCGGAGAGTTCTGCCGGACGCAGGTGCTGGCGGTGGGCGATGCCCACTTCGGCCAGTGCTTCCTCGGCGCGCGTGCGCACCTCGGTTGCGGCCATGCCCATGTACTGCAAGGGCAGTCGGACCTGATCCAGTGCGCATAACGCCGGAAACAGGTTGAAGCCCTGGAAGATGAAGCCGGTGTGGCGTAGGCGGAAGTGCTCCAGCGCGGTCGCACCGAGCCGGCCCAGGTCTTCGCCCAGTGCCAGTACCCGACCGGCATCGGCACGTTGCAGACCACTGAGGATTGACAGCAAGGTGCTCTTGCCGCAGCCGGATGGGCCGGAAATCAGGGTCAGTTCGCCCTGCCAGACCTGCAGTGCCACGTCGTGCAACACAGTCGTGCGCAGCTTGCCGGAGGTGAAACTCTTGCATAGCCCGCTGCCGCTCAGGGACGCGGTGCCTGGATGCAACTTGGCGGGGGCGAGGATCTGGCTCATCGCAGCAGCAGCGCGGGATCGGCACGGCGCAGTCCGCGCAGCGCGGCCAAGGCCGAAACGAAGGTCAGTAGGAGCACCGCACAGACACACAGGGCCCAGCCGCTGACATCGAACGTCACCGGCACGTCGTGCGCACGCCCCAGTGCCACCAGTGCCGCGCCCAGGATGCTGGCTCCGGCCAGGCCCAGTGCGCCAACCCAGGCGGCTTGCTCCAGCACCACCCAGCGCAGTGCGTGCATGCTGACTCCCAACGCATTGAGTGTGGCGTATTCGCGGGTGGCACCGAGGACGGTCCCGAGTAACGTCTGGCTGGTGACCGCCATGCCGACGAGGAGCACGATGCCGCCGATGAACAACACGCCGGAACCAGCGCCTGTATTGAACATCCAGAACAGAATGGTGCGTCGGGCGAAATCATTTGCGCTCCATGCTTGGATGCGCGCCGACGCGGAGCTGTCGCCGATGGTCTGCGCTACCGCTTGCGGATCGGCGTCGGGACGCAGGCGCGCCACGATGTAGGTCGGCCACTCTGGATGCGGGGCGTCGCGGTTGAGTTCGCGCGCGGTATCCAGCGAGGTCAGGATGTTGACTCCACCCAGCGTGCGCAGGCCGCGACCGACGCCAATCACCCGGACACGGTGGCCATTGATGCGCGCGCTGCTACCGATGCCGACGCCGAGTTTGTCCAGTTCGGAGCGGTCCACGATCACCGTGTCCGGCTCGCGCAGCGCCACGCGTTGCGCCGGACTGAGCAGGCGAGCGAACATCAGCCCGTCATCGCGGGTGTCGATGCCGGAGACGTAGATCGACACAGCGCCATTATCGGTGGGCCCGCGCCAGTCGCCGTCGAGCCACACGAATGGTTCGATCTGCGCCACCCGTGGGTCCAGATACAGCGCCATGGCCGCGTCCGGGTCGATCTGGCGGCCTTGGTCCACACTCTGTGTGCCCGGATAGCCCAGCCACAGGTCGGTTCTGGAGCCGGAGATGTAGACACTGGCGCTGCCGAAGATGCCGAGCACCAGCGCTGTCTGCAGCAGTAGCAACAGGCTGGCGAAGCCCACCGACACGACCACCGGCATGAAACGGCGCCATTCGTAACGCAGGGTTTGGCGGGCCAGCGCGACCATCAGTTCTTTTTACCTTTGCTGTCACTTGCGCTGACACTTGCCGCGATCGGTGTGTTCGAACTGCCCAGTGCCATGTGCAGGGCGACGTAGGCCAGGTCGCGCTGGCGCTGCGTTTCCGACAACGCTAACGCGGCCTGGTCACGCTCGCTCTGCTGCGCAGCTACGTCGAGATCGCTGACCAGGCCCAGCCGCCGCCTTTGCTGCATGGTGTCGGCGGCCTGCTGCTGGGCCTGCAATGCTTGCTGTTGGGTCTGGACGTTCTGTTGTTGCTGTTCTAGCGTGCTCAAGGCGTTCTGCGCTTCTGCTACTGCTTCAAGCACATTTTGCCGATAGGCTAGGGCGGCCGCCTCCAGCAGGTCGCCGCGTGCCTTTGCTTTGGCCTTACGCAGGCCCCAGTCGAACAGGGGAATGTCGATCACCGGGCCCAATGAGGCGATGCCGTGGGTGGACGTGCGTCGATAGCTCACCAGTTTGGTCGACCAGCGGATCGCCCCGCCCAGGCCAATGCTGGGGTAGCGGTCAGCCTTGGCGATGCCGAGTGTGCCTGCCGCGCTGAGCACTTCGGCTTCATGCGCGGCGATGTCGGGCCGTCGCCGCAGCAGGTCGGCCGGCACGCTGTCGATTGCGGCGATTTGCAACGATGGCGGAGCCGTGGTCGCGGTCGTGGCGCTCCATGCTGGATCTGGTGCGGAGCGTCCCAACAGCACCGCGAGTCGTTGCGCGGCTGCAGCCGCAGCGCGGCGCGGTTCTTCCACTGCGTTGCGCGCTTGCAGGGCGGTGGCCTGCGCCTGCGCCCCGGTGGCTGGAGCGGCCAATTGCAACCGGACCAGTGTCCCCTGCAGTGTCGCTTGCTGCTGGCGTGCGCTGGCGATGTCCTGCGACAGACGTTCGGCCTGTTGCGCATGGCGCAGATCGATCCAGTAGCGCACCACATCGGCAATGGTGGCGGCACGCACTTGTGCCAGATTGGCTTGCGCGCTCTGCAGATCGCCGCTGGCCACGAGGTGGTTTGCCTTGTCGCGGCCGAACAGGGGGAGTTCCCATTCGGCGTTGAACCCGGCGACCAGAAACGAGGCGCTCGCGTCAGGGTCGATCGGTTCTTCGGTACGGATGTGTAGTTGCGGGCGCAGGGGGGCGTCGACCACCGAATTCATGCGCCGTGCCGCACGCAATTTGGCCAGTGCCTGGGCCACGTCGAGGTCGTCGTGCAGCGCTTGTGCGACCAGTGCATCGAGTTGCGGGTCTTGGAAGTCCTGCCACCATGCGCTGCCTGCTGGACGCGGGTTGGCTGCTTCCGGTAGGTCGGACCAGTGCGCTGGCAGTGGCTGAGTCAGATCCGGTAAGGGGGTGCTGGCACAGCCGCTCAGTGCGATGGCAGCTAGCGCCAGGATGCTGTGCAAGAACGTGCGCTGCGAGCTCATGCCTGTAGTTCCGTGTTGGCTGGCAGATCTAGTTCGGCGCGTAAGCCGCCAAGTGCCGAGCGCGTATAGCGGATTTTCGCATGATGCCGCGCGCTGATGTTGGCGACGATCGCTAGGCCCAGCCCGGTCCCGCCTTCGGGTGCGTCGGGCGCGCGGAAGAAGCGCTCGCCCAGACGTGGCAGCAAGGCTTCGTCTACGCCCGTGCCCGCATCGTCCACAGCCAACAAGACGTGTTGTCCATCGCAGCGCAGGCTGACCGTCACCATGCTGTTGGCGGCATGTCTGAACGCATTGTCCAGCAGATTGTCGAGCAATTCGCGCAGCGCCCAGGTGTCTGCGGCCACCCAGGCGGCGTCGCTGTCTCCGGCGTCGTAGCCCAGGTCCACGTCGGCGTGCAGTGCATCGGGGATGCGTTCGGCCAGTGCTTGTGGCAGCCATTGCGCCAGGTCGAGTGGCAGCAGAGGCCGGATATTTTCGCGTGGGGTCAGCGTGCGTGTCAGCGCCAGCAACTGGGTGGAGGTGCGAGCGGCACGGTCAGTGAGTTGGCGGATGTGCTGCAGTGCTTGGGCGCTGTCTTGCGGGCTTTTGCTGGCCTGGGCGCGCTGTACGTGCATGCTCAGCCCTGCCAGCGGTGTGCGCAACTGGTGCGCCGCGTCGGCGACGAAGCGTTCCTGCAGCGCCATCAATTGTTTGATCCGTCCGAGCAGGCCATCGATGGCCTGTGTCAGCGGCAGCACCTCCAGCGGGATGTCCGGGCCGGAGATTGGGTTGAGGTCGCGCTGGCTGTCGTCGAGCCGCTGCACTGCCGGTCCCAGTAGACGCAGGCCAATTTTTACGCCATGCCAGACTAGGATGAACAGGGAGCAGGTGAGCAGGAGTTCGGTGGGGAGCATCAGTAACAGGATCTCGCGTGCGCGTCGTTGGCGGTCGTCCAAGGTTTCGGCCACAGAGATCGTCAGCCAGTCGTCTGCATTCCGGGTCGAGGGTAGCAACAGGCTGGCCGCTCGGACCGGCACGCCGTTGGTCATGTGCGTGCTGTACAGCATCACACGCCCCATCTCGACAGGACCGGCGTGCTCGGGAATGCGCTGTGCGCTGCTGCTGATTACACCATGGCGGCGGCTGCGCACCTCGAAGAAGATCCGGTCGCTGTTGCTGTATTCCAGAAGTTTACGTGTCTGCAGCGATAACGGCAGCTGCTCGCCAGTGTCGTTGATTGCCTTGGCCAAGCCTTGCGCTTCTTCTTTCAAGTCCATGTCGTGCACATGGTTGCTGTATTTGAGCATCGCTATATAGAAGATTGCCGACACCAGCAGCATCAACAGCAGTGTTGGAATCAGCAGGAACGCCAGCAAGCGTCGGCGTAGGCTGGGGTGGCGGTATGCCGGCTGTCGCGCGGCTGCGGTTGCGCTCACTGCGGGGGCGGCGCGTCAGTGGTGGATGCGGTAGCGTGCGATTCTTCCAGCATGTAACCTAGTCCACGGATGGTGCGGATGCCGACCCCAGTGCCGTGCAGTTTGCGGCGCAGGCGGTGCATGGAGATGTCCAGGCCATTGTCGGTGATTTCGTGCTGCCAATCGCACAGCGCTTCGGTCAACTGGCCACGGCTGACCACGCGCCCGCTGCGTAGCAGCAGGGTTTCCAGTAAGGCAAATTCGCGTGCGGTCAGGTCCAGCGGCTGATCCTGTAGCCAGACGCGGCGCCCGGCCAAGTTGATCCGCAATTGGCCCAAAACCAGTTCAGGGACGCCGCCGCTGCTGCTGCGACGTAGTAGTGCGCGGGTGCGGGCCAGAAATTCGGACAGTTCGAACGGCTTGATGAGATAGTCGTCGGCGCCTTGGTCGAGTGCGTGGATACGGTCCTCCACCGCATCGCGCGCGGTCACCACGAGAACCGGAATCTCGTCGCGGCGTTCGCGCAAACGTTGCAGTACTTGCAGCCCGTCCTGGCGCGGCAGGCCTAGATCCAGCACCAGAAGATGGTAGGACTCGGCGAGGAGCGCGTGATCGGCCGCGGTGCCATCGCTGACGTGGTCGACCACATGGCCGCATTCGACAAGCGAATCGCGCAGCGCGACGGCAATGGAAGTATCGTCTTCGGCGACCAGAATGCGCATACCGTTAAACGCTTGCAACGTGGATGTTGGGAAACCGTCGTAACCAGCGCTAACAGAACCGTTACGAGCGGGTGTTTTCATTTTGCGTGGATAACAATTGTGCTTGCGTTCCGCGCTGCTGTCACCTGCTAAGGTCCGCCACGCGTGCTTGCGTGTGTCAAAAAAACCTAAATCTGCACGCCCGTTTGGCTGACCGTCAGGCTCGATGGTCATTGGCACGAATTGCCATGAGATGCCGCCTGCAACGACACCGCGCGCTTTTGATATGCCTGGTACAGTGCAGGTACAGCTTCCCAGCGCCGGTTCATCTGGTTCTGCTATTGGGAGCAGCCGGTGCAGACTGTATCGATGCCATTGTTGTCGCCCCAGACTAACCGAATCGTTTGCGATGCGGGTCTCGCCAAAATCGCTTTGCTGGGTGTTGCTATCGGCTTTTATTCCGGATCGTAGTCCAGGTTCGAGGCCAACCAGCGTTCGGCCTGCGCCAGCGGCACGTTTCTGCGCCGGGCGTAGTCGGCGACCTGTTCCTTGCCCAGCCGTCCCACTACGAAATACTGGCTGTGCGGATGGCTGAAGTAGTAACCCGATACCGCCGCTGTTGGCAGCATCGCGAAACTTTCGGTGAGCGACATGCCGGCGTTGCGCTCAGCCTCGAGCACGGCGAACAAGGTTTGTTTTTCGCTGTGGTCGGGGCAGGCCGGGTAGCCGGGCGCAGGACGGATGCCACGGTAACGTTCGGAGATCAACGCGTCGTTGTCCAGCGTCTCGTCGTTGGCGTAGCCCCAAAATTCGGTGCGCACGCGCTGATGCAGGCGTTCGGCCAGCGCTTCGGCCAGGCGGTCGGCCAGTGCCTTGAGCAGGATCGCGTTGTAATCGTCGTGTGCGGCCTCGAAGCGGGCCACGTGCGGCTCGATGCCGAGCCCGGCGGTTACCGCGAACGCACCGATCCAGTCCTGTTTGCCGCTATCGCGCGGAGCGATGAAGTCGGCCAGGCAGAAGTCCGGGCGCTCGATGGGTTTGTCCACTTGCTGGCGCAGAAAATGCAGAGTAAATCGGGCGTCGGGAATGAGGACTTCCACATCGTCGCCGACCGACTGCGCCGGCCATAGCCCGAACACGGCTTTGGCGGTCAGCCATTTTTCCTCGACGATGCGCTGGAGCATGACGCGTGCGTCTTGGTATAGCTCGCTAGCCTGCTGGCCGACGATCTCGTCGGTGAGGATCGCCGGGAACTTGCCCGCCAGTTCCCAGGCTTGGAAGAATGGGGTCCAGTCGATCAGTTCGATCAGCTCGGGCAGTGGGTAGTCCTCGAACACATGCAGCCCAGGTTGCTGCGGTGCGGGGGGCGTGTAGGTGTCCCAGCCACCGTCGAAGCGTTGTGCGCGCGCATGTTGCAGCGTGACAAGGCGTTTGGCGTCGCCGCGGTTCTTGTGGCGTTGGCGGATTTCGGCGTAGTCGGCGTCGTTGGAGGCGATGAATGCGGCGCGCAGTTCGCGCGAAATCAGCGATTGGGCCACGCCGACCGCGCGCGAGGCGTCCTTCACCCACACGGTCGGTGCGGCATAGTGCGGGTCGATCTTCAATGCGGTGTGCGCGCGCGAGGTGGTGGCGCCGCCGATCAACAGCGGAATCGAGAACCCTTGCCGCTGCATCTCGCGAGCGACATGGGTCATTTCTTCCAGCGATGGCGTGATCAGCCCGGACAAGCCGATGATGTCGGCGTTTTCGGCGCGGGCGCGGTCGAGGATGGTCTGGGTCGGCACCATCACGCCAAGATCGACCACCTCGAAGTTGTTGCAGGCCAGGACCACGCCGACGATGTTCTTGCCGATGTCGTGCACGTCGCCCTTGACCGTGGCCATGATGATCTTGCCGTTGGACTTGGCGGTGTCGCCACTGCGCAGCTTTTCCGCTTCGATGTACGGCAGCAGGTAGGCGACGGCCTTCTTCATCACCCGTGCCGATTTCACTACCTGCGGCAGGAACATCTTGCCGGCGCCGAACAGGTCGCCGACGACGTTCATGCCGTTCATCAACGGCCCCTCGATCACGTCCAACGGCCGCGAGGACTGTTGCCGGGCTTCTTCGGTGTCGACTTCGATGAATTCGTCGATGCCGTGTACCAGCGAGTGACTCAGGCGTTCCCGCACGGTCTTCTCGCGCCATGCCAGTTTTTCTCGCGTGGCAAGTGCTGTCTCGCGTGTGCCGGTTTTCTTGTAACGTTCGGCGATCTCCAGCAGGCGCTCGGTGGCGTCGCGGCGGCGATTGAGGATCACGTCCTCCACTCGCTCGCGCAGTTCGGCGTCCAGGTCGTCGTAGATCGGCATGCCGCCGGCATTGACGATGCCCATGTCCATACCGGCGGAGATTGCGTGGTACAAAAACACGCAGTGGATGGCCTGACGCACGCTCTCGTTGCCGCGGAACGAGAACGAGACGTTGGAAACGCCGCCGGAGACGTGGCAGTGGGGCAGGGTGCGCTTGATGATGCGGGTCGCTTCGATGAAATCGACCGCGTAGTTATCGTGTTCCTCGATCCCGGTGGCGACGGCGAAGATGTTGGGGTCGAACACGATGTCTTCGGGCGGGAAGCCGACCTGCTCGGTCAGGATGCGATAGGCGCGGGTGCAGATCTCGACCTTGCGCGCACAGGTATCGGCCTGGCCGACCTCGTCAAACGCCATCACCACCGCCGCAGCACCGTAGCGCAGTACTTTGCGCGCCTGTTCGATGAACACCGCTTCGCCTTCCTTGAGCGAAATCGAGTTGACCACGCTCTTGCCCTGCAGGCACTTCAGTCCGGCCTCGATCACGCTCCACTTGGAAGAGTCGACCATGACTGGAATGCGTGCGATGTCCGGCTCGGACATAATCAGGTTGAGAAAGCGCACCATCGCTTTCTCCGAGTCGATCAGGCCCTCGTCCATGTTGACGTCGAGGATCTGCGCGCCGTTGGCGACCTGCTGGCGTGCCACCTCGACTGCCTCTTCGTAGCGTTCTTCCTTGATCAGCTTGCGGAACTGCGCGCTGCCGGTGACGTTGGTACGCTCACCGACGTTGACGAACAGCAGGTCCGGCGTCAGCAGCAGCGGTTCGAGACCGGACAGGCGGGTGATGCGAGCGGACGACATTGGATCAGCGTTCCAGGAGCGGGGAGGTGCACGAACGCATGTGCGCTGAGGCGCGCAGGCACCGCGCCATCGGCAAGGCGGTGGCGAAAGCCGCGCGCGGGGTGTGCATCTCAGGCGGCCTGTCGCTGCGCTGCTAGCGGCACGCGCGGACGTAGCCCGCGCACTGCCTCGGCGATCGCGCGGATGTGGGCCGGTGTGGTGCCGCAGCAGCCGCCGACCAGATTCAATAGCCCCGCTTCGGCGAACTCCTTCAGCGTGGCGGCCATTTCTTCTGGAGTCTCGTCGTATTCGCCGAAGGCGTTGGGCAGGCCGGCGTTGGGGTGAGTGCTAACGTAGCCGTCGGCGATCCGCGCCAGGGTTTCCACATGCGGGCGCAGATCCTTCGCGCCAAGCGCGCAGTTCAACCCGACCGACAGTGGCCGACCATGCGCGACCGAGGCATAGAACGCCTCGGCGGTCTGCCCGGATAGCGTGCGCCCAGAGGCGTCGGTGATGGTGCCGGAGATCATCACCGGCAGGCGTCCGCCGCGCGCGTCGAACACCTCTTCGATCGCGTACAGCGCGGCCTTGGCGTTGAGGGTGTCGAAGATGGTCTCGACCATCAGCGTGTCGGCGCCGCCGTCGATCAGGCCATCGATGGCCTCGCGGTAGGTGGCGCGCAGTTCGTCGAAGCTGGTGTTGCGGTAGCCGGGGTCGTTGACGTCGGGACTGATGGAGGCGGTGCGGCTGGTCGGGCCGAGTACGCCGATTACGAAGCGCGGTTTGTCCGGTCCGCCGGCGCGGGCCTGCTGCGCTTCGACCGCGTCGCAACAGTCGCGTGCGACCCGGGCGCCGGCTTTGTTGAGTTCGTAGACCAGGTGCTCCAGGTGGTAATCGGCCTGGCTGATCGCGGTGGCGTTGAAGGTATTGGTTTCGAGCAGGTCGGCGCCGGCTTCGAGATAGGCGCTGTGGATCTCGGCGATCACTTCCGGGCGTGTCAGTAGCAAGAGATCGTTATTACCTTTCAGGTCGTGACCATGCATCGCATGATCGCAGCCAGGGCCATGCACATGGGGGGGCTGCGCGCTGTCGTAGCCGGCGGCGAAACGGTCGCCGCGATAATCGGCTTCCTGCAAGCCATGGCGCTGGATCATGGTGCCCATCGCGCCATCGATGATGAGGATGCGCTCGGACAGCGCCTGCAGGAGCGCCTGGGCGCGCTGCGGATGCAGCCAGGGCTGGCCTGGGCTTTGGGGAGAAGTAACAGTGGTCATGCCGTGGTTCCAGCGCTGGCTTTGGATGATGTCTGGTTTTCCGGACGTGCGGTAGCCGCCGGTTCTCCGGGTTTGATTGCAATCAACGAAATCACCTCGAAATGCGGTGGTCGCTTTTCGCGGGTCACGGTTTCCAGGCTGGAGACTTCCAGGCCGGCCTTGTGGATGAACTTGCGCAACTCCTTGGCCGAGAAGCCAAGGTTGACGTGGCCGTAAGCCTGCACGGCAGCCTTGTGCTCGTGGTGGGCTAGGCTGCACAGCAGCAGGCGACCGCCTGGGCGCAACACGCGTGCCGATTCGCAGACAGCGTGCGCCGGTTTGGTGGCGTAGGTCAACGCGTGCATCATCACCACCAGGTCGAAGCCGGCATCGGCGAATGGTAGTGCATGCATGTCGCCCTCGCGGACCTCCACGTTGCTCAGCCGGCGCAAGCGTTCGCTGGCTGCGGCCACCACCCGCGCGCTGGTGTCGATGCACACGTAGCGACGCGCATGCGGGGCGACCAATTCGGCCAGTACGCCGTCGCCGGAGGCAATGTCGAGGACGTCGCCGGTCTCCAGCAGCGGCAGCGCGGTGCGCGCCAGCGCCTCCCAGGTGCGTCCGGGCGAATAGTGGCGCTCCATGTCGCCAGCGACCGAATCTGCCCAGTTCTGGTCGCTGGCGCGGTTGACCAATACTGCAGCCACCCGTTCGGCGTCCTGGCGCAGTAGTGGGTCGTCGCTGCCGGTGCTCAGCGCCAGCCACAGCGCGCGTTGCGCTGGGTCCAGCAGGCTTTCGTCGAAGCGATAATAGGCCGACACGCCAGCGCGGCGGTCGCGGACCAGCCCGGCCTCCTTGAGTTTGGCCAGATGGGTCGAGACGCGCGGTTGCGCCAGTCGGGTGATCGCCGAGAGTTCGGCCACGGTCAGTTCTTCATGCTCCAGCAGCGCCAACAGGCGTACCCGGGTCGCATCGGCGAACACTTTCAATCTGGTCGACCAGTCCTCCAGATCCATAAATATCTTCCTATCGCGATATAAAGATATTTTCGTCTGAGGGGTGGGTCGGGTCAAGTCGGGCACACGCTGGCGTATGGTGGATGGTTAAGATGTCGGTACCAACAAAACCGGGAGGCGCGAGATGGATTTCAAACTTAGCGATGAGCAATTGATGATCCAGGACGTGGCGCGGCGCATCGCCCAGGAACGGATCGCCCCCAGCGCCGAGCACCACGACCGTACTGGTGAGTTTCCACTGGAGAATATCCGCCTGCTGGGCGAGAACGGTTTGATGGGCATCGAGGTGCCGGAGCAGTACGGCGGCGCTGGCATGGACCCGATCGCCTATGTGCTGGCCATGATCGAGATCGCCGCCGGCGACGCCGCTCATTCCACCATCATGTCGGTCAACAATTCGCTGTTCTGCGGCGGCATTCTCAAGAATGGCGACGAGGCGCAGAAACAGAAGTACGTGCGTGCCATCGCGCAAGGGGAGCAGATCGGCGCCTTCGCGCTGACCGAGCCGCAATCCGGCTCCGATGCCACCGCGATGCGCTGCCGTGCGGTGCCTCGGGACGATGGCAGCTTCGTCATCAACGGCAAGAAGAGCTGGATCACCTCCGGTCCGGTCGCCAAGTACATCGTGCTATTTGCGATGAGCGAGCCGGAGCGGGGCGCGCGCGGCATCACCGCGTTCGTGATCGACACCGACAAGCCGGGGTTTCACCGTGGCAAGACCGAACCCAAGCTCGGCATCCGCGCTTCGGCGACCTGCGAGATCGAGTTTCAGGATTACCATGCGACGGCGGACGAGGTGCTGGGGACGCCGGGCGAGGGTTTCAAAATCGCGATGAGCGTGCTCGACGCAGGCCGTATCGGCATTGCCTCGCAGGCCATCGGGCTTGCGAGGGCGGCCTACCAGGCCACGTTGGGCTACGTGAAGGAGCGCAAGGCATTCGGCTCGCCGATCGGCGCATTCCAGATGACCCAGGCCAAGGTCGCCGACATGAAGTGCAAGCTGGACGCGGCGTTGCTGCTCACCCTGCGTGCGGCCTGGTTGAAGGGTCAGGGGCAGCAATTCACCACCGAAGCGTCGGTAGCGAAGCTGACCGCATCCGAGGCGGCGATGTGGATCACCCATCAGGCGGTGCAGATCCATGGCGGCATGGGTTACTCCAAGGAAATGCCGCTAGAGCGCTATTTCCGCGACGCCAAGATCACCGAAATCTACGAGGGAACATCGGAAATCCAGCGGTTGGTGATCGCCCGTAACGAGACGGGGTTGCGCTGAGCCGTAGTCGCTGACGTCCTGAGGCAAAGAAGCGGCCTTTCGTCCGCTTCTTTGCTCTCGCGCTGAGTATTTCCCGAATCCAGGCTCAACCGTCTCACCGATCCTGCTGATGCAGGTTCAAGCCTTGCTCCTGGCGGATGGCGTATTCCTGCGATGGCTCGTCCAACTTGTCGCCGAGCATGTGCCGCACCACCACGAAGAACAGCGGGATGAACAGCAAGCCGAGCGCGGTGGCGAACAGCATGCCGCCGATCACACCGGTGCCGATCGCGTGGCGTGCGTTGGCGCCAGCGCCACTGGAGATGGCCAATGGCAGCACGCCGAGGATGAACGCGAAGGAGGTCATCAGGATCGGACGGAAGCGCAGGTGTGCCGCTTCGGTTGCCGCCTCGCGCAAGGTCTTGCCCATCGCGCGTTGCTCGACGGCGAATTCCACGATCAAGATCGCATTCTTCGCGGCCAGGCCGATCACCGTGATCAGGCCGATTTTGAAATAGATGTCGTTGGGCAGGCCGCGCAGCAAAGAGAACGCGACTGTGCCGAGCACGCCGATCGGCACCACCAATAGCACCGAGACCGGAATCGACCAACTCTCGTACAGCGCTGCCAGGCATAGGAACACCACCACGATCGACAGCACCAGCAGCAGCGTGGCGGTATTGCCGGCGATGATCTCCTGGTAGGACATGCCGCTCCAGTCCAAGCCCAAGCCCTTCGGCAGATCGTTGTTGACGATGTCCTCCATCGCGCTCATCGCTTGGCCGGAGCTTCTGCCTGGAGCGGGGTTGCCGACGATTTCGACTGCCGAATAACCGTTGTAGCGGCTCAGCGATGGCGAGCCGTAGACCCAGTCCGACTTCACCACCGTACTCAACGGGATCATCTGCCGCAAACCGCTGTCGTCGGTGGCGGTGCTGCTGGGCACATAGAAGTTGCGTAGCGACTCCGGGCCGCTCCGAAACGGTGCGTCGGCCTGCATGTTGACGCGCTTGATACGGCCTTCGTAGAAGAAGTCGTTGGCGTAGACCGGCGCCAGCATCAACTGGATCGATTGGTAGATGTCGTTGATCGACAGCCCCATCGACTGCGCCTGCACGCGATCGACTTTCAGTTGCAGCTGCGGGGCGTTTTCCAGGCCGTTCGGGCGCACCCCGGTCAGGGTGTCCTGACGCTGCGCGGCCATGCCGAGGAGCATGTTGCGTGCCTGCAGCAGCGCCTCTTGGCCGGCGCCGCTACGGTCTTGCAGCCACATGTCGAAGCCGCCTAACTGGCCAAGCCCCTGCACCGTGGGCAGGTTGACCACGAAAATCTGCGCGTCCTTGATGCCGTAGAACATCCCGTTCAGTTGCTGGATCAGTTCGGTGGCGGTGATGTTGCGCTCCTCCCAGGGCTTGAGCCGGATGAAACCCATGCCCACGTTCTCGCCACGTCCCAGGAAGCTGAAGCCGGCCACCTGCAGCATCCCTTCGACCGCTTTCTGCTGCTGCAGTATGCCGCGCATTTGCGCGAACACCTGGTTGGTACGCGCTTTGGTCGCACCCGGCGGCAACTGCACGATTGCCAGGGCGAATCCCTGATCTTCTTCTGGCAGGAAGCTGCCCGGCATGCGCGTAAACAGGAAGCCGCACAGTACCACCAGCAGGGCGAACACTGCCATCCAGCGTGGTGTGTGCCGGATGCTGCCGCCGACCGCGCCGACATAGCGCCGCGATAGCTTGTCGTAGTATGTGTTGAAGGTGCGGTAGAACCAGTTCGGATTGTCGCTGTGGGTCGGCTTGAGGAAGGCCGCGCACAGCGCCGGGGTGAAGCTCAACGCCAGTAATGCCGAGAATCCCATCGACATCGCGATGGTGACCGCGAACTGTTTGTAGATCGCGCCGGCAGCGCCAGGCTGCATTGCCGAGGGGATGAACACCGCCGCCAGCACCACGGTGATCGCCACCACCGCGCCGGTGATTTGGCTCATCGCTTTGTGCGTGGCTGCCTTCGGCGCCAGGTGCTCCTCGGACATGATGCGTTCGACGTTCTCGATCACCACGATCGCATCGTCGACCACGATACCGATCGCCAGCACCATCGCGAACAGGGTCAACTGATTGATGGTGAAGCCGATCGCCCACATGCCGAGGAAGGTGCCCAGCAGCGCTACCGGGATCACCAGCGTGGGGATGAGGGTGGCGCGGAAGTTCTGCAGGAATACCAACATCACCAGGAATACCAGCACGATCGCCTCGGCCAGGGTCTTGACCACTTCCTCGATCGAGATCTTGACGAAGGTGGTGCTCTCGTAGGGCGTGAACCAGGTGACGCCCTGCGGGAAGCTCGGCTGCAATTCCTCCATTTTGGCCTTGACCGCCGCGGATACGTTCAGCGCATTGGCACCGGGCAATAGTTGGATGCCGAAGGCGCCGGTCGGCTTGCCGTTGTATTGGGTGTCGATGCCGAAGCTGGTCGGGCCGAACGCGACCCGGGCTACGTCCTTTAGCCTCACCACGGTGCCGTTGCCATCGGCGCGCAGGATGATGTTCTCGAACTCCTCGGGCGAGGTGAAGCGGCCCTCGGCGCTGACCGTGGCGGTGAACGACTGGCCCTGCGGCGCCGGATCCGAGCCGATCGAACCGGCGGCGAACTGCACGTTCTGCGCGCGGATCGCGTTGAGCACGTCGCTGGCGGACATGTGGTAACCCTGCAATTTCTCCGGGTTGAGCCAGATGTCCATGGCGTATTCGGCACCGAACTGCTGGGTGCTGCCGACGCCGGGCACGCGCGATATCTGTTCCAGGACGCGCGAGCCGACGATGTCGTTGAGCGCATCGCGGTCGATCGAGGGGTTGTCCGAACGCAGCGCGATCACGCTGAGGAAACCGGCGTTGGCCTTGGCCACTACCACGCCTTGGGCGGTCACCTCCGACGGCAGGCGCGGCGTCGCCAGCGAGACCTTGTTCTGCACCTGCACCTGCGCGATGTCCGGGTTGGTCCCGGTCTCGAAGGTGAGAGTGATGGTGGCGATGCCGCTGGATGACGAGGACGAATTGAAGTACAGCAGGTGGTCGATGCCGGTCAGTTGCTGTTCGATCACCTGGGTAACCGAGCGCTCGGTCGTGCTGGCGCTGGCGCCGGGATAGGTGGCGCTCACGGTCACCTGCGGCGGAGCGATCGACGGATAAGACTCCACGCCGAGGTTAAGGATGGCGATCACGCCGCTGAGCGAAATCAAGATCGCCACCACCCAGGCGAAGACCGGATGCTCGATGAAGAACTTAGGCATGGTGTGCGTCCGTTACGGCTGTTTCGGCTGGGCGGAAGCGGTCGCGGCGGCCGGCGTGTCGCCGTGCGCTGCGCCCTGCGGTTGGCCGGTGACCGCCTTGGCCGACGCTGGGCCCCCCTGCTGGGTTGGCGCATCCGGTGTCCACGGCTTGGCGATGGCTGCTGCGCCTTCCTTGACCTTGGGCAGGCCGCTGACCACGACCTGATCGCCAGCCTGCAGGCCGGCACCGACGATCCACCTGTCGCCCTGCTGGCCGACCAGACCGAGATCTTTGCGTAGCACCTTGCCATCCTTGCCCACTGCCATGGCGTAGGCGCCCTTGGTATCGCGCAGCACCGCGACCTGCGGGATCAGATAGACGTCCTTGCGCTGGCCGAGGTTGGCCGTGAAGCTGACGAAGGCGCCAGGCAACAGCACCCGCTCCGGGTTCGGCAACTGCGCACGCAGCGTCACCGAGCCGGTGCTGGGATCGACTGTGGCACCAGAGAAATCCAGAGTGCCTGGATGCGCGTAGCTGCTGCCGTCGCCAAGTTTGACCTGCACCGTGGACTGGTCCTCGGCGTTCAGGGTGACGTTGCCGGTGCTTTGTGCCTGACGTAACTGGGCAAGCTCGTCGGCGTTCATCGAGAAATTGACATACAGCGGATCGAGTTGGTCGATGGTGGTCAGCAAGGTGGCGCTGCCCTGGCCGACCAGCGCGCCCTCGGTGACTTGCTGCTTGCCGGCGCGGCCGGCAATGGGAGCGGTCACGGTGGCATAGCCTAGGTTGATGCGTGCGGTTTCCACGGCCGCGCGGGCCTGCTGAACCGCTGCCGAGGCACTGCGTTCGCTGGCTTCGGCGTTGTCCAGGTCGGACTTGGAGACGTAGGCTTTGGGCGCCAGGCTGCGGGCGCGAACGGCGGCGGCCTTGGCATTGGCGTAGGTGGCCTCGGCTGCGGCCAATTGCCCCTGTGCCGAGGCCAGCGCCGCATGCAGCGGCGCAGGATCGATCTGGAACAGCGGCTGGCCTTGCTTGACGTCGCTGCCTTCGGTGTAAAGGCGTTTTTCCAGCACGCCGGGGACCCGGGCGCGCACGTCGGCGCTGCGGAATGCGGTCAGCCGACCGACCAGTTCGCGTTGCAGCGGCACGGTCTGCGGCTGGGCCTGCAACACGCCCACTTCCGGCGGTGGCATGGCTTGCTGTTGTTCTTGTTTCTTGCACGATGCCAAGACCATCACGACGGCGCAGGCCAGGGCGAGAGAGCGCAATGGGGAGGTCATCGTGGTGGTACTCCGGTCAAGAGGTGAAGGCACAAGTCGCTATCTCCAGGCGATTCTGCAGGACGTACGGGGCTGTGCGTGTTTGCTGTGACGCAGCGCACAGAGGCGGCTGGAGTCACCGGCGCGCGCGGCGACCGCGTCCATGCTCGGGTATGCCTTGCCCGGCGCACAAGTTGCGCACGGCCTCGCAGATGCGGTGGTCGTGCGCTTGACCCAATGCGGCGTGGGGAAGCGAAAGAGAGGCTCATTATTTTGAACTATACCGTCCAGTTTATAATTTGAACAGCCATGACAGCCATGCGTCTCGGGTCATCCGGATGGACCTAGTCGCGGTCAATCATGGTGAGGATAGTGTGATGGGGTGATTGTGGCTGTTCTGTGCGGCGCTGGTGTCTGGCGAGACAGGCCGATCCGGTTTGCGATGAAGTACGTGAGTTACAGTCGGCACCGGTACAATTTTGGCCTTCCTATCGAGCATCGTTGCCGCTCTCCGCCATGAAGCCTAAAAACGTCGCTCCCCGCTCCAGCAAATCGTCGCTCGCCGCCCGTCAGCCTGCGCCCCCATCCGTTGCCAAACCAACAGCCAAGTCGACGGCCAAGTCTGCGGCGACCTCGCGCAAGCCTGTGCCGGTCGTCGAGGCCATGGCCAAACTGATCGATGCCGCACCGGTGGCAGCGGCTGGTTTCAGTTTGGCGCCGGTGTTCGCGGCGCTGCGCAAGCGTTACCCTGCCGCTCGCCAGGATCAGGCGCAGGCGTTTGCCGAGGCGTTCTACAAACGCATGCAGGAGGACGAATTTCCTCAGCATACCGCGCAGGAGTGGGCCGCGCTGGCCGTCTCGATGCTGGAATTCGCGCGCAAGCGCAAACCCGGAACGGCCAACGTGCGGGTGTTCAATCCCAATCCGAAGGAGGATGGTTGGGAGTCATCGCGCACCGTGCTGCAGATCGTCAACGACGACATGCCGTTTCTGGTCGATTCGGTGAGCATATTGCTCTCGGACCTGGGCATCGGCCTGCATGTCCTCGGCCATCCGGTGCTGCGCATGCAACGCGACAAGAACGGCGTGCTGGAAAGCATCGGCGAAGGCAAGCCGGAATCGTTGATGGTGCTGGAGATCGATCGCCAACCGCCGGAGGAGATGCCGCGCGTGCAGGCGACGATCCAGCGCATCCTCGGCGACGTGCGCACCATCGTGCGCGATTGGGGCGGCATGCGCGAGAAGATGTTGACCCTGGCCGACGACCTGACCACGCGGTGTCTTCCGGTGGACGACAAGGGCCGGCGCGAGGCGCAGGAGTTCCTGCGGTGGGCCGCCGCCGACCATTTCACCTTCTTCGGCTACCGCGAGTACCGGGTGGAAAAGCAGGGCGGCGAAAACGTACTGGCGCCGTTGCAGGACAGCGGCCTGGGCCTGTTGCGCGGCCAGGACAAATCGCCGGCGCGTCCAGTGCGCACGCTTGCCGCGCAGGGCCTCAGCGAGGCGGGCACCAAGGAGGCGTTGATCCTGACCAAGACCAACGCACGCTCGCGGGTACATCGCAGTGGCTACATGGACTACATCGGCGTGCTGGAGTTCGACGCCAAGGGACGCATCGTCGCCGAGCAGCGTTTCCTGGGCATGTTCACTTCCAGCGCCTACAACCGCCGCCCGTCGGAAATCCCGCTGGTGCGCGAGCGCTACGACTACGTGATGCGCAAGTCCGAACTGTCTCCGAGCAGCCACAGTGGCAAGGTCTTGCGCCACATTCTGGAGACGCTGCCGCGCGAGGAACTGTTCCAATCCAACGAAGAAGAATTGTACCGCACCGCGATGGGCATCCTCGGCCTGCAGGAGCGGGTGCGCAGCCGTTTGTTCCTGCGTCGCGACAAGTACGGTCGCTTCATTTCGGCGTTGGTGTACATCCCGCGCGAACGCTTCAATACCGACGTGCGTCTACGCATCGAGGCACTGCTGAAGGACGCGTTGCATGCCGAGCACGTCGACTCCAGCGTGGTGCTGGGCGAATCGCTGCTGGCGCAGTTGCACCTGATTGCGCGTCCCAAGCTGGGCGAGGCACTGGAATTCGATATCACCGAACTGCAGTCGCGCCTGGCGCACCTGTTGCGTAACTGGCACGACGACTTACGCGAGGCTTTGGTCGCCAGCTGCGGCGAGCGCGATGGTCTGCGTTTGGCGGCCGGTTATGGCCGCGCGTTGCCGGCCGGTTACATCGAGGAATCGACCGCGCAGATCGCCGCACACGATGTCGAACGCCTGGCCGCGCTGCGCGGTCCGGAAGACCTGCATCTGAGCTTGCAGGCGTTGTGCCGCGACCGCAGCGACAGCCTGCGTCTGAAACTCTATCGCCAGCACGAGGATCTGCCGCTATCGGACGTGTTGCCGATGCTGGAGAACCTGGGATTGCGGGTGATCTCCGAGCGTCCCTATCGGCTCACCGTGGATGGCACGTTGCTGTCCATTCAGGATTTCGAGGTCGCGCCACTGGCCGGCACGATCGACGTGGCCACTGCCGATGCGCCGCTGTGCGAGGCGTTCGTGCGGATATGGCGTGGCGAGGCCGAGAACGACGGCTTCAATCGCCTGATCGTTGGCGCCAGTCTGAGCTGGCGCCAAGTGGCGATCCTGCGCGGTTATTGCAAGTATCTGCTACAGACTGGCGTACCGTTCTCGCAGGTCTACGTCGAAGCGACCTGCAACGGCTACCCGCTGCTGGCGCGTTTGTTGGTGGAATTGTTCGAGGCACGCTTCGATCCGGCCACTGGCAGCCAGAGCAAGGCGCAGATCGCTGATGGTCAAGCGGCGCTGTCGGCGCAATTGCGGCGGTTGGCAGAGGGCGACGAGGTCGCGCTGAAAGCGCTACAGCCAGTGATCGACGCGCACAGCGGCAGCCGCGAGGCGCAATTGGAGGCAGTCGGTGCGGCGCTGTTGAAGTTGTTCGATCAGGTCGCCAGCCTGGACGAGGATCGCATCCTGCGCAGCTTCAAGGGCGTCATCGAAGCGACCCTGCGCACCAGCTATTACCAGCGCACCGCCGAGGGCGGGCTGGGACATTGCATCAGTTTCAAACTGGATTCGTCGATGGTGCCGGACCTGCCAAAACCGCGTCCGTACCGCGAAATCTTCGTCTACGGCCCGCGCGTGGAGGGCGTGCACCTGCGCTTCGGTGCGGTGGCGCGCGGCGGCCTGCGCTGGTCGGACCGGCGCGAGGATTTCCGCACCGAGGTGCTGGGCCTGGTCAAGGCGCAGATGGTCAAGAACACGGTGATCGTGCCGGTGGGTGCCAAAGGCGGCTTCTTCTGCAAGCGCCCGCCCGCTGGCGGCGAGCGCGATGCGGTGCTGGCCGAAGGCATCGCCTGCTACAAGCTGTTCATCCAGAGCCTGTTGGATATCACCGACAACATCGTGGGCGGCAAGATCGTGCCGCCGCCGCAGGTGGTGCGCCACGATCAGGACGATCCGTATTTGGTGGTCGCCGCGGACAAGGGCACCGCCACGTTTTCCGATATCGCCAACGGGCTGGCGTTGGGCCATGGTTTCTGGCTCGGCGATGCGTTTGCCTCCGGTGGTTCGGTCGGCTATGACCACAAGGGCATGGGCATCACCGCGCGCGGTGCCTGGGAGTCGGTTAAACGCCACTTCCGCGCGCTGGGGCGCGATTGCCAGAGCGAGGACTTCAGTTGTGTGGGGATCGGCGACATGTCTGGCGATGTGTTCGGCAACGGCATGCTCTTGTCGCGGCATCTGCGCCTGCTGGCCGCGTTCGATCATCGCCATATTTTCCTGGATCCGAACCCGGACACGGCGGTGGCGTTCGCCGAACGCGAGCGGCTGTTCAAACTGCCACGTTCGAGCTGGGCCGACTACGACGCCAAGCGGATCAGTGCCGGCGGCGGTGTCTATCCGCGCACACTCAAGTCGATCGAGATCAGTCCGCCGGTGCGCGCGGCGCTGGGTCTGGAGCCTGGGGTCAAGCAGCTTTCGCCCAACGACCTGATGCACGCCATCCTCAAGGCGCCGGTGGATCTGTTCTGGAATGGCGGCATCGGCACCTATGTCAAAGCCGCCAGCGAGACCCACAGCGATGTCGGCGATCGTGCCAACAACGGCCTGCGCGTCAACGGTGGCGAACTGCGCTGTCGGATCGTCGGCGAGGGCGGTAATCTGGGCCTGACCCAGCTCGGCCGTATCGAAGCGGCACAGGCCGGCGTGCTGCTCAACACCGACTTCATCGACAACTCGGCCGGTGTGGACACCTCCGACCACGAGGTCAACATCAAAATCCTGCTCAACGATGTGGTACAGGCGAAAAAGCTGACTGTGCAGGCGCGCAACACGTTGCTGGCCTCGATGACCGGGGAGGTCGCCGAACTGGTGTTGTGGGACAACATCCGCCAAAACCAGGCACTTAGCTTGATGGAGCGAATGAGCGTCAAGCGCTTGGGTTCCAAGCAGCATTTCATCCGTACCTTGGAAGTGCAGGGGCTGCTCGACCGGCAGATCGAATATTTGCCTTCGGATGCGGAGATTTCCGCGCGCAAGGCGCGCGGCCAGGGCCTGACCCGGCCGGAGTTGGCGGTGCTGCTGTCCTACTCCAAATTGGTCACCTTCCAGCAACTGCTGGAATCGGACATCCCCGAGGACCCTTACCTGTCCAAGGAGCTGCAACGTTACTTCCCACGGCCGCTGCAGAAAAAGTATGCCGATGCGATGGAGCGGCACCGCCTCAAGCGCGAGATCATCGCCACCGCGGTGACCAACACCACCATCAATCGCATGGGCGCCACCTTCCTGATGCGAATGCAGGAGGATACCGGTCGCAGCATCGCCGAGGTCGCCAAGGCCTATACCATCAGCCGCGAAACGCTGGATGCGCGCGCGTTGTGGACGCAGATTGATGCGCTCGATGGCAAGGTGCCCGAGTCGGTGCAGATCGACGCGCTGGAGGTGACCTGGACCTTGCAACGGGCGTTCGTGCGCTGGCTGCTGTTCCGTCCGGGCACGATGCCTGGCATCACCGCGGCAGTGGAGCGCTACCACGAGCCGTTCAACGCCATTCGTGCCGCTTCCGGCGTATTGCCGGAAACGCAGCGGCCGCTGTACGAGGCGCTGGTGCAACAGTGGCAGGACAAAGGCTTGCCGCCCGCGTTGGCGAAGCAGTTGTCCGAGCTACGTTTCCTGGAGCCGGCGTTCGACATCATCGAAATGGCGCGCACCCGCAAGCTCAAGCCGGTGGAGGTATCGAAGGTGCATTTCCGCCTCGGCGAGGCCCTGCAGTTGCCGTGGTTGTTCGAGCAGATCGACGCGTTGGAAGTCAATGGACGTTGGCATGCGGTGGCCCGCGGCGTGCTACGCGACGAACTGGCCAAGCAGCACAGCGCGCTAGCTGGCCAAGTGCTGGCGGTGCCGGGTGCTACCGCCGAGTTCAAGGTCCAGCAGTGGTTGCAGCGCGACGACAGCAGCCTGCGCTTCACCCTGGGCATGCTTCAGGAGTTGGCCGCACAGAAAAGCCTGGATTACCCGACCCTGTCGGTGGCGGTGCAGCGTCTGAGCCAACTGGCGGCGCATGGGGTGTAACCCGTGCTCAGGCCCGAGCGTGCGCGCCTGAGCCGACCGTTTGTGGTGTAGAAGGTCGGTGTCGTAGGAGCGTTCTGTCTATCTCTCGCGGCGTTGCTCCGTGCCGCGTGTCATGGAGCGCGGCTTTGCTCCAGGTGTAGCGCAATGATCCGGTCGAGGGGCGGATTGGCTGAGCCTACCTGCACGGCTGCTAGAAGTGGGTGGCTGCGGTGCTTCGGTACATCGTGGAGATGGAGGCTGCGTTCGCGGTACGACAATAATGCTTTAAAAATGGTCTTATGCGGCGACGCAGTGGTGCTTGGCCGGTTATGATCGTTGCAATGAATGCACCTTTACTGCCGCCTTCGCCCCGGATCTGTTTCCTCGCTAGCGCCACGCCCGAGGCGCAGCAAGCACACGCGCAGTTGGTTGCACGCTATGGCGACTGCGAGCCGGCCGTGGCCGATGTGTTGTGCGCGCTCGGCGGTGACGGATTCATGTTGCAGACCCTGCATCGCCACGGCGGGATGAGTAAGCCGGTATTCGGCATGAAGTTGGGCACGGTCGGTTTCCTGATGAATCACTTTCGTGCCGAGGACTTCGTTGCTCGTCTGTCTTTGGCCGAACCGGCCAAGCTGCGACCGCTGGAGATGCTGGCGCACACCGAGTCCGGCGCCACCACCGGCTCGCTGGCCTACAACGAGGTCTCGCTGCTGCGGCAAACCCGTCAGGCGGCGCACGTGAGCATCGATCTCAACGGCCAGACCAAGATCGATGAGCTGATCGGCGATGGCGTGATGGTCGCTACGCCTGCCGGTAGCACGGCCTACAACTCTTCGGCGCACGGGCCGATTCTGCCATTGGGCTCGCATACCCTGGCGTTGACGCCGATCGCTCCATATCGGCCGCGGCGCTGGCGTGGTGCGATCCTCAAGGCCGATACCGAAGTGCGCTTTCGGGTTCTCGATCCGTACAAACGCCCGGTCAGCGTCACCGCCGACTCGCACGAAACCCGCGACGTGGTCGAAGTGACCATCCGCGAATCGCGCGATCGTCTGGTCACGCTGTTGTTCGATCCGGAACACAATCTGGAGGAACGGATCCTGAGCGAGCAGTTCATGGTGTGAGTGCAAACGTGGAACTGCCGGCTCGCTCAAGCGCCGCAGTGCGTTCGGCGTCCATTGCATAGGCTCGGCTACACTGGTGCCGTTGGACGTTTCCGAGTCCCGGGTTTCGAGTTCCCATCCCATGCCTGACAATGCTCCCCGTCTGCTCACCGTCGCGGTTACCTCGCGTGCGCTGTTCGATTTGGAAGAAGGCCACGCCTTGTTCGAACGCGAGGGTGTGGAGGCTTACAGCGCCTATCAGCGCGAACGCGAGGACGATGTCCTCGTGCCCGGCGTGGCCTTCCCGGTGGTTCGCAAACTGTTGGCGCTGAACCAGGGCACGCCGCCGGAGACCCCGCCTGTGGAGGTGATCCTGCTCTCGCGCAATTCCGCCGATACCGGTCTGCGCATCTTCAATTCGATCCAGCATTATGGCTTGGACATCGTCCGCGCGACCTTCACCTCCGGCGAGGCGACCTGGCCCTATGTCAAACCGTTCGGTACCGACCTGTTCCTGTCGGCGAATCCGGAATCGGTGCGGCGTGCGCTCAGCCATGGGGTTGCTGCGGCGACCATCCTGCCCAAGCCTGCGGGCGAGTATGCGCATGAAGTCGCTGTAGCCGCTGGCGCGCTCAACACTGGACGCCTGTCCACGCAGTTGCGCATCGCCTTCGATGGCGATGCGGTGATCTTCGGCGACGAGGGCGAGCGCCTCGCGCGCGAGCAGGGTGTGGAGGCATTTGGTCGCTACGAGCGCGAAAACGCACGCGAGCCGCTGACCGGCGGGCCATTCCGCAACTTTCTATCGGCCTTGCAGGCCTTGCAATCGGCGTTTCCGGCCGGTGATGCCTCGCCGATCCGCACCGCACTGGTCACAGCGCGTTCGGCGCCAGCGCACGAACGTGTGATTCGCACCCTGCGCGAATGGGGCGTGCGCCTGGACGAAGCCTTGTTTCTCGGCGGCCGTCACAAGGGCCCGTTTTTGCAGGCGTTCGGCGCGGACATTTTCTTCGACGATTCGCAGCACAATATAGACAGCGCCGCGCGCGAACGGGTCGCCGCCGGCCATGTACCGCATGGGGTGGCCAACGACATCGCTGCGCGGTGAGCGCTGCGGCATACATGCCGGCGCGACATTGCGCTATTGCGCCGGTGGTTACGCGCGGATTTCCCGCGTCTGCGCCGCCATCAAGCTTGCGCCTACAATGGCAATAGGATGTTGCTGAGTTTCCAGTGCAGGCCATCGCGCGTGAACACGCACTGCACCGGGGTGCCATCGGCGGTGTGTACCGTGGCGACGAAGCGCGACGTCGACTCGAAGCGCTGTTCGGCCTGACGCAGCGGTTGTGGCGGACGCGGCGCGGCATAGGTGTCGCCGCCGACGGTGTCGCCGCTGGCGCGTTTCCATAGCGCATCGCCTTGCAGCAGTGCCCCGATGCCGGCAGGTGTGACCAGCGCATCCACGCTCATGCCACCGACGCTGCCGGCCAGCGACAGCAACGCGCCGCCGAACAGGTTCGCTTGCATGTCGGGTCCGGCGCGGCGCAATAGCGCATCGTCGAATTGTGCTTTCAGATTGACCCGCAGTGTAGGGAAGTCGACATACTCTTCCAGCGCGGCGGCATCGCGCTGGCGCAGCGCCTGTTCGATCCCGTGGATCGCCAGATACGGACCGGCGACGACGTAGCCGCCGAGCCCCAATAGCGCGAACAACAGCAACGCCAGCCACTTTTTCATCGCATGCCTCAGGGTGTACGGGTGGTGTGGTCGCGATGGGTTTTCAGAATTCCAGATCCAACGCTGCGCACAGGTAATCCACGAACGGCCCCAGCGTCCGCAGGTCGGTGACGATCTGGCTGCGTAGCTTGGGCCCGGTCATCGCCGCATCGTCGAGGTGGCGCCAGAACACCCAGTTTTTGTGTTTGAGATCGTCGATGAATGGGAATTCGGCAGGAAAGCCGCGCGGTGGTCGCACCAAGACTTCGCTTTCCTCCAGTTCGAAGCGCCGGCGCAGCGCCGGCGCGTGCGCTGCGGTCTTCCAACTGCCGGGATTGTCGAAGATGAACTGACGCACCTTGCGCTGTGTCTCCGGCTCTGGATGCCATAGCCCGGCGCCGACGAAGCTCTCGCCCGGTTCCAAGTGGATGTAGAACGATGGCGCCGGCACTTGCTTGCGTCGCGCGTGGAACAGGCGCGCACCTTGCCAGGTCTTGTACGGCGATTTGTCGTGGGAAAAGCGCGCGTCGCGGTGGATCCGCAACAGCGAGCCGCCCACGCCGCGTGGGTCGGCACGGAAATGTTCGCTGAGTTCGGCCAAGTCCGGCTGTAGGTCGACGATCAGGCGCAGGAACGGCTGACGCACGTGCGCTTCGTATTTGTGCCGGTTCGCGTTGAACCAGGTTTTCTCGTTGTGCCGGGCCAGGGCACGCAGGAATTTGAGGCTGGCGTCGCTGAAATAGCTGGTCATAGGGTGCGTTGCAGGTCTTGGCCCCAGGCGGCCAATTGGTCGAGCAGGGCTTGCTTGGTAGCATCCTCAGGGTGAGCTAGACGTAAATCGGCTAGTTGCGCGGCATATGTCTCGAAGGTCAACTCGGACAGGCCGTTGTCGACCTCAAGGCGCCGGCGTCGGTAATCGTCCCAGCGCGTCTGCTCGGCGATCGAGAGCGTTTGTGGCCAGTTGCGCGCGCGGTAGCGAAACAACAGTTCGGGCAGGCGTGGATCGCGGAAGCCATGTTCCAGAGGCGCCAACTGCATCGGTGCCGTCGCCCGCACCTGCGCCATCGCGCGCTTATCCGTATCGGCCAGGAAGCCATCGTAGAGGGAGGCATCCACGTCGGCGGGCATGGTTGCTCGCTCGCTGGCGAAGACGCGGCGCACCTTCTCCGCCAAGGTTGGGCCGGCTTCGCGCATGCGCGCGGCCTTGGCCAGCGCCTGCGCCGGGTCGATGCCAAGGCGCTCGAATTCGGCTTCGCGCAGATGCGCCCACGCGACCAGCGCAGGTGCCTTGTTCAGATGCACTTCCTTGAGCGCGATGCGCTGCTCGCCTTCGGGCAGGTCGGCTTGCGGGGTGTAGAGGCGGTCGGCGATTTCTTCCGGTGTGCAGCGCAACAGCGTATTGATGTCGCCTTCCAGGTCGAACACCACCACCCGGCTGTCGATACGCGGATGCCGCGTCAGCGGCAGCACCGGCGCGGCGCACAGCCGCGAGGCCGGGTAGCGCATCGACACGTGCAGGACCGGCTGCATCGCGGTCACGTCCAGCAGGCTGGCGCAGAAACGCTTGTCGCGCAGTTTCAGTGCGTACTCCCACAAGCGCGGTTGGCAGCGACGGAAATGCCGGGCCATGCCGATGGTGGCGTAGACGTCGGAGAGTGCCTCGTGCGCGTCGCCGTCGCGCACGCCATTGGCCAGCGCAAGTTGTTCCAGCTTGAACGAGGTGGCGCCATCTTCGCGCTGCGGCCAGACGATGCCATCCGGGCGCAGGGCGTGCATCAGTCGCAACATGTCCAGCAGGTCCCAGCGCGAATTGCCGCCGCGCCATTCGCGCTCGTAGGGATCGTGGAAGTTGCGGAACAGACCATGGCGAATGAACTCGTCGTCGAAGCGCAGCGAGTTGTAGCCCAGGGTACAGGTCTGCGGCTGCGCCATCTGCTCGGCGATGCGCGCGAAGGCATCGGCCTCGTTGATGCCTTCGCGCAGCGCCTGCTGCGGGGTGATACCAGTGATCAGGGTGGCGACCGGAGAGGGCAGCAGGTCGTCGGCTGGCTGGACAAAGAAACTGATCGGTTCCTCGATCTGATTCAGTGCCGCGTCGGTCCTTACCGCCGCGAACTGGGCGATGCGGGTGCGTCTTGGGTCGGCGCCGAAGGTCTCCAGGTCGTAGAACAGAAAGCTGTCGGGCATGGTTGCATCGTGGTGGTGTGGGCGAGGATGTGTCGGCAACCGAGCGAATCCGTGGACGTGCGGTTGTCAGTGCGATTCTGGCCGGCCTTGCTGCGATTCGTCGTGATGGACGTTGCCGGTCACGCAGGTCAAGGCTGTCAAGCCTATTGCGCCAGGGTAAGCCAGATCGTCTCAGCGTGCGCCCTCCAGCGGGGCCAGGCGCGCATGTACGGTGCGTTCCAGCCAGTTCCAATCGATTCGGGTCAAGTCACGGTGACCCTGCGTCGCCTGCACCAGGATGTCGCGTTGGATCTGGCTGCGTTCGAGTACCTGCGCATATCCGGTGCGCAGGAAAGTGACCATGCTGTAGTGTGGTACGAAGCGGGTCGGGTAGCGCGCTTGCAGAGCCTGTTCCAATTCGCGTTGCAGCAGGAAACCGGTATCGCCGACGCGGTCGCGCATTTCGATGTAGTTTTCCAGCGCCATCTGCTGGATGGCGCCGGCGTTGGGTTTGCGCTCGGCTTCGAACGCGGCGTAGGCGCGGCTCAAATCGGGTTCGCGTTGTAGCTGCGCAGCCAAGGCGACGCAGTCTTCGAAAGCGCAATTCATCCCCTGTCCGTGGAACGGCACCATCGCGTGCGCGGCATCGCCGAGCAACACGGCGCGTCCGCCCAAATGCCAGCGTTCCAGGCACAGCGTGCCGAGCAGGCCAGGTGGATGCTGTTCCCAGTGTTCGGCCAGTTGCGGCATCAGCGGTAGCACATCGGCGAAGTCGCGCGCGAACAGCGCCACGGCCTCCTTCCCGTTGCGAATACTGGCGAAGCTCGGCTCGCCCTTGTTGGGCAGAAACAAGGTGACGGTGAAGGTGCCTTCGTGATTGGGCAGGGCGATGCACATGTAATGGCCGCGCGGCCACACATGCAAAACGTTGGGCTCGATGCGGAAGCTGCCATCGGCGGCGGGGGGAATTTCCAGTTCTTTGTAGGAATGGTCGAGGAATTCGATGTGCTCGGCCATCGGCGCCTGACGTTGCATCGCCGCGCGCAGCGCCGAGCCAGCGCCATCGGCGCCGATCATGCTGTCGAAATGGATGTCGTGTGGCTGGTCGTTGCGGTCGTCGATAAAGCGCGCGTAGCCGGCGTCGAAATCCACCGTGTGCAGGCGGCGGTAAAAGTGGATGCGCGCGCCGGCTTGCTCGGCCAACTGCAGCAAGCTGATGTTGAGATCCTTGCGGTGCACCGACCAGATTACCTCGCTGTCGTCGCGCCCGTAGCGCTGCAATTGCGGCTGGCCATCGGCAAGGTGCACCATGCGCCCGCGCATCATGACGGCTTTAGCCATCACCGCGGTGTCGGCACCGGCTTGGCGCAGCGCATGCAGGCCGCGCTCGGCGAGGGCCATGTTGATCGAGCGACCACGCTCGTAATCGTGAATGCGCGGATCGCCACGGCGTTCGTACACGGTGACCTGCCAGCCCTGGCGTGAGAGCAGGATGGCGAGCAGGGAGCCGGCCAGGCCGGCGCCGATCAAGGTGATGTTGCGAGGAGAGTGATTCAATGCGGTGTCCGACAGGGACGCGGCGGTGTGCCGCGCATGAAGGTGCGGCTCAGAGGCCGGCCCAGGTTTCCACGGCTTCGATGAAGCGGTAGACATCGTGATACTGGTTATACAGCGGGACCGGGCTGATGCGGATGACGTCCGGTTCGCGCCAGTCGCCGAGGACGCCTACTGATTGCAAGTATTCGAGCAGCGAGCGGCCACGCGCGCGACCGCCGACCACGCGCAACGACAGTTGGCAGCCGCGCTGTGCCGGATCGGAGGGGGTGAGGATCTCCAATGTGTTGGCCAGCCTTGCGTGGATCAGCATCTCCAGGTAACCGGTGAGTTGTTGCGATTTGTGCCGCAATGCCGGCATGCCGGCCCGTTCGAACAATTCCAGCGAGGCCCGCAACGGTGCCATGCTCAGGATCGGCGGGTTACCGAGCTGCCAGCCGTCGGCGCCGGGCGCGGCGACGAAGTCGGGCTCCATTTGAAACCGACTGCGCTTGTCGTGGCCCCACCAGCCAGCGAAGCGCGGGGTGTCGCCATGCCCGTGCCGCTCATGCACGAAGGCGCCGGCGATCGCACCTGGGCCGGCGTTGAGATACTTGTAATGGCACCACACCGCAAAATCCGGGGCGATGTCGTGCAGATGCAGCGGGAGGTTGCCGATCGCGTGCGCCAGGTCGAAGCCGAGCGCCGCGCCTGCCTTGCGCGCCAACTGCGCTATTGCGGCCAGATCGAAGGCCTGGCCGGTGCGGTACTGCACGCCGGGCCACAGCACCAGCGCCAGACGCGGCGCGTGTTCGCCGATGGTGCGCGCGATCGCCTCCAGCGACACCGTGCCGTCGGTGCTGTCGGACTGCACTTCGATCAGGTCGGTGGCCGGATCGAAGCCATGGAAGCGGATCTGCGAGGCGACCGCGTGCCGGTCGGAGGGGAAGGCGCCTGCCTCGATCAAGATCGCTGGGCGCGCGCGGGTAGGGCGGTAGAAGCTGACCATCAGCAGATGCAGGTTCACCGTCAGCGTGTTCATCGCCACCACTTCGTGCGGCTGCGCACCGACCAGGCGAGCCAGTGGCGCGGCCAGCAATTCGTGGTAGCTCATCCACTGCGTCGCGCCGTTGAAGTGTCCTTCCACCGCCACGGCCGACCATGTGTCCAGCACCTCCTGCACTGCGGCGCGCGCGCCGCGCGGCTGCAAGCCAAGGGAGTTGCCGACGAAATAGGCCTGGTCGGCGCCTTGATGCTGTGGGAACAGGAATTCCTGCCGTAGCGCAAACAGCGGATCGGCGGCGTCGAGGGCCATGGCGTGCTGGCGGGACAGGGGCGCGTGCATCGGCGGTGGTTTCCGGAAACAGGACGAGAGTTTAGCGCTGGCGGAGCGCCGCTTTGTCGGTGCCGTTGGGCGCACTCGGCAAGAGCGTGCTGCGTAGCACGTGGGTCAGGGTGCCGATGCTGTCGGCGATACGGTCGCTGGCATCGGCCAGGGCCGATAGAACGCTGCCCTCGGCCCCCTCCTGTGCATGTGCTGCCAGCGCTTCGGCCAGGCGACGTTCGTCGGCACGCAGCGTCGCCTGCGCTGGCGGGGTGCCGTCGCGCAGGCTGTTCGCCAGTTGGGTCAAAGCAATGTGTGCCTGTTCGTGGAAGTGCTGCAACTCCGGCAGTGCCGGCGGCACCGGCGCTTCGCGCAGCACCGCCTCCAGCATCAGCGAGGCGCGGATCAGGCGGTTGCTGTTGGCCAGCACCGATTCGGCGAGAGTGAGTTCGCGCAGATTGCGCTTGCGCAGCGGTTCGCCGCGCAGCCGCTCGATCGATGCCTGGACATTGGTGCGCGCGGTGCGTGCGGCGGCGCGGGTTTCCGACAACGCTTGCAGGCGGCCTTCCAGCACTGCGACCAGATGATCGCGATAGGTCAGCAGCAACTGCGCCAGCGTGGCGCGCAGATGCTGGCGCTCCCAGGTCGGCCACAGTGCGTAGGCGACCAGCGCCAAGGTGCTGCCGAGCAGCGTCGCCTGGATGCGCTCGCCGATGGCCTCGCCTGGCGCCATTCCCTCGAACGACAACAGCAGCACCAACATGCCGGTCAGCGAGGCCACGCCGAGGCCGTAGTTGACCTGGGTGAGCAGACGGAAGCCGAGGCAAAAAATGGTGAGTAACAGCAGTCGCACCGCCGTCCCGTCCATCACGGCGTGGGTCAGGACGGTTGCCAGCAGCAGCCCGGCGAGGGTGCCGGCCACACGTAGTGCGCCGAAGCGCAGGGTGCCACCGAAATCCGGTTTGAGTACGATCGCGGTGGTCATCGGAATCCAGTAGCCGTGCGGGATCGCCTGCCAGCGCGCGAACAGCATCGCCAGCGCCAGGCAGACTCCGCAGCGCAACGCATGCCGGAACGCGACCGAGGACATGCGCAGGTTGGCGCGCAGTGTCTGTAGCGGCGCGCGTTGCCGAAGCGCCGCCGGCAGGCGTGCCTCGGCCAGTTCGGCTTGGATCTCGCCGCGGCTGCTGGCCCAGTGGCCGTTGCGGACCAGCGCGCGCAACTGCCCGCCCAGTCCTTGTGCGCGGGCCACGGCGATACGCAGCAGGCGGCGCTCGCGAGTGTCTTCGGTTTGCGCCTGCACTTGCGCCAACGTGTCTACCAGATCGTCAAAGCCGGTCATCGAGTCGGCGGCGGCCTTTGGATCGGCGGCGTTGTCCATGGCATAGGCCAGTTGGTCCAGCACGACTGCGCTGCGTTCGAGTACGCGCTCGATCGGCAGTCGTGCGGGGGAGTTCGTCTCCAGACGCCCGTGCAGGTCGCACAGGGTCAGTAGCTCTTGCCGCGTGCGTTCGCAGAGTTCGGCGATGATGCGCAAGGACTGCACGGCCAGCCCGCGCGAACGGTGCTGGCCGTGCAGCATCACCATTGCTTCCAGTACGGCCTCGGTCGCTGGCGCCACCGCGCTCGCATTAGGGCGTTGGCGCGCGATTCCCGCTATTTGCCGCATCAGGTCCGCCAAGGCGAAGCGCTCGGGGCGATACCGTTGCAGCGGCCATGCGGCGAGCGCCATCAGCATCTGCAACACGCCACCGGCGAAGATCAGTGCGGCCACGCCCAGGCTTTGCATCGGTGGCAGGTGTACGTCGGCGCTGACCACCAGCAGGATCATGCTGGTCAGCCCGGCCCGGGCCGCGACCGGACCCAGCGCCACCAACAGGCCGCCGCCCAGGCCCAGCACCAGTGCGGCCAGCGCTAGCGTCAGGGTCTGCGTGCCGATCAGCATGCCCAGCAGGGCCGCCACGCCCGCCGCCAGTGCCGCCATCAGCATGCGCTGCATCCGTGCCCGGTAGGGACCGGGTAGGTCGGAGAACATGGTATTCAGCGCACCGGTGGCTACGGCCAGGCCGATTTCGGCATGTCCGCTGGCCACGCCGAGTGCCAGCGGCGCCACCACCGCGACGGTATTGCGCAACGCGACCCGGATCGGGACGTCGCGCGGCTTCAGTGCGATCAGGCTGCGTAGCATCGCCGCCCTAGCCGTTGGCGCAGGAGGTTCACGGCGCGGCGGGAGGCGCCGGTAGCGGGTGCACGTGTCCGCAGCGTGCGCAGGTGCGCAGGGTTTCGGACGTGTAGAACCGTGCGAACACCGGTGGGAAATCGGTCTCGATATTTTGCAGCGGGAAGTATTCTTCGTACAGCAGGTGGTTGCATTGCTGGCAGAACCATAGCAGCCCATCCTGCTCGTGCGGCAGACGCCGACGTTCGATCACCAGGCCGACCGAGTCGGGCTGCCGCTGTGGCGAATGCGGCACTTTGGGCGGTAACAGGAAGGTTTCGCCGGGGCGGATCGGGATCTCGCGTACCGCGCCGTTTTCCTGGATCTTCAGCACCATCTCGCCTTCGAGCTGGTAGAACCACTCCGGACCTTCGTTGTAGTGAAAGTCCGAGCGTACATTCGGCCCGCCCACCACCATCACGATGAAGTCGCCTGCATGCATGCACTTGTTGCCGACTGGCGGCTTGAGCAGATGTCGGTGTTCGTCGATCCATGCATGTAGGTTCAGCGGAGCGGGCAGCATGCGGATGTTTCCTTGTGGCGAGGTTCGGCGAGCGGCTCAGCGCTCTTGATGGTCTTGGCTGATACGCGCTAGCGCGGCGGTGTAGCGCGGCTCCAGGTCTTCGATGCAATCCAGTTCCATGCCCAGGTCGTGGACGCGACCGTCGCGCAGGCTGTAGACCCAGCCATGCACAGTCAATTCCTGTCCACGTGCCCATGCATCGCCAACGATCGAGGTGCGGCTGACGTTGACCACCTGCTCGACGACGTTGAGTTCGCACAGGCGTGCGTGCTGCACGCCGAGGTCGCCGGCCTGTTGCAGGCAGTGCTCGTGTTTTTCGGCCACATCGGTGACGTGGCGGATCCAGTTGTCGACCAGGCCCAGGCGTGCCCTGGTCAGGGCAGCGTGTACGCCGCCGCAGCCGTAATGGCCGACGACCAGGATGTGTCGCACCTTCAATACATCGACCGCGAACTGGATGACCGACAGGCAATTGAGGTCGGTATGCACGACCACGTTGGCGATGTTGCGGTGGACGAACACATCGCCCGGCGCCATATCGATGATCTGATTCGCCGGCACACGCGAGTCGGAGCAGCCGATCCACAGGTATTGCGGTGTCTGTTGCTTGGACAGGCGGCTGAAGAACTCGGGGTCCTCAAGGTTGATGCGCTCGGACCAGTTACGGTTGTTTTGCAGTAGCTGGTCGATTTTGCTCATGGCTGGGCATTATCCCAGAACCGCGTCGCGAGCGTACGGGGGCGTCTGCCTTTCAATATGTCCAGACACACGCGGGCGTATGGAGGTGCCGTTCGTCGCCTGCGCCTCCGCCGCAGCGCGGCCTCAGCCTCAGCGCACCACCGGATCGGATATTTGCCGATCCCCTCGCGCGTGAACGCTCGCCAGACTTCCTCCACGCCCCGTCACGGCGCATTCCCGGAGGATCGCATGGCCGACTTCAACGTGTTTTTTCCCACCTTGCTCAGGTACGAGGGCGGCTTCGTCAACGATCCGCAGGATCCCGGCGGTGCCACCAACAAAGGCATCACGCTCGCCACGTTCCGCCTCTACGCCAAGAGCCTGTTGCAGGTGGAACCTGCGCTGGAGAATCTGCGTGCGCTCACCGATGCGCAGGCGGGGCGGATCTACAAGACTTGCTACTGGGACGCGGTGCATGGTGACGCGATCGCGCTGCAGCCGCTGGCCGACATCGTATTCGACTTCTATGTCAATGCAGGTAACAACGCCATCAAACTGCTACAGCGCGTCCTCAATGAACAGCAATCGGCGTTGCAACTCATCGATGACGGCAAGCTCGGCCCAGCCACGCTGAAGGCGGTAATAGCGGCCGATCAGCCTGATCTGTACATGCGCTACAAGCAGGGCCGCCGCGATTACTACCAGCGTCTGGTCGCGGCGAGACCGACGCTTGGCAAGTTCCTCAAGGGTTGGTTGGCCAGGGTGGAGGCATTTCCAGACCTGCGCTGAGCGCCCACCGCGCGTCTAGCGTCGCTCGTGTCTGCGCATATCCCGGCGCCGCGAGCGTTGCCGACCCGTTGTCGTCGCCGATGGCGGCCTTTTTTTCCCAGGAGCTAACATGGCTGGACCGACTGCATTGAACGACTTGATCGAAGCGCTGGCCGGCGCGGTGATCGAGGCGCAGGACCGCATCGCACAGCACCAGATGGCCAACCTCGGCGATTACTTCGACGAGTATCACCGGCCCAAGAGCGTCATCATCCGCCTCCCGTCTCAGCATCCGCAGGCCGCCGAGGGCGACGAGGATTATTACCGCGCACCGTTGCTGCCACTGGTCTCGACCAACGTGCTGCGGATCAAGGATGTGGAGATCAGTTTCGACGCGCAACTCGGCGATCTGGGCGGGCTGCAATCGGCCGATGGTTTCTTCGCGTCGGAGCCGGCCGCCCCGCGCGGCGCCTGGCAGGCCAAGCGCACCGCTACCCGCTCCAGTGTGCGCGTGGATACCTCCGCGAGCGCCAAGAGTCAACGCCAGAGTTCCGTCCACGTCGTGCTGCGCGTGGAGGGGACCGAACCCACTGACGGAGCGGCCAGATTGCTGAACCATCTGGCGCAGACGCAGGGCGTGTTCAAGACGGTCATGGCCGACAAGCCAGACGTCCCGGACACGGACGATGTCACCAATCCCACTACTTAAGGAGTCACTGCTATGCCTGACGAACTCGTCAATATGTCCAGCCAGTTCAAGGGTCTGCCGATGGGCGACCTGATCGGCGGTCCGCTGGATGCGGCCTGCGAAGCACAGGTCAAACTGGCTCGCGCCACCGCCGATTTCATCCGTGTCATCGGCTTCCTGCCGCCGCCTGCCGGCAGCACCGATCAGCAGGCGCAAGGCGACACTCGCACCGCCAGCTTCCGCTTCAAACGGCCAGTCGACGACCCGACCAACCCTGGCGGTATCGCCGAAGAAGAAGTGGAACTGGAGGTACCGCTGCTGGCCATCGTCAACGTGCCGAGCCTGAGCATTCAGACGGTGGACATCACCTTCGACATGGAAGTGAAGTCGTCATTCTCCGAGAAGTCTTCCACCGATGCCTCGGCGTCGCTGTCGGCGGACATGGAGTTCGGCTGGGGTCTGTTCAAGGCCAAGGTCAACATCCAGGGGTCGGTTGCCACGCACAAGGAGAACACGCGCAGCTCCGACAACTCGGCCAAATACCACGTGTCGGTGCATGCCGAGGACAAGGGCATGCCTGAAGGCCTGGCGCGGGTGATGGACATCCTGCAAAGCTCGGTGGCGCCGCGCAAGGTCGGCGCGCCAGTATCAGTGCCAGCCACCCCCTAAGGCCATAGCGGTCTGTTGAACCATCTCGTCGGGGAACTCGTCAACGATGTTCGACCTTACTCAAGTCAAGTTCGTCAAACGGGTTGTGGTCGGTAGCGACAACCCGACGCAGATGCAAACGCCCGAACAGATCGAAGCCGCGCGCGCTTTGCTCAATCGCTGCCTGAGCGATTCGCCGAAAGGGGCGATCATCGGCACGGAAAAGAATTTCGCCGTGCTCCAGCTCGGCGAGCATCAGGTGGTGATGCAGTGGCTGTGCTATCACGTGGGCTTTCCACGCAAGCCTGGCTGGATGAAGGGCGAATGATGCGCAAGTTGCGCTGTGAGTTCGATCTGTTGCTGCATGGTTTGTCGGCGGCGTTTTTGGATGCCCAGTGCCGTTGCCGCGCCCGTCATGCGCAAACGCTACGGGCATTTTTCGCTAGCGAGGATGTGTTGCAGGTCGCGTCGGCCGACACTGGAGCACCGTCGCTGCAGATCCCACTATGGAAATTGCGCCTCTGGCAGATGCCGCAGATCGGTCAACTTGCGTTGTCGTTCGATGTGGAATTGGATGTGCTGGAGATTCCCGACGAGGCACCGCGCTTGCTGCTACATGTGCTTCCCCGGCGGCGATGGCGGCCCGGCCATCGCCTGCAGGTTCTGTTTCATGGGACACAAGCGCCGGTCGGCGAGGTGCTGTTCGAGGGACAACGCGTCAAATTGTGGAATATATCCGCCGATTCCGACTCGCATGATCGCTCGGCGGAGTCAGAACATGCGTAAACACGTGTTCATTTTGTCGCGCAGGGACACCGACCAATGGTGCCGAACATTGCAAATCGACGTGTTGTCGCTGGCGCGCGTGCAGCGCAAGCGCCGATTCCGACGTCGGATTGGATTGTTGTTTGTTGCGATTTTGGCGATGACGGCACTGCTGGCACTGGTCTTTGCACGTGACCTGTCGTGGTGAATTGCCATTGTGATGCACAGGTTTTTTCACCTAAATAAGGAGCGTCGCATGCACATCCGTTCTTATGATTTTCCGCGTTTTTTCCTCTGGCTGTCGCTGTGGTTAGTGCTGCCGTTGGTCGTCGCGGCCTCGCCGCCACCGCCGGCCCCCATGCTCGCAATAACCGCTAATGCACTGCCCGCCGGGCAATGGCGTGGCAGCCTTGCGCTCGATGCACACCGCCTGGTTGCCGTCGGCCTGGCGCAACAGGGAGGGAAGCCAGTGTTGAATTTCGGTTCGCCGCTGAATTGTGCGTTGCAGGTGCAGTCGCGCGAGGGCGATAGTTTCGCTCTGGAGTCGATCAACGGCGGTGCGTATTGCGACAAACTGATGGGCAAACGCTTGACCGCGCAGCGCAGTGGCGATGATCTGCGGCTGTCCATCGATGGACAAGCGCTGCCGGTGGTTCTGCATACCGCACCGGGCCAGCCCAGTCCGTTGCAGGGACGGTGGCATGGCTTGCTAAGGGCAGAAAACGGTCGCGATCCGGTGCAGGTGCAGATGACGGTGAATGCGATACCGCAGGCGCCCGGTGTGCCGATGGTCGTGCTGCGTTACAGCGAGCCGCGGCTGTGCATGCTGCAGGCACGCTACGCCGGAAGTCGCGAGGGTCACTGGCTCTATTCCCTTGATCCAAGCGATGCCGGCTACTGCCGACGTTTGAGCGACGGCACGCTTGAACTGCGCACAGCGCCGGACGGGCAGGTTTTACTGCAACTCTACGCTCGTGCAGGAGCGCCGGTGGAAATGGGCAAGCTGGAGCGTGCCTCCAGCGCAGACTGATTCGCTCGGTACGCCACCGCCCCGGGTTTTTGTCCAGCGTTTCTGTCCAGGAGTCTTGCAATGCGCGTGTGGATCAAGAAATTGGCCGACGCGCTGCGGCGTTGGCTAGCCGGTGTCGGGATTGCCCCTGCGCGTGTGCCGCCTCCGGGCATTCTGCCGCAACTGCGGGTGGAGTGCGAAGCGATGGCGCGCTATGTGCTGGAGCATGGCATGGCTGTGCCAGCCGAATTGATCGCACGCCTGTCGATCCTGCTGGAGAGCGCAGTGCCCTGTATCGATGCCAGTGAGCACTATGCGCACGAACTGGCGCTGACGCACCGACGCCTCGCGCAGATCATCCGTCCGGCGACGCCGCAGGCGGTGTTTCTACTCGATACCGAGCGCCGTCGCCGGCATTGGGCGAGTCTGCTCGGTCCGTTGCCGCTGGTGCGCGCGTTGACCGTTACGTCGCTATTTTTTCTGTTCGCGCTGGTCGCCTCGGCGCTGTCCAGCAAGGTGAGCGCGAATAACGTGCGCCTTGGTTTTTTGGAATCCTCCGGCAGCGTTTTGTTGTGGAATGCCTTGTTCCTGTTGTTCTGCGCTGGTCTGGGCGCGTCGTTCTCCTCGTTGTTTCAGGTGCATCGTTACGTCGCCAATGCCACCTACGACCCCAAATACGATGCATCCTATGGCGCACGCATGATCCTGGGCCTGATCGCCGGCTTGATCCTGGTTGAAGTACTGCCCAGGGATCTTTTCGAGAGCGGTAGCATGCGCACTTTCGGCAAGCCCACCCTGGCGATGCTGGGCGGCTTCTCCGCAACGGCGGTGTATCGACTGCTGCAACGCCTGGTCGATTCGATGGAAACGTTGGTGCGCGGCGATGCGTCGGCACAGGCACAGGCCACATTGGAATTGCAGCGCGTCAACGGCGATACCGAACGCATGCGCTGGCAGGGAGAGTTGGCCTCGCAGTTGATGGCCATGCAGCAGTCGATCGATGCGGGCATGCCGCCTGCGGCGATCCAGCAACGGCTTGCCGATTTCGCCCGCTGCATGCTGCAGAGCGAAGGCGCACGCGTTCCGCTCCCGCCTGCATCCGAATGAGTGCACGCAATGCCGGGGTTTATGACGCAAATGTCTGCGTGCCGATTGCCGGCGATGCGCGCGCTTTTTATCTCAGGTTTCGTATAGTCCATCGGTGATGGAGGGAGTCTACGCAGCGAGACGAATGCGCTGATTCGCACCAATTCAGTCGTCCTTGCCATTCATATCAGTTTGAAGCCGATGGCCGCCATTGCTCTGCGTGACAAGCTGGTGGCGCCACGCAGGCGTGGATGACACTGTCGCATCGGTTGAAATAGTGGCGCATGGGACGCGGGTTTTCACGCGGTCGCGAGCGTTTGGGGATCCATTGCGAAGACAGGTAAAGAATGAAAACACGTATCGTGATTGCCGCCGAACGCAGTATCGTGTTGGAGGGCATAGCAGCCCTGCTGAAAAACACCCCGGACATCGATGTGGTCGGTCATGCCGTCGACGGCCTGGAGTGCGTGCAACTGGTGACCAAACGGCATCCTGACATCGTGCTGATGGACGTGATGCTGCCGGGTTTGAATGGGATCGAGGCCACGCGCCGGCTGTTGCAACGCAGCCCGCACAGTAAGGCAATCTGCATCGCCGCCTCCGACACGGCGGCCAACGTGCGTGCGGTCATCGATGCCGGGGCCAAAGGTTACCTGGCGCGTAACAGCACCTTTCGCGAATTACTGCGTGCCATTCAACAAGTCAGCAAGGATCAGTTGTACATCAGCCCGGCCCTGTCGCAATCTTTGGTCAGCGAATACCGCTGTCCGCCCGGCGATGCCGCCTCGGCCTATACCTTGTTGACCTCGCGCGAGCGCGAGGTCGTGCAATTGCTGTCCGAGGGTTTGTCGACAAAGGACATCGCTGCGCGGCTGCATATAAGCGTCAAGACCATCGGGACTCACCGCGAGCACATCATGCTCAAGCTGGGCATGCAGAGCATCGCGCAATTGACCCGCTATGCTATTCGCGAGGGATTGTCGCCGCTGGACGGTGGCCGTGCCAGCGCTCGCCGCGTTGAGGCCGATCAGTACGAACCGGCCAGCCGATGTGGTTGACCTGAGTGGTGCTCAGTCCGGTGGCAACCGTTGACGCATCAGCGCCACCACTGCCTGCGCACTCGGATCGGCTTGTGCCTGTAACGCGTCATGTACGGCCTGCTGGTTCGCGATGGCATGGTTCTGGCTGAGCTTGAGCTTCAACTCCACCCGCTCGACCTCGAAGCGGAAGCCGACGATGCTACGTAACATGCGTCGGTGCGCCTCGTTGTGGGGCTCGTAGCGCCAGTCGCTGCCCAGGGCATGCGACTGGCGTTCGCTCAGTCGCGCGACCACATCGGCCAACAGCGCTTCATCGTCGCTGCTTTGCAGATGGCCATGCAAGTGTGCGGTGGCGTAGTTCCATGTCGTCACACGTTTCATCGTCTCTTTGTCCGGATACCAGCCAGGCGAGACATAGGCATGCGGACCATGCACGATCAGCAGTGCCGGCCCGCGATGCCACGCCTGCGGATTGACGCTTGCCCAGTGTCCTTCGATTACGATGCGAGCGCCGTCGCGTCGGTACAGCGCCGGCAAGGGCGTGGCGCAGTGCAGTCCGTCGGCGATGGTGACCAGGGTGATGAAGGGGGCACGCGCGATCAGTTGGTCGAGCGCGCGCAGATCGGTCTCGGCGAATGCGGGTGGGATGTGCATCGTTGGCGTTTAGACCCGTGCGCCCAAGCTCTGGGTCATGCGCCCGCGCAGGCTGGCATCGTCCTTTGCCTGCGGCGGCAATATCTCTTCCAGGGAGAAGCCGCGTGCTCGGGCGTCGTCCTCGTCCAGGCCGTTGAAGGCGACGAACTCGGCATCGAACAGCGCGGCGCGTGCGCTGTCTTCGCTGTCGTAACTGAGGGTATTGCCGTCGCTGTCCAGCACCTCGGCGGTGCCAGCCGCGCGCGCGCGCAGGCGGGCCCACACCAGCAGGCGGCCAAGGCTTGCCAGGTACCACTGATCGTGGGCGGAGTTGTCTGAGGTCATTGGGTCACCATGGAGAGCAGCCAGAGCAGGATGGCCATGCCCAGGCCGAAAAAAATGGTCAGCAGCGATAGCCACGCCGGCGTCGCTAACCCGGAGAGCGCGCGGTCGCCGAGCGGACGATAGCGCCGGGTCAGCAGCCAGCCCAGCGCGATTGGTTTGAGAAAGGCGCCCTGGCCGAACGCCGCCACCAGCGGTGGATGGCGGTCGCGGATATGCACCAGGGTCAACGGCCAGAAGATCAGGAACGCGCTGGCCCCGGCGATCGCCACGCCGACGAAACACAGCGCGAAGAACAGGATCATGGTGCGTACTCTTCCACTGGCTTCAGAATTCGGCGCTACCCGGAGCGCGCGGGTAGGGAATGGCGTCGCGGATGTTGCTCAGGCCGCACACATAGACCACCAGGCGCTCGAAGCCCAGGCCGAAGCCGGCATGCGGCACCGTGCCGTAGCGGCGGAAGTCGCGGTACCAGCCGTAATGCTGCGGGTCCAGGCCAAATTGCAGCATGCGCCTATCCAGCACATCCAGGCGCTCTTCGCGCTGGCTGCCGCCGATGATTTCGCCGATGCCCGGGGCCAGCACGTCCATCGCCGCCACGGTCTTGCCGTCGTCGTTCAGGCGCATGTAGAAGGCTTTGATGTGCTCGGGATAGTTGGTCACTACCACCGGCCGGCCGACGTGTTGCTCGGTCAGCCAGCGCTCGTGCTCGGTCTGCAGGTCCAGGCCCCATTCCACCGGGAACTCGAACGTCTGCCCGGACCGTTGCAGCAGGCCGATCGCATCGGTGTATTCGATGCGCTCGAAGGGTGAATTGACGAAGCTCTCCAGCTTGCTGATGGCGGTCTTGTCCACGCGTTCGGCAAGGAACGCCAGGTCGTCGCCACGCTCTTCCAGCACTGCGCGGAACAGGGATTTGAGGAAGTCCTCGGCGACCCGCGCGTCTTCGGCCAGATCGGCAAAGGCGATCTCCGGCTCGATCATCCAGAACTCGGCCAGATGGCGGGTGGTGTGGCTGTTCTCCGCGCGGAAGGTCGGGCCGAAGGTATAGACCTTGCTCAACGCTAGGCAGTAGGCCTCGACGTTGAGCTGGCCGGAGACGGTCAGAAAAGTTTCCTTGCCGAAGAAGTCGCGACTGAAATCCACCTGCCCCTTGCCGTCGCGTGGCAGGTTGGTCAGGTCCAGCGTGGAGACACGGAACATTTGTCCGGCGCCTTCGGCGTCGGAGGTGGTGATGATCGGAGTGCTGATCCAGTGGTAGCCGTTCTGGTGGAAATAACGGTGCACCGCTTGCGCCAGGCAGTTACGGATGCGGGTCACCGCGCCGAACAGGTTGGTGCGCGGACGCAGGTGCGCCACATCACGCAGGAATTCGAGCGAATGCGCTTTGGGTTGGATCGGGTAGGTCTCCGGGTCCTCGACCCAGCCCAGTACCTCGATGCTCTCGGCCTGGATCTCGAAGCTTTGGCCCTGGCCTTGCGAGGCGACCAGGTGCCCGCGCGCGATTACCGCGCAGCCGGCGGTCAAGCGCTTCACTTCCGGTTCGTAGTTGGGCAGCGCGGCCGGCGCCACCACCTGGATCGGCGCGAAGCAGGAACCGTCGCTGACATTGACGAAGGACAGCCCCGCCTTGGAGTCGCGCCGGGTACGGACCCAGCCGCGGACGGTCACTTCGCCGCCGACCGGGATCTTCCCGGCCAGCGCATGTTCAACGCTCACCACCGTCATGACTTGAATCCTCGCCGCAGTGGCTCGATATGGAATGAACAAGTGTAATGGCTGGAGCGTAGCGCTTGCGAGGCGTTGCGGGCATCGGTCGTATAATGTCGTATCGCAAGTCGTTGGAGTCGTTCGTCATGGCCATCCGCCTCACCCCCGCCGCGTTTGCACGCGTGCAGCGTTTCCTCGACCAGACTCCCGGTGCGCTGGGTCTACGTTTCGGGGTGGTACGCACAGGCTGTTCCGGTTGGGGCCATGTCACCGATCTGGCGCACGAAGCGCACGCGGACGATGCGGTGTTCGAGCAGGACGGAGTGCGTATTTATGTCGATGCCGCCAGTCTGCAGTTGGTCGATGGCACCGAAATCGACTTCGCCAAGCAGGGCCTGGGCGAGACCTTCGTGTTCCGCAATCCCAATGCCACCGCCGAGTGCGGATGCGGGGAGAGCTTCACCACCGACGCGGCGCACGCCACGTCTTGAGTGCCGCTGCCGTTGGCGGGTTCCGACTGTTCGCGTGCTCACCAGGCGTAGTGGGTGAGCACCAGGTCCGGTGGCAGGCGCGCGAAGCCGACCTCGCACACTTGCCCTGCCACGAACTGCGCGCAGAGTGTCTCGGTCAGGCGTAGATACAGGTATTGCCGTCCCAGGTCGATGCCGCACAGGCGTGCCGCGCTGAAGTCGAAGTGGCGTCCGACCGCGCTGTAGGCGGCTTTGAACAGGCTTTCCTTGGCCGAAAATAGTGCGGTCAGCAGCAGGTCGTGCGGCCACCGCGCGTCTGCCGCCTTTGCCAGACGAGCGGCTTCGTCGGCATCAATTGCGATGCTCAGCAGCGCCGCGCGCGCCGCGGGTGTGATTGGTCGTTCCAGATCGATGCCCACGCCGTGGCAGGTGCCGGTCGCCATGGCGATGGCGGCCGCGTAGTCCTCGCAATGGGAAATGCTGCCCAGGCTGCCGGCAGGCCAGCAGGGCGCGCGCGTCGCGCCGATCGCAATGTCTGCCTGCGCTTGCGCAGGTCCCAGCACCTCTTGCAGCGCCAGCCGCGCGGCCAGACGGCCGAACAGGAACTCGGCCTGACGCTTGCGCACGCTGCGCGCGATGCTGTCCGGGCGGGCGATTGCCATTGCCGCGAAAGCCCCCGCGTCGAATTGCGCGGTATCGAACGCCAGCAGGTAAAGCGCCGTGCCGTCGTCGAGCAGATGGCGGTGGGCACTGCGCGCGGCTGCCTGCAGTTCCGCTGGTAACGACAACCGTAATGGCTGGCCTGCGCTCAAGCCGCCGACGCTCGGCAACCCTGGGTTCATCGCTTGCGGCTGCCGGAGTCTCCGCGTCCGTTGCATCGGCACGGCATTGTGCATTGCGTTGCGCTGAGGGCTGTGGGCGCGAATGTCGACGATAACATTGCGCTAGTGTCGCAGAATCGCGCCTGCCCGCCGCATTCGGTCCTTTGGTCGATGCTTGGGGTCGGAGAGGGGCGCAATGGCGATGGACGACGCGGGGCAGAGCGGGCGTCCTGGGTGCGTGAGCTTGTCATTGGCCAAGGGCGCTGCCATACTTGTTGGCTTCCTGCGCCTATTCGGGCGGGAACCCTTGCTCCACCGCCACCTGCGGGGGGCTGACTGGCCCTTGGGCCACATCCGAAAGGTACAACCACATGAGTCGTCATTACGAAATCGTGTTCCTGGTCCATCCGGACCAGAGCGAGCAGGTCCCCGCCATGATCGAGCGCTACAAGTCGCTGGTCGAGAACGGCGGCGGTACCATTCACCGCCTGGAAGACTGGGGTCGTCGGCAGTTGGCCTATCCGATCCAGAATCTGGTGAAGGCGCACTACGTCATGCTCAACATCGAAGTGGATCAGGCCGTGCTGAGCGAGCTGGTCGAGAGCTTCCGCTTCAACGACGCCGTGCTGCGTCACCTGGCGATCAAGCGCGATGGCGCCGACACCGAGCAGTCGCTGATCATGAAGAGCAAGGACGAGAAGGGCGACAAGCCCGACCGTGGTGAGCGTCGTCGTCGCGACGACGACGATGGCGATGTGTCCGCCGCCGCCAACGAAGCCGACGGCGACGCCGTCGAAGCCGCCTAAGGAGCAGGTCCATGTCCAAGTTCTTCCGTCGTCGCAAGTTCTGCAAATTCACCGCCGAGGGCGTCAAAGAGATCGATTACAAGGATCTCAACACTCTGCGCCAGTACCTCACCGAGAACGGCAAGATCGTGCCGAGCCGCGTGACCGGCACCAAGTCCAAGTACCAGCGTCAGTTGGCCACGGCGGTCAAGCGTGCACGTTTCCTGGCGCTGATCCCGTACACGGACAACCACGACGTTTGATCCGAGTCGTTCGGAACCGTGCGCATTACCGTGTGCGGTGACCGAAGCAACCGCCGGGTGTCGGTCGGGTACATGTCCGACTCCGCGCAATCCAATCCCGTCCTATTCGGACAGCACGCGTTGCGGTGGCCCCATGCCGCCGCTAACGAATAACGGAGTAACGCCATGCAATTGATTCTTCTACAAAAAGTCACCAACTTGGGCGGCCTCGGCGACAAGGTCGACGTCAAGCCGGGTTACGGCCGCAACTACCTGGTGCCGCAGGGCAAGGCAGTGCCGGCCACCGCAGCCAACATCGCCGAATTCGAAGCCAAGCGTGCCGAGTACGAAGCCAAGGCCAAGGCCATCCACAACGACGCCCAAGCCCGTGCCGCCAAGCTGGAAGGCGCCAGCGTCACGGTCAAGGCCAATGCTTCCACCGAAGGCAAGTTGTACGGCTCGGTCGGTCCGCGCGATATCGCCGAGGCCTTCACCACTGCCGGCATGGCGCTGGAGAAGGGCGAAGTCGTGCTGGGCGAAGGCGCGTTCCGCAACATCGGCGAATACGAGGTGCTGGTGCGCCTGCACGCCGACGTGGAAACCACGGTCAAGGTCGTGGTCGAAGCGGAAGCTTGATCGCCGCATTCGTTTTCACCGACACGGGCACCGCAAGGTGCCTGTGTCGTTTCTGGATCCCCATGTGCGGTGGTGTCCAATGCAGGCGAAGGTCGGCGCCTTTCCGATGCCGCTGGCCCCGCCGTGCGCAGGGGCCGCTATACTCAGTGGCCCGCGTCTGTCTCCAGCCCGTCGATGCAAGCGCATCAATCGGTTGGACGTAGGACTTCACCTGGATTTTCATTAGCGGCAGCGCGTGTCGGGATGCCGGCAGCGCTTGCCATGGATTCCCCGCCTCATGCGCCTGTCGACCATCAAGCTGTCCGGCTTCAAGTCCTTCGTCGATCCGACCACGCTGCACCTGCCGACCAATATGACCGGCATCGTCGGTCCGAACGGCTGCGGCAAGTCGAACATCATCGACGCGGTGCGCTGGGTGATGGGCGAAAGTTCGGCCAGCCGGCTGCGCGGCGATTCGCTGACCGACGTGATTTTTTCCGGCTCCTCGGCCCGCAAACCGGTGTCGCAGGCCACGGTCGAGTTGATCTTCGATAATTCCGATCGCACCATCGCTGGCGAGTACGCCGCGTTCAACGAAATCTCGGTCAAGCGTCAGGTCAGCCGCGACGGCAGCAGCAGTTACTCGCTCAATGGCACCAAGTGCCGCCGCCGCGATATCACCGATCTGTTCCTGGGCACCGGCCTGGGGCCGCGCAGCTACTCGATCATCGAACAGGGCATGATCAGCCAGATCATCGAGGCGCGCCCGGAAGACTTGCGCGTGTACTTGGAAGAAGCCGCCGGCATCTCCAAATACAAGGAGCGGCGCAAGGAAACCGAGACTCGCATCCGCCACACCCGCGAGAACCTCGAGCGCCTGAGCGACCTGCGCGAGGAGATCGGCAAGCAACTCGAACATCTCAAGCGCCAGGCGCGTCAGGCCGAGCAATACCAGGCGTTGCAGGAAGAGCGACGGATCAAGGATGCGCAGTGGAAAGCACTGGAATACCGCGGTCTGGACGGCCGGCTGCAAGGTTTGCGCGAGGCGCTGGATCAGGAAGAAACCCGGCTGCAGCAACTGATCGCCGAGCAACGCGATGCCGAAGCGCGCATCGAGACCGGGCGCGTGCGCCGCGAAGAAGCCGCCGAAGCGCTCAGCACCGCGCAAGCCGAGGTATACAAGGTCGGCAGTACGCTGGCCCGTATCGAACAGCAGATCCAACATCAACGCGATTTGTCGCAACGCCTGCACAAAGCGCGCGACGAGGCGCAATTGGCCCTATCCGAACTCGCTCAGCACATAGGCAGCGATGAAGCCAAGCTGGCGTTGCTGCGCGAATCGGTGGATGTTGCCGGCCCACAGTTGGAGCAGTTGCAGGAAGACAACACGTACAAGCAGGACGCCCTGCGCGATGCCGAAGCGCGCCTGGCCGACTGGCAGCAGCGTTGGGAATTGCACCAACGGCATACCGCCGAGGCCTCGCGTGCTGGCGAGGTGGAGCGCACCCGTGTCGATTATCTGGACCGGCAGTCGCTGGAGGCCGAGCGCCGCCGCGAAGCCTTGATGGCCGAACGCGCCGGGTTGGACCTGGATGCGCTGGCGGAGGCTTTCGAGCAACTGCAATTACAGCACGAGACCCAGCGTGCCGCCCTGGATGGTCTGAATGAGCAGGTCGAGGCGCGCAAGCAAGCGGTGGCGGCGTTGCAGGAGCAGCAGCGCACCGCCCAGACGGAACTGGCCGAGGTGCGCAAGCAGGCGCAGGCCGCGCGCGGCCGCTTGTCGTCGCTGGAAACCTTGCAGCAGGCCGCGTTGGGTCAGGAGCAGGGCGCCGCGCTGGCGTGGCTACAGGCGCGCGGGCTGGATTCGGCGGCGCGCGTGGGCGAACGGCTCAGCGTCGAAAGCGGTTGGGAGAACGCGGTCGAGGGCGCGCTCGGGCAGTTGATCGAGGGTGTGCTGGTGGAGGCGCCGGAGACCTTGGTCGATGCGTTGAGCGAACTCGGCGAAGGCCGCATCGCCTTGGTCAGCGATGACGCAAGCGCCGCGCAATTTGCCCCCACCTCCTTGGCATCCAAGGTGCAGGGACCACGGGCGATCCGCCGGCTGCTGGCGCGTCTGCACGCGGCGGAGGACCTGGTCGCCGCGCGCGCGCTGTTGCCGCAGCTCAGCGAAGGCGATGCGATCGTCACCCGCGATGGCGCGCGTCTGGGGCAGGGCTGGTTGCGTGTGTCGCGCTCCGGCGCGGCCAAGCAGGGCGCGCTGCTGCGCGAACGCGAGATCCAGACCTTGCGCGGCCAGATCGACGCGTTGCAGGAGCGCGAAGCCGAATTGGAGCGGCGTCTGGCGGATATGCGCGATCAGTTGCTGGCTGGCGAGCAGCAGCGCGAGGATGCGCAGCGCCAGTTGTACCTGGCCCATCGCAGCGTCTCCGAGCTGGCCGGGCAATTGCAGAGCCAGCAAGGCAAGGTCGATGCCGCGCGCACCCGCATCGAACGGATCGAGATCGAAATTGCACAGTTGCTGGAAACCTTGGACAGCAGCGGCACGCAGGCGCGCCAGGCACGTTCCAAGCTGGAGGACGCGGTCACCAGCATGGGCGACCTGGAGTCGCTCCGGCAGGCGCTGGAAAGCGAGCGCCGCCAGCTTACCGAAGCGCGCGATCTGGCTCGCGACGCCGCTCGCCGGGTACGCGAGGCCTCGCACGCGCTGGCGCTGACGTTGGAATCGCAGCGTACCCAGATCGCGGCGCTCAGCCAAGCGCTGGAGCGCATGGGCAACCAGCGTGGGCAATTGGATACGCGCCTGGGCGAACTCAGCACACAACTCAACGAAGGCGATTCGCCGGTGCAGGCGCTGCAAGTCGAACACCAGGCCGCCCTGAGCGAGCGCGTGCGCACCGACCGCATGCTGGGCGAGGCGCGCGCGCAGTTGGATGGGATCGACAACGAACTGCGTGGGCTGGAGCAGACCCGCCAACAGCGCGACGAACACGCCTTGGCGCAGCGCGAGCGCATCGCCCAGCGTCGGCTCGATCAGCAAGCACTGGTGCTCAATGCTGAACAACTTTCGGCGGCGGTGGTCAAGGCCGGCTTCGTGCTCGAGGACATCATCAATGGCCTGCCCGAACACGCCGATCCGAGCGAATGGGACCAGGCGGTGCAGCAGATCGATGCGCGCATGCGCCGGCTGGAACCGGTCAACCTGGCGGCGATCAGCGAATACGGCGAGGCCGCGCAGCGCGCCGAGTATCTGCAAGCGCAGGATGTGGATCTGAATACTGCGCTGGAAACGCTTGAAGAGGCGATCCGAAAGATCGACCGCGAGACCCGTGGCCGCTTCAAGGACACCTTCGACCGGGTCAATTCCGGCGTGCAGGCGCTGTATCCCCGCCTGTTCGGCGGCGGCCATGCCTATCTGGAACTCACCGGCGAAGACCTGCTCGACACTGGCGTGTCGATCATGGCGCGGCCGCCGGGCAAGCGGGTGTCCAGCATCTCGCTGTTGTCCGGCGGCGAGAAGGCGATGACTGCCGTGGCGTTGGTGTTCGCGATCTTTCAGCTCAATCCCGCGCCGTTCTGCCTGCTCGACGAGGTCGACGCGCCACTGGACGAGGCCAACGTCGGCCGCCTGGCGGCGATGGTCAAGGAAATGAGCGAAAAAGTGCAGTTCCTGTTCGTCAGCCACAATAAGGCGACGATGGAAGCGGCGCACCAGCTCAGCGGTGTCACCATGCGCGAACCGGGCGTCAGCCGTCTGGTCAGCGTGGACCTGGAAGAGGCCGCGCGTTTGGCGGGCGCGGCCTGACGTGACATGCTAAAGCAACTTTATATTTCTGTGCACCCTTGCCGGAGTACCACCTGAATGTCCGACATGGCAATGCTACGCATCGGCATCCTCGCCGCAGGTTTGCTGTTGATTGCCGCGATCTTTGTATTCGGTCGACCGAAGAAACCGAGCCAGGGCCGGCGCGTGGAGGCGACCGATCCAGCCAATTCGCGGCGCGAGCCCTCCCTCGGCGACACCGCGCTGTCCGATGTCGATCCTGGCCTGGATGGCCAGGCGCACCAGCCCGAATTGGGCCTGCCCGCTGTCGAGTCGCTGGGGACTGAACTCGGCAAACGACCGAGCCAGGATTTCGACAAGATCGTTTCGCTCTACGTCGCCGCGCGCGCCGGCCAGATGCTGCGCGGCGAGGACATCGTGGTCGCCGCCGAGAAGACCGGGCTGGTGTTCGGGCATATGAACGTGTTCCACCGTCTGGTCGAAGGCCATCCCGAGCGCGGTCCCATCTTCAGCATGGCCAGCATCATGAAGCCGGGCAGTTTCGACATGGCCCACATCCGCGAGATGGAGACCCCGGCGATTGCCTTCTTCCTGACTTTGCCGGCTCCGCTGACCGCGCTCGATGCCTGGGAGAAGATGCTGCCGACCGTGCAGCGCATGGGCGAACTGCTCGACGGCGTTGTCCTGGACGATAGCCGCAATGCGCTGGGCCGTCAGCGTATCGCCCACATTCGCGACGATCTGCGCGCCTACGATCGCCAGCACCAAGCGCCGCCGCTGACCAAGACGCCGCGCTGGTAGGCGCCGCGCGGCGTTTGGCCTCTTGCTCTTCGACAGACGTGCGTGGCACTGTCGTGTTTGATGCCGAAACGGCAACGACCGTGACCTTCGACCGATCCGCCATTGCGGCCGACCCTGTCTCCCTGCCTTGTCGGGTTTACTTGCTTGCCTGCATGAACGCCTCGCGGAAGCGCAGCATCTCCGCCTCGGTGCCGACGGTCACGCGCACCCGCCTCGGCCAGCTGGGCCAGATGCGCCCCACGATCACCTCCTGCTTGGCCATCGCCACCGCGAAGGTCTTGCCGTCGTGTTTGACGTCGACCATGAAACAGTTGGCCTGCGACGGTAAACAGGCGTAGCCCTTGTTTTGTAGCCAGACGATGGTGGCGTCGCGGATACGCGCGTTTTCGGCGCGCCGCATCGGCACCAGTTGCCGATCGCCCAGGCAGGCGATGCCGGCCGCCGCCGCCGTGATCGCCACCGGGTTGTGGCCGAAGCCGGCGAGCTTACCAAGCAGCCCTGGCGAAGCGGCCGCCAGGCCCAGGCGCAGGCCCGCCATGCCATAGAGCTTGGAAAAGGTCCGTAGCACCAGCAGGTCCTGGCGCTGGTCGATCAGGTCGATCACCGACGGCTGCTCGCTGTAGTGGATATAGGCTTCGTCGACCAGCAGCACGCTGGAAGCGGGCTTGTTGCGCAGCAGCCATTCGATGTCGGCACGCGGGGTGATCGAACCGGTTGGATTGTTCGGATTGCACAGATAGATCAGTCCTGCGTTCGGATCGGCGCTGGCCATGGCCTTGACGTCGTGCGCGCCGTCGGCGCGCAGTGGCACCCGCCGCACCGGCGCGCCTTGCGCGGCGGCGACATTGGTCACCTCTTCGAAGGTCGGATCCGGCATTACCACGCTAGCGTGCACCGAGGTGAACGCGCGTGCGGCGCGCGCCAGTGCTTCGCTGGATCCGGGATAGACTGCCACGTGGTCGCTGGGCAACTGTTCTTGGTCAGCGAATGCGGCGATCAGTCTGTTGGGTAACTCCAGCAGGTAGCGGCCGGCGCGCGGCAGAATTGTCCTTACAGCCTCCAGTGCGGCAGGCGCGGGGCCGAGGGGACATTCGTTGAGGTTCAGATACACCGTCCCGGTGGCCGGCATCACGCCAGGCATTGCCTCTGCGCCAGCGGCCTTGCGCCGAGCCGCCTCGGTCGCATGGGTCAGACCCACGGCACCGAGCGTCAGACCCGAGGTGGCGAGAGATAAAAACGAGCGACGCGACACCGGTAAGGACACGGGATGCTCCAGAGGATGGACTGGGTGACGCTAGCTTCCCATTCATCTTGGGGCATGTCGAGACGCCGTCATGGCGCAAAATCCGCATGGATCTCTGCCACGCCGCTGCGACACATGTCATCGAGAGCGGGCTGGCTGTGATTGAAGTGAGCTTCGACAGATGTGCCAGCGCGGGCAGACATGAAACAGTCGCATACCCGGATTGCCGCTCGTGTCGTGCGTTGTGCTCCGCAGTGACAGCATGACGTTGACCAAGCGCGGTATCGGGTTTTTCCGACTCATGAATGGCTGGTTCCGGCTTGCCCAACGTTCCGCCTTGCTCATGTCCCCGCTACTATCGCCCCTTTCTTCGTTACCCTGTTCCGGCCACGCATGATCGCCAAGTTCACTCCTCAGCAACGCGTCGTCGAACTGCGCAGTCAGCTGGAGGATGCCAATCACCGCTACTACGTCCTTGCCGATCCGGCCATTCCCGATGCCGAGTACGACGCGCTGATGCGCGAGCTGGAGGCGCTGGAGTCCGCGCATCCTGCGTTGGCGCGCGAAGATTCGCCGACCCGCAGCGTCGGTGCGCGACCGGACAGCGGCTTCCCTGAAGTGCGCCACGCGATTCCGATGCTGTCGCTGGCCAATGCGTTCGAAACTCCCAGTGTGGCCGAGGATGCTGACGACCGCATCCGTTTTGCCGAAGTCGCCGACTTTGAGCGCCGCATCGAGCGCGAACTGGAATTGGCCGCACCGGTTTTTTCGGTCGAACCGAAGCTGGACGGTCTGGCGATCAGCCTGCGCTACGAGGATGGCGTGTTCGTGCAGGGCGCCACCCGCGGCGACGGTAGCACCGGCGAGGACGTCACCGCGAACCTGCGTCAGGTGCGCTCGGTCCCGCTGAGGTTGCGCGAGCTCGGCATGCCGATGCCGGCGGTGCTGGAAGTGCGCGGGGAAATCTACATGCCGCGCGCCGCGTTCGCTGCGTGGAACGCGCGCGCGCTGGAGCGCAACGAAAAATTGCTGGCCAACCCGCGCAACGGCGCCGCTGGTTCGTTGCGCCAACTCGATCCAGCGGTGACCCGGCGCCGACCGCTGGCGTTCTTCGCCTATTCGGTGGGCGAAGTGCGTGGTCTGGAACTGCCCGAAACCCATTCGCAGACCTTGCAGTTACTACGCCGTTATGGGTTCCCGGTGGCGCCGGAGGCCGATACCGCGACCGGCTTCGATGGCCTGATTGCCTATTTTCGCCGCATCGGTGCGCGGCGCGATGCCTTGCCCTACGACATCGACGGAGTGGTTTACAAACTCGACGACTACGACCAGCAAACGGCGATGGGCTTCGTCGCGCGCGCGCCGCGCTGGGCGCTGGCGCACAAGTTCCCGGCGCAAGAGCAATCCACTGTGCTGCGTGCGATCGAGGTGCAGATCGGTCGCACGGGCGCCGCCACCCCGGTCGCACGCCTGGAGCCGGTGCAGGTCGCCGGGGTCATCGTCACCAATGCGACCTTGCACAATGCCGACCAGATCGCGCGGCTGGACGTGCGCGTCGGCGACACCGTGATCGTGCGCCGCGCCGGCGATGTGATTCCCGAAGTGGTGCGGGTGATCGAAGCGCGTCGCCCGCCTGGCACGCTCCCGTGGACCATGCCGGCGGTGTGTCCGGTGTGCGGTTCCGAGCTGGTCAAGGAAGACGATGCGGTGACCTGGCGTTGCAGCGGTGGCTTGGCGTGCGCGGCGCAGCGCAAGGAAGCGGTACGTCATTTCGCCTCGCGTCGTGCACTGGACATTGAAGGCCTGGGCGAGCGCCAAGCCGACGCCTTGGTCGAATTCGGCTTCGTGCAATCGCTGGCCGACCTGTACGCGTTGCGGGTGGAAGATTTGGTGCGGATGAAGGCAGCGCTGGATGCTGCCAGTAGCGCTGATCTGCTGCAGGCAGTGGAGGAGAGCAAGGGCGCCCTGGTGCTCGATGCCGCCGGTTACGCCGCGTTGGCGCAGCAGGTGCCGGGATGGCGGCATGCCGATTTCCTGCGTAGGCATTTGGCGGTGGATTTGGGTGGCAAGTTGGCGACGAAGTGGGCGGAGAATTTGCTCGCCGGCATCGATGCCAGTCGTGCCACTACGTTGTCGCGTTTTCTGTTCGCGCTAGGCATCCCGCACTTGGGCGAAACCACGGCCAAGGCGCTGGCTCACTGGTTGGGATCGCTGGCATTCGTGCGCAGCACCCCGGCGGTGCTGCTGCAAGCGCTGCCGGACATCGGCGGCGAGGTTGCGCGTGCGATCGCCACGTTCTTCGAACAGCCCGGCAACGCCGCTGTGGTCGATGCTTTGATCGCAGCCGGAATCGGCTTTGCCGACGAAAGCTGTCCGCCCGCAGCACTGCGCGAACGCCTGGATCTGGCGCATCTGCTCAGCACACTGCCGGTGGACAAGCTTGGCGGCAAGAGTGCGCAGCGTTTGGCGGCCACGTATGGCACGCTGGATGCACTGCTTCGCGCCAACGAAAGCGGCTGGACCGGCGCGGGACTGTCGGCGGCGGGCGCGGCCAATCTGGTCGCCTATCTGGCCGATCCTGCGCAGCGGCAAGGGTTGCTGGATGCGGAGGCCGCGATGCAGCGCTTGCTCGACGCCGCGCCGCAACAACCCACACGCCACGGCGGTCCGCTGGACGGGCAGACCGCCGTGCTCACCGGCAGCCTGACGCAACTCACCCGCGATGCGGCAAAAGCGCGGCTGGAAGCCTTGGGGGCCAAGGTCGCCGGCAGTGTGTCGAAGAAGACCAGCTTCGTCGTCGCCGGCAGCGAGGCCGGTTCCAAGTTGGACAAGGCGCAGGAACTGGGCGTGGTGGTCTGGGACGAGAGGCAGCTGCTGACGTTCCTGGCCGAACACGAGGGGCAGGGGTGAGTTCGCCCGCGCCTTCTGCCGCCCTCGCGCAGACGCACGTGGACCTGGCCGCGCTGCGTCTGCGCGCGGCGCTCAATGCCTGCATTCGCCGCTTCTTTGCCGCTCGCGACGTGCTTGAGTTGGAGACGCCGATTCTTTCGGCGGCCGGCAATACCGAGCCGAACATCGAGAGTTTCCAGACCCGCTTCAGTGGCCATGTGGATGCTGGTCCAGCACTGCGCTGGTTGCGCACTTCGCCCGAGTATCCGCTGAAGCGGCTGTTGGCCGCCGGCGTCGGCGATTGCTACGAACTGGGCCGGGTATTTCGCAATGGCGAGGCTGGCGGTCGCCACAATCCCGAATTCACCATGCTGGAGTGGTACAGGGTCGGCTGGAACCATCTGCGACTGGTCGAGGAAACCGTGGCGCTGGTGCGCGAGGCGCTGGCCCTGGTCGCGCGCAGTGCGTCGTTGCAGGTGCTCAGCTATCGCCGACTGTTTCTGGAAACGCTGGGCCTGGATCCGTTCGTCGCGCCGCTGGAGGCACTGCAGCAGCCGTTGTGCGAGATCCGGATCGATGCCGATGGCCTGGGGCGTGACGACTGGCTGGACTTGTTGATGACCCATCGGTTGCAACCGGGATTCCCGGCCGATCGCATCACCGTGGTTTACGATTGGCCGGCCAGCCAGTGCGCGTTGGCGCGCGTACGCGATGACGCTCCGCCGGTCGCCGAGCGTTTCGAGCTCTACCTGGGCGGCTACGAACTGGCCAACGGCTATCACGAACTCACTGATGCCAGCGAGCAGCGCCGGCGCTTCCTGCGCGATCACGCGGTGCGCCACGCGCGCGGCATGCCGCTGCCTCCACTGGACGAGCGGTTGTTGCAGGCATTGCCGGGCTTGCCCGACTGTGCCGGTGTTGCGGTTGGCGTGGACCGGTTGTTGATGGCGATGTGCGGCACGACGCAGATCGGTGCGGTACTTGCTTACGATTTCGCACATGCCTGAACCGATGCTCATGGGTAATGCCGAGATGTTATTGCGTTGTGCATGCGGATGATGGTTTGATCGGGCCGCGTATGCGCTAGCATGCACACCATGTGGTCTCCGATGTTTCAGGACCTAGGCAGAGGGGCGCAGCCAAGTATGAAATGGTCTCACGGGCTCGCTGGCGGCTGTTGGTTGGGATTGCTGGTGAGCATGTCGTCAGTGGAGGCGCAGCAGAACGCGCCTGTCGATGCCTATGCTGCGGCCGTGGTGCGCTGCGAATCGCACGACATGCTCTGGACGCATTGCCCGATGCCCACTGCACAGGGAGTGCAATTAGTGCGGCAACTTTCCGACAACGATTGCATTCGCGGCAGCGAGTGGGGAGTGGATGTCACCGGCGTGTGGGTGACGCAGGGGTGTCGTGCCGAATTTCTCTCCATTCCGTCCGAACAACCGCACCACAGCGTCATGCGTCGTCTGCTGCATTGCGAGTCCAGTGGTCGGGTCGAGAGTTGTCCGGTGATGCTGCATGGGGCGCCGGTACGGCTGATGCGGCAACTCTCCGCGATGCCTTGCCAGAGAGAACGCAGTTGGGGCGTAGGTCGCAATGAAATCTGGGTTGCCCGTGGTTGCCGGGGCGAATTCGAGATCGGCGCTCGCGATGGCTCCGGTTTCCCTCCCGGTGCGCGCGTGGTGCTGTGCGAATCCAAAGGTCATGCGCACAGGCGTTGTGGAGTCAGCGTTGAGGATTCAGTGCAGTTGCTGCGCCAGCTTTCCGGTTCGGCCTGCGTGCAGGACGACAGTTGGGGGTGGGACCGCGATGGCATCTGGGTCGACAAGGGGTGTCGTGCGGAGTTCAGTGTCAACTGAACCTTGCCCGCGCGTGCATCCTCCAAGCGGCCATGGCCAGACGGTTACAATGATGCGATGAACCGCTCTCTCGCCATCGATTACGCACGCTACGACCATATTCGCCCGATTTTGTGGACGGACGATGCACTGGAACTGCTGGATCAGCGCAAATTGCCGTTCGTCGTGGAGCACGTGCGCTGCACCGACAGCGATCAGGTTGCCGAGGCGATCCATGCGTTGGCGGTGCGTGGTGCACCGGCGATCGGTATTGCTGCCGGCTGGGGGGCGGTGTTGGCTGCGCGCGCGGTGCACGCCGAGACCGGCGCCGAGGCGCTGCTTGCGCTTGAACCTGCGTTGCAACGGCTCAATGCCGCGCGTCCGACGGCGGTGAACCTGGCCTGGGCGCTCGCACGCATGCGCAAGGCGCTGGGCGGTACTGGTGGCGATTGGCGCGCCGTGCTTGCGCGCGAAGCGCAGGCCATCGCTGAAGAAGACCTGGCTGCCAATCGGAAGATGGGCGCGCTCGGTGCCGGGCTGATCGCGTCCGGCAGCGGGGTGTTGACCCATTGCAATACCGGCTCGCTGGCGACCGCCGGCTTCGGCACCGCCTTGGGCGTCATCCGCGCCGGCGTCGCCCAGCAGCGTATCGCCAAGGTATTCGCCGGCGAGACCCGGCCGTGGCTGCAGGGCGCGCGCTTGACCGTGTGGGAGTTGCAGCAGGATGGGATCGAGGCAACCCTGATCGCCGATTCTGCCGCCTCGCACCTGATGAAGACCGGGGCCGTGCAATGGGTGATCGTCGGCGCTGACCGCATCTGCGCCAATGGCGATACCGCCAACAAGATCGGCACCTATCAGCTCGCGATCGTCGCGCGCCATCATGGCGTCAAGTTTATGGTGGTGGCTCCATCGTCGACGGTGGACATGGACGCCGCCGACGGCACACAGATCGATATCGAGCAGCGCGACCCGAGCGAGTTGTTCGGCGTCGGCGGCGTGCGTACCGTGGCCGATGGCATCGCCGCCTGGAACCCCGTGTTCGACGTGACCCCGGCGGCCTTGATCGATGCCATCGTCACCGAACGCGGAGTGATCGAACGCCCGGACCAGGCACGTATGCGCGCGGCCTTCGGCGGCTGAATCCGGCAGGGGTCCCCCTTCCAGAGGTGTCGGTAAAAGTGCGCAAGTGCTTGTTCATGCCGATAAAACCGGGCATCCGTACGCCTGGTGTGATAGAATTCGGCGGTTAGATCGGCCGGCGGCGTGTCCTCGGCGTTCGGCACCGGTAGCTCTGCTTGCCGCAGGCCGAAGGCTATGGTCGATCCGCCACCAGACTTACGGAACCAGAATGGCAGAATCGGCCAAGGAAATCATCCAGGTCAACCTGGAAGACGAGATGCGCAAGAGCTACCTCGATTACGCCATGAGCGTGATCGTGGGGCGTGCCTTACCTGATGCGCGCGATGGCCTCAAGCCGGTGCATCGCCGCGTGTTGTTCGCGATGAACGAGCTGGGCGCGCACAGCAACAAGCCCTATTACAAGTCGGCGCGTATCGTCGGCGACGTCATCGGTAAGTACCACCCGCACGGCGACCAGTCGGTGTACGACACCCTGGTGCGCATGGCGCAGCCGTTCTCGCTGCGCTACATGCTGGTAGACGGGCAGGGTAACTTCGGTTCGGTCGATGGCGATTCCGCTGCGGCGATGCGTTACACCGAAGCGCGGATGTCGCGGCTCACTCACGAGTTGATCGCCGATATCGACAAGGAAACCGTCGATTTCCAGCCCAACTACGACGAGAAGGAGCAGGAACCGTCGGTCATGCCGACGCGGTTTCCGAATCTGTTGGTCAACGGTTCGGCGGGTATCGCCGTGGGCATGGCCACCAATATTCCGCCGCATAATCTGACCGAGTCGATCAACGCCTGCATCGCGCTGATCGACAACCCGCAGATCGACGTCGATGGGTTGATGGAATACATCCCCGGCCCGGATTTCCCCACTGCCGGCATCGTCAATGGCACCGCCGGCATCATTGCCGGCTACCGCACCGGTCGTGGCCGCGTGCGCATGCGCGCCAGGGCCGAGATCGAAATCCAGGACAATGGCCGCGAGGCGATTGTCGTCACCGAAATCCCGTACCAAGTCAACAAGGCGCGTTTGATCGAGAAGATCGCCGAACTGGTCAAGGAAAAGAAGCTGGAGGGCATCAGCGAATTGCGCGATGAGTCCGATAAGGACGGCATGCGCATCTACATCGAAGTCAAGCGCGGCGAAGCCGCCGACGTGGTGTTGAATAACCTATACCAGCAGACCCAGATGGAGTCGGTGTTCGGCATCAACATGGTGGCGCTGGTCGATGGCCGTCCGCAGTTGCTCAATCTCAAGCAGATGCTGGAGGCGTTCGTCCGCCACCGTCGCGAGGTGGTCACTCGCCGCACCATCTTCGAACTGCGCAAGGCGCGCGCGCGCGCGCACATCCTCGAGGGCTTGACCGTTGCGCTGGCCAACATCGACGAGATGATCGAGCTGATCAAGACCTCGGCGAACCCCACAGAAGCGCGCGAACGCATGCTGGCAAAGACCTGGCAACCGGGTCTGGTCGGTGCCTTGCTGAGCGCGGCCGGGGCGGAGGCATCGCGCCCGGACGATCTGCCCAGCGGGGTCGGCCTGGGCGCTGGTGGCTATCAGCTGACCGAAGTGCAGGCCACGCAGATCCTGGAAATGCGTCTGCACCGCCTCACCGGCCTGGAGCAGGAGCGGCTTACCGAAGAGTACAAGCAGTTGCTGGAGGCGATTTCCGGACTGATCCGGATCCTGGAGAACCCCGACGTGTTGTTGGAGGTGATCCGTGAGGAGCTGGTCAGCATTCGCGAAGAATACGGCGATGCGCGCCGCACCGAGATCCGCCATAGCGAAGAGGATCTGGATATTCTCGATCTGATTGCGCCGGAAGACGTAGTGGTCACGCTGTCGCATGCCGGTTACGCCAAGCGCCAGCCTGTCAGCGCCTACCGCGCACAGCGTCGCGGTGGACGCGGCCGTAGCGCGGCGGCGACCAAGGAAGAGGATTTCATCGATCATCTGTGGCTGGTCAACACCCACGACACGTTGTTGACCTTCACCAGTAGCGGCAAGGTTTTCTGGCTGCCGGTGTATCAGTTGCCAGAGGCCGGCCCTAATGCGCGGGGCCGCCCGGTCATTAACTGGATTCCGCTGGAGCAGGGCGAGCGGGTGCAGGCGGTCCTGCCGGTGCGCGAGTACGCCGACGGTCACTACGTGTTCTTCGCCACCCGTAAGGGGATGGTCAAGAAGACTCCACTGAGCGAGTTTGCTTATCAACTCAAGCGCGGCAAGGTTGCGATCAACCTGGACGAGGGCGATGCCTTGGTTGACGTGGCGCTGACCGATGGCGAGCGCGATGTGCTGCTGTTCGCCTCCAATGGTAAGACCGTGCGTTTCTCAGAGCGGCCCAAGGACGAGGAGGTAGACGAGGTGGCGGTCGATGAGGCTGCGGCAGACGACGCCTTGGCTGCCGACGACGAGGCTGCTGGCGAGGATGGCGACGAGACGCGCGGCGCGCGGCGCAAGAGCCGCGGCGGGGTTAAGCCCACTGGCCGCAGCAGCCGCGGCGTGCGTGGGATTCGCCTGGCCAAGAGCGAGTATGTGGTCAGTCTGATCGTGGCCGAGCCGGCCGAAGGCCAGGATGAGGATGCCGACGATGCCGACCTGGCGCAGGAAGCGGAAGCCGATGCACAGACGCGCACGGCCGACGATGCAGACGCCTATATCCTCACCGCGACCGAGAACGGCTATGGCAAGCGCACGCCGCTTGGCGAGTATCCGCGCAAGGGCCGTGGCACCCAGGGCGTGATCGGTATCCAGACCAGCGAGCGCAACGGCAAGTTGGTCGGCGCGGTTCTGCTGAGCGTCAAGGACGAGGTGTTGCTGATCTCCGATGGTGGCACCCTGGTGCGCACCCGGGCCTCGGAGATTTCGCGTGTCGGTCGCAATACCCAGGGGGTGACCCTGATTCGCCTGTCCAAGGGCGAAAAGCTGCAGGCCGTGGAGCGCCTGGACGGTTCGCTGGTCGAAGAGGAGCCGCTGTCGGGCGAAGACGGCGTTACCGACGTCGCCAGCACCGCGTCGCCCTAGGGCTGATCCCGCGTCCATGGGACGTTAGGGGGAAGGACACGACGCGCCGGCGCACTGCCGGCGCCGTCATGTTGGGCGGATGACGGCTGAGAGCCGGCAGGTAAGGGATCCGGTATCGCCAGCGTGCGCGTTGGCGCGCGATTATTCCAATTGGTTGCGCGCGAACGCCGCGTCCAACGCTTCCATCGCGTCGCGCGGCGTGAGCGTGGCGGCTTTTTCGAATGCCTCCGCGGCCTCGTCCTCGCGTTTGTCGCCGTGCAACAGCAACAGCACGTTGGCATGTTCGATATGCGCGATCGGCGCATCCGGGGTCAGTTTCAGCGCTTGCCGAATATGCTGCTCCGCGCTCGCGGCCTTGGCGCCATAGGTGAGCCCACCGATCATCGCGCCGACCTTGCCGATGATCTCGGCGTGGTACAGGCTCAGCGCCATGTGCGCCTCGGCATGCCGGGGCTCCAGTTCCAGCGCGGTTTCCAGAGATTTGCGGACTTTGCCTGCGATACCTTGTTTAATGGCCTTGGCGATGCTCAGCTCCTGGCTGTAGCGGCCCAGCGCAAAGGCATGGCGATAGTGGCTGTTGGCCTCCTCCGGCAGTGCGACGATGGCCGCCTCGGCCAGGGTGGCGGCCTGTTGCAGACGTTGCAGTTTGTCCTTGTCGTCGGCGACCAGATAGCTGGCATGGATGCCCAAGGCCTTTACCGACACCGAGGCGCCCAGCACGCCCAGCACGCCCAGCGCCTGCCCGGCCGTGTAGGCACGTTCGAACTGGCCGTTGTGGAAAGCGCGCCACGCATCGATCAGCGCTGCCGACAATGTCTGCGCATCGTGGCCTTTACCCGCCTTGCCGGCAACATCGAGCAGCGCCTGCGCACGCGCCCGATCGGGGTAGGGTTCGCGGTCGCCGGCATGCAGCTTGGGCCAGGCTTTTTTCAACGCTTCGCCGGGATACGTATAGGCCTTGGTGTCGTGCGGAAATGAAGCCCATGCGCTTTGGGATGTGACCATGTGTGGCTTTCCTGTGATCTGTGCCGAGCATGGCGTCGTTATCGTCGGCTGGCAAGCGATAGTGTGTTTACTCAAGCCACTCTCGCCAGCATGCACTTCACGGTGCCGTGTCGGCATCGGGAGACCTGCGATGGCGATGAAGATGAAGAAACGTTCCGCTATTCCCGAGCCGGGCCTGCCGACCCGGCGATCTCTATGGTTGGCCGGTTTGGGCCTGGTGTCGCTGACTCATCGGCGCGCGCTGGCAGCGGCTAGCGGTGCAGTCGATGGCGCGACCAGCCTGAAAGCGCGTATCGCGCAGTGGACTGATGGTGCCGAACACAGCGTACGCGAGGGCGCGGCCGCGCTGCGCGGTCAGGTGCAGCCGTTGAGTGCCGAAGTCGAAGCGCGCTTGCAGCCGGTGCTGGTCAAGCTGGGACTGCAAGCGACACCGCGTGCCATGTCGCGCAAGCGAGCGGTAGCGACCAAGCCGACCGCCAGGAAAAGGGCGATGAAGACAGTCGCCGCGCCGCAGAGAACTCTTAAGGCAAGAAGGGCTTGAGGAGGGCGGCGCGCAGGCCTATAGCGGGCACACGCGTGGTCGCAGGCATGCAATTGCACTGTTGCGCAGACGCCGCGCTCAGTCCACCAGATAGGCGTGCGTCATTGCGGTCAGATGCGCGCGTTCGGCCTCGCGCAGGAATGGGCTGATCAGCCGCATCACCTGCGCGATGCCATGGCGAATCGCCAGTTGTTCGTTCTTTTCGCCGCGCGCGGCGGCGTAGTTGAGCCAGAAGGTTGCCACCACCAGCACGTTGGTGGCGATGCAGCGTCGTTCTTGTGTCGTGGCGTGCATTGCACCGGCCTGCGCCAGTCCTTGCAATACAGCCTGTGTGCTGTCGTCGGCACGGTGCAGGATGCGCGCGAAGCGTAGGCGCAAGCGTCGGCTGCGGCTAATGATTTCGATCAAGTCGCGGTAAAGGAAACGGTAATCCCAAATGCATTCGAACACCAGATGCAACTGCAGCCAGAAGTCTTCCAGGCCCGGTAACCGTGTGCCCGGCAGTGTCATTGCTGCGTCCATGCGCTCCTCGTAGCGCGTGAACAGGTGTTCGATGATGTCGTCTTTGTTGCGGAAGTGGTAATAAAGATTGCCAGGGCTGATTTCCAGCTCGTCGGCGATATGGTTGGTGGTGACGTGAGGCTCGCCCTGCGCGTTGAACATCGCCAGAGCGGTATCGAGGATGCGGCGTCGGGTGTCGCGCGCCATCAGGCCAGCAGCTTCTTCACCAGGTCCACGTATTTCTTTTGCGCTTCGGCCTGGGGCATACCCTTGAGTTTGGCCCGGGCCTCGTATTTGGCAGTGCCAACGAAATCGAAGAAACCGGGTTTTTTGCCGCTCACATCGCCCTCCGCACCTTGTTTATACAGCGCGTACAGCCGTAGCAGGGTGTCGTTGTCTGGGCGCTCCTCGCGCTGTGTGATGTCATGGGCGGCCTTTTCGAACGCCGCCTTGATGTCTGCCATTGATGTCGCTCCGTGCTGACCGGCAGGCATCACAGCACGGGTGAACGGTAGGGTCAACGCAAACCATGGAATCGACGGCGTCCTCCGCTTGTTTCTGTGCGCTTATGCACCGCAGCCGTGTGTGTTACATGACCGGCAGTGCATCGGCGCGCATGAGTTCGGCATCGGGCTCCTGCGCGGTCTGTGCCTGCCGCGCCAGCGACGCCTTGGCTGCGATGGAGCGGATCGCATCGGTCACTTCGGCCAGTGGAACCTGGTTGCTCAGGCGTTGGAAGGTATCGCGGCTGTTGTAGCCGGATTCGTCGCGCAGATAGTGTTCGTACATTTCCAGCAGTTCGATGCAGGCTGCGGTCAGCGTCTCCATGTTGTTCCTCGCCAGAGCGTGGCCGACCTGATCAAGGTTGTGCAGACAATCGGAGAGCCAGTGTAGGTCGTAGCGTGCGTTGGTCGGTTCCGGTCCTGTGTTGCCACGGCTGTAGGCGCTGTAACGGCGAATGCTACGGGCCACGCGGGCCACGTGCGCCAATAGGGTGCCGAGCTCGTCGGCGATGTCGATCTGGGCCAGCGTGATGCTGGATTTTGGTGTGTACGTTTTGGAATGAGACTGGGATTGCGACGGCGAAGGTGACGCGGTGGCAGCCGGTTCCTGCTCCGTTTCGGGAGCTGCCTCCGATTCCATCGTAGTAACTGCTTGAATAAGTTCGTATTCGTGGCGTAGGGTTTCCAGTTCCTGCATCTGAATTGCTGCCTGCGCCTTCAGTTGCGTCAAGGCCGCCTGATAGCGTGCAATGGTCTCCTGGGCTCTGGCATCGCGCCGAAACGCTTGCCCGAGTCGCTGGAACAGGCCGTGCGCGAACGCGGTCGCCACGGCAGCCCATAGCGCCACGGCAGGAGTCAGATAGACCAGGATGCCCATACAGGCTCCTTGAGATGTTGCAGATCTTTTCGGCACGCTGGCGGCGATCTTGAGCGGCCGATATGCGAGCAGGGAAGCCTATTCCATTTTCCGGCGAGGCAATGGATCCGGGTCCTGGCGCGTCACGCATGCAAGTACGGGAGCGTGCAGGGCGGTCAGCGCAGGATGCCTGGCAAATCCAACTGTTTGTCTTTCGCGCAGTCGATCGCGATGGCGTAGCCGGCATCGGCGTGTCGCATCACGCCGGTGGCCGGGTCGTTCCACAGCACGCGGGCGATGCGCTTGGCGGCGGCCTCGCTGCCGTCGCAGACGATGACCATGCCGGCATGCTGCGAAAAGCCCATGCCGACGCCGCCGCCATGGTGCAGCGAGACCCAGGTGGCGCCGCTGGCGGTGTTGAGCAAGGCGTTGAGCAACGGCCAGTCGGACACGGCGTCGGAGCCGTCGGCCATGGATTCGGTCTCGCGGTTCGGCGAGGCGACGCTGCCGCTGTCCAAGTGATCGCGGCCGATCACCACCGGTGCTTTCAGTTCGCCGTTGGCGACCATCGCGTTGAACGCCAGACCGAGCCGGTCGCGCTCGCCCAGGCCGACCCAGCAAATGCGCGCCGGCAGGCCCTGGAACCGGATCTTCTCGGCGGCCATGTCCAGCCAGCGGTGCAGGTGCGGGTCGTCGGGGATCAGTTCCTTGACCTTGGCGTCGGTCTTTGCGATGTCTTCGGGGTCGCCGCTCAGTGCGGCCCAGCGGAACGGGCCGATGCCACGGCAAAACAGCGGGCGGATATAGGCGGGAACGAAACCGGGAAAGTCGAAAGCGTTGGCCACGCCTTCTTCCAGCGCCATCTGCCGCAGGTTGTTGCCGTAGTCCACGGTCGGCACGCCCAGCGTGTGGAAGCCGAGCATGGCGCGGACATGGTTGGCCATCGAGGCGCGTGCGGCCCGTTCCACCTCCTTGGGCGCGGACACGCGTTGCGCGTCCCACTGTTCGACCGTCCAGCCCTGCGGCAGATAGCCGTTGACCGGGTCGTGCGCCGAGGTTTGGTCGGTCAGCAGGTCCGGCTTCACTCCGCGCTGGAGCAGTTCCGTCAGGACATCGGCGACATTGCCGAGCAGGCCGATCGAGCGCGGCTGTTTCGTCTTGCAGGATGCGTCGATCAGGCGCAGGGCGTCGTCGAGATTGTCGGTCCAGGTGTCGAGATAGCCGGTACGCAGGCGCATGTCGATGCTGCTCTTGCGGCATTCCACCGCCAGGCAGGCGGCGCCGGCCATCACTGCCGCCAGCGGTTGCGCGCCGCCCATGCCGCCGAGTCCGCCTGTGAACAGCCACTTGCCGGCAAGGCTGCCATTGTAGTGTTGGCGCCCCATTTCCACGAAGGTTTCGTAGGTGCCCTGCACGATGCCCTGGGCGCCGATGTAGATCCAGCTGCCGGCGGTCATCTGCCCGTACATCGCCAGGCCTTTTTTGTCGAGCGCGTTGAAGTGGTCCCAATTGGCCCAGCGCGGGACCAAATTGGAGTTGGCAATCAACACCCGCGGTGCGTCGGGGTGGGTGCGGAACACCCCGACCGGCTTGCCCGATTGCACCAGCAGCGTTTGATCGTCGTCCAGGCGTTTGAGTGTCTCCACGATCGCGTCGAAGCTTTCCCAATCGCGCGCGGCACGGCCGATGCCACCGTAGACGACCAGTTCCTGCGGGCGCTCGGCCACGTCCGGGTGCAGGTTGTTCATCAGCATGCGCAGTGGCGCTTCGGTCAACCAGCTTTTGGCGGTGAGGGTGCTGCCGGTGGGCGCATGGATGGTGCGGGTGGCGTCGAAACGGGACATGTTGGATTCCTCTGGCGAATGCGCGAACGCGGAAAAGCACGGAAACGGGAACGCGTGTTGGCGGGCTAGTGGTCGCAACCGAACGACACCGGTCCGGACGATTTGGGCTGCGCCTTGGCGAAGTCCAGGCAGGCTTGCAGCACCTGCTGCAGGACCGCACGCAGCGCGGCGGCATGCGCGGGTTGCCAGGGCGAGGGCCATGTGGTGGGCGAGATCGTCTCCGGTTCGTGCATGTAGCCGCGGCAGGCCAGCTCCATCTGGATCGCGTGCACGCCTTGCGCGGGCGCGGCGTGATGGCGGGTACTCCAGCCGCCCTTGAAGCGGCCGTTGCGCACATGGCTGAAACCGCTGTTGGCGCATACGTGCTCGACTGCGTCGGTCAGCGCGGGCGCGCAACTGCCGTCGAGCGCGCCGTCCGGGCCGGCGCTGCCGATGTTGAACTGCGGCAGTTCGCCGTCGAACAGGTGCGGAATACGCGAGCGGATCGAATGTGCGTCGTACACCACGATCGCCTGATGTCGCGCACGCAGACGCGCGATCTCGGTGTCGAGCGCCGCGTGATATGGCGCGAACCAGCGCGCGCGCCGTTCGGCGATCTCGTCCGCATCCGGTTCGGTGCCGGGTCGATACAGCGGCTGTGCGTCGAAGGTGGTCAGCGGGCACAGTCCGGTGGTGTTCTGCCCGGGATACAACGATGTTCCGGCCGGATCGCGGTTGACGTCGATGACCGAGCGCGAGATCGCGGTGCGCACCGTGGTAGCGCCCAGCGCGCTGGCGAATTCGTACAGAAGATGCACCCACCAATCGGCATCGCGCTGCGCCAGCCATGGCGAGACGAAGCGGCCTGCCATCAGGGCTGGCAATTCGGTGCCGGTGTGCGGAAAGCTGACGATCAGCGGCGCATCGCTGCGGTGCACACTCAGCCAGTCGGGTCTGGATGTCATCGGGGCCTCGGGGGTTGATCCGGGAGCGGTTTTCGCTGCGATGGGGGTTGTCGTTCCGACTGAAAAAATCGCGTCCGCACGGTCAGATGGCAAAGCTGACGTCTGGCAGCCGCATGCTGACGGCTTCGGCCAGTGCGCCCTCGCGTACCAGCGCGGTGGCGGTGCACATGTCCGGATGGAAGTAGCGGTCGTCCTGCAGCGCCGGTACGCGTGCGCGCAGCAGCGCACGCGCTGCTTCCAGCGCGGCGCTGGAGGTTAGCGGCGTGTGGAAATCGCAACCTTGCACGGCGGCGAGCAACTCGATGCCGACCACGTTGGCCGCGTTCTCGGCCATTGGCACCAGGCGCCTTGCACCATGTGCTGCCATCGACACGTGGTCTTCCTGGTTGGCCGAGGTCGGGATCGAATCGACGCTGGCCGGGTAGGCGCGTTGCTTGTTTTCTGAAACCAGCGCCGCGGCGGTGACCTGTGGGATCATGAAGCCGGAATTGAGGCCGGGCTTCGGAGTCAGAAACGCCGGCAGTCCGGACAGCGCCGGATCCACCAGCATGGCGACGCGGCGCTCGCTGATCGCGCCGATTTCGCACACTGCCAGTGCCAGCATGTCGGCGGCGAAGGCGACCGGCTCGGCATGGAAGTTGCCACCTGACAGTGCCTCGCCAGTATCGCTGAACACCAGCGGGTTGTCGGATACCCCATTGGCTTCGGTCGCCAGGGTGATGGCGGCCTGGCGCATCACGTCCAGCGCGGCGCCCATCACCTGCGGCTGGCAGCGCAGACAGTACGGATCCTGCACGCGCACATCGTTGTCGCGGTGCGAATCGCGAATCGCCGAGTCGCGCATCAGCTCGCGCAGCGCGGCGGCGGTGGCGATCTGTCCGGGCTGGCCGCGCAGCGCATGGATGCGTGGGTCGAATGGGGTGTCCGAGCCTTTCGCCGCCTCGGTGGAGAGTGCGCCAGTGACGAGTGCGGCCTGGAACACCCGCTCGATCTCGAACAGCCCGGCCAGCGCATAAGCGGTGGAGTATTGGGTGCCATTGAGCAGCGCCAGGCCTTCCTTCGCGCCAAGCGACAGCGGTTGCAGCCCGGCCTGGGCCAGCGCCTGCGCAGCCGGCAAACGCGCGCCAGCGACGAAGGCTTCACCGACACCGAGCATCACCGTGGCCAGGTGCGCCAGCGGTGCCAGGTCGCCGGAGGCGCCGACCGAGCCTTGGCACGGCACCACCGGGATCACTTCGTGGCGCAGCAGCGCCTCCAGCAGTGCCAGCGTCGGCGCACGCACGCCGGAGGCGCCTTGCGCCAGGCTTGCCAGTTTCAGCGCCATCATCAACCGCACCACCGGCACCGGCATCGGCGCACCGACTCCCGCCGCGTGCGAGAGCACGATATTGCGTTGCAGTACGTCCAGGTCGTTGCGTTCGATGCGCACGCTGGCCAGCTTGCCGAAGCCGGTGTTGATGCCATACACCGGTGCGCCACGAGCGACGATGGCTTCCACCGTCTGTGCGCTGCGCGACACCGCATCGGCGCAGGCCGGATCCAGGCGCAAGCCGGCACCGCGATACACGGCCCGCCACTGCGCCAGGCTCACCGCACCGGGGCGCAGTAGGATCTCGTTGTCACTCATTGTCCTCTCCAAATACGCGCATGCAGCGGGTTGAAGCCCATGCGATAGACCAACTCAGCCGGTTCTTCGATGTCCCAGATCGTCAGATCGCAACTCAGCCCGGCGCGCAGGCGACCGATCTGGTCCTGGCGTCCGAGCGCGCGCGCCGCCTCACGGGTGAAGCCGGCGATGCATTCGGCCACGGTCAGGCGGAACAGCGTCGCGGCCAGATTCATCGCCAGCAATGGGCTGGTCAGCGGCGAGGTGCCGGGATTGCAGTCGGTGGCCAGCGCACGCGGTACGCCGGCCGCACGCAGCGCGGCGATGGGCGGCAGTTGCGTGTCGCGGGTGAAGTAGAACGCGCCTGGCAACAGCACCGCGACGGTGCCGCTGGCGGCCATCGCGGCGATACCCGCAGCGTCCAGGTATTCGAGGTGATCGGCCGAGCGCGCGCCGTAGCGCGCAGCCAAGGCCGCGCCGCCCTGATTGGAGAGTTGCTCGGCATGGATCTTCAGCGGCAGCCCATGATTTTGCGCGGCCTGGAACACCTGTTCGGTTTGCGCTGGAGTGAATGCCAGATGCTCGCAGAAAACGTCCACCGCCTCGGCCAAGCCTTGTGCGGCGACTGCCGGGATCATCCGTTCGCAGATTTCGTCGATGTAGGTCTGCGCCTGGCCGTCGGGCGGCACCGCATGCGCGCCGAGGAACGTCGGCGACACCGCCACCGCGCGTAGTTCGCCCAGGCGCCGCGCCACGCGCAGCAGGCGCAGTTCGTCCTCCAGGGTCAGGCCGTAGCCGGACTTGATCTCCACCGTGGTCACGCCCTCGGCCAGCAGGGCGTCCAGTCGCGGCAGACTGGCGGCGAGCAGAGTGTTCTCGTCGGCGGCACGCGTGGCGCGCACGGTGGAGAGGATGCCGCCGCCAGCGCGGGCGATGTCGGCATAGCTGGCGCCGCGCAGGCGCTGCTCGAACTCGCCGGCGCGGTTGCCGGCGTAGACCAGATGCGTGTGGCAGTCGATCAGGCCGGGGCCGATCCAGCGTCCACCGCAGTCGATGCTACGTTGCGCGGCCAGCGGAGCCGGCAATTTCGCCGCAGCTCCCGCGTAGACGATACGACCGTCGCGGCAGGCGAGCACGCCGTCATGGACCAGGCCCAACCCGCCGTCTTCGGCGTCCAGCGTCATCAGGTGCGCATTGTGCCAAAGCGTGTCGCAGTGCATGGTCGCGGGCAGGCTCGTCGGCTATTTTGTATATACAATATTGCGGTCGATAAAGGGTGTCCAGTGCAGACCCAGGCGCAGCAAGCGGTGGACGGAAACGAGACGGCGAGCGGGTTCTGGTGCGCGCACGCGTTGTTGCCGCAGGGATGGGCGCGGGATGTGCGGATTGCCGTTCGCGGCGGGCGGATCGCCGCGTTGGAGATCGGCGTGGCGGCGGTGTCCGGCGATCGGTGCATGGCAATCGCGCTGCCTGGACTCGGCAATCTGCACAGTCACGCTTTTCAACGCGGCATGGCTGGCCTCACCGAGATCGGCGGGCGCAGCGGCGATAGTTTCTGGAGCTGGCGCGAGTTGATGTACCGCTTTGTGCAGCGGCTTGATCCGGACAGCATGCAGGCCATTGCCGAGCAGGCTTATGTGGAGATGCTCGAAGCCGGCTTCACCCGTGTCGGCGAATTCCACTATCTGCACCATGGGCCCGATGGTCGGCCCTACACCGACCGCGCCGAGATGGCGCAGCGCTTGGTCGCGGCGGCGCAGACCAGCGGCATCGGCCTGACCTTGCTGCCGGTGTTCTATGCGCATGCCGATTTCGGCGGCGTTGCACCGCACCCGGCACAGCAGCGCTTGCTGCACGATATCGACGGGTATGCCGATTTGCTCGACGGCAGTCGCCACGCCTTACGCGGACTGGACGATGCGGTGCTGGGGATCGCCCCGCACAGCTTGCGTGCGGTCACTCCGGAGCAACTGGCGGCGTTGCTGCCGCTGTGCGATGGCCCGGTGCATCTGCACATCGCCGAGCAGACCCGCGAGGTGGAGGCTTGCCTGGCCTGGAGCGGGCAGCGGCCCGTGCAGTGGCTGCTCGCGCATGCGTCGGTGGATGCGCGCTGGTGTCTGGTCCACGCCACCCATGTCGATGCCGACGAGGTGCGGGGCATCGCCGCCAGCGGTGCGGTGGTCGGCCTGTGCCCGATCACTGAGGCAAATCTCGGCGACGGGCTGTTCCCGCTGCTGGACTTCCTTGATGCCGGTGGCCGTTTCGGTGTCGGTTCCGACTCCAACGTGTTGATCGATGTCGCTGAAGAACTGCGCCTGCTCGAATACGGCCAGCGTCTGACGTTGCGCGGTCGCAACGTCCTCACCCGCGCCTACGGGCTCTCCAGCGGCCGTTTTCTGTTCCAGTGCGCGGCGCGGGGTGCGGCGCAGGCGCTGGGGGTCGAGCAGGGGCTGCGCGTCGGCGCGTCGGCCGATCTGGTCGAGCTGGATGCCGCGCATCCGGCGCTGCAGGCACGCGCAGACGATGCCTGGCTGGACAGTTGGATTTTCGCAGCACGTGGCGGTGCGGTTCGTTCGGTCTGGCGGCACGGCCGCCAATGGGTTCAGGATGGCCATCACCTGCAACGCGAAGCGGTCGCCGCGCGCTATGCGCATGCGCTCGACAGGCTGCTGAATGCATGAGCATGCGTACCTGCACCCGCAGTGCTCGCTGCGAATGCCGGGGTTGCCGATGAACTCGGACCGTCCCGCGATCCCGCTCAACCAACGTATCCGCCGCGAGATCGAAGCGCGTATCCGTAGCGGCGCGTGGCCTCCGGGCCACCGGATTCCGTTCGAGCACGAATTGATGGCGCAATACGGTTGCTCGCGGATGACGGTCAACAAGGTGCTGGCGCTGCTGGCCGATGCCGGCATGATCGAGCGCCGACGGCGTGCTGGCTCGTTCGTGGCACGCCCGCATCCGCACATGGAGCAGGCCGCGTTGGAAATCCCGGACATCCCGGTCGAGGTCGCCGCGCGTGGTCATGCCTACCGTTTCGTGTTGCTCGAACGCCAGCAGCGCGCTGCACATTCGGCACGACCACACGAGCAGGACGTCGCCACGGGAGGGACTTTGCTGGCCTTGCATTGCCTGCATTTCGCCGATGGCCGCCCATTCGCATTGGAAGAACGGGTGATCAACCCGGTGGCGGTACCGGAAGCCTTGCAGATGGATTTCGCGATCACCGCGCCGGGCAGTTGGCTGTTGCAACACGTGTCCTGGACGCGCGCAGAACACCGCATCAGTGCAGTTGGCGTCGACGCCGCGCAGGCAGCGTGGTTGCAAGTGGCGGCTGGCACGGCCTGCCTGTCGATTGATCGCCGCACCTGGCGCGGCGAGCTGCCGGTGACCTTCGTGCGCCAGGTGTTCCTCGGCGACACGTACGATCTGGTCGCGCGGTTCTCGCCTGGTGGGCGTTGAGGCGCTGCCGATGCTGCTGTGTCATGGGCGTCAGCACCATACTCCAGCGTGCGTTTGTCCTGCTCGCCACTCTCTGGCAAGTTAGCACCGAGGGCGGGCGAAGGGCCGTGGCCACGGAACGAGGGATAGCTGGGCATGACGTATTTCGTGACAGGTGCTACCGGCTTCATCGGCCGCTATTTGGTGACCAATTTGCTGCGGCGCAAAGGCATCGTGCATGTCCTGTTGCGCAAGGAGTCGCAGCGCAAGTTCGATGCGTTGGTGCGCGAACAGGGCTGGGATGCCAAGCGCCTGGTGGTGCTGCACGGCGACGTAGGTAGCGCGTCTTGCGGACTGGATGCGGCGCAGTGCAAGGCGCTCAATGGCAAGGTCAAGCACTTCTTCCACTTGGCCGCGCTGTACGATCTCACCGCCAAGGCCCAGGCGCAACGCCTGGCCAATCTCGACGGCACACGCAATGCGCTGGAACTGGCTGCGCAGATCGGCGCTGGCGTGTTCCACCACACCAGTTCGATCGCGGTGGCCGGGCTGTACCCGGGTGTTTTCCGTGAGGACATGTTCGAAGAAGCCGAGGGACTGGAGGATCCATATCTACGTACCAAGCACGACGCCGAGGCGCTGGTGCGCGCCGAGACGCGGATCAAGTGGCGTATCTATCGCCCGGCGATGGTGGTCGGCGATTCGCGCAGCGGCGCCATGGACAAGATCGACGGCCCGTATTACTTCTTCCCGCTGATTAAGAAGCTGCGTCAGCTATTGCCGCCGTGGGCGCCGATGCTGGGCATCGAAGGGGGGCGGATCAATCTGGTGCCGGTGGATTTCGTCGCCGATGCGATGGACCACATCGCGCATAAACCCAAACTCGATGGTCGCACCTTCCACCTGACCGATCCGGAACCGCGGCGCATGGGCGAGTTGCTCAACATCTTTTGCCGCGCTGGCCATGCACCGGAAATGACCTTGCGGGTGGATGCGCGGATGTTTGCATTCGTACCTGCCAACATTCGCGAGGCGATCGGTGGCCTGCCGCCAATCCAGCGCTTCACCGGCATGCTGTTGCGGGATTTTCGCATCCCACGCGAGGTGCTGAAGTTCATCACCTATCCGACCCGCTTCGATAGCCGCGAGACCGAGCGCGCACTCAAGGACAGCGGTATTGCGCTGCCACGCCTGGAAGACTACGCCTGGCGTCTGTGGGACTACTGGGAACGGCAACTGGACCCGGACCTATTCGTCGACCGCTCGCTCAAGGGCAAGGTGCGCGGCAAGGTTGTACTGATCACCGGCGGCTCTTCGGGCATCGGCCTGGCCACCGCACAGCGTGTTGCCGAGGCCGGCGCCATCACCCTGATCGTTGCGCGCGGCGAACAGGAACTGCATGCCGCACGCGATGCGATGAACGCCAAGGGCGGCAAGGTGTTCGCCTATACCGCCGACCTGTCGGATCTGGACGAGTGCGATCAGTTGCTCAAGACCGTGCTCCAAGCGCATGGCCGTGTCGATGTGTTGATCAACAACGCTGGTCGCTCGATCCGCCGCTCGATCGAACTCAGCTACGACCGCTTCCACGATTTCGAACGGACCATGCAATTGAACTACTTCGGCAGTCTGCGCTTGATCATGGGCGTGCTGCCGGGCATGACGACGCGGCGCAAGGGGCACATCATCAACGTCAGCTCGATCGGCGTGTTGGCCAATTCGCCGCGCTTCTCCGCGTATGTCGCCTCCAAGGCGGCGCTGGACGCCTGGAGCCGCTGTGCGCAGGGCGAACTGTCGAGCAAGGGCATCAGCTTCACCACGGTCAACATGCCGTTGGTGAAAACACCGATGATCGCTCCGACCAAGATGTACGACAACGTGCCGACGTTGAGCGTCGAGGAGGCCGCCGACCTGATGGTCAAGGCGATCATCGAGCGCCCCAGTCGCGTGGCGACGCGTCTGGGCATCTTTGCCGCGCTGGTCAACGCGTTGGCGCCAAAGGCCTATGAGGTGGTGATGAATACCGCCTTCGAATTGTTCCCGGATTCGGCCGCCGCCAAGGGCGACCGCAAGGCACTGCGCGAAGCCAAGCCGAGCCAGGAGCAGATCGCATTCGCCGCGCTGATGCGCGGGGTGCATTGGTGAGGAGAGGTCTGTTTCTGGACGAGGGCCTCGGGATTGGCAAGCGCTGTCTATCGGCTTGCCGCGATGACACGCGTTTTGACCTTGCCGATGCGCTAGCGATGCGATGCATAACGGAGGGACGCTGCTGGCAACGCCCCTCTTGATGGATTCCGTTTTCGCGTTTGGCTCTGAGCTCAGTTAACGAAACGACGGCGTCGCTGCCAGATGGGCGCACGGGCGCTGACAGTGCTCGGAATCCTCATACGCCACTGCACACGGCGGCTCCTGCGTGCTGTCCGCGCTCGCTGGACAGCGACTGGCGATGTTTTGTTAGCCAGCTCTTAAAATGTTTGACACTGCCGCCAGCGTACCGGTTCAGCGTGGCCTGGGCGCGGGTTGAGTTGGATGCGAACGCTCCGCAGCGAGGAATAGCGCTCCACCTCGTTGCAGATGCGCGGCCACACTTGGGCGTCTTCGCCGTTGCGGTCGATCACCAGCGTGATCGGTGTCTGCCAGATGCCACGAATCACCCCTGGGGTTCGTGCCAGGGCTTTGGAGATCGAATGACGTTGGCTCTGCTCGCTCGCCGGGTCCGGTGGCGACACATCTGCACGACTTTCAGCATGTCCATCCACGACGTGGCCGGTAATAGGCTGGGCTGAGTCGGCGCCGACCGTTGCCGCGCTGTGGGCGGCCACAGGTGTCTGTGCAATCGCCACTAGAGCCGTGCTTGTTGCGGGCTCGGCCGCGCCGACGTGTTGTAGCAGGCCGCCGATGCCAAGTAAAAGTCCGAGGGTGAGCGCGGCCAGAGCCGCGATGCTGATATGCCGTTGTGCGCGTCGGCGGCTGGCGCCGACGACCCCGTCTTCCAGTTCGCTTGGCAGATATGGTTTGAGCATCGGCCAGATGCGGCGACCATCGAGGATCTCTACCGCCTGTTTCTCGGCGGCGGCGATGCCGTCGCGTTCCACCTTGCCTTCGGTGATCAGGATGCTACCCCGAGCGCCCATCAGCCGTGCCGTCGTACCTAATTCGTTGACTGCGCTTGAGCCGATCCGGTATGCGCGGCCGTGTTTGCACGACAGTAGCCAGCGCTCGCCGCCGCGCACCATCACGAAATCGCTTTTTGGTTCCAGTGATGCGTCTTCTTCCACGATCGGGTCGTGGAGGTCGCGTTGCTCGCGCATCGCGCGCCGCACCATGCGGGAAAAATCGCGCCAGTGCAGGCCCACCAGGGCATTCAGCCCGGCCGTGGTCTCGTTTTCGCGACGCCTGACCACCCAGAGGTAAAGGCTGGTGGCGAGCCATACCGTCACTGCCAATACGATTGCCACAATCCAGGAGGACATGCTTACACTCGTGTATACAATTCGAGACACGAGTGTATCGTTAGCGCGTCAAGGTCCCGGCAAGGCCGCATCAGGAAGGCGGCGGATTAGTAAAGGCCCGCTTAATACTGAAACCGCCAGGGGCGTTGAGCGAACGGTCTTCTGCCGGACCGGCGCTGCCGCTGCGACGGCAGTCAGGGCAACGCCGTCATTCCTTAGGTGTCCCGGTACGTTGGCGGCTGGCGAGCTTGGTGGATGCCGCCTTGGTCGCTGCGGACTTCGCCGGCCCTCGCGCTGGTGTCGCAGGTTTGCCCGCACCGGTGCGGGGTGTCGATGTTTTGGATGTCCGTTTCGCCGCCGTGGGGGTTTTGCCAGCCGGTTGCGCGCTCCGGCCCCTACCGCCAAGATGGCGCAGTTCGGCATTCAACGTGTCCACGCGCTCAATTAGGGCGCCGAGGTCTTCCCGGCTAGGGACTTCCAGCCGGCGCAGCGCGCGCTGTACCCGGTCTTCGAACACTTTCTCCAGCCGGTCCCAGGTATCGGCTGCACGCTCGCGGGCCTGACCGACCCGGTTTTCGACTGCATCGCGTACCGCATCGACGCTACCGCCGGCCAGCTTGCGGGTGTTCTCTTCCAGGCTCAGCCCCTCCTTGACCAGGGTTTCGAACAGCTTGCCGCCTTCAGCCTGGGCACGGCCGAAGGCGCCCACGCCAGCGAGCCAGACTTGTTGTGCCGATTCGCCCAGGCGCTTGGACAGTTTCTCGGCCTGTGTCTGCAGGCTGTCGTCGGCGACAGTGGAACTGCGCCGCTTACGTGCGGATTTCTTCAAAGTGGCCATGACGATACGTTTCCTTCGGCAGATGGGTGGCTGAGTTGGAGACTTAAACTTACGACGTTGACTAGAGTAATCACACAACCCTGTCGCTGCAGTAGCGCGTGGCCGACGGTGGGGCTAATTGTTGTCCGGCGGTCTCTGCCGGGCGCGGCGGTTGGCGCGGTGCTGTGCGACCACCTGATCCACATCGTCGAGCGCACGTCGCAGCCGCGCGGTGGTTTCGGTCATGCGTCGCGGCTGCACGTCAACGCCATCGAGGAAGGTGCGGTGGCGGTCGTTGAGGATCGCATGGCGCAGCGCGATGCCGTGCGCGGCCAGCATCGGCTCCAGCGTCTGCGCGTTGCGACGCAAATCGGACAGTGTGTTGCGGTAGGCAAGTTGGCACACCCGGTGGCGTGCGGAATAGCTGAACAAATTGGTGAAGAACAGTTCGCTGTTGTCGGCATTGGGCTCGAACACCATCTGGTCGATCTGCGGATATTGCCGTGCGTATTTCTCCAGCCCGACCTGCATGCGCGACTGCAGCAGCGTGCGGAAGGTCTGCGACAGCACCGCTGGCAGACCGCCGGCAAGTAGCCGCGCGCGGTCGATGTGGCCGTTGCGGCGCGGTGCGTGGGTGGCGTCGTAGGGCACCAGCGGATTGATCCCGATCATCAGGTCGATGCCGCGTTCCAGCAGGGTGGAGGCGTGCATCGTGCGCCGCAGCGCACCGTCCACGTAGTGGTGCCCGTCGATTTCCACCGGCGGATACAGCCCGGGCAGCGCGGCACTGGCCTGCACCGCGAGCGAGATCGGCACCTGATCCAGTCCGCGCTCGCCGAAGCGCACGGTACGGCCGCTGTCCAGGTCCACCGCGACCACGAACAGATCCGTGTCCAGCGCGCGGAAGTCGTTACTGCGGCCACGGCGGCTGAACACGTCCTGCAGGAAGCGCTCCACGCCGGCGTTGTCGAACAGCCCACTGGGGACCAGACCGCCGAAGCGGCTGATCAGATCCGACCAGCGTGTCTTGCGCGGCTCGGTCAGCAGATCGTGCCACCAGCCATAGGCCAGCCGCGGCAGGGTGGCGGCACGGCGCAGGTATTCGTAGACGTTGGGACGGAGGAAGTCCTCGGGCCGGAAATGCGCATCGTCGCTGTTGCCGGTGACGAAGATCCGGCAAATCTCGGCGCTGCTCACCCGGTTGGCCAGGCCAGCGGTCAGGAACGCGCCGGAACTGACCCCCACGTAGCAATCCAGGCGGGTCAGGTCCAGCCCGTCCAGTGCCTCGTCCAGCGCCCGCAACGCCCCCAGGCCGTACATGCCGCCGATCGGACCACCGCCGGCGATGGCAAGACCGATGCGGCCGTTGGAACGGGGGCGTGGCGAGGCGCTGTGGAGGGAAAGCATGCGCGGTCCGCGAGGGGCAGTGGTGTGAGTGTAGCCGAGCGCGGTGATGATTGCGGTCGTGCGGGACTACGACCATCATCGGCGGTCATGGCACGCAGCACTCTCGTCTTGGAACGACTCGCTCGCCGTTTGGCCTGGCACCAGGCGCTGCACGATCCGGCACGCGAGCCGCGTAACGCGCTGCCCTGGTTGCAAGAACTGCGGCGCTGGCAGTCGCAGCGGCTGGAGCGCAGTTTCGCGCACTTTTTGCAAGATCCGCAGCGGCGTCCTGCGGCGATGTTCTTTCTCACCGACGTCTATGGCGACCGCGATTTCAGCCGTCGCGATGCCGATATCGTCAAGGTACTGCCAATGATGCAGCGGCTGATGCCCGCTGCGTTGCTGGGCACGGTCGTCGATGCCATCGAGCTGGGCGCGTTGACTCACGCCCTTGATCTGCGCATGGCTGTCGTGCTGCAAGCACTGGCGCCGAAGGAGCAGCGCCTGGAGACGGACCTCTATGCCCAGGCTTACCGGCGGTCGGGCTTGCCGCGTTTACGTCAGCGCCAGATCGAGCTGATCGCCGACGTCGGTCTTGGTCTGGCCTCGGCGGTACGGACCCCGGGCGTACGCATGCTGCTGCGCTTCGCCCGCGGTCCTGCCAAGGCGGCAGGATTGTCGGAGCTACAGGGATTCCTGGAGCGTGGTTTCGATGCGTTCTCCAGGCTAGGCGATGCGAAGGGCTTTATCAGTTATATCGAAACTGCCGAATGCGCCGCGTCGCGGCGGCTGTTCGCCTGTCACCCACAGCCGTTCGCGTTCGACTGACGCTGCTGCACAAGCCTGTCGTCCAAGTCCGCCATCCACTTAGCTCTCAACCAGAGCGCTGGCCCCAGCGTAGTGGGATGTGGGAGCGAGGTCGCTGTCGCCCGCTTACCCAGAGTCGAAGCGCCGATTGCGGCGCTCAGCTGAGTTTTTCGGAGAGAACCCGCTGGATCTCGCTTTCCACCGTGCCCTTCATTGCCGATAGCAGGAAGCCCAGTTCGGCCGTCACATGCACCTGTTTGGGTAACAGTTCGATGCGCCCGTCCACCCCGGAGCGTGAAAACAGCAGCGCATCGCCCTCCCAACGCGATTCCAGATCGAAGCGTTCGGCCAGTTTTTTGGCGGCGGCGTCGATCGCCTTGCGCGCTTGCGCGGGGGTCTTGCCATGGTCGTGACGGATGTCGATGCTGGACATGCTGGCTCCTGCGCGGGTGAACAACCCGCATGAACGATCCTGCATTGTGCGGATGTACGCCGCATTGTCCAGGTGTCACGCGCTTCTGCGCACGCCTTCAACCTGCTAGGCTGCGCGCCGTGCCCGATCTGCAAGTCCATTTCAGCAACCGTCAACAACCCGACTGGCCCCTGCGCGCGGGCATACATTGCATCGTGCGACTGGCTTCCGGTGAGGTGAGACTGGTCGAGGACAGCGAGGGAGCGCGGCTGCTTGCGCAGTTTCGCCTGGATCAACGCGGTTTGTGGTTGCAGGTCGCTGACGGCAGTCGCGGCATCCACGTGAACGGACGACGGGTGCGGCGCATGGCGCTGCTGCGCGCTGGCGACGCGGTCTACGCCGACGGCGTGGAAATGGTGCTGCAGGGAGCCTGTCAATCGCTGCAACGCCCGCCCGATCCCCGCGATACCGCGGACGAAGATCCTTGTCTTGTCCTGCGAGGCCTCGGCGGCCAGCATCACGGCCGCAGTTTCACCCTTGACCGGGTGCGCCATGTCGGCCGCCTGCGCGAGTGCGACATCCGCATCGACGACCCCGCCTTCGCCGAGCGCCATGCACGTCTGGAGCGACATGGCGAGCGAGTGCTGTTGCGCAGCCTCGGCGACGCGCAGACCCAGGTCAATGGCATCGTGGTGCGCAACTGTTGGCTGCAATCGGGCGATCAAGTGGTGTTCGACGCACAACACCGCTTCGTATTGGAAATGCCGCAGGCAAGCGGCGGCGAGCCGCAGATGCGCGATCCGGCGCGTGCGGCGCAGACACCGACGCACACCGCGATGGCGCGTCCAGCAACTGTGCGCCGGTGGCCGTGGCTGTTGCTCAGCGCGCTGCTATTGGCCGCCGCGCTCAGCGGATTGCTGTGGTTCGGCGCGCGCTGAGCGCACGCCAGCCACGCCAGCCCAGCAGCGAGGCCAGGATCGCTGCGTACAGCAATGGTTCGCGGATATCCGATTTCACCAGCCACCAAAAATGCAGCACTGCCAGCACGCCGATCGCGTAGATGGCCTTGTGCAACTTGCCCCAGTTGCGCTTGAGCCGGCGCATCCAGCCCTGGGTGGAGGTGATCGCCAGCGGGATCAGCAGCAGCCAGGCGAGGAAGCCGACCGTGATGTAGGGACGCTTGACGATCTCCTCGAAGATTTGTGCCCAGTAACCGCGCAAATCCAATCCCAGATAAGCGACCACATGTACGCAGGCGTAGAAGAACGCGTACAGCCCGAGCATGCGCCGGAAGCGCAGCAGCACCGCTTGCCCGGTCAGTTGCCGCAGTGGCGTGATGGCCAGGGTCAGCAGCAACAGCCGCAACGCCCAGATGCCGGTGCGGTGCTCGACCGCGGCCACCGGATCGGCCCCGAGTGCATCGTTGCCGGTCTGCCATACCTGCCAGAACTGCCAACCCAGCCAAGCTATCGGCAGCATCGTCAGTCCATGCACCATCGTTTTGGCGGCAATCAGGCTGCCCGATGCCCGACGGCTCACGCAGCCATCTCGCAGTGCATTGCCATTGCGTCCGTCGTTTTCGAGCCCCCAATCAGCTCTCCAGAGTCGCGCACGCTCAGTACCATTTCTTCAGATCCATCCCAGCATAAAGTGCCGCGACCTGATCGGCGTAGCCGTTGAATGGGCGGGTTGGGATGCGTTCGGCGAACAGTTTGCTGGCTTTGCCGGCGATGCGACGTTCGGTTTTCTGGCTCCAGCGCGGGTGGTCCACGGCGGGATTGACGTTGGAGAAGAAACCGTATTCGGAAGGTTGCAGCTCATGCCATGCGGTCTCCGGCATGCGTTCGACAAAGCGGATCTCGACGATCGACTTGATGCTCTTGAAGCCGTATTTCCATGGCACCACCAGGCGTAGCGGCGCACCGTTCTGCTGTGGCAATGGTTTGCCATACAGGCCGGTGGCGAGCAGGGTCAGCGGGTGCATCGCCTCGTCGATACGCAGGCCTTCCTTGTACGGCCAGTCGATCGAGCGGTAGCGGATGCCCGGCATTTGCTGTGGATCGGCCAGTGTGGTGAAGGCGACGTACTTGGCCTTGGAGGTCGGCGCGAAGCGCTTGAGTACTTCGCCCAACGGCACGCCCAGCCATGGAATCACCATCGACCAGCCTTCGACGCAGCGCAGGCGGTAGATGCGCTCCTCCGGCGTACTGCCCTTGAGCAGGTCGTTCAGCGCCAGGGTGCCGGGTTTGTCGCATTCGCCGGAAACCTTGACCGACCAGGGCGAGGTGCGAAGGGTCTTGGCCGCTTTCGACGGATCGGTCTTGTCGGTGCCGAACTCGTAGAAGTTGTTGTAGCTGGTCACGTCCTCGTAGCGGGTGAGTTCTTCATTGGTACGGAAGCCGCTGCGGGCTTGTTCCACGGTCACGACGGTTTTCGGTGGTGCTGGTGGCTCGGCGGCGGCGCAGCCGACCAGGCCCGACATCGGCCCCAGCGCTAACACTTGCAGTAGGCGACGCCGGTCGCGGTAGACCGCCTCGTCGGTGATCTCGCGGCTGGGAATCTTGAGGGCATCGCGCAAGGACATGGCGGACTCCTGGCTGGAGGCGAGTGAGTGATGACAGGGGCTTCAGCACAGATTACGCGTCTGCCAGGCCAATGGATGCATCTGCAACCTAAATTGCCGGGCCGCAAGCTGTTGCACTGCGGCATACTAGAGGGCCTTTCGGATAGGTGCCCCATGACCCGCGCGTTCAATTTCAGTGCCGGCCCCGCTGCCTTGCCGGAATCGGTCCTGCGTCAGGCGCAGGCGGAGATGTTGGAGTGGAATGGCGTGGGGGCTTCCCTCGTCGAGCTGAGTCATCGCGGCCCCGAATTTATGGAAGTGGCGGCGCAGGCCGAGGCTGATCTACGGCAGTTGCTCGGCATTTCCGACGATTACGCCGTGCTGTTCCTGTCCGGTGGGGCCACCACCCAGCAGGCGCTGCTAGCATTGAACTTCGCCGCGCCGGGGCAGACCGTGGACTACGTGGTCACCGGGCACTGGAGCAAGACGGCGATCAAACAGGTCACGCCTTACGTCAAGGTCCATGTGGCTGCCAGCAGCGAGGCCGATGATTTCCGCGATATTCCTGCGCGTACCGGCTGGCAGCTCAGCGCCGATGCCGCTTATGTCCACATCACCGCCAACGAAACCATTCATGGCGTGGAATTCCGCGAGACGCCGGACGTCGGGGCGGTGCCGCTGTTCGCCGATTTCAGTTCCAGCATCGCCTCCGAGCCGATCGACGTCTCCAACTACGCGCTGCTGTATGCCGGTGCGCAGAAAAATCTTGGCCCGGTGGGTGTGGCGGTGGTGATCGTCCGTCGCGATCTGTTGCAGCGCGCAGGGCAGCCGCGAGCGGACATCTTCGACTACCGCTCGCATGTGGCGCGCGACTCGATGCTCAACACGCCGCCGACCTGGAACTGGTATCTGGCCGGGCTGGTATTCAAGTGGATGTTGGCCGAGGGCGGGGTGGAGGAATTCGCGCGCCGCAACCGCGCCAAGTCGGGGCTGGTGTACGCGGCAATCGACGCCTCCGGCGGCTTCTACCGCAACCAAGTGGTGCCTGCGGCGCGTTCGCGGATGAATATCCCGTTCTTCCTGCCCGACGAAACCCTCACCGCGCGTTTTGTCGCCGAGTCCAAGGCGGCCGGGCTCCTGGCGTTGAAGGGGCATAAGGCGGTCGGTGGCATTCGCGCCTCGCTGTACAACGCGATGCCATTTGCCGGAGCGCAGGCATTGGTCGATTTCATGCGCGATTTCCAGCAACGCAACGGCTGAGTCGTCACTGTAGAAGCGGCTTCAGCCGCGACCGGATGGCCTTGTCGGTACATCCGGAATATCAAGGAACCATGAGCCATGGCCGCAAAGCCGAAAAAATCCCCCTCCGCTGGTGCCAAAGCGGGCAAGCCCACCTCCGGCAGCGTCGCCAAATCCGCCGCTTCACCCGCGCTGGCCGACGTGCGTGCCAAGATCGACGAGATCGACCGTACCATCCAGGCTTTGATCGCCGAGCGTGCGCAGTTTGCCCGCCAGGTCGGCCTGGCCAAGGGCAAGCTTGCTGCGGCGGTGGACTACTACCGTCCGGAGCGCGAGGCGCAAGTGCTGCGGATGGTGGTGGACCGTAACCAGGGCCCGCTCAGCGACGAAGTGCTGGTGCACGTGTTCCGCGAGATCATGTCGGCGTGTCTGGCGCAGCAGGAGCCGCTCAAGGTCGGCTATCTCGGCCCTGAAGGCACCTTCAGCCAGCAGGCGGTGCTCAAGCACTTCGGCCGCTCGGCGGTGGGCATGCCGATGGCGTCGATCGAGGAAGTGTTCCAGGAAGTGGAGAACGGCAATGCCGATTTCGGCGTGGTGCCGGTGGAAAATTCCGGGCAGGGCACCATCCAGGTCACCCTGGACATGTTCATCACTTCCAAGCTGAAGATTTGTGGCGAGACCGAGTTGCGCGTGCATCAGTTCCTCCTGTCGCGCAGTGGGCGGCTGGATGCGATCGAGCGCATCTACGCGCATCCGCAGGCGTTCGCGCAGACCGCCGGCTGGTTGCGCGCGCACTTGCCGAAGGTCGAGAAGATCCCTGTGTCCAGCAATGCCGAGGGCGCGCGCCGCGCGCGCAATGCCGACGATGCGGCCGCGATTGGCGGAGAGAGCGCGGCGCAGGTGTACGCGCTTAAGAAGGTCGTCACCAAGTCGATCGAGGACGATGCCGACAACACCACGCGTTTCCTGGTGATCGGGCGCAAGATTTTTCCGCCGTCCGGGCATGATCGCACGTCGGTGCTGGTGTTCATTCACGACAAGCCTGGCGCCCTGTTCGATGTGCTCAGCCCATTCGCGCGGCATGGCATCAGCATGAATCGGATCGAGTCGCGTCCATCGCATCAGGGGAAGTGGGAGTACGGATTCTTCATCGACTTGGCCGGGCACGTGGAGGACGAGGCGATGAAGCAGGCGTTGGCCGAATTGAAGGCGCACTCGGCGCAGATCAAGGTGTTGGGGGCGTATCCGGTGTCAGTGCCTTGATCGTGTTGCCGATGCCAAGAGTGCGTTGTCGAGAATCATGGCAGCGTGGCGGGGCCCTTCGGGGCTTGGTGTGACTTTCAGGAACGATGATGAGCAACGAGCAAGGCTGGATCGCAACCAAAGGAACTGCACTGCAGGGTACGCTGACGGTGCCGGGCGATAAATCGGTATCGCACCGGGCGGTGATGTTCGCGGCGCTGGCCGATGGTGTGTCGCGGATCGATGGGTTCCTCGAAGGCGAGGATACACGCTCGACTGCGGCGATCTTCGCCAAGCTTGGGGTGCGGATCGAAACGCCGTCGCCATCGCAGCGCCTTGTACATGGCGTTGGCGTCGATGGGCTGCGGGCGCCACAGGGCGAATTGGATTGCGGCAATGCTGGCACCGGCATGCGTCTGCTCGCCGGCCTGCTCGCGGCGCAGCCGTTTAACAGCGTGCTGGTCGGCGATGCGTCGTTGTCCAAGCGGCCGATGCGTCGGGTGACCGAGCCGCTGGCGTTGATGGGGGCGCGGATCGACACCGCGGCCAATGGCGTGCCGCCGCTGCGCATCCATGGTGGTCAGGCATTGCGTGCGATCGATTTCGTCTCGCCGGTGGCCAGCGCGCAGGTCAAGTCCGCCGTGCTGCTGGCTGGGTTGTATGCAGAGGGTGTCACCTTCGTGCAGGAGCCGCATCCCACCCGCGACTACACCGAGCGCATGTTGTCCGCGTTCGGGGTAGAGATCGCGTTCGCACCGGGGCAGGCGCGCTTGCGCGGCGGTCAGCGCCTGCGTGCCACCGATATCGCGGTGCCGGCGGATTTCTCTTCTGCCGCGTTCTTTATTGTTGCGGCCAGCATCATCCCCGGCTCGGACATCACTTTGAAGGCAGTCGGACTCAATCCGCGTCGCACGGGTCTGCTCGCGGCGCTACGGCTGATGGGCGCCGACATCGTCGAGCACAACCACAGCGAGCATGGCGGCGAGCCGGTGGCCGATCTGCGCGTGCGTTATGCCCTGCTGCGTGGTGCCAAGATCCCGGAAACGGTGGTGCCGGACATGATCGACGAATTCCCTGCGTTGTTTATCGCCGCCGCTGCGGCGCAGGGGCGGACCGTGGTCAGCGGTGCTGCCGAATTGCGAGTGAAGGAGTCGGATCGGTTGGCGGCGATGGCCACCGGTCTGCGCACGCTCGGCATTGTTGTCGATGAGACGCCGGACGGTGCCACCATCCACGGCGGTACGTTGGGCGCGGGCACGATCGAAAGTCACGGCGATCACCGCATCGCGATGGCCTTCGCCATCGCCGGGCAGTTGGCACAGGGTGAAGTGAGAATCGAAGAGGTCGCCAATGTGGCGACGTCATTCCCGGGGTTCGACGCATTGGCGCGTCATGCGGGGTTCGCTTTGCGCGAAGCCTGATGGCGCAGTGGGAGCACTGCGCGCCCAGCGCGCACTCGTGGGTATCAGCCTGGGCGCTTCTGCGGCGGCGGCGGGTCGTTGGCCGGTGTCGCCGATGACGTGTGTGGGCTGCTGATACCAGCCTCTTGATCGAACCCTAGCCACCACCCGCAAGCCCCCAATGCCAGGACGATCACGATCATCCATGCCCACGGAGAACCTTGGTCTGCACCTACCTCTGGCGCACGGTCGTGTCGCCAGTCATTCGGATGCGGTGTTGTCTTGTAGTGACTCGACATGACGGCACTCCTGCACCGTGAGAGGACGCCTGTAGTGTTGTCCAAGATCCTCGCGCGCTGTGTCACTTGCATGTGAACACGGTCGCTGTGTCAGGGCTTGGATTCAGCTACGGTCCCGGCTTGAAATCGATCGGGATATCGATGCTGGCTGGCACCGGCCGTCCGTTCTGTTGCGCGGGACGGAACCGCCAGCGGCGCACGCTTTCCATCGCCGCGCGGTCCAGATCGCGCGAGCCGCTGCGTTTGATCAGCGTCACGCCAGTGGGCATCCCGCTGTTGTCCACGTCGACGTGGACCAACACCGTGCCGGCCTCGCCACGACGCAACGCCTCCGCCGGATAGCGTGGTGGCGGCATTTGACCTTCGATCGGTACCGGCCGGTCGCTTGTCGCCGATGCCCTGGCGACAGGGGAGTGGACGCTAGCTTCGGCGCCGGTTGTCCCCGCGCTCGACGTGCGCACAGGTGGTGGAGTGGGGGCGGTTTCGACCAGCTTCGGCGTCTCCTGCGGCGGTGACGGTTTGGCCTGCGGCATCTCGCTGGCGCCGTTGCTGGCGGGTAGCGGTTCAGGTAGAGGTTTGATCGGTGCCGTCTCCTGCGCTACTTGTGCTGTCTGCGCTTGGTGGAAATCCTCGTCTTTGCGTCCGAACAGCCAGACCACCGAGAACAACAGCAGACCGGTGGCGAAGGCGCTGCCTGTGATCGCGAGCAGGCGCCACGGTAGATGCAACACGCGGTCGGAGTTGGAGGACGGGGAGGAGGCGGGCATGGGATTCACCGTGGGTAGCGCATCGATTCTGGCATGGGGGTGGTGAATCCCGCCCTGCGTTGCCAGGCGTCGGCAAAGCCACGCCAGACAGGCGATAATGGCGTATTCATTGCCACTGCCCGCCGCGTCCATGCTCGATCCCGCTTTGCTTCGCCAACAGCCCGCCGTCCTTGCCGAGCAGCTGCGCAGCCGTCGTGGCTATGTCTTGGATGTGCTCGCACTGGACGCTCTGGAGGCCGACCGTAAGCGCATCCAGGTGCGGACTCAGGAATTGCAGAGCCTGCGCAACAGCCGTTCCAAGGCGATTGGCCAAGCCAAGGCAAAGGGTGAGGATGTGGCTGCGTTGATGGCCGAGGTGGCTGGATTCGGTGACGAGCTGAAGGCGTCGGAGCAGCGTCTGGACGAGATCCGCGCCCAGTTGGAAACGCTGGCGCTGGAGATTCCCAATCTGCCGCAGGCCGACGTGCCGACCGGCAAGGACGAGGTCGACAACGTCGAAGTGCAGCGTTGGGGGACGCCACGCACGTTCGATTTCCCGGTCAAGGATCATGTCGAGCTGGGGATGCAACACGGTTGGCTGGACGGCGAATCCGCCGCCAAGCTGTCGGGCGCGCGTTTCACCGTGCTGCGGGGTCCGATTGCGCGGCTGCATCGCGCCTTGGCACAGTTCATGCTCGATCTGCACACCGGTCCGCATGCGTATCAAGAAACCAACGTACCGGTGATCGTCAACGCCGACAGCCTCTACGGCACCGGCCAATTGCCCAAGTTCGAGGAAGACATGTTCGCCACTGCGCTGGGCGAACAAAAGCGCTACCTGATTTCCACTTCCGAGATCTCGCTGACCAATCTGGTCCGCGACGAGATCGTCGAAGCCGAGCGGCTGCCGTTGCGCATGACCGCGCATTCGTTGTGCTTCCGCTCCGAAGCCGGTAGCGGTGGCCGCGATACCCGCGGCATGATTCGCCAACATCAGTTTGAGAAGGTGGAATTGGTGAGCGTGTGCCGACCCGAAGAGAGCGCGGCCGAACACGAACGCATGACCCGTTGCGCCGAAGTGGTGCTGGAGACGCTCGGACTGCCGTACCGCAAGATGCTGCTGTGTAGCGGCGACATGGGGTTTTCGGCGAGCAAAACCTACGACCTGGAAGTCTGGCTGCCCTCGCAGCAGACCTTTCGCGAGATTTCTTCCTGCTCCAATTGCGGCGATTTCCAGGCACGGCGCATGCAGGCGCGTTGGCGCAATCCCGCCACCGGCAAGCCCGAGCTGCTGCACACGCTCAACGGCTCCGGTACCGCCGTTGGCCGCGCGATGATCGCGGTGATGGAGAACTATCAGAACGCCGATGGCTCGATCAGCGTGCCCCAGGCGCTGCAGTCCTATATGGGGGGTGTCGAACGTATCGGTTGAGAGTGGCTAACAAACGATGGCTTTGCTGCCGGACACGCCGCGGGCGGTGTCCGGAATCCTTATGTCCCTGAGCAAGGCGTTTCCTGCGCGCTGTCCGCGCCCGCTGGACATGGCCGCCGCTCTTAGAGGGCGGGATGGGGGGCCGGGGCGCATGATGATAGGGTATCGTGGCGAATGCGGTCGCTTTATACGGCCTATGTCGTTGTAAGATGAGAGCCGATCGGATCCGATTGTCCCCATCGTTCTGAATATCGAAAAGAACATGCACGACCTCAACGACCTGTACTACTTCGCGATGGTGGTCGATCACGGTGGCTTTGCCGCTGCCGAGCGTGCGCTGGGGATTCCCAAGTCGCGCTTGAGCCGCCGCATCAGTCAGCTGGAAAGCGACCTGGGCGTGCGTCTGCTGCAACGTTCCACGCGCCGCTTCGCCGTCACCGACCTGGGAATGAACGTGCACCGCCACGCGCAGATGATGCTGGCCGAAGCCCAGGCCGCGCGCGAAGTGGTGGACCGGCTGAGCGTCGAGCCGCGTGGCCTGGTCCGGGTCAGCGTGCCGGTATCGTTGGCGCAGATGCAATTGCCTAAATTGTTGCCCATGTTCCTTGATCGATATCCCAAGGTGCGGTTGCAGTTGAACATCAGCAACCGTCGCGTGGACATAATCAACGAAGGCTACGACGTCGCCTTGCGCGTGCGCTCGCGCCTGGACGACGATGGCAGTCTGGTGATGCGCAGCTTCGGCCAGGTGCAGGAACTGCTGGTGGCCAGCCCCAAATACCTCGACCGCGCTGGCCGCCCCAAGGAGCCGGAAGAGTTGGCTTCGCACGTGACCCTGAGCATTAGCGAGGACGAGGTGCGCCAACACTGGGAACTGCATGGCCCTGCGGGCGAAGTACGACGTGTTGATTTGCAGCCGCGCGTGGCAGGGTTCGATTTCCCGCTGCTGCAATCGATGGTCAAGGACGGCTTCGGTGTCACCTTGCTGCCCGAGACGGTCTGTGCGGAGGCGGTGCGCAACGGCGAACTGGAAGTGGTATTGCCGAAATGGTCCTTGCCGCAGGGTATCTGCCATGCGGTGTTCGCTTCGCGCCGTGGCCTGTTGCCGGCGGTGCGGGTGTTCATCGACTTCCTTGCCGAACACCTGCCAGGGCAGCTCGAAGCCTCGCGTCTGCACTGTGGCAGTGACAGTCGATAGCGGACCAGCTGTCGGTCGAGGTGGGCGAGCAAAACACGCGCTGGCGTGCGAAAATGCACCCTAGTGTTGGCAGGCAGCAGCATGTGCGATGTCTGCCTTGGCGCAGCGAGAAGTCATGTGCACGTCGATAGGGTCGACATGGCGTGCGCATATGCCGCAGAATTTTTCCGGCGGTATGCAGTAGTTCCAAATCGGAGAGATGGCCGAGCGGTTTAAGGCACCGGTCTTGAAAACCGGCGAAGGGTCAAACCTTCCGTGGGTTCGAATCCCACTCTCTCCGCCATATTCTATATGAACGAGTGAATTGTATTGATTTGGGTGCGAAAATTGATGTCTGAGGCGGGACACAAATCCCGATGCGTATCCTTAATGACCTCGTTCGATCCTCCTCCGATCACTGGTTCTTCCGCCAAAGCGTTCTCATCGATCTGCAAACCGTCTTGGAACCGAAGGCCATCAAGCTAACCCTCCACACGAAAGAACGGCTTAGTGAGCTGCTACGAGCGCTGATGTAGTACACCGATGCAGAAGCCCGCGTGGCAATCACGGATCGGAGTTATTGAGGACGCGAGGTGTAGGGTGGCCAGATGCTGCACCTAGGCAAGTTCAAGTCGCTGATGCGACTGCAATGGCACTGGATCAAGCGGAGGCAGGCGGTGGAAGCGGTGATCGGGCATTTGAAGCAGGAACATAGGCTGAGCCGCTACTGGTTCAAGGGCGCTCAGAGCGATGCACTGAAAGCCATCGGCGCCGCGGTCGGTTACAGCCTATGCCAGCTGATGCGTTGGATCGCTTTTTTGCGTACCTGGATTCGTGCCATCGTGCTGGCGCCGATGATCGCCAAGTCAACGCTATATTCAATTGGGATTTGATGGAAGCGATTTTTCAAGGCAGACGAAATGGAAGCTTACACTGCGCGTCGGATGTGACCGGCGCCCGATGTCGGTTAACAGGAAAGACATAGGACTGGGACATCACCGGGGGGACGTTAGCGCGATGGAGAACAAGCTGCCATTCCGTGATGAACTCGCGAGCAAGTTTCGAGCGGAGACCGAAACGATTTCCGCATGTTTGCTTGTTTTTTGTGAGATTACCCATTCCAAGGCCATCCAACATATGGATAGTGCTCTCTTGCGATGGTTGGATTTCCGGCTTCGGTTTGTGGATCCGAAGCCTCGTCCACTTGTGTATTCGAAAAGTTTCCCCAGGCGCTTGTACGGTGAAGTCGGACGAGCACTTGCCGTATTTGAACAGTACAGCTTGGCTGGCGAAGACCTCAATCCCTTTCAGGGAAAGGGATTGACCAAGCACCACGACACCAGCGGGATCAAATCGCAAAACAGAACAGACCTCTTGTGGGCAGACTGGGGCATCCATCACTTCCACTTGGTACCGCGTTCCGGGAAGATGGATTCCTACTATGCAGATCGTTCTGAGCACCTGCTATTTGCCGTCGTTTTCGACAACGTGATCGCGTGCCTGGATATCAAGTCCCATGAAGCGATGGAAAATCGGGCTTTGCTCGAGGCGTTCGTGCGCAGTTGGCCCGATGAGGCGGAACGCTTCCGTCTTAAAGGGGCGTTCCCGCAGCACACCGCGCAGTTCTCGGAAGCAGATATCAAAAAACTTCGACACGCAGGTATCGCATCTACCGTTACCGTGGATGATGCGATCTATATGCCCGGTGGCATCACCTGCGCATCAACGCCAACAAGGGTCACATTGGCTTACTGGCAGACAGCCAGAGGAGCGGACGCTATAGCGCATATTGCGATCAACGAAGTCATCCGTGACCGCGGGGCGTGGCAGGAAGCCGATTTGCCGCACCTCAGCTTGGCGTTGACGCCGCGGGGGATCGGAATTTGCGATGATCGAAGCAACAAGTGTTGGCAATTGCCAAGGGCCAAAGGGGAGTGGGCTGATCATCCCGTGGGGCGCTGGCATGATTTGATGCTTCCGGAATGGATTGAGGGGAAGGTGGCTGAGGCCGTCGCGAAAACTAGAGTCTGACTTGGATGGCCGTGATCGCCTTCGCGAGCTCGCTCACCGCTTCCATCCTCTCCGCCAGTTTTTGGGGAAGGTGCCTCCACCCATCCTGTATAACTTTGGGCTACTCTGCCTGCGTTGATGGGAAATCGCCAATGTACGGGTGTGCAGCCGCGCATGCGTGCCGTCACGCATGGCTTGGTGCGCGTCACGGTCGGGCTTACCATGGGCATCCTCTGCGGACTGCGGAAGCTCGCGCCCCCCGCGCCAGCGGCACGCTGCCGCAGATGCCCAACAAAGGAACGGCATGCCTGTCGAAACTCTGTTCGATCCGTCCCCGCGTATTGCCGTCATCGGCCTCGGATATGTTGGCCTGCCGCTGGCGGTGGCGTTCGGTGCGCGCTACGACACCCTTGGCTACGACATCGATGCACAACGGGTGGCACAACTGCGTGCTGGGTACGATCAGACCTTGGAGATGCAGCCGGAGGAGTTGCGCGCTGGCGTACAGGTGCACTACAGCGACGATGTGGCCGCGTTGCGTGACCGCACGGTCTACATCGTCACCGTGCCGACCCCGATCGATGCGCAGGAGCAGCCGGACTTGCAGCCGCTGCGTCAGGCCAGCCAATTGTTGGCTGGCGTACTCAAGCGCGGCGATCTGGTGATCTACGAATCTACGGTGTACCCGGGTACTACCGAGGAAGTGTGCGTGCCGCTGCTGGAGCAGGGCTCGGGCTTGCGCTGCAACGTCGACTTTCATTGCGGCTACAGCCCGGAGCGGGTCAGTCCCGGCGATCGCCAGCGGCGCCTCACCGATATACGCAAGATCACTTCCGGCTCCAATCCCACCGCTGCCGCAGCAGTCGATGCGCTGTACGCGGAGATCATCACGGCCGGCACTTGGCGTGCGCCTTCGATCCGTGTAGCCGAGGCGGCCAAGGTGGTGGAAAACATCCAGCGCGACGTCAATATCGCCCTGGTCAACGAATTGGCGTTGATCTTCGATCGGCTGGACATTGATACCCACGATGTGTTGGAGGCAGCGGGTACCAAGTGGAACTTCCTGCCGTTCCGACCTGGTCTGGTTGGCGGCCATTGCATTGGCGTGGACCCGTATTACTTGCTGCACAAGTCCGAAAGCGTCGGCTATCACCCGGATCTGATCCATACCGCGCGCAAGGTCAATAACCGGGTCGGCGCGCATGTCGCCGCGCGGGTGCAGGCGTTGCTGGCCGGCAAGGGCGTGCCGATGGTGGCGGCCCATGTACTTGTGCTCGGTGTCACCTTCAAGGAAAACTGCCCGGACTTGCGCAATAGTCGAGCGCTGGAATTGGTCCAGACGTTGGCTGCCACCGGTGCCCGAGTGGACGCTTGCGACCCTTGGGCCGATCCGCAGGCTGCGCGTGCGCATGGCGTCGACCTGCTGCCCGCGCCGGTCCCTGGTCGTTACGATGCGGTGGTGCTGGCGGTGGCGCACGATGCTTACCGCGGCTTCGCTGCCACGCAGATTCGTGCGCTCGGTAACTCGGATCTAGTGGTCTACGACGTCAAATCGGTGTGGCCGCGCGAGGTGGTGGACGACCGGCTGTAGCCGCGTCGCCCTTGTCCGAATGGTTGGCTGGCGCTGTACGCGGGCGGAGCGGGGCAGTCGCGCTCCGACGTCATTGCCCGCCGTCAGCGCCTACACTCGCCGCTGGCTTTCGACTCCCGCAAGGAACGTCATGCACCGTTACCTAGCCTATCTCGCCAGTTGTCTGTTGCTGGCGTTGTCCATCGCGTTGTGCGCGATCTGGCCACTGTGGGGTTTGGGTGTGGTTGCATTCGCCGTGCTGTCCGTACTCGGGACGGTGGATCTGTTGCAGACGCCCAGTACGTTGCGCCGCAACTACCCGATCCTGGCGCATTTCCGCTATGGACTGGAATCGGTCGGTCCGGAGATACGTCAATACTTCCTGCAGAGCGATATCGAAGAGGTGCCGTTCTCGCGTCAACAGCGCGCCTTGGTCTATGAGCGTGCCAAAAACGTCATGGATGTTGTGCCGTTCGGGACTCAGCGTAGCGCTTATGCGGCCGATTACGAATGGATCAACCATTCCTTGGCCACCAGCGAAATTGCCGATCATGACTTCCGCCTCACCGTGGGTGCCGATTGCGCGCAGCCATACTCGGCCAGCGTATTCAATATTTCGGCGATGAGTTTCGGTGCGCTGTCGGCCAACGCCATCCGCGCACTCAACGGCGGTGCGCGCCAAGGCGGCTTCTATCACGACACCGGTGAAGGCTCGATTTCGCCCTATCACCGCGAAGGTGGTGGCGACTTGGTGTGGGAAATCGGCTCCGGCTATTTCGGTTGCCGCGATGCAAACGGGCATTTCGACGAACCGCGTTTCGTCGCCAGTGCCACCTTGGCGCAGGTCAAGATGATCGAGATCAAGCTCTCGCAGGGGGCCAAGCCGGGTCATGGCGGTGTGCTGCCGGCGGCCAAGGTCAGCGCCGAGATCGCGGCCGCGCGCGGGGTGGCGCTGGGTCGGGATTGCGTATCGCCCTCCCGCCATACGGCGTTCTCCACGCCGTTGGAGCTGCTGCAGTTCGTCGCCCGGCTGCGTACGCTGTCTGGCGGCAAGCCGACCGGGTTCAAGTTGGCGATCGGCCATCCCTGGGAGTGGTTCGCCATCGCCAAGGCGATGCAGGAGAGCGGGATGTACCCGGACTTCATCGTCGTCGACGGTGCCGAGGGCGGCACCGGTGCGGCACCGGCGGAGTTCATCGACCATGTCGGCGTACCCATGCAGGAGGCGCTGCTGTTAGTGCACAACACGTTGGTCGGGCTGGACATCCGCGAGCGGGTCAAGCTCGGCGCGGCTGGCAAGATCACCAGTGCCTTCGACATCGCGCGGACCCTGGCGCTGGGCGCGGACTGGTGCAATGCCGCGCGCGGCTTCATGTTCGCGTTGGGCTGCATTCAGTCATTGAGCTGCCATAACGACCGTTGCCCGACTGGCGTCGCCACCCAGGACCGCCGCCGCTGGCAGCATTTGGATCCGACCGACAAGGCCAACCGGGTCGCGCACTATCACGCCAATACGCTCAAGGCATTGGCCGAGCTGCTTTGTGCCGCTGGCCTGCAACACCCGGCGCAGCTTGGGCCTGAACACATTCTGCGCCGGGTTTCGCATGTGGAGATCCGCTCGCTGGCGTCCCTCTATTCTTATCTGGAGCCGGGCGAACTGTTGCGGACGCTCCCTGACCATGCGGTGTTCCGCGATTACTGGGAAGATGCGCGCAGCGATTCGTTTCAGCCGCCGACGCGGATTCGTCGTCTAAGCGAGAGTAAATCGCGCTGAGCGCCCGGAGCCTTCAGTCCCAGCCAGTCCCTGCCGATATCAGGGATGCCAGAGTGCGCCGATGACGGGGCCAGGTGACGGCGGTAGGGGGCGGATCCGCAGTTTGCGTGGGGTCCGGCTGGTGCCGACGGCCCTGTCAGGCTCATTCTCCCTTGACGCCATGGCCGGCTATTGTGATGGTTATATTTAAATTGCATGCACCGCATGAGCCAGACCCAGCCTCCTTCCTTCATCCCTCTGCCATTGCCGGAGTGGGAGCCGCAACGATTGCGTGCGTTGGCCGAACTGGAAATGTTGGATACGCCGTCGGAGCCCGTCTTCGATGACCTGATTTGGCTTGCCAGTCAACTGTGCGAAGTACCGATCGCGATTGTGTCGCTGATCGACGAGCGGCGCCAATGGTTCAAGGCGAGCTGTGGGCTGGACGTGATCGAGACCCCGCGCGAACTGGCGTTCTGCGCCTATGCGCTGCTGTCGCCGCACTTGATGGAAGTCCCCGATGCACTGTTGGACCCGCGCTTTGCCCAAAATGCGTTGGTGTTGGGCGCGCCGCACATCCGCTTCTATGCCGGCATGCCCTTGCTGGGCAGTGGCGGCTATATCTACGGTACCTTGTGCGTGATCGACACCCGGCCACGGCAGTTGAGCGAACGTCAGCGCGAAGGACTGCAGCGCTTAGCCAAGCAGGTCACCGCGCAACTGGAGACGCGCCGCGATGGCCGCATCGCCCAGACCCAGGCGCAGACACTGTCGTTGCTGCTGGAGACCATGCCCGATGCCGTGGTGTCGTGTACGGCCGACGGCACCCTGGGCCAGTTCAACCGCGTTGCGCGGCAATGGCATAGCGCCGATCCCCGCGCGCTGCCGCCGGCGCAATGGCCGGAGCACTTCAATTTGTTCGATGCCGCCGGCGAACGCCTGCTTGAGATGGAGCAGGTGCCGCTGGTGCGTGCCTGGCATGGAGAATCGATACGCGACGTGGAGATGGTGATCGCCGCCAAGGGGCAACAGCAGCGGAGCGTGCTGTGCAATGCCGAACGTCTGTACGCCGCCGACGGAGACATCCTTGGCGCGGTGTGCGTGATGCGCGATGTCACCGCTGAACGCGAGGCCACGCGTGCGGCGCTGCTTGCTGGACAGCGCTTCTCCGGTGCGTTTTCGGCCGCCGCCCATGGGATGGCGCTGGTATCGCTGGAAGGGCGCTGGCTGGAAGTCAACGATGCCTTGTGCGCGATGTTCGGTTACAGTCGCGCGCAGTTGCTGGACATGGATTTCAGACGTATCACGCATCCGGAGGATATTGCCAGGGACGCGGCGTTGCTGGAGGAGTTGGTTGCTGGCGAGCGTAACGATTACCACTTGGACAAGCGCTACCTTTGTCGTGATGGCAGCACCTTGTGGGCACATCTTGCAGTATCGCTGGTGCGCGACGAATACCAGCGTCCGGTGCATTTCGTCTCGCAAATCCAGGATGTCACGGAGAGGCAGCTGGCCGAACAGCGTTTGCGCCACAGCGAATCGCAGCTACGCACGATCGCCGATAATGCGCCGGCATTGATTGCCTACGTCGATCGCGATCTGCGCTTCCAGTTCGTCAACAAGCCCTATGCCGATTGGTTCGCGCTGCTGCCGGCACAGATCGTCGGCCGTCATCTGCACGAGGTACTGGATGCGGTGCAGTTCGAATTGCTTGCCACGCACGTGTCACCGGCGTTGGATGGGCAGCCGGCACAGTTCGACGCCGAGCTCAACAATGCGGCTGGCGAGGCGCGGATCATGCATTTCAGCTTAGTGCCGGACGATGCATTGGCGCCGCAACGTGCCGGTTTCCACATGATGGTCAGCGATATTACCGGACAGACCCGGTCGGCGCGGATGATGGAAGCGCGTGCGCTGCACGACGAGCTGACCGGGCTGCCCAACCGTATGGCCTGGAATCAGGCTCTGCGCCAACTGCTCAATCAGTCTGGGCGTCGCAGCGATGCCCACGCTGCGTTGATGTTCCTGGATATGAACGATTTCAAGGGTATCAACGATCGTTACGGCCACCATGTCGGTGACGCGGTGCTGGTGCATTTCGCCCGCCTGCTCAAGACGTGCCTGCGCGAGAAAGACTTCATTGCGCGGCTTGGCGGTGACGAATTCGTGGTCCTGTTGGACATTCTCGACGACCCGCACCGCGAGGCGACCGCTGCGGCGGAGCGGGTGCTGGCGGTCGCCGCCGAGGGCTGTCTGGTCGAAGGCCAGCGTCTGCCGTTGCAGCCGAGCATCGGCATCGCTCTGCAGACTGGCGCCGTCTTTGACCCGACACTACTCACGCAGCGTGCGGACGAGGCAATGTATGCGGCCAAGCGCGACCCCAACCGTCGCGTGCAGATCGCGACGCTCTGAGCGTCGCGCTGGCGCATCCCGGTACCGGGCGCTACCGTGTTCAGCCAGTGTGGCGTTGCAGCCAGGCGATGGCGCCGCGACCGGCGCGTACTCCGCTGGCGAAGCAGGCGGTTAGCAGGTAGCCCCCGGTTGGGGCTTCCCAGTCGAGCATTTCGCCCGCGCAGAAGGTGCCTGGGAGGGTGTACAGCATCAGTTGTGGGTCCAGCGCTTCCAGGCGCACGCCGCCGGCGCTGCTGATCGCCTCGGCCAGCGGCCGCGGCCGCAACAGGGTCAGCGGCAGGCGCTTGAGTGTGGCGGCGGCCTGGGCCGGATCCTGACCAGCCTGTTTGCCCAGCACTTCGAACAGCAGAGCGGTCTTGACCCCATCGATTCCCGCCTGCCTGCGCAGGTGTTCGCCGAAGCTGCGTCCACCGCGCGGCTTGCCCAGTTCGGCCTGTAGACGTTGCAGTGTGCGGCCTGGCGCCAGGTCCAGCCACACTGTTGTCGGGCCGTAGGTGGCGATTGCCTCGCGCAGGTGCGCCGACAGCGCGTAGATCAGGCTGCCTTCGATGCCGGAGTCGCTGACTACGCATTCGCCTTGTAGCGACTGCGCACGGCCATCGGTGTCGTGCCAGTGTGCGATCACCGGCTTCAGCGGGCTGCCGGCATAGCGTCCGCGGAAATGCGTACTCCAGGCCACCTCGAAGCCACAGTTGGACGGTCGCAGTGGTGCCAGCTCCACCCCACGGGCACGTAGTGTGTCCTGCCAGGCGCCATCGGAACCGAGCTGCGGCCAGCTGCCGCCGCCCAGCGCCAACACGCAGGCATCGGCTTGGGCCAGGTATTCGCCAGCGGCGCTGGAAAAGCGCAGTGCACCATCCGCGTGCCAGCCCAGCCAGTGGTGTTGTACGTGGAAGCGTACCCCCGCGTCCTTCAGTCGGCGCACCCATCCGCGCAGCAGCGGTGCTGCTTTGCGGTCCAGGGGGAACACTCGCCCGGAACTGCCGACATAGGTCTCCACGCCCTGCGCTTGCGCCCAGGCACGCAGCGCCTGCGCATCGAAATCGGCCAGCCAGTCGCCGACTGCGGTGGCGCGCTCGCGGTAGCGCGAGACGAAGTCTGCGAACGGATCGGAATGCGTGAGGTTGAGTCCGCCCTTGCCAGCGATCAGGAACTTGCGCCCGACCGAGCCCTTGGCTTCGTACAGATCGACCTCGGCGCCGGCCGCGCACGCGGTTTCGGCGGCGATCAGCCCGGCCGGGCCGCCACCGACGATGGCGATGCGGCCGTGCACGCGGGCGACGAGCTTATCGGTGGACATCCTTGCGACTGGCTCAACGTGGCGTGACGTCGAGCAGTTCGACCTCGAACACCAGCGAGGCCCCAGGCGGGATCACGCCACCCGCGCCGTTGTCGCCATAGCCGTACTCCGGTGGCAGCAGTAATCGGCGCTTACCGCCCACGCGCATCCCGGCCACGCCTTCGTCCCAGCCACGGATCACCTGGTCACCGCCGAGCAGGAAGGAAAAGGGTTGGCCATGGTCGGCGGAGGCGTCGAATTTCACGCCTTGCTTGTCCTTGGCGTTTTCGTCGTACAGCCAGCCGGTGTAATGCACGGTCACGCGATTGCCGGGGTGTGCCTCGGCACCGTTGCCGACGCGCTCGTCGAGTGCCTGGAAGCTGGCGATCCGGCCGCCAGGCGGCGGGCCTGGCGGGGTGCAGCCGCCCAATAGCCAGGCTGGCAACGACAGGCTCAACAACAGCAGGACACGGCGCATGGGCAACATCGACGGTGGACAGGGCGTGCAAGGGTAGCGCATCGCCGCAGCGGCTATCATCGGCGCATGGCCAAACGATTGCTCAACCTGCGCGACGTACCCGAGGACGAGCGCACCGAGGTGTGTGCGTTGCTCGATGCCGCCTGCATCGACTATTACCAAACCCGAGCCGGCACGTTTGGCATCTCTGCTGGCGGCATCTGGCTGCGCGAGGATGCCGAGCAAGCGCGTGCCAAAGCGCTATTGGCCGAATACCAGACACAGCGCGGCGCGCGTGCTCGCGCCGAGCGCGCGGCGGCGTTGCGCGATGGCAGCGCCGAGACGTTCGTCAGTTTGCTGCGGCGGCGTCCACTGTTCGTGCTGGGCATCTTGCTGGGAATGCTGCTGGTTGCTTCGCTGGTGCTGTTGCCGTTCGTGCTGCTGCGCGGCTAGAGGCGCAGGTGCGAGGCTAAGATACGCAGATGATCGCCAATACCGCTGCCTATCACTTCGTCGCTATCGCCGATCCGGATGCGTTTGCCACGCAATTGCACGCATCGGCTGAACGGGTCGGATTGCGCGGCACCATTCTGGTGGCGGGCGAGGGCATCAATTTATTCCTGGCTGGGGCGACGCTGGCCATCGACACCTTTTACGCGCAGTTGCGCGCCGATCCGCGCTTTGCCGATTTACGGGTCAAGACCAGTGTCAGTGTGCAGCAACCGTTCGCACGGCTGAAAGCCAAGGTTAAACCGGAAATCATCAGTTTCCGTCGCGACGCCGCCTCGCCACTGGATGGCGCGCGCGCGCCGACGGTGGCGCCGGTCACGTTGCAGCGTTGGCTGCGCCAGGGTCACGACGACACCGGTCGGCGCGTGGTGCTCTTGGACACGCGTAATGCGCAGGAAGTGGAGCACGGCACCTTTGCCGGCGCGCTGACCTTGCCGATCGTCAAGTTCACCGAGCTGCCCGAGGCGCTGGCACCGTATCGCACGGCCCTGGCCGACGCGACCGTGGTCAGCTTCTGCACCGGCGGGATTCGCTGCGAGAAGGCGGTACTTTGGATGCGCGCCGATGGCATGGAGAATGTACTGCAACTGGATGGCGGCATTCTCGGTTACTTCGAGGAAGTGGGGGGAGAGGGGTACGACGGTCGCTGTTTCGTCTTCGACGATCGCGTGGCGCTGGATCCGCACCTGCAGCCATTGGTGCCGTAGATACCTGTTGCGTTCAGGCGTACTGCATCTTCCGGGTCATGCCGCCGTCCACCACGATGTCCTGACCGGTGACGAAGCCTGCCTGTTCCGAGAGTAGATACACCGCCAGTGCGCCGATGTCCTGCGGCGTGCCCACGCGGCCGGCAGGGTGTTGGGTGTGATCCTGCCGCGACAGTATTGGCTTACGTCGCGTGCTCGGCTTGCGCCATGCGTCGGTGGCGATCCAGCCTGGGCTGATGCAGTTGACCCGCACCGCAGGTCCAGCACTGATTGCCAGCGCATGGGTGAAGGCTACCAGCCCGCCCTTGGCTGCGGCGTAGGCTTCGCTGTCCGCTTCCGACTGATGGGCGCGGGTAGAGGCAATGTTGACGATCGCCGCGCCGCTACGGCTGGCCTTCAGGGCCGGCAGCGCGTGTTTGCAGCACAGGAACGCGCCGCCCAGGTTCGTGGCCAGGCGCCGGTGCCACTCGCGCAACGATAGGCGTTCCAGCGGCCCTGTGTATGGATCGGCGATACCAGCATTGTTGACAAGGCCGTCGATGTGTCCGAATCGCGCCAGCGCGGTGTCGATGAAACGGCGCACGCTCGCCTCGGCGGTCACATCCAGGCGTCGGAATAGCACGCGGTCGTTTGCACCCAATTCGGTCAGACAGGCACGCCCGGCTTCGGTATCGAGATCGCCGAGCGCGACATAGCCGCCGGCATCCAGCACCGCATGCGCCACACCGCGGCCGATACCTTGTGCACCGCCGCTGATCAGGACCACACGATCGCGCAACGGCGGCAGGGAAACGCTAGAGGGCGGCGGGAGAAGGGGCATGGTGGCACTCGGGCAGGTGGGGACACAGCGTGGCGGTGATGCCGTGTGGCCGGCGTCGCCGTGACGTCTGATGACCGATAGCGATGCCAGCGTACATCCGTGTTCGGCTTGTTGTCGCTGTAATGCAGCGCGCATTGGGTAATTTGTCGGTAATCGGCGTTGACTCGCTATTGCCGTGACGAGTGGTTGTTGATTGCCAACAGCTACGACGACATCGCACCGTTATGCTCGTTTTAGCTCGTCGCCGATATAGGGAGCGAGGGCGCCGTTGCAGCCTGAATTCGTTAGGTGTTTGCGCAAGTGCCTGCGGAGGAAGCGAGTGCCGGCCCGGCTGTAGGGTCTGTTGTGTCGATGTGTATCACAGGATCGAAGCCTCTTCACGGAGAGTTGATTTTGTCGGGTGTGTCATCTGCCTGCACCGTGTTTCACTACGGTTACCGGTCGCAGTGATGCGGCTTCGGTCAACGAAGTTCTAATAGGTGATGACGACATGAGCGAACAACATCCTGCGCCTTCTGTGCACGATTGTGGACTGGAAGCTGCCTTGCAGCAGATGTCGATCTATCTGGAGCGTTTGCGCAGTCATGTTTCAGATGACCGTGGCATGAACACCACCACGCCGCGCGTGAGTCACGTGTTCGTCAGCGAATCGGACCTACGTCTTCTGCAGGGGTGAGGCGGACGGTGTCGGTGTTGCAGCGTGGCATTAACTAACGCTGCGTTGCGTCCATACTTTGTTCATCTCCAGCTCTGAGGCAGAGGCCTGTGCCAGGCAAGTGCTATCGCACAGCTACCCTCGATACAGCGGCCTTTGCCGTCGTTCGCGACGGCCATTCACCCTGTGATGTCATCGCTGTTATCGTCCCGCAGCTTGTGCAATAGCAGCTTGTCCACGCGTGCGCCGTCCAGGTCCACGATCTCGATCCGCCAGCCGGCCCAGTCGAAGAACTCGCCGGTATGCGGGATGCGTCCGAAGTAGTAGATGCACAAGCCGGCCAGGGTGTTGTAGTCGCTTTCCTCGGCGCTGGGTAACTCCGCGCCGCCCAGCAATTCACGCAGATCCTCGATTGCCAGCGAACCGTCGATCAGCAGCGAGCCATCGCTACGTGTCACCACCAATGCATCCTCGTCGGCGTTGTCCACCGATTGCAGGCGTCCAACCACGGCGCCCATCAGGTCGCTGACCGTGACCAGTCCCTGGATCTCGCCGTACTCGTCCACCACCAGCGCCATCGACTGCTGTTCCTCGCGGAAAATCTCCAGCAGCTTCATCGCATGAGTGGATTCGGACACGAACAGCGTGTCGCGCAGGCTTTGGAACAACTGCTCGCCGCCGCTCCCCATGCGCGTCACCAGCGATTTCACTTCCAGCACGCCAGCGATGTCCTGATCGTTGCCGCGGTACACGGGGTAGCGCGAGAATGCATGTTCGTGCATCACCTGTAGGTTGCGTTGCGGCTCGGCGTTGGCATCCAGCCAGGCGATGCGATTGCGTGGGGTCATCAGGCTGTCGGCGGTGCGGTCGCCCAGGCGCATGACCCGGTTCATCATGTTGCGCTCGTGCGCGTCGATCACGCCGGCCTCGTGGCTCTCGGCGACCAGTATGCGAATTTCTTCTTCGGTCACCGATGCCGATTCTTCCTTGCCCAGACCGAGCAGGCGCAGCACCAGTCGGGTCGAGCGCGACAGCAGCCAAACGCCTGGGGCGGCGATCCGCGCCAGCCAACCCATCGGGATCGCGACGATGCTGGCGATGGTTTCCGAACGGGTCAGCGCCACGCGTTTTGGTACCAGTTCGCCGAAGATCAATGTCAGGAAGGTGATCAGTACGATCGCCAGGGTTTTGCCGATCATTGCCGAATACGGCTGCGGGTGGCCGATCAGGGTGAAGTTCGCGGCTAGCGCCGGGAACAGCACCTGCAGCCGCGTGGCGATCGCCGTGCCGATGGCTTCGCCGCCGAATACGCCGGTGAGGATGCCGATGGCGGTGATGCCGATCTGCACCGTGGAGAGGAAGTGTTCGGGATTCTCGGCCAGCGCCAGTGCCTTGGCCGCGCGGGAGCTGGACTGCGCCATCTGCTTCAGCCGGCTCTTGCGCGAGGTCATCAGCGACATCTCCGACATCGCGAAGAAGCCGTTCAGCAGCACCAGAGCGGCCACGATCAACAGTTCAAGCATGCGCGCGCTCCCTGGCGGCAAGGGAAGCGGGGACAGGTGCGCCAGGGTGGCGCAGGGGAGGGGAATGAGTGGCGTCGTCCATAGCATGCACCCGGCGAAGGGTGCTGCGACATGGTAACAAACCATCGCGACAGCTGTGTCCACTTGGAGGCCCCGCCTGCTGGATTGCGATGCTCGGCGAGTGTAGGCAATGAATTGCCCAGTGATACGCCCAGGGTTCCGTAGACACTCATGACCCTCGTTGCGCGTAGCGCCGCTCGAACTCTACAGGCGACAGGTCGCCATTTGAACCATGGCGGCGTTTTGGGTTGTAGAACATCTCCATATAGTCGAACACCTCGGCGCGTCTTGTGACCGCCCTCGCCAATCCTTACACTATCGTAGTCAGCGTTTGACGTTGTCCCCGGGGGTGCACTGGTTTCGACGGGGGTTGCAAAATCGCTTGGCGCATGCCGAGGGGGCAGCTTTCCTCGTAAATCCAGCCGCAAACTTATAGTTGCCAACGACGACAACTACGCTCTGGCCGCTTAAGGCCTAGCCCCGAAATCGCTTGTGTCCGTGCTCGCGACGTAGGGTCATTATCACGGAATCGTCGGTGGTGGCTGCCTGTCAGCCACTGGCTAAATCAAGCAGGCTGGTCCCGGGATGCGCTTCGCACATCGTGCTGTTCCGGGGCGAGATGCAACGATGAGCTAAGCATGTAGTGCCGGGGATGGAGTGCCTTCGGACGGCGGTTCGATTCCGCCCACCTCCACCATTCACCCAGAACCCAACTGTTCTCCGTTGGGTTTTTTTCTGCCCGCAAGGCGATGCCCGGGTCCAGGCATCACGCGTTCTTGTTGTGCCGGCGCATGATCCGCTGTTTGTCGCGGGCCCAGTCGCGGTCTTTGGCTGCGTTGCGCTTGTCGTGGTCCTGTTTACCCTTGGCGAGTGCGATCTCCAGCTTGATCTTGTTCTTGCTCCAATACATCGCCGTGGGGACCAGGGTGTAGCCGTCGCGTTCGACGCGACCGATCAGCTTGTCGATCTCGTTCCGGTGCAATAGCAGTTTGCGCGTGCGTCGGTCGTCGGCGACCACATGGGTGGAGGCCTGGATCAACGGCGTGATCTGCGCGCCGAACAGGAACAGTTCACCTTGACGGACGAAAGCGTAGCTCTCGCCGATGTTGGCGCGGCCAGCGCGGATCGACTTGACCTCCCAGCCCTGTAGGGCCAGCCCGGCTTCGTAGCGATCCTCCAGATGGTACTCGTGGCGCGCGCGCTTGTTCAGGGCGATGGTCTTGTTGGCCGTCGGGCCGTTTGCTTTATCCTTGCCAGGTTTCTTGCTCATCTTGCTATTGTCTCCGATTCGGGGCTTCCCGAATCGTCTTGGTCTGATTTCCTCGTATCGAATGCCTATCATCCGCCGCAGCGCTCTGGTCGAACACCCCGCAACGCGCATGTTCGATCTGGTCAACGACGTCGCCGCTTATCCGCGCCGGTTTGCCTGGTGCGATGCGGCCCACATCCTGGAGCAGAGCGACCAGTCCCTGGTGGCGCGGCTGGATCTGGGCTTGGGATCGTTCCGTACATGGTTCACCACCGAGAATCGGTTGCAGCGTCCCCAACGCATCGAGATGCTGCTGCGTGACGGCCCATTCAAACGGATGCAAGGCCAGTGGGAGTTTCAGGGGTTCAACGAGCGCGCCAGCAAGGTCAGTTTGATGCTGGACTTCGAGCCTGCCTCGCGGTTGTTGGGGCCGGCGCTGGCGCTGGGTTTCCAGAGCCTGGCCGATCGCATGGTCAACGACTTCGTTCGTGTCGCCGACCAGGAACGGGAGTAGCTTGCTTGCAGATCGAGGTAGTGCTGGCTTGGCCGGAGCGATTCGTGTCGCGGACGCTGCAGCTGCGCGATGGTGCGACGGTCGCCGATGCGCTGGCGTCGGCTGCGTTGGCCGAAGCGACGCCGGGCATGCCCTGTGCGATCTACGGTGAGATCGCCGCGCCGAACCGGTTGTTGCAGGACGGTGATCGGGTGGAACTGCTCAGGCCGCTGTTGGTCGATCCGAAGGATGCCCGTCGGCGGCGTGCCAAGCCGGGTTGAAACCTTGTTATGTTGCCAATAGCGGCGATGGGCTTACTCGCCGCGGCGTTGCTTCTTCTTGTCCTTGGCCAGATTGCGACCGAATTGGTGCACGCTGTTCTTTGACAGTTCGGCATCCTGGTCGGGGAAGTAGTCGCCTTCCCAGCGGGTGACCTGATCGTTCTCGAAGAACACCACAAAATTCTTGATCTGGGTCCGCCCCAGCCGATCCAGTCGCTCGGTTGAGGTGTAGTCCCAGCGTTGGGCATGGAACGGATCCGGGATCGAGGGACTGCCCAGCAATGCACTGACCTGCTCTTTGCTCTGTCCGACCTTGAGCTGCTCGACGGCCGACTGCTTGATCAGATTGCCCTGGTAGATGGGCTGCTTGTAGATGATGCCGCAGCCAGCGGTGGACAAGGCAATAGCGGCGACCAGCAGAAGAGTGCGCATCGGGGACAGGACTGAGGGAAATCGTGTCGATGATACACTTACAGCGACCGCCGCGACCCATCCAAGGCCGTTGGCGATAAACCAGCTATGAACGGAGACACCATGGAATCCCACGATCTGCGCAAAGTCGGCTTGAAGGTCACGCATCCCCGGATGCGCATCCTCGAGCTGCTGGAGCAGAAGTCGGCGCGTCACCACATGACGGCGGAAGAAATCTATCGTCAGTTGCTAGACCATGGCGACGAAATCGGCTTGGCCACGGTGTACCGGGTGCTGACCCAGTTCGAGGCGGCGGGGCTTGTGCTCAAGCATAACTTCGAAGGTGGCCAGGCGGTTTACGAACTGGACCGCGGTGTCCACCACGACCACATGGTGGATGTGGATACCGGCAAGATCATTGAGTTCGAGAGCGCGGAAATCGAGGAGTTGCAGCGGAAGATTGCTGCCGAGCACGGCTATGAACTGGAAGAGCACTCGCTGGTGCTGTACGTGCGCAGCAAGCGCTTGGGCGGCAAGAGGGGCTGAGTGCGTAGTGTGACAGCCAGTGGGGCGGCATGCCTCACTGGGCGTAGAGCGACGAAGAGGTTGGCCTGCCGTGCCGCGATGCGTCTACGCCGTGACGCGGTGTGTCCCGTGTACGTTAGCCGACGCTGAGCAGTAGCCGCTTGGCTGCCGCGCGCGCTTCCTTGCTGACTTCGACACCCCCGAGCATCCGTGCCAGTTCTTCTTCGCGCTGGCGCGGTTCGAGCAGTTCCACCGCGCTCTGGGTCATGCCCTCGACCGGTGCCTTGCTGACCCGGTAATGGGCATGGCCCTGCGCCGCGACCTGCGGCAGATGCGTCACGCACAGGACCTGACGCTGCTCGCCAAGCGCGCGCAACTTCTTGCCGACGATATCGGCGACTGCGCCACCGATGCCCGAGTCCACTTCGTCGAAGACCATGGTCGGGACCGCGTCCAGACCCAGTGCGGCGACCTCGATCGCCAGCGAGATGCGCGAGAGTTCGCCGCCGGAAGCGACTTTGCGCAAAGCCCGAGGTGGCTGTCCGGCATTGGCGGCGACCAGGAATTCGATCCGTTCGGCCCCGGTCGGATCGGGCCGTTCGTTCTCGTGCGGTTCGAGCTGGATCAGGAAATGCCCCCCGCCCATGCCGAGTTCGCCGATCAGTGCGGTGGTGTCGCGCGACAGCGCTTGCGCGCCAAGTGCGCGGGTGACGGTCAACGCGGTCGCGGCTTCGCGCCAGGCCTGCGCGGCTTGCGCGATCTCCGCGTCGAGCCGGTCCATGCGCTCGCCGGTGCCGCGCAGGCTCTCCACTTCGGCGAGCAGTGCGTCGCGATGTGCGCTCAGCGCCTCCATGCCGATTCGGTGTTTGCGAGCCAGGTCGTGTAGGCGCCCGAGCTTGCGTTCCATGTCCTCGAATTGCGCGGGGTCGGCATCGAGGTCGTCGCGCGTCCGTTCGAGCAATGCCAGCGCTTCTTCTAGTTGGATGCTGGCACTGTCGATCAGTGCCTGGACCTCGCTCAGGCGCGGGTCGTATTCGCCGACCTTGCCCAGTGCATGGCGGGTTTGCTGCAGCAGTTCCAGTGCCGCCGGTGTGTCGTCCCCGTTGAGCCGTTGCGCCGCGCTCTCGCATGCCGCGATCAGCGCGGCGGCATGGGCCTGGCGACGGTGGTTAGCGTCCAGCGTCGCGATCGCCGCGGGGTCCAGATCCTCGCGCTGCAGTTCGCTCAATTGGTGCTGCAGGAAGCCGATGCGGTCGGAGACGTCGCCCTGTGCCAGCAGGGTCTCGCGCTCGGTCAGCAGTGCTTGCCAGCGCATGGCGGTGCTGCGCACCATGGTGCGCTCGGTCTCGTTGCGGGCGTAGGCGTCGAGCAGACCGAGCTGGCTGCTGCGCGAAAGCAGCGCCTGGTGTTCGTGCTGGCCGTGGATCTCCACCAGGTGACCGGCCAGTTCGGCCAGTTGCGTCAATGTCACCGGACGTCCGTTGATCCAGGCGCGGGAACCACCGTCAGCACGGATCACCCGGCGCAGCTGGCAGTGCGCGTCGTCGTCCAGTTCGTTCTCGCGCAGCCAGGTGCGCGCCGGGGCGGTGGCGGGGAGGCTGAATTCGGCCGACAGTTCGGCGCGCTCGGCGCCGTGGCGGACCACGCCGCTGTCGGCGCGCAACCCGGACAGGAAACCGAGCGCATCCACCATCAGCGACTTGCCGGCCCCGGTTTCACCGGACACCACGGTCATGCCGGGGCCCAATTCCAGTTCGGTGCCGCGGACGACGGCGAAATCCTTGATCGAAAGGTGTTTGAGCATGGGGTCTATATCCAGGGCCGCGCAACGCTAGCATGCGCGGGTAGGTAGGCCAATGACTTGCCAAGCGGCCAGGCAACCATTATCTAGTGTCTAGTCTCACGGGTTGATTCCATGCCTGCCTCGCCGTTGCAGTCCGCCCTCGATCCGCGTGCCCGGCAATTGCTGCGCACCTTGATCTCGCGTTACATCCGTGACGGCGAGCCGGTCGGTTCGCAGACGTTGGCCCGCCATGCCGGGCTGGACGTGAGCCCGGCGACGATCCGCAACATCCTGGCCGACCTCGAAGACGCCGGCCTGCTCAGCTCGCCGCACACGTCGGCCGGGCGCGTGCCCACTGCCACCGGTTATCGGGTATTCGTCGACAGTCTGGTGCAGATGCGCCCGCCTGCCGAGGACGAAGTGGCGCGGCTGCGCGCGGAGATGGCCAATGCCGCCGGTACCCAAGCGCTGCTCGGTAGCGCCTCGGAGTTGCTGTCGGCGATGACCCATTTCGTCGGCGTGGTCAGTGCGCCCAAGCGCGAGCAGTTCGCGTTCCGGCACATCGACTTCGTGCCCCTGGATGCGCGGCGCGTGCTGGCGATCCTGGTGTTCGCCGACAATGAAGTGCAAAACCGGGTGATCGAGCCGCGCAAGGCCTACGAGCCGGCGGAACTGGAACGCGTCGCCAATTATCTGAACGCCCATTTCGCCGGGCGCGCACTGGCCGACATCCGCGCCAGCCTGTTGCGCGACCTGCGCCGCGCACGCGACGCGATGGAACAATTGCTTGCCCACAGTGTTGAATTGGCCGAACAAGCGCTGGCCCCGGTCGGCGACGATGTCGTGCTAGCCGGGCAGACCAAGCTGATGGGGGTGCAGGATCTGTCGGACTTGGAGCGGTTGCGCGAACTGTTCGAGGTTTTCGCCAGCAAGCGCGAAATCCTGCAACTGCTGGAGCGCACCATCCGTGCCCCAGGGGTGCGCATCTTCATCGGCGAGGAGACCGGCATGGTGCCGCTGGAGAGCGTGTCGCTGGTGACGGCGCCCTACATGGCCGGTGGTCAGGTGCTTGGCGTGCTGGGGGTGATCGGCCCCAAGCGCATGGACTACGACCGGGTCATCCCGTTGGTGCAGATCGCTGCCGAGGTGCTGGGTGCAAGGCTCGACCCGGCTCCGTCTGATGAACGTTGACGGTCGGCGCGGTTAGCCCTTGTCGATCAGGCCTTCTGCTGTGCGCCATCGCTTCTATCTCCCGTTCCGCCCTTTCCCTGCAACACAGCATCTTGAATCCTTGCGCATCGCCCACATTAGGTGGTCCGGTAGCGCGGGTGTACCTCCCGCCAGGGACACAGACCAGACATGAGCCAAGATCACCCCGAATTCGATTCTGAACATCTGACCGAGGCGCAGCAGCCTGCGACCGATCCGCTACAGGCGGAGTTGGAAACGCTGCGTAGCGAACTGGCCCTGGTCAAGGCCGATGCCCTGCGCGAGCGGGCCGACCTGGAAAATCAGCGCAAGCGCATCGCGCGCGACGTGGAGCAGGCGCGTAAGTTCGCCAACGAGCGTCTGCTCGGCGACTTATTGCCGGTGTTCGACAGCCTGGATGCGGGGCTGACCGCCGCCGGCAGCGAACCTAGTCCGCTGCGTGATGGTTTGGAACTGACCTACAAGCAACTGCTCAAGGTCGCTGCCGACAATGGATTGACCCTGCTCGACCCGGCTGGGCAGCCGTTCGACCCCGAGCACCACCAGGCGATCAGTGAGGCCGAGTTAGAGGGCGTCGCCCCGGGATACGTGATTCAGGTATTCCAGAAAGGCTACCTGCTCAACGAGCGCCTGCTGCGTCCAGCCCTGGTGGTGGTGGCCAAGCACGATTGAGCGCGGCTGCCGCCTGCGCATGAACCGGATGCGGCTGTGGCGGTAGAACGCAAATTTGCGGCGATGGCTTGAATGATCTGCGGCCATCCCTATATCCGAACCAGACCCCCGGCACAGGCCGGACACACGACATTTCAGGAGTCATTCCAATGGGCAAGATCATCGGCATCGACCTGGGCACGACCAATTCGTGCGTGGCGATCATGGACGGCGGCAAGGCTCGCGTCATCGAGAATTCCGAGGGCGACCGCACCACGCCTTCGATCGTCGCCTACACCAAGGACGGCGAAGTGTTGGTGGGCGCCTCGGCCAAGCGCCAGGCGGTGACCAACCCGAAGAACACCTTCCATGCGGTCAAGCGTCTGATCGGCCGCAAGTTCGGCGATGCCGAAGTGCAGAAGGACATCGGCCTGGTGCCTTACGCCATCGCTCAGCACGACAACGGCGATGCCTGGGTGGCCACTGCCGATGGACGCAAGCTGGCGCCGCAGGAAATTTCCGCACAGGTGCTGGAAAAGATGAAAAAGACCGCCGAGGCGTTCCTTGGCGAGAAGGTGACCGAAGCGGTCATCACCGTGCCGGCGTACTTCAACGATAGCCAGCGTCAGGCGACCAAGGACGCCGGTCGCATCGCCGGCCTGGACGTCAAGCGCATCATCAACGAGCCTACAGCGGCGGCGCTTGCATATGGCTTGGACAAGGCTCACGGCGGTGATCGCAAGATTGCCGTGTACGACCTGGGTGGCGGCACCTTCGACGTGTCGATCATCGAAATCGCCAATGTCGACGGCGAAAAGCAGTTCGAAGTGCTAGCCACCAATGGCGACACCTTCCTGGGTGGCGAGGATTTCGACAAGCGCGTCATCGACTATCTGGTGGACGAGTTCAACAAAGATCAAGGCATCGATCTGCGCAAGGATCCGTTGGCGCTACAGCGCCTGAAGGATGCCGCCGAGCGTGCCAAGATCGAACTCTCGTCCTCGCAGCAGACCGAAGTCAACTTGCCTTACGTCACCGCCGACGCGTCGGGTCCGAAGCATCTGAACATCAAGCTGACCCGGGCCAAGCTCGAGGCGCTGGTGGAAGATCTGGTCAAGCGCACCATCGACCCGTGCCGCACCGCGTTGAACGATGCCGGCTTGCGCGCCAGCGACATCACCGAGGTGATCCTGGTCGGTGGCCAGACCCGCATGCCCAAGGTGCAGCAGGCCGTGGCCGAGTTCTTCGGCAAGGATCCGCGCAAGGACGTCAACCCGGACGAGGCCGTGGCGTTGGGCGCGGCGATCCAGGGCGGTGTGCTGGCCGGCGACGTCAAGGACGTCTTGCTGCTCGACGTGACCCCGCTGAGCCTGGGGATCGAGACCCTGGGTGGCGTGTTCACCAAGATCATCGAGAAGAACACCACCATCCCGACCAAGGCCGCGCAGGTGTTCTCCACTGCCGAGGACAATCAGTCGGCAGTGACCGTGCATGTGCTGCAGGGCGAGCGCGAACAGGCTCGCTATAACAAGTCTTTGGCCAAGTTTGATCTGTCCGGCATTGAGCCGGCGCCGCGTGGCCTGCCGCAGGTGGAGGTGTCCTTCGACATCGACGCCAACGGCATCTTGCACGTGTCGGCCAAGGACAAGAAGACCAACAAGGAACAGAAGGTCGAGATCAAGGCCGGGTCGGGTCTGTCGGACGCGGAAATCCAGCGCATGGTCGCCGATGCCGAAGCCAATCGCGAGGAAGACAAGAAGTTCCACGAGTTGGTGCAGGCGCGCAACCAGGCCGATGGCTTGATCCACTCCACGCGCAGCGCGATCGCCGAGCACGGCAGCAAGGTTGGCGGCGACGTGATTGGCAAGGTCGAAGCCGCACTGGCCGATCTTGAAACCGCGATGAAGGGCGAGGACAAGAGCCAGATTGAGGCCAAGAGCAAAACGTTGGAGGAGGTCGGCCAGTCGTTGTACGCGGCTGCGGCGGCCGGCGAGCAGCCGCCGGCCGCCAGTGCGGGTGGCGCGCATGCGTCCTCGTCGGCCGATGACGTGGTCGATGCCGAGTTTACCGAAGTCAAGGACGGCAAGAAGTAAGGCCCGGAAGCGGGACCCGGGGCCCGGCAGGGGGACTTGCCGGGTCCCGCTGCTGTCCGGGTCCGGGGTTTCGTATCGCCTGGAGTGATTAACGTGTACCAATCTTTCGCCATGCCGGGTCCCGTGTCCCGCGTCCGGAGCCACGACCAATGAGCAAACGCGATTATTACGAAGTGTTGGGTGTGGCCCGCACTGCCAGCGACGACGATCTGAAGAAGGCGTATCGGCGTTGCGCGATGAAGTACCACCCTGACCGCAATCCGGGCGACCAGGCCGCCGAGGCCGCATTCAAAGAATGTAAGGAAGCCTACGAAGTGCTGTCCGACGGCAGCAAGCGGCGGATGTACGACACGCACGGTCATGCGGCCTTCGAACATGGCATGGGCGGGATGGGCGGCGGTCCCGGCGGCGCGGATATGGGCGATATCTTCGGCGATATCTTCGGCAACATTTTCGGCGGTGTCGGTGCGGGCGCGCGCGCGACGCGGCGTGGTGCCGATATTGGCTACGTGCTGGAACTGGATCTGGAAGACGCGGTGATCGGTATCGAGCGGCGCATCGAGATCCCGACCTTGGCCGAGTGCGAGCATTGCCATGGCAGTGGCTCGGAAGATGGCAAAGTCGAAACCTGTGGCACCTGTAATGGGCGTGGTCAGGTGCGTATCCAGCGCGGTATCTTTGCCATGCAGCAAACCTGTCCGCATTGCGGCGGGCGTGGTCACATCATAAAAAACCCGTGCGTGGTGTGTCATGGTGCCGGGCGGGTGCAAGAGACCAAAGTCTTGTCGGTCAAGATTCCTGCTGGCGTGGACAACGGCGACCGTATCCGTCTGTCCGGCGAGGGCGAGGCAGGCCCGGCCGGTACCCCGCCAGGCGACCTGTACGTGGAGGTGCGGGTGCGCGAGCATCCGATCTTCAAGCGCGACGGCGATGATCTGCATTGCGAAGTGCCGATCCGCATCTCGCAGGCCGCACTGGGCGACATCGTGCGTGTGGCGACCCTGGGCGGCGAAGCCGAGATCCGCATTCCCGCCGAGACCCAGACCGGCAAGCTATTCCGCCTGCGCGGCAAGGGTGTGCGTTCGGTGCGCAGCCGCGGCGAAGGCGATCTGTACTGTCGCGTGGTGGTCGAAACCCCGGTCAACCTCACTGCCGACCAGCGCAAGCTGCTTGAGCAGTTCGAAGCGACTTTCACTGGTGAGGACGCGCGCAAGCATTCGCCGAAGTCGGCGACCTTCATCGATGGGGTGAAGGGGTTCTGGGATCGGATGACCTCCTAGCGGAGCCGATTCAGAGGTTTCTCACGAATCCGCTGCTGCATGGTGGTTCTGTTGTGTTTGGTCGTCACCGCGGCGTCAGTCGTGATGTCTGCACCGACTGAAGCCGCAGCGTGGGCTGGCTCCACAAACCAGCCGCGATGCCTGGCTGAGGCACTGTAGTTGTTGCATCCGCAGCGTGTCGTTTTTTACCAAATCGTGTGATCTCAATGCGACACGCGCATGGCTGTCTGCAGTTCCTCCAGATCCCGACGCTACACTAGCGCGATGAACGCATCCACCGAGCGTCATCTTCTTCATGAGCGTCGCCAACGGCCCGATGGGCCGGTTCCGGTCGACGTCTTCTTCATCCAGTCGCCGTTGTTACGGTTCGCCGCCGGGCGTGCGCAGTGAGTAGCCTGTTGCATCCGGTTGTCGGCATCGTGGGGAGTGCGGGTGCTTATGGTCGCTGGCTGAGTCGCTTTTTTCGCGAGCGCATGCAGTTGGAGGTCGTGGGCCACGATCCGACCGATCCGCAGTCCTGCGACCCGGACACGTTGCTGCAACGCGCGCAGGTGTTGATCTTCTCGGTGCCCATCCGGCACACGCCGGCGCTGATCGGTGAGTACGTGCAGCGTGCCGCTGGGCGTGAACGCGGACAACTCTGGCTCGACGTGACTTCAGTCAAGCGTGAACCCGTCGCGGCGATGCTCGCCTCGCAGGCGGACGTGGCCGGGTTGCACCCGATGACCGCGCCGCCGAAGTCGCCCACGCTCAAGGGGCGGGTGCTGGTGGTGTGCGAGGCGCGGGTGGCGCAGTGGCAGTCGTGGCTGCAACACCTGTGCGCCGCGTTGGAAGCCGAATGCGTGTGGACCACCCCCGACCACCACGACCGGGTGATGGCCCTGGTGCAGGCAATGGTCCATGCCAGTCATCTGGCGCAGGCGGGTGTGTTGCGCGAGCACGCGCCGACACTGGGATCGTTGCAGGCGTTGCTGCCTTATCGCTCAGCCTCGTTCGAGCTGGATACGGCGATCATCGCGCGCATCCTGGCGCTGAATCCGGCCATTTACGAAGACATCCAATTCGGTAATCCGCATGTTGGCGCTGTGCTGGATGGGTTGATCGCGCAATTGTCGCGGTTGCGCGCGCAGGTCGCCCGTGGCGACGATGCCGCGCGAGCGCAGTTCCGTGCCGACTTCCTCGACGCCAACCGCCATGCGCTGGGGGCAGCGGCGATTGCCCAGGGCAATTACAGCTACGAGCGAGTCGGTTATCTGCTGGCCGATCTCACCGAGCAACTCACGCTCAGCGTCTATCTTCCCCATGACCGTGCCGGCTCGCTGCGGACCCTGCTGTATGTGTTCGAGCGCCATCTGGTGAATCTGGCATCGATTCATTCTTCGCGTACCCCCGCAGGCGAGTTGCATTTCCGTCTGAGTTTCGATCCGGCCACCGAGGCTGCCGCATTACAGGCTGCGGCTGCAGAAATCGATGCCAGCGGCATCGGTCGGGTATTGGCGGATTGATCGGGGGCGATGAATCCACGTTCATCCATCTGAAGAGCGAATGTAGGTGGTCCCACGGTGTCCCTGCAAGAGAGTGTGTCGTCCACAGGCGCTGTGGATGGATCTCGGATAAACCTGTGGACAACCGCTTGAATGCCTTGCCTGGCAAGCCTGTCAAGAGATATGGTGAAAAATTGACCTGAGTCACACATGCTTCTGGGTAAGCTGTGGAAGCATCGGCGGTATGGGCAGGCGAATCTGGCCCTCATGCCGTTGTCGAGCTCGGTTCGTCCCGAGGCTCCCGAATGACTGACCGTGGCGGATCAGCGTGATCCCGTCGTCCCGGTCGCCGCGCAATGCTGTCGGCCGTGCTGATGATCGTGATGCTACCGGTGCAGTGCGAATCTGACTTCGTTAAACGTGTGCCTGGACTCACTCGATAAACTGTAGCCGCGCTAGTTCCGCGTACAGTCCGCCTTGTGCGAGCAGCGTGTCGTGGGTGCCCTGGGCGACGATGCGGCCGTGATCCATCACCACGATGCGGTCTGCCTTGAGGACGGTGGCCAGCCGGTGCGCGATCACCAGCGTCGTGCGTCCGGCCATCAGCCGTTCCAGCGCATGCTGCACGGCGTGTTCGCTCTGTGCGTCCAGTGCGCTGGTCGCCTCGTCCAGTAGCAGGATCGGTGCGTCCTTGAGCAGGGCACGGGCGATGGCGATGCGCTGTTGTTGGCCGCCGGACAAGCGCGCACCGCGCTCTCCGAGTTCGCTGGCATAGCCTTCAGGCAACTGGCGCAGGAAGACATCGGCCTCCGCCGCGTTTGCGGCGGCCGCGACCTCGGCGTCGCTGGCTTCGAGCCGGCCGTAACGGATGTTGTCGGCGGCACTGGCCGCGAACAGGGTCGGGTGCTGCGGTACCAGGCCGATCGCTTCGCGCAGATGCGCAGGATCCAGCGTGCGCACGTCAAGACCGTCCACCTGCACGCTGCCCGATTGCGGATCGTGGAAACGCATCAGCAGCGCCAGCACGGTACTCTTGCCGGCACCGGAGGGGCCGACCAGGGCCACGCTCTCGCCGGGGCGGACATGCAGATCGAAGCCATCCAGCGCCGGATGCTCGGTGCGCTGCGGATAGCGGAAGCTGACATTTTCGAAGCGCACTTCACCGCGCAGCGGCTGCGGCAGGGGGCGCGGTTGTGCCGGCGCCACCACCTCGGAGCGTTCGTTGAACAACTCGGCGATGCGGCCCATGCCGCCGCTTGCGCGTTGCAGCTCGTTCCAGACTTCCGCCAGCGAGGCCACCGAGCCGCCGCCGAACATCGCATACAAAACGAACTGGCCGAGTGCGCCGGCGCTCAGTTCGCCGGCGGCGACCTCGTGCGCGCCAGACCACAACACCAGCACGATGGCGCCGAACACCAGCAGGATCCCCGCGGCGGTGATCAGCGCCTGCGTACGCACCCTACGCTGCGCCACCGCCACGGTCAGCGCAAGCGCCTGGCCGAACCGATCGCGTTCGTAGGGTTCGCGCGCATACGCTTGCACCGTGCGCACCGCGCCCAGCCTTTCGGCGGCCAGCGTGTTGGCGTCTGCGACGCGGTCCTGGCTGGCACGCGAGATCTTTTGCAGACGGCGTGCGCCGATCACGATCGGTGACACCGCCAGCGGGATCCCCAGTAAGGTATAGGCCGCCAGATGCGGGCTGGTCACGCACAGCATCGCCATACTGCCGATCGCGGTGACCGTGCTGCGTAACGCGACCGATATGGTGCTGCCGATGACGCCGCGCAGTAACTCGCTGTCGGCCGATAGGCGCGACACCAGTTCGCCGCTGCGATTACGGTCGTGGAAGCCGGAATGCAGGCCGATCAGATGCGCGTATAGCCGCTCACGCAGGTCTGCGATGACTTTCTCGCCGAGCAGCGACACAAAGTAGAAACGCGCTGCGGTGGCGATTGCCAACACCACGGCCACCGCGAACAGCAAGGCGAAGGATCGGTTGATACGGCTGGTGTCGCTGAAGCCGTGGTCGATCATCTGCCGCACCGCCATTGGCAGGCTCAACGTGGCGCTGGAGGAGATCGCCAGTGCGACCAGCCAGGCGATGAGCAGGCCACGCCGATGTTGAACGAATGGCCACAGGGCGCGCAGGTTGCCGAGCTTGCGTAGCGACTTGGCCCGGTCGGTCGATGGGGTGTTCATGCAGTTGGGGGTTCCGAATAACGGATTCTGTCGCCAGTCGCCTCGCGCAGACGCGCTTTCCGGTCGATGCCGTGGCCGTCGATCGCTGCCAGGATCGGACGCCCGGCGGTCCCGGTGGGTTCGCCGTCATCGCTGGAGCGGTACGCGGTGCCGTGACGGTAGGCCCAGCAATTGTGGGTAGCATCGGTTATCGCGACTTGCTTGACGAACGTCAGCGCCGCGCTGGCGTCAGGGATCGGCGCCGCATGGGCGAGGAAGCGGCTGTGCTTGATTTCCATGCCGTGACGGATGGGGTGGGTGAGCGTATCGCGCATTGCTGGCATTGTAGACGAGCTGCGCACACGGCTTGCCGTCCGCGTTCGTTGCAGCAGCGACTCAGGTTCAATTCTGCAGGAGCGTTCCCAAGTGCTGGCGAGTTGGGAGCCTAGTGGTGTAAGGGCCTGTGTGTCCGCCGGTTCAGGAGCGCATCAAGTGCCGATTGCCGCTGGCGCCGTTGTGCTAATGCTCGCAGATGATCGCAAGCCTTCACGCGTGCGGTATGCAGGCAGCCTCGACAGGTGCCCAGGTGAGTGGAATGGGGTCAACTCCCCAATTGCAGTTTTTACGTAACGGATATGCTGTCGTCAATAGGGGAAGTGTGGGGTAGTCTGACGTCCAGCAGGCAAGAGAGTCGCCGTCGATGCTGTTCAATCCGTTCGCTATCGCCAGCAAGTCTCAACAGGCCAGCAACTGCACGCTGGACTACACCGCGCAGGCGCTATGCGAACTATTGCCGCCTGGTAGCGCGGTGGCCATTGGCTGTGCTGACGGCGTGGTCGGACGTCTGTGTGGCGCCACGTCGCAGGCGCCGAAATGGTTGCCGGCATTGGTGTGGGAGGCGTTGGCCGATCCGACGTTGGTGGTGTCGGTATTGCCCGCTTTGCTGCATGTGCGTCATAGGGCTGAAGGTAGTTGCGTGGCGGTGGCTGCGCAACTGGCGCAGCCCATGTCCGAGTCACAGACCAAGGCTTGGTGCGATATCACCATCGCGTTCGGTCAGTGCTTTCTCGATAGCGAGCGGATGCGTGGACGTATCCAGAGCCTGGAAAAGTCCAAGCAACTACAGCAAGCGCTGTACGAGATCACCGACCTTGCAGGTGCCGATCTACAAATGGGGCAGATGCTGCAGCGCGTGCATGCCGTGCTGGAATCGCTGATGTATGCGGAAAATTGCTACATCGTCGAGTACGACGAAGATCAGCAGAGCATGTGCTTTCTGTACTTTTCCGATCGCTACGCTGACTTCTCCCCTGATCCGCAGCAGACGTACTTTTTGCGCGATATGCCGCATAGCCTCACCGTCGCGCTGTTACGTCATGGTCGTGCCGTGCGGGGGCCATCGAAACAGGTGCGTAAACGCCTGCATGTTGACTATAACCCCGAGCATGGCCTAGACAGCAAGGACTGGCTGGGTGTACCGATGTTGCGCGATGGCCGGGTGTGCGGCGCCATCGTGGTACAGAATTACGACCATGCGGTGCGCTATACCGATGCCGACCGTGCCATGCTGGCCTATGTGGCGCAGTACGTGCAGACGGCGATGGATCGGCACCATGCGCGAGTGCAACTCGAGCAGCGTGTGCAGTTACACACCCAGCAATTGCAGCGCGCCAATCGCGATCTTCAGGAGGAGATTCAGGAGCGCGAGCGTTCGGAAGCCCTGCAACTGGCGCTATTTAGTATCACCGAGTTAGCGATTCGCTCGGAAAGTTTGCAGCAGTTCTATGCCGAGGTGCACGCCATCATCGGCGGGTTGATCGACGCGCGTAATCTGTATATCGCCTTGTTGTCCGAGGACGCCACGATGCTGGATTTCGTCTATTCGGTGGACGAATACACCCAGCACCGGCCGCGGCGACGCTTCAGTCGCGGTATGACCGAATATGTCATGCGTATCCATCGGCCGCAATTGCTGGAACGCGAGGCGATCGACGCGCTCATCGCGCAGGGAGAGGTTCAGACGCACGGCCAGCGCTCGCAAAGTTGGTTGAGCGTGCCTTTGTTCGATGAGGGCGAGGTGATTGGCGTGATCACCGTGCAGAGCTACACCAAGCATGTGCGTTTTACAGAATACGACCAGCGATTACTGACCTTCGTTGCACATAATGTTGTCAACGGTCTAGCGCGGCAGCACGCGCAGCAGCGCATACGCTTGGCGCATGCCGAACTGGAGCATCGGGTGGAGGAACGCACCCGCGAACTGGCCGAGGTCAACGAGCAGTTGCTGGCGCAGATTGCCGAACGTTGGCTCGCCGAGCAACGCCTGACCCACCAGGCGATGCACGATGCGCTGACCGGCTTGCCAAATCGTTTACAACTGCTCGACCGGCTCGGTGAGGCGATTGAACGCGCGCGCGGTGGCGAGTGCAAGACTTTCGCCGTCCTGTTCCTTGATCTGGATCGGTTCAAATCGGTTAACGACAGCATCGGCCATGCCGCTGGCGACGAGATGCTGATACAGGTCGCTAGGCGGATCGTGTCCACGATTCGCTGCAACGATCTAGTCGCGCGTCTGGGGGGCGACGAGTTCGCGATCCTCATGCCGTGCGACATTGGGGTGGACGGTGCCTGTGAATTGGCGCGGCGCCTGATGCATGTGCTTTCTCAGCCGATGTGGATCGCTGGTCGCGAACTGTTCCCCTCCGGCAGCCTTGGGATTGCGTTCTGGCATCCGCGCTACAGCCATGGCGAGGAGCTGCTGCGCGACGCGGATGCGGCAATGTATCGGGCCAAGGCGCAAACCAAGGACCGTTGCGCGGTATTCGACGAGGCCATGCACGAAGCCGCTTTGCGTAGTCTGGATCTGGAAGCGGAACTGCGCCGAGCGATCAACCACGGCGATTTCGAGCCGTTCTACCAGCCGATCGTGCGCCTGAATGACGGTCAGGTGATCGGCCACGAAGCCTTGCTGCGTTGGCACCACGACAGACGTGGCATGCTGCTGCCGAGCCAGTTCGTCGACCTTGGTGAGGAAAGCGGACTGATCGAGCAGGTCGATTGGTTGCTGTATGAACAGGTGATCCGGCGTCTCGTGCAGGAGCAGGACGGCTATGTCTCGGTGAATGTGTCCCCGCGACATTTTCGCACTGCGGATTTTACCGAACGTCTGTTCGGCCTGATCGATGCACATGGTGCTGATCCGTGCCGGTTGCGGGTGGAGATCACCGAAGTCGCACTGCTGGACGATGCGACGCACACGCACGACATTCTGCAATCCTTGCGCGAGCGCGGTGTGCTTGCGCAATTGGATGATTTTGGTACCGGCTTTTCAGCGTTGTCCTGCCTTCACCGCTTCCCGATTTCTGTGCTGAAGATCGACCAGAGTTTCGTCGCTGGGCTGCATGACGAAGCGGGCGCTGGCAGCCATACAATGGTGCGCGGCATCCTGGCCCTGGCCGACACGCTCGGCATCGAGACTGTCGGTGAAGGCATCGAGACCGAGCAGCAATTGGCAACGTTGCGCGAGCTGGGCTGTACCTATGGGCAGGGGTATCTGCTTGGGCGGCCGATGCCAGCAACGATGGCATGAGCGCGATCGCTGCTGGTTGCCGTTTCGCCAACGTGGGTGATAGCGACGTGGTGGTGTAGTCAGCGCGTTCATCGCGCTGGGTCGTCTTGTTGCTTTTATCCGGATTTTTCACCATCCGCCTGGGGCGGTGTTTTTTCCGACATTATTGCTGTGCGCTGCGGTGTTTTCCGTCAATCAATTGCCGATGCCTGCACCCGCGTGTAGTCACGCATCCATCCCAGCATGGCGTCGATGTCGCTGCCGTACCAAAAGTCGGCACGTTGGTCTGGGTGTAGGAAGCCTTCTTCGACCATACGATCGATCATCCCGATCAGGGGCGCGTAGAAGTTTTCCATGTCCAGGAAGGCGCACGGCTTATGCCCGATGCGCAGCTGACGCCAGGTGAGCATCTCGAAGATTTCCTCCATGGTACCGAAGCCGCCAGGTAGGGCCACGAAACCGTCGGACAGGTCGAACATGCGTGACTTGCGTTCGTGCATCGAATCAACGATCTCCAGTGCGCTGAGGCCGCGATGTGCCACTTCCCAGTCGGCCAGTTGCTGGGGGATGACGCCGGTGACCTCACCGCCAGCCGCCATCGCCGCGTTGGCGATGGTGCCCATCAAGCCGATATTGCCGCCGCCGTAGATCAGGCGCAGACCTTGCTGGGCGATGCGTGTGCCCAGTGCGGTGGCGCGCTCGACATAGGCGGGTTTATTGCCGGGATTGGAACCGCAGTAGACGCAGATGCTTTTCATTGGGCCTGATGTCGGATGGAGAGAAGGCTGTCAGGGAGGCGAACTGGAATGCTCGCGTGTGTAAACTGTTCTACTGCCGCAACGCAAAACGCCGGGTATTGCCCGGCGTCTGCGTCGCGGGTGCGGGCTTTGCACGCGTCCTGGTTTTGCGGAGCCTGGCCTTAATTGGCCTTGTGGATCGCCCGCTTGCTCACCGCCATCGCCGCGTCGTGGATTGCTTCGGATAGGGTGGGGTGGGCATGGCAGATGCGTGCCAGATCGTCCGCCGAGCCGTTGAATTCCATGGTCAGCACGCCTTCGTGGACCAGTTCGGAGACGCCGACGCCGACCAGATGCATGCCCAGCACACGGTCCGTCTCCGCATGGGCGATGACCTTGACGAAACCCGCCGGCTCTCCCATCGCCACCGCGCGGCCGATCGCCGCGAACGGGAAACTGCCAGCCTTGTAGGGAACGCCCTCGGCCTGCAACTCTTGCTCGTTCTTGCCGACCCAGGCGATTTCCGGCTCGGTGTAGATCACCCAGGGGATCGTATCGAAGTTGACGTGGCCGGGTAGGCCGGCGATCAGTTCGGCCACCGCGATGCCTTCCTCGAAGCCCTTATGTGCCAGCATCGGCCCGCGCACGCAGTCGCCGATTGCCCACACGCCGTCCACGCCGGTATGGCAGTGCGCATCCACTTCGATCTGACCGCGCGCGTTGAGCTTGACGCCAGTTCCTTCTGCCACCAAGTTGTGGGTGGCCGCGCGGCGGCCGACGGCCACCAGCAGCTTGTCCACGGTCAGGCTCTGTTCTCCTGCGGCATCGGTGTAGGTGACCAGCACTTCCCTTTTTTTGCCCTTGCCGACGATCTCGGTCTTGGAGACCTTGGCGCCGAGTTTGATGTCCAGGCCCTGCTTCTTGAATTCCTTGGCCGCGGTTTTGGCCACTTCGGCATCGACGGCGGCCAGGAGCGCCGGCATCGCTTCCAGGATGGTGACCTCGGCGCCTAGCCGCTTCCACACGCTGCCAAGTTCCAGGCCAATCACGCCGGCGCCGATCACCGCCAGACGCTTGGGAACTTCGGTGAAGTCCAGCGCGCCGACATTGTCGACGATGCTGTCGCCATCGAACTTGGCGAACGGCAGTTCGATCGAATCCGAACCGGCGGCCAGGATCACGTTGCTGCCCTTGAGCGCGATCTCTTGGCCGTCATGTTGCTTGACCTTGACGATGTTGCCCGCCTGCAACTGCGCGAAGCCGTAGAACGCGGTGACCTTGTTCGCCTTGAACAACATGGCGATGCCGCCGGTGAACTGTTTGACGATCTTGTCCTTGCGGCCGACCATCGCTTCGACGTCGATCTTGGCGTCCTTGAAGCTGATGCCGTGTTCGCCGAACAGGTGGCCCATGTTCCAGAACTGGCGCGAGGAATCCAGAAGCGCCTTGGACGGGATGCAGCCCACCCGCAAGCAGGTGCCGCCGAGGGCCGGCTTGCCGTCCTTGCCCAGCGCCGCGTCGATGCAGGCGGTCTTCAAGCCCAACTGGGCGGCGCGGATGGCCGCGTGATAACCGGCAGGACCGGCACCGATGACGACGACGTCGAAATGTTGTTCAGACATGTTGCGCGAGTCCTGTGTTGTACGCGAGTCGGGAGTCGGAGGCGGCAACACGCCGGCGCACTGCCGACGTGTTGCCTCTCTTTGTGTGTTTGGCTAGCCGAGTCCCGCGTCCCGGCGACTGGACCTTATAGGCCGAACAGCATCCGGCCAGGGTTTTCCAGCTGATTCTTGATGTCTACCAGGAACTGCACCGAATCCTTGCCGTCGATGATGCGGTGGTCGTAGGACAGTGCCAGATACATCATTGGCGCGATCACGACCTGACCGTTCTCGGCGATCGGACGCTCCTTGATCGCGTGCATGCCCAGGATCGCGCTCTGTGGCGGATTGATGATCGGGGTCGACAGCAGCGAGCCGAAGGTGCCGCCGTTGGTCACGGTGAAGGTGCCGCCCTGTAGTTCTTCCAGGCTCAGCTTGCCGTCGCGCGCTTTCTTGGCGTAATCGGCGATGCCCTGTTCGATGTCGGCAAAGGACAGGCGCTCGACATTGCGCAGTACCGGCGTCACCAGACCCTTGTCGGTGGACACGGCGATGGAGATGTCGCTGTAACCGTGATAGATGATGTCCTCGCCGTCGATCGAGGCGTTGACCAACGGGAAACGCTGCAGCGCGTTGGCTGCGGCCTTGACGAAGAAGCTCATGAAGCCGAGCTTGATGCCGTGGACCTTCTGGAACTCGTCCTGCAGTTCCTTGCGCGCGGCCGAAACCTTGGCCAGGTTGACCTCGTTGAAGGTGGTCAGCATCGCGGTCGAGTTCTTCGACTGCATCAGGCGCTCGGCGATGCGTTTACGCACGCGGGTCATCGGCACGCGCTCTTCCGGACGCGCGCCGGATGCTTTGCCGGCACCGCCGTTCTTTGCGTAATTGAGGATATCTTCCTTGGTCACTGCGCCACGGCGGCCGGTGCCTTCGACCTGTGCCGGATCCACGCCCTCGGTGATCGCGCTGAAGCGCGCGCCCGGCGGCAGGCTGGACACGTCGCCGGAGGCTTTCGGTGTTTCCACCTTGGCTGCCTTGGGTGTTTCCGCAGCGGCGGCTTTGGGCGCACTCGGCGTCGGTGCGGCGGCGTCCTTGGCTGCGGCCGGGGACGCAGCGGCGCTCGCGCCTTCCTCGATGATCGCCAAGATCTGCGAACTGGTCACGCTGGCGCCAGTCTCGAACTTGATTTCCTTCAACACGCCATCGACGGGCGAGGGCACTTCCAGCACGACCTTGTCGGTTTCCAGGTCCACCAGATTCTCGTCGCGCTTGACCGCGTCGCCGGCTTTTTTGTGCCAGCTGGCGATGGTGGCATCGGATACGGATTCGGGCAGTACCGGAACTTTGACTTCGGTGGCCATTGCAGGAGGGTCCTAGTGGTGTCTTTTTGGAAGTGTGGAAGGAGTTTTATTCAGCGACTTGGTCGTTGAACGGATTCAATAGCGCATCGGCGACCAGCTTCAGTTGCTCTTCCAGATGCTCGGCGAGATGGCCGGCCGCGGGAGACGGCGAACGCGGTCGACCGGCATAGTGCAGGCTCTGCCCGTCGGCCAGACAGGCTTGCAGATGGTGCTTGATCTGGTACCAGGCACCTTGGTTCTGGGGTTCTTCCTGGCACCAGACCAGGTCGGTGGCATTGCCGTAACGCTTCAACTCGGCGGCCAGCAGTGCGCGCGGGAACGGATACAACTGCTCCACGCGCAGGATGGCGACATCCTCCTGGCCGCGCTTGAGTTGATCCTCGAGCAGGTCGTAATACACCTTGCCCGAGCAGGCGATGACCCGCTTGACCTTTTTCGGCTCGGCCTTGGAGTCGGGGATCAAATGCTGGAACTCGCCGTCGGCCAGTTCCTTCAGACTCGATACCGCCAGCTTGTGGCGCAACAGCGACTTGGGCGTCATCACCACCAGCGGCTTGCGCGTGGACATGCGCATCTGCCGACGGATCATATGGAATGCCTGCGCCGGGGTGGTGGGCACGCAGACCAGCATGTTTTCCAGGGCACACAGTTGCAGGAAGCGCTCCAGGCGCGCGGAGCTATGCTCCGGACCCTGGCCTTCGTACCCGTGCGGCAGGAACAGCGACAGGCCGGCGATGCGTCCCCACTTGGCTTCGCCGGCGGCGATGAACTGGTCGATCACCACCTGCGCGCCGTTGGCGAAGTCGCCGAACTGCGCTTCCCAGATGCACAGGGCATTGGGGTCGGTGGTCGAATAGCCGTACTCGAAGCCCATCACCGCTTCCTCGCTGAGCAGCGAGTCGATCACGGTGGCGTCTTCCGGGTTCTGCACCAACTGACGCAGCGGCAGGTAATAACTGTCGTTCTTCTGGTCGTGCAGGATCGCGTGACGGTGGAAGAACGTGCCGCGGCCGGCGTCCTGGCCGACCAGGCGCAGTTTGTGACCCTCGTTGAGCAGTGTGGCGTAGGCCAGGTTCTCGGCGAAGCCCCAATCGGCTGGTAGTTCGCCAGCGGCCATCTTCACCCGGTCTTCGTAGATCTTGGCCACACGCGGATGCAGTTCCACGCTTTCGGGGATGGTGGTGATGATCTTGGCCAACTGGTCCAGCGTCTTGCGCTTGACTGTGGTGTTCACCTTGTCCGAGAGCTTGCCGGACAGGTACTTGGACCAATCGATGGCGAATTCGTCATGCTTGCGAGGCGCCAGTTCGGTGGTGTACTCGCCCGAATCGAGCTTGTTGCGGTACGCGTCGACCAGCGCCTGACCTTCGCCGGGCTGGAGTACGCCTTCGCTTTCCAATTGTGCGGCGTACAGTTCGCGGGTGGTCTTGTGCTTGCGTATGGTCTGGTACATCACCGGCTGGGTCGCTGCCGGTTCGTCGGCCTCGTTGTGGCCCCAGCGGCGGTAGCAAACCAAGTCGATGACCACGTCCTTGTTGAATTTTTGCCGGAAGTCGTAGGCGATATTGGCCACGAACGCCACCGCGTCCGGATCATCGCCATTCACGTGGAACACTGGCGCACCGATCATCTTCGCCACGTCGGTGCAGTAAAGCGTGGAACGCGCATCGTCGCGGGCGCTGGTGGTGAAGCCGATCTGGTTGTTGATCACGATGTGCACGGTGCCGCCGACCGCGAAGCCGCGCGCCTGGGACATCTGGAACAACTCCATCACCACGCCCTGGCCGGCGAACGCGGCATCGCCGTGGATGATCACCGGCAGCACCGACTTGCGCGCGGCATCGCCGTAGCGCTCCTGACGCGAACGCACGCTGCCGACCACCACCGGGTCGACGATTTCCAGGTGCGAGGGGTTGAATGCCAGCGCCAGATGCACCGACGCGCCATTAGCCACCGCCACGTCGGCGGAGAACCCCATGTGGTACTTCACGTCGCCGGTGTGGGCGCGGTCGTCGTGGGCGTGCTCGAACTTGCCTTCGAACTCGTCGAACAGTTTGCGTGGGTTCTTGCCCAGGGTATTGACCAGCACGTTCAAGCGACCACGGTGGGCCATGCCGATTACGATGTCTTTGACCGCGTCGCTGCCACCGCGCTGCACCAGCACGTCCATCAGCGGGATCAGCGCGTCGCCGCCTTCCAGCGAGAAGCGTTTCTGGCCGACGTACTTGGTGTGCAGGTAACGCTCCAGGCCTTCGGCGGCGGTGATCCGCTCCAGGATGCGGCGACGGCTGGCGACATCGGCGGTGATCTGACCACCGACGTTCTCCAGGCGTTGGTAGATCCACTGGCGCTGTTCGAACTCGGAGATATGCATGAATTCGCTGCCGATCGACCCCGTGTAGGTCGCCTTCAGCCGTGCCAGCAGATCGCGCAGTTTCATCCGCGGCTGTCCGCCCAGGCCACCGGTGCTGAACTCGCTGCCCAAGTCGCTTTCAGACAGGCTGTGGAACGGCAGGCCCAGGTCTGGCGGATTGATTGGTGGGGTCAGGCCCAGTGGGTCCAGGCGCGCGCCAAGGTGGCCGCGCGAGCGGTAGGCGGTAATCAGGCGACCGACATGGCGCTCGCGCTCGTCGCCGCTCGGGCCAGTGCCGCTGTTGCCGGCCTGGCGTGCCGCGCTGGCGATGTGGGCGATGACCGCAGAATGGGGGACGTCACCGGCATCGCGGCCTTGGAAGCCGTCGAAGTAGGTTTTCCATTTGGGATCGATGCTGTCGGGAGAGACCAGGTACTGCTCGTACAGGTCTTCGATATAGGCGGCATTGCCGGCGGCGAGTTGCGATGACTGCGCAAACTGCTTGAGTAGATTGTCCACGATGGTGGGGTCAGCTCGTTTTTGATGGGTAGGCTTGCTAGGAGCGGCGGACACGAGGCCGCGCACGCGGGCGTAATCAAACGTAAAAATTATACTCTCATGAACCACCCAGGGTGTGCATTGGCTGGCCTTCGGTCGAATGCCGGTTCATGCGTGATCCCTTTCGGGGGGCGCTGCGTGGGTCTTACCAGCCCAACGCACGTAGTTCGGTGCAGACCCGTGCACGCTCCCAGACTGGGGCGAACGTGCTGCGTAGCTGACGTGCGCGACCATCGCCGAGTAGGTCGGCCTCCCCCTCGTAGCGGTGACCGAGCGGACGAAAGTAATAGCCGCTCGCCTCGTTGACGAGGTAGGCGGTGGCGTCGTTGCGGTCCACTAGGTCGGTCACCGCGCGGAACTGGAACACGCTTGGGAGTCGCTGCGCCATCGCGACCAGTGGCGCGCCGGCGCGTTGTATTGCGGCCGCATCGTGCAGGAGCACGCACACCTGCTTGGCATGTGGCGCGACGGCGAAACGGCGCAGTTGCGCCAGTACTTGGGGGCTGTCCAGCAGGCCAGGATCCAGCGCGCGACTGTGGATCAGCACGTGCCGCCGGGCATGCGCCAGGATTCCGATGCAAGCCGCGACGGCGGCGGCGGCGTCTTCCACCTTGCTGACGCCTAGCCGCCAGCGCAGCCGCTGGCCGCTGCCGTGGTCGTGATCGGCCAACGGCTGCGGCAGGAAGCCGTGGCGCGCATAGAAGGCTAGCGCCGTCGGCGGGGCCAGCAGGTCTAGTTGCGGCCATTGGCGGCGTTGCGCTTCCAGCAGCAGTGACTGTAGGAGCGCGCGACCGACGCCGCGGCCACGCCAGGCCGGCAGTACGGCCATCGCACCGATGCGTCGATCGGCACCGAGCCGCGCACTGCCGACCGGCTGGCCGTCGTCGCTGCGTGCCATCAGGTGGTAGCCCAGCGCATCGGCTGCGGCATCCGACGGGTCCTCGGCGCATCCGGCTTGGGCACGCAGCGTGCGTAGTTCCGCGCCCTGCCGGGCGGGATCGAGGACATCCAGGCGGAAAGCAGAGGTGGGCATCGGGGGATCAGTCCTCGCTGTCGCGCTCGTCCTCGCTGTCCAGTGGCTGGTAGAAACCGCTCTGGATCAGTTGCAGCAGCGTCTGCCGACCGGTCGCCGACAACGCCGCGTAATCGGTCGCGTCCAGGTGTTCGGCCGCCGCCAGGCGCTTGGCGTCCTGGATCGGCAGCGCGAATTCCATCCCGTTGCAGAACAGCATGGCGCCGCGGCTGGCCCGTCGCCAGGCCAGCCGGGCCCACGGATGCCGCTGCAGGACCAGGCCCTGCGCGAGCGCCGCGGCAGTTTCTTCGACCGGCGGCAGGTTACTCGGCGGCAGGATTTCGCCGCCGGCACGGTAGGTGGTGATGAAGCGACCGAACCAGGCGCCGAGGCGGTCCGGATCGTTCATCCGCAGTGCGTTCAACGCCTCGACCACCCGACCCATCGCCGCCGCGTCGATCTCGTGGGGATCGGTTGGCGCCAGCAGGTCCTCGTCGTGGTAGCGCAGCGCCTCGTCGGCACCGTCGATCAGGGTGTCCAGATAATCGGCGATCAGTTCGGCCGAGGACGGGGCGCGCATGCCTACCGAGAACGTCAGGCAGGCGTCCTCGGCGACGCCATGGTGCGGCACCATCGGCGGCAAGTACAGCATGTCGCCCGGTTCCAGCACCCAGTCGTGGGTCGGGGCAAACTGGCGTAACAGTTTCAGTTCCACGTCTTCGCGGAACTCGGTGGGCGGCGGTGGGCGCCCCATCGAGGCGCTGGCGTCGATCTGCCAGCGGCGCCGGCCATGCGCCTGCAGCAGGAAGACGTCGTAGTGGTCCACATGGGCGCCGACCGAACCGCCGCGCGCGGCGAAGCTGACCATCACGTCGTCCACGCGCCAGCGCGGCAGAAAACGGAACTGCCCGAGCAGGGCGCGGATATCCGGGTCCCATTTATCCACATCCTGTACCAGCAGGGTCCAGTCGTGATCGGGCATGCCGGGAAACTCGTGTTCCTGGAACGGTCCGTTGCGCAAGCTCCAGCGGTCGGTTGCGCGGTCGTGTATCACCAAGCGCGATAGTGCGGCTTCCTCGCAAGCCAGCCCGGCTAGGTCGTCTGGCTCGATCGGTGAGACGAAGTCGGGGAAGGCATTGCGGATCAGCAGCGGACGCTTTTGCCAGTAGTCGCGCAGGAAGCTCGCGGCGGACATGCCCAGGGGGTACTGCCGGGTGGCAGAGAGTTCAATCGGGAGCGCGGTGGTTTTTTTCATGGTGGCATTCGGCAGGGGCAAGCCGGCGACGGTGCCGACGATGACGCCATTGTCGCCCAGGCCGCGTGCCCCGCGTTGCGTGCGAACGGTTGTGTACAGAGGTCGTCGGGCGATAGGTCGAGGCCATCGGCAACCTCTGTGTCTGATGGGCTCTGTGGCCTCATTGGCCGGGAATACGCTTGTCCTTGCCGTCATCTTCGATCTGGGCAGTGCCGCTGTGTTCGACGATGGCGTTGCTGTTGCCATGCAATACGATCTTGCCGATCTCGGTTGTATGCAATGGGTTCTCGTTGCCGGATACCTCCAGCGTGGCGATGCGGTGCATCCGGCTCAGATCGTGCGCGCCAGGCGTTCGGCCAGGCCGACGTATGTGGCCGGCGTCAGCGTGCGCAGGCGCTGCTTGGCGTCCTCGGGCAGGTCCAGGGTCTGGACGAAGGCTTGCATCGAGTCGGCGGTGATGCCCTGGCCACGGGTCAGGGCCTTCAATTGTTCGTAAGGGTTGGGTAGGCCGTGGCGACGCATGACGGTTTGCACCGCTTCGGCCAGCACTTCCCAGGCGCTATCGAGGTCGTCATGCAGGCGTTGCGGATTCACTGTCAGCTTGCTCAGGCCCTTGGTCAGCGAATCCAGCGCCACCTGGGTATGGCCGAAGGCGGTGCCGAGTGCGCGCAGCACGGTGGAGTCGGTCAGATCGCGCTGCCAGCGGCTGATCGGCAGCTTGCCCGAGAAATGCTCGAACAAGGCGTTGGCGATGCCAAAGTTGCCTTCCGCGTTTTCGAAATCGATCGGATTGACCTTGTGCGGCATGGTCGAGGAGCCGACTTCGCCTTCTTTCAGTTTCTGCTTGAAATAGCCCAGCGAAATGTAGCCCCAGATGTCGCGGGCCAGGTCGATCAGCACGGTGTTGGCGCGGCGGGCGGCATCGCCTAGTTCGGCGACATTGTCGTGCGGCTCGATCTGCGTGGTGTAGGGGTTGAACACCAGGCCGAGGCTCTCGACGAAGCGTTGAGCGAAGTCCGGCCAGTTCACATCCGGGTAGCTGACCATGTGCGCGTTGTAGTTGCCGACCGCACCGTTGATCTTGCCGGTCAGTTCCACCGCGGCGATCTGCCGGCGCTGGCGTTCCAGGCGCGCGACGACATTGGCCACTTCCTTGCCCAGGGTGGTGGGCGAGGCAGTTTGGCCGTGGGTGCGCGAGAGCATCGGCTGCGCGGCCTGGGCATGGGCCAGTGCGCGCAGCGAGGCGATCACCTCATCCAGGACAGGCAGTAACACGTCGCGTCGGGCTTGCTCGAGCATCAACCCGTAGCTGAGGTTGTTGATGTCCTCGCTGGTGCAGGCGAAGTGGACGAATTCCAGCGCCGGGCCGAGTTCGGCGTCGTCTTTGAGTTGCTCCTTGATGAAGTATTCCACCGCCTTGACGTCGTGGTTGGTGGTGCGCTCGATCTGCTTGACCCGCGTGGCGTGTTCGACGCTGAAGCGCTCGGCCAGAGCGCGCAGGCGCTGCGTGGCGGCCGGGGAGAACGCGGGCAGTTCGACCACGCCCGGTTCGGCACCCAACGCCAGTAGCCATTCGATTTCTACCTTCACCCGTGCCTTGATCAGGCCGTATTCGGAGAAAATCGGCCGCAGGGCATCGACCTTGCCGGCATAGCGGCCATCGAGCGGTGACAAGGCGAGCAGGGCGGAATCGGACATGGCTGGGCGGGGCGGCGGGAGGGGGCGCCATTCTACGTCGGTCCGGCGTCAGTGGACTTGGCCTGCCGCTTCCGGTAGCTCCAGTGCCTGGCTCATCAGGGGCAGTTCGTAGTCGGGGGCGCCGCCGCCAGCTTGCTGGCGGCCGACAATCAGCTTCAGTTCCTCGCGCGAGTAGCGGTGCCAGGTGTGTTCGATCTTGCCCCAGTCCAGCGCCTTTGCAGACGCAGGCTGTGGCGACGCGACGCCAGGAGTATCGTGTGTGGGTGCCAGCAGGGGATCAGGTTCCCCGTCGCCAGTCGCGTATTTCGTTACACCTCATCACCGAATCTGGAGATTGCGCATGAGCGAGAAGTATCGCGTCGAACACGACAGCATGGGCGAACTGCAGGTGCCCATCGATGCGCTGTGGGGTGCGCAGACCCAGCGTGCGGTGCAGAATTTTCCGATTTCCGGCCGACCGATGCCACGCGGCTTCATTCGCGCGCTGGGATTGATCAAGGCTGCCGCAGCTGGTGTCAATGCAGAATTGGAATTGCTGCCCAAGGCCGTCGCCAAGGCGATCCAGGCTGCTGCGCTGGAAGTGGCCGACGGCCGCCACGATGCGCAGTTCCCGGTCGATATCTACCAGACCGGCTCGGGTACATCGTCGAACATGAACGCCAACGAGGTCATCGCCACGCTGGCTTCGCGTGCGGCAAAGTCCGGCGCCAAGGCCACATCGGCGGTGCATCCCAATGATCACGTCAACCTCGGCCAGAGTTCCAACGACGTGGTGCCCACGGCGATTCGCGTGTCGGCGCTGCTGGCCGCGCAGGAGCAGTTGCTGCCGGCGCTTAAGCACCTGCGCAAGGTCATCGACAAGCGCGCCAGGCAGTTGGAGCGCGTGGTCAAGACCGGGCGCACGCACCTGATGGATGCGATGCCGCTGACATTCGGCCAGGAATTCGGCGCCTGGTCGGCGCAATTGGCCTCGGCGCAGGAGCGGGTGAGCGATAGCCTTAAGCGGCTGCGTCGGTTGCCGCTGGGCGGCACCGCGATCGGCACCGGCATCAATGCCGATCCGCGCTTCGGCGGTAAGGTCGCCAAGGCGCTGTCGACGCTGACCGACTGCAAGTTCGAAAGCGCCGACAACAAGTTCGAAGGATTGGCCGCGCAGGACGATGCGGTGGAGTTGTCCGGCCAACTCAATGCGCTGGCGGTGGCGCTCATCAAGATCGCCAATGACCTGCGCTGGATGAATGCCGGGCCGCTGGCCGGTCTCGGCGAGATCGAGTTGCCGGCACTACAGCCTGGTAGTTCGATCATGCCCGGCAAGGTCAACCCGGTGATTCCCGAGGCCACTGTGATGGTGTGCGCGCAGGTCATCGGCCACCATACCGCGATTACTGTCGCCGGGCAGACCGGCAACTTCCAGTTGAACGTGACCTTGCCGCTGATCGCGGCGAATTTGTTGGAATCGATCCAGTTGTTGAGCAACGTGTCGCGGCGATTGGCCGACAGTGCCATCGCTGGCTTGCGCGTGCGCGAGGAGCGGGTGCGCGAGGCGCTGGAACGCAATCCGATCCTGGTCACTGCACTGAATCCGATCATCGGTTACGAGAAGGCGGCTGCAATCGCCAAGCGCGCCTACAAGGAAAACCGTCCGGTGCTGGACGTGGCTGCCGAGGACAGCGGCCTGAGCAAGGATGCACTGCGCCGTTTGCTGGATCCCGCAGCACTGACCGAAGGTGGCATTCATGCTGGTGCGAGCGGGGGTGGTTGAGTTGCGTGTGCGTTGGAGAGCGATGCTGGTTGGTGTCGCCGGATTCAGTGCCGCTCGGCCTGCAGGTTGTCGAAGCTCTCGCGATACGCCTGCAGTGGCGGGATATCGCGCAATAGCGCCTCCTGCAACGCGTGGATTTCCGGTGTGGACGGGAAGCCTACCGAGCGCATGTTCGGGTCCGCCGGTGCGGTTTCCAGGCTGCGCTGGCGTTGCATCTGCAATTGCATGAACAACTGTTGCAACTGAACGCGTTGTGCCTCGGGCAATGGCAGTTGGATATCGTCGATGCGCAAGCTGCCATCGGGGCCGATGCTGGCATTGGCGGCTGGTGCGCGGCGCAGCATCACGGTCATGCTGTCCACCGCCACGCGCGGCTTGTTGCGTTCGGCACGTGCGGATGCCGCATCGCCACCGTGCCCGCCACAGGAGGCCAGCAGCAGACATAGCGAAAACAGAGAAAGCCAGGCGAGTAGTGTTTTTTTCTTCATCGGTCGGCGATGGCGCGGGAAAGTTCCTGCCATTTTAGAGCGTGTTAAGCGAGATACGTTGTTCGTCATCGGTGTGTAGAGGATTTTGCCTTGCTGCAAAGGCAAACCGCGGGACTGACACCTTGGTGCTGATGGCCAATACGCTGCCGATTACCTGTCCGAATCCTTGCAGTGCTGAATGTCGCTGCGTTGCAAATGTGCGTAGGGACGGAACGTCGGCAGCTTTTGTACGAGTAAGTTCTGCACCGTTTGCAGTGCCGCGATCTGACCGCAGATGTGCATGGCTGCCTGTTTCACCTGTTCGACCTGGGCTTCGATGTTCTCGCCGATGTGGCCGGTATTGCCGGTGAAGACACTGGATAGTGCCTCGCCAGTGGCCTTGATTCCCAGTGCCGCGCCTTGCTTGCCGACCTCCATGCCCTGTTTGCCGAGCGTTTCGAGTTGCCCTCGATACGCCATCAGCAGCGCGCGCTGCTCGGCGTTGAGCGCGATGTGTTTGCCGTCGATCGACAAGCTGCCGTCGTGGCCGATGATGGCCGGTGGTTGGCCTGCGGCATTGAGGATGATGTCGTCGTTCAAGACCGTCGTGCTATGCACGTCATGGCGATCTGCGACGGTATTGTCGGCCGTGGTCGAAGGATGGCAGGCGGCCAGAGTCAGTAAGCAGGCCAGCACAATGCCGGCCATGGGCAGTGAGGAGCAATGCTGCATCGGAATGTTCTCGTATGGCATAAAGCAGTGGTGTATAGGGCGCCAGGTTAACGTGGTTTGGGTAAGTGGACGTTGCCTCGCACCCCGCGCTGGTGGATGTCGCCGCTGCCGGTTCGTTGCACGCTCAGGTTGCCGCCGATGTTGTCCAAGCGCAGGTTGCCGGAGCCGATGCTATGGAGCGCGACATTGCCGGTGACATCATTCAACCGCACGTTGCCGGAGCCGACGCTGTCGATCTGCACATTGCCATGTACGTTGTGTACGCTCAGGTCGCCCGGGCCGACGTTGCCGACCTTGACGTCGCCGTCAACCTGGGTGACTGTGCCGTCGCCCGAGCCGAGCGTTGGCATGGTCAGGCTGCCGATGCCGTGCAATTCCACCTCTCCCGATCCCACAGTGACGGTGACTGGGCCATTGATGGCGGACGCATGCAGGTCGCCGGAGCCGACCCTGGCTTCGAGTGATGCGACGCTGCCGATGTCGGCATTGCCAGAACCCAGGCGCAACTGCACTTGCAGGTTGGCAGGAACGTTACCGGCCATGTTCAGATAGGCATAGTGGTTGCCCTGGTTGATGCCGTGAATCGTGCCTTCCTGTCGTAGGGTCACCACCAGCGTATCGCCATCGCGCCGCTGGTGTACGGTGAGTTCCTTCAGCATGTCCGCATCGGAGGCGCAGGCGCTGCCGCGCAATTCGGAGATGCCGTTGCCGTTGCCGTTGCCGGTCAGTTTGATGGTGTTTTGTTGTACGTCCAATAGCACCGACTTGATGCCATCCAGTTTTAGTTTTAGTTCGCGCGGTTCGGAATACTTACACTCGTCGGCCATGGCCACGGCAGGCACAAGCAGCGCGCACAGGACGAAGGTCTTGCGCATGGTGGAAATCCTTGCTGATCAAAAAGGAGAAACGGGGCAGAGCAACAGGTCAGGCTTCGTCGCGCCAGCGACGCAGGTAGATCGCGGCACCGATGAAGGCGACGCCGATCGCTGCACCGATCCAGATATCGGGTTGCTGGAAGATGCGCCAGGCACCGCTGAGCTGGATCGTGTTGGCCAGGTCCTGCGCACTGTCGATCTGTGTCGGTGGCGCGCTTTTGCTCAGCACCGGCAGCCAGGTACCGGGCATCACGCTCAGCAGGCCGCGGTAGAGCACCGTGTACCAGATCAAGTTGTCGTTCAAATGCAGCATCGGCAGGATGTTCATCATGCTGGTGGTAACGCAGCCGAGGATCGGGATCAGCACTGCCCACAGGAACGGCTTGGAGCGTGCCCAGGCCGAGCAGAACATCAGCCAGCCGATTGTCGGCAGCGACCACATCGCGTAGATCGGCAGGTTGGACAGCACGCCGGCGATGATGTGCAGCGGATGCGAATGGGTGAAGACCGCGCCGCTTTGTTGGACGCCGTTGAACGACAGGGTCAAGGCGGTGACTAGCCACAGCGCTATGCCGACCAGCAGGCCGATTCCCAGCGCCAGGATCGGCGCCAGCAGCAGTGCCCATGCGGCCTTGGACAGTACCGTACTCAGATCCGACACCGGCAGTGATTTCCAAAACAGCACGCTACGGTCGCGGCGATCGTCGTACAGTGCGCCCAGCGCGTAGAAGAACACCACGAAGGCCATTACGATACAGGCCAGCAGCACGCCGGCCAGCATGGTGCCGTCGCCAATCGTGCCGATGATTTCGTGGGCCCTTTCCGGAGTATCTCCCAAATGGATGTCGTTGCTGTCGCCACTATGGCCTGCCACGCTGCCGATCATTGTCAGCAGCGCGTACAGTACGGCCACGATGCCGCCGGTGATGACCGGCGCCCATAGAAAACCGCCGCGATGTTCCCAAAACTCGCGCTTGAGCAGCCACTTGAACGTGGATATGGACGTGATGGTCTTGGCGGGAGTATTCATGCGTAGGTGCCCTTCATGATGGCGACGAACAGATCGGCCAGGCCGGGGTTGCGGGTTTCGCCGAGTGTGGCGAGGTCTGCCTGCGCCACGCTGTCGTAGAGAAAGACCGATTTGCCGAATGGCAGACTGCGCTCGTCGATGGGGTGCAGTGCACGCGCCTCCTCGCGGCGTTCGGCAGGTACCAGCAGTTCGGTGTAGCGCGTGGCAATGTCTTCTATGTCGGCGCTGAGCACGATGCGACCGTCGCGGATGAACAGTACGTCGGTGAGGATGTGTTCGACCTCTTCCACCTGATGGGTGGTGATGACGATGGTCTTTTGCGCGTCGAAGTAGTCCTCCAGCAGGCGCTGGTAGAACTCTTTGCGGTACAAAACGTCCAGCCCCAGGGTCGGTTCGTCCAGCACCAGCAAGCGCGCGTCGATAGACATCACCAGCGCCAGGTGCAATTGCACGATCATGCCCTTGGACATTTCGCGCACGCGCAGTTTGGGCGAGAGCTTGGTGTTGGCGAGGAAACGCTCGCATTTGGCACGGTCGAAGCGTGGATGCACGCCAGCGACGAAGTCGATCGCCTCGCGCACCCGCATCCAGCGTGGCAGTACCGCGACGTCGGCGATGAAGCACACTTGGTTCATCAACGCGTCGCGCTGCTTGCGCGGGTCCAGGCCGAGCACGCGCAGTTCGCCTTCCACTGCGGTCAGGCCGAGCATTGCCTTCAACGCGGTGGTCTTGCCCGCGCCGTTGGGACCGATCAGGCCAACGATACGCCCGGGCTGGATGACGAAAGATGTCTCGGCCAGTGCTGGCTCGTTGTTGTAGGTCTTGCGCAATCCTTGCGCGAAGACAACGGATTCGGAGGCGGGGACAGCGGCGGTCATGGTGTTCTCTCCTTTGACAACAGGTCTTCTAACGTCAGGCCAAGACGCTGGATGCGTTCCAGTATCAAGGGCCAATCTTCAGTGAGAAAGCGTTCGCGTTCGCTGCCGCGCAGTTTCTGCGCCGCTTCCTCGGTCATGAACATGCCCAGTCCGCGGCGTTTTTCGACCAGGCCTTCGTCGGCCAATTCCTGGTAGGCCCGCGAGACAGTGATCGGGTTGAGTTTGTACTCGGCGGCGACCTGGCGCACCGAGGGGAGCGCGTCACCGGGTTTGATGAGGCCGTCGAGCATCATCGCGATCACCTTATCTTTCAGTTGCCGGTAGATGGGAGCGCCGTCGCTCCAATGAATGTCGCTCATGCTCAGCTCCGTGGGTGCAATACGCGTGCGAAGGAGAAGTAAGGCATCGACAGCGAGGTGCGCAGCTGTCTGGTCGTTGGTGGGGTGACGGGTGTTGCATCGTCGGCTTTGCCGGTGCGAAGGGGGCTGCCGCCATCAGCTCGCATCCGTCCCAGGCTGTACAGGGCGCCGATCCCGCCAGTCAGGAGCAGGGCGCCGACGATCAGTGCGGCTGGGAAGTGGTGCCGGAGGCGTTCGTGGCGCATCGTTTCTGTACTTGTTTATTGGTGTTGTACTTAACTATATCACTATTTCGTAGCGTGTCAACCCACCGCATCCCAACCTTCGGTATGGTCGCAGGTGTCTTCATACTCCATGGTGTCCGATGAAACTTCCCAAGCATTTGTTTTTCCTAGTGATCCTGGCTACTGTCGGTGCCGTCGGCAGCGCCTGGGCGGCCTCTTTGCTGGATGTGGATTACCGCCCGCTGGCCGGCAAGGACGCGATCAATCTGAACAAAACCTATGGCGGCAAGGTGTTGTTGGTGGTCAATACCGCGAGCAAATGCGGCTATACCCCGCAGTACGAAGGCCTGGAGAAGTTGCAGCAGCGCTATGCGGCGCAGGGTTTCAGCGTGCTGGGTTTTCCGTCCAACGACTTCATGGGGCAGGAGCCGGGATCGGAAAAGCAGATTCAGGAGTTCTGCACGCTGACGTATGGGGTCAAGTTCCCGATGTTCGAGAAGGTGCATGTGGTCGGCAACGAGGCAACTACGTTGTACCGGCAATTGACCCAGGCCACCGGCGTGGCGCCTGGCTGGAACTTCCATAAATATTTGATCGCCCGCGATGGTCGCGTGGTGGCGCAGTTCCCGAGCAAGGTCACGCCGGATGATCCGGCATTGCGCAGCGCCATCGAACGCGAACTGAAAGTGCAGTCCGGTTCACATTGAATGCAAAGCAACATCTCTGCCGTGCGTGCGACAATGCGGCCCCTGCGCCATCCCGGCGCGTGCAATTCACTTCTAGGAAAGTAAGCGAATGAAGATGGCAATACGCGGCGCCGCGGCGTCACTGGTGATGGGGATGGTGGTGATGGTGGGCAATGCGTTCGCGGAGGGGCCGGCGGTCAACAAAGCGGCGGCACTGAGCAGTGAGAAACAGAAGGTCAGTTACGCGATTGGCATGGATGTCGCGCGTTCGTTCGAGCCGATTGCCCAGGATATCGATCTGAATGCGTTGCAGCGTGCGATCGAGAATGCGTTCAAGGGCGGCAAGCCGTTACTGTCCGACGAGCAGACCAAGGCGACCGACACGGCGCTGCGTACCCAGTTGGCTGCGCGTAGCGGTCAGCCAGCGCCGGGTGTGGCACCAGGCAGTCAACCGCCGCAGGTCTCCAAGGAAAATGTCGGGCTGATGCTGGGCGACCGTGCGGTCGGCCCATCGTTGGCCCGCATCCAGAAGGACATCGACCTGCCGACGCTGCTGGGTGCGGTGCGTACCGTGTTTGCCAAGGGCGAGACGGTCATGACCCAGGAGCAGGCAGCGGCCACCCTGCAGGCATTCGGCGCCTCCAAGCAGGCCGCGATGGCCACGGAGAACCGGGAAAAGGGCAATGCCTTCCTGGCGCACAACAAGACCCAGAAAGGCGTGATCACCACGCCCTCGGGGCTGCAGTACATGGTGCTGCGTCAGGGCAGCGGCGAGCGGCCGATGCCGACCAGTAAAGTACGGGTGAACTACGAAGGCAAGCTGCTTGACGGCACTGTCTTCGATAGCTCCTACAAGAATGGTCAGCCGGCTGAGTTCATGCTCAACCAGGTGGTTCCGGGCTGGAGCGAGGGCGTCGCGCTGATGCCGGTCGGCTCAAAGTACCGCTTCTGGATTCCTTCCAACCTCGGCTACGGTGCCAAAGGGACGCCGGGTGGTCCGATCGGTCCGGATGCGACGTTGACTTTCGACGTTGAACTCTTGGGCATCCTTAAGTAACCGAAAGGACATCACGTGCGTGTTGCGATATTCGGCACCGGCTATGTCGGCCTCGTCACCGGAACGTGTCTGGCCGAGGTCGGCCACCATGTGATGTGCGTAGACATCGACCAAGCAAAGGTGGATGGGCTCAACAGGGGCGTGGTCCCGATCTACGAGCCTGGTCTCTCGCCGATGGTCAAGGCCAACCACGCGGCACGCAGACTGTCGTTCACCGTCGATGCGGCAAGCGCCATCGCGCATGGGGACATCGTGTTCATCGCCGTGGGCACGCCGCCGGACGAGGACGGGAGTGCCGATCTGCAGTACGTGCTGGCGGTGGCGCGTACCATCGGCCAGCACATCCAGGGGCCGACCATCGTGGTCAATAAATCCACGGTTCCGGTCGGCACCGCCGACAAGGTGCGCGCGGCCATTGCTGCGGAATTACAGGCGCGAGGCGTGGCGGTCGAGTTCGACGTAGTGTCCAACCCGGAGTTCCTCAAGGAAGGCGACGCGGTCGCCGACTGCATGCGCCCGGACCGCATCGTGATCGGCAGTAACAAGCCGACCTCGGCCACGCCCTTGCGCCGTCTATACGCTCCGTTCAACCGCAACCACGACCGTATCGTGGAGATGGACGTGCGCTCTGCCGAACTGACGAAGTACGCGGCCAATGCGATGCTGGCGACCAAGATTAGTTTCATGAACGAGATCGCCAACATTGCCGAGCGGGTCGGTGCCGACGTGGAGCGGGTACGTCAGGGCATCGGTTCGGATCCGCGCATCGGCTGGCACTTCATCTATCCGGGTGCCGGCTATGGTGGCTCGTGTTTTCCCAAGGACGTGCAGGCGCTGACGCGCACCGCGCAGCAGCATGGTCACACGGCGAAACTGCTGGACGCGGTGGAAGCGGTCAACGAGGCCCAGAAGGGCCACTTGTATGCCTTGATCCAGCGCCATTACGGTGACGCGCAGTGCGTGGCCGGCAAGACCTTCGCGGTGTGGGGGCTGGCGTTCAAGCCCAATACCGACGATATGCGCGCAGCCTCCAGTCGTCGATTGCTGGCGCAGTTGTGGGAAGCCGGTGCCAGCGTGCGCGCCTACGATCCGGAGGCGACCGACGAGGCCAGGCGTATCTTCGGCGAGCGTGCCGATCTGACCTTCTGCCGCGATGCTTTCCAGGCCTTGGAAGGTGCCGACGCGCTGGTGGTGGTCACCGAATGGAAGCAGTTCCGCAGTCCCGATTTCATACGGATGAGGGAATTGATCGCCGACGCAGTGGTGTTCGATGGCCGTAATCTCTACGATCCGCAGGAAATGGAAAGTTTCGGCTTGGCTTATTACGGTATTGGCCGTGGACGTTCGATCCATGCAGCATGATGTCTCTGTACAGGATAGGCTGTTGGAAAACCGCCTGATCGAATTGGAGACGCGCCTATCCTTCCAGGAACAGGCGTTATCCGAGTTGAGCGATGCGTTGGCCGATGCGCGTGCCGAAAGCCAGCGTAACGCGGCGTTGTTGCGTCATCTGCTTGAGGATCTGGGCAAGGTGCGCAGCACGCTATACGCCGATTCCTCCGACGAACCGCCACCGCCGCATTACTGATCCCCCGAATCGATCCGATCCCGTCCCGATGAGCGATACCCTACGCGACCAGTTGCTGGGCCTGGGCTTCAAGCCCGCGCCGAAACCCGAACGTCAGACTTCGTCTGGCGCACCGCCGTCGTCACGGGGGCGGCCGGGACAGCGCCCGGTACCGACGGGAGGGCGCGGCGAACGTGCTTCAGGCGCGGCGCCCGCCACCGGCAAGCCCGGCGGTAAGCAGGGGCGGCCGCATGCTGGCAGCAAGGTGCAGGCGGCCGGCCAGCCGACGCGGCGTCGCGAGGACATCGATCTTGCCAAGGCCTATGCGATTCGCGCCCAGCGCGAGAAAGACGAACGTATCGAGGCGGAGCGACTTAAGCAGGAAGAAGCACGACTGCGTCGCGAGGCCCGGGCCAAGCTGGACGAGCTGCTCAAGGGGCAGGCCCTGAACCAGGCCGAGGCCGATATCGCACGGCATTTCCCATATGGCGGCAAGATCAAGCGCATCTACGTCACTGCCGATCAGCTCAAGGCGCTCAACGCCGGTGAGTTGGGCGTGCTGCAGCAGAATGGCCGCTATCTGTTGGTGACTGCGGCATTGTTGGATCAGGCTGAGGCGATCTTCCCGGCGGCGGTGGCACTGCGTGTGGACCCGAATGCAGCGGCCGAGGAAGACCCTTATGCCGATCCGAAGTATCAGATCCCCGACGATCTGGTCTGGTGACCTCGGCGTTTCCTGGCATGCGATGCGCGGACGCAGAACGCTGCCGAACGCAGTCGGCAGCTGGGTGGAGATTGCTCAGGCCCCGGATGCGGCCTATGCCGCGATAACCGCATGACCTGAGCAACAACTGGTGGTCATTACATTGCCGATCAGTGCTTGCCGACGGCCTTATCGAAGCGTGCATTGACCTGATTCCAGTTGACCACCGACCACCAGGAACTGATGTAATCGGCGCGCTTGTTCTGGTATTTCAGGTAGTAAGCGTGTTCCCATACATCTAACGCCAGCAGCGGTGTGCCGCGCTCGGCGACCACGTCCATCAGTGGATTGTCCTGGTTGGCCGTGGTAGTGATGGCGAGCGAACCATCCGCTTTGAGGATCAGCCACACCCAGCCAGAGCCGAATACTTTCTTAGCCGCTTCGGTGAACTTAGCCTGGAAGGCCGCTTCGGAACCGAATGTCTGTACGAGCTTGGCCTTGAGTTTGGGCGAGGGGCTGCCGCCTTTGCCGACCGGCGCCATCACTGTCCAGAACAGGCCGTGGTTGTAGTCACCGCCGGCATTGTTGCGCACTGCCGTGTCGTAACGCGAGATGTGCGCCTGGATGTCTTCGAGCGAGGTCGTGGCCAGGTCCGGATAGTCTTTCACCTTTTCATTGAGATTGTCCACGTAAGCCTTGTGATGGCGGTCGTGGTGGATTTCCATCGTCCGCGCATCAATGGCTGGCTCCAGGGCCGCGTTCGCATACGGCAATGGTGGGAGCGAGAACGGCGCCTTGTCGGTGTCTGCGGCGGATGCAAGGTTGGCCGTTGCCAACAGCGCGGTCACGCATAGGGTTTTCAGGGTGAAGCGTTTCATCGGTTGATCTCTCCATCGGATGGGGCGCGCTCCCGTGGTGCACACGGTCTGGCGCTGTCATGCGTATCGCCGCAATAGTGTGCGTGAGCAGGTTCTGCGTCGGTAGACGATTCAGTCTATCGGTAATCCGTAGAGAACACTGCGTCGGCGGGTATTAGAGTACGACAGAGCGAAGATGCCGACCACGCAGGATACGGTTCGGCCGGGGCGGTCACGGCGTAGCGTTGTGACATCGATACGATTGTGGCGACCTGCCGCGTACCGTGTCGACGCCTCATTGTCACCAGACCAGGGATCGACGTGTTGTCGGCAGATTGGTGGAGACCAGGTCAGTGGAGTGGGCTGTGGCCTTGCAGCACTCAATGCAACCAGATATCCGCCAGCAGCTTCACGTTGAACACCACAATCAGCCCGGCGATGACCCAGGACAACCAGCCCAGCCAGCGCCGCACCACCAACGAACCCATTTTGCGTTTGTCGGTGACGAAGCGCACCAGCGGAATGACCGCGAACGGCAGTTGCATCGACAGCAATACCTGACTCAGTACCAGCAGCTTGGCGGTGCCCTGTTCGCCATACAGCCAGGTGACCACGATCACCGGGACGATCGCCAGGCCACGGGTCAGCAGGCGCCGTGCCCAAGCCGGTAGGCGCAGGTGCAGGAAGCCTTCCATGACGATCTGTCCGGCTAGCGTGGCAGTCACGGTGGAGTTGATGCCCGAAGCCAGCAGCGCCACTGCGAACAGTGTTGAGGCCAGACCGACGCCGAGCATCGGCGCCAGCAGTTGATGGGCTTGTTCGATTTCTTCGACGTCGGTGCGGCCATGCGCATGGAACACGGCGGCGGCCAGGATCAGGATCGCGGCGTTGACGAACAAGGCCAGGCTAAGCGCGATGGTGCTGTCGGTCAGCGCCCAGCGCAGAGCGGAACGGCGGCCCTGGTCGCTGCGCTCGTAAGCGCGGGTTTGCACGATCGATGAGTGCAGGTATAGGTTGTGCGGCATCACCGTCGCACCGATGATGCCGATGGCCAGATACAGGGCGGCCGGGTCGGTGACCACTTGCGGGTGCGGGATGAAGCCGGCCAGCACCTCGCGTAGTGGCGGCGCGGCCAGTGCGATCTGCGCGATGAAGCAGACGAAGATCACCACCAGCAAGGCGATCACGAAGGCCTCCAGAGCGCGGAAGCCGCGGCGCATCAAATGCAGCACCAGCAGCGCGTCGATCGCGGTGATGATCGCACCGGCAGTGAGCGGGATGCCGAACAGCAGCTTCAGCGCGATCGCGGTGCCGATCACTTCGGCCAGGTCGCAGGCGACGATGGCCGCTTCGCAAGCCAGCCACAACAGGATATTCACCGGTCTGGAGTAGTGCGCGCGGCAGGCCTGTGCTAGGTCGTGGCCGGTGGCGATGCCGAGGCGCGCTGCCAATCCTTGCAGCACGATCGCCATCAAGTTGGAGAGCAGGATCACCGAGAGCAGCAAGTAGCCGAAGTGCGAGCCGCCTGCGATGTCGGTCGCCCAGTTGCCCGGGTCCATGTAGCCGACGGAGACCATGTAGCCCGGTCCCAAGAAGGCCAGGAAACGCCGCCATCCGCGTCCGCTCCCGGGCACGGGGACGCTGGCATGCAGGTGGCCCAGCGTGGGACGCGCATCGCCGCTTGTCGCGGGCAATGTGCTGGCGGAGGTGGGTAGGGGCAGAGGGTCGGCCATGGCAACGGGCAGCGGCGGCGGAGTGCGGGGTATTATATAGCAAATGCTATATGCTTTAGCATTGACAATTAAAATCGCTGCGATCACTGCGATTTCGGCCAGAATAGACAGGCGGCTGGCATGCGCTGGCACCGGACAAGGGCGTTGCGATGCAGAAAAGCGGGAAGTCGATGGTGCCGGCGGCGGCGCTGCTCGACGCCGAAGTGCAGGTCGAAAGCTTCCGCCAGGTGCGCGAGGCGCACCGCCTGGAGCTGATCGAGGACTATGTGGAACTGATTTCCGACCTGCTCGCCGATGGTGGCGAAGCGCGGCAGGTGGATATCGCCGCGCGCCTGGGCGTGGCCCAGCCGACGGTGGCCAAGATGCTCAAGCGCCTGGTCAAGGGCGGCTGGGTGGTGCAACGGCCCTACCGGGGGGTGTTCCTGACCGCCGAGGGCGAAGCGCTGGCCGCAGCCAGCCGGCAGCGGCATCAGACGGTGGAGCAGTTCCTGCTGGCGCTGGGCATTGATGCGGATACGGCGCGCCGCGATGCAGAAGGTATTGAACATCACGTCAGCGAGGCGACGTTGGCGGTGTTCGCCGAGTTCGTGCGTAGCCACGGCCTTTTGCGATGAGCGGCGGCGAGGAGCCGCAGGCGCGCGACGAACGCTGGATGCGCCACGCACTGGCGCTGGCCGAGCGCGCCGAGCGCGAATTCGATGAGATTCCGGTCGGCGCGGTACTGGTGTCGGCCGAGGACGCGGTGCTGGGCGAGGGCTGGAATCTCAACATTGCCGAGCACGATCCCAGCGCGCATGCGGAAATTGTGGCGTTGCGACAGGCTGGTCGCCGGCTGGGCAACCACCGTCTGCCTGGCAGCACGCTCTACGTGACACTGGAGCCTTGCGCAATGTGCGCGATGGCGCTTGTGCATGCACGCGTGGCGGAATTGGTCTACGCCGCTGCCGACCCGAAGACCGGTGCCTGCGGCAGCGTGTTCGATCTGCTGGGCGATCCGCGCCACAACCACCGTGTACAGGTCCGTGGTGGCGTGCTGGCGGCGGCGGCCAGCGTGCGGCTGACGAATTACTTCCGCGCCAAACGCGGCAAGCCGCTCGTTGGCGATTGAGCCTGTGCGCCCCTGCCGGTGTCGCAAGTCACGCGGTATCATTAGAAAACGATACGCACACTCTCGCGCCGGCAGCTCCGTTGCGAACGATAGGATGGTGATATGGCGGAAAACCAAGCGGCGAACGATCGACTGATCTGGATCGATCTGGAAATGACCGGTTTGGATACCGAACGCGACTCGATCATCGAGATCGCCACGGTGGTCACGGATGCGCAACTCAACGTGTTGGCGGAAGGGCCGGAGTTCGCCATCGCGCATCCGTTGCAGACGCTGGAAGCAATGGACGAGTGGAACCGCAATCAGCACCGTCAGTCCGGGCTGTGGCAGCGCGTGCTCGACAGTCAGGTCGGCCTGGCCCAAGCCGAGGCGCAGACGATGGCGTTTCTGACACAGTGGTGCAAGCCTGGCGCCTCGCCGATGTGCGGCAACTCGATCTGCCAGGATCGGCGCTTCCTGCACCGCCAGATGCCACGACTGGAGCGTTTCTTCCACTACCGCAATCTGGACGTGTCCACATTGAAGGAACTGGCGCGGCGTTGGGCGCCGACGGTGTCCAGCGGGCTCGTCAAGACTTCCTCGCATACCGCGCTCAGCGACGTGCACGACTCCATCGCCGAACTGCGCTACTACCGGCCGTTCATGGGGGCGTTGGGCGGTCAGGGTGTCGGCTAAGGCAGGCTTCGTATCAGTTGGTCCGCGTTATCTGCGCGTGTTTGTCGTTTCTGCGTCGAGATCAGCGTGTCCGTGCCGGCTCTGCCGTGCTGTCGCCGTTATCGGTGACGCTCTTGCGAAATAGATCGGTGATCAGAGTCCCGTCGACGGCGTGGTGATACACGTGCAGGTCGCGCTGTGGGTAGGGAATGCTGAGACCGTTCTCCAGCAATTGGTTGCGGATCTGTTCCAGGGTGGTGCTCTTGGCGGCGCCGAAGTCGCTGTTCTTGGCATAAGCGAACAGCGTCAGGTCGACGGTGCTTTCGCCGAGCTTGGCGACCTGTACGAACGGCGCGGGCGTCTTCAGTAGAGCGGGGTTGTCCTCGGCGATCTGTAGAAGCAGGTCTTGCGCTTTCTTGAGGTCGTCGTCATAACCGACGCCGACGGTGATCTCCAGGCGCCGATTGGGCAAGGTGCTGTAGTTGACGATCGGCGCGGTGGTGATCGTGCTGTTGGGCAGAGTGACCATGCGCTCGTCGAACGTGCGCAGGCGGGTCTGGAAGATCCGGATCTCCTCGACCACGCCTTCTTGGCCGGCCACCACGACATGATCGCCGTCCCGCATCGGCCGTAGGACGATCAGCATCACGCCCGATGCGATGTTGGACAGCGAATCCTTCAGTGCCAGGCCGACGCCCAGTCCGGCGGCGCCGAGTACCGTGAACAACGACGTCGGCGGTACCCCGATTTTCTGTAGTGCGGTCACCAGCACCAGTACCAGCATCAAGGCATAGGCGAGGTTGCGCAGAAATTTGCTGAGCGTGCTTTCCACCCCTGCGCGTAGCAGCGCATGTTGTAGCCACAGGCTCAGGCGCTTGGCGATCCATATCCCTGCGACCAGGATGACCAACGCCACTCCCAAGTTGAGTGCATATCGAGCCCAATCCAGCTGTGTCCAATCGAACGTGCGCGTCGTCGGCGCGACCGACGATGCGCCCGTGGCCGCTGCCCACGCCATCATCCATGTGCCTGCCATCGCCTCAACCCTCGCGTTTGCGCTTGGCTAGACGCAGCCAGGTATCGACCACGGTGTCGGGATTCAGCGACAACGACTCGATGCCTTCCTGCATCAGCCACTCGGCCAGGTCGGGATGGTCCGACGGCCCCTGGCCACAGATGCCCACATACTTGCCCTTGGCCCGCGCGGCCCTGATTGCCATCGACAGCAGTTTCTTGACCGCCGGATTGCGCTCGTCGAACAGGTGCGCCACGATCGAGGAGTCGCGGTCCAGCCCCAGGGTGAGCTGGGTCAGATCGTTGGAGCCGATCGAAAAGCCATCGAAGATTTCGAGAAATTCCTCGGCCAGCAAGGCGTTCGATGGCACTTCGCACATCATGATGATCTTCAGGCCGTTCTCGCCCCGGCGCAGTCCGTTGCCGGCCAGGACCTCGATGACCTTGCGGCCTTCTTCCAGGGTCCGCACGAACGGAATCATCACCCACAAGTTATCCAGTCCCATGGTGTTGCGGACCTTGAGCACGGCCTCGCATTCCAGTGCGAACGCGGCGGCGAAACTCGGATCGACGTAGCGGCTGGCGCCACGGAAGCCGATCATCGGATTTTCTTCATGCGGTTCGTAGTGGCTGCCACCGATCAGGTTGGCGTACTCGTTGGACTTGAAGTCCGACAGGCGCACGATCACCGGATGCGGCGCCACCGACGCGGTCAACGTGGCGATGCCTTCGGCCAGACGATTGACGTAGAAGCTGACCGGATCGGCGTAGCCGGCGATCTTTGCATCGATCTTCTGCTTGGTCGCCGTATCCTGCTGGGCGTAGTTCAGCAGCGCGTTGGGATGGATGCCGATGTGCGCGGCGATGATCATCTCCAGCCGTGCCAAGCCGATGCCGGCGTTCGGGAGTTGACCGAAATCGAAAGCACGCTCCGGGTTGGCCACGTTCATCATGATCTTCAACGGCGCTGGCGGCATGTTGTCCAAATCGGTGCTGGTGCACTCGAAGGGCAGGCGTCCGGCGTAGATGTAGCCGGTGTCGCCCTCGGCGCAACTGACGGTGACGTCCTTGCCGTCTTCGATCAGCGCCATCGCGTTGCCGGTGCCGACCACCGCCGGCACGCCCAGTTCGCGGGCGATGATCGCCGCATGGCAGGTGCGGCCGCCGCGGTTGGTGATGATCGCCGAGGCGCGTTTCATCACCGGCTCCCAGTCGGGATCGGTCATGTCGGCGACCAGCACGTCGCCAGGCTGCACCCGATTCATGTCGTCCAGACTGCGTACCAGGCGTGCGACACCAGCGCCGATTTTCTGGCCGATGGCGCGGCCTTCGGCAATCACCTCACCGCGCTGTTGCAACGCGAAGCGCTCGATCCGGGTGGCATGGCCGCGCGATTTCACCGTCTCCGGGCGCGCCTGCACGATGAACAACTTGCCGCTGACGCCGTCTTTGGCCCACTCGATGTCCATCGGGCGCTGGTAGTGCTGCTCGATCATCAGCGCCTGCTTGGCCAGCTCCTGCACGTCTTCGTCGCTGATCGAGAAAGTATTGCGCAATGCCGCCGGGGTGTCCTCGATGCGCACGCGCTCGCCGGGCACCTCGGAATACACCATGCGGATCGCCTTGCTGCCGAGCGAGCGGCGCAGGATCGCCGGCTTGCCGGCCTTCAGCGTGGGCTTGTAGACGTAGAACTCGTCGGGGTTGACCGCGCCCTGCACGACCATTTCGCCCAGGCCGAAGCTCGCGGTCACGAACACCACCTCGCGGAAGCCCGATTCGGTGTCGAGCGTGAACAGCACGCCGGACGCGCCGACGCCCGAGCGCACCATCAGTTGCACGCCAGCGGACAAAAACACGTCCTCGTGTTTGAAGCCATGGTGTACGCGGTAGGCGATGGCACGGTCGTTGTACAGGCTGGCGAACACGTCCTTGACCTTGTGCACCACATCGTCGGCGCCGGTCACGTTGAGGAAGGTTTCCTGTTGACCGGCAAAACTCGCATCGGGTAAATCCTCCGCGGTGGCGGAGGAGCGCACGGCCACGGCCACGTCGCCGCCGCCGTTCTGGCTGCATAGTTGCGCATAGGCGTGGCGGATGGCCTGATCCAATGCCGGCTGCAGCGGCGCGTCAATGACCCAGCCGCGGATTTCCTTGCCGGCGACAGTCAGCGCAGCGACGTTCTCCACATCCAGGGTGGCGAGCTTGTCGAAGATGCGGCGATCAAGTGCGTTGTGCGCGACGAACGCCTTGAATGCGTCTGACGTGGTGGCGAAACCGCCCGGCACCGACACGCCCAATCCGGCCAGATTGCCGATCATTTCGCCGAGGGATGCATTCTTGCCGCCGACGCGGGCCAGATCGGCCAAGCGTAGCTCATGCAACCACAGGATGTTCTCGTTCAAGTGCGATGCTCCGTTTGGGCCATCGCCCGAGCCGGGCTGAATGGCCACGTCCGTGAGGGGAAAAATCGGTATCATGCAATGCACACTCGCACAGTGCGAGTGGGTGTATCCGTTGCGTGCCAGCCAGGAGCATGCAGGTCATGTCGACGATCAGACCGGTGTTCTATGTCTCCGATGGAACCGGCATCACCGCTGAAACCATTGGGCATAGCCTACTCACCCAATTCATCGGTTTCAACTTTGTTACCGACCGCATGGCATTCGTGGACGATGCGGTAAAAGCCCGCGAGGCGGCACAGCGGATCCATGCCGCGGGCGAGCGCTACCAGGTGCGGCCGATCGTGGTGAATTCCTGCGTTGACCCGCAGTTGAGCGTGCTGTTGGCCCAGAGCGGGGCGCTGATGCTGGATGTGTTCGCACCGTTCATCGAACCACTGGAGCGCGAATTGAACGCCCCGCGGCACGCGCGGGTGGGGCAGGCGCACGGCATGGTGGATTTCGAGACCTATCACCGCCGTATCAATGCAATGAATTTCGCCTTGACCCACGACGATGGCATCGCGCTGACCTACGACGAAGCCGATCTGATCCTAGTGGCCGTCTCGCGCGCGGGCAAGACGCCGACCTGCATCTATTTGGCGCTGCACTATGGCGTACGTGCAGCCAACTATCCCTTGACCGACGAAGATCTGGAGCACGACCGCCTGCCGCCGCGTTTGCGCGCTTATCGCAACAAACTGTTCGGACTGACCATCGATCCGGAGCGCTTGCAGCAGATCCGTCAGGAAAGGCGGCCGAATTCGCACTATGCCAACTTGGAGACGTGTCGGCGCGAAGTCGCCGCGGCCGAGAGCATGTTCCGCATGGAACGGATCTCAACCTTGAGTACCACGCATACCTCGATCGAGGAGATTTCCAGCAAGGTACTGACCACGTTGGGGTTGCAGCGCGAGATGTTCTGACAGCAGGCTCAGGCATGCCGGACTGAGCGGCGCAGAATCTGGCTGAACCGGCAGACTCGCGTTCGCAACGCGGATTTCCACAGTAGGCCTGCTGGTCCGATCCGTCAATGCTGCCGCTTACATCCTCCAGCGTGTAGGATCGGGGCATGCCGCACGCCCTGACCCGCAGCGAACGTATCCCCCGGCTAAGCCGATTTGCCTGGCTGATGGGGTTGTATGCCGAGAACTATCAGCACCTCAATCGCCTGTTTGTGCCGGCCGATCTGGCCGTGGGCAGTTACGTCTCCAGCATTGGTGACGGCCTGGACCTGCGCCTGGACGTGATCGAACACCATCGCTACACCGTCGAACTGCGCATCACCTACGACCTGTGCGACCCGGTGACCGGCGAGCCGGACCCGTCGGCCTATGTGCGTCTTTACCGCGACGCACGCCAAGCCGAAACCACCCACTGCTATGTCGGCCGCCGCTGGCAGGACGTGATGGGCTTGTATCCGCCGCCAGCCGAACTGATCAGCCACCGCATGCGCATGAATACCTTTCTCAGCAAGTGGCTGGAGTACCTGGCCGAGCGCGGCCACGGCGTGGCCACACTGAAGCCGGCGCCGCCGTTGCCACGCCTGCGACACGATACGGCGGCTCCCACCGTCTAAACGCCGCACTGTGCGGCATACTGCGCCACCGTCCATCGCCCTGCCAGCGCATGCCTTATACCCCCATCGTCGCTACCCTCGGCTACGTACTTTCTCCAGACCGCTCCCGGGTGCTGTTGGTCCACCGCAATGCACGGCCCGGCGACCAGCACCTGGGCAAGTACAACGGCCTGGGCGGCAAGGTCGAGGCGGACGAAGATGTATTGGCCGGAATGCGCCGTGAAATCCGTGAGGAGGCTGGCATCGAGTGCGAAACCCTGCAGTTGCGCGGCACCATCAGTTGGCCCGGCTTCGGCAAGCAGGGCGAGGACTGGCTGGGCTTCGTGTTCCTGATCGATGCCTACAGCGGCGAACCGTATACCGAAAATGCCGAGGGCAGCCTGGCCTGGGTGCCGGTGGCGCAGATGGCCACGCTGTCGTTGTGGGAAGGCGACCGCCATTTCTTGCCGTTGGTGTTCGACGACGATCCGCGTCCTTTCCATGGCGTCATGCCGTACCGCGATGGACGCATGCTGTCCTGGCGCTATTCGCGGGTGTGAGCTGTACATATCGGTGTTGGCGCGCGCGCTGGTTGTCCACAACGGCTGTGGATCGATGCCGGACAAGGCTGTGGGCAACGTCGACAAGTGGTTGAAATCGCTGGTCGCATGCGGTGAGTGGCGAAAAAATCGGCAGACGTCGGCACGGTTCTCCACAGCGGCTGTGGATGGAATCGCCGCAGGTCTGTGGATAAGCGCGGGACTGGTTTGCAGCGCAAGGCGGGTATCGATGTTGGCGAAAATAGTGCCAGGACCGTCACAAGAGCGTGGCCGCCTTGCAGACAGAGTTGGGAATGACACCAATTACTGCGCGATCCAGCCGCCATCGATGGCGATGGTCTGCGCGGTAATGTTGCGCGCGGCAGGGGAGGCGAGGAACGCCACGCAGCCAGCCAATTCGTCATAGTCGATGAACACCCCCTTGGGCATCGGCTTGAGCATTACCTGTGCGATCACGTCCGCTGCGGAAATGCCACGAGTGCGGGCTTGGTCGGCGATCTGCTTGTCCACCAGCGGCGTTTTGACGTAGCTGGGGCAGAGCGTGTTGATGGTGATGTCGGTATCGGCGGTTTCCAGTGCGATCACCTTGGAGAATCCGACCAGCCCGTGCTTGGCCGCGACATAGGCGCTCTTGTAGGGGCTGGCGACCAACGAGTGGATGCTGCCGATATTGACGATGCGGCCGAAACCGCGTGCGCGCATGCCTGGCAACACCGCCTGAGTCAGTCGTGCCACGCCGGTCAGCATCACTTCCACAAGCAGGCTCCATCTGTCCATCGGAAAATCCTGCAAGGGTGCCACGTGCTGCAAACCGGCATTGTTGACCAGCACGTCCACCGGGCGCGACAACGTGGCCAGGGCTGCCTCGATGCTGGCCGCGCTGCCGACGTCTAACGCCACCGACTCGGCCGAACCGCCGGCCTGACGCAATTGCGTGGCCACTGCGACGGCGGCGGCAGCGTCGAGGTCGCTGACCACGATGTGACGGTCACTGGCGGCGAGTTCACGGGCGATGCCCGCGCCGATGCCGCTGGCGGCGCCGGTGATCAGGACAGTCTGCATGGGGAGTACCTGTGCGAAAGTGGGGCGTTGAGCGTAACAGCGCACGCGGCAGATCGTAGCGGCGGCGCTCGCCAGTGCGGCGACACCACGCTATCCTGTATCTGCCACTAGGACGCCTGCGTCGAATCCGCCACACATGCCGATGACATGTCGATGAAACGTCATTTCTCGATGTTGCGCGAGTTCCGGCTGGCCGATTGGTTCACCCTCGGCAATGCTTTCTGCGGGACTGGCGCGGTGTTCGCGGCGATGCGTTTTCTACAGGATGGCCGATGCAGCGACCTGCTATTCGGGATGGCGCTGATTCCATTGGCGTTTGTGTTCGATGCCTTGGATGGCCGGGTGGCGCGTTGGCGCAAGTCGGCTTCCACCCTGGGCCGCGAATTGGATTCGCTGGCCGACGTGATTTCCTTCGGTGTCGCTCCGGCGGCGTTGGCCTACGCCTGCGGCATGCAAGGCGGCTGGGACTGGCTGGTGCTGAGCTTCTTCGTGTGTTGTGGAGTCAGCCGCTTGGCGCGCTACAACGTCACCGCCGAGCAACTAGCCGGCGATGACGACAAGGTTCCGTATTTCGAAGGAACGCCGATTCCCAGCAGCCTGGGCTTGGTGATGGTGCTAGCGATGGCGGCGCATTTTGGCCGCATCGGCGATGCGTTGTGGTGGGGGCAATGCCGCCTCGGCCCTTGGTTGCTGCACCCATTGGTGCTGTTGTTCGCGTTGTCCGGATCGTTGATGATCAGCAAGACCCTGCGCATTCCCAAGCCCTGAGCTGCGACGTATTGCTATCATCGCCAACAGGCTTGGGAGAGTGGCGATGAAAGCTAGCGGTGGCACGAGCCCCGGCGATTTCGAAGCAATGGCACGGCAATACTGGGACGCCTGGAGCGCCATATTGCGTCAGGGGAGTGCAGCATCGGCGGCAGCGCCGATGCGCGAGAACGGTTCCTGGCGCGAGGCGATCGACGCCTGGGCGCAATGGCTGCCGCGTAGCACGTCAACGCACACCGAGGACGCTGTCGCACGGTTTCAGCAGCATGCCGGCGATTGGCTCGGTGCGATGCAGCAAGTGGCCGTCGGCTTCGCCGGACGCGACGCCAGCAGCGCCGAGGTGGCCGATGCCTGGAAGCGGCAGGTACAGAGCCAACGCCAGCAATGCCTGCAGTGGTTGCTCGGTTCGCTGGGTGGCGCTGGTCAGGCCACGCTTGACCCGTGGCTGCAGCAAGCGGCGCACTGGATGCAGGGGGGGCAACGCGACAGCAGTCCATGGCTGCAGATGCCCGGGTTCGGCCCGGCGCGTAACCATCATGCGCGTTGGCGGGCGCTGACCAAGGCGCAGCAGGAGTATCTGGCGCAGTCGCAGTCTTATATGGCGCTGCTGCATGCTGCCATCGACCGCGCGTTCGTCGTGTTCGAGGAGAAATTGCGCGCACACGAGGACCCAGGCCGGCAATTGACCAACGCGCGGGCGATGTTCGACCTGTGGATCGACGCCGCCGAAGAAGCATATGCGGCAGTGGCATTGTCACCGGAGTTCCGTCAGGTCTACGCCGATTTCGCCAATGCGCAGATGCGGCTGCGGGCGCTGCTGCAACGCGAGGTCGAGCAGGTTTGCGAGCAAATGGGCCTGCCGACGCGCACCGAGTTGGATGCCGCGCATTGCCGCATCGCCGATCTGGAGCGGCGCCTGCGTCGGCTGGAGCGCGGCGCGGGGCAGGGGGCTGGCACGGCGCGCCCGTCAGTGACGGAGCGTGCCCCAGCCGCCGCCCTCTCGACGTCACCGACCGCGCCCGCTAAACGCACCGTGTCCAAAAAGACAGCAGCGAAGACGGCTCAGGCCATGCCGTCGGCAACTGCCAAGGCGCACCGCAGCGTCGGCGCGTCACCGCCACGCCGGAGCCGCGCATGAAGGGGCCACTGAGTTTCAGCAGCGACGATCTGCTGCAGGAAACCCTGGAACTGCAGCGCAAGTTGCTCGAGGGCATGCGGGTATTGCCTGGCCTGGACGAGGTGCAGTACGGGGCCACTGCACGCCAGGAAGTATGGCGCGATGGCAAGGTCGTGTTGTACCGCTTCGTCGGCAGCAAGCCGCCGACGGCCAAGGTGCCATTGCTGATCGTGTACGCCCTGGTCAACCGCCCGTACATGGTGGACCTGCAGGCCGATCGTTCCCTGGTACAGGGCTTGCTGGCGCTGGGCGAGGATGTGTACGTGCTGGATTGGGGCTACCCAGATCGATCCGAGCGCTATCTGACCCTGGAAGATTACTTGCTGCGCTACATCGACGGTGCTGTGGACCATCTGCGTGACAGTAACGCTAGCGCGCCAGTGAATGTCCTGGGCATTTGCCAAGGCGGCACGTTTTCGTTGTGCTATGCCGCGTTGCGACCGGAGAAAGTGCGCAATCTGGTCACGATGGTCACCCCGGTGGATTTCCACACACCGGACAACATGCTGTCGAACTGGGTACGCCAGGTCGACGTGGATCTGTTCGTGGATACCTTGGGCAACGTACCAGCCGACCTGATGAACGTCAGTTACCTGATGCTCAAGCCATTCCGCTTGAATCTGCAGAAATACGTCGGTCTGCTCGACATCCTCGACGATCCGCAGGCGCTGGAGGATTTCCTGCGCATGGAAAAGTGGATCTTCGACTCGCCCGACCTGGCTGGCGAGACATTCCGCGAATTCGTCAAACAGTTCTATCAAGACAATGCCCTGGTGCATGGCCGCGCACGGATCGGCGACCACACGGTGGATCTTGGACAGGTGACGATGCCGGTGCTCAATGTCTACGCCGAGCAGGACCATTTGGTGCCGCCGGACGCCTCGCGGGCGTTGCGCGGGGTGGTCGGTAGCCACGACTACGCCGAACTGAGTTTCCGCGGTGGACATATCGGCATCTACGTCTCTGGCCGTGCCCAGCGCGAAGTGCCGGCATCGCTGCATCGCTGGCTGGCCGAGCGCGACGGTGGACACTGAGCTTGCCGTCTACCGTAGTTCGTCCATTCGGCAGCGCTCTGAGAGCGTTTCATGTCGAAATGACGGATTTGCGTTGTCGCATCACCATGTTTGTCGCGCGGGCCCATGCGGCGAACACGACAGACAGGCGGTGACGATCTGTTCCAGTCGCTTACAGAGAGGGAGTTGAGTTGGCATAGTTAATTTCATGTGATTATTCAGCAATGCATTTGTAGAGCAATATCCCTGGATGAGCCTTGATGCAGCACTTCCTCACATGATGCTGTGTCGTGTTCGCGTCAGCTTCACTGAATTTCAGCTATACGAAACGTGATGTCTGGTCGCTGTCGAGATCGGGCTCAGCACGGGTGGTGAGAAGCCACTGCTGACTCAGTGCGTGTGCATGCCCATGAAAGACACCAAGCGTGGATCTGAGATCCACGTCGAACGTCTGCTTGGGGTGAGCAACCGGCAGCCAAGGATCATGGTGCTGGAGTCGTTGCAAGACGATATTCTGGTGGAGCGTTTGCATAGGTATGATTCACGTTGCCCCCGGCGTGCGAACCCTGGGGTGGTTGCCCGCCTAGTCGGGCCAGCGATGGTTCGCATCGACCTGCCCCGACCATGTCCGCATCCGACTCCAGCCCCGACCATTCGTTGCCTGTAAGCGTCGACTCGGACGCGCCTACGGGCGTGTCCAACCGGAGCAGCGATATCTTCTTCGCTGCGGTGCAGACCACGCGCATGCCGATGATCGTCACCGATCCGAACCAGCCGGACAACCCGATCATCTTCGTCAATAACGCTTTCCTGGAGATGACCGGCTACAGCAAGGAGGAACTGATCGGCAATAATTGCCGCTTCCTGCAAGGGCCGGACACCGACCGCGAAACCGTGCGCAGCGTGCGTGATGCGATCGCTTCGCACACCGAAGTGGCTGTGGAGATCCTCAACTATCGCAAAGACGGTTCCAGCTTCTGGAACGCGCTGTACATCTCTCCGGTCTACGACGAGTGCGGCAAGCTGGTGTACTTCTTCGGCTCGCAATTGGATGTCAGCCGCCGCCGTGATGCCGAGGATGCCCTGCGTCAGGCGCAGAAGATGGAGGCTCTGGGCCAGCTCACCGGGGGTATCGCGCACGACTTCAACAATCTGCTGCAGATCATGTCCGGCTATCTGGAGCTGATCGAGCATGCGGTGCAAGGCGAGTCGTCCACTCCGCTATTGTTGTCCAAGAGTGTGGAGCGTGCCCGCGATGCGGCCAGCCAGGCGGCGCGGTTGACCCAACAATTGTTGGCGTTTGCGCGCAAGCAAAAGTTGGAAGGACGCGTACTCAATCTCAATGCGCTGGTAGCGGGGATGAGCGATGTGGCAAAGCGCACCCTCGGCGACAGCATTGCATTCTCGCTGGAACTGGCCTCGGATTTGCGCAATTGCCGGATCGATCCGACACAGGCCGAGGTCGCGTTGCTGAACATCCTGATCAACGCACGCGATGCGATGGCCGAGCAGTCCGTGCCGCGGTTGGTGATTCAGACCCGCAACGTGTCGGTGCGCGTCAACGAACCGACGACCTACGATAATCTGCTACCCGGTCACTACGTGTGCGTATCGGTCACCGATAACGGCAGCGGCATGCCGCCGGAGGTGCTGGCCCGCGTTCTGGATCCGTTCTTCACCACAAAGGATGAAGGCAAGGGGACTGGCCTTGGCCTGTCGATGGTGTATGGCTTTGCAAAGCAATCCGGCGGTGCGGTGCGTTTGTATTCCGAAGAAGGCCATGGCACCACCGTGCGCTTGTATTTCCCCATCGACGACAACGTCGAGAACATGGCGCCACGCGACTCGCGCGCACGTCGCCCATTCGATCGCCAGGGCGACGAGACCATCCTGATCGTCGAAGATCGGCCGGATATCGCCGACTTGGCGCGCCTGTTCCTGGAAGATCAGGGCTACGTCACGCATGTGGTGTACAACGCGCGCGAAGCGCTGGCGTTGATCGATACCGGTATCCATGTGGACTTGCTGTATTCGGACCTGATCATGCCCGGCGGCCTCAATGGGGTGATGCTGGCGCGTGAGGTGCGGCGCCGACAGCCGCGCATCAAGGTATTGCTGACGACCGGCTATGCGGAGTCCTCGATTGAACGCACCGATGCCGGTGGTAACGAATTCGAAGTGCTGGCCAAGCCCTACAACCGTCAGGAGTTGACCCGCAAGGTCCGCATGGTGTTGGATGGTCCGAACGGAACGGAGTGAGTTGAACGCGACAGGTCTGCGTGCGCCTGTCAACGGGTTCCCCGGTGGCGCGCGCACTGCGAAAATAGCGGTTTTCCGCAAGGCGGCTTCGGCCGGACGCAATGCACGACACTCAGCTCGCCCAGCAGATCGCCAATACCATCGCCGCGGAGATCGGTGCGCAACCAGCGCAAGCGCGCGCGGCCATCGCGCTGCTGGATGAAGGCGCCAGCGTCCCGTTCATCGCGCGCTACCGTAAGGAAGTCACGGGCGGCCTGGACGATACCCAGCTACGCAATCTGGAAGTGCGTCTGGTCTACCTGCGTGAACTGGAGGAGCGCCGTGCCGCGGTCCTGAGCAGCATCGCCGAGCAGGGCAAGCTCAGCGATCAATTGCGCGCGGAAATCGTCGCCGCCGACACCAAGTCGCGATTGGAAGACCTGTACCTGCCGTACAAGCCCAAGCGGCGCACGCGCGCGCAAGTCGCCCGCGAGGCCGGGCTGGAACCGTTGGCCGATGGACTGCTGGCCGATCCGTCGCAAGTGCCGGAAACCGTTGCCGCCGGTTTCGTCGATGCAGACAAGGGCGTGGCCGACGTCAAGGCGGCGTTGGAAGGCGCACGCGCGATCCTGATGGAACGCTGGGGCGAAGATGCGTCGCTGGTCGGCGAATTGCGTACCTGGTTGAGCGAGGTCGGGGTGATCCGCGCTCGCGTCGCCGAAGGCAAGGAGCAGGAAGGTGCCAAGTACCGCGATTATTTCGATCACGCCGAAGCGCTGGCCAAAATTCCCTCGCACCGCTTGCTGGCCCTGTTCCGTGCGCGCCGCGAAGACATCGTCTCTCTGGAACTGGACCCGGGCAGCGACCCTGACGCTGGCCACCAGTATGCCGAGGGACGGGTCGCATTGCGTGCCGCTATCGCCAACCAGGGCCGGCCTGGGGATCGCTGGCTGCTCGATGCATGCCGCATGACTTGGCGTGCCAAGTTGCACATGCATTTGCTACTGGATCTGTTCAACCAGGCGCGCGAAAAAGCCGAGGCCGAGGCAATCGCCGTGTTCGGCGACAACCTGCAGGATTTGATGCTTGCCGCGCCGGCAGGCCCGCGCGTGACCTTGGGGTTGGACCCGGGTATCCGTACCGGCTGCAAGATCGCGGTGGTCGATGCCACCGGCAAGTTGCTCGCCACCGAGACGATTTATCCGCACGAGCCGCGCCGACAATGGGATCAGGCGTTGCACACCCTCCAGCAGTTGTGTACCCAGCATGGCGTGGAATTGATCGCCATCGGCAACGGCACCGCCAGCCGCGAGACCGACAAGCTGGCGGCGGATCTGATCAAGCAGAATCCGCAGCTGTCGCTGGAAAAGATCGTGGTCAGCGAAGCGGGCGCTTCGGTGTACTCGGCCTCGGAATTGGCGGCAAAGGAGTTCCCGCAATTGGACGTATCGCTGCGCGGGGCGGTGTCGATCGCGCGGCGTCTGCAGGACCCGTTGGCGGAACTGGTCAAGATCGAGCCGAAGGCGATCGGCGTGGGTCAGTACCAGCACGACGTGGACCAGTACCGCCTTGCGCGGGCGTTGGATGCCAGGGTGGAGGACTGCGTCAACGCGGTGGGCGTGTACGTCAACACCGCCTCGGCGGCACTGCTCTCGCGGGTGTCGGGGCTCTCGTCCAGCGTGGCCGAGAACATCGTGCGTCACCGCGACGACAATGGTCCGTTCAAGCGCCGCAAGGATCTGCTGAAAGTGTCGCGGCTGGGCGAGAAGACCTTCGAACAGTGCGCCGGCTTTCTGCGCATTGCCGATGGCGAGGAGCCGCTGGATGCCTCGGCAGTGCATCCGGAAGCGTATCCGGTGGTGGAGCGCATCGTCGGCGCCACCGGCAAGCCGATCAAGGCGCTGATCGGCGATGGCAGTTTCCTGCGCAGCCTCAAGCCCGATCAGTTCACCGATGCGACGTTCGGTGTGCCGACCGTACGCGACATCCTCAAGGAACTGGAAAAGCCAGGTCGCGACCCGCGTCCGGAGTTCAAGGCTGCACGTTTCGCCGACGGCGTGGAGGACATCAAGGATCTCAAGCCTGGCATGGTGCTGGAGGGGGTGGTCAGCAACGTCGCCGCTTTCGGCGCATTCGTCGATATCGGCGTACACCAGGATGGCTTGGTGCATATCTCCGCCTTGTCGGACAGTTACGTCAAGGATCCGCGCGAGGTGGTCAAGGCCGGCGATATCGTCAAGGTCAAGGTGCTCGAAGTGGATGTGGCGCGCAAGCGCATCGCACTGACCAGGCGCCTGGACGACACACCGGCACCGACACGGGCAGGCGAACGCGACGGCAGCGCACGCGCGCCCGCCGGTGCGGTGCGTCGCGCGCAGCGCGGCGGCAACCGGGAAGGCGGCAACGCCAAAGCACGGCCCCCTGCTATCGCACCGGCCAACAACGCCCTGGCCGACGCGTTCGCGCGGGCAAAGCGCGGCTGAAGAAGACGCTGGCTGCCGACTGATGTCGGCAGTCCGCAGGCTCAGGCTGGTTCGGTCTTGGAGCTGGAGCCTTGTTCGGTGACCGGCGCTGGCGAAACCAGCGAGGCTGCCAGCTCGATCAACTTCAACGGATCCACTGGTTTGCCCAGGTGTGCATCGAAGCCGGCTTCCAAGGCCAGCGTACGATCTTCGCTGCGCACGTAGGCGGTCAGTGCGACTGCGGGAATGCGGCTGGTCGCGCCGGCCCCGCGTGCGCGGATGCTGCGAATCAGGCTGTGTCCATCGCGGCGCGGCATGCCCACGTCGCTGACCAGCAGCGCATAAGGGCGCTCGCGCAACAGTGCCTCGGCGTCGTCGGCGGATACCGCGATTTCGACTGTCGCACCGGCTTCTTGCAAGAAGCGCTGGGTGACGCCGCGAGAATCCATGTCGTCGTCGACCACTAACACGCGGACTCCGTCCAGACGAATGCCGCCAGCACGCAAGCCGCCGCTGGCGATCGCGCCGCCTTCGTGGCTGCGGATCTGATCCAGTCCATGTAGGTCGTTGCGTGGTAATAGCAGGGTAAAAGTCGAGCCGAGGCCGAGGCCATCGCTGATGACCGACAGTTGCCCATGATGCAGTTCCGTCAATTGCTTGGCGATGGACAAGCCCAGGCCGAGTCCACCGGCACTGCGCGTACTGCTGGCATCGGCCTGACTGAAGCGGTCGAATACGTGCGGTAGAAACAGCGGTTCGATACCCAAGCCTGTATCGCTGACCTCGATGCGCATATGGGTGCTGCTGTTGCTCAGCGTTACCGTGATCTTGCCTGTGCTTGGAGTGAACTTGATCGCATTGCCGATCAAATTGGTTAACACCTGCTGCAGGCGTACCGTATCGCCCAGATACGGGGGGAGCGGCGTGCTGTCGGCGACCAAAACGATATCGACGCCCTTGTCTTCGGCACTGGGCCTGGCGGAGTCGATCGTTTCCCCGATCAGAGTGCGCAGATCCAATTCTGTCGGTTCGAGGCGGACCTTGCCGGAAAGAATGGCGCTCATGTCCAGCAAGTCGTCGATGATCTGCGCCTGGGTATGGGCGCTGCGCTCGATCACCTGCAGGCCCTTGCTGATATCTTTTTCGAGCACCTCCGTCTCTTGCTGCATCAGCCGCGCCCAGCCCAGGATCGCATTGAGTGGGGTGCGCAATTCGTGACTCAATGTGGCCAGAAATTCGTCCTTCATGCGGCTGGCCCGTTCGGCTTCGCTGCGTGCATTCTGTTCGGCGTCGAGCAGTTGCTGCAGGCGTAGGTCGGTTTTACGGCGTTCGATGATAATGCCGGCCAGCCGCGAGGCCGAGCGGGCCAGCTCCTGTTCGTGTGCGTTGGGGTAGTGCACGAACGGGAAATACAGCGCGACCGAGCCCAATACATCGCCATCGCTGGCGATGATCGGGGTAGAGCAGCAGGCGACGATGTCGGCTTCAACGGCCACGGTCAGATAGTGTTGCCAGTGCGCATCCAGGCGTATATCGCTGCACAGCACTTGCCGGCGCAGGTGGACCGCGCGTCCGCAGGAGACTGTGTTGGCATCGATCGGCAGGCGATGGATGGCCTTGCGGAATCCGGCCGGCATGCTCGGTGCCGCTCCCTCCAGCAAACATTGCTGATGCTCGTCGACGAGCATGATGGTGCAGCGCAAGCCCACATCGCTCTGCGCTTCGATACCGTGCGCGATTGCTTCGAGCACCACGTTCAACGGTTTTCCAGTGGTGATCATCTCCAGCGCCGAGCGCTCGGCGGCGGTGGCGTGCTCGATGCGCTTGCGTTCGGCGATGTCCATCAACGAGCCGATGAAGCCGAGGAACTGGCCCGATGAACTGAAGCGAGGAGTCGCGGTATCCACGCACCAGCGGTACTCGCCGTCGTGGCGGCGCAAGCGGTATTCGATCGTGTAGGCGCGGCAGTCGTTTGACGCCCGCGCCAGCATGCGCCCGGTCGCGGCGACGTCGTCGACATGGATCTTTTCCAGCCAGCCGGCCCCTAGTGCTTCTTGTTCGCTCTGGCCGGTGTAGAGGTACCACTGGCGGCTGATGTACTCGTAATCGCCATCGGCATTGGACATCCAGATCATGACCGGCGCGTTGTCACATAGGTTGCGAAAGCGCAACTCGCTTTCCTGCAGGCGCTGTTCGACCATGCGGCGGTCGTGGATGTCGGTGTTGGTGCCGATCCAGCGTACGATCTGGCCAGCTTCGTCGCGGATTGCCAGGGCACGCCCAAGGTGCCAACGATAGTTGCCGTCATGACGGCGCAGCGGATACTCGATTTCGTAGGGTTCGCCGCTGCGCAAGGCTTCCGGCCACACCTGCATCATCCGCGCCAAACCTTCTTCGGTATGGACCTTGCGCCAACTGTCGTAGCCAGTTTCGCCGACCGGCAGACCGGTGTACTCGTACCAGCGTTTGTTGAAGTAGTCGACTTGGCCGTCTGGCATGGTGGTGAACACGATCTGCGGCATTGCATCGGCCAACTCGCGCAGGCGTGCCTCGCTGCTGGCCAGTTCCGCCTGCGCGCTCGCCCGTTCCATCGATTCCCAGCAGCGTGCCGCCACCAGCCTCACCAGTTCGATTTCCGCCGGCGTCCAGACGCGTGGATAGGTTTGGTGCACGCTGATCATTGCGACCAGACGTCCGGCCTTGTGTAGCGGCGCGGTCAATACCGCACGCAGCTCCAGGCGCCGTTGATCGAGATCGTCCAAGCGCAGTGGAGGAGTATGGGATCGGGTATCTGCTACGACCCAGGGGCGGTTCTCGCGCAGGCAGTCGAGCAGATCGCTGCCGAACTCGCTCAAGCACGAGCGTCCAGTGCGGTGAGCGGCACCGTCGACGTAGTCGGCGCGGACATCGAAGGTGTCTTCGTCGGGGGCGACGATCGCGTAGGCACAGCGGTTCGCACGCAGATGCTGGCCGAGCATCGCCGCGCCGGTTTCGCAGATAGCCTCGGCGTTGTCCAGATTCTGCAACGTGTCTTCCAGCATCAGCAGGAAACTGTCGTGCGGCTGAGAACGAATCTGCTCGGTACGATCGATGCCATGCACCAGCACTCTGGTGACCTTGCCATCGGCGTCGCGCATGGGGTGGTAGATACAGTCCACATTGGTTTCCGACATCGCCCCGTGTGCGGTGCGGCGCAGGTTGAAAGTCATCGACTTGCCGGTGAACGGCATGCCGCTGGCACGCACGGTGTCCAGTAGTTGCAGGAAGCCTTGCTGGTGGATCTCCGGGATTGCCTCGGCTAGCGGTCGGCCGACCAACTCGCGTGGCCCGATCAGTTCCTGATAGCGTGGGTTGACGCTTTCGACCACGTAGTCGGGGCCGCGCAGGATGGCCAGTGCGGTGGGGGATTGCTCGAAGGCATCGGCCATCTGGGTGCGTTGCACGTCCAGATCACTCAGCAATGTATCGCCCTCGCGCGGCTGGGTGGTGTGCACGGTGTCTTCCATGCAAACGCACAGCACACCGCCGATATCGCCGTTGTCGTCGTAGAGCGGGCTATGGGAGAAGGTGAAATACACCTGCTCGCTGTAGCCGTTGCGCAGCACCGTTAGCGGCATGTGCGCGTTCCAAGTGGATTGCCCGGTAGCGAAGACCTGTTCGGCCTGCGCATTCACTGCCGGCCACACGTTCGGCCACACCTCTTCGGCTGGGCGTCCGAATGCAGCGGGGTGGCGCAGTCCCAGAAGCGGGATGTAGGCATCGTTGTACAGGCGACTCATCCGCTCGCCCCAGCAGATCACCATCGGGAAACGCGACGCCAGGCAGATGGACAGGGCGGTCCGCAGGCTTTGCGGCCAGTGTTCCATGGGGCCCAGTGAGTGGTTGGGCCAGTCGATTGCGCGCAACAGCTCCCCCGTGACGCTGCCGGCAGGAAGCCGGACAGCAGGCGGTGAACGGTCGTTTGCGTTGATGGCGGTGTTCCTCGAATGTAGCATGTCGCGGTGACAAGCTTGCAATTAAGGATTCTCAGGGACGTGCGGTCATCTTGGTGTGAGCGTCTTCCAATGCTTTGATGAGCTGCTCGGACAGATAGGGTTTGGTCAGCACCACGCCCGTGGCGAAACCCGCCGGCAGGGACGCGGCGGCCACTCCAGTGGCCAGCACGTAGGGCGTGGCGCGTTCGGTCAATACCCGGGCGACTGTCTCACTGGTTTCGCCAGCTGCCAAGCGGAAATCGAGGACCGCCCGATCCGGACGTTCGCTGTCGATCAACGCCAGGGCTTGCTTCACCGACGCAGCGATACCGACGACATCGGCACCGGCCTGGGCAAGCTGTAACTCCAGCAGCGTCGCGTTCATTTCGTCGTTCTCGACCACCAAGATACGCAGGCCCCGCAATGCCGACATCGCTTGCTCGTTAAAGTTTCAGAAATGAGAGTATAGCGGCAGCGGCAATCCCGCCGTGTAGACTTGCTACTGCATCCCGCCGCATGATTGAAGCGGGCCCCTATGGTGTTTTGGTAGTCGAGTCGGTTATACTTGTCGGCCGCGCCGAAGTGGCGGAATCGGTAGACGCAGCGGACTCAAAATCCGCCGCCCTTAAAAGCGTGTGGGTTCGAGTCCCACCTTCGGCACCAATGCATTGTTTCAGGGCGTCCGATAAAGTCCAGAAACTTCAAAAAAACCCGCAATTTAGCGGGTTTTTTTTGTGCCCGTTAATCCGGTGGTGTCCAGGGGTGTGCGTTGAAATCCGGTGGCAATTGGCGGTAGCTTTGACGGTAACAGCAGTTGTTACCGCACGTTGAGGCCAAGAGTTACCGCCATGCCGCTGACGGATACCGCCATCCGCAAGACCAAGCTTTGGAGTTGCCCCTCTTAAACTGCGCGATGGAGGCGGCCTGTACCTGCTGATGAGACCGGATGGTGCCCGCTGGTGGCGCTGGGATTACCGCCGACCGAACACCGGCAAGCGCAACACGCTGAGCCTTGGCACCTACCCCGATACCGGCCTTGCCGATGCACGGGATAAGCGCGACGCCGCGCGCAAGCTGCTGGCTGCTGGTGTGGACCCAGGCGAGCAACGGAAACGGGCCAAGGAGCAGGCGGCCATGGTGGCTCCCGCTGGGGAGACGTTCGAGACCGTGGCCCGCGCGTGGATGGCCCGGCAGACCGTCGCGCGCGTCACGGCGGAGAAGAATCGCTGGTTGCTGGAAACCTTCCTGTTCCCCGAGATCGGCAGCCGACCCATTGGCGAGATCACGCCCCGTGAGTTGCTGGATGCCCTGCGCAAGATTGAAGCCACCGGCAAGCTGGAAACTGCTGGCCGTGCCAAGATCAAGGCCGGCCAGGTGTTTCGTTACGCCATGCTGGAAGGCAAGGCGGAGATTGATCCCACCGCCAGCCTGCGAGGCGCGCTCAAAACCGTCAAGGCCCGCCACCATGCCGCCGTAACCGATCCAGTCAAGATCGGACAGTTGTTGCGCGCCATCGAGGGCTTCATTGGGCAGCCCGTGACCCATGCAGCATTGAAGCTGGCCCCGCTGGTGTTCGTGCGCCCCGGCGAGCTACGGGCGGCGGAGTGGGGGGAAATCGACCTGGATGCCGCCATGTGGCGTATCCGCCCCGAGCGGATGAAGATGAAGGCGGCGCATTTAGTGCCCCTGTCCAGCCAAGCTGTGGCGATCCTGCGCGATCTGCATGCACTGACCGGTGGTGGCCCCCATGTATTCCCCGGCCTGCGCCCGAACCGCCCCATGTCGGAAAACACCATCAATTCCGCGCTGCGCGCACTGGGCTATTCCGGTGATGAGATGACGGGTCACGGCTTCCGCAGCATGGCGGCGACGCGGCTTAATGAAATGGGCTGGAATGCCGACGCCATCGAGCGACAACTGGCCCACGCCGAAACCAATAAGGTCCGCGAGGCATACACGCACGCGGCGCAGTACCTGCCCGAGCGCGTGCGCATGATGCAGGCATGGGCGGATTATCTGGACAGCTTACGCACGGGCGGTAACGTCGTACCGCTGCGGGCCAAGGCCGGCTAAGCTTCCACCGAATACCCGCACCTAGACGACGAGACGAAAAGCCGGACGCCCTGCCGGCTTGGTGTGGGAACTTTCTCTCCAGGGGCGCAAGGGTGTGCCATGTCGACCGAAGTGGAGCTTCAACGCCAGCTACGCACACGCATAAGCGATCTGTGTGAGTGGCTTTCAGGTGCGCTAGAGATAGGCGAGGTGCGCGGAGTCGAATCTGTGATGCTCGCAAAAAAAGCCTTGTATGTATGGCTCTGCGAACGCTGGGACAATAACGAAGGAGATACAGAAGGTGCGCTCGCCTACGCACTGGAATGCTACGTGGAATCTGGCCCGGCTTGGGCACGCGAAGAATATTCGCTTGAAGCTGATCTTTCCATTACTGCGGATCCCCCTTGGGAACTGAGCGAGTTCCATCTATTGGTCGCATCATTCTTGGCCGATCAAGCACTTTTGGCCTTCAATCGCGGATCAAAGAAGCAATTAATTTTGGCTGCGATGCTCTATGCCGACGCTGTTGAATGCCGAGAATACTGGAGCCATGTACGCGGACCTGCTGGTGCGCGAAATCCGAAAACCATGCTGGGTGAAGTTCATGCTGCGGCGAGGTTGCTGGATGAAAGGATCGCTGTTGACAAAGAGCAGAGAAGCCGCGCCAGGAGAGCCGTTGCAGCCAAACTCAGGAATGACCCCAAGCAAGTCGCAAAGTCGCAGGCGTTCAAGATGTGGCAGGACTGGCAATTGGGAAAAGTCGTGCATATTTCCGGTGCTGCATTCGCACGCCATGTGGTGGAAACATTGCCCATTGATGACACAAACACGGTACAGCGGTGGATGAGGGCTTGGCGAAAAGTAGGCGCATCCGGTAACGCCTAGGCGCATGCCGTAACGCCTAGGCGTTACGAGTACGACCATATGAACGCTTGTCCGAGGTGTATTTAATAGGTATCGCCCGGCCCAATGGTGGCCGAAACGAGACGATACCGTGCACCACATTTCACTCCCCGAAACCGGGTTTCTGCGACTCCCTCAAATCGTCGGCCGCGCTGCCGATCCCGACACCAACACCACGGCTATCCCGGCACTGATCCCGGTTTCCCGGTCGACCTGGTGGGCCGGCGTGCGGTCTGGCCGATATCCGCAGCCTGTCAAGCTGGGCGAACGCTGTACCGCCTGGCGTGTGGAGGATATCCGCGAGCTGATCGAACGCACTGCCAGTGCAAAGGCGGCGCCATGACCCAAAAACGTCGCAGTCCGCGCAAGGCGGCCCACGATGCACACGCTGGCGCGCTGGGTGCATGGCGAATGTATGGTCAGGCCGACAGGGGCGGCACGTCTCTGCCGGACAACTGGCGCGACCGGCTGCCGGACCCAGCCGATTACTACCGCCAACATGTTGCCAAGCTGGGCAGGCCAAATGGGAGCGGCTGGGCGCAGGGTGTTTCCCCCTTCCGGGATGAGCGTGAGCCGTCCTTTTCCGTCTGCCAGACCAATCCGCGCGGCCCCTGGCGGGACTTCGCTACTGGCGAGACCGGTGACCTGGTGAGCTTCCACATGCGGCTGACCGGCAAGCCGTTCAAGGAAGCCGTGGCCGACCTGCTGGCTGGGGTGCGCCGATGAACGCGATTCCTGTTGAGAACCCGCATGTAGCAGCACGCCACATCCTGGCTCACTTCCTGGCCGAGGGCTACCAGCCGACCGGTCTACACGAATACCGCGATGCTCAGGGCAATCCGGTGTTCTGGCGCGCGCGCTGCAAGCACCCCGATGGCCGGAAGGAAATCCGGCCCTTCCGTTGGAACGGGACGCGCTACGTCCCCGGCGAGCCGCCAGCGCCACCGGAGGGCAAAGTGCTGTACCGCCTGCCAGAACTCCTGGCCGCCAATCCCGGTGCCATCGTCTACGTGGTGGAGGGCGAAGCCTGCGCCGATGTCTTGGCCGCCCTGGGCCTGCTGACCACCACGTCCGGTAGTAGTTCCAGCGCCGGGGCGGCAGACTGGACACCACTGCGCGGTCGTCGGGTGCGCCTGTGGCCCGACAACGACGCGTCGGGGCGCAAGTATGCCGTCGATGTGGCCGAGCACCTGCGCGCGCTGGGCTGCACGGTGGAGGTGATCGACATTGCAGCCATCGTCCCGCCCTTGCCCGATAAGGGCGATTGTGTGGACTGGCTGTCCGTCAACCTGGAAGCTGATGCAGTCGCGATAGGTTCATTGCCACTGGTGCAGAGCGCGCCGGATGCAGCGTGCGCGGATACATGCCACAGGCCACATGTCGAATTGATACGCGGCAACAGTCTGATACCTGAGCCAGTAAAGTGGGTATGGAACGGCTGGCTGGCCGCTGGCAAGCTGCACATCCTGGGAGGCCAGCCGGGGACGGGTAAGACCACTATCGCCATGGCGATGGCCGCAACCGTGAGCAGGGGAGACCCGTGGCCGGACCACTCACCCAGCCGGCGTGGGAATGTGGTGATCTGGTCCGGTGAGGATGATGCGCGCGACACGCTGGCCCCACGCTTGCTCGCCATGGGCGCGGACATGGCCCGCGTCTATTTCGTGCAGGGCGTGCGGGAAAAGGGCGAACGGCGTGCATTCGATCCGGCGATAGACAGCGATGTGTTGCAGGCCGAACTGAATAATATCGGTGACGTGGTGCTGTTGGTCATCGACCCCATCGTCTCTGCCGTGGCTGGCGACTCGCACAAAAACGCCGAGGTACGGCGTGGATTGCAACCGCTGGTCGATCTTGCCCAGAACCAACGCTGTGCCTTGTTGGGTATCACCCACTTCACCAAGGGTACGGCAGGCCGTGAGCCAGTGGAGCGCATTACCGGGTCGCTGGCTTTTGGTGCATTGGCCCGGTTGGTCATGGTGACGGCCATAACCCAAGCGAGAGACGGCGAGGCGGCTAAACGGTTCCTGGCGCGAGCCAAGTCGAACATCGGCCAGGACGGTGGCGGCTACGTGTACGACTTGCAACAGGTGGAACTGCAAGATTTCCAAGGCGTCATTGCATCATCAGTGCGATGGGGCGCAGCCCTGAAAGGAACGGCGCGGGAGTTGCTAGACGATGCCGAACGCCAGGACGACGGCCAACGGCAGGATGCCGCGGACTTCTTGCGCGAGCTATTGCGCGATGGGACGCAATCGGCGAAGGACGTGTATCGGGAAGCCGGTGAGGCCGGGTTCTCGGTCGATACGATTAAACGGGCAAAGGTGAAAATTGGAGTGGTGGCGGTCAAGCGTGGCGGCCACTTTGGCGGTGGCAGGCAGGAATGGTTATGGCAGTTACCGGCTGACAACTGCACTGAAGGGAGTGAAGGGAGCGGACAAAATGATGCGCCCCCTTCAACCTCTTCAGGCGATGGAGTGCTCCCTTCATGGAGTCAATGAACGCCATCGCCTTGCCCGAACTACACCCGCAGGCATCGTGTCGCCATGGTGGCGGATGGGCTTTTCACGATGTTGCTGCCTGCATGCAGTTAGATCGAACGTGACGCCGCCGACACAATGCAATCGGACGCTCAAGAATCTGGTTGCCAGTGTCGTGTTGGTACGAAGCGACACTGTAGGAAAATTCCTACAACACGGCAGTCAGAATCCTGATTCTCCTGGCCTGCCAGCGACGAGAGACTATGCATGCCGGACGCGGGTGCCATGATGGCCACTCATCTCGCGTGGTGCCTGAGCAGCGCCAAGCCGGCACCTCGCTATCGCGATCACGCACTGGGTAGTAGGCTGTTTCTTTCCCTCCCCACTGGTGGAACTATGGCTGTGCGATTTCCTGTTGCCACGCCGTCCCGTGCAGCACTTCCCCTTCTGCTAACCGCCGTCTTCGCCCACTCTCTGACAGGATGTTCGCGCATGAATACGCCGACCAACGCTCCGACCAATGAACCTTCCGGCATCCACCTGATCGGGAATATCCCCGTCGATGCCCATAACACCGTGCATATCGATACGAGTAAGCCGATACCGTTCAGTACGCATACGTTCGGGGCGATGTGTTACGACACCTATGGCTGCAAGGTGCTGTACAACGACAGGTATGAGGCCAACGATCCCGACGATGTCAAACAAATCTCGTCGGCGTCGCTAGGGGGGCGCTACCCCGGCAACCTTCACGCTGGCACGATTGGCATCCGCAACTTCCCACACTTCCCCCCCCCCGCCGAGGTGACATGGCGCTCCAAGGAAGGCCAGCCGCACCATGCACTGGTCGATCTCGAAGCCATCTTCAAGGACAAGGTGATCCTGCATCATGTGCCGCAGAATCAGTTGCCGCCGATCCTGCACGCGGATATGCCTCCAGACATCATCCTGGAAGTGAACGACCGTACCATCAATGTGTATATGCGGGCATTTGTGGAAACATCTGTTCCGCAGCGTCCAGGTAGGCCGGATAGTTATTTCCGCAATGACCTGATCCTCGCCTACACCAAAACCTACTGATGGCGTCCTCGCCAGGGAGCATGCAATGGGCAACGAACAGACCGACCCAAATAAATGGCCGGATGCCGTGGAAGTCTATCCGGCGACAGCGCAAGACTTGGCCATATATGCGCACAGCCGCCATGAGTTGGCGCAGTTCCAGGCGCCGCTGCTGGTCAGTCAACAGAACCCCCACACTCGTTTGTTCGTGGCCTGTTTCGATGGCACCGGTAACGACAAGAACAAAGATCCTCAGCACATCACCAATATCGGCATTCTGTACGACCAGGTGCAAACGGCAGCAAAGAAAGGCTTTGAAAATATCGGAGGCTACTACGTCCCCGGCGTAGGCACTCAGGACAATGCCTTGACGAATACGCTCGATGGTGCGTTTGGCTATAGCTACGGTCCACGGATGGAAGAGATGTACTTGAATTTCATCCTTCAAGCCAGGGCATGGCACGACGAAGACCCCAAAGCCGAAATCAGCATTGTGTCCACCGGCTTCAGCCGTGGCGGGGTCACCGCGGCCATGTTCACTCGCATGGTCCATGAACGTGGCATCCAGGACCCGGTCGGCATGAACATCGACCGTGACTCACACGGCCAAATCCTCAAACTCACCCCCACGCATCCGCCGCTGGTGCCACCAGGCCGCACCGCGCAGACCGTGGGTTTGCTGGACCCGGTTGCCACCGGCGAGATGAATTTACAGGATGTGCGCTTGCCGCCCTCGGTGGTGTCGGGCTTGCAACTCACCGCCCGCGACGAACGCCGCGATCTGTTCCCCGCCAAGGACATCCTGCATCCCGGCCATTCCCATGACGGGCGCTTCCTCAATCTGGTCCACCCCGGCGCGCATTCGGATATCGGCGGTTCCTACCTGCTCAATGGTTTGTCCGTGCGTAACGGCAATCTATTGTTCGATTATGTCAACAGCCTTAGCGATAAACCGTTCCTGCAACCGCGCACTGTGTCCAGCGCGCCGGAAATGAACGTCATTCACCGCTCCGAACAACACGGTTCTTACTACACCACCACCATGGCGACGACCCTCGGGCATCGCGTACATGTGCATAACCTGGATGGCTCGGGCATGACCCAGGCCCCAAACGATGCGCAATCCCTGGATGCCGGGCTGCGCGCGCACTTGCCCTTGCGCCCGGTGGCGGTCTCGACCGAACGCACCGATCCAACGCTGCCGGCGTTCTTCCGGGAGGGACCGCATCCGCATGCGTTAGCGGCACCACCGTTGCCGGCGTACTTGCAGCAAGGCGCAATGCCACCCAAGGCTACCCCGCATGTGGCGGCAGAGCAGGCGAAGGCAGTCGAAGTGCCGCCACGGCCACATTCGCCGGAATATCTGGTTGCCTTGGCTCGGATACAGCGCATTACGACGGCGATAGAAAACGGCGACATGGAAACCCTAAGCAAGGAGAGTGAAGCTTTCACCAACTCCCCGCGTGGCCAGGCCATCATGGCGAAGGCAAGCGCGATCGTGCAGCGGGAAGAACAGGAGCGCGCACGGCAGGAAGCGCAACGACCACCGCGCGACCCGCGCGAAGCCGGCCATCCCGATCATGCCTTGAACCAAAGCATCCGCGCGCAGGTCGAGAGGCTGCATACACGCAATGGAATATGCCCGACGAACAAGACGCTCGATCACCTGACCGCAGGCGTGGCCTTGAATGCGCGGGAACATGGGCTGACGCGCGTGGATCAGTTGCACTTCAACGCCGACAAAAGCGCCATTGTGGCCGAGAGAAAAAGTGACGGCTTCGACTTCCTACCCCGGTTCAGCAGCACGAACATCCAGCAAGCGATGCAGACTCCCCCCGAGCAGGCGTATCAACAGATGGCAGCTGAAACGCAACGTCAGGCGGATGCGCAGCAGATGATCCAACAGCAAATGGCGCAGTCCCGACAGGGGCCATCGCAAGGACGTTAACTGAAATTGATAAGAAGGATTACCTGCATGCACGACGATGAACAGGCCGATTTGGATGTCCACATTGCGGCGATGATCAAGCGGTTCGATGCACGCTGCGACCTGATCGAACACCGTCTTGGCGCACTGGCCGAGCAGCTGCCATCGCAGGCCCAGGAACATCTGGCACGCTGGTTGCAGAGCGCTTCGGGTCAACTGGAAAGCGTCACCCGCGCCGGACTGGAGCCGCCCCTGGCCGAGGCGCGAGGCAGTGTGCAGGGGATTACCACGGCGGCGGATCAGACGGTGCGGGCATTGCAACTCACCCGGCGCGACATGATCTCCATCGTGCGTTGGGTGTGGATCGGGGGCGGCGTGTCGTTGCTGTGTGCGCTCGTCGCTTTGGTGGGAACGTATAAAATGCTTTACGGCGACTACGCGACCCGTTACGACGCACTGAGGACGCAGTTGACTTATCTGGAGGCGATCAATCGCTCGGACATCGTGCCCTGCGGCGATGGCCGCTTATGCGTCAATATCGACGACAAGGCACCCAAACTCGGCGACAAGAAGCAGTATCGGCTGGTGAAACCCAGGCCATAGCGACGACACTCTCATGATCTGTTGCAGATTGTGGAGCGATCTGACCGGAATAGAATGTCAGGCATGATGATGCCCCCACAGAATCGGGAGCGATTGGCGATCTGTCGCCTGTAGAGTTCGAGCGGCGCTACGCGCAACGAGGGTCATGAGTGTCTACAAAAGCCTGGGCGATTCAGGTAGCATGAGGTGTTGCTGGTTATCGTGAAGTGCCTTCAATGATGTTCGCCAGTTCGTCGGGCGTAGCGATCAACACACCGAGAGACTCACGGAGCCAATCCCTGCGGCTGGCATGCAAAACTGATTTAAATCCAGCGTTTCTGCCAAAATCCAGAGTGCAGAACACGTCGTTACCATGGCCATAATGAGCAGCAATCGCATCACCATCTACCCACTCCGCCACCGCATCACTCAACTCCTTCTCCTCCGCATATTCCGCTGCGGCAATCATATAGGGCTGCAACCTTTGGCTTGGATTATTTTTGATAATATTAGCGCCAAGAGCTTGGATCTGATAGCCTCCGAGACCAAGACTTTCAATAGATTCTACTGCCTTGAAGGTGCGATCCAGTCGTTCCGATAGCTCGCTATCGGTCGCTTCCTGTGGCTTGTACCACTCATATGGTAGTCGCATAGCAGCAATGCGCGGAACATTGATAAACAAAAAGCCAAGCTTCCGTGCCTTTCCTAATGCATCTTCCAGCTTTGGATGCAGACTTGGAAAATGGCTGTAATCTGAAATGATATTGCAAGTTATTTCTATCTGGTTGACGCCGTTCTCGAAATTTACCTGCTCTTTCTGCCTTCTAGATATTATCTTGATACCACCAAGGAAGTCTTTCCTATGGGACTTTCGTAACGACTCGAGAGTGACGACCGAATCTAGGATGTATGGAGCAATGCGCTTGCTCTCGATGGCATCACGTATCGCTCTAAGAGAGTTCGCACTGTGGTGCACTTCGAGTTTATCTTGAACGACGATGCTCTCCCAAACATTTGAGTCGAACGTGACAGACATGCTGTGCATTGGATTGCTGCCTAAATGGTGATGAGCCATCCAGCCTATATTGGAGGACGGTTGGTATAAGTCAAACGTTGATGGCCTGGCCTGCTTGCCTCGGCCTCGGCTTAGGCGGTCGGCGGTCGGCACCGTCGTTCGATGCTCCCGCCTCAGACTTGCTTATGAATTCGAATTCATGCTAATGCTTTTGAGGACTGGGTTCAAGGTGAGGCGGCTACTGCACCACCATTCACCCAGAACCCAACTGTTCTCGGTTGAGGTTTTTTTCTGCCCGGAACCTCATGTTGGAGGAGCTTGCGGCATTGGCCTCTTGAACACACAAGAGGCAGAGTCGTGTGTTGATGCGGGTTTACGCGCCATCGGTTTGCTTCTTCGCATGCTCTAGCAGAGGCGACTGAGAATGCGATGCGAGTGGTACAAAAATCGTCTTTTTTGAAGTGTGAAGATTTCATAAATTCCGCCACACTCCGTCAGATCGGACCTATCGTATCGGCCCTGAGTGCATCGCGCATATCGAGGTCCGTCATTGGTAATGCGTTGCCGTCAAGTGGCTGAGCTGCATGGCTGTAGGGTGGTGTCTCTCAGGGGCGACTTGTTGTTGAAACCTTGCCGTTGGTCAAGATTGTCTGCTTCATTTGTCAACAGGTGACTGAACCGCCCCGGTTTCCGCGGAGGCTGTTTGGTTTAAGTCAGGCCGCCACGGCGGCGGTCTGACTGGCGAGTTGCCGGTAGTAGTTTGCCTCGGCCTCGGCTGGCGGGATGTAGCCGATGGGTTGGAGCAGGCGTTGGTGGTTGAACCAGGACACCCACTCCAGCGTGGCGAATTCGACGGCCTCCCTAGTTTTCCAGGGTGCCCGGCGGTGAATCAGCTCGGCTTTGTACAAGCCGTTGATGGTCTCTGCCAGCGCGTTGTCGTAGCTGTCGCCCTTGCTGCCTACCGACGGCTCAATGCCGGCCTCGGCCAGCCGCTCGGTGTAGCGGATGCTGACGTATTGCGAGCCCCTGTCGGAGTGGCAAACCAAGCTGTCATCGCGCTCAGGTTGCCGGGCATACAGGGCCTGCTCCAAAGCATCGAGCACGAAGTCCGTGCGCATAGAACTGCTCACTCGCCAGCCTACGATGCGACGAGCGAACACGTCGATGACGAAGGCCACATACAGCCAGCCCTGCCAGGTTGAGACGTAGGTGAAGTCGCTGACCCACAGCTGGTTCGGCCGCTCGGCACGGAACTGCCGATTGACCCGGTCCAGCGGGCATGGGGCCTTGGCATCGCCGATGGTGGTGCGCACGACCTTGCCGCGCACCACGCCGCGCAGCCCCATGCTGCGCATCAACCGCTCGACCGTGCAGCGGGCCACGACGACGCCTTCGCGTGCCAGTTGCCGCCACACCTTCTCGGCACCGTAGACCTGCATGTTGGCTTGCCAGACGCGCTGAATCTGCGGCATTAGCCGCTCGTCGCGTCTGGCGCGGATACAGCGCCTGCTGGGCTCGCGCAGTAGCGCGGCATGACGTCGATAGGCCGACGGGGCAACCTGCAGAACCTTGCAGAGCGGCTCGACCCCGAAGGCATTGCGATGCTGGTCGATGAAGGCCTTCACGACTTCAGTCGGCGGTCGAGCTCCGCCTGGGCGAAAAACGCACTGGCCAGCTTCAATATCTCGTTGGCCCGGCGCAGCTCCTTGACCTCGCGCTCGAGTTCCTTCATCCGCTGCGCCTCGCTGCTCGTCACGCCCTCACGCGCACCGGCATCGACCTCGGCGCGCTTGACCCATTCGTTCAGGGTCTGCGGCACGCAGCCAATCTTTGGGGCTATGGATTCAATGGCCGCCCACAGCGATTGGTACTCTCCGCGCTGCTCCTGCACCATCCTTACCGCGCGCTCGCGTACCTCGGGCGAGAACTTGTTCGACTTGCTCATGGCTCAATCCTCTCAGAGTGTTGAGCCTCCGCGGAAACCGGGGCGGTTCAAAGAAGCTAATGCTATGGGCATGGCGGCGCCGGCAGGTGCCGCCATGCGTTTTGAGCCTAGCGGCCAGTTCCCAATCCACATCATGTGCAAAGTGCTTCACGGGATTTTGTGGCGACGCGTATGCGATGACGTAGACAGCGATCCCTTGGTGATGTTTCGTTCGCCAGACTCTTGCCTTGATGAGATGTCTATTCGCTAATGGTAGTGAATCGATCACATTGAGTACGCTACGATAAGTGGCCAATTGCAATCCCATCGATAAGCGCTTTGGCTCACCCTTTAGAATGAGCCGGAACTCAGTATTGCACAGGTTGCTAAACGTCGCTGAGCTTAATGTGTCATACAGTCCATGGGTTTCGATGCCGAGCGGGTACAGTGCGTTCACGTACTCGTCGAGCAGCCTGGCCTGGATCATTCCAGTTCGTGTCGTTTCCATCGCTGCAGCATGCTGGCCCTTAGAGCGAAGGTGGGCCACGATGTCCTTACGCAGTTTGTTGATGTGTACAGTGATGTCGGTGTACTCGACGACGCGCCGTCTAAGGGTGCGTTCGGCTTGCAGATAACTGGCTTGTGCAAAATGTAGGGCTTCCTCTCGACCATGACGGAAGTACCGCGCTCTTTCAAACGCGGAGGACAAGCGGGAGCCGAAGACGAACATTCCCGTGGCGATTGCTGCAAGTGCCAGTTGTACGAAAAACGTGTCGTTGTTGTACGCGCCATACGCTTTTGCGTCGGGGAGCATGATGCCGATGGCAACGTTAGCCAGTACGATGCCGATTGCCGCTCCGCTCCAGCCGTGTAGCAGCGTCAACACGATTGCAGGAATAAGCATCATCGACATTAAAATTTGATGCAAGATAGTATCTTGGGCGGTGATTGCCATCATCAAAAGTGCTACCACCATTCCAGTGCCAAGGATGCCGTCCTTCAAAAGCCGGAAATTGGATTCCTTGTGTTCCTTGCGTCGTAGCCACAGCAGTGCAGGCATGATGAACATCAGCATACCCATGTAGTCGCCTAGCCAGTAACGTACAAGCACCTCTATTGGTGGAATATCAAGGACAGTGTAGCCATCGAACAAGGCATTCAAGGCGATGTTGCATAGAGTGCTCCAAAGTGACAGCGTCAATGCCAGCGGCAGCAGCAGGCATTCTTGCTCCAGCAGTCGCGCCATATGACGCCTTGCGGCATGTACGATCAGCGCCACGCATGGCATCAGTAGGAAGGGGCTCGTGTATGCCCACATTCGATTAGCGCCGTGCTCATGCACCATTGGCACGCGGATCATTAGCAGTGCTGCTGCATCGCCAATTAGTAGATAAGGCCATAGCCGGAAAGGCAGGAAGAGTAGAGTCGCTGCGCGCAGTCCTGCTGGTAAGTACCACTGGTCGACAGAGAGCTGCCAAGCGAGCAGAAAGGAAGCGCAGTAAGCCGCACTTAGCAAGAATCCCTTGGCGATGTTTTTTGTCATTCCACGCCTCTGCTGTCCTTGGCTTTTATGGCTGAAATATATTGCAAATTTCTCAGCGCTTGGTAGACATTTATATATTATTATTTTTTAATTCATTAAATATTTTATTCTTATATTTCAGGTGTGACTTGGTACGTATTTTTTTGGCATTCTTAAACGACGAATGTGCGCCTCGCCACTTGTTCGGCGGTTGTGATGGCATGAAGTAATTGGCCGTAGGCTTGCTTGATGAGAATTATTTTCATCAGCAGATAGATCAAGGTAAGGCCCAAAAGGAATGTCAATAGTATTCCAGTTTCAGGCGCCGAATTTACTAATGGTAGTGTAAACGGAAATCCCATCATGCAGATGTTCCATATCCATGTCATCAGCGATATGCGAGCTACACGCATGATGGCTTTGCGCAATTGCTTAGATTGCACCGTGTGCTTGCCACCGGATTGCAAGCACCTCCAAGTCACTGCTGCATGTACCACCAGCCGTGTCAGCATCGCCCCCATGCCAACATGCAGCAGGACCGCCACGCTGGCCAGCGTTTGGGCCAGCAAAAGCAGAAGGCTGTCTGATGCGCGGTAGGCCAGAATGGCCAGGCAGGTGGTGACCGAGAGAGCCAGGATGGTGATGGTCATCAGGTCGATGATCTGATGCACCGCCTTCTGCCACTGGAAGGGAGGTGATGGGACTTGCTCCACGGCCTGTTTGCTGTAGTCCATTGCATGGTTCCTTGTTGATAGGCTTGATTCAGCAGTGGAGAAGAGGCGTTCTGCTTTTTTTTGGAAATTTAGAATCTCTGAAATATCTGTTTTGTGCAATCTGTATAGCCGACTTTGCATTCACTACCGGGGTTATCTTTCTTGCAATTTGCAATGGCTCGGTTGCTTATTTCCTCAAGCGATGGTCCAGATTCGATGTTCGTCACGGCGTGTCCTCTTCGATCTGGCTCAGCAATTGCTATGCATTGATTTTCATAAGTTCGAATGATTTTGCATCTTCCATTATTTGAGCTTTCGCATTTTTCTAAAGCATCATTTTCCGCCTCTGCCTTACTCAGCTTTCCTGTGGATAAGCCAAAATCATCGCCTGTATCCGCCGCAACTGCCCCCCAAGTCTTAAGCCATTTCCCCGTAGGGCGTGGTTGCTGTGGCTGAGGATTGTCCTGCGGAATCGGAACACACGATGCCATGCTGCCATTGGATTGGGCAGGAAGTTGCCCAGGTGGGCAACCACCTTCTGCATTGGCATTCATGGAAAAAAGCAACGTTAAAGAAAAGATATAGGCGATGTATCTCATGGTTATTCCATAATTAAATATTGATATTTCATCATCTCGCTGGTGACAAGATCAAGCGCCATCACGGTTTTTTCCGGCTTGTCCACGTGATCCGGCTGGAGGGGGCGATTGAGTTATATATTTGTTTGCTCCGTGTAAGGCGCTCGAATGAGTGCTTGAAGCATTAGAGGTGTTTTCTCTTGCCTGCGGCGGCGTATACGACCCAGGCGGTTGCCCCTGCGGTCCGGGGACCGAGGCGGGATTGAAGACGGAGAAGTGCATGAAGTTGGCCATGCTGCCTTGCCACAATATTGCCCCGATTGGGGGTAGGACGACGATCAGGGTGGTGGCAATCAATCCTGCCCAGCCTTGCTGCAATGCCTGCGAGGACAAGCCTTCCGCATTGCCTAGCGAGATGACCTTCGCCCCCCAGTAGGCCAGCGCGATCCTGGCCGTCATCTTCAATACGATGGCGGTGACGACCGACAGCACCGACATCGAGAACAACGTGCCGATCACGTAGAACAGCCAGCGTTTGAACAGGTCCTTGGTCTGGTCGAAGATCAGGAACAGGATGAAGATCGGCCCCACCCCGATCAGGAAGGCCATGGTGAACTTGAACATCAGTAGCATCACCCCGGCCATGATCGGCGGGCCGGCGGTGCCGAAGCCGGCCAGCAGCAGCGCGTTTTCTTTCTTTTTGATGGTTTCCGGGTCGTTGGGGTCCACCTGGATCGCGTCCAAGGTGCTCAGCGCCAATTGCGTGTAGGTGAGGTTCTCGTCGATGGCGTCGGCGGCGGTGCTGTCCTTCTGGCCGGTGAACAGCCAATGGATTTCCTTATCCAGACCGTCGGTCATGGTTTTATGCAGCAGCGTGCCGTTGGCGCCGATGCCGGCGGCAATGCCCAGGATCACAGACACTTTGCCGGCCTTGATCATGGTCGCCATGGCCGATTCGCGTAATTGTCCGCTGGCGATGCGATAGCCCAGCAACAGCACCCAGAAGGTGGTGGCGGTCAACGCGATGACGCTTACCCACTGCATCGCGCGGGCCATCACGTCCATGCCGAAGGTGTCGATCTGGTTACTGAGGTAGTTGTTGATCAGCCGGAAGAAGACGTAATCCCCCAGACTGGTATCCGCCAGGGGGTGTAACCAATTCATCGATCCATCGAACATGCTCATGGCCTTGCGCCTTTATTGAGAGTGGTAAACGAAATCTAGTGAAGGGGGCGATCAGTGTGGCCGGGACGAGCCAGTGAGGCGCTGGCACGACCCGAACCAGATGCAACGCGCGTGGCAGATACCTGGCGCAATGGGCGCGCCAGGAACGTAGATTGCCCACACATGCATGCGCCCACGGCCGACGAGGGCTGGGGGTGTCCTGAAGCTGATTCGGGGGTGGGGTGCCTGCTCAAGCCATGGTCCTTATGCGCAGGTGATGCCGACGTGCAAGCCGTTATCCTATTGGATACGACATTGTGCTGGAGCTGTCAAACGCAGGTCCATCCGGGGGATGCAGCGCGCGCATGAGTCCGGCACTGGATCACAGTGCCCACCGCCATGCTGACGCTGCCGGCAATCAGCCGACACGGTTTGGGCGTACTAAGATCGCCATTCAAAATCCGGAGGGACCTCGCTCGATCAGCAGCCAGGGGCAGCGAGGTCCAGACCTTGCGCGGCTACCGACCGACCCTCCTGTACCGACTGGATATAGCCTTAGCAGACATTCCGCCGCAATCGCGCGCGCGCGCGAAAGGGGCGAATCGACTACATGCCCGCTCGGCAGGCGCTGGTGGTGTTCGAGGCAAGGCGGGCGAGGGAGGGCAATCGCAAGATGACGGCAAGACCGTAGCGGTAGGCCACCATGTGCGGAGCCCCCCGCACTGCATGGTGGGCGATCTACTGGCCCGAGAACCGATGCAGGCAGGGCAAGGGTGCTGGCAAACCTGTGGCAGAGCCGCCCGGTCAAGTAATCCAAGCGACCATGTCGTGGCGGTAACTTTGGCGGTATCTTTCGATATGGTTGCGCAAAACTGCTGATATCAATGGGTTTTCGTTGCCCACCTTCGCACCAAAAATCATTGCAACAAAGTCCATGGCATCCCGCTTGGCGTCGTCTTTGTAGGGCGGTGTCTCTGTAAATGAAACTTTGGCATATCCTGCGGTTCCGGTCACGTCGATCCGAAAATCCCCCGCACCCAGTGCGCCGTTCGCCATAGTCGACAGTGGGGATATGTTTGGGCGATAGGCAAATGTTTTCGGTACTGCATGTGGCGATGTGGCCCGAGCCAAGCGATTGGCCGCTTCTTCAGCGCGGATGCTGGGTTGTTCGCATGGGACGTTCGATGCTTTGCTCATTGGAAGTTCTCCAATAGCAGCGACTGCGAATCGATGTTCCACCAAATGGTGTGCCGGTCGGACATTCATGGCTACTCAGTAGCCGCTCTGCGCGTCACGCCTTTCGAACGCTACCTGATTGGAGTGGATCATCACGTCAGGGGCCTGCCTGTGCCGGCAGACATTCACCACTAGCGCCCGCAGCACCAGAAGTGCGCGTGTCGGAAAAGTACGGCTGGTGATACCGCTCGTTTTTAGCGGAACGTTGTCGGGAATCCCCGCCGGAGAGTATCCGGAAATTCTGACTTGAGATCAGGGTCCTCCTGATAATATTTCCTCTTTACGACAGCCATACTAGGTTCACCTAACGTAGGGACCGTCGCGTTTTCCCCGGAAAACAAGTAGGCAGGTCACTCGCCCCTGCGGGCCGAGCCTTGAGTAAGCTCGGCAAGGTACCTTTGATGACAAGATGATGTCTTTTCGCGGCGCATGGATAAATGTGCTTCGCGTCTGTTTTTTTGTCTACAAATGTGTATTGCTCTGAATAATTCACCCGGATAGTCTGCCACCGCGGCATTCGCTGCGATGGAGTTACATGATATGACCATCAGGATTTTTCTGGTCGATGATCACACTCTTGTTCGGACGGGAATGCGCCTGATTCTTTCGAATCAGGCCGACATGAAGATCGTTGGTGAGGCCGAAAGTGGAGAGGCGGCGATCCCGCAGATCCGTCAGTTGAAGCCTCACATCGTACTGTGTGATATGCATATGCCGGGCGTCAGCGGGCTCGAAGTCACCGAACGCATCGTTAAGGGTGACTACGGCACCAAGGTCATCATTGTCTCGGTGCTGGAGGACGGTCCATTGCCCAGGCGCCTGTTGGAAGCTGGTGCATACGGTTACGTTGGTAAGGCCAGCGATGCGCAGGAACTGCTGCGTGCAGTGCGCGATGTGGCGATGGGTAAGCGTTATCTCGGTGCGAACATCGCGCAGAATCTGGCACTGGCGAACCTTGAAGGTGGTGGTTCGCCGTTCGATGCACTGTCCCCACGTGAACTTGAAGTTGCTCTGCTTTTGACTCGTGGCTTGCGTCAGGAGGACATCGCAAAACGCCTGAGTCTCAGTGCCAAGACAGTGAATACGCACAAGGCGCGCTTGTTCGAGAAAGTCGGTATCCAAGACAATATCGCATTGGCACGTTTAGCCGCGCAGTACGGATTATTGGACCCGACGCATCCGCTATAGTGTGGGTGTATGGTTCCAATATAGATCGGAAGTGGCCTGCGCCCGTTTTCTCTTTCGCCATCTTCCGTGTATAGCCATGTTGTCTGGAGCCCGTGCAGGCGGCTTGCATGTTCTCCATCAGCGTCTTGGCCGGTCTGCGTGTGCGGCATGTATACGATGCTCGTTGGCATCGACAGCAGTTCGCCCTGCTGTCGACATGGCGAGATGATGAACGCAAGTCAGTTCCGCGGCGCCAGCATCAGCACGACAAGATGTTGCCTGTTTTGCACTGGGAGAGGGGAGAACAAAAAAGCGGCCCGAAGGTCGCTTTTTTGTGTTGGGGTGGGATCAGCTGCGATCCTGCTGCTCCTTGTTTTCGTCATCTTCGCCTTCTGTTTTGCGGCTGGGCTGGACGACAACAGGCGTGGTACCAGCAACCGGCGTCGACGTCGTGCCGACGTTGTGCCTAGGGACCGTTTCATGCGTGTTGGGCTTGAGTACGTCTAACAGCGTCGTTTGCACTGGGGCGTAGGTCGGCTTGACAGGCGCGGGGTCATCGTGACGCTGCGAGGCATTAGTGGCGGTTTCACGCGTTGCCGCGCTTGCCGGCGCAGTCATGCCGAACGGATCCGCGCCTCTCATCGGCGTCGCCACGACGCCGGCTGCTGGAGCTGGCGTGTCTGCCGCTTTGGGCTGCTCGATCATCTTGACTGGCGCCGTAGGCGCAGCGTCTGATGCGGTGGTGGGCGCGATTGCGGGCAGCTGCTCGGCTGCGCTTTCCATACGCATGGTAGGCGTGGTCTTGTCGACGATGAGCGTTGCCGATGCCGCGTCGGTATGGGCGCCAGACGCGTCGCTTGCCGCGTGGTCAGCAGTGCCCATTGCGGTTGTTAGTTGTGCTATTCCCTCGGCGGTTTCGTGGGTTGGAGGGGGAGCGGCCACTATTGCCTGAGTGAGTGTGACGCCCTGGGGTGGGGCGTTGTCCACGAAAGCTGATGACGCCGTGGCGGTCTGGTGTGTGGCTGCCTGCGTGTCGATGGCAGGCCGTTCGCGCCGGGGCTGCGGCTCGCGCTTTTCCTGCGGCGCAGGGGTTTCCTTGAAGGGTGACTGCGGCTTGACGTTGGTGCTATCGACGGTTACGTCGTCGTCGAAGTCGAATTCCGGCTGACTCCGGTTCGGTGCCGGTGTAGTCTCGCCATCGTTGTCTGCAGCATTCAAATCGATATCGTCTAGACCAGCAACCTCGCCCTCGCCGATAACGCCTGTTTCACCGTTGCCGCGTCGACGGCGGCGTCCGCCGCGGCGTCCGCGTCGGCGGCGGCCACCGGCCTCGCCGTTCACGTCGTCCCCATCGCTGTTCTCGCTTGCCAGCACGGACTGCCCGGTTTCCAGAACGCTTTCGTGCTCGTCGCCGTTGGCGTGTGGGGTGGCAGCGACGAGTGGGGCCAGGCTGGTTACGGCCTGAGCCTCTTGGCGCTGCGGTATATCACCGACCGCGACAGGAGGGGCGAAGGTGGCGGCATCCTGTGCCAGCGCGACAGGCGCCACGGGGACCGACGCAACCTGCTTAGCGTTTTCGTCGGTACGCGCTTGACGCTGCGACTTTTCGTTCTGCACCGCAGCCTGGGACGCTTCCTGTTGTGGTTTAGGCTGGCGTGGTGGGTTCTGCTGTTGCTGTTTCGGCGGCTTTGGAGTCTGCTGCTGCTTGGCTTGCTGCGACGTCTGCTCGTTGCGTGGGAGCTTGGGCGACGGATTCTGCTGGCCACCGCTCTGTACCGCGCCGTTGTTGCCAGTCCGGCGCCCGTTGCCACCGCCGTTGCCACGTCCCGCGTTGCCGCCCTGGCCACCGTTGCGCCGTGCATTGCGGTCATGACGGTCGCCGTTGCGGTTACGGTTTCCATCCTGCGGACGTTGGCGCTGTGCTGGTTCGGGTGCAGTTGGTGCCTGCGCCTGGTTTTCGCTGGCGCCGAAGATACGCTTCAGCCAGCCGACGATACCGATCGCTGGCGTGGCAGTTACCGAAGGGGGGGGCGGCATCAGTGCTGGTGCGGCGGTCGTCGCCTCGGCCGTTTCGCGTAATGGGGCAGGCTGCGAGTGCTGCACATGGGTTACCGCGGGCGCGGGCGGAATGTTGAGCTGTGCCTTGGTCAGGGCATGCACCGGTAGCTTGCGTGGCGTACCGCGCTGGTAACTTGGCTTGGTGCTTTCCTCGCCCAGTTCGTTCTCGCGTAGGCGAGTCACTTCGTAGTGCGGGGTTTGTAATTGCTCGTCTGCGACGATGACGATCGGCGCGTCGTGGCGCTTCTCGATCTCGCTGAGTGCTCGGCGCTTTTCGTTGAGCAGGTAGTTGGCGATCTCCACCGGGGCCTGCACCAGCACTTGCCCGGTGTTTTCCTTCATCGCGTGCTCTTCGGCGACGCGAATGATCGACAGCGACAACGACTCGACGCTGCGCATGCGGCCATGGCCATCACAGCGCGGGCATACGATCTGGCTGGACTCGCCCAGCGACGGACGCAGTCGCTGGCGGCTCATCTCCAACAGGCCAAAGCGCGAGATGCGGCCAATCTGTACGCGCGCGCGGTCGTACTTGAGCGCGTTCTGTAGGCGATTTTCGACCTCGCGTTGATGCTTGTTGGAGGCCATGTCGATGAAGTCGATCACCACCAGACCGCCAAGATCGCGCAGGCGCAATTGGCGCGCGACCTCCTCGGCCGCCTCCAGGTTGGTCTGGAACGCGGTGTCTTCGATGTCGCTGCCCTTGGTCGCGCGCGAGGAATTGACGTCCACCGCAGTCAGTGCCTCGGTCTGGTCGACGACGATCGAGCCGCCGGAAGGCAGGCGCACACTGCGCTCGTAGGCGGCCTCGATCTGCGACTCGATCTGGAAGCGGTTGAACAGCGGGATGTCATCGGTGTAGTGCTTGAGCTTGCGCAGGCTCTGCGGCATCACCTGTTGCATGAACTCCTTGGCATCGCCATACATTTCCACGGTATCGACGAGGATCTCGCCGATATCGGCACGCAGGTAATCGCGCAGGGCGCGAATGATCAGCCGTGATTCCTGGTAGATCAGGAAGGGAGCCGGCTTGGCCAGTGCGGCCTCGGCGATCGATTTCCACACCTGCAGCAGGTATTCCAGGTCCCACTGCAGTTCTTCGGCGTCGCGGCCGACACCGGCTGTGCGGATAATCACTCCCATGTCATCGGGGATGGTCAGCTTGTCCAGTGCTTCCTTCAGCGCAGCGCGGTCTTCGCCCTCGATGCGTCGGGAGACGCCGCCGGCACTGGGTGAATTGGGCATCAGCACCATGTAGCGGCCGGCCAGCGAGATGAAGGTCGTCAGAGCAGCGCCCTTGTTGCCGCGCTCTTCCTTGTCCACCTGCACGACGACTTCCTGGCCTTCGCGCAACAGTTCGCGGATCGTCGCCTTATTGTGGTCGACGCCGGCCTGGAAGTAGTCGCGGGAGATTTCTTTCAGCGGCAGGAAACCGTGACGCTCGCCGCCGTACTCGACGAAGGCTGCTTCCAGCGAGGGTTCGAGCCGGGTGATGCGGCCCTTGTAGATGTTGGATTTCTTCTGTTCCTTGGACGGCTGTTCGATGTCGATGTCGTACAGGGTCTGGCCGTCCACGATAGCCACACGCAGTTCTTCTGCCTGCGTGGCGTTGATCAGCATACGTTTCATTGATTGCGTTCCTCGCGCTGCTACCGCGCGGAACACCATGGGGTTTCGCTTCTGGTCACGCTTCGCCGCCCATCGCGCAGGCGCGGGGAGGGCGGCTTGAGCTTCCAGCGCTACGACACCACGGCGAGCCGCGGGAGCGCTTCTTTTGGGTGGTTCAGGGCCGGTGGCGAACTCCAGCCAGGCTGGGGCGCCGCACGGGGCATGTTCAGCGCGGACGTTGGGGGCGTCCGGCGATGGCGGGGCAGGCCGGTGAGCCGCTAACATGGCCGCCCCGAGGGCGGTGGTCGCGCACTGTGCCGGAAACGTCGCAAGCCGGGCTTCTGGCCCTTAGCTAACTTCGAACGAAATCAAACCCTTATCTCGCCCCCCGAGTGTAACAGAATAAACCGCCCAATGACTTCTCCTCCGGTTCCTCCAAAGTTGCGCGACGTCGCGACCAGTGCGGTGCGCATTCTCAAGGTTCCCGAGGATCGGGCTGGACAGCGGGTGGACAATTTTTTGCTCGGCCAACTCAAGGGCGCGCCGCGTAGCCTGATCTACAAGCTGATGCGCAGCGGTCAGGTGCGGGTCAACGGTGGCCGTACCAAGGCCGAGCGTAAGCTGGAGGTAGGCGACGAGGTGCGCATTCCGCCAGTGCGGTTGCAAGAGGAAGGTGAAAAAACTGCGCCGCCGGCGGCATTCATGGAGCGGTTGGAAGCAGCGATTGTCTATGAGGACGCGCGGCTGCTGGCGCTGAACAAGCCCTCGGGGGTGGCCAGTCACGGCGGCAGCGGGATCAGCTTCGGTGCCATCGAGACCCTGCGCGCCCTACGTCCGAATCAGACGCTGGAACTGGTCCACCGGCTCGATCGCGACACCTCCGGCCTGTTGATCGTGGCCAAGAAGCGCTCGGCATTGACTGAATTACAGGCTTTGATGCGCGAAGACGACCAGGTGCAGGGTCGCGGCATCGGCAAGCGCTACCTGACCTTGTTGGTCGGGCGCTTGCCCGACGGGACGATGACGGTGGAAGTGCCGCTGCATATCGGTCTGCGCCAGGGGGGCGAACGTCATGTGCAGGTGCATGCGGCGGGCAAGCCCTCGTTGAGTCATTTCCGTATGCTGGAACGACGCGGAGGGCATTCTTATTGCGAAGTGCGGATCGAAACCGGCCGAACCCATCAGATCCGCGTTCATGCCCAGCATCTCGGTTACCCGGTTGCTGGTGACGACAAGTATGGCGATCCCGAGGTCAACAAGCGATTGCGCGAGCACATTGGACTCAAACGCCTGTTCTTGCACGCGGCGTCTTTGGAGTTCACTCTGGATGGCGGCAAGGCCCCCTACCTGTTGAATGCGCCGTTGGCTGACGAACTGAGCGAGGCACTGAGCCGATTGGGGGGCTGATCTTGCCGTGCCGGGCGGCGTTGTCGCCGCCCGGCACCGAACATTCAGCCGTTGTGGTGGTCGTGATGCTCGTGGCGCTCGCCGTTATGCGACGGCATCGGTCGCATCGCCTGTTGCGGCTGTTCAGCAGAGCGTGGCATGGCCATCTGCGGCGGCGGGGCGAAGCGAACGACCCGTTGCTCCTGCATCCGCTGTTCCTGCATGTGTTGTTCTTGCAGGTGTTGTTCGGGCATGCGCTGTTGCGGCATGATCGGCCGCATGGCCTCGCGCGGCATTTCTTGCGCACGTGCTTGATATGCAGGTGCTGCGGGTTCGTGCCAGGTTTGTACGTGCTGAGGCTGCGCCACTGTTGCTTGTCGCAGTGGTTGCGTGTGCGCCATATCGCGCGCGAACGTCTCGCGGGCGAAATCCGGCTGCATGCCTGGATTGCCGTGACGGGGAGGCTCGACGATCCGCGAGGAAGGCATGCCGGGGTTTTCGGCGAATGTGCCTGCCTGCCTCGCTTGCGGCATGGGTTGGCCGCGGAAATTCGGCAGCGGCATCGGTTGGGAAGTCCGTAACCCGTTCGGCTGTGCCATCGCCAGAGTGTGCAGGGGCATGCGTGGATCGCGTGCCGCCTGTGCGGTGAATAGTGGGCCTGACGGCTGTAGCCGTTGCGACGGTGGCATCGCCGCTACTGGACGTCCCGCCTGCAGCATCTGCGCGGTGAAGTGCGGCATGGTTTGCGGCATCGATCCGGGCATGATACGGGCATGCGTCGGGGCAAATGTGCTCGTCGGCATGCCCATACGCGTCCCCATCGCCGCTGCGGTGGTCAGCGCAGCAGCCGTTGGCCGCGCCACAGGGCCGGACTGCGACGCGGTGGTGATGCCCACGCCCATCGGAATCGGAGCCGCGTTGTTATGTACGAAGGTGCGTGCGTCGATACGGTTGTTGATGATGGTCGTGCGCGGGGCGTAGACGCTGTTGTTGTACACTACGTAGTTCGGTACCGATGGTGGCGCGTTCCAGTTCACTCCCCAGTTGTTCCAGCCCCAGCTGTGCCAGGCGGGCTCCGGTTCGAACCAGCCGAACATGCGGTGGTGATGGTGTTCGAGCGCCTCGCCGATCAGCACGCCGACCCCGAAGGAAATGATGCCTGTGGTCACCAGGTCGCCGGTATCGTAGTAAGGGCGTGGCGGACGGTAGCGGTACTCGCGGTACACGCCGATCGGTTCGCCGTAGACCACCTCGGGATCGTAGCGCGGCACGTAGACCACGTCCGGTTGCGCCGGTTCGATCACGATGGTGCGGCTCGGTGGCGGCACTGCGTCGGGATAGGGGGCCGGTTCCACGAAGGTACGCTGCACCACGTGTACGCGCTGTTGCGGCGTGTTGCGCAGGTGCCCTTGCGCTTGCGCGCGCTCACGCATGACCTGGACCGCGTCTAGAACCTGGTTGGGATCGTGCGCATAGGCATCGCCAAGTGAGCGGGTCCAGTCGCCGTTGCTTGCCAATTGGTCGACAACATCGGGGAAGGCGGTCAGGGCCTTGACGCTGGGATCCCAGGGTTGCATGGCCGAGGCTTGCAGGCGGTCGGCTGCTCTCATGCTACGGTTGTTGCGTAGCCAGTCCTGTGCCGCCATGACCTGGTCCGGATAGACCGAAGCGGCGAGCGTCTGCGCCAGCAACTTGTCGGGGAACAAGGCGATTGGCGCCACCAACTGGTACAACTGATCTGCCGTTGGCGGGACGTAGGTTGCAGGTGCCGGAGCGGGGGCGCTCTGTGCCGGTACTTGAGCGATGGCGCTCTGTTCTGGTGTCGCAGCGGGTTGCCGCTGGCATGCGCCGAGCGCAAACACGCTCAGGGCAGTGACCAATGCGACTTTGGTGGGAGGCAGTGAGCGGATCTCCATGCGGTACCTCATCAAGCAGGATTGGGGGGCTTGTGTGCGCAGCATGCCTTGCGTCAGGTGTCTGCCAGCTTGCTGAAAACGCACTCTGCGACAACATGCTGGCTTACGTTCAGGTGGTGTCAGCGCACCCTTTCAGGCAGACGCTTTCAGCACGCGCTCATGGTGGCGAGGCCTTGGATGTTGCTCGGATTGGACGCACGTCGATGGCGGATTCGGCATGCAGGCGTGCATCGCCGCAGCCCCCTGCGGCGACCCCATTGACTTGATCGAATCAGCCGCTGTGTTTGGACTGTGCGTCGAGAGCGAAGCAGCGGTCCGGGCGCGGTTGCGGTGGGGTGAAGTTGACCGGCACCTGGATCGTCCACGGTACCGCTTGGCCGTTGCGGGTGGCAGGGTTGAACATCCATCCGCGCACGGCTTGTTGCGCCGCTGCGTCCAATGCGGGCTGTCCGCTGCTGTCGACCACGTTGACGTCGGTGGGTTTGCCCTGCACACCGACCACCACCTTCAGCACGACTTTGCCGCCGAGTCCGGCGCAGGCCAGTTTGATTGGGTAATCCGGCGGTGGCGTTCGCACCGCCGCGACCTCGGTCGGCGCCTGCGTCGCGGCCTGACGCTGGGATTGCGACGATTGACCGCAGCCGCTCAGCAGCAAGGCGCTCATGCAGGCGAGGGGAACAAGAGAGCGGGAAACGGCTGGCATACGGTTCACTCCGAAAGGGCTGACGCTTTGGCGGCGCAGATGAAGTCGTTCTCGCTGAGGCCCCCGACGTCGTGGGTGGAATAGCGCACCACCACGCGGTCGTAGTGCACGCCAAGGTCGGGATGGTGGTCTTCGCGATGCGCGATCCAGGCCAGCGCGTTCACGAACGCGAGTGTGCGGTAGTAATCCGGGAAGCGGAACGTGCGACTGATCGCTATGCCGCTCTCGACCAATTCCCAACCGGGCACCTGCGGTAGCAATTCCGCCAGGCGTGCCTGGGTGAGTTTGTATTCGCTCCCCTTGCGGGGCGAACAATGGGCCTGCGCGAGCGTGATCAGGTCGTTCATGATGGAGTTTTTACGGCGAAGTGGCTGAATATGCCGGAAAAGGACAGTGCTGATGATGAGCCAATGACATGCGAAAGGCTAGAATAGCCCCATGATCCAGATCTCAGACAGCGCCCAGGCCCATTTTCGTAAACTGCTCGAACGCGAGGCGGTGCCTGGCATGGGCGTACGCCTGAGCGCGGTCGATCCGGGAACTGCACGTGCCGACGCGCGACTGGAGTTCGCAGAACCGGCCGACTTGGCCGGCGACGAATGGGCGATTGATTGCGCTGGTTTTACCTTGTATGTGGCCGCCGACAGTGTTGCTTGGCTGGACGGAGCCGAGATCGACTATGTCGCCCAGGGAACCGGCCAGCAATTGACGATCAAGGCGCCCAGGATCAAGGGCGAGGCGCCGGGCGAGGCGGCCTCGCTGGTTGAACGGGTGCGCTGGGTCGTGGAAAACGAGGTCAATCCGCAATTGGCTGAGCATGGCGGCCGCGTCGCGGTGCAGGAAGTGTCTGCCGATGGTGTGGTGGTGTTGCGTTTTGGTGGCGGATGCCACGGTTGCGGTATGGCGGATGTGACGCTGAAACAGGGCATCGAGAAGACCCTGATGGGGCGCGTGTCCGGCGTAACCGCCGTGCGCGACGCGACTGACCACGACAGCGGCAGCGCACCGTACATTCCGCGCGATACGGTTGCCTGACCCTGGGCGCTTGGTGACACGCGCCGCCGACATTCTCGACGCGCTGTTGGCGCGTATGCCAGGTGAGTTGCCGTGCGACCCTCTGACCGGGTTGCCGTACAGTTGGGCGCGTTGGTTCGCATCGCAACCGGTCGCGACACGGACGTTCGTGGCGTCCGAGCTGATCGCGGCATTGCCGCAGCCACTGCCGGCGGTCCCGATGCGCCTGCCTGCACTGAGTCCATGGCAGGCATTCCGCCGGCTATGGTGGCAGCACTGGGATCCGGCACCGCACGACCAGCGTTGGTGGCGATGCACTGCGGTGTTACTCAGCCTGTTGTTGCATCTACTGTTCGCGGTGTTCTTGTTGTGGGTTGCGTTCGTGCGCTGGTTGCCGTTGCATACCGACAATGGCGAGGCAAGCCGCGTGCAGGTGGAGTTCGTCGGTCGCGGTACGCCCGCCGAGACGGGGGGCGGTGCGTCGGCACCGGTGACGACACCGCAAAAGAATGCAGCGCCCGTTAGCGCCACGCGTGTTCCACATCCCGTCGTCAAGCGCACACGCAGCACAGCCAAGACCTCGACATCGCCTGCTGCCGTGGCGACCGACAGCGCCAACGCGCCGATCGCGGCCAACAGTCCGCCGCCGCCAGAGCAGTCGCTGCAGGTCACCGAAACGTCGGTGCCTACCAGCGATTTCGTATTGCCGCCGCCGCCCCGCTTGCGCACACCGGTGCCGACGCCGCGATCGATCGTACCGCCTGAGATTCAGGTGCCGGAACGCGATGTTCAGGTGGTCACCGAAGTACCCGCCTTGGCGCAGATCCGCCCGCGCGAGGTCGTCGTGCCGCGACCGGCCGCGCCGACGCCGCAGGTGCGCGAACGCGAAGTGCCCGCACCACTACCGCAGGTGCAGGTCCAATCACCGCAGATGCCGACCCAGATGCCGATGCCGGAACTGCCTGAACCGCAGACACCGCAGGTGCGGCAGATCGAGGTCCCGACACCTGCGACAGCCAGCGTACCGGGGTCCGCGTTGCCCGCTGCCACGACAGTTAAGGAATCAAGTGCCCCTGCTGTGGCGACGGCGTCGGCGACACAAGCCAGCACTCCAAACACGCAGCAGGCTACACCCGCACCGGCATCCGCGACAGCGCCACCTGGTCAGCGTACCGCTACGCCAGGCAGTGGTCCGGCGACCACCGCTCGCGACGGCGGTTGGGCCACGCCGCAGCGTAGCGACGACTGGGGTGCGGCGGCGCGCAACCGGGCCGGCGATGCCGGCGGCGGCGCGCGTAACGGCTTGTTCAATGGCGACGGCAGTATCCGCTTGGCCGACGGAGCTGGCGCGAACAAGACAGCCGAGCGCGGCGCGCCGGGGGCCGACACCGATACCTGGACGCGCGAGCGCATCGCCAACGCCGGCCAATGGCTCAAACGCCCACCATACGACTACACGCCGACGTCCTTCGACAAGTATTGGCTGCCGAATGCGACCTTGCTGGAGGAGTGGGTGCGACGCGGGATTCAGTCTGTCAGCATCCCTATCCCGGGCACCGGAAGCAGCATCAAGTGTGTGATCTCGATTTTGCAGGTCGGTGGCGGATGCAGCATCACTGATCCCAATCTCAACGATCAGCCGGCGGGTGCGCGGCCGCCGCCAAAAGTACCGTTCAAGCCAGCATTGCAAGAAGACAACGGCAGCCGCTGAGCATGGCCGTCGCGCATGCGCGACGGTCTCGCGCTCAGTTCACACCATGCAGATCGCGCAACTTGGTGGTGCGCGAACCAAAGTAGGCCGCTAGATCGGCGATGTCCTGGTCGCTCAGTTGCGCCGCTTGTTGACTCATCAAGGGGTGCTGGCGGTCGCCGCTGCGGTAGGCCTGCAGCGCATGGGCGAGATAATCGCCGTATTGGCCGCCGAGCTTGGGGTAGGTCGGGTCGATTGGCGCGTTGCCCTCGGCGCCGTGGCAGTTGATGCAGTTCTGCCCTGTGGCCTTGCCCTTGGCCTGGGCGAGTTTTTCGCCGATGGCGATGCGTCCGCCGGGGAGTCCGGCGGAGGAGCCGGCCCCATGCTCGCCACTGGCGTGGCCAGGATCGCCGGCCGAGGTGCTGGAGGATTCCACCTGCGATTGCGAACATGCCCCCAACCACAGGGTTGCAAGCAGGACGATGGCGGGACGCAGAGCGTGCGCGGCGTTCGACATGGGAAAGCCTACTTGAGAGTGGACAGGAAAGCGGCGATGTCGGCGATATCCTGCTCCGAGAAGCTTTCCGCCTGCGCCTGCATGGTTGGGTGCTTGCGCTTGCCGAGTCGGTATTCGGTCAGTGCCTGTGTCAGGTATTGCGCCGATTGCCCGCCGATCTTGGGGATGCGGTAGCTGGGATAGGCATTTTTGTAGCCGGTAACCCCGTGGCAACCCTGGCAGGTGTAGGTCAGCAATCGGCCATTGGCGGCATTGCCTTGCACAGGTGCGGAGGTGGCAGGAGCGGTGGGCGTTGGCGCGCTTTGCGCCATGGCCGGGACGACCCCGATAGAAACAAGTATGGCCAGAGCAAGACAAGCGGCTAGCGGCTGCGTGCGCATGGTTTCGTGGTCCGGAAGGACGGGACGGGTGTACGGCGTGAGGGAATACGGAACGACCCGAGTATAGCCTTACCTTTCGTGGCTCCGAAACTGGCCACGAGCGATATGTGTGGACAGGGCAATTTGCCGCATGTGATGCTAATCAATATCGCATGCGTGGTTCGCTCGCTCGACAATTGCGACTCCACAGCTGCCGCCAGCCATCCAGTGGCTAGATTGGTTTTGGGACACGGCTTCAGCCCCGAAGCGCTGCACTGCCGTTGCTTATAGCGCCGCCATGACACAAGGCGTTGGCGCCGTAGGCCATGAGGAAAAGCCCGGTTGCCATGGTGGACTCAACTGGCCAGTTTGCTCAGGATGCGAAATCCGGCCAGCCATACGCCCAGCATGCTGCCCAGATTGGTCAGCAGGAAGGTCAGCACCACCCGCGAGACCCGGTTGCGGTACCAGCCCCGCAGGCTCTGCGCATCGTCGCGCAGTGCGAGGAAGTCGCCGTAGGCCGGTTTGCGCATGTGTACTTCCACCAGCGCGCTGAATGCACCAGCAGGAACCCCGGGCCGAAATGGTTTCAGCGGTGCGGCGATGGCACCGGCGATCACACTCAGTGGATGGCCGCCGGCCAGCAGGCAGCCCAGCCCGGCCAGCCCGCCAGTGAACAGTACCCACTGCTGGAGCAAATCGGTGCCCAGCGCGAAGCCGCCGTGCCAGTATCCCCAGGCCACGCCACCGAGCACCAGCGTGGTCAGGGTCAGGGTGATCCAGGGAACTTTCTTTTGGGTCGGTGCGTCTTCCAGCGTCTTGCGCAGCGTTGCCGGGTCGTCTTGATCGCTCTGCAGGTGTTTGGCCATACCGGCCAGATGGCCGGCGCCGACGACCGCCAGGACTTCGCGCACGCTGTGGCGATGCGCCTCGCCGTGCGCGTGTTCTTCGCGCAGGCGTGTGGCCATGTAACGGTCGCGCTCGGCAATGATGGTTGCGTATAGCTCTGGGCTTTCGCTGGCGAAATCGCCGAAGCTGGCTTCGAGCATGTCGCCTTGTTTGAGCTTCTCGATCTCTGCTTCGCCGACTTCCTCTGAAGCGAACAGGCCGCCGAGCAGGCCGCTGGCAAGTTTGAGCTTGCCGAACAAGCCGAGTCGGCTGGAAGCACGCTTGAAGGTCAGCCCGACCTCGCGATCCACCAGATATACCGGCAACTGCCGTTCGCGTGCCAGCAGCACCGCGCGTTTGAGTTCGGCGCCAGGTTCGATGCCGAGCTGTTCGGCCAAGCGGCGTTGATAGGCGGCCAGCGCAAGGTTGGCCGCGAACAGGGCCACGCGTCCTTTGCGGATCACCTGCACCAGATCCAGCTTGGTCAGCGCGTCAGGATCGGTGAGCGCCTGCAAGCGTTGCGGATCCAGTTCCACCGCTACCGCGTCGAAGCGGCCGCTCTCGATGGCACGCTCGACAACCGCGACGCTGGCCTGGGAGACGTGCGCAGTCCCGAGCAAGGTGTAGCGGACCCCGTCGCGTTCGACGATGCGGTACGGTTGGTCGGCGAATAGTGCGTCGTCGGCCTGGGGGAGTGCGTTCATGCCATTACTCGTCGGAAGGGCCTGGTCGGCGCCATGGCGCAACAGGCGTTGTGGTGTTGTGTTGAGGTCGGCAGGTACTTAAGACCTAGTGACCGGCTCGGTGTGCTGTACGCGGGAGCATCCCGTTCAATGCGCTCGGCGGGTTCAGTCGATATAACGCTTGAGCAGGTCGCCATACGCGTCGATGCGACGGTCGCGCAGGAACGGCCAGATCCGTCGGACATGTTCGCTGCGCTGCAAGTCCACCTCGCAGACCAGCACCGTCGGGTCGGTTCCGGCCTCGGCGATGAATTCGCCCTGTGGACCCAGCACGTGGCTGTTGCCCCAGAACTGGATGCCCGATGCCCCGAGCGGCGATGGTTCGTGGCCGACCCGATTGCAGCTCAGCACCGGGATGCCATTGGCGACGGCATGGCCGCGGTGACTGAGTACCCAGGCATCGCGCTGGCGTTCCTGTTCGGCCTGCGCGTCGTCGGGGTCCCAGCCGATCGCGGTCGGGTAGAGCAGCAGCTCGGCACCGGCAAGCGCCATCAAGCGTGCCGCCTCCGGATACCATTGGTCCCAGCACACCAGCACGCCGAGACGACCGACCGAAGTCTGGATCGGGGTGAAGCCCAGATCGCCCGGGGTGAAGTAGAACTTCTCGTAGAAGCCCGGATCGTCGGGAATGTGCATCTTGCGGTATTTGCCGAGCAGGTTGCCGTCCTTCTCGAACACCACGGCAGTATTGTGGTACAGGCCCGCAGCGCGGCGCTCGAACAACGAACCGACCAGGACCACGCCGTGGCGCTTGGCCAGCGCGCTCAGGCGCTGGCTGCTGGGACCGGGAATCGGCTCGGCAAGATCGAATGCTTCGACCGACTCGTGCTGGCAAAAATAGGCGCCATTGTGCAATTCCTGCAGCAATACCAGACGCGCGCCCTGCGCGGCTGCTTCGGCGACACGCGATTCGATCGCGCTCAGGTTCGCTGCGGCATCGCCATGGTTACGCTCCTGGATCAGCGCAACGGAAAGAGAATGTCGGGTCATTACGGAGATGAGGGAGATCGGCGAAAGCATGCATGGTAGCGCGGATGGCTGCGCGGCAGCGCCTGGGCAGATGAACTGTGATGCAGGCGCAGAGGCCGGATCGCGGTGTCTCGGTCTGGTATTTGCGTTATACGCACCCAGACGAATCAGGTGCATTGCCATTGGGCGGTACTTGCTGGTCGATGCCGGCTGTGAGCCATGCTCCTCCGCACGCGGCCAAGCCGGCCATGCGAACGCACATTCAGTGCGCAAGTGCCCCAGCGGGCAGTTGCATGGTGATGCAGTGCAGGCTGCCGTTCTGCCAGATCAATGCCCGGCATGGGATCGGCACGATCTCATGCTGCGGGAACGCCTGCGCCATCACCGCTTGCGCCTGTGCATCGGCGGCGTCGCCGTAGGCCGGCATTAGCACTGCGCCATTGACGATTAGAAAATTGGCATAGGACGCGGCCAGACGCCGGTCTTGGTCGATCACCGGCTGCGCCCAGGGGAGCGGGAACAGTCTGTAAGGACGTCCATCGATGGTGCGTAATGCCGCCAGTTCGGCCCCCATCGCCTGCAGTTCGGCGTAATGCGAATCGTCGGCGTCGTCGCAGGCCTGGTAGACGATCACATCCTCACTGGCGAAGCGGGCGAGGGTGTCGATATGCGCATCGGTGTCGTCGCCTTCCAGATAGCCGTGCTCCAACCACAGTACCCGCTGTTGTGCCAGCCAGTCGGCTAGATCGTGGTTAAGCGATGCGCGCGTGCGCTGCGGATGCCGCTCGTGCAGGCATTGCCAGGTGGTCAGCAAGGTGCCGGCGCCGTCGCAATCGATGGCCCCGCCTTCCAGCGCGAAATCGATACGGCGCACTGTGTTGTCGGCGAACAGGCCTTGCGCGGCGAGTAGGCTCACCAGTTGGTCGTCCAGGCTCGCCTGGAATTTCCCGCCCCAGCCGGTGAAGCGGAAATCCAGCAACTGGAAGCCACCGTCCGCACGTGTCAGGGTAATCGGGCCTGAATCGCGCAGCCAAGTGTCATCGTATTGAGCCTCCACGAATCGCACCCGCTGCATGTCTACCCGTGCCGAGCGCAGTCGTGCCTCGGCATAGGTCTGCAAATCTGCGTCGGCGACGCAGATCGCGACGTGCTGAAAACGCACGATCGCCGCGACCAGCGCGATGTACGTCTCCTCGACCTCAGCCAGACGCGCGGCCCAGTCGGTGCCGGCATGCGGCCAGGCGATCAAAATAGCGGATTGGGGCTCCCATTCTGCTGGAAGACGCAGGTTGTCGCTCATGGTGGATCGTCGCTCAGGTACTGCCCGGGCGAAGCCGGGGGAGGGATCAATTTCTCGTATAGCGCCACGCTGGGGCTTGCACGGGGCCGCTCGTCGCGAGAGGCATAGGCTTGGCCGCTCCAGCCAGTGGTGTGCCCTGGCTGGCTTGGTTACGCTGGCCGTTGTTGCGAAAGTTGGCTGCGGCTGCGCGTCAACGGATCGCCGGTTTTGGGCCGATCTCGTTGGGGTCCACCTTATTGGCGACCACGTCGACGACCTTTTGCTTCTCGAAGTACACGGTGAAAGCGGGGTAGACCCAGCGGTTGATGGTCGGCCATTGCCGCTTCTGGCCGCCGCGTGGTTCCAGCGTCTGTTGCGGGGTGCCGTAGCGCGCCTGCACCTGGCTCATGCTCAGCCCACGCGTTGGCATCGACGCGACAGGTTCCTGTCTGACCCGGTCCACAAGAAGCGTCTCGGCGTGGGCGCCGCCGGCTAGGCCTAGGGCGGTCAGCAGCGGCAAGATGAACAGACGGTGCTTCATCACGTGTACTCCCCAGAGGACGGAAGAACGATTACAGCAAACTTCGGCAACAAAAAACCGCCCGAAGGCGGTTTTCGTCGAACGCCAGCCATCGCTACGCACGGCGCGGCGAGCAGTCTTGCAATCAGCGCTGGCGCGCCTTGAAGCGGGGGTTCGTCTTGTTGATCACGAAGACCTTGCCGCGGCGGCGGACAACCTTGCAGTCGCGGTGACGGGCCTTCGCCGACTTCAGGGAGGAAAGGACTTTCATGGCACACCTCGGCGTAAACGTGTGGATTCGAAGGGAGGCGGCACGGACAAAGCCGTGGCGCTAGATGAGTGATCCAGCAATCATAGCCTGTTTTTCTTCATTGTTTCAACTGCTTGCGCCAGTCGGTTGGACGTCGGCGCTACAATGCACCGCCAACGCTCCGAGGAACCGCATGAACGAACCCTCTCCCGTCCTGACCCTCGATGGCCCATCCGGAGCCGGTAAAGGCACCGTCAGTCGCATCGTCGCGGCGCGACTTGGGTGGCATTACTTGGATTCGGGTGCGCTGTATCGGGCGGTCGGAGTCGCGGCTAGTTGGGCCCACCTGGACATCTCCGATGCTGCCGCGCTGGTGCGCTGTACCTTCGATACCCGTGTGGACTTCGAGGAAGTTGCCGACCGTGGTTTGCGGGTTTTGGTCAATGGCGTTGATGCCACCGATGAGCTGCGTTTGGAAACCGCTGGCGGGGTAGCCTCTGCGATCGCCGCCATCCCGGAGGTGCGCTCGGCGCTAAAGCAGCGCCAGCGCGCATTTCGCTGCCCGCCGGGGCTGGTCGCCGATGGTCGTGATATGGGGACAGTGATTTTCCCCGATGCGCCGTACAAGGTCTTCCTGACCGCCAGTGCCGAGGAGCGCGCCCAGCGCCGGCATAAGCAGTTGAAGGAAAAAGGGGTTTCCGTTATATTCGGTGACCTGCTGCGCGAGATCATGGCCCGCGACGCACGCGATGCCCAGCGCGCAGTGGCGCCGCTGAGGCCGGCAGACGATGCCGTCCTCCTGGATACCACTGGCATGGACATCGACCAGGTGGTGGGCCGCGTCATGCAGTTGTTGCACGTTTGAGCGGTGCGGAGGGTGGTGCGGTGGCGAAGCGGGCCATTGTCCGCCTTGCCAGTCGTTCCCAAGACACGCAAGCGTCATGAGTTCTAAACCGTAGTTCCAAGGCTCCGCCGCGCAATCCTGCGTTGCGGTTTTTTCACTCCACACCCGGCCGCAGTTTGGGCCGACTAACCAGGGTGGGCAGTTGCCGTTTCAATCAAGAAACGCCCTGTCCGTGTGTCCACTAGAGTAATTTCAAATGACCGAATCTTTTGCCGAACTGTTCGAAGCCAGCCAAGCCAATCTGGCCAAGCTAAAGCCCGGCGCCATCGTCACCGGCACCGTCGTGGAAGTTCGCGGCGATGTGGTGGTGATCAACGCCGGACTGAAGTCCGAAGGTATTGTGCCGATCGAGCAGTTCCGTAACGAGGCTGGCGAGATCGATGTCGCCGAGGGCGACCTGGTTAAAGTCGTACTCGACTCGCTGGAGAACGGCTTCGGCGAAACCGTGCTGTCGCGCGATAAGGCCAGGCGCGCCATGGTGTGGGACGAGCTGGAAGAGGCGTTGGAGAAGAACGAGACCATCGTCGGCCGCATCAGCGGCAAGGTCAAAGGTGGTTTCACCGTGGATATCAAGGATGTCCGCGCGTTCCTGCCCGGTTCGCTGGTGGATGTGCGCCCTGTGCGCGACCCGTCCTGCCTCGATGGCAAGGAATTGGAATTCAAGCTAATCAAGCTGGATCGCAAGCGCAACAACGTGGTGGTTTCGCGCCGTGCGGTTGTCGAGAGCGAGCACTCGGAAGAGCGCGAGCAGCTGATGGATAAGTTGAATGAGGGTACGATCCTGAAGGGTGTGGTCAAGAATCTGACCGACTACGGCGCGTTCGTGGATTTGGGCGGTATCGACGGCCTGCTGCACATCACCGACATGGCCTGGAAACGTGTGCGCCATCCGTCCGAAGTGGTCAACGTCGGCGACGAGCTGGACGTGCGCGTACTCAAGTTCGATCGTGAGCGTAACCGCGTGAGCCTGGGTCTGAAGCAACTGGGCGAGGATCCGTGGGACAACATCGCCCGTCGTTACCCGGCCAATAGCCGCGTGTTCGGTAAGGTTTCCAACGTCACCGATTACGGCGCGTTCGTGGAGATCGAGCCTGGTGTGGAAGGCTTGGTGCACGTGTCGGAAATGGATTGGACCAACAAGAACGTCAACCCGTCCAAGGTCGTGCAGGTCGGCGACGAGGTCGAAGTGATGGTCCTGGACGTGGACGAAGAGCGTCGCCGCATTTCGCTGGGCATGAAGCAGGTCGCCGCCAATCCGTGGGAAACCTTCGCGGCCACCCACAAGAAGAACGACAAGGTGTCTGGCCAGATCAAGTCGATCACCGATTTCGGTATCTTCATCGGCCTGGATGGCGGCATCGACGGCCTTGTGCACTTGTCCGACATCAGCTGGAACACCACCGGCGAAGACATCGTGCGCAACTTCAAAAAGGGCGACACGCTGGAAGCGGTGGTGTTGGCGGTGGACCCGGAGCGCGAGCGCATCAGCCTGGGCGTCAAGCAGCTGGAGCAAGATCCGTTCGGCCAGTACATGGCAGCCAACCCGAAGGGGTCGAAGGTCGAGGGCGTTGTGCGCGAAGTGGATGCCAAGGGCGCCACGATCGATCTGGCCGATGGCATCGAAGGCTACGTCGCTGCACGCGATATTGCCAACGAGCGCGTCGACGATGCTAGCCAGCACCTGAAGGTCGGCGACAAGATCGAAGCCAAGTTCGTGGGCATGGACCGCAAGGGCCGCACCTTGCAACTGTCGATCAAGGCCAAGGACGATGCCGAAATGCGCGAAGTGCTGGAGGAATACCAGTCCGCGTCTGGCGGCACCACACAGCTGGGCGCGCTGTTGCGTGCACAGTTGAACGGCAACAAGTCCGAGTAATCCGTCAGACACAACGTCACTGGGACGGCCCGGTCATTCCGGGCCGTACTAGGTTTCGCCTCCACTGCACGAATCCGTATGACCAAATCCGAGCTGATCGAAATCCTGGCGCGCAAGCAGGTGCATTTGAAGTCGGATGACGTCGATCTGGCGGTGAAGTCGTTGTTGGAAATGATGGGCGGTGCCTTGTCAGGTGGCGAGCGCATCGAAATACGTGGTTTCGGCAGTTTTTCCCTGCATTACCGGCCGCCGCGCCTAGGCCGCAATCCCAAAACTGGCGAATCCGTTGCGCTTCCGGGCAAGCACGTGCCGCATTTCAAGCCCGGCAAGGAGTTGCGCGAGCGTGTCAGTGCTGTTGTCCCGATTGAGTCGGACGCACTCTAAACCTGCCATCCTGCGTTTGCTGCAATCCACGCACGTTGGGCTAATCTGCTGTCTCCCGGCGCTGGAGTTCCTCATGAAAATCGTCCGACTGCTGATATTGCTGGTGTTTCTACTTGCCGGCCTGGTCATCGGCTCGCTCAATTCGCAGCCGATCGTCATCAATTTCGGTGTCAGTGCCCTTGCCACCACCTCCGGCATCGCCATCATCGTGTCGCTTTTCGCGGGCGTGGTGATCGGTGCGGCCTTGATGCTGACCCTGGTCGCGATCCCGCTGTACGCCAGGCTGCGCCGCGCCAACAAGGCTGCCAATGCCGTTGGTGTGCCGGTTTCCTCTCATCTCCAGGCGATGGATGGGCGCTGATCTTCGATGGACTTTCTGACCGAATGGTTCTGGTTCTTCCTGTTCCTGCCGTTAGCGGCGCTGAGTGGCTGGGTCATTGGTCGTCGTGGCGGCCAGCGCCATGGGGATTCCCAGGTCAGCCGCCTGTCCAGCACGTATTTCCGTGGCCTGAACTACCTACTCAACGAGCAGCCCGACAAAGCGATCGAGCTGTTTTTGCATATCGCCGAACTGGACAAGGAAACTTTCGAGACGCAAGTAGCGCTCGGACATCTGTTCCGTCGCCGGGGTGAAGTGGACCGTGCGATCCGTCTGCATCAGGGGTTGGTACAGCGTACTGACCTCAGTGACGCGCAACGCGTACAGGCGTTGCTGGCCTTGGGCGAGGACTACATGAAGTCCGGCCTGTTGGACCGGGCCGAAACCGTGTTCACAGAACTGGCGCAGATCGACCAGCGCGCCCCACAGGCGCTCAAGCACCTGATCAGCATCTACCAGGCCGAGCGCGACTGGGAAAAAGCCATCGACAATGCTACCCGCTATGAAGAAGTGACTGGCGAGCCGATGGGCAAGCTGATTGCGCAGTTCGAATGCGAGCTGGCCGACCGCTATCGCGCCTCCGGCAAGCCGGATCTGGCGCGCGCGGCGATTGCGCGGGCCTACCAGGCGGACGCAAAGTCGGTGCGTGCCGGGATTCTGGAAGGGCGCATCGATGTCGATGATGGCAATAACGACGGTGCGATCCGCGCTTTCGAGCGCGCGGCCCGCCACGATCCGGATTATTTGCCCGAGATCATGCCGGCATTGATGGAGTGCTATCGCCGTGGCAACGATCTTAGCGGCGCGCGTGCGTTCCTGTCGGAGATGACCGAACACTATCGCGGTATCGCTCCGGTGTTGGCGCTGACCCGCTTGATGGAATCGCAGGAGGGCGCCTCGGCTGCACGGACCTATCTCGGCCGTCAGCTCAAGGATCGGCCGTCGGTGCGTGGCGAGTCGGCCCTGATCGAGCTGACCTTGGCCGAGGGCGCGGACTCCACCGCCACCCTGCAGGATCTCAAGCACATCACCGATCAGTTGCTGGTGCGCAATCCCAGCTACCGCTGCACCCGCTGCGGGTTCGGTGCGCGTACCCATCACTGGCAATGCCCCAGTTGCAAGGAATGGGGGACGGTCAAGCCCCTGCTCAACTACGCGGTGGTGTAAGTGCCGGTCGCATTAGGGACAATGCTTCTCGTGCTGGCGCCGCTTAGTGCTGTCGGTACTTGGTTGTCGTGCCACTACGCGATCAAACGCAAGCTGATGGACGCACCTGGCGAGCGTCGTAGCCATGCCGTGGCGACGCCGCGCGGCGGTGGGATAGCGATCGTAGTGGCGGTATTGGTCGCCTGTGGCTGGGCGGGGGTGCATTGGCCGGACCATGCCTGTGACATTACTGTCTTTACGACCGGCTTGCTCCTTGTCGCGGGAGTCGGTTGGTGGGACGACCACCGCCCCCTGTCGGCCGCTTGGCGTTTGTTGGTGCATGTGCTGGCGGCAAGCCTGCTTGCCGCACTTGTCTATAAATCGAACCAGTCGCTGTGGCTGACAGGATTGATCTGGTTAGCAACGGTTTCGTTGATAAATATCTGGAATTTCATGGATGGTATCAATGGCTTGGCGACCAGCCAAGCGATGCTGGTGGCGTTGGGGTTTGCTTGGCTGCTGCCTGCATGGTCTCGTTGGCCCTGTTGGGTGCTATTGGTGACCTGCGCCGGCTTTTTGCCTTTCAACTATCCGCGAGCACGGATTTTCCTCGGCGATGTCGGCAGCGGCGCAATCGGCTACCTGATCGCCGGACTATTCGCGTGGGGCAGCCTAGTCTCCGAGCGCATACCCTGGTTGTTCGCGATACCGCTCTCGGCGTTCGCTATTGATGCAGGTTTCACACTCTTTTCGCGCATGCTGGCGGGCGAGCGCTGGTGGCAGCCGCATGCGCAACATTTTTATCAGCGTTGGGTACATACCGGGAGTAGCCACACCACCGTCACTCTTGCCTATGCTCTGTTCAGCATATCCTCTATTACAATCGCTGGAATAGGTTTAACCCTGGAAACGGTGGGGCAGGCGAGTTTGGCGATCGCCTGGTTTTTTTCGGCAGCTGTGCTTTGGCTGGCTTTGCGCAAGGGAATACGCTGAACTCTCACGACGGATCACTGATGCTTTCTACCCGCGACCGAATCACCAAGCTGTTGCCCAAGATTTCCGTGGTTGTCCACGATCTGGTCATTGTCTGGATTTGCTGGCAGTTGCTGCATGCTTTGCGCTACACGATGCTGCCTGGCGAGCATCCGCTGCCGCTGTGGAATCTCAATACCGCAATTGTCCTGTTGGCGCAGGGCTTGGTGCTGTGGAAAGTGGGCCTATACCGTGGTCTGTGGCGCTTCGCGAGCGTTCCCGATCTGCTGAATATCTTCAAGGCCAGCTTTTATGGTCTGATCGCGATTGTCCTGGGACTGGCGTACAGCCGTTTCGACGCAATTCCACTATCGGTGCTGATGGTCTACCCGTTCGCGCTCTCGGCGTTGTTGGGCGCGCCGCGCCTGCTGTACCGCGCGTGGAAGGATTACCAGATTGCGCACTCGGACGATACGGCGCGACGTGTGCTGATCGTGGGCGCCGGGCGCGCTGCCGAGGCGTTGGTACGCGATTTGCGTCGTTCCGGTGCCTACTATCCGGTCGGCTTCGTGGACGACGCCGGGCATCTGCATGGAGCCAAGCTGCAGGGCTTGCCGATCCTTGGCCGTATCGACGAGGCTGGGGAGATCGCTAAGGAAACCGCGGCCAAGCTGTTGGTGATCGCAATCCCGTCGTTGGACGCCGTGGGGATGCAGCGGGTGGTTGCGCTCTGCGAAAGCACCGGTCTGCCGTTCCGGACGGTGCCACGGTTGGTCGATGTGCTCGAGGGCCATTACCTGCCTGGCGAACTGAAGGAAGTCGCGATCGAGGACTTGCTCGGTCGCAAGCCGGTGAAGCCCGACTGGAAATTGATCAAAGGCTGGCTCTCAGGGCGAACCGTACTGGTCACTGGTGCCGGCGGTTCGATCGGCTCGGAACTGTGTCGGCAGTGCGCGCGTCATGGTGCCCGCAAGGTGCTGCTGCTGGAGATCGACGAATTGGCCTTGATCACCATCCATGCCGATTTGCGTCGCACCTTCCCCGATCTGGAGATCGACTGCGTCCTCGGCGACTGCGGCGACCCGGCGGTGATCCGTCATGCGATGCGTGTGGCCGAACCGGATGCGGTGTTCCATGCCGCCGCCTACAAGCAGGTTCCGCTGCTGGAGGGGCAGTTCCGCGAAGCGGTCCGTAACAACGTGCTGGCTACCGAGAATGTGGCGCGCGCTTGCGTCGCTGCCAATGTCTCGACCTTCGTGTTCATTTCCACCGACAAGGCTGTCAACCCGGTCAATGTGCTTGGCGCATCCAAGCGCTATGCGGAGATGGTGTGCCAGTCACTGGACGATCAAGCGGTGGGCACGCGTTTCGTGACCGTGCGTTTCGGCAATGTGCTCGATTCGGCTGGCAGTGTGGTGCCGCTATTCCGCGAGCAGATCCGCCAGGGCGGCCCGGTTACGGTGACCGATCCGCAGGTGACGCGTTATTTCATGACCATTCCCGAGGCCTGTCAGTTGATCGTGCAGGCGGCCGCGTCGGCCTCGCGGGGCGCGATCTACACCCTGGACATGGGCGAGCCGGTGCCGATTCGCTTGCTTGCCGAACAGATGATTCGTTTGGCTGGCAAACAGCCCGGGCGCGATATCGCTATCCTCTACACTGGTCTACGTCCGGGCGAAAAGCTGCACGAGACGCTCTTCTATTCCGACGAGGACTATCGGCCCACCTCGCATCCGAAGATTCTCGAGGCCGGTGTGCGCAGTTTTTCCCGTGAAGACGTATTACGGGGTGTACAGCAGTTGCGTGCGGCGGTCGCCGACTACGATAGCGAAACCATCGAACAGGTGCTGCGCACGACCATGCCCGAATTCGCGCCCTTGCGTCAGCAAGGCGCTCACGATGGCTCGGCTACGATTGTTCCATTCCCCGCACGCGAGGCCAGAAGGCTCTGATGAGCAAGAGAATCCGCAAGGCAGTATTCCCGGTCGCAGGTCTGGGTACCCGTTTCCTTCCCGCCACCAAGACCGTACCCAAAGAAATGCTGCCGATCATCGATCGGCCGTTGATCCAGTATGCCGTGGACGAGGCGATCGAGGCCGGGTGCGATACCTTGATCTTCGTGACCAATCGCTACAAGCATGCGGTCGCGGATTATTTCGACAAGGCCTACGAACTAGAGCAAAAGCTAGAGCGGGCTGGCAAGCACGAACAGTTGGAGATGATCCGTCATGTGCTGCCCGATGGCGTGCGCGCGATCTTCGTTACCCAGGCGGAAGCCTTGGGCCTGGGGCATGCGGTACTGTGCGCCAAGTCGGTGGTTGGCGACGAGCCATTCGCGGTGCTGCTGCCGGACGATCTGATCTGGAACCGAGGCGACGGCGCCCTCAAGCAGATGGCCGATCTCAACGCCGCTAGCGGCGCCAGCGTGATTGCCGTGGAGGACGTGCCGCATGAGAACACCGCCAGCTATGGCATCGTGGCTACGGATGCTTTCGATGGCCGCAATGGCCGCATCAAACAGATCGTGGAAAAGCCGAAACCGGCAGACGCGCCGAGCGATCTGGCCGTGGTGGGGCGTTACGTACTCAGCCCGAAGATCTTCGAACTGTTGGAAGGTACCGGGACTGGCGCCGGTGGCGAGATCCAGCTCACCGACGCGATCGCGACGCTGTTGAAGAGCGAACGAGTCGACGCCTATCGTTTCGAAGGGACCCGTTTCGATTGTGGTACTCACCTGGGTCTGGTCGAAGCGACCATTCGTTTCGCGTTGGAAAACAAGAAACTTGCCAAGCCGGCGCGCGAGAAGCTCACCCAGATGCTTGCGGAAGATTAAGCCTAGTTCGGTGCTGCTTCCGGCTTACGTATCATGCATGTCGTCGAGTGGGCGATGGATATAAAAAGCAGCCGCTAGGCTGCTTTTTACCTTCTGCAACTGCTTCCTGCTGGCCCCGTGAGCGAACCTGTCGTGCGTATTGCAAAGAACCTGCACGCACGTACTGACCTGGCCTGCCATCGATACCGCAAACTGGCCTGGACGTCTTCCAGTCCACGATGCCGATGGTTCCCGCCGTGCTGAGGGATCATAGTGCCTCGATGATGCCTGCGGCGCCCATGCCGGTGCCGATACACATAGTGACCATGCCGTACTTTTTCTGATGCCGGCGCAGGCCATGTACCAAGGTCGCGGTGCGAATGGCCCCGGTGGCACCGAGCGGATGGCCCAACGCAATCGCGCCGCCCAGCGGATTGACCTTGGATGAGTCAAGGTTGCTGTCGCGTATCACTGCCAGCGCTTGGGCGGCGAAGGCTTCGTTGAGTTCGATCCAGTCCAGTTGCTCCTTGCGCAGGCCAGCCTGCTTGAGGGCTTTCGGGATCGCTTCGATCGGTCCAATGCCCATCACCTCCGGACGTACGCCAGCGACCGAGAAGCTCACGAAGCGCGCCAGCGGCGTCAGTCCGTAATCCTTGAGCGCCTGTTCCGAGGCCAGTAGCAGCGCACCGGCGCCATCGCTCATCTGCGAGGAATTACCGGCCGTGACGCTACCGCCGAATTGGCCGTTGCGGAATACTGGGCGCAGCTTGGCCAGCCCGTCCAGGGAGCTATCCGGGCGCGGACCTTCGTCGGTGTCGACACGCATGTTGCGCAGCGCGATGACGTTGCCGGCCAGATCGGGTTGATGCGAGACGATGTCGTAGGGCGTGATCTCCTCGCCGAACGCGCCCACGGCGATCGCAGCGATGGCCTTCTGGTGCGAGGCGAGGGCGAAGGCGTCCTGGTCCTCACGCGACACCTTCCATTCCTCTGCCACCTTCTCGGCGGTAATGCCCATGCCGTAGGCGATGGCGACGTGGTCGTCTGCGAATACACGCGGCGACAGGGCGACCTTGTTGCCCATCATCGGCACCATCGACATCGATTCTGTGCCGCCGGCCAGCATCAGGTCGGCGTTGCCCAGGCGAATCTGGTCGGCGGCCAGCGCCACCGCCTGGAGGCCAGAGGAACAAAAACGGTTGATGGTCTGTCCGGCGACCGAGCTGGGCAGCCCGGCCAGTAGTACGCCGATGCGCGCCACGTTCATGCCTTGCTCGCCTTCGGGCATCGCGCAGCCGATGATTGTGTCGTCGATGCGTGCAGGATCGATACCCGGCGCCTGTGCGACCACCGCGCGTAGCACGTGCGCCAGCATGTCGTCCGGACGCGTGTTGCGGAACATGCCCTTGGGCGCTTTGCCGACCGGGGTACGGGTGGCGGCGACGATATAGGCGTCTTGAATTTGTCTGGTCATTTGCTGAGTTCTCGAATGACGGGGAGTGTGGGCGTCTGAATCCGCGGCCGGCTTCAATCAGTTCCTCAACGGCTTGCCCGTCTTGAGCATGTGGCCGATGCGTGCCTGGGTTTTCTCCTGTTGCGCCAGTTCGACGAAGTGCTTGCGTTCGAGCTTGAGCAGCCATTGCTCGTCCACCAGCGCACCGCGATCAACCTCGCCGCCGCACAACACGGTGGCGATACGGGTTGCGATCTCATCGTCGTATTCGCTGATGAAGCGGCCTTCCAGCATGTTGACCAGCAACATCTTGAAGGTGGCGATGCCGACGTCGCCGGCGACCTGAATGCGCCGCGCCGGCAGCGGCGGACGGTAGCCGCCCTCGGCCAGGGCGCGGGCCTCGGCCTTGGCGATGTACAGCAATTCGTTGCTGTTGAACACGACCTTGTCGGTGCTGCGCAGCAGTCCCAGTTCTTTCGCGTTGACGGCCGAGGTCGAGACCTTGGCCATGGCGACGGTCTCGAAGGTCTTCTTCAATTCGGCGAATACGTCGCCACCGGCTCCGCTGGCATTGGCCACGGCCGCTTGCGAGGCGCGCAGCGCGATCTCTTTCAGGCCACCGCCGGCCGGCAGCAGGCCCACGCCGGCCTCGACCAGGCCGATGTAGCTTTCCAGTGTGGCCACGGTCTTGGCGCTGTGCATCTGGAACTCGCATCCGCCGCCCAGGGCCAGCCCGCGCACCGCCGCGACCACGGGTACCAGCGCGTACTTGAGGCACTGACTGGTGGTCTGGAAATTGGCCACCATCGCTTCGAACGCATCGAGCTTCCCGGCTTGCAGCAGGCCCAGGGCGCCCGCCAGGTCGGCACCGGCGGAGAAGGGCTCCTTGTGCTGCCAGAGGACCAGGGCCTTGAAGTCTTTCTCTGCGCGACGGACGGCCTCCTGCAGGCCATCCAGTACTTGGTCGGAGACGGTGTTCATCTTGGTCTTGAAACTGACCACGGCGATGTCGTCGCCGTCGTGCCACAGGTGCAGTCCGTCGTTCTCGAACACGGTTTCGCCTTGCGGGAACGTCTCGCCCAGCAGCGCATCCGGGAAACGCTGGCGCTTGTACACCGGCAGTGCCGAGCGCGGTAGCTTGGTATCGTGCCCGGGACTGTAGGAGCCCTCGGCGGCATGCACGCCGTCGCGGCCATCGAACACCCAGTTCGGCAGCGGCGCGCTGCTCATGCTCTTGCCGGTGGCGATGTCGTCGGCGATCCACTGCGCGACCTGCTTCCAGCCGGCCGCCTGCCAGGTCTCGAAGGGCCCCAACGCCCAGCCGTAGCCCCAGCGCATTGCCAGATCCACGTCGCGCGCGGTCTGCGCGATGTCGGCCAGATGATAGGCGCTGTAGTGGAACAGGTCGCGAAAGGTGGCCCACAGAAACTGCGCCTGCGCATGTGGACTCTCGCGCAGCTTGGCGAACTTTTCCGCCGGATGCTTGATCTTCAAAATCTCGACCACGTCCGCCGTGGCGCCGCGCTCGGCCAGGCGATAGTCCTGTTTTTGCAGGTCCAGCACCACGATGTCCTTGCCGAGCTTACGGAAGAAGCCGGCGCCGCTCTTCTGGCCAAGCGCGCCTTTGCCGATCAGGGCTTCCAGCCACTTCGGCGTTTTGAAGAACGCATGCCAAGGATCCTGCGGCAAGGTGTCCGCCATGGTCTTGACGACGTGCGCAATGGTGTCCAGGCCGACCACGTCGCAGGTGCGGTAGGTGGCCGACTTGGGACGACCGATCAGCGGACCGGTCAAGCCGTCCACCTCGTCCAAGCCCAGGCCGAACTGCTCGGTGTGGTGGATCGTGGACAGGATCGAGAACACGCCGATGCGGTTGCCGATGAAATTCGGGGTGTCCTTGGCGTAGATCACCCCCTTGCCCAGGGTGGTGGTCAGGAAGGTTTCCAGGCCCTTCAGCAACGCCGTGTCGGTGTGCTTGGTCGCAATCAGCTCGGCCAGGTGCATGTAACGTGGCGGATTGAAGAAGTGCACACCGCAGAAGCGCGGGCGCAACGGTGCCGGCAACACCTCCGATAGCGCGTTGATGCCAAGGCCGGACGTATTGGAGGCGAGCACCGCATGCGCGGCCACGAACGGTGCGATCTTTTTGTACAGATCCTGCTTCCAGTCCATGCGCTCGGCGATGGCTTCGATGAGCAGGTCGCAGCCGCGCAGCTGTTCCAGATCCGCATCGTAGTTGGCCGGTAGAATGGATTCGGCCAGGGTAGGGCTAGCCAGCGGCGCAGGGCTCAACTTGGTCAGGTTGGCGATGGCCTTGAGGACGATGCTATTGGGATTGCCGTCCTTGGCGGCAAGGTCGAACAGCAAGGTGTCGATGCCGGCGTTGGTCAGGTGCGCAGCGATCTGTGCGCCCATCACACCTGCGCCGAGGACGGCGGCGCGGCGGACTAGCAGGGGATTGGACATAGCGATCAGCCTCTGTGGGTCAACGTGTGCGGGAGCTAATGTGCGCAGTGGGCAAGGAAGCCCGCTTCGGCGAAACGGATGAGCTCGCCTGCGGCATGGGCGCGGTGTGCGCTTTCGCTGACACCGGCGGGGCGCTTGATCAGGCCGAAATCGGCCATGGCGTAGGTCAGGGCGCCGGCCAGGAAGTCCAGGCGCCAGTAGAGTTCCTGTTTGCTCAGTCCGGGCACGCAGGCCGCGATCGCCTTGGCGAATTCGCGCAATACGTGGCCGTAGTGGTCGGACAGGAACTGGCGCAGGCTGTCGTTGTTCTCGGCATAGGCGCGGGCGATCACCCGAACGAAGGCGCCGCCACTCTGGCTTTCCTGCGCCATTGCAAGTGCCGGTTCCACGAAGGCGGCAAGCACCTGGCCGAGGTCGCCTGGATGCTGCCGCTGGGCGGTTTCCAGTTGGGTCAGGCGCGCCGAGGTCATCTCGTCCATCCGCCTCCGGAATACCTCGTTGACTAGGTTCTCCTTCGAGCCGAAGTGATAATTCACCGCAGCGATATTAACGTCGGCTTGACTGGTGACTTGGCGTAGCGAGGTACCGGAGAAGCCATGCTGGGCGAACAGTTCCTCGGCCGCGCTGAGGATGCGAGCCTTGGTCGAGAAATGCACCTGCTTTGTCATGTGATCGCCAAAATCAATCAAACGATTGTTTGATTGTAGGCTCGGTCGTGGGGGGAGTCATGCTGCCTTGCAGCACAATTCAGCGGCAGCCGTGCAAAGCACGTTGCGATTCGATAGAATCGTCCATCTGAATTCTGGCTAAGCCCGCGTTTTGGCACGGGTTTTTTAATCTTAACTTTTTCGGGTCGCGAGTGGCCCGCCCAACGGAGAACGTCCCATGGCGCTGGAGCGCACCCTGTCTATCATCAAGCCCGACGCCGTCGCCAAGAATGTCATCGGCGAGATTTACTCCCGCTTCGAAAAGGCCGGCCTGAAAGTCGTTGCCGCCAAGTACAAGCAGTTGTCGCGTCGCGAGGCCGAAGGCTTCTACGCGGTACATCGCGAGCGTCCGTTCTTCAATGCGTTGGTCGAGTTCATGATTTCCGGTCCGGTGATGATCCAGGTGTTGGAGGGCGAAAACGCCGTGGCTGCACATCGCGAATTGCTTGGCGCCACTAATCCGAAAGACGCGGCGCCAGGGACCATCCGTGCCGACTTCGCCGATTCGATCGACGCCAATGCGGCGCACGGTTCAGATTCGGTCGAAAACGCCGTCAATGAAGTGTCTTATTTCTTTGCCGCCACCGAAGTGGTGTCGCGCTGATCCGAGGTCCGTCGTGAACGAGGTCGTCCATCCTCCGTTGGTGCTTGCCGATCCGCTTCGCAGCGGTGTCGCAGCCAGACAGAATCTGCTCGACCTCGATCGCGAGGGCCTGGAGCGTTTCTTCGCCGAAACTCTCGGCGAAGCGCGCTATCGCGCCCACCAAGTGATGAAGTGGATCCACCACCGCTACGTCACCGATTTCGAGCAAATGACCGACCTCGGCAAGGCGCTGCGGGCCAAGCTGCAACAACATGCCGAGGTCATCGTCCCCAACATCGTATTCGACAAGCCTTCCGCCGACGGTACCCACAAATGGCTGTTGGCCATGGGCGTGGATGGTAAGAATGCGATCGAGACCGTGTACATCCCGGACAAGGGCCGTGGCACCTTGTGCGTGTCCTCGCAGGTCGGTTGCGGGTTGAATTGCAGTTTCTGTTCCACCGCGACCCAGGGCTTCAATCGCAACCTCTCCACTGCCGAGATCGTCGGGCAGGTGTGGGTGGCGGCGCGGCATCTGGGTAACGTGCCGCACCAGCAACGCCGTCTCACCAACGTGGTGATGATGGGCATGGGCGAGCCGCTGATGAATTTCGACAATGTCGTGCGCGCGATGAGCGTCATGCGCGACGACTTGGGTTACGGCCTGGCCAACAAGCGCGTGACCCTGTCCACCTCGGGCCTGGTGCCGCAAATCGATCGTTTATCCGGCGAGAGCGATGTCTCCTTGGCCGTCTCGCTGCATGCGCCGAACGACACGTTGCGCGAAACCCTGGTGCCGCTCAACAAGAAGTATCCGATCGCCGAATTGATGGCAGCTTGCGCGCGCTATCTGCGTGCCAACAAACGCCGTGAATCGGTGACCTTCGAGTACACCCTGATGAAGGGGATCAATGACCAACCCGAGCACGCGCGGCAATTGGCGCGGCTGATGCGTCAGTTCGATAACGCGGTGCAGGCCGCCAATGCCGGCAAGGTCAATCTGATCCCGTTCAATCCGTTTCCGGGTACACGCTACGCGCGCTCCGGCGAAACAGAGATTCGCGCGTTCCAGAAGATCTTGCTGGATGCCCAGGTGTTGACCATGGTGCGGCGCACGCGCGGCGACGATATCGATGCGGCGTGCGGGCAACTCAAGGGACAGGTCATGGACCGGACCCGTCGTCAGGCCGAGTTCCAGCGCGAACTGCAAACGCGGGTGGAGCAGGATGCGACAACCTAGCTGCCATTTGACCTTCGCCGTGACCTTGACGGCGCTGCTGGCGCTGCCAGGTTGCAACTGGCTTGCCGCCAAGTCTGGCAAATTACGTACCGTTGAGCAGGTGCAGCCGGACTACCGCATCCACGACAGCCACACAGTCAAATCGCGTTTTGCGCTGCAGGAGCAACTTGGGTTGGCTGTGAACCGGCTCGGTTCCGGCGATCTGGACGGCGCCGAGAGGTATGCGAACAAAGCGCTGACGTTGGATGCCAATTCTGTGCAGGCGCACACATTGCTAGCGTTGATCGCGGATCGGCGCGGCGCATACGCCGTTGCCGGCGAGCATTACCGTAAGGCTGCCGAACTGGCCCCTGATAGCGGCGAGACCTTGAATAATTACGGTGCTTGGCTATGCGCGAACGGCGCTGCGGCTGAATCGCTGTCGTGGTTCGACCGCGCACTTGCGTTGCCGGATTACGCCACGCCGGCATCGGCGCTGGCCAATGCCGGCGGCTGCGCGTTGCAGGTCGGGCAGCGCGAACGCGGCCTGCACGACCTGCGCAAAGCGCTGGCAATGGAACCGAATAATCCTTATGCCTTGGAGGCGATGGCGCGAGAGGAAGTTGCACAAGGGCACTTTTTTGAGGCGCGCGCGTTTGCAGAACGGCGTCTTGCCTCTGCGCCTGCTAATTCTTCCGTGCTACAACTCGCCGTGAAAATTGAGCAGAGGCTGGGTGACAAGGTTGCCGCCAGTCGTTACCAACAGAGGTTGCGTAAGGAGTTTCCCAATGCCGCGACCACGATATCTGGGAATAATCCATCGTGAGCAGTGATTCAAATCCTAACGTTTTTGGTTGTGCCAAAGGCTGCGGGCAACAACTCCGCGACGCACGCGAAGCGGCGGGGCTGAGCATCGACGACGTCGGCAGCACTCTGCGTATGCCGATGCATGTCATACAGACGCTCGAATCGGAACAGTGGGAGCGCCTCGGTGCCCCGGTCTTCGTGCGAGGGCAGTTGCGTAGTTATGCGCGTCTGCTCGGCGTGGATCTCGAGCCGCTGTTGCAGGCCGCACAGATTGCACCCGTGCAACCGGTCGATTTGATTAGCCATACGCATACGCGTCCGCTGCGGCGTATCTTCGAGAGCGCTACCCGGCGAATGGTTTACGTGGTGATCACCGCTGGATTGGCGATACCTGTCTGGTATGCCACACACAGCCATTTCGCGGAGGACGGTCCGAATACCGCTTCGCTCGATGTGGTCCCCAGCGAACCAATTGCCACGCAGACGCCTGGGTTGTCACCTGTCGCGAGGGAGCGCTCGGCTACGGCGGCGGGGGCCGAAACGATCAGTCATTCGGCGCCGAGCGCGGCCCCTTACATTGCTTCATTGACCCCACTCCCGCATGAGCAGGAAACCCCAAAGGGCGGGCTGACCTTATCGTTTCAGGGCGACAGTTGGATGCAGGTCAGTGCGCCTGACGGCAGGTTGGTCGAGAAGGCCATGCTGAAGTCTGGTGAGACCCGTTCTTACGCGCCAGGTCAAGTCGGGCGTGTCGTGCTGGGTAATGCCTCTGTGGTTCAGGTTCAGCAATCCGGTAGTACGGTGGACCTGACTCCCTACAGACGCGCGAATGTGGCGCGCTTTGCGGTATCCTCTGACGGTTCCGTGGTGCCTGCCTCCGAGTGACGGCGGCGCCGTTTCCTCATCTTCCACATTCCATGTCCTGTCGTAGCGGCGGGGCGAGAGTACGCATGGCGATCGACGACCTGCTCGACGAGCACGAACAAAGCGAACGCGTTCGCACCTGGCTCAGGAAAAATGGCGCTGGCCTGATCGGTGGCATCGCACTGGGCCTTGGCGCAATCCTTGGCTGGCAGTGGTGGGCCAAGCAGCGGTCCGAAAATCTTGCCCAGGCCAATTCCCGTTACGAAGCAGTGCTCAAGAGCATTGAGGCGAAGCAACTCGACAAGGCAGGCAAGGACCTGACGCAGTTGCAGCAGGGTTCGTCCGATATCTATGTCGTACTGGCTGGGCTACGTCTGGCCAAGGCGCAGGCCGACGCGGGCAAGAGCGATGCGGCGCTGGCAACGCTACGCGCACTCAAAGCCGATGGCGAGATCAAGCGACTGGTGGATCAGCGTATGGCCTTCCTGTTGCTTCAGGCCGGTAAGCCCGAGGATGCGCTGAAGTTGCTCGCCTCTGCCGACGATACACGTAGCCTCGAAATTCGCGGCGATGCGTTGATTGCGCAAGGCAAGCGCGATGCGGCGCGCGATGTGTACGTCAAGTCGCTGGCTGGGCTGGATATCGCGGCGCCGCAGCGGCGTTTGCTGGAAATGAAATTGATGGATGCGGGCGGCACCGTGCCGAATGCCGCGGAGCCGATCTGATGAAGGTAGTTATGTTCAAGCGCGTCGCGACCGTTGTTCTGCTGGGGTTGACGCTGTCGGGTTGCAGTACGGTCAAAGGCTGGTTCGCCGGCAAGGATGCTGCCGCTAAGAAAGCCGCCGAGCCGGCCGAACTGGTCGATTTCAAACCGACTGTCAAAGTCGTCAAACTTTGGTCTACCGATGCCGGGAAAGGCGAACGTCGGATCGGCGTGCGCCAGCATCCGGTGGTGGCCGATGGCAAGGTGTATGTCGCCGCCGCTTCTGGCACGGTGTACGCGCTGGAACTGCAGACAGGCAAGGCGCTGTGGGAATACGACGCCAAGAAGGCGCGCAAGGAGCATCTGTCGCAGGTCGTCGAGCAGCAGCCGAAGAGCCAGGTAGAGAGCGAATCCGGCAAAAACCTGTCCAAGCAGGAGCGCGCGGCCTACAAACAGCGTTTGCGCAATGAGAAGCAACAGGCCAAGGAACGCAAGCGGCTGGAGAAGCACCGTCCGCTGCCGCGCTTCGCTGGCGGTCCGGGTGTGGGTGAGGGGCTGGTGGTCGTCGGTGGCTTGAACGGGGAGGTGCTCGCACTCGATGCCACGAACGGTACCGAGAAGTGGCACGCCAAGGTACACAATGAAGTGATCGCCGCACCGGTGATTGCGCAGAATACGGTGTTCGTGCGCAGCAACGACGGCCGCACCACCGCCTTCGATGCCGCGACTGGCCAGCAGCGTTGGTTCAACGCGCAGGAACTGCCGAGTCTGACCGTACGTGGCAATGCACCGGTGGTCGCCGGCCCCGGTGTGCTGTTCATCGGTAACGACGACGGCACCCTGAGTGCCTTGGCGATGCAGGATGGCCGCGTGCTGTGGCAACAGACCATCGGCGTGCCGGAAGGCCGGACCGAACTCGAGCGCATGGCCGACGTGGATGGTGCGCCGGTGATCGATGGCACAACGCTCTATGCGACCAGCTTCAAGAACCAGACGGTGGCCCTCGACGGCCCGACTGGTCGACCGCTGTGGGACCGCGATCATGGAGGTGCCGGCGGGGTAGGTGTCAGCTCTGGCAGCGTGGTGGTAGCCGATAATGCCGGCACCGTCTGGGCGCTGGACAAGGCATCCGGGTCGGCGATGTGGTCGCAACCGGCGCTGGCACGCCGCTCGCTCACCGGCGTGGCGATCCAGGGAAATTATGCGGTCGTCGGCGACTACAAGGGCTATCTGCATTGGCTCAAGCTCGACAACGGCGAGTTCGCCGCGCGCGAGCGGGTGGGGCGCAAGCCGCTGGTGGCGCAACCGGTGGTCGCCGATGGCATCTTGCTCATAGAAAACACGAAAGGCGACCTGACCGCATTCCGGTTAGGTCAATAAGAAGGGAAGGACGTCGCCATGCTGCCGCTGGTCGCCCTGGTTGGACGGCCGAATGTCGGCAAGTCCACATTGTTCAATGCGCTGACGCGCAGCCGCGACGCGCTGGTTCATGACCAGCCGGGCGTGACCCGCGACCGTCATTACGGTGTGTGCCGGCTGCAGCCGGAGACGCCGTTCGTGATCGTCGATACCGGTGGTATTTCCGGCGAAGAAGAGGGGCTGGCTGGGGCCACGGCCAGTCAGGCGCGTGCCGCCGCTGGCGAGGCCGATCTGGTGCTGTTCGTGGTCGATGGCCGCGAAGGCGCGTCCTCGCTGGACGACGAGATCCTGTCCTGGCTACGCAAGCTGGCGCGGCCGACTATATTGCTCATCAACAAGATTGATGGCACAGATGAAGATCAGGTCCGTGCCGAGTTCGCACGCTACGGCCTGGGCGAGGCGATCGCGGTGTCCGCCGCACACCGCCAGGGCATCGACGACCTGCTCGACCACGTATTGGCACGGTTGCCGGAAGAGGGCGCTGGCGAAACCCTGGACACCGACCCTGGGCGCATGCGTATCGCCTTCGTCGGTCGCCCCAACGTTGGCAAATCGACTCTAGTCAATCGGTTGCTGGGCGAGGAACGCATGATCGCTTCCGACGTGCCCGGCACCACCCGCGATTCGATCGCGGTGGATCTGGAGCGCGATGATCGTCCGTACCGCTTGATCGACACCGCCGGCCTGCGCCGCCGCGGCCGGGTAGAAGAAGCCGTGGAAAAGTTCAGCGTGTTCAAGACGCTGCAAGCGATCGAGCAATGCGAGGTGGCAGTGCTGCTGCTCGACGCCAGCGAAGGCGTCACCGATCAGGATGCTAGCGTGCTTGGGGCGATTCTGGATGCCGGCCGTGCCCTGGTGGTGGCGGTGAATAAGTGGGACGGACTGACCGACTACCAGCGCGAGCAGGCCGAGGCGTTGCTGTCGCGCAAGCTGGGCTTTGTGCCTTGGGCCGAAGCGGTGCGTATTTCTGCCAAGCACGGGTCGGGCTTACGCGAACTGTTTCGCGCCATTCATAACGCGCATGCCTCCGCAGTGCGCGAGTTCAGCACCAGCGAAGTCAATCAGGCGCTGGAAGTGGCTTACGAGAGCAATCCACCGCCAAGCATCCGTGGCCATGTCTCCAAGCTGCGCTATGTCCATCCGGGAGGCAGCAATCCGCCGACCTTCATCGTGCACGGCACCCGCTTGAAGGTTCTGCCGGAGTCGTACAAACGCTATCTGGAGAACTTTTTTCGCAAGCGTTTCAAGTTGGTTGGCACACCGGTGCGCTTCATGTTCCGCGAGGGCGCCAACCCATACGAAGGCAAGAAAAACGTACTGACCGAGCGCCAAATCGCCAAAAAGCGGCGTTTGATGAAGCACGTGCGCGGCAAGTAAGCGCGCGATGGACCCACGGCGTGCGATCACCCTCGGCATCTTGGCCGGTGGCCGCGCGCAACGCCTGGGCGGCCTCGATAAAGCCTGGCTACAGTACGACGGTCAGCCGTTAGTACAGCGTCTTGCACAGACACTAGCGCCGACAGTGGCGGCGGTGCTGGTCAGTGCCAATCGCGATCTGTCGCGTTACGCCGCCATCGGTTTGCGGGCGGTGCCGGACCGAATCCAGGCACCTGCCCAGGCACCGCGTTCGCTGGGGCCGATCGCCGGCGTGGATGCCTTGGCGGCCGCCTGTTTCACGCCCTGGCTGCTGACCGTGCCGGTGGATGCGTGTCAGCTACCACCGGCATTGCCGGCGCTGTTGGCCGCGGTGGGCGTGGCCGGTGATGGTGCTTGGCTTGAGGATGCGGCCGGCGTGCAGCCGCTGGTGGCGTTGTACCGACTCGCCGCGTTGCGACCCGCACTGGACGCGGCGCTGGCGGCGGCGGTCTATGCGCCGTGGCGGCTACAACAAGGCCTGGACATGGTTCCGCTGCGGTTGCCTGATCTTGTTCTGGGCAATCTGAACACGCCCCAGGATTTGTCCGCAGCGGGTATCCTGCCGACGTCATGACCGACTATCCCACCCGAATCACCTACGCGGATGCGCTGGCCATCGTCGTTACCGCCGCGCGCACGCGCCCGGTCAACGCCGAACGCCTGGCGCTGCAACGTACCGATGGTCGCATCCTGCTGGAACCGCTGGATGCGTCGATTGATCTGCCGCCGTTCGCCAACAGCGCGATGGACGGGTTCGCGTTGCGTCATTGTGACCTGACACCTGACGCGCCCAGTGCCTTGCGTCTGGTCGGCGAACAGTTCGCTGGCGCGGACCGGCAACAGGCGATTGCTCCCGGACAGTGCCTGCGGGTGACCACCGGCGCACCGTTGCCGGTGGGGGCGGACACGGTCGTCATCAAGGAAAACGCGGTCGAGCACGACGCTCTGGTGGAGTTTACGGGGATGCCTGCCCGTGGCGAGCACGTGAGGGCTCAGGGCGAGGATGTACGCGTCGGCGAGCGTGTGCTTGAGCCCGGCATGCTGTTGACGCCCTCGCGCATCGGCCTGGCAGCGGCGTTGGGAGTGTCCCAGCTTACCGTCGCGGCACGACCGACCGTGGCGGTGTTTGCGACTGGCGACGAACTGGTCGAGCCAGGCATGCCGTTGCAGCCCGGACAGATCTATAACAGCAACCGCGACCTGTTGATGGCGCAATTGCGCTTGCTCGGCCTGGCACCCACAGCCTGGCCGACTTTGCCGGACGATCCGCTATGTATCCAGGCCATGCTGGCCGACGCGGCGTCGGCATTCGACGTGGTGCTGACCTGCGGTGGCGTGTCCGCCGGCGAGAAGGACTATCTGCCCCGGCTGCTGGCCGAGCGCGGTCGCGTCCATTTCTGGAAGGTGCGCATGCGCCCGGGCATGCCGGTGCTGTTCGGCGAATGGGATCACGCCTTGTTCCTGGGCTTGCCCGGCAATCCGGTCTCGGTGCTGGCGACGTTTTTGGCGATTGGGCGACCATTACTGGACGCGTTGCAGCGGCGGGCCGAGCCACACCGCGCTTGGCGCGCGCGACTTGCAGCCGCGTGGGACAAGCGTCACGATCGACTGGAGTTCCTGCGTGGGCGCATGCGCTGTGACGCATACGGACAACTGTGGGTGGAGCCGAATCCGGCCGATGGCTCGCATCGGTTGCGGGGGGCGGCCGACAGCGATGTGCTGCTGCGACTGGAAGAAGGCGCGCGTCGTTTCGAGGCTGGCGAGGTGGTCGAGGTGGTGCCTTACTGAGCACTCCAGACCGCTGCATCGGCGATACGGTTTACGCCGATAATAGGTTCATGAGCATTCGAGAACTGACGCCGCTACAGGCCCATGCGCGCGTTGCGCAGGGCGCGCGGCTGATCGATATCCGCGAGGAACACGAGTATGCCTCGGGCATGGCCGAGGGTGCGCTTGGTGTGCCCCGTGCGCAGTTGCAAGCCGATCCGGCCGCCTATATCGACATGGGCAACGAGATCCTGTTGATCTGTCAAAGCGGCAGACGTTCGCAGGAAACCGCTGCGTTCTTGCAACAGCTCGGCTATTCCCAGGTCGCCTCGGTCCTGGGCGGCACTACCGGCTGGCAGCGCGAGGGCCTGCCGCTGCAACCTCCCGCGCTACCGCCGGAGCAGCAGGACTTCCTGGAGCGCTATGCGCGCCACCTGCGTCTGCCCGAGGTTGGCATTGAAGGTCAGCGTCGGCTACAGGCCGCACGCGTGCTACTGGTCGGTGCCGGTGGGTTGGGCTCCCCGGCCGGTGTCTATCTGGCGGCGGCCGGCGTCGGACACCTGCGCATCGCCGACGATGACCTGGTCGAGCGCAGTAATCTGCAACGGCAGATCCTGCACAGCGACGCGCGGATCGGGCAGCCCAAAGTGGACTCGGCGGCAACGGCGTTGGCCGCGCTGAACCCCGGCGTGCAGGTGGAAGCGGTGCGCGAGCGGGTCACGGCGGACAACGTCGAACGCCTGTTGCAGGATGTGGACGTGGTGCTGGATGGCTCGGACAATTTCCCCGCGCGCTACCTGCTCAACGACGCTTGCGTGAAGTTGGGCAAGCCGCTGGTGTATGGCGCGGTGCAGCGCTTCGAGGGGCAGGTCAGCGTGTTCGATGCTGGCCGCCAGCGCGGCCTAGCGCCTTGCTACCGTTGTCTGTTCCCGGAACCGCCACCGGCGGAATTCGCGCCCAACTGCGCCGAGGCCGGCGTGCTCGGCGTGCTGCCCGGTATCGTTGGCCTGTTGCAGGCCAACGAGGTGCTGAAATTGTTGCTTGGCATCGGCGAGCCGCTGAGTGGGCGCCTGCTGCATGTCGACGTGCTGGCGATGCGCTTCCGCGAGACCCGCCTGGCGGCCGATCCGCATTGTGCGCTATGCGCGCCGGGACGGCCCTTCCCCGGATACATCGATTACGCGCGGTTCTGCGGCGCGTCGCACTGACGTCGCCACCGCACTTGGCGACGGTTTCTTGCTGTGCCCCGGATTGACCTGTCAGCCGTGCCGACGCTGCGCTTCGGCGAAGGCGGCCAGTTGTTCCGGTGTCGCCTCGGCCTGATACTGCGCTTTCCAATCGGTGAACGGCATACCGTAAACGCGCTCGCGTGCCTGCTCCTTGCTCAGGATCTGGCCTTCGGTCGCTGCCGCCTCGCGGTACCAGTCGGCCAGACAGTTGCGGCAGAAGCCGGCCAGGATCATCAGGTCGATATTCTGCACGTCGGTGCGGTCTTGATTCAGGTGCTGCAACAAGCGACGGAATGCGGCGGCCTCGATGCGGGTGGTGTCGGTCATGATGGAATCGGGGACAATGGGCGTCCCCCGACTCTACACCCGCTCGCCCCGATGACCGACTCTGCGCCTGTCTCCCCCGTTCCGGCCCGCATTCTCGATGGGCGGCGCATCGCCGAAGATTTGCTCGATGAACTGAAGACGCGGGTCGACGCCCGGTTGGCTGCTGGGCAGCCCAGGCCCGGTTTGGCGGTGGTGTTGGTCGGCGGCGATCCGGCTTCCACCGTGTACGTGCGCAACAAGCGGCGCGCAGCAGAGAAGGTCGGCATCGAGGCGTTCGATTACGACCTGCCGGCGGGCACTGGCGAGGCCGAGTTGCTTTCGTTGATCGATCAGCTCAACGCCGATCCCAAGATCCACGGCATTTTGGTGCAGCTGCCGCTCCCCGGCATTGCCGATGCGAGTCGGCTGATCCACCGTATCGACCCGCGCAAGGATGTGGACGGTTTCCATCCGCAGAACGTTGGCCACCTGGCACTGCGCGAATTCGGCCTGCGACCCTGCACCCCCCGCGGCATCGTCACCTTGCTGGCGCACACCGATCAACCGGTGCGCGGCCGCAACGCCACCATCGTCGGGGTCAGCAACCACGTTGGCCGGCCGATGGCGCTGGAACTGCTGATCGCCGGTTGCACGGTCAGTTGCTGCCACAAGTTCACCCCGGCCGACGTGCTGCAGACACACGTCCGCGACGCCGACATCCTGGTGGTGGCGGTGGGCCGGCCGGGGCTGATCCCGGGCGACTGGGTCAAGCCTGGTGCGGTGGTCATCGATGTCGGCATCAACCGCCTGGACGATGGTCGCCTGGTCGGCGATGTCGGCTTCGAAGCGGCGGCGCAGCGCGCCAGTTGGATCACCCCGGTCCCTGGCGGAGTGGGGCCGATGACGGTGGCGACGCTGATGCAGAACACCATCGAGGCTGCGGACGCGGCCTTGCGCCGCTGAGCCGCCGTGCATGCCAATGGCAAGGGCGCGCGCGGTGAAACGCCGCGTCCCGGATCCTGTTGGATGCGCGCATAGCTTCACATCATCTTTCGGGCTAAAATATCCCGCTTCCCCACATTCGGGTCCGCCGATGCTGCGCATCCAGGCTGAAGCTCTCACCTACGACGACGTTTCGCTCGTTCCTTCTCATTCGACCGTCCTGCCCAAGGATGTCAGCCTGGAAACCCGGCTGACACGCGAGTTGCGCCTGAAACTGCCGATCCTATCGGCTGCGATGGATACAGTGACCGAGCACCGTCTTGCGGTGGCCATGGCGCAGCTCGGCGGCATCGGCATCATCCACAAGAACCTGACCCCGGCGCAGCAGGCGGCCGAAGTGGTCAAGGTCAAGAAGTTCGAAGCTGGCGTGATCACCGAACCGTTCACCGTCGGCCCGGAAACCACCATCGGCGAAGTGCTGAAACTGACCCGCGCGCGCAACATCTCCGGCGTGCCGGTGGTGGACGGCAGCGGCCTGGTCGGCATTGTCACCAGCCGCGACATGCGCTTTGAGAAGAAGCTCGACGATCCGGTCCGCCACATCATGACCAAGAAGGATCGCCTGATCACTGTGCGCGAAGGCGCCAGCGACGAGGAAGTGCTGCAATTGCTGCACCGCCACCGCATCGAGAAGATTTTGGTGGTCAACGACAGCTTCGAACTGCGCGGCCTGATCACGGTCAAGGACATCCAGAAGAAGACCGATAACCCCAATGCCGCCAAGGATGCGTCCACGCGCCTGCTGGTCGGCGCCGCTGTGGGCGTTGGCGGCGACACTGAACAACGCGTGGAACTGCTCGCCGCGGCGGGCGTGGATGTGATCATCGTCGATACCGCGCACGGCCACGCGCAGGGCGTGATCGACCGCGTGGCCTGGGTCAAGAAAACCTACCCGCAATTGCAGGTGATCGGCGGCAACATCGTCACCGGCGACGCCGCGCTGGCGTTGATGGACGTCGGCGCCGACGCGGTCAAGGTCGGTGTTGGGCCGGGGTCGATCTGCACTACGCGCGTGGTCGCTGGTGTCGGCGTGCCGCAGATCACCGCGATCGACATGGTCGCCGAGGCGTTGCAAGACCGCATTCCGCTGATCGCCGACGGTGGCATCCGTTATTCCGGCGACATCGGCAAGGCGCTGGTGGCAGGCGCCTCCACGGTCATGGTCGGTGGCCTGTTCGCTGGCACCGAAGAAGCGCCGGGCGAAGTTGAACTATTCCAGGGCCGCAGCTACAAGAGCTACCGCGGCATGGGCAGCCTGGGCGCGATGGAGAAGGGTAGTAAGGACCGCTACTTCCAGGACGCTTCCGATGCCGACAAGCTGGTGCCGGAAGGCATCGAAGGGCGCGTGCCGTACCGCGGCCCGCTCAGCGGCATCATCCACCAACTGGTCGGCGGTCTGCGCGCGACCATGGGATATGTGGGCTGTGCGACCATCGAGGACATGCGTGCCAAGCCCCAGTTCGTCACCATCACCGGTGCCGGCCAGCGCGAGAGTCATGTCCATGACGTACAGATCACCAAGGAACCGCCGAACTACCGCATGGGCTAAGCGCCGCGACTCGGGACTCGGAACTCGAGACGAGGCATAGCCGTCGAACGGCGAGGCAGGAAGCGATTTCTCCTCGCCGTTTTTTTCATCGTCACAGCGCTAGCGGATCGCAGGAGCCCGAGTCCCGCATCCTACATCCCGAGTCCCGATGACCAACATCCACAGCGACAAGATCCTTATCCTCGATTTCGGCGCGCAGTACACGCAACTGATCGCACGACGCATCCGCGAACTCGGCGTGTATTGCGAGATCTGGGCTTGGGATCATGACCCCGCCGAAATCGTCGGCTTCGGTGCCAAGGGCATCATCCTTTCAGGTGGCCCTGAGTCGACCACCTTGCCGGGCGCACCGGCTGCGCCGCAGGAGGTGTTCGACAGCGGCTTGCCGCTGCTGGGCATCTGCTATGGCATGCAGACAATGGCCGCGCAACTTGGTGGTGCCACCGAAGCCGCCGATCAGCGCGAGTTCGGTCATGCAGAAGTGGACGTGGTCGCGCCCGACGCCTTGTTTTCCGGCCTGACCGATCACCCAGGCAGCGCGCGTCTGAACGTCTGGATGAGCCACGGCGACCACGTCGCCAAGGTGCCGCCAGGCTTCACCATCAGCGCCGTGACCGACCGCATCCCGGTCGCGGCCATGGCCAACGAAGCCAAACGCTGGTACGGCGTGCAGTTCCATCCAGAGGTCACTCACACCCTGCAGGGCCAAACCCTGCTGCGTCGCTTCGCGGTGGATGTATGCGGCTGCGCGACGCTGTGGACGGCGGCCAACATCATCGACGATCAGATCGCGCGAGTGCGTGCGCAAGTCGGCGACGACGAGGTGATCCTCGGCCTATCCGGTGGTGTCGATTCCTCCGTGGTCGCCGCACTGCTGCACAAGGCCATCGGCGATAAGCTCACCTGCGTCTTCGTCGATACCGGCCTGTTGCGCTGGCAGGAAGGCGACCAGGTGATGGCCATGTTCGCCGAGCACATGGGCGTCAAAGTGATTCGCGTCAATGCTGCCGAGCGTTACTTCAACGCATTGGCTGGCATCAGTGATCCGGAAGCCAAACGCAAGGTCATCGGCAACCTGTTCGTGGACATATTCGATGAAGAATCGAACAAGCTGCACAACGCCAGGTGGCTGGCACAGGGCACCATCTACCCGGATGTGATCGAGTCGGCCGGCAGCAAGACCGGCAAGGCCCACGTCATCAAGAGCCACCACAACGTCGGTGGTTTGCCCGAGCATATGAAGCTGGGCCTGGTCGAGCCGCTGCGCGAACTGTTCAAGGACGAAGTGCGGCGTCTGGGCGTCGAGCTCGGTTTGCCGCGCACCATGGTTTACCGCCATCCGTTTCCCGGCCCTGGTCTGGGCGTGCGCATCCTTGGCGAAGTGAAGCCGGAATACGCCGAACTGCTGGCCAAGGCCGACGCCATTTTCATCGACGAACTACGCAAAGCCGATCTATACGACAAGACCAGCCAGGCTTTCGCGGTCTTTTTGCCGGTGAAATCGGTGGGCGTCGTCGGCGACGCCCGCGCCTACGAATGGGTGATTGCGCTGCGTGCGGTGGAGACGATCGATTTCATGACCGCGCACTGGGCGCACCTGCCGTACGACTTCCTGGGTACGGTGAGCAACCGCATCATCAACGAATTACGTGGTGTCTCGCGGGTGGTCTACGACATCTCTGGAAAGCCTCCGGCAACGATCGAGTGGGAATGATTCGGCGTCTGGCATCGGCTGGCATCGAGTAGCACTAGAACATAGCTAAGTCCGCGTCACTGCAGGCTTTTTTGTGATCTTGTTTGGCACTGGCTGGCAATATTTGGTATCGCCAAGTACCGTTTTTTCATGGCATGATGAATGGCATTGAGTGCTTCGATGCCATGAGATTCCATCGATACCATGTAGCCATCTTTCTAATGTTCATGGTATTGATTTGGCGTAGTGCAATGATTTCATTGAGTTTTTACGCCAGGATGGGCTAACTCTAGGTCATGGTATCTGAGCCGAACCAGGGCGAGAACCATGCTGACCGATACCAAGCTGCGTAACCTCAAGCCGAGGGACAAGCTCTACAAGGAAAACGACCGCGATGGCCTCTATGTGGCCGTCACGCCTGCCGGGGCGATCTCGTTCCGCTACAACTACTCGATCCACGGTCGCCAGGAGACCATCACCTTCGGTCGCTACGGTGTTGGCGGCATCACCCTTGCGGAAGCCCGTGAGCGGCTGGGCGAGGCCAAGAAGATGATCGCGGCCGGGAAGTCGCCGGCCAAGGAGAAGGCGCGGGACAAGGCCCGCGTCAAGGGCGCGGAGACGTTCGGGGCCTGGGCGGAAAAGTGGCTGCGAGGCTATCAGATGGCCGACTCCACACGTGACATGCGCCGCTCGGTCTACGAGCGCGAGCTGAAGCCGAAATTCGGCAATCAGAAGCTGGTGGAGATCACCCACGAGGACTTGCGCGCCCTCACCGATGCCATCGTGGAGCGCGGTGCGCCGGCCACGGCCGTGCATGCCCGCGAAGTGGTGCTCCAGGTCTACCGCTGGGCCATCGAGCGAGGCCAGAAGGTCGAGAATCCGGCCGAGTTGGTGCGCCCCACCAGCATCGCCAAGTTCGAGCCGCGCGACCGAGCGCTGACGCCTGACGAGATCGGCCTGATGTACCAGTACATGGAACGCATCGGCACGACGCCATCTATCCGCGCGGCCGCCAAGTTGCTGCTGCTGACTATGGTGCGCAAGAGCGAGCTGACCAACGCGACCTGGAGTGAGATCAACTTCAGCGAGGCGCTTTGGACGATCCCGAAGGAGCGGATGAAGCGGCGCAATCCGCATCTGGTGTTCCTATCCAGGCAGGCGCTGGACATTTTCATTGCCCTCAAGACCTTTGCTGGCGGCTCGGACTACGTGCTGCCGTCGCGGTACGACTCGGACTTACCCATGAGTAGCGCCACGCTCAACCAGGTGCTGACGCTGACGTATCGGCTGGCGCAGAAGGAAGGGAAGCCGCTCATCAAGTTCGGGCCACATGACTTGCGGCGCACGGCAAGCACGCTACTACATGAGGCCGGCTACAACACGGACTGGATTGAGAAGTGCTTGGCGCACGAGCAGCGAGGCGTCAGGGCCGTCTACAACAAGGCCGAGTACCGCGAGCAGCGAACGGCGATGTTGCAGGACTGGGCGGACATGATCGACGAATGGACGTTGAATCGGCCGAAGGGTCCGCCAGTTGAAGTCAGTCGTTAGACTGCTAAGGGAGCCATGCCAATGGACGTGCACTATGTTTATTTGATTGCCTGCCGAAGTGAAAGCAAGATTTACGTAAAGATTGGTTTGACATCAAGCATTCAACGTCGCCTATCAAATATCCAAACTGGATGCCCGCACCCGATTACGCACGCTTTCGTTGTGCGATCCGCGTACCGTGAAGAGGTTATGGGCCTAGAAAAGCTTCTGCATGCACTCTTGGAACCAGAACGCCTTCGTGCGGAGTTGTACGTGGGAACGAAGAGATTTTTTGCAACACTTGATGCCGTGCTTTCGAGAATAAACGAAGGCGGGTTCACCCACGAAGAGCTTTTGGATATGCCGGATTTCGTGGGCTCGGAGTTCGAAGTCATGCTGCATCGACATGAGTTTCAGTTTTTAAGAATTCAATTGCCTATTCGAAAGGGCAGCGATCCGATTGAAAACGCGCAAGAGGCATGTTCAACGAAGATTGCTGACATGTTGCGAGATTTGTCTGATCCGTTTTTTTCGCGGGCTGGCAAGCTGGCCGCCGAACCCCAGCAGTAGGGTTTCATTGATACTTGAGGGACGCAGCATTTTAGCCGCTGAAAGCAGCAACGCTGCCTGCCGCGACCGCCGGTGCAAAACCGGGACGCATAGCCTGGGTGCCAGATGACTTGCGCGCCTCAATCCATTCCTCAACTTCGGCCAAGTCCCACGCGACGTTTCGGCTAGTGAGTGCGATGCGACGCGGGAACTCCTCGCGTTGCTCCATGTTGAAAATCGTGCGCTCAGACAGCGGGATCATCGCCAGTAGCTTCTTGCGGTTGATGAGCGTCTTGTTTGTCGTTGTCTGCATGCCTGGGCCTCTTTCAGTACTTGCGAGCTAGTGCCTGATGATGCTTGGCAATGCGGATTGTTTCGTCCTATTAATTGGTCAATTAGATTGACGCCTAGAGCGTTGCTTTGAGATCAAGTGAAACATCGCGGAGATTGATGCCATCGCCTTCGATATTGCTTGACGTTCCACGCCAAGCTTTCTCGCAATCTCCGAATGATTGAGTCCAGACCACCGGAGCATCAGCATCTGCTTCTTGCGATCCGATAACTTCGAGTCCACCATCCGCCGCGCTAGATTGCGTAATTCGGCATTGTCTGCCGGCCGTAAAGTTTGGCCAGCGACGTAGTGGAAGAAGTAGCTGTCGACAAGCTGATCGCCCGACTTCACTTGGGGAGTGGCTGGCTTTGCGCACTGCTGGCTAAGCCTTGCCAGCTCAAGGTCAAATTGCGCTAGTGATCGCGTTGCTTGTCTATATGCAGGGTTCCATGCGCCGCTCGGTAATTTAGGCCGATGGTCCAAGCAGTACAGGCTACTCAGTCGAAGTATTTCCTCTGGGTCGTCAGCTTTGGGATCATCACTTCCGCAGGCGAATGAGGTCAGTTCGGTAAGTGATCCGCAGAATCGGCAGAACCCCTGGAGGCGTTCGCCATTCAGGCGACTGTCACGCACCTTTGACTTCGCGGGCCGTTTGGATGCGCAATCCCATACCAGCTCGATAAGCGATTCCAGCGTTGCGACAAAGCGCTGATCTCTTGCTGATTGTCGATCTTCGGTGAGAACGAACGCGCGCAGTAGCTGCCGCTGCAAGCGAACCATCGCATCAAGTCCTACTAATCGAATGATCGCACTGAAGCCTACCCCTGTGCCGGCTCCAGGGACGTGGCCCGAATAGCGCGCCGGAAGGGTCGCTATATACGCCGCCACGGCGGGATCGATCAGTTCCTGTATCAATCGCACGATGGGGTAACGGCGCGAGGATGAGGAGTACGGCCGCCAACGATGCTGGAACTGCTCGATAGCCTGCGAGACTGTGTTATCGCAGCTCTTCCAGATGGTGATGATGGGCTCTTTTTCCATGTCAACTATTTTGGAAAATTAATAAGGTGTAGGCAACCCATAAAACCCCTAGCCTCCGTAATAGTTCGATTGATTACGGAGGTTTACGCAATGACGATGGAAGACACGCTGTTGCAACGCTTCGGTCCGCTGCTAAGCATCGCGCAGCTCGCCTCTGTCCTGCATCGCTCGCCTGATGGACTGCGGATCAGTCTGCGTGCGACGAACGAGTGGTCGCAGCGGATCAACAAGGCTCGTTTGAAGATCGGCCGGCGGGTCTACTTTCGAACGTCACAGATTGCCAAAGCGTTGAGCGACGAGTCCCTGTATTGAGCGGGGATCAGCGTCATGATGATTGATGTACTGGCGGCGTTTGAGCACGAACCGCCGATATTGGACTTCATATGGCCCGGCTTCCTCGCGGGCACTGTCGGCGCACTTGTCGCTCCGGGAGCCACAGGGAAAAGCTTTTGGGCACTAGAGGCGGCCATGAGCATCGCTTGTGGCGTCGCTGGTGGCGACCTTATCGGCCTGGCACCTGTGCGCACGGGGCGCGTGGTCTATCTGGCTGGGGAGGATCCACCACCCGCGCTTGTGCGGCGCATTCACGCCATCGGCCAGCACCTCGGACACGCGGCACGCCAAGCCATCGCAGAGAACCTTGCGCTTGAGCCGATCATGGGCAAGTGCCTGAACGTCATGGATGAGGCTCACTTGCGCCGCGTCATCGAGTACAGCGCCGGGGCGAGGCTGATCGTGCTGGACACCCTGAGCCGCATCCACGCCCTCGATGAGAACAGCAACGGCAATATGGCCCACCTCGTGGCCGTCCTGGAGCAGGTCGCTGCTACCACGGGCGCATCCGTGCTCTACCTGCACCACGTCAGCAAGGGAAGCGCCCGCGAAGGGCAGACCGACCAGCAGCAGGCTGCGCGTGGCGCGTCCGCGCTGATCGACAACGCCAGGTGGTGCGGTTACGTCGCCCGCATGACTGAGGATGAGGCGAAGCGCCTCAGCGAACGCGCTCATGACCGGCAGCCCATCGGCGATGAGCGGCGCGGCTACTTCGTGCGTTTCGGCGTCAGCAAGCAGAACTACGACGCCACGCCGCTTGATCGCTGGTACATGCGGCACGCCGGCGGCGTGCTGGTGCCGGTGGAGCTGCATGAGGCCAGCAGGAATGAGGAGAAGGGACGCGATGGCCGGAGGCGAAGCGATGGCTTTTGACCTCACCCATGCCAGGCACGATCCAATGCACTGCTTGGTCCCTGGCCTGTTCCGTAGTCTCAAGCGCGGTGAGCGGAAGAAGCTCAAGCTCGATGTGACATATCACTACGCCGAGAATGAACAAGCGCGATTTGTCGGCTTCGAGCCTCTTGGTGCTGATGACATGCGGCTGCTGCAAGGTCTTGTGGCTCTTGGAGGGCCGAAGGGCATCATCCTGACGCCAGAGCCAACAGCGGGCTTACCGAAGCAGCTCCGTCTATTCCTTGCGCCGAAGTTCGACGCGGTAGGGCATGATGCGCTGGTCGTGAGAGAGAGTATGAGTAGCCTGCTAGGCGAAATCGGCTTGACCGATGGCGGAGACAATATCCGGGCGATCAAGGCGAGCTTGCTGCGCATGGCAAACGTGACGGTGGTAGTCACCAAGGGAAGCAGGCAAAGGTCTTTTCACCTGATGAGCTATGCCTTCGACGAGGAGGACGGGCGGTTATTCGTCGCGCTGAATCCCCAGATCGCGGAGGCGATTCTTGGGCGGCGCCCGTATACCCGCATTGAGATGGCCGAGGTGCGGGCGCTACAAACCGACCCGGCCCGCCTGATTCACTAACGGCTATGCGGCTGGATCGATCCCGGCAAAGCCGGGCGTGTGGAACTCGATACCCTTTCTGGCTACGTCTGGCCGGACGAGGCGAACGCCGAGGCCATGAAGAAGCGCCGCCATAAGGCCCGCAAGGCTCTGACCGAGCTTGCCACCGTGGGCTGGAGGGTCAGCGAGTATGCGGCAGGGAAGTGGGAAATTGGCAGGCCGAAGCCCGTAGTAACGTTCCCCAAGCTCCGTAGCAATGTTCCCTTTCATCCGTAGCAACGTTCCCCGCCTCAAACCGGAAAACATAGCAACGGCGCGAGCTTGCGGCTAGTTCGCAAATTCCATCCATGATCTTCCAAGATCATCCACTAGGCGCGGCACTTGCCGCCGCCCTTTAGGGCGACGCCAAGCATCTTGCCGATGGTCGGCCTTCGGCCGTTGTGTTGTACGCCAGGAGAATGGTCGCTTCTTGTGTCGCGTTGGGTGGTCAGTGCCCACCAGTGCTATCGAAGTGTAGTTGCTCAACGCATTTCGTTGACAGATGAGGGATCATGATCCGGCTCCATACCCCTCTTGGAGTTCAATCCTTCAGGTCTGGACGGCTCGAAGAGCTTCGATGCGAGGCGTCGCCTGCGCGGAACTACCGAAGCCAAAGTGACGCTTCTTTTTAGCCGCTAAAATTTCCGTTCGGCTCAATTGACCCAATCCAGTCGTTGCGCGATGGCACTCCACCGCGCCTCTGCGGACGCCCATGCCACCTCCATGTCTGGCCGCGAGACAATCCAGCTCGTCAATTCGGTGTTGAGGGCGTGTAGGACGCCAAGACGGAATAGCTCTTGCTGTACCTGATCGTTGTCCAGACAAAGCCGCAGACACCTGCAAATTCCGTTGCCGTCGAGACCAAGTGGGACGATGGCTTCGACTTCCTGATGCATTCGGTACAAGGCGATCGCTTTCACCATGTGCTCAAGTGTTAGGGGCGAGTGATCGTATTCGGCCAGCAGCAGATCGGCCTCGAATTCGGCGAGAACCACATCAAGCGTCCGCCATTCCTTCAGTTCGCCGGAAAGTATCGACTGCAATTCGGCCACTGGTCCCCACATCGCTTTCCATAGTCCTGCCGGGCCATTTTCATGCAGAGCGTGAGCATCGGTATGAAGGCGCGTGAGCAGCTTTATTTGCTGCGCCGACAGCGGTTTCTCGCCACTGAAGCTGGATCGCCATTTTCCGGACTGCTGCGTCAGCATGCCGACATTGTCGTCAAAACACGCTGCGAACTGATGTGGATTCTTTGCTCCCATACGAGCGGCGAGCACATGCAGTAACGCCGCCGCACGCATTCCCCCTTGCCTTTTTTCCAAGTCACTGCGTACAGGTCGCGCCATAGGTCTTCAAGTCCTAGTAAGAAAACGCCTGATTATTTGTACTGTAATTCTAGGCGAAATTTCCCAAGAATTCACGCAACAAAATTAATCAATCGGATTCAAGCCAATTGTGTGAATTCAATGTTCGAAATCTTGAAAGAGCGGTACGGGGTGGTCATGACTTTGGAGCAACTGGCTACGACGTTGAGCCGAAAGCCGGAAGGCTTGCGAATGGCGCTGATCAATTCAAAGAGCGATTGGGCGCGGCATCTCAATGCTCGGAAGGTTTATGTCGGCCGTCGCATGTATTTCCCCACCGAGGCGGTTGCACGCCTGTTTGATACCGGCAGCGGAGCACAAGGAGGCCTATATGAAGAAGCGAATTTCGATAGATATATTGGACATGAAAGCGGCGAATTTTCGTGAGCTAGCGACTAGCTGTACTCAATCGAACAAGCCACGGGAAGGCGTCACGAGTCACGGCGATCTGACGCCCTCCAAGTTGCTTGCAATGCTTGCTGAAGACGCAGGTATGGTGATTAGCCGCCCAGGAAGTTGGGAGTGCGCCAACTTGGATCAGGTGCTGTTTTCGCACAGTTACGAGGTTTGATTCCATGAAATCTCTATCAGAACGAATCGCCGAGCGCGCCTTGAGGCAGGCCATTGGAAGGAATGCAAGAAATCGAGCTGCGTTTCTGCTCGTGCGGACAGAAGTTCAAGCATCCATCAATGATGGGCATTCGCTGATGAGCATCTGGGAGGCATTGGTGGAAGAAGGACACATCCGCTACAGCTACCCGACTTTCCGCAGATATGCCAACGAACTGACGCGCAAGCAGGAAGTGGTTCGGTAGTACTCAGCAACCTTGCTGCATTCAACCATCAACTTCCTGGAGTCGAACAAAACATGTATTTTCTCGACCAATGCAGCATTCGAACGTTGTTCTTTCGACTGACCGAGAGTGGAATGGAAAATCAACAGCGACTTGTCAATCACAGGAAGGTCCTGCTTCGTTTCGGAAGCGGTGGTATACCGGGCAGGATATGTGAAGTAGGCCCACCGGCAAGCCAGTGTTCCTTCTTCACTTTCCCTTATTCGCGCCTTTTGCGCTCAACGGGAATCCTGCTCTGCGAGGCCAGCGGCTACCGCCGCTCATAGGAGAAACGATGCAAGACAAGGTGACGCGCAAGGGCAGTCCACCTATCAAGGTGTACTGTCTGCCGCCGAGCGGGCAGCGGTTCAAGCAAGGGAGGTAAGGAGATTGAGCGGCGCGGGAGCCGCGCCATTTCTTGACACCGTGACATGACACCAAAGGGCCGGGCTTCGGTGTCGCTCTGGTCAATTATCGATAGCTGTCCTGGCGAAGCTACTCGATGACCCTTAAGGCCATGCATCAAAGGAGTACCGTCATGAAGAGAATTTTAGCAGCTAAAACGATCATGCTTGCACTCGCGGTCGCCTGCGCAGTTTCGCCGTCGACGCAGGCCGGCATTCCGGTGATCGACGCGACGAACGTTGTGCAAACGACGATCAGTGCCATGCAAAACGTCGCTGCCGTGGCAAAACAGATTCAGCAGTACGAGACGCAGTTGCAGCAGTACCAGAACATGCTGCAAAACACGGTCGCGCCGGCTGCCTACGTGTGGGACCAGGCAAACCAGACCATCAGCAAGCTCCTGCAAGCGCAGGACATGCTGAACTACTACAAGAACCAGGCCGGAAGCATCGATAGCTATTTGTCGCGTTACCAGGACGTAGCCTATTACCGCTCGTCGCCGTGCTTCACCGCGACGGGGTGCACAGATGCGCAGCGGCAAGTCTTGCTTGATGCGCAGGCCAACGGCTCGGCGGCACAGAAAAGGGCGAACGATGCCGTGTTGCAAGGCGTCGATCAACAACAACAAGCACTAGTGACAGACGCCGCGAATCTTCGCCAGTTGCAGTCGCAAGCAACGGGCGCGCAGGGCCAAATGCAGGCATTACAGGCGGCGAACCAGCTCGCTAGCGCGCAGACGAACCAGCTCCTGCAAATCCGGGGCATGCTGGCCGCGCAGGCAACGGCAGCCGCGACCCGCGCGCAGGTGATTGCAGATCGAGAGGCGCAGCAGGCGGCATCGGCCAAGCAGCTTCGTGACGGCAGCAACATCACCAACTCGACGCCGAAGAACTGGACCTTTGAATAAGGAGGCGATGATGAAATTCACTATCGTGCTCTCCCTGATCGCAGTCCTTGCCGGCTGCAACGAAAGAAGCACTCAGATTGAGGCCAAGCAGACTGCCGCAGCGAAACAACTGCGTGATGGCAGCAACATCGTCACCCCCTCGCCAAAGAACTGGACATGGGGTGATACACCGTCACAACCACAGAAGAAAGATCAATGACTGAGAACCGCACTATGAAAATGATATTTTCCAGCGGCGGCAAGCTCTCTATGCTCGGCTTGATGGCCGTCATGTACTCGACAACCGTGACGGCCGCGCCGATGAATGCCGACGTGGTCGATTCGGTGATGGGGAAATACCAGGCTGCGGCCAGCGCGTGGGGCAGCGTCATGGTGAGCTACGCATCGTGGTTGTTTTGGGGCCTCGCGCTGATCAGCATGGTATGGACGTTCGGGATGCTGGCGTTGAAAAATGGCGGCATTCAGGAGGCACTGGCTGAAATCGTTCGCTTCTTCGCGGTGCTCGGCTTCTTCTGGTGGATTCTGTCCAACGGGTCTGAAATTGCCGATTCCATCGTCAAGTCGATGTGGATGATCGGCGCGAAGGCCATTGGTCAGTCAACCGACTTTACGCCAGGAGGTATCGTGCAAATCGGCTACGACATCTTTACCAAGACGCTCGATCAGTCGTCGGTCTGGTCGCCCACGGACAGCGTGGTAGGGCTTCTCATGGCGTTGGTCGTAATGACCGTTCTTGTGATTGTCGGCGTGAACTTGCTCCTAGTCTTTGTGTCAGCCTGGATCATGATCTACGGCGGGGTGTTCTTTCTGGGCTTCGGTGGGGCGCGTTGGACGTCAGATATCGCGATCAGCTACTACAAGCATGTGTTGGCAATCGGGGCCGAAATGATGGTAATGCTGCTGCTCATTGGTATCGGAAAGACGTTTATCAACGAGTACTACGCCAGCATGAGAGCCGGAATCGACCTCAAGGAAATGGCGATCATGCTTATCGCCGCGTTCGTACTGATGTATTTGACGAACAAGGTACCACCGAGGATAGCGGGCATTGTCGGGGTCGGCGGCGCTGGCTCCGTTGGCGGTGTAGGGGTTGGTTCTGTAATGGCCGCAGCCGCTATGACGGCAAGCGCGGCAGCCTCGGCGGGCTCGACCGCGATGGTAGGCGTAACCAGCGCGGCGGGCGGAACCTCTGCTCTCAAGGCCGCGTTCCAGTCCGCGCAACAAAACATGGCGGACGGCACCGGCATGTTCTCCCGTGGCGGTAGCAGCGATGGCGGCTCGGGCAGCGTCGGCGGTTGTTCGGGTGGTGCTTCGCCTGGTGGTTCTGGCGGCAGCGGTGGCTTCGCCTCTGCGATGGGCACGGCCGGTCGATTCGCGGCCGACATGGGCGCTAATTTGGCGAAGGGTGCGGGCCAAGTTGCGAAGGATAAGGCCGGAAGCATGGCCGCGTTCGCGAATGACCGAATCGCAGACACCACGGGCGGCAAGATCGCATCAACGATTCGCAATAGCGGGGCGTCGGACGCGGGTCAAGGGAGCTTCGCAGGCGATAGCCTGGGTTCGGCCACAGATCGGGTTGAGCCGACCAACGATGAAGTGGCGGCCTTCGTCAACAAACGTCCGGTGCAAGACGACGCCTGAACCGGAATCGCACCGGCCGGCGGCAACCGGCTGGCACTTCCACGTAACAACACCTGCTAGAGAGGTGAAGCATGGCAACTACGCATGATATCGAAGCGCGGCAAGTTATCCATCACGCCGCAACGCAACTCGCTGACTTGGACTTCATGGACCAGCGTACCGCTCAGGAGCTATCGACAATGGCCGAAGCCGTTGCGAACCTGTTCATGGTCGTCTTCTACCAGGCCGAAACAGGGCGGGCAACGCACGGGGATTTCAGTGAGGCAATGGCCGCCGTACGCCAAACGTTGAAGCATTAGCGCAGCGGCGTTTCAGTTGGATGTTGTAGCCCGCTGCAACATCCAACAAACTTCGTCGGCTCGGCCGGCACGAGACAATGACAGAGCGCGACTTCATATCGTTGCCGAGAGCTAAGCAGGATGACCTCCGTGCAAGAGCAAGCCGTTCGACCAACACGTAACGGGGAGCGGTAAGAAGGATAGGAATATTATTATTCTTACTGGCCCGTCCGGACGAGTACTATGCCGCAGCCGGCAGAAGAGAGCCGATTGGAGTCGTGATGAGTGACGTCCTCAAAGGAGTCGATGCCTTTATAGGCATCCTGAAAGGCAAGACGAACGGTGCTAGGTTGAGCATTGAGGAAATCAACGAGGCGATTGCTGAAGCTGGGGCCGAGGCTGGAATGAGCGGTGTTACCGTCGGCCCAGCAGCGCGGCCGCGCTATACACTGGACGAATTACTGGCATCCGTCACCCCCGACAATCAGCACGGGAAGGTCGATTTTGGTTCACCGGTCGACCGAGAGATACTTGACCAGGACGAATAAGAGCAACGACGTTAGACGGTCACTGCCCGCACAGCCTCCGGCGCATTCGGGCAAACATGTCTGACCCGTGCGTGGCGTGCCCCTATGAGGCGGTGGACAAGAGCGACGGCGTGCAAGGCTATTGCGGTCTCTTGAGAGAGTCGGCTGCCCCTTCATCTTGAGGATCGAGCACTGCCACTAGTGATAAATTCTCGCGCATTGTGGCTCAATGCGTGTTCAGAAAACGGTGGTTTTCTGAACATACCGAAGTGCCCCCGGTTTTTGGTCGCCGAATCAGTTCATGGGTGTTAATATACCCGTAAATTTTTCAATGTCCTGATTCCGTCAATGAATCAACGCATAGGATACGCTCGCGTATCAATCGATGACCAGCACTTAGACCTTCAGCGTGACGCGCTCACGCAGGCCGGGTGCGGTGCGATCTATGAGGAAGCGATCGGCGGTAAGAACGTAGCCCGCCCTGAGCTTGAGCAGTGCAGAAAGGCGCTGAGGGCTGGCGACACCCTTGTCGTCTGGCGATTGGATCGGCTTGGCCGCAGTTTGCCCGACCTAGTGCAGATCGTGGCCGACCTTGAACAGCAAGGTGTGGGCTTTGAAAGTTTGACTGAGAAGATCGAGACAGGCAGTGCAGCGGGCAAGTTGGTTTTCCACGTGTTTGCGGCGCTGGCTGAGTTCGAGCGTGGGTTGATCCGGGAGCGCACGCAGGCCGGGCTTGCTGCCGCTCGTGCCAGAGGCCGGGTCGGCGGCCGGAAACCCAAACTGGACGATCAGCAGGTGCGCGAGATCAAGGCGCTGCTGCGCGATCCTGACATTCAGGTGGCTGACGTGGCTCGCCGTTATGGCGTGTCACGTACGACGATCTACAAGCACTGTGGTGTCGTGCCACCGAACATAAGAAGCAGGTCATGAGCCCCGTACTAATCGAACAAACCATCTCAGACCTTGCGGAGCAGCTCTTTGACCCCGCAGCGTTCCTCTACGCGCAGACACACAGTTTGAGATTAGGTCGTCCAAGGAGGGCACTTGACATGTTTTCTGTGAAACGCACGCCCTCTCAGTCACCCAAGATCGCGGGACCGTCAGCATATAAGGAGGATCGATGATGGAAAGTTTGCCACCAAAGCAATCGGGGACTCGATCCTTTGTCTTCGCAGAAGGGGCACAGTGGGTACGCGCAGACTTCCATCTGCACACCCGGGCAGACCGCGAGTTCAAGTACACGGGCGATGACAACTTCTACAACAGCAACTATGTGGATGCATTGGAGAACGCGGGCATTCGCCTGGGCGTCATCACCAATCACAACAAGTTCGACTTCGATGAATTCAAAGCACTGCGAAAGACAGCACAGAAGAAGGGGATTGCGCTGCTGCCAGGCGTCGAGCTGTCGGTCAATGATGGGGCCAATGGCATTCATACGCTGGTTGTCTTTTCCGATGATTGGTTGGCCGATGGTCATGACCATATCAATCCCTTCTTGGGCGTCTCGTTCAAAGGAAAAGTCCCAGCCCAGTATGAGCAGGAAAATGGTCGATCTTCGCTGTCCCTGGTGAACACCATCGAGGAGTTGGAAAGCTACCACCGCGACTTCTTTCTCGTCTTTGCTCATGTCGAAGCGCCGAGTGGGCTTTGGGCCGAGCTGGATGGGGGGCGTCTTGCCGAGCTGGGCCGAAATGAGTTATTTCGCCGCCGCACGCTTGGCTTTCAGAAGGTGCGCACGTACAACAAGGTGCAAGAGAAAAACAAACCCTGCCGGACTAAAGCGCAGCAGCATCTAGGTGACTGGTATCCCGCCGAACTCGAAGGCTGCGACGCCAAATGCATAGAAGACATTGGTCAGGGCAAAGCCTGTTATCTCAAATTGGGCGAGCTGTCCTTTGAGGCGGTCAAGTTTGCCTTGAGCGATCCCGCTGCGCGGGTCGCCACGGAGCCGCCCAAGCATCAGGCGTCGCACATCCGCCGCATCCACTTCGACGGGGGCATCCTCGATGGTCAGACGCTGCACTTCTCTTCCGAACTCAACACGCTGATCGGCATCCGCGGCAGCGGCAAATCATCCATCCTGGAGGCAGTACGCTACGCCCTCGACATTCCACGCGGCGAGAAGGCGCAGGACACCAAGTACAAGGATGAGTTGATCCGCCATACCCTTGGCAGCGGCGGCAAGGTGACGCTGACAGCATGTGACGTGTACGGACAGGAATTCACTATCTCCCGCATCTTCCGCGAAGCCCCGAATGTCTATTTGGGCGGCAAGTTGCAACCCGGCGTGTCGATCCGGGAGACCGTACTGCGCCGTCCGATCTACTTCGGCCAGAAGGACCTTTCCAGCACCGGCGAAGGCTTCGAGACCGATCTGGTGGAAAAGCTGGTTGGCGAGAAGCTGCGTGTGCTGCGTGACGAAATAGAGGTTCAACGCCAGCGCGTGCGTGACGCTGCTCAGCGCTGGCTCAAGCTCAGCAACACGGCCGAACTCAAGCGCGACTTCGAGACCCAACTAAATGATGCCAACTTCCGTCTGACCAAGTTCGCGGAGCACGGTGTCGCCGATAAGCTCCAAAAGCGACTTGGCTTCCAGCAGGACGCCACAGCGCTCGCGCGCATGATGGAGCGGGCAGACAGCTTCATCCTCGCTCTAGGAAGTCTGATTGCCGAGCATGAGGACGAGCTGCGGAACGCAACGAGCTACGTTTCCAAGCAGAACCCGGATTTCTTCACGGCCTACTACGCCGAGTTCTCCAACCTCGTTGCCAAGGTCGATCAGCTCAAGCAGATCGAGCGAGAAGCGAACGTCATTGCAGCTCGCCTCAAGACCAAACAGGGCGAATTTGAAGGCGCAAGCAGGAGCCTTCAGGAGGAGTTCGCACAAGTCGAGCGCCAACTGGCTCAGGAGCTCAAACAAACCGGCATGACTGCCATCCAGCCGGACGACTTCCTGGCCCAGCAGCAGCGCAAAACCAAGGCGGAGCAAATGCTTCAGGCGCTGACCAAGCAGGAATCACAGCAGACTAGCATCCGCGACGCGCTGTTTGCCGAGATCGACAAACTCAATGAACTATGGCTGAGCGAGTTCAACACCATCAAGGCCGAGCTAGACCGAGTGAACGCTGGCCATACCGCCCTGCAGATTAAAGCCGACTTCAAGGGCGACAAGGAAGCCGCCATAAGCTTCATGCAGCAGCTTTTCAAGGGCAGCAACATCCGCGAAACCACGCTGCGCGCAGCGATGGAGGACTATGCCGACTTTGGCGGCCTCCTGCGTGCCCTGCCGAGTGCTTTGGCCAAGGCTGGGAGTACCCCCGAGATCTTCGAGAAGACCTTCATGCAGAACCTGACTGAGTTCGTCATCTGGCAGGTTCCCAACCATTTCGTCATAGGCTATCACGGTAAGGAACTCAAGCACCACTCACTCGGGCAGCGAGCCTCTGCGCTCCTGTTGTATGTGCTCAGCCAACGACAGAACGACGTGATCATCATCGACCAGCCAGAAGACGATCTGGACAACCAGACCATCTACGATGACGTGATTAAGCTGCTGTGTCAGATGAAGCCTCACGCCCAGTTCATCTTCGCTACCCACAACGCCAATTTCCCGGTGCTGGGTGGTGCGGAGCAAGTGCACGCCTGCCGCTATCAGGACGAGAAAGTTGCCGTGCAAAGCGGCAGCATCGACGCCCGCCCAGTACAGGACGCCATCATCAACATCATGGAGGGAGGCCAAGAAGCCTTCAACCGACGTAAAGAGGTTTACAACCTATGGAAACCACAGAGCTGATCGACCTGCTCAGCCGGGGAGAGGACAGCCGCCATCAGTTCAAGGAAAATTTCACCAATGCCGATGCGCTGGCGGCGGAGATCGTCGCTTTCAGCAACACAGCAGGGGGGCAGATTTTCATTGGCGTACAGAACGATGGTTCGGTATTGGGCTTGTCTGGCGTGGACATCGACCGCCTGAACCAGCTTATCTCGAACAGTGCATCGCAAAATGTACGGCCCGCTGTGAACCCGCTCACCGAAAATGTTCCGCACCCGAATGGCGCTGTCGTGGTGGTCACCATTGCCGAAGGCGTCAGCAAGCCCTACATGGACAAGAACGGCGCCATCTGGGTGAAGAACGGCTCGGACAAACGCCGCGCCACCTCGCGCGAAGAAATCCAGCGCCTGTTTCAGCAGGCGGGCCTGGTGCACGCCGACGAAACGCCCGTGGCGGGGCTGGGCTCGGCTGACGTGGACATGCCCTATTTCGAAGCCTTCTTCGCGCAGCAGTTTGGTGAGCCGCTCGCTCAGCATAACCAGCCACTGCCGCAGTTGCTGACCAACATGAACCTGATGAACCAGGGCCAGCTCAATGTTGCGGGCAGTCTATTGTTCGCCAGAGCGCCGCACTACGCACTGCCCGCCTTCATCGTCAAGGCGGTGGCCTTTGTCGGCAACGAGATTGAGGACGAGCGCTACATAGACAGTCGCGACATCACTGGCAAGTTGGCCGACGTTTTCCAGCAGACGCTGGGCTTCATTGTCGCCAACACCCGTGCCGCCCAGCGCGAGCAGGGCTTCAACTCCCAGGGACAGCCTGAGATTCCGCGCATTGTTTGGGAAGAGCTGGTCGCCAACGCCCTCATTCACCGCGATTACTTCGTCAGTGCCCCCGTGCGGGTGCTGGTGTTTGTGGATCGGGTCGAGATCATTAGCCCCGGTCATCTGCCCAACAACCTGACCATCGAAAACATCAAGGCGGGTAACTCCAATATGCGCAATCCGATTCTGGCGTCATTTGCTGCCAAGCTCCTGCCTTATCGCGGACTGGGGAGCGGCCTGCTGCGCGCGTTACGAGCGTGGCCGCAGATTGAACTGATCGACGACCGGGTCGGGAACCTGTTTAAGGCTATTGTGGCGCGTCCTCGTGTGTTCGAGGTGGCCGGAAGATCTTGACTGATCGACTGTGGAGCAGGCGGATGGGATTTCGGTTTTTAGAAAGTCACTATGGAGTCAGCATGAGACAGCACGACGGGACCGAGCCGTTCTTCATCACGGAGGATATCGAGGCCGAGATGGTCGAAGCCGGGTACGTGTTCGAGCCACCCATTCATGTCTCCACCGCGCGCCTGACTGAAGTGCTGGCGTGCTTCACAGACGGCGAATTGCCGCTTGGCCGGGCAAGTTGGCCGAAGAAGAGCGGGCGCGGCGATCCTAGACAGGAGCGAGTTTCACGGCGATGTGTTAGGGAAGTCGGCACCATGATTGAGTATGGTATTTTTCATGGTTCTCGGAGATTTTCTGTAAAAATATCATTGATTTTAAAGGAATTTTATCTTATATCAATAATCGAATGGGAGTGATTCGGCGTGTTGAAGAGGTCGCAGGCCAAGGAAATAATGTGCGGGCCATGTCTTGCGTGAAGGATGCTGGGACATTCGAGCTTGGTCGGAAAAGTGGCTGTTAAGTCTGCCCTGTCCAAGGCACGTAGATCCCAACAGACGATCGATTGCGACAGCCTATTCGGCCGTGCGGGAAATTCTGCAAAAAAGCTTGCGTGGGGCAGGGACGGTCGTTAATATTCCGCTCCTCGCAGCATGTGGGGCCATAGCTCAGCTGGGAGAGCGCTTGCATGGCATGCAAGAGGTCGCCGGTTCGATCCCGGCTGGCTCCACCAACTTTTCGGACATAGGCCGTCCGTAAAGCGACATCGTTATCAGCGTCCCCATCGTCTAGAGGCCTAGGACATCACCCTTTCACGGTGGCGACCGGGGTTCGAATCCCCGTGGGGACGCCATTTTTAAGTCATACCTCAAACGCGTGCAGGCCCGATATCATCAGTGTGCATGTTTTGTACATCAGCGAAAAGTCGGGTATGATTCCGCTTCTGCCAGTCCCAATGGGGCCATAGCTCAGCTGGGAGAGCGCTTGCATGGCATGCAAGAGGTCGCCGGTTCGATCCCGGCTGGCTCCACCAACTTTTCGGACATAGGCCGTCCGCAAAGCAACATCGTTATCAGCGTCCCCATCGTCTAGAGGCCTAGGACATCACCCTTTCACGGTGGCGACCGGGGTTCGAATCCCCGTGGGGACGCCACTTTTCAATACACACCCGGCAACGCCGGGTGTATTTTTGTGCATGGCGCAGTGAGTGCGCAAAGCGATAACTCCGTATACGCCGCTCGCTGCTGGAGTCTGTCCCCAGCATGTGCATGGCACTCGTCCGATACGGCGTTGCCGGATTGCAGGTCCGGCCGCGAAGCGCTGCAAAGTGGGCTTCGTGTAGTTGCGCGTGCTTCGCATCAGCCAGAACACGTCAGCATTGACACGGTCAGCCTGCCGTAGTTTGTTCACGCCGATGTCCTGACGGCAGTCACGTCGCTTTGAGCATGCCGCGAGAACAGCAGGTCGTACAGCACCGGGATCACTCCCAGGGTCACCAGTGTCCCCAGCGCCAGACCGCCGATCATGGTGATGGCCATGCCGGTCCACAATGGCCCAGCGAACAGCATCAGCGGGATCAGACCGACAATGCAGGTGAGTTTGGTCATGACAATCGGGCGCAGGCGTTTGAGTGCCGCCGCGATCACCGCCTCGTGCCGGCTGAGGCCATCAGCCAGTTCTGCCTCGATACGTTCCAGCAACAGCACCGCGTTGTTGACGATGATGCCGGCCAGCGCGAGCAGGCCGAAGGTGGCCATGAAGCCGAACGGATAGCCGGTCACCAGCAGGGCGAGGGTGGCGCCGATCAGTACGAACGGAATGCTGGCGATGACGATGAATAGCTTGCGGAACGAATTGAATTGCCAGATGAACAACAGCAGGATCGCGCCCAACGCATGCGGCATGTACTGCAACAGGGCCTGGTTGGCTTCGGCGGCGTCCTCCAGTTCGCCGCCCATTTCGATGCGGTAGCCCGGCGGCAGCTTCAGTGCCGCTACCTTGTCGGCCAATGAGGTGACGATCTGGTCGGTGGTGAGTTGCGGATTGTGTCCGGTGACGGTGATCGCGCGGCTCAGGTTACGACGCATGATCGTCGAAGGTTCAGCGCTCAGGCGGATATCGGCGATCGATGCCAAGGGCAGCGGCGCGCCACCGGACTGCGGGTAGATCAGAGTCGTGCCGGGATCGCGCCCGCGTTCGCGCTCTTCGAAACCTCCGCGCAGGACGATCGGCACATTGGTCCCGTCGTCGCGGATCACCGAGGCGTCCATGCCGCTGTAACGCAACTGCAGTGCCTGGGCGATGTCGTCGCTGCTGATGCCGGCGCGCCGCGCCTTGGCCTGATCCACGCGCACATCGTAGCGCGGGATGCGGCTTTCCCAGTCATCGCTCACGTCAACGGTTCCCGGTAGCGAGCGCAACGCCTCCGCGATGCCGGCGGCGAGCCGACGCAACTGCGCTTCGTCCGGGCCGATCACGCGATAGATGGCCACACCCGATTCGGTCGACCCAAGCGAGAACCGCTTGGGGTTGGCGCGTACCGTTGGATATTGCTGGCGCAGATGCCGCTGGACCTTGGCGATCAGCGCATCGACATCGGTGCCAGGCACCACGCTGATGGTGAAGTAGGCGATGTTGGCCGCCGGCAACGGTGGGTTCAGTCCAAGCACGATGCGCGGCCCGCCGTCGGCGACGTAACCGATGCTGTCCACGATTTGCGGGTTCTGTTTGCGATCGGCCAGCCACTGGCTGATCGATTGCACGGTGCGCAGCGTCTGGCGCGCATCGCTGCCCGGCTGCAGGGTCACCGGCATCTGGAACTGGAGGCGGTCGGACTTGGGCAGAAAGCTGTAGGGAATCGATAGCAACACCGTGACCGCCAGCGTCAGCAACGCCAGCATGCTGCCGAGGAACAGCGTCTTGTGCGCCAGCAGCCCCTCGATGATGCGCCGATACAGACGGTACGGTTTCGAATCGTAGGTTTCGCCATGGTCCTCGCCATGGGCGGACGCATGCGGTCGCGCGAAATACATGCACAACAGCGGCGTGATGGTGATGCTGAGCAACCACGAGCCGAGCAACGTCACCGCCAGCACGATCGCCAGGGAACGCATGTATTCGTTGGTGCTGGTCTGGCCGAAGAAGAACGGCGAGAATGCCAGCACGATCACCAGCGAGGACGTCAGCAACGGAATCGCCAGGGTTCGTCCGGCTGCCTCGCAAGCTTCGCGACGGGGTTCGCCTGCGGTCAGGCGCCGTTCGATGTCCTCGGCGATGACGATGCCGTTATCCACCAGCAGGCCAAGCGCCAGGATGATCGCGGCGATGGACACGGTTTGCAGTTCCACATCCAGCGCACGCATCACGATCAGCGCGCCGAGGATGGTCAGCGGCACGATCGCGCCGACGATCAGGCCGGTACGCCAGCCCAGGAACAGCATCACCACGGCCATCACGATGACGATGGTTTCGCCCATGACGTGGTGCATCTTGCTCATTTCGCGCTCGACCACGTCGGCCTGGAAGGTGACGACATGCTGGGAAAATCCCACCGGCAGCAGTTTGGCGGTCTCGGCTAGCTTGAGCCGCAAGGCCTTGCCCACCTCGGCGACGTTATTGCCGGGCGCCATCGATACCGCCACTACCACCGCCGGCTGGCCTTGATAGATCGCGCCAGCTTCGGGCGGATCTACCGGCATCAACGCGATCTTCGCCAACTGCGCCAGCGGGATCTGTCGCGGGCCGTCGGCGCCTTGCGTGGCGATCAGGGTCTTGCGCAGGTCGTCGAGGTCGCGCACCTCACCGGAGGTGGTGACGGTCATGGCCAATCCGGATGCGGCGACCAGGCCACCGCCGGTGACCACGTTCTGCGCACGCAACTGCTGCGCCACTGCGGCGGGGGTGAGGCCGGCTTCGCCGAGCCGAGTACGGTCGAACGCGACGTAGACGCGTTCGTCCCGCAGACCGTGGAAGGTGACGCGATCCACGCCAGGCACAGTGTACAGTTGCGCACGCAGCTGTCGCAGCGGCCCGAGCATCTCGGCGCTACTGAAGCCCGGTGCCGTGACTGCGATTGAGGCGATGGCGACGCGGCCAAAGTCGTCGTCCACCATCGGCCCCTGCGTGCCTTGCGGTAACTGCGCGCCAGCCTCGGCCGCTTTGCTGCGCACGCGTTGCCACAGCCCCGCAAGATCTTTGACGCTGTCCTGCGCGGTCACCTGCACGATCGCGCTGCCGGGGTGGATGGTGGTGACGATCTTTTTCAGCCCGCTGATCTCGCGTAGCCGTTCCTCGATCGGTCGCGCCAGCAGGTTTTCCACGCGCTCGCTGGACATGCCGGGGAAACCGACTTGCACGATCGCATCGCGCACGGTCACGCTGGGCTCTTCCTGCGAGGGGAAACCGAGAAAGGTGATGATGCCGCCGATCAGGATCAGTGCCGCGCTGAACAGCGCGAGGCGGTGCGAATGGAGGGTGGCGCGGGTCAGGTTCATGGCGTGGTGCTGCTGCTGAGACGGGTCGCGGGATGGAACGGGACGACGGCCTGGCCGTCGTGAAGAAAGGCGGCGCCAGTGGCGACGATGTATTCGCCTGTGCGCAGGCCGCCGAGGATTTGCACGCGTTCGCCTTCGATGCGCCCAGTATCGACTTGACGCCGACGCACAGTCTGGCTGTCCTGACGGTACACGAAGAGCATCATCTTCTGGTTGCCCATGCTTGGGATCAGTGCACTGAGCGGGACGCTCGGCGGTTGCACGGAGCCGGCGGTCGGCAGTGCCAGCAACAGGGTTTCGCCAGCGTGCAATTGTGCAACAGCGGAGGCGCTGTCGAACAGCGCTTGCACGGTGGCGCCGCCCTCCACGCGTGTGGAGACGCTGCGTAGCCGCAGCGGCAACCCGTGTTCGGGTGCGGTGCTGCGGTAAGCGGCGATCTCCTGACCTGGCTGCAGGGTCGCCGCGCGCGCCGCCGGCAACGTGGCGACGACCTGCGCATGGTCCTGGCCATCCACTTGCAGCACGGCCTGGCCGGCACCGACAAGCGCGTCCGGCTGCTGCAAGCGGGCCACCACGCTACCGTCAAACGGTGCGCGCAACTCCGATTGGCGCACAGCGCGGCGCGCCAGGGCCAATTCCGACTGCGCGCTGCGCACCCGCGCCTGAGACGCGGCGAAGCTGCTTTTAGCGGCGGTCAGGGTGGCTGCCGACGTGGCGCCGTCGTCGAACATCGCTTGCTGTTGAGCGAGCTGAGTCTGCTGCTGTTGCAGATCGGCGCTGGCGATGCCGACGTTGGCCTCGGCCTGTTGCAGGCGCAGCCGGTTCGGTTCCGGATCCAGGCGCGCCAGGACCTGACCCGCATGCACCCGGTCGCCGATATCCACGGCGATGTCGGCGATGCGCCCGCCGCCCTCGAAACCGAGTTCGGCACGCTGCTGCTGACGCACCTGCGCCACGAAGCGTTCGCTGTCCTGGTCAGCACCACTGGCGACGATTTCCAGTTTGACCGCGCGTGGCGCATCGGCGACAGGCGTGGTGTCCTGGCTGCAGCCTGACAACGACAGCATGGCCAGCGACAGGGACAGGGTGAGAAGAAGGATGTGACGTGATGTCATGGTCGGCGGTGTCCTGGTCACGATCAGCGGGTATAGGTCATGGTGGCGCCGATGCTGGCGAAGGCGCGGCGCTGCACAACGGGGCTGCCATCGGTCGAGCCAACATAGCGCGTGGCGTTGAGCAGCAGCGAGACGGTCCAGTGCGGGGAGAGCGTGTGATCCCAGTCGGCGCCGACCGAATAGGCATACATTCCCGCATCAGCACGGTATGGTCGGAAGTTGCTGGCGGCGCTCTGCGCGGCATCGACGCCGAAATAGGACTGGTTGAAACGGCGGTCGCCCCAATGGGCATTCAGGTCCATGGTGACGTTGTCGGTGGGGGTATGCAGCAGGGTGAACTGGGCACCGGCACGGTAGCGGTTGCGCCGGGCGCTTTCCTTGAGCGCGAATTCGGCTTCCGCCTCCAAGGCCACGGAAGGTGTGAGTTGTTGCATGACCAGACTGCGCGCAGTGATCGCGCCGGGGACGTCGCCCATGCCGGCCAACCGAGCCGAGCCAGGACGCCAAGTGCTATTGCGTTGCAGCCGCCCCAGATCGTAGTAAAACGATTGGCTGGCGGAGAAACCATGTGCATTTTGAAATTGCACGCCAGCACCGCGGACACTATCCACGAACACAATGCCGCGCTGCAGGGAAAACACCGGCACGCCCTGGAGGCGGTCGTCGGCGGAGCCGGCATAGCGCGGTGTCAGCATGGCGCCGGCACCGATGCTGAGTTCGGTCTTGTCGCCAAAGAGACCGGCATTTGCAGCGTGCGACGGGATGTCGGCATCGGCGGCATGCGCACATGCGGACAGTGCCAACATGGCGACGGTCAGCGCCGAAGACAGGGCGGAACAGACAGGGTTCATGAGCAACCTCGTGAGGGGGAGAGGGCGAAATCAGGACGCGTGTGGCAGTTGCACGCCGTAGAACGCGTGGAACAGGGCGATGCGATTGAGCAGCAAGGCCTGGCGTGCCTGCAGTTGCTCCAGTTCGGCCTGTTCGGCTTGGAGGTTGCCGGCGAGCAGGTCGGTGCGATCTTGCAGGCCTTGCGCCACGCGCTGTTGCAGGCGCGCCACCCGTTGTTGTTCGCGCTCGGCGTTGGCACGCTCGCGTTGTTCGCGCTGTTGCAAGGCGGGCAGGGCATCGAGCGCGTCGGCGACCTCGCGGAAGGCCGCTTCCACGGCTTTCTCATAATCGGCCACCGCGCCATCCTTGCGCAGTTGCGCGATGTCCAGATTGGCGCGGTTGCGGCCAGCATCGAAAATCGGCATGAACAGTTGCGGAATGAAGCTCCAACTGCGGCTGCCAGGCATGAACAGGCCGTTGAGACTGTCGCTGGCCGTACCCAGCGATGTACTCAGTTGGATCGATGGAAAGAAGGCGGCGCGTGCCGCGCCGATGTCGGCATTGCGCGCGCGCAGCTCGGCCTCAGCTTGCTGAATATCCGGTCGTTGCAGCAGCAACTGCGAATCCAGTTCGCGCCATGCCGCAGTGTTGGCGCTGTCCGCGTCCGGCAGTAGCGATTGCAGCGTGCCGGCGTTGTCGGGCGCGTTATAGCCGGTCAGCAGTTGTAGCGCGCGTCGGGCCGCGGCGTGGTCGCTGCTGGCCTGCAGTGCACGGACCTGGGCTTGATCGGACTGATGGCGTTGGCTGTTCAGCGCGTCGGTGGAGAGCAGCCCCACCTCGTGCTGTCGGTTGGCAATCGCCTGCAGCGCGCTCGTGTGCTCGGCGATGGCCTGTAGCCGCTGCTCAGCCTGCGCGGCGGCGCGCTCGACGGTGTAGGCCCGCAGAACTTCGGCGATCAGCGCGCCGCGCGCGGCTTGTTGACCATAGCTCGAGGCCAGATAACGTTGCTGTGCGGCAGCCGACAACGAAGCCAGCTTACCGAACAGATCCAGTTCGAAGCCATCCACGCCCACCGCAGCGGTGTACAGCTTCTGTCCGTAACGTGCCTGCGTTGCCGGGTTGTCGTAGCTCTGCCGTACCCCTTGTGCGTTGATTCCAAGTTGCGGCAGTTGCTGCGCGCGTTCGATGCGGTACTGCGCCCGCGCCTGCTGGACCAGCAGCACGGTGTTGCGGAAGTCGGGAGCGTGCGCCAAGGCTTGGGTCACCAACGCAGTTAAATCCTGCTGTGGAGAGAAGGCGTGAACGAACCGCTGTTCCTCGGGATTCAGCGTGACCACGGCGGTCGTGGCGGTATCATGGGCGGTTGCGGCCACCGCAGTGGCCGCTCCCAGCGTAGGCGGCAGTGCTGTCTGCGGACGCTGGTAGACCGGCGCCAGGGAGCAGCCTCCCAACGCGATCGCGAGCACGCAGAGCAGTGGGCGGGCGTGACGGCGGGGGCGGGAGCAGGACGTTAGAATCATGACGGGTGGTCCGGTATCCAATCTAGGCCGTCAGTATCGGCGGGCATGTTCAAGCCGCTTTTTAGGAATTTTCAAGATTCCATGAAGGGTTCCATTTCATGCATGCAAAGAAGATCTTACTGGTCGAAGACGATGCGGACAGCGCCAGCATCCTTGAGGCCTACCTGCGCCGCGATGGCTTTGAGGTTGCGGTGGCCGAGGATGGCCAAAAGGCGGTGAGGCTGCATGCGCAATGGAAGCCCGACCTGGTACTGCTGGATATCATGTTGCCCATGCTCAGCGGTACCGAGGTGCTGTCCACGATCCGCCGCAGCGGCGATACGCCGGTGATTATGGTCACCGCGATGGGCGATGAGCCGGAAAAACTCGGCGCACTGCGTTACGGCGCCGACGACTATGTGGTCAAGCCGTACAGCCCCAAGGAGGTGGTGGCGCGGGTCTACGCGGTGTTGCGCCGCACCGGACCGGCACGAGGAAGTGAAGAGCCATTGCGCCACGACCGGCTCAGCGTCGATACTGCCGCAGTGCGAGCCACGGTGCGCGATGACCAGGGCCGCGAATCGCCGCTGGAACTCACGCCGACCGAGTTCAATCTCCTGGCGACGCTGATGAAGACCCCGTTCAAAGCTTTCACCCGCAACGAACTGCTGGAAATCTGCCTGCCCGATAGCGATGCGCTGGAGCGTGTCGTGGACGCGCACGTGCATAACCTGCGCAAAAAGCTGGAGCAGGAGGGGATCCATGGTCTGCTGGTGACAGTGCGCGCAATCGGTTATCGCTTCCGATGAAATGGCCATTGTGCCGTCGCAACGCGCACGCCCCACTGTGGCAATGGGTGGGGCTGCGCATGAGCGCGCTGGCGGTGTTGACCATCGTGGTGATCGCACTGGGGATGGTGCTGCGCTTCGCCATCTGGGATTTCTCCACCCTGCGTCGGTTGCCGCCGCAAGCGCGACAGGAGATGCTGCAATTGCGCGAGGAACCGCACAGCAACGCGCAACGCCTATGGCAACTGTTCGAAACCTATTACGACGTGGCCGATTTCCTGCCCGGACTGGCCAGCCGCGACTGGTGGTTGCTGGCGGAGATGGTACTGGCGTCGATTCCGGTGATCGTGATCTGTGGGCTGATTGCATCGCGCCCATTATCTCGACAGTTCTCCAACGTGGCCGAGGCCGCGCGACGGATCCGCGACGGCGATTTCGCCGCCCGCGCCAGCGTGGTGCCGGGTGCGCCTGACGAACTAGCCGGCTTGGCCATCGACTTCAACAGCATGACTGCACAGTTGCAGCAATACGAACGCGAAGTGCGCGAATCCAGTGCGATGCTGGCGCATGAGCTACGCACCCCGCTCAACGCGGCAATGGGGCGGATACAGGGCATGCTCGATGACGTCTTCCCGAGCAGTGCGGAACAGTTGTCGATGGTGCAGCGCCAATTGGAGCAGATCAACCGCCTGGTCGGTGATCTGCACTTGCTATCGATGGCCAGAGCCAACCAGTTGCTGTTGGAGCCGCAGCACTTCCCGATCGGTGCGCTGGTGAGCGAACGCATCGCCTGGGTGGCGCAGTCGCTGAAGGAAGCCGGGATGGAGGTGCAACTGCGTATCCCCGAACAGCTGAGCATTCATGCTGATCGCGACCGTCTTGGCCAGGTTCTGTCGGTGCTGATCGACAACGTGCTGCGTTATGCCGCTGCCGGCAAGCAGCTGTCGATCGAGGGACGGTTTGAGAATGGCCATGTACTGATCTGTATCGCCGACCGTGGCCCTGGCGTCGCGCCGGAGGTCCTGCCGCGCATGCTCGACCGTTTCTGGCGTGCCGACGATTCGCGTGCTCGCCACTCGGGCGGTAGCGGCCTGGGCCTGTCCATCGCCGCGGCGATCTGTCAGGCCCACGGCGGCACCCTCGAATTCGCCAACCACGATGGTGGTGGGTTATGCGCACTGGTGCGCTTGCCACGGGTGCCGTAAGGATAGTCCAGCCGTTGGGTCATGGACTTCTTGGATTTTAAACCCACACTCTACTCAGAGCAGGGGGACGTCGGTCGAAATCGAGGGAGAGTAGTAATTCGACTAGAGGGTGGGCAGGGATTCGTGTAAAAAACATTCAATTTTATCCTAACTCACTGTCGCCGCGAGAATTTTTCGCGAAAAATCGATCGGCGCGATCTCCCGATTGAGATCCAGTGTGTAGTCGCCGAACCGGTTGATGTGCGATGTCCGGTATGGCGACAGCCTTGCCAGGACTTCAGGGCTTGATGGTTCGGCCTTCGTCCCGCCGTAAGCTCCCCGTCATCTAGGCACGCCTGCTGGGGCGTCGAACCTTTGCCATGTAAAGCGATACGGAGTTTTTCAGGGCTGACTATCTGGCCGAGGCCGCCTACCGCTTCAATCACCGGTTCCGCCTGCGTGAGGTGCTGCCACGACTCGCCACGGCGATGATGCGTTGCAAGCCCTGTCCAGAGCCGGTTCTGCGCACGGAGAGCAATTTTCATGGCTGAGAGCCAGGGATAATCAAGTGAAAATTAATGGAATTGGTACAATTTATGTAACAATTTATTTGCACAATAAACTTTGTGATTTTTAACTAATTAAAAATAAAAATATAGTTAACGGCGGCGCGCGCGCCATGTGTTATTTATTTTATGTTTTGATATGAATTATGGGGGCTCTAAAAACCCCAGCAATCTGCGATCATTGATCTGACATCCTGCCAGTGTAGAACGACACACATGCTCAACTTTTTTGCCGGTGAAGAACGTGATGCCAAGCGTCAGGAGTTGAATGATCCGCTGGAGTTGCTGTCACGTCATATCGACTTTGCCTGGATTGCCCGTGCAGTGGATGCGAAGCTATCGCTGGGGCCGGAGGCCAAGGGCAGGCGGCCAGCGTGGCCAACAGAAGTGATGGTCCGGGTGCTGCTGTTGCAGCGGTTGTGCAACCTTTCCGACGAATCGTTGGAATATCAGTTGCTGGATCGGCGCAGTTTTGTGCGGTTTGTTGGTCTGGACGACAGCGGCAAGGTGCCGGATGTGAAGACGATCTGGGTGTGGTGCGAACGGCTGAAGGACAAGGACGTGATGGGGGACATCAGCGCGGCGATCAGCGGCCAGTTGGCGCGTGCCGGATACATCGCCCGCGGTGGGAAGATCATCGACGCCAGTATCGTCAATGTACCGATCCAGCACAACACGTGCGATGAGAATGCGCAGATCAAGCGAGAGGAGATTCCGCGCCAGTGGAATGAGGCCAAGCGCACACAGAAGGATGTGGATTCATGCTGGACGAGCAAGCACGGCAGCGCGTACTACGGCTACAAATTGCACGCCAATGTCGATCGTCGCTGGGGTCGCATCGCCAAAGATTGGGTGTTTGACGAGTATGCGTTCGCACGCTTGGCGCAACAAGGCGGCAAATCTCTACGCACGCTCGGCCTAGCACGTGCAAAGGTGGTGATTGGGTTGAAGTTGGCCAGCCACAATCTGATGCGTCTGGCACGGTTGCAGGAAGCTGGCCTTGTACCTGTATGAACGCGTGGCATCCACGCATCGCGGTTGCCGCCGCCAATCAAGGCGACGATGGCGACCGAACGTTCCGTACTGCGGCGAATCAACACGCATTGCCAGCCGAACATTCATCGAAACGCAACATTCATCGAAACGCATCAAAGTTAGGAGTTGTTCGAGGTCCTCATTAGTTAATTTATTTTCGCGGATTTTGCTTCGATAAATCGCTTGATTGCTTATTTGGACACCGAGTGATTTGTGATGAATATTTCATATTGTGGAATTGAATTTATTTTTATTCTTTTAGTTCTTAAATTAATAACATTTGGAGAGATCTTTTGTTTCCTGATATCGAATTTCGCAAATCTGAAGTCGGTGGAATCCAAGAGGTGGTTGCGATGAATGAAGGTTGCGATATTTGCAAGTACGCGAATTGTGAAACTTGGTTTTCATTATCCAAAAATCAGCGTGCATTGTGGTTTTTATACAAGCTTCAGCCAGATTTGCAGGGAACTTACAATGTTAACTTCTTTGCACGTCTTCTTGGTGAGGTTGATCTTCATCAATTAGAAAAGGCGATTGCAGTGCTGGCAAGTCGTCATGCGGCGCTGCGTACTCGTTTCCGTGAGTTCAACTCAGAGCCTCAGCAAAGAATCGAGCGCTTTGTAAAGACGCAACTTCGAGTAGTTGATGTATCTGGATTCGAACCCTCATTTCTTGAGGCGCTAATCAAGAATGATAGTAAAAGGGCTTTCGATGTTACGGTGGCCTCGTTATTTAGGGTCGATCTTTATAAAATTAGTGCGCAAGAGAGTGTTATTTTGGTGACATTCGATCATCTTGTGGTGGATGGTTGGTCATTTTGGCGTTTGATCGAGGAGCTGGGAAAAATTTTGGATGTAAATGGCGATATTACGCCATCGAAACCATGTGTTTCCTGCGGCGGCGAACTGAAGCCGACTTATTCATGTTATGTAAATTGGCAGCGTGAATGGCTCAATGATAGCGGGGGTATCAAGCAATTTTCATATTGGCAGAAGATGCTTGCCGATCAGTGTCCATCCTTGGATTTGCCGGTGCTTGCACCGTCTGCTGTGTTGCCCGCCAAGTGCCGAGATTTTATCTCCTTCAATCTTGATGCAGAGTTGTCCATGAGATTGAGCGGGCTGGCAGTTCGCAGTCATGTATCGCTTTATGTGGTTCTTCTAACTGCTTATTTTATTCTTCTTCGTCGGCTTACTGGGCAAGATGCTTTTCATGTTGGCTCTCCGATGCCAGCCAGGAAGGGGCGAAAATGGTCTGAAGTTACCGGAAATTTCTTTAATCAGGTCGTCTTACGCGCTGATTTTTATCCTGACCTTACCGTCGGGGAATTGCTGGGCATCGTGCGTAATCGTGTCAGGCGAGCAATGGAGAACCAAGATTTTCCATTTTCCGAGCTTGTGGCTAGACTCAATCCTCCTCGCGAGAAAAGTCGTTCGCCATTTTTTCAAACAATGTTTGTGTTTCAGGATGCGCGCGGCTCTTCTGATGCGCTGAATATTCTGGTGGATGATGACGATCTTGCACCTGTATCTTGGGGTGGTTTGCATCTTGCTCATTTCTGTCGTCCTCCGATTGCTGGTGCGGCAGCGCTTGATCTTGTCATGGAAACGGTTAAATGCGAAAATAAGATAGTTTTTGCTTTGGATTTTGATTCTTCGCTTTTCGAGCGTTCGACCATGGAGCGATGGATGGGGCATTGGCGTCGTCTGTTGGCGACGATGGTGGCCGAGGGTGCCGAAGATATGGCGGTGGATCGTCTGCCGTTGCTGGACGAGGCCGAGCGGCATCAGGTGTTGATGGAGTGGAATGCAACGGCGGCGGATTATCCGCGCGATGCCTGTGTGCACGAGTTGTTCGAGGCGCAGGTGGTACGTGATCCATCGGCCATCGCGGTGGTGCAGGGTGAGGTGTCGCTGACGTATGCCGAGTTGAATGCGCGAGCCAATCGGTTGGCACATTACCTGCGCGGATTGGGTGTGCGCCCGGATGATCGCGTGGCGATCTGTGTGCAGCGTAGTGTGGAGATGGTGGTGGCGGTGCTGGCGGTGCTCAAGGCCGGTGGTGCGTATGTGCCGCTGGATCCTGCCTATCCGCCGGAGCGGCTGGCCTATATGCAATCCGATTGCGGCGCGGTGGCGGTGCTGACGGGTGCCGCCAGTCGTCGCCTGGTCGAATGCAGTGCCACTGCGGCGGTGATCGTCGATCTGCAAGCCGACAGTGAACATTGGACGCATCTGCCAGACAGTAATCTCGACCGCCACGCCAATGGCCTGACCGCACGCCATTTGGCGTATGTGATCTACACCTCCGGATCAACCGGTGCGCCCAAGGGCGTCATGATCGAACACAGGAATCTGTGCAACTACGCGTTGGATGCGGTGACGTTGTTTGGAGTGAAGAACTCCGATTTCGTCTTGCAACAGAATTCGATGAGTTTCGATCTTTCGGTGGAAGAAATCTTTCCTGCCTTGCTCGGTGGCGCTGCACTTGTTCTCGCACCAACGATATTCGGTGCTGTCGATGAGGCGTCTGGAAATATATCGTCGCACCCACGGGTGACGGTCGTGCATTTGACGATGGCGCATTGGCATAGCCTTGTCGGTGCATGGAAGCAATCGCCGGAACTGGCGCGTGCGCAACTGCAAGGCGTGCGACTTCTCAATGTGACAGGGGATGCCATATCTCCGCAGAAGCTAAGGGAGTGGTATGCGCTACGGCCTCACGGCATCGAGGTTGTCAATACTTATGGTCCGACAGAGACCACCGTTTCCTGTACTGCAGAACATCTGACGGAAGATACCGAATACGATTCGGTTGTCACCATCGGCAAGCCCCTGGCCAATACGCGCATCTACATCCTTGATACACACGGTGCGCCGGTGCCGATCGGGGTGGTGGGCGAGTTGTATATCGCTGGTGACGGTGTGGGACGTGGGTATTTGAACCGCGACGATTTGACTGCCGAGCGTTTCCTCATCGATCCATTCAGCGCCGATCCAACGGCGCGGATGTACCGCACTGGCGATCTGGGACGTTGGCGTGTAGACGGCGTGATCGAGTTTGTCGGACGCAACGATCATCAGGTCAAGATCCGCGGTTTCCGCATCGAGTTGGGCGAGATCGAGGCACGGCTGAGCGCGCATGCGGAGGTGCGCGAGTGTGTGGTGGTGGCGCTGGATGCGGCCGCAGAGAACGATAAACGGCTGGTGGCGTATTGGGTCGGTGCCGAGAGTGTTGATGCTGCAGCATTGCGTCGCTGGCTATCGGCCGTGCTGCCGGACTACATGGTGCCGGCGGCCTATGTGCCGTTGGATCGTCTACCTCTGACCCCGAACGGCAAGCTGGATCGCAAGGCGTTGCCGGCACCGGATGGTGTGGCTTATGCGGCGCATGCGTATGAAGCGCCGCAGGGCAAGATCGAGCAGACCATTGCCACGATCTGGGGCGATCTACTGGGTCTGGAGACAATCGGTCGGCACGATAACTTCTTCGCCCTCGGCGGACATTCGCTGTTGGCGGTGCGGGTCGCTTCGCGCTTGCGTCAGGAGCTCGATGTCGAGATCGGCGTGGCCGAGTTGTTTGCCCATGCCACGCTCCAGCAGCTTGCCGCGTGTGTGATGTCTTCGTCCGGCGCGATCTTGTCGCCGATCATGCCGCTGGAGCCGGATGCGCCGCGGGTGCTGTCCTTCGCGCAGCAACGGCTTTGGTTCCTGTCGCAATTCGAGGGCGTCAGTCAGGCGTATCACATCAGTGGTGGCTTGCGCTTGCGCGGAGCGCTGGAGACACAAGCGCTGCAACGTGCGCTGGATCGCATCGTGGTGCGGCATGCATCGTTGCGCACGACCTTCGCGTTGATCGATGGGCAGGCATTGCAGCAGATTGCCGCCGAAGACAGCGGCTTCCAGTTGATCGTTCACGATCTGCGTGATGTGCCTGAGCGCGAGGCGAAGCTGGAGCAGTTATTGGCCGAGGAGGCACAAGCACCCTTCGCCCTGGAACGCGGTCCGTTGATCCGTGGCGTGCTGGTACAGCTCGCCCAAGACGAATACGTTTTCTTCGTGACCATGCACCACATCGTCTCGGACGGGTGGTCGATGGGGATCTTGATCAACGAGCTGAGCCTGCTGTATCGGGCGTTTGCCCGTGGCGAAGCCGATCCGCTACCGCCGTTGCCGATCCAGTACGCCGATTATGCGAGCTGGCAGCGGCAATGGCTGGCGGGCGAGGTGTTGCAACAACAGGCCGCATACTGGCGCGAGGCACTGTCCGGTGCGCCGGTACTGCTGGAATTGCCGACGGATCGTCCGCGTCCGGCGCGGCAGGACCATGCCGGCGCGATGTTGGAAGTGGTCGTGGAGCCACAGCAGGCGCAGGCGCTGAAGGCACTGAGCCAGCGGCATGGGCTGACGCTGTATATGACGTTACTGGCCAGTTGGGCACTGTTGTTGTCGCGTCTGTCTGGACAGGACGATGTTGTCATTGGTAGCCCGGTGGCCAATCGTGGGAGGTCGGAGACCGAAGGGCTGATCGGGTTCTTTGTGAACACGCTGGCGTTGCGGGTGGAGGTGTCGGGTTCACCGACGCTGGCGCAACTGTTGGCGTCTGTGAAAGAACGTGCGCTGCAAGCGCAGGCACATCAGGACATCCCGTTCGAGCAGGTGGTGGAACTGGTGCAGCCGCCACGCAGTCTGGCGCATGCACCGCTGTTCCAGGTGATGTTCGCGTGGCAGAACACGCCGCAGGGTGAGCTGGATCTTGGCGAACTCGAGGTCAGTGGGCTGGGTGCGACGCAGACGAGCGCGCAGTTCGATCTGTCGCTGTCGTTGGAAGAAAACACGGACGGGATCGTGGGCAGTCTGACCTATGCCACGGCGTTGTTCGAGCATGCGACGCTGGAGCGGTGGATGGGCCATTGGCGGCATCTGTTGGTGGCGATGGTGGCCGAGGGTGCCGAAGATATGGCGGCGGATCGTCTGCCGTTGCTGGACGAGGCCGAGCGCCATCAAGTGTTGACGGAGTGGAATGCGACGGCAGCGGATTATCCGCGCGATGCGTGTGTGCACGAGTTGTTCGAGGCGCAGGTGGTACGTGATCCCTCGGCCATCGCGGTGGTGCAGGGTGAGGTGTCGCTGACGTATGCCGAGTTGAATGCGCGAGCCAATCGGTTGGCACATTACCTGCGCGGATTGGGTGTGCGCCCGGACGATCGCGTGGCGATCTGCGTGCAGCGTAGTGTGGAGATGGTGGTGGCGGTGCTGGCGGTGCTGAAGGCGGGCGGTGCGTATGTGCCGCTGGATCCTGCCTATCCGCCGGAGCGGCTGGCCTATATGCACTCCGATTGCGGCGCGGTGGCGGTGCTGACGGATGCCGCCAGTCGTCGCCTGGTCGAATGCAGTGCCACTGCGGCGGTGATCGTCGATCTGCAAGCCGACAGTGAGCATTGGGCGCATCTGCCAGACAATAATCCCGACCGCCATGCCAATGGCCTGACCGCACGCCATTTGGCGTATGTCATCTACACCTCCGGATCGACCGGTGCGCCCAAGGGAGCGATGAACGAGCATCGCGGCGTCGTCAACCGTCTGGTGTGGATGCAAGATGCCTACATGCTCGATCGAGCTGAGGTTGTTCTGCAAAAAACGCCGATCAGCTTCGATGTCTCGGTCTGGGAGGTGTTCTGGCCGCTGTTGACAGGTGCGCGTGTGCAACTGGCGGAGCCAGAGGGCCATAAGGATCCGGTGTATCTGAAGACGTTGATCCGCGATGCATGTATCACCACGCTGCATTTCGTGCCTTCGATGCTTCGTGCATTGATCGAGCATGGCGCTCATGATCCGTGTCCTGGGATCAAGCGGGTCATTTGTAGCGGCGAGGCCTTATCGCCGGGGCTTGCGGAGCGTGCCCGGGCGATGTTCCCGGCGGCCGAGATTTTCAATCTGTATGGACCGACAGAAGCGGCGGTGGATGTCACGGCTTGGCGCTACTGCGCGGAATGGGAACATGCTGGCAGCCTCCCGATCGGCCACCCGATCGCCAACACGCGCATCTACATCCTTGATACATATGGTGCGCCGGTGCCGATCGGGGTGGTGGGCGAGTTGTATCTCGGTGGTGACGGTGTGGGACGTGGGTATCTGAACCGCGACGATTTGACTGCCGAGCGCTTCCTCACGGATCCGTTCAGCGCCGATCCGACGGCACGGATGTACCGCACTGGCGATCTGGGACGTTGGCGTGTAGACGGCGTGATCGAGTTTGTCGGACGCAACGATCATCAGGTCAAGATCCGCGGTTTCCGCATCGAGTTGGGCGAGATCGAGGCGCGGCTGAGCGCGCATGCGGAGGTGCGCGAGTGCGTGGTGGTGGCCCTGGATGCGGCCGCAGAGAACGATAAACGGCTGGTGGCGTATTGGGTCGGTGCCGAGAGTGTTGATGCTGCAGCATTGCGTCGCTGGCTATCGGCCGTGCTGCCGGACTACATGGTGCCGGCGGCCTATGTGCCGTTGGATCGTCTACCTCTGACCCCGAACGGCAAGCTGGATCGCAAGGCGTTGCCGGCACCGGATGGTGTGGCTTATGCGGCGCATGCGTATGAAGCGCCGCAGGGCAAGATCGAGCAGACCATTGCCACGATCTGGGGCGATCTACTGGGTCTGGAGACAATCGGTCGGCACGATAACTTCTTCGCCCTCGGCGGGCATTCGTTGTTGGCGGTGCGGGTCGCTTCGCGCTTGCGTCAGGAGCTCGATGTCGAGATCGGCGTGGCCGAGTTGTTTGCCCATGCCACGCTCCAGCAGCTTGCCGCGTGTGTGATGTCTTCGTCCGGCGCGATCTTGCCGCCGATCTTGCCGCTGGAGCCGGATGCACCGCGGGTGCTGTCCTTCGCGCAGCAACGGCTTTGGTTCCTGTCGCAATTCGAGGGCGTCAGTCAGGCGTATCACATCAGTGGTGGTTTGCGCTTGCGCGGAGCGCTGGAGACACAAGCGCTGCAACGTGCGCTGGATCGCATCGTGGCCCGACATGCGTCGCTGCGCACGACCTTCGCGTTGATCGATGGGCAGGCATTGCAGCAGATTGCCGCCGAAGACAGCGGCTTCCAGTTGATCGCCCATGATCTGCGCGATATGCCCGAGCGCGAGGCGAAGCTGGAGCAGTTATTGGCCGAGGAGGCGCAAGCGCCCTTCGCGCTGGAACGCGGTCAGCTGATCCGTGGCGTGCTGGTACAGCTCGCCCACGACGAATACGTTTTCTTCGTGACCATGCACCACATCGTCTCGGATGGGTGGTCGATGGGGATCTTGATCAACGAGCTGAGCGTGCTGTATCGGGCGTTTGCCCGTGGCGAAGCCGATCCGCTGGCACCGTTGCCGATCCAGTACGCCGATTATGCGAGCTGGCAGCGGCAATGGCTGGCGGGCGAGGTGTTGCAACAACAGGCCGCATACTGGCGCGAGGCGCTGTCTGGTGCGCCGGTGCTGTTGGAACTGCCGACGGATCGTCCGCGTCCGGCGCGGCAGGACCATGCCGGCGCGATGTTGGAAGTGGTCGTGGAGCCACAGCAGGCGCAGGCGCTGAAGGCACTGAGCCAGCGGCATGGGCTGACGCTGTATATGACGTTACTGGCCAGTTGGGCACTGTTGTTGTCGCGTCTGTCTGGACAGGACGATGTTGTCATTGGCAGCCCGGTGGCCAATCGTGGGAGGTCGGAGACCGAAGGGCTGATCGGGTTCTTCGTGAACACGCTGGCGTTGCGGGTGGAGGTGTCGGGTTCACCGACGCTGGCGCAACTGTTGGCGTCTGTGAAAGAACGTGCGCTGCAAGCGCAGGCACATCAGGACATCCCGTTCGAGCAGGTGGTGGAACTGGTGCAGCCGCCACGCAGTCTGGCGCATGCACCGCTGTTCCAGGTGATGTTCGCGTGGCAGAACACGCCGCAGGGTGAGCTGGATCTTGGCGAACTCGAGGTCAGTGGGCTGGGTGCGATGCAGACGAGCGCGCAGTTCGACCTGTCATTGTCCTTGGAAGAGAGTGAGGACGGGATCGTGGGCAGTCTGACCTATGCCACGGCGTTGTTCGAGCATGCGACGCTGGAGCGGTGGATGGGCCATTGGCGGCATCTGTTGGCGGCGATGGTGGCTGAGGGTGCCGAAGATATGGCGGTGGATCGTCTGCCGTTGCTGGGCGAGGCAGAGCGGTATCAGGTATTGATGGAGTGGAATGCGACGGCAGCGGATTATCCGCGCGATGCGTGTGTGCACGAGTTGTTCGAGGCGCAGGTCGCGCGTGATCCCTCGGCCATTGCGGTGGTGCAGGGTGAGGTGTCGCTGACGTATGCCGAGTTGAATGCGCGAGCCAATCGGTTGGCACATTACCTGCGCGGATTGGGTGTGCGCCCGGATGATCGCGTGGCGATCTGCGTGCAGCGTAGTGTGGAGATGGTGGTGGCGGTGGTGGCGGTGCTGAAGGCGGGCGGTGCGTATGTGCCGCTGGACCCGACTTATCCTGTGGAACGTCTTGCCTACATGCTGGAGGACAGCGCTCCTGTGGCTGTTCTGGCGCAGACATCGACCTTGAACCTGCTGTCGGCCGGATCAGCGCCGATCGTCAATCTGGATGAGTCGTACTGGCATGCCCAGTCGGTGGCGAATCTGTCGATCGACGGCCTGACCTCGGCCCATCTGGCCTACTTGATCTACACCTCCGGCTCCACTGGCCGGCCTAAGGGGGTGATGGTCGAGCACCGCAATACGGTGAACCTGTTGACCTGGGCTCAGCGCTCTTTCGAAGCATCAGTCCTGGCCAAAACCCTATTCTCCACGTCGTTGAACTTCGACCTGTCGGTCTATGAATGCTTTGCGCCGCTGATGTGTGGTGGTGCGATCGAGGTGGTCGATAATCTGCTGGCGCTGCAAACAGATCAGCATGATGTCACGTTGATCAACACCACTCCTTCAGCACTGAAGGGATGGCTGGAATCGGGTGGGCAAGGCGAGGGGGTACATACGGTCAACGTATGCGGTGAAGTGTTGAAGCGTCAGGTTGTCGAGGATCTTTTTGCCAAGACGCAAGTCGAACGCCTATGCAATCTGTACGGGCCATCGGAAACCACGACGTATTCGAGTTGGGTGTCGATGGCGCGTCAGGATGGTTTTGTGGAGCATATCGGCAAGCCTTTGGCAAATACGCAGTTTTATTTGCTGGACAAGTATCGACAGCCTGTGCCGGTGGGCGTCATGGGGGAAATCTATATTGGCGGTGCAGGTGTCACGCGTGGATATCTGAACCGCGACGACTTGACAGCAGAACGCTTCCTTACAGATCCGTTCAGTACTGATCCGACGGCACGGATGTACCGCACTGGCGATCTGGGGCGCTGGCGTGCCGACGGCACAATCGAGTTTTTGGGACGCAACGATCATCAGGTCAAGATCCGCGGTTTCCGCATCGAGTTGGGCGAGATCGAAGCGCGGCTGAGCGCGCATGCGGATGTGCGCGAGTGCGTGGTGGTGGCGCTGGAGGATGTGGCAGGGACGGACAAACGACTGGTGGCGTATTGGGTCAGCGCAGATGGCGTAACGTCCGAGCATCTGGGCGCGGAGGTTTTGCGCAATTGGCTATCGGATGTACTGCCGGATTACATGGTGCCGGCGGCCTATGTGCAGTTGGATCGCCTGCCCCTGACCCCGAACGGCAAGCTGGATCGCAAGGCATTGCCGGCACCGGATGGGTCTGCCTATGCCGCGCATGCATATGAAGCACCGCAGGATGAAATCGAACAGGCCATTGCCGCGATCTGGTCGGAACTGCTGGGTCTGGACACGATCGGTCGGCACGACAACTTCTTCGCTCTCGGCGGACATTCGTTGCTGGCGGTGACGCTGACCGAGCGCATGCGTAAGCAGGGTTTGCAGACCGACTTGCGCACCTTGTTCGCCACGCCGACGCTTGCGGCACTGGCCGCGGCGAGCGACACCGTGTCGGTCAGCGTGCCGCCCAATGGCATTGGCCCCAACAGCGCGGTGATCACCCCGGAGATGCTGCCGCTGGTGGCACTCAGGCAGGAGCAGATCGACGCCATCGTTGCGATGACACCGGGTGGCTGTGCCAATCTCCAGGACATCTATCCGCTGGCCCCGTTGCAGGAAGGCATTTTCTTCCATCACCTGCTGCAGCAAGAAGGCGATGCCTATCTGCAACCGAACCTGATCGCGTTCGACAGCCGTTCGCGTCTGGACGGGTTCATCGAAGCCTTGCAACGTGTGATCGATCGTCACGATATCCTGCGCACGGCGGTGGCCTGGGAAGGGTTGGCCGCCCCGGTGCAGGTCGTATGGCGTCGTGCGCCGCTGCTGATCGAGGAGGTTTGCGTGGAGCACGGCACCGACGATGCCGCGGCACTGCTGCAATCGCGTTTCGATCCGCGGCATTGGCGCCTGGATGTGCGTCAGGCGCCGCTGATGCGTGGTTTTGTTGCATACGATCCGGCCAGTGGACGCTGGTTGTTGCAATTGCTCAGTCACCACCTGGCGCTGGATCACACCACGCTGGAGATTGTGCTGGAAGAAGTCCTGTGCCACTTGTGCGGTGACGCCGGCAGTTTGCCGCCGCCACTGCCGTTCCGTAATTTCGTGGCACAAGCACTGCTGGGCGTGAGCCGAGAGGAGCACGAAGCCTATTTCCGCACACTGCTGGGTGATGTGGATGAGCCCTGTGCGCCGTTCGGTCTGGTCGATGTGCAGGGCGATGGATCGGATGTGCAGGAAGTGCGTCTCGAGTTGCCGGATCGGTTGTCGGTGTTGCTGCGCAGCCAGGCACGCGAACTCGGCGTGAGTGCGGCCAGCCTGTTCCATCTGGCCTGGGCGCAGGTGGTGGCGCGTGCCACGGGGCATGCGCGCGTCGTGTTCGGGACGGTGCTGTTTGGTCGCATGCAAGGTGGAGCGGGCGCCGACCGTGCGCTGGGCATGTTCATCAATACCTTGCCGCTGCGGATCGAGATTGACCGGTCCAGTGTGGTGGAGAGTGTGCGTGTGGTGCAGCAACGGCTTGCCGGGCTGTTGCGGCACGAGCATGCGCCGCTGTCGCTGGCGCAGCGTTGCAGCAGTGTTCCGGCACCGGCGCCGTTGTTTACCTCCTTGCTCAACTACCGGCATAGCGCCCAGGCAGAAAGCGCTGCCGAGGTAATGACCTGGGAGGGGCTCGAGATGCTGTCGAGTCACGAGCGGACGAATTATCCGCTTGTCGTTTCTGTGGACGATATGGGGTCTGTTTTTGCGGTGACGGTGCAGTCGCAGCGGCCACTGGCTCCGGAGCGGATATGCGCATTCCTGGTGAAGGCGTTGGAAGGGCTGGCCGATGCACTTGCCGATGTGCCGGAGACGGCGGTACACGCGCTCGACGTTTTGCCTGATGCCGAGCGGCATCAGGTGTTGACGGAGTGGAATGCGACGGCAGCGGATTATCCGCGCGATGCGTGTGTGCACGAGTTGTTCGAGGCGCAGGTGGTACGTGATCCCTCGGCCATCGCGGTGGTGCAGGGTGAGGTGTCGCTGACGTATGCCGAGTTGAATGCGCGAGCCAATCGGTTGGCACATTACCTGCGCGGATTGGGTGTGCGCCCGGACGATCGCGTGGCGATCTGCGTGCAGCGTAGTGTGGAGATGGTGGTGGCGGTGCTGGCGGTGCTGAAGGCGGGCGGTGCGTATGTGCCGCTGGATCCTGCCTATCCGCCGGAGCGGCTGGCCTATATGCACTCCGATTGCGGCGCGGTGGCGGTGCTGACGGATGCCGCCAGTCGTCGCCTGGTCGAATGCAGTGCCACTGCGGCGGTGATCGTCGATCTGCAAGCCGACAGTGAGCATTGGGCGCATCTGCCAGACAATAATCCCGACCGCCATGCCAATGGCCTGACCGCACGCCATTTGGCGTATGTCATCTACACCTCCGGATCGACCGGTGCGCCCAAGGGAGCGATGAACGAGCATCGCGGCGTCGTCAACCGTCTGGTGTGGATGCAAGATGCCTACATGCTCGATCGAGCTGAGGTTGTTCTGCAAAAAACGCCGATCAGCTTCGATGTCTCGGTCTGGGAGGTGTTCTGGCCGCTGTTGACAGGTGCGCGTGTGCAACTGGCGGAGCCAGAGGGCCATAAGGATCCGGTGTATCTGAAGACGTTGATCCGCGATGCATGTATCACCACGCTGCATTTCGTGCCTTCGATGCTTCGTGCATTGATCGAGCATGGCGCTCATGATCCGTGTCCTGGGATCAAGCGGGTCATTTGTAGCGGCGAGGCCTTATCGCCGGGGCTTGCGGAGCGTGCCCGGGCGATGTTCCCGGCGGCCGAGATTTTCAATCTGTATGGACCGACAGAAGCGGCGGTGGATGTCACGGCTTGGCGCTACTGCGCGGAATGGGAACATGCTGGCAGCCTCCCGATCGGCCACCCGATCGCCAACACGCGCATCTACATCCTTGATACATATGGTGCGCCGGTGCCGATCGGGGTGGTGGGCGAGTTGTATCTCGGTGGTGACGGTGTGGGACGTGGGTATCTGAACCGCGACGATTTGACTGCCGAGCGCTTCCTCACGGATCCGTTCAGCGCCGATCCGACGGCACGGATGTACCGCACTGGCGATCTGGGACGTTGGCGTGTAGACGGCGTGATCGAGTTTGTCGGACGCAACGATCATCAGGTCAAGATCCGCGGTTTCCGCATCGAGTTGGGCGAGATCGAGGCGCGGCTGAGCGCGCATGCGGAGGTGCGCGAGTGCGTGGTGGTGGCCCTGGATGCGGCCGCAGAGAACGATAAACGGCTGGTGGCGTATTGGGTCGGTGCCGAGAGTGTTGATGCTGCAGCATTGCGTCGCTGGCTATCGGCCGTGCTGCCGGACTACATGGTGCCGGCGGCCTATGTGCCGTTGGATCGTCTACCTCTGACCCCGAACGGCAAGCTGGATCGCAAGGCGTTGCCGGCACCGGATGGTGTGGCTTATGCGGCGCATGCGTATGAAGCGCCGCAGGGCAAGATCGAGCAGACCATTGCCACGATCTGGGGCGATCTACTGGGTCTGGAGACAATCGGTCGGCACGATAACTTCTTCGCCCTCGGCGGGCATTCGTTGTTGGCGGTGCGGGTCGCTTCGCGCTTGCGTCAGGAGCTCGATGTCGAGATCGGCGTGGCCGAGTTGTTTGCCCATGCCACGCTCCAGCAGCTTGCCGCGTGTGTGATGTCTTCGTCCGGCGCGATCTTGCCGCCGATCTTGCCGCTGGAGCCGGATGCGCCGCGGGTGCTGTCCTTCGCGCAGCAACGGCTTTGGTTCCTGTCGCAATTCGAGGGCGTCAGTCAGGCGTATCACATCAGTGGTGGTTTGCGCTTGCGCGGAGCGCTGGAGACACAAGCGCTGCAACGTGCGCTGGATCGCATCGTGGCCCGACATGCGTCGCTGCGCACGACCTTCGCGTTGATCGATGGACAGGCATTGCAGCAGATTGCCGCCGAAGACAGCGGCTTCCAGTTGATCGCCCATGATCTGCGCGATATGCCCGAGCGCGAGGCGAAGCTGGAGCAGTTATTGGCCGAGGAGGCACAAGCACCCTTCGCCCTGGAACGCGGTCCGTTGATCCGTGGCGTGCTGGTACAGCTCGCCCACGACGAATACGTTTTCTTCGTGACCATGCACCACATCGTCTCGGACGGGTGGTCGATGGGGATCTTGATCAACGAGCTGAGTGTGTTGTACCGGGCGTTTGCACGTGGCGAAGCCGATCCACTGGCACCGTTGCCGATCCAGTACGCTGATTATGCGAGCTGGCAGCGGCGATGGCTGGAAGGCGAGGTGTTGCAGCAACAGGCCGCTTACTGGCGCGAGGCGCTGTCTGGTGCGCCGGTGCTGTTGGAACTGCCGACGGATCGTCCGCGTCCGGCGCGGCAGGACCATGCCGGCGCGATGTTGGAAGTGGTCGTGGAGCCACAGCAGGCGCAGGCGCTGAAGGCACTGAGCCAGCGGCATGGGCTGACGCTGTATATGACGTTACTGGCCAGTTGGGCACTGTTGTTGTCGCGTCTGTCTGGACAGGACGATGTTGTCATTGGTAGCCCGGTCGCCAATCGTGGGAGGTCGGAGACCGAAGGGCTGATCGGGTTCTTTGTGAACACGCTGGCGTTGCGGGTGGAGGTGTCGGGTTCACCGACGCTGGCGCAACTGTTGGCGTCTGTGAAAGAACGTGCGCTGCAAGCGCAGGCACATCAGGACATCCCGTTCGAGCAGGTGGTGGAACTGGTGCAGCCGCCGCGCAGTCTGGCGCATGCGCCGCTGTTCCAGGTGATGTTCGCGTGGCAGAACACGCCGCAGGGTGAGCTGGATCTTGGCGAACTCGAGATCAGTGGGCTGGGTGCGACGCAGACGAGCGCGCAGTTCGACCTGTCGCTGTCGTTGGAAGAAAACACGGACGGGATCGTGGGCAGTCTGACCTATGCCACGGCGTTGTTCGAGCATGCGACGCTGGAGCGGTGGATGGGCCATTGGCGGCATCTGTTGGCGGCGATGGTGGCCGAAGGTGCCGAAGATATGGCGGTGGATCGTCTGCCGTTGCTGGACGAGGCCGAGCGGCATCAGGTGTTGACGGAGTGGAATGCGACGGCAGCGGATTATCCGCGCGATGCGTGTGTGCACGAGTTGTTCGAGGCGCAGGTCGCGCGTGATCCCTCGGCCATCGCGGTGGTGCAGGGTGAGGTGTCGCTGACGTATGGCGAGTTGAATGCGCGAGCCAATCGGTTGGCACATTACCTGCGCGGATTGGGTGTGCGCCCGGATGATCGCGTGGCGATCTGTGTGCAGCGCAGTGTCGAGATGGTGGTGGCGCTGCTGGCGGTGCTGAAGGCGGGCGGTGCGTATGTGCCACTGGACCCGGCCTATCCGCCGGAGCGGCTGGCCTATATGCAATCCGATTGCAGCGCGGTGGCGGTGCTGACGGATGCCGCCAGTCGTCGCCTGGTCGAATGCAGTGCCACTGCGGCGGTGATCGTCGATCTGCAAGCCGACAGTGAGCATTGGGCGCATCTGCCAGACAATAATCCCGACCGCCACGCCAATGGCCTGACCGCACGCCATTTGGCGTATGTCATCTACACCTCCGGATCGACCGGTGCACCCAAGGGAGCGATGAACGAGCATCGCGGCGTCGTCAACCGTCTGGTGTGGATGCAAGATGCCTACATGCTCGATCGAGCTGAGGTTGTTCTGCAAAAAACGCCGATCAGCTTCGATGTCTCGGTCTGGGAGGTGTTCTGGCCGCTGTTGACAGGTGCGCGTGTGCAACTAGCGGAGCCAGAGGGCCATAAGGATCCGGTGTATCTGAAGACGTTGATCCGCGATGCATGTATCACCACGCTGCATTTCGTGCCTTCGATGCTTCGTGCATTGATCGAGCATGGCGCTCATGATCCGTGTCCTGGGATCAAGCGGGTCATTTGTAGCGGCGAGGCCTTATCGCCTGGGCTTGCGGAGCGTGCCCGGGCGATGTTCCCGGCGGCCGAGATTTTCAATCTGTATGGACCGACAGAAGCGGCGGTGGATGTCACGGCTTGGCGCTACTGCGCGGGATGGGAACATGCTGGCAGCCTCCCGATCGGCCACCCGATCGCCAATACGCGCATCTACATCCTTGATACACACGGTGCGCTGGTGCCGATCGGGGTGGTGGGCGAGTTGTATCTCGGTGGTGACGGTGTGGGACGTGGGTATCTGAACCGCGACGATTTGACTGCCGAGCGTTTCCTCATCGATCCATTCAGCGCCGATCCAACGGCGCGGATGTACCGCACTGGCGATCTGGGGCGTTGGCGTGCCGACGGGACGATCGAGTTTGTCGGACGTAACGATCATCAGGTCAAGATCCGTGGCTTCCGCATCGAGTTGGGCGAGATCGAGGCACGGCTGAGCGCGCATGCGGAGGTGCGCGAGTGTGTGGTGGTGGCGCTGGATGCGGCCGCAGAGAACGATAAACGGCTGGTGGCGTATTGGGTCGGTGCCGAGAGTGTTGATGCTGCAGCATTGCGTCGCTGGCTATCGGCCGTGCTGCCGGACTACATGGTGCCGGCGGCCTATGTGCCGTTGGATCGTCTACCTCTGACCCCGAACGGCAAGCTGGATCGCAAGGCGTTGCCGGCACCGGATGGTGTGGCTTATGCGGCGCATGCGTATGAAGCGCCGCAGGGCAAGATCGAGCAGACCATTGCCACGATCTGGGGCGATCTACTGGGTCTGGAGACAATCGGTCGGCACGATAACTTCTTCGCCCTCGGCGGACATTCGCTGTTGGCGGTGCGGGTCGCTTCGCGCTTGCGTCAGGAGCTCGATGTCGAGATCGGCGTGGCCGAGTTGTTTGCCCATGCCACGCTCCAGCAGCTTGCCGCGTGTGTGATGTCTTCGTCCGGCGCGATCTTGTCGCCGATCATGCCGCTGGAGCCGGATGCGCCGCGGGTGCTGTCCTTCGCGCAGCAACGGCTTTGGTTCCTGTCGCAATTCGAGGGCGTCAGTCAGGCGTATCACATCAGTGGTGGCTTGCGCTTGCGCGGAGCGCTGGAGACACAAGCGCTGCAACGTGCGCTGGATCGCATCGTGGTGCGGCATGCATCGTTGCGCACGACCTTCGCGTTGATCGATGGGCAGGCATTGCAGCAGATTGCCGCCGAAGACAGCGGCTTCCAGTTGATCGTTCACGATCTGCGTGATGTGCCTGAGCGCGAGGCGAAGCTGGAGCAGTTATTGGCCGAGGAGGCACAAGCACCCTTCGCCCTGGAACGCGGTCCGTTGATCCGTGGCGTGCTGGTACAGCTCGCCCAAGACGAATACGTTTTCTTCGTGACCATGCACCACATCGTCTCGGACGGGTGGTCGATGGGGATCTTGATCAACGAGCTGAGCCTGCTGTATCGGGCGTTTGCCCGTGGCGAAGCCGATCCGCTACCGCCGTTGCCGATCCAGTACGCCGATTATGCGAGCTGGCAGCGGCAATGGCTGGCGGGCGAGGTGTTGCAACAACAGGCCGCATACTGGCGCGAGGCACTGTCCGGTGCGCCGGTACTGCTGGAATTGCCGACGGATCGTCCGCGTCCGGCGCGGCAGGACCATGCCGGCGCGATGTTGGAAGTGGTCGTGGAGCCACAGCAGGCGCAGGCGCTGAAGGCACTGAGCCAGCGGCATGGGCTGACGCTGTATATGACGTTACTGGCCAGTTGGGCACTGTTGTTGTCGCGTCTGTCTGGACAGGACGATGTTGTCATTGGTAGCCCGGTGGCCAATCGTGGGAGGTCGGAGACCGAAGGGCTGATCGGGTTCTTCGTGAACACGCTGGCGTTGCGGGTGGAGGTGTCGGGTTCACCGACGCTGGCGCAACTGTTGGCGTCTGTGAAAGAACGTGCGCTGCAAGCGCAGGCACATCAGGACATCCCGTTCGAGCAGGTGGTGGAACTGGTGCAGCCGCCACGCAGTCTGGCGCATGCACCGCTGTTCCAGGTGATGTTCGCGTGGCAGAACACGCCGCAGGGTGAGCTGGATCTTGGCGAACTCGAGGTCAGTGGGCTGGGTGCGACGCAGACGAGCGCGCAGTTCGATCTGTCGCTGTCGTTGGAAGAAAACACGGACGGGATCGTGGGCAGTCTGACCTATGCCACGGCGTTGTTCGAGCATGCGACGCTGGAGCGGTGGATGGGCCATTGGCGGCATCTGTTGGTGGCGATGGTGGCCGAGGGTGCCGAAGATATGGCGGCGGATCGTCTGCCGTTGCTGGACGAGGCCGAGCGCCATCAAGTGTTGACGGAGTGGAATGCGACGGCAGCGGATTATCCGCGCGATGCGTGTGTGCACGAGTTGTTCGAGGCGCAGGTCGCGCGTGATCCCTCGGCCATCGCGGTGGTGCAGGGTGAGGTGTCGCTGACGTATGCGGAGTTGAATGCGCGAGCCAATCGGTTGGCACATTACCTGCGCGGATTGGGTGTGCGCCCGGACGATCGCGTGGCGATCTGTGTGCAGCGTAGTGTCGAGATGGTGGTGGCGGTGCTGGCGGTGCTGAAGGCGGGCGGTGCGTATGTGCCGCTGGATCCTGCCTATCCGCCGGAGCGGCTGGCCTATATGCAATCCGATTGCGGCGCGGTGGCGGTGCTGACGGATGCCGCCAGTCGTCGCCTGGTCGAATGCAGTGCCACTGCGGCGGTGATCGTCGATCTGCAAGCCGACAGTGAGCATTGGGCGCATCTGCCAGACAATAATCCCGACCGCCACGCCAATGGCCTGACCGCACGCCATTTGGCGTATGTCATCTACACCTCCGGATCGACCGGTGCACCAAAGGGAGTCATGACCGAACATCGGAATGTCACGGGTCTCTTTGGGGCCACAGAGCAGTGCTTCAAATTTTCTTCGGATGACGTTTGGACGCTCTTTCATTCATACGCCTTCGATTTTTCGGTTTGGGAAATATTCGGCGCATTGCTTTATGGAGGACGTCTTGTCGTCGTGCCATTGGAGACCGCGCGTTCGCCAGATGCGTTCCATGAGCTTGTCTGTCGCGAATCCGTGACGGTTTTAAACCAGACGCCGAGTGCTTTTAAGTCGTTGATTGCGGCGCAGTGTTACAGCAGTTTGGAACATTGTCTGCGGTTGGTCATCTTCGGTGGCGAGGCATTGGATGTACGGGCGTTGAAGCCTTGGTTCGAGCATGAGCGCAACCTTGCGACGCATTTGGTCAATATGTACGGGATCACAGAAACCACCGTGCATGTAACGTGGCGGTCTCTCGGGGTAACGGATGTGGACTGGCGTGGCGGTAGTCCGATTGGTGGTCCGATCGCCAACACGCGCACCTACATCCTCGATGGACATGGTGCGCCGGTGCCGATCGGGGTGGTGGGCGAGTTGTATATCGGCGGCGACGGTGTGTCGCGTGGATATCTGAACCGTGACGACTTGACCGCCGAACGCTTCCTCACCGATCCATTTAGCGCCGATCCGACGGCACGGATGTACCGCACTGGTGATCTGGGGCGCTGGCGTGCCGACGGCAACATCGAATTTTTCGGACGCAACGATCACCAGGTCAAGATCCGTGGTTTCCGCATCGAGTTGGGCGAGATCGAAGCGCGTCTGAGCGCGCATGCGGAGGTGCGCGAGTGCGTGGTGGTGGCGCTGGAGATGGATGCAGGCAACGACAAGCGACTGGTCGCGTATTGGGTCGGTGCCGAGAGCCTGACCTACGAGCATCTGGGCGCTGAAACTTTGCGCAACTGGCTAACGGATTTACTGCCGGATTACATGGTTCCAGCCGCCTATGTGCAATTGGATCGCCTGCCGCTGACCGCCAATGGCAAGCTGGATCGCAAGGCCTTGCCTGCACCGGATGATGCGGCCTATGCGGCGCATGCGTATGAAGCACCGCAGGGGGAAATCGAACAATTTATTGCCGCGATCTGGAGTGACCTGCTGGGGCTGGAGACGATTGGTCGTCACGACAATTTCTTTGCGCTTGGCGGACACTCGTTGCTGGCGGTACGTGTTGCCTCGCGCTTGCGTCAAGAGCTGGGTGCCGAAATTGGCGTAGCCGAGCTGTTCGCACATGCGACGCTTCAACAACTTGCCGTGTGTGTGGCATCTTCGTCCGCCGCAGTTTTGCCGCCGATCATGCCGCTGGAGCCGGATGCGCCGCGCGTGTTGTCGTTTGCGCAGCAGCGGCTCTGGTTCCTATCGCAGTTCGAAGGCGTCAGTCAGGCGTATCACATCAGCGGTGGTCTGCGGTTGCGTGGGGCGCTGGAAACGCATGCGCTGCAACGCGCCCTGGATCGTATCGTGGCTCGTCATGCGTCGCTGCGCACGACCTTTGTGCTGGTCGACGGGCAGGCATTGCAGCAGATCGCGGCCGAGGACAGCGGCTTCCGGTTGATCGCTCACGATCTGCGCGATGTGCCTGAGCACGAGGCAACGCTGGAGCGCCTGTTGGCCGAGGAAGCGCAGGCACCATTTGCGCTGGAACGTGGCCCACTGATCCGTGGCGTGCTGGTACAACTCGCCCAAGACGAATCCGTCCTGTTCGTGACCATGCACCACATCGTCTCGGACGGGTGGTCGATGGGGATTTTGATCAACGAGCTGAGCGTGCTGTATCGGGCGTTTGCCCGTGGCAAAGCCGATCCGCTACTGCCGTTGTCGATCCAATACGCCGATTATGCGAGCTGGCAGCGGCAATGGCTGGCGGGCGAGGTGTTGCAGCAACAGGCCGCATACTGGCGCGAGGCGCTGTCTGGTGCGCCGGTGCTGTTGGAACTGCCGACGGATCGTCCGCGTCCGGCGCGGCAGGACCATGCCGGCGCGATGTTGGAAGTGGTCGTGGAGCCACAGCAGGCGCAGGCGCTGAAGGCACTGAGCCAGCGGCATGGGCTGACGCTGTATATGACGTTACTGGCCAGTTGGGCACTGTTGTTGTCGCGTCTGTCTGGACAGGACGATGTTGTCATTGGCAGCCCGGTGGCCAATCGTGGGAGGTCGGAGACCGAAGGGCTGATCGGGTTCTTCGTGAACACGCTGGCGTTGCGGGTGGAGGTGTCGGGTTCACCGACGCTGGCGCAACTGTTGGCGTCTGTGAAAGAACGTGCGCTGCAAGCGCAGGCACATCAGGACATCCCGTTCGAGCAGGTGGTGGAACTGGTGCAGCCGCCACGCAGTCTGGCGCATGCACCGCTGTTCCAGGTGATGTTCGCGTGGCAGAACACGCCACAGGGTGAGCTGGATCTTGGCGAACTCGAGGTCAGTGGGCTGGGTGCGACGCAGACGAGCGCGCAGTTCGACCTGTCGCTGTCGTTGGAAGAAAACACGGACGGGATCGTCGGCAGTCTGACCTATGCCACGGCGTTGTTCGAGCATGCGACGCTGGAGCGGTGGATGGGCCATTGGCGGCATCTATTGGCGTCGATGGTGGCCGAAGGCGCCGAAGATATGGCGGTGGATCGTCTGCCGTTGCTGGACGAGGCCGAGCGCCATCAAGTGTTGACGGAGTGGAATGCAACGGCAGCGGATTATCCGCGCGATGCGTGTGTGCACGAGTTGTTCGAGGCGCAGGTCGCGCGTGATCCCTCGGCCATCGCGGTGGTGCAGGGTGAGGTGTCGCTGACGTATGCGGAGTTGAATGCGCGAGCCAATCGGTTGGCACATTACCTGCGCGGATTAGGTGTGCGCCCGGATGATCGCGTGGCGATCTGTGTGCAGCGCAGTGTCGAGATGGTGGTGGCGCTGCTGGCGGTGCTGAAGGCGGGCGGTGCGTATGTGCCGCTGGATCCGGCCTATCCGCCGGAGCGGCTGGCCTATATGCAATCCGATTGCAGCGCGGTGGCGGTGCTGACGGATGCCGCCAGTCGTAGCCTGATCGAATACGGTGCCACTGCGGCGGTGATCGTCGATCTGCAAGCCGACAGTGAGCATTGGGCGCATCTGCCAGACAGTAATCCCGACCGCCACGCCAATGGCCTGTGCCCGGATAATTTGGCCTACGTCATCTACACGTCCGGTTCCAGCGGACAGCCCAAGGGCACCTTGCTCACCCATGCCGGCGCCGCGCATTACCTGCAATGGGCCGTTGAGACCTATCGCCCAACTCCCAGCGCGGTGGTGTCCTCCGCGCTGTCCTTTGACGCCACCTTGACCAGCCTGCTCGCGCCACTGCTGTGCGGTGCGCAGGTTGAACTGCTGCCCGAACACGACACGCTTGACGCCTTGCGGCAGCGCCTGTGCGATCCGACTCCGCTGGGGTTGGTCAAACTCACCCCGGCGCATTTGGAAGTGTTGGGCCAGCAGTTGGTCGAGCATCAGGCGCCGCTCAGCCCGGCGGTGATGGTGATCGGCGGCGAAGCACTGCCGCCAGCCACGCTGGCCCGTTGGCACGCCATCGCGCCGCACACCCGGCTGATCAACGAATACGGCCCGACCGAGACGGTGGTCGGCTGCGCGGTCCACACGATCACTGCAGAAGATGCGCACGCGCCCAACGGGCGCGTACCGATCGGCCAACCGATTGCGCATCTTCGCCTTTACGTGCTCGATCCACACGGGCAACTGGCGCCGATTGGCGTGGCCGGCGAACTGCATATCGCCGGGCCGCAGCTGGCGCGCGGCTATCTTGGCCGTGCGGATCTGACCGCCGAACGCTTCGTGCCTGATCCGTTTGCCGAGCAACCCGGGACACGGATGTACCGTAGTGGCGATGTCGCCTGCTGGCGCGCGGACGGGACGCTCGAATATCTGGGTCGCGATGACGACCAGATCAAGCTACGTGGATTCCGCATCGAACTGGGCGAGATCGGCGCCGCGCTGCGTGCTTGCGTGGGCGTGCAGGACGCCGCGGTGGTGCTGCGCGAGGACAATCTGGGCGAACCGCGACTGGTCGCCTATCTGGTCGCTGATGTCGACGGCGTCGTGCTCAGCCCCGAGGCCGTGCGTACCCAACTCGGCATGCGTCTGCCCGACTACATGCTGCCAACCGCCTACGTACAACTGGACGCGCTGCCACTGACCCCGAACGGCAAGCTGGATCGCAAGGCATTGCCGGCACCGGACGGTGCGGCTTATGCCGCGCATACGTATGAAGCACCGCAGGGCGCGATCGAACAGGCCATTGCCGTGATCTGGAGTGACCTGCTCGGGCTGGACACGATCGGGCGGCATGACAACTTCTTCGCCCTCGGCGGACATTCGTTGCTGGCGGTGACGCTGACCGAGCACATGCGTAAGCAGGGTTTGCAGGCCGACTTGCGCACCTTGTTCGCCACGCCGACGCTTGCGGCACTGGCCGCGGCGAGCGGCACCGTGTCGGTCAGCGTGCCGCCCAATGGCATTGGCCCCTACAGCGCGGTGATCACCCCGGAGATGCTGCCGCTGGTGGCACTCAGGCAGGAGCAGATCGACGCCATCGTTGCGATGACACCGGGTGGCTGCGCCAATGTCCAGGACATCTATCCGCTGGCCCCGTTGCAGGAAGGCATTTTCTTCCATCACCTGCTGCAGCACGAAGGCGATGCCTATCTACAGCCGAACCTGATCGCGTTCGACAGCCGTTCGCGTCTGGACGGGTTTATCGAAGCCTTGCAACGTGTGATCGATCGTCACGATATCCTGCGCACGGCGGTGGCCTGGGAAGGGTTGGCCGCCCCGGTGCAGGTCGTATGGCGTCGTGCGCCGCTGCTGATCGAGGAGGTTTGCGTGGAGCACGGCACCGACGATGCCGCGGCACTGCTGCAATCGCGTTTCGATCCGCGGCATTGGCGCCTGGATGTGCGTCAGGCGCCGCTGATGCGTGGTTTTGTTGCATACGATCCGGCCAGTGGACGCTGGTTGTTGCAATTGCTCAGTCACCACCTGGCGCTGGATCACACCACGCTGGAGATTGTGCTGGAAGAAGTCCTGTGCCACTTGTGCGGTGACGCCGGCAGTTTGCCGCCGCCACTGCCGTTCCGTAATTTCGTGGCACAAGCACTGCTGGGCGTGAGCCGAGAGGAGCACGAAGCCTATTTCCGCACACTGCTGGGTGATGTGGATGAGCCCTGTGCGCCGTTCGGTCTGGTCGATGTGCAGGGCGATGGATCGGATGTGCAGGAAGTGCGTCTCGAGTTGCCGGATCGGTTGTCGGTGTTGCTGCGCAGCCAGGCACGCGAACTCGGCGTGAGTGCGGCCAGCCTGTTCCATCTGGCCTGGGCGCAGGTGGTGGCGCGTGCCACGGGGCATGCGCGCGTCGTGTTCGGGACGGTGCTGTTTGGTCGCATGCAAGGTGGAGCGGGCGCCGACCGTGCGCTGGGCATGTTCATCAATACCTTGCCGCTGCGGATCGAGATTGACCGGTCCAGTGTGGTGGAGAGTGTGCGTGTGGTGCAGCAACGGCTTGCCGGGCTGTTGCGGCACGAGCATGCGCCGCTGTCGCTGGCGCAGCGTTGCAGCAGTGTTCCGGCACCGGCGCCGTTGTTTACCTCCTTGCTCAACTACCGGCATAGCGCCCAGGCAGAAAGCGCTGCCGAGGTAATGACCTGGGAGGGGCTCGAGATGCTGTCGAGTCACGAGCGGACGAATTATCCGCTTGTCGTTTCTGTGGACGATATGGGGTCTGTTTTTGCGGTGACGGTGCAGTCGCAGCGGCCACTGGCTCCGGAGCGGATATGCGCATTCCTGGTGAAGGCGTTGGAAGGGCTGGCCGATGCACTTGCCGATGTGCCGGAGACGGCGGTACACGCGCTCGACGTTTTGCCTGATGCCGAGCGGCATCAGGTGTTGATGGAGTGGAATGCGACGGCAGCGGATTATCCGCGCGATGCCTGTGTGCACGAGTTGTTCGAGGCGCAGGTCGCGCGTGATCCCTCGGCCATCGCGGTGGTGCAGGGTGAGGTGTCGCTGACGTATGCGGAGTTGAATGCGCGAGCCAATCGGTTGGCACATTACCTGCGCGGATTGGGTGTGCGCCCGGACGATCGCGTGGCGATCTGTGTGCAGCGTAGTGTCGAGATGGTGGTGGCGGTGCTGGCGGTGCTGAAGGCGGGCGGTGCGTATGTGCCGCTGGATCCTGCCTATCCGCCGGAGCGGCTGGCCTATATGCAATCCGATTGCGGCGCCGTTAGGGTGTTGGTTGTTACGGATACCATCTTGCCAGAGCCGCTTGAGGTCTTACGGGTCAACATTGACGATGCCGCAGTGAACGCGGCGCAATCTGACAATCCAGGATTGCGCTCATATGGCGATACGAGCGCTTATGTCATGTATACCTCCGGTTCGACAGGATTGCCGAAGGGGGTCGAAATCCCGCACCGGGGGATCAGTCGTCTCGTATTGAACAACGGATATCTGCCGTTCCATCCGAGCGACCGTGTCGCTTTTGCCGCCAATCCGAGTTTCGATGCGACCACGTTGGAGGTCTGGGGCGCGTTGCTCAATGGTGCGCGCATGGTCGTCATCGAAGCAGATGTTTTGCTGAGCCCAGTACGGTTGGCAGAGATGATCGAGCGCGAAGGAATGACCATCCTGTTCTTAACGGCAGGGCTGTTCCATCAATACGCAGAAAGCATGAAAAGCTGCCTGAGCCGCTTGCGTTATCTGCTGGTTGGGGGCGATGCGCTTGATCCAAGAATAGTGGCGAAGGTTCTGTTGGGTGGCGACGGCCCTCAACATCTTTTGAATGGTTACGGTCCGACCGAAACCACGACCTTCGCAGCCACCTATGAGGTGGGGGAGATTGATGATGGTATAAGAAGTCTTCCGATTGGTCGTCCGATCGCCAATACGCGGATCTACATTCTGGATACACACGGTGCGCCGGTGCCGATTGGGATAGTGGGCGAGCTATATATCGCTGGCGATGGTGTTGGCCTGGGTTATCTCAACTTAGACGATTTGACCACCGAACGCTTCCTCACGGATCCGTTCAGCGCCGATCCGACGGCACGGATGTATCGCACTGGCGATCTGGGACGTTGGCGTGTAGACGGCGTGATCGAGTTTGTCGGACGTAACGATCATCAGGTCAAGATCCGTGGCTTCCGCATCGAGTTGGGCGAGATCGAGGCACGGCTGAGCGCGCATGAGAGTGTGCGCGAGTGCGTGGTGGTGGCTTTGGAGATGGCAGCAGGGGCCGACAAGCGATTGGTGGCGTATTGGGTCGGTGCAGAAGATGTGAGGTCCGAGCATTTTGGCTCAGAAACCTTGCGCAATTGGCTATCCGATGTGCTGCCGGACTACATGGTGCCGGCGGCCTACGTACAATTGGAAGCGCTGCCCCTGACTCCGAACGGCAAGCTGGATCGCAAGGCATTGCCCGCGCCGGATGACGCAGCCTACGCGGTGCGTGCGTATGAAGCACCGCAGGGCGCAATCGAACAGGCCATTGCCGCGATCTGGAGTGACTTGCTGGGTCTGGAGACGATTGGTCGGCACGACAACTTCTTCGCCCTCGGCGGGCATTCGTTGTTGGCGGTACGGGTCGCTTCGCGCTTGCGTCAGGAGCTCGATGTCGAGATCGGCGTGGCCGAGTTGTTTGCCCATGCCACGCTCCAGCAGCTTGCCGCGTGTGTGATGTCTTCGTCCGGCGCGATCTTGCCGCCGATCTTGCCGCTGGAGCCGGATGCGCCGCGGGTGCTGTCCTTCGCGCAGCAACGGCTCTGGTTCCTATCCCAGTTCGAGGGCGTCAGTCAGGCGTATCACATCAGTGGTGGTTTGCGCTTGCGCGGAGCGCTGGAGACACAAGCGCTGCAACGTGCGCTGGATCGCATCGTGGTGCGGCATGCATCGTTGCGCACGACCTTCGCGTTGATCGATGGGCAGGCATTGCAGCAGATTGCCGCCGAAGACAGCGGCTTCCAGTTGATCGTTCACGATCTGCGTGATGTGCCTGAGCGCGAGGCGAAGCTGGAGCAGTTATTGGCCGAGGAGGCACAAGCACCCTTCGCCCTGGAACGCGGTCCGTTGATCCGTGGCGTGCTGGTACAGCTCGCCCAAGACGAATACGTTTTCTTCGTGACCATGCACCACATCGTCTCGGACGGGTGGTCGATGGGGATCTTGATCAACGAGCTGAGCCTGCTGTATCGGGCGTTTGCCCGTGGCGAAGCCGATCCGCTACCGCCGTTGCCGATCCAGTACGCCGATTATGCGAGCTGGCAGCGGCAATGGCTGGCGGGCGAGGTGTTGCAACAACAGGCCGCATACTGGCGCGAGGCACTGTCCGGTGCGCCGGTACTGCTGGAATTGCCGACGGATCGTCCGCGTCCGGCGCGGCAGGACCATGCCGGCGCGATGTTGGAAGTGGTCGTGGAGCCACAGCAGGCGCAGGCGCTGAAGGCACTGAGCCAGCGGCATGGGCTGACGCTGTATATGACGTTACTGGCCAGTTGGGCACTGTTGTTGTCGCGTCTGTCTGGACAGGACGATGTTGTCATTGGTAGCCCGGTGGCCAATCGTGGGAGGTCGGAGACCGAAGGGCTGATCGGGTTCTTCGTGAACACGCTGGCGTTGCGGGTGGAGGTGTCGGGTTCACCGACGCTGGCGCAACTGTTGGCGTCTGTGAAAGAACGTGCGCTGCAAGCGCAGGCACATCAGGACATCCCGTTCGAGCAGGTGGTGGAACTGGTGCAGCCGCCGCGCAGTCTGGCGCATGCGCCGCTGTTCCAGGTGATGTTCGCGTGGCAGAACACGCCGCAGGGTGAGCTGGATCTTGGCGAACTCGAGGTCAGTGGGCTGGGTGCGATGCAGACGAGCGCGCAGTTCGACCTGTCATTGTCCTTGGAAGAGAGTGAGGACGGGATCGTGGGCAGTCTGACCTATGCCACGGCGTTGTTCGAGCATGCGACGCTGGAGCGGTGGATGGGCCATTGGCGACATCTATTGGCGTCGATGGTGGCCGAAGGCGCCGAAGATATGGCGGTGGATCGTCTGCCGTTGCTGGACGAGGCCGAGCGCCATCAAGTGTTGATGGAGTGGAATGCAACGGCGGTCGATTATCCACGCGATGCCTGTGTGCACGAGTTGTTCGAGGCGCAGGTCGCGCGTGATCCCTCTGGCATCGCGGTGGTGCAGGGTGAGGTGTCGCTGACGTATGCGGAGTTGAATGCGCGAGCCAATCGGTTGGCACATTACCTGCGCGGATTAGGTGTGCGCCCGGATGATCGCGTGGCGATCTGTGTGCAGCGTAGTGTGGAGATGGTGGTGGCGGTGGTGGCGGTGCTGAAGGCGGGTGGTGCGTATGTACCGCTGGATCCGGCCTATCCGCCGGAGCGGCTGGCCTATATGCAATCCGATTGCGGCGCGGTGGCGGTGCTGACGGATGCCGCCAGTCGTAGCCTGGTCGAATGCAGTGCCACTGCGGCGGTGATCGTCGATCTGCAAGCCGACAGTGAGCATTGGGCGCATCTGCCAGACAATAATCCCGACCGCCACGCCAATGGCCTGACCGCACGCCATTTGGCGTATGTCGTCTACACCTCCGGATCGACCGGTGCACCCAAGGGAGCGATGAACGAGCATCGCGGCGTCGTCAACATGGCTTGCGCTCAGAAGCAAACGTTGCTCTTAAATCCGGATAGTCGCGTCTTGCAGTTTGCCTCTTTCAGTTTCGATGCTTGTACGTTCGAAATCATGATGGCGATCTGTTGGGGTGGTGCATTGTTTATCCCATGCAGAAATCAAATTCTGGCAGGAGATGATTTTGCTGGAATAATCAAGAAGAATGAAATAACCAACGCAACATTGCCGCCAACAGTGTTGCCTACAGTGTCAAATGTTGAAGAACTCGTTTCTTTGCAAACAGTCGTTGTCGCAGGTGAGGTACTGCCTGCTGCGATGGTGAAGCGTTGGAGCCAAGGACGACGCTTGATCAATGCGTACGGTCCCACGGAGACGGCGGTCTGTGCGTGTGTGCATGAATGTGATGCGAGTGCATCGGGTGCGCCACCGATTGGTCGTCCGATTGCCAATGTGCGCATCTACATTCTGGATGCATACGGTGCGCCGGCTCCGATTGGGGTAGTAGGCGAGTTGTATATCGGTGGCGATGGCGTGGGGCGTGGGTATCTGGATCGCGACGACTTGACTGCCGCGCGTTTCCTCGCCGATCCATTCAATACCGATCCGACGGTGCGGATGTATCGCACTGGAGATCTAGGTCGCTGGCGTGCCGACGGGACGATCGAGTTTGTCGGACGCAACGATCATCAGGTCAAGATCCGTGGTTTCCGCATCGAGCTGGGCGAGATCGAAGCGCGGTTGAGTGCACATGCGGATGTGCGCGAATGCGTGGTCGTGGCGCTGGAAGATGCGACAGTTAGCGATAAACGACTGGTGGCGTATTGGGTCGGCGCCGAGGGTGTCGATGCTGCGCCATTGCGCAACTGGCTATCGGCTGTGCTACCGGACTACATGGTGCCGGCCGCTTATGTGCAGTTGGATCGCCTGCCGCTGACCCCGAATGGCAAGCTGGATCGCAAGGCATTGCCGGCACCGGATGGTACGGCCTATGCGGCGCATGCGTATGAAGCACCGCAGGGCGAAATCGAACAGGCAATTGCCGCGATCTGGAGTGAACTGCTGGGTCTGGAGACGATAGGCCGACACGACAATTTCTTCGCACTCGGTGGGCATTCACTATTGGCAGTGACGCTGATTGAACGCATGCGGCAGCAGGATATGAAAACCGATATCGAGAACATTCTCGTCACACCGACAGTATTTTCTCTGGCAGAGAAGACAATTATATTAAGTGAAAATTATAAAATAAAACCTTCCTCATCATTTTCCGGTGCGGATTCAACTGAGGAAGTTATAATATGAAAATAAATGATCTATTCCTAGAATTTTATGTCAATAAAATATCTTTGTCATTAACTGACGATGGTCTCAATTTGCGTATTTTGTGTAAAAAAGGAGGGCTTGATGTAGAGGCTCGAGAATTTATAAAAAAAAATAAGGAAATTATAATTAAAGAAATAAATGCAGGAATTATCGATAATTTCAGGGTTACTGGAGGCGCGGCTCGTGACGATCGACATCTCATTGATATATCGAGAAATGATATTCGCGCGATTGCGGAATTTACGCCTGGTGGTTCGGCAAATATTCAGGACATCTATCCACTGGCCCCGTTGCAGGAAGGCATTTTCTTCCATTATCTGCTGCAGCGTGAAGGCGATGCCTATTTGCATCCGAACCTGATCGCGTTCGACAGCCGTTCGCGTTTGGATAGATTTGTCGATGCCTTGCAACGTGTGATCGATCGTCACGACATTCTGCGCACGGCGATGGCCTGGGAAGGGTTGGCCGCCCCGGTGCAGGTTGTATGGCGCCACGCGCCGCTGGTGATCGAGGAGGTCCACCTGGAGCAAGCCGATGGCGATGTGGCCGCACAGCTGCAGTCGCGTTTCGATCCACGGCATTGGCGCATGGATGTGCGCCAGGCGCCACTGATGCGAGGCTTTGCCGCACACGATCCGGCCAATGGCCGTTGGTTACTGCAGTTGCTCTGTCATAACCTTGCACTGGATCACACCACGCTGGAAGAAGTCGGATGCCACCTGCGTGATGCAGCTGACAGCTTGCCGCCTGCCGTGCCGTTCCGCAATTTCGTGGCGCAGGCGTTGCTGGGCGTGAGCCGCGAGGAGCACGAGGCGTACTTCCGCACGCTGCTCGGCGATGTGGATGAGCCCTGTGCGCCGTTCGGTCTGGTCGATGTGCAGGGCGATGGATCAGATGTGGAGGAGGTGCGGCTCGACCTGCCGGATCGGTTGTCGGCGTTGCTGCGCAGCCAGGCACGCGAACTCGGCGTGAGTGCGGCCAGCCTGTTCCATCTGGCCTGGGCGCAGGTGGTGGCGCGTGCCACAGGGCATGAGCGCGTCGTGTTCGGGACGGTGCTGTTTGGCCGCATGCAGGGTGGAGCGGGGGCCGACCGTGCGTTGGGTCTGTTCATCAATAACTTGCCGCTGCGGATCGAGATTGACGGGTCCAGTGTGATGGAGAGTGTGCGTGTGGTGCAGAAACGGCTTGCCGCGCTGTTGCGGCATGAGCATGCGCCGCTATCGCTGGCGCAGCGTTGCAGTGGTGTTCCGGCGCCGGCGCCGTTGTTTACCTCGCTGCTCAACTACCGGCATAGCGCCCAGGCAAAAGGCGCTGCCGAGGCAATGGCCTGGGAGGGGATCGAGACGCTGTCAGCGCATGAGCGGACGAATTATCCGCTTTTCGTTTCTGTGGACGATGTGGGGTCTGGTTTTGCGCTGACGGTGCAGTCGCAGCGGCCACTGGCTCCGGAGCGGATATGCGCATTCCTGGTGAAGGCGTTGGAAGAGCTGGCCGATGCGCTTGCCCATGCGCCGGAGACGACGGTGCGAGATCTTGACGTCCTGCCTGAGGCCGAGCGGCATCAGATATTGATGGAGTGGAATGCAACGGCAGCGGATTATCCGCGCGATGCCTGTGTGCATGAGTTGTTCGAGGCGCAGGTCGCGCGTGATCCCTCGGCCATCGCGGTGGTGCAGGGTGAGGTGTCGCTGACGTATGCCGAGTTGAATGCGCGAGCCAATCGGTTGGCACATTACCTGCGCGGATTGGGTGTGCGCCCGGACGATCGCGTGGCGATCTGCGTGCAGCGCAGTGTGGAGATGGTGGTGGCGGTGGTGGCGGTGCTGAAGGCGGGCGGTGCGTATGTGCCGCTGGATCCGGCTTATCCGCCGGAGCGGCTGGCCTATATGCAATCCGATTGCGGCGCGGTGGCGGTGCTGACGGATGCCGCCAGTCGTCGCCTGGTCGAATGCAGTGCCATTGCGGCGGTGATCGTCGATCTGCAAGCCGACAGTGAACATTGGACGCATCTGCCAGACAGTAATCCCGACCGCCACGCCAATGGCCTGACCACACGCCATTTGGCGTATGTGATCTACACCTCGGGATCAACCGGTGCGCCCAAGGGCGTCATGATCGAACACAGGAATCTGTGCAACTACGCGTTGGATGCGGTGACGTTGTTTGGAGTGAAGAACTCCGATTTCGTCTTGCAACAGAATTCGATGAGTTTCGATCTTTCGGTGGAAGAAATCTTTCCTGCCTTGCTCGGTGGCGCTGCACTTGTTCTCGCACCAACGATATTCGGTGCTGTCGATGAGGCGTCTGGAAATATATCGTCGCACCCACGGGTGACGGTCGTGCATTTGACGATGGCGCATTGGCATAGCCTTGTCGGTGCATGGAAGCAATCGCCGGAACTGGCGCGTGCGCAACTGCAAGGCGTGCGACTTCTCAATGTGACAGGGGATGCAATATCTCCGCAGAAGCTAAGGGAGTGGTATGCGCTACGGCCTCACGGCATCGAGGTTGTCAATACTTATGGTCCAACAGAGACCACCGTTTCCTGTACTGCAGAACATCTGACGGAAGATACCGAATACGATTCGATTGTCACCATCGGCAAGCCCCTGGCCAATACGCGCATCTACATCCTTGATACACACGGTGCGCCGGTGCCGATCGGGGTGGTGGGCGAGTTGTATATCGGTGGTGACGGTGTGGGACGTGGGTATTTGAACCGCGACGATTTGACCGCCGCGCGCTTCCTCGCCGATCCATTCAGCGCCGATCCAACGGCGCGGATGTACCGCACTGGCGATCTGGGGCGTTGGTGTGCCGACGGGACGATCGAGTTTGTCGGACGCAACGATCATCAGGTCAAGATCCGCGGTTTCCGCATCGAGTTGGGTGAGATCGAGGCGCGGTTGAGCGCACATGCGGATGTGCGCGAGTGCGTGGTGGTGACGCTGGAGGATGGGGCGGGCAGCGACAAGGGATTGGTGGCGTATTGGGTCGGCGCCGAGGATGTGACGTCGGAGCATCTGTGCGCTGAAACTTTGCGTAGTTGGCTATCGGATGTGCTGCCGGATTACATGGTGCCGGCAGCCTATGTGCAGTTGGATCGTCTGCCCCTGACTCCGAACGGCAAGCTGGATCGCAAGGCATTGCCTGCACCGGACGGATCGGCTTATGCCGCGCATGCGTATGAAGCGCCGCAGGGCGCAATCGAACAGGCCATTGCCGCGATCTGGAGTGAATTGCTGGGTCTGGAGAGGATTGGGCGGCACGATAACTTCTTTGCCCTCGGTGGGCATTCGTTGTTGGCGGTGCGGGTCGCCTCGCGCTTGCGTCAGGAGCTGGGCGCCGAAATTGGCGTGGCTGAGTTGTTCGCGCATGCGACGCCGCAACGTCTTGCCGCGTGTGTGGCGTCTTCGTCCGCTGCCGTGTTGCCGCCGATTCTGCCGCTGGCACCAGATGCACCGCGCGTGCTGTCGTTTGCGCAGCAACGTCTTTGGTTTCTGTCGCAGTTCGAGGGCGTCAGTCAGGCGTATCACATCAGCGGCGGCCTGCGCTTGCGCGGAGCACTGGAGACGCAGGCGCTGCAAAGTGCGCTGGATCGCATCGTGGCCCGGCACGCGTCGCTGCGCACGACTTTTGGGCTGGTCGATGGGCAGGCATTGCAACAGATCGCGGCCGAGGACAGCGGCTTCCAGTTGATCGCCCATGATCTGCGCGATATGCCCGAGCGCGAGGCGAAGCTGGAGCAGTTATTGGCCGAGGAGGCGCAAGCGCCCTTCGCGCTGGAACGCGGTCCGCTGATCCGTGGCGTGCTGGTACAGCTCGCCCACGACGAATACGTTTTCTTCGTGACCATGCACCACATCGTCTCGGATGGGTGGTCGATGGGGATCTTGATCAACGAGCTGAGCGTGCTGTATCGGGCGTTTGCCCGTGGCGAAGCCGATCCGCTACCGCCGTTGCTGATCCAGTACGCCGATTATGCGAGCTGGCAGCGGCAATGGCTGGCGGGCGAGGTGTTGCAGCAACAGGCCGCTTACTGGCGCGAGGCGCTGTCTGGTGCGCCGGTGCTGCTGGAACTGCCGACGGATCGTCCGCGTCCGGCTCGGCAGGAGCATGTCGGCGCGATGTTGGAAGTGGTCGTGGAGCCACAGCAGGCGCAGGCGCTGAAGGAACTCAGCCAGCGGCATGGGCTGACGCTGTATATGACGCTCCTGGCGAGTTGGGCGTTGCTGCTATCGCGCTTGTCTGGACAGGACGATGTGGTGATCGGCAGCCCGGTGGCCAATCGTGGGAGGTCGGAGACCGAAGGGCTGATCGGGTTCTTCGTGAACACGCTGGCGTTGCGGGTGGAGGTGTCGGGTTCACCGACGCTGGCGCAACTGTTGGCGTCTGTGAAAGAACGTGCGCTGCAAGCGCAGGCACATCAGGACATCCCGTTCGAGCAGGTGGTGGAACTGGTGCAGCCGCCGCGCAGTCTGGCGCATGCGCCGCTGTTCCAGGTGATGTTCGCGTGGCAGAACACGCCGCAGGGTGAGCTGGATCTTGGCGAACTCGAGGCCAGTGGGCTGGGCACGACGCAGACGAGCGCGCTATTCGACCTGTCGTTGTCGTTGGAAGAAAACACGGACGGGATCGTGGGCAGTCTGACCTATGCCACGGCGTTGTTCGAGCATGCGACGCTGGAGCGGTGGATGGGCCATTGGCGGCATCTGTTGGCGGCGATGGTGGCCGAGGGCACCGAAGATATGGCGGTGGATCGTCTGTCGTTGCTGGGCGAGGCAGAGCGGTATCAGGTATTGATGGAGTGGAATGCAAAGGCAGCGGATTATCAGCGCGATGCCTGTGTGCACGAGTTGTTCGAGGCGCAGGTGATACGTGATCCATCGGCCATCGCGGTGGTGCAAGGCAAGGTGTCGATGACGTATGCCGAGTTGAATGCGCGAGCCAACCAGTTGGCACATTACCTGCGTGAATTGGGCGTAGGTCTGGACGACCGAGTGGCAATCCTCCTGGAGCGTGGCATCGCTGCAATCGCTGCCATGCTCGGCGCCCTCAAAGCCGGCGCCGCCTATGTCCCTCTTGATTCGACATCGCCTGTCAAACGTTTGCACGAATTGCTGGATGACTGTCGCGCCAGCATCGTCATCGTCGATCAGATGTTGCCCGCCGCGTTGCGCGATGAACTAACGCTGCCAACAATCACGGTGGCTGATTCCGCGCTCTCACAGCAGAGCGCAGAAAATCCCGAGATCGCCTGGCTGGGGCCGCAGCATCCAGCCTACGTCATGTACACCTCCGGTTCGACCGGACAGCCGAAAGGCGTGATCGTTTCGCAGGCAGCCGTACTCAACCTTGTCCTGCAAGACGGGCCGGCACGGTTACGCACCAATGACAGGGTGGCTTTCGCCTCTAACCCTGCTTTCGACTCGACCACGTTGGAGGTCTGGGGTAGCTTGCTCAACGGTGCCACCATCGTGATCGTTCCATCGTCGACGATGCGCGATCCGCAGGCGCTGGGTGCGCTATTGGTACGCGAACGCCTGTCGGTATTGATTCTGGTCGCTGGCGTGTTGCGTGTCTACGCACCATTGATTGCGCCGCAATTGGGTGCATTGCGTCTGCTGCTCACCGGCGGCGATGTCGCCGATCCCCATGCCCTGGCCCAGGTGTTCACTGCGGACGGACAGGTAACCGTATTGCAGACCTATGGCCCGACCGAGAGTACCCAGTTTGTCACCGCATTGGTTTTGGAACATGCCCCCGATCCATGCCGACGCGTGCCGATCGGTCGGCCACTGACCAATACCCGGCTCTATGTGCTTGACAGCCACGGCCAACTGGCACCGATTGGTGTAGCCGGCGAACTGTATATCGCCGGTGCGCAACTGGCTCAAGGTTATCTGCATCGTCCGGCGTTGACTGCTGAACGCTTCATACCCGATCCGTTCGCAGAGCGACCCGGTGCGCGCATGTACAAGACCGGCGATCTGGCGCGCTACCTGGCCGATGGCAGTCTGGACTTCCTCGGTCGTAACGACGCCCAGGTCAAGATTCGCGGTTTCCGCATCGAGCCGGGCGAGATCGAAGCCGCGCTACATGCCTGCGACGGTGTGTGCGAGGCAGTGGTCATCGCCCGTCAGAACAGTCAGGGCGATAGGCATCTGGTCGCTTATCTGGTTGGTGATGGTGGCGGTGTCGAACTCAATCCCGAGGCAGTGCGCACCCAGCTTGGTGGTCGCTTGCCCGACTATATGCTCCCGTCCGTTTACGTGTATCTGGATTGCCTGCCATTAACTCCGAACGGCAAGCTGGATCGCAAGGCATTGCCTGCACCGGATGGTGCGACCTATGGGGCGCATACGTATGAAGCACCTCAGGGCGATATCGAACAAGCCATTGCCGCGATCTGGCGCGACCTGCTTGGGCTGGAGAGGATCGGTCGGCACGATAACTTCTTTGCCCTCGGCGGGCATTCGTTGTTGGCGGTGCGGGTCGCCTCGCGCTTGCGCCAGGAGTTGGGGGCCGAGATCGGCGTGGCCGAGTTGTTTGCCCATGCCACGCTCCAGCGACTTGCCGCGTGTGTGGCGTCCTCGTCCGCTGCCGTTTTGCCGCCGATCTTGCCGCTTGAGCCGGATGCGCCGCGCGTGCTGTCGTTTGCGCAGCAACGGCTCTGGTTCCTGTCGCAGTTCGAGGGCGTCAGTCAGGCGTATCACATCAGCGGCGGCCTGCGCTTGCGTGGGGCGTTGGACACCCAGGCACTACAACGCACCCTGGATCGCATCGTGGCCCGGCACGCGTCGCTGCGCACGACTTTTGCGCTGGTCGATGGACAGGCATTGCAGCAGATTGCCGCCGAAGACAGCGGCTTCCAGTTGATCGCCCATGATCTGCGCGATATGCCCGAGCGCGAGGCGAAGCTGGAGCAGTTATTGGCCGAGGAGGCGCAAGCGCCCTTCGCGCTGGAACGCGGTCCGCTGATCCGTGGCGTGCTGGTACAGCTCGCCCACGACGAATACGTTTTCTTCGTGACCATGCACCACATCGTCTCGGATGGGTGGTCGATGGGGATCTTGATCAACGAGCTGAGCGTGCTGTATCGGGCGTTTGCCCGTGGCGAAGCCGATCCGCTACCGCCGTTGCCGATCCAGTACGCCGATTATGCGAGCTGGCAGCGGCAATGGCTGGCGGGCGAGGTGTTGCAGCAACAGGCCGCTTACTGGCGCGAGGCGCTGTCTGGTGCGCCGGTGCTGCTGGAACTACCGACGGATCGTCCGCGTCCGCCCAGGCAGGACCATGCTGGAGCAACGCTGGAAATGGTCGTGGAGCCACAGCAGGCGCAGGCGCTGAAGGAACTCAGCCAGCGGCACGGCCTGACGATGTATATGACGCTCTTGGCGAGTTGGGCATTGCTGCTATCGCGCTTGTCTGGACAGGACGATGTGGTGATCGGCAGCCCGGTGGCCAATCGTGGGAGGTCGGAGACCGAAGGGCTGATCGGGTTCTTCGTGAACACGCTGGCGTTGCGGGTGGAGGTGTCGGGTTCACCGACGCTGGCGCAACTGTTGGCGTCTGTGAAAGAACGTGCGCTGCAAGCGCAGGCGCATCAGGACATCCCGTTCGAGCAGGTGGTGGAACTGGTGCAGCCGCCGCGCAGTCTTGCACATGCGCCGCTGTTCCAGGTGATGTTCTCGTGGCAGAACACGCCGCAGGGTGAGCTGGATCTTGGCGAACTCGAGGCCAGTGGTTTGGGTACGACGCAGACGAGCGCGAAGTTCGACCTGTCGCTGTCGTTGGCCGAAAGCGAAGAGGGGATCGTGGGCAGTCTGACCTATGCCACGACGTTGTTCGAGCATGCGACGCTGGAGCGGTGGATGGGCCATTGGCGGCATCTGTTGGCGGCGATGCTGGCCGAGGGCGCCGAGGATATGGCGGTGGATCGTCTGCCGTTGCTGGGCGAGGCAGAGCGCAAACAGGTATTGATGGAGTGGAATGCAACGGAGACGGATTATCCGCGCGATGCGTGTGTGCACGAGTTGTTCGAGGCGCAGGTCGCGCGTGATCCCTCGGCCATCGCGGTGGTGCAAGGCGAGGTGTCGCTGACGTATGGCGAGTTGAATGCGCGAGCCAATCGGTTGGCGCATTACCTGCGCGAGTTGGGCGTGCGCCCGGCCGACCGTATGGCAATTTGCGTGCAGCGCAGTGTCGAGATGGTCGTGGCGCTGCTGGCGGTGCTGAAGGCGGGAGGCGCGTACGTGCCGCTGGATCCTGCCTATCCACCGGAGCGGCTGACCTACATTCTCGCCGATTGCGACGCCATTAGGGTGTTGGCGGTTAAGGATACCATCTTGCCAGAGCGGCTCGAGGTCTTACGGGTCAACATCGACGATGCCGCAGTGAATGTTGCGGAATCTGACAATCCGCGCTTGTACTCACATGGCAGTACAAGCGCTTATGTCATGTACACATCTGGTTCGACAGGGTTGCCGAAGGGGGTCGAAATCCCGCATCGTGGTATCAATCGTCTGGTATTGAACAACGGATATCTGCCGTTCCATCCGAGCGACCGTGTCGCTTTTGCCGCCAATCCGAGTTTCGATGCGACCACGTTGGAGGTCTGGGGCGCGTTGCTCAATGGCGCGCGCATGATCGTCATCGAAGCCGATGTTTTGCTGAGCCAAGTACGGTTGGCAGAGACGATCAAATGCGAAGGTATCACCATATTGCTTTTAGCGGCAGGGCTGTTCCATCAGTACGCGGATAGCATGAAAGAGGCCTTTGGCCACTTGCGTTATCTGCTTGCCGGTGGTGATGCGATTGATCCGAGCGTGGTGGCGAAGGTTTTGGATGGCGACAGCCCGCAGCATTTCTTGAATTGTTACGGCCCCACGGAAATCACGACCATCGCCACCACTTATGAGGTCGTGGAGATCGATGATGGTTTGAGAAGTCTTCCGATCGGACGTCCGATCGCGAACACGCAGATCTACATTCTCGATGGATACGGTACGCCAGTTCCGATCGGAGTGGTGGGCGAGTTGTATCTCGGTGGCGATGGTGTGGCGCGTGGATATCTGAATCGCGAGGAATTGACCGCAGAACGTTTCCTCACGGATCCATTCAGCGCCGATCCGACGGCACGGATGTATCGCAGCGGCGATCTGGGGCGTTGGTGTGCCGACGGCACGATCGAGTTTGTCGGACGTAACGATCACCAGGTCAAGATTCGTGGCTTCCGCATCGAGTTGGGCGAGATCGAGGCACGGCTGAGCGCGCATGCGCAGGTGCGCGAGTGCGTGGTGGTGGCGCTGGATGCGGACGCAGGCAACGACAAGCGGCTGGTTGCATATTGGGTCGGAGCCGAGGACGTGACGTCCGAGCATCTGTGCGCTGAAACTTTACGTAGTTGGCTATCGGATGTGCTGCCGGATTACATGGTGCCGGCGGCCTATGTGCAGTTGGATCGTCTGCCACTGACTCCGAACGGCAAGCTGGATCGCAAGGCATTGCCGGCACCGGATGGTGCGGCTTATGCGGCGCGTGCGTATGAAGCACCGCAGGGCGCAATCGAACAGGCCATTGCCACGATCTGGAGTGACTTGCTGGGTCTGGAGACGATTGGGCGGCACGATAACTTCTTTGCCCTTGGTGGGCATTCATTGCTGGCGGTGCGGGTTGCCTCGCGCTTGCGTCAGGAGTTGGGGGCCGAGATCGGCGTGGCCGAGTTGTTTGCACATGCGACGCTCCAGCGACTTGCAGCGTGTGTGGCGTCCTCGTCCGCTGCCGTTTTGTCGCCGATTCTGCCGCTTGAACCGGATGCGCCGCGCGTGCTGTCGTTTGCGCAGCAGCGGCTTTGGTTTCTGTCGCAGTTCGAGGGTGTCAGTCAGGCGTATCACATCAGTGGTGGCTTGCGCTTGCGCGGAGCGCTGGATACGCAGGCGCTGCAACGCGCTCTGAATCGCATCGTGGCCCGGCATGCATCGCTGCGCACGACCTTCGTGCAGGTTGATGGGCAGACATTGCAACAGATTGCCGCCGAAAACAATGGCTTCCAGTTGATCGCTCACGATCTGCGCGATGTGCCCGATCGCGAGGCGAAGCTGAAGCGACTGTTGGCCGAGGAGGCACAGGCACCATTTTCTTTGGAACACGGCCCGCTGATTCGTGGCGTACTGGTACAGCTCGCCCACGACGAATACGTTCTCTTCGTGACCATGCACCACATCGTCTCGGATGGGTGGTCGATGGGGATCTTGATCAACGAGCTGAGCATGCTGTACCGCGCTTTTGCAAATGGCGAAGCCGATCCGTTACCACCGTTGCCAATTCAGTATGCCGATTATGCGAGTTGGCAGCGACAATGGCTGGAAGGCGATGTGTTGCAGCAACAAGCCACATACTGGTGCGAGACGCTATCCGGTGCGCCGGTACTGCTGGAACTGCCGACGGATCGTCCGCGTCCGGCGCGGCAGGAGCATGCCGGCGCAACGCTGGAGGTGGTCGTGGGGCCACAGCATGCGCAGGCGCTGAAGGCGCTGAGCCAGCGGCATGGGTTGACGCTGTATATGACGCTCTTGGCGAGTTGGGCGCTGCTGCTGTCGCGTCTTTCTGGGCAGGACGATGTGGTAATCGGTAGCCCGGTGGCCAATCGTGGCCGCTCGGAGACCGAGGGGTTGATCGGGTTCTTCGTCAATACGCTGGCGTTGCGGGTGGAGCTGTCGGGTTCACCGACGCTGGCGCAGTTACTGGCATCGGTGAAGGAGCGTGCGCTACAGGCGCAGGCGCATCAGGACATTCCGTTCGAACAGGTGGTGGAACTGGTCCAGCCGCCGCGCAGCCTGTCCCATGCACCGTTGTTCCAAGTGATGTTCGCTTGGCAGAACACACCGGAAGGCGACCTGGACCTAGGCGAACTCGATGCCAGTGGGCTGGGCGTTGCGCAAACAAGCGCGCAGTTCGACCTGTCGTTGTCGTTGGCCGAAAGCGAAGAAGGGATCGTCGGCACTCTGATCTATGCCACAGCGCTGTTCGAGCATGCGACGCTGGAGCGGTGGATGGGGCATTGGCGGTATCTGTTGGCGGCGATGGTGGCCGAGGGCGCCGAAGATATGGCGGTGGATCGTCTGCCGTTGCTGGACGAGGCCGAGCGCCATCAAGTGTTGATGGAGTGGAATGCAACGGCGGTCGATTATCCACGCGATGCATGTGTGCACGAGTTGTTCGAGGCGCAGGTTGCGCGTGATCCCTCGGCCATCGCGGTGGTGCAGGGTGAGGTGTCGCTGACGTATGGCGAATTGAACACAGGTTCCAACCGGTTGGCGCATTACCTGCGCGAGTTGGGCGTGGTCCCGGACGATCGGGTGGCGATCTGCGTGCAGCGCAGTGTCGAGATGGTGGTGGCGGTGCTGGCGGTGCTGAAGGCGGGCGGTGCGTATGTGCCGCTGGATCCTGCCTATCCGCCGGAGCGGCTGGCCTATATGCACGCCGATTGCGGCGCGGTGGCGGTGCTGACGGATGCCGCCAGTCGTAGCCTGGTCGAATGCAGTGCCACTTCGGCGTTGATTGTCGACCTGCAAGCCGATAGTGAGCATTGGGAGCATTTGCCAGACAGCAATCCCGTCCGCCACGCCAATGGTCTGACTGCGCGCCATCTGGTGTATGTGATCTACACGTCTGGATCGACCGGTGCGCCCAAGGGCGTGATGGTCTCCCACCACGCATTGACCACGTGCCTGCACGCGCTGATCGACCTCTACCGGCTAGGACCACAGGACCGCATACTGCAATTTGCCGCACTGGCCTTCGATGCCTCGGTCGAAGAACTCTTCGGTGCCCTGTGCAGCGGCGCCACCTTGGTCCTACGCGACGACACCTGGCTGGACACCGAGCGCTTCTGGCCGCAGTGCGCGCACGCCGGCATCAGCGTGATCGACCTGCCCACCCGCTTCTGGGCGCAACTATGCGCGCAGTCGCTGGAGATTCCCGCCTGCGTGCGTCAACTCATCATCGGCGGCGAAGCGCTGACGCCGGCCATGCGCCAGCACTGGGTACAAGGCACCCGCATGCCGCTGCTGGATACCTACGGCCCGACCGAAGCCGTCGTGGTCGCCACCGCCCAGGCCGTCGCCATCGACACGCCGAGCGGTATCGGCCGTCCGCTCGCCGCGACCCGGGCGTATGTGCTGGATCGTGCCGGTCAGCCGCTGCCGATCGGCGCGCGCGGCGAACTGCATCTGGCCGGCGCGGCGATGGCGCGCGGCTACCTCGGCCGACCCGATCTGACCGCCGAACGCTTCGTGCCCGACCCGTTCGCCGCACACCCCGGCGCACGCATGTACCGCACTGGCGATCTGGGGCGTTGGCGTGCCGACGGCACGATCGAGTTCTTGGGGCGCAACGATCACCAGGTCAAGATTCGCGGCTTCCGTATCGAGCTGGGCGAGATCGAGGCACGGCTGAGCACGCATGCGGATGTGCGCGAGTGTGTGGTGGTGACGTTGGAGGAGGCCGGGAGTAACGAAAAGCGGCTGGTGGCGTATTGGGTTGGAGCCGAGGGTGTGACGTCCGAGCATCTGGGCGCGGAGGATTTGCGCAGTTTGCTATCGGATGTGCTGCCGGATTACATGGTCCCAGCCGCCTATGTGCAATTGGATCGCCTGCCATTGACTCCGAACGGCAAGCTGGATCGCAAGGCATTGCCTGCACCGGATGGTGCGGCTTATGCGGCGCGTGCGTATGAAGCACCGCAGGGCGCAATCGAACAGGCCATTGCCACGATCTGGAGTGACTTGCTGGGTCTGGAGACGATTGGTCGGCACGACAACTTCTTCGCCCTCGGCGGGCATTCGTTGTTGGCGGTGCGGGTCGCCTCGCGCTTGCGTCAGGAGCTGGGCGCCGAAATTGGCGTGGCTGAGTTGTTCGCGCATGCGACGCCGCAACGTCTTGCCGCGTGTGTGGCGTCTTCGTCCGCTGCCGTGTTGCCGCCGATTCTGCCGCTGGTACCAGATGCACCGCGCGTGCTGTCCTTCGCGCAGCAGCGGCTCTGGTTCCTGTCGCAGTTCGAGGGCGTCAGTCAGGCGTATCACATCAGCGGCGGCCTGCGCTTGCGTGGGGCGTTGGACACCCAGGCACTACAACGCACCCTGGATCGCATCGTGGCCCGGCACGCGTCGCTGCGCACGACTTTTGCGCTGGTCGATGGACAGGCATTGCAACAGATCGCGGCCGAGGACAGCGGCTTCCAGTTGATCGTCCATGATCTGCGCGATATGCCCGAGCGCGAGGCAGCGCTGGAGCAGTTATTGGCGGAGGAGGCGCAGGCACCATTTGCGTTGGAACACGGCCCGCTGATCCGTGGCGTACTGGTACAGCTCTCCCACGACGAACACGTCCTCTTCGTGACCATGCACCATATCGTCTCGGATGGGTGGTCGATGGGGATTTTGATCAACGAGCTGAGCGCGTTGTATCGGGCTTTCGCACACGGTGAATCCGATCCACTGAAACCGCTGCCGATCCAGTACGCCGATTATGCGAGCTGGCAGCGGCAATGGCTGGCGGGCGAGGTGTTGCAGCAACAGGCGACTTACTGGCGCGAAACGCTGTCCGGTGTGCCTGTATTGCTTGAACTGCCGACGGATCGTCCGCGTCCGCCCCGGCAGGACCATGCCGGAGCAACACTGGAAGTGGTCGTGGAGCCACAGCAGTTGCAGGCGCTGAAGGAACTCAGCCAGCGGCATGGGTTGACGCTGTATATGACGCTCCTGGCGAGTTGGGCGCTGCTGCTGTCGCGTCTGTCCTGCCAGGACGATGTGGTGATCGGTAGTCCGGTGGCCAATCGTGGCCGCTCGGAGACCGAGGGGTTGATCGGGTTCTTCGTCAATACGCTGGCGTTGCGGGTGGAGCTGTCGGGTTCACCGACGCTGGCGCAGTTGCTGGCATCGGTGAAGGAGCGTGCGCTACAGGCGCAGGCGCATCAGGACATTCCGTTCGAACAGGTGGTGGAACTGGTCCAGCCGCCGCGCAGCCTGTCCCATGCGCCGTTGTTCCAAGTGATGTTCGCTTGGCAGAACACACCGGAAGGCGACCTGGACCTAGGCGAACTTGAGGCCAGCGGGCTGGGTGCGGCTAGGACGAGCGCGCAGTTCGACCTGTCATTGTCGTTGGCCGAAAGCGAAGAGGGGATCGTCGGCAGTCTGACCTATGCCACGGCGTTGTTCGAGCATGCGACGCTGGAGCGGTGGATGGGCCATTGGCGGCATCTATTGGCGTCGATTGTGGCCGAAGGTGCCGAAGATATGGCGGTGGATCGTCTGCCGTTGCTGGACGAGGCCGAGCGCCATCAAGTGTTGATGGAGTGGAATGCAACGGCGGCGGATTATCCGCGCGATGCCTGTGTGCACGAGTTGTTCGAGGCGCAGGTGGTACGTGATCCCTCGGCCATCGCGGTGGTGCAAGGCGAGGTGTCGCTGACGTATGCCGAGTTGAATGCGCGAGCCAATCGGTTGGCACATTACCTGCACGGATTGGGTGTGCGCCCGGATGATCGCGTGGCGATCTGTGTGCAGCGTAGTGTAGAGATGGTGGTGGCGGTGGTGGCGGTGCTGAAGGCGGGCGGTGCGTATGTGCCGCTGGATCCTGCCTATCCGCCGGAGCGGCTGGCCTATATGCACTCCGATTGCGGCGCGGTGGCGGTGCTGACGGATGCCGCCAGTCGTCGCCTGGTCGAATGCAGTGCCACTGCGGCGGTGATCGTCGATCTGCAAGCCGACAGTGAGCATTGGGCGCATCTGCCAGACAGTAATCCCGACCGCCACGCCAATGGCCTGACCGCACGCCATTTGGCGTATGTGATCTACACCTCTGGATCGACCGGTGCACCGAAGGGCTCGATGAACGAGCATCGTAGTGTCGTGAACCTGGCGCTAGCCCAGATACGCGCATTCAATGTTGAAAAAAACAGCCGTGTCATGCAGTTTTCCTCATTGAGTTTTGATGCATTTGCTTCTGAATTATTGGTATCGCTTTTTTGCGGAGCATCACTCTATATCGCTGATCCAGGTGAGATGTTGGCAGGTGAAAACCTCGCAAGAATATTGAGCGAATATCAGATAAGTCATGTCACTTTGCCTCCTTCTGTATTGCATAACTTGCCTGAAAATCCGGAGCTTCCCTGTCTGAAGACACTCGTCGTTGCCGGGGAGGCGCTCTCTGCCACCATTGCGAAACGTTGGTGCCAAGGAAGGCGGTTGATCAATGCATACGGCCCCACCGAGACGACGGTCTGCGCTTCTGTGCATGAATGTGATGCAAGTGCGACGGGTACGCCACCAATCGGTCGTCCGATTTCCAATGTGCGGATCTACATCCTCGATACACATGGTGTGCCGGTTCCGGTCGGAGTGGTGGGCGAGTTGTATATCGGTGGCGACGGTGTGGCGCGTGGATATCTGAACCGCGAAGACTTGACGGCCGAGCGCTTCCTCACGGATCCATTCAGTGCCGATCGGACAGCGCGGATATACCGCAGCGGCGATCTGGGGCGTTGGCGTGCCGATGGCACGATCGAGTTTGTCGGACGCAATGATCATCAGGTCAAGATCCGCGGCTTCCGCATCGAGTTAGGCGAGATCGAAGCGCGGCTGAGCGCGCATGCGGATGTGCGCGAGTGCGTGGTGGTGGCGCTGGAGGATGCGACAGGTTCCGACAAGCGGCTTGTGGCGTATTGGGTCGGTGCCGAGGGTGTGACCTCCGATAGCGTGGATGCGGATGCTTTGCGCAGCTGGTTGTCAGCAATACTGCCGGATTACATGGTGCCGGCGGCTTACGTACAACTGGATCGGTTGCCGTTGACGCCGAACGGCAAGCTGGATCGCAAGGCATTGCCAGCACCGGACGTCACGGCTTATGCGGCGCGTGCGTATGAAGCGCCACAGGGCGCGATCGAACAGACCATTGCCGCGATCTGGCGCGACCTGCTGGGTCTGGAGACGATCGGGCGGCATGACAACTTCTTCACCCTGGGTGGACACTCCCTAATGGCAGTGCAGGTGGTTAGTCGTCTCAAACAAGCCGGGGTCGAGATTTCTATTGGTGACTTATTCTCTAATCCAGTGATGATGTCACTTGCTGATTATCTCAAAAATGGTGAATGTAGAGATGTCTGCGATGGCTTGGTTCCTTTTCGCAAAGAGGGGAGTGGTTCGCCGCTATTTCTACTTTATGATGGTTTTTGCAATGTCATGTACGGTCGAAAAATTGTAGAATTCTTGCGCTGTGATATTCAAGTCTATGGCGTTGAATATCCTGAGGATCCTGCAATAAACACCATACAAGACATGGCTGCCCAGGCGATCGAGAAGATCCGACGAGTGCAGCCTTCAGGCCCATATCATCTCGCCGGCTGGTCTTTCGGTGGATTAGTGGCTTATGAAATGGCGAGTCAGCTTATAGATGCGGGCCTGCAAGTAAAATTCTTAGGTGTTTTTGATACATTTCATATATCGACTGATATTAATTTTAGGGAAGAAATTGCGTCTGTTTCTGAAATGAAGAATAATGATATTCTTCGTTATTTTTGCGGCATTGATGGAGATAATTTTGAAGATGAAACGATGAAATTCAGTGATCTTGTAGGTTATTACAAGAAAATTCGCTTGCTACCAGAGCACCTGGAGGCAGACGAATTGTTGAATTATACAGCGTCATTTCGCCGCAATATAAAGGCATCTCTTGGCTATTGCGCCCCATCAATTTCAATTAAATTGCATCTGTTTGAGGCTGCGGAATTTGCAAAAGGAAATCCACGCCAGAGTTGGCAAAATATTTTGCCGAAAGATTCTATTCGTTTCATCCAGGTACCAGGCACACATCAATCCATGATGGACTCCCCTAATGTCGAATTTTTATCAGAAGCTCTTTCAGAAGCCCTGGCCGGCTGCTGAAAAATTGTCCTGATTAGCCCCGGTCGTCAGCCAGCAGTCGCGGGATCTGCGCCCATGTGGGTTGATCCTGCGTAAGCTCCACCGTCAAGCAGGCACTAAAAGTAGAGCTTTCGGCGTGTTGGTTGCGGTACTCGACCGGTGTCATTGAGGGTCGGCAGGGAATCGTTATCGACACGGCCAAAAATTGTCAGCCTCCCGTAAAATTGATCCAGCCATAGCTAGAGGTCTCCGTGCACACTAGCCACCGAGGAGACCAACGATGCGCAAGAGCAAGTTCACCGAGAGCCAGATCGTCGCCACGCTGAAGCAGGTGGAGGGCGGTCGCCAGGTCAAGGATGTATGTGGGGTTGAGCCGAGATACGTGTAATTTTGATAAGTAGGAAGCCGATTCACTCTTACTTTCAATGCGTTACAAGGAAATCAGCGTGCCTTGGCTCTCCGATCTGCCCAGGCGCGAATGAGCGGTCCCCATACCGTTCCCCGATCGACGTCGGAGATCGCGCCGTCGCCCGGCGATATCAGCCAGGCAATACCGTTTTTAGGCTCACAATCGTGACCGTCTTCGCGCCACGCGTAAGTGCGACGTACAAACAGCGCATACACGACGCTGCCGGCCCGCCTGTGACGAGCGCCAGCGAGACACAGACGGGATCGGCGGCGGCTCTTCGTGGCGCATCAATTCCGCGCCAATCCAGGGCTTTGGGGTCGTTCCCGGAGAACAAGCCATACAAAAGCGAGACTGCCACGCCGACTACCACGCTCGCAATGTAAGGGTGTAGGGGCGCTGTCTCTCCTATTGATATATCATCATCTGCGACCGCGGCTTAGGGGTAGGCAGATGAGCATGTTATTTGTGCTGTGCTTTTTTGTTCTTTTGTTGTTGATGGGTCTTGCTGGTAAAAAAATAAATTGAAACAAAACGCGCAATTGCATTGGCCTTTTTACAGCATGCGGGCTTTGACAAATTCGGAACAGATTCTTTATTGGCGATTAATTGAGGCGCTCCCTGAAAATATTGTTCTAGCTCAGGTTCAACTATCAAGATTTCTAGGTGTTCGTAAAGGGAATGGGCGCATTCAATGGCTTAATCGAGTCAATCAAAAGAGCGCAGATTTTATTGTGTGCAACAAAGATTTTTCTGTGTTAACTGTCATTGAACTGGATGATGCAAGTCATGATCGCCCGGGTCGGTATAAGGCAGATGCCGATAAAACGAAAGCTATTACGGACGCTGGACTGCGCATTATTCGTTGGCATGTGAAGTCGATGCCAAATGCTACCCAGATTCGCGATGAAATATACTCACCGGAAGGGGTGCAGGGGCGTACCCCTGCGCAGACGCTTTAGCAGGCCATGCGTCCGAAGTGCCGATCCCGCCACGTCGCGAGGTCCACGACAACAACTTTCACCATCGACTGCTGACGCGCTTTTCTGGCCTTGTTCCGGGCGCGGGCGGTGTCGCGCAAGTCGGTGGCATCTGCACGCCACAGCAGACCGCGTAGCCTGCGTTCGGGTATCCGTTCGCCTGTTGGTGCCACGAGGTCTCGGCCAGCAAGTCGCCAGCCGGCCCAAGGTCCATGCAATTCGACGTGGTTGTCGATGATGTGCCGCGCATGCGCCTGAGCACAGTGGTTCGGGCACGGCTTGCCGGCTTCCCAACACGGCGGTCGGCGGTCGATGTCGTAGGTGTCGTTCATGCGGCGATTTCCTTGTCGCTTGGTGCCTTGGATGGTAGCCACGATGTCAACCACAGCCACAGCCAACGGAGTCGCAGTTTCGCGATCTGCCGCCATCCTGCCAATTTCGCATAATGTATCGTTCGACGAACTCGCAAGTGCATGAATTTGCGAAGCTTTCGCGTGATCGGGCAGGGCGGTTCCGATGCAGATAAGCAGTGCAATCGTGGCGCTCGCCAGTCGCTTGTAAAGCTTCGCCCATTCTCTGCCGAGGTCGCCTTCATCCTGTTCTGAGTGGATGAGCAATAGCCACACGCCTGGGTCCTGGCCTGCGAATTTCGCGAGTTGCCTTATGCGCTCATCTGGGACTGGTTTTAATCCGCGCCGCCAGTCGTTCATCACGCTGTGGCCTATACCCAGTTGCTCGGCAAGTCCGCGCACGCTCTTCCTGACTGCACGCTGAACGCATAGTTCGACAAGTGTATTTATGTGCATATTGGACGCCAAAAGGATTCCATGTGGACGCCTATTAGTGTACATTCCTAATGGACGCCATATGGCGTCCACCCAGCCCCTCGCACCCCCGAGGGTGTCTGGGTTCACGGGTAGGGGTAACGGGGTTACACCATGTCTAGCTATCAAGTGCAGTACCGCCCGCTCATGGGCCACATGTGGATGACGCTCGATCTCTTTCAGGATCGTAAATCGGCTGTTATTCGTAAACATGATCGTATTGATGCAATGGTTGCGCGTGGTTTCAAGCGCGATGATGTTGCTCGTGATTTCCGTGTCCGCGCTGTAGAGGTGGCCGCATGAATCTCGATCAACATAAAGCAATCCAGCCGCGCATCGTTGAGTTGCAGCGTGCCGCATTAGAGTTCGCAGAGCTCGGAGAGTCCAAGGTCTCACGTTTGATTCTGGCCGCATGCTTCGCAGCACAGAAACTCAAGCCAGCAAAGCCAGCATCTGGCGACCAACTGCCTTTAGAGCCGGATACTGTTGTAAAGCTGGCGAAGGGGAAGGGCGCATAACGCGCCCTTTTTAATTATGAGTTACTTCATTCTCGGTTCCTTATTGACGATTGCCGGTGCGTTATCTGTGGCTGGCATCATCAGGATTATCTCTTGGCTGCGTCATCGTCGTGTCCTTCGTTGGTATGCGGATTATCGTGCATTTGTGATGCTACAAACTGCAAGGCGTGCTCGTCGTAAAGTCGCCGAGTTAGATCGCCTTGTTGATGCAATCGAAAAGTCTTGGGGGGTACATCAGTGATCCGCTGGTACATCACTCTCCTAGTGTCCATGTATTTCCTTGCGCAATCGCATCAGCCTGCATCTGCGACGTTATTCTTTGCGGGCCTGATGCTGCTTTGCATCTACCGCCTAGGTGGTAACAAGCTGCTGCGGTTGATCCGGATGCGCATGCGTGCATCGCGTCGTCGTGCATCTGGACATCATAATGTCTGAGTCTCCTGTGCAGCTTGATTGGGGTGTAGGGGCGCAGCCCCTACGGGCAACGCATCACCCGCGCACGGAAGATATCTGCCTTAGCGTCATCCCTCCTGCGGTGCCGTCATCGGCATACCCGTCACACACCCACTTGGAAACCGTTTCTCAGAGGCGCACTACGTGTGCATTTTGTGGTGATCCAACTTCGCATTTTCATCCGGGTGGTTTGTGTATTGCATGCGTGCCGTTTGATGCACAACTTCCGATTCAGGTATCTAGCCAACCTGCATCAGAGATAATCGCATTTGATGCCTCCATCGGGCAGATGCGGGCTGCATCGCGGCGCACTGAACTTGCGTCGCAAAACCTCGCGCGCCAAAAGCGCGCCGTAGGTGCGTCATTGGCCGCATATGTCGCCGCAGGAGAGGGTGGCCGCGAAGCGGCCGCCCTTGGGCTTGTCCATTACTCAACAAGTGGAACGCAGGCGTTTGGCCGCGTCTCCATAGAAATTGACCCGCAGTTGGCGCGGGCGCAGCGGCTGCGAAAGTCCGTGATTACCGGAGCACGCCTGCATGACCAGGAAGCGAAAAAAGGTTCGCGCCGTGGCGCGTGGTATTTCCTCACGCTCACCTACCGTGACGGAAGCAACAGCCGCCCTCGTGACGTTAGCGAACTACTTAGACGGATGCGCGGCCACTTCAATCGAACTGTCGCTAGGGCCGTCCGGTGGCAGGGTGAGGTGTTCCGTTATGTATGGGTCGGAGAACTCACGAAGCGATTGCGGCCGCACTACCACGTGATGGTGTGGGTTCCGCGCGGCATGTACTTCGGCAAAGTCGATCAGCGCGGATGGTGGCCGCACGGTAGTTCACAGATCGAGAAGGCACGCAATTGCGTGGGCTATCTCGCCAAGTATGCAAGTAAGTTCACCAGCGCCACGGCAGCAGCGTTCCCGAAGGGGTTCCGTACCAGCGGAATCGGTGGACTCAACGAAGAATCCCGGCGCGAACTGCGCTGGTGGAAAGCACCGTGCGAAGCGCGCGAATCGCTCGGCGGTGACGCGGATATCCGCAAGACCAAAGGCGGATGGTTCGACAGGCTCACGGGGGTTTTCTGGCCGTCCCCCTGGAAAGTCTCCTTTATTTTCGGCCGGACAATCGCTTGGAAGGTGGTACCAGTATGAGAATTCAAATTATGAGTAGCGTTATCAACGTGCGTTCGTTTCCCGCAAAAGAGGGTAGGGCGGCCATGCACTTTCGCGAACAGAAAGCGGCGGTGATTCGTCCGGATGATTTCCCACTCCCATTCCCTCTCACGCTGGATGACGATCAGCCACCATATCAAGAGGGATTTTACGAGATTGATCCGTCCAGCTTGCAACTGAACAAGTTCGGTGGCCTTGAATTTGGTCGTCGTATCAAACTAATTCGTGAGGCTGCGCGGCCTGCTGCTCAGTCAAAGGGGTAAGTTATGACGATCTGCGAGGGGTAAGTTATGGCGATCTGCGTAACGCTCAATGCTGACGGCACACTCACGCAAACGGGTCAGCCTGTTGAACAGTGTACTGGGTACGTTTTGGTGTCGTCTGCTGAGCATGCGCAGATGCAGGTTATTGCTGACATCTTTGCATGGCCAAAGCCTGAGATTGTCAGTAGCTGGTTTACGGCGGCGTTCGGCCTTGTGCTTGCACTAAACGTTGTTGGGTACGTGGTCGGCGCTGTCGTGAAAATGGTCTCTACAGAACGCGATTGACCACCGCACACACTCAATTAAAGAGGATGCACCATGGATTTCAGCAGCATTTTAACAGGTCTCGCCGTTACTAGCGGCGTTGCGGCAATCATCGGCGCTGGCGCACTGAAAGCGGCGCCGGGTTTCGCGCGATGGATGACGAACAAGGTGGCGACGTTCTTCCGTTAATCGGCAGGCGGCAATGGGGTAGGGGAGGCGATGCCTCCCCGATCTTTTTGGAGAGTCCGTGAGAATTCCAGACAAAATCGTTGATGAACTTATCGATAATGAAGAAGACGAATTTTGTCCAGAGTGTTTCTGTGACGATCTAATCGAGCTACCGGATGGTGATTTATTTTGTCCGGAATGCAATGCAATAATTGATTATTGAGGATCACTGTAATGTTTGACTACAGTCAGGTGTTTGTCGGCCTCTCTTTCCTGGCTGCGGTCTCTGCCATTGTTGGGGCTGGTGCTTTGGCGTCAGTTCCGGATTTTGCGCGTTGGATGTCTGAAAAAGTATCGTCATTTTTCACGGATTCCGCAGAATCAGATTTCCAAGATTATGAAAACGATGCAGATGATGATGATGTGGATTCGGATGCAGAATATAAATATCAATATCGGAATGAGGATTGAGCCATGTTGGTCTGTATGGTGTTTGCGTTCTTGGGTGGGCTTGCTGCCCATGGGGCGGTGCTTGGTATGAATGAAGCGAGCCAATAATATGCGTAAAATACTGCGCAATTTTTTATTATTAATAATATTAAATTTAGCAATTATTTCTCAATCGGCTTATGCTGTATACTGTAACGATATGGGGGACCCCTGCACCGTATCTCAGGCATACGATCAAATTATTTCTTATGTTAATACGGCATATCCTCCTGCGGTTTGGGGTACGCATCACTACACAATAAAAAATAACGGATCAAATGAGGTGGATTTATATGTTGATGACGAAAGGGCGACGTGGCGTTACTATTCCGAAGGATGCGCGTCTCAACCTGCATTAAATAGTGGATGGTCTTCTTCTGGCGGCAATGGTGGGTCTTGTCAGAATACTTGTGCGTATGGGCCTGCTGCTAGCGCTGATAAGCAAACAGCGGGTGGCCTCACTTACTATTCGATGGCGGGGTCGTCTCCAACGGGCGCGAGTTGCACGATGAGTAATGATGTAGATAATGATGGAGGCATCCTCAAAAAAGACGATTGTGTAAAACAGGGGAGTTTAACGCAATGTGTAACACCGGACGGGCACCAATGTGCGGTATCTTCGTCTGGCAAAAAATTCTGCTGGGCTCCAAATGAGACTGGTGCAAAAGTTGATGGCAATGATGGCGCTACAAAGTCACCTTTTGGTGCAAATATAGTTCCTCCGGATACAAAACCATCCGATGGCGGTAATTGGCAACAGTCAGGGCAGGGAACTAGCTCATCATCATCTGGAGGAAGTACGAATAATTACAACGTGGATACGTGGACATCTAATGGATCCGGGGGTGGCGGTAAAGGAGATGGAAGCGATAATGGAGGAAGTGGAAACGGCAATGGAAAAGGAGATGGAAATGGCGACGATAAGGGCGATGGCAATGATCCGGCGGGGAAGGGCGTTGGCGATTTATATAAGCCGAATGGTAAAACAGTTGATAGTGTGTTTGCCGATTTCAAGTCTCAGATTCAGGGTGCGCCGATATTCCAGTCGGCCACTTCATTTCTAGGTGGCTGTTCGGGTGGCGGTCAGTGTCCTAATGAGACATGGGACGGTGGGCAGTATGCGGGGAAATTCGACTTATCCCAGTTTTGTTCCGGTACGCTAGGGTCGCTCATGGGATTTGCGGGATACGTATTCCTCGCGGCTATGTCCGCTGTTGGATTCAGATGGGCGCTTCTATGAAAAATCGTAAGGTTATAATAATAATTATCGCAATCTTGATTTTTGTATATGCGGGTGATGCTTTTGCCGGTCCTGTCAGCGATATCACAAACTGGCTATCAGACCAAATAGCCGCGATCTGGAAGGCGTTCGTAGATTTCATGCACGACCTTGTCGTGTTTGTTGTCAGCACAGTTCTGGATTTGGTGCGCGTCATACTTTACGCGCTTCCAGCCCTGGATTTCCTGTCTAATCTCACTGTCTGTTCGATACTCGGAAATGCTGGCCCATGGGCGCAATGGGCAATTGTAACGTTCCATCTGGCGGAATCATTTGTAATCTTATCGGCTGCATTGATATTTCGACTCACGCGCATTGTTTTAACACTATTCCAGTGGACCTAATACTATGATCGTCGGAAAAGAGGGGCAGCCACGTAGCGGAAAAAGCTACGAAACTGTAAAGTATGATATTGTCGAAGCGATCAAAGCAAAGCGCCGTATATATGCGCGCATTAATGGCCTGGACCACGATAAGATAGCCGCATACCTGGGCATGCCTGTCGATGATGTGCGCGATTTGCTTATCGTAATTGATGACGATCAGGTACATGCGTGGCTTGTCTGTGACACTCAGCCTGATGGATCACTTGATTTTCCGCACCTGCATAAGGGCGCGCTGGTCGTCGTTGATGAGGTCCACGAATATTGGCCGACTGGTCGCGCGCCGATCCCGAAGGCAAACGCCGATTTTTTTGCGAAGCATGGACACATAGGTCTAGATGTGGTCTTAATGACGCAAGATTTTAAAGAGGTGCATCGTTCAGTTATTCGACGCATGCAGCGCAAGAATGTATACACCAAGCTAGATGCTCTCGGAAAAGATGATGCGTACAGCATCCGATTTTATACCGCATCGGTTGCTGGAAAGTTTGAATTAACCGGCAGTGAAAAGCGCAATTACGATCCTGATATATGGCCGCTGTATCACGGCATACAGCCTGGTACCGATGGTAATGCCGTTTATAAGACTGGCTCAAGGACGATTTGGCAGACTGCCAAAAAGCCAGCGATTGCGATCATCATCGCGTTGGTTATCGGCATCTACTTCATCCTGCGCTTTTTTACCGGCGCGGCTTTGCCTGAATCTGCGAAGCAGCAGGTGAATCATGTAAAACATGTAGTGTCTCAGCAGCGCGCATCTTTGCCATCTGTCAAGCCTCGGCAATCTGCTGCTCCGGTCACGCCGATTAGTCCAGTCAAGCAGCGCGACACGAACAAGGATTTGCCGCCTGGGGTCCGCTATATCGTTGATCTAGCCGCATCCGCGCGCCCACGTTATGCGGGGTCTTTTGGTGCTGTCGATGTTGTTGAATTTCGCGCGACCGGAGGAGGGCAGGTTCTGGATAGATTTACGACCGCCCAGCTTTGGGCCTTGGGTTGGTATGTGGACCGCACAGCCTACGGTGCGCTCCTGCGATCTAAGGATCATGAGATAATCGCGACGTCTTGGCCTGTGGGTGACGAACTCGGCCAACAGTCTGTGCAAACTACAGAGCGCATACACGACGCTGCCGGCCCGCCTGTGACGAGCGCCAGCGAGACACAGACGGGATCGGCGGCGGCTCTTCGTGGCGCATCAATTCCGCACCAATCTAGGGCATTGGGATCGTTCCCTGAGAACAAGCCATACAAAAGCGAGACGGCGACGCCTTCTACCACGCTCGCTATGTAGTTGAGATATCATCGTCTGCCACCACCACTCAGGGGCGCGCGGATGAGTACGATATTTCTACTGTGCTTTTTTGTTCTTTTGTTGATGGGTGTTGTTTCCACTCTTACGCGCAAAAAAGAATCTCAACTGAATTGGCCTTTTTACGGCATGCGCGTTTTGACAAACGCGGAACAGGTTCTTTATTGGAGATTGATTGAGGCGCTTCCTGAAAATATTGTTCTAGCTCAGGTGCAGCTATCAAGATTCCTGGGTGTCCGCAAAGGACATCAACGCATTCAATGGCTTAATCGGGTTAGCCAAAAGAGTGCCGATTTCCTTGTGTGCAACAAAGATTTTTCTGTATTAACTGTCATCGAACTGGATGATGCAAGCCATGATCGTCCGGGACGACATAAGGCTGATAACGATAAAAACAAAGCTATTAAGGACGCTGGGCTGCGCATTATTCGTTGGAATGTGAAGTCGATGCCAAATGCTGCCCAGATTCGCGACGAAGTATACTTACTGGCCGGGGTGCAGGGGCGTCCCCCTGCGCAGACGCTTTAGCCGGCCATGCGTCCGAAGTGCCGATCCCGCCAGGTCGCGAGGTCCACCACGACAACTTTCACCATGGCCTGCTGACGCGCTTTTCTGGCCTTATTCCGGGCGCGTGCGCTGTCGCGCAAGTCGATGGCATCTGCGCGCCACAGTAAACCGCGCAGTCGGCGCTCCGGGATTCGCTCGCCCGTTGGTGCTACTAGGTCGCGGCCGGCAAGTCGCCAGCCGGCCCAGGGTCCATGCAATTCGACGTGGTTGTCGATGATGTGCCGCGCATGTGCCTGGGCGCAGTGGTTCGGGCAGGGTTTGCCGACTTCCCAGCACGGTGGGCGGCGGTCGATATCGTAGGTGTCGCTCATGCTGCGATTTCCTTGTCGCTTGGTGCTTTGGATGGTAGCCACGATGTCAACCACAGCCACAGCCAACTGAGTCGCAGTTTTGCGATCCTGCCAATTTCGCATAATGTATCTTATGTCATAGGCGGATGCGGCGGCTGCTCTATGTCGGCGACCCCTTGTTGTTGGGCTTACGCACGTTCGATTGTCTCGATCTGTTTGCGCTCGAGCGTAGCAGCCTCTTTCCGAAGCGTTGCCAGTTCAAGCTGAGCCGCTCTCGTTTCCTGCCGAGCGCGATCGACTTCCGCATGGGCCCGGTCTTCCGTGGCTTGCACGTGACGGATCAAATTTTCACGTTCGGTCCTCGCTGTTTCCTGGAGTTGTTACCACTGCCTCCGGAGCACCTCCCGTGCCTCCTCAGCCTCGGTGATGCGCTTCACCGCCGTGTCACGCTGCCGCTCCATCTCATTAATCTGGCGTTGGAGTTGCTCGACCAGGCGCTCCAGCTCAATAGCTCGGGTCGTCGCGAGCTGTTCCGTTTGGTGGGCAGCTTCGGTCTCACCCCGTAGCTGAGCGAGCTCGGCCTGCAGCCATGGCGGTCGCCCTCCAAGCTGCTGCGTGCATCTTGGAGGGCTGTGCGCTCAGCAGCGATGGCCTCACCGGCATGGCTTCGCGCATGATCCAAAGCTAGCGTCCACCACTGCCCTACCAGTGCGGAGACTGCTTCAGGCACGTTGGCGATTCGATCTCCCAAGCCTTGCCACCATGTATCCAGCCAGCGCACCACGGTGTTCGGAGACCCAGTGCCTAGGTGGGCACGGATGCGCTCCACAGTCGGGCGTTCGCCGGCGGCACAAGTGCGTCGGCAGCGCCGTGAATGCCTCCTGTGTCGGCGCCCTGCCCTATGATTAGCGTACTCACGATAAGTGATGACAATCATATTGAATGGCGTGCGAATCCCAACGCCGCACCATGCAGAGGACAGCGCTGAGGTCCTTGCCCTTTCTATGCGACCAGATGCTCCGACAGACCTTCGATGGTCGGATTAACCGAGAATGCCTGGATGCTGACCATCTTCTGGTAGCGCTCGGCTATGCTGTAGAGCAACATCAGCGCGCTCAGCGAGTGGCCGCCCAGCTCGAAAAAGTTGTCCCTGACGCCGACCTTGTCGACCATCAGCACCTCTTTCCAGATTTGCACCAGTTCCTGCTCTAGCGCACTGCTCGGCTCGGTATGCGCCTCGCTGGCGTTCTTCTTCAACTCCGGCCTCGGCAATGCTCTGCGGTTCACCTTGCCATTCGGCGTCAACGGCATTCGGTCCAGCCGCACGAAATACGAAGGCAGCATGTACTCGGGCAAGATCGCAGCAGCAAAATTGCGCAACGCCACCGGATCCAGTTCCTCCGCCGCCACGTAGTAGGCGATCAGCTGCGCATCGCCCGCCTGGGTATCGATCAGGCTTGAGTCATAGCCGATCTGCTTGAGCAGGCCCAGTACCTTGGCCTCGTCTATATCGTCGGTGTCCTCCAGCTCGCGCATCGCGTCTTCCCTTGGGATATGGCCTACCCGCACGTCCCAACTGTAGGGCAACGAATAGTTGTGATAGCCACGTTGCTTCTTATGCATGTAGATGCCCACATCGTTGAGCAGGCAGTTAGTCGAGCGGCCGGTGTCAGCCGGACGGCTCCAGCCTACGCGCTCGGCGATATAGCGATACATGTCCTTGCGGCTGACACTGCAGTAGCGGTAGAAGTCGATGAAACGCGTACTTTCGAGCAAGCGATCGTTGCGCACGCAAGAGGTGTCCAGCAGGCGGGCCGCCGCGTCGTCGATGCGATGGTAGATCTTGCGCGCCTCCATCAGGTTCTTCTCAAATACCTGGTTGTCGAAGGTGCTGGCGCGAAACAGCTCCGACAGGCGCGTCTCGAACAGCTGTCCTTTGGACAGGCCCATTACAATGTCGCTTACGCCCACTTCGTGCGCCAGGTTGATACCCAGCGTATAGATGGTCTTGAAGCAGCCGTTGCAGACGTTGCTGTGGCGATTCAGGCTGTCCACGAAGATGGCGTTCATGTGTGGAGTACCCAGATAGCGATGGTCCACCCCCAGCTCGCGCACGACGCGGTCGACGTTTGCCTTGGCCTCGTCGGAGATGTAGCCATTGTCCAGGGTGTACGCCAACACGCGCAGGCCCATGTCCACTACGCGGCATAGCGCATAGGTGCTGTCCTTGCCGCCGCTGAAAGCCACCAGGCAGTCGTAGCGGGGCCTGTTGTGCGCCTTGACCTGCTCGAAGATAGTACGTAGCTCATCTTCGGTCCGGAAATAATCCTCGACCACGTTCCGGTATTTATCGTAGGCGTGGCAATGGTTGCAGACACCGTGCTCGTCGAAGCTGGTATTGGGGAAATTTGAAGCGATACCGCAACGCGCGCAATAGCGCAAGCTCTTGCTGTCATAGTCGCGGCGCGGCGCCACGGTGGTATTCACGATGCATTCGCGCAAGGCTGCGTGGCCAAGCAGCACGTTCTCTATCTCGCCCAGTTCGATGCGGTAGCCGCGCAGCTTGATCTGCGAATCCTTGCGGCCAAGGAATTCAAGCTTACCGTCGGCACGCATGCGTCCTAGGTCGCCACTGGCGTAAAGCCGGCCGCCGCCTTCGAAGGGATTGTCAATGAATTGCGCATCGGTGATCTCCGGCTTGTTCACATAGCCGATGGCCACGCCCGCGCCACCGATGTGGATCTGGCCGACCTCGCCCGGTGCGACCGGCTGCAGACGCTCATCGAGCAGGTGAAGGCTGGTGTGATCGATCGGCACACCGATCGGCACCGAGCCTTCGCGTTCGGTCGCCGGATCGTAACGATGGATCGCGCACCCCACTACGGTTTCGGTAGGACCGTATTCGTTGTAGATCGCCACATCGCGGCGGAACCGCTGATGGATGTCGTACGCCAACGCCGCTTTCAGGTCCTCGCCACCCACGATCAGCGTCTTCAGCCGCGACGTCGCCAGTGCCGCGTTGCGCAGCATCAGCATGTGCGAGGGTGTCAGCTTGATCACGTCTACTTGGTTGTCGTCCAGCACGCGGTTGATTACCGGCACGTCGTCGCCCTGCTCCGGGTACACATGCACACACAGGCCAGCCACCAGGGGCACGTAGATCGAGGTGACGGTCAGATCGAACGACAGCGAGGAGTAAAAGGCGAAACTCGTCGTGTCAGCCGTAACGTATTGCCGCTTAGCCCAGGCCACGTAGTTAGCCAACCCGCTGTGCCGTACCAGCACGCCCTTGGGGCTACCTGTGGAGCCGGAGGTATAGATGCAATAAACCGGCTGCGCCGGATCGCAAGGCAGGTCCAGATTCGCCTCCTCGCCGTCCAGAGTGCCGCAGACATCGACGGCAGTCATCGCGCTCAGCTCAAGTTCGCCCAGGCGGCCTTGCCCTTCCTCATCGACCAGTACGAGCCGGGCTTGGCTGTCCTGCAAGATGTATTGGACACGTCGGATCGGAAGGCTCAGGTCGATCGGTACATAAGCTGCCCCGGCCTTCATGACCGCCAGCAAAGCGGCCAAGCATTCGGGGCTGCGATTCATCCACACCGCGACCCGGGCACCAGGCCCAACGCCCTGTGACTGCAACAGCCGTGCAAGCCGATTGGCGCGGGTGTTGAGCTGGCCATAACTCATTCGACGCTCGCCTAAGAAGGCAGCAGGCGCATCCGGTGTCGAACTCACCTGCGCTTCGAACCACTGGTGAACGAAGGCTGGCGTTGTACTCGCCTTCGCTGAACTGAGGGTAGCCTTGGTTACAGTTGCAGTTTCGTTCACGTCTGGACTCCGCTGCTGGCTGGATTCGGGGATACGCGCGCGACGTGCACCGATAATACCGCCATGGTCAGACGCGACACGCAGATCGTGCGGTCACCTTCGTCATAGATGCGCATCTGCCATACCTGGGTCAAGGCCCCTATGTGCAGCGGCCGCGCGATGCACTGTACTTGGCCACTGGAGATGCTCGCGATGTGGTTGGCATTGATGTCTAGGCCAACGCAACGTTGGCCGGCCGGCACGCACATGGAGGCCGCCATGCTGCCGGTAGCCTCGGCCAGGGTGACCGATGCGCCGCCATGCAATACCCCATAGGGCTGGTGGCAACGCCAGTCCACCGACATGCAGGAGACCAGATAGTCCGAGCCGATCTCGATCATGCGGATACCGAGCAGGGCCTGCATCGTGTTGGCCGACATGGCGTTGAGGGCATCCAGGTCCAGCTCGGTGCACCAGATGCGCTCGGTTTTCGCCACAGGGGATGTCGCCGATTCGATCATTATGGGGCCCTCTTGCGGGAAACCACCACTTTCAGCAAGGCCGGCGGTATCGATTTTAGTTCCACGTGGCCGAAGCCGGCATGCCGAAACATCCTTTCCAGGTCGCTATAGGTGTAGGACTCGCCCGCCGGGGTGGTGCCCAGCATCATCATGCTGAAGGTAGCGGCCAGCGGCGGTGAGGAACGCTCTTCGTCGGCGATGAATTCGAAAGTGATCACCATGCCGTCGTCGTTCAGCGCATCGCGCGTCTTAGCCAAGATGCGCTCGCCATCGACCTCATCGAAATGGTGCAGGAAGTTGGTCAACAAGATCACGTCGTAGCCGCTGCCGTAATCCAGGTCGAATGCGTTGCCGGGCAGGAAACGCGCTCGCTCGGCCACTTTGGCCGCCTGGGCGTTTTCGCGTGCTACGTCTAGCACGTTGTCCCAGTCCAGGAAGCTCACTTCAGCCTGGCGGAAGCGCTGCGCGAAGGCGATGCCGAACAGGCCGTGGCCGGCTGCCACGTCCAGCACACGAATCGGCCGATCAGCGGGCAACGACACCATATTGGCGATCAACGCCGAGGGCAGCGCCATCATCGGTGCCATCGCGCGTGCAAATTCCACCCACTGCGGGTGATCCGGTGCCACCACGCCGTCCTGTGCCAGGTTGATCTTGCCGGTCCTGACTACGGCGGTCAGATCGGTGAAGGCGCTCATGATGTAGGGCGAGAGCAGGAACTTGATGCTGCCGCCCAGGTAGCCGGGCGAACTACGATCCAGGTACATGGCCATGTTGCGATCTATGTAGAACAGGCCACCGTTGCGGCGTAGAAAACCGATCGATACTAGGTAATAGCAAAGGATGCGAATGCCGCGCGGCGACGCCTGGCAGGCCTCGGCGATGGCTGCGGGAGTTCGGCCCTGCTGCCCCACCACATCGAATAGCCCCAGTTCGATCGCCGCCTTGACTGCGGCAGTGCGATAGTAGGCGTTAACCGTGGTGTAAAAGAGATCGAAGGTAAATGCAGATGTAGGTAACGCTGAATCCATGATTGCCCTCGCTATCGATGAACGGGTGACGGCGGCCGGCTTTTGCTAGTCGGCAACATCCAAGGGGCACGTGGCGCTTTCATGAGCCGCCAACATCTGCTCCAAGACGAGTTGGTGATGGTGGATCAGGCGGCGAATAGTCGCTTCTGAGAACAGCTCCGCCGCGTATTCCACTGTGACCGAAAGCCCCGTACCGCCGCCGAAGAACTGCAGGTCCATTTCATTGGGGGTGGCACGCAGATCGCGCTGGATCACTTCGGTACGGATGCCATCGCTCCAGTCGCCGATCGTGTCCGGGAAGTTCTGATGACGCATCACCACCGGAACTAGCGGAATCCGGCTGGTGTCACGTTGCTTGTGCAGGGCGTTGAGCAGGTGCTCGAACGGTAGCGCCTGGTTCTCAAACGCGCTCATCGCCACCAACCGTGTTCGCCGCATGATTTCGGCAACGTCCGGATCGCCGTCCAAGCGCAAGCGCAAAGGCAAGATGTTGATGAAGAAACCGATCAGGTTCTCCAGCTCCAGGTGCGTGCGCCCTGCCGTGGTGGTACCGATGCACAAGTCGTCCCGGCCGGTGTATTTGTTCAACACGACCGCGAAGCTGGCCAACAGCCCGATGAACAAGGTCGACTGATGCGCCTGTACGAAGCCGGCAAAGCGCTGTACCAGTTCAGCCGGATAGGTGTGTGTGTAGACCGCTGCGTGCCAGGTGCGATTGCGCGGACGCGGATAGTCGTAGGGCAGCTCCAGGCCGTCGTCGTAGTCGTGCAACATAGCCTGCCAATAGGCCAGTTGCGCGTCCAGGTTCTGGGCGCGTTGCCAGATCGCATAGTCGGCATATTGGATCGGTAATTCCGGCAGATCTCCGCCGGCAAGTCCGAGGTGGCGGTGATACAACACGCGTAGATCGCGGTTCATCACGGTGAATTGCGACCAAGCGTCGTAGATAAGGTGATGCATGCCGATTAGCAGCACATGTTCTTGCTCATCCAGTTGCAAAAGGCATGCAATGAACAGCGGGCCGTTGGCTAAGTCGTAGATATGACTTGCCAGTTCATCCATCAGCGACGCGATCTCAGTATCCTCGACTACCTGTACTGAGAGCTGGAAATCGCTGTGCTCGTCGATGACCTGCACCGGCTCGCTAGCACCGGTCGGCAACACGAAGCGGGTACGCAAGATTTCGTGGCGCAGCACTAACGCACGCAGCGCTGCACGCATCGCTTCCACCGACAAAGGACCACGCAATCGCAAGGCGAGCGTGCCGTTGTAACTGGTGCGTTGCTCAGGCATGTGTTGATGCACGAACCACAGGCGTTCCTGGAATAGCGACAATGGAATCGTCCGGTTTCGCGCTACCCTGGCGATGCTGGCCACGCCGCCTTCACTAGGCAACACTAGCTGCCTGACCAGGCCCTCGATCGTGGGGGCTTCGAAGATCCGGCTCAGCGGCAGATCGACGTGAAAACTTTGGCGGATGCGCGAGATCAGTTGCGATGCAGACAGCGAGTGCCCACCCAAGGCGAAGAAGTTGTCGTGGATGCCCACCTGCTCCACCCGCAGCACCTCGGCAAACAATGCCGCCAGCCGTTGCTCGGCCTCGTTGCGTGGCGCGACGTACTCCTGCGCGTGTACCACCTGCGGCGCCGGCAGCGCCAACCGGTCCAACTTGCCGTTGGACAGCCGCGGCAACTGCTCCAGCCACTGGTACACGGTCGGCAGCATGTAGGTCGGCAACTGCGCCGACAGCTGTTGTTTCAACTCGCTCACGCTCGGTGCCTGCCCTTCACGCGCCACCACATAGGCCACCAACTGCATGTCCCCGTCCACCCGGTGACCGCTCACCACCGCCTCGGCCACCGCGGGCTGCGCCCGCAAGGCCGCCTCCACCTGCCGCGTATCCACCCGGTGGCCGCGCACCTTGACCTCGAAGTCCTGTCGGCCCAGGTATTCCAGCGTCCCGTCCGCCAGCCGGCGTACCATGTCACCGGTCTTGTACAGCCGTGTGCCCGGCTCCTCGCTATACGGGTGCGCGATGAAGCGCGAGGCCGTCAGCCCCGGCCGGTTCCAGTAGCCGCGCGCCATCCCCACGCTGTGTACGTGCAGCTCGCCCATCACCCCGATCGGCACCTGCCGCAGCCGCCGGTCCAGCACGTATACCTCGGTGTTGGCGATCGGTGCGCCGATCGGCACAAACGTTCCTGGCGCCACCGTATCCGACCGCTGGTAGGTCGCGTCATTCAGTTCCGTGCAGCCGTAGTTGTTCCATAGCTGCACCTGTGGCAGACGCGCCCGCACCGTTTCGCGCACCGCAGACGGCAACGCTTCCCCCGCCGTCACCACGTGACGCAGCGAGTGCAGTAGCCCGTCGCGTCCTTGCGTCGCGTCCAGCAGCGCCTGCAAGTGCGACGGCACTAGGTACAGCCGCGTCACCTGCCATTGCTCGATCGCCCGCGCCAACGCCAGGCTGTCCTTCACCTGCTCGTCCGGCAGCATCACCTGTCCCACCCCCGCCAGCAGCCCGCTTAGCAACTCCTTTACCGACACCGCAAAGGCGATCGAGGTCTTCTGCAGCACCCGCTCCCCGGCCTCGAACGGAGAGCGCTGCCAGCCTGCATGCAGCCAGTTGTGCAGCTGCGCATACGGCACCATCACGCCCTTGGGCCGGCCGGTCGAGCCGGAGGTCACCATCACGCACGCCAGGTCGCCCGGATGCTCCCTCAGCCCCAGCGGCGTCGGGGCTTGCTCGCGCCAACGCGGATTGTGGAACTGCCCTTGCTCGTCCAGCGCCAGCTCGTCTTGCTCCAGCACGATCGACACCTGCACCTCGGCCAGGATCTGCTCGCGGTAGGCCGCCGGGTAGGCCGGATCGATCGGCACATAGCACGCACCGGCCTTAAAGATCGCCAGCAAGGCCATCAGCAGTTCCGGCGTGCGCGCACTCTGTACCGCCACCCGCACGTCCCGGCCCGCGCCCTGCCCACGCAGCGCCTGTGCCAGCTGGTTGGCGCGCGCCTCCAACTGCGCATAGCTCCACGACTGCCCATCGCTCACGCATGCTATGGCCTGCGGCGTCGCATGCGCCTGCCGTTCGAACTGCTCCGCCAGACTGGGCCACTCCCGTGGCGTACCTGTCGCATTTAGCGCGGCAAACAGCCGGCGCTCTTCGGCCGTCAGCATGTCCCACTTGCCCACCCGCAGCCGTGGCCGGCTCACCATCGCCTCCAGCGCCTGCTGGTGGTGTGCGATCATCCGCCGCACCGTCGCTTCGTCGAAGAGGTCCTGCGCGTATTCCAGCGTCAGCTCCAGCGAGCTGCCGTCGCCGTAGAACTGCCAATCCAGCTCGCTCGGCGTGCTACGGTCCAGCCCCAGCTCCATCTGCGTCAGCCGCACTCCCTCGGGCCAATCGCCAATCTCCTGCGTCGGGAAGTTCTGGTGTCGCAGCATCACCGGCACCAGCGGGATCTGGCTACTGTCGCGCTGACGCCGCAGCGCCTGCAACACGTGCTCGAACGGCACCGACTGGTGCGCGAAGCCATCCAGTACCACTTGACGCGTGCGCAGCAGCACCTCCTCCAGGCACGGATCCCCCGACAGGTCCACCCGCAGCGGCAGAATATTGATGAAAAAGCCGATCAGCTCTTCCAGCTCCAGCTGGTCGCGGCCGGAGACCGTCGCGCCGATGCACACGTCCTTGCGATCGGCGTAACGGCCCAGCACCAGCGCCAGGCCCGCCAGCAGGCTCATGAACAGCGTCGCTTGGTACTGTTGGCTGTAGGCCGCCAACTGCTGGGCCAGTTGCGGCGGATAGCGGTGTTTGACCAGCCCCGCCCGCCACGCCCGCGTGGCGCCGCGCGGCCGGTCGTAGGGCAGGTCCAGGCCATCGTCGTAGCCTTCCAGTGCCCGCGTCCAGTACGACAGCGGAGCCGCCAGCTCCCATTGCCGTTGCCACAGCGCGTAGTCGGCATACTGCACCGCCAGCGTCGGCAGTGTGGGGGTCGTGCCGCGCAAACACGCCTCGTACAGCTGGTGCAGGTCACGGTTGAACACTCCCAACGACCAGCCGTCGGAAATGATGTGGTGGATGCTGCTCAACACCACATGGTGATCGGCCGCCACGCGCAGGATGCGTGCCTTGAACAAGGGCCCCTGCCGCAGATCGAAAGTCTCCCGCGTGCTCGCGGCCAGCAGCAGGTCGACCTCCTCGGCCGACACCTCGCGTACCGGCACCTCCAGCGTCAACGAGGCAGCGATCACCTGTTGCAGCTGCCCGTCCTGCGAAAGAAAGCGTGTGCGCAGCACTTCGTGCCGCGCCACCAGCGCGTTCAATGCGGCACGCATCGCTTCAGTACGGAAGTCGACACCTCTGAAGTGCATGGCAAAGGTGATGTTGTAACTACTGCGTTGCTCGCTCATATGTTCGTGGACGAGCCATAGGCGCTCCTGTGCATAAGTCGCAGGAATCGCGCCCGCGCGCCCGGCAGGCAACAACGCCGGCATGCGCTTGGCGACTCCGTTCACCCGCAATTGTTCGATCTGCCGCGCCATGTCCGACAACAGCGCCGATTCGAACAAAGCGCTGACCGGATACTCCACCCCGAAGCTTTTGCGGATGCGCGAGACCAATTGGATCGCCAGCACCGAATGGCCGCCGACGGCAAAGAAATCCATCTGGGCCGTGACCGGTTTGCCCAACAACACTTGGCACAAGGCGCACAACCGGGCTTGCACCGTAGCGCCGGCCGGATCCGGCATGGCACCAACCGCAACCGTTTCCCGAGTAGCTGGCGCGGTGGCGTGCAAGCCGCGCTCGCCCGGCACCGGCGTTTGCCAATAACGCCGGTGCTCGAACGGATAAGTGGGCAGGCTGATCCGCCGCGGCCGTCCGTCCGCATACAGCTTGCGCCAATAGAGTTCGTTCCAGTCGATCGGTTGGCCCTTGGTCCAGTACTCCAGCAAACGACCGTACTGGCCCTTTTCGATCCAGGCATCCATCAGCGTGAGCAGATCTTCCTCGGCCACGATCGGAGCGCCTGCCGGTTTGCCGGGCGTGTCCTCGCTCAGATAGATGTCGGCCCGAATCGCATGGCCCAGGTAAGCCTGTAATTTCTCGCTCAACTCGGCAGCCGAGCCAGCGGTAAAAGCCAGGCGTTGCTCCATCGCGACGCGGCCCAAGTGCAGCGTATAAGCAACGTCGGCCAGCATGACGTCATCCACCTGCCGCGCTTGCATCCAGGCGAGCAGATCGCGAGCACGCTGTTGCAAGGCAGGCAGCGTTCGCGCCGAAAGCACGATCAAGGCTGGAGAGCTGGCGCTGATCGAGACCCCGGGAGCCATAGCCGGAGCTTCCTCTACCACTAGGTGCGCATTCGATCCGCCAGCACCGAAGGCAGATAACCCGGCGCGCCGCGGCTGGGCGCCACGGCGCGGCCACGGTGCCGGCTGCTGTTGTACCTGGAAGCGACCGAACTCAATATAGGGATTCAAGGGAAACGCATTCAGACTAGGCGCCAACTCGCCATGCCTGAACTGCAATACCAGCTTGGCCAGGCCGGCGATGCCCGCGGCGCTTTCGGCATGGCCGATGTTCGCCTTCAGCGAGCCGATCAGGCAGGGTGCCGCGTGCTTGTCGAACACTTTATTCAAAGCACCCAACTCCACTGCATCGCCTAGTACGGTGCCGGTGCCATGCGCCTCGATGTAGCTGATCGAATCGGGCGCCACGCCCGCGCGCTGCAAGGCCTGCCGCACGACTTCGGCCTGGGCGGCAGGGTTAGGCGAGGAGAACGCGCTGGTTTGCCCACCGGCATTGATCATGCTGCCCTTGATTACGGCATGGATCACATCGCCATCGGCCCTCGCTTGCTTGAGCGGCTTGAGCAGCACCACGCCGCAGGCTTCGCCGGCCACGAAACCGTCCGCGGCCTCGCCGAACGGCCGACAGCTGGCGCCGGCGGAGAGCATCGCGGCGCCAGCCAAATTAAGATATTGCTGCGGATCGACCAGCAGATTCACGCCACCGGCCAGTGCGACCTCGCAACTGCCGCTGCGCAGGCTTTCCAGCGCCAGGTGGATCGCGGTGAGCGAAGCCGAACAGGCAGTATCCACCGCCAGGCTTGGCCCGCGAAAATCGAACTGGTACGACACGCGGTTGGCGATTTGCCAGAAGCGCGCTCCGCCGCTGTAGTACCCATTCATCACACCTACGAATACACCTACGCGTTGGCTCTTGCTGAGCGAGCCAGGCGTGTAGCCGGCATCTTCGATCCCGGCATAGGCCTGCTCTAGAAATATCCGCGCTTGCGGATCCGATTCCAGCGCGACGCTGTCGGGCCATTCAAAGAAGGCTGCATCGAAGCCGTCTATGTCCCTCAGAAACGCACCCCAGCGGCTATACGTCTTGCCCGGTGCCTGGCGTTCACTGTCGAAGTAGTGCTGGTGATCCCAGCGCTCGCCTGGCACCTCTCCCATACTGCTTTGGCCGTTGCGCAGGTTGTTCCAGAACTCCTCCAACGTGTCCGCGCCTGGAAAGCGGCCGGCCAGTCCGATGATGGCAGCGGCGTCTTCGTCGGCTACCGGCGGTTCCGCTGTTGGCTCTGCCGGTACGGCGGGCTCCGTTGCCTGCCATTGGGCAACCAGCCGGTCGATCGATAAGGTTTCCATCAGCTGTGACGCGTCCAAGCTCGGATAGCGCTCACGCAAGGCGTTGGCTAATTCGATGATGACGATGGAGTCGACACCATAGCTCTCCAGCGTCTTGCTCGTGTCGATCTGCGTAATGTCCAGCTTCAGCGTACGCGCCAGCAGTTGTTTCAGCTGCTGCAGCATGTCTTGTTGCGGCGGAGCTGTGAGGGTAGCAAGGAGAGGAGCCTGCTCAAGAGAGCCCAGCAAGGTATCGATGGATTGCGTTTCAAACAGTTCGCTGACTTCAAAACCCGGGAATGTCTCGCGCAGTGCCATAGCCAGTTCGATCGCTACGATCGAATCGACACCGTAGTACTCCAGTGGGTGGCTGGTATCCAGTGTGACCGGATCCATTTTCAGAATGCGTCCAAGCAGTTTTTTGACCAGATCCAGCGGCGATTCCCCGGCTTCCGCCGGCTGCGACGGAACGGTTACCTTTTCATGCCGTGCAACCTCGATCGTACTGGCTTGCCGCACTATCCCATCGCTGTAGGCACAGATGATGACCTGCCCGGCATCGGATTGCGCCCTGTGCACGCTCACCCCCGCAAAACCCTCAGCCTCCAGCAGGCTGCGCCAGGTGGCGCAAGCCAGCAACGGCGAGCCGGCAAGGCGCAAGATCCTGTCCTGGGGCAACCACCAGCTCTCCAGCAGGCCGAAAGTCAGGTGCAGGACGAGGCTGCGCTCGATCACTTCGTTGAGCAAGAGCAGACCGCCAGGTTTGAGGAGTGCCTTCGCATTGCGCAAGGTCTTGGCGATATCGCGCGTAGCATGCAGTACGTTGGCGGCAATCACCACGTCGTAGCCGCCAGATTCCAGGGCCTGCGCCGTCGGCGCGCGCTCTACGTCGAAATAGGCGGTCCTCAAATAAGGCGCTCGTGGCTGATAGTGTTTTTCCGCATGATGCAGGAAGACAGGCGACAGGTCGGTATAGAGATATTCCTCGATATGCTCACCATATGCCTGCAACTGTTGTAGCACGCTTGCAGTAGTACCACCGCTGCCGGCGCCGATCTCGCACAGCTTCAGGCGCGCCGCAGGCGTCGACTCTAGTCGTCGTCTCAAGTAGGCAATCAGTCGCGTGACTAGCTGTGCGTTGAAGTAATCGGCAAGCGGGTTGTTCTGGTAGATACCCTCGACCCACGCCATCGAACCTTCCGGAAACAGCAATTCGGTGGCCTTGCGTTCGCCTCGAAGGACCGCCGGCAACGCCCGCATGCAGCGATCGAGCAGACGCAGCTGTGCCTCTTCACCGGCTTCGACGCTGGCTTCGTGCACATGCGCGTTCCAGGCACCCCTGGCATCATCGGGCGGCTTGTCGGCCAGCTCGAATCGGCTTTCCCCCGTGGCTCTGAGGTAACCATACACGCCGAGCATCCGCACGCTGTGTTCCAGCCAGCTTCGATAGGCGGGTACGATGTGCAGGCGTTGCGCAAGCGTAGCGATGTCGAAACTTGCCGGCGGAAAACCACCGAGTTGCTCGATCAACTCAAGCAGCCAGGCCGCCAGCAAAGTTTCCCGTTCGCGCCGGGCATCCAGATTCACCGACAACTCGACCACGGGATCAGGCTGCTCTCTGGGAGGCTCGGCCGGTGCGTGCACAGGGATTTGCACGCTCTCGTCCTCTACTACGCCCAGAGCGCGCATTGCGTTAGCATCGTCGATCTTGACGTAGGCAAGCCGTTGCAACGGCGCACACAACAACTGCGACAACACCTGCATCGCTTCGGCACCCTCAATCGAAGCCATGTGTTTTTGCGCCATGCGCCGGCGATAGTCCTCGCCCGCTACGACGCCTACCTTGCCCCAGTAGCCCCAGTTGATGGTCTTCACCCTCAGACCCCGGCGTGCCCATAGCTCGCCGAAAGCGTCGACATAGCAGCAGCCGGCTGCGTAGTTACCTTGCCCGGCCGCCTTGGTAGTGCTCTGGATGGAAGAAAAAAACAGCACGAAATCAAGGGGGGCCGCGCCGAACACCTGTGCCGCACACACGCTGACATCGAGTTTCGCGGCCAGCACGTCACGGAAATCGGCTTCCTCCATACGAGCCAGACTGGCATCCTTCAGCACGATGTTGCTTAGGATGAGCCCATGGGGCTGGCCATGCAGCGCAACGATCTCATCATGTGCCGCGTGCAGGGCAGCCGGGTCACTCGCGTCCGCGGAGATGTAATGCGGTGCGCGGCCCAGCGACGCAAGCCGGGTCTGCTTGCGCGCAATGCCTTCGTCCAGCACGCGCCGCCCGATCCAGATCAACTGCGCGTCGTACGTGCGGATCAAGTGTTCGCTCAATACTTCACCCAAGCCACCAGCGCCGCCGATCACGACGTAGACACCGCCTACGCGGTACGGCGGCGGTTCCAACGACGGCAGCGGCAGCACTTCACACAACTGCCGCCGATACCAACAAGTCCCACGGCCGATCAGGGCTTCGCCCTGCGCATGCCAAGGCAACGACCGCAATTGCTCCCATTGCGGCCAAGCTTGTACGCTCGGCAGGTCGAGCAGACGGATTTTCCAGTTGCAGTATTCCTTGGCCAGCGTCCCGATCAGCCCGTGCACTGCCGCGTGCGACGGCTGCCGCGTAAGGGCTTGGCGAGTCAGCACGGTGAGACCCAGCGGGCGATGGGCATAGCCCAACGCAAGCAACGCCTTGACCAACCGGAAACCGGCGATCGCCGCTGAACCTTGCGCTGCAATATCGGTTTCACTCTCGGCTATCGGCACGATCCAGACCAGATGATCGAACTTGCCGGTCTGGCCCAGTCGCATCGCGATCGCTTCGACGCTGTCCTCCAGCGACAAGGCCGGCTCGTCGAAACCGAAGTGACTACGCCATGCATCGTCTCCTACCGTAACGATGCGTTCGGCCGGATCGGGCCATGCCGGCGCCGTTTCGGTCAACGCTTGCCAGACCGGTGCCAAGACAAGCGCCCTGACGACGGAAACGGCTTTCGGTGCACGGCCGGTGTAATTGCCGAGGCTGACGCAGACCCTACCTTCGGAATCCAGGAGATCGATGTCCAGGGACTGTCTGGCTGCATGGCCGTGACGCAGCAGCACCCAGGCCTCGGGAGGAATCGGCGCATGCACCGTCATCCGCTCCAGCGTGTATGGCATGGCGATGTGCTCGACATCACGCTGCAAGCCAAGGCTGCACTGCAAAGCACCATCAAGCAGGCTAAGAGGCAGCACATGGCTGTCTTTAGCGCTTGATGGTGGCAGGCGCAGGACACCCAATGCGATCGGCTCGCCCTCGACACTGCGTCCGCAGCCGATCGATTGCACGGATTTGAGCCGGTCGCCGAGCTGCAATCCGCAGGCGGTGAAGTGCGCATAACAATCTTCGCCGGACAACACGCGCTCGGCACAAAGCTTTTGCAGCTGGGCTAAATCCAGGCGCGGTGTCGCCGTATAGACCCGGCGACGTACGTGCCCCTGGCTAAAGACCTGTCGGCGGTGAGCATCGTGAAGTTGGAAATCGAACTCATCTTGATCGCTCTTCGACAGTTCGATTTCGACCTCCAGCTCAGTCTCCTCCATCATGAGGGGACGCAAAAAGGCGACCTGCGCCAGTTCGATACACCCCTCATCCTGCGGCATGGCCCGCTGCGCCGCGGCGCGCACCAATTCCAGTTGCACGGCTGCCGGTAGTACCTGTCGACCATCCACGCAATGATCAACAAGAAAGCTTGCGTAGCCGGACCTAAGCAAGGCGTAGCGATGTAGTTTGGCATTGGCATGCAACAGCTGCAGCATCGGATGAGCGTCCGCAGCGGCATGCATAGCCTGGTCGGGCAGCCAATAGCGCTCCCTAGCGAAGGGGTAGACAGGCAGGCTAACGCGCTGCGGTCGCTGTATGCCGTACAGCGCCGACCAATCGACGCGCACGCCCTGAGTCCAGGCTCGCAGCAAATCGGCAAGACCTTCGCGCGTCTGCCGCCCATGTTCGGGAGCCATTGCGGCAGCATCCACGACGCCGTGATGGACCTCGGCATCCATCACGCCCGCCAGACGACCCTCAAGCCTCGCCAATGCCTGCTCGGCGTCCGTCGCGCTAAAAGCCAACCTGTGCGACAGGGCTGCGCGTCCTACCTGTAAGGTGTAGGCGACATCGATCATTTGCGCGGGTGTCGGCGATTGCTGCCTTAGCCAGGCTGACAAGGCCAGCACTTGTTGCCGCAAGACAGCTTCACTACCGGCTGACAACACGATGCCTACCGGGCCGCCGGCGGAGCTCGTCGAGGGGGACGTGGCAATGACATGCTCTTCCACGATCGCATGCGCATTGGCGCCGCCGAAGCCGAATGAGCTGATACCCGCGCGACGCGGCAAGAGTGTGCCGTGAATGCCGACCTGCGACGGCCATGCGCGATGCTGCGCCACCACTTCGAATGACGTACCTCGCAAATCGATCAGCGGATTGAGCGTGCTGAAATGGCGCGTGCCGGCCTGCTCGCCGTGCTTGAGCATCAGCAGCACCTTGATCAGGCCGGTCAGGCCTGCTGCGGCTTCTAGATGGCCCAGCGCGGACTTCACCGAACCGATGCCGCAGTTTGACGGGGCGGCCTGTGCCCCCAACGCAATGAAAGCTTCCTTCAGCGCCTGGATTTCGATCGGATCACCCAGGCTGGTACCAGTGCCGTGTAGTTCAACATAACCGACGCTGGCCGGCTCGACACCGGCTTCTTGGTAAGTCCGGATCAGCAGTTGCCGCTGCGCGTTGACGTTGGGAGCACGCAAGGAATTGGAACGGCCGCCATGGTTGACCGCCACGCCGCGGACTAGACCGTAGACCCTGTCACCATCGGCCAGCGCCTGCGCCAGTGGCTTCAATATCACCCCTGCGATCCCTTCCGAACGCACGAAGCCATCGGCGGCGGCGTCAAGCGTCTTACAGCGGCCATCGGGCGAAAGCATGCCCGCGCTTGCACTGGCTAACAGCACCTTGGGAGCCAGGATAAGGTTCACGCCGAGTACCAGGGCGACACTGCTTTCGCCTTGGCGCAGCGATTGAACCGCCCGATGCAGCGCCACCAGCGAGCTGGAGCAAGCGCTGTTGATTACTTCGCTGGGGCCGGTGAAATTGAACCAGCGCGAAGCCCGGTTCGGAATCATGGTCAAATGCGAACCCGAATCGATGTAAGCGCCACATTTGGCCATCAGTTGCGGCTGGCTCGCCAGCAGCTCGCCATAGTCGGACGTATGCGCCCCCACGAACAGGCCGACCGGCTGGCCGCCCCAGGACAGCGGATCGTGACCGGCTTGCTCGATCAGCTTCCACACCATCTCCAGCACTTTGCGCTGCTGCGGGTCCATGCATTCGGCCTCGCGACGCGAGATGCCGAAAAACGCAGCATCGAAAGCATCAACGTCGTCGAGGAAACCCGCATAGCGCGGCAGCTGTTCGCCCGCGAGGCCGGGATAGGCGCTCATCGCTGCCCATAAGTCCGGGCGCGTTGATTCGATCGGCCGGATCGCGTTGACGTCGCTCCGTAGGAACGACCACAATGCTTCAGTGTTCTCGCCCGCTCCGGGCACCTCACAGTGCATCGCCACAATGGCGATCGGTTCCTCTGAGCATGTTGTGCTTGCCACCGGCGCACGCGTCGGCGTGGGCGCCTGACGTCCGTGCGCCAGGACATATTCGGCGATTGCCCCGACCGTCTCAAGCTTGAATAGCAACGTGGGTTCGAAAGGCACGCCGTAGCACTCTTCGATGGCACCGGCAAGACGCACGCATTGGAGCGAATCCAGCGCCAGTTCGCACAGCGGCCATTGGGCATGCGGCGGCGCGACACCCAACACCGGCAAAAAGACCTTCCGACACAGGTCCGCCACGTGTTGCGCCTGCCGATCGTCCGCGGCGGCCGCTGGTACGTCCCGGTTCTTACCCTCATGCCATAACAACGGCAGCTGGCCGTTGACATAGGCTTCCTTGACTAGGCGCCGCTTCAGTTTGCCCGGATAGGTGCCGAACACGTGCCGGTGTTCGGCAAAGGCTAGCTCCGCCAAGGCGACTCCATGCTGGTCGGCTACCTGTTGCCGGATCTTGAGTGCCTGCGCGGCGCATGCTGCCGGCGTCCACGGGTGATTGACGGCGATCACCGCAGCTACGCGCTCCTCGTCCTGCCGCTCGATGCTGATCACCACCGGCATCAGCGCGCCAGGCGATGCGGTAGCGGCGATCGAGGCTTCGATATGTGCGGGGTAATGATTCTTACCGCGTATGATCAGCACCTCCTTTACCCGTCCGGTGACATACAGACAGCCATCGGCAATGAAACCCAGGTCGCCGGTACGAAAGTAACCGCTATCGTCGGTATGACGGATGCTGCAGTTGAACTGTCGCTGATCGGCGGGCTTCGCAAACAGGTAGCCACGGGCGATCGCAGGCGACTTTACCCATATTTCGCCGATCTCATCTGGTCTGCACAACGTCTCGCCTTCAGGACAGACGATACGCAACTCCACATCTTGGTCGACGGCGCCGCAATTGAGCACTGTCACACGCGCCTGGCTCGCCCCTGCCGCCACGCGCTTGCGTTTGTTCAAGGCGTCGGCATCTAGTTCCAAGACGCGCTGTTGGGGCGCCTCGTCCAAGGTACTCAGCGCACCGGTTTCAGACAAGCCGAAGTGCGGCATGAAAGTCTGCGTACGCGCACCGAGTCCGGCGAATTTCTCGAAGAAGCGCTGCATGGTCGAGGCGCGCACCGGCTCGCCGCCACACACGATATGCGTAAGCGTAGACAACGCAGACGGCGGAAGCTGCTCGACCATCACCCAGTCGCAGCAGTAGTCGAACGCGAAGTTCGGCGCGGCCATGTGCGTGGCGTCTCTAGCCGCAACCGTCTCCAGCCAGAAGCCGGGTCGTTTCATATAACTGTGCGGATGGATGAAACTGACCGTCGCGCCACTGAACCAGGGTGCCAGCAAGCCGAAATGCAGGCCGAAGTTGTGCGCGGGAGAAAGCCAGGTCACCACATGGCTATGCTCGTCCAAGCTCCACTGCCGGATGCCAGCCTGGATCTGATGATGCAGGTTGCGGTGGCTAAGCAGGATGCCCTTGGACTCACCCGAGGAACCAGAGGTAAACAACAGCAAGGCGGCGTCCGAAGGCGACGCCGGGCACAAGGAGGCGCTGGTCGATTCGCGCTTTAGATCGGCGAAGGTCGCTAGGAAGGTGCCCGCAGCATGCGCCATGCGCGCGAAGGCACTGCGATCGGCGACATCGTCAAGCAGAACCGCTACATTGCCATGCTCCATCAATTGTGCGTGGATCGTCTCCAGCCTGGCCTGTTCCCGCTCATTTGGCTGAGCAACATCCAGTGGAAACGGCACCGCCACCAGGTTGGCATGCAAACAGGCAAGCAGGGCTGCCGCGAACAAACCACCATGTGGCGCGGCAATGATCACGTAGGTACCCGGCATCGCCAGCGGTTGCAGTCCCGCCGACAACTGCACGATCAGTCGCGCAAGCTCGGCATCGTCGCAAAATTGTGGCGATGCGTGCTCCGGACGCGGAAACTCGATCATTGTCCGGGAGGCGGCCGCACTGGCGAGGCGGGTTAGCAGCGTTTGCTGTAACGGCGACATTGGCGATCTCTGCATGAGGTAAGCAATAGAGCGACAGCACGCCTGCGGGAAGGGCGGCCATGCGCGTCTCATACCCGCCTTATTGGGGATCGCCGCGCGAGCGGTGACGCCTAACAATACGCCTGCAAACTGGACGGCTACAAGAGTTATCTGCATGAGCGCATTGGGCAAGCGCGCCCTCGATGGATCCCGGCCAGCGTGGTGCTACTACGCTAGATCCAGGCGCGCGGCTACATGGGCGGCATCAGCAAGGCCGTGCCGACAGTGCGCTTGGCCAAGGAACGTGTCGTTATGCTGTCCGCACCGGCGCTCAAGGCACCGCTTCCCTTACGACAGCCATTGGCCCTGCCAGTGGAAAACCTGCAGCATCCGCTGGCCGTGTATGACACCCTGCTGGAGGTGGCGTGATGGACCTGCAGTGTGCGCGCATCGCCGCGCTGTGCGAGCAGTTGAAGCTGGCACGCCTGAGCTCGGACTGGCAAGCACTCGCACAGGCCGCCGCGTGCGAGGATGCCAACTACTTCCTGGAGAAGGTGCTGGCAAGCGAACAGCTCGCGCGTGAAGAGCGCAAGCGCACGGCGCTGACGCGACTTGCCAGGATGCCGTCCATCAAGACGCTGGAGCAGTTCGACTGGGCCCAGGCCGGCGGCGCCTCGAAGGCGCAGATCGTCGAGCTCGGCCACCTGACCTTCGTCGAGCGCGCCGAGAACGTGGTGATGCTTGGCCCCAGCGGTGTCGGCAAGACCCACATCGCCCCGGCGCTGTGCCAGCGTGCGGTGATGGCGGGGCACAAGGCACGTTTCATCACCGCGGCCGACCTGATGATGCAACTGGCAGCGGTCAAGGCGCAGAACCGGCTGAAGGACTACTTCAATCGCGCGGTACTCGGGCCGAAGCTGCTGGTGGTCGACGAGATCGGCTACCTGCCCTTCGGGCGTGAGCCGGCGCAGGGCTGCTGGGCTGCGACGGGCTTTGCCCTGCGCAGTCTAGCAGCCCGATGGAAGACCCCGGGTGGGTCAGATTTACTTCGGCGATTCAAAGGAAAGTGGGTCAAATTTAAATCGGCGTTGACAGCTGATGTGGTTTATCTCATCTTTCGCTTGCGTGGATCAGACCATCCGTAAGGCGATGGACAAGGTGTCGCTACAGTAAAGTCGTTGAGCATCACCCTTTGGTTATTGTTTTCGCTTCGCAGCCACCATCAAGGCACGGTGCCGCGAATCGAGTCATGCATATCTATGATGCATCGGCGCAAGCCGACCACGAACCGGAGCGTATGCATGAGAGATATCGAAAGAACCGCCTTATGGGTGGCAGGCATGCGGGCGCTGGAAAGCGAGCGGGAGCAGGCGCTGTTCCATGACCCTTTCGCACGGCGTCTGGCCGGCGATGAATTCGTTGAAGAGCTCAGACGCAACAACCAGAACGTACCGATGCCTCCGGCGATCGAGGTACGGACGCGTTGGCTCGACGACAAGATCATGCAGGCGGTCAGTGAAGGCATTGGCCAGGTGGTGATCCTGGCCGCCGGTATGGATGCACGCGCTTATCGTCTCCCCTGGCCGTCCGATACCCGTGTCTACGAGGTCGACCACATGGATGTCCTGTCCGACAAGCACGAAAAACTCCATGATGCCCAGCCCGTTTGCCAGCGCATTGCGCTACCGATCGATTTGCGCGAAGACTGGCCCCAGGCACTTAAGGAGAGTGGATTCGTCGGCAGCGCCGCCACCTTGTGGCTGGTCGAGGGCTTGCTGTGCTACTTGAGCACCGAGGCAGTGATGCTGCTGTTCGCGCGCATCGATGCATTGAGTGCCAAGGGCAGCAGCGTGTTGTTCGATGTTATCGGCCTCTCTATGCTCAACTCGCCCAATGCCCGAGTGCTGCACGCGATGGCTCGCCAGTTTGGCACTGACGAACCGGAAAGCCTGATCCAACCACTGGGCTGGGAGCCAGGGGTGTTGACCATCGCCGCCGCTGGCCAGCAAATGGGGCGTTGGCCGTTTCCGGTCGCACCGCGCGGCACCCACGGCGTGCCGCAAAGTTATCTGGTCCAAGCGCTGAAACGCTGAAGTTTGCGAACAGTCTCTCGCGCTGGCGTACCGGCCAGACCGATGCACACAGCCGAGCTCGATGCGTTGATCGCCTTACACGAGAACGCTTATGGATCGCCCACTGACAAATCTTCCGATGCACTCTGGCACCGAACTAGATTTGCGTTGGTCGGTAGGTCAGACGCGGCCAGGGCGCAACGAGGCCTATGCTCGTCAATGGACCACGCTGCTGCATCAATGGCGGCGCGATTATCCTGGCTTGCGTATCGATGTCAGCGACACGCCGATCGGCCAGCACATAACCATTGACTATGCCGCACCTTACCCCTGTGGCAGCTTCGGTAGCCTGCTACGGGAATATGCACGGTTAGGCAAGCTGGCCGGCCTGATTTGCGATTACCTCAAGCATCGGCACCAAATCGTGCTGTCCGAATCGCCCCTCGGCGCCAACACCCTGACACTGGATTTGGGCCGTATCGAGGAACCCAAGCAACTGGACCGGTTGCAAGGCGCCCTGGGCATGGCACTGGAAGCCTTGGCCACGCGACGCAGCGATGGCCTGCTGCTATGGCATGCGGACCACCGCCAAAGGAACCTGCCGGACTTGCGCGATAGTGGCGTATGCGGCAGCGCGGCGCAGATCCCTTTGCCTGCGCTTTCCTGCGTCGAAGACCTGATCGAGGTGGATACCAGTCTGCTGGCCTGCGACCACGGCAAACTATGTCAAATTGCCAGTCATTTGCCCGCGAGCTGGTTCGCACGCTCGACCGATGGGCCGATGCCGTCCTGGTCCGACGCAAGCACCGCAGTGTTTGCCTGTGCGCCTATCGGCTGCCTCCCGTCGGTCCAGGTCAACGTGTGCGCGCAGATTTTTTCCGCAGCGCATCTGGCTTCGACGGCGCAAATGATCGATCCGTTGCGCCAGCAGGCCTTCAGCTATCGCCAGTTGCGCTCTCGCGCGGCGACCTATGCCCGGCACTTGAGTCTGCTTGGCCTGCAAAGCGGTGATGCGGTGGCGCTGATTGCTATCGACAGCCTAGCTGGCGTTGCCCTGATGCTGGCCTGCCTGGCCGGTGGCCTGGTCTTTGCGCCGATGAACGAGCTTGTGTCGCTCGTCCACTTTGAGACCACGCTCAAGACCATCAAGCCTCGCCTCGTGCTGATCGATGCGGAACTGCCGCCTTCCCATCATGCCGCGTTGCGCCACCTGCCGACCTTAGAGCTGACGAGCCTGATGCCGGTGATCGAAAACGACGAGCTGGTGGTTGCGCCCTGCTCCGCCGATGCACCCGCGGTGATGATATGCACGTCCGGCTCCACTGGTACGCCCAAGGCGGTAACGCACTCGCATGCCGATTTTATGCACTGCCATCTCAACTACCAGCAGGCCGTGCTCGGGCTGCGCAGCGATGACGTGATGTATACACCGTCGCGGTTGTTTTTCGCCTACGGCCTGAACAACCTGATGCTGTCGCTGCTCGCTGGCGTCAGCCATGTGATTGCCGCGCCGCTTAGCGTCAGGCAGATCGCGCAAACCATCCACACTTACCACGTCACTGTATTGCTCGCCGTGCCCGCCGTGTTCAAGCTGTTACTTGCCGAGGCCGCGCCGGATGCGGTGTGGCCGGCGCTTCGCCTGTGCATATCGGCCGGCGAAAGCTTGCCGGCGAGGCTTGGTCATGCGATCAGCACGCGTTGGCAGGTCGAAGTGCTCGACGGTATCGGCTGCACCGAGGTACTGTCCACCTTCATCTCCAATCGGCCAGGCCACGCGCTCATGGGTTGCACTGGCACGCCGGTACCAGGCTTTGATGTGAAGCTGGTGAACAAGCAGGGAGAGATCTGCCGCATAGGCGAAGTCGGCAGCCTGTGGGTGAGGGGCAATACGCTGACGAGGGGCTATGTTGGCGACACCATACTCAGTGCCCAATTGTTCGTCGACGGCTGGTTCGATACACGCGACCTGTTCTTTGCCGACGCCAAGGGGCGCTTCCATAACTTGGGCAGAATGGGCTCCGCCATCAAGATCAACGGTTGTTGGCTTTCGCCTGAGACGCTGGAGAGCGTCATCCAGACGCACGCCTGCGTGAAGGAGTGCGCGATCTGTCTGGTCGAAGACGAGTTCGGCTTGCCCCGCCCCGCCGCCTTCGTGGTGCCTGTCGATGCCAGCATCGATACAGGGGCGCTATGGGCCGCCTTACGCGCCTTGTGCAAGAACACGCTAGGCAAGCATCACTATCCCCATCTATTCGTCGAAGTGGGCACGATCCCACGTACCTGCAGCGGCAAGGTGATCCGGCCTGCGCTGTTGGAGACACTGGCTAGCGCCAAGCACCTGCAATCCCACCTGTTCTTCGTCGGCCATGCTCGAACTTAGGTGACCCATGCACACAAACGCTGATCTTCCCCTGACCATCAAGGCCGACTCGGCCGAGGCCACGCTGACTGATTGGACTGCCACGCACCGCGCGACGTGGCCTACCCTGCTATGGCAACACAGGGCGTTACTGTTCCGTGGCTTTGCGCACCCTGGTGGCTTGGAGCAGATCTCACGCTGTTTCTTCGATGAGCGACTGGCCTATACCTATCGTTCCACACCGCGCACCGACGTCGGCCAGCATGTCTACACGGCCACCGAATATCCCAGGCAGCTGTCCATAGCGCAACATTGCGAGAACGCCTACCAGCGCGTCTGGCCGATGAAACTGCTGTTCCATTGCGTGCAGCCGGCCAGCGAGGGCGGCTGCACGCCGTTGGCTGACATGCTCAAGGTCACAGCCGCTATCGATCCGCAAGTGCGCGAAATCTTTGCGCGCAAACAGGTGCGCTACGTCAGGAACTACCGTGCGGGGGTCGACCTGCCATGGGAGGACGTGTTTAACACCCGCAACAAGCAGGAAGTAGAAGCTTATTGCGCCCGCAACGACATGCAATGCGAATGGACCGGCGACGGCTTGCGCACCAGCCAGACCTGCCGGGCCTTTGCGTGCCATCCGGCGACCGGCGATGAAGTTTGGTTCAACCAAGCACACCTGTTTCATTACACTGCGCTGGAGGCAGCTGCGCAGAAGATGATGCTGTCGTTCTTCGGCGAGCAGGGACTGCCGCGCAACGCCTATTTCGGCGATGGCACGCCGATCGACCCCGCCATGCTCGACCATGTGCGCACAGTTTTCGCCCAGCACAAGATCCATTTTGACTGGCATCGGGACGACGTGCTGCTGATCGACAATATGCTGGTTTCGCACGGACGCGAGCCCTACGAGGGCAGCCGCAAGATCCTCGTGTGCATGGCCGAACCTTATTCGCCCGAACAATCGTCCCCTGACATCGCTGCGCGCAGCGATGGCGAAGCCATGCTCAAGCTGCACGTTTAACCCTGCCGACCCGGTGCCCCATGAAACTATCAAGCATGTCGCTACTGGATGCCGAAGACGTCGCGCTGACCGCGGCCAGTCCGGATACCGCGCTCGCCTTGGATTGGTCACGCAGTGTGCTGGATCTGTTCGATGCGCAAGTGGCACTGCACGCCGAGGAACTGGCTTGTGCCGATCAACACCGACAGTTGAGCTATGCCCAACTGGACCAACACGCCAACCGCCTGGCGCATTGCCTGATCGAGCGCGGCCTGCGCCCGCAGGAGCGCGTCGCCCTGTGGTTCGGCCGCTCGCCCGATTTCCTCATTGCCCTACTCGGCGTGCTCAAGGCCGGTGGCTGCTACGTGCCGTTGGACCCGCATTACCCCACCACCTACATTCAGCAGATCCTCGACGACGCGCAGCCACGGCTGTTGCTCTGCGGCAAGGACATCGACGGGCAACTGATCCAAGTACCGCTGATCCAAGTACCGCTGCTGCGCCTGGACGATGCCGCCATCGCTCGTCAACCGCATACGCCACTGCCGCATGCCCTGCATCCGGCGCAGCTGGCCTACGTGATGTATACCTCCGGTTCCACCGGTCGTCCCAAGGGGGTGATGGTGCCCCATCGGCAAATCCTCAACTGGCTGCATGCGCTGTGGGCACGTGCGCCTTTCGAGGCCGGGGAGCGGGTGGCGCAAAAGACCTCGATCGCCTTTGCCATCTCGGTCAAGGAACTGCTCGCCGGCCTACTTGCTGGCGTACCGCAGGTGTTCATCGACGAGGATACCGTGCGTGACATCCCCGCTTTCGTGCGCGCGCTGGAAACTTGGCAGATCACACGCCTGTATACCTTTCCTTCCCAGCTCAACGCGCTGCTCGACCACGTTGCTGAGACGCCGCAGCGGCTGGCGCGGCTGCGCCAGCTCTTCGTCTCCATCGAACCCTGCCCGGCGGAACTGCTGCAACGGCTCAGGACGCTGCTGCCTGCCTGCACGGCCTGGTACATCTACGGGTGTACCGAAATCAACGACATGACCTATTGCGATCCGGCCGAGCAACACAGCGGCAGCGGCTTTGTCCCGGTCGGACGGCCCATCGCCAATACCAAGGTCCATGTGCTCGACGAACAACTGCGACCGTTGCCGCCTGGCATCATGGGCGAAGTGCACATCGAAAGCCTCGGCATTGCGCACGGCTATTGGCGCCAGGGCGGCTTGACCGCCGCGCGCTTCATCGCCAATCCCTACGGCCCCCCCGGCTCGCGTCTGTACAGGACCGGCGACATGGCCCGCCTACTGGACAACGGTACGCTGGAACTGCTCGGCCGGCGCGACTACGAGGTCAAGGTCCGCGGCTACCGCGTGGACCTGCGCCAGGTGGAGAAAGCCCTGGCGGCCCACCTGCAAGTCGCCGAGGCCGCCGTGATCGGTTGGCCGCAAGGCTCGCCCACGCCGGAACTGTTGGCCTACGTGGTGCCACGCCAGGGTGTCCTGAACCTCGACGAGCTGCGCAAGCTGCTGCAGGAACGCTTGCCTACCTACATGCTGCCAACGCGCTTCCAATCGCTGCCGGCGCTTCCGCGCTTGCCCAATGGCAAGCTCGATACCTTGAGCCTGCCCGAGCCGCAAGCCGCCAGCGGCGACAGCGACTACCTCGCTCCGCGCAGCGAGGTCGAAATCACCCTGGCCAAGCTGTGGAGCGAACTGCTGACCCCCGCACAGGCCGCCCCCTTACGCGTGAGCCTCAACGACAACTTCTTCAACCTCGGCGGTCACTCGCTGCTTGCCACCCAGTTGTTCTCGCGTATCCGCCAGAGTTTCGACATCGAAGTGCGGGTCAACACGCTGTTCGAATCCCCTGTGCTGGAAGATTTTGCGCGAGTGGTCAACGAAGCGCGGCAACAACAGGCTCCGACTGGCGGCAACACCATCTCTTCCCGTGCCGTGCGCGATGCTCCCGTTCCGCTGAGCTATCAGCAGGAGCGCCTGTGGTTCGTACACGAACACATGCCCGAGCAGCGTACCAGTTACAATGTCGCCTTCGCCTGCCATTTGCGCAGTGCCGATTTCTCGATGTCAGCGCTGTGCGAGGCGATCCAGGCGCTGGTGGCCAGGCATGAAACCTTGCGCACCCGCATAGCAACTTGCGCTGGCGGCGATTATCCCAGCCAGCACATCGCCGACGCCATGCAGGTCCCAGTGCCTTGCATCACAGCGACACCCGCAGAAGTACCACGCCTAGTCGCCGAGCACGCCGCGCACGTATTCGATCTTGCCCACGGCCCGCTGCTCAAGGTATCGGTGCTGCGCGTATCGGACGATTACCACGTGTTCCTGATGAACATGCATCACATCATCTGCGATGGATGGTCGATTAACCTGATCTTTCGCGACCTACGTGCTTTCTATATAGCCGCGCTACAGCAGACGCCACCGGCACTGCCACCGCTGCTGCTGCAATATGCCGACTATGCTACATGGCAGCGCGTACAGGATTTCAGCGCCGATCTGGATTATTGGAAACAGCGTTTGCATGGTTACGAAGAAGGGCTGGCCTTGCCCTACGATTTTCCACGCCCGGCTAATCGAGCCTGGCGTGCTGGCATACTGCACCTGACCTATCCAGACGCCTTAGCCGCGCGTCTCGCTGCATTCAGCCAGGAACGGCGCGTCACCTTGTTCATGACACTTATGGCGAGCCTGGCGATCGTCTTGCACCAGTACACCGGCCGGCGAGAACTCTGCTTAGGTACTACCAGCGCCGGACGCGATCAGCTGGAAACCGAGAATCTGATCGGCTTTTTCGTCAATATCCTGGCGGTACGCCTAAACTTGGGCAGTCACGCCTTTACCGAGGATTTTCTGCAGCACGTGCGCCAGCAAGTGCTGGACGCCTACGCGCATCGCGCACTGCCGTTCGAGCATGTCTTAAGCGCTCTCAAGAAACCGCGTGACAGCAGCCAGATCCCGCTCGTGCCGGTCATGCTCCGACACCAAAATTTCGCCACCGAAGGCGTCAATGCATTTGCCCAGATCTTCCTCAGCGCTCAGATGGAATTTGGCGAACGCACCACACCCAACGAGCTGGACCTGCAGTTCATCGGCGACGGAAGCCACCTGGAAGTCACTGTCGAATACGCCGCGGAGCTCTTTTCGGCGGCTACGGTTCAGCGCATGCTGACCCACCACCAAAGAGTGCTGGAGCGGATGCTGGAAGAACCCCGCTGCCACCTCTCGGATTTTTCGCTGCCGGTCGCTCGCACCGAGGTCACCCCTCATACTCTGGATACCTCGCGCAGTGTGCTGGATCTGTTCGATGCGCAAGTGGCACTGCACGCCGAGGAACTGGCTTGTGCCGATCAACACCGACAGTTGAGCTATGCCCAACTGGACCAACACGCCAACCGCCTGGCGCATTGCCTGATCGAGCGCGGCCTGCGCCCGCAGGAGCGCGTCGCCCTGTGGTTCGGCCGCTCGCCCGATTTCCTCATTGCCCTACTCGGCGTGCTCAAGGCCGGTGGCTGCTACGTGCCGTTGGACCCGCATTACCCCACCACCTACATTCAGCAGATCCTCGACGACGCGCAGCCACGGCTGTTGCTCTGCGGCAAGGACATCGACGGGCAACTGATCCAAGTACCGCTGCTGCGCCTGGACGATGCCGCCATCGCTCGTCAACCGCATACGCCACTGCCGCATGCCCTGCATCCGGCGCAGCTGGCCTACGTGATGTATACCTCCGGTTCCACCGGTCGTCCCAAGGGGGTGATGGTGCCCCATCGGCAAATCCTCAACTGGCTGCATGCGCTGTGGGCGCGTGCGCCGTTCGAGGCCGGGGAGCGGGTGGCGCAAAAGACCTCGATCGCCTTTGCCATCTCGGTCAAGGAACTGCTCGCCGGCCTGCTTGCTGGCGTACCGCAGGTGTTCATCGACGAGGATACCGTGCGTGACATCCCCGCTTTCGTGCGCGCGCTGGAAACTTGGCAGATCACACGCCTGTATACCTTTCCTTCCCAGCTCAACGCGCTGCTCGACCACGTTGCTGAGACGCCGCAGCGGCTGGCGCGGCTGCGCCAGCTCTTCGTCTCCATCGAACCCTGCCCGGCGGAACTGCTGCAACGGCTCAGGACGCTGCTGCCTACCTGCACGGCCTGGTACATCTACGGGTGTACCGAAATCAACGACATGACCTATTGCGATCCGGCCGAGCAACACAGCGGCAGCGGCTTTGTCCCGGTCGGACGGCCCATCGCCAATACCAAGGTCCATGTGCTCGACGAACAACTGCGACCGTTGCCGCCTGGCATCATGGGCGAAGTGCACATCGAAAGCCTCGGCATTGCGCACGGCTATTGGCGCCAGGGCGGCTTGACCGCCGCGCGCTTCATCGCCAATCCCTACGGCCCCCCCGGCTCGCGTCTGTACAGGACCGGCGACATGGCCCGCCTACTGGACAACGGTACGCTGGAACTGCTCGGCCGGCGCGACTACGAGGTCAAGGTCCGCGGCTACCGCGTGGACCTGCGCCAAGTGGAGAAAGCCCTGGCGGCCCACCTGCAGGTCGCCGAGGCCGCCGTGATCGGTTGGCCGCAAGGCTCGCCCACGCCGGAACTGTTGGCCTACGTGGTGCCACGCCAGGGTGTCCTGAACCTCGACGAGCTGCGCAAGCTGCTGCAGGAACGCTTGCCTACCTACATGCTGCCAACGCGCTTCCAGTCGCTGCCGGCGCTTCCACGCTTGCCCAATGGCAAGCTCGATACCTTGAGCCTGCCCGAGCCGCAAGCCGCCAGCGGCGACAGCGACTACCTCGCTCCGCGCAGCGAGGTCGAAATCACCCTGGCCAAGCTGTGGAGCGAACTGCTGACCCCCGCACAGGCCGCCCCCTTACGCGTGAGCCTCAACGACAACTTCTTCAACCTCGGCGGTCACTCGCTGCTTGCCACCCAGTTGTTCTCGCGTATCCGCCAGAGTTTCGACATCGAAGTGCGGGTCAACACGCTGTTCGAATCCCCTGTGCTGGAAGATTTTGCCGCTGTCGTCGAGCGCGGCATGCGCCAAAGCCAAGCCGGCAGCATGCCGGTAAGTCTTATCGTACCGCTTAGCCTACGCACCGAACGCGCGGCGATGTATGCCATCCACCCGATCGGCGGCCAGATTCATTGCTACATCGATCTGGCTGCCGCCCTAGGGCACTCTGCCAGGGTCTATGGCCTGCAATGCGAACCGGTGCGCCGCTTCGCGCATTTGTCCGACCTGGCCGCGCACTACTGCGATGCGTTGCTGGCTGGCCCGACCGGTGCGCCCTACCGCTTGCTGGGCTGGTCCTCCGGCGGCGTGCTAGCCCTGGCTGTGGCTGAGCAATTGCAGCGGCGCGGCCTGCGCGTCGATTACGTGGGCCTACTCGATAGCAGCCTGATACCGGTACATGCGCGCGAGCCCCGGCAGCTTACCTTCGTGGCGGCGCTCAATACGTTGGCCGCGTTGGCCAAGCGCGGCTTCGAGCAGGCTGAAATAGACGAAGCCCGGCAGCTGCTGTTCGCCGACGGTGACGACGAGCACGTGTTCGACTACAGCCGCCACCAGGCATCACTGGACAAACTGCTCGCACACCTGAGGTTTACTCTGGAAAGCCGCATGTGGCCACCGCTGGCCGAGCAATTGCGCGTTACGCGCTATCACCTGGGGCTGTTGGCCGGTTTCGAGCCGCAGTGCCTGCAGCCTAACGCTCATCTGTACCAGGCACAGACTGCGGTACACGTGTCCTATGCCGACATGTCCAAGCCACGCGGGGGTAGCGAGGTACTGCCGGATATCACAGGTTACGTACCACTTTCGCAGATCAAGAGCGCAGCGGGCAATCACTACAGCATGTTGCAAGGCGACCCGCTGCGTGAGCTGGCGCGCATGCTGGTGACGGACCTCGATGCCTGATCGGAGGGCTTCGATGCCAAGGCTATTCCAGCATCGACTCAGGCGAGACGATCTGCGCTGAATGCCGGCAAGGGCCGTCCGCACTCAGACTCGCCTGGCGCGGAGCTGCCACCGGTTCGAGCTTTGCCCACAACGCTGGCAGCATGCATTCGGTGATCAGCAACGGGGCGCCTTGCCGCGTAAATACCGAGCGACGCGTCAGCAGGGCTTGCGTCGCATGCGACTGTGCCACGAAGTTGCATGCGCGCCGGTGCAGCGGATGCTGCGCGGTGATGCGCCGACTCGCCAACGCCGAACGTAGCACGCTGCGATCACGGAACAACAGATCAGCTAACGGGCGACTGCCGATGCTACGCACTGCCTGCCAGGCGTTGTAACTGGCGGTCAGCGGCGTCAGGCTACGCGCATAGACATAGGGTTTGGCGTCCACCACCAGGACCACTTCACGCACCCATACAAGCAGGCAGCGCGACAGTCCGAGCACCCGATATTCATCCAGCCAGGCCATGGCTTTGTGCTCCCGTTGCACTTGCACCTGTACCTGCCCCAACAAGCACAGGTGCGCGGTCAACGAACCACCGCGTGTCAGCCAGTCTTTCTGCTGCGTGTTCAACGGCGACGGCGGATGCATCCGCCAGGTTGCATCAGTCACACGGTAGCGAATGGCCAGGCTCAATCGGACAGCTCGATATCCAGGCTGTTGAGCAGCGAGGCTGCTTCGGGCAGGCTGAACCTAGCCCGCTTGATATCGTTGTGGAAGATGTCAATGTGGTAGTTCACCGCATCGATGAAGCTGGCGCCGGTCAGTTTGGTGTTGTGGAAGGTGCTGCCCTTCAGGTCGCTCTGCGTGAAGTCCGCATCCTCGCAGTCGGCTTCGGTGAAGTTGGCATCGTGGATACGGCACTCCACCATTTTTACCCCGGCCAGGTATAGGCCGTAGAACAAGCTGTCGTTGAGGATGCAGCGCTCGAACGACAGCGCCCCCTCCATCTTCACCGATGGCCATTGTGCGCTGGTCCAGTTGACACCGAGCATCTTGCAGTCGACGAAGCGCACTTCCATGAAGCTGGTTTGCGGAATGCTGATGAGGCTCAGGTTGCAGTCGACGAACTCGCATTCGCGGAACTTGCAGCGATTGAGCTCAGCCTCGGTGAAGTTGCATTGTCGGAACGTACAATCCTCGAATCGGATCGACTCCAGCGATTGCCCGGAGCGATCTTCGCTGACGAAGCTTTCTCCACAGTAATCCTTGCTTTCAAGGGTCTTGGCCGGCATGGATGGAAACCTGATGTAGTGACCGTTCGGTGAAATATACGCCCTGACACAGGGCATTGAGCAAACGCAGGGTAACAGGACCGATGCGGTAGCTGTGAGCGTCAATGCTGCGCACCGGCAGAATGCCGAACACGGCGTTAGTCAGAAACACCTCCTGAGCACGCACTAGCTGGTCCGGATAGACGTGCTTTACCGCGCAGGCGAGACCGTGCTGCCGGCCATATTCGATCACCCTGCCTCGCATGATCCCGCTGACGCCGGCCACGCCCAGGTCGGGCGTCACCAGATGACCGTTCTCGACGAGGAACAGATTGTTGGTGCAGCCCTCGACCACCCGGCCGACCGTATCCATCAGCAGCCCGTCCTGGTTCGCGCGTAAGCGTGGGAGCCTAATTCAGGCTGAGCACCCAGTTGGGCGCCACCGCCAGAGGACAACGATAGCCGCGCTCGGTGCTGCCACGCGTCACGATCAGTTTTTCGCCACGGCACGCGGCGCGGCGCCAGCCGCGATGGCCTCGCAGACCTGCTGACGGATGTCCGGCAGCGCGATGCCTAGCCGTAGGGTTTCGAACAATCCATCGCCGTACTGTAGGCCGCGATCGAAAATCGCTATGGACGAAGCGGGAAGGCCGTTCACAATGGTGTGCATGGACCTCTCTCGCCGCGGCTCATGGTTCGATGAAGGCCTGCCTGGCCGGCATTTCGCTAACGCAGTGCTCGGCTAGCAGCAGCTTGTCCTCTCGCAACTCGTAGTGCAGGGGAGTGTTCGGCGCATGTAGATAATGCCAGATCGGCTTGAGGATCGCCTCCGCCTTCAGCAACACTTCGTCGAACTCATCCTGCGGGTCGGACAGGAAGGTGATGGCGCCGCCGGCGCCGAAACGTATTTCCTGCCCGTCATAAGAAAGACTGCGGATCGCAATGTTTAGGTCGGCGACGCAGTTGTAGCCCAGGTAGCCAATGCTGCCGCAATACACGCCACGCGGCGCATTCTCCAGGCCATCAATAATCTCCATACTGCGCAACTTCGGTGCGCCGGTGATCGAGCCGCCGGGGAACACCGCCTTAAGCAGGTCGACTAGACTGCAATCGGCGCGCAGCCTCGCTTCCACCGTGCTGACCATCTGATGCACGGTCTTGTAGCTTTCGATGTCCATCAGCTTGGGCACGGTGACGCTGCCGGGCACCGCCACGCGGCTTAGGTCGTTGCGCATCAAGTCGACGATCATCAAGTTTTCCGCTCGGTCCTTTTCCGAGGCGGCCAGGCGCATGGCCAAGTTACGGTCCAGTTGGGGATCCTCGGCACGGCGGCAGGTGCCCTTGATTGGCTTGGTCTGAATCGTGCCGTGGCCGTCCACTTCCAGAAAACGCTCTGGTGAAGTACTAAGGATACAATCGCTACCGTTACGCAAATAGGCCCCGAACGGCGCTGGGTTCCCTCGCCGCATGTAGCGATAGAGCATCAAGGGGTCCAGCTCGGCCTGGAACGAGAACAGGTCGGTAAGACAGATTTCATAGGACTCGCCATCGACGATGCGTTGTTTGCAACGCTCGATTGCCTCAAGGTAGCCGCGACGACCATGATTGAGCTCGATTTCCATGCTGCGCAGGCCTAGCGAAATGCAAGCCGGAGCCGCTTGACCAATGGCATGGATACGTTGCTCGATGGCGTCTAGCCAAGCCAATGCCGACAGATCCTCCGTATCGGCGAGCGCCAGCAACCATACCTCCTCAGTGGCGTGGTCGAAGGCAACGAAGCGCTCCACGCGCATCCACAACGCATCGGGGATGGCATTGGCATGTGAAGCCGGCGCGCCGAACACCGATTTCATTTCGTAGCTCATGTAGCCCACGTAGCCACCGCGAAACGCGAACGGTGGCCGCTCGGCGACGTCCTCAGTAAGCACCGATTGCAACGCCCGATCCATCTCAGCAAGAAACCGCTCGCCTGCCTCCTGCACCATGCTCCCTGGCCGCACGCAATGCCGCACTACCTCGCTCTCGTTCACCGCTCCCATGAACGAATAGCGCGCCATTGGACTGCAGACCAGCTGGCTGTCCAGCCAGAAGCAATGCTTTTCGGCAGCGAACAAGGCCAGAAAGACATCTTCCGCCTGCCAACGGCACTTGATCTTCCGGCTCAGCATGCGACGTACCCGCGGTGTCGCCATCTCGGGCGCGCAAACGCTTAAAGCCTTGCCGGCCTGCTCCGACCCGGCAAGTAACGGTGCACTGTGGCGCGCAGCCAGCTTGGCAAAGTTAGCAACAATGCGCTTGCCGTGTTCGGTGAGGATCGATTCGGGGTGGAACTGTACTCCCCATTTCGGGTGTTGCACGTGCTGCAAGCCCATCACCACACCGCAATCGGTACGCGCCGTCACTTTCAGCACAGGCGGCAGCGATTGCTGGCAGACCATCAACGAGTGATAGCGCACTGCCTCGAAACGCTGCGGGATGCCTTCGAACAAACCGTCGCCGGTGTTGATGACGGTGGAGCGACGGCCATGAAAGGGCACCGGCGCATGCAGGATGCGGCCACCATAGACATACGCAAGTCCCTGAAAGCCCAGGCATACGCCTAACACCGGAAATTCGTTCTGCTCCAGCGCCTGCAGCGAGATGTGAAAATCCGCCTCATTAACCACCGAGCCGGGACCGGGCGAAACGATGATCGAGGAAAATCCCCCGCGGTCCTTCAGTTCGTGCCAGGAGTACTCGTCGTTGCGCACCACCAGGGGATCTTCGCCGAAGATCTGCGCTACGTAGTCGGCGAGATTCCAAGTGAACGAATCGTAATTGTTTATGATAAGGCAGCGCAAAATAGCCTCCCAGACTGCTCGATGAGACAGTTGACGCCCGGCAAGACAAAAACCGCCGCGCGTGGATATTAAGCAGAAATTGCTATCCGCACCTCAACCGAAACCCAAAGTATTGCTCCCCACTGCCTTGGTGCTTTACGCACGAACATGGCTCTGCAAGCGCAAGGATGTTGCTTTGACCCGCGTATTGAACGCATGCCCTGGTGAATTTTCAGTGTAAGCTTTGCCGGGATGGCGATGGGACGTACAGCGTTGCGAAACACATCACTTTTACGCACTCTTCACGCGCTATTTTTCTTGACATCGTCGAAGTGACGTCATGTATAGTCGCTTTGCTTGGTCCATCGGCATCGCATTGTGCGATGTAGCAACTTCCGTGCTTTGCAGCAGCCTTCCGGGGGTATCTTTAGGATGACGTTCGAGGAACAGGCTTATCTGGTGCTGATCAACGACGAACTGCAGTATTCACTGTGGCCGTCCGATCTTGAGGTTCCGCCTGGCTGGCGCAAGGAAGGCTATGCTGGCGGTAAGAGTGCATGGCGTATATCGACGAAACCTGGACCGACATGCGCCCCTTATCGCTGCGCGAACTCGATGACAAGGGTTTAGGGGACGCGAGCTCTCCAGACGGAAGTGGGTTCGAATCGAGTTACTCGTGAGGTGTTCCGCCACGGCGCAAGCTTTCCAGCCACCGGTGACGGCGCAGTCTTGTCATGTGGTCAAGCGAGGGTAGGAAACTCATGGGCTGTGTTTGCTTGCCGCACTATCTGGAAAAGCAGGATCTGTCCGCCCTGGACGACGCGCTCGCAGGGGTAAGGCTGTCGCAATACTGCACTACCGATGGACGGCAGCTTGAGCTGTATTGGCTAGGCGCTCAGGCATCGCCCAAGCTGGTGCTGCTACCGCCCTATGGCATGTCCTACCTGCTGCTGAGCCGGTTGGCGCAACGACTGGCTAGGCATTTCCATGTCTTGTGCTGGGAATCCATCGGCTGCCCGAATCCCCAGACATCGGTAACCGCGGAAGACTTCGATCTGGATCGCCAAGCCGCGACCCTGCTGGGCATCCTGCACCAACACGACTACGCCGATTGCCATTTTGTCGGTTGGTGTCAGGCTGCACAATTGGCCGTGCATGCCATTGCGCTGCATGGCTTCGCACCACGCAGCATGGCTTGGGTGGCGCCGGCGGGCCTGCTGCCGCCCATCGTAAAATCCGAATTCGAACGTTGCGCCTTGCCGATCTACCTTCAGATCGAGCGGCACGGTCTGGAACAGGCCAAAAAGCTCGCCGCCATCCTGGACAAGTACCGCGGCCAACCTTTACGCGGCGACGACTTGGCCGAAAAGCTCACCATGCTGCACCTAGCCGATCCAGCGAGCACATTGGTGTTCTCGCGCTACATGCGTGCCTACGAAGAGAACAAGCAATCCGTGCAAGCCTTGCTGCCCACCGCCCTGGGCAGGCACCCTACCCTGATCGTGCACTGCAAGGACGACAGCTTCAGCCACTACTCCGCCTCGGTGCAGTTGGCTAGGCACGACCCGTCTTTGCGTCTGGACCTGCTAGATCATGGCGGTCACCTGCAACTGTTCAATGATCCGGGTGCCGTGGCTCAGCGGATCATCGACTTCATCGGGCTCACGGTCGGCGAAGTCGCCCCTACCTCGATGCACAGCGCGGCCTGACCCTCATGTACATTCCTAACAATATCGACCTTGATCCACACAGCGCGCTGGTCAGGCAACTGACTTCCTACCAAGTTCGCTTCCTGCAATGGTGGCGCCTCCGCGGCCCCAGCGAATTCCACGATCGCGAGATGAACCTGCGCATGCCTACCGGTGGCGTCAAGGGCAGCGAGTGGACGCGCTATCACCGCATGCGCCCCAGCGACTACCGCTGGGGCGTATTCATGATGCCGCCAGACCGCAACACCGTAGTGTTCGGCGAGCGCAAGGGACAGGTGGCATGGACGTGCGTGCCGGAAGAATATCGTGACCTGCTGCTGGATCATGTCACCGTGCAAGGTGACGTAGAAAACGCCGCGGTTGAGCAGAGCCACGAGCTGACGCAAATGGTGCCCAGCGCGATCGACCTGGAGCACTTATTCCAGTTTTTTCTAGAGGAAGGCCGGCACACCTGGGCGATGTCGCATCTGCTGATCGAATACTTTGGCAGCGACGGAGCCGACGCCGCCGAGGGCCTGCTGCAACGCATGAGTGGCGATGCGCAGAACCCGCGCTTGCTCGATGCCTTCAACTACCACACCGAAGATTGGCTATCGCATTTCATGTGGTGCTTCTTCGCCGACCGGGTAGGCAAGTACCAGATTCAAGCGGTGACCCAGTCAGCTTTCCTGCCGTTGGCACGCACCGCCCGCTTCATGATGTTCGAGGAACCTCTGCATATTAAGTTCGGCATGGATGGCCTGGAGCGCGTGCTATATCGAAGCGCCGAGATTACCTTGCGTGAGGATACGCACGCGATCTTCGACGCCGGTGCGATCCCCTTGCCCGTCTTTCAGAAATACCTTAACTATTGGCTACCGAAGATCTTTGACCTGTTCGGCCACGACATTTCGGAGCGTTCACGCGTCCTGTACCAGGCCGGCATCCGCAGTCCACGCAACTTCGACAAGCTCGAAGGCACGGAGGTCGCCGTCGACGTGCGCTGCGAAGACAGACTGGTCTCGTCCACCGCACCTGCCGAGTTGGCAATCAATGCGGTAATGCGCCGACAATACATAGCCGAAGTCGGCGCTATCATCGGCCGCTGGAATCAACAGCTCAGGCGCCTTGGCCTGGCTTTTGAGCTACAGCTGCCGCACGAGCGTTTCCACCGCGATTTCGGCCCGTGCAAGGGGCTTGCCTTCGACCTGGATGGCAACCCCGTGCACGATGCCGACGGCCAACGGCTGGCCGCGTTGCTGCCAACGCCGCAGGATCTGGCCGGCGTGCGAGGCTTGATGGGCAGGGAGCTGGGCGAAGGTCGTACCGCTGCTTGGCTGGCGCCCGCCGGTGCAAGTCTGGATAAGCTGATGCCGGCGTAAGCGGCACGCGTTTTTTATTCTTTCGTTGGGGTACGCATGAATAGCTATGTGGGTTGCCAAAAACTGGAAACCGATGGTGATGCCAGCAGGGTGGTGCCGATGTGGGTGATGTATCCCACCGCCACGCCTTCGCGGGATACGGCGATGGGACCTTATACGCTGGACGTGGCCCTGGGCGCGCCGATCGAAGCCGGCCCGTTTCCGCTAGCGGTGATCTCGCACGGCACGCGCAGCGCCGGCCTAGTGTTTCGCACGCTGGCGCATTACCTAGCACGGCACGGCTTTATCGTCGCCTTGCCGGAGCATCCGGGCGACAACCTGTTCCAGCATCAGCTGGAATACAGCTATCAGAATCTGGAAGACCGCCCCCGGCACATCCGCGCGGTGATCGATACGCTCACCGGCCATGCGCAGTTCGGTCCTGCCATTCAGGCCCATAACGTAGCGGTGATCGGCCACTCCGTCGGCGGCTACACCGCCTTAGCGATCGCCGGGGGCGAACCGCATACCGGTTTCATGGTCGATTTTGCGCATCGCCCGGAACACGCCGAACAACCCGCCTGGACCGCGCTGGTGCGACAAAATCGGGTGCCGATCAGGGCCGTGCCGGTCACAGCTGATCCGCGCGTGCGCGCCGTGGTGGCGCTTGCGCCGGATTTCAGCCTGTACATGCACGAGGATGCCCTGGCGAAAGTCGAGGTACCGGTGCTGCTCATCGTCGGTGAAAAGGATCAATGGGCGCACGAAACGATTGTGGCGGCACGCACGGCGCTAGGCAATGATGGTCGACTGGAAGCGCGCGTGGTGCCCAATGCCGGCCACTACGCCTTCATCAGCGTATTCCCCGAGGCGATGAAAGCTCGCGTGGGCGAGGCGGCCATCGATCCGCCTGGCTTCGACCGCAGCGCCTTCCAGCGCGAGTTGGAGCGCGACATCCTGCATTTTCTCACCGTCACCATGCGACCGGCTGAAGCGGCCATAAGCGGATAAAGAGCACACAACATGCAAAAACCCAAGCAAGCGCTGGGTATGCCGCCCGGCATGGCGCCACCCGGAGCGCAGTTCGACTACCGATGGCGCTGGCCAGCGATGATCGTGTTGCTGAGCGCCAATTTCATGAACTTGCTGGACGTAGGCATCGTCAATGTCGCCCTGCCCAGTATCCAGAAGAACCTGGGCGCGGACGAGCAACAGCTGGAATGGATCGTAGCGATATACATTCTGCTGTTTGCGTTGGGGTTGCTGCCGTTGGGGAGGTTGGGTGACATGCTCGGCCGCAAACGCATGTTCGGCACGGGCGTGGCCGGTTTTATCTTGATGTCCGCGTTCTGCGCCATCGCCGGCAATATCCACGTGCTCATCATCGCGCGCGCTTTGCAGGGCTTGGCCGCAGCCATGCTGGCACCACAGGTGATGGCCATCGCGCAAACCATGTTCGCTCCGAAGGAGCGTGCGGCCGCCTTCTCGTTGTTCGGCCTGGTCGCGGGCCTGGCCTCATTCGCCGGCCCCCTCGTCAGCGGCTTGCTGATCCACATCGATGCGTTCGGCGTCGGCTGGCGCGCGATCTTCCTGATCAACGTGCCGATCGGCCTCGTGACCTTGCTGGCGGCCGCCATCTGGGTGCCCAAGGTGCCGGCGCATGCGGGCATCCATAACGACTGGGTCGGCATCGCCCTGGCCGCGCTCGCCTTGTTGTGCCTGGTGTTCCCACTAATAGAAGGACGCGCATACGGCTGGCCGCTATGGTGCTTTGCAGCCATTGCGCTCGGTATTCCGCTGCTGGTGGCCTTCGTCGCCTGGCAACGTCGGCAAGCCCACTTGGCGCGCCCGGCCCTGCTGCCGATCTACCTGATGAGCCATCGCGACTACATCTTGGGCGCCTTGTCCGTGTCGGTGTTCTATTCGGCGCTGCAGGGTTTTTTCCTGGTGTTCGTGATCTTTCTGCAGCAAGGACTGGCGTATTCGGCACTGGAAACCGGCGTCGCCACTACTCCTTTCCCTGTCGGCGTGGCGATTGCCTCTATGCTCGCTCGGCACGTCGAAAGCCTACGCGCGAAAATCGTCAGCGGCGCCTGTCTGATGATCGCTAGCTATCTGGCCTTGTGGGTCATCATCACGCGCAGTGAAGGCTCGCTGGATCCCTGGACGCTTACCCTGCCGTTGCTGATCGGCGGACTGGGCTGTGGCATCACCATCGCCTCGCTATTCCAGACAGTGATGCGTACGGTACCTCTGAAGGATGCCGGCGCAGGTTCCGGCGCGCTGCAGGTCATCCAGCAGGTCGGCGGTATGCTGGGCATCGCCCTGGTCTCGGAAATTTTCTTTAGCGGCCTGCACCAGCATCTGCAGGGGCCGGCAGGCGTAGCTCTGGCTTTCAAGCAGGCCTTCGGGGCTACGGTGGTGTACTACATCGCGGCCAATGCTTTCGTGGCGCTCTCTACGCTGGGATTGCAGTTCAAACTGACACAATTTGCGCCGCAATCATCGCCGTAGGCATCCGGAAGCATCCATCGTCCCCTTCACTGGAATCGGACATGAAGCACACTTACATCGGACTCGCCAATTCCTTCCACGATTCAGCCATCGCTATCGTCGGCGACGATGGTCAGGTGCGCTTTGCCGAGGCCACCGAGCGCTACCTGCAGTACAAGCGTTCAATCGGCGTTGCCCCGGACGTGTTTCAGCGCGCCATCAAGCTGGTCCACGAATACGGCGATCCCGGCGCCGAACTGGTCGTCGCTACTAGTTGGAGCGGGCAAACACCTGAACTGATGCGGGAGGGCCTGGGCAAGACCGCGCAAGCGGTAGACCAATACCGCAGCGCCTTCGGCGACCTGCCTTGGCACGTCAACAAGCAATTCGTGGCACAGAGCTTCTTCTACCGTTCGCAGCTGGCGATGGTGGAGCACCCCGGACACCTGCTCGAATATGACTTGAGCCACATGGCCGAGCCTGCCTTCAAGCCACCCAGCTACCGTCATTACGAGCACCACCTAACCCACGCGGTGGCCGGCTGCTACACCAGCCCGTTCGAGGAGGCGGTGTGCGCAGTACTGGACGGCATGGGTGAAAAAAATGCTTTGGCCTGCTACCACTACCAACAGGGCAAGCTTACGCCGATCCACCAAAGCGAGACCAGCAGTTGGGCCAGCCTGGGCTTCTTCTACGGTATGATCTGCGAGGTTTGCGGCTTCGGCACCCTGTCCGGCGAAGAATGGAAGGTGATGGGCCTGGCTGCCTACGGGCACCATGATCGGCAACTGTACGAGTTGTTGCGCCAGATGCTACGCGTCGACGGCCTAACGCTGAGGTTTGCGCCCGCAGCACAATTCAGCCAGTTGCAGCGCACGCTGTATGCAATGCGCCGACGCAAGGGCCAGCCAGCGATCGAATTGGCCAACCTGGCCTATGCCGGCCAGCAGGTGTTCTGCGACGTCCTCTTCGAATTCCTGCACAACCTGCACGCTTTGGGCTTGTCCGACCACTTGGTGCTGGGCGGCGGCTGTGCACTCAATTCCTCGGCTAACGGCCGCGTGCTGGCTGAAACTCCGTTCCGTCATCTGCACGTATTCGCCGCCCCTGGCGATGACGGTAACGCGGTGGGCGCCGCATTATGGGCACACGCCGAGGACCATCCTGAGCAGACACCGCCGGCTGCGCGCGAACAATCGCCCTACCTGGGCAGCAGCATGAGTGCGGAGACCTTGCATAACGTGGAGCGCTTCGGCGCGCTATCCAAATTCACTCGTTGCCTCGACGACGCAGCACAACGCGCGGCCCGGCTGCTGACCGAGGGTAAGATCGTCGCCTGGGTGCAAGGCCGCGCGGAATTCGGGCCACGGGCCCTAGGCAATCGCTCGATCCTTGCAGATCCGCGTTCGCCTGCGATCAAGGACATCATCAATGCGCGGGTGAAGTTCCGCGAGGAGTTCCGCCCGTTCGCACCGTCGATTTTGCATGAGCACGGCGCGGAGTATTTCGAGCTGTACCAGGAATCGCCCTACATGGAGCGCACCCTGAAGTTCCGTGCGGAAGCAACGCGCAAGGTGCCGGGCGTCGTGCACCACGACGGCACCGGACGTCTGCAGACGGTGAAGCAACATTGGAACCCGCGCTATCACGCGCTGATCAAAGAATTCTACAGCCTGACGAGTATTCCCCTGGTGCTTAACACCAGCTTCAACGTCATGGGCAAACCGATCGCCCATTCAGTGGAGGATGCGCTGTCGATCTTCTTCACCAGCGGACTGGACGCGATGTTCATCGATGACGTACTGATCGAAAAGTAGGCTTATGCGGCGAACCCAGATGGCGGCGGTTCCTAGCGGCTGATCGTGTCAAACAAGGGCCGAACCAAACCACTAGGCATAACGTACTGTTCTCGATGTAGGCTTCTCTTCTGCTGCGACTTACCCAGGCTGGATGCGTAAGCTCCCCCGATCCGCAGACACCGCATAAGTAGATCTTTCTGGCATCGTTCCCAAGTCAGGAGGCTCCATGCGCACATCGAAGTTCACCGAGACACAGATCATCGCCACGCTCAAGCAGGCCGACGCAGGCGTTCCAGTCAAAGACATGTGTCGCCAAGTCGGCATCAGCACGGCGACCTATTACCAGTGGAAGAGCAAGTACGTCGCCTCGGAAATGCCCAACTCACGGCATACATACTTGACCTGGCGACCGCCCTCCACCTGCTTCAGCGTGGCGACGATCTGGCTCTCGGTGAACTTGCTCTTGCGCATTGTTGGTCTCCTCGGTGGCTAGTGTGCACGGAGACCTCTAGCTATGGCTGGATCAATTTTACGGGAGGCTGACACTCTGACATGGGGGGGCAGTTGCCCGGACCCCGGTTTCTGTAAACGTTTGGCTGTCTGTAGTACTTGATTGTATGCATGCTCCACGCCTTTATTCATTAAATCATAGTCTTCAGCTAAGCTCTTAAAAGAGATTGATTTAAATTTCCCTGCGTTATTGTACGAGAATACAGAATAAGCTTCATTAAAAGAGTGCCCTCCACTATAAGCAAGCCAAGAGGCCACGGCCAATCTCCCGGCATCCATAGGAAAATTCGTTGATGTTTTTCGAATTTTATTGAAAAGAAAATTAAGAATATTTGATGAGCCAGAAACTCCAGTCCCAATGGTTATCTCATTGGATGACGCTACCAGATCATCCTCATGCATACCATCTTCCACGCCAGGGAGTGCATAACGATCAATAGGCCTGATGCCGATCCCGCCACTCATGGAATAGCCTGCATTTGCTCCACGTTGATATGGAAGCATCAAACCATAAAGGTTGGATTTTTTATTATGAGCATTATTACTTAATATAAGCTTGCGAAGCTCGCGTTGCGGAATGATTTTTTCAATATAAAATTCACTCGCTTTATTTTTAAGCTCTTGCAATCCTGGCGCGATAGTAATATATTTCACTGCCACAGAAAGAATCAATGGCACAGAAAATTCGCCATGATATTTCATCATTTCTATAAAGTCAGCTTGACTCTTAGAGGCAAGAAATTTCTTAACTGATTCAATATTGCACCGCCAAGAAGGAGGGTCATCTTCCATAAGAGAAGCTAGCCTTTCACAAATTGCAGATTGCGATTCTTCATTCCCTTTGCACGTTAAAAGTGGAGATATGAAGTCTTGCAAAATAAATGCAGCCACTGCATCACGGACCTCCATCATCGCATAATCAGGATTTTTTATTAAATATTCTGATAAATGCGTTTCAAAAAGGCGACCATAGAAATTGTCATTCCGTTTCGTCTGGAAGGTTTCTTTCTCCAAAGTTCCAGCAATATCGTCAATTTTCCTTCTTATTTTTGGATATAATTCAGGCGCATTAAACCTGGTTCTCAACTTGATAAGCTCGATTAAATTTACAAGGGCTTGACGCGACAAGCCACCATCAAGCCAAGTATATCTTATAGTCGCTTGAATTTCATCCTTAAGCGGGATTGGTGGCATGACACTGTCAAGAGAGATGGCAATATTTATTAAACACTCCCCAGGGGTTCTAATCTTATTTTCTATTAAATGCGGAGTCTCATTAATAGAATGAATGCAATTTTTTATTAGAAAATCAAATTTATTATTTGAAATTTCCTTTTTGAATCCAATTATTTTACCCGTTCCATCAAAGGAAACTTCCGAGCGAAAGCGATCTGCAACTTGGGGATGTATTGTTTTCCCCACTAGATTACTAGCATGGTTAAAAAAAGATTTTTTTCTAAAAGCATCAGACGTAGATTGTCCAAAATCGCATTTTTGCAAAATTTTCATATTTGCATTTATGGCCTGATCTGCGCTGAAAACGGCTGCAATTTCATTGCATAATTTAGGCCTGGGAATTTTTACATTACCTTCAATCTCTATTCTATTTCTTGAGGAATCTATATTTTTTCCATAACTTAAATTATGTGGGGCACAAATTTCTCCAACGTATTGCAACATATATAATCACCTTGTTAATAAATAAAATCGATCATCTATTCTGATGATGGCGATGAGATAGTGCGATTATGTTATTTATTAGTAAATATTCTCGGCTATGAAAATTACTGGCCATCCGCAAGACCGGCTGCGCATGAGCCTGGTGCAGCATCATGGCGCGAGCCAGACGCGGTAGCATCTCGCGCAGTCGAAAACTCCGTTTGAAGTGGTAGGCGCAGGAGTTCTAAGAGTCTATTCAAAGTCTTCCAGTTCTGTGCGAAAGTGGGAGGATGGGAAAAATTTATCCCAGTGACATCAGTGGTAAGAATTTTAATTACAGGAATCACCGCGTTCATCATTTATCAGTTCAAGTCCGACTTGCAGGATACCGGCGTAACTTTGCATCGATATAATTCCGAATATTCGCCTTGATTCTCGCCACAAGACCGCCTGCATTATGTTGGCCCCGTTGGGTCATGTCGTCTTTTTCATGTTTGCCTTTCACGTTGCGCGGGCGGTTGGTCGCGTCTGCACCGCTGGCGATGTCCGATAGGGCATGCCCTGCCGTAACACGACTCCCTAACGTTACAAACGTACTTGCAGGCCGATTGACGAGCAAGCATGAATTTTGAATATACTCAGATGCCAATGGTCCTGCTAGCCTATGGCCCACGGCGACACTCGGTGGCAGATTCGACGGGACACACGACCGGATTCCTCGTCGCACCGCGCTTGCAGCGAAAAGAGGGCTCGCGCTCGCATTGTCCAGCCGCCGCGCCTGCTGCACGACGCCCGAAGCCGGCCTGCACTCCTCCACTGCCGCGCTCGTGGTGGGTTTGGCAAAAAACCGGGGATGGCGATAATCGTCTTTGACACGCCGCTCTTTTGGCACCCTATCGCGTTCATCCACCCAATCGTCAACGGAAGGGCCATAGGGACGCGGATAAATGTTGTTGGTCCACTCCAACTCACCCGCGAGCCTCCTATTGTATCCATCAATACCTATGGTCGTATAACGCCGCTCCTCAAACTTGCCTGCATTGTAGATACCTCCGGTGTGGTAGCCGTGAAATACTGCACCATCCATATTAAATCCTCAAAAAGTATTTTGCCTTGCTCATTACAATCCGGTATAGACCGCGGTGTTCAGAACCGATCCGATCGCAGCCAGTTTTGCGTCGATAAGCGCCGCATAGCTGGGTATCGGCGCTGACTTGTCTTTGCCGCCGCAGTGGCTATCCACACCGTTGACGGCAACGAGTTGCTGGTCGGCGGGCCACGCAGTTAGCTGTGGGTCGTCGCGAAGGGTTATAGGGCGGAATACCAGCCGGATGTAATCCGACGTTCCTTCCGGAATCGGCGCAAACGTCATTACGGCGGCATGATCGCACTCCAGCAGTCCGTTGCCATGGCGCGTCACGTCATCAAATATATAATCGGTTGACTCGAAGCGCAGTTGTGGCCCACTGGACTCAGATATATAGCCGTACGCCTCAGCTGGAAAGCTGGTCACCGATTCGATTTGCAACCACTGTGCGACAGCGCCGATTTCAACGTACACCTTACCTTGGCTAAGTGGAAAAACGGCAGTGTAATATCCATCATATGTCGCATGTGCGGGCACGCATCGACGCGCGACGTCTGCTTCAAATGCGAATGTCAGCGGCAATGTAATGTGGCGGTAAGAAAACGCAGGCTCGGTCATCCGCAAACCGTTGCGAAAGCACGCCATGTAAAGGGCCAGCTGATCTGCGCCCGCATAACGCAGCTCAAAAGGCCAATTGCTCCGAAACTCGCCACCGCCAGTCATATAAAGCAGCCCCCGCCGCCGCAATCCACTCAGGCCTTTTTCTGGATCGCACAGGCTGTGGCAGATATCGGCGCCGAGATTCACTTCCCCCTGCATCTGACTGATCTCGGACAATTCGCACTCGCTGGGGAAAAACAGCATGGCGCTGATGTTCGTCAATGCGGACTCGCGTAAACGGCTACGCGTCAGCTTCGGCAGCTCGGACGCGGATGAGGCGCAAACCTGATTGACGAACATCAGCGCCATACGCTGGCATGCGTCTATCCATGGCGAGCGGCAGACCATCTCCGCATTGCAGACGGAGCGCCCATTCTGCGCATAGTCGACAACGCAGCCGCCAGCACCGGCGCATAGCGCCTCTAGATACGACAGACCCGACTGCGAGAGCGTATGAATCAGTCCGTGGTCGAGCCACGATTCGTCGATGAGGCCCGATGCCCTTCCGTGCAGTCTGAGGTTCTGCCGGTAGATTAGATACCGTCCGATGACGGTGACGTTCATTTCCTTACGCAATACATCATGCAGCAAGTATTGAATCGTTCCATTATAACCTGTATCGACGAGACATAATGTGTCGCCGCGCTTGAGTCCTGTCTGCGCGACGATGTGCCTGATGAGCCTGGCACGGAACGCTTTCGAACGCGTCTTGATAGCGTCCAACATCTGCGGAGAAAAAAATTCCCGCATTGCACCTGTTGTGTCTTCTTTTGCCATGAACGCTTCCGCCAGACGCGCTTTCTCTACCTCGTTCAGAAGTAGACAGACGCCACATTGCGCGGAACTCAACCGATATTCGAGCCTGCCCAACTTGACGAAATGCAGGATGGCATCGTCACTATCGAAAGACGCAGAGAACGCGGTCTTTCGACTGATGTGCAATGACGGATGCGGCTCATGAGGTGCGACGATATCCGCAGCTTCGCGTAACAGATGAGCATCGCGCATCAGAAACCCGAAGCGAACCGTCGGCTGATCGATTCCGTGTGTTTGGCCGGCAAATTCGTCGGCCAGCGTTTTCGCAAAAGCAAAGACCACCGGTCCGAGAAAGTGCCAGCCGAGTTCATCATGCCAGTTCGAACGCTCGGCTTGCGTTCGACAGTCGAGGCCGTCGTAAAGTGTCCACACGGACCGAGTCTCTTCAACGCCGCTGAATATCAATCGGGTCGCGCATTCGCGTCGGCGCAACACGGTCATGGCTGCACCGGCATACCGATCTAGCCACAGGCACGCGATGCCCAGCTTCGACGGCATTAGTATGTCGGCGACGCGATTGTCACCTAAATGCACGATTGTTTCAGGTGCTGCATACAGTTCGTCGAGCACGCGGTGCCATAGCTGGTACTTCTTCATGGTCCGATAGTCGGAAGAGCAGAAGATCCGGTCGACCAGCTCGTCGGCTTCGGGCGACACCGACGCAATGAGTGCACGCAGCTGGCCAGCGTTAAAATAGGTATCGCTGACGACGATAATGGTCATCCCCAAGCGCCTGGCTTCGCGCATGCAGGCAATCACAGCTGGCACGACGAAGCAGATCGATGCCTCAGCTTCCTGTTCGCACGCCATGCATGCCGTTATCCGGGTTGCATCGTCAGGCTCCGGGAATAACTGCTGATACACCTCGCTCAGCGTGACTTCTGGAACCTCTTTCTGTTCAAACCGGACACGACGCGCCAACGATTCGGCCATCACGCGATGGTAGGCGGTATAGCCTTGCGTCGAAAACGGCGGCTTGCCGGCCAACTCACAAAAAACTTGGCTCGGCGCGCTCACGCCACGCCACAGCAGCGTATCGAAGCAGTCGAACGAGGCGATGGTCTTGCCTTCGGCGGCATGACGCCAGACATCCGGCAGCGCACACGGCGCAATACTTGTCATCGTTTCCAAACTATCATTCCTGTTAGTGATGCTCTGATTAACCTCATCCTGCGCTTAGAGCAGCTAACAAAACTACTGCGTGTCCGCCAGACGGGCGCGTGCTGTGCTCGGATTCCTTATGTACCACTCGTACACACCGGTTCCTGCGTGCTGCGCGGTACGCCTGAGAGTCGCTCGCTATGTTTTGTTATCCGCTCTTATTCACACCTATAAAATCAATAAATTGCATTACTGGGGAGGGTGGTATTCAGACCTTCCCTAACGCGATCCAAGCGCACACGACCCGACCGGCATCGCAAGCACAGCAGATCGCCGCCGGGGCTCGTCGATCTTGTAAAAATCCAGCTTCAACGCTAATCGCCTGCTTGCTGCGGCACTTTCCTTCTGTGCGTCGGCGGAATAGCCGCCAACCCTGAACAGGTGCCGGATGGTCTGCAGCGTGTCCTCGGTCATCGTCGGTGCGCCTGTCGCGCTACTCTGTTTTTCCAGCGTGGCAAGTAGCACGCACATCAGGCGTTCGCTGCGGCGCGCACTCAGATCGAGATTGAACAGATACGACCCAGCCGGATCTGTATAGCCGACCACGGTGATGCTCTTCAATGGTGCCATGGCCGGATCGTTCTGAGTCAGTGCGATGAGATCGGCGACATAATTGCGCAGCAACCTTTCCTGTGTCGCGCTCAAGCGGTCGCTTCCAAGCGGGAATAGCCCCGACTGGCCGAGATCGATCGTGTTAGTGGTAGCATCGACCGAAAATCCGTATTTCTGCGATAACGCCGATATATTTTTCAACACGGTGGAAATATCCGATTCGTAGGTAGCAAGTCGGTTCGCATCATGCGAAGCGTTCACTGCCGCACCCACGGAACGCTCGTTGCGCTGCGTCGGCGCGGCGGTATCAACGACTTTCTCGTCGCTGGGCGATGTTCCACTGGGCGATTTCGATTCGGTGATGCGCATTAGCAGCATGCTGCAGGCCAGCACCAGAAAAAGCGCGGTCATGCCGGTCATCATGTCTGACAGCGAAATCCAGAAGGGGCTTTCTTCCTGGCCACGCTCGACGTCACGCCGCACAGGAAATCCGTATCGATAAAATCTCACTGAACTTGATCTCGCGAAATTGCGATGTCGTCTAATGCAAGCGCGATCCGCTTGATTAGCCGCTCTGTCGATTCCGACGTCAACGTCAAACGCATCATCGGATCGTCGCCAGGATTAAATGCGAACAGTCGGTCAATCGTCGACGACAGTTCCTGAAGCTGATGAAAGCATTGCGCCACTAGTAACTTTTCGACGAACGTGGTCAAAAGCGCGCACAACACCGCAATGGCCGAAACGAGGAAAGCGCCCGACACGCTGTGCAGCAGGCAGCTCAACGCGCCTGTCAACATGTCCCCTGTCAATGGAGCCATCACCGGTTTTATCGCCGCATGAGTGATAGCCGCGCCCGCCATGCCGTCATGGCCCTCATTGAGAACCTTCATGCCTGTTACCGCGGGCAATCGCACCGGCGTTGCGGAAAAAGAGACGAACACCCCGCCAGTCATCGGCGCACTGGCCGCGCTAGCGGGTGCATGTCCCATCGCTCCAATCTGCCGCACCGGAGTAGCCAACGCGGTGGCCTTCGGCGCGATAGCATCCGCGAACTGATGCAGACCGAGCAACAAGCCAGAGAAGGTCCCGACAATCCCGATGCCAGTCATCAATCCCGGGCAATGGCGAAAGAATTCCAACTTCAGCGGTACATCGATGTTTTCATGACGCTCGAAGCAGACGGCCGCGGGTACCGTCGCGCGACGGCTACCAGATCCACCGGACGACACCAGTGTCTTCCGGTAATTCTGCCAGGAGCGCGCGAGGTAGCGGCCCGCGTCGAAAATCGCATCGAGTTCGACATCCGCAACGGGGCCGTTGCCTGACCCAGCTATTTTCCGTAGACGACCATTGGCGCGCCGGATCCTTACGCACAACACAAATGAGGGCAGAACAAAACACAACGCGAAATACAGCGACAGCATCATCAACCCGCACAACAGCAACACGACGAAAAGCGGCTTGTCCATCAAATCGAGATACATCACAAAAGCACAGTTCCTTGCAAACCGGTGGAGGGTAAGGGACGGGCCGCGTCTTCACCGCGACCCGCTACCACCCCGAAAAACCGGACTATTCCATTTTTTATGTCCCTTTCACCATGGGTCGATACGCGTTTGGGGTTGGGTAAATGCCCAAACGCGACATTGGCCAAAACCGACGGAAATGCCGTATACCTTTTATCACGGCCGGATTGGCGGCATTGCATCACCCGGCATGCTTATTCAGTGCTAAATTGAATACTTCTGCAATTCCGCCGCATTGTTCGTCCCAAGACCAGTTCCCAAGATCACCCGGCGCGAAGGACTCAGGCTGGATAGGCCCAACGATGAAGACCGGGATAACGCCGATGTGCTGCCCTCCGAAGACTGGCTTGAACCTGGTTCGGGCGTTGGCGTAAGGCTAGTGGATGGGTTTGCCCCACCCGACAGCAACTCTTTCCCCCTCGATGTTTTCCTGAGCCTAGTTACAGAATAATTCTTGAGTTCATCAACAAGGCGAGGAGGCGCGGCGCGGCGTGCGCTCTCCTCATCCGGACTCAGCTTGCGATCTGTTTGACGTAATTGTGATGGTGGTGATGGTGGTGATGGTGGTGATGGTGTCTCCGCAACCTGAGAACCGGGGGGGCGGCTCGATGTATCATTAAGAAGAGGAGTTCCAAGTGTATGTTCAGAACTATCTGATTGGGTCTGAGAGGTAGAGAAAGGCAGTTCCGCAGACTGATCTGCTAAATCAGACCCCGTATTTCTGTGCTCGGCCCGAACAGCTCGGTTCACCATTGGCGACTGTATGCGGTCGGCATCATGTTTCAAACCATACAAATAAATTTTTGACCCTTTCACGATGTTGACTGGTCTATTGTCAATCGTGGGAGTATACGCGTCGGACCGTACCCCACCTGCCTGGTTTACGGGAGAATCCGCGTGCCGATTGCCGCCATCCTGGTTGTTTTGAGACTTTTGGTTATTTTGAGGCAATCGCAGAAAATCTGGCATCTTGTGCAGCGTTTGGCAAGCATGTGCCAAAGCCTGACCTTTTTCCATCGGATTGACAGCTTTGGCGCACATCAACCCTTGCACAATATTCCACGAAGCCGACCATGCACCCGAAGCGACCAATGCATTCGGGTTATCCTTGATATCACCACAGTAGACAAACTGTGCTCTCCGTCGGACACGCGGTTCGACATGCTGTTTGTAATACTCTTCCATATGCTTCATTTCCGAATAAGATTTACCGGAATGCGAATGAAGCGCATCGTTCAATGCAGCCCACGTATCAGACCAAGCCTTGTGACTGACCGTTCCGCCGGATGAATTTAGGTCGAGCAACCCCTTGTACACTTTGTCTGCCTTTTCTGCTCCCTGGGCATGAAGGCTCGCACCCATGTTGATTGCTTTAATAAATTTCTTGACCAGCTCAGATCGCTTATTAATATGCGTGGCGTCCTTCGGATCGCAGATCGAAGGTACATCCAGCATATGCAGCGCATAAAAAAAATCACGCAAATATCGCCGCGTCGCACTATTGGACGCCGTATTATTCAGCAGATCGTTCAACTGTTTGACTGCCTCGACACTCTTGACGCCACCGTGCTGGGCGATCAGCAGATACGCGAATGCTATCATCGTTTGCTCGATTTCCTCCAGCGATGCATCCGGCACAGTGGGCTCTTTTGCAGCTAAAACCCCGCCCTTATTGGTGACCGACACATCTGATGGTGTATCCGACGGTTTTCTCTGCGCTAGAGTTGACAATTGACGATCAAGTCGCCTATCAGCATCGCTGCTGGTGGGCGAACAAGTCTCTTTATCGTTATGTGAGCTCTGCTGGAATCCCTTCACACTCTCTATACTATCCAGCGATCCTCTCGTTTCCGTCCGAAAAGGATTCGTGCCGCGATCCCTCGAAACAGACAGTCGAGAGCCGGGGGCGGAGAGTTTAAACTCGCTATGGTTTCTTGTGCAGTAGAGAGAATCTTTCTCGAGGGGAATGGGCTTCCCCACAGACACAGACGCCACGCTAGAAGCTAGCAAGTTATCAAACTCAGGAGCTGCAAACTCCGTTTGACATACAGAAATTTCGCTGCCGTCATAAGGAGGCATCTGAGCCTGAAGGGAAGTGTGACAATTGTTCACTGTCATAAAGACCTCAGTAAATTGTTCGCGCGATGCTCGTTCGACACACCTGATCGACAGGACACGCCTAGGCGTCGATGCAATTGCTCAATATGAAATCAATCACCGCGACTCAGGCGCGCAAGTTGCTCGCGACCCGTGCCGCAACGGAACTGATATTGTTAATCAGCTGATTGGTGATGGTATGCATTTCCTGCGCGATGGCGCGGCTTTGACGCGCGCTTTCCTCGTGCAGCGATGCATTGCTGCGTGACACTTCCTGCTGATTCTGATCGATCGTCTGCTGCGCACGCTCTTTGCTCTGCTCCATTTGCCCCATGCCATCGACCATCTTCGCGCTGACATCGCCGCCCATGCGCCACAGGTCAGCCTTCGCATAATCGCGCCCCCAGGCACGTTGATTCAATGCATGTTGGGTAGAAGCATCCCCTGCACGCGATCCGGACATCACTGCCGTCTCGCTCAATCGCGCCTGGTCGCGCGCTGTAATGCGGACCTGGTCTTCCTCCAGACGCAAGGTGCGACGCTCGACGCCGCTTCCAACCGTAACTTCGTTGATTTCTGAAGGACGAATAGCTTGAGCAGAACGCAACTCGCGATTGATCAGATTTTCGCGCGTATTTGAATCCTGGGCGTTTTGCGTATTCACTTTTAGCGACGCGTGTTCTTTGTTCAAGGCGCCAACACGGACGACGGTACCCATCACCTGCATGCCAGCGGACAGTGCCGATGCCGAGACCGCCGACGCAAAGGCGTCGTTGCCGGCAGCGATTTGCGAATCCGACTGCGCGACTGCCGCTTTCGACGCGAGCGTCGTCATCTCGCTCTGAAGTCTCCTGTCTGCGACCTGTGCTTTTTGCCATTCGGCACTCATCATCAACAACACGTCCACGTCGGCCTCCCCCATCAGGAAACCTGATAGACGACCTCTACTTCCAGCCACGTCCTTCGCGGCAGAGTCGATCAACGCACCGACAAAAGCGTTGCCGATCACGTCAGTCCCTTCGGCAAGCGGCTGAACGATCGAGGCCATTTCGATTGGCGGGAGCTGCTGCTCCGCGCCGGCACGCGGTGCCGTCAGCTGTGGCAGGTTTGTCGCGGCAATCCCTGGTATTTGTACGAGAAAACGTCCCGGTTGCTCAAGCACCGCGCTTTGCAACGCTACCGCACCAGACGATTTTGTCCGCGACGACGTGCTCGCAGCTTCCGCAGTTTGGCTTTGCGTGGTTTCGATGCGATAAATATCCAGACGAATAGTGTCTTCCGAACCGATGTTGATAGTCATGGTTATAATCCCGTAATTTTGATAAATTTATATAGAAAATTCAAATAATTCGTATAAAATAACGAAATATTTCGTGTAAATTTTTTATTTCGAATTCGTATCTTGACTCAAACGGAGCGCGCGTTTTTCAACACGAATATATCGGCGTTCGTTTCGTTCTTCAGTGCATCTGACATTGTATTGCTAAGAGAAGTCATTGCAGAAAGGTTATTCGAAAAAGATGTTGCCAATTCCTGAAGTATTTGGGCAATCACTTTTTTATCCGCGAGTGCCCGCGTAGTTGCCGCCTGCATGATCGAAGCATCCTTGATGTCGTTTGCCGCGATTACGTTGACAACGCCCTGCGATCCCGACAGCCCCGTCTCACCTACCGCCAGCCCCAATCTGCCGCGGGTTGTAATGGCGCGAATCTGCCCTTCTTCCAGCCTATCCAGGCCAGCCTGCTCACGCATTTCTGTATAAAATGTCTTTACCTTGGAAACCACCGACTTCAAGCCGTTATCGTCAGCAAGCTTCGCCATGACATCTTTCATACTACGAAACACTGTAGATTCCATACATTCGGCAAATTCCTTCGCGACCGAGTCCGCCACCAAAGATGCAACTTTTCCGGCGGCACTGCCGACTGCCACGACACCTGTCATCATCACAGTGGCCACGACAAGGCCTGCGATCACCGCCCCACCGATCTCCGCCTTGTCTTTGGGCACGCCGCAATCCTCCAATAGTGACGTGACTTTCTTGCTCAGCCACTCCATCATAGGCTTGATCGTATGATCCATGAGCGGTTGCATTGCCTCGTCAATAAACGACTTGCCGGTTTCTTTCTCGTAGATCGCATCGGCCGCCATCAACGCGACACCCGCCGCCGCGATCAGCAGACTGGCGCCACCTGTAATTAATGCCAGACCCAAGCCGATGATGGTCATTGCCCATCCGCCAATTTTTGCGATCGTGCCGATTATTTTCTCCAAACGCTGTGCCTGTGCGACCTTGGCTGCATATTCGTCGGCAGACTTCTGCAAGTCGGCTTGTCTTGCTGCCGAAAGTTCGTTCATTGTCTTTCGCTGACTGTCTAGCCCATCAATATCGCTTTTCGACATGAGCTTCTGCAGCTTCGCCATCGCAAGGGTCAGGATTGCAGTTGCAGACAGAAGCGGCGTGACGTCGATACCGAGCGACTCCGGCGTAGACGGCAGTGCTCTAGCGCATACACCGCACGCGGCTTCATTGCTCACAGCTTCTGCGAGCGCGGCTGCCGCCGCATTCATTTTCACGGAGGTCATCGCGCCACGCTCGCAATCATCCACTGCCGCCTGCGCATGTCCGACCGACACAGAGAACGCAAAAATCGCTTTCATGTGCGCCTGCACCTTCTCCGAAAGTGATGCCTCCCAGCTTGCCACATTGCCCCCGATCCGCTTCAACGCGGAGGAAACGTCCGCATCCCCGATGCTCGTCGACTTGATAATTTCAGCGAGCGATTCAGCTTGCCCCGCATCCAGCGTGATACCGGCACGCGGTGTTTTCAACTGCGGCACCGCAAGCGAAGCAGCTTCCGCTGTGTATTTCTGCGTCGAATGTAAAGATATTTTCCCAGATGGATGAACGGTGTTTCCTTCAAGAGCCACACTTTTCATAAGGGCGATGACATCGCCATTCGGAACATAAAGGGCCCGGTCCGCTATTGCGTTCATTGTTTGATAGATCAAAATCTTCTCCTTTCGAAAAAATCAACAGGGTTGATACATATTTAGGGAACCTCCGAGCAAATTCATCCTGCTCTTGATTTTTAATCTAAAAAAATCAATTACTTGCATTGCTGCCGAGGGGTTTAATCAGAACTTCCTTAGATTAGCTAACAACACTTGGTTGGCAGTCACCAGACGGGTGTGGATAACATGCGGGACGGAATCTACCAGTGGAACCAGCACTTCCAGCAACGACCACACCGCCTGACAGCTAGCAAATAGTTTTTATTAGTCTCCTTGCTCCAAAGATGCTGTTTCGGCATGGCGCAAATCCTTGTCCATCACGTTGAGACAAGCCTTTGCGGCATCTTTCAACACTTGTTCACCGGCGCACTTCAGCACAACCTCGAAGTTTTGCCGCGCAAGGGAGCGTTTTCCCAGGCACAGGTAGCACTGCGCCGAGTGGAAAATCGGCCGCAAGTCATCCTTTGCCAGCGAACTCGCTATCGCGTAATACTCGATAGCCTTCTGATATTCGCCTTTTAGTTGATATACCGCCGCCAGCCCCATCGGGTATTCCGCACAACGGAAATTGTACATAAACAAGAAACGGAAAAATGATTCTGCTTCTTTCAATTTCCCTTGCTGGTAGAAGCGATAGGCATAGGCATACATCCCTTCCATCGCCGCATCCGTCACTCCGTGCAAATCTTTGATCGTCGCGCCTTTCTGAATAGCCGCGAAGATCGATCTATTCAATCGATTTAATTCCTCCATATCAAATTTTTGTTCTGTTTCACTCATTAATTAAATCTCCGATGCTCACTGGCGGATGAGCAATGGCCTATGTGGATACTATAGCGGATAGGTTTGAAAGCGCTATAAAAAAACGCTCAAATCCGCAGAGGAAAGTGCCGCCACCCTTCCAGTATGAGCACGCGGTGTTGACTCTTCTGTTTCTCACCCAACGCGCGGATCGTGCAGTTACCCGAGTGGATTGCCTTCATCTGCATCCGCTCGTGGGGCTGCCGCCTCCTCCACCTGCCGCAGCCAGGTCAGAATCCTGATGATAGGTTCCAGATCTTCGGTTGAAACGAACTGATAGCGTTGCGTCCGATCGAAAATTCGCCTCGCCAATGGGATATCCCGTAAGACCGGTACGCCGCATTTCATCGCGTAATCGATGACTTCGCGTGCCCTCGCATCAACCTCTCGCACAGACACCATTGGAAACGGTGCAACTTTAAAATCAGCGTAAATTCCTATCGCAATATGGGTCGGATTGGCAAGGACAAAAGTCGAACCTTTAACGTTCTCTTTGACCTTTTCGCTCAATACCTCACGGGACAGTTGCCGTTGCCTCGATTTGACTTCCGGGTTTCCTTGACTTTGCTTAATTTCCTGCTTTACTTCGTACTTCTCCATTTTTAATCCATGTATATATAAAAAATACTCAGTCAAACAATCGAGCACGAGTACCGGAATCGCCATTCCGATCATATACAGGCAAAGATACTTTGCCAGATGCCCTAGCTCTGAACAAAGCGCGAATTCCGGCATGCGCATTGTCATAAACAGTTCGCGACAATGGTTATGTATGAAAATAGCCACCGCAGCACTGGTTGTGATGATGTAGAGCAAAGTTTTGACAAGATCTTTCGCTACACGAATATTGAAAAGCTTCTTCAATCCATTCGCTGGATTCAATGCATCAAAATCGAATCTGATTGCATCGAATGCGAGCGTGAGCCGACTCTGGATCAATGAAGGCACCGTCGTCGCGAACGAGCAGACGACGATGAAGATGACGGTGCCCTTCACTGCCACCCACCCCAGCGTCTTCACATATGCGAACGGGCCAGGAAGATCCTTAGCTTGTACGGCGCTACCGAATAATTTGAATAAACTAAATATACTGTCAAAATCGAACAAGAACGGAATCGCCACTCCTCCCACGATAAGCAGTAGCATCGCGCCGATGTCCGCCGCCTTGAACGATTTCCCCTTTTTTTCCGAATCGGCGCGTTTCTTTTGAGTAGGCTTTTCGGTTTTTTCGCTCACTCAAACACCCCGTGAAAAGACCAATCATGCACAAGCTGATAGATCCGCATCGGCACCACGGAAGAAAAATAGAAATACATGATGCCGTACGCAGCGAGGCTTTTTACTGTCAACGAAAGCGAGAACGCGTTTAATTGCTTGCAAAATCGCGACAGGAACGCCAGCACACCGTCTAGCAGCATGAGTCCGATCGCCACCGGTGCCGAAATACTGATTGCCAACTGGAGTACATGGCCGAGCAGCGTGACCAGTCCAACGTAACTGAAGTGGGGTATCTGCCCGAGCGGCACATCAGACAGGCTTTTCGAGAAAAACAACATCAGCACGATCAATCCGCCCTTTTGCAAGAAGACATTTGCAAACATCAGATTCAGGAACGGCGCCATAACGGATGCCTCCACGCCACTCGCCGGATCGATCGAATCGGCGATCGTCGCGCCACGCTGGTTGTCGATCAATTCACCGACAACCGATGCGATCCAGAATGGACTCGCCACAATCACGCTTATTACGATTCCGATAATGGTCTCCACGACGCACGAGCCGGCAAGCGCAACTCCAGCGGGTCCATTGACGCGGAATGGCACATGTGATTCTAGGCCGATCACGACGAACAAAATGACGATCTGTCGCGTCACTGGGTTGACCACAAAGCGCGAACTGATGATCGGGATAAGCTGAAAAGTGGGAGCAACACGTGCGTAGAGCATTGCCCAGAGCACGAGATGATGAAAAATATAATCGACCCACCAACGCATCAAAAGCATCAGCCAGCTCCGCTCAGGAACGCCATTCGAAAGACTTCTCGCGCGAATCTCATCACGATCATCGCCATCCATGGCTCAAGTAGAAGCAGACAAGCCAACACGGCAATCAATTTCACACCGAATGGCAGGGTCTGCTCCTGCAGTTGGGTGACGGTTTGAAACAATCCCATTGCAATGCCGACGATGGTGGCAGTAATAATTGCCGGCGCGGAAAGCAGGAGTACGAGAACAAGTGCTTTATTTACCGCGTAGATGATTTTTTCCATAATCACGTCACCGAGTGAAAAGCCATATACGGTTCCATCAGGTCCTTCGACACGAGTGTCCAGCCATCGAGCGCCACGAAAAGAATCAGTTTGATCGGCATGGAGATCGTTACCGGGCTCATCATCATCATCCCGAGCGCCAGCAACACATTCGATACGATCAGGTCAATAACCACGAATGGCAGATAAAGATAGAAGCCGATGCGAAAGGCGTCGCGCAACTCGGTCAGCCCATAGGCCGGCAATAGCGCATACAGTGACGGTTGCTGCACTTGATGGATCGCACTCTGGTTGGCCGTGCCCTGCCCTGGAGTGGTGGGCGTGTTCTGGACAGTGGACGGCACTCGCTGAAAGAATTCCACAAGCTCCTTGTCCGCATACTTAGCCAGATACTGCCGATAAGGTGTCAGCACCGTCGTGAGGTATGGACCGACCTCATCCATGGAGGTGACCTGATCGGTTTCCTGGAACGCATGAAACGTCGATGTGATGACGGGCTGCATGACGAAAGCCGCGAGCATCAGCGCAATGCTGTTCAACACCATATTGCTGGGAACCTGTTGCATGCCGATCGCATTACGCAGCAACACGAACACAACCGAAAATTTCAGGAAGCATGTTCCCGATGCAAACAGAAATGGAATCAGCGCCATGACGGCGATCAGCGCGATTAGCGATAATTCTTGGTTGTGCATCATGCTTCCGACTTCAAATGTATCGCAGTGACCTCTGCCGCAAGCACGCCCTCCACTTCGACCAGTTCGGCCTCGCCGACCGGGCGGCCGTTCGCGTGAATCAATAGACGCACGCCCGATTCGAGCGGCACGACGTCGCCCGGACGCAGCGCCGATAGCTCAGCGAGCTTAAGTGCAAGCGGTTCAAATGCAAACGACAGCTCGACGGGCAATTCGCCGACCCAAATCGGGCTCGACTCATTGGGCGCTGGATCGTCATCCACGGAGTGCGCAACAGGAGGCACACTTGGTGTCTGCGACACTTGCTCCTGGTAGGGGAAAGGAAGGTCAGCCACAGTCAATACTCCTTGATCTAGCGATAACGGAAACGCAATGTGTGATGCACGCAGCATAAGCGTCGGGGTGGTTATCTTTATGACATCGCCCAGACGCAACGAACGAAGCAAACGCAGGGGAACACGAGTACTGCCCATCACGACGGTTGTCGTCACAGGACAGGCCCGCGAAAAGGCTGCTTCATGATGAGGCGGCGCATCGACGGAAAGTTCAAGCGAGCCGTGGGCCTGTTGAAAGAAAAAATACGCGCCGAGATGGACAACTTCGAGCATCATCCCTGCCGCGCCTGGCACCGGCCCGACCTCTTCGAGACGTACGCCACCCCATCCACCGACAGGGCCTGGAATGAAATCGTGCCATCGCTCTCGATGCAGAATGGTATGAAGCGCCTCATTGCTGAGCGCCTCCCATGCCCACTCAGTCGCGTCCGGATAACGCCACGCGATGCAGGCGTCGACGTCTACATATACCGAGGTCGCGAACGCTCCCTGCCGTACCGAAAAGCACGCATGGCGCATCCGCGTAGATGGACGTGAAATCGCGGCGTCCATGCCAAGCGCACGCATCGCCCAAATGTCGCGCAATGGGCGCAACATGCACACGCCATCCACTTTTCGTAGGCTGTGCCAGTCGCGCAGAGCCCTTTTCGCCTGAGTGGCGATCACGTTGTTTCTCAGTTCCACGGCGCTTAACACGTGGCTCATGCGGTAACCCCGCGGACCGGCGTAAGAGTTGCACCAGCCAGTTCGGCTGGCGCGTCGTCTCGTGCCAATGCACGTTCGATCATCCGCTGGGCTGCGGTGCTCACCTCATTATTGCTCGCCGTAACAGCAACCATTAACCGTCCCGTGCGATCTGTTCTGTCTAATGAGGCAGGGTCCCGCACCAATTCGATCGAAGGATCGCCATTCCAACTGCGGAAGATGTAATGCAAACGCCATGGCGTGGCTTCGCCGTGCGCTGCCATGTCCTCGGCAGACGACTGCCGGCATGCCGGTGCGACATCCATCGACGGCACATACGCGGCAGCGCTCTTCACACGCGACGATGTGCTGTGCGCGACGCTTTCTACCTTGTCTTTGCCTGCACAGGAAAACTGTCGCCGCGTCCGTATAGGGCCTATATGCTTTTCAACGGGCGCATAAGCCGAGAATTCAGTGGATTGATTATCGATCAGGTCGCAATCGTAGCGATCACTAACCTCGTCGGTTGTCTGAGCGTCGATAACAAGCCTGCTCATCGACCAACAATATGCGGCGAGACCCGATTCATACAGCGCGGTCGCGTGCGTCTTGGCAACACTATGGGTGACGGGCGCATGACTGCTCCGTGGATCACCATCGCGTCTTAGGCGTGATATCACCGTGGCGTGATGGACAGCCTGGTAAGATTTCGTAACCGGTATCACGTCCAGCCATACGTTGTACGCGCTTTCCCGCGTCAGGGGTGGTTCTACATATTGTGAATTTTTCGCATTTTCGATGTTGCCTTCCTGCCGCGGTTTGCAAGCTGATCCAGGATGCGCGTCATCGTGCCTCGGTTGCACCATAGACCCACGTGCGGTTTCTGCTGGCGCCGCGATTAATGACAGCGCTGGATAATTCAATCGTTCGATGCAGTCTGTATGCATATTGATATGGTTCTGAGCGGACGCATGCTGCTTTGTTCGATCAATTTCGAGTTCGTCGTCTTTTTCATTTTCCGACGATGATTCGGATATCGATGCAAGCTGCAACAGCTGCTCATGCAGCGCATCGAACCGTGCCGTTTCGCAACGTGCCGACGCAGCGGCCTCGTCGATGCAAACTGACATGACGGTCTCGTTTTGCATAATTACCTTATCGGACATAGCTTTTCACCTCCAGAATTTCATCGATCTCGCTTCGCTCTACGGCATTTTTCGCTGCGAGTGCAAAATTTCGCTGGAAATTGACAATCTTTTCACGCTTTTTCTCCGCGCGCTGCCTTGCGCGCCCCGCGTCGGCTATTTCATCGCCAGCCGTCGATTGCTGGACGACGAGGCTATCCAATTCCGCCTGCAGCATCGCGAGCGCATCGAGCGACTCGGCCTGCCGTGCAAGTGCCCGCGCATAGTCCGCTTTCGAGTAACACCCAGAATGAATGCATGCTTTCGCACGCCCATGCTCCGTCTGAATAGACGCTTCCGTTTCTTTTACCGAGGCATCGAGCATCGCATGGCGCGCAACTGCGTCCCGATGTCGTTGCTCGGTTCGCATGCGTCTCAGCGTCGCGGAGCGCGTCGCCTTATCCAGCAAATCACGTCGCTTCATGTAATAATCGTCTTGTTTCTGAAGGGTCTGACCAACGCGATTGATCCTGTATCAAAAATTGACGCATTTGCGCATAGCCATCTACGATTCGATCGTTTTCCGCGTTCGTTCCACGCTGGTATTCGCCCATATCGATGTAAACTTGCAACTCCTGATATCTCGCAAGCTGCTTGCGGAATGCGGCAGCCATCATTTGCTGCTGTTCATCTGTGACAGCATTGAACAGACGACTCGCGCTCTTGAGGACATCGATGGACGGATAGTGATGCGTCTCAGCCAAGCCACGCGAAAGATAGATGTGGCCATCAAGCAATGAGCGAAATTCGTCCGCGACCATGTCCGCTTCCTCTTCGGATTCCAGAAGAACCGTATAGAATGCGGTGATGCTTCCTACATGAATGCGGCCTGCCCGTTCGATCAACTTTGGCAGGCGGTCGAACACAGACAGCGGATAGCCGCGTTTGACCGGCACTTCACCCGATGCCAGCGCAATGTCACGTTCGGCCCTGGCATAACGCGTCAGTGAATCGAGATACACGACAACATGCATGCCTCGATCGCGATAAAACTCCGCAGCGGCCATCGCGACTTTGGCCGCATTCGCTCTTTCCACTGCGGACTGATCCGATGTCGCGTACACAACGATCAACTGGTCGGCGCGCTGGCTGTGCCGCATTTTTTCAACGAATTCGCTAACCTCCCGCCCACGCTCGCCGATCAGCGCGACGATCGCTACATCGGCATCGATGCCTCCGACCAGCATCGAGAGTAACGAACTCTTGCCGGAGCCAGCCGCCGCGAAAATACCGACGCGCTGCCCGATAGCGCACGTTAACAAGCCGTCGATCGCACGGATGCCTGTCCACAAGGACTCCGCGTGCGGATTACGGTCTGTATAGCGCGGCCCCGCGACGTCGAGGGGCATTTCCTGAGGCTCATCGCTGAACGGAGCGCCATTCGTATTCGCTATGCAGGGCGAGTCCGATTTCTCGCCAACCGGCGCATCAGGCGATTCAGAGAACCTCTCAACGATCCTGCCATTGGCGTCCAGTACCGTACCCAGCATGTCGACCGACATGCGTACCGTAGCTCGCTTGCCTGTCGGCTGGACGACGAAATCGCGTCGGAAACCTTCTACCGGGTTGAGTGTGCTAAGCACAGTCGTATCGCCTGAAAGCGCGACGACCTGCGCCATACCGATCGGCTCACCCGAAAAAGTACTTTGATAGACCGTGCAGATCTCGCCCACGGCAACATTCCGCAGGCGGACACGAAGCGTCTGCCCCGAAATCACATCGACTTTGGCGGACTGTTGTGTCAGATCAAGCAGCCCCATTCCTAATCTCTCACGATATGCAGCAGTGCGCATGTCTCGTCGAAGAAATATTCGAGCGCGTCGCGAAATTCGGGCATTCTTTGTGCATCGGCTATAAGCTGGGCCTGCAGCGACAATCCATCTTCGTACCAGACGATGACCGGCCTGCAAGGAGAAAAAAGCGGGTTTGGCGGACGCAACAAAAATCTCGCCAAGAGCGTCGAGGCGTGCGCCAGTATCTCCTCCGTGACAGAAGGCATCGGTGCGATGAAAAGCACGCCGTCGCTGCTGGTATCGATCCGGATTTCCGATCCATCACGAAGATTGATGCAGAGCGGCAGATGCGGACTCACCACGTCATCCATCTTGTCAGCGCAACCTATCTCTTGGAGTACCTGCCTTAACAGGCTGACGATATCTATGTCTGTTCCCATTGCAAGATCCTTTAGATATTCCCGATAACGTCGAGCTCGACATTATCGGATACTTCACCGAATGAAATCACCTGCAATCCCGGAAAGCGCGACTCGATCAGTGTTCGCGCATAACGGCGCACATCCATTGATGCGAGCAATACGAAATCGCGACGCACCGCATGTAACTGGTTCAACGCAACAGTAATACGGTCCACGAGTTCATTTGCTACGGTAGGGGTGAGATTGAGAAATGTCCCAGTGGACGTATGCTTTATTCCCTGCCGCACTTTTTCCTCAAACTCCGGAGTCAGCACTATAACCTTCATGTGTCCGTTGCGTGCGATCCTATGCGAGATATAACGGCCCAACGCGATACGCACGTGTTCAGTTAGAACGATACTGTCCTTTTCACGCGTCCCCCAGTTCGCCAACGTCTCGAGAATCAGTTTCATATTCCGGATCGCTACGCGCTCGGTCAGCAGGCGCCTCAATATTTCGCATAGCTTCTGGACCGGAATTTGTCGATACACCTCCTTCAACAACTCCGGATAGCGGCTATCCAGCATATCGAGCAGGTTCTTCGTTTCCTGTATTCCAAAAAATTCGCTGCAATTACGCAGAATCACAGTAATGAACTGATCGTGCAACTCGTCGAGCGCGCTACGGAACGCGATGCCAATATCCTGCAATTGCGCCGGCTGCGCCATGACCCACTCTGCCGGCTCGCCGTCGCAATCGATTAGCCTCGAAACGTGCATGCCGAGGCCAAGGAGCAGATCGGAGTCTCCCACGAGCCTCACGCCGTCGAATGCGATGTAAAGCACCGCCGCATCCACATCATTGATGCGAATCACCACACGTTGCCGTGCATCGTCCTGGGCATCGCTGACTATCGCATCGGCAGCGGCGAAACCCACGACGATGGTCGGCAACAACAACCCAACTTCATCGAATACCCTCGCATGCAACGATGTGGCAAGATTCTGTGGCGAAAGTGAAGGCGTATGCGCACAGGCATGTGGCAAAATCACCACCAGCGGATGACCCAAGAAGGCCGTATCTGTATCAGCTTGCACATCTGCGTCCGCTTGCGCGGTACCGGCGCCCAGCGCCTGAAGTGCGGGTCTTCCCGCGTTGGCATGTCGACCCTCTGCCGAAGCCGACCTTTCGGCACGCCAACGGCTCCAACAGAAAAATCCGAGACTTGCCGACACGGTCAAAAACACTGGCAGCGGAAAACCCGGAAGCAATCCGATCAGCGCGGACAGCCCTGACGAGATCAGCAATACGGGGCTGCTCGACAACAGTTCCGAGACAATATCATGCCCGAGGTTCTGTTCGCTTCCTGAGATCCGCGTAACGAGAAAGCCGGCACCCATCGAAATCAGCAGTGCCGGAATCTGTCCGACCAACGCATCGCCCACGCTTAAAATCGAGTAAGTTGACATCGATTCTGAAAATGACAAGTGATTCTTGATCATTCCTATCACGATGCCACCGATCATATTAATGAAAATGATCAATATTCCAGCAATCGCGTCGCCCTTGATGAACTTCATCGCACCGTCGAACGAGCCATACAGCTGACTTTCGCGCTCCAGTGCGCTGCGTCTTGCGCGTACACCGTCTCCATCAATCACACCGGCACGAAAGTCCGCGTCGATGCTCATTTGTTTTCCAGGCATCGCATCGAGCGAAAACCGCGCTGCTACTTCCGCCACGCGCTCCGCGCCTTTCGTGATGACGATGAACTGCACTATCGTGACGATCGAGAAAATGACTAATCCAACCACGATGTTCTGACCGATTACGAACTCGCCGAAGGTCTGGATGATCTGCCCGGCGTGCCCGTACATAAGAATCAGGCGACACGAGCTGATCGAGAGCGCGAGCCGGAAAAGCGTTGTGAGCAAAACGATCGCGGGAAACGTCGAAAGGCTCAGCATATTCACAACATGCAGCGCGCTCATCAGAACTAGCACGCCCCCAATCATGTTCACGGCGATCAGAAAATCGAGCAACCCGGGCGGCAGTGGCATCACCAGCATGCCGATGATCATGATGATCAGGCACAGCACGACCAGCTCAGGTTTGCTCTGAACAGTCGTGAAAATACGGCGTCCGGTAATCAGGTATGACATATTTTTATGTTAATTATTATTTTTAGAATTAGCACTTATGGATGTTTCGGTTAAATTAATTAAACTGTAAATAAATTTTAATTAAATGAGAAAATTAATTGAGAAAAATATATTAATCAGAGCATACCTAGCGATGAAAGACGAGAAATTGGCAAGAAGATGAATACAGAAACGCTCGCAGCCACTCTAGTTTCGCTAGAAACAGGGGGTAGTCAGATCGAGAATGTCAACAAGAATGGCTTCGCGGCACGTGGCGTCGGGGTAAAGCGCCGCCGGCAACGCGGCAAACGCGCAATAGACGCGCTGCACGAATCGTTCTCGCGCGGTCAACGCTTTGACCTGCATGCACAGTGAAGCTACCGCCAGCTTGACCTGGGATGGCTCGCGCATCATCGTCGTCAACAAGCCCGCGAGATGCTGTTCAAGCAGCACGCGTGATTCCACGGTAGCGCTATCATGCATGATCTGCGCAAATAGATGTTCCGCGGCCGTCATCATCCGCAATACATCGCATTGCGCGAATAGCGAAGAAAACACCGCCTGCTCGCAACTCGGATCCTGCGCCCGACGATCGGCGATAAGCGTTCCTCCGATGTAGTGCGCGAGGCCGACGCGCTGATCGTAGGCGAAGCGACTGATCCAATCGTCATACAGGTCCGGCAATGCGTCGGCAAAATCGAGAAATTCTCTGTAAATTACGCGCATCATGCGGGCGCAAAGATTCAATCGCTCGCCAAAGTGCCGTGCTTGCCGGGCGGCATTGATGCCCGCCTTGATGTTTCTAACGTTCCCCTCTTTAAAAACTTTCCTAATTGCCGAATCGAGCAACCTCGCCTCGCCGGTGCCATCGAGTGCATTTGCACCATTTGTTCCGTCTGTAGCATTCGTGGCCTCGGCTTCCTCGTCACTGGCGGTTCCGACCATGCGTCGACGCGAGCGCAGCGCAAGCACCAGATCGCTGTCATCGGGAAAAAGCCCACGCGCCTGTCGTAGAAACTCCCGCAAGCTTTGATTACGCGACTTTACGACCCGCGCAAGACTGGCAAGGCGGTTCTCACGGTCCTCTTCGAGAATCAGCTCTGTCTCGTCCGAGACGCGCGATCGCATGCGCTCGACGTCTTTGCGGCGGGCGCTTTGTGCGAGCATCATGCCCAGGTCTTCCTGCAGTGCGTAAAGTTCCATTTCCGGCGATTCAACCGTTACTGCCGTGGCTTGCCCCGACGCATTGCGGTAAACGCCTTCGACGATCGCGCCACCCGATACGGTGTTGTCTATCCTCGGTTCCATTGCCAAGCTATTAATGCCTTGCATCGTGCGCCTCCGTTGATTTTCCTTTCTTGTTTCCCCCGAAGTCGCTTCCTACGTTTTGCATATATTGCTCCAGCATCTGACTGGTTTTCGCCATCTCGGAGCGCTCGCTCATTAGGTCTCCCGCCGGTAGCGTTTGCCCGTCCATCCAGCCATCCTCATGCATCAGCACGCGCGGCTGAATCAAAAACAGGCGGACCATGTGTTCGGTAATCGTCTTATCCAGACGGAATAACCTTCCCACCACTGGTAGTTTCGACAAGCCTGGGATGTAAGACGTGTCGTTTTCGTGTCGATCGATCGTACTCCCCCCCAGCAGCAGACTTTTGAATTTCGGCACACGCGCCACGGTACTGATTTGAGTGTCGCTTACCTCAGGAATGACAGTCGTGTTCTTTGCCGTGCTGCTATTTTGCGACTGGCCGTCTCGCACGGTCACGATCATTTCGACCTCTCCGTCTTGCGTCAGACGAGGCAACACGCTGACCATCGTGCCGTATGTGAAATGCTCTAATGAAACTGCTCGCTCGCCAACAAGTTGATAATACTGAGTATGACTGTTATCGAAAATTGCCGGTACATTTTCCTCCGTGAGCACAATCGGTCGCGATACGATATTTGCCAACCCCCTTTTCGACAGCGCACTGACAGTTGCAAGAAATTTAATTCCGTTAAGCGAGGCCATTTGCGGGCTGTTCGCGCTCATGGTGAAAGACCCGTAGCGAGCCGAGGACTGCCAGTCGATACCGAGCGCGTTAAGCTTCTGACGATCGACATCGATGATCCACAATGACAGTTCGATCTGGCGTTTGGCGACGTCCACCGCGTGGATTGCCCGCTCCATCAGCTCAACATGCGCACTCGGTCCATACAGCAAGATGCTATTGTCGTCAGGGTTGGGCACCATACGCACGTCCCAAACGGCCTCTCCCTTCATCGCCACCATTCGATCCCGGCCTGAAAGATCTTCAGCCTTTGCATCACTTGATTTCGGCAACGGTAGATTCAATACGTCGGCGGGCACATCTTGCTGCATATCCAGCACACTGCTCCCTGAAGGCGTGCTCTGAGGATGCGCGCCACTCGACGAACCAAAGAGCTCATGAATGACATCGGCCACACCGGGAACTTTCACCATTTCGTCGCGGATCTTATAGCGACGATTGACGACAAACGTGTTGTGTAGCGGCACGACTCGCAACACCATTGCCGAGTTGAACTGAACATCCGGCTGTTGATCCAGATATTTCGCCGCAGCGACGACCAAACTTACATAGATTGGAGGTCCCGACACATAGAATACCGGTGCGTTGCCGTCTCCGGTTAACGGATAGTGTTCGTCATAAAGCCCTGAAGAACGCAAAAAAGACTGCACGTCACTCATGCGTTGATGGCCCATATGCACAATGGAGTTTTTTACTTCGCTATCCCGATACAAGTAGATCGATCGTCCGTCGTCGTATGTCATTAATCCCATCGTACGGATGAGTTTTGTCAGAGTCGCCATGGGCGATTCGAGGTCAAACGTACCCGTGACGAAAATCGCTCGCACCTTCGGACTGGCGACCATCGGGCGTCCTATCTTTCCCTGGATCGCATCGATCACATCGTTCAAGCTAGTATTTTTGGCAATGAATTTCGCCGGTATCGTGGCAGGCGTAGGAACACCCATCGACGGCGACGTTACAGTTTTCTGCGAATCGGCTTGCTGCGCCACCACCGGGCGAGATTCAGTCGACTGCAACCCTACCTGCGCGGTATCTTGCGCCGACGCCACGACGGACCACAAACCGGTCAGAGTCACAACCAACGCTAGCACAATTCTATAACCGTAGCGTCGTACAGCCGACGACAAAACGCAGACAATCACTGTTGGCGCCCTGGACGCGCACCAAAATGAAACTTCATTTCCTGAGAAAAATGCGATGAAGATGCGAAACCGTGCTGATACGCCAGCTCGGCCACCGATTTTGCTCCGCTCAACAGATCGTGCAAAGCGCTTTGAGCTCGCCACTGTCTGAGACGACTTTTCAGTCCACCGCCAAAAATTCCGCGACATATCCGACGGAAATGGGAAGTCGACAGACCATAGCGGCTCGCGAGTCCGGCCACAGAGGAGTGGTCGTCAAAGGAACACAAAAGGAAACGCACCAATAGATACGCTTCCTGTGCACGAAGGAATTCGCGTAGCGGCTCGATGGAGTCGTCCATATTAAGGATGCGATCACAAAACCAGCGCTCGAACGCCGCAGCATGATGTAGGTCACGCGCAAAGAATCTCATCCCATCTCCGGCTTGACTTCGCCTGACCGTGATCGGCTCATTGGCATCAGCGCCTTCCGATGCCTCCATGAATGCTAGCAAGCTGGCAATTCGGGCAATCGATTCGCTCCAATCTTCGACATCGGCATCAGCACGCATCACCACTAGGCGGTGTTTATCGACTATTACGTCCCGCCCCATGTTTTTCTTAATACATATTGACATTCTTAAATTCATCCAATTATTGGCTTATGGCATTGATAAATTCATGCATTGCACTGAATCGATAGTCGGTCCACGCCGATAATATACAGCCGAAAAACGTTCAAACGGGGTAGGCTCGCCCTTAATGCGGTCTAGGCATTTGCCCAATTACGGATAGGGCAAGCCTCAATCAATCATCAAGGTGGTCATTGGCCTTGACAAGGCTATTTTAGCCATGTTCTTATCGGCGGCCTTAATAAATTCATTCCTATTATTCCTGCACCCGATTCCTATGTCATTCGATGACGAAAAAAACTACGAATTGCGTATTTTGTTTGGCCCAATGTACGGGGTCGATTTGCTACTTCCTAAACAGGAATCGATCTTTGTATTCGTTGGCGCCGAAACAGCCAAATCACAATCAGCCTCGCAATTCGCGTCGAATGCACTGGTAATACCGCACCATAAGTCAGGAATCAACTTTAGAATCAGTTTTGATGCGCACATCAGCCATAGCGACATAGCGAATAAGGATGACCCACTATTTGACATGGAGATGTCGTCGCAAAGGTCGACTGATCATGATCGAGATGTCAATGATGACCTGCTTCGTTTTAGCGTCGAATGGATCAAAGGCAACGAAGTCACCGTCGAGGAAGGTGTACTCAACAGTATATGTCAATTCGAAGACATCGCATTTGCGATCCGACTCAACAATACACCATGGTCCGATGCTGTACGCCAGTTTCTGATCAAGTCGACAGACGAAAACGCAGCCGAAACATCCGAGGTGACTGCGGATTTGCTCGTGCCATCTGGCATGGGGCAACGTACCCGTCGCTTTACCGCTTTGGCTTGCATAGCGGTAGCGTTGCTCGCGCTTCCTTTGAGGTCATTGATAAGCTTCTTCGCCGACCATGCAAGGACGAAACAACTTGCCGCCGTGTTCGACACCGATACTGCGAGGAACGATTTGATCACGAGGGATGGCAAAGTGTACGTCATCGCGAAAACGCAAAGCGATCTAGAATGGGACAAGCAGATCGCGCTGCGTTTTCCTGCTGCACAACGACCGCTGGTGACCTCGGTTGACGATCTCCGGGAAAAATCGGAACAAGTGCTGGATCAGCACAATATAGATTACTTCACGATACTTTTTCGCAACATAGACGAGCCTGAATTAATTCTCGTCGCACATCAAGGCGAGGACGAAGAAACCGTCAAGAAGAGAATAGCCGAAATAACTCGCCTCCTAAAGGGCGTATTGCCCTTTGCCAAGGGTTTACATATACGAGAAAAGACGCTTTCCAACGTGGCCGGAATCGCGGGGTCCAAGTTGACCCACATACCGGTAACATACTCGCGCATCGAATCCGGTGGCTATATTACATTCTTTATTAACGGTTACATCACAGATTACGCACTGTCCGAAGTATCGGATCTAGTGAAAGGTTTTTCGCATGACTGGGGTCAGCGAAAGGTCCGTTTCGGCCTTGTTCTAAATACGACATGGCTGGATGGAAAATCTCGGCAGGTAGGTGAGGACGGTTATGTTCTCGTCGATCCAAGCCATTGGTACTTCAACCATACAATTAATGGAAACTAAAATGACCAGTAATATTTCTCCTATTTCCAACTCTCCGTCCGACATACTTTCGAATGATGGTGATATTAATACTTACATCTATGATATCGCCAAAGGCTTCCAAAACGGCGTAGGCAGCCTAGGCAGCGCGCTGACCGCAGCGCAGCAAGCACTGGAGGCTAACCCGTCGGACCCTGCGGCGCTGGCCTCGTATCAGGCTGTCCTGTCTGACTACACCATATTCCGGAACGCGCAATCGAGCGCAGTGAAAGCGATGAAAGATATCGACACGACTATCCTCGGCAATCTACGGTAACCCATCACCGGCCTCATACGATTTTCGCTATCGCATGAGGCCGGAGCGAAAGCTGATCCTTATGTTAAATCTTAAAGGCGTTATTCGATGCAAATTTTCCCCATGGTTGCTCCGTCATTCTCAGCAACCGACTTTCACAACGAACAGCACCTCGATATGGATTTGCAATCCGCCATGCGGAATCTGACCGACGAAATGATTTCGGCGCGCCACCGGATCGATGCGTTCATGCAGACACCTGCCGATTATTCCAATCCTGCGGCACTGGCTGCCTTTCAGGTGGAAATGGCCAACTACACCGTCAACAATGCGCTCGTAAGCGGTGTCGTAAAACGCCTCGCCGGTGGCGTCGAAACGCTAGTCAAAGGTTAATCCGCCGTGCGCGGTCTCTACAGGATACTATTTCTCATAAGCTTGTTCGCACTCTCCGGCTGCCACAACCGTTCACTGCTATCCGGGCTTACCGAATCGCAAGTGAACGACGTGGTGGCGATATTGCAACGTCATGGCGTGACGGCGATAAAGAATGACGTGGGAAAAGGCGTTTTCGAAGTAGATGTTTCGCGTGCCGATTTTCCGGCTGCTGTCGACCTGGTGCGGCGCTACAATTTGCCGACTCCGCCCGATTTGCAGATCAGTCAGGCGTTTCCCTCCGACAGCCTTGTTTCCACACCGCTCGCGGAGCATTCGCGCCTAATTTCCTATATCGAGCAACGGCTTTCGAACAATCTGTCAGCACTTAACAATGTTGTCAGAGCACACGTCAATGTCAGTTACCCGCTTACGGAGGATGTCGACAGCCCGCAGCGCATGCATGTCGCCGTACTGATAGTCTACAGCGGCGAGCTGGACAAGGACACATTGATCAGCAAAGTGAAGCGTTATGTCAAGAATAGTTTCGATCAGATCGACTATGATGATATCTCCGTGCTAGCCGAACAAAGTGCACCCATTTTCCGGGGTATGCCGCCATCCGCACCGCTGATCTCGTGGAGCACGGACTGGATTCATGTCTGCATGCAAGTTTCTGCGTTTGTCGGTTTTTTCGCGCTGCTCGCCGCGGGGTGGCTCGGGCTGACGTCGCGACCGTTCAGGACTCGCTGGTGGCGCGAGCGGCGCATCGATTCCGAACCCAGGCACGATCACGACAAATCACGCCCGCTCGGCGCGCAGCTGGCCAATAGTCCGCCATCCGGACCAGTCGATTTTTTTAAACGTTTTCGCAAGTCCCGAAAGCGCGATCGTGTTGAACCTTTCATCAAATGACAGATTTTAAATACCTGTTGAGGATCATGCTGGCTCCCGACGACTACCTGCATCCGGAGCGTGTGCCGATGACATCGGCGCAATGGTGCGCGCTGCCCAAGGCAGTGAGGAACACCATCCTCTTCGACACGTACGATTTGAGAACCACGTCGCCCGAGTCGATTCCGATCGACCCATGCACGTCCATCCTACTGCGTAAGTGGTACGTGATCCCTGATCTTTGCTTTCTGCTGGGCCTATTCAGTCAGCGCGGGGAATGGTTGTCATCCAATCGATATCGGCAGCTTGACGGGCGATGCAAGCGCTTCATCGAATTGCCTCTGCCCCATCTCGCGGTCCCAGCATGCGTACTAGACGAAAATGTCGATCCTGTGGTCTGCGGGCTCGCTGCGCTTCGGTTTTTGATTCCGGCAATGCCACCCGTCATCGATGAACGTCTCCGACTGCTCTTTTCCTCACGAATCGAGGCCGAAACGGCCGCCCTTTCCTTACAAGTGGGACGAGCGTCACCGGAAGATTGCGGCAGATGGATTTCCATTACTCTTTTTTCAATGGCGGCACACTATGCGCAAAACCGTGCAGAAGGTTTATAACAAAGCGCCCGATAGCGAAGCACAGGTCGTCTATCGGCACGCAGCCCTGCATCGCGCCAATCGGCGACATGCACTAGAACAGGCTGCGAAAAAATCGGCCAGAAAGATCATAGAAGACGCCGAACACTACGCACATACGCAGTATGAGCAGGCGCGCTTCGAAGGCTATCGTGATGGCATCAGGCTTTTCGTCGACACGCTGATCGACGAAACCACGCATCTTTCTCAAACATATGCGTTGCAGCTCGAACAAGAACGCGGTGCAATCGCTCACAACGTGCGAAAGCTTTTCGAAGATTCGAAGACGGCCACAGTGTTGATCGAGGAGTACCTCGATACGCAGGATGCCGATTCCGATCGATCTGTCACCGTTTATATTCCGAAATGGTGCAAACTCAGCCAGCTTTCGATCGATCATTTACAAACGAACAACGGAAGGCGTATCACGCTCACGACATCGCCCAATGATCACTTCGTAATCAGCAACGGACAATTTTCTGTTTCATTTGCGCCATTTTCCGCTTCGACAGATATTTGCTCGCGCGCAGTGCAACGCCACCAGCAACGTGTTCCGGACACAACGGCGAATATCGTCGAGGCACTGCTATCTTACGTCCAACAAATTAGGATATCCAATTCCCCATGATGATCAACCCACTCACGATTGCCAAGTATGCACTGGCAAAGGCTCCCTCCGCTGAGCCCCATCAGCCAGACGAAAATCTGGCAGAGGCAGCAAAAACAGCGATGCATGGTATAACGACTGATGAAATGAAAAAGTTCATGATGCAAATCATGATGACTGAGATGAGCCAGGACGACGATGCACCTGATGCAAAACCTAAACTCAACGCCGATACTGACATGTTCTGAGAAAGCCGGCAATGCATGTGCCTTATGTGCCGTATCCGTATCACACACCTTTCGCCGATTCCGTGCGTGGCGTGCCTGGCTGATTCTTGGTGTATGTGCAGTCGCATGGGCGAGCATGAGGCCTGCTTATGCCCAAGATTGCTGGACCCAGGCGGCCCGCACATACGGCGTCGACGCGAAGCTGTTGTACGTAATTGCTTCGCGCGAATCGGGATTGAACGCGACCGCAGTGAGCCGTAACAAGGACGGATCGTTCGACATCGGTATCATGCAGATCAACAGCCGATGGCTTCCATTCCTCCGGCGATACGGGATCGACAAGCAACGTCTCTTCGACCGGTGTACCAACGAAAGCGTCGGAGCGTGGATTCTAGCTGGAAATATCACACAATATGGTGCAAATTGGCGCGCGGTCGGCGGTTATAACGCGCATACATTGGAAAAACAACGAATTTATGCGCGTAAGATTTACGACAGCTACTATGCTGAACGCAGTCCGATCCCGATGAAACGCGCGAAAAAATCCTCGGCACGGAGCAGAGTGTCAAAAAACAGCCTGTGACGCTTCATCGCAAGAACTAGGTAGGTCTTTTACTTTGCACTGTTTCCTTGAAATACTGATTTGAGCTACTGAGACACAATATACATGCGAAATATATTGTGTCGTGCATCCTCACAGTTATAAGCAAACGTGGCACTCTGGTTATGAGACCTTATCATTCAATACGTGAAACGTCGAACGCGTCTGGCTGTATTATGACAGTCGTTGAACGGTCCGGCGCTTAACATCGTTTGGATTCTGCCGCGGAAAACGCACTGTAGCAAACATATTGCACAAGACTATCGCGATTGGATTTGATGACTGCCGCGATTTTCCGAGCATCACGTTGCAACGCTTTGAGCGCTTCTTTCCGATCCGGCGTATCGTTGCCGAGACGGACGGCACCACTATCGATGTCGGCGTCAGCTTGCCCTGATAGCAGTTTGCGATGCAAACGGATTCCGGCCTGGCAGAATGCTTTGAACCCGCTTAATGTGCTGTACCAGCGTGATTCTTCGACATCTTGGAACGCACTAGGCGACGAGGTGACTGGCCCCGTCGAATCCTTATTATCTGCGATCGGAAATACCAGCACATCGCTTCGTTTCGTACTCAGTGCTATCGCACGCATCATCTGAAGCATACGTTTAACCGCCATATCTTTGAAGAATGAGTCGGTAATGATCAATAGAGGATTATTAGCGTTGTTCTCACGCATCGAGGTGATGCGCTCGTCGTCAATAATCTTCCTCTCATCCATGTTTGTAAATAAAATAATCGCATCCCTATTTTTCAAGAAATGGTTCGCATGCTCAGACATCGTCGCGATATCCCGGCGCCACGCCTGTACTTCGCGACCAGAAAAACACCTGCGAAATGTACGCCCCAGGTCGATCGCGAGTTGTTTATCGGTCATCGTCACATTGCGTTTGTGGGCTTCAATGCACAACAAACCGGCGAGCGCCAGCAACTCTTTGACTTCAGAGGTGTGTTGTATGTTGCGTAGTTTCTCGTAGGACCACGTCCGCAACGCGAATTTCGCTGCGGTGTCACATTCCGTAGAGGCCGACCTGGAGCACGGATCAACATCAGCTTCCTGCATCGATGACTGGGGCGGCTGCACCGGTGGCACGTTAGGCAAATTCATAGCAGCAAGCTTTTCTTCCTCAAAAATGCGCTGCTGTTCAAAAACGAGTCCAGGCGAAATCAAACGTTTTGATTCCTGCGTCGGATTTATATACTCTATGGACTTGGAAACGCGCACCGCAGCTACGGCACCAACAAGCGCTTCCACTGCCTTCGGCCTGACGATTTCTTCAGGGTTGCCGGCGATCAAACCCAATACTTTACTCACTACAGGCACGTCACTTTTTATAGATGATGGCTGCAAATCGACGCGAGCGTTCGTTGAATGGCGAAACGAATGGAGATTACGGATAGCGACATGGGGTTGATTCATGTCGATCGCACTATTTCTTATGTTCGTAGCGGAAGCGATGGATTCGTAAGGCCGGCCATCAAACAGCGAGGTTCGTCGAATAGTGCCTATGCCACACGGCAACAACAGATTCTGCGGTTGATACGAGCCGGCAGGCTCGGGATACGAGGACACTCTGCTGATTTTTTCTGAGATCAACAATCGAAACTTGCCTGTCACGCCGGATTCTATCGATTTATGGCTGGCACGAAGAATGGCTGGCCTACCAATGAATGCCTTGGTGACCGAGTAAGATCCGCGCGATGCGAAAGGAGATAACATGGTGGATAATTCCTTAGCTAAAAAACGAGCGATGGTATTATGACAACGGATGAAGATTTACCTTAGAAAATTAGGCAACCGCACTTTACAAATCTAACAAACGATACCCACTGGTGACCGTCAAGTGGCATCTTTTCTTTTCCAACCTCCATCGAAATATTCGCTCGATGGCGATGAGATGCCAGCCGATCCCAACATCCAATTGTTTCCACAATATCGGACCGCCGAAGTCGTCGACACGTCAATAGACAGGCTAAGCACCTCAGTCCTTGCAATAGCTCGACCTAATCAGTTCATTGTATCCATGCTTTCGCTCGGCGGAACTACGCCCGTGGTGGCGTTAGCCTCCTGCATTAATAACGAGGTTCGCGGCAACGTCACGGGAACTGCGGATGCCGTCTCAATAGGCGAACCCTTTTTGCTCGTAATGTTCAAAATATCCGTCAAAGAAACAATTTTTTTCGCGACCCGATGGGCAGCGAGTTCGGTCGAGTGACTACGGCACGCGGCAACGACGAAATCTGCGGTTGATGCGAGCTTGCATGCTGAGGATGCGACGATACGCTACTGATTTCTTCTTTGCTAAACGATAGTGGCTGGAACTTACCTGGTACGCTGGATTCACTAGTAGCATAGCTTGAGCGAGTGACTAACCGCTCATTGGATTCATTGGTGAGAGAGAAAGATGCGTGCGACGATAAAGAAAACGGCATGGTGGAAAATTCCTGAGTTAGAAAAATGGTCAATTTTTAAAAATAGAAATTGCGCCCTGCCAATTAATAAATATTCATCTTGGCAAGCTGGGTGCGCGCGATAACCAACTCCCGGCGCGCATGCATTGGCATCTTCAGCTATCCATCGTGCATCATCGAATATTCAAAAATTCCAGATGCGCTCATCGCCTTACTTTTCACTGCGATCATCGGACCAGCAAGATCGCCAGCGCGACGATAGACGACCGTGGGCACTGCGAGGCCTGCAACCGCCAAACGTATCAGTGATGCGGGACGCCGTTCGTAAGCATGCAGAATATCAGCCATTAATTTTACGCCGTTACAGCATCCTGTATTTTCCGATCCGATCATCGAACACGATCATCAGCACTATCCTTCTTAACATGAAGGTAGATTCGTATTTATAGTCGATTTCGTGACAAGCGACGATCAAAAACCGATCACTCCAATATCTATCATCAATTAAGGGCACTCTGATTTTTCCGCGCTGTCGAAGCGGGGTTTGATACGTCCAGTGATACGCCCACATCTCAAGGCCGTGATTCGAAGGTGCCCATGAACAGCAAGCTGTATCCGGATGAGTTCAAGGTTGAGGTGGTCCGTCAGTGACCGATCGCGGGTTCAACGTAGCGGAGGTCGCCGAGCGGCTATGTGTCACCAGGCACAGCCTGTATGCCTGGCTGCGCAAGTCCGGCAAGTCCGGCGTCGTGCAGCGCGCCGAGTTGGACCACATCGCCAATGATCGCGCAAGCTCGTATTATTGCTCAACCATCTTGCCGCTCGCGCTTCCATCAAGCGCGAGCGGCGACATCGCAGTTCGTCAGTTAAAACTGCAAGTACTTTTCCTCCGACTCGAGCAATGCGGAGATCGCCGAACTCATCAATTGTACCAAATTATCGAACTCGCTGTTCATTCTTGAAAATTTTTCGGCGATACTTTGCGAAAGGTTCATCACGTTGTCCTTCTGCCCTGTAAATCCTGCATACCATGCATTGTATTGCGTAACGCTGATATCCCCGTTAGAGTAATTGGATAGCGAGTCCCTCATCGCTTCCAGATTGCTTAGGTCCAACGATATCGACGTCGTGCCATCCGCATTCTGCGTCACGTTGAAATTCCCAGAGAGTTCCTGTTTCCAGTCACTCGCGGATAGCGAAGACGTGCCCGGCAAGGTAATCGACCATTCTTTGAATGGTGCGCCCTCTTTCAGCATATCGTTTATCACACTTTTCAGATCGTCCGCCTTGAAATTAACCGTCGTTCCGTCTCCAGATGCTGTGACATATTTTGAAAGATTCGATAAGAGATCGGTGATAGACTGCACATACTGCATGTACTCTTGCAGCAGCGAGCCATAGGGATCGATAATGCCGGCCTTGGCATTGGAGGTCACTGTTTGCAAGCCGCCGTATACTGCTGCATCCGAACGGATCAGGCTGTCTATCTCCGCAGACACGTTGTCTGGATCTGGAACGGGAAGTGCGTCAAAGTCTATAATCGCACCGTTCTGAATCACGTTCACCCACTGCTGTTCGAGCGTATCATGTCCCGGCGCGCCCCACTCCGCAACCCATAAACCGGCTAACTCTTCTGCTGCAGCACCTACACCAGTGCTTTTGTCCGGTGGATAGTCTTTTTCCTTCCATGCATTGACATAATTCTGAAATACATTGATCGCATCAAGGAACTTCTGCGACGCTTTAACGGTGTAGCTCCCATCCGCATTTTGTGTAATCTTATAAAAACTCAAATTATCCGGCAGATTTTCGGTGACCTGATAGGTATTTTGCGAGGCCGCTTCGAGCTGCCTGAGCGATTCTTCGGCTTGTCTCAGCGAGATGGTGACATTGCGTGTTACCGCCCCCCATATCGCATGGGCATCAGTTGCATCCGTGTGCAATTGCTCGATAAATTTCTCTCGCCTTTCCAAATCAGCCAGTGACGCCGCATTGATGCTATACGTTTGATAATTGCCTTTTTGTGGAAGGTTGACGTCACTTACGACGAACGTGTCCCCCAGCGACAGTGAAACGTAGGCTGGATTGATACCGGCGTTGATATAGAGCGGCTTGGCATACCTATGAGCAAACGCGTCAAGCTGCTCTTCGCAACTTTCTGGATCGCTCTCTCCATATTCCGCGATATAAGTTTTTAGAGTCGCATAGTCTTTAGCATACTGCGTATAGAAGGTTTTCAAATCTTCCAGCGTATTGATGACGATTGCGTCCACCTGTGAAGGGGTGAGATTGGACGACGCAGCTCCACCGAGATGGTAACCCACGACAGAGGTCGTGGGGATTGATGCTGTCAGGTTGCTGATACCTACGGAAATATTCGAGATCGCATCAGCACGAGCCTCCGATTGCATCTTCAACGCAAACGCGAGGTTGTGCACATTTCCCGTTGCGGCGTCGTTAACCACACGCTGCACGATGTCACCCGCTTTACCGAGCGACGTCATATCCAACTCCCGCAGCTCGTCGGCATCGGTCGGCAGCAGCCCTACTGCAACACGCGTAGCCTCGCGAAGCACGTCACTCACTCTGCCATTGGATTGCAGGTGCTGAACTGGCGCAATGTCATCCGAGTGATTGGCACCACTTGTGTGTGGCGCATGGGTCGACGATTTTGTCGTGGCGCGTACCATAGCATATGGCTCGCTTGTAGGGGTCGCGCGTTGAATCATGCTTTCCAACGGTTTCATTGAGACTGTTCTCTGGGTCTGATCGGAAATTTTTTTATAGCTGCTAGCTCCCGGTCTTGGCGCTCAAAAAACGCGCATCTGCGTAGTCGATTTAGAGCCTGTTCAAAATCTTCCGGCTTTGTGCGAAAGTGTGCGGATGAGAAAAGTTAGCCCATTGCCATCAGTGGTAAGCAGTTCGAGCAAGTGAGGCTGCTGCTGGAAGAAGCCCGGAAGAAGATGCGGCCCCGGACGGCGGACCTGTACAAGGTCTTTTGCGCGGTGCTGTATGTGCTCAAGAGTGGTTGGCCATGGCGGATGCTGCCGGAGAGTTTCCCCAAATGGCGTACGGTGCATGCTTACTTCCAGATCTGGAGTGAAGAGGACGAAGAGGGAGTGAGCCCGCTGGAGCGGGCGTTCAAAAAATCAGGTTGCCGCGGCTCGCGCGAGACAGGGGCACAGCGCCCTCAGCGGGTTCTTGTCGTGGACGCGCAGAGCGTGAAGAACTCGGATACGGCTAGGCAAAAAGGCGATGATACCGGTAAGAAGGTGCCGGGGATCAAGCGCCATATCGCAGTGGATACGCAAGGCTTGCCGCATGCCGTGGCAGTCACAACGGCCGAGGTGACCGATCGCAAGGGCGTCCTCAAAGCGTTCGCTCGTTGCAAAGCTGGTCTAGGCAAGGTGCGGAGCGTGCTGGCCGACAGCGGCTATGTGGGTCAGCCCTTCGCTCTGGATATCCAGGCGATTCTGGGCGAACACGTCACGGTTCAGATTGCCAAGCGCATACGTTCAAGGTCATGCCCCAGCGATGGGTCGTCAAGCAGTTTGGCCTGGTTGGAGAAACACCGAAGGCTCTGGAAGAACTACGAGCGCAAGCTCAACACCAGTTTGCAGTTCGTCCATCTGACCCTTCAGGCATCAATGCTCTGGAGATTGTGAACAGACTCTTAAAACCCAAGATTCGAGAACAGTTTGAGCGATAATTGATAGCCAATGTGACTGACATTGTTTTACCAATTGTATTTCTCCAATACAGAAGAAATAAGGTCATGCCGCAATCTGTGACTGAATACCGCAAAACTACCGGAAACCACATAAACTGGAAAAATCAAAAGCAGGCAAGTCAAAAACAGCAGGATGAACGCGTTCAACAGATGGCTGCTCAGCCCGGAAACCATGCAGGAAACAGACAAAGACATGATGCCATTCATGCTGCGGTACAGTTACTTTCTATACTTAGCTCAGTACAGAACACATCTGCAAGTCCCGCCATCACACCCAGGAGGGCTGATGAGCTATCTACTGAAGCAAGAATAACTCGCGCCGGTAATTTAGAATTGAAAAGAAGGGTTGAACGCGTCGTTAACCGGGAGGTCAATAGAAACGCCAGGCAGCATTCTTCGACGGGAAACGCACCGGGAACACAGCGTGGACAACCCAACTTCGCATTTTCAAACGCGCGACCAGGGTCAATCCCTGAGAAATCCATCACTTTTCCAGTCCACTCAGCAGGAGCGAACGCCGCCAACCTCTCCGGGGACATCATTCCGGAACGTCCTACCTCAGCACAGGACACACAGCCAGCGTTAAGCTGGCTTACGCCCGATACGACAGCGGAATCGCAGGATATGGCAAGACTGATTCCTGCCACAGGACATCCTCTTGCCAGACGCGCCAAACGCGCCAAACGCGATATCGAAACAGAAGACCATTCTGCAGAAAGCGCTGCTGAAATCATGCGGCATCAGATCGACTCCGTTAGGACTTTATTATCTCGTGCCGGACTTCCACATGACTCGCCAGTCAAAGGTAACAATATCCCGTTTGTCAACAGCGTTGTCCGCTACTTATCGAAATTCCCATCCCGTGCGTCGAAATTAGCACAACATCTTTTCCGAATAACTCACGAATACGGAGAGAGACGTAATGAGACGCTGAGTGAATCGCGCGTACAAAGTAAGATTACTGACTGGCTATCCACATTAACCTTTGGCAGTCCGGCCGAAACGTTTGTGAATGACCAACTTTCCGCATTGGTGCAAGAAGGCAACGCGGGTACCCCGCCATACGTGGAAAATTCACGTATCCGCTTGCAATATCTTATCGGCGCTACAAATCGCTGGCTTTCAAATCCAGACACGCTCACTAAGAAGTACTTTATTGAGAAATTACTTGATGTGATTGCACCTGCCATCATGTGGCAACCTACGGACTATGAGACGTTTGGCCGTACTGAAATTTGTAGCCTCGAATGGGGATATATGCATGCTGCACTACGGTTTGCCAAGGATATCGGACTGGACACTCATGAATGGGCGATGCAGGATGCGATAGATATTGGGCAGGCACTCGCAACGCTATGTGATGAAGCTGTGGTCCCCTCAGAGTGGCAGGATTATTTTTTACTGCCAGCTCAGCTTCATTTACTTCGAGAAGGCAAAGAAGTTACAGGGAATTCAAACCCGGATGCATCAGTACCGGACATATCAGTGCGAGAACAAGTATCGCGCGAAACAGCACTTCGACTATTTTTCACAGCCCGAAAGGCCGAGCGTCAACGCAATGATCCCTTTATACGACTACAGGAAAGTTTAGAAAATTTTAAAACGCGCCCGGCACTTGCCATGGCCATCCTGCAGGAAAGGTGCCCAGGCCTCGGAACCGAGAAAGACTATGAAACGAAGGCTGATCTTTATCTTGATGCGGATGAACATCGCTGTCTGATTCTTCCGCGCGGGGCAAGTTTCACTGATCCCCGACGCAAAGTCATCGAATTACCGCGGATCAATGATGAATTCGCCGCACAAAACAGGCGGATCGCCGAACAACTCGGCGATGTTGATCGGATCTTACTCCCTTTGGCTTTCACACAACTGAGCGCTGAAGAGTCAGCGTTTATTGAGCACGCTGAAGTGCATAAAGCTGAAGCAACGTTCTCTGCAGCACATGCTATAAGGCATACACTTATAGGAGGAAATCGCCATGCCATTGAAGGGCTTACTAAACGGATGCCGCGAAAACTTGAACTTTTCTCGGCTAAGCATGGTGGCGAGGAGCGTATCTATGCGCTCTATCCAAAGCAAGGCATAGGCTACTCTTTGAAACGAGTGGATAGGAATCAAGATTTCTATCTTAACCTCTACGAGGAGATCACCGGCATTTCACTTCGACTCGACAATGATTACCGCCTACGCGTCACAACGTTGAGAGCTGCACTGAAAGACAGTGCCTCGGATATCAGCGTCTTATACAACGCGATCCGACAAAAGCATGAAAATCAGATCCAAGAAGAGCTACATGCATATGGTTACGCAAAAACTACCTATGAAAAGGTCACAGACTTCGCCTTAAGCCTTATTCCTTTCTATGAATGTGGAAAAAATATATACCAAGGCAAAATTGAGGAAGCAGTAATCCCCTGCACCGTCGATGTGCTCGGCCTGATACCACTAGCAGTGCCGGCCGGACGAGTAGTCATGAAATTCGGTGAAGCCTTGAGCTTCAGTGCACTGAGGGCATTACGCCAAAGCAGTGCCCACAATATCGTCAGGCAAATGGCATTAGCCGGTTCGGAAACACTCACCGCTGGCTCAGTAGCTGAACTCGCCACAGGTGCCGCGCGCGTCTTCGACCCCGGTATAGAGTTGATCGCGGCAGGGGGAACAGCAGGTATGCGAAGAGCTCAGAAATTTTTAACTGCACTGCGTGATATCTATCCGGGCGCTGAAAAGGTCGCAACGGCTCTCGCCCACCGGGCCGATTTGTTGGTCGAGCCGGCTACCAGCGGCATAGTGAAAGGCCAGCTTCCCGGGCTAACTCACTCCTGGGATGTAGTCAAGATAGGGCAGAGAAAAGGAGAAGACGTTTTCGTTCGGGTCATACCTCAGACAGGCGACAAATTCGGGAAGAAATACTACCGTAACGTAGACGGTGAGCTTTGAACCGCCCCGGTTTCCGCGGAGGCTGTTTGGTTTAAGTCAGGCCGCCACGGCGGCGGTCTGACTGGCGAGTTGCCGGTAGTAGTTTGCCTCGGCCTCGGCTGGCGGGATGTAGCCGATGGGTTGGAGCAGGCGTTGGTGGTTGAACCAGGACACCCACTCCAGCGTGGCGAATTCGACGGCCTCCCTAGTTTTCCAGGGTGCCCGGCGGTGAATCAGCTCGGCTTTGTACAAGCCGTTGATGGTCTCTGCCAGCGCGTTGTCGTAGCTGTCGCCCTTGCTGCCTACCGACGGCTCAATGCCGGCCTCGGCCAGCCGCTCGGTGTAGCGGATGCTGACGTATTGCGAGCCCCTGTCGGAGTGGCAAACCAAGCTGCCATCGCGCTCAGGTTGCCGGGCATACAGGGCCTGCTCCAAAGCATCGAGCACGAAGTCCGTGCGCATAGAACTGCTCACTCGCCAGCCTACGATGCGACGAGCGAACACGTCGATGACGAAGGCCACATACAGCCAGCCCTGCCAGGTTGAGACGTAGGTGAAGTCGCTGACCCACAGCTGGTTCGGCCGCTCGGCACGGAACTGCCGATTGACCCGGTCCAGCGGGCATGGGGCCTTGGCATCGCCGATGGTGGTGCGCACGACCTTGCCGCGCACCACGCCGCGCAGCCCCATGCTGCGCATCAACCGCTCGACCGTGCAGCGGGCCACGACGACGCCTTCGCGTGCCAGTTGCCGCCACACCTTCTCGGCACCGTAGACCTGCATGTTGGCTTGCCAGACGCGCTGAATCTGCGGCATTAGCCGCTCGTCGCGTCTGGCGCGGATACAGCGCCTGCTGGGCTCGCGCAGTAGCGCGGCATGACGTCGATAGGCCGACGGGGCAACCTGCAGAACCTTGCAGAGCGGCTCGACCCCGAAGGCATTGCGATGCTGGTCGATGAAGGCCTTCACGACTTCAGTCGGCGGTCGAGCTCCGCCTGGGCGAAAAACGCACTGGCCAGCTTCAATATCTCGTTGGCCCGGCGCAGCTCCTTGACCTCGCGCTCGAGTTCCTTCATCCGCTGCGCCTCGCTGCTCGTCACGCCCTCACGCGCACCGGCATCGACCTCGGCGCGCTTGACCCATTCGTTCAGAGTCTGCGGCACGCAGCCAATCTTTGGGGCTATGGATTCAATGGCCGCCCACAGCGATTGGTACTCTCCGCGCTGCTCCTGCACCATCCTTACCGCGCGCTCGCGTACCTCGGGCGAGAACTTGTTCGACTTGCTCATGGCTCAATCCTCTCAGAGTGTTGAGCCTCCGCGGAAACCGGGGCGGTTCACTTCGGCCTGTTTATCCGGGGTTAGGCGAACGTTTACATGTGATGCGCCAGCAAGGGTTGGGCGGGCGAGGCTCTAAAGTTGTAGCGCGCACTTGGGGGCGAGTGCGCGCCTTGGGGGCGAGACAAGATGCCGCCGGACAAGCAGAGCTCGGTGATCGCCTTGATCCTCATGAAGTCGATCCACTACGCGCCCCCGCACAACCTCAAGAAAGCGAGCAACTACCCGCACTTACACTATCTCAGGAAGGTGAGCAACTACTCGCGCCTGCATCACCTCAAGCGATCTATGCCAATGAGATAGGCGGGGGAGCACCACACGATCCGCTCCCCAGTAATCTTGAACTGCAACAGTTGCCTTACGATGCCCTTGAACAGATTATTTTGCGTTGCGACCTTGACACGCTGGTGAATCTTTCCAAAACCAATAGGCAGTTGCATGAAGCGGTATCTAATGTATTTAAACAAAATTGGAAAGACAAAAAAGGTTCTGCCGCAATCCAGGCTATAACTCAAAATAAATCCGAATTGCTTCAGTTTCTTTCCTCACAGAATGTCAGGATCGATGAAGTTTATGTAAAGATCGGCGCCGAAAATAGAAGTAAACCTCTTCTTGCTTATGCACTCGAGCTCAACCTTGATATAGAGAAATTTAAGCTAATTTTCGATTTAGTTGATAAAATGAACGGAAAAATCCTTCCCAACCCGAAGTATCCCTGGAAAGGGTACGAGCAGTATTTATTAGAAGCAGCGGTCAGGGCAAACAATATTAATGCAGTGATAGCTTTGCTGAATTATGAGCGTTATGAGATCCCGCCAGAACACGCAGGCATCTTGCAAGCCGCGGCCGAAGTAAAAAATCTAGACATGTTCAGATACCTTTTGGATAGTGGGAGGTTCGATATCAACTCTGGCGGCAGTAATGGATGGACCGTGCTGCGAAATGAATTACTTAACAGGGGGAATGCTGATAACGCCATATTTCAATATATCATTTCACGAAATGACATCGAAATGAACGACGCGTATGTTTTTGCAAACCGTTCTCTTAAGAACCCAGAGAAGTTCCGACTTTGGATAGCAGACCCTCGTGTTGACGTCAATATTGAAATTCCAATAGGAAACGAAAACGGGTTTGGAACACCACTCAGCTTTTCCATACTTCACGCGCTGGAATCCCCAATCAGCTTGCCTACATTCGATTTATTAGTCGCCGAGCCACGTGTCGATGTACTGAAAACATCGCTTTGGCTGGATGGCACCCGGCGCACACCTGAGCAGGTTCTTGACTATTACGTGCAACGTTATGAGAATTTGAATGATGACGTCGTATCTCATATCCGACAGAAGCTACATGATCGCGTGGAAGCCGCTGATGCTTTATGAAGCCTGTGATCCACTCACAAAAAGGGTATTGTCCAGGCCTGTCAACACAGAGATGGCATTAATCCCACTGGTTTTTGCTGACTCCGAAAGTGGAGCTATGCGGCAAGCGCCAGTTTCTGTATGGGGGTGATCCGCCGAGCGCTATATCCGGGCACCCCTCGTTATAAAAGCGCCGCCACTGTTCGATTTTGCTCCGTGCGTCGGCCAGTGACAAGAACCAATGCTCGTTGAGACATTCCTGCCGCAGGCGTCCGTTGAAGCTTTCCACCAAGGCGTTATCGGTTGGTGTGCCACGCCGGGAGAAGTCCAGCTCTACCCCGTTTTCATATGCCCACCGATCCATGACCTTGCCGACAAACTCACTTCCGTTGTCCACCTTGATCGCCGCAGGCTTGCCTCGCTGCGCCACCAGCCGTGTCATCGCATCGGCAATGCCATCGCCTTTCAACGACTGGTCAACAACGATATCCAGGCACTCATGAGTGAAGTGATCCACCACCGTCAGCGACCGGAAACAGCGACCATCGAACAGTGCATCACTGACGAAGTCCATGCCCCATCGTGCATTCGGTGCGGTGGCGCCCCCTATCGGTTGACGTCGCCGTGCGCTGCGACTGCGTCGGGACCTGCAATGCCTCAATGATAGGCCTTCCTGCTTGTAAATGCGGTGTACGCGCTTGTGATTGTCCCGCCATCCTTCACGACGCAGCACAACGAACACGCGCTCACACCCTTAGTGCACACGCGTCTGGGTGATCTCGCGCATCCTCAGACGGATGGCGCTGCAATCGCGTGCTTTAGCCTTGTAGGAAAACGCCGAGCGCGACATCGCCATGATCCGCAGCGCATGCCGCTCGCTTATCCCGAAGTGCTCACGTAGCTGGCCTACCCAGGTGCGTCGCTGGGCAGGCCTTAGAGCTTTTTTGTGACGACCTCCTGCAGCATCGCCTTATCTAGGCTCAGGTCGGCCACCAGCTGTTTAAGCTTGCGGTTTTCCTCCTCCAGCAGTCGCAAGCGCTTGAGCTCAGACGGCCCCAGACCACCGTACTTCTTCCGCCATACGTAAAACGTGGCCTCGGCAACTCCCATCTTCCGACAGATCTCACCGACCGCCATCCCCAACTCGGCCTGCTTGAGCGCATAGGCAATTTGCTCCTCGGTAAACCGTGACTTCTTAATCGCTTGACTCCTCGTGATGGCGGGGCCCATGCCGGCGAAGTCTCTACTTTACGTTGGCCCGGTTTTCCGGGGGGGGGGGGGGGGGGGGGGGGGGGGGGGGGCACGTTCCATTTGTGCCAGAAACACCTCGCGCCGCGCCTGCTTGCGCTTGCCCGCATACTCGACATCAGAGAAGGTCAGCTGCGTCACCGCGGGGACTGCTTGGTGGCGGATCGACAGTGTCCTACATTTGAGCAGACTTGTTCAGACCTTCATTAAGTGCCACAGGCCTACGGAAAGGTTGCCGACAAGACAATTGCGGAAATCTCATCGCGACCAGACAACCTTTTGCCGCCCCCCCGACACTCATACAGGACAACCGCTGCAGCGGCGCCCCGCTTCATGCCACTGCCCCACGCATCGCCTCACTAGGACCAAAGCGAAAGGCCATGACTTCCCCCCCGCAGGCCGATGCCGAAACGGCTTCCCACGCTCGCCCAACGCTTGCGCCCTCCGCCGCCTTGCCGAGCCCGATGGTATGGCTGCACTGGCTCACCGTGCTGTGCCTGGTGTTGGCGGCCGGCCTGATCCTGCTGCGCGAAGAGGTCGATGGGCGAACACTGCGCCAATGGCTATTGGAAGGTCACCGCCACTTCGGCCTGTTCGTCCTCGGACTGTTCTGCCTGCGCGTGGCAGTGCGCCTGCGGCTCGGCCGCAGGCACGATTTCGCGGTCGGCTCGGCGCTGATACGCGCCTTGGCGACACTGACGCATATCGCCCTGTACGCGCTGTTGATGGCTCTGCCGGTGCTGGGTATTGGTCTGAGCCAAGCGCTGGACAAGCCGGTACACATATTCGGTGCGACGCTGCCCACATTTGTCGCAGCGGATCCTGATTTGGCCGATACCTTGGGCGCATGGCACTTATATGCTGCCTGGGGGTTGCTGGGGCTGATCGTGCTGCATATCGGCGCGGCGCTGTGGCACCACTTCGTCCGCCGCGACGAGGTACTAAGACGCATGTTGCCGTTCCTGCGCCGACATTGAATTCCGTATTTTCCTGCTCTCTTCCCTAGCCCGTCACCGAACCGACCAGCCCAAGGACCTATCGCATGCCTTACGTCCCGTCCGTCTTTTCCTTCTCCCGTCACGACAGGACACGCGGCGCCGAGCAGATATTGCTGTGGTCGGCGCTCGGCTCGCTGTTACTGATGCTAAGCCCGCGTGCGGCAGCGGTCCCCGCCTTCGCGCGGCAGACAGGCTCGTCGTGCGCGGACTGCCACATCGGCTCCTATGGTCCGGCACTGACGCCATACGGCATTCGCTTCAAGATGAGCGGCTACACCGACACCGACGGCAACGGCACCAAGATCCCGGTCTCGGCGGAACTCACCGCCACCCAAAGCGTGCCCAAGCACGGCCCAAGCCCTGCGCGCTTCAGCACAGCCAACCTGTATCTGGCCGGCCGCATCACCGACAACATCGGCGGCTACGCCAAGGTCAGCACCACCAACAACGGCAATAACAAGTACACCACCAGGCTGGACAACCTGGATTTGCGCGCCATCGCCAAGCGTTTCCAGGTCGGCGGCAAGGAGGCGGTGCTGGGCGTGACCGTCAACAACAATCCCGGCGCCCAGGATCCGATCGGCATGCTTCCCAATGCCTCCGGTCTCGGCCCGGCATCCGCATACGCCAGTTCGACCAGCCTGCTCAACCAGTCTTCCTTGTCGCACCGCGTGATCGGCACCAGTGTCTACGGCCTCTACGATAACAATTGGTACGGCGAGGTCGGCACCTACACCGCCCTGCCCGTGTCTACCCAGGACGACCTGGGCTACAGCATCGGAGGGGATCCAGGCAAGCTCAGCGATACCGGCTACCTGCGTCTGAGCTACATGAAGGATTTGAAGAAACAGTTTTTCTCCGCTGGCGTCGTCGCCCTCACCACTCAGCGCCAATTGCCGCGCAGCACCGGCCCGCGCGACGACTTCACCGACCTGGGCTACGACCTGAACTACCAGTTCCTGGGTACCCGCGAACACGTCCTCAAACTCGGCTATCTCGACATCTACGAGCGCCGCCGCTACGGCAGTACGCTGATCGACCCGAACACACCCGGCCTGACCAGCGCACGCCGCGCCAGTATCCATGACCAATCGATCAGCCTCAGTTACGCCTACCGGCAAACCTACGGCGTGCTGCTGGCGCACTTCATCAACACCGGCTCGAACGATCCGTTCCGCTATCGCCCGTATGGTGCGCCGGACACCACCAGCAACCTGATCGTTGCGTATTGGGCGCCGTTCGGTAAGGACGATTCGTTCTCTTCGATCTCCAACCTGCGCCTGTCGGCAAGCTGGTTCCGTTTCAGCAAGTTCAACGGCACCACCGGTAATATTTTCGGGGCGCTGCCACCCACCCGCCCGGGTGACCTCAACCAGTTCTCCGTGTCGCTGAGCCTTGCCTTCTGATTTCCCCCATGCCCAGAACCTCATCCATCATGAAACCCGTCAACACCTTCCCGCTGTGGCGCACCCTGATCGTCAGTCTGTTGCCGCTGAGCCTTGCCCTTGTACCCGCCGCACATGCCGCCGGCGACCTGCCCGGTAAAGGCGTGTTCGCCAGCGAGTGCGCCGAATGCCACAGCGCCACGGCAGGCAAGAACAAGAAAGGCCCCAGCCTGTTCGGAGTCGCCGGACGCCGTGCCGGCAGCGTGCCGGACTTCAACTACTCAGACGCCATGAAGCAGAGCCAGTGGACCTGGAGCGACGAGAAGCTGCACAGCTACTTGTCACAGCCGGCGTCCAAGGCAATGCCCGGGACCAAGATGAAGTACGACGGACTCGACGACGACAAACAATTGCAAGAGTTGATCACCTATCTCCACAGCCTGCATTGAAGTCGCTGCGCGATCAGGTCATATTCGGGAGCCGGCTTGGCCGGCCATCGTGCCGTGCCAGGCGGGAGCCCTGACCTGCGAGCATCGAGCCCCCCACCCCGTGCACCCCTGTCCTGTTTCCGTTAACGTTTTTACCTCGACCGTCGTCCTCATCCCACATCGCCGTAGGCCTGCTCACGCATGCTGAACAGGCTCTTGCGGGTGGTCACCCCGCTCATGGGACGCTGGCCGGCAAGGCCCCTTAGGACCGCTGGACCTCTACTGGCGCTGAGCGTCGCGGCCACATCGATATCGGACGTGGCCACTGCAAGCGATTTCGGCGGTGCCGCTGGGCTCAGTTCGCAACTGGTCGATCGCGGCATTGCGCTGACCCGCGACACCCCGGTGCTCCAAGGCACGCTGTTCTGGCTGCCCTCTCCAGGCTGGTCGGTGAACGTATCGGCCAGTTCCGCGTTGAACGCACCGGGTAAAGTCCTGATGGTCGCCGCTAGCCTGTCACGCAGCTGGACCCTGTCCGATGATTGGCAGATGCAGGCGGAGGTTCTGCGCTACAGCTATCCCACCGATCGCATCAACCGGCTGTTCAACCGCAACGAGGCCAGCCTCGGCTGGAACTACCGCGACCGCCTCAGTATTTCCCTGGCCGCATTCCAGATGCCCGACAGTGGCCTGCGCCCGCGCTGGTACGGCGCAACCGACCTCACCGCACATCAGCCATTGATCGGGGCGCTATCGTTGTCGGCAGGGATCGGTATCAGCCAGGCTCCACCGGCCATGTATGGACTGAAATACGCATCACACTACCACTACGGACACGCCGGGCTGATCTACACCACCGGCCACTGGAACGTGGAACTGGAGCGCGTGTTCAGCAACTCCCGTACCGGCTACCCTGGCCGGGGCATATGGCCCTGGGTGGCCAGCGTGTCCCGCTGTTTCTGATTCCGGTGCAACCTTTCCCTCCCACTCCGGCACATACGCGTGCCCGTTGCCAAGTCCTCCCCCATGAACGACAACGATCTACTCGGCGATGTCACTGACCGTATGCTGCTCCAGCGCATGGTGGCCAGCGACCGCGATGCGCTGGCTCGTCTATATCGCGCCTACCATGGGCGCCTGTGTCGGTTCCTATCGCGGTTGACCCGGCGCCCGGACATCATCGAAGAAGCCATCAACGATTGCTTCTGGATCGTGTGGCAAAAAGCCCGCGATTTTCGCGGCGACTCGCAGGTCTCGACCTGGATCATGGGCATCGCCTACCGCTGCGGACTCAAGGCGATCCGCCACCACAGCGATGACGCCATTGACGACGACGCCAACGCCGAGGACCACGTCACCGCGGCGGATCCGGACGAAGACCGCGAACTACGCGACTGGCTAGGCAAAGGGCTGGAACGTCTATCGACCGATCAGCGCCTGGTGGTGGAACTGGTGTACGGCCTGGGCCACAAGCTGGAAGAAGTGGCGGCGATCATGCAGTGCCCGGTGGGCACCATCAAGGCCCGGCTCTTCCATGCCCGGGTCAAGCTTCGCAATGTGTTGCCAGGATTGGCCGGCGACACCTCAGCGCTAACGGGGAGCGCATCATGAAAACAGGCTTCAACGAGCCAGGTAACGAATGCGCACATGCCTGGGATCTCATGCCGTGGGTGCTGCAGGGCAGTGCCACGGAAGAACAGAACGAATGGTTGGTGGCACACTTGGCGAAGTGCCGTTTTTGCAGCACCGAGTTCGCGCAGCAGAGCCGCTTGCGCATGGCGATGTCGCTGCCCAGCGATGTACCAGTGGATGCCGAAGCCGGACTACAGCGACTGCTCCAACAGTTGGATGCACCCTTCCCCCAACAGGGTCCACTGCGCCCGCGCTCTAGCTGGACCACACGGGCACTGGTCGCGGCGGCGCTACTGCAGGCTGTCGGTCTGGGCGTGCTTGGCTTCAGATTGTCGGCCGATCACGACCACGGCACCGTCTACCGTACCCTCAGCGATACCGCGCCGCCACCGGCCACGGGTGCGATCCGGGTGGTGCCGGACGCACGCATGACCATGGCCGACTGGGACGCCCTGCTGCACAAGCTACAGTTGTATGTGGTCGCCGGCCCCAATGGCGCCGGCGGCTATACGGTGGTACCCGTGCAGGCAGGCCCTGCGGCACAGACGCAGCGTAATGTGCAGCAATTGCGGGCCAGCAACCGCATCCGTTTAGCGGAGCCGATTTCCGCGCCATGATCATCCGCATACGTCTCGTCAGCCTGCTTACCGCCTGCCTGATTCTCGGCGCTTGCGCCCACAGATCACCCGACGCGCTCGCCACCACGGGCGACGCCAGCAGTGCCAGACTGCCGTATCAGGACCCCTCACCGACATTGGACAGCCAGCGCCAGATCGTCCTTGCCGTGGCCAACCCGATGGCCGCGCCGAGCCGCCATGCTGGCTCGGATCTGCTCGGCTACGCTTCCGCGCGCTACTACGGCGCCGGCACCCAGGCGGTCGCCACGTTGGAGGCATTGAATCGCCGTTACGGCCTGCGTCAGGTCGCCGGCTGGCCGATCAAGTCGCTGGGGCTTTACTGCGTGGTGCTGGAGCCTGCACCCGGCAGCGACCGTGCGTCACTGCTCGCACAACTGGCCAAGGACGAGCGCGTCGCGCTGTCGCAGCCACTGCAGGAATTCGGTACCTATGCAGATCCCAGCGCAGAGGCACCTGCGACTACGTCTACGCCTGCACCGAGGCCCGCCTCCTCGGTGCAGGCGCTGCACTACAACGATCCCTACGTGGACATGCAACGTGGCTTCGTCGCCACCAACGCCGCCGCCGCGCAGGTATGGAGTCAAGGCCAGGACGTGGAGGTGGCGATCGTCGACACCGGCGCGGACACCGCCCATCCAGACCTGCGTGGACGCTTGCGCATCGTGCGCGATCTGGTGGCCGCCGACCCCACTGCGTTCGACCGCGACCCCCATGGCACCGAGGTGGCCGGCATCATCGGCGCCGGAAGCAACAACCATCTGGGCATCGTCGGCATCGCGCCCAAGGCAATGCTGGACGTGTACAAGGCCTGCTGGTATCCGCAACAACCCGGCGCTGGTGCTGGCTGCAACTCCTTCACTCTGGCCAAGGCGCTGGTAGCGATCGGCGACACCCCCGCACGCATCGTCAACCTGAGCCTCGGCGGACCCGCCGACCCACTGCTGCGCAAACTGCTGGAACAACTGCTCCGACAGGGCCGCATCGTGGTCGCGGCGATGCCGCCGGACGGACGCATGAACGGCTTTCCCGACAACACGCCCGGAGTCATCGTGGTCCGCAGCAGTGCGACAACGCCGGCACCCGCTGGGGTGCTGAGCGCACCCGGGCAAGACATCCTCACCACCCAACCCGACGGCGGCTACGACTTCACCTCTGGATCGTCGATGGCCACCGCGCATGTCAGTGGCGTGGTCGCGTTGCTGCTGGCGCTATCGCCGCATCTGAATGCACACAACGTGCATGACTTACTCCTGCGTACCAGCCAGCAACGCGATGGCATGCTGCAAATAAACGCGGCGGCAGCGGTGCAGGCCCTGCCCGGCATCCGTCACACGACTCAGTGAGTGCTGTTCCATGACCTCGTGGATTCCAACATGGTTGCACCGGTTGGCTTCACCGCCTACCTTTTTCCGTGTGGCCGGTCGCGTGCGACCTTGGAGCCTCGGCGCGGCCGTCGCGCTTGGCGCGGTCGCGTTCTACGGCGGGCTGGTGCTGGCGCCGCCGGATTACCAACAACACGACGCCTATCGCATCATCTTCGTACACGTGCCTTGTGCCTGGATGAGCCTGTTCGTCTACGCCGCAATGGGCGTGAGCGGATTCATCGCGCTGGTGTGGCGGATCAAGCTGGCGGAAGTGGCGTGTATGGCCTCGGCCCCGATCGGCGCGGCATTCACCCTCATCACCCTGTGCACCGGCTCGCTGTGGGGCAAACCCATGTGGGGTACATGGTGGACCTGGGATGCGCGGCTGACCTCTGAACTGGTGCTGCTGTTCTTGTATCTGGGCGTGATCGGCCTGCACCGCGCCATCGACGACCCACGTCAAGGCGCGCGCGCCGCGGCGCTGCTGGCGCTGGTCGGGCTACTCAATCTGCCGATCGTGCATTTCTCCGTGGTGTGGTGGAACACCTTGCACCAAGGCTCCACGGTGCGCGTCCTCGGCCCCTCAACGATGCCCTTGTCCATGCTCTGGCCACTGTTGACCGCAGTACTGGCCAGCAAGTGCTACTACCTGGCGAGCCTGCTCGAACGCATGCGTACCGATCTATTGGCGCTGGAGTGCGGGAAAGCCTGGGTCCGCACGATCGCCATGGCCGCACAACCGTCGTCACGGCTCCCGGCCAATGCGCAGGTAGCCATTTCGATGCCGGCGGGGCATGCGCGATGAACAGCGGCTTTTGGGCCATGGGCGGCTACGCCGTTTATGTGTGGACCGCCTACGCACTGGCACTGCTCGTGCTACTGGTGGACTATGTGCTGCCGCGCTGGCGGCAACGGCGCTTGCTCGCCACCGCACGCGCGTACGTCATACGCGAACACGCACGCCGCGCACGCGGCGTCTCCACTGGCAACTGGCAACACGATGAATCCAACCCGTAAACGCCGCTTGCTGCTGATCCTGTTATTGCTGGGCGCGACAACCCTGGCAACCGGACTGTTCGTGCTGGCCCTGCAGCACAATATCAGCTACCTGTTCACCCCCAGCCAGGTACAGAACGGTGCAGCGAAGGGCTATCGTGTGTTCCGTCTCGGCGGCATGGTCAAGGCCGGCTCGATCCGACGCAGCGCCGATTCCCTGCGCGTAGATTTCACTGTCATCGACAAAGCCGGCGCCACCGCCGTTGCCTATACCGGCATCCTGCCAGACCTGTTCCGCGATAACCAAGCCGTGATCGCCACCGGTTCGATGCAAGGCGCGCGTTTCGTTGCGACCGAAGTGCTGGCCAAGCACGACGAGACCTACATGCCTCAAGAACTGAAAGACGCCATGGCCCAAGCGCACGCCACCCGCTCGCACACGGGCGCCAGCGTGACGCCCCCGCACCCATGAGCCTGACCATGGCCGTGCACGGCGTCTACAGCAAGGCAGAGGTGCCGCGATGAGTGCCGAACTGGGCCAGTGCGCGTTGATCCTGGCATTGCTGTTGGCGCTTGCGCAAAGCGTGCTGCCACTGCTCGGCGCCTGGCGCGGCGAGCGAGCCTGGATGGCAGTGGCACGGCCAGCGGCCTATGCCCAGGCCGGGTTCGCTTGGCTGGCCTTCGCGCTGCTCGCGTATGCGCTGCTAAGCCTGGATTTCTCGGTGCGCTACGTCGCCGCCAACGCCAATCTAGCGCAGCCCTGGTACTACCGTCTGGCGGCGGTATGGGGGGCGCACGAGGGCTCGCTGTTACTGTGGATCGCCATCCTCAACCTGTGGACGGTGACGCTGGCATGGAGCGGGCGACACCTGCCGGAAGCCTTCGCCGCGCGTGTGCTCGGCGTGTTGGGCCTGGTCTCCAGCGGCTTCCTGGCCTTCGTCCTGTTCACCTCCAACCCCTTCGCGCGACTCTCGCCGATGCCACGCGATGGCAGCGAGCTCAATCCGGTGCTTCAAGACCCCGGCATGGTGTTTCACCCACCAGTGCTCTACACCGGCTATGTCGGTTTCTCGGTCGCCTTTGCCTTCGCCATCGCCGCGCTACTGGGCGGAGAACAGCAGCAAGCCTGGGTGCGCTGGGCGCGGCCTTGGACCAACGTCGCCTGGGGCTTCCTCACTGCCGGCATCGTCGCCGGCAGTTGGTGGGCCTATGCCGAACTCGGTTGGGGCGGCTGGTGGTTCTGGGACCCGGTGGAAAACGCCAGTTTCATGCCATGGCTGGTCGGCGCGGCGCTGATCCATACCCAGGCGGTGACCGAAAAGCGCGGTGCACTCGGTGCCTGGACCTTACTTCTGTCGATCCTGGCATTCTCGTTGTCGCTGCTGGGCACCTTTCTGGTCCGCTCCGGCGTGCTGACCTCGGTCCACGCCTTCGCCGCAGATCCACGTCGCGGCCTGTACATTCTCGGTTTCCTGGTGCTGGCGGTCGGCGGATCGCTGTTGCTGTACGCACTGCGCGCGCCGCGACTGGCGGCAGGCAAACCGTTTACCGCGCTGTCGCGGGAAACCGCGATTCTAGTCGGCAATCTGATGTTGAGCGTGGCCGCGGCGATGGTCTTGCTCGGCACCTTGTTCCCGCTGCTCGGCGAGGTGCTGCGGCTGGGCAAGATCTCGGTAGGTCCGCCCTACTTCGGCCTGCTATTCCCGCTGCTGATGCTACCAGTGATCCTGCTATTGCCATTCGGTCCTTATCTGCGCTGGGGCCGCACCGAACCCGGCGCGCTGCGCGCGGTCGCCGCACGCGCCGGCCTGGCCGCCCTGAGCTGCGCACTGCTGGCCTGGCTGCTGACGGCCGGCACCTTGCGTGCGGTCGCAGGCGTCGCAGCGGCAGCATGGGTCGGCGTGGGGACCGCACTGTATGCCTACACCCGCTGGCGCGATGCACCGCGCGGCCGCCGCTTTCCGGCAGAGATGGCAGGCATGCTGCTGGCCCATGTCGGTGTGGCGGTATTCGTCGCTGGCGTGTTGCTGTCGGAAAGTCTATCGGTAGAGCGCGACGTGCGCCTGGATCCAGGACAAAGCACCCGCATCGGCGCCTACGATTTCCGCTTCGATGGCGTGCATCTGCTCGACGGCCCCAACTGGAAAGCCGAACAAGGCACGCTGACCGTGCTGCACGATGGCACCACGGTGGCGGTGCTGCATCCGCAAAAGCGCTTGTACAGCAGCGAACGAATCCAGACCGAGGCGGCCATCGACGCCGGCATCCTGCGCGATCTCTATGTCGCCCTGGGCGAACCGCTGGACGACCAACACATCGAATACGGCTGGACCGTGCGCCTGTACGACAAGCCCTGCATCCGCTGGATCTGGGCCGGCGGCTTGCTGATGATGCTCGGTGGCTTCGTCAGCGCCAGCGCGCGCCGGCTGCGTGCACGGCCTGATGAAGCCGCCGCGCCACCCAGCGCGACCGACACAGCACATGCGATGGGAGCGACACCATGAGCCGTGTGTTGCCGTTGCTCGGCTTCCTACTGTTGGCGGTGCTGTTCGGGGTCGGGTTGTGGTGGAGCCGCACCCACGATCCACGCGAACTACCATCGCCATTGCTCGGCAAGCCAGTGCCGGCGTTTTCGCTGCCGCGCCTGGACCATCCAACTGAAAAAAGCGGCAGCGCTGCGTTACGCGGTCGTCCATATCTGCTCAACGTCTTCGGCAGTTGGTGCATAGCCTGCAGCGAGGAGCATCCGCTGCTGATGGCGCAGGCACCCACCCTGAGCGTGCCCCTGATCGGATACGCCTACAAGGACAATCCACGCGACACAGCGGCCTGGCTTGCGCAACGCGGTAACCCGTATGCGCTGGTGCTGGTGGACGAGGACGGTCAGCGCGCGATCGACCTCGGCGTCTACGGCGCACCAGAGACCTTCCTGATCGACGCCCATGGCGTAGTCCGCTACAAGCATGTCGGCATACTGACGCAGACGGTGCTCGCCGAAGAACTGCGCCCGGCGATCGCGGCGCTGACCGACGGGCGGCGATGAGCATCTTTCCTATCCGCAAGTTTCATCGCATCCGCTGGCACCTGATGCTGCTGCTGTGGCTCGTCTGCAGTCTGCCGGCCATCGCTCAGGCGGTGGATCCGTTGCCATTCAAGGATCACGCGCAGGAACAACGCTTTCAGCGGCTGACCACGCAACTGCGCTGTCTGGTCTGCCAGAACGAAAACCTGGCCGACTCCGACGCGCCCCTGGCACGCGACCTGCGCCATCAAGTATTCGCACAGTTGCAAGCCGGGCGTAGCGATGCGCAGATCAAACAATACATGGTGGCGCGTTATTCCGCCTTCGTGTTGTACGACCCGCCGCTGGCACCAACGACTTGGCTGCTGTGGTTCGGGCCGGCACTTTTGTTGATTGGAGGCGGCGGCCTGGTCGTGGCGACACTGCGACAGCGTGGCCGTGGCCCTGATGCCATCGCGGCGGAGCCGGAAGCGGAGGATGGCTGGTGATCGCGAGTTTCGTGCTGACGGTGGCGGTAATGCTCGGAATTGCCCTGCTCACCGTATTGCGTCCGTTGCTGGCCCGTCGCGAGGGCATGCGTCCGCACTATGCGATCGCCGCCTTGCTGATCATCGCCTTGCCCATGCTTGGCGCCATTGTGTACTGGCATGTCGGCGATCCCACCGCACTGGCTGGCGTACCGCTGCAACCGGCAGCGCCTGCCCTGACCGAGCCTATTGGGAAGGCGCTGCCAATCCTGCTGCAACAAGGTTGGGACGCACAACAGGCGCAACGCCACGCCGACGCAGAACAGGCCTATGCGCAGGCCTTGCAGCTCGCCCCGGACAACATCGAGGCCTTGCTCGGCTGGGTCGAAGCGGACATGGCACAACGCCCTGATTTCGCTATCGTCACGGCGGCACGCGACAGGCTCGAACGGGTCCTGGCACTGCAACCGGACAACCAGCGCGCACTATGGATGCTGGGCATCGCCGAATTTCAGCAACAACACTACGCGCAAGCCGCAGCTTACTGGCGCCAACTACAACGTCTGCTGCCGGACGCTACGCCATTGCGTGCGGCAGTGGCGCAGAAGATCACCATCGCCGAGGCGCGGGCCAGCACGACAGCACTCCCGCCCCGCACGCTCAATCAGTGAGCGTGCCAGGCGACTCACTACCGCGCGTGAGTCGGCACTGAGAACTGCCTTGAACAGATCGCCATCCACAACTTATGGATAGGCGCATGCCGGTCATCTCCCGATGAAGATGCGGCAGACGCTGTGCCGTCGCACTGCAACGCTCATTGCATGCGCTCATCGTTGCTCTCCTGCGTCTGCGACGATGGCGGCGTTTCCTGCCACTGCACAATGCGACGCAGTCGGGAAGTCAGGCCGGCGATCTTCACAACCTGCTCACCGCGTCGATATTTGCCATGTCCCACGCGTTGGGAATGGTAGATGCCGGTGTGGCCGGAAAACAGATAGGCGGTGACGCAGCCAATGGCCGCCAATGGACCGATGTCGGCGCCGAACAACTCCATCGCCATGAGCGTGGTGGCGATCGGCGTATTAGCGGCGCCGGAAAAGACCGCAACGAAGCCGATGCCGGCCAACAGCGAAAATGGCAGATGCAACAGCGGCGCCAGCGCGTTGCCGAGCGTCGCACCGATATAGAACAACGGCGTGACCTCCCCGCCCTTGAAGCCGGTGCCCAACGACATCACCGTGAATACGAATTTGCCGAAGAAATCCCACGACGGTAACGGCTGCTGAAAAGAGCGCACGATGTCAGGAATGCCAAGGCCGACATAGTGGTAGGCGTCCAATATCCAGACCGCCGTGGCGATCACGATGCCGCCGATGGCCGGCCGCAACGGCGCGTATCCGATCGCGCGTTTGACCACAGCGCCAAACCGATGCGTGGCAGTGGCAAACAGCATGCCAATCAGGCCGAACACGATGCCTGCGGCGACCACGGATATGACGCTGCCGACACTCACCGGCACGCTCTGACCTATCGCGTATGGCGTGTGATGCACGCCCCAGGCCAAGCATGTCTGATCGGCGATGAGTGCGGCGAGGATGCAGGGGAACAGCGCGTCGTAGCGCATGCGCCCGATCGCCAGCACTTCCAGGCCGAACACCGCGCCCGCCAACGGCGTCCCGAATACCGATGCGAAACCAGCGCTGATACCCGCCATCAACAGGATACGCCGGTCCTGACGCCGCATGCGCAATACGTGGGTGAGTTGGTCGGCCAATGCTGCGCCCATCTGCACCGCCGTCCCCTCGCGCCCCACCGAGGCGCCGAACAGGTGCGAAACCACGGTGCCGCCCAGCACCAGCGGTGCCATGCGCAACGGCACGACCTGTTTCGGGTCATGGATTTCCTCGATGATCAGGTTGTTGCCGCCATCGACCACCTTGCCCAACAGGTGATAGACCAAGCCGACGCCGAATCCGGCCACTGGCAACAGCCAGATCGCCCAATGGTGCGCTTCGCGCCAGGCTGTGGCGTGGTCGAGGGAAAACAGGAAGAAGGCCGAGGCGCTGCCTGCCATCACCCCCACGACACTGGAGATGAACAACCATTTGCCCAGATGAGGCACGACATCGAACTGTTCGGGACGTTGGAATAGAGGCATCGGTGGTCTCCGCACGAATGGATCGGACCGACCGAAGCGAGGGATGTGGACGCGCACGCCTACAGCCCCGACCTGATCGGGCGGCTGTAGGCGTCATCAACCATGCGGATCGCACGGTGGTTAAAGGAGGAACGCCATCTCCTGCGGCGCAGTATGGAAGACGGCCGGTCGCGTGTCCAGCCGCAGCCACGCAAGATCTACCGATGCGAGCGGCACCAGAGCAACCGGCGCACAGCTTGGGTCAACTGCGTGGCGGCTTAGCCTTCTCCGCACGCGCTTGTTCGCGCGCGGCGCGCAGCCGGTCGAGCTTGTCCTTGAGCTTGATCTCCAGCCCGCGCGGCACCGGCCGGTAGTACACGCGCTCGCCCATCGCGTCGGGAAACCCGGTCTGGTCCAGGGCGATGCCGCCTTCGGCGTCGTGGTCGTATTGATATTCCGCACCGTAGCCCAAGTGTTTCATCAACTTGGTCGGCGCGTTGCGCAGGTGCAACGGCACCTCCTGCGTCCCGCTCTCGCGCACTTCCGCCTTGGCCTGATTGAACGCGGCGTAGCCCGCATTGGACTTTGCGGTGCTAGCCAGATAGAGCACCAGTTGCGCGAACGCCAGTTCGCCTTCCGGGCTCCCCAGACGCTCATAAATATCCCAGGCTTCCAGCGCCATCGACTGCGCGCGCGGGTCGGCCAGACCGATGTCCTCGATCGCCATGCGCGTCAGCCGCCGCGCCAGATAGGCCGGATCGCAACCGCCATCGAGCATGCGCGTCAACCAGTACAGCGCCGCATCCGGGTTGGAACTGCGCACCGATTTGTGCAACGCCGAAATCTGGTCGTAGAACTGTTCGCCGCCCTTGTCGAAGCGGCGGGTGCGATCGGCCAACACCTGCTGCAAGGTCTGCGCCGTGATTTCGCCACCCTCGTCCTGAGCCAGCTCGGCGGCGATTTCCAGAAGCGTCAATGCGCGCCGCACGTCGCCGTCGGCGGCACTGGCGATCTCCAACAAGGCCGCATCGGACACCTGGATCTGCTCAGCCCCCAATCCACGTTCAGCATCGTGCAATGCACGCTGTAAGGCCTCGACGATGTCCTGAGGCGACACCGCTTCCAGCACATGCACGCGGCAGCGCGACAACAGCGCCGAATTCAGCTCGAACGAGGGATTCTCTGTCGTGGCGCCGACGAACAGGATGTTGCCGCGCTCGATGTGAGGCAAAAACGCGTCCTGCTGCGCCTTGTTGAAACGGTGCACCTCATCGACAAACAGCACCGTGCGCCGCCCATCGGCGAAACGCTGTGCGGCCTCGGCCAGCACCAGCCGCACGTCCGGCAAGCCGGAGAGTACCGCCGAGATCGCCTTGAATTCTGCATCGGCATACTGTGCCAGCAACAAAGCCAACGTGGTCTTGCCGCAACCGGGCGGCCCCCACAGGATCATCGAGTGCACACGCCCGGCGGTAACCGCGCGACGCAGCGCGCTGGATGGCGTCAACAGACGCTTCTGTCCGACCATCTCCTCGAGCGTCTGCGGGCGCATGCGCTCGGCCAGCGGTCGCATCGCTTCACGATCGACGCGCAGCAGATCAGGAATATCGGAGGCGAGACGTTTGCGCTTGGTCACGTGGGCATTCTATCGCCGCGACCGCTGCAGCGACGGCATGCGGCTACAATCGCCCAGGTCACACTGCCTAGCGAGTCCCGCCATGAGCCACCACCGCACCCTGGATGCATTCACGCATTCGCACAATTTCCTCGGCGCGCGCCACGAGCGCAATGCGCGCCGCACCTGGGCGGTGGTGGCGCTGACCGCCGCGATGATGTGTGTGGAAATCGTGGCCGGCTGGTGGACCGGCTCGATGGCGCTATTGGCCGACGGCCTGCACATGGCCACCCACGCCGGTGCACTGTCGCTGGCGGGCTTCGCCTACTGGTTCGCGCTCCGGCACCGGAACAATCCGCGCTTTACCTTCGGCACCGGCAAGGTCGGCGATCTGGCCGGGTTTTCCAGCGCACTGATCCTGGCATTGATCGCGCTCGGCATCGGCGTGGAGTCGGCGCTGCGCTTGGCGCAGCCGGTGCAGATCGCTTACGACGAAGCCCTGTGGATCGCCGCGCTGGGCCTGCTGGTGAACCTGCTCAGCGCCTGGATGCTGGGCGCCGATCACCACCACGATCATGCGCATGGCCATCATCATGGTCATCACGATCAACGGCATTCCCACGACGGGCACGACGATCGCCATCACGACCACGCGCATCACGCTGCAGCGCACGGCGCCACAGGCCATGGCACGCACGCGCATGCCGACCACAATCTGCGCTCGGCCTACGTGCATGTGCTGGCCGATGCGCTGACCTCGGTGATGGCGATCATCGCCCTATTGTTGGCCAAGTACCTGGGCTGGCAGTGGACTGACGCGCTGATGGGCATCGTCGGCGCCATCGTCATCGCGCGCTGGTCGCTGGGACTACTGCGCGATACCAGCGCCGTACTGTTGGACGCGTCGGCGCCGAACGCGCTGCAAGCGCAGATCCGCGAACGCCTGGAACAGGACGACGAACGCATCGCCGACCTGCACGTGTGGCGGATCGGCCCTGGGCAACACGCGGCGATCGTGTCGTTGGTGACGCATCGGCCACGGCCCGTCGCGTTCTATCACGCGCGCCTGCACGACATGGCGACGTTGGGACACGTCAGCATCGAAGTACAGACATGTTGCGACTAAAAGTGGCTAGCAAAACGTCACAGTGGCGCGGACAACGCGCAGGAACCGCAGCGTACAAGCGGCACATGAGGATTCCGAGCACTGCCCGCCCCCTCCGACAGCGACGCAGTCGTTTTGTTAGGTACTCTAAGAGTGGCTAACAAACGCCCCGCATGCCAGTCACGGGGCGCGACACGCCTCAGCGGTCACCAACCACGTCCACGTCCTTTTCCGGGACGTAGCGAAAGGTGCCCGCGGTAAAGCGCGGGTTGCGCTCCCAGCCACTGAAGCTGATCTCGGTGCGCTGGCCGACCGGGTCGACCACCTCCATCCGGGCCAGACCTTTGCCGTCGAAACCTAGCTTGGCCAACTGGAAGTTGGCCTCGGTGCCAACCTTCGGGGTCATGGTCAACCACTGTAGGCCATCGCGCGCCACCGCCTCCTCGCTGACGTCGTACTGACGATCGAGCTTGCCCGGGTCGATCAGCGCAGTCAGCGGGCTATTTTGTTCCTCGGCCCCCTGGGTGCGCACCGTCGCCTGCTTCAGGTCCGGATCGTAGACCCACACCTTGCTGCCATCGGCCACGATCAATTGGCTATACGGCTTGCGGTACTCCCAACGGAACAGACGCGGTGCCGACAGGGCGAGGCGGCCACTGGAACTCTCCTTCAGCGTGCCTTTGCCGTCGTAGACCTTCTGTGCAAATTGGCCATCCAAGCCTTTGAGTCCATGGGTGAAAGCCGTTAGATCCTCGCGTGCACCAGCGTAGGCGGTGCTGGCCAACAAGGCGGTGGCGAGGACGGTATAGCGGAGTGTGCGAAGCATACGGATCGATTTCCGAACGGAGAATGCGAAGTGTGACGCACGCGTGCTGAATCGGCGATCAGACGGCGTCGAGTCGCTCAGTGTTCGGTCTGCATTGCGTGGCGATCACAGTCTGCCCCTGGCAAACCCAGTTCGCGGTGTATTCACCAGCGGCGTTACGGAACCGAATGTCGGCGGGAATCGCAATGATCGGCACACTGTCCGGAAAGGTCAGCCGATAGGTCTCGCTGTGCAGAAAGCGGTAGACATCTCCGGATGGCCGACTCAGGTCTTGCGGCGTGCCCTGCAATTCCAGTTCGCCACTACCATTGAAAGCGGAGAAGGCAATGATCGACTCCTCGATGCGCTTGCGGTTTTGCTCGTTGAGCTGCACGAACATCGTGCGTCGGCCGATAGGGACACCAGGGGTCTGCCACGCTCCCTTGCCAGGGCCCGACACAATCAACGTCGCGCGGTTCACTTCGGCGGTGGAGGCGCCAGCACACTGCGATCGCCGTTATGTTCGGGCGGGCTGACCACGCCGGCCGCTTCCATCGCCTCGATCAGCCGCGCGGCGCGGTTGTAGCCGATCTTCAGCCGCCGCTGCACGCCGGAGATCGAAGCGCGCCGGGTCTCGGTGACGATGCGCAGCGCTTCGTCGTACAACGGGTCGGATTCGTCGCCGCCGCTTGCACTGCTTTCGGGCAAGCCGGTCGCGCCGACCACGGTGCCGTCACCCATGGTCTGGACTTCGTCGAGCACGCCTTCGATGTAGTCGACCGGGCCACTGGCCTTGAGGTGCTCGACCACCCGATGCACCTCCTCGTCGCTGACGAAGGCGCCATGCACTCGGTCCGGCATCGCCGTGCCCGGCGGCAGGTACAACATGTCGCCGTGGCCGAGCAGGGTTTCGGCACCGGACTGGTCGAGGATGGTGCGCGAGTCGATCTTGGAACTGACCTGGAAGGCGATCCGGGTCGGGATATTGGCCTTGATCAGGCCGGTAATCACATCCACCGATGGACGCTGAGTGGCCAGGATCAGATGGATGCCGGCCGCACGCGCCTTCTGCGCCAGGCGCGCGATCAACTCCTCGACCTTCTTGCCGACGATCATCATCATGTCGGCAAATTCGTCGATGAAGATGACGATGAACGGCAGCGTCTCCAGCGGACGCGGCGCCTCGGCCAGATCCGGATTGGGTTTGAACAGCGGATCCATCAACGGCTGCCCGGCGTCCTCGGCATCCTTGACCTTCTTGTTGAAGCCGGCCAGGTTGCGTACCCCGACCGCGCTCATCAGCTTGTAGCGGCGCTCCATCTCCGCCACGCACCAGCGCAGGCCGTTGGCGGCCTCCTTCATATCGGTCACCACCGGTGCCAGCAGGTGCGGAATGCCCTGGTAGACGCTCAGTTCGAGCATCTTGGGGTCGATCATCAGCATCCGCAGTTCCTTGGCCGATGCCTTGTACAGCAGGCTCAGCACCATCGCATTCACCGCCACCGACTTGCCCGAGCCGGTAGTACCGGCGACCAGCAGGTGCGGCATGCGCGCCAGGTCCGCCACCGTCGGGCGCCCCGCGATGTCCTTGCCCAACGCCAGAGTCAGCGGACTGGTCGACTTGTCGTACTCCTTGGAGCGCAACAATTCGCTGAGGTAGATCATCTCGCGGCTGACGTTGGGAATTTCCAGGCCGATCACCGACTTGCCCGGAATCACGTCGACCACGCGGACCGACTTCACCGACAGACCACGGGCAATGTCCTTATCCAGAGAACTGATCTGGCTAACCTTGATCCCTGCCGCCGGTTCGATCTCGAAGCGGGTAATCACCGGCCCTGGATAGGCGCCGACCACCTGTGCATCGATACGGAAGTCCTTGAGCTTGAACTCGATTTGCCGTGACAGGGTTTCCAGAGTCTCCTCGGAATAACCCTTGGCCTGGGGTTTTGGATCGTCCAGCAAGGCCAGCGGCGGCAGGCCCGAGGCATCGCCGCCGGTCCCATAGAACAGGGGAATCTGCTGCTCGCGCTTGGCGCGATCGCTTTTCTCCACCACTGGTGTCGGTGGCGGCTCGATCTTGACCGGCTCGCGCTTGGCGCGCTGCACCGCGTCGACCTTGCGGACCTCCTCGCGCTCCTCGCGCAAGGCGCGGGTCTGCTGCCATTCGTTGGCCTGCTGGGTGCCACGCCGAGCCAGCGCCGGCAGCGTCATCACCGCTTTGCCGATACGCTCCATCAGGGCGAACCAAGACAGGCCGGTGGCCAGGGTGATCGAGACCAACAGCAGAACCAGCACGAACAGGTTGGCGCCGAGCGCACCGAAACCCGCCGCCAGCGAATTGCCAACCAGCTTGCCAAGGATGCCGCCAGCCACGCCGACGTCGCCCGCGAACAAGCGCAGGTGCAGCAGTCCGGTCGCGGCGATCATCAACCCGACGATGCCCACCAGGCGTAACGCAGGACCCAGGTCGGCCTCGCCATCGCCATCGTGGTCCATGCCGAACAGCGCGATCCAGGAAATCGCACCGATCACCACAGGCAACAGGAATGCCACATAGCCGAACAGTTGCAACAACATGTCGGCGATCCAGGCGCCAAACTTACCGCCCATGTTATGGACCGGCGCGACCACGCTGCCGGTGTGCGACCACCCCGGATCGGCGACTGAATATGTCGCCAAGCTGGCCAGCAGATACAGCAACAATGGCGCGATTGCGATCAGTGCCAGATCGCGCCATAGCTTCTGCCGACGCGGGTTGGGCGCGGCGGCCTGCTTGCGTGCCGCCGCATTGCCGCCCTGGGATTTACCGCGTTCCGGAACCTGCTTCGCCACGCTATAACCAGACCTTAGAAATATACCGTTAGTATTTGATAGTAAACGACTCTACCCAGAATTTCAGCAGCGCTCTTCTGAGCCGCCCTTCCCTACCGAGCGCGATGTAACCGTTGGAGATCGGGGAACACGCACGCGACCGCAAGCGCCGGCGCCATGACGTTCCATGCCGCAGCGTTTCCACAGCGCAGCTTGATTCGTCCGAGACCGGCCGCCACTCTATGGACGATCGCCGGAGTTGGTGCAGTGCCACGATTCCGCCGCCATTTCACCCTGTCCGCGAGTATACATGAGCCCTTCTGCCGCCCATTCTGCCAAGCATTCCCGCCTCCTGATCCTAGGTTCCGGCCCAGCCGGCTGGACCGCCGCGGTCTACGCCGCACGCGCCAACCTCAAGCCGGTGGTCATCACCGGCCTGCAGCAAGGCGGCCAATTGATGACCACGACCGAAGTGGACAACTGGCCGGGCGACGCCCACGGCCTGATGGGACCAGACCTGATGGCGCGGATGCAGGCACATGCCGAGCGCTTCGACACCGAAGTGATCTTCGACCACATCCACACCGCCGACCTATCGCAGCGTCCGTTCCGGCTCAGCGGCGACAGCGGCGACTACACCTGCGACGCGCTGATCATCGCCACCGGCGCCACCGCCAAGTACCTGGGGATCCCTTCGGAAGAGGCGTTCAAGGGCCGTGGCGTATCCGCCTGCGCCACCTGCGATGGGTTCTTCTACAAGGACCAGGACGTGGTCGTGGTCGGCGGCGGCAACACCGCCGTGGAAGAAGCACTGTACCTGTCCAACATCGCCCGCAAAGTCTACCTAGTGCATCGCCGCGACACCCTGCGCGCGGAAAAGATCATGCAGGACAAGCTGTTCGCCAAAGTCGCCGCAGGCAAGATCGAAACCGTCTGGCACCATGCGGTGGACGAAGTCCTCGGTAACGACGCCGGGGTCACCGGTGTGCGGGTGAAGTCCGTCATCGACGGCAGCACACGTGAACTGCAGGCCCAGGGCTTCTTCGTCGCCATCGGCCATCATCCGAACACCCAGTTGTTCGACGGCCAACTGACGATGCACAACGGCTATCTGGAAATCCGCTCAGGCCTGGGGGGCGGCGCCACCGAAACCTCGGTGCCGGGCGTCTTCGCCGCCGGCGACGTCGCCGACCAGCACTATCGCCAGGCGATCACCTCCGCCGGCTTCGGTTGCATGGCCGCGCTGGACGCCGAGCGCTATCTGGACAAGAGTGCCTGAGTCGGCGCTGCGCGCTGGCCGAGTGCGGCAGGATGCGGCCGCACTGCTGCGCGCCCGCATCTCATTGCCCTTGCGACGAAGAGAGCCACCGCAAGGGCCATCGCCATGAGCCGGGTGCGCTGGTTACGCCAGCTCGACGCGCTGCCTGCGGCCGCCTGGGATGCCCTGCACGACGGTCGCAACCCGTTCGTCACGCATGCGTTCCTTCAAGGACTGGAGCGGTACGGCTGCCTGCGCCCGGACTGGGGCTGGAGTCCGCTGCATCTCACCCTGTGGGACGGCGACACCCTGGTCGCGGCCGCGCCCGGTTATCTGAAGAGCAACTCGCACGGCGAATTCGTGTTCGACCATGCCTGGGCACACGCCTACGCGCGCTACGGCCAGGACTATTTTCCGAAATGGCTGTGCGCCGTGCCTTACTCGCCGGTCACCGGGCCGCGGCTGCTGGCGCACGACGCACTAACGCAGCAAGAACTGCTGGAGACGATGCAGGCACTGACCGCAAGCAGCGGCCTGTCCTCGGCGCACGTGAACTTTCATTGCGCCGAGGAAGACCCTGCGTTCGGCGAGGACTGGCTGGCGCGCCACGACGTGCAGTATCAATGGCACAACGACGCCGGCTGGACTGGATTCGACGACTACCTGGGCGCGATGGACCACAAACACCGTAAAAATATCCGCCAGGAGCGGGCCAAGGTGCAGCGCGCCGGGATCGAGTTCCGCGTCATGCATGGCGACGAGGCCACGAGCGCCGATCTGCAGGCCATGCATGGATTCTATCTACGCACCTTCGAGGACTACGGCAACTCCCCGGCACTGACACTCGACTTTTTCTCACATCTTGCACGAGAAATTCCTCGTAATTTTCTGATATTCCTAGCAATTTATGAAGATATTCCGGTGGCCGGAGCTATTTGCCTGCGTGGCGGCGACACCTTGTACGGCCGTTATTGGGGGGGCGCGCCTCTGCCTGGCTTGCACTTCGAGACCTGCTACTACCAAGGCATCGACTACTGCTTGCGCGAGGGACTGACCCGCTTCGAGCCCGGCGCACAAGGACAGCACAAGATCGCCCGCGGTTTTCTGCCACGCCTGGTCCGCAGCCGCCACTGGATCGCCGATCCGGGGTTCCGCGCCCCCCTGGCGGACTGGTGCGCGCAGGAACGCGCAGCGGTACGCGAACAGGCGCAGGCTCTGCAGCGCTCCTCGCCGTTTCGCCATGACCCGCTGAGCTGATCGGCCAGGCGACTGACGATGCGCCGTCTTCCCGTCCTGCTGGAAGCAGACCCCACCGCTCCGTTCCCCCCGCCGGAACGGGCCTTGCGCGATCCGGACGGATTGCTCGCCCTCGGTGGCGATCTGACCCCGACACGTCTGCTCGCCGCTTATGCGAACGGCATTTTCCCCTGGTACTCCGACGGCCAACCCATCCTGTGGTGGAGCCCGGATCCGCGCACGGTGTTCCGCAGCGAAGGGGTGCGGCTGTCCTCGCGCTTGCGGCGCGGACTACGGCATTCATCCTGGATCGTCCGTGCCGACACCGCCTTCGCGCAGGTGATCGACGCCTGTGCGCAGACGCCCCGCCCCGGCCAGGATGGCACCTGGATCACCGCGCAGATGCGCGACGCCTACGTGACCCTGCACCGCGCCGGACATGCCCACTCGGTGGAAGTGTTCGATGGCACGGCACTGGTCGGTGGTCTCTATGGCGTGGCGCGCGGGCGAATGTTCTTCGGCGAGAGCATGTTCAGCGCGCGCAGCGGTGGCTCCAAGGTGGCCCTGGCGGCACTGGCGATGCGTCTGCACGAATGGGGCTGGCCGCTGATCGATGCGCAAGTGGAAAATCCACACCTGCTCAGCCTGGGTGCCGAGTGCTGGCCGCGTGCGCGATTTCTCGCCGAGATCGCACCGCTCGTCGCGGCATCCGCCGAAACTATATCGTGGACCCAGCGGTTCGGCGATCTGGCGGTCATGGACATCGCCCGCGTTTGAGCAGGATTAACGCAAACTTTGCATGACTCGGGCAGGGCGAGTAGAATTCCCGCTCTTAAGGCCATTGGCCGCACACGAATCGCACAGGATTACATGTCGAAAGACGACTCCATCGAATTCGAAGGCACCGTCAGCGAGACGTTGCCCAATACCACCTTCCGGGTCAAACTGGAGAACGGGCACGAAATCATCGCCCATATCTCCGGACGCATGCGCAAGAATTACATCCGCATCCTCACCGGCGACCGGGTGAAGGTCGAGATGACGCCATACGACCTGACCAAGGGACGGATCACCTACCGCATGAAGTAATCCCTGCGGCCCGGATAGCGAAAAGAGGCGGCCTGCGGCCGCCTTTTCGCGTCTGCGACATCAAGCAAACGTGATAGCACCAGGGCGACAACGGGCTTCCTGTTGCCGCCGTTGCGTCGTGGTCGCTGGCGTGGCCTGCCTTAATCCACTGTCGCAGGCAGCAGACGCTCCGGTTCCGCCTGGGTATCCACCACCAGTTCGCCATCGCGGACATCGATGGTGACGCGGCCGCCATTGACCAGCTTGCCGAACAGCAACTCGTCGGCCAATGGACGCTTGACCTTGTCCTGAATCAGTCGTGCCATCGGGCGCGCACCCATCAATGGGTCGAAGCCGTGCTGAGCCAGCCAATCGCGCGCGGTTGGTGTGGCCGACAACGAGACATGCTTTTCCTGCAACAGCATCTCCAGCTCAATCACGAACTTATCGACGACGCGCAGGATATGGTTGAAGGCCAACGCTTCGAACTGCACAACGGCGTCCAGACGATTGCGGAATTCCGGCGTGAAGCTGCGGCGGATGATCTCCATCGCGTCGGTGGAGTGATCCTGCTGAGTGAAACCGATCGAGCGCCGCGAGGCCTGGGTCGCACCGGCATTGGTGGTCATCACCAGAATCACGTTCTTGAAGTTGGCCTCGCGTCCGTTGGTATCGGTCAACATGCCGCGGTCCATGACCTGCAGCAAGATGTTGAAGATATCCGGATGCGCCTTCTCCACCTCGTCCAGCAACAGCACGCAATGCGGGGTCTTGACGATTTTCTCGGTCAGCAGGCCCCCTTGGTCGAAACCAACATAGCCTGGAGGCGCGCCGATCAGCCGGCTGATCGAATGCGGCTCCATGTACTCGGACATGTCGAAGCGTACCAGTTCGATCCCCAACTGCAGCGCCAGTTGCTTGGTCACCTCGGTCTTGCCGACGCCAGTGGGACCAGCAAACAGGAAATTGCCGATCGGCTTCTCCGGATTACTCAGGCCCGAACGTGCCAGCTTGATCGACGACGCCAGGGTCTCGATCGCCGTATCTTGACCGAAGATCACCATCTTGAGGTTGCGCTCCAGGTGCTGCAGCACGTCCTTGTCGGTGGCGCTGACCTGCTTGGTCGGAATCCGCGCCATCTTGGCGACGATGGTTTCGATCTCCTCAATGTCGATCAATTCCTTGCGCTGGCCTTCCGGCAGCAGCCGCTGCCGCGCCCCGGCCTCATCGATCACGTCGATCGCCTTGTCCGGCAGCAGGCGGTCGCCAATGTGCTTGACAGACAGGTCGACGGCAGCCTGCAGCGCTTCATCGGCGTAAATCACACCATGATGCGCCTCATATTTGGGCTTGAGTCCCTGCAAAATCTCGAAGGTTTCGCCCACCGTCGGCTCGACGATGTCGATCTTTTGGAAGCGTCGAGCCAACGCACGGTCCTTCTCGAAGATACCGCGGTACTCCTGGAAGGTGGTCGAGCCGATGCAGCGCAACTCGCCCGAGGACAGCGCTGGCTTGATCAGGTTGGAGGCATCCATGGTGCCGCCGGATGCCGAGCCGGCACCGATGATGGTGTGGATCTCGTCGATGAACAGCACCGCATTGGGAACCTTCTTCAACGCACTCAGCACGCCCTTGAGGCGTTTTTCGAAATCGCCGCGGTACTTGGTACCGGCGACCAGTGCGCCCAGGTCCAGCGAAAAGATCACCGCATCGGCCAGCACCTCGGGCACGCTGCCTTCGACGATGCGCTTGGCCAAGCCCTCGGCGATAGCGGTCTTGCCCACGCCAGCCTCGCCCACGTACAGCGGGTTGTTCTTGCGGCGGCGGCATAGCACCTGGATGGTGCGTTCGATCTCGTCGGCACGACCGACGAGGGGATCGATCCGGCCGTTGCGCGCCTGTTCGTTCAGATTCGTGGCGAACTCAGCCAACGCATCTCCTTTGGGCTCGCCCTCGCCCACCTCGCTCCTGGCTTCTCCGTCGACGGATGGTGAGGCATGTTCGCCTTCCTCGCCCATTTTGGCGATGCCGTGCGAAAGGTAATTGACGATATCCAGCCGGGTGATGTCCTGCTGGTTCAGGAAATACACCGCATGCGAGTCCTTCTCGCCGAAGATCGCGACCAACACGTTGGCGCCAGTCACTTCTTTCTTGCCGGAGGACTGCACGTGATAGACCGCACGCTGCAAAACCCGCTGAAACCCCAGCGTCGGCTGGGTATCGCGACCGTCATCTTCGGCCAACCGCGCCACCGAGGCGTCGATGGCCTGTTCCAGATCGTTGCGCAGGCGATCGACATCTGCTCCACATGCCTTGAGCACGGCTTGCGCAGACGGATTATCGAGCAGAGCCAATAGCAGGTGTTCGACCGTCATGAATTCGTGACGGGCTTCCCTGGCGCGCTTGTAACACTGGCCGATGGTCTGCTCTAGATCTTTGCTGAACATGATTCACTCCGACGTCTATTGCCGACAATATTTGGCTTGAGTTGCGAATTACCACAACCGTATCGGATCAGTGTGTTCAGACCGCGTTAGTGTGTCCTAGCAGGCCGATGACCGACGCCTAGCACTATCAGGTTTTTTCCATCGTACACAACAGGGGGTGCTGGTTCATCCGCGAGAACTCGTTCACCTGAGCCACCTTGGATTCAGCCACCTCTCGGGTGTAAACGCCGCACACTCCGCGACCGCGCGTATGCACATGCAGCATCACCTGGGTGGCCCGCTCCAGATCCAAGGCAAAAAACTGCTGTAACACGGTCACCACGAACTCCATCGGGGTGTAATCGTCGTTCAGCAGCAGCACTTGGTACATCGGCGGGCGGGCGGTCTCCGGCTTGCCGGCCTCCACCATCACGCCATGGTCGTGCTCAGGGGAATTCTTACGGGGCATCGCGCAATTATATACGCCCCCTGTCCAGCGGGATTGGACGACCGCAAGCACTGCCCGCACAATTCTCTTCCCTCCGATAGCGTTTCGCATGCATCCGACGATTGCGATGGATACCGAACTCAACGACGGCAAGGACGCGCTCTGATGACACTGGCAATGTCACACTGGCAGCCCGATGTGACCGTGGCCACCATCGTGGCGCACGATGGCCGCCTGCTGCAGGTGGAAGAGGCCATTGGCGGCGCGTTGGTACTGAACCAGCCTGCTGGTCATCTGGAGCCAGACGAAAGCTTGGTGGAGGCCGCAGTGCGCGAGACACTGGAAGAAACCGGCTGGCAGGTGCGCCCAACCGCGTTCATCGGCGCCTACCAATGGAAGGCTGATAATGGCCGCCATTACCTGCGCTTCGCTTTTGCTGCCGAGCCGCTGGCACACAACCCACAGCGGCCGCTGGATACCGGCATCGTGCGCGCGTTGTGGATGACCCCGGCCGAGTTACAGCGCGCCAGATCGCGCTGGCGCAGCCCGCTGGTGTGGCAGACCGTGGCCGATTTCCTAGCCGGGCAACGCTATCCGTTAGATTTGGTGCGACAGTTGGCATGAGCACAACACGCATCATGGTCGGCGTCTCCGGGGGGGTGGATTCGTCGGTAGCGGCTTGGCAACTGGTGCAACAGGGGCACACGGTTTCTGGGCTGTTCATGCAGAACTGGGCAGACGACGGCAACGGCGATGTGCACGACAGCGCGAGCATCGCTGAAGACAGAAAACCAAAAGCGACCACATGCCGCGCCGAAGCAGACCGACGCGATGCGGTGGCGGTCTGCGGAATGCTCGGCATTCCATTCCATTTTCGCGACTTCTCCAAAGAATACTGGCAAGGCGTATTCGCACACTTCCTCGCCGAATACGCCGCTGGGCGCACTCCCAACCCGGACGTACTATGCAATCGCGAGGTCAAGTTCAAGCATTTCCTAGACGCGGCACGCGACCTTGGCGCCGAGCGGATCGCGACCGGCCACTACGCGCGGGTGGCATTCGTCGATCGCCGTTGGCGGCTGCTGCGCGGGCTGGATCGCAACAAGGACCAAAGCTATTTCCTGCACCAGTTGGGCCAGGCACAACTCGCTGCGACCCTGTTTCCCGTGGGCGAGCTGCCCAAGGAACAGGTGCGACGCATCGCCCGCCAGGCGGGTTTGCCGACCCACGCCAAGAAGGACTCCACTGGCATCTGCTTCATCGGCGAACGCGACTTCCGCACATTCCTCAGCCGCTACCTGCCGGCCCGGCGCGGCGAGATCCGCGACCCGCACGAGCAGATCGTGGCCGAGCACCCCGGCGTGTTCTATTTCACCCTGGGCCAGCGCGAAGGCCTAAACATCGGTGGCGTACGTGGCCGCGCCGCAGCGCCGTGGTACGTGATCGGCAAGGATGTGGCGCGCAATGTGCTGTACGTCGACCAGGACCGCGACAGCCCCCATCTGATGGCCACACAACTGCGCTCGGAAAGCGCCCATTGGATTGCCGGCGCACCGCCAGCGCGGCACTTCGCATGTCGTGCGCAAACCCGCTACCGGCAAGCCGACGAACCGTGCATGGTCGAGATCCGCGATGATGGCACTCTGACGGTACAGTTCACGCGTCCGCAACGGGCCGTGACTCCGGGGCAATCTCTGGTGCTGTACCAGGGCGAGGAGTGCCTGGGCGGAGCCGTGATCGCCACCACCGATGCCCCGCTGGAGCGCCGCCTGGCGCAGCGGACGCCTGCAACACACGAGGACACCAACCGATGATCGACACCATGGACACGCGTATGCTGGCGCTGGCAGGCATGGCCCAGGCCCTGCAACAGGTACGCCGCATCGCCGAAACCGGCCATTCGGAGGCATCGCTGGTGCGCACTCTGCTCGACAGCGTGTTTCGGATCGATGCACCGAGCGCGGAGGCGGTTTACGGCCACCGCAGCGACTTGGTGCCTGGCATGCGCTTATTGCACCAGTACTTTCGCAACCAGGGTCAGGACGAGGTCCTGCCACGGCTGGCGATGGCGGTAATCCAATTGGAGCGCCGTCTCGTCAGCGACACCGAAACCGACGCCAAAATCAGCATCGGCATCGCCCGGACCGCCTTGCTGCTGGAACAGCATGGCGACAGCACACATCCTGAGGTGATCGAAGCACTGGGCCAGCTCTATGCTGGAACTATCAGTCACTTACGTCCTCGGGTGATGGTGCAAGGGAATCCACACTATCTGGGTCAGGCGGGGGTGGTCGCGGAGATCCGTGCCCTGCTGTTGGCCGCAGTGCGCTCTGCGGTACTATGGCGACAGCTGGGCGGTAGTCTGTGGGATTTCCTGCTTGCCAAGCGGCGCATGCGCGAAGCCGTGGACCTGGCACTGCGCTGAACGTCAACGCTGACGCCACCACAGGCTGGCCGTATTAGGTTACGTATCCGACAACCGCGCGACGATCAGCGCGAGGCCGCACCTAAAGAGCGCGACGGGGCGGCCGATACTGCAATCGTGACTTTGCCGAGAACGTCCATGTATTCACGCCTACTGATCCGTCTGGCCGCTCCGCTTGCCCTGACGCTGCTGTTCCCCATCGCTGCCGGCTTCGATTGGCCAGCCCCGGTCCGCTGGGCCATTCTCACCACGATGACGTTGAGTTGGTTGGGCTTCGCCGCCTGGACCGCATACAGCCAAAGCCGGCGCTCGCCGGAGCAGGCCAAAATCATGCGTGAACAGGATCAGTTGCTGAACGAGCTGCGGAGCTTCGTGGGCAATGAGATCGATGGGTCACGCGGCGATATCGAACGTGCCCGCGAACTGATCCGCCAGGCGGTCAGCGGCCTGGGCAACAGCTTCGAAGCGATGAATCGCAAATCCCGTCAGCAGAGCGTGGCGCTGGCACGGATCGTGGATCGCACTGGCGAAGATGGCGGTACAGGGGTGGACGTGGCCCGCTTCGCCCAACATGCCAGCCAGCGCATGGAACAGTTGGTGGAAGCGCTGGAACAAGTCAGCGGCCAGAGCACCACCACGGTGCACTACATCGACGACATGTCGCAGCACCTGGACGGCATCTTCGCCCTGCTGGAGGATGTCAAGTCGATCGCCGACCAGACCAACCTGTTGGCGTTGAACGCGGCCATCGAAGCGGCGCGCGCCGGCGAAGCGGGCCGCGGCTTCGCGGTGGTGGCCGACGAGGTACGCAATCTGTCCGAGCGTTCCACCACCTTCAACGAGCAGATCCGCAAGCTGGCGCACAGCTCCAAGGATGCGATCGCCAAGGTGCGCGAGACGGTCTCGCACATGGCCTCCCGCGACATGGACCGCTCCCGCGAGGCCCGTGCCGAGGCAGCGGCGATGTTGGATAACGTGGCCGCGATCAATCACTCCCTCGGCGACAGCATGCGCGAGATCTCCGAATGCGGTCGCGCCATCGACAGCAGTGTCGCCGAAGCCGTGCGCGCCCTGCAGTTCGAGGACATCGCGACCCAGGCGCTTGGCGGCGTGCATACCCACATGGACCGACTGGCCGCGATCAACCGCGAAGCAGTGGCCCTCCAGGAACTGTTGCACCGCAACGGCGGAGTATTCGACAGCGAACTGATCGATGCGCTGCAGCGGGTCGGTAAGCGTCTGCGCGATATGCGTACGGAATGGGAGCGCCCACCGCACAAGCCGGTGGCACAGCAGAGCATGGGCGCAGGCACGGTGGAATTGTTCTGAGCCTGCCGTGACCATTTCCGCGCTATGAACCGACACGTCCCCGGCTCTACCGGGGCGTGTCGTCTATGCCCTACCCGCTTGGCCTAGCCGATGTATTTCCAGTCCCTATCCAGAGGTGCGGTCATGTCCTGCGATGAGCGCAGCGATCCGCGCGACCCGGCACCGGACGCACCGGTACCGGACGCAGTTGCTCCAGCAGTGGCACTGCGTCAGCAGACGGGCAGCATACTGCGCAGATTGGAAACACTGGCCCAGGCCGAGCTGTACCAGATGCGCATAGCACGCCCCTCCATGCCGCAGGGCGCCTGCATTGCCGACAGCGTATGGGCCAGTCTGGCCTGGGACATGGGACTGAACGGAACCGCCATCGACGCTGCCGGCACACCGGCTCCGATCGTCGATTTTGTCTTGCACGACATCGACTAAGCGATTCTCGCCGCTGTCACGTTGACGTCGCTGATTCGCGTCCCCTTCAAGTCGGATTTTCCAACGAGAACAAGTCCGCCTGCTTGTCGTAGGCGAAATATTCGGCGTAGCGCGCCCAGCTGGTCACCGCCTGCACGGTTTCCATCGCGTAGTCCTCTGACATGTGATCCTCCAGTTCGTCGCGGAAGCGGCGTGCCGGCGCATGGTGCGCTGGGCGCTCGTCGAGCACGCGACGGATGTGCGCGGCCAGCGGCACATAGGTCGCTAGGTGCTGGGCAAACAGTTGCTTGCGCGCATCGGTGCCGAGTTCGGCGAAGCGCTGCCCCGCAGGGGTCAACTGCAGATCGCCCTGTTCGAAGACGGCAAAACGCAACAATTGCAGGGTCTCGGCAATCGGGAAAAGCTCATCGACTTCCAATTGCAGGCTGGCCGCCAGTGGCGGCAAGTCGGCGCGGCCATGGTAAGGCTCGGCTGCAACCGCCTCGATCAGGCCAGCCAGAAGATTACTCGACACCCGCGGCAGCACCATGGCGATGCCGCTACCGGGGAACACGCCCTCGCGCGCATGCGGCCGCTGCGGGCTGGACGTCATGCGCGCGTAGATGTCGTCGACCAGCGCGCGGAACGCTGGCGCCAGGCGATTGCGCGGCTGTGGCAGCGTGACCTGGATCTCGCCAATCACTCGCCCCGGATTGGCACCGAAGATCACGATACGGTCGCACATCAACACCGCTTCCTCGATGTTGTGGGTCACCATCAGGATCGATTCGATCGGCATGCGACCTTCCGACCACAGATCCAGCAGGTCGGTGCGCAAGGTTTCGGCTGTCAGCACGTCCAGCGCAGAGAAGGGCTCGTCCATCAGCAGCAGCTTGGGGCGCACCACCAGCGCCCGCGCCAGACCCACGCGCTGGCGCATGCCTCCGGACAACTCCTTCGGGTAAGCGCCTTCGTAGCCATCCAGGCCGATCAGGTCGATCGCTGCCAAGGAGCGGCGGCGCCTTTCGTCGACCGCCACCCCACGCGCCTCCAGTCCCACTTCCACGTTCTGCAGTACGGTCAACCAAGGGAACAACGCGAAACTCTGGAATACCATCGCAATGTCGTCCGGCGCTTGATTCGGCGCAGCGTCGCGGAAGGCAATGCTGCCAGCGCTAGGCTGTAGCAAACCGGCGATGGCACGCAGTAAGGTCGACTTGCCCGAACCGGAACGGCCGAGTAGACCGACGATCTGCCCAGAGTTCAAGGTCAGGTCGACGTCCTCCAGCACCACCAACGGGGTTGCCCCGCCCTTGTCGTAGCTCTTGCGCACACCCTGTACGCGGACCAGCGGGGCGCGCTCGGGAGCGCTTGCGGAAAAGCTCATGATCGGTCTCCCTGGGTCAGTCGAAACGCAGGCGGCGTTCGGCGAAGACATATAGCCGCCGCCACACCGCACGATTGAAGATACTCACGAACAGCGACATCACCGCCACGCCGAGCAGAACCCGTGCGCCGTCGCCAGCAGCGGTGGCACGAGCGATATAGGAGCCCAGGCCGTAGGCCTGCACATGGCGATCGCCCCAACTGGCAAGTTCGGCCACGATGCTGGCATTCCAGGAGCCGCCGGAGGCCGTCAGCGCGCCAGTCACGTAATACGGGAAAATGCCCGGCAGAATCACCCGCCGCCACCATGTCCACGAGCGCAGCCGGTAGATGGTGGCGGCCTCGCGCAGGTCGGTGGGAAAAGCACTGGCGCCGGCAATCACATTGAACAGGATGTACCACTGCGTCCCCAATATCATCAGTGGCGACAGCCAGATGTTCGGATTGGCGCCAGTGGCGACGATCGCCAAAACCGCAAACGGGAATAGGACGTTGGCGGGGAACGCGGCCAGGAACTGCGCCAACGGCTGCACCCGCTGCGCCACCTTCGGGCGTAGACCGATCCAGACCCCAATCGGCACCCATACCAGGCTGGCCAGCGCAATCAGTACCACCACCCGCAGCAACGTGGCCAGGCCGCCGCAGAACGCATCGCCCAGATCGTGCAGACTTAGATGGCGGCGGCCGTAGTCGAAGGCGAACCAGGCCGCAGTCAATCCTGCGGCAGCCAGCGAGACACTCCAGAAGCGATCCCCCCAGACCGCGCCACGCCCCAGGGACGCCTCCGCTGTGCTCACCGACGCTCGTCGCGGCGCCCATCGCAGCAGCAAAGTGCGCTGCCAGGCCCAGGACAATGGCGCGGCCAGACGCTTGACCAGGCGTGTGCGCCGAAGCAAGTCGTACAACCAGGACTGCGGCTTGTTCTGCGAGGCGGTCAACTCGGCACGGAACTTGTCCGACCAGGCAACGATGGGGCGGAACAGCAATTGGTCGTACAGTGCGATCAGCACCGCCATCGCCAGGACCGCCCAAGCGACCGCGCCGAAGTTGCGCTGGCCGATCGCCAGTGCCAGATAGGCGCCGATGCCAGGCAGCTCAAGGGTGTGATCGCCAACGGTGATGGCCTCCGAAGCGACGACGAAAAACCAACCGCCGGACATCGACATCATCATGTTCCAGATCAGCGACGGAGTCGCATAGGGCGCTTCCAGCCGCCAGAACCGCTGCCAGGCGCTCATGCCGAAACCTCGGGCCACCTCGTCCAGATCGCGCGGCACATTGCGCAGGGACTGGTAGAACGAGAACGCCATATTCCAAGCTTGGCTGGTGAAAATGGCGAAGATCGAGGCCAACTCGGCGCCGATCTGCCGCCCTGGGAACAGGCCAAGGAAGAAAGTCACGGTGAAGGTAAGGAAGCCCAGCACCGGCACCGACTGCAGGATGTCCAGGGCTGGCACGATCACCCGCTCGGCGCGTCGGCTCTTGGCTGCCAGAGTCGCCACCACGAAGGTGAACAACAACGAGGCCGCCATTGCCGCAAACATACGCAAGGTCGTGCGCAGGCCATACTCAGGTAGTTGCCACAGGTCTAGCGACACCGAGGTTGTGCCGGGCGGCGGCAGCGGCGCGCGCATGTCGGCAGCACCGTGCAGCAACAGCACCCCCAAACCCAGCAGCAATGCGAACACCGTCAGATCGTGCAGGTTGGGCAACACACCGGGACGTACCTCGCTCTGTCCGGGCGCGGAACGGTCACGAACGAATGGAACCATATGGAAGATCCGGCAAAAGCGGCAACAAGCCGCGGTAATTGAAAAATACGCTGACGCGATCGCGCAGCCGAACGCTCAGTCTGAGCGGGAAAAATGTACGTTGCGGGTCAACCGCTTTCGGCGAGTCCGTACGCGATAACCGACGACCGGCATGCGGCAGCGCGCCCGCGCCTGTATCGCTGGGCTGAGGCGCGCCGCAGCGCAAGCCAGCGCAGGTGTGGAGACGGACTAGCCGTCCTCGTGGTAGCGGGCAATAGCGATCGCGATGACAGGCACATGGACGGCTCCGGATGCGGAAATGCCATCGGCCAACGCTTGGAGTCTTCGCGGATCGGGCTTGCGTCTTGCGGAAATCGCGCCAGCATCGCAACGAGGCTAGCGAATGATCCCGTCCTGAGCGGACGGGACCCATCTGGGACAACCCAGACCATGGCAATCCTGTCAGCTCGGCAGCTGCAGCAGCTTCGGTCTAGGATGACTGTCCAAGGTGAGTGGCCTCTGGCCGGGAACGATGGGGGCGCAGTATAGCCAGCCCATCAGCTACCGCAAGTCCAGCCCGTGATCAGGGCTGGCGTACATTCACGGCGTCGCCAGCTCCAGGCACGGTTGAGATGCCGATACGGCATGCTGGCGCGCACGCAACCATGCGGCCAGTTCACGCGGCGGTAGCGGCCGCGAGTGCAGATAGCCCTGGATTTCGTCACAGCCCTGTTCGCGCAGCAGCTCATCCTCCTGCACTGTTTCAACCCCCTCTGCCACCACCTGCATCCCCAATGCGTGACCCAGTTGCACGATCGCCTGGGTGACCTTGGCAGTACCGCTGTCGTGCAACATGTCCTGCACGAAGCTGCGGTCGATCTTGAGCCGTTGCACTGGGAAACGATTGAGGTAGTGCAAATTGGAAAATCCGGTACCGAAATCGTCCACCGCCAACAGTATGCCTTCCTGCTCGAACAGTTCGAAGCAGCGCCGTAACGATTCACTATCGCGGATCAAGGCGGACTCAGTCAGTTCCAGTTCCAGTCGCTTCGGAGACCAACCGTTGCGCTGGCATAGCTCGATCACCCGCTCGGCGAAGCCACGGTCACGTAACTGCATCGCCGAGACGTTGACCGAGATCCGGTCGAAACTCAGCCCGGCCTCATGCCAGGCTGCTGCCTGGCGGCAAGCCTCGCTGATCACCCAGTCGCCCAGGCGCACGATCTCCCCGCACTCTTCCGCGATCGGGATGAACTCGGCCGGATTGCAATGGCCATGGCCAGGACGGTACCAACGCAGTAGCGCTTCGATCGCCGGCGGATGCCCCTCTACCGTATGCACCAGCGGCTGGTACACCAGCGAGAATTCCTCGCGGTCCAGCGCTCCATGCAGCGCGTGCTCGATCTCCAGACGCCGCTGCGCGCGTAGCAACACGTCCTGGCTGTAGTAGTGACAGGCATTGCGGCCGGATTCCTTGGCCGCATACATCGCCGCGTCGGCTGCACGCAGCAGGCTATCGAAATCCTGGCGTCCCTCTTCCATGAGCGCGATGCCGATGCTGGCACCTATTTTGATGACGTTCTCGCCATTGGGCAGCGGCTCGGCCAGCGCCGTGATCAACTTGCGGGCGACGTGTCCAGCGTCACCGGGTTCGGCCAGATCGCGCAACACCAGAACGAACTCGTCACCGCTTAAGCGAGCCAACAGGTCGCTGGTACGCAGTTGCTGGTGCATCCGCGATGCGGCCAACTTCAACAAGGCATCGCCAGCCGCATGACCGAAAGAATCATTGATACTTTTGAAACCATCCAAATTGACGAACAGCATCGCCAACGTACTGCCTCGTTCTATCGCATCGTGCATTGCCTTTTCGGACTGTTCGCGCAATAACTGCCGGTTCGGCAGTCCGGTCAACAGATCGTAGTGCGCCAGCAGTTCGATGCGTTCGTTGGCCTCGCGTTCGTGAGTGATGTCGCGAAACAGCACCACGAAGCGAGGCGGTAGACCATCGCGTTCGTCCAGCTCGATCAGGACCTGCACCCAGATACGCTGGCCCGACGGACGATGGAAACACAGGTCCAACTGCTCCGGAAGACTACCTTCGACGATCCGCGCTAACGCAGCCTCGAACGCATCGCGCGAGTCTTGTGTGTATAGCGAAAGCGCCTGGTCAAGCTCGATGGTTTCCTTGCGCAAGCCGTGGATGCGATAGCACTCCTCGGTCCACTGCATCCGCCGGGTGGACACTTCGATCTCGCAGCCACCGATCTTGCCTAGCGCCGAGACACGGTTGAGTAGTTCGGTACGCCAGCGAATCAGCGCATCGGTCTGGCGCTGCTCGGTGATGTTCTGGACCTGGCCTAAAACGCGTTGAATGGTGCCGTCGCCCTCCAATTGCGGCTGTGCCCAGACCCGCAGATGCAACGGCGCTTGACTGCCAAACGGCAGTTCCACATCGAAATTGACAGGTTTTTTATCGCTCAACATGCGGCGCCAGATCGAGACCAATTGCGCCGACGAATCACGACTGAGCAGACGCAGCCAACCGCGGCTGTTCGGCACCTGCTGTTCGTTCAAGCCAGTGACACGTTGGAACTCGTGCGAGCACCAGAACTGGTCATGTCGCGGGTCCCAGGACCAACTTCCCATGCCAGTCATGCGCTGCGCCTCACGCAGCAAGGTCTGTTGGTCAAGCAGACGCTGCTCCAACAGCTTTTGTTCGTGGATATCCGTATGCGTGCCAACCATACGCAGCGGACGACCGTCGGCGGTCCGCGCTACGATCCGGCCACGGTCCAGGATCCAGTGCCACTGCCCGTCCTGCCCGCGTAGGCGGAACTCGCACATATAGGTCGCGGTACGACCCTCGAAATGGGCACGGATCGCCTGTTGCAGGCGTTCCTTGTCCTGGCCATGTACGAGCGGCAGCAAGCCGTTGAAACCGTGGACCGGGGCGTCGCCAGCGTAACCGAGCATCTGCTTCCAGCGCTCGGAACGGAAGATCTTGTCGCTGGGAATGTCCCAGTCCCATAGGCCGTGGTCAGCACTGTCCAGAGCGATCTCCCAGCGCGTGGTGCCATCGCTACCGACCGGCTCGGGAACGCTCAAGGTGTAAGCAAGCAGGGCGCCGCTCTCGTCGCGCACGCAGCGCAACCAACCGTCCAGCCGCCGCCCAGCGGTACCCGGCAGCGTACAGGCCAGCATGTTCTCACCATCGACCAGTCGCTCGCGCACGTCACGCATGAGCTGGGCATAGGCCTCCACTGTGCGCGGCAACCCCAGCATCTGCGCTGATTGGTTGGCAGCCAGGGGCCTACCTTCGGCGTCCAGCAGGACAAGTGCCGAGGTAAGCGGATGCTGCAGCAAGCTTGCAATGAGGCCTTGATCCACGCCCAGATGCTCCGTTTCGCCACGCAGAATAGCTGTGGACATGGGGGATAGCGGCACCTAGCAGTATTAATTGAGCGCTGGAAGCAGGCGATGGGCCCCAACGTCCATCAACGGCTAAGATGTTCGCCAGAAACGAATCACTGCAACAGGCTGCCGGAGCATGCAATCACAACACGAGAGCTCTCCACCTGCCCAGGCACCATCCGGCATACGCCTGGCAAAACGGTTGAATCGCGGCATCTGGCGCACCGTCCTGTTGTACCTTGCGCTGGGCCTGCTCTGGTCGATCGCCAGCGAGTTGCTACTCGCCTATTTCGTGAAAGACTCCGCAACTTTGGTTGCCTTACAGTTGCTGAACGAAGCTCTGTTCCTGGCGCTGACCGCGATTGCCCTATACCGCTTGCTACATCCGCTGGTCCGTGGCGCGATGCAGTCACATGCGCGCCTGGCACTGTCCGAAGCCGGTTACCGGCAGATGTTCCAGACCAATTCCAGCCCCATGCTTGTCTACAACCTGGAAAGCCTGCGGGTCATTGACGCCAACCCCGCCGCGTTGACCTTCTTCGGCTGGTCCCACGATGAGTTTGTCGGGCTGGAACTAGCAAAGTTATGGCCGCCCAGCGTCAGCGCGCGCATGGCGGAGGTGATCGAGACGATCCGGCAGTCGCCGTCCAAGACCAGCGTGGTCGCCGAACCGTTGTGCATGCGCGACGGCAGCCAGCGCATGGCCGAGGCCCGCAGCAGCAGCCTGGATTACCAGGGACACCAGGCACGCCTAGTGGTCATCAGCGACCGTAGCGCCGAATACGATGCGCAGCAGCGCCGCGATCAAGCCTTGCAACACCTGCAAGAGGCGCAAGCCATCGCGCGCCTTGGGTCGTGGCAACTTGACCGGGCCAGCGGCCTTGGCACTTACTCCGACCAAGTCTACCGCATGCTGGGACGGGGTGTACCGGAGCATGTACGGCAGCATCGTCTGGATGAGTTACTGATCCCCACCGATGTCGCCTCGCAGGCGCGCCTCCAGCGCGTGATCGAAGATCTGTGCGGCACCAAGCCACTGCAACTGGACATGCTACTGCCAGTGCTGGCAGCCGATGGTCAGGCGCGCATGTTGCATCTGCGTGCCGAGTCGGCCAACGACGAGCACAGCGCCGCCTGCGTGCGCGGCACCCTGCAGGACGTAACCGAACACGAACGCTCCAGGCGTCTGCTGCACGAGCGCGAGGAGCAGTTTCGCGAACTGGTGCGGGTGCTGCCGGACGGTGTGGTCATCCTGCACCAGGAACATGTGATGTACGCCAATGCCGCCTGTGCCGTGCAGTTCGGTTACGATGGCGAGAACCTACTAGGCGAACCATTGCAGAGCCTGGTGGACAGCGCCAGCCTGGCGCAGGTACGCGAGCAGATGGGCACTGTCGGGGCCAAGGGCGAGCCCGGCGTCACTGCGCGCATGCGCCGCCGCGATAACTCATTGTTCCACGCTGGGTTATCGTTCGGTAACGTCCGCTACAGCGGTCGCGATTGCAAACTACTGATTGTGCGCGATCTCAGTGAGCCCGAGCGCATCCGCGATGCGCTGGCGCAAAGCAACCGCGAACTGCAGGCGATGGCACGGCGTCTTTTTTCGTTGCAGGAAGATGAGCGCCGCGCGATTTCGCGCGACCTGCACGACGACATCGGCCAGGCGATTACCGCCATGAAGCTGTCCGCGCATGCCGCACTGGACGAAACCGATGCCGCACGGCGCCGCGAGGATCTCGCCGAGATCGTGCAATTGGCCGACAGCAGCATCACCAAACTGCGCAACCTGTCTACCCTGCTGCGCCCTCCGCAACTGGACGCGCTAGGCCTGGAAGCGGCATTGCGCTGGCAAGCAGGCATGCTGTTTCGCGCTTCAGCGGTGCGCCTGCATCTGGAGATCGCGATGCTGCCCGAGCGCCCTAGCAGTGAGGTCGAGCAAGCCTGCTTCCGCATCGCTCAGGAGAGCCTGACCAACGTACTGCGTCATGCCAGCGCCGGTGAGGTGCGGATGACGCTGAGCGACGAGCAACACTGTCAGCTGCACCTAGAGGTGGTCGATGATGGCGATGGCTTCGATCCGACCGGAGCGCGTGGTTTAGGCCTGATCGTGATGCGCGAGCGGGCGCAGAGCGCCGGCGGTACCCTGCAAATCGATACCGCCCCCGGCACCGGCACCCGGGTGACACTGTATCTGCCCTACACCACCGCGACGACGCCCCCCTCACTTGGATCTTGACTCGATGTGGAATCCCGCTGCCGCCAACACTGCGGACGACGAACTGCCCTCGCGGCTTGGTGCCGGACACCCGGCGCTGACCGGAATGATCGCCGAAGCGCTGGCAGGCGGACCGGGAGTGATGCTGCTTCACATCGACATCGACCACTTCGCCTCGATCAACGAGAACATGAATCCGGAGGTCGGCGATCAAGCTTTGGCCCTGCTGACGCACCGGCTACAGGCCCACCTGCGTGGCCGTGGTTTGCTATGGCGCCACGGCAGCGACGAACTGGTCATGGCGGTGCCGCGTACCGCTGACGTACCGGCAGCGGAAACATTCGCCGAGGAAATTCGCCAACAGATCGAACTGCCGCTTTCGGTGCTGCCCTACACACTCTTCATGACCGGCAAAATCGGCGTGAGCCTGTGCCCGGAACATTCGACCCGTCTGTCCACTCTGCTCGACTATGCCGAGGACGCGGTCTATCAAGCCGCACGCGAAGGCGGCAACCTGGTTCGCCTCTATGCCGCCGACGGCCAGCCCAGCGCGCACAGCGAAAGCATCATCTCGCGGCAGATCATCGACGCCATTCCCAACGGCGAGCTGCGCCTGCGCTACCAACCGATGGTCAGCGCGCGCGACGGTCGCGTGGTCGGCATGGAGTCGCTGCTGCGCTGGCAGTCACCGACACTGGGAATCCTCGTCCCCGAGCGCTTCATGCGCACCGCCGAGCGCCTGGGGGTGATCGTGCAGATCGGCACCTGGGTGATGGAAGGCGCATTGCGCCAGGCGCGGCTGTGGCGCGACCAGGGTTTCGACGACTTCACCATCGCGGTCAATGTGTCCACTTTGCAACTGCTGCGGCCGACCTTCTTCAACGAAGTCATGTCGGCGCTGCAAGCCGCCGGCGTGCCGCCGCAAATGGTGGTATTGGAGATCAACGAAAGCGCGCTGACCAACAACGTCAATTTCGTCTACGAGACCCTGGCCAACCTGTGCCACGAAGGCATCAGCCTGAGCCTGGACAACTTCGGCACCGGCGATTCCAGTCTCAGCGCGCTGGTGCGCTATCCGGTGGACAAGCTCAAGATCGACCGCAGCTTCATCAAGAGCGCACCTGCCGGCAACCGCGAGGCGGCGATCGCCCGCGCGATTATCGCCATGGGGCACCAGTTAGGCATGGTGGTGATCGCAAACGGCGTTGAATCGCAGGCGCAACTGGGTTTCCTGCGGCGCAACGACTGCGACATCTTCCAAGGCTACCTGTTCGGTGAACCGATGTCGGCCGAAGCGGCGGGCATGGCGTTGCGGCGCCGTTACCTGCGCCCGGAGTCCTTCGCCGAAACTCGACCAGACCGCACACTGCTGTTGCTGGACGACGAGGAAAACGTACTGCGCTCGCTGGTCCGGCTGTTCCGCCGCGACGGCTACCGGATCCTTGCCGCCGGTAACGTCCGCGATGCCTTCGATCTGCTTGCCACCAACGACGTGCAGGTGATCTTGTCCGACCAGCGCATGTCCGACATGAGCGGCACCGAGTTCCTCGGCCGGGTCAAGATGCTCTACCCCGATACCATCCGCCTGGTGTTGTCCGGCTACACCGACCTCGCTACCGTGACCGATGCGATCAACCGAGGAGCGATCTACCGCTTCCTGACCAAACCCTGGAACGACGACGAACTGCGCGAGCACATCCGCCAGGCGTTCCGCACACACGACGATCAACGCAGGGATGGACAACTATGAGGTAGCGACGGCACTGGTGTGCAAAACCCAGGGAAAGTATCGGTCGCCATGTGTACATGTCGCCCTTGCTATCGACGTCGCAGGTGACGAGCCCAGCGACATCACTTGGGCTGACGCACCGGAATCACGATTCTGAAGGTCGAACCTTCACCGACACTGCTGGACACGTCAATACGGCCATGATGCTTGTTGACGATGCCGTAGGAGATCGACAGGCCCAGCCCGGTACCACTGCCGACCGGCTTGGTGGTGAAGAAAGGATCGAAGATGCGTTGCAATAGATCGGCCGGAATACCAGCGCCGGAGTCCTTGAACTCGATCCAGACCTGATCGCCATCCTGACCGGTACTGACGACGATGGTGCCACGCTCCCCGATCGCCTGGCCAGCGTTGAGCAACAGGTTCATGTACACCTGATTGAGCTCCGATGGCAGGCACTCAACCAGCGGCAAATTGCCGTAGTGGCGCTCCAGGATAACCTTGTACTTGAGCTCGTTCCAGATGATGTTGATCGTGGATTCAAGACCCGAATGCAAATCCACAAGCTTCCATGAGTCCTCGCGACCGGAATACGAAAAATCCTTGAGATCGCGAACGATGCTTGTCACCCGCTCGATACCTTCTCGCGACTCGGCCATTAGTTGCGGCAGATCGCGGCTGATGAAGTCGATGTCGAAGCGGTTGCGGATGTCGTCGATCTCCGGAATCAACGCCTTCGGTTCCGGCGCGCGCAACGCGCGCTCGTATGCTTCGATCAGGGTGAACAGGCTGCGTAGATACTCTTGCAGGCTGCCCAGATTGGAATGGACGTAACCAATAGGATTGTTGATCTCGTGGGCGACGCCAGCGGCAAGTTGGCCAATAGAGGCCATTTTCTCCGACTGCAGCAGCTTTTCCTGCGCGCCGTTCAGACGCAAATACGCTTGACGCAATTCGTCGTGGCGGCGCTGCAATTCCTGCTCGTAATCCTGCTGCCCTTCGATACCCTGGATCAGCATCAGGTAATGGCCGTCATCGACACCGAAGCCGACCTGAAAATACAGATGCGCCAGCACCACGCGTTGCTCGGTCGGTAAGCTTCCACTCCAACGGCCGCTGTTACGCGCCTGCGACAGCGCATCGCCAGGCAGCCATTGCCCTAGATGCGCGCTCAGCGTGCCGGCATCCACGCCAGATAGATAACCGCGAGCGGCCCTGTTGGCGAACACCAATTGACCATCGGCGCGGAACAGCACCACGCCTTCGTACAACAGTTCGCTTAGCGCAAACAGTTGCTCCCTCGGCGGCAGGACAACCGGGGCAGCGGAATCGATATCGACGAAATTCACGGCAATGGGCGGCGGGTGGTCGACGGACGTTCAATATACGCCGTTGCCGCCGCTGCGCGCGCGCCCCCGACGAAGGGGCGCGAGGATATCAGGCGATAGCCAGGTGACGCTGCGCGAGCGGCGTGCTCGATTGGCCTTTGGCGTCATAGGCAGAAGCACTCTCGCTACGGCCCAAGTGACGCAGTGCCCAATTGACTTCACGCCGACGTCGCGCCAGTAGCGCGCCGTTGGCGCGATTGGCGTCGGCCAGCTCGCGTAGACGCAATTCCACCTCGGCGCCAGCCGGCACGTCCGCTTCCAGTGCGCGCAATGCGGCCAATTTGGCACTGGTCGCCTGCATCAGACCTTCCACATTGTGATCCAACAACGCTTGCCGTTCACCGACGAGCGCGTCGCTAAGTTCCTGCAAGGGAGTGGTCACAGATGTGTTCATGCGCCGAGTTGCCTATCCATATCGATCATCCGGCTGGCAATGGCCTGCGGGTTGATCGTGTAGCTACCGTTCTGCAACGCAGTGCGGACTGCTTCGACGCGCTGCTTGTCCACCGCCGGGGCGGCCGCCAGTTCGCGTTGTATGTTCTGTAGTCCGGAAGCTTCGCCGGTCAGGCGCAGGCTGTCGGTAGCGGCTGTTGCACCAACCTCACGGCTCTGCCCTTCCTCGGATGCTCCAGAGGCGCTCTTGGTTCTGACAGACGACGTGCGGTGTGTGGCCGAGGTCGATAAAGTACCTTCAATTTTCTGGCTCATCACGCTGATCCTGCTACGGGTTCGAATGTGATAACGACGTTACGATCCAGAACTTTAGGGGATTTGTCATCGCGTCACCAAAACGTCTCCATTTTGTGACACAGTTCCCTGAACAATGCGACGAGACGACAAGTTTTCGACGGTCACCCGCTCATTTTCCCCCGCATCGCTCATAGCTCGGCCGGCCATACGTACTTCCAGCCCCCCCTTGCGTGCCACCAGCGCCACATTGTCGCCGCGCCGGACCAACCGCGGCGAGACCAAATCGCCGAGCGATAGCAAGGTGCCGGCAGGCAAGGTCCGCCGGACCAGCTTGCCCACCGCCACTGCCGGGTCGGTCATCACGGCCCCGACGATGCGTGCAGCATCACGCTTCTCAGGGACGATATCGGCAGCGCCGATGGTCTCTCCAGCGGTCAGGCCGCGCGCCAACACCAATACCTGCTGCATGCGCCGAACCTTGACCGGCACAAATAGCCGCCAGCCAGCATCGCGCGGACAACTCACTTCTACCGTCGTGGTACCGGTCGGCAGGGCTTGCAGCGGCACCGGACACAGCGGCACCCGAACCGCCGGATCCAGCGTCGCCTCAGCTTCAGCCCCTGGACCTAGGGTCGACAGTGCTGCCGCGCGGATCGTTTCCACCGGCTGGAATTCATCGGCCCAGGCGGGCGTGGCCGCAAGCAGCATCAGCAACAGGATCGGACGCATCGCTGTATCTCTTCTCGTGATTAAGTGTCGCCTCCTCAGTGCAAACAGTGTGCCGCGATTCGATGCGATCAATACCAGACACAGCCTCAAGTTCCACTGCGCTGGCGCCGATATGAACGCCATGTCGCACGATCTGCTCAACCGAATCGACCAGCGCACCCGCTTGGCGGGCCACAATCGGCTTGCCTTGCTGCTGTTCAGGCTGGGCGGTCGTCAGCTTTTTGGCGTGAACGTCTTCAAAGTGCAGGAAGTCTTGCGGCGGCCGGAGCTATTCCAGGTACCGGGGCTGCCACTGCAATTTTCCGGTGTCGCCGATGTACGCGGCCGCTCGGTGCCCGTGCTCGACCTAGGTCTCGCCATCGGCCACCCGGAGCGCGAACCCAACACGGACGCAGGGCCACGCTACATTGTCGTCACCGAATTCAATCGCTCGGTACAGGGCTTTCTTGTCAGCGGCGTGGAGCGCATCGTCAACATCGCCGTGGAGGATATCCATCCGCCACCGGAGCTGGGAGCAGAGTCCAGCTATCTGACCGCAGTGACACGCTTCCAGGGCGAACTGATTCAGGTGATCGACGTGGAAAGCGTCTTGGCCGACATTGCCCAGACGCGTACGGAAGCGCAGATCGACCCGTCGTTGGCACTCACCGGCCGGCAATTGCAGGTCTTGGTAGTAGACGACTCGCGCGTGGCCAGACAGCAGATCCGTAGCGTACTCGACCAGCTCGACGTGGGTGCGACCTTGCTGTCGGACGGCCGCCAGGCACTCGACCACCTCTTGCAGATCCATGCCAGCGGCGAGAATCCGGCGGATCGCTACGCCATGGTGATCTCCGACATCGAGATGCCAGCGATGGACGGCTACACGCTGACGACGGAAATCCGCCGTCACCCAGGTCTGTCTGGGCTATACGTGCTGTTGCACACCTCGCTCTCTGGGGTGTTCAACAACGCGATGGTCGAGCGCGTTGGGGCCAATTCCTTCGTCGCCAAGTACAGCGCCAACGAATTGGCCGACTACGTACTGGCGCGACTGCGGGTCGTCGCCGAGGCTCGGGCCGCTTAATCCTAGGCGCTGACGGCATGCCGGCGCCGACGGTACATCCGGCCGCGAACAATTGACCCGATAGGTCTGCTCCGCTAAAGGCGGATGCTCAGTTTGGCACACGACTTGCCTGTGGTTTCAGCAACGAACCGCGGGACCGCGTGCCATGTCCAATCCGATTTCATCCTATTTTGGCGTCCACGGCGACGCCCTGCCGCTGCGCGAGCAACGGATGAAGCTGATTGCCAGCAACATCAGCAACGTCGATACCCCAGGCTACAAGGCACAGGACCTGGATTTCGACGCGGCGATGCGCGCCGCACAGGGTCAACGCGAAGGGACCCAACTCGAGGTCACCGACAGCCGCCACATCGCGGTCGGGGGCGATGGCCTGAACCCGTTCCAGATCACCCGCGAGTCCAGCCAGCCCAATTTGGACGGCAACACAGTGGACCCGGACGCCGAACGCGCCGCCTACGGCCGTGCCGCGCTGGAATATCGCGCCTCGCTGAGTTTCATCGATTCCAAGGTGCGCACTATGCTCACCGCGATCACAGGCCAATAAGCCATGAGCAATCTGCCGATCTTCGACGTCGCCGGCTCCGCGCTGCAAGCGCAGTCGGTGCGAATGAGCACTATCGCCAGTAATTTGGCCAACGCCGACTCGGTGGCCGGCTCGGCCGAAGCGGCCTACAAACCGATCGAGCCGATCTTCCAGGCGGTGCGCGACCCGCACGACAGCGCGCTGACCGGTGTCAACGTCAAGGAAATCAGCCAAAGCAAGGATCCGCCGATCAAGCGTTACGAACCCGGCCATCCGCTCGCCGATGCAGACGGCTACATCTATTCGCCGGACATCGATCCGGTCTCGCAGATGGTCAACCTGATCTCCGCCTCGCGCAATTACCAAGCCGGCGTGGAAGTCCTCAACACCGCCAAGGAACTGGCGCTATCCACCTTGACCATCGGCCGCTGAGCCGTGCTCCTTCCGTCGCCTCATTCTCCCGGGAATTCCATATGACCAACGTTGCTTCGTCCACCGATACGTATTCGAGCCTGGGGCTGAGCGCCGCGAGCAACACCAGCACCACCGCCAGCAGTAGCCCGGCACTCAAACAAGCCGACTTTCTGAAGCTGATGACCGAGCAACTGCAACATCAAGACCCGCTCAAGCCGATGGACAACAGCCAGATGGTGTCGCAGATGGCGCAACTGTCCACCGTGCAGGGGATTGGCGACCTCAACAAGACCGTCACGGCGCTATCGGCATCGATGAGTACCGATCAAGTCCTGCGCGGCGCCAATCTGATCGGGCACAAGGTGCTGGTCCCGTCGGCGAGCCTGCCGCTAGGGAGCGATGGCGCTGCCGGCGGGATGGTCGCGGCCACCAGTGCCGGCGTGGTCAACCTTACCGTCAGTGACGCCAACGGCAAGGCGATCAAGCAGATCAGCGTGGCGGCCGACAAGGCCGGTCAGATCCCCTTCAACTGGGATGGCACCGACGCCAACGGCACACGGATGCCCGCAGGCACCTACAGCGTCACCGCCACGCAGAACGACACCACAGGCGCCACCACCACACTGTCCACCTACGTTCAAGCGCCGGTCGAAAGCGCCATCATCGGTTCGGACGGAATCTATCTCGATCTGACCGGGCTGGGCACCACGCCTCTGTCGAACGTCATCCGCGTCAGCTGAGCCAGCCAATCCACAGGAGTCCACCATGGGTTTCAACACTTCATTGTCAGGCATCAAAGCCGCCAATACCGACCTCAACGTCACCGCCAACAACATCGCCAACGTCAATACCACCGGCTTCAAGAGTTCGCGTGCCGAGTTTGCGGACCAGTTCACGGTCAGCGGCTACGGTCTGGCGCGCAATGCCGTCGGCTCGGGCGTACGGGTCAGCAACGTGGCCCAGCAATTCTCGCAGGGCAATATCGATCCGACTGGACGCAACCTGGACCTGGCCATTTCCGGTTCGGGTTTCTTCACCCTATCCAACAACGGCGCCCGGGTCTATTCGCGCGCCGGCAATTTCCAGACCGATGCCAATGGCTACGTGGTCAACCCGCAGGGCGCCAGATTGCAGGTGTTTCCGCCCACAGCCAACGGCAATGGCTTCGCAGTCGGCACCCTGAGCGACCTGCAGTTGCAAACGACCGACAGCCCACCAAATCCGACCAGCACGGTCAACCTGATGTTCACCCTGCCCGGCAACGCCCAACCGCCGACGGTCACCACGTTCGACCCGAACAACGCCAACAGTTACAACAGCTCCACCGGCGGCACCACCGTCTATGACTCACTGGGCGTGAGCCACATCCAGACCTCGTATTTCGTCAAGACCGCCACCCCCAACCAGTGGCAGGTCTATAACTACATAGATGGTGTCGCCGCAGGCGGTGCAAGCACACTGCAATTTTCCGGCAGTGGCATGCTCACCAGCCCCGCCGACGGCAAAATCACGCTGGGCAGCTTCACCCCGAGCACCGGCGCAGGCCCCCTCAACCTCACATTGAACGTCACTGGTTCAACGCAGTACGGCGAAACCTTCGCCTTGCGCGGCGCCTCCCAGGACGGCTACGCCAGCGGCAAGCTCAACTCGATCAGCATCGATTCCAGTGGCGTCATCTTCGCGCGCTACTCCAACAATGCCGACAAGGCATTGGGACAGGTCGCGATGAGCAACTTCGTCAATCCGCAAGGCTTGACGTCGTTGGGCGACAACGCATGGGCGGAAAGCTCGGGATCGGGTGCTCCTCGTACCGGAGTAGCAGGCTCGTCGGACTTCGGCAGCGTGCAATCCGGCGCGCTTGAGTCCTCCACCGTCGACCTGACCGAGCAGCTGGTCAACATGATCGTGGCCCAGCGCAACTTCCAGGCCAACTCGCAGATGATCTCCACCCAGGATCAGGTCACCCAGACCGTCATCAATATCCGTTGACGGCTGAAGCCGAGATTGGGAACTCGGGGCCTGAAATTCGCTAAATCAAACGCTGTAGGGGACGCGGATCGATACGTCGCGCTGCGTCCTTCTCCTGATCGTTTAAGTACTTCCACTTCGCGCCTTTCCGGGTCCCCAGCCCAGAGACCCGAATCCAGGCTTTCGAGGATTTCCCATGGACAAAGCACTCTACGTCGCCATGACCGGCGCCCGCGCTTCGCTGCAGGCGCAGGGCACGGTGTCGCACAACCTGGCCAACGTCGAGACCGCCGGTTTCAAGGCGCAGCTCGCCAATACCGAGGCATTCCGCATTCAGGGTAGCGGCTACCCGTCACGCATCGACGCGTTGCATATCGACCAGGGCTTCGACCGCGATGTCGGCGCCCAGCAGGTCACCGGCAATCCGCTGGATGTCTCGCTAGTTGCCAATAATTGGCTGGCGGTACAGACGAGCGACGGCAAGGAGGCGTATACCCGTGGCGGTGAATTGGCACTGACCGCGAACGGACAACTGGTCACCGCCAGTGGCCGTGCGGTACTCGATACCGAGGGCAACCCGATGTCGATCCCACCGCATCAGTCACTGGAGATCGGCAACGATGGCACCGTCTCGATCGTGCCATTGGGCGAAGGACCGCAGGCGATGAGCGCGATCGGCACACTGAAAGTGGTGACTGCACCGGCCGATCAGCTCACTCGCCGCCCCGACGGACTGATGCGCAACATCAGCGAAGATCCGACCAAAGCCTTTCCACTTGCCACCGGCACCGCACTGCACACAGGCGCACTGGAAGGCAGCAATGTGGATGCCGCTGGTGCGCTGGTGCAGATGATCCAGTTGCAACGCCAGTTCGAAATGCAAGTGAAAGTGATCAAAAACGGCGACGAAAACGCGCAGTCGGCCAACACCCTGCTGCGCCTGAGCGGCTGAGGCCACCGCCGGCGCGGTGTTTGGCACGGCGCATGCATCAGTCTTCATGCACCCCGGCACAGCTCGGGGACCATTCTTCAGAGGAACTCGGGTCATGAATCAGGCTTTGTGGGTCGCCAAGACCGGCATGGATGCGCAGCAGACACGTATGTCGGTCGTCTCCAACAACCTGGCCAACACCAGCACCACCGGCTTCAAGCGCGATCGCGCCAGCTTCGAAGACCTGCTGTACCAACAGCGGCGTCAACCCGGCGGTGCCAGTTCGTCGCAGACGCAGTTGCCCTCCGGCCTGCAGTTAGGAACTGGCGTGCGTGTAGTCGCCACCTCCAAAGATTTCGAGCAAGGCAGCCAACAGCAGACGGGGCGGGCGTTGGATGTGATGGTCAACGGTCGCGGCTTCCTTGAAGTGCAGATGCCCGACGGCACCTCCGCCTATACCCGCGATGGCAGCTTGCAGGTCAACGCGCAGGGCCAACTGGTGACCAACAGCGGTTACGCCATACAGCCAGGCATCCAGATTCCGGAAGGTGCGCAGTCGCTGACCATTGGCAACGACGGCACGGTCAGCGTGCAGGTCCCAGGCTCCGCCGCCGCGCTGCAAGTCGGCTCGCTGACCCTGACCGACTTCATCAATCCCTCGGGACTGCAAGCCACCGGCCAGAACCTGTACGTGGAGACCGCCGCCTCAGGTCCGGCACAAAGCGGGACGCCCGGCCTCAATGGCCTCGGTACCACCGTGCAGGGCGCCTTGGAAGGCAGCAACGTCAATGTCGTGGAAGAGCTGGTGAGCATGATCGAAACCCAGCGGGCCTACGAAATGAACGCCAAGGCGATCTCCACCACCGACGCGATGCTCGGCTACTTGAACAACAACGCCTGATCCCGCCGTTTCCGGAATCCACCATGTCACACCTGTCCTCTCTCTGCTTCTCCGCCGCGCTGTTGTCGGTCCTGCTCGGCGGCTGCGCCAATTTGGGCGTCGCTGCCGGCGACATGCGCCCGTATTCGCCGATGGCACCGATCGTCCCAGTGGTCGCACCGCAGGCACAGCCCAGCGCCGGCGCGATCTACGCCGCCGGCCCTGGCCTGTCGCTGTATTCGGACCGTCGTGCTCGCGATGTCGGCGACTTGCTGACCATCACGTTGGTGGAAAGTACCAATGCCAGCAGCACCGCTGGCACCAGTATCAGCAAAAAGGACAGCGTGAAAATGGCCACGCCGACCCTGCTCGGCACCCCGTTCACGATCAACGGCACCGACGTGCTCAATAACTCCACCAGCGGCGATCGCAGCTTCGCCGGCAAGGGCAACACCGCGCAAAGCAACACCATGCAGGGAAGCCTGACCGTGACCGTGATGCAGCGCTTGCCTAACGGCAATTTGGTGATTCAGGGCGACAAAAATCTGCGTCTGAACCAGGGCGACGAACTGGTGCAGGTGCAAGGCATCGTCCGCGCCGCCGACATCGCCCCGGACAACACCATTCCCTCCAGCAAGGTCGCCGACGCGCGCATCGCCTACGGCGGTCGCGGCGCGGTGGCGCAGTCCAATGCCATGGGCTGGCTGAGCCGTTTTTTCAATTCACGCATTTCGCCTTACTGAGACCTACCATGACCCTCCTGTCCCTGCCCTGCCGCCTGCTCGCCGCGTTTGCGCTGTGCACAAGCCTGGTCGCCCCGGCCGCGGCCGAACGCATCAAAGATCTTGCCCAGGTCGGCGGCGTGCGCGGCAATGCGCTGGTCGGCTATGGCCTGGTGGTCGGCCTGGACGGCAGCGGCGACCGCACCAGCCAAGCGCCATTCACCGTGCAGAGCCTGAAGAACATGCTCGGCGAGTTGGGCGTCAACGTGCCGGCGAACGTCAACCCTCAGTTGAAAAACGTCGCTGCGGTGGCGATCAGTGCGCAACTGCCGCCATTTGCCAAGCCGGGCCAGCCGATCGACGTCACCGTATCCTCGATCGGCAATGCCATCTCGCTGCGTGGCGGCTCTTTGCTGATGACACCGCTGAAGGGCGCCGATGGTCAGGTCTATGCGATTGCTCAGGGTAACTTGGTGGTCGGCGGCTTCGGCGCACAGGGCAAGGACGGTTCGCGCATCTCGGTCAACGTGCCCAGCGTCGGCCTTATCCCGAATGGCGCAACCGTGGAGCGCGCATTGCCGGACGTGTTCGGCAGCAGCAGCGAGATCACCCTTAACTTGCACCAGGCCGATTTCACCACCGTCTCGCGGATGGTCGCGGCGCTGGAAAATACCTTCGGCCCCGGCAGTGCACATGCCGTGGACGGCTCCACCGTGGCGGTACGCTCGCCAAGCGACCAGAGCGCACGCATCGGCCTGCTGGCGCGGATCGAAAACGTGGAATTATCGCCCGGCGCGGCGCCGGCCAAGGTCGTGGTCAACGCTCGTACAGGCACCGTGGTGATCGGCGCGCAGGTGCGGGTCAGCCCGGCGGCGATCTCGCACGGCTCGCTGACCGTCACCATCAGCGAAGGCACCGATGTCAGCCAACCGAACGCGCTGAGCAATGGCCAGACCGTGGCGACGCCGAAATCGACCATCACCGCAACCAACGAAGGTAGCCGCATGTTCAAGTTCGAGGGCGGCACCTCGCTGGATCAAATCGTGCGTGCAGTCAACGAAGTCGGCGCCGCGCCCGGCGATCTGATTGCAATTCTGGAAGCGCTCAAGCAGGCCGGTGCCCTGAGCGCGGAGCTAGAGGTGATCTGACATGCGTATCTCGTCCTCGCCCCTCGACCTGCACGCCAGCACCCAGAACGATCCCGCCAAGATCGACAAGGTGTCGCGCCAGCTCGAAGGACAGTTCGCGAACATGCTGGTCAAGAGCATGCGCGACGCCAGTTTCGGCGACTCCCTGTTCCCGGGCGAGAACCAGACCTTTCGCGACATGTACGACAAACAGTTGGCTAAAGGCTTGACCGACGGTAAGGGTCTGGGCCTGTCGGCACTGATCGCCAAGCAACTCGGTGGCGGCCAACCTAGCGCAGCGCCAGCCACCAATACCGCGATCGGCGCGGCCAAAGCAGCCAAGGCTTATTCGCTGGTATCAGACCGGGGCAGCCGCGCCATTCCCCTGCAAGACGGCGCCACCGCCGCGGCAGACGGGACCGAAAGCGGTCCGTTGAGCGGCATGAGCGTGGCCGGGACGCCACAGCATCAGGTCGAACAGGTGCTGGACATGATCGCCGGTCGCGACAGCAACGCCCAGCGCCAGTCGTTCGGCGGCAACCCGGTCGACGGTAGTGCCGGCCTGTCCTGGGACAGCACAGATGATCGCTGGTCGAACGTCCAGAAACCTGCCGATAGCGCCGCAGCAATCGATCCAAGCACCGCCGCCGCGGCCAACGCGGCGGCCGCAAGCCTAGGCGAACGCACACCGGAAGGTTTCGTCGCCAGGATCTGGAACCATGCGCAAAAAGCCGCGCACGAGCTGGGAGTGGATGCGCGGGCACTGGTCGCGCAGGCTGCACTGGAAACCGGTTGGGGTCGCCATGGCATGGCCCACAACAACAGCCCCAGTTCGAACAACATGTTCGGGATCAAAGCCACCGGCTGGAACGGAGACCGCATCACCGCCAACACCCACGAATATGTGGACGGGGTCAAGCAATCGCAGACCGCGGACTTCCGTGCCTACGCTTCGCCAGCGGACAGCTTTGACGACTACGTGCGCCTGCTGAAAACCAACCCGCGCTACCAACAGGCGTTGAAGGCCGGCACCGACATACGCGGCTTCGCGCAGGGCCTGCAGCGAGCGGGTTATGCCACCGATCCGTCCTACGCGTCCAAGATCGCCGCCATCGCGGCGGGACCGATCGTCGGCCGTGCTGTCGCGGCAATCGGCAACGCGGCTGCCAGCGGCATTGGCATGATCGCCAGCAGCGTCGATCCCTCCAGCATCATGCGACGCTGAGGTAGCCATCCATGTCCGTCATGTCCACCGGTACCGGCGCACTGCTCGCTTTCCAGCGCGCACTGCAAACCGTCAGTCACAACGTCGCCAACGCCAATACCAATGGCTACAGCCGGCAGCGCGCCAGTTTCGCCACTAACGTGCCGAATCAGTTCGGCAACTACTACGTCGGCAATGGCACCCACATCAGCGATATCTCCCGCGTTGCCGACCAGTTGGCGATCTCGCGCCTGTTCGATAGCACCGGCGAAGCGGCACGACTGAAGCAGTTATCGGACATGTCCAGCCGCGTCGATAGCGTTTTTTCCGACAAGGCCACCGGCATCGCCGGGCCGTGGTCGAACTTCTTCGACGCCACCAGCAGTTTGTCCTCCAGCGCCCCCACCACCGCTAACCGACAGAACTTGCTCGACAGTGGCAATGCGCTGGTTACCCGATTCAAGCAACTCAACGGCCAGATCGATTCGCTCAACAACGAAGTTAACGGTGGATTGGTGTCGGGCACCACCGAGGCCAACGACCTGGCCACCGAGATCGCCAAGATCAACGGCCAGATCGGCAGCAACGCCACCGATGCCTCGCCGGATTTGCTGGATCACCGCGATCAGCTGATCAGCCAACTGGTCAGCTATACCGGCGGCAGCGTGGTCCAGCAAGACGGCGGGATGATGAACGTCTACACCGCTGGCGGCCAGGCGATGGTGGTCGGCACCACCGCGTCGGTCCTGGTGACGACACAGGATCCCTACCAACCGCAGCGGCTGCAGATCGCGCTGAAGACGCCTGGTGGCTCGACCCCGCTGAGCAGCCAGGCGCTTGGCGGAAAGATCGGCGGCTACCTGGAATTCCGCAGTTCGGTGTTGGATCCGACCACGGCCGAGTTGGGCCGCATCGCCACCGGTCTGGCCAGCAGCTACAACCAGCAGCACAAAGCCGGCATGGACCTGTACGGCCAGATGGGCGGCAATTTCTTCAACCTGCCCCCACCGACCGTGGACGGCAACAGCGCCAATACCGGCAATGCGGCGTTCACCGTCAACGTCAGTGATGTGAGCAAGCTCGACGGGCAGAATCTACTGCTCAGTTACAACGGCAGCACGTGGAGCGCCAGCCGCGCCGATACCGGGGCGAGCGTGGCCATGACCGGCAGCGGCACCAGCGCCGATCCGTTCGTGGTGAATGGCGTGTCCCTACAAGTTTCAGGTACCGCCGCAGCGGGAGACAAATTCCTGCTGCAGCCCACCGCCAATGCCATCAATAACTTGTCCGTCGCCATCACCGATCCCTCGCGCATCGCGGCGGCCACACCGATCAAGGCCACGGTCAGCCTGAGCAACCAAGGAACCGGCATCGTCAGCAAAGTGCAGGCGGTGGATGCCACGAACGCCAACCTGTTGACGCCGTCCAACATCGCGTTCGTCGATGCCACCCATTACACCATCGATGGGACCGGGCCATTTGCCTACACCGCCGGGCAAACCATCAGCGCCAACGGCTGGAGCTTGACCCTGGACGGCAAGCCCTCCTCCGGCGACAGCTTCGCGGTCAGCCCGACTGGCCCCGGCTCCAGCGACAACGGCAACGCCCAACTGCTCTCTCACTTGGACGACGCCAAAGCGCTCAACGGCGGCACCATCACCCTCAACGGCGCGGTCTCCGGACTGAGCACCACCATCGGTTCGGCAGCGCGTCAGGCGCAATATTCATCCGATGCGCAAAATGTGATCCAGAGCAATGCTCAGGATGCACGCGATTCGCTTTCCGGGGTGAATCTCGACGAGGAGGCGGCGAACATGCTACAGCTGCAACAGGCCTATGAAGCGGCTTCGCATATCATTTCCACCGCAGACACGATGTTTCAATCCATTCTGAGTGCGATCCGATGAGTACTCGTATCTCCAGCGGCATGATATACAACCAGTCCCTCAACACAATGCTGGACAAGCAAGGCAGGATCGCACACCTGCAACAGCAGTTGTCCACTGGACAGCGCCTGGTCACCGCCGCCGACGACCCGGTCGCCTTTGGCACCGCGGTCACCATGGATCGCGCGGACGCCGCGCTTGCCCAGTTCGGCCAAAACGCCAACATCGTGCAGAACCGACTCAACCTCCAGGAGAATGCGCTATCCCAGGCAGGAAGCCTGATGGCCCGCGTCAATGATCTGACCGTGGAGGCCAACAGCGGGGCTTTGAATACCTCCAACCGCCAAGCGATCGCCTCGGAACTCAAGACACTGCATGACAGCCTGCTCAGCCTGTCCAACAGCACCGACGGATCCGGTCGCTACCTGTTCGGCGGCACTGCAGACGGCAATCCGCCATTCACCGTCGTGGGCGGCCAGGCCGTCTACAATGGCAACCAGACCCAGCGCAGTGTGGAGGTCGCTCCGGATACCAAGGTCAGCGACACGCTGCCCGGCAGTGAGATCTTCATGCGTGTCCGCACCGGCGACGGCAGCGTCGATGCGCACGCCGGTGGCAGTAATACCGGCACCGGCCTACTGCTGGACTTCAGCCGCGACGGCAGCAGTCCGGGGTGGAACGGGAGCAGCTATAGCGTCGTGTTCACCGACCCCAACACCTACCAGGTGAAAGACAGCAGCGGTACCGTGATCAATACCGGCACCTACACAGCCGGTGACACCCTTAATTTTGCTGGTCTGAACATGCACTTGGACGGCGCCCCCGCCGCTGGCGACAGTTTCCAGATCGGCCCCTCGACCAACAAGGATGTGTTTTCCACCATCAATGACTTGGTCAACGTGCTGAACACCGATCCGGTCACACCAACCGGCAAGGCCGCGCTGCAGAACGCGCTGCAATCGTCAATGCGCGACATCAGTCAGGCAACGTCGAAGATAAGCGCTGCACGCGCTTCTGGCGGCGCGCAGTTGGCGGCGATCGACAATGCAAGCGATCTGCGCTCTGCCAACGATGTCTCGCTGAAAACTTCACTGTCCTCGGTACGCGACCTGGACTACGCCGATGCCATCTCCAAGTACCAACTGGAACAATCCGCGTTGAAAGCGGCACAGACCATCTTCACCCAGATGCAGTCGATGTCGCTGTTCAACATGATCCGCTGAGGCACAATCATCCACCCCGCCCCCTGGGCGTTGTTGCGTGGGATGCCTCCGCCGCGCTACCTGAGTGAATGGGGGCAGCGCTCGATATCGCCGGACTGACGGCTGCGGCCCAGTCCGCAACTGCTGCATTCGTCACATTTTTCCAAGCCGCTAGGCGGCAGTGCATCGACCTGTTTGGCGAACTCTCCCGAGTCATGCCGTTTGACTTCGACAATACCTAGCACCCAGGGAATCGCGGTGGAGGGCAACCATCAGGTGATGTGGTGTGTCGCCTTGTTTGCCGCGACCAATCGGATTCGCCCCGATGTCTACTCTTTCACTGTGCGTGTCCAGGCTGGTATGGCTCCGATCCAGGCCGACAATCCACCCACATGTTTAGACATGGTTCAAGATCGCGCTTTAATGCACTTCAACTCGTATATGGAAAAAATGGGAACCCGGTAGCGCATCCAGATGCTGTAACCGTTATACAAAGACCGTCATTGCAACCAGCGTCACAAACAATCTGCATGGATCGCTAAAGTTCGTCGAACTGCTGCCGAAACAAGCTCTTCGCCAAATGCCCGAACTACCTATTCCATTTGGATCAGCATGTTTTCCGCAGCAAATCGCTAAAGCTTGTCATCACACCGCCGTTATTTACCTCAGCAGCGGCAAAGGCCAATTGATGGCCCCCCTGCGGAGGCTCCAGGCACCGATGGGTTGCCGGATAAATCGCTTAGAGGAGATATCAAAATGGCACAAGTAATTAACACCAATATTATGTCGCTGAATGCTCAGCGCAACCTCAATCTCAACAGCGCCAATCTGGCGACGACGATTCAACAGTTGTCGACAGGTAAGAGAGTGAACAGCGCCAAGGACGACGCTGCCGCCATTAATATCGGCGAGAATTTCACTACCCAGATCAACGGCCTGAACGTCGCTGGGCGCAACGCCAACGATGGCATCTCGCTGGCGCAGACCGCCGAAGGCGCGATGGTCGAAATCGGCAACAACCTGCAACGCATCCGCGAGCTGGCGGTGCAATCGGCCAACGCCACCAACTCCACCAACGACCGTCAGGCGCTCAACGCGGAAGTCACTCAGCTGACCTCGGAAATCGACCGCGTCGCCAACCAGACCGACTTCAACGGCACCAAGCTGCTGAACGGGTCATTCACCGGCGCACTGTTCCAGGTCGGCGCCAACGCTGGCCAGACCATCGGCATTAACACGATCGTCGATGCCAACATCAATGTGCTGGGCAAGACCGGCTTCGCCGCCGCCCAGACCGGTTCGGCCGCGTTGGCCTCCGGCACCGCGACAGCCAGCGGCAGCTTCTCCGGTATGGTTGTCAACGGCATCAACATCGATAGCGTCAGCGTCGCCACTGGCGACGTCGGTTCCGATGTGTCCACCAAGATCGCCGCCGCGATCAACAACAAGATGGACCAGACCGGCGTCTACGCCTCGGTCGACAGCACCAGCGGCGCGCTGAAGCTGGAATCGATCAAGGGTGGCCAGGACTTCTCGTTCACCGCGGGCTCCGCCACTGGCGCCACCGGCATCACCTTCAGCAATGCAGGCATTGCCGCTACTGCCACCGCCGCGACAGGCAGTACGAACTACGTGAAGGATCTGGACATCAGCACCTTTGACGGTGCGCAGAAGGCGCTGAGCATCGTCGACAACGCGTTGAAAGCGGTGAACTCCTCGCGTGCCGACATGGGTGCGGTCCAGAACCGCTTTACCTCCGCCATCGCCAACCTGAGCTCCGCCTCGGAGAACCTGTCGGCATCGCGCAGCCGCATCATCGATACCGACTACGCCAAGACAACCGCCGATCTGACCCGCGAGCAGATTCTGCAGCAGGCCGGTACCGCGATGCTGGCGCAGGCCAAGTCGGCTCCGCAGAGCGTGCTGAGCTTGCTGCAAGGCTAAGCAAAGCGATATACAAGTCGCATCAGGCCCACCCGCAAGGGTGGGCTTTTTTTTACCTGCGGATTGATGGGCACAAAAATTGCTTTCACATCCAGACAATCACAAATTGTAGACAAGATACTCAAGCATCGCCGTCCCCTGCCGATAGTTCTCCCAAGCGCTGGCCATTCCTGTGCCAGTCACCGTAAGGAAGGCCACCATGGCTGCTACTTCTTCAATCATGTCGTCCATCGGCTCTGGCCTGGACATTCCCACCTTCGTCGCCAATCTGGTCGCCCAAGAGCGCGCGCCCCAGCAAGACCGGATCAACAAAGACGGCACCGCATCGACTGCCCAACTCTCGGCACTAGGGACGATCAAGGGCGCGATGTCCAATCTGCAGACCGCGATCAAATCCCTCTCCACCAGCGCCGATACCGGCGCGTTCAATGCCACTGTCGCCGATGGCGCCGGGTATACCGCCAGCGTCACCTCGAACGCCACTGCGGGCAATTACAACGTTGAAGTGGTCAGTTTGGCGCAAGCGCAAAAGCTAACCTCGGCGGCTTATGCCAGCACCGCGACGGTCGGTAACGGCACATTGACGATCGCCTATGGCACTAACTCGCTCAATGTCACCATCGTCCCAGGCAGCACACTCAACGATATCGCCGCGGCGATCAACAAGGCCGCCGGGGGCAAAGGTGTGAGCGCCAGCGTGGTCAACGCCGACGATGGCAACCACCTGGTCCTCAATGCGGTGAGTACCGGAACGGCAGGAGCATTGACCGTCAAAGCTTCCGGTGGCGACGGCGGTCTGGCCGCATTAACCTATCCAAGCAGCAGCAGCAGTAGTAGCAGTAGCAGTAGTAGCGCTAGTGGCATGACCCAGAATACCGCCGCCACCGACGCGGTCGTGCGCGTCGACGGTTTTACACGCACCTCCAGCAGCAACTCCATCGCCGATCTAGCCCCTGGCGTCGTCCTGAACCTGACCAAGGCCATTCCGGGCAGCACGTTCAAACTCAACATCGCCAACGACAACAGCGCGTTGAAGGGAAATTTGACTGCCCTCGTCAGTGCTTACAACGCAACCAATACCGTGCTGAACTCCTCCAGCGACTACAATGCAACCACCAAGACATCCTCCCCGTTGACCGGCGATGCGATGGTGCGTGGGCTGCAGCAATCATTACGCAAGCAGGTCAGCGACAACATCACCGCCCTCGGCGCGCTAGGGGTCACCATCGACAAGGACGGCGTAATGAGCTTCGACAGCGGCAAGTTCGACAGCGCGATGGCCAGCAACTCTGCTTCGGCCAAGAGCATGTTCGGCGCCAATGGCAGCTTCACCTCAGGGATGAACACCCTGCTCAACGGCAATCTGGACGGGACCAACGGGACACTGACACAACGCACCAACGCGCTCAACAAGCACATCAGCGACCTGACCGATCAACTCAGCGACCTGGACAAACGCATGTCGACGCTGAGCGACCAGTACACTGCCAGATTCAGCGCAATGAATACACTCGTCGCACAAATGCAATCCATTCAAAGCAGCCTTGCCCAACAATTTGGATAATGAAAATCGCGTCAAAAAAGCTCAAGTCCACATGCATTCCAGCCGATATATTATTTAGTAGCAACAGTCATTTCGGACTGGCAGCATGCAACCGCAGCGGCATCTTTGCCGTCAACGGTGACAATGCGATGCAATAGGTCACTTGAGGGATTTTCATATGTATGGTTCCAGTCGCCAATGTGCCGAGCAGTATCGCAAGATGAGCATCTCCACCAGCATTACCGATGCGAACCCACACAAGCTGGTGGCGATGTTGTTCGATGGTGTATGCCAGCGTATCCGCCAAGCACAGGCATCCATGGCACAAGGCGACCAAGCGCGCAAAGGCAAGGCGATCGGTCAGGCCTGCGCCATCGTCAGCCATCTCAACGGCTCGCTCGATCATCAAGCTGGCGGTGAGATCGCCAACAACCTCTCGGCTCTGTACGATTACGTGATGCGCCGACTGACCGAAGCCAATCTGCATAACGACGAAAGCGCGCTGATCGAATCGTTGGAATTGCTCAGCGAGATCAGCGGCGCCTGGAACGCCATTCCGGTGCAACAGCGGGAACTGACTGAGGCCGCTGTGGCATGAGTACTCCAACCATCAGCATCGCCTCGTTGCATGCCCAACTGACGCAGTTGCAGCAGGTGCTTAAGACCGACGAACATGCCCTTGCCGAGCGTATTGTCACCGATCACGCGGAGCAACTACAGCAATATCTGCAACAGGACGGCGTGGACATCTCGCGTGAAACGTTGCAGAAACTGCTGCAACGGCAACAAGCTGTGACCGCGCAGATGCTTCAGTTACGCGACGAGGCAGCCGCTTGGCTACGCGCCAATCGCTATTTCAACAATGCCACCCGCTTATATTCGCAAGCTGGGTTAATGAGATGAACGGCGTGTCCGACGGCACCTTGCACCATCGTGCCGAGACAGAACTGTTCCACGACACGCTGAGCTGCGAACTGACATTACCTGCCGACTTTCTGCTCGGGCACGGTATTGGCCGCTTGGGCGCAGCCGAAACGCTACTGAGAGGACTCGCCCAGGTCGAGGATCTGCGTGCAGAGGACGGTAGCGACGAGCGCGGCGAAGCCTCCCTGCATTTGCAGCGCATGGACGCCAAGCTCGACCTGATGCTGGTAATGCTTGGCCGGCTGGCCCGGCAACACGAAGACACACTGCCGCTGCGCCCATTGCGCTGGTCGCGGCGCGGCATCCGGCTGGAATTGGAGAAGCACTCTGGCGCCCTCCCCGGGGCTGCAGGCCTGCTCCGGCTGCAACCGTCCGACTGGTTGCCCGATCACTTGGAACTGCCGGTACAGGTTCTGGACGAAGCCACTGACTCGGGCCGTTTCCATCTCTGGCTACAATTCGAGACACAACCGCCAAGCATGGAAGAAGCGATGGAACGTCATCTGTTTCGCCTGCACCGGCGACAGATCGCCGGCAGCAGGCGTGCCCGCTGAGCAAGCGCCACCTGCCCACTGCCCCCCGGCAAGGTTGGCGGCAGCCACCGACTGGGCTAATGTGCCATTCCTGAAAGAAGGATCTTGCACCGTGCGAGTCATCATAGTCGACGATCACACCCTGGTACGCGCCGGCCTGAGCCGGCTGCTACAGACGTTCGCGGACGTCGATGTGGTCGCCGAGGCCAGTAATGCCCAGCAGGCGCTGGACCTGACGGTCCTGCATCGCCCCGATCTGGTACTCATGGATCTCTCCCTACCCGGACGCAGCGGTCTGGATGCGCTCACCGATGTCCTGCACAGCGCGCCTAAAACCCGTGTGGTGATGATGTCCATGCACGATGACCCGGTACATGTGCGTGATGCGCTGGACCGCGGCGCCACCGGCTTCGTGGTCAAGGACGCCGCGCCACTGGAATTGGAACTAGCGCTGCGCGCGGCCAATGCGAACCAAATGTTCTTGAGCCCGCAGATCTCCTCCAAAATGATCGCGCCGATGCTCGGGCGCGAACGCCCAGTCGGCATTGCCGCACTCTCGCCACGGCAACGCGAGATCCTGCGTCAGATCGGTCGCGGTCAAAGCAATAAAGAAATCGCATCGGACCTGGGCATCAGCGTCAAGACCGTGGAAACCCATCGCGCGCGGATGATGGAATCGCTCGGCTGCAGGCGTGCCAACGATCTGGTGTTGCTGGCCGCGCGCCACCAGAACGAGTTGATCTGAACCGTCGTGACGTCATCCCGACACCTGGTGCTGGCATGACGTTTGCCTGTACCTGGTGAACGACGGCACCACGCCGTCGGCTCTCCACCCAGTCTGGCTTGACACCGTCGACAGTCCGACGCTCCTGACAAGCCTGTCAGGATTTTCCCTACATGCCGTCAGGAATTTGACCACCTCGCTCAGAAACCCCCTGATTCTGTTACCGTCGGATGGCAAGCACTATGCATTCCATAGGCGCTGAAGGTTTTGCGTCGAGCCGAGGAAGTTCGCATGAAGCCAACCGTTTCCGCCCAATTGGGCCAACAACTGCATCTGACACCGCAACTCTTGCAGTCGATCCGACTGCTGCAGCTCGATGGTTTGCAATTGGAAATGGAGATCCGGCGCGCGCTGGAAAACAATCCGCTGCTGGAACTGGAAGAACCCGAAGCGGCGACCGAAGCAGAGACTGCGGTCGAAGCGGTCCTGCAAACCGCAGCATTCGACGAATTACCGGAACCCTCGATGTGGGATGTCCCGGCCACCGGCTGGAACGACGGCGAAGATGACCGCCTGCAACACATCGCTGCTGGCGAGTCCACCGACCCGCACCTGCGGGTACTGCAACGGCTGGCGCTGGAATTGCCCCCGCGGGAGATTGAAGCAGCCGCGTTCTGGCTGGAGCACTGCGACGATGCCGGTTACCTCGACGACGCGCTGGACACGCTGACCCTACTCGCATGCACGCGCCTGGATCTGTCCGCCGCGCAGGTGGAGACGGCGCGCCAGCGCCTGCTGCACGGCGATCCCGCCGGACTAGCCGCCTGCGATCTGCGCGAATGCTTGCACGTACAACTGCACGATCTGCCGGGTCCAGTCCCCGGCCGCCATTTGGCCGCGCGCATCCTCGATGGCGACCTGCACCTGCTGGCCAGCCATGACTACGCGCTGCTGGCACGCAAACTCGACGCTGAAGCCGAAGACGTCCGCGAGGCGGTCCGGCTCATCCTGTCGCTGCAACCGCGCCCCGGTGACAGCCTGCAACCGCAAGATCTTGGCCATGTGATCCCCGACGTGGTCGCCTGGCAAGCCGACGGCAGCTGGCGTGTGGCGCTGAACCCAGCAACCACTCATCGTGTCAATATCAACCCCATGCACGAGCGCGCCCTGGCCGAGGCAGGCGAGGCGGCGCAGCCGCTGCGCGAAATGCTGCAAGAGGCCCGCTGGCTGACCCGCGGCCTGTCGATGCGCTACGAGACCCTGCTTCGCACCACGCGTAGCATCGTCGAACATCAAGCTGCATTTCTGAACAAGGGCGAAGAGGCCATGGCGCCACTGACCCTGAAAGAAGTGGCCGATGCGATCGGCATGCACGAGTCCACCGTCTCGCGGATCACCACCGGAAAATATCTGCAAACACCGCGCGGCACCTTCGAGCTGAAGCACTTCTTCGCCGTGCGCCTGGAAGGCGCGGCGGTGTCCGGTCAGGCGGTGCGCGCGATGGTGCGACGGCTGATCGAAGCCGAGCCAAGCAGCCGACCGCTAGCCGACGAGGCGATCGCTGCGCTACTGTCGCGTCAGGGGGTAAACGTGGCCAGGCGTACCGTGGCCAAGTATCGTGAACAATTGGATATCGCTCCGGCACGCGAGCGCCGCCGCGGCAGCAAGCCGCTACTGGCCCGCACAGGCTAAGGGAACTACCGCACATGAACAAATTGTCCGTACTTCTGGTCGACGACCACGAAGGCTTCATCAACGCAGCGATGCGCCACTTCCGCAAGCTCGAATGGATGGACGTGATCGGCAGCGCCGCCAATGGCCTGGAAGCCATCGAACGTTCCGAGTCGCTACGCCCGCAAGTGGTGCTGATGGATCTGGCGATGCCGGAAATGGGTGGACTGCAGGCCACCCGCCTGATCAAGACACAGGACCAGGCACCCTATATTGTGATTGCCAGCCATTTCGACGATGCCGAACACCGCGAGCACGCCATGCGTGCCGGGGCCGACAACTTCGTCAGCAAGCTGTCCTATATCCAGGAAGTGATGCCGATCCTGGAGGGGCTACGTACCGAAGGAGTACCGACATGAGCGAATCGCGGATCCTGGTGATCGATGACGACGCCTTACGCGCCGAGCGTACTGTCAGCCTGCTCGAATTCATGGATCTCAACCCACGCTGGGTCACCGATGTCGCCGACGTCCAGCCTGGTCGCCACCGCCAGACCGAGTGGATGGCGATCCTGGTCGGCGGGCTAGAGGACCAAGTGCAGGCCGATGCATTTTTCGGCTGGGTCGCACGCAGTCCGTTGCCACCCCCAGTGCTATTACTCAACGACGACGCCCAGGCATTCGCGCAACGGCATGGCCTGCACGAGGCCAATGTGTGGCAACTGGAAGCACCGCTGCGTCATGCGCAACTGGAGACACTATTGCGCCGCGCCAGCCTCAAACGCTTGGATGCCGAGCACCAGGCCGGCGCCGCACAAGACAACGGGCCAACCGGCAATAGCGAGGCGGTCACCCTTTTGCGGCGGCTGATCGACCAAGTGGCTGCCTTCGACACCACGGTCCTGGTGCTCGGCGAGTCCGGCACCGGTAAGGAAGTCGTGGCCCGCGCGATCCACCAGAAATCGCCGCGCTGCGATGGCCCATTCGTCGCGATCAACTGCGGCGCGATCCCGCCAGACCTATTGGAAAGCGAACTGTTCGGCCACGAAAAAGGATCCTTCACAGGCGCTCTGAGCGCGCGCAAGGGCCGCTTCGAGATGGCAGAAGGCGGCACGCTGTTGTTGGACGAAATCGGCGACATGAGTCTGCCGATGCAGGTCAAATTGCTGCGCGTACTGCAGGAGCGTAGCTTCGAGCGCGTCGGCGGCAACGTCACCATCCGCTGCAATGTGCGGGTGATCGCAGCGACCCACCGCAACTTGGAAGAACGCATCGCCGACAACCAATTCCGGGAAGACCTTTTCTACCGCCTCAACGTGTTCCCGATCGAGATGCCGGCGCTGCGCGAACGCAGCGACGATCTGCCCGCGCTGGTCCACACCATCGCCGCGCAACTGGCACGCACTGGACGCGGCGAGGTACGCTTTTCCGAAGAGGCGCTGCAAGCATTGTGCAACTACGAGTGGCCGGGCAACGTGCGTGAGTTGACCAATCTGGTCGAACGCTTGGCGGTGTTGCATCCGGGCAGTCTGGTGCGGGTGCAGGACTTGCCGGCGCGTTACCGCGGCGATTTCGCCTCCTCAATCGACGTCTCTGCGCCACCGTCGCCGGTCACGACAACGGAGCCACGGCGGCTACCCAACGTGGTCGACCTGCGTACCGGCGGCAAGCTGCATGGCGAGTACTCACAGGCTACGCAAGTGGCTGCAACGCTGCCGGAAAGCGGGCTGGATCTGCGCGGACACATGGCCAACATCGAGTTGGCGCTCATCAACGAAGCGCTGGAGCGCACCCAGGGTGTGGTCGCGCACGCAGCGCAGTTGCTGGGTCTTCGCCGCACCACACTGGTCGAAAAACTGCGCAAGTACGGCATCGACCGCGATCAGGCCGAACTGGCCAGCTGACACCACCAAGGGGACGGCCACCGATACAGGCCGCCGCGGAAACCGCATCGGCACGTCACGATCCTGGGAATACCTGCCGTCGTGGCATCCAGACGCTGTCACTAGAGGGATTGTCTACGCAAGCAGACGCTGGCCAGCTGCGGCACGGTCTGCATGCCTGTCGCATGTGTCAGTGTGTCCTGGAGAGAGTGGACAGGCATCAATGGCATATGGCTTGCTTCACCTCGCAGTGAACCGGTCGCATACATCCGCGCCCTTGGATTCTCCACCCGTCGCCAGGCAGGCCACCATGCCCATTCCCGTCACCAGTCCGCTGCTGCCGCCCCTGGAGGAGTTCGTACCGTATCTGGAAAAGATCTGGCGCAGTCGCATCCTGACCAACGGTGGCGACATGCACCAGGCACTGGAAAAGGCGCTGGCGGATTACCTGGGCGTCAGCCATCTGGCGCTATTGACCAACGGCACACTGGCCTTGCTCACCGCACTGCAGGCGCTACGCATCACCGGCGAGGTCATCACCACGCCCTACTCGTTCGTCGCCACTACACATGCCCTGTTGTGGAAAGGGATCAAGCCGGTGTTCGTCGACATCGACCCACTGACGATGAACCTGGATCCGCTCAAGATCGAGGCGGCGATCACCCCGCACACCACCGCAATCATGCCGGTGCATTGCTACGGCACGCCCTGCGACACGGCAGCAATCGAGCGCATCGCCGACACCTACAACCTCAAGGTCATCTACGACGCCGCGCATGCGTTCGGGGTCAAGGACGCGGGAGGCTCGCTGCTGCGTCACGGCGACCTGAGCGTGCTCAGCTTCCATGCCACCAAGGTGTTCAACACCTTCGAAGGTGGCGCCATCGTGTGCCCGGACGCGAAAACGTACCAACGCATCAGCCGGCTGAAGAACTTCGGTTTCGTCGATGAAACCACCGTGGTCGCTACCGGCATCAACGGCAAGATGAGCGAGATCAACGCCGCGTTCGGACTGCTGCAACTGCAACATATCGATGCCGCGCTGGCGCAGCGCGGCGCGATCGATACGCATTACCGGCGACGCCTGGAGCAAGTGCCTGGAGTCCGCTGCCTGCCGCCACGTGCGCCAGGGCTGGCCAATTACGCCTCGTTCCCGATTCTCATCGAAGAGGCGTTTCCATTGAACCGCGACGCCCTGCATCGCTTGATGCGCAGCCACGGCATTGTGGTCCGGCGTTATTTCTACCCGCTGATCAGCGATTTTCCCATGTACCGCGGTCTGCCCTCGGCGGCACCCGCCGGGCTGCCGGTTGCCCGGCAGATGTCCGAGCGGGTCCTGTGCCTGCCGATCTATCCCGGTCTGACTCCGGAACAGGTCGACGCAATCGCCGACCTGATCGCCGCGGCGGGCGACATCGCATCCGCTTCAACGTCCAGTTACACCCCTTCCTCTTTCGCAAATTCCATGGAAACAGCATGAGCCAAGCCGCATTTATCGAAAATTTCCTGTCTGCGACAGATTTTCAGACTCCGGTCGAAGTGAACCTGGAAACCGTGTTGCGGGCGTTGCCCGAATGGGATTCGCTGGCGGCGTTGGGTGTCATCGTGATGTTCGATATGGAATACGGCAAGACCATCACCGGCGAGCACCTGACTGCGGCCATCACCGTGGGCGATCTCTATCAGCTGGCCGAGGCATAGTCCATGCCCACGTCCACGCTGCACAACGTGCGTTTTGCCGGCATGGCGACCTGCGTCCCGAAGCGGGTCGTCTCCAATCTGACCGATTGCCGGCCGCAGATCCGCTCCGAGCGAGAGCGACTGGTGCGCAACATCGGCATCGAAACCCGGCGCATGGCCGCGGATTGGCAGTGCTTTTCCGATTTGGCTTTCGATGCAACACAGGTGCTGCTGGAACAACTGCAGTGGCAACGCGAGGACATCGATGCGCTGATCGTGGTCACCCAATCGCCGGACTATCCGGTCCCGGCGACCGCAATCATCCTGCAAGACCGACTCGGCTTGCCGCACACGACCGTCGCCTTCGACGTCAACCTGGGCTGCTCGGCGTATCCGTTCGGGATCAATCTCCTTGGCGCGATGATCGCCTCCGGCGGGGTCAAGAAAGGGCTGCTGCTGGTCGGCGACCGCAGCGCCACCTTCGACGATCCGATCTTTTCCGATTCCGGCACCGCGACCGCGCTGGAATTCAGCGCCAATGCGCCGCCGATGTACTTCGATCTCAACAGCGATGGCAGCGGCCACCGCGCGATCATCCTGCCGGTGGGCGGGCATCGCGAGCCAATCGGGGTACAGCATCTGATGCCCTACCGTGCCGACGAAAACGACTACTGGCACCGCGGCGTGGACTTGCAACTGGACGGGGTGGCGGTGCTCAGTTTCTCCACCCAGCGGGTGCCGCCAGCGGTGCAGAAACTGCTCGACTACAGCGGCGTCTCCAAGGACCAGATCGACTACTTCGTGTTCCACCAGGCCAACCGGATGATCAACGAGACCATCCGCAAGAAGCTGGGCCTGCCAGCGGACAAGGTTCCCTCCACCCTGCACGACTTCGGCAACACCAGTGGCGCCTCGCTCCCGGTCACCATGACCGCACGGATCAACAAGCAACTGGAGTCCGGCCGCAAGCGCGTGCTGCTATGCGGCTTCGGCATCGGCCTGTCGTGGGGCACATGTCTGGTGGACATCGAGGACGCCGTGTTTCCCGATTTGATCGAGTCCTGAACATGGCGCCTGTCGCAAGCACAGACGCCTTTGCACTCAAGGGCAAGACCATCCTAGTGACCGGCGCCTCCTCCGGCATCGGCGCAGCCGTCGCCACCTTATGCGCACGGCTGGGGGCCACGCTGGTGTTGAATGGACGCGACGAGACGCGGCTGCAGGCGGTGGCTTCCATCCTGCACGGCAGCGAACACCGCACGGTCGCCGGCGACCTGACCGAGGAGGCAACCCGCACCCGCCTGCTTGAAGCCGCCGAGCGTTACCACGGCCTAGCCTCGTGCGCCGGCATTGCCGCGCTGGTGCCGTTCCGGATGGCCGCCGAAAAGCATTTGCAGCAGATGCTGGCGGTGAACTACCTGGCACCGATCATCCTGACCCAGCAGTTGCTGGCCAAGCGCCGCCTGCACGAGGGCGCGTCGCTGGTATACATATCGGCCTTGAGCGCACGCGCCGCGCCTCCGGCTGGCACAGGATACGCTGCCTCCAAGGCCGCGCTGGAAGCAGCAGTGCGCACCTTGGCCTTGGAACAAGGCAAACACGGCATCCGCGCCAATTGCATCGCGCCCGGCTATGTGCAAACGCCGATGCTACAGAAGCTGGGAAGCGCTGCGGATATGGGAGACAGAGTCGGGCTGAACGCGCTGGGCGACATCGACCCCGACGATATCGCCAAGGGCGCGGTCTACCTCCTCTCCGCTGCCAGTCGCTGGGTCACCCGTACCACCTTGACCATCGACGGCGGAACTTCCATGCCGATTCGCCTATGAGCCAAGAAGCCCTTATGCACTCTCTAGATGAAACGTCCACCCTGCTGCGTGAGCTGTACGGCCTGCAAGACAAAAGGGTGCTCATCACCGGCGCCTCCAAGGGCATTGGCGAAGCGGTCGCCAAAGCCTGTGCCGGGGCCGGGGCTCAACTGCTCGTCGCCGGCCGCGACATGCCTCGGCTGCAGGCCCTGCTCGATGCGCTGCCGGGCAACGGTCACCGCCTGTTCACAGGCGACCTGTGCGATGCAAACATAGTGCAACGCCTGGCGACCGAGAGCGGACCGCTGGACGGCGTGGTACACAGCGCCGGCATCCGCGGCCTGTCGCCGATGAAACTGATCAGCGATAGCACCTTCAACGAGGTGACGACGATCAACTACATCGCGCCGACGATGCTCACCCGGCATCTGCTCGCACGCCAGGCACTGCGCCCTGGGGGTTCGATCGTCTTCCTCTCCTCGATCGCCGCACTTACCGGCACCGTCGGTGTCGGCGCCTACTCCGGCTCCAAGGCCGCGCTGATCGGCGTGCTGCGCCCATTGGCGCTCGAACTGGCGCGACGCAAGATTCGTGCGAATGCATTATGCCCGGCACTTGTCAACACCACCCTCGTCAATGAACACAAGGATTGGCTAGCGGAAACGGCCAAGCGCTACCCGCTTGGCATCGGCCAGCCGGAAGACATCGCCCTGGCATGCCTTTACTTTCTTTCTGACGCCAGTAGCAAAGTGACCGGACAAGCATTCAACATGGACGGTGGCGTGGAACTGGTATGAACGCTTGTCCAGAGACGCCACGTGAGCATGTGCTAATCGTCGGTGCCGGCGGCTTCGGCCGTGGTATCGCCGCCATGGCATATCACGACGATCCTAGCCATGGTCGCGTCTGGGACATCAAGGGTTTTCTCGACAGCCGCAACGAACTCGGCCAAGGCCTGCGCTGGCCGCTGCTCGGCGATCCGGACACCTACCAGCCGGTGCCCGGCGATCTGTTCGTATGCGCGCTCGGCGACCCGGCCGCACGCCGTCGCTACAGCCAGCCGCTGCTGGCGCGAGGTGCAAACTTCATCGTTCTACGCCCGCATTTGCGCGAAGCCTCACCCACGCCCATTGGGCGCGGCAGCCTATTCGAGGTCGGCGTTGGGATCGGCGCGGACTGCCGCATCGGCGAGTTCGTCACCATCCTCGCCACCACCATCATCGGCCACGACGTGGTCATCGGCGACTACGTACAGATCGGCAACTTCGTGTTCGTCGGTGGCGGCGTCACCATCGGCAGCGACGTGGTCATCCACCCGCATTCCACCCTGATCCCCGGGATCACCATCGGCGATGGCGCGGTGATCGGCGCCGGCAGTGTGGTGGTCAAGAATGTGCCGCCGCAGGTCACCGTGGCCGGTAATCCGGCGCGCGTCATCTTCCAACGTTGATACTGGCGACCAGGATCCTCGCGCATGCCACGTCACGCACTCGACGCCACGCACTACACCAGCCCGGACACCTTTCGCCTGGAGCAACAACGGCTATTCGGTCGGCTATGGATCTTCGTCGGCTTCGCCTCGCTGGTGCGCGAGCGCAACCAATTCTTCGCCCGTCAGGTCGCCGGCGTGCCGGTGCTGGTGCAACGCACCGACGCTGGCATCCGCGCCTTCCTCAACCAATGCCCGCACCGGCAATCGGCGATCCAGAGCGAACCCCACGGCAAACGCCCCTTGGTGTGCCCGTACCATGCCTGGTCGTTCGGCGCCGAGGGCGAGCTGCGTGGGTTGCCCAATTCCGGCCTGTACCAATTCACCGCAGAGGAAAAAGCCGGCATCTGCCTGACCAAGCTGCACCTGCAGCAGGTCGGTGAACTGCTGTTCGTGAATCTGGCCGAACAACCCTTGCCGTTGGAGGAGCAATTTGCCCCCGAGTTCCTGGAGAACCTACGCGTCGCGTCATCGCATCTGGATTCGCAGATCATCTATAGCTGCCATCGCGTGCGCTACAACTGGAAGCTCAACATGGAGAACGTGAAGGACTACAACCATCTACCGTTCATCCATCCAAAGACCTTCAATCCGCTGATGACCGCCACTCCCAAGTCATCCGCTCAGGTGGAACGGCCGGCCGAAGTACCATCCGTGGTCGAGCAGTTGCTGCAAGCAGGCCACGCCCCTACCCTCGATGCGCTGAGCTTCCCGGCCAAGGCGGAAATGGCCGACCACGACAATTGGTACCGCCCACTGTGCGAGCGCTATGGCGAGGATTCGGCGTTCTACAACTGGTTCCTCTATCCGAACGTCAACCTCTACAGCGTACGCGGCGACTCCTTCGTGCTGCAGCAGTACGACCCGATCTCGCCCCATGAAACAGACTACCATCTGTGGGTCGCCACCGCGCGCCGCAAGAACGAGCGTACCGATTTCACTGCGCTGCTGAGTACCTTGATCCGCATCGAGCATCAGGTCATCGCCGAGGACACCGCCGTGTTGGAACGCCTGCAAGCGCACCTCGGCCCCCATTCCCCACCGAGCATGCACGGCGACTACGAAACCGAACTGGTCCGCCAGCACCTGTGGTACCGCACCAACGTGCTGGAGGAAGCACGATGAAAACGTTGCTGCTACTCGGCGAAGGCGACGCACTGGAGCAGGCACGACGCACCGCGCAAGCATGCAGTTTGGCCCATGTCAGCCTCGCGCTGCACTCCTCCGACCGCTACAACTTCGACCTGAGCGAACTGCACACTAGCCATGCGGCGGCGGACACTGAAGTGTTCGTCGCGCTCGACGAACGGGCGGTGAATCAGTCCCGACACAAGCTGCTGGCCGACGTGCGTCTGGCCGGCTACCGCACCATCGATCTGGTCTGGCCGCAGGCGCATCTCGATGCCGGCGTGCGGCTGATGGGCAATGTGTACGTGGGGCCTGGCTGCAATCTCGCGGCGGGCAGCAGCATCGGCGCGGGTACCTGGCTGGAACGGCAGGTGATTGTCGAACAGGATGTCACAATCGGCGCCTGCGCCACGCTGCATGCCGGCGTCCATCTTGGACGCGGCACCCAGATCGGCCAAGGCAGCACCCTGGGCAGCGCCAGCATGACGCTCAATGGCAGCAAAATCGGCCGGCACTGCGAATGGTTGCTTCCTGGGATGCTGCCGGAGGTATTGCCCGACCGTTGCTTTTACGATGCGATGATGCCGAACGGAGCACGGATTCTGTGCTAACGCCACATCACAAATCTAGCCGCAACACACCGATGTATCAGAACTGTCCAACATAAGCGCCTGAAGGCGATATAGAAGCAGAGTCGGAGTTCATATCTGATTTGCAACGCTGTTGAAGCCCCCCCCAAAGAAAACTTCGAGGGGGAATAGAATCAGTTGACATACCAACGCATCGGATAGATGTATTTATTTTTTGAGATAACCTCACCAGTACCGAGTCTCATATCAGCCTCGGCATATTGACCCGATGTATTAATCAAGAAATGAGCAGAAAATGGCGGATTGCTAGGTTCGCCAAACTGACTCCCCATACTTATGTTCATGGCATAATCGTCATGACTGACGCAAACCAGAGCTTGCGAAGAGTCTAGCTTCATAGATGTATTCGTACAGATCACACCCCAAGTGTGAGGGGTAGTCTGAGCAGTAACAAGTACCTTGACATCAGCACCGTTGTCCACCGCCGTCCTTAGCAATTGCAACGAACCAGCCGATACATTTCCGTTGGCATCCGTGGCATAAACCAAAGTCCAGGCTTGCGAAGATCCCGCCACAAGAGCAAGAGCCATAAACACCAATACTTTAATCTTAACCATACACTCCCCCTTGTAATTTAAATAAAAAAACCAACGTATCGAAAATTAATTCCTCATTGCCAACCGAAAAATCACCCTATCGAATATTTCCATTGATGCACTCCAAATCACCCCAAAATTAAGATGACAACACAATTAAACACCCGATGATTTTCATAATTTTTTAGCATGTTCTCCGGCAGCAGAGCAAGCAAAATTATTTTATGGATGGCCGTCACAGCCGTTGCGCTGATTTTGTTGGCTGCAAACATTCGGGGCCTACATCTCATACCGCCACATCATTTATCGCTAGCACGCCAGATCACGAACTGCTTCAGATGTGCTTGCACAGCGCCATTGAGTTCACTCTAACTGCATCGCGCTCGCCGCGACCGGCACACATATTGCTTGCCGATTAGGAGTTGCTTTACGCGAAGGCTTTGGCCTGTGCGACCTGAGTTCCAGCAAGCCACATTTCTCCTTCGAGACGGCCCAGCATTCATGAGTCCCCTCCCCCTGGTCAGCGTGGTCATGCCGGCCTACAAGGCACGCTACTTCGAGCAGACGCTCGACAGCGTACTCGCGCAGACCTACCCGACGCTGGAGCTGGTGATCTGCGACGACAACCCCGATGACGCGATCGCGGCCATCGTGGAGCGCCGTCGCGCCGACGCACGCCTGCCGATCCGCTACCACCGCAACCCGGGCCGCTACGGCGAATTGGGCAGCACCGTGCGCGGCATCGCGCTGGCCGAGGGCGAGTACCTGAAGTTCCTGCACGACGACGATGTGCTGGAAACGGACTGCATCGCGGCGCTGGTCGCCGCCATGCGCAGCCACCCGGATGTGGTGCTGGCCTCGTCGCGGCGCCAGCGCATCGGCAGCGACGATGCACCACTAGAAGACATCCCCGCCACCGCCTTCCCATTCGCAGACGATGTGCGGCTGGACGGTCCGCAACTGCTGTCCTTCCTCGCCGACCACACCATCAACTTCATCGGCGAACCCAGTTGCGTGCTGTGCCGGCGCCGCGATTTGCTGGAGTTCGGCGATCAGTTGATGTCGTTGGACGGCCGGGTGACGCATTGGGTCGGCGACCTGTCGATGTACGCCAAACTCCTGCATCGCGGCGATCTGGCTTTGCTGGCCAAACCACTGACCCGCTTTCGCGTGTCGCAAGAACAGTACAGCCAGACCGGCCGCGATCAGCCGGGGATCGGCGATCAGGGCCACGACGATTTCCGCCGCGGCGTACGCGCGACAGGGTGGTATCGAGGAGATGGCGACGTGCGTCTGGTCGGGGTGACGCCCTTGGCCGGCGGCAGCACCACACCGGTAGACCTGATACAAGCCATCCAAACCGCCTATGCACGTAGCCGCATACAAGACGCCTTACGCGACTGGCAGGCGCGCCGGCAACCGACGCCGGTCCAACGCACGCTCATCGACGCACGCATGGCCGCACTGGGCGGCCCGGCACGGCTCGCGGTGCTGATCGATGCGCGCGCAACCGAGATCGCCGCCGTGGACACGACGCTGCACAGCCTGCTGCTGGACGGCGCCGCTTTCGTCCATCTGCGCGTCCTCGTCCTAAGCGAGGGCACCGCCACGCCGTGGCCGGACCCGAGAGTGCAATCGCTAGCACCGCTGGCGGCCAACGCCGATGCCGCCGCGATGAACGCCGCCGTGGAGGCAAGCGAGGCGAGCGACTGGTGCCTGCGCGTCGTCGCTGGAACCCGCTTCTGCGCGGGCGGCCTGCTGCGCCTGCTGCTGGAACTTGCCCAGCATCCGCAGTGCAGCGCGCTGTATGCGGACGAATGGCTGGCGCTGGACGCACAGACCCTGGCGCCGGTGCTACGCCCGGACCCGGACCTGGATCTGTTGCTGGGAAACCCGCTCACCACCGCTGGCCACTGGATTTTCCGCCGCGCCCTGGTCCGCGAACTGGGCGGTTTCGATCCCCGCTACGACGGCGCCAGCGAACTGGAATTGATCCTGCGCCTGTTCCTGCGCGATGCCGGCGCCAGCATCGCGCATCTAGCCGAACCGCTGTTGATTACCTCACCGGCACCGGCTGATGCCGGCGCTGACGCCCGCCAACAGGCCATCGTGGCGCATCTGCAGGCACGCGGTTACACCGACGCCAGGGCCGATGCGCTGCCAGGCGGACTGTGGCGAATCGACTACGGCCACGCCCAACAGCCGCCGGTCTCGATCGTCTTGCTGGGACAGGACAATCTATCGGCACTGCAAAGTGTGGTGGTCAGCCTGCTCGAGCACACCACCTACCCGGCTTACGAACTGCTTCTGGTCGACAACGTCAGCATCGCACCCGCCGTCACCCAATGGATGCAAGCCGTGGCCGAGTTGGGCAACGGCCGCATCCGCGTGTTCGCGCTGGAACAACGCGTCAGTCAGGCCGAAGCCCGCAATCTGGCGGCGACGCAAGCACAGGGCGAGTACCTGTTGTTCCTGGACGCTGACAGTAATCTGGTCCAGGGCAGTTGGCTGCACGCACTGATGAACCACGCGCAGCGTCCGGAAGTGGGCATCGTCGGCGCCAAGGGCGTTTCCAGCGATGGCGCGATCACCCACGCCGGGCTATTGCCGGGCCTGCTACGTGACGCCGGCCACGCGTTTGCCGGCGAGGCGATGGCACAGCCTGGCTATATGGGTCGGCTGCAGGTGACGCATCGTTACAGCGCCGTCTCCGAGCGCTGCCTGTTGGTGCGGCGCGCACTGTTCGAGCAGTTGTCGGGCTTCGACGCCGCCGCGTTCGGCACAGGCGGCGCCGATGTGGATCTCTGCCTGCGTGCCGCGGCGCAGGGCCAATGGACGCTCTGGACACCCGATGCGCTGCTGCTGCAACCCGCCGCAGCAGCGCGTGCGGACGCCGCCACCGATGCCCTGCTGCAGCGCTGGCTACCGGCAATGGCGCACGACCCCGCCCATTCGCCCAGTCTGAGCCTGGACCAGCCTGGCGGCTTCAAATTGGGCGAATCCGATTTTTCCTGGCAGCCACTTTCGTGGAAGCCCTTGCCGCGTGTGCTTGCGCATCCGGGCGATGCGTTCGGCAGCGGTCATTACCGCGTGATCCAGCCATTTCAGGCGCTCGCTACCGCCGGACAGATCGATGGCGTTTACTACGCACGACTGCTCGATCCGGTGGAGACCGAACGCATCGGCGTCGACGCGGTGATCGTGCAGCGCCGGGTCGGCGATGCGGAACTGGCGCAAATGGAACGACTGCGCCGCTTCTGCGCCACATTCAAAGTCTACGAACTGGACGACTACCTCCCCAACCTGCCATTGAAGAGCGTACACCGCGCGCAGATGCCCAAAGACGTGCTGCGCTCGCTGCGCCGTGCCGCCAGCCTGGTGGACCGCGTGGTAGTGTCCACGCCGGCCCTGGCCGATGCCCTTGCCGGCCTGCACACCGACATCCGGGTCGTACGCAATCGCCTGGACCCGCATCTGTGGGGCGAGCTGGCCATACCGGCTCGCACGATTTCGGACAAGCCACGGGTCGGTTGGGCCGGTGGCGCCAGCCATACCGGCGATCTCGAACTGATCGCCGACGTGGTCAAGGCATTGGCCGGCGAAGTGCATTGGGTCTTCATGGGCATGTGCCCGGAGCGGCTGCGCCCGCATGTGGCCGAGGTGCATGCCGGCGTGGACTTCGCCCGCTATCCGCAGGCCCTGGCCGCACTCGGACTGGATCTGGCCCTGGCGCCGCTGGAAGACAACCTGTTCAACCGCTGCAAAAGCAACCTGCGCCTGCTCGAATACGGCGCCTGCGGCTACCCGGTGGTGGCCAGCGACCTGCCACCCTACCGTGACGGTGGACTGCCCACGACCTTGGTGAAGAACCGTTTCCGCGACTGGGTCACGGCGATCCGCGCGCATCTTGCCGATGACCACGCACGCACCGCGGCAGGCGCCGCACTGCAAGCCGCAGTAAAACGCGACTGTATGTTACAGGGTGCAAACCTGGAGGAATGGCGAACGGCCTGGTTGCCCGACTGAACGCCGCCCAGCAACGCACTGCGAACCAGGCCCCCGTTCACCTCACCAGTGAAGTCCAGCACTGTCGCCACCTCCACCGACAGCGGCGTCAATCGCCTGGCATGCCTGGCGTTGGCAGCGCACGCCGCCGCGTCAGGAAGTCGACGCGGCACATGTCACTCCCGACAGTCGACCTTGCCAACAGTTTAGGCACACGGTTTGCATTGCTGGATGGGCCGCCTTCCGGCATGGACTTTCACGTATGAGCGACTCCATCAGCTCCATTCTTTCGCAAATCCGCAGCTACCAGGGCCAAGTCGGCCAGGCAGCCCCGGCGCGGGTGGGCGATACGGCGCGTAGTAATGCGATCGAGGGCCTGACCGGCAACCAGGGCGTCCAAGGTCCGAGCTTCAGCGAGACCCTGCGCAACGCAATCAGTGGCGTCAACGAGGCTCAGCAGAACTCAGGCAATCTTGCCAAAGCATTCGAATTGGGAGATCCCAATGCCGGCCTGGCCAAAGTCATGCTGGCCGCACAGCAGTCCCAGGTGGCGTTCCGCGCCACGGTGGAAGTCCGCAACCGACTCGTCCAGGCGTACCAGGACGTGATGAACATGCCGCTGTAAGGTAGAAGACGATGGCGCTTGCGCTCAGCAAAGAAACAATCAACAGCGAAAAAGCGGGCGCCTGGTTCGATCGCCTGCAGAGCCTACAGATCACCCGACGCATCGGCTTGATGGCGATGATCGCGGTGGCCGTGGCTGCTGGGCTGTTCGTATTTTTCTGGTCGCAGAAACCGGACTACACCCCGCTGTACACCGGCCTGGACGAGAAAGGCACGGCCGAGGCCACCGACCTGCTGCGCACCGCGCAGATCCCATTCAAGCTCGACCCGAGCACCGGTGCGATCACCGTGCCGCAGGAAAAACTCTACGACGCCCGGTTGAAACTGGCCGGCTCCGGCCTGACCGACAGCAGCGGCAACATGGGCTTCGAAGTGATGGAAAAGGATCCGGGCTTCGGGGTCAGCCAATTCGTGGAGAACGCGCGCTACCAGCACGCATTGGAAACCGAGCTGGCGCGTACCATCGCCAGCCTGCGCCCAGTGCGCGAGGCGCGAGTACACCTTGCCATCCCCAAGCCGAGTGCGTTCACCCGTCAGCGCGAAGCTGCCAGCGCCTCGGTGGTGCTGGAACTGCGTGGCGGCAACACCTTGGAACGTAACCAGGTCGATGCGATCGTCAACATGGTGGCCTCCAGCATTCCGGATCTATCGCCGAACCGGGTGACCGTGGTCGACCAGAGCGGACGCATGCTGACCATCGCCGACCCCAACAGCGACGCCGCACTCAACGCCGCCCAGTTCGACCAGATCCGCCGCCAGGAAAGCTCATTCAACCAACGCATTCGCGAGTTACTGGAACCAATGACCGGCCCCGGTCGGGTCAATCCGGAAGTCAGCGTGGACATGGACTTCTCGGTGACCGAAGAAGCACGAGAGCTGTACAACGGCGATCCGCCCAAGCTGCGCAGCGAACAGGTCAGCGACAGCAACACCAGCAAGGGCGGTCCGCAAGGCGTACCGGGCGCGACCAGCAACTCGCCTGGCGCCACCCCGACAGGTCAGCCAGCCGCCGCAGGTACCCCGGCTGCTGCGGCAGGGGCGAACCAGCAGGCCGCCAACCCGACCGAAAGTTCCAAGAGCGCTACCCGCAATTACGAACTGGACCGCACCCTGCAACATACTCGGCAGCCAGCAGGCCGGATCAAGCGGGTGTCGGTCGCGGTGCTGGTGGACCATGTGCCCCGGCCCGGCCCCAAGGGCAAGATGGTCGAACAGGCCCTGAGCGCGGCCGAACTGACGCGTATCGAAGGGCTGGTCAAGCAGGCGGTCGGCTTCAACGCCGAGCGCGGCGACACCGTCTCGGTGATGAACGCTCCGTTCGTGCACGAAGCCACGGAAACCACCGACAAACCCAGTTGGTGGCAAGATCCGCGGGTGATGAGCGGATTACGTATGGTGCTCGGCGCCGCCGTGGTGTTGGCGCTGCTGTTCGGCGTGCTGCGCCCAGCGCTGCGCCAGATCGCCGGGCCAGCCCCGGCGGCCGGCGCCAAAGACAAAGACAACGCGACACCCCACGATGCCAAGTTGTCGATGCTGGAAGACGGCAACCCGATGCTGCAGTCGCTGGGCGAAGACACCGCCAGCATCGCCGGCAGCGGCAATCCCGCCATCGCCCTGCCCGACGCTTACGAAGAACGTCTGCGCCTAGCGCGCGAAGCAGTCAAACAGGATTCCAAGCGCGTGGCGCAAGTCGTGAAGGGATGGGTGGCCAGTGAAGCCTGAGGCAAGCCCGATGAATGGCACCCAGCGCGCCGCGGTGTTGCTGCTATCGCTCGGCGAGGCTGATGCGGCGGAAGTGCTCAAGCACATGGACCCCAAAGAGGTGCAGAAGATCGGCATCGCCATGGCCACGCTGACCGGCATCTCGCGCGATCAAGTCGAGAAGGTGATGGAGGACTTCAATGCCGAGCTCGGCAGCAAAACCTCACTGGGCGTGGGTGCTGACGACTACATCCGCAACGTGCTGGTACAGGCATTAGGCGCCGACAAGGCCGGCAGCCTGATCGACCGCATCCTGCTCGGGCGTAACACCACCGGCCTTGACACGCTGAAGTGGATGGACCCGCGCGCGGTCGCCGACCTGGTGCGCAACGAACACCCACAGATCATTTCCATCGTGATGGCGCATCTGGATAGCGACCAGGCCGCAGAGGCGCTGAAGTTACTGCCCGAACGCACCCGCGCCGACGTGCTGATGCGCATTGCGACCCTCGATGGGATTCCACCGAATGCGCTCAACGAGCTCAACGAGATCATGGAGCGGCAGTTCTCCGGCAACCAGAACTTGAAATCATCCAACGTCGGCGGCGTCAAGGTCGCCGCCAACATCCTCAACTTCATGGAGAGCGGCTCGGACCAAGGCGTGCTGGCAGCGATCAGCAAGATCGACGCCGACCTGGGCAGCCGCATCCAGGATCTGATGTTCGTGTTCGACAACCTGGTCGAACTGGACGACCGCGGACTACAGACCATGTTGCGCGAGGTCAGCGGCGACCGCCTCGGTCTGGCCCTGCGCGGTGCCGACATCAAGGTGCGCGAAAAGATCACCAAGAACATGTCCCAGCGTGCCGCCGAAATCCTGCTGGAAGACATGGAAGCACGCGGCCCGGTGCGTCTGTCCGACGTAGAAGCGGCGCAGAAGGAAATTCTTGCCATCGTGCGACGCCTGGCCGATGAGGGTGTGATCGTCCTCGGCGGCAGCGGTGCGGAGGCCATGGTATGAACGGCAACGTTGTGCGCTGGCTGGCGCCGGAACTGGACGCACCGCCCCCATCTGTGGCATTCGAAGAGACACTGCCCGAAGTGCCGGTGCTGCGACCGCCAAGCCTGGAAGAAATCCAGGCAATCGAGGCGGCAGCCCAACACGAAGGTTTCGAACGCGGCCACGCCGAAGGCCTGGCTCAGGGACAATCGGAAATCCGCCGCCTCACCGCACAGATCGAAGGCATTCTGGACAATTTCTCGCGTCCACTGGCACGGCTGGAAAACGAGGTCGTCGGCGCACTGGGAGAATTGGCGGTACGCATCGCCGGCAGTCTGGTCGGTCGCACCTACCAGACCGACCCGGAATTGCTCTCGGAACTGGTCGGCGAAGCACTGGACGCGGTCGGCGGTGCGCATCGCGACGTCGAGGTGCGCTTGCACCCGGACGACATCGCCGCGCTGACCCCGATGCTGACATTAATGGACGCAGGCATCCGGCTAGTGCCCGACCTGAGCCTGAGCCGCGGCGATCTGCGTGTACACGCCGAGTCAGTGCGGATCGACGGCACCCTCGATGCGCGTCTGCGTGCGGCGCTGGAAACGGTCATGCGCAAGTCCGGAGCCGGGCTATGAGTGCGCTGTTCGGCACGCATCCCGGCGACTGGCTGGAAGCACGCAACCTGCGTGTCGCCACACGCCTGGGCAATCTCGACCTGGACCCGGCAAACGGCCGTGGGCTGATCCGCGAGGGTATCCTGCGCCGCGCGGTGGGCTTGACCCTGGAAGCAGTCGGCTGCGAAGCGCCGATGGGCGCCATCTGTAGGGTCGAGGTCGATGGCGGCTGGGTCGATGCCGAAGTGGTCGGCTTCTCCGGCGAGCGCACCTCGCTGATGCCCAGCGCCGAGACCCATGGTTTGCTGCCCAACGCGCGGGTGGTGCCACTGCATCGCCGTGGCGGCGTGGAAGTCGGCGAAGGCCTGCTCGGCCGGGTCATCGACTCCGACGGCGTGCCGCTGGACGGCAAGGGTCCGATCCGCGCCGAAGGCTCTGTGGGCATGGCCGGTGTGTCGATCAACCCGTTGGCTCGCGAACCGATCACCACTCCGTTGGACGTGGGCGTGCGCGCGATCAACGCACTATTGCCGATCGGCCGCGGCCAGCGTGTCGGCCTGTTCGCCGGTTCCGGCGTCGGCAAGTCCACGCTGCTCGGCATGATGACCCGCTATACCGCTGCCGACATCATCGTCGTCGGGCTGATCGGCGAACGCGGCCGCGAAGTGCGCGACTTTGTCGAAACCACGCTGGGCGAGGAAGGCCTGCGTCGCGCCGTAGTCGTCGCCGCACCGGCCGACCGGCCGCCGCTGGCGCGCCTGCATGGCGCTTACCGCGCCACCGCCATCGCCGAATGGTTCCGCGACCAGGGACTGAACGTCCTGCTGCTGATGGATTCGCTGACCCGTTTCGCCCAGGCGCAGCGCGAAATTGGCCTGTCGGTCGGCGAGCCACCGACCACCCGCGGCTATCCGCCCTCGGTCTTCGCCAAGCTACCGGCACTGGTCGAGCGCGCCGGTAATGGCGCCAAGGGCCGCGGCTCGATCACCGCGTTCTACACCGTGCTGACCGAAGGCGACGACCCGCAAGACCCGATCGCCGACGCCGCCCGCGCCATTCTCGATGGCCACATTCTGCTCTCCCGGCGCGTCGCCGATAGCGGCCTGTATCCGGCCATCGACATCGAATCCTCGGTCAGCCGCGTGGTTCAGGACATCGCCGACGAACCATGGCGGCTGCGCATCCGCGCACTCAAACGACTTGTATCGGCATATTCGTCCAACCGCGACCTGATCACCATCGGCGCCTACCAACGTGGCAACGATCCGGCCGTGGACGAAGCACTGGAACGCTGGCCGGAGATCATGGAATTCCTCGGACAAGACGTCGCCAAAGCTGCAGACCTTCCCCATAGCCAAGACGCACTGAAGCGGCTGGTTGAACGTGAGAACTAACCCATGATGCAATCAAAGCGTCTCGCACCTTTGCTCAACCGCGCCCAGCAACACCAGGACGAGGTCGCGCGCGATTTGGCCGAACGCCAGCGTGTGCTGGCGACCCACGAGTCGCGACTGGAGGAATTGCGCCGCTATGCCGAGGAATACGCCAACAGTCAGATGTCGGCCACCAACCTGGCACAGTTAGCCAACCGTCGCGCATTCCTGGACCGCTTGGAAAGTGCTGTAGAACAGCAATGCCAGACCGTGGACCGCAACCGCGAGAAAGTGGAAATAGAACGTAGCCGGCTGCTGCTGGCCAGCCGCGACAAGCAAGTGCTAGAGCAGCTAGCCGCCAGCTACCGCGCGCAGGAACGCAAAGTCGACGACCGCCGCAGCCAACGCGAGATGGACGACCTGGGCGCGCGTCGCGTTCGCATTACCGCAGCGACAGCGCAGCGCGAGCACAGCAACGGAGACGGACAATGAATAACGCACTTTCCGCGCTGGGCGGCAGCGGCCGTTCCAGCCAACTCGGTAATACCGGCACCGAGGCGCAGAGCAACGACTACAGCGGCGACAAGGATTTTGACAAGCTGCTCGGTGGCGACGGGCCGCGTGACGCATCCACGCCGACCCCACAGCCGAGCACACCGCAAACCACAGAGCCGAGCAAAAAAGCGCAACCATCCGCATCCAACCAAGACGACGCCGGCAAACGCGCTGCGGCGACCGGCGACAGCGCCAACGATCCAGCACGCAGCGCACAGGCTGGTGGCAACGTCGCACAGACTGGTGACAAGGTCGCGCAAGCTGGTGACAAGGTCGCGCAGGAAAGCGACAAGAGCAGCACCGACGCCAAAGCACCGACCAAGGACAAGGCAGCAGCCAAACAGTGCGACCAAAAGAAGGACGATAGCGCCTGGCCACCGACCGGCTTGGCCGGGATCGGCTTGGGCCTGTTGCCGGCGATTGGTGCAGCTGTACTGCCCGCCGCGAATACCGCCCCTCTAGGTGCTGCCACCGGACTTGCGATCGGTATCGCCGGAACCGCCACCAAGGAGATCGGCGCCTTACTCGGCGGAGACACCTTATCTCCTGGCATATCCCAGGGCGTGGGCGCCACTGCAACAACCGCAACGACCGCAACGACCGCAAGCGGCACCGATACCACAACCACGTCGGCGACCAGCGCCACCGCTAATGCTGGGGTCAACGCCGCCAACAGCTTCGGTACAATGCTGGCCCAAGTCGCCAGCAACGCCAAGACGACTGGCAGCGAAACCACAACCCCAGTGGCGACTTTGGCAGCGATCACCGCTGCGGTCGACGACAAGCACACCGACAGCAGCGACGCCACCCACGCAGATAGCACGCCGATCAATCTGCTCGCATCGACCGGCATACAAACCGCCGTAAGGGCGATGGACGCGGCCACGCCGTTCACTGGCTCACCCACCCCGACCCCAAACCTGCACAGCACGCACTTCGACGAGGAACTGGGCGCACGCATTAGTTGGTTGGCCGACCAGACAATCGGCCATGCGCACATCAAACTCAATCCAGCCGAACTGGGGCCGATCGAAGTGCGCCTGCACTTGGCCGGTGACCAGGTCAACGCCAGTTTCACCAGTGCCCAAGCCAACGTCCGCCAAGCAGTGGAAAACAGCCTGCCGCGGCTACGCGAAATGCTGGGGCAGCACGGATTCCAACTCGGCCAGGCCGATGTTGGCCACCAGCCACAACAGCAACAAGCCGGAACGCCGAACATGCCGCAGCAGTATGCCAACGGCAGCGGCGAAGTGGCCGAAGAGCGGATCGGCAACGTCGAAATTCCGACGATGATGCTGCGCCAGCGAGGCCTGTTGGACGCCTACGCATAATCGGCACGCCCCGCTCTGTCGCACGGGACAGGGCACCGCATCGCACGGGAAGCTTGAGCCCTATAGAAATCAAGCTTTCCCAGATGACGAAGAGGGGACGATTACCCGTCAAATGTCCGGCACTTCGCCGGCGTCATTTCGGCACACAGATTGCATTCACAGGGGGAGCCTCCATTTTAGGAACGATCCGTGTCAGCCGCCGACAAATCGAATAAAGACGCCAAGGACGCCCCTGAGGGCGGCAAGTCGAAGAAGAAACTGCTGATCGTCGTCATCGCGGCGGTGCTGTTGCTCGGCGGCGGTGGCGCTGGCGCATTTTTCTTCCTGAAGAAGAAGCCGGAGGCAGGGGCAGGCCACGAAAAAGCCGAGGCCAAGGCCGCCGAGGTCCCCAAGCCAGCACAATACTTCGCGATGGAACCGGCATTCGTGGTCAATCTCAACGGGGGGCCTCAGGACGGCCCGCACTACCTGCAACTGGAGGTGCAACTGATGACCCGTGACCCGGAAGAACTGAAACTAATCACCGAAAACGCACCGGCAATCCGTGCTCACCTGCTGATGTTGTTCTCGCAGGTCAAGGCGCAGGACATCACCGATATCGCTGGACGTAAAAAGCTACAAGAAAGCGCACTGGCCGACGCGCAGAAGCTGATGACCAGCGAAACCGGCAAGAAGTGCGTGGAAGAATTGCTTTTCACCAGCTTCGTGACCCAGTAATAAGGCGCCATCACCATGAGCGACCTGCTTTCCCAAGACGAAATCGATGCCCTGTTGCATGGGGTCGATGCCGGCGTGGTGGATACCGAGCCTGCGCCTACGTCACCAGGCGAGGCGCGCCAATACGACTTCTCCAGTCAGGATCGGATCATCCGTGGGCGCATGCCCACGCTGGAGATGGTCAACGAGCGTTTCGCGCGGCTGTGCCGGATCGGCCTGTTCAACCTGATCAGGCGCTCGGCCGACCTGTCGGTGCGCGGCATCGATCTGGTCAAGTTCAACGACTACATGCATTCGCTGTACGTCCCCAGCAACCTGAACCTCATTAAATTCAAACCGCTGCGCGGCACCGGCCTGATCGTGTTCGAACCAACCCTGGTGTTCACGGTGGTCGATAACTTCTTCGGTGGCGATGGCCGCTACCCCACCCGCATCGAAGGCCGCGAGTTCACCCCGACCGAGATGCGGGTGATCCAACTGATGCTCAAGCAAACCTTCGCCGACCTGCACGAAGCCTGGGCACCGGTGATGAACGTGGAGTTCGAATACCTCAACTCCGAGGTCAACCCGCACTTCGCGAACATCGTCACCCCACGCGAGTACGTGGTGGTCAGCCGCTTCCACGTCGAGCTGGAAGGCGGCGGCGGGGAAATACACGTGACCCTACCGTACTCGATGCTGGAGCCCATCCGTGAACTGCTCGACGCCGGCATCCAGAGCGACCGCGTGGACCGCGACGAAAGCTGGAACATCATGCTGCGCGAGCAGCTGTACGGTTCGGAAGTCACTATTTCCAGTGTGCTCGCACAGAAGGAAATGAGCTTGCGCGAGCTGACCCGACTGAGGATCGGCGACATCCTGCCAATCGATCTGCCCAAGCAAGTACCGCTGTGCGTAGAAAACATCCCGGTGTTCACTGGGGAATTCGGCGTCTCCCAAGGTCAAAACGCGGTCAAGATCACCGCCACTCATCCCCCCGGCGCACTGCGCCGCCGCCCCGCTTTCCAGGAAGACGCACCATGAGTCAGAACGAGACTAACCAGGCCGAACCGGCCCAGTTCGAAAGCCTCCAGCAGGAGACCGTGGCAGAAACCAACGACCTGAATCTGGACGTGATCCTCGACGTACCGATCACCCTGTCGCTGGAAGTCGGTCGCAGCCGCATCCCGATCCGCAACCTGCTGCAACTCAACCAGGGCTCGGTGGTGGAACTGGAGCGCGGCGCCGGCGAGCCGCTGGACGTGTACGTCAACGGCACCTTGATCGCGCACGGCGAAGTGGTGACGATCAACGACCGCTTCGGCGTGCGCTTGACCGATGTGGTCAGCCCCAGCGAACGCATCCGGAGACTGCGGTGAGCACATTGCTTGCGGTCGCCACGCAGGCAGCCAAGAGCACCTCGGGAATCGGCAGCGCGGCGCCGTCACCGCCCAGCCTGCTCGGTGCGGTGTTCGCCCTGCTACTCGTGCTGGGCCTGATTCTGGCGATGGCATGGGTACTCAAGCGCCTGCCCGGCAGCGGCTTCCGTCCAACCGATGGCTTGCGCGTCGTCGCCAGCCTGGCGGTTGGGGCCAAGGAGCGCGTGGTGGTAATCGATGTCAACGGCGAACAATTGCTGCTCGGGGTCTCGCCTGGTGGCGTCAGCACCTTGCATCGCCTGCCCGAGCCGCTACCGCAGGTATCGGCACCATCGCTACCCACCCTCAAGCCACTCAAGCACCTTCCCGATTTCGCCCAGTTGCTGGCGCAGAAGCTACGCAAGGAAAAATAATCATGTCGCTTCGTTGGAACCGGAACGCGCGCCGCCTGCGTCTGTTACTGCTCCTGCTGACGTTGAGCCTGCTGCCGACACTGGCCTGGGCGCAGGCGGCGCACACCGTTGCAGCGACCGCACAGAACAGCGGCCCCACCCTGCCCTCGTTGCCGGACGTCAACGTCGGCAAGATCGGTGCACAGTCGGTCAGTCTGCCGCTGCAAACCCTGCTGTTGATGACCGCCATCACCCTGCTGCCATCGATGCTGCTGGTGCTGACCGCGTTCACCCGCATCACCATCGTGCTCGGCCTGCTGCGCCAGGCGATGGGCACCGGGCAAACTCCATCCAATCAGGTATTGATGGGCCTGGCGCTGTTCCTGACCGCCTTGGTGATGATGCCGGTGTGGGAAAAAGCCTGGGACCATGGCATGAGTCCTTACCTCAACGGGCAGATCGATTTTCAAACTGCCTGGACCCTGACCACCCAGCCGCTACGCGCCTTCATGCTGGCCCAGATCCGCGAAAGCGACCTGATGACCTTCGCCGGCATGGCCGGCAACGGCACTTATAGCAGTCCCGACGCGATCCCGTTCCCGGTGCTGGTGGCCTCCTTCGTCACCAGCGAACTGAAAACCGCTTTCGAAATCGGCTTCCTGATCTTCATTCCGTTCGTGATCATCGACCTGGTGGTCGCCAGCGTACTGATGTCGATGGGCATGATGATGATGTCGCCGATGTTGATCTCGGCACCGTTCAAGATCCTGCTGTTCGTGCTGGTCGACGGCTGGGTACTGACCGTCGGCACGCTCGCCGCCAGTTTCAACGGAGTGTGAGCCGATGAGTCCCGAACTGGCCCTGACCGAACTGCGTGGCGGCCTGGTCACCGTGTTATGGGTCGCCGGCCCATTGCTGCTGGCGATGCTGGTGGTCGGCGTGGTGATCGGCGTGTTTCAGGCTGCGACACAGCTCAACGAGCCGACCATCGCCTTCATCGCCAAGGTCATCGCCCTGACCGCGATGCTATTTGCCACCGGCAGTATGCTGCTCGCGCACTTGGTGGAGTACACCACGCTGCTGTTCCAGCGCATCCCGCATCTAATCGGCTAGCGGCCGCACCGGGATGGACGCCGCCACACAAATGGTCATCGACGGCTCGCGTGCATTCGCGATGATCGGCGCAATCCTATGGACCATGCTGCGCATCGGCGCGATGCTGATGGTGATGCCACTGGTCGGCACCCGCGCGATTCCGGCACGCATCCGAGTAATCCTGGCCGCCACCCTGGCAATGGCACTGGCCCCGCTGTTGCCGCCAGTGCCGGACTGGAATGGCTTTGACGCCACGGTCGTCCTCAGCGTGGCACGTGAATTGGCCGTCGGTGCCAGTATGGGCTTCATGTTGAGGATGATCTTCGAGGCCGGCGCAATGGCCGGGGAAATGATCTCGCAGAGTACGGGGCTGGGCTTCGCGCAAATGGCCGACCCACTGCGCGGAGTCAACTCCGGCGTGATCGGGCAATGGTTTTACCTGGCTTTCGGCCTGCTGTTCTTCACCGCCAATGGGCATCTGGCGGTCGTGGCGCTACTCGTGGATAGCTACAAAGCGCTGCCGATCGGCAGTGCGTTGCCGGATGCGCAGGCCATGATCACCGTCGCACCGGACTTTTTTATGAGCATGATGCGCGGTGCGCTGACCTTGGCGTTGCCAGTGATAGTGGCGATGTTGGCGGTCAACCTGGCCTTCGGCGCATTGGCCAAGGCCGCGCCAGCGCTGAATCCGATCCAGATCGGTCTGCCGGTGGCGATGGTGCTTGGATTAGCGCTGCTGGCAATTCTGGTCAACGAAATGGGGCCGCCGGTGCAACGGCTGTTCGACGCCGCCTTCGATGCCGCGCGCCAGCTCACTGCGTAACGACGTCCCCCCGTCCTGAGTAGCAGTCGGGTTTAGAGTCCGGGGTTGGGTCACGTGCCAACAACAGGCCCGGCGGGCGTCGGCATCGCGGCATGGCCCTTGCAACAGGCAGGGGCACTCCCCCGCCACGCACACGCCCATGTCCGAAAACGAAGAAGGCGCAGAACGCACAGAACAACCGACCGAAAAGCGTCTGCGCGAAACCCGCGAGCAGGGCAATATCCCGCGCTCGCGCGAACTGGCCACAGCGGCGGTGTTCAGCTCCAGCATCTTCGCGCTGATGGGTATGTCCGGTTCGCTGACGGCAGGCGCGGTGGCGTGGATGAAACACGCACTGCAGCCCGATCCGCATCTACGCGACACTCCACAGGCACTGTTCGGCTATTTCGGCGACCTACTGATCGGGCTGTTCTGGGTGGTCCTGCCGCTGATCGGCATCTGCGTGGCCGCTGGCTTTATCGCACCGCTCCTAATGGGCAGCCTACGTTTCTCCGGCCAAGCGCTCATCCCCAAACTCGATCGGCTCAACCCAATGGCTGGGCTGGCCCGCCTATACGGTACTGAAAGCCTGGTCGAACTGCTCAAGTCGATGCTGCGTATGGGCTTCGTTGGCGGTGCCGCGTTTCTATGCATCTGGAAAGGCCTGGACGGCCTACGCGGCCTACTGCAGCAGCCGCTCGAACAAGCCATCGGCCATGGCCTGGGATTCACCCTGAGCATGCTGCTGTACACAGCCGGTGCGCTAGCGCTACTGGCCGCGATCGACGCCCCTTATCAAAAGTGGCATTACATCAACAAATTGAAGATGACCCGCGAGGAAGTCCGCCGAGAAATGAAGGAAAACGACGGCAGTCCCGAGGTCAAGGGGCGCATCCGCCAAATGCAGATGCAAATGTCGCAGCGGCGCATGATGGAAGCCGTGCCCAAAGCCGACGTGGTCGTGGTCAACCCGACCCACTACGCCGTCGCGCTGAAATACGAGAGCGGGCGCATGCGCGCACCCACCGTGCTCGCCAAGGGCGTGGACGAGATCGCCTTCCGCATCCGCGAAGTCGGCGAGCAGCACCGCGTCGCAGTGGTGTCTGCGCCACCGTTGGCACGCGCCTTGTATAGGGAAGGCCAGCTCGGCAAGGAAATTCCCGTGAGACTTTATTCGGCGGTCGCCCAGATCCTCTCCTACGTGTATCAGTTGCGTGCCTGGCGCAGCGGCCCGATGCCGCCATTACCGGCACTGGAAGTGGATGAGTTCGCCCCGGAGAGCAAGCCATGAGCCAGCCCGCCGCGCAAATGAATACGCGCAAGATGATGGACATGATCAAGCACGGGCTCGGCGCCCCGCTGATCGTGTTGGTGATGCTGGCGATGGTGGTGGTACCGCTAGCCGCCCCGGTGCTGGACGCGATGTTCACCTTCAATATCGCCATTTCGCTGATGGTGCTGTTGGCCGTGGTGTACGTGAAACGGCCTTTGGAATTCAGCATCTTTCCCATCGTGCTGCTGATGACCACGATGCTGCGCCTGGCCCTGAACGTGGCCTCCACCCGCGTCATCCTGATCAACGGTCAAAACGGACACAGCGCCGCCGGCAAGGTGATCGAGGCTTTCGGCGAGTTCGTGATCGGCGGCAACTACGCGGTCGGCATCGTGGTGTTCGCGATTCTGACCATCATCAACTTCGTGGTCATCACCAAAGGCGCCGGGCGTGTGTCGGAAGTGACCGCACGCTTCATCCTCGACGCCATGCCCGGCAAGCAGATGGCGATCGACGCCGACCTCAATGCCGGCTTGCTGACCCGCGAAGAAGCTAAAGCACGGCGCGAGGAAGTGCGGGAGGAAGCGGACTTCTACGGTTCGATGGACGGTGCCAGCAAATTCATCCGCGGCGACGCGATCGCCGGCATCTTGATCCTATTCATCAATTTGATCGGCGGCATGGCGGTCGGCGTACTCCAACACGGCATGCCCGTGGCCCAGGCCGCCTCCACCTATACCTTGCTGTCGATCGGCGACGGTCTGGTCGCACAGTTGCCAGCGCTATTGGTGTCTTCGGCGGTGGCGATGCTGGTCACCCGTGCTTCGCGTTCGCAGGATATGGGCGCTTCGATGATGGGCCAGGTGTTCGGCCAACACAAAGCGTTGGCGGTGGCTGCGGCGATCATGGGCCTGGTCGGCCTGATCCCAGGCATGCCCAACGTCGCTTTCTTGACGCTGGCGCTGATCCTGGGTCTGTTGGCCTGGAAAATGTGGAAGCGCAGCCTGCAACCGCCACCGGCCGCGGTAGATGCAGTGCCGCCAGCAGCGGCTGCCGCGGCGCAAGCCAATGCCGAATTGGGCTGGGACGAACTACGACCGATCGATCCGTTGGGCCTGGAGGTCGGCTACCGGCTGATCCCGCTGGTGGACAAGACCCAGGGCGGCGAATTGATGGCGCGAATCAAAGGCGTGCGACGCAAGCTGACCCAGGACATCGGCTTTCTGGTGCCGCCGGTGCACATCCGCGACAACCTGGAATTGCAAGCCAACGCCTACCGCCTGCTGGTGCATGGGGTGCCGGTGGCCACCGCCGACATTCACCCGGATCGCGAACTGGCACTGGACCCCGGCGGTGCGCTGGGCAAGATCGAGGGCATCCCCGGCAAGGACCCGGCGTTCGGTCTGGATGCGGTGTGGATCCAGCCGCATCAGCGCGCTCAGGCAGAAACCATGGGTTATACCGTGGTCGACCCGGCTACAGTGATCGCGACCCATCTCTCCCACCTGATCCGCGAGCACGCCCCGGAACTGCTTGGCCATGAGGAAGTCCAGCAATTGCTGGCCACCCTGGCCAAGAGCGCGCCCAAGCTGGTCGAGGACCTCACCCCCAAGGCGCTGCCGTTGTCGGTGGTGGTACGCGTGCTACAAAACCTGTTGATCGAAAAGATCCCGGTGCGGCAGCTGCGCAAGATCGTCGAGGCACTGGTCGAAAACGCCCCACAGAGTCAGGAACCCGCGGCGCTCACTGCCGCGGTACGCAACTCCCTGGGCCGCTTCATCGTCCAGGAGATCGCCGGGATGGCATCGGAACTGCCGGTGTTCACCCTGGCGCCGCAATTGGAACGTGTCTTGCAAGACTCCACACAGGGCAACGGTGCAGCGCTGGAACCCGGATTGGCCGAACGCCTGCACCAGAGCCTGACCGATTGCGTCAGCAAGCAAGAAGCACGCAATGAGCCGGCAGTGGTGCTGGTGCCGGCGCAGGTCCGCGCCGCACTGGCACGGTTGGTCCGCCACAGCGTCCCCTCGCTGTCGGTGCTGTCCTACAGCGAGGTACCGGAAGACAAGCGGTTGAAGTTGGTGGGAACGATCAGTTGAAAGACCCGGCCCGGGCACTTGGGACTCGGAAAAGTGTAAAGGCATGAATCGGACAGGACATATGAACATCTGCTCACCCGCATACCACCGCTCGGAACGACAACAGCGTCTGTGCCGATTTTTCAGTCCCGCGCCCCCCCTCACGCGTCACGGCGCCAAGGTATCCCTATGAAAATCAAACGTTTCGTCGCTCCCGACATGCGTACAGCGTTCCGTATGGTGCGCGACGAGCAGGGTCCGGATGCGGTGATCCTGTCCAACCGGCGAACCGACGAAGGCATCGAGATCGTCGCCGCCAGCAACTACGACGAGGCACTGGTGCAACGCGCCCTGGACGCCGTGCGTCCAGAGGAAACGCCACGTCCGACCACCGCAGCGGCAACGCCACGGCCCGCACGCCACAAAGCCGCAGGGCCCAACTCGGCGATGGCGATGATGGCCGCGATCAGCGAGCGCCGTAGCAATGCCATCGCCACCACGTCGGAGCGGTCGCTGACACAACCCGCTGCCATCGCCGCCTCGGCGCTGCCGCTCGGCAAGCGCGTCACTGCGACATCGACGATCACGCCACGGACAGCCGTCCAGGCGCCGACCAGTGCAGAATGCAGCATTCCCGAGGATGTGTTCCGCAACGCGCCGATCAACGTGTCGCTGCCAACACCATTCCCCACTGCCACCACCGCCATCTCCGCCGCCGCAGATACAGCTTGGCACGAAGCCCCACCTGCCGTGGCACTGGCGCCAGCCAGCATGCCCAACCTCGTCCCCGAGGCCCCGATCACGAACGCCGAAATTCCGGCAGTCACCACACTCACTGCGGTTCCCAGCTTCCCGGCGCCGCAGAACGACGAACAATTGACGCAACTACGCGACGAACTGGCGCTGATGCGGCAGATGATCGAGCGTGAAATGAATCGGCTCACCGACGAGCGCCTTCGCGGTTCGCCAGTACGCGCCCAGGCGCTGGAATTAATGGACGACTACGGCTTCGACGGCGGCATCACCCGCGACGTTGTCATGCAAATTCCCGCCGACCTGGAACTGCACCGCGGCCGCGGACTGATGCTGGGCCTGTTGTCCAAACGCCTGCCGATCGCGACATTGGATCCGCTCGAGCAAGGCGGCGTGATCGCCCTGATCGGCCCCACCGGCGCCGGCAAGACCACGACCATCGCCAAGCTGGCCTCTCTCTTCCTGGAGCGCAATGCCGCCCGCGACGTGGCTCTGGTCACGACCGACACCGTCCGCGTCGGTGGCCGCGAACAACTGCACAGCTATGGCCGACAGCTCGGGATCGCCGTCCACGAAGCCGACAGCGATGCCTCGCTACAGCAGCTGCTGCAGCGTCTGGCCGACTACAAATTGGTGCTGATCGACACCGCCGGCATGGGCCAGCGCGACCGTGCGCTGGCCGCGCAACTGCACTGGTTGCGCGCCTCGCGAGTCGTCCGCTCGTTGCTCGTGCTTCCCACCAACGCCCATTTTTCCGACCTGGACGAAGTCGTACGCCGGTTCGCCAGCGCCGATCCACAGGGCGTCATCCTGACCAAGCTGGACGAAACCGGACGGTTTGGCAGCGCCTTGTCGGTGGTCGTGGACCACCGCCTTCCCATCACCTGGGTGACCGATGGACAGCGTGTGCCGGACGACCTGCACCGCGCCAACGCCGCCAGCCTGGTATTGCGCCTTGAAGATTTGCGGCGCGCTGCCGATAAGCCCTGTACTCCGGAGCAGAACCATGCCGTCGCGTGATTACGCCAATCTGACCAACGCGTTTCCCCTATCGGCGACGCGCAACGAACCGCTGGGTCCGGTGCGCACGATCGCTGTGACCGGTGGCAAGGGTGGCGTCGGCAAGACCAACATCTCGGTCAATCTGTCGATGGCGCTGGCCGATATGGGCAAGCGCACCCTGCTCCTGGACGCCGACCTCGGTCTGGCCAACGTCGATGTACTGCTGGGCTTGACGCCTAGATTCACGGTGGCCGATCTGGTCGCTGGGCGTTGCACGCTGGAAGAAGCCCTGATCGACATGCCCAACGGGCTGATGGTGGTGCCCGCAGCCTCCGGCCGCCGTTACATGGCCGAACTGCCCCCCGCTCAACACGTCGGCCTGGTCAATGTGTTCTCCGAGTTGCAGCGCGATCTGGATATCATGGTGATCGACACCGCCGCCGGCATCACCGACAGCGTGCTGACCTTCTGCCAGGCCGCGCAGGACGCAGTCGTCGTGGTCTGCGACGAGCCGGCCTCGATCACCGACGCCTACGCCCTGATCAAAGTGCTCGCGCGCGAACGCGGCATGGATCGGCTGCAGATCGTCGCGAACATGGTCCGCGACATCAACGAAGGCCGCCTGTTATACGAAAAACTCAGCCGGGTCTGCGAGAAGTTCCTCGGCGACGTGTCGCTGAACTACCTCGGTTGCGTGCCGCAGGACGACTGGCTGCGACTGGCGGTGCAACGCCAGCAGCCCGTGGTCAAAGCCTACCCGTCCAGCCCCTCGGCCCAGGCGATCGCCGATATCGCCCGGCGCACTTCACGTTGGCAGGCACCGACTGTCCCACGCGGAAACGTCGAGTTCTTCGTCGAACGCATCATCCAACGTGGAGTAGCCGCATGAACGCCGCAGCCCACTACCGCGCCGTGCAGCGCAACAGTTCCAATGACTACATCGCGCAACACTCGGACCTGGTGCGGCGCATCGCCCATCACCTGGCAGCAAGGCTGCCGGCCAGCGTCGAGATCGACGACCTGATCCAGGCCGGGATGATCGGCCTGATCGAAGCCTCGCGCAGCTACGATGCCGACCAGGGCGCCTCGTTCGAAACCTACGCCTCGATCCGCATCCGCGGCTCGATGATCGACGAAATCCGCCGTGGCGATTGGGTGCCGCGCTCGGTGCACCGACGCGCGCGTGACGCGGCCTCGGCGATCCGCAAGATTGAACAAAACACCGGTCGCGCCGCCGCCGCCAACGAAGTGGCCGCAGCGATGGAAATGCCGCTCCCCGAATACATGCGGTTGATGGAAGATGCCGCACGCGGACAAGTACTGAGCCTGGAATCGCGCATCGAGGACCATGGGGAACTGGACACCATCGCCAAGGGCGGTCCCAATCCGCAGCAGATGCTCGAGCGCAGCGAATTCGGCCGCGAACTTGGCAAAGCGATCGCGCAACTACCCGAGCGCGAACAATTAGTGTTGTCGCTGTACTACGAGCAGGAATTGAATCTCAAGGAAATTGGCGCGGTCCTCGGAGTCAGCGAGTCGCGCGTGTGCCAGATCCACGGTCAGGCCACGGTACGGTTGCGCGGACGCCTGAAGGCATTCGAAGCCGCCGACGCAGGTCTGGAAGACGAAGAATAAGAACCTAGGGAGTTAGCGGTGAACAAAAACATGCGGATTTTGATCGTGGACGATTTTTCGACGATGCGACGTATCGTCAAAAATCTGCTTGGCGATCTTGGCTTCACCAACACCGCCGAAGCAGAAGACGGCAACAGCGCGCTAGCCGCATTGCGCTCGGCGCCGTTCGAATTCGTGGTCACCGACTGGAACATGCCCGGCATGACCGGCATCGATTTGCTGCGCAACATTCGCGGCGACGACAAGCTCAAGCATCTACCCGTGCTGATGGTCACTGCCGAGGCCAAGCGCGAGCAGATCATCGAAGCGGCACAGTGCGGCGTGAACGGCTACATCATCAAACCGTTCACCGCGCAGACGCTGGAAGAGAAGTTGGGCAAGATCTTCGAGCGCCTGGGAGCAACCGCCTGATGGAAGTCACTGCTGAACGCACTGCTCTGATCGAACGCCTGCAAGGTGCGCTGGACGCACTGGAAAGCGGTGACGAAGCCGGCTGGCGCCGGGAGATCGACACCCTCGCCGCCTGGCGCACACGCCCGATGATGCAGGGCCTGAGCCGACTTGCGCGCGACCTGGGCCAGGCACTGGGCGAACTGCCGGTGGCGCCCAGCGACGCTGGCGAACTGGATGACGCCTGTTCGCGGCTGGACCACGTGGTGGCAATGACCGAACAAGCCAGTCACCGTACCTTGGATTTGGCCGAGGAATGCCGTGCGCTCGCCGAACAATTGCGTGCCGGCGGCCTGAGTGGCGACCAGAGCGAGATCCTGGACAAGATCCGCCACAACCTCACCGAAATGGCTCTGGCGCAGAGCTTCCAGGACCTGACCGGACAGATCATCCGCCGCGTCGCAGGAATTGTGCGCCGTGTGCACGAAGGGTTCGGCGCGCTGGGATTACCGCCGAAGGAAGAACGCAAAGCCGATGGCGGCTTGGCCGGCCCAGCCCTACCTGGCCTGGACCGTCACGGCGTGTCGCAAAACGACGCCGACGACCTGCTGTCCGGATTGGGGTTGTAATCGCATGAGCGCCGTATCAGACGACATCGCTGCCGACTTCATCATCGAGGCCCAGGAGATCCTGGACCGCCTAGGCGAACAGTTGGTGTCGCTGGAACAGGCGCCTGATGACAGCAACCAGCTCAACGCCGTGTTCCGGGGCTTCCACACCCTCAAGGGCGGTGCCGGCTTCCTATCGATCAACGCCATGGTCGAGTTGTGCCATGCCGCCGAAGAGACCCTGGGCATGGCCCGTGCCGGTCAGGCTACGCTGGAAGCCCGTCACTTCGACGCCGCGCAGCAATCGCTGGACTACCTGCAATCGATGCTGGATGCGTTCAGCAGCGGCGAAGAGCCGCCACGCGCGCCGGCACAATTGATCGCGCAATTCGCCGCAGGTGGCGAGGAAACCGCGATGCCATCCACTTCTGCAACAGCCGGTAAAAGCAGCATGCCCGCTGGAGGAGCTGGCGCCGATTCGGACCTGATCAGCGACGACGAATTCGAAGCACTACTCGACAACCTGCACGGCGGTGCCGCGCCCGCGGCCAAACCGCAACTTACCGCATCACCAAGTCCAAAACCCAACGCACCGGCATCCAAGCCAAGCGTGGCTGCAAAGACGAGCGAACCCGAACAAACCGTGCGCGTGGACACCAAACGCCTGGACGCCATCGTCAACATGATCGGTGAACTGGTGCTATCGCGCAATCGACTCAAGACACTGCGTGCGCGCCTGCACGACGAAGAGCTTGATCGTGCAGTCAGCACGCTGGACATCGCCACCGCCCGGCTGCAATCGGCGGTAATGCGGACACGCATGCAACCGGTCGGCAAGGTGTTCTCGCGCTTCCCGAAGGTCGCGCGCGACGTTGCCCGTTCTTTGCAGAAAGAAGTGGAATTGGAACTGATTGGTGCCGACACCGAGCTGGACCGCAATCTGGTCGAGGCACTGGCCGATCCTCTGGTCCATTTGGTGCGCAACGCGATCGACCACGGCATCGAGGCGCCAGCGCTACGCGAAGCCACCGGCAAGCCGCGTGGCGGCAATGTGCGCCTGTCTGCACAACAAGAAGGCGACTACGTCAGCATCGAAGTGCAAGACGACGGTGCCGGCATCGATCCAGAACGCTTGCGTGCCAAGGCGCGCGAAAAGGGCCTGATCGATCCGGAAGCCGCTGCACGGCTAAGTACCGAGGAATGTCTGCATCTGGTCTTCCTGCCTGGGTTTTCGACCAAATCCGAAGTCACCGATATCTCCGGCCGTGGCGTCGGCATGGATGTGGTGCAGTCGCGTATCCGCGAACTCAGCGGACAAATCCAGATCCAATCCGAGCTGGGCCGCGGCAGCCGCTTTCTGATCCGCGTACCGCTGACCCTGGCTATCTTGCCAACCCTTCTGGTGCAGGCCGGCGATAGTGTCTATGCACTCCCCCTGGCGCGTGTGGTCGAAGTGCTGCATGCGCCACGCCGCTCGCTGGGCTGGTTCGACGGCCGCGCCGTACTCGATCGGCAGTCACATACGCTGCCACTGGTGGACCTACGCCAGTGGCTCAACGTCGACGCCCCACAACTACCACTGCTGACCATCGTGGTGCTACAGGCTGGCGAATCGCGTATGGGCCTAGTGGTGGACCAGGTCCGCGGTCGCGAGGAGGTGGTCATCAAACCGCTACCGCGCGCCCTGCGCGGCCTGTCCGGGTATGCCGGCGCCACACTGATCGGCGATGGCCGTCTGGCATTGATTCTGGATGTGGATGGCCTGAAGAGCTGAGGGCTCGGGACGACAGCATCGCATCCCACGCCCAAACCATTGTCAAACGCGTTGATGAAGCAAATTGCAAGATGTTGAAGATGTAATCGCAACGTCCTGCCCAGGACATTTGCACTTTTTAAGTGAAATATTTGTGCTTTCGTAATCTCACGTTCCGGCACGTCTAAGTCTCCGATCCAGGCTGCCCATCAAGTCCCCCGCTCCCTTGCCGATACCTCCTGCATGGACAAACTCAGTCTCATCGGCCTGCTGCTGGCGATTATTTCGCTGATCGGCGGCAGCATTCTCAAAGGTGCCGGGATTTCGGCGCTGTGGTCGCCGGCTGCGTTCGTCATCGTCATCGTGGGGACCTTCGCGGCAATCCTGGTGCAAACGCCGCCGATGGTGTTCCGGCGCGCATTCAAGATCGCGAAGTGGATCCTGCAGCCGCCACCGAACAACCGTCAGGCGGTACTGCAACAAATCGTGGAGTGGAGCAATATCGCACGACGCCAGGGTTTGCTCGGTCTGGAGCAGGAACTGCCCCAGCAGCAGGATTCATTCGTGCGCAAGGGACTACAGATGCTGGTAGACGGCGTCGAGCCCGATGCAATACGGCACATGTTGGAGATCGATCTGGAAGGCCAGGCGCACCGCGATCTAGCGGCGGCCAAGGTATTCGAGGGCATGGGCATCTACGCGCCGACTCTGGGCATCATCGGCGCGGTGCTGGGGCTGATCGCAGTGATGAAAAATCTCGCTGACCCGAGCAAGCTCGGCCAGGGTATCGCCGCTGCCTTCACCGCCACCATCTACGGCATTGCTTCGGCCAACTTGCTGTTCCTGCCGATGGCCAGCAAACTCAAAAGCGTGATCAAGCACAGCAGCGGCGAGCGCGAAATGCTCATCGAAGGGTTGATCGCCATTGCCAAGGGCGAAAATCCGCGCAACATCGAAGCGAAACTGGCCGGATTCCTGCATTGAGTCGCACATGGCCCGCAAACATTTCCAAGACGAGCACACCAATCACGAGGCATGGGCTATCCCATACGCCGACCTGATGACGTTGCTGCTCGCTTTTTTCGTGGTGATGTACGCGTTGTCCACGGTCAACGCGGCCAAGTATCGCGTCATGGCGAACGCGATGAACGCAGCCTTCGGTGGCACAGCGCAGACAATGCACCCGGTGCAAGTGGGCGAACAGCCGCTGCAAGGCCAGAGCGACGCGCGAGCGACGCCAATCCAATCCAGCCCGGCTCTGTCCATTCTCGATCCGAACCGGCTGCCAGCAACATCGCTGCCACGCCCCGCCGATGCGCTACGTGACGAACAGCAACTGCGACGCGCGCAGCAACAGCTCGACCGCATTGCCGAACGACTTGACTCAGCACTGTCGCCACTGATCCAGAAAAAGCTGATCACCGTGCACCGCTCCGGGCTGTGGATCGAAGTAGAGATCAACAGCGACATCCTGTTCGGCTCCGGCTCTGCAACACTGGATCAGAGCGCACATGCGACCCTGGCACAGCTCGCGCAGATATTGGCGAGCGTCCCCAACGGCGTACGAGTGGAGGGCTATACCGACAACACACCGATCGCCACTGCACAGTTCCCATCCAACTGGGAACTCTCGGCGGCGCGCGCGGCTAGTGTGGTGCATCTGTTCGCCGACCAGGGGCTGCAACCCTCACGGCTGTCGATGATCGGCTATGGCCAGTTCCGCCCGCACGCCAGCAACGATACCGCAAGCGGACGCAATGCCAACCGCCGCGTGGTGCTGGTCATTCTGGCCGATTCCGGCGATGGCACGAACAACGCGCCGTCGACGTCAGAGCGTTTCAGTGCCGTCGCCGCGTCGACTACCTCGATACCCACCGCCACGGCGGCCACCGGCAACGCCGGCAGCCACCGGGCAGTCCCTGCCGCCATTGAAGGAGTGAACTGATGCGTATCTGGGCGATCGCCAACCAAAAAGGTGGCGTGGGCAAAACCACAAGTACGCTGGCACTAGGCCGTGGCCTATCCATGCTCGGCCACCGCGTGTTGATGCTCGATCTCGATCCGCACGCTTCGCTGACCAGAGCGTTCGATGTGCCGCAGGAACCGCAACCGGCTGGCGTGGTGGATCTCTTCGCCACCCCATCCAGTGAACTGTCCGTGCTTGCCCACACCACCGCTATCGAACGCCTGAGCTTCGTCTGCGGGCAAACCGCGCTGGCCACGCTGGAGCGACGCAGCGCCAACCAGCCAGGATTGGGCCTGGCGTTGCAGCAGGCCATGGCGCGGCATGCAGGACAGCACGATTACATCCTGCTCGACTGTCCGCCGACCCTCGGCCTATTGATGATCAACGCGCTGGCCGCTGCCGATCGCGTGATCATTCCAACCCAGGCCGAGCCACTGGCGCTACATGGCTTGGCCAGCATGGTCCGCACCGTGGACATGGTCGAGCGTTCGCGTCGCCGCCCCCTGCCCGCATCGATCCTGCCGACGCTGTTCGACAAGCGTACCCGCGCCGGCAACGAAACCCTGCGGCAGATGCAGGACAGCTATGGCGAACGGGTATGGGAAGACGCGATTCCGGTAGACACCAAGATCTGTAACGTCAAGGCACTGACCATCGCTGGCGTTCCCGGTGACTATCCCGGTCGCGGCCTGGCCGCTTATCGGCGCGCGCTGGAATGGCTGCTGGCCAACGACGCGACGCAGATGGAACAAGCCGCATGAGTACTCCAGACATCATCGACGACTATCTGGAAGGTCTGTTGCACGACACGATCAGCGCAGCGCAGAACACCACGCTACCACCCGCAACGCCTCTTGCCGATACGACAACGCCCATGCCAGCCGGCCCGACGCCCGAACAAATCGCCGCCGCAGTCCTGGCCGAAGCCGACGCCGATCCCGCGCTGGCAGGCATCATGTCCCAGCAGGCGCTGACACCTGCGTCAACTGGCCCGACTCCCGAACAAATCGCCGCCGCAGTCCTGGCCGAGGCCGACGCCGATCCCGCACTGGCAGGCATCATGTCCCAGCAGGCGCTGACGCCTGCGCCAACTGGCCCGACTCCGGAGCAAATCGCCGCCGCGGTCCTGGCCGAAGCCGACGCCGATCCCGCACTGGCAGGCATCATGTCCCAGCAGGCACCCAGCACCGACCGCCAGACCGATCTAGACGTGGTCGCGTCGATGGAACGACAACGCTCGACTACGCCGCGCGATCTTGCCGCCGAGGACGATGCCGCCGCCGCGCGTGCCGTCAAGCGTCCAATGATGGCGGTGCCACCGGAGCGGCGCGCCGAGGCCGAACGCGCAAAAGCCGGCGCAACGCGGCTAAAGCCCAACCTACAAGCTTTCATGCAACCGCCCCTGCCAAACGGCTCAGCCACCGCCCCCGAACGCGTGACCGAACGTAGTACCCGTTGGCTACGTCTGCGCTGCGGCGAACAGGCCTACGCACTGGAGCTACTGAAAGTGCAAGAAGTCGTACTACCGGTGCCGCTACTGGCACTGCGTGGCACGCCACCATCGATGCTAGGCATCATGAACCTGCGCGGCCAGGTGGTGCCGGTACTGGATCTTGGACTGCATCTGGGCTCGGCTCCGATCGAGATGGACATGCAGACGCGGGTCGTGGTGCTGGAAGAAAGTGGCGAAACTTTGGGCCTGCGCGTGTCCGCCGTCGAGGACGTCGCCAGCCTGACCGACCATCAGATCGAACCACCGGACAATGCCCGTATCTGCCGCATTTCCAACCATCTTTTCCGCGGCGTAGCACGGCTTGCCCAGCACCCGATGATCTTGCTAGACGCTGAACAATTGTTGCACTGAGCTAATAAATAAATAGAAACTGCAGACTACACCGCACTTTCCAGATGCAGCCTAAAGCTTTTCAAGCGACGGCCGTTACCTTCGATAGAACCATTCGTGCGGAGTAATGATGAGCACAGTCCCACTTGGCGAGGATCTCGGCATCGAGACCAGCGCCGACCTGAAACAACGCCTGACCACGTTCCTGACGTCGGACGAGGTGTTGCGGCTGGACGCCGGCGAAGTGCGCCGCATTCACACCGCTTCCGTGCAGGTTCTGTGCGCGTTCGTGGATGCACGCCGCAAAGAAGGCAAACACACTGAATTCAAGGCATGCAGCGCCACCTTCAGCGACGCAGCACGCCTACTAGGGGTCAGCGAATCGCTGGGCCTTCCTGACACTTCTGAAAATTTGAAATCTGTGGAGAACGCTGCATGAGCGCACGTATCTTGGTAGTGGACGATTCGGCGTCGATGCGCCAAATGGTCTCTTTTGCCCTCACCTCGGCCGGCTACGCTGTCGAAGAAGCAGAAGACGGCCAAGTCGCCTTGGGTCGCGCCAAAGGCCAGCGCTTCAACGCCGTGGTCACCGACGTCAACATGCCGAACATGGACGGTATCAGCTTGATCCGCGAACTGCGCCAGCTACCTGACTACAAGTTCACCCCAATGCTGATGCTGACCACGGAATCGGCGGCAGAAAAAAAATCCGAAGGTAAAGCCGCTGGCGCCACTGGCTGGTTGGTCAAACCGTTCAACCCCGAACAACTGATCGCCACCGTCCAGAAAGTTCTGGGCTGATTTTCTCTCTCTTTTTCGGACTCCCTCCCTATGAGCATGGACCTGCAACGCTTCCACGCCACCTTCTTCGAGGAAAGCCGCGAAGGGCTGGACGCGATGGAGGCCGGATTGCTGTCGTTAGAAGAAGGCAACCGCGACCCCGAAACCATCAACTCGGTGTTTCGCGCCGCGCACTCGATCAAGGGTGGTGCCGCCACGTTCGGCTTCGAAGCGATGGCCGGACTCACCCACGTACTAGAAACGCTGCTCGATGAACTGCGCGCCGGCAAGCGCGAAGTCGAAGCGAACGCGATCGACGCCATCCTTGGATCGGTGGACGTCCTGCGTGCCCTGTTACGCGAAGCCGAGCACGGCGTTGCCGCCGACCCGGTTGCAGTCAAGGCCGTCCATGATCGCCTGCAGCGTGCACTGAACGGCAAAGACGTCGCAGCCGCCGCGGCGACGCCGGCCGCAAATCAGGCCGCCGAACCCGAAGCCTGGCAGATCGGCTTTACCCCATCGCCGTCGCTGTTCATGAGCGGCAACGATCCATTACGCATCATCCGCGAACTCGAACATCTCGGCCCGCTGCAGATTGCATGCCGTAACGGCCGCCTGCCCGGCTTCGTCGATCTCGATCCGCTCGAAGCCTATATGGCATGGGATCTTGGCCTGGTCGGCAAGATCCCGCGCAGCGCAATCGAAAACACCTTTGCCTGGGTGATCGACGATTGCGAATTGGACATCCGCGCCGTGCCACCGCCGAGCCTGGCCAGCGCACCGCCGCCCGTGCTGACTCCAGCACCGGCCGCGGCCACCGCCGCGCCAGCTGCGACCGTAGCCGCCAATGCTCCCGCCGGCAACGCCGCCGCCGCGCAGGAAGCAGAAAGCTCGATCCGCGTCAGCGTCGACAAGGTCGATGCGTTGATCAACTTGGTCGGTGAACTGGTCATTACCCAGGCCATGCTCAAGCAGGTCTCCAGCGGCTTGGATCCAGCCGCCGCCGAGCGCTTGTTCGCCGGCCTGGACCTGCTCGAACGCAATACACGCGACCTGCAGGAAGCCGTCATCGGCGTGCGCATGCTGCCGGTGGATGCGGTATTCCGCCGTTTCCCACGCCTGGTCCGCGACCTCTCCAGCCGCCTCGGCAAGCAGGTACGCCTGCGCACCATCGGCGAAGGCACCGAACTGGACAAGGGCCTGATCGAAAAGATCGCCGATCCGCTGGTGCACCTGGTGCGCAACTCGATCGACCACGGCCTGGAAATGCCGGAAGCGCGCCGCGCCGCCGGCAAGGACGAGACCGGCACCATCACTCTGGCGGCGTCCCACCAGGGTGGACATATCGTCATCGAAGTCAGCGACGACGGCGCCGGCCTCAACCGCAACCGCATTCTGGCCAAGGCCACCGAGCGCGGCCTGACCGTACCGGATAATCCGAGTGACGCGCAGGTCTGGGATCTGATTTTCGCTCCTGGTTTCTCCACCGCCGATGCGGTCACCGACTTGTCCGGACGTGGCGTCGGCATGGACGTGGTCCGGCGTAATATCCAGGGCCTGGGCGGCGAAGTGCAATTGGAAAGCGAATTCGGCCGCGGCACCCGTGTGCTGATCCGCCTGCCGCTGACGCTTGCGATTCTGGACGGCATGACCGTATCGGTGGCCGGCGAAACCCTGATCCTGCCGCTTGCCTACGTCATCGAAGCGCTACAGCCACAGGCCGACGACATCCGCAGCATGGCCGGCGAAGGCCGAGTGCTTCGGGTCCGCGGCGAATACCTGCCGATCCTATCGCTCAGCGACTCCTATGGTTTCGGTGGGAACCCGCAGAGCGAGCCACTGGTCGTGGTCGTGGAAGCCGATGGGCAGAAGCTGGCACTGGAAGTGGACGAGCTGGTCGGTCAGCAGCAGGTGGTTGTCAAAAACATCGAGAACAACTACCGCCGCATCAGCGGAATCTCCGGTGCGACGATTCTCGGCGACGGCCGCGTGGCGTTGATCGTGGATATCGGCGGCCTGGTCCGCTCGCTACGAGTGCAACAAGCGGCCTGAGCCAACGTTCCCAGCCCGGATCGCTTCCCGAGCGACCCACACAACACACCGCACGCCCCGGCAGTACTGCCGGGGCGTTTGCTTGTCTGGCCGTCACACTAGCCCCCCATCGCAGCCACTAAGGCAGCAGCAGCAACCCGGCACCGTTAAGCCCTGCGCCTGAGGGCTGCGACAACAAGACCAACACTCAAGATTAGGTCAGAGTCGCCGATACTCGTTCCATTGCACATTTTGTCTACGAAATGAAACACGCCATCGACGCTTCAGATGAGATCGACCTGCACGACGAACAACACATCCGCTGAAGCAACGCGTTGTATCCCATCACCTCTGCACGCATGACAAGGCCCGTTGGAACACAGTGTGCAAATTTGCAGGGTGTCATTTTATCCACGCTGCATCGAACGATGCACCATCCAGACAGACATCTGGCGAGCACGTAGAACCTACGTCATCCCCCATCTCTTTCATCAAGAGGGCACCAAATGAATTCGTCTCTGCAACGCTACCCTGATCGCCATGGGCACCTTGGCGATGGTGACAAGACCAGAACTCAATCCACCAGCATTGGCCGAAATCAAGGCAAGTCGCCTGCATTACGAAGAATTTCCTAGCCGAAGCGCAAACCCTGCTGAGCGAACGCGCGCGGCCTGCAATTCACCAATACGCTAGCACTGTTCAAAATCGAGCAATCCGCAGCAAACACTGTTCCAGTCGTGGCTAAGAACCTGCTCCCCTACCGCAGCGTCCTGCCTCCAGGCAAACGGCGTCAAGTGGAAGCACCGCAGTTGCCAGAGAAATGCGTTGGCAAGAATTCTGAATCCATCGATGCAACCACCACACTTTTAGCCACGAAGAAAAGTCACGGAAAACACGGTGACGGCGCAGGCTACCGCGATTGATCGCCTGCAACCACATGAAAGCCCGCCATGTGAAGGCATCGCCACGAATTCAAACACAAAATATTCATCACACAAAAATCACATGATTAAAGAAAGAAATCGCAGCGATCAAGAAAATCACTGCGATGCCGCTATGTAGAGTCATGCGATTCTCGCGCATCGACTTCAATGAAGAGTGAGGCGCAAACCAATGCAGGCACCGATCAAACACCAATTCACCGCATGAAGACCCCTCCTTTTTGACGACATCAGCCAAACCGCATCGACGTAGAAACACCTTGCAATCACTAGCCGTGATGCCTGGAGTATGACGCCGATGCGCCATGCATGCGCACCGAACTCTCCCCGACATAGGAACTCCACAATGAAGCTTAAAAACTTCAGCCTTTCCGCGCTGCTCGCACTGAGCTTCGCGGCCATCGTTCTGGTAATGCTGGTCATCGGCACAATCAACATGAGCAGCCTGTCCACGATCAATCATGCTACCGACATGAACGATCTGAGCTATAAGATCCTGTCGACCGGCGAAGTGATGCAGATCAACGCGCTCAATATCGAAACAGGTTCGCGTGGCTACCTGCTGTCTGGTGACAAGTCGCACATTCAGTCGTTTGAGCCAAGCCGGGAGGTCTTCGAGAAGAAATTCGACGAAGCCATGAAGCTCACCACCGACAACCCTAGCCAACAGGCGCGCCTGGAACAGCTGGGAAAGTCGTTCAAACAACTCATCGCGGTTGAGAAAGAGATCATCGCGGTGCGCGAAAGCACCGACGACAAAGAAAAAATCGCCAGCCTGTTTGCAGAGGCCCGCGACCGCGTGGCAATGACTACGATCCGCAAGATGCTTGCCGATTTCATCGCCGAAGAGGAAAACCTTCTCGTCGAGCGCAGCTCGACATTGGTTTCCGTACGCGCGGAGAGCAAGTGGGCCATCATGCTCGGCAGTCTGTTCGTGATCCTGGCCTCGATCGGCCTGGCGGTCTTGATCCGTCGCCGGCTGCTGAACCGGCTTGGCGCCGCGATCGTTGTCGCCGATTCCATCGCGGGGGGCAAGCTCGATAACCCGATCGATACCCAAACCAAGGACGAGGCCGGCGTGCTGCTGGTCAGCATGCACAAGATGCAGAGCCAGTTGCAGGCGGTCATCGCGGCACAAACCGAGATGGCCAAGCGTCATGACGCCGGTCAGACCAGCTACCGCATGGAAGAAGGCACCTTCCCGGGCGATTACGGCCGCATGGTCCGCGACAGCAATGCGCTGGTCGCCTCGCATATCGCGGTCACGCTGCGCTTGGCGCAGATCATGGGCCGCTATGCCATCGGCGACCTCTCCGAAGACATGGATCGCCTGCCCGGCGAAAAGGCGGTCCTGACCGAGACCATGGACACGGTCAAGCAGAACCTGACCGCCATGAACCGCGAGATCAAGCAACTCGCCGACGCAGCTGCCGCAGGCGACTTCAGCGTGCGTGGCGAAGCCGAACGCTTCCAATACGATTTCCGCGCCATGGTGGAGAGCCTCAACCAGTTGATGGCCACTGCCGATGGCAACCTGCAGGCGCTGTCCAAATTGCTTCAGTCCATTGCCGCCGGCGACCTCACCACGCGGATGCACGGCGACTTCCGCGGTGTGTTCGCCACCATGCGCGACGATGCCAACGCCACTGTCGAGCAGTTGACCGGTATCGTCGGCCGCATCCAGACTGCGGCAGTCAGCATCAATGCCGCCGCCAGCGAAATCGCCACCGGCAACGACGACCTGTCGCACCGCACCGAGCAGCAGGCCGCAAGCCTGGAGGAAACCGCCGCCTCGATGGAGGAGCTGACCTCCACCGTCAAGCAGAACGCCGAACACGCGCGTCAGGCCAATCAGCTCGCCGCGGGCGCTGCCAGCGTTGCCTCTCAGGGCGGTGCAGTGGTCGGTCAGGTGGTGCAGACCATGAGTGGCATCGAGGCTTCGTCCAAGAAAATCGCCGACATCATCAGCGTGATCGACGGCATCGCCTTCCAGACCAATATCCTCGCGCTCAACGCAGCCGTGGAAGCGGCGCGTGCCGGTGAACAGGGCCGCGGTTTCGCCGTGGTCGCCAGTGAGGTGCGCACCCTCGCCCAGCGCTCGGCCAATGCGGCCAAGGAAATCAAGGGACTGATCGACGACTCGGTCGGCCGCGTCGCCGAAGGCTCGGCCCTGGTCGACCAAGCCGGCAAGACCATGCAGGAGATCGTCGCCTCGGTGCAACGCGTCACCGACATCATGAGCGAGATCTCCTCTGCCTCGCAGGAACAGTCCGCCGGCATCGAGCAGGTCAACCAGACCGTGACCCAAATGGACGAGGCCACGCAGCAGAACGCCGCGCTGGTCGAGGAAGCCACCGCCGCAGCGCGTTCGATGGAAGAGCAGGCTGGGCAACTCAGCAATGCGGTGGCGCTGTTCAAGATCGACAACACCGTGGCGCCCCAGTCCCAGCATGCCAGCGTCGCGACAGCATCCCGCACCGTCAAGCCCATCGCAAAGGCAAGCAGTCGTAAATCGTATCAAACCGCCAAACAACAGGCGGCCGTCGCCACCAGTGACAGCTCCTGGCAGGAGTTCTGATCCACAGGCGGACCTCCACACAAGAGCACCACTGCCAGCAAGTCCAACCCCGGGAGAGCAATCTCCCGGGGTTTTTTATGCGCCAAGCATTTGCAATGCATGCGCTCGGCGGCGAGCACAGCGGATAGATCACACGCAGAAAATGCGTTTTTCGACCCAGCATCGCACTTTGCTAGTCAAGGCATCTCTGGCGACGCCGACATGAGAATCATCATATAAAATTTACATATACACATATCAAAATATTAAATTATTGATATATATCACAATAAATCTAACGATGAGGATAGCCTAAAAGGAATTTTCGATCATCAAAAACTATCGGATATATAAAAATAATTTATTTAAAGTGATCGATAGTTTGCCGCTATATGTCAGGAGCGTTATCTGTTCGCATGCCCCATTACCACGCGATATGCCGCTCCACCATCCGAACGTTCTCTACCTTCCGAGACACCACGATGAGACTCAAGAACCTAAGTCTTTCCGCGCAACTCGCGCTCAGTTTCTGCACCATCGTTCTGGTGACGGTGATCATCGGCACGATCAGTCTAAGCAGTCTTTCCTCGCTCAACAGCGCAGCCGACATGAACGACCACACGTACAAAGTGCTGGCCACTGGGGAGATGATGAGAAGCAATGCCCTCAACGTGGAAACCGGCGCACGCGGTTACCTGCTGTCGGGCGACAAGCAGCACCTGCAGCCCTTCACCAACGGCCTTGCCGGTTTCGAACAAAGCTTCACCGAAGCCAAACGCCTGACTGCGGACAACCCTCGGCAGCAGGCGCGCCTGGAACAGCTGCATACGTCGTTTGACAACTTAGTCTCTGCGGAGAAGCAGATCATCGACTTGCGCGAGCGTTCCACCGATACGGCGCAGATCAGCTCCGTGTTCCGCGAAGCCCGTGACCGCCAGGCCATGAAATCGATCCGCAGCCTGCTCGCGGCGTTTTCCGACGAAGAACGCCGCTTGCTGGAAAAACGCAGCGCAGCCGTGGTGACTTTCCGCGCGCAGAACAAATGGGCCGTGCTGTTGGGCAGTTTGCTAATCATCGTGGCCTCAATCAGCATGGCGCTCCTGATCCGTCGGCAATTGCTCAAGCGGCTCGGTACCGCGATCGGCGTGGCCGATGCCATCGCCAGCGGTAAGCTCGACAACCCGATCGATCTGCGTCGCAAGGACGAGGCCGGCATGGTACTGCTCAGCATGGATAAGATGCAGAGCCAGTTGCAGGCCGTCCTCGCCGCACAGGCCGAGATGGCCAAGCGTCACGATGCCGGACAGATCAGCTATCGCATGGACGAGCATGCCTTCCCAGGCGATTATGGTCGCATGGTCCACGACAGCAACGCGCTGGCAGGCTCGCATATCGCGGTCAAAATGCGCCTTGTGCAAATCATGGGCCGCTACGCCATCGGCGACCTGTCAGACGATATGGATCGCCTCCCCGGCGAGAAGGCGGTCATTAGCGACACCATGGACAAGGTAAAGCAGAACCTGACCGCCATGAACCAGGAGATCAAGCATCTGGCCGGTGCCGCGGCCGCCGGCAATTTCAGCGTACGCGGCCAGACCGAGCGCTTCCAGTACGATTTCCGCGCCATGGTCGAGAGCCTCAACCAATTGATGAGCACCGCCGACGGCAACCTGCAGGCACTGTCCAAATTGCTGCAGTCCATTGCCGCTGGCGACCTCACAGCGCGCATGCACGGCGAGTTCCAGGGCGTGTTCGCGACCATGCGCGACGATGCCAATGCCACTACCGAACAGTTGGCTACCATCGTCGGCCGCATCCAGACTGCGGCGGTCAGCATCAATGCCGCCGCCAGCGAAATCGCTACCGGCAACGACGACCTGTCGCACCGCACCGAGCAGCAGGCCGCCAGCCTGGAGGAAACCGCCGCCTCGATGGAAGAACTGACCTCTACCGTCAGGCAGAACGCTGAACACGCACGGCAGGCCAATCAGCTCGCAGCAGGCGCTGCAATGGTCGCATCCCAGGGCGGCGCCGTGGTCGGCAAGGTGGTGCATACGATGACCGGCATCGAGGCCTCGTCCAAGAAAATCGCCGACATCATCAGCGTCATCGACGGCATCGCCTTCCAGACCAATATCCTCGCGCTCAACGCAGCCGTGGAAGCGGCGCGTGCCGGCGAACAGGGCCGCGGTTTCGCCGTGGTCGCCAGCGAAGTACGTACCCTCGCCCAGCGCTCGGCCAATGCGGCCAAGGAAATCAAGGGACTGATCGACGACTCGGTCAACCGCGTTACCGAAGGCTCCGCCCTGGTCGATCAAGCCGGCAAGACCATGCAGGAGATCGTCGCCTCGGTGCAGCGCGTCACCGACATCATGAGCGAGATCTCCTCTGCCTCGCAGGAACAGTCCGCCGGCATCGAGCAGGTCAACCAGACCGTGACCCAAATGGACGAGGCCACGCAGCAGAACGCCGCGCTGGTCGAGGAAGCCACCGCTGCGGCACGCTCAATGGAAGATCAGGCGGGCCAGTTGAGTCAGGCCGTGGCACTTTTCAAACTCGATAGCACAATGAGCACTACCACTGCGCTTCCAGCAAAGGTCCAGTATCTCGCTCCAAGCACGGTCACAGCCAAACGTAAGCTGGCAGCGACCAGCACCTCGCAGATGCGCAACGTTTCGCACTCCACAGCGTATGCCGACACTGCACAGTGGCAAGAGTTCTGAACCCATCGATGGAGTGAAGTGACACAGTCTGAATAGATGGCGGGTCGCAACAATGCGTCCCGCCATTTTTTCGGCAACAGCGCCGCTTGTCGGGAAATCAACAAGCGTCTGCATCGGGCTTACTCACCCCAACGTATGCGGTTCGGTCCCATATGTCGGCGTCAAGCCATTAAAGAAATCACGCTCAGAGTCGATGCAAAGAGCTAACGCACGACGCTGCAAGAGACAGCGCAACGCTGATAACACCGGTTCCCGGCGCCATCCCGCCGACTCCAAGAGTGCTCCGTCCGACATACGAACAGGATTGTAATGAAATCCATTATAGCTCCCAGCTTCCTCGCTTTATATAGTATCGCCAACCTGGCATGCGCCGAACAAGAGCCGATCACCACCGATCGGCCCGATTTTGTCGAATCAAGCCTCACAGTAGGTGATCGCCACCTGCAAGTGGAAACCGGCATCGTCTGGGAACGCGATAACGCTGTGGACGGCTACGCGACACCGACCCTATTCCGCTACGGCATCGGTCGAACCTGGGAACTGCGCCTGGAAACCGACGGCTGGCAATACATCGATGTACCCGTCGGCAGCGATGTCTCCGGACTCTCCGATATTTCGTTGGGGCTGAAGCATCACCTGGCCAGCGTCGATGCCGACAACGTGTCGCTAGCCTGGCTGTTGCACGTGGACCTGCCCAGCGGCGCACGCAACGTCCGTGACAGTAGCGCACGTCCCTCGTTTCGTCTTGTCGCCGAATGGTCCCTCAACGACAGCATTTCAATCGGGGCAATGCCCGGCGTGATCCACACAGAAACCGAGGACGGACACCACTACACCGCCGGAATTTTCGGGGTGGTGCTAGGCAAGGCATGGAACGAACGCTGCCGTTCGTTCGTGGAATTGGCCTCCCCGCAAATCGCTCACAGCAACGATGGCGGCACCATGGCCATGCTCGATGTCGGCTCCGCCTGGGTGCTCACAACGGACATGCAACTGGATGTTCTATACAGCCGTGGCCTCAACGACCGCTCACCTGATCACACATTTAGCACAGGTATTTCGTTCCGCTTCTGATTCAGCGACATCGATGGAAATTACCTATCTGTAGGCGAGCTGGCTACACTACAGATGTAGCATCCAAGACTACCCCAAAACAACAACAAGCGTCGGCCAAAGCAGTCGCCGACGAGATCGATATGCGCTGGCGACCCGCATTGCCATCGCAACCTGCATCAAACGATGTCGGGAATTACCTTACGACCAAAGTAGCATCGGATTACGGCAACCTCTCGCCGATACCAACTAACAAGAGCGGAAGCCAGAGTCGAACAAGAACGACATTGACTTGTTCCCAAGTCCCACTGGCTAAGCTGCACATCCGCCGAAACCTGCAAGGACGCAGCAGAACCTGGGCACTGCCCGGGCATTTCAGTTAAACGAAGAGGTCGATTATGAATTCGCTCCTGCAACGCTACAACGTCGGCCACCGGCTCGGGGGCGCTTTCGGCCTGTTGATCCTGTTGTCGTGCCTGCTGGTCGCGGGCGGATTGCTGTCCATGTCCAATGCCCGCCGCGAATTGGACAACATCGTGAAGGTGAATTTCGAAAAGTCCCGGATCAGCAACGGTATGCTCGATGCCAATTCCAGCATCCTTGTCGCCCTGGGCACGTTGGCGATGGTGACCAAGGAAGAGCTCAATGAGCAGGCATTGGCCGCAATCAAAGAAAGTCGCCAACGCTATAACGATCTGCGCAAAGAATTGGACGCCTTCCCAGCAGACAGCGAACGTGTAGTAAAGCTACGCGCAGATATCGATGCGGGACGCGATGCGTCGCGTGCGCTAAATAATCAGGTGATCGCGCTTTCTATCGCAGACCGCAATGATGAAGCGCAAACCTTATTGAGCGAACGCGCGCGGCCAACCACCCAGGCATGGCAGGCGAAGATCCGCGAAAACGCACAATTGCAGGAAGCGCAGATGAAAATCGCCTACGTCAACGCGGGCCATGCGATGGCCAACGGTCGCAACATGCTCATTGCCGGTGGCGTGGCCGTGCTGGTGGTCAGCAGCCTGCTGGCCTGGGCGATCACCCGTAGCCTCACCCAGCCGCTCAGCCGGGCCACCCGCGCCGCCGAGGCCATCGCCAACGGCCGCCTGGACAACGACGTCGCCACCGACGCACGCGATGAACCCGGCCGCCTGTTGGTCGCCATGGACGCGATGCAGCAGCAGTTGCAGCGTTTCTCCAGAGAAACCGCGCGCATGATCGAACTGCATGCCGACAAGGACATGAGCCACCGTATGCCCGTGGATTTCCCCGGCGTCTACGGCGAGCTCAGCAAGGGCATCAACACCATGATGTTCGAGCACCTCGATGCCATCGTCGATGCCATCGCCGTACTCAACGAATATGCCAACGGCGACCTGCGCCGCGACGCCCGCCGCCTGCCAGGCAGCCGTGCGGTGCTGCACGAATCCATGGATGCGGCCAAGGCCAGCCTGCTGGCAATCAACACCGAAATCAAGCGTCTGGCGGCGGCGGCTGCCGCCGGCGACTTCAGTGCCCGTGGCAACGCCGAACAGTTCCAGCACGATTTCCGTCTGATGGTGCAGGACCTCAATGCCATGATGGAGGTCAGCGACCGCAACCTGGGCAAGCTCTCGGCGCTGCTGCAATCCATCGCAGCCGGCGACCTCACCGCACGCATGCACGGCGACTTCCATGGCGTATTCGCCCAGATGCGCGACGACGCTAATACCACCGCCGACCAATTGACCGATATCGTCGGCCGCATCCAGACCGCCGCGATCAGCATCAATTCCGCCTCCAGCGAAATCGCCACCGGCAACGACGACCTGTCGCGCCGCACCGAGCAGCAGGCCGCAAGCCTGGAGGAAACCGCAGCTTCGATGGAGGAACTGACCTCCACCGTCAAGCAGAACGCCGAAAACGCGCGTCAGGCCAACCAACTCGCCATCGGTGCCGCCTCAGTGGCCTCGCAAGGCGGTGCGGTGGTCGATCAAGTGGTCCAGACGATGAATGGCATCGAGACCTCCTCGAAGAAAATCGCCGACATCATCAGCGTCATCGACGGCATCGCCTTCCAGACCAATATCCTCGCGCTCAACGCTGCGGTGGAAGCCGCGCGTGCCGGCGAACAAGGCCGCGGTTTCGCGGTGGTCGCCAGCGAAGTGCGTACCCTCGCCCAGCGTTCGGCCAATGCCGCCAAGGAGATCAAGGACCTGATCGACGACTCGGTCGGCCGCGTCGCCGAAGGCTCGGCCCTGGTCGACCAAGCCGGCAAGACCATGCAAGAAATCGTCGCCTCGGTACAGCGCGTCACCGACATCATGGGCGAAATCTCCGCTGCATCCCAGGAACAATCGGCAGGTATCGACCAGGTCAACCAAACCGTGACCCAGATGGACGAGACCACCCAGCAGAATGCCGCCCTGGTCGAGGAAGCGAGCGCCGCCGCACGTTCGATGGAAGAACAGGCGGGGGAACTCACCAATACGGTAGCGCTGTTCAAGATCGACAACGCCGTGGCGGATATCGCCCCGCGCCGACCGAACGGCGTCGCAGCCACGACGATCACTCGCACGGCCAAGCTCCCATCCAAGCTGCCTGTCCGCGTCGCACATCAGCCCACCAAGCGGGTTGCGGTCGCCGGTAGCGACAAGCACTGGCATGAGTTCTGATCCAGGTGGTCGTCATGCCATGTCGGCATGACGACCACACTGACAATCCGGCGATTGCGACACCCCCCCCTGCAACACAGGCATCCTCCACAGTCCGTACCGGTACCCGCGATGTCGACCGTCCGTGGCGGATGACGCCAGCATGAGATGTCGGTAGAGCATCGGTTTTGCGCAACACAGCGTGCCATCGGCGACCATCGCCCGACTAGAAAGTGGGGCGACGGGATCCTCGGCACTGGCACCCCACGCAAAAGCCCCGCGCTCTTTGCATCATACTTCCGGGCAGCCATAAGCCTTTGCATGCTCTCGCGACACATCCGTCGCCTACTGCGAGCATGTGCATCGAGTGGACGACGACACCCCTAACACGGATTAACTCCGTCGCCGCCACAGGTTCAACATTCGCCCAGGCTGCCGCTATGGAGATGGCGGATCACCCGGACTGTGGCTGGAATCCCCTCGCAACCTGCCTGGATATGCCAACGCAACCGGCCATCCCGGCCCTTGTGCGATGCCTGTGATCTGAGGCTTATCGCATGTGCTTTTCTTGATACAAGCTCAGAGATCTCTTGCAATGACGTCACACCTGGCCACGACCAAGACATTGATCGCCTCGGACCGCCATCCTCTATTGCGCACATGGAAAGACCTTCCTATCGCCCGCAAACTGAGCATGGTCGGCATTTTGGCTCTGCTCGGCATGGCGATTCCTTTGCTGCTCTACACCCACACCCTCAACGAGAACGTGCAAGTCAGCCGCAATGAACTGCGCAGCTACGCGCCACTGCGGCAGATGTTGGGGTTGTTGGATGCGCTGCAAGCAGAACAGACCAGAAGCGGTACCGATGCGAACACAGCCGCGCAGAGCGCGGATCAGTCCTTGCGCGAACTGCAGCGCACCGTGCCCGAGATGGCAGGTTTCGAGCAAACGACCAAGGCACTGACGCTTCTGGGTCAAACGCTGCAAACGCAGCGCAACGATGCCATTGCCGTGTCCCAACAAGCGGCCGATGTCTTGGATGCCCTACGCGACGACAGCCAATTGGTCTATACGCCGTATGTGGAGAGCTACCACTTGGTGGTTGCCAGCTTGATCGATGCCCCCAATACCAGCGAGACGCTCACACGCCTGGATGCTCTGGAAGATCCGTCAAAGGCAAGCGGCAATGCCGCCTTATTACATGCACAGATCGGAGAACTCGAGCACGACCATGCACGCTTCCAACATGAACTGAAGAAAGCGATCGGCCTACTCGAACAGCCGAATCCGGCGCTCGCCGAGGCAGCGGCGAACGAAGCGCGCGTGGCAGAGCAGGCGTTACCCGAACTCAAGCAAGCGCTCAACAGCAAGGCCACCGATGTCGACCAACATTGGAACCAAGCCTTGCACGGCTGGGACGAAGCCTTGCAGGAGTTGAGCGTTACCTCCTTGCAAGCCTTACAACAACAATCGCAACGGCATCTGGATGCATCGCGTCGAGCGATGTGGAGCGCGATCACCGGGCTGGGCCTGCTGACCGTGTTGATTGCGGCGGTGGGGATACACACCCTGAGCACGTTGACGCGAAATGTGCGGCGCGCCGCAGCCGTAGCGGCAGATATCGCCAAAGGCCGCATGGACGCCGAGATCACAATTCCCAGCCGCGACGAAAGCGGACAACTGCTGGCCGACATGCAGCGCATGCAGCATCAGTTGCGCGAAGTTCTTGCCGCGCAGGCAGAAATGGCCAAGCGCCATGATGCCGGGCAAATCAGCTACCGCATGGACGAAAGTGCTTTCCCCGGCGATTACGGTCGCATGGTCCACGACACCAATGCGCTGGCCGCCTCGCATATCGCGGTCAAGATGCGCCTAGCTCAGATCATGGGCCGCTACGCTATCGGCGACCTGTCCGAAGACATGGACCGCCTCCCCGGCGAGAAGGCGGTCCTGACCGACACCATGGACACGGTCAAGCAGAACCTGACCGCCATGAACCAGGAGATCAAGCATCTGGCAGGCGCCGCGGCAGCTGGCGACTTCAGCGTGCGCGGCGAGGCCGAGCGCTTCCAGTACGACTTCCGTGCCATGGTCGAAAGCCTCAACCAACTGATGAGCACCGCCGACGGCAACCTGCAGGCGCTGTCCAAATTGCTGAAGGAGATCGCCGCCGGCAACCTCACCGCACGCATGCACGGCGATTTTCAGGGTGTGTTCGCCACCATGCGCGACGATGCCAATGCCACCACCGCACAGTTGGCAGGAATGGTCGGCCGCATCCAGAGCGCGGCGCTCAGCATCAACGCTGCCGCCAGCGAAATCGCCACCGGCAACGACGACCTCTCCAACCGCACCGAGCAGCAGGCAGCCAGCCTGGAGAAAACCGCTGCCTCGATGGAGGAGTTGACTTCCACAGTCAAGCAAAATGCGGAAAACGCACGGCAAGCCAACCAGTTGGCAGTCGGTGCCGCCTCGGTGGCCTCGCAGGGCGGCGTGGTGGTCGGCCAAGTGGTGCAGACCATGAGCGGCATCGAAACCTCGTCCAGGAGAATCGCAGACATTATCAGGGTCATAGACGGCATCGCCTTCCAGACCAATATCCTGGCCCTGAATGCGGCAGTGGAAGCAGCACGCGCGGGCGAACAAGGCCGCGGCTTCGCCGTGGTCGCAAGCGAAGTACGCACCCTGGCTCAGCGTTCGGCCAATGCCGCCAAGGAAATCAAGGGGTTAATCGACGACTCGGTCGGCCGCGTCGCCGAGGGCTCCTCGCTAGTCGAGCAAGCCGGCAAGACCATGCAGGAGATCGTCGCCTCGGTACAACGCGTCACCGACATCATGGGCGAAATTGCCGCCGCCTCGCAGGATCAATCTGCCGGCATCGAGCAGGTCAACCGGACAGTGACGCAGATGGACGAGAGCACGCAACAGAACGCATCCCTGGTCGAGGAAGCCACAGCCGCCGCACGCTCCATGGAAGAGCAGGCTGGGCAGCTGAGCCAGGCCGTGGCGCTGTTCAGGATTGAAGCGACTCCGGCTAGGCCGCCGATGCGTCCCGCCGTGGGAGCAGCGCACGCAACTTCGATGAAGGCCAGCACGGCCAATGTTGCGATTGTCGACACGCAATGGCGCGATTTTTGAGCACAATGCCGGTGAATTGATCCGAATCGGCTGCGGAACATTTCCGCGGTCGATCCCGTCCACGGCGTACAAAGGCTTTCTTCCGCAATTGGAGGCGCAGGAACGCCATTACTCGCCCACTCCCCCAGCGCGGCTCTGGAACACATCCAGGACATGCTGGTGCAGTTCATCACCGACATCGTGAGCGAAATTTCCGGCGCGTTGCAGCAACAGTCGGCTGGCTCAAGCAGACAATCGATTAGAAGACCAAGCAATCCAACAGCGCACCGCCCTCGGCGAGGAGGCCAGCGCCAGTACACGTGATGGAGGGCCAGACGGCCAACCTGGCATCGCCCGCAGCCTCCTTCATGTTCATGCCCCGCCCGCACGGCTCCGATAAAGCACTAGATCTACAAAAACACTAGACTCAGCCGATAACATGCCCATGGCAGCCGAAAAGGCGCCTCCCCCTTCTACTCCAGCACGCACTTCCCAACATGGCCGAAGGTATTTCCAGCGATGCACCGCCCCCGTCTTCACCGGAAGAGGAGGAAGCAGACGATCGCTTCATGCTCACCAACAAGCGGCAGATCCGCCAGTTGTTGCAGTCCTTGATCAACCAACGCTCCCAGGTCAGCGCACATCTCAGTGGCCGCGATCAGTCTTTCTCGACCGCACTGTTGGCCCTGGACGAGGACACCTTATTACTGGATCTCAGCGTCAACGATGCCTGCAACAACGCCGCCGAACAGGCCGAATACCTGCTGTGCTTCGCCCAGTTGGACAGAGTGCGTGTGCGTTTTCGCATCCAGGGGCAGGAACGGGGGGAGTTGGATGGCATCGGCGGCTTCCGCGCTGCATTGCCCGATTCGCTCTATTACCTGCAACGGCGCGAGCATTTCCGCCTCGAAACACCGGTGACCGAATCACCGATGTGCATCCTGCGCCTAGACGATGCCAACCCGCCAACCGAACTGTTACTGCGGGTGCTGGACATCAGCAACGGCGGCCTTGCGGTCGCGGTCGCGGTGGCCATTGCACCGGATCAACCGCTGCCGCAGTTGCAACAGAGCTACAAGGGCTGCGAATTGCAGTTACCCGACACCCCTCCGATCCGACTGACCCTGGAGATCTGCAATATGTATGCCTCCAAGCTGGCCAACGGACAGGAAACGCTACGGCTTGGGGTGCGTTTTGTCGACCTGCCCCGCGGCGCGGATGCGGCGATCCAACGTTATATTTTCCGGATCGAGCGCCAACGTAACGCCCGCAAGAGCGGCACGCTGCCCTGAATGCAAGGCAGCGCGCCGCTAAAGTTCTGCGGCACCACGCCGATCTACGGATAAGTCACGGTTTCCCTTCCCCGCCCACCGCAACTCCGTGCGCACCAGGAGCACACGATGAACGACAAAAATACCTCCAATTCCGGCGCCACAGGCGGCGAATTTCTCAGCTTCACCCTCGGTGAAGAGCACTACGGCGTCGATATTCTGAAAGTGCAAGAAATCCGCGGTTACGATTCGGTCACCCGGGTCCCGGATGCACCAGAGTACATCAAGGGCGTCATCAACCTGCGCGGCACCATCGTCCCGGTGATCGACCTGCGGCTTAAGCTACGACTCAAGGAAGCCCGTTACGACGCCTTCACGGTGATGATCGTGCTTAACGTCAAGGATCGCGTGGTCGGTATCGTCGTGGATAGCGTCTCGGACGTGATTCCACTGAACGAAGAACAGATCCGTCCTACTCCCGAGTTCGGTGCCGCGGTAGACACTCGCTTCATCTCCGGCATCGGTACCCAAGACGACCGTATGCTGATCCTGCTGGACATCGAAACCCTGCTGGACAGTGCCGAATTCGGCCAGCACATGCACATCGAGGAAGCCGCCTGACCCATCGAGCGGCGGTTCCATCCCTGACCTCACCTACTTCGACCCGCCGCAATGGCGGGTTTTCATTTGAAGTGCGAACTGCATATCACTTGAGTGAATCAAGTTCATAGAACAAATGCCGATAGCTGAAGGGTGGCTGACTCACATTCCCGTCACCTCACCCATCGTCCTCAAGGAGTCGTTCTATGAAATCGAACTTGCCACTGCTATTGGTCCTTCTACTGGCCGCCAGCCCCAGTGCATTCGCCCAATCTCAGCAGATGATCCCGCCGGAAATGGCAACCAAGTTCGTCGGCAAGGACGGCATGGTCTGCGGCAAGGTCGAGAAGGCCAAATATGCGCAGAATTCCGAGGGCGAGCCCACTTTCCTGTACATGGGCGGCATGTTTCCGCGTCACACCTTTTCCGCACGCATCGCCGGTGCCGACCGCAGCAAGTTCGGCTTCCCGCCAGAAAGCCTGGAAGGTAAGGATGTGTGCGTTATTGGCAAGATCGAACGCGACAGCTCGCGCGCGGAAATCCAGGTTAGCGCTCCCTCCAGCCTGAAGTTGGCGACCATCAAATAAGTATTGTGCACCGCCGGGCTGGAGCCTTTGGCCATCCAGCGCGGCGGCGTCGCTGTCTTTACCTTCGCCGTAGCTGTCAATACAAGGAAAACGCGCTAATGCAGTGGATAAAGAATCTCAAGCTGATGCCAAAATTGATGCTGGCCTTCGGCGTCGTACTTGTCCTGATGCTGGTTCAGGGTCTGACAGCCTACAGCGGTTTGAATTCGCTCAATCATGTAACCAAAAATCTTTCCAACACCGTGGTGCCCAGCGTGCGCATCGGCGGCGAAATGCGCGGCATCCTCGGCGATTACCGCAGCGCCGCGTACCAGAGTCTGATCCGCAGCAGCGATGCGGTAAAGAAAGAGTCCCAGGCGCGCAAGATCGCGCTGAAGAAGCAGATGGACGAGATTATCGCCAAGTATCCGAACAAGATTGGCACGACGCAGGAAAGAGCGGCCTATGAGCGTCTGGTGACGGACTGGAAAAAAGCGATCGTCTCCTATGGCTCCGTGGACGAAATGTTGCAGCTCGACCTGCGCGACGACGCGATCGACACCTTCACTAGCGAGACCCGCCTTCTGGACAATAAGGTGGTGGATGACCTGATCGCGTTGATCGCCGAGAACGACCGTCAATCCAAGGTCGCGGCCGACAATGCAAGCAGCACCTATGGCAAGGCCTCCGCGACGCTACTGGTGTGCTTGCTGATCGGCATCGGTAGCGCGGTCGCCCTGGCATTCCTGTTCGGAAAGCTGCTGGCCAACAGCGTACGCTGCGCAGTCAAAGTGGCTAACGCCGTCGCCGGGGGCAAGCTGGACGGAGATATCGACGTCAGCAGTCAGGACGAAGTCGGCGAACTGATGCAAGCACTCAAACGCATGCAGCAAGACCTGCGTGAGCGCATCGAGCACGATGCTGCGGCGTCGGCCGAGAACCTGCGTATCCGTACCGCCCTGGACAACTCATCCACCGGCATGTTCATCGCCGACCTGAACTACACCATCGTCTACGCCAACCCGTCGATGCAGAGCATCACCGACAAGTACGCCGATGACATCCGCTCGGTCGCGCCGGCTTTCGATTCCAGCCTGCCGCTGGTTGGCTCCCAGGTTTCGATGATTGAGTATGGCAACCAAATCGATCCCAGAACCGTTGCAGCGATCGAAAACAAAGGCGTGGTCGAGCGCGAAATGGCCTATGGCGATGCGCGCATCGCCCAGATCATCACCTCCATCCGCGATGTACATGGCAACCATATCGGCTACGTGTGCGAATCGCGCGATCGCACACTCGAGGCGCAGGTCGAACGAGAAGTAGCAAAGATCGTGCAGGCTGCCGGCGCCGGCGACCTGTCCGGGCGCGTCGTCATCGACGGAAAGCAGGGCTTCTTCTTGATGCTGGCAGAGCAATTGAATAGTCTGCTGCAGGCCAACGGCGACAGCATCGGCGAGGTGTCCAAACTGCTGACTGCACTATCGCACGGTGACCTGACCATACGCATGCAAGGCGAGTTCCACGGCGTGTTCGCCACGATGCGCGATGACGCCAATGCCACCGCCGAACAGTTGGCGAGCATCATCAGCCGCATCCAGCATGTGGCGAACGCGATCAACGCCGCCGCCGGCGAGATCGCCACCGGCAACAGCGATCTGTCGCGTCGTACCGAGCAACAGGCGTCGAATCTGGAAGAAACCGCCGCCTCGATGGAAGAGCTGACCTCCACCGTCAAGCAGAACGCCGAGCATGCACGTCAGGCCAATCAGTTGGCGGTCGGCGCTGCTTCGGTCGCGTCCCAAGGCGGCGAGGTGGTCGGACAGGTCGTGACCACGATGAGCGGCATTGAGACTTCCTCGAAGAAGATCGCCGACATCATCGGCGTCATCGACAGCATCGCCTTCCAGACCAATATCCTGGCGCTCAACGCCGCAGTGGAAGCAGCCAGAGCCGGCGAACAGGGGCGCGGATTCGCGGTCGTCGCCAGCGAAGTGCGTACGCTTGCACAGCGCTCAGCCAACGCCGCCAAGGAAATCAAGGGCCTGATCGACGCCTCGGTCAGCCAGGTCTCCAATGGTTCGGCGCTGGTGCGTCAAGCCGGGCAAACCATGAACGAGATCGTGTCTTCGGTGCAACGCGTGACCAACATCATGAGCGAGATCGCCTCCGCCTCGCAGGAACAGTCGGCCGGGATCGACCAGGTCAGCCAGACCGTCACCCAGATGGACGAGGCCACCCAGCAGAACGCGGCGCTGGTGGAAGAAGCAACGGCTGCCGCCCGCTCGATGGAAGAACAAGCAGGCCAACTGATCGAATCGGTCTCGATCTTCCGTGTGGCACCATCGGCGCCCGACATGCATCCCTCGTCCTCGCCACCGGTTGCAGGGACGCGTAAAAAAACGCCATCCCCAAAGAAGCCCCGGGCAACCGCGCCGAGCAAGCCAGCCGAGGTCGTGTACTCTCCGAAATCTGAACCGTCCACACCCGATTCAGACTAGCAAGCACGCTAATAACGGCGGCACCCGTCATCCTCACCCCGATCCCCGGCCTCGTGCCTGGGATCTTTTGCCATATTGCTTTAACGCATTCGCTACACACGACCGACATGCACCGCATACGTTGGAATGGACTCACAGGCGAAGCTGGCGAGCACTTCTGGCTTCAGGATCACCTCCAAAACACCTCATTTGGGACACAGCGTTCCTCATAATATGGCCCACTAGACTGCAATTGCCTCTGAAAGAGCGGCAGTGGGGGGCATTCGGATCGATACTAACCGGATGATGGATAACCGACTGCTTGAGAAACGTGTCAATTTTGCCGACTCGTGGCCGATATCTCCGTAGACCGACAACCGCTGAGACCTATGGCCACTCCGATCTCTGCTCCGCCACCCTCCGGTTCCGACAATCGCGACTTTGAATTCAGTGATCGGGATTTCAAGCGTGTCTGCGACCTGATCTACCAGAAAGCAGGCATTGCCTTGGCTCCAGCCAAGCGCGACATGGTGTATGGCCGGCTTTCGCGACGCTTGCGTACGCTAGGGCTGCGCTCGTTCCGCGACTACCTGGACTGGCTCGAGCGCGAAGGCGGCGATGAATGGGAAGCGTTCACCAATGCGCTGACCACCAACCTGACCTCGTTCTTCCGCGAACCGCACCATTTCGAACGGCTGAACGAGGAGCTCAAAAAGCATGCCGCTTCGGCACCGCTGAAAATCTGGTCCTGCGCCGCATCCACCGGCGAAGAGCCCTATTCATTAGCGATCACCGCCTGCGAGGCATTCGGAACGCTGACCCCACCGGTACGGATCCTGGCCACCGATGTGGACACCCAGGTGCTGGCGACCGCCTCGCGCGGCGTCTATGCGCTCGAGCGCATCGCCAGCCTGGACACGGCGATCAAGCGCAAGTATTTCCAACGCGGCAGCGGCGCCAACGAAGGCCAATGTCGGGTGATACCAGCACTGCGCGACCTGCTCGAATTCCGCCAATTGAACCTGCTTGAACCGCGCTACGACGTCGCAGGCCCGTATCTTGCTCTGTTTTGCCGCAACGTGATGATTTACTTCGACAAGCCGACTCAGCGCGGCATCTTGTCGCGGCTGACACCACATCTGGACGGCGAAGGCATGCTCTACACCGGCCATTCGGAGAACTATCTGCATGCGTCAGACCTGATCCAACCCTGCGGTCGCACCCTGTATCGCACCGTCAACAAGGCTCACACATGAGTACCGCCACCGTGTCTATGGACCAGGTGATGCGGTATCACGATACCCGCTTCAAGACGACGGCCGCCAAGCTATTGCCGACGCAATATCTCGTCGTGGACGATGACACTGCGCTGACAACCATCCTGGGATCCTGCGTCGCGGCGTGCATCCGCGACCCGTTGCTCAAGATCGGCGGTATGAACCACTTCATGCTGCCAGACGGCCAGAGCGGCGATGGTGCCCCGGCGCGTTACGGCAGCTACGCTATGGAAATGCTGATCAACGACCTGCTCAAGCGCGGTGCCGCCCGCAACCGGCTGGAAGCCAAGGTGTTCGGCGGTGGTAACGTGCTCAAGGGATTCACCAACAATCCGGTCGGTACCCGCAACTCGGATTTCGTGCTGAACTACCTCAAAGCCGAGCACATACCGGTGATCGCTGAGGATCTGCGCGGCATCCATCCGCGCAAGATATGGTTCTTTCCTGCCACCGGTCGCGTTGTCGTACAGCGTCTGCCACACGCGCACGAAGAAGCAGAAGTCGCCGCCGCCGAATCGGCCGTGCGTGCCCGTCTCGCCAAAGCTCCTGTCACCGGAGCCGTGGAGTTGTTCGAATGAATTTAGAAGCCCCTTGCCGTGTACTGATCGTCGACGACTCCGCCGTCGTGCGGCAAATCCTCACGGAGATTCTGTCGCGCGCACCTGGCATTGAAGTGGTCGGTTCGGCTGCCGATCCATTGCTGGCACGCGAAAAAATCAAACGTCTGAATCCGGACGTAATCACGCTGGACGTGGAAATGCCACGAATGGATGGGCTGGCATTCCTGGAAAACCTGATGCGGCTGCGGCCCACACCTGTGGTGATGATCTCCTCGCTCACCGAGCGCGGCGCCGACACCACACTGCAGGCGCTTGCCTTGGGCGCGGTGGACTTCGTCTCCAAACCCAAACTCGACGTGGCACGTGGCCTGGAAGAATATGCCGAGGAGATCATTGGCAAGGTCATAGCCGCGTCCAAAGCCAAGGTACGTGCGCTGGACCGCGCAGACATACTGAAACCAGCCGGCCCCGCGACGGTCGCGCCCACTGCCCTGTCCTCGCTGAAATTCCGGACCACCGACCGATTGATTGCCATTGGCGCATCCGCCGGTGGCACCGAAGCGCTGCGCGTGGTCCTGGAAGGCATGCCAGCCGATGCACCGGCCGTGGTGATGACCCAACACCTGCCTGCCGGCTTCAGCACCGCCTTCGCCGATCGCCTCAACCGGCATTCGGCCATGGCGGTGCGTGAAGCCAGCGAAGGCGAGGCGATTTTGCCCGGACACGCCTATTTGCCCCCCGGCGGCAAGCATCTGCAAGTGATCCGCGATGGTGCACGTTGGCGCTGCAAGATCGACGACGGCCCGCCGGTCAACCGCCACAAACCAGCGGTAGACGTGCTGTTCCAGTCGGTGGCGCGCAATGCTGGCGCCAATGCGATCGGCGCCATCCTGACCGGCATGGGCGACGATGGCGCACGCGGGCTACTCGAGATGCTGCAAGCCGGCGCCAGCACCCTGGTCCAGGACGAAGCCACCAGCGTAGTCTGGGGCATGCCTGGCACTGCCTTCCGACTTGGTGCTGCGCAGGAAGTGCTGCCATTGAACAAAATCGCAGAGCGCTTGATCGCACTGTCCGCACAGGCACGTTAGTACCATGCCGCACCGCCGCGTCACCAAACCGATCACGTCCGCCAGCAGCTCGGATGCGACGATCCAGACGCGTGTGGCGTCCAGCCAAGAGCTGGCACCGTTGAATTCCATGCAGCGCACGGCCGATGGCATCGTGGTCATCGACGCGCAATCGCGCATTGTCGCTTTCAACCACATTGCCGAAACTCTGTGGAACTTGCCTCAGGCGCAGGCGCTGGGCCGCGAAATCGGGGAATTGATCGACGAGGGAATTCGCGCCGATTTTCTTGCCAGTTGCCTACGCGATGGTAACGATTACAGGCTGCTTCTGCAAAGCGGCAAGGACGTGCAGCGTTGGATATCGATCAGCGCTTCGCCTGTGCCGCAGGAAGGTGGACCACTACAGGTACTGCAAGTGCGCGACATCAGCGCCGAGCGCGAGCGCGACACCAAGATGCGCTTGCTGTCACTGGCACTGGAACGTAGCGACAGCGCCATTATGCTGTGCGACAAAGACTTGCACATTCTTTATGTGAATGCCGGTTTCAGCCGCGTATTCGGCTACGACACAAAAGAAATCCTTGGAAAACTTCCCAGCGGAGTACTGCCGGGCCCAGGCAGTGATATGCAGGTGGTGTCGCAGACCCGCGAGCGCATGCGCGCTGGGTTCGGCCACCAGGTCGATTTGTTGGTCTATCGCAAGGACAGCACACCGTTGTGGATCACGATGGTGGCCAACCCGATCACCGAGGAAGACGGCTCTGTCCAGCACTACATGTTGTCCTTCACCGACATCACCCACAGCAAGATGCACGAAGTGCTGCACAAGAACGTGCTCGATGCGATGGTCCGCGAACAGCCACTGGTCGATGTCGCAACGCTGATCTGCCGGGAGTTCGAGCGCATCGCTCCGCAGCTATTGACCTCGATCTTCAGCGTGGACAGCAACAGCAATCTGCATCTACTGGTCGCACCGAGCATGCCCGAGCTATTACGGCAAAAGGTAGGAAACGTACCCATCGGCCCTAATGTCGGCGCTTCCGGCAGCGCGATCTGGCGCGGCAAACAGGTGATGGTCAAGGATGCACAGCGCGATGAGTTGTTCGCAGACTACCGCTCGCTGACAGAGGAATTGCATCTGGGTACCTGCGTAGCCACCCCGATCAAATCCAGCGGCGGGCGCGTGCTCGGTAGCTTTGCGCTGTACTATCGCGAGGTTTGCGAACCACTGCCCTGGCACATGCGCCTGATCGAACTGTGCGTACACCTGTGTGCGTTGGCGATGGAACGCGAACAGACCAAGGAACGCGTGCATCAGTTGGCTTTCTACGACGCGCTGACCAATCTGCCGAACCGGGTGATGTTCAGCGCACGCGCCGAACAGGCGCTGGCCGATGCCGAATACCATGGCTCCCCGGTCGCGATCCTGTTCGTGGATATCGACCGGTTCAAACGCGTCAACGAGACCCAGGGACATCACGCCGGCGACGGATTGCTGCGCGATATCGCGCAACGGCTGACCGAGGAAATGGGAGTGACCGACCTGCTCAGTCGTCAGTCCGGCGACGAATTCGTGATGATGTTGCCGCAATGCGGAGCTGAACAGGCCGCCGGCACCGCCGAACGCCTACTGCTGGCACTGGCCGAGCCGGTGGTGGTCGGCCATGTCACCCTGCATCCGAGTGCAAGCATCGGCGTGGCGATGTTTCCCGAGGACGGCGACGACATCGAAACACTGTTGCGCCACGCCGATCTAGCCATGTACCGAGCCAAGGACGAAGGCGGCGGCAGCTTCCGCTATTTCAGCTCCGACATGAACCGCATGGCGCAAGAACGCGTGGCGTTGGAGACCGCGCTGCGCGACGCCTTGCATCAGAACGAACTGCAACTGCATTACCAACCGCAGGTATTCAGCCAAGCACCGCATGCGCTGTATGGGGTGGAAGCACTGTTGCGCTGGGAACATCCCAATCTCGGCAATATCTCGCCGGCACGGTTCGTGCCGATGGCAGAGGAATGCGGGCTGATCGAGGAACTCGGCCAATGGGCGTTGCGCGAAGCCTGCCGTCAGATGGCCGACTGGCGTCTGCGCGGGATTCCAGTGCCGCGCGTGGCGGTGAACCTATCCGCCAATAATTTCGCCGAACCGCAATTACCCGCGCGAGTAGAGCAGATGCTGAGCGCCTATGGCCTGGTCGCCGACGATCTGGCCTTGGAAATGACCGAAAGCGTCATGCTGTCCAACACCGCCGCGGTACTGGACAATCTGCGGCAATTGCAAAGCAGCGGCGTATTACTATCGCTGGACGATTTCGGCACGGGTTATTCCAGCCTCAGCCATCTGCACCAATTGCCGATTAACGAACTCAAGCTGGATATGAGCTTCGTCCGCGACTTGGAGCACAGCCCGACCTCCCGTGCCCTGACCACCTCGGTGTTGCGCATCGGCGAAACCTTGGGCATGCACACCGTGGCCGAGGGCGTGGAGACCGACGCGCAGCGCAGCCTGCTGGCGGAACTGGGCTGTGGCGTGCTGCAAGGCTTCCTATTCTCGCGTGCGCTGCCCGCAAGCGCACTGGAACAGTGGTTACAGGCTCAACCTCGCACACCGACGCAATAAGCGCAGTCGCGTCGAACTTCGCCATGAGTCTGGCGGGGTACACGACAAGGCGTCACGCCTCGATAGCCGAACGCACCAGTCACGCACTTACCCGTATTCCGGCTTACGAAAAAGCCCGGCATTGCCGGGCTCTTTCGCTAACGCACGACAGCACGTTGTCTCAGGCGGTGACCGTATCGGCCACGTCCTGATAGTCCTGGATCTGATCGAAGTTCATGTAGCGATAGATCTGCTCACCACTGGTCTTGATCACCCCGACATCGGCCATGTATTCCTGCTTTGTCGGAATGCGGCCCAGGCGCGAGCAGATCGCCGCCAGCTCCGCCGAGCCGAGGTACACGTTGGTGTTACGGCCAAGACGGTTGGGGAAATTGCGGGTGGAGGTGGAGAACACGGTCGCCCCTTCGCGCGCCTGTGCCTGGTTGCCCATGCACAGCGAACACCCCGGCATTTCCATGCGCGCACCGGCGGCGCCAAAAGTGCCGTAGTGGCCTTCCTTGGTCAGCTCGGAAGCATCCATCTTGGTCGGCGGCGCAACCCACAGACGGGTCGGGATATCGCGCTTGCCTTCCAGCAACTTGGCCGCCGCACGGAAATGGCCGATGTTGGTCATGCACGAGCCGATGAACACCTCGTCGATAGCCGCGCCAGCAACCTCGGACAGGGTCTTCACGTCGTCCGGATCGTTCGGGCAGGCCACGATCGGCTCGTGGATGTCGGCCAGATCGATCTCGATCACCGCCGCGTACTCGGCATCGGCGTCGGGTTCGAGCAGCTGCGGGTCGGCCAGCCATTCCTGCATCTTCTTGATGCGGCGCGCCAGCGAACGCGCATCGGCGTAGCCCTCGGCGATCATCCACTTCAGCAAGGTGATGTTGCTGGTCAGGTACTCGACGATCGGTTCCTTGTTCAACCGCACCGTGCAACCGGCGGCCGAACGCTCGGCGGAGGCGTCGGACAATTCGAACGCCTGCTCCACCTTCAGCTCCGGCAGGCCCTCGATCTCCAGAATACGACCGGAAAAGATGTTCTTCTTGCCCTGCTTGGCCACGGTCAGCAAGCCCTGCTTGATCGCGTACAGCGGGATCGCGTTGACCAGATCGCGCAGGGTCACGCCCGGCTGCATCTGCCCCTTGAAGCGCACCAGTACGCTCTCGGGCATGTCCAGCGGCATCACGCCGGTGGCCGCGGCGAACGCCACCAGGCCGGAGCCGGCCGGGAACGAGATACCGATCGGGAAGCGGGTGTGCGAATCGCCACCGGTGCCGACGGTGTCGGGCAGCAGCATGCGGTTGAGCCAGCTATGGATCACGCCGTCGCCCGGGCGCAGCGACACGCCGCCACGGGTGGAGATGAACTCCGGCAAGGTGTGGTGGGTCTTGACATCCACCGACTTCGGATACGCCGCAGTGTGGCAGAACGACTGCATCACCAAATCGGCGGAGAAACCCAGACAGGCCAGATCCTTCAACTCGTCGCGGGTCATCGGGCCGGTGGTGTCCTGCGAGCCCACCGAGGTCATCTTCGGCTCGCAATAGGTGCCGGGACGCATGCCCTGCCCGTCCGGCAGGCCGCAGGCGCGGCCGACCATCTTCTGCGCCAGGGAGAAGCCCTTGCCGGTGTCCGGCGGATCCATCGGCAGGCGGAACAGCTCCGACGGCGGCAGGCCGAGGAACTCGCGCGCCTTGGCGGTCAGGCCGCGACCAACGATCAGCGGAATGCGGCCACCAGCGCGCACTTCGTCGAACAGCACGTCCGACTTCATCGCGAACTCGGCGATCACCTGCCCGTTCTTCAGCGCTTTGCCATCGTAGGGGCGAAGTTCGACTACGTCGCCGTGCTCCATCTGCGACACGTCCAGTTCGATCGGCAGCGCGCCAGCGTCTTCCATGGTGTTGTAGAAGATCGGCGCGATCTTCGACCCCAGGCACACGCCACCGAAACGCTTGTTGGGGATGTACGGGATATCCTCGCCGGTCCACCACAGCACCGAGTTGGTTGCCGACTTGCGCGAAGAACCGGTACCGACCACATCGCCAACATAGGCAACCAAATGGCCCTTGGCCTTGAGATCGGCAATGGCCTGGATCGGGCCGCGCTTGCCGTCTTCTTCCGGCTCGAAGGGTGCGCCGTCGCGCTTGTTCTTCAACATCGCCAGCGCGTGCAGCGGGATGTCCGGGCGCGTGGTGGCGTCCGGCGCCGGCGACAAATCATCGGTATTGGTCTCGCCGGGCACCTTGAACACGGTGATGGTGAGGCTGCGCGGCACTTCCGGCTTGCTGGTGAACCACTCGCCCTGCGCCCAACTCTGCAGCACCGCCTTGGCGTGCGGGTTACCGGCCTCGGCTTTTTCCTGCACATCGTGGAAGGCGTCGAAGATCAGCAAGGTGTGCTTGAGACCTGCCGCTGCCGTCGCGCCCAGTTCCGGGTTGTCCAGCAGTTCGATCAACGGATGGACGTTGTAACCGCCCAGCATGGTGCCCAGCAGCTCGGTCGCGCGGGCCGGCGAAATCAGCGGGGTCTTCTCGGTGCCAAAGGCAACCGCGGCCAGATACGAGGCCTTGACCTTGGCGGCATCGTCGACGCCAGCAGGCACACGCTGGCTCAACAGTTCGACCAGAAACTGCTCTTCGCCAGCAGGTGGATGCTTCAACAATTCGATGACTTGCGCGGTCTGCGTCGCGCTCAGCGGCAACGGTGGGATACCGAGCGCGGCGCGCTCTGCGACGTGGTGGCGATAGGCTTCCAACATGCGGGTTCTCCGGGATTAAAGACAGATGATGAGCAGGCGGTGGTGCGGAATCAGGCCGCAGGTCTGGGGACGATGATCTTCAGACCTTTGAAGTAGTCGCGGAAAAAGCCATCGTCGCGGGTAATCAAGGCATCGCACTGGAGCATGGCATGGGCGCCGATCAGGAAGTCGGCCACCACCCGTTCGCGCTGACCACCGCGGGCACGAAACCGGCGCTGCATCTCGCCGGCGCGCAACGCCGACTTCGATTCCAGGGCATTGAAACGGATGCTCATCTCTTCCAGCACCGACAGCGCCTCGGCGCCATCGCGCAGCGCCGCGCAGACCTCGGCCAGGACGATACCGCAAACCACCACCGGGCCGGTGCTCAGGCACTGGCGCAGACAGGCTTCGGCCGCATCGGCCTGCGGGCTGTCGGCCAGCAGATCCACCAGCACCGAGGAGTCGATCGCGATCACGCCGTGGCGTCCGACTCGAACGGATCGCCAGGCGCACGGCCACGGATCGCCCGCATCGCCTCATCGGTGCTGGCGAAGCCATCGAGCTTGAAGCGGCCACGCGCACGCGAGATCGCATCGTCCACGCTCTTGCGCAGGATGATGCGGCCACCGTCCAACTCCACTTTCAGCACCGTGCCCTTGCTCAAGCCCAAGGCATCGCGCACGGCTTTGGGCAAGGTGATCTGTCCACGCTCGGCGACGATGGCTTCCATGGCGAACCCCATTTCAGATATGTACAAACTATACATACTAAATTACACATACTCAAACCCGTAGACGATCCCCGACCGCAGCCCAACGTTTACACTGAATCGGTCAGACTGCGGCACGTCCCTACAGCCTCGATGCCATAGGAGTTCGATCATGCACGACACCTTTTCCACCAGCGCCTCGTTGGAGGTTAACGGCAAGCGCTACACATACTTCAGCCTGTCGCGGCTGGGCCAGCGCTTCGACATCGCCCGCCTACCCTACTCGCTGAAGATCCTGCTGGAGAACCTACTACGCCACGAGGACGGCGGCGCGACCGTGAGCAAGGAACACATCGAAGCGGTGGCGCGCTGGAATCCCACCGCCGAGCCGGACACCGAGATCGCGTTCATGCCGGCGCGCGTGGTGTTGCAGGACTTCACCGGCGTACCCTGCGTGGTGGACCTGGCGGCGATGCGCGACGCCGTGGTCAAACTGGGCGGGCGGCCCGAACAGATCAACCCGCTGATTCCCTCCGAACTGGTGATCGATCACTCCGTGCAGGTCGATGTGTTCGGCAAACCCGACGCGCTCGATCTCAACGGTAAGATCGAGTTCCAGCGCAACAAGGAACGTTACGGCTTCCTGCGCTGGGGCCAGAAAGCGTTCGACAACTTCAAAGTGGTGCCACCGAACACCGGCATCGTGCATCAAGTCAATCTCGAACACCTGGCGCGGGTGGTGATGACCGGCGAACGCGACGGCGAAGCGATCGCCTATCCTGACACCGTGTTCGGCACCGACAGCCACACCACCATGATCAACGGCATCGGCGTGCTCGGCTGGGGCGTAGGCGGCATCGAAGCCGAAGCGGCGATGCTCGGCCAGCCCTCCTCGATGCTGATTCCGCAGGTGGTGGGCTTCAAACTCACCGGCAAGCTGCCCGAAGGCGCCACCGCCACCGACCTGGTGCTCACGGTGACGCAGATGCTGCGCAAGCATGGCGTGGTCGGCAAATTCGTCGAATTCTTCGGCGATGGCCTGCAGCACCTGCCGCTGGCCGACCGCGCCACCATCGGCAACATGGCCCCCGAATACGGCGCCACCTGCGGCATCTTCCCGATCGACGCCGAATCGCTGACCTACCTGCGCCTGTCCGGGCGCAATGCCGAGCAGATCGCACTCGTCGAAGCCTACGCCAAAGCGCAGGGCCTATGGCACGACGCCGACAGCCCGCATGCCAGCTATAGCGCTACGCTAGAACTGGACATGGGCCAGGTCAAACCCTCGCTGGCAGGCCCCAAGCGACCGCAGGACCGGGTGCTATTGGAAGACATGCAGCGCAACTTCCGCGATAGCCTCGTGCCGTTCGCCGATGCGCGCGCCAAGCGCCGCAGCGACGCCGTGCAGGAAGACCGGCTCAAGAACGAAGGCGGCGGTGGCACCGCAGTCGGGGCCCAAGCGGCGCAGGCACACAGTGCCGATGCCAGCGGCACGGACAGGCAGCTGCGCGACGGTTCGGTGGTGATCGCCGCGATCACCTCCTGCACCAACACTTCCAACCCGGCGGTGATGCTCGGCGCCGGTCTGCTCGCGCGCAATGCCGTGGCCAAAGGGCTGAAGGCACAGCCCTGGGTCAAGACCTCGCTCGGCCCAGGCTCGCTGGTGGTCACCGACTATCTGAAAAAAGCAGGCGTCATGCACGACCTGGAGAAGCTCGGCTTCTACGTGGTCGGCTACGGCTGTACCACCTGCATCGGCAACTCCGGGCCGCTGCCGGAGGACGTGTCGGCGGCCATCGCCAAGGACGACCTGGTCGTGACCTCGGTGCTGTCGGGCAACCGCAACTTCGAAGGCCGCGTGCACCCGGAAGTGAAGATGAACTATCTGGCCTCGCCGCCACTGGTGGTCGCCTACGCCATCGCCGGCACCACCGACATCGACCTCACCCGCGACCCCCTGGGCACCGGCAGCGACGGCCAGCCGGTCTACCTGCGCGACATCTGGCCGAGCAACAAGGCGATCGGCGACACCATCGCCGCCACCGTCGGCCCGGAGATGTTCAAGCAGAACTATGCCGACGTATTCAAAGGCGACAGCCGCTGGAACACCATCGCCTCGCCCGACGGCGAGCTGTACGCCTGGGACGACGCCTCCACCTACATCAAGAACCCGCCCTACTTCGACGGCATGACCATGCAGATCGGCCGCATCGAGGACGTGCATGGCGCGCGCATCCTCGCGCTGTTCGGCGACTCGATCACCACCGACCACATTTCTCCAGCCGGCAACATCAAGAAAGATTCGCCAGCAGGCCGCTTCCTACAGGAGCGTGGCGTGCAACCGGCGGACTTCAACAGCTACGGCAGCCGCCGCGGCAACGACGAGGTGATGGTCCGCGGCACCTTCGCCAACATCCGTATCAAGAACCTGATGTTCGGCGGAGAAGAAGGCGGCAACACCCTGTACCACCCGCCCGGTGGCGGACAGCCGCAGAAACAATCGATCTACGACGCAGCGATGCAGTACAAGGCCGATGGCGTGCCGCTGGTGGTGATCGGCGGCAAAGAATACGGCACCGGCTCCTCGCGCGACTGGGCGGCCAAAGGCACCCACCTGCTCGGGGTCAAGGCGGTGATCGCCGAGAGCTTCGAGCGTATCCACCGTTCCAATCTGGTCGGCATGGGCGTACTGCCGCTGCAGTTCCTGGATGGACAGAACACGCAAACGCTGGGCCTTGATGGCTCGGAGATCCTGCACATCACTGGCCTGCAGGACGGCGGCAGCAAGCGCGCAAGCGTCACCGCAACCAGCGCCGACGGCCGCTCGCAGAGCTTCGAGGTGGCGGTGATGCTGCTGACCCCGAAGGAAATCGAATACTTCCGCCACGGCGGTCTTTTGCAGTACGTGCTAAGGCAACTTGCCGGTCGCTGATCCTCATCGGATCGGGCACGCTCCACGGCAGCCAGAAGAGGGCGGATCCAGCGCCAATCCACTCTCATGCGTTTTTACGCTTTGGACGGTGTTGCGCAACGCGTTATGGCGCAAGGCAAGACAAGCGCCGCCATGAACGCGGCCAGCGTGTGCGTTCGTTACTGCATTCGGGTGTCGCACTGTCAGTTGTGCGCGGTTCGACTTTTCATCATGGAACGGTATGCTGCCAGAGCTAAAATGCGATGAATTCTGTCCGTTACGTACCCATCAATGCGTTGCTTGGAGTGACATATGAATCTGGATCGTCCCTGGTTGCAGAGTTACCCGCCTGGCGTTGACGCCACGATCGACGTCGAAGCGTACCGCTCGGTCGCCGAGGTGTTCGAAACCGCCGTCGCCAAGTTCAGTGATCGCCCCGCCTATTCCAACTTCGGCACGACGTTGACCTACCGCGAGATCGGCGCACTGTCCCGGCAATTCGCCGCCTATCTGCTGGGCGAACTGCACCTTAAAAAGGGTGATCGGGTCGCGCTGATGATGCCGAACTGTCTGCAATACCCGATTGCCACCTTCGGCGTGCTGCTGGCCGGCATGACCGTGGTCAACGTCAATCCGCTGTACACCACACGCGAACTGCGTCATCAACTGATCGACTCCGGCGCCAGTGCGATCATGGTGGTGGACAATTTCTGCAAGACCGTGGAAGACGCGCTGGCCGGCACGCCAATCAAACAGGTCATCACCACCGGGATGGGCGACATGCTCGGTTTTCCCAAGGGAGCGCTATTCAACTTCGTCCTGCGCTACGTCAAGAAGCTGGTGCCCGACTACACGATCAGCAACGCGATTCGGTTCCGGGAAGCACTCGCACTCGGCCGCAAGCATACGCTGTCGAAGCAGGATATCGCACCAGAGGACATCGCATTCCTGCAGTACACCGGCGGTACCACCGGCATCGCCAAGGGCGCGATGCTGACCCATCGCAACCTGGTGGCGAACATGCTGCAGGCCGGCCATTGGATCACCGTGACCGGCAAGCTGGAAGAAGGCAAGGAAGTCATCATCACCGCACTGCCGATGTACCACATCTTCGCATTGACCGCGAACGGGCTGATCTTCGTAAAGATCGGCGGACTCAATCATCTGATCAGCAACCCCCGCGACATGCCCGGCTTCATCAAGGAATTGAAGCGATTCCCCTTCACCGCGTTCACCGGGGTCAATACCCTGTTCAACGGACTGCTCAACACGCCCGGCTTCGCGCAGTTGGATTTTTCCTCGCTGAAATGCACATTGGGCGGCGGCATGGCGGTACAACGCGCCGTCGCCGAACACTGGAAGCGGGTCACCGGCCTCACTCTGGTGGAAGCCTACGGACTCACCGAAACCTCGCCGGGCGCTTGCATGAATCCATTGACGCTTGACGAATACAACGGCTCGATCGGGCTACCGATCCCCTCGACCGATGTGTGCATCAAAGACGACCACGGGCAGATCATGGCAACCGGCGAAATCGGCGAGTTGTGCATCCGTGGTCCACAGGTAATGAAGGGTTACTGGCGCCGCCCCGAGGAAACCGCGCACGCGATCGACGCCGACGGCTGGTTCCGGACCGGCGACATTGCGCGGATGGACGCGCAGGGGTTCTTCTATATCGTCGATCGCAAGAAGGACATGATCCTAGTTTCAGGTTTCAACGTATACCCGAACGAGATCGAGGAAGTCATCGCGATGATGCCAGGCGTATTGGAAGTGGCCGCGGTCGGTGTACCGGACGAAAAATCCGGCGAGGCGGTAAAAGTGGTAATCGTCAAAAAAGACCCGAACCTGACCGCCGAAGAGGTGAAGGCACACGCCCGTGCCAACCTGACAGGCTACAAGCAGCCGCGCATCGTCGAATTCCGCAAGGAATTGCCCAAGACCAACGTCGGCAAGATCCTGCGACGGGAGTTGCGCGACGCGCAAATGCATTAAACAGGCCAGCGCGCGGTGGCACGAAAGAGTACGGGCTCAGTGTACCAAGGTGTAGCATCCACCGGGTGGAAACGCACTCGCCCGCTGCGCCACATTAATTTCTGCGGGCGCTTATTCCGAGACCCCGCCATGAGCATGATCGATACCCTGCCCCGTTCCCTGCCCTATTCCAGCATCCGCGTCGAAGCCAATGGCAACGATGATAGCCATTGGCTATACATGCACGCGAATGCGCAGCCGGGAATACGTCCCTGCTTCCATAGCTATATGATCGACGAGGTGCTGGCGGCGTTCGAAGCGATGACCATGTGGCCGCATCCATCCAAGAAAGCGACGCTGAAACATCTGGTCATCGCCTCCGATACGAACGTCTTCAATCTTGGCGGCGATCTGGCGCTTTTTTCAGAACTCATCCGCAAAAAGGACCGCGCACGGCTTCTCAGTTACGCCACACGCTGCATTAACGGCGTCCATCAACTACACCAAGGGTTCGCCGGCGATGTCCGCACCATCGCGTTGTTGCAGGGCGATGCGTTGGGCGGCGGACTGGAAATGGCGCTGGCCTGCCACACAATCGTCGCCGAGGAAGGCATCACCATGGGCTTGCCCGAGGGCATCTTCGGCCTGATTCCGGGCATGGGCGCCTACAGCTTTCTCTGCAAGCGCGTCGCCCCGCATGTCGCCGAACGCATCATTCTGGGTGCCGATCTGTACAGCAGCGAGCAGATGCACGCGATGGGCATCGTCGATGTACTTGTACCAAAAAACGAAGGCGTGGAACGCGTCAAGCAACTCATTCATAACCAGCGTCGCAACCCGCAGTCGTATCTGGCGATGAACGCTGCACGCAATCTGGCCCAGGCGGTATCGCTACAGGAACTGCAGGCGATCACCGAGATATGGGTCGAGTCCGCGTTGGCGCTGGACGAGAAATCGCTGCGGACCATGGCTCGACTGGTGCGCGCGCAGACCCGACGCACAGAAGACGTCACGACCTGAACGTATGACGCCACGGTCCGCGAATAGCCCGGTTTAGCACCCCGGGCTATAACGCAAACGTCAGCGCAATTCGCCCTCTTCGGAGGACGCGCTGAGGCGGGCACGCGCCTCAAGCGCCTCCCTGCCCTCTGTCAACGCGGCATTGAGCGCCATCAACCGTGACTTCCACTCGCTACGGATCTGCCAATCGGCCATCTGCATCATTTCACCGCCGAGACTGGCCAGCTGTACCAAGCCCAGATTGCTGGCCACGCCCTTGATCGCATGGGCGTGTTCGCGTAAACGCTCCCACTGCCCCGCATCGCCGGCGAGCTGCATACCCCCCAGGCAACCCTCGGCATCGTTAAGGCACTGGGAGATGAACTCGCGCTCGAATCCATCACCCATTCCGAGTCCGGCCAGTTCATCCAACACCGACGAGTCAAGCACGCCATCCACCACTCCGACAGGCGGTCGCACGGCGGGCTCATTGGAAAGGCGCAAGCGACCTGCCGCAGCGATGTCGGCAAGGGTGTCCAATAGCCGGTTAGCAACCACCGGCTTGGCAAGAAAACTATGCGCACCGGCCTGTTCGCATCGCTTGATCGACTCGGGGGTGACGTCGGCGCTGAACATCACCACCGGCGTGCGCAGACCACCGGCATGCATGACCCGCAATTGCTTGAGCATGTCCAAGCCGCTCATGTCCGGCATGTGCAGATCGACGATCACCGCATCGAATTCGCTTTCCGCCAGGGCATCCAGCACCGCTTCGGCACCATCGACACAGATGCTGCGATGGCCAGCCTTCTGCAGCATGCGCTGCAACACCATCCGGTTGGCAGCATGGTCGTCTGCGACCAGGATACGCATACTGCGCACGCGCGCCCGGTGACGCAAGAAGGGATCGGAGAACGCGATCACATTCCCCCTCGCATCAAACTCCTCGACCGCCGGCACCCCCCTCGCAAGCGTCTCCGCTGCTGTCTGCGTCGGAACGCTGGCGGCCACGAACGGCAATTCGAACCAGAAATGGCTCCCCTGCGGCGCGCGCTCCTGATATCCGATGCTGCCCCCCATGGCTTCGACCAAGCCCTTGGCGATGGTGGTGCCGAGGCCACTGCCTTCGTAACGACGCGTCAAGCCGACGTCGGCCTGTTCGAACGCATCGAACAGGCGTGTGCGCATTTCCGGCGCGACCCCGATGCCGGTGTCGAGAATGTCGAATCCCAGGCACGTCGGCTGCCCCAGTTCGTTCCTGTGCAGGCGCACACGGATGTCGACCTTACCGATTTCGGTGAATTTGATGGCATTGCCGGCCAGATTGAGCAGCACCTGACGCAGATGCCCGGGATCGCCGTGCAGGGAATCCGGCACATCCGGCGCGACCTCGACATGGTAGGCCAGGTTTCTTACACGTGCCTGCGGCTGCAGGATCAAGCTGATGCCCTCGAGCGTTTCGCGCAGCGAGAAATCGCGCTTGTTCAGGCGCAACTTGCCCGCCTCGATCGCCGAGATATCCAGCACCTCCTCGACCAATGCCAGCAGACTGCGTGCGGACGCCTGAATGGTATTGAGGCACTCGCGTTGTTCGGCGTCCAGCCGCGTGGTCGCCAGGACTTCGGTCATACCGGAGAGGCCATTCAGCGGCGTGCGGAACTCATGGCTCATATTGGCCAGGAAACGGCTCTTGGCTTCGTTGGCGCGCTGTGCCTCCTTGGTTGCCCGAGTCAACTGCTGCAGCAGTTCGGAGAGATACAGCGGCACAGCGAACAAGCCAATGAGCAGACCGATCCCCAGGCCGATGTTGTGACGCCAATAAGGCGTCACGAGGATCGTGGCGCCAAAACTCACCGCCCCCATCGCCACCGCCAGATACAGATAGCGATTGCCGTAGCGCAGGCCATTGCCGACCGTCACCCACATCACCACGACGTACATCCAGGCCAACGGCTCGCCCATGCCCATCATGGCGGCTGCAATCAAGCCGTAGTCGGCGGTCATGCCGACGACTCGCCGCACATCGCAACGCTCCGGCCGCCACAGCAGCCAAGCAACAATGCAAACCGAAAGCACCAGCCCCGACGCAACGACAGCAACCACATTCATGTATGCGTGCTGGGACAAGGAGGAACGGGGACCAGGCAGCAACACGTACCCGAGAATGATCGAAATCACCGCGATACGCACCAGTGCCTGCGCGTGTTCGCTGTCCTTGCGTTGGACAATGCGCTGTCGAACCCACTGGATCGGCCTCATCACGTCACACCCCCGGTCGCGCGGATGCGGTGGAGAACTTCTCACAGACCACCTGCAGTTGCTCGCGACCGCGAAACAGCGCATCCACGCAGCGCGGGTCGAACAGACGACCACGCTGCGCGTAGAGATAAGCGAGTGTCGCATCCATGGTCCATGGCCTCCTTGTAGGGACGCGGCGAAATCAGCGCGTCGAAAACGTCGGCAACGGCAACGATCCGCGCTTCCAGCGGAATCGCTTCGCCGACCAATCCATCCGGATAACCGCTGCCATCGTAGCGTTCGTGATGGCGCAGCGCGATCAGCGCGCCGACCTGGATGAAACGGTTCTGACTGCCGCTGAGCAGTTCGTAGCCGATGCGCGGATGCATGCGCATGACTGCCATCTCGTCCTCGTTGAGCTTGCCCGGCTTGAGCAGCACCGCATCGGGAATGGCGATCTTGCCCATATCGTGCAGGCTCGCCGCCATCTCGATGACCCGCACCTCATCCTCGGACAGCCCCAGTTGTTCGGCAATCAGCCCGGCCACATGCGCCATGCGTTCCAGATACGCGCTGGTGCCGGCATCGCGGTACTCGATGGCCCGCGCCAGCCGCGACAGGGTTTCGCGCTCGCGTTCCTCCACTTCGCGCATGCTGGCCAGCAGACGTTGCTCCAGCGACATCGCGCGTTGCTTGATGTTTTCGCTCTGCAGACGCAGTTGCAGCAGATTGTGACAACGTGCGCGCAATTCGCGCGGTCGGATCGGCTTGACCAGGAAATCAATGACCCCGGCTTCCAGCGCGGCCTGGCGGATCGGCTCGTCGCCGACCACGGTGATCAGAATGATCGGGATATCGCGGTGCTTGGGCTGGCGCCGCAAACGCCGCGCGAACTCCAGCCCGTCCATTCCCGGCATGCGGTAGTCGAGCAGCAACAGATCGACCTTGCCCGCCTCGCACCAAGCCAGCGCGGCCTGCGAGTCGCCAAAGTCGCGCACGCTCAGTTCCGGCGCGATGTCCTCGATCACATGCCGCAACATCGTGCGGGCGGATGTTTGATCGTCGACGATGACAATATTCAAGCGATTATCCATCTCCGCCGTCATCGGAGCGCGATCCCCATTCGAGGATGCTCCTGAGAGGCTTATGCTGGCATCATGCATTTGTAATTCTCCGCCCGCGGCACAGCGCGGGCTACTGAGACAACCACGGGAGCGCCATGGCACTGATCATGCCAACACGTCCACTTCACTTCCGTTTGCGGGCAACCCCTGATGCAGAATGCCGCCATCCCAGGCTTTGGAGTATAGATATTAAGCCTGAGGGCGCATGTACGGGAATAGCAGGACGTCACGGATCGAGGCACTTCCGGTTAATAACATGACTAGACGATCGATGCCAATACCCAGGCCACCGGTCGGCGGCAGGCCCACTTCCAACGCCCGGATGTAATCGGCGTCGAAATGCATGGCTTCGTCGTCCCCCCCCTCCTTCGCCGCAACCTGGGCCTGAAACCGCGCCGCCTGGTCTTCCGGGTCGTTGAGTTCGGAAAACCCGTTGGCGATTTCCTTGCCATTGATGAACAATTCGAAGCGGTCGGTATAACCAGGCTCCGTGTCGCTGGAGCGGGCCAGAGGCGACACCTCGACCGGGTGATCTGTGATGAAGGTCGGCTGGATCAAGGTCGGTTCGACCGTCGCCTCGAAGATTTCCAGTAGCAGCTTGCCCCAACCATAGGACGGCTTGGTCCGGATCTTCAGCCGCTCGCAGTGGCGTATTAAGGCCTCACGGTCGGTACAATCGGCGGTGCTGATCTGCGGATTATGGTGGCGCACGGCCTCGTCCATGCGCCAGCGGCGAAACGCCGGCCCCAGGTCGATATCGACGCCATCCCAGTGTACCTGGGTGGTCCCGAGGACGTCGCGGGCGACGTCGCGGATGACGCTCTCGGTCAGGTCCATCACCTCGTGATACGTGGCATAGGCCTCGTACAACTCCATCATGGTGAATTCGGGATTATGTCGGGTACTGACGCCTTCGTTACGGAAGTTACGGTTGATTTCGTAAACGCGCTCCAGGCCGCCGACCACCAGCCGTTTCAGATACAACTCCGGGGCCACGCGCAGGTACAGATCCAGATCCAACGCATTGTGGTGGGTGGTGAATGGCTTGGCCGTGGCACCACCGGGAATGTAATGCATCATTGGCGTTTCCACTTCCAAAAAGCGGCGCGCATCCAGCCAGGCGCGCATCGCGCGGATGATCTTGGAGCGCTTCACGAAGACCGCACGCGCCTCCGGCGACACAATCAGGTCCACGTAGCGCTGGCGGTAGCGCTGTTCCACGTCGGACAGGCCATGCCACTTATCCGGCAATGGACGCAGCGCCTTGGTCAGCAGCCGCAGTGCGGTCGCCTTGATCGAAAGCTCGCCGGTCTTGGTCCGGGTGAGCCCACCCTCCACTGCGATGATGTCGCCGATATCCCAGCCTTTGAAGGCATCGTAGGCCGCGCCCAGCGCATTGGCCTGCAGGTATAGCTGAATACGCCCGGACTCGTCCTGCAACTGCACGAAGCTGGCCTTGCCCATGACCCGTTTGGCCAACAGGCGCCCGGCCAGACGCAGGCTACGGCCCTGCGCTTCCAGCGCATCGGCGGTCCAGCGCTCCAGGTCGGCAAACTCGGCCTGCACATCGCCGGCGAAGTCGCTGCGACGGAAATCGTTCGGATAGGCCACACCCTGGGCGCGTAACGCAGCCAGTTTGGCGCGCCGCTCGGCGATGAGGCTGTTCTCGTCGACGGAAAGCGAGGGCGCGGGAGTCTGCTCGGTCATGGGAAAAATACGCGTGAGGAAAAGGAATGGATGCAGTGGTCAATTTATTTTCGTGACGCACGACAAATTGCTTCATTGGCGTTACAAAGCGACCGATCAGGCATCGCTGCGTTTGGCACCGGCTTCCAGACCGGACTTGAGGCTGGCCTCGACGAACTCGTCCAGGTCCCCATCGAGCACCTTTTGCGTGTCGCTGCGCTCGATGCCGGTGCGCAGATCCTTGATCCGGCTCTGGTCGAGTACGTAGTTGCGAATCTGGCTACCCCAACCGATGTCGGACTTGGTCGCCTCGACCGCGTCGCGCTCGGCGTTGCGCTTCTGGATCTCCAATTCGTACAGCTTGGCGGCAAGCATCTTCATCGCGTTATCGCGATTCTGGTGCTGGCTGCGCCCGGTCTGGCAGGCGACCACGATCCCGGTCGGCACGTGGGTGATACGGACCGCTGACTCGGTCTTGTTGACGTGTTGGCCGCCCGCCCCGGAAGAACGGTAGACATCGGTTTTCAGGTCGGCCGGATTGATGTCGATGTCGATGTTGTCGTCCACTTCCGGCGACACGAATACCGAGGTGAAACTGGTGTGACGGCGGTTGTCCGAGTCGAACGGCGACTTGCGCACCAGGCGATGCACGCCGGTCTCGGTCTTCAGCCAGCCATAGGCAAAATCGCCCTCCACGCGCAGCGTGGCGGACTTGATCCCGGCCACTTCGCCACCGGACACTTCCATCAATTCGGTCTTCCAGCCGCGCGATTCGCACCAGCGCAGATACATGCGCAGCAAAATTTCGGCCCAATCCTGAGCCTCGGTGCCGCCGGCACCGGCCTGGATATCGACGAAGGCGTTGCAGCTATCCATTTGCCCAGAGAACATGCGCTGGAATTCCAGCTTTTCCACCTGCGTCTGGAAACGGTCGACATCGGCGATCACCCCCTGCGCAGTGTCCTCGTCGTTCTCGCTCTCGGCCAATTCGAGCAATTCCAGCGACTCATTGAGTCCCTCGAGTACGCTGGCGATGCCGCCGACGGTCTTTTCCAGGTTGGCGCGTTCGCGACCCAGGCCCTGGGCGCGCTCGGGGTCGTTCCAGACGTCAGGGCTTTCCAGCTCGCGGGCGACTTCTTCTAGACGCTCTTTCTTGGCGTCGTAGTCAAAGAAACCCCCGTAGCGACAGCACCCGATCGGACAAATCGGCGATACGATGACGGATAGGATTAAGCTCAATCATTGCGGGGTTTCCGACAAACAAGAGCGCGATTCTAGCAATTCCGGACGCACGTCTGCAGTGCCAGTCCGGCGCTTGCTTGGCAGGACCACCCGAACCCACCTGCACATCGCCAAAGTCCAACGCATTTGACTTCGAAATACATCGCGCATGCCGCAGCAACTCAGTCCGCCAGGTGCTGGCAATACTCCACCACCAGTTGCACGGCGTCGCCACCGAGATAATCGTCGGCGACCAGGCGATAGGCCACATGCACACGGCGCGCCGGTTCGCTGCCACGCCAACCGTTGAAGTAAATTGCATTCAATGGTGCGCGACGGCCAGCACAGCGTAAGCTCAACTTGAGATGGCGCTCCTTGAGCACACGCCATTGCAGCACTTCGAATTCACCGTCGAATAACGGCTCGGGAAATCCTTGCCCCCACGGCCCACCCAGGCGCAGCGCTTCGGCGTGGCGATGATCCAGCTCGTGCGGCTCCAGCGCACCATCGCTATGCAATTCGGCATGCAGCAGTTGCGGATCCAGGCTAGATCGCGCGTATTCGCAAAAGGCCTGCTCGAACTCGGCCAGCGCAGCCTGGCGCAGACTCAACCCGGCGGCCATGGCATGCCCACCGAACTTATCCATCAATCCAGGCAGGCGCGCCTCCACCGCCGCCATCGCATCGCGAATGTGAAAACCGGGGATCGAGCGCGCCGAACCGCGCAACTGGTCGCTGCCTGGCTCGGCGGGAGCGAAGGCGATCACCGGACGGTGCAGACGATCCTTCATCTTCGACGCGACCAAGCCGATCACCCCCGGATGCCATTGCGGATCGAACAGGCACACCGCCACCGGCGGCTGCTCGGGCGCGGCCAGCATCGCCTGCGCTACCACCGCCTCGGCCGCGTCGGTCATCTGTTGCTGCACCGCGCGACGCTCGGCGTTGATCTGCTCCAGCGTCGCGGCGATCGCATGCGCCTGCTGCGGCTCCTCGCACAGCAGCAACGCGATACCCAGCGCCATGTCTTCGAGGCGACCGGCGGCATTGAGCCGTGGCGCCAGCGCGAAGCCGATGTCGCTGGCGCTGAGCCGCGCCGGATCGCGGCCGCTGACTTCGATCAACGCACGCAGGCCGAGACAGCCCTCGCCGCGCTGCAATCGGCGCAATCCGGCCGACACCAACGCGCGGTTGTTCGCGTCCAACGGCACCAGATCGGCAACGGTACCGACCGCGACCAGATCCAGCAGCATGCCCAGATCCGGCACTGCTGTGGCAGCGAACGCACCGCATTGGCGCAGATGCCGGCGCAGCGCCAGCAACACGTAGAAGATCACCCCGACGCCGGCCAGCATCTTGCTGGGGAACGCATCGCCGGCCAGATTGGGATCGACGATGACGTCGGCGACCGGCAGCGTCCGCCCCGGCAGATGATGATCGGTGACCAGCACCCGCCAGCCCAGCGCCTTGGCCGCGGCGATGCCGGCATGGCAAGCGATGCCGTGATCGACCGTGACCAGTAGGTCCGGCTGCAGCGGGGCCAACTCGGCCACCAGCGCCGGCGACAAGCCATAGCCATGCACCATGCGATTGGGAACCGCATGCAGCACCTGACTGGCCCCAAGCAGCCGTAGCCCACGCACCGCCACCGCACAGGCGGTGGCGCCATCGCAATCGAAATCGCCGACGACCAAAATACGTTGCTCGGCCATGATCGCCTCGGCCAGCAAGGCGACCGCCGCGTCGATGCCGCTCAACGTGTCCGGTGGCAGCAACTGCGCCAGAGTAGGCTGGGCCAGGATCGTGTCGTGCGCGCCGCGCGCGGCGTAGACGCGGCGCAGCAGCGGCAGGGTGGCATCACTCCATTGCCCGTCCACGACCGCGACGGGCCGCCGGGTGATGCGCAACACCTGGGTCATCCGTGCAGACGTGCCAGCGGCCGCCGCCAGAAACGCCAACGTTGCGTGCCGGCGATGCGGAAGCAGGCGCCGTCCTCGAAATCCAGCAGTACCTGTTGCAATTCGCCCTCGCGCAGCGCACGCAGCAGCGGCTGCATCAACTCACCGACGAATTGCTCCGGCGCACGCAACTGGCGTAGGTCGATCAACGCATCGACGCGCGACGCCTGCGTCTGGTCGGGGCCGATACCGGCCGCCTGGGCCAGCGCACACAGCAGTGGCTCGCGGCTACGTACCTGCACGTGCGCGGTGGCGACCGTGGCCGGCAGCGCGCCACCGCCCCAGAACCATAGCGAATTGATCGCCGTCTGGCCGCGGGCGACACGCTCGCGGTTCCAGGGATGCTGATGCAGCAGCACCTGCGCATCGGTCAGCAAGGCGCGCCAGCGGCGTGCGTCTTCGCCCTGCGGCAGATAATCGAACAGATCCGCACCTAGCACCTGCGCCGGCGCGGTGAACGCAGGCAGCGCCTGCCCCGGCGGCACGCGCAGATACCAGCGCGTGGGATCGGGCGCATCCAAGGCCAGCCCGTTTTCGGCGAACAACTCCTGCAAGGCCGGCAGCAGCGCGTCCAGGTCCACCGCATCGATGACGAGCATGTCGCCATGCGCCATCAACCGCGCGCCCTGCATGTCCGGCACCACATAAGCGGGGTCGGCACGCAGCCAGAGGCTATCGCCAGCGTCGCCGGCATCGCGTTGCCGGGTCAGCGCGGCGACCGGCCAGGAGCCGGACGGCAACGCGAAATGGCGGCGCAGCTGTGCTTCGCTGCCGGGCTGGCACTGTTCGCGGTCGGCACGCCCGAAGGCGCGCGCCACCTCGCCGGCCAGCGCAACGCCGGCCAGACGACTGCGCTCCGGCAACAGCACACTGGCAACCGTCATGGCCTCAGCCGAGGTATTGAACGCTGACGATTTCGTACTCGCGATGCCCGGCCGGCGCATCGATCCCGACGCTATCGCCTTCCATCTTGCCGATCAGTGCGCGCGCCAGCGGCGAGGAAATCGCGATCAAGCCCAGCTTGATGTCCGCCTCCAGGTCGCCGACCAACTGGTAACGCTTTTCTTCGTCGGTTTCCACGTCGGCCAAGGTCACGGTAGCGCCGAACACCACCTTGCTGCCGACCGCCAGCTTGCTGATATCGATGACCTCGGCATGCGACAGCTCGCTCTCCAGCTGCTTGATGCGGCCTTCGATAAAGCCTTGTTGCTCGCGCGCGGCATGGTATTCGGCGTTTTCCTTGAGATCGCCGTGCGCGCGCGCCTCGGCGATGGCATTGATGACTTCCGGACGCTTGACCGACTTCAGGTGGTCCAGCTCTTCGCGCAGGCGCTGCGCGCCTTGCAAGGTGATCGGTGCTCTCACGCTTCCAACTCCTTATGCAATTCCTGCAACGCCCAGACCGGGCCGGTGCCGCGGAATTCCAATGAATGTACCAGCGCACGGGCGCCGGCGACCGTGGTGGAATAGGTGACGCGCTGTTGCAGCGCTTCACGTCGGATCGAGAACGAGTCGGAAATCGCCGGACGTCCCTCGGTGGTATTGACGATATATACGATTTCGCCGTTCTTGATCCGATCGACGATGTGCGGACGCCCCTCGGCCACCTTGTTGACCTGTTCGCACTGCAGCCCGTTCTGCTGCAGCCAGGCGCAGGTGCCGCGGGTAGCGACCAGGGTGTAGCCGCGTTCGACCAGCGCCTGCGCTACCGGCAGCACACGCTGTTTGTCCGGATCGCGCACCGAGACGAAGGCCTTGCCCAACGGCGGCGCCTTGATCCCGCCGGCTTCCTGCGCACGCGCGAACGCGGCACTGAAGCTGCGCCCCACGCCCATCACCTCGCCGGTGGAGCGCATCTCCGGGCCGAGGATCGGATCCACGCCCTGGAACTTGGCGAACGGGAAGATCGCTTCCTTCACCGAGTAGTAGTCGGGCACGATTTCCTTCAGCGCACCCTGTTCGGCCAGGGTCTTGCCGGCCATGCAGCGCGCGGCGATCTTAGCCAGCGGCACGCCGATGGCTTTGGACACGAACGGCACGGTGCGCGAGGCGCGCGGGTTCACTTCCAGCAGGTACACGATATCGTCGCCGGCATCGTTGACCTGCACCGCGAACTGGGTGTTCATCAGCCCCACAACGTGCAACGCCTTGGCCAATTCGACCACCTGGCGACGCAATTCGGCCTGGGTAGCCGGCGACAGCGAGTACGGGGGCAGCGAGCAGGACGAATCGCCGGAATGCACGCCGGCTTCTTCGATGTGCTCCATGACCCCGCCGATCAATACCTTCCCATCCTTGTCGGCGATGATGTCCACGTCCACTTCCACCGCGTTGTCGAGGAAGCGATCCAGCAACACCGGCGACTCGTTGGAGACCTTGACCGCATCGCGGACATAGCGCGCCAGGTCGGACTCGCCGTACACGATCTCCATCGCGCGACCACCGAGCACGTAGCTCGGGCGCACCACCAGCGGATAGCCGATCTCCCGCGCCAGCACCAGCGCCTCTTCGGCGTTGCGGGCGATGCGATTCGGCGGCTGCTTCAAACCGAGTTGGTCGACCAGTTGCTGGAAGCGTTCGCGGTCCTCGGCCAAGTCGATCGAATCGGGCGAGGTGCCGATCACCGGCACACCGTTGGCTTCCAGCGCGCGTGCCAGCTTCAGCGGAGTTTGTCCGCCATACTGCACGATCACGCCCTTGGGTTGCTCCAAGTCGACGATCTCCAGCACGTCTTCCAGCGTCAGTGGCTCAAAGTACAGGCGATCGGAGGTGTCGTAGTCGGTGGACACGGTCTCAGGATTGCAGTTGACCATGATGGTCTCGTAGCCATCCTCACGCAGCGCCAGCGCCGCATGCACGCAGCAGTAGTCGAACTCGATTCCCTGGCCGATGCGATTGGGGCCACCGCCCAGGATCATGATCTTGTTGCGGTCGCTCGGCGTGGCCTCGCACTCGTCCTCGTAGGTCGAGTACAGATAAGCGGTGCTGGTGGCGAATTCGGCCGCGCACGAGTCCACCCGCTTGTACACCGGGCGCACCTTGTGTGCGCGGCGCAATGCGCGGATCGCGGCCTCGTTGGTGCCAGTCAATTGCGCCAAGCGCGCATCGGAGAAGCCGGCGCGCTTGAGCGTGCGCAGCCGCGCGGCGTCGAGCGCATCCAGACCCTCGGCAGCCACTTGCTTTTCCTGCGCGATCAAGTCCTCCATCTGGTCCAGGAACCATGGATCGATGAACGACAGCGCATGCACCTGCTCCACGCTCATGCCCGCGCGGAACGCATCGGCGACGTAGAACAGGCGCTCCGGGCCAGGCGCTTTCAGCTCGTGCCTGAGCGCGGCCAGATCGTCCTCGTTGCGCAAATCCAAACCGGTCGGGTCCAGCCCGATCTTGCCGGTCTCCAGGCCACGCAGCGCCTTCTGCAGCGACTCGGAGAAGGTGCGACCCATCGCCATTACCTCCCCCACAGATTTCATCTGCGTGGTCAGGCGCGCATCGGCCTGCGGGAATTTCTCGAACGCAAAACGCGGGATCTTGGTGACCACGTAATCGATCGCCGGCTCGAACGAGGCCGGGGTCAACCCGCCAGTGATCTCGTTCTTCAATTCGTCCAGCGTGTAGCCCACGGCCAATTTGGCCGCGACCTTGGCGATCGGGAAGCCGGTGGCCTTGGATGCCAGCGCCGAGGAACGCGACACGCGCGGGTTCATTTCGATCACCACCACGCGCCCAGTCTGCGCGTTGATGCCGAACTGCACGTTGGAGCCGCCGGTGTCCACACCGATCTTGCGCAGCACCGCGATGGACGCATCGCGCAGACGCTGGTATTCCTTGTCGGTCAGGGTCTGCGCCGGAGCCACGGTGATCGAGTCACCGGTATGCACACCCATCGGGTCCAGGTTCTCGATCGCGCAGACGATGATGCAGTTATCCGCGGTGTCGCGGACCACTTCCATCTCGAACTCCTTCCAACCGAGCACCGACTCCTCGACCAACACCTCGCTGGTCGGCGACAACTCCAAACCGCGCCCGACGATCTCGATCAGTTCCTCGCGGTTGTAGGCAATGCCGCCACCGCTACCGCCCAGGGTGAAGCTGGGCCGGATGATGGTCGGATAGCCTACCCTGGTCTGAATCTCCAGCGCTTCTTCCAGCGTGCGCGCCACCGCCGCCTTGGGACACTCCAGGCCGATTTCGCCCATCGCCACACGGAACAACTCGCGGTCCTCGGCCATGCGGATGGCCTCGCGTTTGGCGCCGATCAGTTCGACGCCGTACTTTTCCAGCACACCGTGGTCGGCCAGATCCAGCGCGCAATTCAGCGCGGTCTGCCCGCCCATGGTCGGCAGCAAGGCATCAGGCTTTTCCTTGGCGATGATCTTCTCCACCGTCTGCCAGTTGATCGGCTCGATGTACACGGCGTCGGCCATGTTCGGGTCGGTCATGATGGTGGCCGGGTTGCTGTTGACCAGCACCACGCGGTAGCCCTCGTCGCGCAGCGCCTTGCACGCCTGTGCGCCGGAGTAATCGAATTCGCAAGCCTGACCGATGACGATCGGGCCGGCGCCGATGATGAGGATGGTTTGAAGGTCTGTGCGCTTGGGCATGAGGATTCTCAGTAAAGGCGGTCCTGCCACGCCACGGGGGCCTGCCAGGTGATCTGATGACGCCAGCGGTGGAGCGACAACGGCACGGCCGGCGCCGCGGCCATCAAGCGGCGGCGGCCATCAGCGCGGTGAACCGATCGAACAACGGCGCCACATCGCGCGGACCCGGCGAGGCTTCCGGGTGACCCTGGAAGCCGAAGGCCGGAGCATCGCTCAACTCGATCCCTTGATTGGTACCGTCGAACAGCGAACGATGCGTCACCCGGACATGCGCAGGCAACGAGGCTTCATCGACCGCGAAGCCATGGTTCTGCGAGGTGATCATCACCTGACCACTGTGCAGATCCTGCACCGGATGGTTGGCGCCATGGTGGCCGTGCCCCATCTTCAAGGTCTGCGCGCCAGCAGCGAGCGCCAACAGTTGGTGGCCCAGGCAGATGCCGAAGGTCGGGATCTTGCGCGCCAGCAGTTGCTTGATCGCGGCGATCGCGTAATCGCACGGCGCTGGATCGCCGGGACCATTGGACAAAAACACGCCATCTGGCTGCATCGCCAACACCTGGTCGACCGGCGTCTGCGCCGGCACCACGGTGACGTCGCAGCCACGCTCGGCGAGCATGCGCAGGATGTTGCGCTTGACCCCGTAGTCGTAGGCCACGACCTTGAACCTCGGCTCGACCTGGACAAAGACGTTGCGATCCAGATCGAGCTGCCCCTCGCGCCACGCATAGGGTTGATCGGTGGACACCACCTTGGCCAGATCCATTCCCTTGAGCCCCGGGAAGCCGCGCGCGGCGTCCAGCGCAGCATCCACGTCGACAGCACCCGCCATCAGCGCGCCGTTCTGCGCGCCCTTCTCGCGCAGGATGCGGGTCAGCTTGCGAGTGTCGATGCCGGCGATGGCGACCACACCACGCTGCGCCAGCCACTGCGGCAAGGCCACCTGGCTGCGCCAGTTGCTGGGACGGCGCGGCACGTCACGCACGATCAGGCCAGCCGACCAGACCTGGGCGGCCTCGTCGTCCTGGTCGGTGCAACCAGTGTTGCCGATATGGGGATACGTCAGCGTAACCAATTGGCGCGCGTACGACGGATCGGTCACGATCTCCTGATAACCGGTCATGGCGGTGTTAAACACCACTTCGCCGACGGACAGGCCAGTGGCACCTACGGCAACGCCCTCGAACACTGTGCCGTCTTCAAGGACAAGGATTGCGGGTTGAGTCACGGGGTTCGCCTTGGGGGAAAAGAGGAACCCTGCCCCACCAAAACTTGCGGCTGCAAGAAACCGCGAACGCGGCGCTTCTCCGGGTTCGTGGCGATGGGTAACAGGCGAGAAAGAATTGTACCGACGCGCGGCGGTCCGCGCCAGCCGTTTGTGTCAAAACGCGGTTCAGCCGAGCAGGTCGCGCAACCGATAGGCCGCCGGCGCGCGCCCGGGCAGGCGTGTGGCCGCATGTAACGCGCCACGGGCAAAGATGTCGCGATTACTGGCACGGTGCAGCAACTCCACCCGCTCGCCAAGGCCGGTGAACTGCACCAAATGCTCGCCGACGATGTCGCCGGCGCGCAGGCTGGCATAGCGCGGGGCCGCACCACCGTGTGCGGCCGCCTCGCCCAGCGTGAGCGCGGTACCGGAAGGCGCATCCTGCTTGTGTACATGATGGGATTCGACGATATCGCAATCCCACCCCGGCAGCGCCGCGGCGGCACGCTCCACCAGTTCGTTCAACACCGCCACACCCAGGCTGAAGTTCGACGCCCAGATCAGCGCAATGCGCTCGGCGGCGGCGGCCAATGCCTGCCGCTGCGTCGCATCCAGGCCGGTGGTCCCCGACACCAACGCCGCACCGCGTGCCACGCACAGCGCCAGGACCGGATCGAAGCCCTCCGGCAGGCTGAAATCGATTGCCACATCGAACGTGGGCACGCCATTGAGTTCGGCCGCAGCGAAATACGGCACGCCATCGATCACCCGCTGCGCCGGCGTTCGCCGCAACACCGCAGCCACCACCTGTAACCCCGCGTCCTGAGCTGCCAGACGCAACAACGCCTGGCCCATGCGGCCAGACGCACCATGAATCAACACACGCAACGGAGCAGTCGTCATCCGCCAAGGCTAGCGGTTTGCAGCCGAACACAACAGAGGGAAAATCAAAAACGATCGCATCTGACGCGAAACGCTGACCGACGCCAGCGCACCGCGCAAGCAACGATGAAGGATGAAAAACCCCGTCATCGATATCGCATCGCCCTGACCCACGCGGCGCGATTCAGTGTCGACGCGGTGGCGCGGGACCGCAGTTGTCGCAACCGCCGCAGGCACCCGCGCCAACGGTGGGCGGTGGCGCGATCAGGCGCCCCAAGGATTGCAACCAGGCCGGGCGCCCCGGCCGCAGCAACACCCGCGCCAACGCACTGCGCAACCAACGCACAGTGCCGGGGAATTGCTTCTTCAACACCACCCAGGCGCTGACCAGCACCGCCAGCACAATCAGCAGATACTGCAGCAGCAGCGAGGCACTCATCTCAACCGGCTCCCAGCGCCACTGCGACCTGGTAGGTGATCAACGAGGCCAAATAGGCCAGCGCGAACAAGTAGCACGCGGCAACGCTCATCTGTTTCCACGAATTGGTCTCGCGCTTGATCGTGGCCAGGGTGGAAAGGCACATCGGCGCGTAGATGTACCAAACCAGCAGGGATAACGCGGTGGCCAGCGACCAGCCATTGCCGATCAACGGCGACAACGCCTGCGCGGCGGCAACGTCGTCGGTAGCGGACAACGCGTACACCGTCGCCAGCGACGACACCGCCACCTCGCGCGCGGCCAGCCCCGGGATCAGCGCGATACAGATCTGCCAGTTGAAGCCCAGTGGCGCGAACACCACGGTCATCGCATGGCCGATACGCCCGGCGAAGCTGTAATCGATCATCGGCATGGCCGCATTGACCGGTGCCGACGGGAAATTCAATAGAAACCACAGCAGGATGGTCAGCGCAAGGATGATGCCGCCAACGCGCTTGAGGAAGATCGCCGCACGCTCCCACAGGCCCAACGCCAGATCCCGCAGACGCGGAACGCGGTACGAAGGCAGCTCCAGCAACAGCGGATGCTCGCCCTTGTCGCGGCGCCATTTCTTCATGACCCAGGAAACCACCAAGCCACTGACGATGGCCGCCACGTACAACCCGAACAGCACCAAACCCTGCCGATTGAACAGCCCCCAGACCTGCTGTTGCGGCACGAACGCCGCGATCAGCAGCGTGTACACGGGCAACCGCGCCGAGCAGGTCATCAGCGGCGCCACGAGAATGGTGGCCAAACGGTCGCGCGAGTCCTGGATGCTGCGCGTGGACATGATGCCGGGCACCGCGCAGGCGAAGCTGGACAGCAGCGGGATAAACGAGCGCCCGGACAATCCCGCCGCCGACATCATGCGATCGAGCAGAAACGCCGCACGCGGCAAGTAGCCGGATTCTTCCAACGCCAGAATGAAGGCGAACAGGATCAGGATCTGCGGCAAAAACACCACCACACCGCCTACCCCGGCGATGATGCCATCCACCAGCAGACTGTTCAGCGGCCCAGTCGGCAGAGTCGCGCCCACCCAGGCGCCGAGTGCCTTGCTGGCGCCGTCGATCAAGTCCATCAGCGGCTTGGCCCAGGCGAACACCGCCTGGAAGATCAGGAACATCACCAGCACCAGGGTCAGCAACCCGGCGACCGGATGCAGCAGCCAGCGATCCAGCGCGTCGTCGATGCGCGCAGTGCGGCTGGGCATCGTCACTGCGCTCGCAAGCATGTTGCGCACCTGTTGGTGATGGTCGCCCTGCGCATCGGCCGACGCCGGCACGGGCGGCAACGCCGGCGCCAGCGCGTCCAGGTATTGGACCAACGCACGGGCGCCGTGGCGACGCACCGCCACGGTTTCGATCACCGGCACGCCCAGCGCCTGTTCCAGCGCTTGCAGGTCGATGCGGATGCCACGGCGCTGCGCGGCGTCGACCATATTCAGCGCCACAAGCATAGGCTTACCCAGCGCGCGCAGTTCCAGCGCGAAACGCAAATGCAGGCGCAGGTTGGTCGCATCGACCACGCACACCAGGACATCCGGCGCCGGCTCGCCTGGGTAGAAACCGCGGCACAGATCGCGGGTGATCGCTTCGTCGACACTGGCCGGTTGCAAACTGTAGGCACCGGGCAGATCCAGCACCGCGAACTCGCGCCCGGATGGCGCACGCAAACGCCCCTCCTTGCGCTCGACGGTGACGCCCGCATAGTTGGCGACCTTCTGCCTGCTCCCGGTCAACTGATTGAACAGCGCGGTTTTGCCGCAGTTCGGATTACCGACCAAGGCCAGCCGCAGCGGCGCGCGGGCGTCGCTCATGATTACACCTCGGCCACGGGACTGACCTGCACCCGGGCCGCTTCGCTGCGGCGCAGCGCAAACCGCGTATAACCCACCTGCACCAGTAGCGGCTCGCCGGCGACCGGCCCACTGGTCAGCACCTGCACCTGCTCGCCGGCGACGAACCCCAGCTCGCGCAGACGCCGCGCAATGGCGTCGTTGGGCTGGCGGTCGTGCACGGATTCGACCAGGGCGCTGCTACGCAACGGCATATCGGACAACGTCACAACACGTTCCGGCGATAAGAATAATTATCAATTGTAGCACTGCCGGGGGGCGTCATGGCGGCACCCGCGCAGCCGGCTATGATCGTCCAATGGCGGCCATTGTCCCTCCGCACGAGATCCATCGATGAGCGATGCACTGCTGTTGGAGCGATCTGGCAAGGTCATGACGCTGTATTTGAACCGCCCCGCACTGCGCAACGCCTTCGACGCCGCGTTGATCGCGCAACTCACCGACGCCCTGCAACAGATCGCGGTCGATCCGCTGATCCAGATCGTGGTGCTAGGCGGCGCCGGCACTGCGTTCTCGGCCGGCGCCGACCTGCAATGGATGCGTTCGATGGCCAGCGCCAGCGCACAGGAAAATCACGACGACGCGCTGGCGCTGGCACGGTTGATGCGCGTGCTCGACGAACTGCCCAAGCCCACCGTCGCGCGCGTCCACGGCGCCGCGTTCGGCGGCGCGGTGGGGTTGGTCGCGTGCTGCGACATCGCGGTGGCGTCCACCGATGCGCGCTTCGCGCTCAGCGAAAGTCGCCTGGGTCTGCTGCCGGCGGTGATCTCGCCCTACGTGATCGCCGCGATCGGCGCACGCCAGGCACGACGCTGGTTCGCCAGCGCCGAGCCGTTCGACGCCGCCACGGCCGCGCTGATCGGCCTGGTACACGAGGTGGTGGCACCGGAGGCGCTGGACGCAGCGGTGCAACACCAGGTGGCGCTGCTGGGCCAAGCCGGGCCGCTGGCCACGGCGGCGGCCAAGACACTGGTACGGCGCGTTGCCGCCGGCGGCGAACGCGATACCCTGGATCAGGCCAACGCCGCGCTGATCGCGCAGTTGCGGGTCTCGCCCGAAGGCCAGGAAGGCCTCGGTGCGTTCCTCGAAAAGCGCGCTCCACGCTGGATCACACAGACCTGACATGCCACCAGAGCGCGCCGCATCAGCGTCGACTAGCTCCAGGCTTCCAGCGCTGGCGAGCCACCCGTGCCGCTGCTGGTGGCAGCCTGAATCAGCAATCGTCGTGATCCGAACCGTGTTTGCCACGCTTGCCTCTCCCGTCATAGATCTACAGAGGCTGCACCCATGAGCGATATCGTGCGCATTGTGGAAGTCGGCCCGCGCGACGGCCTGCAGAACGAGAAGACCTGGGTCGCCACAGCCGACAAGATCGAGCTGATCGCCAGATTGTCTCGCACCGGCCTGCGCAGCATCGAGGCGACCAGCTTCGTCAGCCCGAAATGGGTACCGCAGCTGGCCGACGCAGCGGAGGTCTACACCGGCATCGTCCCGACGCCAGGCGTGGACTACCCGGTGCTGGTACCCAATCTACAGGGCTACGAGCGCGCCATCGCGGTCGGCGTGCGCGAGGTCGCGGTGTTCACCGCTGCCTCCGAAGCCTTCAATCGCACCAACACCAATGCAGGCATCGATGCATCGCTGACGCGCTTCGCGCCGGTGCTGGCGCGTGCCGAAGCGGACGGGGTCAAGGTGCGCGGTTATGTTTCCACCGTCCTTGGCTGCCCATACCAGGGCGTGGTCCCACTGACCGACGTGGTGCGGGTGGCGCAACGATTGCACGCGATGGGTTGCTACGAAATTTCGCTGGGCGACACCATCGGTGTCGGCACGGCGGCCAAGGCGCGGGCGATGCTGCGCGCGGTCGCCAGCGAGGTGCCGATGGCGGCGCTGGCGGTGCACTTCCACGACACCTACGGCCAGGCACTGGCCAACATCGCGGCATGCCTGGACGAAGGGGTGCGCGTGGTCGATGCGGCGGTGTCCGGTGCTGGCGGCTGCCCCTACGCCAAGGGCGCCAGCGGCAATGTGGCCAGCGAGGAGGTGGTCTACCTGCTGCACGGCAACGGCATGCAGACCGGCATCGACCTGCCGGCGCTGGCCGCCACCGGGCGCTGGCTGGCGCATCGACTTGGCCGGCGCACCGGCAGCAAGGTCGGTCAAGCGCTGGCGACGGACGACGACGCAACGGCGCCCGCAGCGTGACCCCACGCGCACGGCGGCATGCGCCGCATCGCCGCTCTCCCGGCTAAACTGCGGTTTTCCGCGTCCGCGAAGGAAACCTCCATGCAACTTACCGATCTACGCGCCGTGGTCACCGGCGGCGTATCCGGCCTTGGCTTGGCGGTGGCGCAGCGCATCGTCGCCGAGGGCGGCAAGGTGGTGCTGTTCGATCTGCACGAGGACAAGGGCGCCGCCGCGGTTACCGCACTGGGCAAAAAACAGGCCTGCTACCTGCGCACCGACGTCAGCGACGAGACCCAGGTGGCGGCCCAGTTCGACGCCGCCCAGGAGTTCCTCGGCGGGCTCAACACCGCGATCAACTGCGCTGGCATCCTTGGCTCAGGCCGTGTACTCGGCAAGGAAGCGCCGATGGCGCTGGCCACATTCCAGAACACGGTGATGGTCAACCTGATCGGCAGCTTCAACGTCGCCAAAGCGGCAGCGAACCTGATGCAACACAACACGCCCGGCGAGGATGGCGAGCGCGGCGCAATCGTCAACACCGCCAGCATCGCCGCCTACGAAGGCCAGATCGGCCAGACGGCGTATGCCGCGTCCAAGGGCGGCGTGGTGGCGATGACCTTGCCGATGGCGCGCGAACTGGCGCGCGTGGGCATCCGCGTTAATACCATCGCCCCCGGTATCTTCTGGACACCGATGGTGGATGGCATGCCCGAAGCCGTGCAACACTCGCTGGCCTCCGCGATCCCGTATCCTTCGCGCCTCGGCCAGCCAGAGGAATTCGCCGACACGGTGATGTTCCTGCTGCGCAACCGCTACCTCAATGGCGAGGTGATCCGCCTCGACGGTGCGGTGCGCCTGGCGCCCAAGTGACCGCAACATCGGCCCATTAGCCCATATTCCCCAAAGCCCCTCTTCGCTTCCATCCAAATACTGTGCCGCCATGAAAGCCAACGAAATCAAGAAAGGCAACGTCGTCGAATACAACAATAGCGTGTACCAGATCCGCGACATCGAGCGCAGCTCGCCGCAGGGCCGTGGCGGCAACGTGCGCTTCCGCTTCGTCATGTACAGCGTGCCCGGCGGCAACAAGCTCGACGCCAGCTTCGACGGCGACGACGACCTGCGCGAGGTGGAATTGATGCGCCGTCAGGCCACGTTTTCCTACAAGGACGGCGAGGCGTTCGTATTCCTCGACGACGAGGACTACACACCCTACACACTGGACGCCGATGCCATCGGCAACGACGCCGGTTACATCACCGACGGTCTCAGCGGCATCTATGTGCAGGTCATCGACGACCAGCCAGTGGCGATACAACTACCGCAGAGCGTCACCCTGGAAGTGATCGAGACACCGCCGGAACTCAAAGGAGGCACCGCAACCAAGCGGCCCAAACCCGCCAAGCTCAACACCGGCATCGAGATCATGGTGCCGGAGTACATCGGCAACGGAGAACGCGTGCTGGTCAACACCACCACCGGCGAGTTCGCTGGACGCGCTGATTGAGCGCATGCCTGCGCGGTCGGCAACGATGTTTGCGCGAGTGCATCGCGCAATGGCAGCCACCCTGCAACGCGTTACCACTCATTGGACTTGCGGCAATTGCAACCGCGAAGGCGCACTCAACTGCAATCCGCCGCCCTCGCGGTTGAGCGTGCGCAGCCGCGCACCCAGCGTCGACAGGTTCGTGTCGACCTGCTCCAGCTCGGCCTGCAACGGCGGCGGCAACAGATCACGCAGACGTTTGCGTAATGCAGTGCCGTCGGCGCGCAGCGCCGCGATCCGCACCTGACTCTGCTCCTGCAACCAAGCACGCTCCTGCGCCTGCGGCAGGCCGTAGCCCGGCTGACCCTGCAATAGACTGGACGGTTGACTCAACAGCCCCTGCTGCGCCAGCACCGCGCGCACCGCCGCAGCCGCCTCGTGGGTATCACCGGCGGGATCTAAGCTCCCGCCAGAACGCACCAGCGCAGACCAGGGCGACGTGCGTAGATAACGCCGCTTCAAGGCATCGCGGGCGCGCATCTCGGCACGCAGGCGAGCCGCATTCTCCAACAGCAACAACGCCGCACTGGCGCGCAGGTCGCCGCGTTGCAGCCACGCAGCGCGCTGTGCGGCCGGCAGGTCCAACCAGGCATCCACATTGCGTGCGGGCAACGCCAGACCCGCACGCGCCACCGCGAACATCTCGGCGAAATACGCGCTCGCCGCAGGGAAGTAATAGCCCTGCCGCACCGCTGCCGCGTTGTTCTCCAACACCGAGGCATCGGCAATACCAGCACGCAGTAGGCGCTGGCGCAGGCCGGTCGGGGTGATGCCGGACAAGTGCGCGGCCGACAGTCGCGGTACCGCGTCGTGCAGCAAGGCGTAGGTTTCTACGGCGCAGTTGTTGCTTAGGAAATAGTAGCGACCGTCGTAGCTCCAATGCAGTTGTCCGGCGCGCTCCAGCAACGCGGCGATCTCATCGCGACGCAGGTTCAGCGGCAACGACTGCAGCCCGCGCAGTTGCACCTGGGTGTAGTCGTCGATTACTTGATGCAGCGGCAGGACGAACAACCGCGACGGATACGAACCGATCAATCCACGCAGGTTGGAAATCTGCACGTCGTTGACGAAGGCGCGAAACGACAACACCAGGTGGTCGGCCAGATCGAGCCGGCACTGCGGCCCGAGCGGCCGCCCCGGCGCGCAAATCACCAGGCGCAGCATGCTGTGGCCCCAGCGGCTCATCGGCTGCGTATTGCCTTCGGCCAGCAGGTAATCCACCGCATAGACCCGCGCCGGGTCCACCTGCACTAGCAGTGCCTGCTCGGCCAGCGGGTCCTGCACAAAGGCCAGGCCGGGCGCGCAACGGGCTGGCGGCGGCGTCCATGCCAGACGCTGGGCGAAATAGTCGGCCAACGCTGGACGACGGCAGACATAGTCCGGATCGAGCAGGACGTGCTCCAGATTGACCGCGACGTATTCCGCCGGCGATTCCAATTCGTAACGATCCGGACTGCGTTCGGTGAGGGCGTTGTGGCCACGGCGCAGGCCCAGGCGCATCGGACTCACCTGCCAACCCGCCAAGTCCAGCAGCCGCGGATCGGACGATAAGCGCCCGGCTGCGGAATGGTCGTAAACATGCGCCAGTTCGTGCAGCAGCGCGGCCAGGGCGGGCCGCCGCGCCGGATCGGTGGCCGGATCGGTGCCGGCGTTGGCCGCCATCCAGTCGCGCAGCAATTGCTTGTTCAACAGCACCCGCCGCGCCAGGGCGCGTCCATGCACCTGCGGCGGCAGGTCGTCGCGCCACTGCACGGGCACAGAGGCGGGCAGCTCCGCCGCCCATACCGGCGGCAGCCGCGCCTGCGCGGCATCGAGCAAGGCCCGACTGGCCGCACGTTCGGATGCGCTCAGCCCCTGGTCGTCGCATTGCAATTGCACGGCCTGCGCCGGAACCGCGCAGGCTAGCGTCGCCAGAACCAGCCACCGCGCCACGCGGCGGCGTGGTATCACAGCGCCAGGATCGCCTGCGCCAATTCCAGGTCGCTGGCCTGCCGCGCCTGCGGGTTGCGCTCGCGCAGCACGCGTAGTGCCGCTTCGAATTGCGCGCCACGGATACGACCGGCGCTGGCGACGAAACCGGCCGCGTCGTCGCGCGCCTGCAACACCACCTTATTGTTTCTATTGGAACTATTGTCCGAGGAATCCGAACTGCCGGCCGAGCCAGCCGACGCGGAACCGGCAGAACTACCGGCGAAACTGGACGCCTGCGCGAACGCGGGCACGATCAAAGCCAACAGCAGGGCGAGGCGCGCGGTCATTCGGGTCATCGCAATCGTTCCAGACAGGGTCGTGTAGAGGAGCTCGGCCAAGGCCGCAGCGTATCGCCGATCCACCGCGAGCAGTGGCTGAACCAGCGATCGGGCCGCGACGCGGCATGCATGCTCAGCTATCGAACAGTTTACCTGGATTGAGCAACCCGGATGGATCGAACACGCACTTGACCGCACGCATCAGCGCAATCTCCTGCGCACTGCGGGTGCTGTCCAGGTAGGGCTTCTTGACCAACCCGATCCCATGCTCGGCGGAAATACTGCCACCGTGCGCGGCCAGCACCTGCGCGAGCAGCGTGGTGACGTGTTCGCAGGCGGCGATGAAATCCGCCGACGCGGTGGCCTCGGGCTTGAGCACGTTGATATGCAGGTTGCCATCGCCGATGTGGCCGAACCAGACCACGTCGAACTGCGGGTAGGCCTGCGCGAGCAGCGCCTGGGTCTGCGCCAGGAACGCCGGCATCGCCGAGATCCGCACCGAGACATCGTTCTTGTACGGCGTGTAGCGCGCCACCGCCTCGGTGATGCCCTCGCGCAGGCGCCACAGCTGCGCCGCCTGCGCCTGGCTCTGGCTGATAACGCCATCCAGGACCCAACCCTGCTCCATGCACGCCTCGAACGCGCCCAGTGCCGCGGCTTCCTGCGCGTCGTCGCCGCTGGCGTATTCGGTAACCACGTAGTACGGATAGAGCGTCTCGAACGGCGCCTGCGCGCCATGCGCCAGGACATGCTCCAGCGCACGGTCGGTGAAGAATTCGAACGCCTCCAACTGCAACCGAGAGCGAAACGCGGCGAACACCTGCATCAACACCTCGAACGAGGGCAGCGCCAGCAGCATCACATTGCTCGGCGGCGGCGGATCGGTGAGCCGCAAGGTGGCCTCGACCACGATGCCGAGTGTGCCTTCCGAACCGATCAACAACTGGCGGAAATCGTAGCCGCTGGAATTTTTGATCAACCCGCGGTTCAGATCGAGCAACTCGCCGCTGCCCGTGACCACTTTCAGCCCGGCAATCCACTCGCGGGTGTTGCCATAGCGGATCACGCGGATACCGCCGGCATTGGTGGCGATGTTGCCGCCGATCGAACACGAGCCGCGCGCGGCGAAATCCACCGGATACACCAGGCCATGTTCGCGGGCGGCATTGTGTACCGCCTCCAGCGGCATGCCCGCCTGCACCGTCAACGTGCGATCGACCGGGTCGAAGGCCAGCATTTTGTTCATCCGCTCCAGGCTCAGCACCAGTTCGCCGTGCGCCGCCACCGCACCGCCGGACAGGCCGGTACGGCCCCCGGAGGGCACCACCGCCACCGCGTGCGCGTTGGCCCAGCGCAACACCGCCTGCACCTCCTCCACCGTGGCCGGAAGCGCAACCGCCAGCGGCGCCGGGGTCCAACGCCGGGTCCAGTCACGGCCGTAGTGTTCCAGATCGGCAGGGTCGGTCTTCAGACGCAGGGCGGGAACGGCGTGAGCCAGGGCGTCCAGGCGCGAGTCGGTCATGATCTAGATCAGCGGGGAAGGCAAGCCCTCAAGCGTGCCAGTGTCGCGCCGCCGCGTCCAGCATGCGCGACATTGGATGGATGCAGGAGAAACCATTATCGCCGGTCTTGCCGACGCTACGTTGACGCGGCGCCGCCATCCGCATTGCGGCCCATGGCGAGGAGGCACCCAAGCGCGGACGCATCTGGCATAGTGGCCGGCCCCGTTTGCCATCGCCCGCTCGCCGCAATGTCGCCCAAGAAGACCTCGTTTCCGAAGCAGGATATCCGCGTGCTGCTGCTCGAAGGCATCAGCCAGACCGCCATCGACACGTTCCGCGCGGCCGGCTATTCGCAGATCGAAGTGCACGCCAAGTCGCTGCCGGAAGACGAACTCAAGCAACGCATCGCCGAGGCGCATATCGTCGGCATCCGCTCGCGGACCCAGCTCAGCGCGCCAGTGCTGGCGCAGGCCAAGCGTCTGATCGCGATCGGCTGCTTCTGTATCGGGACCAATCAGGTCGATCTGGACGCGGCCGAACTGGCCGGCATTCCGGTATTCAACGCGCCGTACTCCAACACCCGCAGCGTTGCCGAACTGGTCATCGCCGAGGCGATCCTGCTGTTGCGCGGCATTCCGCAAAAAAACGCCGAGTGCCATCGTGGCGGCTGGTCCAAGTCGGCCACCGGCAGCCACGAAACCCGCGGCAAGGTGCTGGGCATCGTCGGCTACGGCCACATCGGCACCCAGGTCGGCGTGCTGGCCGAAGCACTGGGCATGCAGGTGATCTTCCACGATATCCAGACCAAGCTATCGCTGGGCAACGCGCGCGCGGCTGCCGACCTGGGCGATCTACTGACACGCGCAGACGTGGTCACCTTGCATGTGCCGGAACTCGCCTCGACCAAGGACATGATCGGCGCGGCGCAACTGGCGCAGATGAAGCCGGGCGCGCACATGATCAACGCGTCGCGCGGCAGCGTGATCGACATCGATGCCCTGGACGCGGCGCTGCGCAGCGGCCACATCGGCGGCGCGGCGGTGGACGTGTTCCCGGTCGAGCCCAAGGGCAACGGCGAGCTGTTCGAATCGCCACTGACCATGCACGACAACGTGATCCTGACCCCGCATGTGGGCGGCAGCACGCTGGAAGCGCAGGACAACATCGGCGTGGAAGTAGCGGCCAAACTGGTGCGCTACAGCGACAACGGCAGCACCTTGTCGGCGGTCAACTTCCCCGAGGTCACCCTGCCCGAGCATGCCGAAAGCCTGCGTCTGCTGCACATCCATCGCAACGTGCCGGGCGTGCTATCGCAGGTCAACGATCTGTTCTCGCGCCACAACGTCAACATCGACGGCCAATTCCTGCGCACCGACCCCAAGGTCGGCTATGTCGTGATCGACATCGCCGCCAGCGTGGAGCAGGCGACGGCGCTGAAGGAGGAACTGGCGCGGGTGGCGGGAACACTGCGGACGCGGATTCTGTATTGAGGACTCGGGCGCGGACCATCCCCCGACACGGGATCACACATCAGCGCTCGCGCAGTTCCCATTTCTTTGCCATGCGCCGCAGCGATGGATCCAATTCGGCATCGTCGCGCAATGCGGCGATCGGGCGCCAGGCCAGAGCCAGCGACTCGACGCTGACCACGAACGCCTCGTCCGCCCCTGCGCACACCACGTAGCGCGCGTCGTAATGCCAATGGCCTGGGACATCATCGCGCGCCGGAATCCAGTGTCGATCCAGATCGAAGATGGCGCCGTCGAGCAGAGACAACCCGGACAAACCCGACTCCTCTTGCGCCTCCTTCAACGCCACCTGCGCCAGATCGCGCTGGCCATCGGCATGACCGCCCAGTTGCAGCCAGCGCCGCAGCTTACGATGGTGGGTCAGCAAGGTGCGCGCCCCGTCGGCACTGACCAACCACGCCGAGCCGGTGAAGTGACCGGCCAGGCGCGCGCGCACGAACGGATCGGCGGCATCGTCCAGCAAAACGAGAAACTGCGCCGCAAGCTCCGCCTGTTCCGGGTATCGATCGGCATATGCGTGCAACGACTGGCGTAAAGGCGATTCGGACATGCAGATTCTCGCAATCGGGCCGGCCATGGTCGGCGTGCAACGCACAGCGCAGCTTGTGGTGGCCGTCTGGCTTTGGCATGGTACGACGCCTGCGCCATCCACTCCTGGAACGGACGCATCATCACCTCAATTACCCGGGCGCCTGCCCCCCCGACCCTACCTGGGATGCACCGAATGCTGAAGTCTCTATTGCGGGTCAAGCCGATCGAACCCGCCGGCCATGTCGACGCCGGCGAACCGTTCGAGGGCAGTTTGCAGGGCGAAGCCTGCCTCAAACGCAGCCTCACCGCCAAGCACCTGATCATGCTTGGCATCGGCGCGGTCATCGGCGCCGGCATCTTCGTGATGACCGGGCAGGCCGCCGCTCACCATGCCGGTCCGGCGGTGATGCTCTCGTTCGTGTTCGCCGGCATCGCCTGCGCCTTTGCCGGACTGTGCTATGCCGAATTCGCTGCGATGTTGCCGGTTTCCGGTAGCGCGTATTCCTACTCCTACGCCACCCTCGGCGAAGGTGTGGCCTGGTTCATCGGCTGGTGCCTGGTGTTGGAATACCTGTTCGCCGGTTCCAGCGTCGCGGTCGGCTGGTCGGCCTATCTGATGAGCTTCGTCACCGGCACGCTGGGGCTGCCGTTCCCGGCGGAACTGGCCAGTGCACCGCTGCAATGGACCGGCCATGCCTTCGTCGCCTCCGGTCATCTGGTCAACCTACCGGCGGTGCTGATCGTCGCCGCGGTCAGCGTGCTGTGCTATGTCGGCGTCACTCAATCGGCGTTGGCCAACGCCATCGTCGTGACGATCAAAGTCGTGGTGATCTGCCTGTTCGTCGGCGTCGGCATCTCGCATATCGACCCGGCCAACTGGACCCCCTTCATTCCGGAGAACACCGGCCCAGGCACGTTCGGCTGGAGCGGCATCTTCCGTGCCGCCTCCATCGTGTTCTTCTCCTATATCGGCTTCGACGCGGTTTCCACCTCCGCCGGCGAGACCAAGGACCCGCAGAAGAACATGCCGATCGGCATCCTGGTGTCGCTGGCGATCTGCACGATCATCTACATCATCGTCTGTGCGGTGCTGACCGGCCTGCTGCCCTATACCCAACTCGGCACCGCCAAGCCGGTGGCCACGGCGCTGGAGCACTATCCCAGCCTGGCCTGGCTGAAGACCGTGATCGAGATCGGCGCCATCGCTGGCCTGTCCTCGGTGGTGCTGGTCATGCTGATGGCGCAGCCGCGCATCTTCTACACCATGTCCCGCGATGGTTTGCTACCGCGGCTGTTCGGCAGGGTCCACCGCAAGTTCCATACGCCCTATGTCGGCACCATCGTGGTCGGCGTGCTCGCCGCGCTGCTGGCCGGATTAATCCCGCTGGAGGTCCTCGGCGAACTGGTGTCGATGGGGACCCTGCTCGCCTTCGCCACGGTCTGCATCGGCGTGCTGGTGCTGCGTTTCACCAAGCCCGAGCTGCCGCGCCCGTTCCGGGTTCCGCTCGCACCGCTGGTCTGTCCGCTCGGCGCGGTTGCCTGCGTGTTGCTGTTCTTGCAAGCATTCCAGGAACACTGGAAGGTCTTCGTCGTCTGGACGCTGCTCGGCTTGTGCATTTATCTCTGCTACGGCATCCGCAACAGCCATCTGGCCGACAAGGCCTGATCTTCACCTGCCATGCCCGGCGTGCGCGCCGGTCTTCACGTTCGTTCCTTCGTAATGTGCGCCACGCCCGGCTGGAGCCGTTCCATGCTCAAACACCTCTTGGCCACCAAACACCCGCACGCCAGCCACGCCGATGCCGGCGGGCTGGGCCTGCAACGTGTGCTCGGCCCCTGGGGCCTGACCGCGCTGGGCATCGGCGCAGTGATCGGTGGCGGTATCTTCGTCATCACCGGCCAGGCGGCGGCCAACCATGCCGGGCCGGCGATCATGCTCTCATTCGTGCTCGCCGCGCTGTGCTGCGCGTTCTGCGCACTGGCCTATGCCGAATTCGCGGCGATGGTGCCGGTGTCCGGCAGCGCCTACACCTACACCTACGCCACATTCGGCGAACTGGCGGCCTGGTTCATCGGCTGGATGCTCGTGCTGGAATACGGGGTATCGGCATCGGCGGTGGCGGTGAGCTGGACCGGCTACTTCCTCAGCCTGCTCGACCACTTCCATATCCACCTGCCGGCAACGCTGGTCAACGCGCCACTGGATGGCAAGCTGCAGCGCACTGGGGCGATCGCCAATCTGCCTGCTGCCGGCATCGTGCTGCTGCTGACCTGGCTGTGCTATGTGGGCATTCGCAAGTCCTCGGCGATGAATATGGCGATGGTGGTGCTCAAGAGCGGCCTGATCGTGCTGGTGATCGTGGCCGGTTGGCGCTACGTGGACCCAGCCAACTGGCATCCGTTCATTCCCGCCAACGAAGGTGCCGGCAAGTACGGCCTGGAAGGCGTGCTACGCGGCGCGGCCATGGTGTTCTTCGCCTACATCGGCTTCGAAGCGGTCTCGGTCGCGGCGCAGGAATCGCACCGGCCGCAGCGCGACCTGCCAATCGGCATGATGCTATCGCTGGTCATCTGCACCATGCTGTACATCGCCATGGCCGCGGTCATGACCGGACTGGTGCCGTATACCCAACTCGGCACCGACGAGCCGGTGGTAACCGCAGTCGCCGCACACCCGCCGCTTGCCTGGCTGCGCGTGGTGGTGGAGGTCGGCGCACTGATCGGCCTGTCCTCGGTGGTGCTGGTGATGATCATCGGCCAGCCGCGCATCTTCATGATCATCGCCCGCGACGGCCTGCTACCACCCCTGTTTACCAAGATCCATCCGAACTACCGCACCCCGCACGTCAACACGCTGATCACCGGCATCGGCATCGCCCTGCTCGCCGCATTGTTCCCGCTGGACGTGCTCGGCGAACTGACCTCGATGGGCACCTTGATCGCCTTCGCCGCGGTTTGCGCCGGGGTCCTGATCCTGCGCAGCACCCAGCCGGATTTGCCGCGCCCGTTCCGCATTCCGTTGGTCTGGCCGATCTGCATCGCCGGCATCCTCAGCTGTCTTGCATTACTGTCGGCGATGACCGCGCACAACTGGCTGCTGATGGCCGGCTGGACTGCGATCGGCCTGGCGATCTATTTCGGCTACGGCTACCGCCACAGCCATCTGCGAAACGGTCCCAAAGCATAGGCCCCGAATAGTGCAGGCATCGTGCGCGCGGGGACAATACGATTGTCCCGGCTTGAGCGCGTGATTCCCGCGAGCGCGGTCATCCCAAGCGCGCCAGCAGGCCCTAAACTAAGACACATGAATGCCCTGCCCTACGACCCCGAACGCCTGCGCACGCTGGCCCAGTTGCTGATCGGCAACATCCGCGAACTGTCCCAGGCCGGCTGGACTCCAGCCACCAGCAGCAATTTTTCCCATCGTCTGGATGCGCGCCATGCCGCGATCACCGTGTCCGGTCGCGACAAGGGGCGGCTGGTGGAGGATGACATCATGGTGGTGGACTTCGACGGCCAGGCCGTGGGTCGCCCATTACGCCCATCCGCCGAGACCTTGCTGCATACCCAACTGTACCGACGCTTTCCCGAGATCGGTTGTGTATTGCACACGCATTCGCCGGTACAGACCATCGCCTCGCGCCTGTACGCGGCACAGGGCCACGTCCGCCTGGAAGGCTATGAACTGCTCAAGGCACTGCACGGCAACCAGACCCACGAGACCGCGGTGGACCTGCCCGTCTTCGCCAATACCCAGGACATGACCGTGCTAGCCGCGCAGGTGGATGCGCTACTGGACCGCAACGCGCTGTGGGGCTACCTGATCGATGGACACGGCTTGTATGCCTGGGGCCGCGACATGGCCGAAGCGCGCCGGCACCTGGACGCCTTCGAGTTCCTGCTGCATTGCGAATTGGAACTGCGCAAGCTGCGCGCGCAAAGCTAAGCGACGCCGCACCGCGCAACTGCGTTCCAGCGCCGCAACAGCCGCCCGCAGCGCACCTGCTACCCTTTTCTTCCCCGCCGCTTTCGCCTACCGCCATGAGCCGACTCCGCATCTTCGCCAACACCACTCCCGAGGCGCCACTGTTCGACAGCCGCGATGGCGATGCGATCGCCACCGAGTTGCAGAAAATCGGCGTCGTCTTCGAGCGCTGGCAGGCCAGCCAGCCGATCCAGGCCGGCGCCTCGCCCGAAGCCGTGATGGCCGCCTACCGCGCCGACATCGACCGCCTGGTGGCCGCGCACAACTTCAAGACCGTGGACGTGGTCAGCATCGCCCCCGACCATCCGCAGCGCGAGGAGATGCGCAAGAAGTTTCTCGACGAACATTTCCACAAGGAAGACGAGGTGCGCTTCTTCGTCGCCGGCTCCGGACTCTTCACACTACACGTGGACGGCAAGGTCTACGAGATCGAATGCGTGCAAAACGATCTGATCGCGGTGCCCGACGGCACGCGCCACTGGTTCGACATGGGCCCGGAGCCACGCTTCGTCGCGATCCGCTTCTTCACCGAGCCCGACGGCTGGATCGGCCACTTCACCGGCACCGACATCGCCCAGCGCTTCCCGCGCTACGAGCCAGCCCAGCGCGGCGAGGCGCACTGAACCATGGCCGGTCCGCGTGCGATCCTGACCGATATCGAAGGCACCACCAGCAGTATTTCCTTCGTCAAGGACGTGCTGTTCCCCTACGCGCGCCGTGCCCTGCCCGACTTCGTCCGCGACCACGGCCAGCAGCCGCAGGTCCGGCAATGGCTGGACGCGGTGGCCAGCGAATGCGGCGGCATCTGCACCGACGCGGTCATCGTGGAGACGCTGCAGGGCTGGATCGATCAAGATCGCAAGCACACCGCACTCAAGGCACTGCAGGGCATGATCTGGGAAACCGGCTACCGCGACGCCGATTTCACCGCGCACATTTATCCCGATGCCGCGCCGGCGCTGCGCCGCTGGCACGCCGATGGCCGCGTGCTGTACGTGTATTCGTCCGGTTCGGTGCCCGCGCAGCAGTTGTTCTTCGGTCATAGCGACGCTGGCGATCTACGCGACCTGTTTTCCGGCTGGTTCGACACCGAGATCGGCGCCAAGCGCGAGCCATCCAGTTATGCGCGGATCGCCGAGGCGACTGGCCTGCCGCCAGCGCAGGTCGTGTTTCTCTCCGACGTGGTCGCCGAACTGGACGCCGCACGCGCGGTCGGCCTGGACACGGTGCTGATCGACCGCCGCACCGATTATCCGCAACCACGTCAGGGCGAGGCCTGCAATGAGCACCATCGCGTGGAGAGCTTCGCCGACCTGGATTTTTGAGCGCACGCATGCGTACATCCGTCGCTACGTTCATCGCGTCCGTGACACCGTCGCTATGCCGCCTGCCACGGCGGTTACTGCTGGCATTCCTGTTGGTGCTGGTCGTGCCCGCCTGCCACCCCGATGCCGGCGCGGCGCCAGCAGCCAATGAAGCGCAGACACCGCAGGATCCGTTCGATCAGGCGCAACTGCGCCGCGCACTGAGCGCGCTGCAACCGCAACGTCCCGGAATCACCGACCTGTACGTGGTCGGCTTCGCCGGCGACGCCAGCGAAGACGTGTTTCGCAACGAAACGCTATACCTGCGCCAACTGTTCGCCCAGCGCTTCGGCGCCGCCGGGCGCATCGTCACGCTGATCAACCATGGCGACAATCTCGGTGCCCATGCCTATGCGCCACAGGCCTCCTACGACAATCTGGCCGACACCCTGCAACGCATCGGCAGCCTGATGGACAAGCGCGAGGATGCACTGCTGCTGTTCCTGACCAGCCACGGCACCGAGCAGCACGAGCTGTATCTGCAATTCGGCCCAGGCGAGGACGCCGAGTACGACACCATCACGCCAAAAGAACTGCGCGGGCTGCTCGACGATGCCGGCATTGTCAACCGGATCATCGTGCTGTCGGCCTGCTACTCCGGCGGCTTTGTGCCGGCGCTGAAGACACCCGACACCCTGATCATCACCGCCGCGCGCCGCGACCGCGCCTCGTTCGGCTGCGGCAACACCGCCAGCGCCACGTATTTCGGTCGCGCCTGGCTGATCGACGCGCTGGCGCGCACCAGCGACCTGATCGAGAGCTACCACTTGGCCAGCGCGGAGATCAATGCGCGCGAGCGCGAGCAAGGCGAAACGCCGTCGTATCCGCAGCTATACGTCGGTGCGCGGATCGCACCACTGCTGCGGCGCTGGCGCGCGCAATTACGCCCCATCGCGGCACCGGCATATCCCTATCCCGAGCCGGACACAGCGGTCGCGCCGCCGACAACAGCGGCGCAAACGTTCCACCGCAGCAGCACGACGACGCAGACAACCAGCCCAACCGTTCATGCCTCAGAAAAACCTGAGCAGTGAGCGCGCCTCACATCGTCGGCAGCGCCAGCAGCGGCACTCTCCCCTCGCTGATGGCATGAAAGCAGCGCCGCGACGCCACCAATAAGAACGGCTGCCCAAACGTCACCCTCGCCGATTCTAATCGGCACTTGCGATTCCGAATTTCCACACCACAAAAGCCTCGGCTTTAACGCATCTCGATCTGCACATCCGCCGGCAACGTGCGGATACGCAATTCACCGCGCTCCCATTGCGCAGACGCACCATTAACCTCGGTCCGGCCAGGTTCGCCTGGGTACGGCCAAGGCAGCACCAGGCCACCGCTAGGGATACGCATGCCATCGGAAACATTCAACACCAAGCGGTTCTTATGCCGCCGCAGTCGATAACTCAGCAGCCCATGCGCCGTGCGCAGTTGTTCGATGGACACGCCTTTGCCGTCGAACCAGTCGATCGGAATACCTGCCGCCAGCACCAAGCTGTCATCGCCATCGCGGGTGTAGGCGAACATGTCCAGCGCCGAACGCACGAAATCCGAGGCCACCCAGGCGTGCGGTAGATCGCCAAGAAAAAATGGCGTGCGCGGGGTACGCGAGACCACTTCCGCCCACTGGTTCCAGGGAGGCGGCGTGCGATCCTTGAAGAAGAACGTGGTCGCCTCCCAGGCGCGCTCGCGCCAGCCCAGCCGCACGAACGCGGCGACATTACGCCACTCGTATGGGGTGTAGTCCTTCCACGCGCGCTGACCATCACGGCGACTCACGAACTCGCCCCAGTAACGCTCGAAGGTGGCATTCAACAGTGCAGGTGGCAATCGCACCTGCTCGCCACCCGGCGCCAACGCGATGGTGCTGGAAGTAGGATCGAAATCGCCCAGTTCAGCCGACCCCGGTAGAAAATCGATGTGGTGCTGCTGCGTCGCAGCTTGCAGCGACGCATCCAGATCCTCACGGAACTGGTCGCGCGCAGCGGACAAACTGGCGACATCCTCGCTGCGGCCCAACTCGGCGGCAAGCGTTGCCGCATCCGTGTAGCCGCGCAAGGCCCAGAAATCGTCCCAGTAGGCGTGCATCGGCTTGGCCGAATAGCCTTCGTGACTGATCGACGCCGGCATCATTCCGTAGAACGCCGGATTGCGCGCACGGTTTTCCTCGGTCCGCTCGCTCAAACGCAGTTGCTCCATGTACTGATACGCGCCCAGCACGTGTGGCCACATTTGCTCCAGAAACGCATGGTCGCCGCTGTAGCGGTAGTAGTCGGCGATGGCGAAAATCAACTCGCCATGGCTGTCGTTCTCCGGCACAGGATCGCTACCGCGATCGTCCACGCAACACGGCACCATGCCATTGTCGAACTGGTAGGGCGCGTACCAGGCAAGGTAGTCGCGCACCACATCGGCGCGTCCCAGGCGCAACAGGGCGTCGGAAATCATCGCGCCGTCGCGGATCCAACTGCGCGAATACGAACGCGTGCCCGGTTGCAGGCGTGGCCCGATCCGCGAGATCAGTATGTGCGCCAGTGCCGTGCGCAGCGTATCGGCCAGGGCCTTGCCTTGCGCAGGCACGTGCAATTGCACCCGATCCAATTTTTCGTGCCATTGCGCCGCCACCTGCTGCTGCGCACGCGCCGCATCGAAGCCGAGCGGCAGCACATGCAGCCCAGTCTGCGGGATCACCAACGCCACCTCGCGCACCTCGCCCGGCGCCAGACGCCCACGGTACAGCAGTGCCCCGGAAGCCAACCCGTCGGGATCCTGCGCTTGCTGCGGCAAACCACTGCTGTCGGCAGCCAATCGTTCGATGTCCATTCCGGCGTCGAACGCGGTGGCATAGGCTGCGTCTGGCTTCTGAACCGCGAACACCCGCGGCTGGCCATCGACCCGCACCTGCGTGCCGTCGAACGCCAGCGCACGGATCGGACTGACTCCGCCGAGCGTGTTAAGGAACTGGCTGGGCGGGTTTACCTGGAACGGACGTACCGCCAACGCCAAGGTGTAATCGTGCGCCTGTTTGCTTGGATTGCTGAGCCGATAACGCGCCACCAGCTGCGACTGCTCCGGTTCGCCCTGCACGAACGCAGTCACGCGTAATGCGGCGTTGTCGTGGCGCCAGTCCACGTGGGGAATGGGCAGGTAATCGTCCTGCAAGCTCTGCGCGGCCTTCACGTCGGCCCAGCTCAGGCGCTTGCCATCCAGCAACAGGAACGGTTCGATGCTGAAGCCACCCTTGCCCACTTCGATCGTGCCGTCCTCGCCGATCAAGCCTTGTTCGCGACCGCCATCCAGGCCGACGATGGTCCAGTACGGCTGCTCTGCGCTGAAGCCACGCGGGAACCAACCGCGAGGAGATTGCGCCGCCACCGATTTGATGAAGTCGTTCGTCGTCGCTGCAAACGCCAGCGGCTGCAGCGCGATGTCGGCAATGCCATAGTGAAAGCTGGGGCCGTCCTCCAGGTCGAAGCGCACGTAGCGCGCCTCGGTTTCCGGTAGGGCCAGCCAGTCGATACCCCCGTTACCAGCAGTGACCGCGCGCAGTTCGCGCCAACTGCTTCCGTCGATCGAACCCAGCACCTTGTAGCGCGAGGCATAGACACCAGGCGCCCACTGCACCTTGGCACCGCCGAATTCGCGCACCTTGCCCAGGTCAAGCATCACCGTCTGGGTCTTGGCGTTGCCGCTGTACCACACGGTATCCGGCTTGCCGTCGGCAATCCGCTGCCTCAATGCCGGTGCGGTGTCGGTGCTGACCTTGACCGTCAACGGCGAGGTATCCTGCGGCGGTAACGGGATCAAACGCAGTTGATCGAAGCACACCGTGCCGGCACCGCCAGCCTGGTTGTAGATGGTGAACTCGATTTGCGCGCTGCGCTTGAGTTCTTTTTCCGGACTCGGTCCCCAGGCCTTGGCGATCTGCCGCTTCTTGAAACTAACCGGGCTCCATTGCGTGGGAAAATCGTAGCGCGGTCGGTTGACCCACCACACATTGTCGCCGCTGGCATCGATCAGTTTGAACTGCAGGTCGTTGCGCGGCGAATCACCCCGCAACTGGAACGCGAACTGGTAATTGTCCGGGTACTCGATCGACAACGCTCGACGGATGCTGGCATAGCCGGACACCCCGTTGAAATCGTAGTCCAGACACACGGCCTTGGCCCGGCCACCGCCGGGTGCCTGAACCAGTCGGGTGGAGGCAGTGACCTGATTGGAAGCGACGATCTGCCAGTTGTCCAGATTATTGAAACTGTCCAGCGTCACAGGCGCACTCGGCGGCGCAGCGAAGGCATGCACCGCCATCAGGCCACAAATCGCCAACACTGTCCTTACAGCCGCCATATTGCGCATCGCACCTCTCATGTCTGGTTATCCTGCTTCCGTTACCTGAGCGCCGCTGCGCTTCATGCCTGACCACCACAGCCTAAAGGCCGATGGAGGGAAGCCCTCGGCCACTGTTCCCACCTGTGGCGACGAGTAGCAGATGGCGTGTGCTTGCCTATGCGCACCGATGGAAACAAGCGCTGCGCCTCAGCCCTTCACGCTACCAAGCAGCAAGCCCTGGATGTAATAGCGCTGTAGCGCCAGGAACAACGCCAGCACCGGAATCACCGTCACCACCGCGCCGGCCATCATCATTTCCACGTCCATGATGTGCTCGCGCGACAGTGCCGCCAATGCCACCGGCAAGGTGTAGTGTTCCTGGTCGGTCAACACGATCAGCGGCCACATAAAGTCGTTCCATGCGGCCATGAAAGTGAAGATGGTCAACGTCACCAGCACAGGCTTGAGCATCGGCAACACGATCTGGAAAAAGATGCGCAGTTCGCCAGCACCGTCGATGCGCGCCGCTTCCAGCAACTCGTCCGGGATCGAACGCGCATACTGGCGCACCAGAAAGATGCCGAACACCGTCGCCAGCGCCGGCACCACCACGCCACCGAAGCTATTGACCAGATGCAATTGCTTCATCAACAGGAACAGCGGCAGCATCGCCACCTGCGCTGGGATCACCAACGCCGCCAACAGCACCTGAAAGATCCGCTCCTTGCCGACGAAACGTAATTTGGCGAAGGCGTAGCCAGCCATAGTATTGATCAGCAGCGAGCTTAGCGTGATCGCGCACGACACCAACAGGCTGTTGGCGAAATTGCGTGCCATACCGGTGTGCGCGAGCAACTCGCCATAGTTGTCCAGCGTGGCGCCACTGGGCAATAACGGCGGTGGAAAGTGGCTGGCCTGCCCGGCCGGCATAAACGACACCGACACCATCCACAACAGTGGCGTCAGGCTGAACACGGCGAGCAGCAGCAGCCCGCCATTGACCAGCAGCGCATGCCAACGCGAAGCACCGATCTCCCGGCTCATGCCACTCATACCAAGTCCTTCTTGCGGCCGAAACGCAGCATGACCGTCGTCACTGCCAGGATGATCAGGAACAGCAGGAACGCCACCGCCGAGGCGCGGCCGAGGTTCCACCACTTGAAGCCCTCCTCGAACATGTAATACAGCACGCTGACCGTGCTTTGCAGCGGATCGCCGCGCGTCATCACGTAAGGTTCGGCAAACAGCTGGAAGTAGCCGGACACGGTGATGACCCCGACCACCAACAACACCGGCCCCAGCATCGGCAGGGTGATATGCAGCAATTGCCGCCACTTCGATGCGCCATCGATGCGCGCCGCCTCGTACAGATCCTGCGGAATGGCCTGTAGGCCAGCGAGAAAGATCACCATGTTGTAGCCGAAGTTCTTCCAGACAGCGAACAGCATAATGGTCGGCATCGCCCAGTGCGGGTCGCCGAGCCAGTCGATCGGGCCGATGCCCACGTGTGCCAGCGCATAATTGACCAGGCCGTAGCGGGTGTGGAACAGGTAACGCCAGATCACCGCCACCGCCACCAGCGTGGTCACCACCGGCGCGAACAGCGCGGTGCGGAACAGCGCCTTGCACCGCGCCACCGGCGCATTGAGCAGCAGCGCCGCGCCAAGCGAGGTGGCAATGGACAGCGGTACGCCAACGATGACGAAATACGTGGTATTCCAGAGCGACTTCCAGAACATCGGTGTCTGCAGCAACTCCAGATAGTTGCCGACACCGACGAAACGCAAGTTGTGGCGGTCAGCCAGTGCATACAGATCGAAATCGGTGAGGCTCAGCAGCAACGCCGACAGCACCGGCACCCCGAAGAACACGCCGATCACGATCAGCGCCGGGCCTGCGAACAGCCAGCCGACCAGGGAACCGCGCTTCATGGCGCCGCTCCTGCGGCCGGTGCGGTCGCTGCCTGCCTAAGCTGCTGACGCTGGATCCAACGCCGTTTCTCCAGGATCTCGTCGACACGCTCGTCCAATTCTCGCATCGCCTTGTCCTGCGGTTCGCCACCACGCACCACACGTTCGGTGGCCAGACGCATTTCCTGCACGATGCGTTCCCATTCCAGCACTTTCGGCGCCGGCTTGACCCGTTCCAGCTGATCGCGGAATGCATGCGCCAGCGGATCGTCGGCCAACGACGGATACGCCCAAGTGCTACGCCGAGGGGGCATGTCGCCAATCAGCGCGTGGAAGCGTGCCTGAATCTGTGGCCGCGATAGGAATTCGATCAGCCTCCACGCCGCGTCCTTGTGCTCGGACCTACGGAAGATCACCAGGCTGGTACCACCGGCGATGCCCGCGCCGGGACCGTCAGGACCGGGCAACGGCAGCGTGCCCCACTGGTCTTTCAGCGCCGCGGGTTCGACCTGGCGGAACTCGCGGATGTTCCAAGGTCCGGAAATGTAGAACGCGTAGAGCCCATTGAAGAACTCATCCCACACGTTGGAGATCTGGGTCTCGGACATCTTCGGTGCCCAGCCGCGCTCGAACATATTGGCGTAGAACGCCAGTGCCTTGCGGAAATCGGGGCTTTCGAAATTCCCGTAGTTGTCGTGGTCGCGCAGCAGCGGATCGGGCCATTGCAGGCCCAGCGACAATTGCTGCTCGAATTCGTTGAGCGGCATCAAGATCGCATAGCGCTTCGGCCCGACGTGCCGCTTCACCGCCGCCATCGCCTGTTCCCACTCGGCCCAGGTCCGCGGCGGCGTCTCCACGCCAGACGCGCGCAGGATGTCCTTGCGGTAGAACAGCAGACGCGTATCCACGTACCACGGCACGCCATAGAGCTGACCGTCGATGACGCTGGTGTCCCAGATGCCAGGGAAATAGTCGGCCGGGTCCACGATCTTGGAATGGGCCACGTAGGGCTGCAACGGCTGCAAAGTGCCCAACTCGGCGAACTCCGCAATCCAGGTATTGCCCAACTGGCACACGTCCGGCAAGCCGTCGGCGGCAAAGGCGGTCAGCAACTTTTCGTGCGCGGCGGTCCAGGGAATATTCTGGATCTGCACGTGGATCCCGGGGTTTTCCTGTTCGAATTGCGGGATCAATTCGGCCACGACCTCGGCCTCGCGCCCCATCGCCCAGAACCGCAGCACCTCGCCTTGCGGCGCACGTGCGCAACCGCACAACGCCATCACCAGCCACCACAACAGCAGCCAACGAAGGATCGTGCGCGGCGCACTCATCTGGGATTGTGTGACTGACGCGGCACGGAATTCTGTGATGCCTGTACGGGGGCGGCGCGCGATTCGGCGATACCGATCTCCCTGGCCTTGGCGGCCTGTTCGTCCTTCTTCAGCACCGACTGCGCCTCACCGTCCGGGGTTAGCCAACCGCCACTGAAACCAGCGCGCTCCAGCCCGGTCCGGATGTACTTGTTCTTCTTCATGACGTTCCAGACGAACTCATTGCGGTAATTCGCGATCATGGCCAGGATCGGCCCCTGATCGATGCCGATGTAATCGCTGGACACCCAACCACGACCGGGAACGACCCGCCCAGTCTTGAGCGGAATATCGTAGTTGAAACTGGGATTGAACGAATCCAGGAAGCCATAGCTGGAGTAGATGAAGTCGCCATAGCGCTTGTGCATTTCCTCGGCAGCAGGAATCACCACCTCCGGCGCGAATACCAGCGAGGCAATCGCAGCGGTGGGCGCCAGGGTGCCATCGTCGAAGTTCTCGCGCAGGCCCGCGCCGCGCGAGGAATAATGGCGAAACTGACGCTGATCGCCGTGGTAGTCCTGCTCGGTATTCTGCGGACCATCGCTGGCGGTCAACCCCCACACGTTCTCGCCATAGTCCTTCCACTTCATCGGATTGGCGATGGCGTACTCACGCTGCGCCAGCACCGCGCGGCGACTGTTGAGGAAGTAATCGATGCCGCGTTCGCGCATGTACTCGTCCTGGATGTCGCGGAAATCGATCCAGACATGGCTGTACTGATGCGCGAACATCGGGCCGAACGAAAGATACTCCTGCCCGTAATACACGCCCCAGTCATTGTTATAGGTGCGCGTCCATAGCGTCCACGCATCCGGGCTGACTGAGTGGGTCGGCGAACCGAGCGCCAGCACGTAAAGCATCATCGCTTCGTTGTAGCCGGTCCAATCGTGGTTGATGAAGCCGCTCTCCGGAAACCACCCCATCGAGATCAACGGCTCGCGCTGCTGCAACCAGCCCCATTCCACACGCTTGTACAACGTATCGGCGATGTCACGGATCTGCTTCTCGCTGGCATCATCGCCGTCGTAGTAAGACTGCGCGAACAACACGCCCATCATCAGCATGGCGGTATCGACGCTGGACAGCTCCACCCAGCTGTCATAGCGACGGCCATTCTGCATGTCCAGAAAATGATAGTAGAAGCCTTTATAGCCCGCCTTGCCGGTGCGCTGCGGCCCCAGCGGGGCATCGCGGAAGAAACGCAAGGTGGTCAGTGTGCGGTCCACCGCCTGTTTGCGGCTGATCCAGCCGTTCTCGATGCCGATGGGATAGGCGGTCAGGGCAAAGCCGACCGAAGCAATACTGGCGAACGGACGCGACGGAAAGCGATCAGGGGTCAGTCCGTTGGTTTCGTTGGTGGTATCCCAGAAAAACTGGAAGGTGCGCCGCTCGATGTCGCTGAATAGCTTAGGCAACTCTGGCTTCACCGGTTTCGGCGGAAGCTGCGCCTCGATCAGGATCACCTGGACCGGCTTCTTCTGCACCAGCTTCGGTTCCTCGGCTTTCTTGCACGACGTCAACAACACGCCTGCCGCCATCATGAGCAGCAAAATGCGTGCGGAACTGCGTTTTTGCCTCATCGTGCCACCCCGTATACGTTTACCTGCACCACACACCATCCTTACCACAACCAGTGCAACGCCACTGGCAAGCTTGGGCCGCAGTGTCGCATTGCTTGTCGATAGCCAGGTTGAATTCCTTATCGTCCAACGTGGAATACGGGTCGTACTGCATGATATCGCACGGCGTGGTGCCCGCCAGGCAGCGACTGGCGACGTTTTGTTAGCCACTTTGAAATTCGTCGAACCGATCTCGGCGACAGGCCCGCGACATCATGATCTGGCTTGTTCAGAACGCTGCAGTGCCGACGAGCGGCCGCATCCCAGTCCAGACGTAATGTCAGCCCCCAGCCCCCGGAACCTCGGCGCGGATCGACAGCGCATGGATGTCGGTCTGCATCATGTCGCCTAGCGCGGCATACACTGCGCGGTGCCGGGCCAGGGGTCCCATGCCCGCGAAAGCGGCGCTGACCACGCGCACATTGAAATGACCACGACCATCACGCGCACCGGCATGCCCGGCATGACGGTGGCTATCGTCTTCGATCTCCAGCGCCAACGGCGCGAACGCCGTCTGCAGCGCCTCGCGGATCCGCTCGACCCGGTCTGCGGCCACCTGACTCATGGCAATACCTTGCGGAACGGCCGCACTTCGACTCGCGCATAGACGCCGGCCGCGACATACGGATCGGCATGCGCCCAAACCTGCGCCTCGGCCAACGAGTCGAACGCAGCCACCACCACGCTCCCGCTGAAGCCGGCAGGACCCGGATCTTCTGCGTCGATCGCCGGACACGGCCCGGCCAACAGCAGGCGTCCGGCCTCCTGAAGCGCCACCAGCCGCTGCAAATGCGCCGGCCGTGCCGCCGCGCGCCGTGGCAACGCTTCCTCTCCATCGTACCCCTCGATCACGTACCACATCCGCTACCTGCCTTCGTTGCTCACCGAACATCGACAAATTCTACCGCCGCAACGCTGGACACCGACCCTGCCGGCGCATTACCCTTAGCACCATTGCACGCGGCCGGATGCAGCGTCCCGTCGGTAGCTGGCCACTCAAGCCCCCTTCCGACGGCCAATTCGCTGCCTGACACCACCCGCGCAGACGTCCTCCTCCGTTGTTCCGCCGCCACGACACACGTGGCGTGCGTCATGTTATTTGTTGAATCAGGGATCGCGTTGCGGGGGCGACGCGCCATAAACCGCACTACTGCCGGCAAGGAGCTGCGCAAGGTCGTCCCTGCCCTGCCCTTCGCTACCGCAACACCGATTGTCCAACCGATGACCTCCGAACTCGCGCTAGACGCGAACCCGCCAATCCAGACGACCACCCCACAGCAGCAGGAAATGCCGCTGGCGGTGGTGCATGGGCAACCGGTGCTGCAGATCCCGCAGGATCTGTACATTCCGCCGGATGCCCTGGAAGTCATCCTGGACGCATTCGAGGGCCCGCTCGACCTGCTGCTGTACCTGATCCGCCGGCAGAACCTGGATATCCTGGACATCCCCGTCGCCGAGATCACCCGACAGTACGTGGACTACATCAATGTGATGCAGGAACTGCGTTTCGAACTGGCGGCCGAGTATCTGGTGATGGCCGCGATCCTGGCCGAGATCAAATCGCGGATGCTGCTGCCCCGCCCGCCGGTGGAAGACGGCGAAGAGGTGGATCCACGGGCGGAATTGGTCCGGCGCTTGCAGGAGTACGAACGCTTCAAGCAAGCGGCGGAAGACATTGATGCGCTGCCGCGGCAGGACCGCGACACCACTGTGGTACATGCACACGTACCCGACCGTACCGCCGTGAAGTTGCCGCCGCCGGTGGAACTGAAGGAAATGCTGCTGGCGCTGTACGACGTGCTCAAGCGTGCCGAATTATTCAGCGGCCACGCGATCAAGCGCGAAGCCTTGAGCGTGCGCCAGCGTATGGGCGACGTGCTGGGCCGTCTGGACGACGGCAAGTTCCACCGTTTCGAATCGCTGTTCACTGCCGAGGAAGGCAAGCTGGGCGTGCTGGTCACCTTCCTCGCCTTACTGGAACTGGCCAAGGAGCAGTTGCTGGACATCGTCCAAGAGCCACTGGCGCATGTCCCAGCAGACGCCACCGAACGACCACCGTTGCCGCCGATCTACGTCAAATCGCTGGCACTGGGCAACACCAACGCACCACTGCAGTTCAACAGCGAGTTCGACGACAGCGACACCGCCGACGCCGCCCCCTGAGTCCACCAAGAACCCACCCACGCATGGATCAAGCGCTGATCAACCGCATCGTCGAAGCCGCCCTGCTCGCCGCCAACCAGCCCCTGCCGCTGGTGCAGCTGCACGGCCTGTTTCCCGAAGACCAGCCCGCCCCGCCCGGCAGCATCGAACGCGCACTGGAACAATTGCGCGAAGCCTGCGAAGACCGTGGCGTGGAACTGGTCGAAGTCGCCTCCGGGTTCCGCTACCAAGTGCGCAGCGACGTGCATGCCTGGGTGGCGCGGCTGTGGACCGAACGCAAGACCCGCTACACCCGCGCCACCCTGGAGACCCTGGCACTGATCGCATACCGCCAGCCGATCACCCGCGGCGAGATCGAACAAGTGCGCGGCGTGGCGGTGAGCAGTAACATCATCCAAGCATTGGAAGAGCGCGAGTGGATCCGTGTGGTCGGCCACCGCGACGTGCCGGGCAAGCCCGCCTTGTTCGGCACCACCAAAGGATTCCTGGACTACTTCGGACTCAAACGTCTGGACGAATTGCCGCCCTTGTCCGAGCTCAAGGACATCGGCGAACTGGAGCCGCAGCTGCCGCTGGATCGCGACACGCTACCGGTCGGCGACATGGCCCAGGCCAGCACCGATGCGAACGCCCAAACGGCATCGACAACGGCCGGCAACACCACGCCGGTGCCCAGCGCAGATACCGACACCGGGAACGACAACGCAACACCATCAGTTCCAGATGCCGCCGACGCCGACGCGCCGACCGCATGGATTTCCGATACCGCCCCGACGGGCAAACCCGAAGCCGCGCCGGGCGAGCGCGCGGCGGATGCGAACGAAGCCGAAGACAACGCCGTCGCGACGACGACCGTGGCTGTTGACGATACCGATTCCGAACCACAGGCCGACGCGCACCGCGCCGACCGGAGCCAAGTAAATGAGTGACACCCCCCGCAAGCTGTCGTTGAACACGCTCTCGCTCAAACGCGACGCGAGCGCCGCCGAGCAGCCGAAACTGGAAGAACGCCTGCACAAGGTCCTGGCCCAGGCTGGGCTGGGTTCGCGCCGCGCGCTGGAACAGCGCATCGCCGACGGCCTGGTCAAGGTCAACGGCGAAGTCGCGCAGACCGGCATGTCGATCAAGAGCGGAGACAGGATCGAACTGGACGGACGCAGCTTTGTCGCCAGTGCGCTGACCGAGCCCGCGCGCGTGCTGATCTACAACAAGCCCGAAGGCGAAGTGACCACGCGCGAAGATCCCGAAGGCCGCCCCACCATCTTCGAGGCACTGCCGGCGCTGAAGGGCGCACGCTGGATCGCGATCGGCCGCCTGGACATTAACACCACCGGCCTGCTGCTGCTCACCACCGACGGTGAACTGGCCAACGCGATGATGCACCCCTCCTACGAGATCGAACGCGAATACGTGGTGCGCGTACGCGCCCCGGAAGGCGAGGAAAGCGTGCCGGACAGCATGATCGAGCGCCTCGCACGCGGAGTCGTGCTGGAAGACGGCAGCGCCAAGTTCGACGAAATCGAACGCATCGGCGGTACCGATTCGCACGACTGGTTCCGGGTGGTGGTCAAGGAAGGACGCAACCGCGAAGTACGCCGTTTGTGGGAATCGCAGGGTTGCCAGGTCAGCCGACTCAAGCGTACCCGCTACGGCAAGGTGGCGCTGCCGCGCGAAGTATTGCGCGGACAATCCATGGAACTGGCGCAGGACAAAGTCGAGGCGCTACGCGCCGAACTGAAGCTGGAAGAAGGCACGCCGTCGGCGCTGACCCTGCAACCGGTGATCGGCCAACGCAAGGCCGCCAAGGCCGTCGTGCAGGTGGGGCGCGGCGGCAACGCCTACGTCAACGGCCATAACGCCGCCGACGAAGGGCGCGAACTGCGCCGCTTCGACACCTTCCGCGAAGACCGTGGCCGCGGTCGCGGCGGCAAGAAACCGCACGGCGGGCTGACCGTAAGCGGCGAAATGGCCGCCAAGCAGGCGCAAAAACCATTCAAACAACGCACCCCGAAGGGACCCAAGCCGTTGCCGGACGGCAATCCCGCCGCCTTCCGCACCTGGTACGTCCCCGATGGCGTCAGCACCGGCCCGACCGGGCACCGCAACGCGGGCCCAGGTGGTCGCGGCACGGGGCAAGGGCAAGGCCAGGGGCGTCCCTATGCCAAGCCGCGTCCGGCCGGTGCCGGCGCGGGTGCCGGCCAAAGCCGCAATCAGGGCCAAGGCCAGCGCAAGGCGCATCCTTACGGACATCCAGGCAATGCACCCAGCTTCCCGTCCGACCACGCCAATCCCGGTTTCAGCCCCTACGGCGCCGCACCGCGCTCCCCGCGTCCAGCCGGCCCCCGCGCCGACGGGCAGAAGCGTGGCCCGGGCGGCCCAGGCGGTCGCCCGGCTGGTAACCGCCCCGGTGGCGGGCGTCCGGGCGGCGGCAACCACGGCCCGCGCGGCGGCCGCTGAGTCTCCAGGCACTGGCGCAGGTGCCTAAGCACCGACATCATCAAGAGTGCCTGCGCAACGGCGCTCTTTTTGAGCGGCGCGCGCGATCGACGCCACCGCCCGCGACCGCCAAGCGGAAATGCGTAGAAAGTGATGAACGCACATCTGGCCGCGTTCGCATTGCATCGTGCATTGGGCGCATCGTTGCCCGACACCGGCTCGCCCGCGCAAGCAAAGCAACGAAGCGAAGCGCACGCAACGGGAGATCGCGACGTTAGCGACCGTGGTCAGTTGCGATACCGAAAGCGCAGACGGTAAACCGCATCACGTATCCATCGGGCAGCACCGGCCTCTCTCTGTCACCCATCAAAAAGATCGCACCTGGCCACGACGTGCATGTGCGGCTGCGTCATCATGGGAAGGAGCTGCCTCGGTCGCTGTGCGGCCGGCAATCGGGCCCATAGGCAACGCTATAAGGCCGGTCCATGCAACGCGCCAAGCCCTCGACTACGTCCGCATTCGGTGGCCAACGTATTTCGAACGTCTGGCCGTCGGGCAATGACATGTGCAGCATCCCATGCTGTAGGGGTGGTAAGTCCGCAGATAGCCGCACGGCTTTCAGCGCACGCGTGGCTTTGGCGAATCCCGCGCAGTCGTGCACCAGGAACGCCACGGTTGCATCGACATAAGGATTCCAACCGGCGATATCCTGCGACGGCGGCTTTTTGGCAGCCTGCATCAACGCAATGGCCACAGCGCTATCGCCAGCAAATGCGCGCAATTGTCCTTAGTGCCAGTAGAGCAACCCGACATCGGCGGGCGAATGAGGATGGGACTTCCTGTAATCGCGGATCAAATCGGCAGCGGCCAGTTCGCAGCCTGACCGCGCCGCCAATGCACGCCAACCACCGCCACCATTGCTGACATCCTGGTCGAACTGCTGCTGGTCAAGGGCCAGCAATGTGGACCGGTCGACCGCGCACGACGCCACCGCCGGCCCGGCAGCCGCCCCGACAGGAACCAGCAACAGCCAGAACATCAGCGTAACAAGGGCCGCCATGGCAATTGCCACATCGCCTCGATGCGGCTCATGCGAGTAAAGAAACATCGGCATCTTCTCCGGGGTCTTACGCGCTCGGCAGATTCTCGCGCACAACCACCGCACGCACCAGCGCTACATTCGCGCAACTCCAGCAAAGCCGAGATATTTTGGAAACCCAGGCGCCAGCCGCACGCGACCCGCATCACCGACCAAAAACGCGGATGACACCTCAAGCGACTAGCATGCAGAGTTAGCTGTCGGCGGGTATTCGGCACCCTAGCGATCCCTTTACCACGGCACGCCACTGCGTTCACCCGGCCACATCACGCGCGAGTTCGATGAAGCGGAAAAACTGCGCGTACCAGCACTCGTACAGGTGTCGTCCTGCAGTTCGCGCGTCGCACCCAACGTTGCCCCCCGACCCAGCAAGGTCCGCGGTAATGCCAGCAATACGAAACGGCCATCCTGCAACCTGCTCAAAGCCAAGCCGTAGCGTTCCAGTTTGACGGGATTCTCGGGAAGCTCCTCGGCCAAGCGAATGAACGGACTGCGCTGAATCAGCTCCTCTTCGCTCAAGGTTCGCAAATAGTAATGGTGCCCTTGCAGCCAGTATCCGCTCCAGCGCGGATTCCAGTGCGCCCCCACCGATGCCAGTCGCTGACGGATGTCTGCGCGCAAGCAGGCGATGTGCAGTTCTAGCTGGTTCTGCAAATGCGCCGTTTGCGCATTGACGACAATGGCAACTGCGGTATCGGGAACCGCTTTGCCCAGAAGTTCCGAGAGCGCGCCGCGCGCGCGCCATGCCAGCCAGAAATAATTCGGCGTTTCACGCCGTTGTAGCAACGGACTTTCGACCCCGACAATTCGGCGGGTCGGAACCAACACGACATGCGCCCGGCCGTCCCTGTCCTGCAACAAGGCATAATCCTGCGCCAAGTCCATGGCCCGGAACGGCATCGCCTCCCCGGAGCACGACGCATCGGACGCGCATTGCCGGTGGACGACACGCCACACTGTGTCTGCATGATGGCGATACAGCGCCAGAGCGCTTCCCACCGTCATCAACGACAGCGCCATCACGCCAAACGCGCGGTATCCGAACATATTCATCTTCGACACATTTCTTCGCCGTCGCCCGGCTTCCTACCATCGCCGCCGGCAACAAAAAAGCGCGTCCGTGGACGCGCTTGTACGCGTGGTTGGGAGGCCACCGGCCGGCGCATTACACCAGCGACCGACCGGCGACAGCCCGGCTTACCAAACCATGCCAGCCCCCACTGCCACACCGGCATCGCCACGGGTGGTGGCACTGGCGTTGACCTTGAACAGGTAACGGCCACTTTCGCTGATCTTCGACACGCCCACTGCAATCGCCTGTTCGCCGCGGAACGAACTCAGCGACACGCCCGCCGCGCTTTGATCCGGCTGGTACGCCTGCGGCAAGCTAGACATCGCCATCGCCGCCGCCACGCCGGCACTGGCGCGCCGATCGACCTGACCCACACGGGTATCGGTGTAGTTGCGCGACCAATCCACCACACCGCTCAGCCCATCGTTCAACTGCCCCACATTGACCGCATCGGTAAGCTGCGTTCCCGCTGCCACGTTGGTGATCTGGCGCTGATTGGTGGCCGAACCCACCGACACGCTATTGGCACGATCAGCCACCGATCCCTGGCCCAAGGCGACGCTGTTGGCCTCCGTGGCCTTGGCTCCCTTGCCTACAGCCACACTACCGGCACCGGAAGCGACCGCATCCGCGCCCATCGCCGTTGCGTTCAAACCGCTGGCCTGACTGTTGTTGCCGGCAGCCGTGGTGCTGGTGTTACTGGCCGTCGCCGTCGGACCAACCACCACCGATGTGCCGTTGTTGCCGACGGCCACCGGAACCACCTGATTCGCGGGAGTGCTGCTAGCACTACTGGATTCGGCCTTACTACTGCCGGTCCCGCTGCCACCCGAGAAAGCACCGCCTTTCCTGGTCGTCTCCTGCATGGTGGTCAGCGAACTCTGCAAGGTGGAAATCGTGCTGGAGTTGTCTTGCACTTTTTGGTTGGTGGCATACAGTTGCGAGCCATTCACCGCATCGGTGCTGCTGGCACTTAGACGGCCAGCGGCGACATTCTGGATCTGCCGCTCCGCACCCACCGCACCGACGCTGAACGCACCGACCGGCGTGCTGCCCGCAAAGTTGTAGGTGGAGCCGCCCAGGGTCGTCGATGCTACCGCTGTGGTCGCCGCCGTGCGAGCACTCGCACCAATCGCCACGTCATTCGCGTTGCCGGCGACCGCATCGGGGCCGATCGCAATGCTGTCGGCACCAGTGGCAACACTATCTTCCCCGCTTGAATTGACCCGCATGTACTTCACACCGTCGCCGCCCTGGATACTCTTGACCGCATGGTCGAGCTTGCTCACCTCGGTGTTGGTCGCATGCAACTGCGAACCGTTGACCGCATCGGTACTGGTTTCGGACAGACGACCAGCGGCGACATTGGTCACCGTGCGCTCGTTGCCCGCGCTGCCCACGCTGACCGTGCTGGTCGGCGCGGTGCCAGCAAAGGCGTAGCTGTGACCATTGAGCACGACGCCTTTGGTGGCAATGGCCGAACTGGTCGTGCTGCCACTCCCCAGGGCGACATCGCCGGTGGAGCTGGCAACCGCCTTGCTGCCGATGGCGACCGCGTTCTTGGCCTGCGCACTCGAGCTATCGCCGATCGCGATCGAGGCCGCACCGCTAGCTTGCGCAGAAGCACCCTGCGCCACGCTGTAGCCTCCCGACGCGGTGGCGTCACTGCCTTGCGCCACCGCTCCCAGACCGGACGCGGAAGCATTACTGCCCTGCGCCACCGCATCGCCGCCGAGCGCACTGGCCCCCTTGCCGATCGCCAACGTGCGGTCACCCGCCGCGTTGGCGGCCACGCCAATCGCCGTGCTGTCGGTGCCGGTCGCCACGCTGTCATCGCCGGTGGAGTTGGTATTGACGTACTTCACGCCCGTTCCTTGCTGCAGTTTCTCCAAGGTCTTATTGATCTCGGTCACCTTGCCTCCAACCGAGCTCACCTCGGTGTTGGTCGCATACAACTGCGAACCGTTCACCGCATCGGTGCTGGTTTCGGACACGCGGCCCGCCGCCACGTTGGTCACTGTGCGCTCGTGACCGGCGCTGCCCACGCTCACCGTGCTGGTCGGCGCGTTGCCCGCATATTTGTACGCGGTCCCGTTGATGGTCGCACCGGTGGTCGCCACCGTCGCCGCCGTGCTGCTGCCCGCACCCAGAGCCACCGCACCGGCCTGATCGGCCGTGGCACGGTCACCCAACGCCAGCGCGTTGTATCCGCTGGCGTTGGCTTGATAACCGAGGGCGCTGCTGTTGACGCCGGTGGCCTTGGCCAAGCTACCGACCGCGACACTGCTTTGACCCGACGCCTTGGTGTTGAAGCCCAACGCCGTCGCGGTGTATCCGCTGGCGTTGGCATTATGACCGAGGGCGCTGCTGGCTATGCCGCTGGCATTGGCCGAGCTACCGACCGCGACACTGCTTTGACCCGACGCCTTGGTGTTGAAGCCCAACGCCGTCGCGGTGTATCCGCTGGCGTTGGCTTGATAACCGAGGGCGCTGCTAGCTATGCCGCTGGCATTGCTCTCACTGCCCAACGCCAGCGCGCTGTGGCCACCCGCTTTGGCAGCCACGCCCACCGCCGTGCTGTTGACGTCGGTGGCCTTGGCCGAGCTACCGACCGCGACACTCCTTTGACCCGACGCATTGGTGTTGAAGCCCAACGCCGTCGCGGTGTATCCGCTGGCGTTGGCTTGATAACCGAGGGCGCTGCTGGCTATGCCGCTGGCATTAGCCGAGCTACCGACCGCGACACTGCTTTGACCCGACGCCTTGGTGTTGAAGCCCAACGCCGTCGCGGTGTATCCGCTGGCGTTGGCATTATAACCGAGGGCGCTGCTGGCTATGCCGCTGGCATTGCTCTCACTGCCCAACGCCAGCGCGCTGTGGCCACCCGCTTTGGCAGCCACGCCCACCGCCGTGCTGTTGACGCCGGTGGCCTTAGCCAACTTGCCCAACGCCATGGCGTTATCGCCATAAGCCGCCGCCGCCGGCCCCATCGCACTGCTATCGGTGCCACTGGCCTTGCTTTCTTCCCCAGTCGAGTTGATTTGGACGTACTTCAAGCCCGTGACATCTTCCGGTTGCGGTTGGTCATCGGAGCATACCCAGCCATGATACCAGTAGCAGATGGCAGCACTCGCTTCATTTTCTGCACTCACAATGCAGACCAGCGTTGCTAAGCACAAACCAAGAAACGGCGAATGGCTCGCCCGCTTCTGCCGCCCTCCCTTGGCCTTGGTCTTGGCCAATTCAGACACGATCACCCATGCGCCCATGACACGATTCCACACGATCTTGAATGCCCTGTTCATTTCCATGCTCCCGCTGAAGGTGCATAGAAATTAGATTTCTCCCGACACCACGACGATGGGATCGCCCCCAATTCATCATTGGGCGAACGCCTAAAAAAAAGCCGTATTGGGCGAACGCCTAAAGCCGTGCAGCACGCTATGGCTTGTTCAGCAAAAAGCAAAGAGCTGCGGCAGGCGCGATATTCTCTCCACTGAGCCATACCTGGCCGGGTTACCGTATGATTCGTCGGATAGGCGCGTATGCGACGGCAATTACCCACAGGAACTGAACAATGGACAGGATCCGTGTCGGCATCGCCGACGACCACCCGATCGTGCTGCTCGGCGTCACCAGCGTGCTGAAAGACAATCTGGACATCGAAGTCGTATTCAGTTGCGATGCCATCGACCAGTTGCTGCGGTCGCTCGCCGAGCAGCCGGTGGATGTGCTGTTGTGCGACTACGAGTTTGAGAGCGACCCACAGGCCGATGGCCTGCACTTGCTGCAGCGCCTGCGTCGGCTCGCCCCGCAGATGCGGCTGTTAGTACTCAGCGCGCATACGGCGCCGTCGATCGTCTCGGCCGCCTTGCAACTCGGCGCCTCCGGTTTCATCGGCAAGAGTCGTGCCGATTTCGGCAACCTGGTCGCTGCCGTACGCGACGTGGCAAGTGGCCGCCTCTATGTACCAAGCTCGCTGTCGGCGGCGCTGCTGACCACGCGCTACAGCAGGAGCAGCGCCACCGGGGTAAACACGCTCTCCGCCAAGGAAGCCACGGTGGCACGGATGACCGCCGATGGATTGTCGTTGGGCGAGATCGCCGCACGGCTCAAGCGTAGCCCCAAGACCATCAGCAACCAGAAGATCGCGGCCATGAAGAAGCTAGGCGCCAAGAACGACGTGGAACTGGCCACCATACTGCGCGAACTGGACATCGAGGGCACCTAGCCGAACGCTGACAGATAGGAGCCGACGAACCTCGGTCACGCGCTCAACCCGCCACAGCCTCTACATGCGACAGTAGCTGCCGACAGCGCGACCTCAGCAACATCCAATCCCCGCCCGCATAAGCCTGCTGCAGCAATTGCAATTCTTCCACCAGGTCGTCCATTCCCAAGGCCATCAACGCACCCTGCAGGCGATGTATACGTCGGCGTAGCGACTCCAGGTCCTGCACGGCCAAGGCCTGCTCGATAAGTTGCCGCTCCGCCCTCCATTCAGCGTGAAACGCCTGACGCAACATCGCGTCCAATTCATCGGAGCGGTACTCCTGGGGCTTGGCGGAATTTGTGGAAGAGGATCGAGACAAAATGGCATTCCTCAAGACGCGACGCAGGTCGCTCAATAACACGGGTTTTTGCAGTGAGTCGGAGAACTGCTCGGTATCGGCACTGATCTCCGCCGCCGCCGACGCCGAGGTCGCCACCACCCGCGCATCCGGATCGAATTCGCGCAACTTGCGCAGCAAACCGACGCCATCCAAGTGTGGCATGCCCAGATCGGTGATGACCAGATCGGCGCGGCGCTCGAGCCACAGCTTGAGCGCTTCCATGCCATCGATCGCCACACGTACCCGAGTACATCCTAGCGCCGCCAGTTGGTGTTTGATCAAGGTGCGGTTCACCGCATCGTCTTCGGCAACGAGAATGTCCAAATTTTGCTCCACGCCCTCCACAACGGCCCCGCTCGCGCGCCGCTGCGCATGTTCGGCGGCGGTGCCCGTCAGCTCGGCCAACGCTTCCAACAGCCCCGCATAGGTCAGCGAACTCACCTCGATCTGTTTTTCGTGTCGCCGTGGGGTCAACGGCCCTTTGGCCGAAACGAAGACCGTGCCGAGCATAGGAACCGCACTCAAATCGGCGCTGCGCCAGGTGCGGTTATCGGCTTCGGCCACGATGCGGACATGCAGCGAGGCGTTCGCAGCGTCGGCAGCATGCAAGCTCGCACCCCAGCGGCGCAGACGCTCGGCGAGCATGGCGCGCCAGGCAGGATGGGGACACAGCACATCGACGACGAAACCCTCCAATGGCCGCGATTCGGCAAGCAGAGCGCGGCCAGTGCGCTTGAACGGCAGATCGACCCAGAACACGCTACCGGTGCCGGGCTCGCTGCGCACGCTGATGCGCCCGCCCATCAGGTGAGACAGATTGCGGCACAGGAACAAGCCCAACCCGGTTCCCCCGAAGCGTCGGCTGATACTGTCGTCGGCCTGCGCCAGCGGATTGAAGATCGCCGACTGCATCGACGCGGGAATACCGATTCCGGTATCTGCCACCTCGAAGCGCGCCCATAGCTCGCCGTCGGCCTGCTTCAGGCAACGCGACGAGATCATGATCGAACCGCGTTCGGTAAACTTGGCCGCATTGCCGAGCAGATTCTGCAGAATTTGCGCCAAGCGTTGATCGTCGCCCTCCAGCATCGCATCCAGATCCGGATCGGTGACGCAATAGAACGCCACCCCACCCTGCAAAATCGACGCACCGAAGCTGCGTGCGCAACGCTCCAGCACCTCGTTGGGCGACATCTGCACCGGATTGATCTTCAGCGCATTGGCCTCGAGTTTGGTCGAATCGAGCAGCGCGTTGACCAAGTTCAACAAGGCGTCGAACGAGCGGCGGATCATGTCCACCCACTCGCCCTGCTCGAAGCTCAGCGGACTGCGCGAGAGCAGTTCTAGATGCCCCATCGCCCCGTGCAACGGCGTGCGGATCTCATGGCTGACGATCGCCAGGAACATCGACTTGGCCCGATTGGCCTCGTCGGCGGTCTGCTTGGCTTCCATCAACAGCATTTCGTTGGCTTTGCGCTCGTTGATATCCACCAGGCCCAGCAGAACCACCGGTTGTCCGCCGAAACGGGTCTGCGAAGACGCCACGCCGATGTAGCTGTTCTGCCCTTCGGCCAGATCCCAACGCACCTCGATGAAGGAATGGCGATCGCCAGCCACGGCTTCGGCGTTGCGTTCGCACATGACATGACGATAGAAGCCAAGGTTACCCTCGTCGGGGAGATTGCCGAGCATACGCTGGGCCACCCCGTTCTCCAGCATCACCGTATCGGTGTCGGGCGCGTATATGCCAATCCCAATCGGCAAGGTATCGATGATGGCCTTGCTGAAATGCTCGGCCTCGATCAATTTTTCGGCACTTCTGAGCAGCGGCTTGGTCACGCGCAGATCGAAATACACCGTTGTGGCCCACATGAACCCCAGCGCCAGCAAGCAGACCAGCGCCCCGGTGACGAACTCGTGCTGCAGATTGCCCAGCACTTCTTCCCAAGTGTAGGCATAGACAGCGATCCAATCCGGGCCACCGATGCGCTGGGCCACGAAGAAGGTTCCACTGCGGTAGAACGCGATCGGCTCGCCACCCACCAGGGAAAACCGCTCAGTCTGCGCGCGCACCCTGCGCAGCAAATCCGCTTCCTCGGCACCGCGCGGGTAATCTCCCAGATTCTCTTGACCGGCATTGCTCAACAAAAAGAAACCGGGACGCCGCGTCTCCTTTCGCAGAAAAAAGCGCATGAACTGACGATCCGGTAGCGACAGCGCAATGGTAAAAATACGCCGACCATCACGAAACATCGGCACGATGAGTTGCGATACCGACAACCCTCCGTCGCGTTCGTCGGCGGGCCGCCACAGCGGCCGCTGGCTACGCAGGTCTTGCGCGGGCGTGGCCGCGATCAAACGCTCTGGCTCATCGATATGTTGGCGGATGAATGCCCTCACCCCGTCGCTGCGCGCGCTCTGCAACTGAGCCAATCCCATGGCCGGCGACACCGCCATGAAGGTGGCATCGGGTGAGTAAAGGAAGCCATCCAGAGTCACTCCGGTCTTCTTGGCATCGATGGAAGGCGCTGCGGACATGTCGCGCACCACGCGCAGCGCCGTGGCCAGGCGAGCCGCGTCTGCAGTGCCGTTCAATGAACTAACCAGGGTGAACGGCACAGCGGTGAGGTCGTCCTCGGTGACCGTGACGCCCTTGCCTTCGGCAAGCTTGCGCGCATAACGCTGCACCGGCACCACGTCGTTCTGACGCAGATTCCATACGCCTTCGTAAAGATCGGCGAACTGGACCAGCCGCGCCGACAACTCGTCCACCTGCGTCTGCACCTCCTCGCTGCTCTTGACGAACTGCGCGATCTGCTTATCGCGGTACTGGTCGATGATGCCACTGCAGAACAGCAACGCGGCGGCGACGATGGACACGGAAAGCGCGGTCGCGGCACCGTAAAGGATGCGCCGGTAGTATCGGCCCGTTCTGGCGAGCAACTTTTGCGGCATTTCTATCCCCGAACGAGCGCAACGCCGTGACGGCAGGGCAGGAAGAACATGGCTCTGCAGGATAGCCCAGCATCTGCGCCATCACCAGCCACGACGTTTCCTACATCTAGCTTACATGCGCCACGCACGCATGCATCGCCAGCGTGGCGAGCCTAGGCGTTTTAGGCAACAGCCTATGGATAGCTGGGCCCCACGCCATCGTGCCGGGGCTGGCACGCGCGCATGCTGGGACGCATCGAGTGTATCGATTATGCAATCGCACACCGTTGCCAGCAGCTTCGACCGGATCAGCCATGAACAGCACAGCGCATATTCCTTTTATCAGCATAAAGAATGCTATCGTCGCTTACGAAAACGAGTTGCAAGGCAGCTATGTGAGCAAGCTTTTGCAGCGTCTCGGCGCAACGCACATCTATAGCGCCACCGATAGCGGAGCACTATTCGAGCAGATCCGCACGACATCGTTCGACCTACTGGTCGCTTCCGCGCGTCTGCCGGGCGCGTCGATCCTGCAATTGGTGGATGCCCTGACCCAGATACGCTACAGCGGCCACCTGATCGTGAGCGGCTTGACGGACATGCGTATCCAGAGCGCGATCTATGAGTATGCGAGACAACGCGACAGCAGAGCGATGCAGGTGATCTTCGCTGGAGAACCCCTGCGCCTGTTCGATTTCACCGACATGCTGTACCGGGCGGCGACACCGATCACTGCCGATGCGAATGGCCAGGTGATCGAGGACCCTGCCGCACTCATTGGCGCCAACGAGGTGTTTCGCGCCTATCGCGCCGGCGAGATCGCCGCCTTCTTTCAGCCAAACTACTGCCTGACCACCGGCACCATGGTCGGCGCGGAAGCCCTCGTGCGGTGGCACCACCCAACACTGGGCGTAATGAGCCCGGACCGCTTTCTGACCACTCTGGAAGAGTGCAACCTTGGCTGGGAACTGATCGACCAATTCATCGACACGGTTGCCAGCGTCAGCCAATCGCTGACTGGAACGCCCCCACTCAAGCTGTCGATCAACATCTCCGCCAGGGATATCGTCTCAGCGACCTGGGCGGACAACGTCGTGCAACGACTCAAACACTCTGGCGGCAGCAGTAGCCAATTCGCGATCGAGGTGACAGAGAGCGGCAGCACAAGCAACAACAACACCATCATCGCTGGCGCGGTGGCGCATTGGCGCCTGAACGGCATCGATTGCGTCATCGACGATTTCGGCACCGGTGCGTTCTCACTCAACCGTCTGTGCACCGCGCCGTTCAATCTCCTGAAAATCGATCGACGAATGGTTTGGCGCTCACGGCTGACCCGTCACGTATTCGATATGCTAGAGACGATGGTGCAATTGGCGCATGGATTAGGCATGCGCGTGGTTGCCGCAGGCATCGAAACCGAAGAAGACCTGATGCGAATGCGCAGCATCAAATGCGACATCGGCCAAGGCTACTACTTCAGCCGGCCATTGCCCATCGCACAGTTCCAAGATCTTGCCAACTCCCAGCAGAACATCTTCGGGCAACGCACTAGCAACGCCCACTAAGAGTGGCTAACAAAACGTCGCGAGTCGCTGTCGGGTGGGCACGGACAGCGCGCAGGAACCGCAGTATATAGACGGTTCATGCGGTACATGAGGATTCCGAGCACTGCCCGCCCCTACCCACCCGGCCGCAGCGCAGTAGTTTTGTTAGCCACTCTTAGCAGCGGGACAATCAAGGCGCCGAACACGCTCCCTTGACTGCACAAGTCGGCCAACCCGTGTAAGACGCTGCTGTCGCTCCCCTTGCTCTAACCACTTTCGCCTACGACAGGGCGTGTTCGCCGCGACGACAACCTGACACGATGACGATACGGCCGGCGCTTGAGCGAAACAAAAAATGATCGAGACGAAATCCGTTGAAATTGCCCTGGGAGGACCCGTGCACCTGCCAGTCGCTTGCCGTAGCCGTCTCGCCCGCACTTGCTTACAGGGCGAGACGGCTAGGATGTAGTGCGCGCCAGTCAGCGGCGTTCGATGGTGAAACCAGCGACGTCCAAGCCCAGATCAAAGCCCTTACCGGTACCGGCCAGCGCCAACGAGATGTCGCCCTTGGTCATCACCTGGGCATCGGACGACTTCACCACACCAGCATGCGCTTCTGCCGACGCATAGGTGCCCAACAGATCATTGAGTGAATAAGCGCCGGTAAAACGACCACGGCCATTGACGATCTTGGATTTACCCACGCTCAGGCCGCCGCCCTTAACGCTGATCTTGACCGGGATGCTGGCACCGTTGTCGCAGGTGATGGTGCCGTTGCCTTTAGCGCTCTTGTACAACAGCGACCAACCGGACAAATTGAAATGCAACTCGCAGTCGATGTTACCGGCGGCATGCGCCTGCGGCATAAATGCGATACCGACAAGCAGCGCGGCAGTCGTAAGCAATTTGGTCATGGCAACGCTCCGTTGGGATCATACGGGGGCGAGCCTAGCAGCGCCTCCGACTAGGCGGTGTGTGTGCCGCCGTCGCCGTCACGGCGCCGTTCAGGCATCGGCATTGGGTGCGCCAAGGACAAAGGCATCGGCATCGAGCATCGCCGGGAAGCGTGTACGATGCGCCACCAATGCCGTCGCGGAGATGGTCGTGGTCGCGACCTGCTCGCGTTCGCGAATTTCCAACTGCGGCTGACCGAGGAAATCGATCACCGCGCTGTCGCCAGCGTAATGCAGGTCGTTGCCATCCACACCGACGCGGTTGACCGCCGCCACGAAGCACAGGTTCTCGATCGCCCGTGCGCGCAGCAGCGTCCGCCAGGCATAGGCACGGGCCGATGGCCAGTTGGCGACGAACAATTGCAGGTCGAAATCCAGCTGCCCCGGACGTTCGACGTCGTGGCGGTTGCGACAGAACACAGGAAAACGCAGGTCGTAGCAGACCTGCGGATTGATCCGCCAGCCCTTCCATTCCACGCATAGGCGCTCGCGCCCGGCGGCATAGCGCAGATGTTCGTTGCCGTAGCGGAACAGATGGCGTTTGTCGTAGTGCTGCAATGCGCCATCGGGCGTGGCCCACAGCAATCGGTTGAAGACCCGGCTATCTCCGTGCGCATCGGATACGCGCAGTTGCACGCTACCGGTCACCGCCGCATTCAATCGCATCGCCTGCGCGCGCACCCACGCCACCGTCGGCCCCTGCATGTCTTCGGCCTGCTCCAGGGCGTCGTTGGAGAAACCGCTGGTGAAGGTCTCCGGCAGAATGACCAGATCGGTAAGGCCGGCCAGCGGCGCCAGCAGTTCGGCATAATGCGCGCGATTGCCAGCAGGATCGTGCCAGCGCGTGTCGCCTTGGACGAGAGAAATGCGGAGGTCGTGCGTTGGGGGCATGGGATGTCCGGAGTAGTGAAGGATCCAGACCCGGGATCCGGAAAATCAACTGCGAGATCGGCTGCTCTTAACTCTGCCGAGTCCCGGGTCACGGCAATGCATCAGAGCCGCAGCAAACGCTCGATCGCCGTGTCCAGCGTGGCCGCGTTCTTGGCAAAGCACAGCCGCGCCAGACGCTGGCCGTGCGGCGGGATCTGGTAGAACGGCGACAGCGGGATCGCCGCCACTCCTTTCTCGATCGTCAGCCACTTCACGAACTCGGTGTCGGGCAGATCGCTGACCGCCGAATAATCGACCAGTTGGAAGTAACCGCCCGGCACCGGCAGCGGCTTGAGCCGAGTCCCCCGCAATTGTTCGCCGAAGCGGTCGCGCTTGGCCTGGTAGAACGCACCGAGTTGCTCGTCATGCTCGGGCTGTTGGCGAATCATCTTAGCGAAAGCATGCTGCGCCGGGCCGAAGCTGGTGAACGTATTGTACTGGTGGACCTTACGGAACTCGACGCTGAGCGCCGGCGGCGCGATCGCATAGCCGATCTTCCAGCCGGTGCAGTGATAGGTCTTGCCGAAGCTGGAGATCACGAACGCGCGTTCGCGCAGTTCCGGCCAGCGCAGCACCGATTCATGACGGCGGCCATCGAACACGATGTGCTCGTAGACCTCGTCGGAAATCAGGAAGATGTCGCGACCGCGCAACAGCTCGGCGACCGCCTGTAGATCCTCGGCACCGAGCATTGCGCCGGAGGGATTATGCGGGCTATTGATCATCAGCAGCCGCGTCCGCGGCGTGATCGCCGCACGCACTTGTTCCCAGTCCACCGCGAAACTGTGCGGATCCAGCGACACATGTACCGCGCGCGCGCCGGCCAGGTCGATCGCCGGCTCGTAGCAGTCGTAAGCTGGATCGAGCACGATCACCTCATCGCCTGGACGCACGACAGCATGGATGGCGTTGAACAATGCCTCGGTGGCACCACTGGTCACGGTGACCTCCGTGTCCGGATCGACCTGGGCGCCGTAGCAACGCAGCGCCTTCTCGGCGATGGCCTGACGCAGCACCGGCACACCGGTCATCGGCGGGTACTGGTTGTGACCCTCGCGCGCCGCCTGGGCCAGTGCGTCGATCAGGCGCGCCGGGGCCGGGAAGTCGGGAAACCCTTGACCCAGGTTCACCGCGTCATGCTCAGCAGCCAATTGCGACATGACGGTGAAGATGGTGGTGCCCACCTTGGGCAGCTTGGTCTGCAGGTGCATAGGTAAAGATGCGGCAGTGGGGGGAAGCACCCAGTGTACGCAATGCCGCTTGCCGGCGATGCGCCACGGCTGCGTAAAACAGTGTCACCGCGCACGCCCGCCGACATCCGCCGGACGTCCGTATCTCTTACAATGCATCTTCTCTTGCCAAGCCCGCCGCCGCGCCATCCGTCGCGGTTCTTCGCCGATGACCGATCCGCTGCATGCTTCGCCACCGCTGTTGGCTGCGCACGGGCTCACCTTCGCCCGCGATGATGCGGCCGTGTTCGGCCCGCTGGACTTCCGCCTGGATGCAGGCGAAGCGCTGCTGGTACAAGGCGACAACGGCGCCGGCAAGACCACGCTGTTGCGCGTGCTGGTGGGCCTGCTGCGCGCCGAGGCCGGACGCATCGAGATCGACGGCCACCCGGTGCGACGCGGCGACCGCGCCCGCTTCATGGCCTACCTCGGTCACCTGGGAGCATTGAAGGCGGACCTGAGCACTCTGGAAAATCTACATTACGTGTGTGGCCTGCAGGGCCGCCGCGCCAAGCAGATGCCTGGCAGTGCATTGGCCATCGTCGGCCTGGCCGGCTACGAGGACACGCTGGTGCGGCAGCTTTCCGCAGGACAAAAAAAACGCTTGGCGCTCGCGCGGATGTGGTTGTCGCCAGCACCGCTCTGGCTGCTCGACGAGCCCTACGCCAATCTCGACCTGGACGGCATCAACCTGGTCAACCGCATGATCGCCGCACACCTACGCAGCGGTGGCGCCGCCTTGGTCACGACCCATGGCGCCTACGCCGCGCCGCCGGTGCGCACCCGCCTGCTGCAGTTGAGCGGAGTGGACGCATGAGCCCGGCAGCGCCCGTTCCTGGCCTGTTGCAAGCCACCCACGCATTGCTGCTGCGCGACCTGCGCCTGCTATGGCGCCGCCGCGGCGATGCACTGCAGCCCGTGCTGTTGGCGCTGCTGATTGTGATCCTGTTCGCGCTGGCATTGGGCAACCAGCCACGCCTGCTCGGCGATGTCGCCGCCGCCGCACTATGGCTGGCCGTGCTGCTGGCCGGGCTGCTGGCATTGGACAGCCTGTTTCGCAGTGACGCCGAGGACGGCTCGCTGGAGCAATGGTTATTGGCGCCGGTCCCGTTGGCCTGGCTGGTGCTGGTACGGGTGCTGGTGCACTGGACGACCACCGCCTTACCGCTGATCGTGGCGACGCCCTTGCTGGGCGAATTGCTGCACCTACCGCATGACCGCATGCCGACGCTGCTGGCATCGTTGGCGCTGGGAACCCCGCTGCTCAGCCTCATCGGCGCAGTCGTGGCCGCGTTGACGGTGAGCATGCAGCGTGCCGGCATCCTGGTCGCGCTGCTGGCGCTGCCGCTGTACGTGCCGGTGCTGGTGTTCGGCGCCGGCAGTGTGGCAGCGGCGGCACAGGGACTGGATCCTGGCGGCGGCTTGCTATTGCTGGCGGCGGGACTGGTGCTGGGCCTGGTACTGGCCCCGCTGGCGGCGGCGGCGGCAATCCGTATCGCGCTGAGCTGAGCGCCGTTGGCGCAGCGTCGACGCGGCATGGGCCGTACCATGCAGCGATGACGTTGTCGTATCGCATCGCTATCGCCGCATCGACGCCCGCCTTCCACCCGCTAAAATCGACCGCATGGCCTCCCTCGTCCGCTGGTTCCACCAACTCGGTTCGCCGCCCGTTTTCGATCGCCTCGCCGCGCGCTGGGCGCCGTGGTGTTACCTGCTTTCGTTGGTAATGGCCGGCGCGGGCATCTGGCAGGCGCTGTTCGTGGTGCCCGCCGACCGCTTGCAGAGCGACGCCTTTCGCATCCTTTACATTCATGTGCCCTGCGCCTGGATGAGTTTGTTCGTGTTCGCGCTGATGGCCCTATATGCGGCGATCGCGCAGGTGTGGCGGATCAAACTCTGCGAGATCCTGGCAATGGCCTGCGCCCCCATCGGCGCCGCCTTCACCTTGATCACCCTGCTGACCGGCAGCATCTGGGGACGGCCGATGTGGGGCGCATGGTGGGATTGGGATCCACGCCTGACCAGCGAACTGATCCTGCTGTTCCTGTACATCGGAGTGATGGGCCTATACCGGGCGATCGAGGACAGGCGCATCGCCGCGCGTGCCGCCGGGCTACTGGCGATCGTCGGGGTGGTGTTGCTGCCGGTGATCCGCTACTCGGTGGTGTGGTGGAACTCGCTGCACCAGGGCCAAACCATCCGTCTGTTCGGCCAGTCCAGCATGGACGCGAGCATGCTGCCGCCGTTGTGGTGGATGGTCGCGGCGACCAAGTTCTGGTTCGCCGGCGCGTTGCTGACACGGGCACGCGCCGACAATCTGCGCCGCGAAGCCGGCAAGGACTGGGCCGCGCAACGGGCGGAGGCGCGCGGATGAACTATTTACCTTACGTGGCCGGCGCCTACGCGGTGTTCGCTGGCGTCTTGCTGGCCGACTTCGTGCTGGCACGCGTGCAACTGCGCAGTGCCCTGCGTGCGGCGCGACTGCACGCACAGCGCAAACGCCAGACCAAGACCGAACCAGCGGCCCCACAGGATCTGAGCCGATGAATCCACAACGCAGGCGGCCGATGCACGATGGCGCGTTCGTCGCCGAGGAAGTGCCGGCCAAGCACGACGAAACCTATATGCCGAGGGAACTGGCGGAGAACATGGACCAAGCGCATCGCAAACAGCATGTGGGAGCGAGGCGGTGATGACATCGCTCCGGCACTCGTTATCGATGCCCAGGGATCAGGCAAAGCGACTGTGCGCCACCTGCTACGCGCTCGCGCATCCAGACATCTTCCTTGGCACCGTCCACTTTTGCTCTACCTGGGCCACGGATTCCGATTCGCCTGTCCCGGCTGATTGGTTCAGGGGTCCCGAACTGCGGGACTCGCACCATGCTGCCTGAACTGGGCCAACTCCTGCTGATCCTCGCCTTGCTCACCGCCGTGCTGCAAGCCGTGGTGCCGCTGGCCGGGGCGCAACGCGGGGACGCACGCTGGATGGCGGTGGCACGTCCTGCGGCATACGCGCAATTGCTTCTGGTCGCTGGCGCCTTCGCGTTGCTCACGTGTGCCTTCGTGACCGGGGACTTCTCGGTGGCCTACGTGGCCGACAATTCCAACGCGCTGCTGCCGCTGGTATACCGTTACTCGGCGGTGTGGGGCGCGCACGAAGGATCCTTGCTGCTGTGGACGCTGATTCTTGCGCTGTGGACCGCGGCCGTGGCGCTGTCTTCGCGGCGCCTGCCAGCCAGCGTGGTGGCGCGGGTGATCGGCACGTTGGCATTGGTGAGCACGGGTTTCCTGGCCTTCCTGCTGTTCACGTCCAATCCATTCGCGCGGCTGTTGCCGGCACCGCTGGAAGGACACGATCTCAATCCGCTGCTGCAAGATCCTGGCCTGGTGATCCATCCACCGCTGCTGTACACCGGCTACGTCGGTTTCGCGGTGCCGTTCGCGTTCGCCGTGGCCGCGTTGCTGGATGGGCAAGTGGATGCGCGCTGGCTACGTTGGACGCGACCATGGACCAATGTGGCCTGGGGATTTTTGACCATCGGCATCGCCCTGGGCAGTTGGTGGGCGTATGACGAATTGGGCTGGGGCGGCTGGTGGTTCTGGGATCCGGTGGAGAATGCCAGCTTCATGCCATGGTTGACCGGCGCGGCATTGCTGCATTCGCAAGCCATCACCGAAAAGCGTGGCAGCTTCGCCGCGTGGACATTGCTGCTGGCAATCGCCACGTTCTCGCTATCGCTGCTGGGGACGTTTCTGGTGCGCTCGGGGGTGCTGACCAGCGTGCATTCGTTCGCCGCCGATCCGGCCCGGGGTCTGTTCATCCTGGTCTTCCTGAGCCTGCTGTGCGGTGGCGCGCTGCTGCTGTACGCGCTGCGCGGCGGCCATTTGGGAACAGCCACAGACACTGCGCGGCAAGCGTTCACCGCCGCCTCGCGCGAGACCCTGCTGCTGATCAACAACCTGCTGCTGACCTGCGCCTGCGCGATGGTGCTGCTGGGCACGCTGTATCCATTGCTGGCCGATGCGCTGGGCCTGGGCAAGCTCTCGGTCGGGCCACCCTATTTCGGCACGTTGTTCGTGGTGCTGATGGCACCGCTGGTCGCCCTGCTGCCATTCGGGCCGCTGACCCGCTGGCAGCGCGAACAAGCATCGCGACCGCTGGCGCTGCTGGCGCCATGGGCAGGGCTGGCACTGTTGGCCGGGACGCTCGGCTTCTTCCTGGCACCGCAAGGTCCATGGAAAACCGGCGTCGGTATCGCCGCGGCGGCCTGGGTGCTGCTCGGCACCGCACGCTTCGTATGGAGTCGGATCCAGCTCAAAGGCAGCCGCTTCAGCGCCGAAATGCTCGGCATGACCCTGGCCCATGGCGGTATCGCGGTGTTCCTGATCGGCGCGTTGCTGGTGGAAGCGCTGGAGCAACAGCGCGAAGTGGCGTTAGCGCCTGGGCAGCACCTGGAGATGGGCCGTTACCGCTTCGAACTTCAAGATCTTGACCAGCATCGCGGACCGAACTACGTAGCCGAACGCGCCCACGTGCAGGTACTGCACGACGACCGCCCACTGACCCAACTGTTTCCCGAAAAGCGCTTGTATGCCAGCGGCGGCCAGGCCATGACCGAAGCCGGCATCCACGCAGGTCTGTATGGCGACATCTACGTCTCACTGGGCGAACCATTGGGCGGTAACGCCTGGGCGATACGCCTGCAAATCAAACCCTTCGTGCGCTGGATCTGGCTCGGCGCGGCACTGATGGCACTGGGTGGTTTCGTCAGCGCAGCCGACCGGCGCTTGCGTCGTTCTCCGGAGACCCCATGATGTCCAATCCCACCTCACCTCGCCTGCCCCTACCTGCCATCCTGCTCGGCGCACTGTGCTGCCTCTGCCTGCTGGCGCTGCTGCTCTACGCGGTCAAGCATTCCGGCAGCGCCGATCGCGATGCACTGCCATCGACGCTGATCGGCAAGCCCGCGCCAACGTTCACGCTGCCCTTGCTGCACGACGCCACGGTGCGCGTGCACAGCCGCGACCTGCTCGGCGCGCCCTATGTGCTCAACGTCTGGGGCAGTTGGTGCCCGTCCTGCCGCGAAGAACACCCGATCCTGACCCACTTCGCCCTGAGCAAGCGTGTACGCGTGATCGGCTACGACTGGAAAGACACGCGCGACGATGCCCTGCACTGGCTGGAGCAGTTGGGCAACCCATTCCTGGCGGTGCTGTTCGATCCCGATGGCCGCACCGCGATCGACTGGGGCGTGGCCGCAGCGCCGGAGACCTTCCTGGTCGACGCGCACGGCGTGGTGCGCTGGAAGCATGCCGGGCCACTGACCGAGCCCATCATCCAGAACGAACTGCTGCCGGCGCTGCACCAAGCCGAACGCGCGGCTCCCGCAGCGACGTCAGGCCAGGCCGGCCAATGAACCGCCGTCGGCGCGCGTTGCGATGTGGACTGCTGGTGCTGCTGGTGCTGCTGGCGTGGTCCACGCTGGCCGGCGCCGCGCCGGTCTACGACCCGACACCGCTGGCCTACCGCTCCGCCGCCGAGGAAGCGCGCTTCCATGCATTGACCGCCGAGTTGCGCTGCGTGCAATGCCAGAACCAATCGCTGGCCGATTCGCATGCGCAGATCGCCATGGACCTGCGCCGCGAAGTGCTGGAGCTGATGCAGCAGGGCCGCTCCGACGCGCAGATCAAGCAGTTCCTGGTCGCCCGCTATGGCGAGTTCGTGCTCTATCGGCCACAACTCGAAGCGCGAACCTGGCTGCTGTGGTTCGGGCCGCTGACGCTGCTCGGCGCTGGTACGCTGCTGCTGGCCCGACTGGTGCGTCGACGCACCACAGCCGCGAACGCCGCGCCACTGCAAGATCAACAGGAGTGGTGATGCGATGCTGAGTTGGCAGATGTCCAGTATCGCCGTGGTACTGGCAGCATTGGTGTTCGCGGCGGTGCTGTGGCCGCTGCGCGGTGATCGCCGCAGTCGCGCACTGCTCGCGGTGGCGGTACTAGCGCTGAGTGCGGCGACCGCTGCGCTATACGCCCTGATCGGCACGCCAAAGGCGTTGCAGGCGCAACAACGGCAGGCGCCGCGCACGCTGGAAGAAGGCGTCGGGCAATTGCAGACGGCATTGCGTAAAGACCCCGCGCGCGCCGACGGCTGGGCGTTGTTGGGCCGCAGTCAGCGCGCGCTGGGACGCAACACCGAGGCCGCCGCCGCCTTCGCCCGGGCGGTAAGCCTGGCACCGGATCAGGCACCAATCCTGATCGAAGCCGCCCAGGCGCGTGCGCTCGCCGACCCGCAGCGCCGTTTCGACGACAAGGCGCTCGCCTGGCTACAAAAGGCGTTGCAGGTCGCACCGAACAGCGAACGCGCAGCCTGGTTCCTGGGGATCGCGCAACGCCAACGCGGCCAAAATGGCGCCGCTGCCGCCACCTGGCAAACGTTGCTGCCGCGCGTGGATGCTGAAACCGCCGAGGCCTTGCGCCCGCAGATCGATGCCGCCCGTGCCGCCGCCGGCCTACCGGCATTGCCGACAACGGCGATCGCCGGCACCAAGCGCGTAACCGGCAGTACAGCGCCCGCCGCCGCGACACTGACCGTGGTTGTCTCGGTGGAGCCGGATGTCGCCGCAAGCATGCATCTACGCAAGGATGCCAGTCTCTTCGTGATCGCACGCGTGCCCGGTGGCTCCCCGATGCCGGTCGCGGTGCAAAAACAACCGCTGGGAGCGTTGCCGTTGCGGGTCACGCTCAGCGATGCGGACCGTCCGATGCCGACGCAGACGTTGTCGCAACTGCGGCAAGTCGAAGTAGTCGCGCGGCTATCGGCCAGCGGCGATGCGAAACGTCAGGACGGCGACATGGAATCGGCAGCGGTGATAGTGACGCTGCCGACCAGCGCGCCGGTGCAACTGAGAATCGGCAAGCACTGAAGCAAACTTCGCATCGACACACACCTCCCCATGCCAGGACAGGTCACATGCGCGACGCAAGCACGGCCAACGCCTGCGATGTCGGTACAGACCCGCTATCGATACGGCGACCACGCACGCCGTATCACTGAGGAACGCGCAATCGGATTTCGTACACAACGCCGCTATCGCACTAACGACGCGACACTTCCCTATACCGCTAACGTGCAGCACACGCTCTAGAATCGGCGCATGACCGAATTCATCCCGCCCGGTAGCCGCTTTCTCGCCCTGCCCTCGCCGTTCCCGATGAAACGCGGCGGCTACTTGCGCGACGCGCGCGTGGCTTACGAAACCTGGGGCACGCTGGCGGCAGACCGCGGCAACGCGATCCTGATCGTCACCGGGCTGTCGCCGGACGCGCATGCCGCCGCGCACGCCGACGATCCCACACCGGGCTGGTGGGAAAACATGCTTGGCCCCGGTAAACCGATCGATACGCAACGCTGGTTCGTGATCTGCATGAACGCATTGGGCAGTTGCAAAGGCTCGACCGGTCCGGCATCGCCGCATCCGGACGATGGCCAGCCGTACCGCTTGCGCTTTCCGGAGTTATCGATCGAAGACGGCGCCGCCGCCGCCGCGCACGTGGTGCGTGCGCTGGGCATCGCGCAACTGGCCTGCCTGATCGGTAATTCCATGGGCGGCATGACCGCATTGGCGCTGTTGCGCCAGCATCCCGGACTGGCGCGCAGCCATCTCAACATTTCTGGTAGCGCGCAGGCGCTGCCGTTCTCGATCGCGATCCGCTCATTGCAACGCGAAGCGATCCGCCTGGACCCGAAATGGAACGGCGGCGACTACGACGAAACCCGCTATCCCGAATCGGGCATGCGCATGGCGCGCAAACTCGGCGTGATCACTTACCGTTCGGCGCTGGAGTGGGACGGCCGCTTCGGTCGCGTACGACTGGACTCGGACCAGACCGATGAGGATCCATTCGGCCTGGAGTTCCAAGTCGAAAGCTACCTCGAAGGCCACGCGCGGCGTTTCGTGCGCCGCTTCGACCCCAACTGTTACCTGTATCTGAGCCGCTCGATGGACTGGTTCGATCTGGCCGAATACGGCGATGGCGACGTCCTTGCCGGGCTGGCGACGATCCGCATCGCGCGCGCCCTGGCCATCGGCGCCAACACCGACATCCTATTCCCGGTGCAACAACAGGAACAGCTCGCCGAAGGCCTGCGCAATGGCGGCGCCGACGCGCAGTTCATCGGCCTGGACTCACCGCAGGGGCACGATGCCTTCCTGGTCGATTTCGCACGTTTCGGGCCAGCGCTGCGGCAATTCCTGGACACGCTGTAAATCGCTCGCCTCCATCGCGCATGCGGCCTTGCCGCTATCGCCACCGATGGCAACGCCCTCACCCTTGACAGCAGTGCTACTACGCAAACGCCGTGGCGGCATAGCCGCAGTCGTCTTCCGACAGCACCAGCCCCCACATCAATGCGCACCGTTAGCTTTGCACTCTTTCCACTCCCTGGCGCCAACCTACTTCCAACCCGCTCCGCCTGGGATGCCGGCATTACCATCCTCAACGGCATTAGATTCGGGGCCGACCATGTTTATGATCACGAGTCCAAGCGACTGAATATTTTCGCCAAGGATCTTGCCGAGGGCGGGTGACACCCGTATCATGTACGGCTCCTTCGGGGTGTAGCTCAGTCTGGTAGAGCGCTACGTTCGGGACGTAGAGGTCGCAGGTTCGAATCCTGTCTCCCCGACCAAGTGATAGAACAGAGAAAAGGCTCTAAAAGCCGCAGAAATGCGGGACTTGAGGGCCTTTTCGCTGCTCCCGGCGACTTGCCCAGGGTTCTGTAAACACTCATGACCTTGGTTACGCGTAGCGGCACTCGAACTCTACAGGCGGCAAATTGCCATTGGAACCATGGCAACGTTTGAGGTTGCGACGTCCTCCCGCTCTGAGTACCAGTCGGATTTAGGGTGGGTCACCGCCCCTTCCATCCTCGCCAACTGTGAGATGCGCCGCCGTCAGGTCTGGGCATCAATTTTACGCCCAATTTTACGTCCGCCAGCAAAAAGGGCCGCTTTCGCGACCCTAAGTGCTTGAATCATATGGCGCCCGAAGTTGGACTCGAACCAACGACCCCCTGATTAACAGTCAAGTGCTCTAACCGGCTGAGCTATTCGGGCGGGGAGGCGCATTGTATAGATGCGTCGGATACCTGACAAGAGGGAGTTGCCAAGACAAGAGCGCTCCCGATGTTCACCAACAGTCCGCAGGATTTGCCGCCAGCGACGCAGTGCGTGCGCCGGTCTGATCCAGACCGAGCACACCACATTTCGTATCGTTCTGCAGCTGTGTCGGAGTGGCGCTCAGAGCGAAAACCGTGGCGGTTGGCTGAACCGAATAATCGAACGTGTAGAAATTATTCAGGTCCGGGCAAGCGTTCGCCGGCGCGGGGGCCTTTTGATAGGTCATATTGGCAGTGTAATAACGCTCCATGAGCTGCGCGGTTTGCTGCAGACAGACCTCCGCCGCAGAACGCCGCGACTTGACGATGGCCCACTTATAGCTGGCGAAGGCAATGCCGGCCAGGATGCCCACGATCGCCACCACGATCATCAGCTCGATCAAGGTGAAGCCAGACTGCCGGCGCCGTGCCGGTAAAGAAAACTGTCGCATCAATCTTTCCTCTGAAGTTCGCGCCAGGATACGCGCTTCATACCGAGCGCGCTGCTGTTGGTGCCAAAGGTAGTCGTAGTGCCATTGTCCAAGCCGACCTGCATCTGATTACCGATGAAGATCGGGTTGTTGGGACTACTGTTCAGGCCAACTCCCGAAACCGGAACGCCATTGAGTGTATCGCCGCTGCCGGAACCGCCGCTGCCATCCAGATCGAAGAACGACTGCGGCAAGCGTCCGCCCGTAAATGGATTGATCGCCATCACGAAGCCCTTGCCACTGGGACTGCACACATCACCGGAATCGGGAATACGCGTGGTGCCGATCAACGCCGTGCCCTGGAAAAAGTTGGAGACCACCATGCGCTCGCCCTGCGGTATCCGCGGGGCATTCGGCAGCGCCGGAGGCGACAGCAGATCCATGTACCAGCCATCCGGGCCAGGAGTCGGCTTGTCGTCGATCACCCGAACCGGATAACCATTGACCACACCCTCCTGCAAGATATTGACCTGATTCAACGTAGAGCGGCTGGAAGGAATCGTACTACCACGATCAATGAGGCCGTACCAAGTCTGCACATCTTTGTTGCTCAAATCGGCAGTGGACAGATACTTGCCGGTCCCGAAAAACACCCAACTCAGCCCTGTGGCCGGATCCTTCGCCGCAGCCGGGGCCGCGGTGATCGGCTGCACCGTACCCCCGTAGGTTGCACTGAACAATTTACTCGCCGAGCCGGTAACACCGCTCATGCTGAAACGCCACATATTGCCTTGCAAATCGCCGGCATAAATTCGGTCGATGATGAAATTATTGTTGGAAGACCACGCCAGCACCGGCGACAAGCCATTGCTCCCCTTGGCATTGGTGTTGATAGTCGTCGCCGCGCCGGTCAACACGTTGACCAGCACCAGAGTGGCCGAATCGGCGCTATTATTGGGGCCGTTGCCCAGCATCACGTACCACTGGCCATCGACAAGCTGCCCGATGATCGGTTTGCCTAGGTTGTTGCCTAGCGCAGGGATGTCCGTGGATGTCTTATCCCAGAGCAAGGAAATGTTATTGGGATCGGTCACATCCAGTGCAAACATGCCCTGTCCTCCCCGCCCCATGGTACCGACCAAGACAGAGCGCCAGCCATTCGCCACCGTGTAGACATCCGACACGGTGAGCTCGCCATCGACATAATAGCGGTGCTGGTAATTGGGGTCGGTATAGTCCAGCAATCCGGTCATCGCCGCTTTCGGCACGAAAGCGAACTTCTCGACACCTGACGTGGCATCGAACGCATGCAGCATGCCGTCATTGGCGCCTACGTACAGCATCGGCGTGCGCTTGGAATTATTGGCAGCGAAAGCGGCATAGCTGCTGGCGCCGGTGAACTTCGCGGCGCTGTAGAGCTGAGGATTGGGTGCGGCCACGTAGACCGGCTGCGAATCGACGATATCGCCCATGATGCCGGTACGCGCACGAAGATTACCACCAGGAGTGCCACCTTTTTCTTGGGAACGGTCGCCGCGCAGATAATTGATCTGATTTTGCGTGGCCGATGCCAGCGGCGTGTTGCTCAGATTGCCGTAGGCAAAGTCGGCCATGCTGGTAGTGACCCCATCAACTTTGGCGAACTTAATCGTCCGGGAACTCCACAGGGGAAAATTCGCGTTCGCGCTCCACGCCTGGGTCAGCGCACCGGTGGTTTGATTGACGTCGTAGGCAACCACATCGCCACGCCAAGTGCCGCTGTAAAACAGGGATTGATAGACCCTGGCACCGGATTCCAGCTTGCTTGTATTACTGGCGAGCGATGCAGCGGAGCCTACGACTTGCTGGATGATGTGCTCGAACGCATTGCGCAGGCTGGCCAGCATCTTGCTCGCGTCACCAACGCCGTAATAGTTGTTCGCCTGTTTGAACGTGGCATCCCCGTTGACGTAGGAACTGCCGTCCCACCATGTAGAGTCTGGCAAGGGACCCAGATTGGTATCCGGATCGTAGCCTTGCGGCACCTGGAAACCGCCATATTTCGCCGCCAACCAGAATTGATTGGTGGCTGGCCCGTAGTATTGATTATACTCCACAGCATCCACCCAATACGTGGACAGGGTCTGCATGCCAGGCAATCCATTTTTAGCAGTGTCCGGACGCAAATCCTTGGTATGCGCATCGTAGGCGAGCGCCGCGATGAAAGCGGAATTGCCAGATCCTCCAGGGTTAAATTGACCGCTGTTTGTACGGGCCGCCGCCTGGGCTGGGCTGAGCCCCTCCTTCTGCCAGATTTGCGTCATACGCGTCATCACGTTCACGGTGTTGTCGGCAGACACTTCCGGAGGCTTGGGCGGCTCACCTGCCAGGTTGGTATTGTTGCCTGGCAGATTCTTATCGTAGTGGGTATTGGTATCGCCAATACCCAAAATCACATTGACCTGACAACGGTAGGCAATGGGATCGTCCCAGTTGGTAATGACCGGAAAACCGTCAGCCTGCTGATACATGTTCAACGATGAACCACTCAACGCCGAATACGCCGCGATGTTGCCCTGGTTCTTGAAATAACGGATAGCCGCGTAGTAAAGCTCGCTGACATCGTCGAAGCTTTTGATGTTTTTTCCAGTATTGAGCTGGCCGAATTTGTTCAGGTAATTGATGACACCACTGTTGACGATGGGATTGGAAGCTCCAGCAATCGTGTTCGCGGCATCGGTAGCATCGGGATTTTTGTAGATGATGCCGGTGCTTGGATCCCACTCACTGGCCGCATTGAGAAGCGTCCCTTTATCGGGATTGTAGGTATAGGGACCAACGAACTTCTGCCTAGCACGCAGGATCCCGCTGTCGGCACCGGAACCCTGCTGGATGTCCACATCCTTGTAGCCGAAGATACTGTAACGGACCCGCTTGGAATACTCCTGAATCAAACCTTCGGGCTTGTAATTACCACTCGGATAGGCAACGCAATTATCCTCTAGGTAGGAGATTCCCTTGCTAGCATCGCAGACCTTGACCCGAACCGACACCTGGAAGATCAAGGTCGAATCCGGGACGCACCCCCTAGAAAACCCGCATGGCGTACCGTCCCTGGGATTGACATTAGCTCCATTCAACGTATGGACGCTTGGATTGTAAGGAATCGGCGTGCCAGGGTTGCTGATGCTGAAGTTGGTGTTGTTGAAGTTGGTGTTGTTGCTGAAGTACATTTGGTTGCCAAGACCATCAATCTGCATATTGAAGTTCTGCCAGCGTGCAGGCGTACCACCCGCGATAAGCCCCGGATTGTTGCTGATCGTACGCCGCGGGAAATCGCCAGTCGACGGCCGATCGGCAATCGCCTTTTCCAGAATGGTTTCGGTGGTGGTATCGCGCGAACGGTAACCACCGGTCAAGGCCGAGCGGAACGGGTCGATGGTCTGGGTAGCGGCCCAATTCAGAAAATTACCGGACCATAGATTGCTAGAACTTGGGCAAGCATAACTATTGCCAGTCAGCAAGCTGACAGGATAGAAGTAACGATCCGTTTCGTCGCTGGCGTTGTAATGGTATTGATAGCACTTACTGGAATCGAAATAACCAACGAACTTGACCGTAGGGGAATAGACGTCGGACAGATTCGCCTTGCTGATGACGGTGGGGTATTCGGTCGACGCCACGAATGCCAGGTTTCCCGGCACCGCGCTCCCCAGATACAGCGGCGACTGCGAGACATCCACATCCGCGCCAGCGCCACCGGCGGTCCCGATCAACACGCCTGCCACCACCGCAAGGAGCCAGTCCCGGCATATCGCGTTCTTTGCTCGATTGCTCATACAGGGATCCTTACTTGACGGTGATATTGGTCTGCAACACGACGATGGCGCGACCACTGGCCGAGGCCGGGCTGACGCTGCGCGCAATGACGCGGTAGTAGCTCTCCATCGAGGTCCCGCCGGTCCCGCCGTATTGGTTCTGGTTGATGCTCGATCCCAAACTCAATTGGTCTTGGCTGGTGCGCTGCCCCAGATACTGGATGTAATACTGCGCCGGACCCGCCTGCCCCTTTGGGGTCACCGTCCCATCCACCCAGCACTCCTTCGCGCCCACCGCACAACCGCCAGTTGTAGTGTCGTTATAGGTATTGGTGGGAACGGCCGGGCATACGGTCGCGCCACCGGAACAATTGAAACCGACGGTGTTGCCATTGACAGCGTTTGCCTGAATGAAGTTCTCGGCATCGCGCAGTGCGCCTTCGGCGGCCTGGAAGCCGAGGCTACGGTCGTACATATTGGACGACATGCGCTCCTGCAACAGGGTGCTGCGCAGCACCGCCAAGCCCAACAAGGTCATGATCAACAGCAACAGCAGAACGACGATCAGAGAAATACCGGTTTGCCGGGTTGAAGACGGAGAGATGTTCATGGGTTCCGGTTCCTGATGCTCACCGTCGTGCTGAAGGTGCGGGACACTGCCGGCGGCTGGCCCGCGGCCACCGGGTCGTTGGAATTGACGGTCATGACGATCCGCACGGCGATCACATTGGCCCAGTTGTTGGCATTGCTCACCACGCCCGCATCGACGTAAGCGGTAGCGCCGCTCACTAAGTACGTGAACTGCAGGTCGGTGACGCCTTCGGCGATTTCATTATTGGCAGACGCCCCACCCGGACCGATCACCTGCTGATACAACGACGTGCCGACCTTCGAGCTGGCTGTGGCAACGTACCAGCGCACTGCTCGCAGCTCGGAGAGGATGGAATTCATCTCGAACGTGTAGTTGTTCACGCCAGTGGCGCAAACAGACGGCAGCCGCGCAAATTGCGAGCACGCATTGAGCCCGCCAGTCGCATAGTTGACGTTTATGCCGGAGACAGCACCGACTTGCAGCACCGCAAGCTGCTGCCGGTCGCACAGCAACATGATCGCATTGGAATGCAGATCGGGCGCCGCTGCGTAAAGGGTCAGGGTCTTGCTGGTCGGATTGTGTGCGACAACGGTCGCGCCCCCCGTACCGGCGGAGAGCATCTGAATCACATCGGTCCCCGCCGTCGTGGTGAGACCAGGCGGGCTGCTTTTTTCATAACCACTCAACGGCATCGCCCAGTTCGTCCACCACTGATTGGTGGGATTTGTGAGCACGTTGACCACCGGCAGCCCGGAATCGCATTGATTGCCGCCGGCCTCGCGGATGTCCTGCGCCATCATTTCGAAGCCGGTTCGGGCGGTCTCCTGGATCCGACTGAGGCCTTCGGTCGCAGAGTAGGTCTGGCGGTTGGAAATGAAGATCCCGATCGCCGCGCCGACCACCAGCAGGCCGAGCAGCATCGAAATCATCAATTCGATCAGGTTGAAGCCCGATTGGCGTCGTGGCCGCTTATGGATAAAAAGAGGCTTCACAGTTCGGTCACCGTTGCTAATGTCTGGGTCGCGCTGCCGTTAACGCCACCCGCGTTCTTGCCGCGGCTGTCGTCCCATTGCACGGTGATCGTGCAAATGACTGCGCCCTTGGGATTGGCTGCACAAGCAATGGCGCCGCAGGTTCTCTGATTATCTCCAGCTAGGCTGCCACTGATCGCGGTCTTCAAGCCGTTGAGCCATAAGGCTTGGTCGCTGGAGATGATATCGGTGGCAGTGGGTGCGTTGCACAGCATGCCGGTGGTGTTGTAGCCACTCTTTATCGCCACAGCACGGTTGGCACGCATCGCATCGAGAATCGTATAGGTTTCCATCACGATCTGGCTGCGCTGCAGCGCGCTCTGGTTGTTGCGCAGCGCGGTGGTCTGCATGGCCGCCACCCCCAGCATCCCCACGCCAAGAATCAACACCGAAATCATGACCTCGATGAGGCTGACGCCTGCCATGTGTCTACCGCTGTCGAACCGTTTCATCGTCTCTCCGCTTCCCGAAACCGGCTTAGCCGGTGGTATTGCACTTGCCGTTATCGCTGGACGACTGAACCCGGATGCGGCTGCCGCCAATCATCTGCACGCTCATGACGTTATTTGTTGGACTGGTGACCGGCATACACACCGCGATGCCCATCGTCAACGGATCGCCAGCGTTGTTGCGGGCGACGCCGTCGGCGCCAAAGGTCAGCTTGTCGCCCAATTTATCGAGGTCTGCGCTTTGGACGATCAGGTCAGCGCGCAAGGTACTCGTGCGCAGGACGGTGCCATCGCGGGCAACGACCAAGAATCCAGTCCAGTTACCGCCGGCGGCGCAGGCTTTGCCATTGTCGCTGCGGCACAGGCTCACACCACCGTTCAGGCGAACCGCCTCCGAACGCGTCAATTGCAGCGCGGCAACCAGTTCGTTGGCGGTACTGGTCAAGCGGTTGCTGCGAATCAGCGCGGTAAAGCTGGGCACCGCCAGCGCCATCAGGATCGCCAGGATGGCGATGGTGACCATCAATTCGACCACCGTGAAGCCACGTTGCCGCGCCGGCTCGACAAGAGCGCGCTTCCCATGAACGACCATAGATCCCCCATCTCTATCCCCAGGTTAACGCTAGCGGCGGGGCTCCCGATCCGCCAGCCATTGCCGACGAATGGCAGCAATTCAGGGGTAGACGGCCCGTGCGCCGGGCAACGCCAGCCGGCATGATGTGCCTCAGTGCTCACCCCGCCGCCTCACGATGCCCGCTTCCGCCTATTCCAACGATCAGTTGCAGGTCCTCAAGCAGCCGTCCACCCTGATCTGGATCGTGATGGCAGGCGAGTGCATCGCCGCCATTTTGGCTCTGACCCCATTCCCAGGCACCAGCACGACCAGTAATCGCTGGGTGTATTTCGGCCTGGCGTCGCTGGGCATCCAGTGGATCGCGCTACTCACCCTGGCCAGTCTGCTGCTGTTGCGCCGAATCCTGGCAAGACGCGGATTTCTGGCGATCACCACCGCAACGCTGTGCCTGATGCAGGCGCTGACCTGGCTCATCAGCGGACTCGTCCTGTCGACCTTCGGCGATTATTGGCAGCTCTCTACGGGGTCATGGCTGACGCTGTCGCTGCAACTATCGGGCATCGCGTTGCTGATCGGCTTACTGGGCATGGCCGCGTTGCACAATCATGTCCGCATCAAACAATTGGTGGAACGCGCCAAGCAGGCCGAGATCGACGCACTCGCCGCGCGGGTCCAGCCGCACTTTCTGTTCAACACGCTCAACACCGCGGTGATGCTGGTGCATCGGCAGCCACAGCAGGTGGAGCAACTGCTGATGGACCTGTCGGACCTGTTCCGCGCCGCGTTGGCGCGCCCCGACCTGGTCGACCTGCAAGACGAGATCGATCTGGCCAAGCGCTACCTGGACATCGAAGCGATCCGTTTCGGCCCGCGCCTGCGCGTGCACTGGACCCTGCCCCACGCCATTGCGCCGATACGGATTCCGCGACTGTCGCTGCAACCCCTACTGGAGAACGCGGTTCACCACGGCATCGAATGCGCCCCCGAGGGCGGTGAGATCTGCATCGGCATCGACGAACGCAGCGACGCGCTTGAAATCAACATCCGCAATCCCCTGCCCCCCAGCGGCGCGGCGCCGCACCTCCAACGCGGCCACCGCGTTGGCCTATCGGCCTTGCGTACCCGGCTGGAGAGCCTGCAAGGCGCCTCGCTACGCACCGCCAGCGATGGCGACAGCTTCGTCGCCACGATCCGGATCGCGCTCAGGTCATAACCCGGTAGCAAGGCCGGTACTCGCCGGAGATCTTCATCCGACGCTGTTCGACGAAGGCGCGCAGCAGCGCGTCCAACGCCTGCATCATGTCCGCATCGCCATGAATTTCGAACGGTCCATGCTGCTCGATGCGACGCACGCCGTCTTGCTTGACGTTGCCGGCGACGATGCCGGAAAACGCGCGGCGCAAATCTGCCGCGAGCACGTGCGGCGGCCGGCCATGGTGCAGATCGAGGGCCGCCATTGCCGCGTGCGTCGGCTCAAACGGACGCTGGTACTCCAGTGGAATGTGCAAGGACCAGTTGAAGTAATACGCGTCCCTTTGTTCCTTGCGGTGCGCGCGTACCTGCTGGATGCCAGCGGCCATCTTGCGCGCCACCGCGACCGGATCGCCAACCACGATTTCGTAGCGGGAAGTGGCGGCCTCGCCCAGGGTCAGACGCAAAAAACGGTCGATCTGCGCGAAGTACGGCGCGGCGATGGTCGGGCCCGTCAGGATCAGCGGGAACGGCAAACCCTGGTTTTCCTCGCGCATCAGGATCCCGAGCAAATACAGGATCTCCTCGGCGGTGCCGACGCCGCCGGGAAACACGATGATGCCGTGGCCGATGCGAACGAAGGCCTCCAGGCGCTTCTCGATGTCCGGCAGGATCACCAGATGATTGACGATCGGGTTCGGCGATTCGGCGGCGATGATACCCGGCTCGGTGAGCCCGATGTAGCGGTTATCGTGCTTGCGTTGCTTGGCGTGGGCGATGGTGGCGCCCTTCATCGGCCCCTTCATCGCGCCCGGGCCGCAACCGGTGCAGATGTCCAGCCCGCGCAGACCCAGCTCGTAGCCGACCTGCTTGGTATACAGATACTCCTCGCGCGAAATCGAATGGCCGCCCCAGCACACCACCAGCCTCGGGTCGTTGGGCTGCAGGATGCGCGCGTTGCGCAACTGCCCGAACACGGCGTTGGTGATACCTGCGCTGGATTGCAGATCGAACGTCGATTCCAGACCGAGTTCGATGGACATGTAGGCCAGATCGCGCACCACGGCGAACAACAGTTCGGCCACACCGTTGATGATCTCACCATCCACGAAGGCCATCGCCGGGGCATTGATCAAATCGATACGCACGCCACGGTCGCGTTGCAGCACCTGGATATCGAAATCCGGATATAGATCGCCGGCGGCACCAGGATCGTCGGAAGCGCTGCCGCTGGTCAGCACCGCCAACGCGCAACGCCGCAATAGATCGTGCAGACCGCCGCTGGAAGCATCGCGTAACCGCGCCACTTCCACACGCGAGAGAATGTCCAGGCCGCCGCGCGGGTAGATCCGCGCATCCACTCCCGGCAGCGTATGTGCCGCCGTATTGCTGGTCGTCATATCGGATGTCGTGTCGTTGTCGTCAGCCGGCGACTTTAACGTCAGCCCCCACAAAAAGAAAACAGCCAGGTCGCCCTGGCCGTTTCCCACGCTTCAGCTTGCACCGCGATCAGAACTGATAGCGGAAACCCAACTGCAGCGACCACTGCGACACGCCGGTGTTGAACCCATCGGCATCGGCATTGGCCGCCGTCGGCTGATCGGTGTACAGGGTGTTGTACACGTACTTGCCATTGTAGATGCCCTGCAAGTTGGCGACGCGGGCATCGGCGTAGAAGCCATAGTCGTAGATCCTGCCCCACTTTTTGTTCAACAGATTGCCCACATTCTGGATGTCCAGCCACAGCTCCGACTTGTGCCCCTTGAAGAGGCCGGGCAACTGCTGGCTGATGCGCACGTCGAAGGTGTTGATCCAGGCGGAGCGGAAACCATTGGCTGGAGCGTAGCTACCAGCGTACTTGGCCAGCTGCGGGTTCTGCGCCAACCAGTCGAAGAACTGTTTCTGCAGCGCCGGATTGGCGGTGAACGCACCGGTATTGCTGAGGCTACCGAACAGCACGTCGCCCGGCCCCTTCGGCACGTAGAACAGGTCGTTGGTCGAACGGCCGTCGCCGTTGGCATCGCCGTTGAACAGATAGCTGTAGGGACGGCCACTGCGACCTTCGTAGACCAGACCGACGCGGGTCTCGTAGTCGCGGAAGAACATATGCTTCCAGTCCAACGAACCGGAAATACGGTCCTTGATCGCATAGCGCGATTTGTTTTCGGTTTCGGAATTGGCGTTGAACGCGTACTGGTTCCCCCAGCCCGAGCTGGCGGTGGAACTGGTCAGCGAACCGACTTCGGTGGCGTGGGTGTAGGTGTATCCCAGGCTCCAGGACCAATCGCCGCCTTCACTGAACGGCTTGGACAACGACAAGGTCAACTGCTGCGTCCTGCCCTTGTCGGTATTGTCGATCAGGTAGACATCGCTGTAGCCGGCGTTGCGGCCGAAGCGATTATTGCCGGCCGCCCATGGACGGCCAGTCTGCGACGGATTCCAATACAGCGCGCGGCCATCCGGACCGTAGTAGGCCGGGCTCGGATCCTGACCCGGGGTAGCGACGGAACCGATGTTCAGGCTCTTGTAGTACAAGCCCTCCTTGACCTTGGTCACCAGCACTTCGGCCGACGCCACGATGCCGTCCCACGGCAGTTCGTGGTCCAGTGCCAGGTTGGCCTTGTACAGCGACGGCAGCTTGAAATCCTTGCCGACGAAGTTCACCCCCTGGGTGGCCGAGCCCGGCGTGGTCGGAACCGGCTGGGTGTTCTTATTGGCGCTGAACGGCAGGCGTGGATCGTAGGCGGTGAAGCTGTAGGCGTTGTAGTTGAAACCGGTGTTGGAATAACTGTTGGCGATCCACACCTCCGGCGCATCGCCCTGGAACAGGCCTGCGCCGCCGCGCAGTTGGGTCGGGCGCTCGGTGTCGAAGGTGTAGTTGAAGCCAACGCGCGGCTGGATCAGGAAGCCACCGCTGAAGATCTTGCTGTTGTCGTAGCCGAATGCAGCCTGCGCACCCGCGTTATAAGCCGGATCCGGGCTGACGCCGGGACGGTCGCCACGCAGACCCAGGGTCAGGGTCAGGTTGCTATTGACGTACCAGGTGTCCTGTACGAACAGGCCAAGATTGGTGTTCGTGTAGTTGGCGGCGATCGAACCCGGCGTACGCTCCTGGTTGAGTTGGTAGGAACTCCAGCGGCCGCTGGCGAAATTGTCCAGACCGAAGAAGCTGTACACGCCCCAGCTATTGCGACCGTACAGGTCGTAGATGTCGTTGGTGCTGTAGTCGACGCCGAACTTCAGGTTGTGATTGTCCAGGGTCAGGGTGCCCGCACCGTAGTAATTCCAGGTCTTCGTGGTGAGGATATTGCCCTGCGAATTGGCCTCCGTGCCCAGGTACAGCACGTCGCCGGTCGGGTTGGCGACCGCGCCGCCGAAGTACACCGCAATGCTCGGCGCGTCGGTCGGGACCACACGGATCGCGGAGTAGTCGCGGTAAGACACTTTGAACTCGGTGGAGAAGTTCTCCGACCAATCGCTGAACAACTGACCGACGTAGCTCTCCACGCTCTTCTGGTGCTGGTACCAATAAGAACTCAGCGACGCCTGACTGGAATTACCGGCGCCGTTGATGCGCAGCTTGCTCTGGTCCAGCTTGCTGTAGCGGAAGCTGGCGCGGTGATTGTCGCTGATGTTCCAGTCCAGCTTGAGCGCGTATTCCTTCAGATCGGTGTTGCCGTCACTGTTCAAGCTACCGGCGTCGAAGCCATAGTTTTTAGCGATCTGCTCCGCGCGCGTCACATCGGCCATGCCGTAACTGGCGTTGGGCTTGCCCAGCGCCGTGCTGCCCAGATCGATGCCAGGCGCGTCCTGTTTGAACTTCTCGTAGTTGGCGAAGAAGAACAGCCTGTCTTTGACGATCGGGCCACCGAAAGTCGCACCGTAGGTCGTCTCTTTATTGAAACCATTGAACTTGCTGCCATCGGGATTTTTACCGAACCAGTCGCCATCGCGCATGGAGCCGTAGACCGAACCGTGGAATTCGTTGGTACCGGACTTGGTCACCGCATTGACGGTGGCACCAGCGGCGCTGGCGCTACTGACATCGTAGTTGGACACGTTGACGTCGATGGCTTCGATGGCCTCCATCGACACCGGCTGACGCCGGGTGGTCATGTTGTTGCCTTCCAGGCCGAAGGTGTCGCTCGCCGAGACGCCATCGATATTGATCGCGTTATAGCGCGGGTTCAAACCACCGGCGCTGATCGTGCCCGAGGCGCGATCGACAAAGGCCACTCGCGGGTCCAAACGCATGTAGTCCTGGATGTTGCCATTGATCGACGGCAACGCCTCGATCTGCTCGCGACCGACGTTGGTCCCGGCACCCATTTTGGTGGCGCTGAACACTTCCGAGCCGCTGGCCGCAGCGACGGCGTTGACCGTCTCCAGCGTGGTCGGCGCGGCCATGTCGCCGGTCAACTCGGCATTGATGCTGGCGGTCTGATTAACACCCAGGTACAGGCCATCTTCCGTCTTGGTGCCTTCGCCCGGCTTGGTGATGGTGATGGTGTACGGACCGCCGACACGCAAGCCGCGCGCATTGTAGCGACCGCTGGCATCGGTGGAGACCCGGTTGACCGTGCCCGACTCGACGTGGGTGATGGTCACCTCGGCACCGACGACCGGCTGGCCAGCATGGGTCACCAAGCCGCCGACACCGGCGGAGGTACTCTGGGCGAACACGGGCGCAGCAGCGAGCACTGCGACCAAGCCCAACGTGAGCTTGGACATCCGCAGACGGGATTGAATCATTGCAAAAGCCTCAATGGAGTTTGACGAAATGCGCATAGCACACCGTGCTGGTGCGGGCGCACGGCAACGGAAGCAGTGAAGAGGCGTTCCCACTTGCCACCCCGCAATTATTAACATAATATTAACACCACAAGAGAGAGAGGGGGCGTGTTGCAGAACCACGACAATTCGACACGAACGGACATGGATAAGGACGCAAGCCCCCAGTCATCTTGCTATCGATGGCGTCAGTGCAGCGTGCGCCCCGGCCGCACAGCGCCGCGCATGGGCCAGGTGGTCCCCGCTTCTTGCCACCTCGCTCGCCTGCCGTGGCAGCGACCTGACCCGCGCGCGCCCTTGCCGCCGCCTATCGGGCGACCACCGCGGACAACACCCACGGCCCGCTAATGCGGGAAGCGCTCAACCGGCAAGCGGGGATTTCAGATAGGTGCTGATTCCATCCAGGAACATCTGCACCGAAATCGCCACCAGCAACATGCCCATCAACCGTTCGACCGCGGTCAATACGCGCATGCCGAGCAGCTTATACAACAGGGTGCCGGAAAACAGCAGCGCCGAGGTTGCCAGCCAGGCCAAAATCAACGCTAGGCTCCATTCGCCCAGGCGCGTCGGCTCATTGCTGCCCATCAGCATCACCGCCGCCATGCCCGACGGGCCAGCCACCAACGGAATCGCCAGCGGCACGATGAAAGGTTCACCTTCGGGAAGCTCGCCCAGCAGCCCTTCCGGCCGCGGGAAGATCATGCGGATGCCGATCAGGAACAGCACGATGCCACCGGCGATCGCCACCGATTCCTGGCGCAAATGCATCACCTCTAGAACGTACTTCCCCCCCCAAAGGAACCCCATCAGCACCATCAGGGCGATCAGCAACTCGCGCGCCAGCACCACGCGCTGTCGCTTGCCCGACAACGGCTTGAGCACGCTGAGGAACACCGGGATGTTGCCCAGCGGATCGAGGATCAGAAATAACAATAGTGCCGCCGAGAGAATGGTCATACCGCAGGAGTCCAGGTGGTGCCGCCATGCACTGCGCCGGCAGGGGACAGCAAATCCACGCAGGCCGCGGCGTAACGTGCGGGATCCACCGCGTCGAGGTCTTCGTGATGGGTATAGGCGCGCGCGCGCAACGGTGTGCGCATCGGGCCAGGCTGCAACCCCGCCACACGCACGCGCGAAGCGGCCAGTTCGCTATGCAGGCTCGCCAGCAGACCCCGACGTCCGTACTGGGCCGCGCCGTAGCCTCCCCAGTAGGCTTGGCCAACACGCGCCGGGTCGTCCAATGCGAACACGATGGCGGCATCCGGCGCCTGCCGCAGCAGTGGCAGACAGGCCTGGGTCAACCAGGCCGGAGCCGTCAGACCAACGTGAATGGCACGCGCGAAATGCGCCGGATCGGCATGCTCGAACGGCGTCAGACCAATGAAATCGGCCGCGCAGTGCAGCAGCCCGTCCAGCCGCCCCAACTCCGCCTGCAGGCGCTCGGCCAGAGTCGCATAGTCCTGCGGCGTGGCCCCCAGCAGGTCCAGCGGATAGAGCAGCGGTGGCGCGGCGACCGCGGCGACCGCATCGTAAACCCGATTCAGCCGCGCAGGCTTGTGCCCGAGCAGAACCACGACGGCCCCGGCCTGGGCGCAGGCAAGGGCCGCAGCGCTACCCAAACCACCGGCCGCACCGGTGATCAGTACCACCCGCTGGGCCAGCACGCCGGCCTGCGGCACCACCGCCTGCATCACGACAGGTAAGCCTCAGTCACAATGCGCTGCAACTCACCGGACTCGAACAACTCCAGGGTGATGTCGCAACCACCAATCAACTCACCATGGATGAACAACTGAGGAAAGGTCGGCCAATTCGAATAACGAGGCAAATTGGCGCGAATTTCGGGTTCATCGAGCACGTTGATCGTATGCAACCGGTCGGCGCCGGCAACCAGCAACGCCTGCAGCGCACGGCTGGAGAAACCACACATCGGATACTGTGGCGTCCCCTTCATGAACAACACAATGGGATGCCGTTCAACATCGGCCTGGATGCGCTCCATCACCTGCATTGCGGGTTCTCCTCACTGTTGCTGGGGCGAAAGAATGACCTCGACGATCGACTAGACTTTCGCATCGCCGCATAGTGTAAGCCCTGCGCGTGATCGTACCGAAACACGCGCACCCCGCACCGAGGATCCATGGCCATCGAACTCGCCCCGCTGCCCTACGACCACAGCGCACTGACGCCGCATCTGTCGGCGGCGACACTGGACCATCATCACGGCCAACACCAACGCAGTCTGGTGGAACGGCTCAATGCACGCATCGCCGGCAGCGAATTGGCCGATTTGCCGCTAGAGGATCTGCTGCGGCGCGCACAGGGCCACCTGTTCGAAGAGGCCGCCGAGATCTGGAATCACGCGTTCTACTGGCGCGGCCTGCGTCCGCGCGGCGGCGGCGAGCCCGGTGGAGCGCTTGGCGAACTTCTGACCAAGCGCTTCGGCGACATCGCCAGTTTCAAGACCGAGTTCACCCGCATGGCGCTGAGCGTGTTCGGATCGGGCTGGGTCTGGCTGGTGCAACGCCCGGACGACAGCTTAGCCGTGATCGTCACCGCCAATGGGGTGTCACCGCTAACTGGCCACGATGTCCCGCTGCTCGCCTGCGACATTTGGGAACACGCCTACTTCATCGATTACCCCAACGACCGCGCGCGCTACCTGGAGGCGTTCTGGAAGCTGGTGAACTGGGAGTTCGTGGCAACCAACCTGCGCTGAGATCGCACCCGCGACGCAGGCAGCACCGGGAGGCCGGCACCCGCAGACAAGCCCCCTGGACCGGCCACAGATCGACAGCGATTCGACAACGATGCCGCTGGGTCAGCGCTGCCCACGCAGCGCGGCGATCACCGGGGCGACCTGGGCCTCACGTTGCAATTGCGCACCGACCGTCTGCAGCGCCTGCGCGAGCGCCTCGGCCGCATCCTCGCGTAGCGTGGCGTGGCCGACCTTGCGTCCCTCGCGCGACTCCTTGCCATAGTCGTGCCAATGCCCACCGGGCTGGGCCAGCACCGGCGCCGCATCGGGCATCGCACCAATCCAATTGAGCATGCAGGCATGGCCACACATGCGCGTGGACCCCAGCGGCAAGCCGAGCACTGCGCGCAGATGATTTTCGAATTGCGAGGTCTCGGCGCCTTCGATGGTCCAGTGGCCGGAGTTGTGCACGCGCGGCGCCATCTCGTTGGCGAGCAACACCCCATCGCGGCAGAACAACTCCAGCGCAAACACGCCGACGTACTGCAGGCGCTCGGCCAAGGCCCGCGCATGCGCGACGGCCGCCTGTTCCAACGCGGCATCGGCCTGCGCCGGAGCCAAACTGGCCGACAGCACACCTTGGACATGCCAGTTCTCGGTCAGCGGCCAGGTACGGAATTCGCCATCGCGGCCACGTACCGCCACAACGCTGATCTCACGCTGGAACGGCACGAACGCCTCGACGATCAAGCCGACACTCGACGCCTGCGCGCCCAACGCCGCCCAGGCCGCATCGGCATCGGCCACGGAGGCGATGCGGAACTGGCCCTTGCCGTCGTAGCCAAGACGGCGGGTCTTGAGAATGCACGGCGTGCCAACCATGGCCAGTGCCACATCCAGCTCCTCGCGGCGATCGACCGCGGCAAACGCGGGCACCGGGATGCCCAGTTCTCGGAACAGAGTCTTCTCGGCCAGGCGGTCCTGCGCCACTGCCAACGCGTCCGGACTGGGGAAGACCGGCACCTGTCCCGCCAGCCACTCGGCGCTGCTGGCCGGCACGTTTTCAAAGTCGAAGGTGGCCAGATCCACCTTGGCGGCGAAAGCGACCAGCGCCGCCGCATCGCGGTAATCGCCAACCTGCAGCGGGGCGACCTGGCCGGCGCAAGCGTCGGCCACCGTATCCAGCATGGCGAAGCGCAGGCCCAGCGGCGCGCCAGCAATCGCCAGCATCCGAGCCAACTGTCCCGCTCCCAGAATACCGACCGTCGTCATTGGCGCGGATCGTCCTTGGCCATCACGTCTTCTGTCTGGCGCTGGCGAAACGCGCTCAGCGCCGTGGCGACATCGACGTGCTCGGCCGCCAACATCGCCGCGGCGAACAGCGCGGCATTGGCCGCGCCGGCATTGCCGATGGCGAAGGTGGCCACCGGAATACCCGCCGGCATCTGCACGATCGACAGCAACGAGTCCATGCCATTGAGCGCCTTGGACTGCACCGGCACGCCCAGCACCGGCACTACCGTCTTGGCCGCGAGCATGCCCGGCAGGTGCGCGGCGCCGCCGGCACCGGCAATGATCGCGCGCAGCCCACGCGCCGCCGCCGCCTCGGCATAGGCGAACAGCACATCCGGCGTGCGATGCGCCGACACGACCTTCACTTCATGGTGCACACCCAAGGCATCGAGCTTCTCCGCTGCGTGCTGCATGGTCTCCCAATCGGAGCGGGAGCCCATCACGATGCCGACGAGCGGCGTGGTTTGTCTGGAGGCCATGGCCGTCCCCTGCCTTAAAGACGTATTCTAGCCGTCTTCCACGCAAGACGAAGACCGGATGGACCGCAAACTCCTCGACCTGCTGTGCTCGCCCGACACCCGCCAACCGCTGGCACTGCTGGAGGCGCGCGGCCTGGAAGCACTGAACCGAGCCATCGCCGCCGGCGGGGTCAAGCGCGCCGATGGCGGCGCACAGACCCAAGCCCTGCGCGAAGCGCTGATCACGCGCGACCGCAAGCAGGTGTTTCGCGTCGAAGACGGCATCCCGGTACTGCTGTCCGAAGAGGCGATCGCCACTTCCCAGCTCGCCGACTTCCCGGCCAAATGAGCCCCGACACGGCGCTACTCCAGCCGCCAGCACAGCACCTGATCGACGCCGATGTGGCGCGCGCACTGGCCGAGGACCTGGGCAGCGGCGACGTCACCGCCGCATTGCTACCCGACCGCGCCGACAATGCCTACCTGCTGTGCAAACAGGAGGCGGTGATCGCTGGCCGGCCCTGGTTCGACGCCTGTCACCGCGCGCTCGATCCGCAAGTCAAGATCCAGTGGCGCGTGGCCGAGGGCGAACGGGTGGCAGCAGGCACAGTGCTAGCCCTGTTGCACGGGCGCAACCGCGCCCTGGTCAGTGCCGAGCGCGCCTCGCTGAATTTTCTGCAGACCCTCTCCGCCACCGCGACCGTCACCGCCGCCTACGTGGCCGCGGTCGCCGGCACCGGCGCACGCATCCTGGACACCCGCAAGACCCTGCCCGGCCTGCGCCTGGCGCAGAAATACGCGGTCCGTTGCGGCGGCGGCAACAACCACCGCATCGGCTTGTACGACACCGTAATGCTGAAAGAAAACCACATCCATGCCGCAGGCTCGTTGAGCGCGGCAGTGGCTACAGCACGCGCACAGTGGCCACAACTGCCCCTGGTGATCGAGGTGGAAACCCTGGACGAGCTACGCGAAGCCCTCAGCGCCGGTTGCGAGCGCATTTTGCTCGACGACTTCACCCCGGAACAACGCCGCGCCGCAGTGGCGATTGCCAGCAACGAATTTCATCAGCGCGGCATTCCACTGGAAGTCTCCGGCGGCGTGGACCTCGACACGATACGCGCGATCGCCGAAGACGGCGTGGACTGCATCTCCATCGGCGCGCTGACCAAGCACGTGCAAGCGGTGGATCTTTCGCTCAAGCTGGGTTCGCCCCCGCAGTAACGCGATCGCTCGTGCGCATGCAAGATGGTGGTCTGCACAACAGACGCCCATCAACCAAGCCACAACGTCGCATCACGATTCAGGCGATCAGGATTGCCCTCTTGCCCGACGCCTGGTTACAGTGGCCGCATGCCTAGTCTGATTCTGCTGATGATCGTCGGTGCGGCCGTGTTCGCGTTCTGGAACGCCTCGCGTGCCGCCGCCGAACGCGCCGAAGTCCTCGGACGCAACGCCTGCAAAGCCGCCGACGTGCAATGGCTCGACCAGAGCGTACACGGCACGGGCCTACGCCTACGGCGGCTGCCCAACGGTTGGCTCGGCTTCGAGCGCAGCTTCCGCTTCGACTATTCCTGCGACGGCGTGGACCGGCACAGCGGCCGTCTGGTGCTGCTCGGGGATCGACTGATTACTTTCGCCGGGCCATCTGTCGCCACCGTGACCGCGCTGCATGAGGCGCGAGCGCCCCACCAATAAGACGATCCAACGCAACCGGTCATGCGTGCCATACGTGACGCAGCCCTTCCGCGTCACAGCGACGGTATCCAAAGCATGGATACGCACGAAGCCGAGAATTCGGCCGGCATGCGCAAGCGCCGTACGCTCCTGGCAAAAGCATCATCGCCACACCTGCGCGGACTGACTGCACAGCCCGCCCGAGAGAAACAGCACGATGGCGAGCAGCAATGGCTCGCCCCGAAAACAGCCCTACTTCACTACGCGCAGACGCGGGCGCTTACCGGCCTCGTCGGAACTGCCAGGACGCGGCGGCGGGGGCGCATCGCCGTCGGGCGGCTGCTCGCCCGGACCATGAATATCGTCCGGCAGCGCCATCCCCTGCCCGGTTTCGCGCGCATAGACTGCCAGCACCGCAGCCATCGGCACCTGGACCGGATAGCTGACGCCGCCAAATCGAGCGGTGAAGCTGACTCCATCGTTGTCGATCTGCAAACGCACCACCGCGCGCTCGGCGATGTTCAGCACCACCCGGCCATCCTTGACCGCGCTCGGCGGCACCTGCACACCGGGCAAGCTGGCATCCACCAGCACGTGCGGGGTCATACCGTTGTCGTTGATCCATTCCACCAGCGCCCGCAACAGGTAGGGGCGATGGCTGGTCATGCGGTAAGTCTCGTCGCTCATACGGCAATTCCACGCGCCAGCGCGTAACGCCGACGCAACTCGAAACACAGCGGGCCCACCACGCAGATGGGCATCACGTTGGCAGATCGCGCAGTTTCTTTTCCTGGTCCGTCAGGCTGCGGATGAAACCGGGATTACGGAAGATGCGGTTGCCGTAGTCTTCGATCGCCTTGCCATCCTTCGGCAACGGGATATCCAGCGCCTGCAGGCGCCAGATGATCGGCGCCATCGCGCAATCGGCCAGACTCATCTCCGGGTTGAGGAAGAATTTGCTGGCCTTGAACAGTGGTACCGAGGCGGTGAGCAATTCCTTCAGGCGCTTGCGGCCGGCTTCGGCCTGGGCTTTGTTGCCGAGCTGGATCGCCTGCACTTGCGGCACCCAATCGTGTTCGATGCGCAACATCGCCAGGCGCAAACGCGCACGCGAGAGCGGATCGACCGGCATCAACGGCGGATGCGGATAGCGCTCGTCGAGGTACTCGCTGACCACCGAGGCGGCGTACAGCACCAATTCGCGCTCGACCAGCGTCGGCACGGAGTGGTATGGATTGAGATCGATCAGGTCTTCCGGCGGATTTTGCGGATCCACCGCCACGAAATCATAGGTGACGCCTTTGGCCGCGAGCACCAGGCGAACGCGGTGGCACAAGACGTCATCTGTGGAGGAAAACAAGGTCAAGGTATTTCGCATGCGCAAACTCACCGCCATTCAAGGCTCTCCGACGACCGGAATCCGCCGGCCGCATCGACGCCGTCCGCACCTTGCGAACGGTCGCCACGGCCGCTGAGTGTGCAACCCTCGCACACAAAAGCCAATAGGCTGAACAGGGGAATCACTCAGCAATGGTGCAGCAGGCGCGTAGACAACATCAAAAGCGCTCAATGCACGTCCTTCCAGTATTCCTTCTTCAGCAGATGGGCAAGGAAGGTGAGCAAGGCCAGAAACAGCACCACCCACACGCCCAGACGCTGCCGTTTCAGCGCCGCAGGCTCGCCAGCGTATTCGAGGAAATTGCTGATGTCACGCACGGTCTGGTCGAACTCGGCCGGGGTCTGCTTGCCTGGGGAGGCCAGTTGCAAGCGCTCCACCGGTTTGTCTACACCCGGCTGCGGCGCCTTGCCGTAGACCGGCTGCTGCAAGCCTTGCAGTTCCCACAGCGGATTTGGCATGGAAGCGTTGGCAAACAGCCTGTTGTTCCAGCCCAGCGGGCGCGACTGGTCCAGATAGAACGATTTGAGGTAGGTATAGACCCAATCGGTGCCGCGCACCCGGGCGATCAGGCTCAGATCCGGAGGTGCCTTGCCGAACCACTTGGCCGCCGCCTCGTGTGGCATCGCGGCCTCGATGTGTTCGCCGACCTTGGCGCCGGTGAAGTTGAGATTGTGCATCACCTCATCCTCGCTCAGGCCCAGGTCCTCGGCCATGCGCGAGTAACGCAGGTACTTCAACGAGTGGCAGCCGGAACAATAATTCATGAACCCCCTGGCGCCACGCTGCAGCGAAGCGCGGTCGCCAAGATCGTTACCCGCCTGCAATGTGGCACCGCCCTCGCCCGCCAACGCAGGAACGGACAGCAAGCACATGCAAGCGACGCAGGCCAAGAGAGCGATCAGGCGCTTAGTCATGGCTGCTCACCCGCTCCGGCACCGGCTTGGTGCGGTCCAGCGTGGTCCAGATCGGCATGGTCAGGAAGAAAAGGAAGTACAGCAGCGTCAATACGCGGCCGATGTAAGTCTCGATGATCTCGGTGCCTGGACCGGAGCCGATCACCCCCAACCACACGAAACACACCGCCAGCACCGCCAGCATCACCCGCGAGATCCAGCCACGGTAGCGAATCGACTTGACCTTGGCGCGGTCCAGCCACGGCACCAGGAACAGGATCGCGATCGCCGAGAACATCACCAGCACGCCGCCGAGCTTGTTCGGCACCACCCGCAACATCGCGTAGTACGGGGTGTAGTACCAGACCGGCTTGATGTGCTCCGGCGTGACCAAGCGGTTGGCCTCGGTGAAATTGTCGTGCTCCAGGAACAGACCGCCGAAACCGGGAGCGAAGAAGATGATGAAGGCGCCGAGCATGAGCAGGAAGCCGACTCCGACCATGTCCTTGACCGTGTAGTACGGATGGAACGGGATACCGTCGGCCGGCTTGTTCGGGTCCCAACGGTTGCCCTTGGGGCCTTTCTTGATCTCCACCCCATCGGGGTTGTTGGAGCCGACTTCGTGCAGCGCCCCCAGGTGCAGCACCACCATCAGCAACAGCACCAACGGCAGCGCGATCACGTGCAGGGCGAAGAAACGGTTGAGGGTGGCGTCGGAGGGCAGATAGTCGCCCATGATCCACTCGGTCAGACCATTGCCGATCACCGGGATCGCGCCGAACAGCGAGATGATGACCTTCGCGCCCCAGAACGACATCTGCCCCCAAGGCAGCACGTAGCCCATGAAGGCTTCGGCCATCAATACCAGGTAGATCAGCATGCCCAGGATCCAGACCAGTTCGCGCGGCTTCTTGTAGCTGCCGTACATCAGCCCACGGAACATGTGCAGATAGACCACGATGAAGAACAGCGAAGCACCGGTGGAGTGCATGTAGCGGATCAGCCAGCCCCAATCCACGTCGCGCATGATGTACTCGACCGAGTTGAACGCCTCGGCCGCGCTGGTCTTGTAGTGCATCGTCAGGAAAATGCCGGTGACGATCTGATTCACCAGCACCACCAGTGCCAACGAACCGAAGTAATACCAGAGGTTGAAATTTTTCGGCGCGTAGTACTCGGCGATGTGCTTGCGGTAGAACGGCATCAGCCCAGGAGCGCGCTCGTTGACCCAATCGAACACGCTGCCCGCGGTGCGGGTGAGGAGATTGTCGGCCATGACTTAGGCCCCTCCTTTCGCGGACGCACTCGGGTCCACGCCGATGACCAGCGTGTTGTCGTCCTGGTAATGGTGCGGCGGCACCAGTAGATTGATCGGCGCCGGCACGCCCTGGAACACACGCCCTGACATGTCGAAACGCGACTTGTGGCAGGGGCAGAAATAGCCGCCCTTCCAGTCTGGATCGTAAGGCTCGGGGCGAATCTCGGCGACCATCTCCGGCGAGCAACCCAGGTGGGTACACAGACCGACCAGCACCGAGATATTCGGCTTGATCGAGCGGTAGTCGGGGTTTTTCAGCACGTAATCCGGCTGCTGGTCCTTGTTCTCGCACTTGGGATCCTTGAGCCGACCATCCAGGGACGGCAGCGCGTCGAGCATCGCCTTGGAGCGCTTGACGATCCAGATCGGCTGGCCGCGCCATTCCAGAATCAGACGCTGGCCCTCCTGCAACGCGCTGATGTCGGCCGTGATCGGCGCGCCGGCCAACTTGGCCTTGGCGCTAGGCTCCCAGGATTTGATGAAAGGAACCGCGACGCATCCCGCGCCAACCGCGCCCACGACGGCGGTGGTGGCAGTGAGAAAGCGGCGACGCCCTGTATTAATCGAATCGTTGACCCCATCGTTGGCCATCCGGCACTCCGATCTGTGATTGGGTAGCGTGAGGCTGCCAGCAACTCGGTGGGGATCGAGTTGCATCGAATTCACCGCAGTGTAGCGGAACCCTTAATCCGCCGACAATGCAGCCGGCACATCCGCGCGCCATGGGCAGCCACGGGGTCAATGCGCGGCCGAACCCGCGCCACGGTAGCGTTCGGCGAGTACGCCAACCCGCTGTACATAGAGCTGCGTCTCACTATACGGCGGCACACCGCCGTGTTTGTCTACCGCGCCTTCGCCAGCGTTATAGCCAGCCGCCGCCAAGCTGAGGTTACCGTTGAAACGTTTCAACAACCACGCCAGATATTGCACGCCCCCACGGATGTTTTGCGCCGGATCGAACGCATCCCCAACCCCGAAACGGCGCGCCGTCATCGGCATCAACTGCATCAGGCCCTGCGCGCCGGCGCGACTAAGCGCCATGGGGTTGTAGGCCGACTCGGCATGGATGATTGCACGCACCACCGCTTCCTCAACCCCGTACTCGCGCGCAGCAGCGGCAATCTCGCCCTGGTAGGCGGTCGTGTTCAGGCGCACAGCGCCGAAGTTCACTCCGGAGTTAGCGCAGGCGTAGCAGGTCTCCATGAAGCTGTAGTGGATCGTGCGTACCGTCCCCAGACTGGCGACCTGGGTTGGCCGGGCACTGGTGTAATGGCGCACGCCATCTTGCATGTAAGAGTAGAGCTGGCCGCTAACCAACCGCTGCGGTAAGGCAGCGGCCACAGGAACCCCACGCGTCGGGACCATCCTGGGCGCGCCTGACGCCGGGGCGGTGACCGAAGCGCCAGCCTGGGAAGCCTGGACGCCGACCGACTGAGCCGCCAAGGCGACGACACGATGGCCTGGGGCGCGCTCGGCTGCGGCCTTGGCCGGGACCGCTGCGGCCTGCGCAGCGCGGTGTTCGGGCATATAGTGATCGATCACGCTGCAATTGCCGCCGGACACGCGCTTGTTACCGTAGCTGGTGACACCGTCGGTACCGATGCATTTGTATACGGTACCCGCGCTGGCCGGCGTAGCCGACAGCGTGGCGATTACCAGCCCCAGAAGCCACAGCATCCCCTTCATGGCGGCAGTGTCCCAACTTCCCCGCCGGTTGCCAAGTCCGTGCTGATTGAGCCACCCGAGGCCGCAGCCGTCGTCCTATCCCGGGAGCGAGATGGGCTTGACGCCTCCCAACCCGCTCCCACTCCCTTCCGTGCCCAGATGATAGAGCGTTTGACCATCACGACAGGCTGCGGTCAGTGCATGCACACGGGGGGCATACGGGGCAGCCAACCGGGCACCTGCGCAGAGACGCCTGCACGGGTAAACTCATCGGCCACCTTTCCACCCGCCTGGATTCAGCGCCATGCCCGGGACTGTCCTGCACCCCCTGCCCTCCACCAGCACCCCCGCCACCCCGTCGCCAGCGCGTGGCAAGCTGTACATCAAGACCCACGGCTGCCAAATGAACGAATACGACTCGGCCAAGATGGCCGACGTGCTCGCCGCCGCCGAGGGGCTCGAGCTAACCGACAACCCCGAAGAAGCCGACGTGGTCCTAGTCAACACCTGCTCGATCCGCGAGAAGGCGCAGGAAAAGGTATTCAGCCAGCTCGGCCGCTGGAAGGCGCTCAAGGCCGGCGGCAAACAGGTGATCATCGGCGTGGGGGGATGCGTGGCGTCGCAGGAGGGCGAAGCGATCGTCAAGCGCGCGCCCTACGTGGACCTGGTGTTCGGCCCGCAGACCCTGCACCGGCTGCCGGAGTTGATCCGTGCCCGACGCGCTTCCGGGCAATCGCAGGTGGACATCAGCTTTCCCGAGGTCGAGAAGTTCGACCGGCTGCCCGAGCCGCGCGCCGAGGGGCCATCGGCATTCGTGTCGATCATGGAGGGCTGTTCCAAATATTGCTCCTTCTGCGTGGTGCCCTACACCCGCGGTGAAGAGATCAGCCGACCATTCGAAGACGTGCTGGTGGAAGTGGCGCAACTGGCCGCGCAGGGCGTGCGCGAGATCAACCTGCTCGGCCAGAACGTCAACGCCTATCGCGGCCCGTATGCCGACGCCGACGTCGGCGAGGACCCGCAGCACGCCGATCTGGGTCTACTGATCCGCAGCATCGCCCAGATCGAGGGCATCGGTCGCATCCGCTTCACGACCTCGCACCCACTGGAGTTCAGCGACTCGCTGGTGGACGCCTACCGCGACGTGCCGCAACTAGCCAACTATCTGCACTTGCCGGTGCAGGCCGGCAGCGACCGCATCCTCAGCGCGATGAAGCGGGGCTACACCGCACTGGAATTCAAACAGAAGATCCGCAAGTTACGGGCGGTGCGTCCGGACATCGCGATCAGCTCGGACTTCATCGTCGGCTTCCCCGGCGAGACCGACGCCGATTTCGACAAGACCATGAGACTGATCGAAGACGTCGGCTTCGACCAGAGCTTTTCTTTCATCTATTCGCGGCGCCCGGGCACGCCGGCCGCCGACCTGGAAGACGACACCCCCGAAGCCGTCAAGCATGCACGGCTGACACGGCTGCAGGCGCACATCAATGCCCATGCGCAACAGATTTCGCGCAGCATGATCGGCAGCGTGCAGACGGTGCTGGTCGAAGGCCCGTCGAAAAAGAACCCGGCCGAACTGACCGGCAAGACCGAAAACATGCGCTCGGTGAACTTCCCCGGACATCCGCGCCTGATCGGACAGTTTGTCGAGGTGACGATCACCGAGGCGCTGAGCAATTCGCTGCGCGGACGCGTGGTCGCAGACGTGGATTGAGCCCGCGCGATAGCGCCACATGCGCTGGTCCTGCATTGCCGTGCGGGTTACGCTTGCCTCCCAGGCGCTGAACAATACGCGCAGCGCATGCACTGCCGCACCTACATCGCAATGACCACAGCATCCGCACACCACGACTTCACCCTGGACCCCGCCGACACCGAGCGGCTGGCCAACCTGGCCGGGCCCTTCGATGCACACCTGCGGCAGATCGAGCTGCGCCTGGGCGTGGAGATTTCCAACCGCGGCAACGTGTACCGGGTAACCGGTCAGGAAGCGGCCGTGGCTTCCGCCCAACAACTGCTGCAGGCGCTCTACGCCGAGGCCGACAGCGTGATCTTCGACGACCAGCAGATCCATCTGCGTCTGAACCAGTCCAACGTCGATCAGATCGCCCAGCGCGCCTATCAACCGCAGGACGTGGCGATCAAGGTCAAACGCGGCACCGTGCGCGGGCGTGGCGCCAACCAGGCCAAGTACCTGCACCAGATCGCCACCCACGACATCAATTTCGGCATCGGCCCGGCCGGCACTGGCAAGACCTTCCTGGCCGTCGCCAGCGCGGTGGAGGCGCTGAACGAGTCGCGCGTGCAACGCTTGATTCTGGTGCGCCCGGCGGTGGAGGCCGGCGAGAAACTCGGCTTCCTGCCCGGCGATCTGAGCCAGAAAGTGGATCCGTATCTGCGCCCACTATACGACGCGTTGTACGAAATGCTCGGCGTGGACAAGGTGGTGAAGTTGCTGGAAAAGAACGTCATCGAGATCGCGCCGCTGGCCTACATGCGCGGGCGCACGCTCAACGACGCCTATGTGATCCTGGACGAGGCGCAAAACACCACCATCGAGCAGATGAAGATGTTTCTGACCCGTCTGGGCTTCGGCAGTACCGCCGTAATCACTGGCGATCTAACCCAGATCGACCTGCCCAAGCACGTCAAGTCCGGCCTGCGCGACGCAATCGAGGTACTGCACGAAGTGGACGGGGTCAGCTTCACCTTTTTCGAGGCACGCGACGTGGTCCGGCACCCGCTGGTCGCGCGCATCGTCAACGCCTACGAGAAACGCGACGTCGGCGATCGCGCCAACGGCGATCTGTCCGCATGACCCAATCCTGAACAGAGGCGCTGGCGACGAGGTTGATCGGCGCCGCCAGCAGTCTCAGCAGTGCCGACGCGACGCCACGGTTTCTGAGTCGCGCAGCGGTCTCGGCGTTGGCAGTTAAGCGATCACCAAGTTCAAACTGTTGCCGCAAGTGGATAAAACGCGCTGCCCAGCCTCAGCGGTGCCGCGTCTCCAGCACCTCGACCGCATCGGCCAGCGCCAAGCCACGTGCGCGTAGCAACACGGTCAGGTGATACAGCAGATCGGCCGATTCGCCGAGCAACTCGGCATCGCCCTGGGCCACACCGGCGAGCGCGGTCTCCACGCCCTCCTCGCCCACCTTCTGCGCGATACGCCGGGTCCCTTGCTCGAACAGGGTGGTGGTGTAACTGCCAGGCGGACGTTCGCCTTCGCGCTGCGCGACCAGCCGATCCAGCGCACCCAGGAACTGCCCAGGCGCCTGCGGGAAGCAACTGGTGCGGCCAAGATGACAGGTCGGTCCGCGCGGATGCGCCAGCACCAGCAGCGTGTCGTAATCGCAGTCGGTGTCGATCGCGACCAACTCCAGCGTGTGGCCCGAGCCTTCGCCCTTGGTCCACAGACGCTGTTTGCTGCGGCTGTAGAAGGTGACCAAACCGCTGCGGCGGGTCGTGGCCAACGCCTCCTGATTCATGTAGCCGAGCATCAGCACGCGCAGGGTGGCCGCATCCTGCACCACCACCGGCAGTAGGCCATCGCCCTTGTTCCAATCCAGCGCCGCATCGTCAACGGCGCCCGTGTGTTCTGTATGTTCATGTGCCATCGCGCACCTCGATTTGACGTTCGCGCAGGAAGCGCTTGAGTTCGGGAATGGGAATAGCACCGCTGTGGAACACGCTGGCGGCCAGCGCGGCATCCACGTCGGCGCGCTCGAATACCTCGGCGAAGTGCAGCATCTCGCCAGCGCCGCCGGAAGCCACCAGCGGTACCTTACATACTGCGCGCACCTCGTATAACTGCGCAATGTCGTAGCCACGGCGGACACCATCGTTGTCCATGCAGTTGAGCACGATCTCGCCAGCGCCCAACTGCTGCGCTTCGACCACCCAATCCAGGGTGCGCATGCGCAGCGCCTGGGTCTTGTCGGGATCGCCGGTGAAGCGGCGCACCCGCCACTGGCCATCCTCCTCGCGGATCGAATCGATGCCGACCACCACGCACTGCACGCCAAAGGCGTCGGCCAGTTCGGCGATCAGCGCGGGGCGTTCCAGCGCTGGGGAGTTGATCGAAATCTTGTCGGCGCCGGCATGCAGCACTAACCGCGCCGTGGCGACATCGCGGATGCCACCGGCAACGCAGAACGGAATGTCCAACAGCCGCGCCACGCGCTCGACCCAGGCGTAATCCACCGAACGCCCTTCCGGGCTGGCGCCGATATCGTAGAAGACCAATTCATCAGCACCCTGGTCGCGGTAGCGCAATGCGAGTTCAGCGATATCGCCCATGTCCACGTGATCGCGAAACTTCACGCCCTTGACCACACGGCCATCGCGCACATCCAGGCACGGAATGATGCGCCGGCTCAGCATGCCAACGCCTCGTCCAGGCGCAAGCGGCCCTCCAGCAACGATTTACCCAGCACCACGCCGGCACAACCGACCTCGCGCGTTGCGCGCACGTCGGCCGCATTGCGGACGCCGCCGGAAGCCTGCACGGCCACGTCTGGCGCGATCTGGCGCAAGTGCGCATACAGCGCCAGATTCGGTCCGGACAGCATGCCGTCGCGGGCGATGTCGGTACACAGCAGATGGGTCAACCCGGCTGCCGCGTACTCGCCGGCCAGCGCGTCCAGGGTCAGCGACGAGGTCTCGGTCCAGCCGAGCACCGGCAACCGCCACACCTTCTTCGCATCCTGCCGCGTGTCCAGCGCCACAGTGATACGCGCCGGCCCGAACTCGGCCAGCCATTCCAGCACCGACTCGCGGTCGCGCACCGCCAACGAGCCGATGACCACGCGGGTAGCGCCGGCATCGAGCATGCGCTGCACATCGGCACGCGAGCGCACGCCGCCGCCGGTCTGCACATGCAACCCGGTCTGAGCACGGATGCGCTCCAATAACGGCCCCAAGGTGTAGCCGCCGGCGCGCGCGGCATCCAGATCGACCAGATGCATCCACTGCGCGCCAGCGTCGGCGTAAGCCTTCGCTCGGCGCAGCGGATCATCGCCATAGTGGGTCTCGCGGGCATAGTCGCCCTGCGCCAACCGCACCACGCGGCCATCGCGGATATCCAGTGCGGGATAGACCAGGAAGCTCATGGGAAATCGGTCTCGAGAAAGTTGCGCAGGATGCGTGCGCCAGTGTCGGCAGAACGCTCGGGATGGAACTGCGCGCCACAACGACGCCCGTGCTGCACCACCGCGCTGAACAAGCCACCATGGTCGCAGGCGGCCACCGTGTCGGCAGTGACCGGCGCCGCATAACCATGCACGAAGTAGGCGCTGGCCCGAGCCGGCAGGCCCTCCAGCAGCGGCGATGGCCGCATCGGCAGCAAGCGGTTCCAACCCATGTGCGGCACCCGGATAGCCGGCGCCGGCGGCATGCGCCGGACCACGCCGGCGAGTACGCCCAGGCAATCGACTTGGCCTTCTTCCGAATGCTCAAACAGCAACTGCATCCCCAAACAGATGCCGAGCAACGGCACCTGCAACATGCGCAGCGGTTCGATCAGGCCCTGCGCGCGCAGCCGCGCCATCGCCTGCGGCGCGGCGCCGACGCCGGGCAGGATCACCCGTGACGCGCCCTGCAGGCCCGCCGCGTCGCTTACCAGTCGCGGCTCCACTGCCAGGCGTTCCAACGCATAACGCACCGAACCGAGATTGGCACCGCCCGCGTCGATCAAGGCCACCGTGCTCATCGCCGCCTCCACGCACGGGCACCGTGCGGTGTGCGCTGCATCGGCGTCGCACGCGCGCTCACAGCACGCCCTTGGTCGAAGGCAGCGCCGCGCCATCGCGGCGCACGGCCTGGCGCAACGCACGCGCCAAGGCCTTGAAGCAGGCTTCGATCTTGTGATGATCGTTGTCGCCACGCACGCTCAGGTGCAGATTCAAACCGGCCGCGTCGCACAGCGAGCGGAAGAAATGCGGCACCAGTTCGGTGGGCATATCGCCAACCCGCTCGCGCTTGAATTCCCCTTCGAATACGAAATAAGGACGCCCGCTGAAGTCCAGTGCGGCGCTGGCCAGGGTCTCGTCCATCGGCAAAGTGAAGCCGTAGCGCCCGATGCCACGCTTGTCGCCCAGTGCCTGACGCAGCGCTTGTCCTAGGGCCAGACCGGTGTCTTCGATGGTGTGGTGTTCGTCGATGTGCAGATCGCCCTCGGCATGCACGTCCAGGGCGAAGCCGCCGTGCTTGCCGATCTGTTCGAGCATATGATCGAAGAACGGCAGGCCGGTGGCACAATGCGGATCGCGTACCAAGTCCAGATCCAGTTCCACCGCGATCCGGGTTTCCTTGGTGTCGCGCTGCACCCTGGCGCGGCGCGGCGCATCGGCCAATGCATGGGCGATGCCGGCCCACTCCCAATCGCCGCCGAACTGCGCGGTGCGCAACTGGAAGCCGCGGATATGCAGATTTTCCGCGAACTGGATATCGGTCACGCGGTCACCGACCATCGCCGAACGCGCCCAATCGATGCTGCGGTCCTGCAAGTACGGCAGCATCAGGCCGATGCCGGGCTTGCGCGTGGGCGCGTTGTCGGCCGGCCAACTGCGGTCGATCAGCACCTCGCGAAATGCAATCCCCTGGCTGGCGAAGATCTGCAGCATCAAATCGTTCGGACCATCGAACGCGGCCTGCGGATACGTCGCGCTGCCCAGGCCGTCCTGATTGGTGACGATGACGAACTGATAGCCGGCATCGCGCAGCTTCAGCAGCGCCGGGATCACGCCCTGCACGAAACGCAGCTTCTCGTAGGCGTCGATCTGGAAATCGGCCGGCTCCTCGATCAGCGTACCGTCGCGGTCCACGAACAGGATCGGGGTCATGCCGCCGCCCTCCACGCCCGCAAGGCATCAAGGACGCGCTGATTCTGTTCCGGCGTACCAAGGGTGATGCGCAAGGCATCGCCCAACCCGGCTGCGGCACGCTGGTCGCGCACCACCACGCCGGCCGCCAGCAAGGCCTGTAACGCACCCTCGGCATCGTCGAAACGCAACAGCAGGAAGTTGCCTTGCGATGGATAGACCCGGCGCACACCCGGCAGCATGGCCAGTGCGGCCTGCATGCGCGTGCGTTCCTCGCGTACCTCGGCCACGCGCAGCGCGGTCTGCCGCAGCGGCTCGGGCTGCAACGCGGCCAGCGCCAGATGCAGGCACGGCGCCGGGATCGGATACGGCGCCTGGCAACGTCGTAGCACCGCGATCAGCGCTGGATCGGCGATCACGCAGCCGATCCGCGCCGCCGCCAGCGCGTGCGCCTTGGACAAGGTCCGCAACACCGCCACATTCGGCTGACGCGCCAGCAACGTGGTCGCCGAGGGCTGATCGGAAAACTCGCCGTAGGCTTCATCCACCACCAGCAAGGCACGATCCTGCAAGCGTTGCGCGGCGCGGGCGATGTCGTCCAACGCGATGGCCGCGCCGCCAGGATTACCTGGCGAACACAGGAACACCAGTTTGGCTCTCTGGCTCAGTGCCGCGTCCACGACCGCATCGAGATCGGCGTGCAGTCCGTCCGCTGCATCGCACAGCGGCACCTCGACCACGCGCGCGTTCTGCATCCGGGCACACACCGCATACATGCCGAAGACGGGCGGCGTGATGACGATCGCATCGCGGCCCGGCTCGCATAGCGCGCGCAGCAGCAAGTCGATCGCCTCGTCGCTGCCGCGACCAATCAGCAGTTGTTCCGGCGCACAGCCGTACAACGCGGCCAGCGCCGCACGCAACTGCGGCGGCTGCGGGTCCGGATAGCGGCGGTTGTCGGCATCGCGGTCGGCCAGGTTGGCCCAGGCCGATTCGTTAGCGTTGAGCCAGACCTCGCCCTGCACTGCGCTACTGCGCGCTGAGGAATAGCCAGTGAAGTCACGCAAGTCCGGGCGCACCAGCGCCAGCAGCCCAGCGGAATCGGTGGAGGCCCTCATCCCGCTTTCTCCATGCGTAACGCCACCGCGTTGGCGTGCGCGTCCAGGCCTTCGGCGCGCGCCATCAGCACCGCGCAGGCGCCGATAGCGGCGATACCGGCCTGGCTGGCGCTCTGCACGCTGACGAAATTCTGGAAGCTGGCAACACTGACCCCGCTGTAGGCTCGCGCCGCACCGCTGGTCGGCAACACATGGTTGGTGCCGCTGCAGTAGTCTCCCAAGGCCTCGGGGGTGTAGTCGCCGAGGAACACCGAGCCGGCCGCCTCGACCCGTTCCAACCAATCGCGCGGCGCGCGCAGCGCCAGAATCAGGTGCTCGGGCGCATAGCGATTACTGATCGCGAAGGCCTCCTCGAGCGTGCCGACCAGGATCAGCCGCGACGCGGCCAGCGCCTGGCGGGCGATCGCCGCGCGCGGCAGCGTCGCCAATTGCCGTTCCAACTCGTCCTCCACCGCATCGATCAACGCCGCGCTGTCGGACAGCAGCACGACCTGCGAATCCGGACCGTGTTCGGCCTGCGACAACAGATCGGCGGCGACGAACGCCGGATCGGCGCCGGCATCGGCGATCACCAACACCTCGGACGGGCCGGCCGGCATGTCGATCGCCGCCGCACCGGCTTGCGCCACCTGCCGCTTGGCCTCGGTGACGTAGCTGTTGCCAGGGCCGAACAACTTGTCGCACGAAGGCACCGAAGCGGTCCCGAAGCCCATCGCGGCAATGGCCTGCGCACCGCCGAGCTTGAACACGCGATCCACTCCGCTCAGTCGCGCCGCGACCAGCACCGCCGGATCGGCCGAGCCATCGGCGCGCGGTGGCGTACACAACACCACCTCGCGGCAACCGGCCAATGCCGCCGGTACGCACAGCATCAACGCCGTGGACGGCAGCGGCGCGCTACCGGCCGGCACGTACAGGCCGACCCGACCGATCGGCCGCACCACCCGCTCGCAGACGACCCCAGGCGCGGTCTCCACGGCATACGGCTGAGCCACGCCGGCGCGGTGGAAGGCGGTGATCCGCGTCATCGCCTGCAGCAGCGCCTCGCGCAACGCCGCCGGCACCGCCGCCTCGGCCGCGACAAACTCGTCGGCACCGACCTCGAACTGCTGCAGCACCACGCCATCCAGGCGCGCGGTGATTTCCTGCAACGCCACATCGCCATCCGCGCGCACCTGCTCAAGCAGTTGCGCCACCGTCGCGCGGGTCTGCGCAGCGACGGCTTGCACCGGTCGGGTCAAGGCCTGGGTGCGGGCCTGCGCGTCGAGCGCATTCCAATCCAATCGATTCATGCGAGCGAGCGCTCCACCGTCAACACCATCAAGCCCTGCGCACCCGCACGCTCCAATTCTTCCATGCGCTGCCAGGTAATCGCGCCGTGACACATCGTCTGCAACTGCAATGGTTCATCCACATCGCCGGGCAACTGCACCAGCGGGTCGGCATCGGGCAGCAACCGGGTCAAGTCGGCAACCCGGTCGCGTGCGGCACGGAACATCAGCAACTTGCTGTCGCGCAACTTGAGGACGCCGTCGAGCCGGCGCAGCAACATCGCCGCCAACCCAGCACGAGCGTCGGCTGGTTCGCGCACCGGCCCGGCCAGCACCGCCTCGCTGTCCAACAAAGTTTCCACAGGCTTGAGCTGGTTAGCGGCCAGGGTCGCGCCGCTGGACACCAGATCGCAGATCAGGTCGGCGGTACCCAGGCGCGGCGCGATCTCCACCGAGCCGGACAGTTCCACCACTTGCGCCTCGATGCCCCGCGCCTCCAGCCAATCGGCCAGCACCGCCGGATAGCTGGTGGCGATCCGCTTGCCCTGCACCTGCTGCGGGCCGATCCATTCCCACTGCTCGGGCACCGCCAGCATCAGCCGGCATTGGCCGAAGTGCAGCCCGCGCAACGCACGGTAGGCTTCGGGCAGACCATTGCGACGGCGTTCGCCGGCCTGTTCGTCCAATTCGTTGCGACCGACAATCCCGAAGTCGCACACGCCATCGGCGATCAGCCCAGGAATATCGTCGTCGCGCACCAGCAGCAGATCCACCGGCAACGACTCGCCATAGCAGAACAATTTGTCGCGACTCTCGCGCCAGCTCAGTCCGCAGGCGGCCAGCACCGCACGTGCCGGCTCGGCCAGGCGGCCGCTTTTCTGGATCGCGATACGCAGCCGGTCGCGTGCCGGCGCTGCCAGGGAAGCACTCATCAGGGGATCTCAGTGGGAAGCGGAAGGGCGCGCCGTCTAGCGGCGTAGCGCCGCGGCATAGCCGCCAGCGCCGTATTCGAGGGTCCGCGCAACGCGACCGATCGTGGTCACGCTGACCTGGGTCAGTTCATGGATCTCGCGGTAGGGCAGGCCCTTGAGTAGCAAAGGCACCACGCGCCAGCGGTCTGCCATTGCCTCCAGTTCGGCCGGCGTGCACAGATCCTGCAGAAACGCGGCGACGTCCTGCGGCCTGTCGAGCTGGGCGAGCGTGCGCGCCAGCGCCTTGAACGCGGCGTCGCTGTCACGGTCTGCTACGGAAGCGGGGCGCTGTTTCATTCCGCTAATGTAATAACGTGTTAGTACAAATGTCAAGGGCCGACCAATCGTGCAGACCCGCCCTCCCCACGCGAAACTGACATCCCATGGCTGGCGTGGCTGCCGCAGGGTCGCTAGCATCGCCACGATAGCCGCCACGACAACGTCCATGCCTCGTCCTCTCCTTGCATACTTGGCACTGCTTCTCTCGACGAACGCACTCGCGGATGCGACGCCGCCGGCCACACGGCCATCGACCATGGCTGCCGCCACCACCAACGACGAGGCCAACAATCCGCTCCCGATCCGTTCGCAATCCCAGCTCGATGCATACCTGCGCGCGCATGCTGGTGAACCCACGCCACTGGACGCATTCTCCCCCGGCGCACGCGAGCGCTTCATCGACGGCCTGATGTTCGGCCGCAACGGCCTAAGCGGGTTCGACACCCAGGATCTAGCACAACTCACACGCGAACAAGGGCGCGCACTCCTCGCACTGTTCGGGGCCGCGCAGTATGCAGACACCCTGCCCCACTGGGCAAAGCAAGCACACAACGTAGACGCCACCGCCACAATCGGCGCACTGGAACGCCGCTACAACGGATACGAGCGTGTCCTGAGCAAGCTACAGCACGAAGGCCGCGATCCCTGGCCATCGCTGCGCGCCGCGCTGCCCGAAGCCTTCGACCGCAGCGCCGCAGCGCAACTGGACAGCACCTCGCTCGCCCTGCTGTACCGTGCCATCGTCGCGACCTACACCCTGCGCCCCACCGCGGCAGGGCTGGAAGCGCAACTGCACACACTGAACCTGCTGCGCGATCGCGGCCAGGCCGACGCCGCGCAACTGGACGCCACCGGCAACGCGCTATTGCTCGCCCATCGTACCGAAGACGCGCGCCGACTGCTGGCGACCGGCGGCGACGCCGACTGGCCGCACTGGCTGCGCTTCGACGACCGTCTGGGCCCAGGCGCACATGGCCCGACGCTGTGGTCGCTGGATGCCGGTGGCACGACCTTGCGACGGCAACCCATCGACCTACGACGCCCGCGGATTCTGGTCACCGCCGGCTGCCACTTCGCAGCCGATGCCGCACGCGCCATCGCCAACGACCCCGAACTCGGCCCGGCCTTCCGCCGCCATGCGCTATGGCTGAGCCTGCCACCGGGCAAGGAAGACATGAGCGACGTCCGCGCCTGGAACCAGCGCCATCCGCAGATGCCACTGCATCCGATCTACGAGCAGCAGGAATGGCCGCTGCTGCCGCGCCACTGGGCCATGCCGACCTTCTTCCTGGTGCGCGACGGACGCGTGCAAGCGCAATTACAGGGCTGGCCCGCCGACGACCAAGCGCAACGACGCGCGCTCAAACGCATGCTGCAACGCGCCGGACTGCTCAGGTAAGGCGCGCACGTCGACACCCCCGCCTACCAACGAAAGGCCTGCCGCGCAGGTCAACGCATGGCTCACGCCATGACCTTGGCCTGCTCCAGTTCCACAAGCAGTGTGCTGGCCAGATCCTCGCGTGCGATCTCGAACTGCTGTTCGCGCACCAAGTCCTTGACAGCGACTACTCCACGCGCCAATTCGTCCTCGCCCGCCAGCACCACGAAGCGGATCCCGGCGCGGGCAGCGTACTGAAACTGCTTGCCGACCTTCTTCGGCTCCATCTGCACTTCGGTGTTGATCCCACCGGCACGCAAACGCCGGGCGATATCCAACGCATCGGCCAACCTAGCTTCATCCATCAACGCAACCATGGCCTGCACGCTGCTGGAAGCGATGCCGTCGATCAACCCGGCTTCGCGCAGTTGCCAAAACAACCGGGTCAGGCCGATGGAGATGCCCACGCCGGGCAGCCTGGACTTGCTGTAGTGGCTGGCCAGATCCTCGTAACGCCCACCCGAACAGATCGAGCCGATCTGCGGGTAATCGCTCAACAGGGTCTCGTAGACGGTGCCGGTGTAGTAGTCCAGACCGCGGGCAATGGAGAAATTCAGGCAATACGCCCGCTCCGGCACGCCCAGCGCCTTGACCAGCGCCAACACTTCGCGCAACTCGGCCACCCCCTCGCGCAGCGTCGCACTGGCACCGGTCGCCGCCTCCAGCGCGTCCAGCCGCGCCAACGCATCCTCATGACCACTGGAGCGCACCGCGACGAACTGCAAAATCTGTTCGACCTGCGCAGCCGGGATACCGAAACCCTCGCCGGCCAACGTCTCGCGCACGTAGTCGGCACCGCGCTTGTCCAGCTTGTCGACCTCGCGCAACACCGCCAGCTGGCGCTCGCCCTCGGCCACGCCCAGGCTCTCGAAAAAGCCGCGCATCAGCTTACGATTGTTCAACTGCACCGCGAACGCACCGATGCCCAGCTCGGCAAACACCGCGTGGATCACCGCCAGCACCTCCGCATCGTAGCGAATGCTCAGCGCGTCCTTGCCGATCACGTCGATATCGCACTGGTAGAACTCGCGAAAACGTCCGCGCTGGGCGCGCTCGCCACGGTAGACCCGCTGCATCTGGTAGCGGCGGAAGGGGAAGCTCAGTTCGTGTTCGTGTTCGGCCACGTAGCGCGCCAGTGGCACGGTCAAATCGAAGCGCAGCGCCAACTCCGGCATCGCCCCCTCCGCGCCTTCGGCCGCGGCATTGGCCAGGGCGCCGGTGGACTGCACGAAGTACACTTGGCGCTCGGTTTCGCCACCGGACTTGGTCAACAGCACATCGGACAACTCGAACACCGGCGTCTCCACCGGCAGGAACCCGAACCGCTCATAGTTGCGGCGGATGACGTCCAGCATGCGCTGGAACGCGATCTGCTCGCGCGGCAGCAATTCCATGATGCCGGGCGGCGTACGGGGCTTGATCACGAGTGGAGCTCCTGCGATTCGGGAGGTGGGCGGGACGCCAATTCTAGCCGCACCGAACGCAGACGACCGCAATGGCGTATGACGTCCACCTGTCGCCGGGGTGCCTTCCCCATGACCACGTGGCAATCGCGCATGTTCAGCAGGTCTCCGACTGCGCAGACAAGCGGCCATGGACACCGCGCATCGAGGTGATGCCACCCAGGGCCATGTCCGACACGCGCGATTGTCAGAACGGGCCACTTCACCAGGCAAAGTGGCCACGGCACATTGATGAAGCAGACAAGCGACAACATGAGCAAGTGGATGTCGATCCGACATTCGAGACGGATGCGCCGCATATGCGTTCAACGATCCAGCCATTCCAGCGTACTGAGCGTGCTGGCGCTGCGCGACTGATTCAACAGGGTCAGATGTAGACGCGGCCATACACCGGCAGCCTGCCAGTCACACCCATGCTGTGGTTATTCTAAAGCCCCTGAAATCAAGCCCTTCATACCGGCGTTTAAAGTAGTGCGAAGAAAATAAATTTATATGCTGCACGCAATCATCACGCCGCATAAAACACACTACTTCACACACAAAGTGCGAACTATTCGTGAAGTTGATTTTTACAGATATTTTTGTGCCTCACCCGGAACATCGCTCAAGGAAGTAGAAACAAAAATATCGGGATAATAATATTTTTATACCCATATTCCGATAATGCAATCACGCATTGCATGCAGTCACCTTAGCTCCAGCAGAAAACATGAATTCATCCGCAAATTCACCGCATTTGCGGGATTTTTTTCGCACATTATTTTTCACACAGCCACACCCTTAAGCCAACCATAGGAAATGGCAATGAAAATATTTTCCGGATTACGAAATTTACGTACAATCATGCTATGTACCGTATTCGCCTTGAACGCGGGCACTGCCGCATCGACTGGCGTGAACCCATACGAATCACAACCTGGCGGGCCATTCATTGCAACACGCATATTAAATTACAATCCCAATGTCAAAGCCATATTTGCCTACACCGCTTTCGGGGCTTCTTGCACCCCGTTGGCAACGGGAACCAGCGTACGCGGCCCGTTGCTGACTATCCATATCTGGGATCATGACGAATTTCACGCCATGTCTAACATCTACTGCGCAGCTGGCAGTGAAATTCAAAGTTTCACCCCTCTTTCAGCAGCCTATGATCATCTAGTTCAGAACTTATATCTTGTTGTGGGCGGCAGCGACATGAGACTTCTTATCAAACAACAACCAACTCAGCACTGATTCTTGCCCTGTCGCATATTCGCAGAACACATGTTGCCTCGAATGCGCCCAATAGAAGCAACGATATCGGTGCAGCGACCACCATCTGGCTCGCCACCCCTGATTTGATTCAACACAAGCACATCGCTCACGTGCATCGTGCTGTCTCGCGGTGCACATCACGGCATGCCAGCAAGCCACTGCGCCGGGGCGCTTCAAAATGTCGAGCCATCCCCGGCCAGCGGCTTGATGCTCTACACCGATGCCAGCCAACTGCATGCCAGCGCCGACACGCACGTTGAATTGCAGCGCAAGCCACGCACGACGCCTACGCTGCTGCACATCGCCCGCCCGAACGCGGTGGCGAGCGCTTGCAGACTCACCCAGCCAGCAAGCGAGCGCGCAAGCCGGCATAGTCCGCTGCAATCGGCTCGGCATAGGCATAGCGCTGCAACAACTCGGCCAATGCCGCTGGCACCGGCACCGGCTGTCCAATCAATGGCTCCACAACCGCCTCGAATTTGGCCGGATGCGCGGTCGCCACCACCGCCCAATCGCCAGCATCGGCCTGCGCCGCCTCGGCACGCAACTGCTGCAGCACGTGCAAGGCCGTCGCGGTGTGCGGACAATGCACTTCGCCATAGCGCCGGAAGCGCTCGCCGATCACCTGACGGATCCGCGCATCGTCCACCGAATACGCCCGGAACTGCGTGCGCAGCGACGCATCGTCGCTGCGATACAACCACCGCAAGCGTTCGAAATTGCTTGGTGCGCCGACATCCATCGCATTGGCTAGCGTGGCGATGCTGGACTGCGCCGCGTATGCCGCGCCCGCGAAATACTCCGGCAGTACACGATTGGCGTTGGTTGCCAGCACGATCTGGCCCAACGGCACACCCAATCCGCGCGCCAGAATCGCCGCCAGCGCATTGCCCAGATTGCCGGTCGGCACCACTAGATTCAGAGACTGCGCATGCGCGGCGTGATGAGTCAGCGCCGCATGCGCGTAATAGCTCATCTGCGGCAACAGCCGCCCCAGGCTGATGCTGTTGGCCGAACTCAGCGGTACCTGCGCCTGCAGCGTGGCATCGTTGAGGGCCTGCTTGACCAACGCCTGGCAGTCATCGAACGAACCGGCCACGCGCAGGGCCTGGATGTTGTCGCCGAAACAGCCCAACTGGTGCGCCTGCCGCGGTGACACGCGGCCATCCGGATACAACACCACCACGCGCAAGCCAGGCTGGCGATGGAACGCGGCAGCGACCGCGGCGCCGGTATCGCCGGAGGTAGCGACCAGGATGGTCAACGGCGTCGCCGTGTCGCGCCGCAATCGCGTCAGGCAGGCGGCAAGGAAGCGCGCTCCGAAGTCCTTGAACGCGGCGGTCGGCCCATGGAACAACTCCAAGGCGTGATCGCCCGGCGTGACCAGCGGTTGCAGCGGCGCAGCGAAATCGAACGCCTCGGCGCAAAGCGCCGGCAATTCCGGCTCCAGCGCATCGCCCTCAAAAAACGGCGCCAGCAACACTGCGGCGGTCTCGGCCAGGCGAGCGCCGGGCGTCAAAGCCCGTGCTGGCGGCAGGCGCTCAGGGACGTAAAGGCCGCCATCGGGCGCCAGACCGGCAGCGATGGCTTGGCTGAGCGAAACGGCCGGCGCGGTGTTACGGGTGGAAATGAAGTTCATTGTGATCCATGAAAAAAAGACGCAACCAAAGCGGTCTTATACCGCTTTTGCCCTGCACTGCCTCTGCACAGCAGGCACAGCGAACGGAAAGATCGGATTGGCACTCGAAGCACTTTTGTGGAGCACAGTGAATAGAATGCTCCGCCATCGGGAACCACCATCGGGGCCCAACAGCCGTCGCGCATGCGTCACTGACACTCGCCAATTGCGAACGTTACCAGATGACGAGGACGCAGGCTTTCCCAGGCCAGGTATGGACTGGCGAGACGCGCCGCAAACGAGCGCTTAGCCCTGCACGGAACGGCTTTGTCGCGACATCTCGGGCAGCTGGCATCGGGGTGGGCAGCACCAATCTCGCCGTGAGGAAGACTCCTGCGTAGGCGGCGCGGCGATCGCATCGTGCGCCCAGCTTTTGCGTACCCGCTGCTCTCGAGGTAAGGCCAGCACCCACCCGTCGGCAGGTGTGCGCCGCCATACCTGCGGCCAAGGTCCACACAAGACCAGCCATTTCCAAGGAATGAAAAACACTCAGCCCATCGAGCGTGCAGCCACCAACGTTCGCGTCCAACAGACGGCGAACGTTGCGTTCGTTTATCGGCCGTGCGACAGCACGCTCGCAGGCGCAGCCGCGCCATCAAGGTACGCGCCACGCGGCCCGTCCACACAGATGAAGTTTTGCGCATCGTTGGTGCTGCCCATACCAATCCAGAGCGCGGATTGCGGATAGCGACACAGCGGCCGAGTGCGGATCACGCCTTTGGTAGGATCGTCACCGACATACTTTGCCGCAACAATGCGCTCCGGTGCGACGCCATGTTCAACCCATGCTTCCAACGCGGACAGCACATCGTGCTGGGGATCAATGGCTAACCCGGGTGGTCCAAAGAGCGCACCGAAGGCAGAAGTACCAGGCCCACCAGTGAAGTGGCCCATGCCTGGAACCAGAAACAGACGGAAGAATTGCTGTGTCTGCGCAAGAGCGCCCTCGGAGCTCTCGGTCTGACCATTGTCCAAGCCTTGCTTGGCGACGACCGATTCGTAATAGCTGATTGCGCCCCGCGGCGGAATCACCGTATCTTCCCAACCGATGTAGAGGATCAATTTACCATTGCGTGCGCGAAAGCCGCTCAAATCGGGAGAAGTAGCGTCAATCACACTGGCAAGCGACTGGCCGTTGATCGGCGTGCGTTCGGCGCGGGCGACATCGGTTCCGAAATTCACTTGCGTATGGTCGAAGGCGGTACCGGTGCCAAACACCATGTTCGCGAAGAACTGGTTGGCAAGGATCGAATGGCCGCCGCCGGGGACAGCCGCGTTGCCGGTGACATACGTGTCCCACAACCCCGGAGTGGCGACTGCGAACGGCTCAAATCCACTGTAGATGCGCTGACCGGTCTGCGGGTCGACCGGACCAGCCAGGATCGCCGAGAGGGTCTGGATCTGCCGCGCAGTGAGACAACTGTCGGTCTCGGCGCCTGAGCACAACAACACACTAGGATCGAAGTGGCATCGGCGTGGATCATTGACCACACCGTCGGCAGTGTGGTCTTTGGCATCGCATTGGGCGAGCGCCGCCGCCTGGATAGCCGGCAGCTTGGCCGTAGAGATGGTTGCAGCCGAACTGGCGAATTCGGCATCCTCCGACCATAGCCAAGAGAACGCGTTGTGGATCCAGGCGTTGGACGGCGCATCGGCAATCACGCCGTCGAAGGCCTGCGGAAAGCGCTGCGCCGCAATCAGCGCATCCCGGCCGCCATTGGAAGCACCGAAAAAGTAGGAGTAGCGCGGTGTGCTATGCGTATACGCGGAAACCACCGACTTTCCATTGGAGATTGTGACGGCCAGCGCCTGGTAGCCCCAGTCGATGATCTTCTGTGGGTGGCCGAGCGCAAACGTCGCATCGCCAACCGATCCGGTGTGACCACCATCCGTGGTTGCGGTCGCATAACCACGCCGTAAAGCGAAACCGAGCGACTTATATTCGATGGTCCCAGCGAACACGATCGTGCCGACCTGCAGGTATTTCTGGTTCCAGCCCGACGACGGAATCCAAACCTCGAACCCGATCTGCGAATCGTCGACAGGTCGCGACACTCCAACAACACGACAGAACGCAGGTAGCTTATCGATCACACTGCCATCCGGAGCGGTAAAGTCACCGGCGGGCACATCCTCGGCCGTGGTGATCGTCGTGGACTTTAGAGCCGCTAACAAAACCTAGTTGAACGCAGATTCGGAGGTGGCAAAATTGGCGGCATGGCCCGTCGCAAAGAGATCCCCGCCGCGCTGTGGACGCGCATCGAACCGCTGATCCCGTCAGTAAAACCCTCGCCCAAAGGAGGGCGGCCTCGCGTCAGCGATCAGCAAGCCCTCAACGGCATCGTCTATGTCCTGCGTACCGGGATCCCATGGGAAGAACTGCCCCTGGAATTGGGCTACGGCAGCGGCATGACCTGTTGGCGCCGGTTGCGCGACTGGCAGGCCGCCGGCGTCTGGCATCGCCTGCATCAGGTCCTGCTGGCCGAATTGCGGCGAGCCGACACGCTGGACCTGAGCCGAGCCAGCCTGGACGCGGCCAGTGTGGTCTCCCCCCGGGGGGAGACCACACCGGGCCGAGCCCGACCGATCGCGGCAAACTCGGCAGCAAGCGGCATCTGATCGTCGACCGCAATGGCGTTCCCTTGGCGTTCTGCGTGACCGGAGCAAACCGACACGACTCGGTGGTCTTCGAAGAACTGGTCGATGCCTTGCCGCCGATCGCCGGAAAGGCAGGGCGCCCACGACGTTGGCCAGGCAAGCTGCACGCTGATAAGGCCTACGACATCGACCGTTGCCGCCATCACCTCAAGCAACGGGGTATCACGCCACGCATCGCTCGCAAGGGAATCGAGCGCAACGACCGATTGGGGCGCCATCGCTGGGTTGTGGAACGCACTCACGCGTGGCTCGCAGGCATGGGCAAGCTGCGCATCCGATTCGAACGTCGAATCGATATCCATCTGGCATGGCTCTCGATTGCCTGCTCGATCATCTGCCTACGGATTCTTCCTGAGTTTTGTTAGCGACTCTTAGTGTCAACTTAAGCAAATCCGAGCATGCGGCCGACGCTGATGCCCCCACCGACAACGAAACAACGCCTGCCGCAACACGCAGCAGTAATCCTGACCAGCTTAAACGAACCATGGCAATCTCCTTTCATCGAGGAGCCTGACCAGACTGCCGGCCAGGGCGTCTTGCACGCTGCGCAGCAGCGATCATGCAATTTAAGGTTCAAACTATATTCATACGCTGCGCAATGTAAAAACAGCGTATACGGTGCGTTTTTTGCCACAATCATGCGCGCATCGCGAAATGACAGCCAACCACGCCGCCAGAACCCGATGGGATGAATTGAATTGTGTCCGCCTCGCACAATCGACCTTAATCAAGCCGGTGCAATCCGCAGCAACGTCAATACGCACACTCTCAACCCGCTCAACGCGGAAACGACAAAGTGCCTGCCGAGCGGGCGGGTACGCCGACGCAACGCAATTAGGCTGACGCTCACTTTGCAGCCACCTTCGCGTCAGTCCACCGGTGTTTACTCGGGAGCAACAGCAGTCGCAGGACAGGCTTTAAAGGCACGGTAGAAACGCACTCGCTACAACAGCCTTGCACCCTGGCAGTTCAACGCCGACACCCAATACTGACTATCCAAGCCGGCCGCAGCGAACGCCGCCTGCACTGCCGGTGCCGCCGCCTCGGCCTCAGCGCGGGTGGCGAACCAGGCGAATACGCTCGGACCGGCGCCGGAAATCCCCGCGCCCATCGCCCCGGCGGCCAACGCGGCAGCCTTGGCCGCATCGAAGCCGACGATCAACGACGCCCGCCGCGGCTCGATCAGCGTGTCGTGCAGGCCGGCACGCACCAGCGCTGCGTCGCTGGCATAACAGCCTGCCAACACCAGCGCCAGATTGGCGCTTTGTGCGACGAATTCGCCGAGTTGGTAATCGCCGGCCAACGCCACACGCGCGCGGCGCGTCTCCAGCACGGCATCCGGATGCACCAGCAGGCTGTACCATTCCGTCGCCACCGGTACCGGCACCATCCGTTGCAAGGTGGACAGCACCAAACCGCCGAGAAACATCGGCCCGAGATTGTCGCCATGCCGGCTACCGCTGGCCACGGCCTCGCCATCGAGCGCATAGAGATAGAGTTGCTCCCGCGACAAGGGCACTTCCAACAGCGCATTGGCCGCCACCAACGCCGCCACGCACGATGCTGCCGAGCCGCCCATGCCGGAACTGAGCGGGATCCCCTTGTCGATCTCCAGCTCGAACCCGAATGACAAGTCCAGTGCCTCGCGCAGCGCGATCAGCGCCACGCCGGCGGTATTGCGCGTCGCCTCCAGCGGCAACGCCGCGGTGGTGCCGCGGATCGCGGCAATGCGTACCTCGGGAGCGGCGATGCGACGCACGCTGACCGTGTCGCCAACGCCCTCCAGCGCATAGCCCAGCAGATCGAAGCCCACCGCCACATTGGCCACCGAGGCAGGTGCGAAGGCGCGTGCCTGTTGCGGTATGTTGTCCATATTCGCAGCGCATGTCGGCGCGGTTTGCGCCTTGCTCACAAACGTGCCCCCTCGCCCGCCGCCACCCGCAGCAAATCGGCGAACACGCCCGCAGCGGTGACTTCCGGGCCAGCGCCGGGGCCTTGCACCACCAATGGATTGGCGCAATAACGGCGTGTCGTGAACTGGACCACGTTGTCGGTCAAGCGCAAATTGGCGAAAGCATGATCGGTCGGCAGTTCCACCAGGCCGACGCTGGGTGCGCGTCCCGGCGCCAACTGCGCTACGTAGCGCAACACGCAGCCGCGCGCCCGTGCCGCCTGCAAGCGCTGCGCGAACGCCGCATCCACTTCTTGCAAGCGCGTCATGAAATCGTCCACGCTGGCTTGGCGCAGCGTTTCCGGCACCAGGCTTTCCACCGCCACATCCTCCAGGCTCAATGCGTGCCCGGCCTCGCGCGCCAGGATCACCAACTTGCGCGCCACATCGGTGCCGGACAGGTCATCGCGCGGATCGGGCTCGGTATAACCCATGCCACGCGCCTGACTGACCAACTGCGAGAACGGCACACTGCCGTCGTATTTGTTGAACAGCCAAGCCAGCGTGCCGGAAAAGATGCCCTCGATCGCGGTGACTTCGTCGCCGGTATCGACCAGATCGCGCAACGTGGTGATGACCGGCAGGCCGGCGCCGACCGTGGCCTCGTAGCGGAAACGCGCACCACTGCTCTGCGCGGCGGCGCGGATCGCGTGAAAGCGCGCCAGCGGGCCGGCGCCGGCCTGCTTGTTTGGAGTCACCACATGGATGCCGGCGGCCAGCCAGGCCGCGTAGCGGTCGGCAACGTCGGCGCTGCCGCTACAGTCGATGATGACGACATGCGGCAGATGCGCCGAAAGCAGATGTGCTGTGAACGCATCCAGATCGGTGGGTTGCTTGCCGGCCGCCAGCGCCTGCCGCCAATCGCCGGCGAAGGCACGCGCTTCCAGCCGCATCGCGCTGCGCGAGGCAATCGCGCGCAGGCGCAGGTCGAGATTGGCCTTGGCCAACAGTTGCGGCTGCGCCGCGTGCAATTGGTCGAGCAGCGCGGCGCCGACATTGCCCGGACCGATCACACCGACCGAAAACGTTTGCGGCGACAGCCAGAAGCCGGCATGCGCGGCACGCAGTGCCTTGGTCGCGTGTGCGCTATCGATGGCAACGGAAATATTGCGCTCCGACGAGCCCTGCGCGATGGCACGGATATTGACCTGGGCGCGACCCAGCGATTCGAACAAACGCGCGGCCACGCCAGGCTGCCCGGTCATGCCGTCGCCGACCGCCGCCAACACGCTGATCCCGCTTGTGATCTGCACCCGCTGCACCTGCCCTACAGCCAGTTCATGGGCAAAGGCCGACAGTACGGCGCTGCGCGCGCGCTCGGCCTCGTGCTGCCGCACCACGCAGCAGATAGAATGCTCGGACGATCCCTGCGAGATCATCACCACCGACACCCGCGCATTGCGCAGCGCAGCGAACACGCGCTCGGCGGTACCGGGCACGCCGATCAGGCCAGTACCTTCGAGATTGAGCACAGCCAAGTCCGGACTCAGGGTCAGGCCCTTGATCGGTCCGCTGGTGGCGCTGCTGGCGGTAATGCGCGTCCCGGGGTGTTCTGGCTGAAAGGTATTGCGAATGATGATCGGCAAGCCGCGCTCGATCGCCGGCGACATGGTCTGCGGATGCACCACCTTGGCGCCGAAGTACGCCAGTTCGCAAGCCTCGTCGTAGCTGAGGGTTTCCAGTTGCACCGCTTCGGGCACCACGCGCGGGTCGGCCGAGAGCACGCCGTCGACATCGGTCCAGATGTGCAACTCGTCGGCATCGAACAGGGCGGCGAAGATCGCTCCGGAATAATCGCTACCGTTACGGCCAAGCGTGGCGATACGTCCGGCGCGGTCGCGGGCGACGAAGCCGGTGACCACGATCCGCTGCTGTGGATGCTGCGCACGCCACTGCGCCAGGCGCTGTGCGCTGGCGTCCCAGTCCACGTCCACGCCGAGTTCACCACGATCGACCACCAGCACCTCGCGCGCATCCAGGATCGCGCAGTCCTCGCCGAGCGCGCGCAGATGCTCGCCGAGCAATTGCGCCGAATACACCTCACCCAGACCCTGGACGCGCTCCAACACTTCGCGCGGCAGTTCGCCGATCACCGCCAACGCGGCGAGGATCTCGGCCAGATGTTCGAAACGCACATCCAGCCATTCCACCGTGGCGCCGGCGTGTTCGCCGAGCAACGCCACGGCCGCGGCGCGATGCCGGGCACGGGTCTGGTGCCAGCGCTCGCGCCAGTCGGCATTTTCGCGCACCGCCAGTTCGGCCAGCTCGATCAAGGCATCGGTGACGCCTTTCATCGCCGACACCACCGTGATCTGCAAGCCATCTTCACGCGCCAGCAACAGTTGCGCGACATGGCGATAGCACTCGGCATCGGCCACCGAGGAGCCACCGAACTTATGAACGACGGTACGCGCGGCGAGCGCAGGTGCTGGGACAGACGAGACGGCGGCGGACGACATGGGAGACCTCGGAGTGGAGGCCCCGCTCGTCTCAGGCTGCGGAGTGACCCGCATCCTGATCCGGGTGCGGGGCCGTGGTGTTCGACAGTTAGGCGAAGACGACGGACCGCACCGGATCAATGGTGTGGGTGGTAATCCCCGTGGTAATACCGGCACCGTACCCTGCCGCGTGCCGAAGCAAACGCGGGATCACAGCGACGATGCGGGCGGAGACCATAGGCATTGCCTACAAGAGGACATCATGCGCCGGGGCGCTGTCAAGCCGCCCGTCCACGTGTCACCAGCACGCCATCCAGCCAAGCGAAACGGTTGCAAAAGCGACTATCGTTTACAGGCTAGGCGAAATGTCCCGCCGACACCCGCGGCCACCACAGGTCTGGGGTCCGGCCTGGAGGGACTGCGCCTCTCGCGCACACCCCAGCCGAGCCGTCCCGGCATAGGGCGCGCAAACGGTGATGGTGATGCCGCCGGGATGACGCTGGAGGCGTCAATGCTGCTTGCGATCCGTCGGCGGCGGTTGCTGCGGATCGGTGGGATGCATACCGCCCTGGGTCGCATCCTGGTGCTGCATCGTTCCCTGACCGGCGTCGGTTTCGCTGGATTTGCCAGCTGCTTCTCCACTGGTGCCGCCAGCCTGGCTGCCATCGGCGACGGCTGTTGGCGGCGGCGCCGCGCCCTGATCTGGAGCGGGCTTGCCGTCATCGCGGTGGCAGGCGACCAAGGCCGCCAGAATCGAACCGATCAGTAGCGTTTTCAACATTCTGCTCATGAGTGACTCCTGCTTCGCATTCGTACACGTGGTTGGAGGCTCGCACGGGAATGGCCGGTCATACCAGACGTATTCCTCGCCGAAGCCGGGACCACCGATGCATCGGCGGTGTTTGCCAGGTCTTCGCCATGCAGTGCAGGCAAGACATCTGCGGCACACGTGGCGGCAGTCGACCCGCCCATCGTGCTGTCCACCATGATCGAAGCGACGCGGGATCGCATGCCAAGGCGGTGCGGCGCTGCATTGGCGGACACGCACAGGATAGGCAAGACGATGCTCAGACCGCGTCGGCACAAGGTGTAATTGGCGTTATTGCAGCTCCGGTCATGAAAGCCAACGACACGCACGCATTTGCGCACCCGATGCCATGCGCGCACTGCGGCAAACTGCGCTCCATTCGCATCGTCCCGCCACACAGAGCGGGGCAGAAAAACCATTAAGGGAAAAGATGGTGACCCCGGCGCGATTTGAACGCACGACCTGTCCCTTAGGAGGGGACCGCTCTATCCAGCTGAGCTACGGGGCCATAAGGCTTTCAGGGCATCTATCGGAAGCGCTGTGCTATTTCTGTGCTGACGCCCTGGCCCATTCTATCACTGGCTCAGTGCTGCCTAATGGTGCCGGCCAGGCGCTGCTCAGGCGCCACGCGGGTTGAGCGGCCATCATGGCGCCGCGTCCGGCCAAGTAGCTGAACAAGTCAGATGGTTGTCCCTGAACCCACGATGCCAAGCCTCAAGTCTGTGACGGCGTCCTGGGAACTTGGCCGATGCCGCAAGGATGGGGCGGCGCCATCGCAGGGACCGGGATTTGAGGCGAAGGCTGACTTCCGGACCAACGGCAGTGCGAACTTGACGGCGATCACTTGCCTATACAATCTATAGGCTATAGTCTTCCTCTAGGAACAAGGCGGTGCCAATGACAGCGCAGAAAGTGGTGGCATTCCGGCTGACCGATGCAGCCGCAAAACGGCTGATGTCGAAGATTGCCGATAACAGCGCAAACGTCATCTTCACGGAGCACGCCGTGAAGCAGATGAAGAAGCGAAAGATCACGCGTACGCAGGTCATTGACTGCCTCAAGAAGGGAAGGATTGTTGAGTCTCCGTTTTTGGATCGCTACGGCATGTGGAAGGTAACTGTCGAGCGATACTCATGCGGCGAAACGATAGGTTGTGGAGTAGCGATCGACAACTCTCGAATCAGGAACATTGTCATCACTGCTTTCAGGGCTAGCAGATCATGAAGAACACCGAGGGAATGTATCACTACACGGAATCCGGATTGCGCAACGTTTGGCTGCGCAATGGCTTCACCGTGCACAAGACGCCGTATGGCGATGGCGTTGCAATTGAGGACGTGGATGGGCTGCACAAGGCTCTTGCACTTGCTCTAACCATGAAGCCACGCAAGCTCTCCAGCACTGAGATTCGATTCCTGCGAAAAGAAATGCAGATGTCGCAGATCGCGCTTGCTGCGGCCTTGGATGTGAATGTGCAGACCTTGGCGACTTGGGAGAAAGCAAAGGCCAAAATTTCTGGACCTGCAGACCGAATGCTGAGAGTGTTGCTTAAGGGTCACTTCAACAACAATGTTCATGTGCGTAGGCTGATTGAAACACTAAACAGCCTTGATCAAGAGCATCACGAACAAATGATGATTTTCCAGGAAGAAGGGCGTCGCTGGAAACAGACCGTCTAACAGCAAGAACCCCGCTCCGGCGGGGTTTTTGCTGTCAGGGACTGGCTCCCCGGCTCAATCAGTGGTCGCCGCGTCATTGTGTCAGGGTTTCCCTACCCGGCACGATCAGCCTCTAGGCAATTCGATCAGCAGTGAAGTATGTGGCGAATGGATAGCTCTTGATAGTGTAGCTGCCGACAGAGTTTGAGTAGGCCGTGATTGTGACTACGTCGCCTGCGGATAGCTGTACAACCGTTACTCCGCCACTCATGCCGCCGGCACCGGGTGCTGGCGCAATGCTGCCATACAGCGAGACCTCACTGATGCGCACAGCCTCTGAGCCATTTACATACAACAGCATCAGGATGCTGCGACTCAGTACTTGGTGCGAAGTAGGCTGATGCGCCTATCTGGTATTTCCCAGACCTCTGCGGGATGAATTGGAAAGTGCTCGTGTTATATTCGTTTCGTGCATCATACAGCTTGTTATCAAAGCTGAAAGTATTATGCTCGTTTTAACGGGGGATGAAGGCGTCGGCAGGTCACGCCGGCCAACGAGCAGGAGCGGGCCCAGGTGCGCTCGCTGGCGCAGGAAGTCCAGTATGTCACCGGCGAAACGGTGAAGCTCGCCTTCGTCGATCAAGGCTACACCGGCAAAGACCCGGCCGAAGCTGCGCGGGAGGAAGGCATCGAACTGCACTTCGTGAAGCTGCCGGAGGCCAAGAAAGGCTTTGTGCTGCTGCCGCATCGCTGGGTCGTGGAACGCAGTTTCGGTTGGCTCAATCGGTTCCGACGCTTGGCCCGTGACGACGAACGCTTGCCTGAAACACTGGCAGGACTTCACTTCGTCGTTTTCACCATCCTCATGCTCGGAAATGCGGCATCTCTACTTCAAAGTTCATAACACGCTCTAGGTTCGGCTCGGTCAAACGGATCAGCTTCTTCAAAATCGATGCTGTTCCGCGCTGCACTGCCCGAATGAGAGGATAACTATGCGAGACGCTGTTCAAGTGCGGGAGCAAAGCATCGACGAGCGGCTCGTCCCTGGCTTCGACCGCCAGATCCAAGATCTCCCATGCAAAGCGCGATGGATCTTCCGCCGCCTGGACCAGTTGGATGATGGCCGCATGGTCTTTAATGTGCATCGCCGCTTGGATTAACGCTTTGCTTTCTCCGTTCATACGTCCCCTTTGTGAACATCCAGGCTAAGGCAGTCGAGGCATTCGTCAAGGCACCCCAAAAAAGCACTGCACCTCCCCGCTCGTTCGCATGCATTTGCGCTTCGGAGAGGATTGCTGCCGCGCGATTCCCTGGGACGGCGTCTCACATCTCGCAACTAATTTCTGGTTAGCGATAATTGAAAATAACTAAAGATCATAAGATCACATTTAGTCATCAATCCTGACCAAATAAACACCATAACGCTTTCTATACGGATCTCATCGTGACCACGGGCGCAGTCTTTGCTGCCTTGCGAGCAGGGAGCCAGGCGGCAAGCTGACCAAGCGCGCAAACCAAAACAAAGCCAGCGATGAGGAATGCGCCAGGCAGCTTCGGGGCACCGTAGTGAGCGGAGACCCACATGCTCAAGGCCGCCGCCAGACCACTCCCGATTCCCGCGCCCACGACCGTTAAAAGCATGTTCTCCGTCATGAAATACCGACTGATGTCGATGGAGCGCGCGCCCAGCGATCGACGAATCCCGATGTATCGGTAGCGCTGGCGAACCGAAAAGCTCACCAAGCCGTAGACTCCAATCCCAGTGACTACCACTAATGAGGCGCCAGCTGCGAGAAAGAGGTAAGCCATCATTCGATCACGCCGGAAGTAGCCGTGGCGAAGCGCCTCGTAGCTCATGACCCGAGGAGTCATTCGATTTCGATCCAGGGCTCGGATCCCTGCCTCTGCATCGCTCAGCACACTGTTCAATCGATCAGGGTCACTTCGTATAGCATAAATCACACGTTTGGCATCCGGAACCAACGGCAAGAGCATCGACACATCATTGCCTTGACCGCTTCCCAGAAGCGGGCGGGACAAATGGTCAGCAACGCCTACGATGTGAACCGGATGCTTGCCATCGACAAAGATCGCCCTACCAAGCGCACTCTCTCCTGGAAACAGCGCCTGCGCTAAGGCCTTTGAGATGATGGCCTCACCCGCGTCATAAAGCCCTGAGTAGTCATTGCTCGCGACCATGGGAACATAGGCATCAGGCGAGAAATCGCGTCCAGCCGAAAGTGCGATGCCAAGCGTTTGCAGTGCACCGGGTGAAACGCTATAAACGGATGGCTCTGCTTCAATCACACCGCGAAGATCGTTTCGGTCTAGAAGCTTGTTGGTGATGCCAACGGTCCAGTTGTTTTGACTCAATGGCAGCGCTTCAACGGCGGCGACATTTTGAACTCCTGGCACCTCGCGAATGCGCTGCAAATCAGCAAGCACCTTGGGCCGTGCGTCATCGCTTCCTTCACCGAGGAACTCGGTCTCGACAATGCCAAGCCCCCCTTCACCCAGTCCTGTCTGGTAGGTCAGAAGTTCAACCCGATCAGCCAGCAATGAGGAAACATTGCTAATGACCGCCGTGGTGATGATGATCTGCAAGAGAAAAATAGCAGAAATCAACCGATGCCGTCTGAGGCTGCGCGCAATGACCGGGATCTCAGAGATGCTCATTCTGCAACCTTGATTTGCATGGCTGTTCGACCAGAAGCGGTTCGGAAGGCCGGTAGCGCGGCAGCGGCGAGGCTCGATAGGCAGGCGAAAGCCAAGGTTGCTGCCACCATGGTCGGATCAAGGTGCGCTAACGCCGCGTAGTCTTCCGGCTGCGCTCTAACCACCGATAGCCCAACTTGACAGACGACCAGTGCGCCTAGCCCTCCGAGCGCCCCGATCAGGAGCGCTTCGGTGCAAAGCTGCGCCAAGATATCGATCCTGCGAGCCCCCAGCGCCCGTCGCACCGCCACTTCATGGGTTCGCCGAATGAAACGTGAAAAGAGCAGCGCGCAGATGTTGACCATGCAGACGATCAAGAAGCCAATGGCCAATGCCAATTGGAGCTTCACATCATCTGGCACAACCTGACGCCGGATCAGAAAAGCTTCAAGCCCTTCCAAGCGAGCTGGGCTGCGCCGCTCAAAGCGGCCACTATTTGCTTGCTGCTCCACATAGCTTTGGAGCTGCTCCGCATAGCGTTGTTGCGCGGCCCGATCTTCAAGATAGACCCAAAATTGCAACCAAGCGGTTGAGGGGCTTTCCATCTTATTGGACTCCTCGCCCTGCTCCCACGAGAACATGCTCGAACTGACACTGAGCCTGTCGTCAATTGCTGTGTGGAGGGGAATGAAGAAATCGTCTTGCCCCCTGAAAGTATCCTTTTGCAGATCAGTGTGGAAGCGCGGCATCGGTGCCCAGTTGCGCGAAATGCCCACGATGCGAAACGCTTTTGAACCCAATTGCAGGATTTTTCCGACTTCACCCGCTTGCCCGAGGCGTTTTCTAAAAGACTCACTGATCACCACTAGCGCAGCTCGTGACAGCTCCTCGTCTTCGGTCCAAGATCTACCTTGGATTAGATCAATCCCAAACATGCCAAAAATGTCGGGGGTTGCATACTGGCCATCAACAAAAAATGGCGCATCTACCCCATTCTGTGCCGCCACAAGCAGGTGACCTGTGGCCATGGCAGCGCTCGACGGTGCCGGAAGTCTGCGCATGATCTCTTTGGCATCGACCCAACTCACTGAGTTGCGGGGATCGAGCGAGGCTTTCGCTTCATAAGAGCGAGGCAAAGGATCGAAGTAGGGGTGAAACAAGTGAGTGCTGCGACCTGGCATGGGGTCCCATGACAGCACCCGAACTACCGTGAGCATTGTCATGCTTGCACCAACACCCAAAGCAAGTGCAACCGCCAGCGCCAGGGTCATCACCTTTGACGCCAAGATGTTTTGCTTTACCAAAGTCAGGTAGTAGCTAAACATTGCACCCTGCATCTAGTGGAAAAATTTCACACCCGCTGCCTGAATATCGATGGGCTCGATCCTCACCCAGGCAGTGCTGTTTTGAGCGCGATCGCTCGTTTCGGTCAGGTGCATGAGGCGAAACGACGAGCGCCTCACCCTTGTTTCGAGGCGCTGAACGCCAAGCTCATCCAGCCCCTTGGTGAGCCCTGCGGGCAATCGCCCCTGGTTAAGATGCTCCACAATCTTTTCAAGTGCCAGGTAGCTCAGCCGATGCGTTGAAGCGCTATCAATGAAAATAGACGAGGTCTCCCGCATGACCGGAAGAAAAGCGCCAAGCAACGCCTGGATGCTCTCAGGCGAGTGATTGAAGTCCGAGAACACCATGTCGACCCCCGATTGAAACGCATCATCCGATGCCACTTCACCCATCGCGATATCGCCCAGGTGAACAACCACATGCTCCTCCGCCCCCACCCACGACAGCAAACTTCCGATGAAGGCATTGAAGCCATCCAAGCCATCTCGCAGGTTTGCAAACGAGTTCAGGGGTTCAGACAGACCACTGAGGAACTTCTTTGAAGGCTCACTGATGTAATGAGACCCGTTGTCATAGGTGTGCAAAACACCCCTTCCGGCCTCCTTCATCGCGGCCGCTATCCAAGCCGTAGAAACCCCCAGCCCTGTTCCAAGCTCCACGACCATGGCCGGCTTTTCTCGCTTGACCAAGCTGTAAAGCAATACGCAGAGATCTTCGCTTCCGTAAAGCCAACCCATCTCCTCCCGAATTCGAAGAAGCTGCTCAATGGATGATCCGAGGCGCAGCATCGGCGAGGCTCCTTACAGCGTCAAAATGAGGGGGCAACAGCCAATTGCTCAGCATCACTTGGAATGTGGGCTCTTCTGCCACCGAGAGTAGATGGGGTGAAAACGCATAAAAGCGCAACGCTTGGTCTTCTGCATAGAGCAGCACTTCACCAGCCTCAGCACAGAAAACGCGTCTGGCAGCGCCAACCACTTCCCTGACCTGCCCAAGGTCCACACCTACGCGCTCTCGGGGCCAAAGTACCTCCAAAGCATCCCCCGCAAAATAAGCGATCAATGGCACGCCACGCGGGGCCTCCACGAAGAACTGATGTCGCTTGGCCTCATCAGGACTCAACTGTCGTTCCACTTTCCAATCGAAGAGCGACCACACCGATTTTTGCAACGGAGACGCCAAAGCTGAGATGTCAGGATGCTCGTAGCCAAAGCCATACTCGAAAGCGGGAGTTAGCAGATCAGGCAAAGAGCGCCTCATCTCAAACCATTGCGCGTTCAGCGGGAGCAGCGAGCGCGACACGCCTCTAACTCCGGTGTCATACGATACGCTTCTTCCAAGCTTCAATAGATCTTGTAAGCGGATATGAAACCAGCACTCATCGACGCCCCAGGCGGACAAGCAAGATGAAAGCTCAGTGTCAGATAGGGTGAAGGCACGGTTGATGATTTTAGCGCCCGAAAACACTGCTTCGATATCCGCTGTTGTCGTCATGTCGAGCACCTTGGGCCAATCTTGGCGGGCCAAGAGCGGAATCAACTGGTCAACATAGATGCAAGCAATCTCTGCGCTCGCCTTATCGAGTGCCTTCAATGCAACCGGGTCGTTCCGATCTGAGTAAAGCACGACAGTCCTTGCGTTCATACCGCTGCCTCATATCCGTATTGGCGCTGCATGTCTGACTGCATCATGTCGACCATGCTGCCAATGTCGTAGTTTAGCGGTGCCGTGGACATCAGGCGCTGGCTCAGAGGTTGCTGAATGAGAAATCCCGACGCACAAACTGCCAATCGCTTGTGGACATGTGCAACCGCACTTTCAGCAAGGTCCTTTGATCTTGCCAGATGACTTCTCAGAAGACGGTGGCAGATGTAGTAAACAAAGACCGCGTGAATGAACGAGGAATTCGGGATCTGATTTCCAGACCAAGGAGAAACTACGCGATGCTTGTAGTCGTTGGCGACGAAAAAGCCGTGAGCAATCTCCCAAGCAGCGAGGAAATTATGCGTGCTCTCGTGCATTAAGCTCTCCATGCACGCTTCGACGCTGAGTTCATCCCGATGGATGTTGAGTAGTCTGAGCGAACCGGGCTGCCGTGGAACATGCTCGGACCCGTAGTGCTTAGGGCCTTGATCAGATCGCTCTTGCGACTTGCGCACAACGATGCGCCTGACGAAATTCCGGATGATCAAGCCATAAAGCGGCTCCGATTCGTCGATCAAACGCAGACTTTTGGCGATTTTCGTGCGCACCGCACTGCGTTCGGAATCGTCGAGCGGCAAGTAGGCCTGACTTAGCACACCTGATCGCGGCTCGTAGTTCGTAGCAACGGGACTATCAAAGTCAACCGCAATGCACTCACCCACACTTGGAACCTTCTCAAGATTCCAGCTGCCCGCACTTGATCGATTGGCATAAGTGTCACCAAGGGGACTGTAAACCTGCCACTGGCGCGACTCAGCCAGATACTTGCTCACACGACCTTTGCTCAGCTCGTCAATGGCATGTTCGCGACAAACCAGGTCGTAGAGAAGCGAAAAATTTCGCGCCAATTCCCAGACATCTTGTTGATCAGACCTTCCAGTGCTGATTTTGCGCTGTGCAGCTTCAATGGCCAGGTAGCATTCGCAAAATTCTGAGCTTAGAAGCAGACGCGCCTGGCGGTCTGGCGGAATAGATATATAAAGCTGATAGATCGCTTCGAGAAAAGTTTCGGCACCTCGCCCCTTCAACACCTCCTGGAGACGCATGCGCATGCGGTTCAACCGCGCCCACATGATGCCCTCCATCACCTCATCGGTATGAACAGACGCCGTGGTGAGTTCCATGAGGCAAAGTGGACGACTAATTTCAACGCTTTGGCTATCCAATACAGCATTCATAGCACCTCACTCCCTGAGCAGTCTTGACTCACGCCGAGGGGACCCCATGCCCCCTCGGCGATCACGCTGAAATTAAACGTCGAAGCGACCCGATTCGGCCTCGCGATAGGCCGTCGTTGCCGAGGCGATGGCATGATGGTGATGCGAGCCGATGGAGTCGTCGTGATGGCCATCAGCGGCGACCAAAAGATTGTTGGCCCTTGCAGCTTGGTCGAACTCATCCATCGCCAGATCGTTAAGCGAGGTCAACGACACAGCGGTTTCAAGCGCAGCGTTGGCGCTCGGGTCCGCATTCATTCCAGCCATGGCAACGCCTGCGGTTGAGCCCACAACGAGCAATGTCAGCGCGGAGAGGGTTTTGGTGAGATTGCGATGGTCATTCATAGCGAGCGATTGGTCCTTTAATGAAAAATGGCAGCGAACAATCAAACATCGAAGCGCGAGGCTGTGTCAGCCACTTTCACGCCATCTGTGCTGGCAATGGTGTGGTGATGATGCGAGCCAATCGAATCAGAATGGTGACCATCTGCGGCGGCCAGAAGCGACTCGGGTGAAGCGAACTCAGCCATGCGCAGACTATCGAGATCGGCATTGATTGCCGTAGACGATTCGAGATTGTGAGTAGCGACCGAGGGCGCTTCCGAAGCTGAGGCCGACCCGGCTGCACCGGCGATGATCAGGGCCAAGGACGAGATCGCCTTGTTGGTGATGCTCTTGCTCATTTCATTCCTTCCTTTGACATTGAGGGTTATGCGATGAAACCCTTTGACTTCGGCCTCACTCGCCCCCCTAATGTAAAGCCAGTTGGAAGTGTCAATCAAACCCCTTGCTGTGCTGCGCACAGCAGCGACAGAAGCACCACATCGGCTCGCCTTAGAGATAGAACTCAGCTTTCTCCAACAGCGCGACAACACTGGCCAGGAATGAAACGGGAAGGTGCTTAGAGAGGTCGAGCATTCTGCCTTCGAGATGAGATCTTGAAGTGTTCGGAGAAGCCGCTCGGGATGCTTCTTCATCACCACTGGTGAGCCAGTTGAACCGCCCCGGTTTCCGCGGAGGCTGTTTGGTTTAAGTCAGGCCGCCACGGCGGCGGTCTGACTGGCGAGTTGCCGGTAGTAGTTTGCCTCGGCCTCGGCTGGCGGGATGTAGCCGATGGGTTGGAGCAGGCGTTGGTGGTTGAACCAGGACACCCACTCCAGCGTGGCGAATTCGACGGCCTCCCTAGTTTTCCAGGGTGCCCGGCGGTGAATCAGCTCGGCTTTGTACAAGCCGTTGATGGTCTCTGCCAGCGCGTTGTCGTAGCTGTCGCCCTTGCTGCCTACCGACGGCTCAATGCCGGCCTCGGCCAGCCGCTCGGTGTAGCGGATGCTGACGTATTGCGAGCCCCTGTCGGAGTGGCAAACCAAGCTGCCATCGCGCTCAGGTTGCCGGGCATACAGGGCCTGCTCCAAAGCATCGAGCACGAAGTCCGTGCGCATAGAACTGCTCACTCGCCAGCCTACGATGCGACGAGCGAACACGTCGATGACGAAGGCCACATACAGCCAGCCCTGCCAGGTTGAGACGTAGGTGAAGTCGCTGACCCACAGCTGGTTCGGCCGCTCGGCACGGAACTGCCGATTGACCCGGTCCAGCGGGCATGGGGCCTTGGCATCGCCGATGGTGGTGCGCACGACCTTGCCGCGCACCACGCCGCGCAGCCCCATGCTGCGCATCAACCGCTCGACCGTGCAGCGGGCCACGACGACGCCTTCGCGTGCCAGTTGCCGCCACACCTTCTCGGCACCGTAGACCTGCATGTTGGCTTGCCAGACGCGCTGAATCTGCGGCATTAGCCGCTCGTCGCGTCTGGCGCGGATACAGCGCCTGCTGGGCTCGCGCAGTAGCGCGGCATGACGTCGATAGGCCGACGGGGCAACCTGCAGAACCTTGCAGAGCGGCTCGACCCCGAAGGCATTGCGATGCTGGTCGATGAAGGCCTTCACGACTTCAGTCGGCGGTCGAGCTCCGCCTGGGCGAAAAACGCACTGGCCAGCTTCAATATCTCGTTGGCCCGGCGCAGCTCCTTGACCTCGCGCTCGAGTTCCTTCATCCGCTGCGCCTCGCTGCTCGTCACGCCCTCACGCGCACCGGCATCGACCTCGGCGCGCTTGACCCATTCGTTCAGAGTCTGCGGCACGCAGCCAATCTTTGGGGCTATGGATTCAATGGCCGCCCACAGCGATTGGTACTCTCCGCGCTGCTCCTGCACCATCCTTACCGCGCGCTCGCGTACCTCGGGCGAGAACTTGTTCGACTTGCTCATGGCTCAATCCTCTCAGAGTGTTGAGCCTCCGCGGAAACCGGGGCGGTTCAGTCGATCGTGACTTCCAGTACAAGACTAAGCGAATGAAGATGTTGAAGGTTGGGCGCAAAGCTTTCGCCACTTTCCCAGTGTCCAACCGTTGCGCGATTGACGCCAAGGAGTCTTGATAGTTCCGTTTGAGAGAGGCCTCGATCATTGCGGGCTAAGCGGATGCGTTCTGCGATTGAAGCCATCAAGTAATCACCTCCATGTGCACGCCTATTCAGATAACGCGAATGCCATCTAGCGGAAGAATGCTTGCACAGGCAGTGGCTGTCAATCCTGCAAGGAACGGAACCGTGGCCATAGTCCACACGCGAGTGAAATAGAGCACAGCTAAGCGCCGAGACTTCTATTCCAAGATTCCGAGTAAGCATGGGTGGCAAATGGAGGCAGCCTGACCTTCGACCGGTCCGTCAACCGAAATGGATCCAAGCGAGAACAGTGAGACTTCGCGGCACGACTCGACCATCGCAGCAAGCGAAAGTCTAACGAGACTTCCTCACCCCATGTGCCCCGCGCAGCAGATACGAGCCGGCTGCTTGCAAGCGCACGAGCTCATTCTTCATCGTTCGCGCATGTGCCGCTGAGATTAAGCAAGCTACTGGGTGTTGCTTCGCGAGCTGCTAGAAAGAAACTGCAAACCGCCCGGAAATCAAAGAAGGGTCGATCTCCCTCCTTAGACGGAGAGGTTATCACGCTGACTACTCGCCCTAGCCTTCGCTTCCCCATAGCGAAGCTCTCTCAGCACTCGCGCCGCGACCTCAGCCAGCTCATCGGCCAATTCCTGCTCGCCAATGACCCCCATCACTTGCTCCCAGAAGCCTGCCGCACGCACGAAGCTCAAACGCGACCCAATGGCGGATCGTCGCCGCGAGGATGAAGGGGTGATGGTGGGGTGATGGCGGGGTGACCGGCTGAGTCGCTGGCGCTGGATCCAAGATCTCGGCCAACGCTTCAAGCGGCATCTGGATCAATCCGTCGATCTTGCGGGCCAATGGGTAGCGCCCTGACTGCATCCCCTTCGCGAACGCGCTGCACGACGCCCCTGGTGCTCTGACCACGAAGCACATGGGCCACTTCTTCGGACCGATGTGCGTAGCGCTGCGGATACAACTCTCGCAGCGTTTGGAGCGCGCTTGCAGACATGTGCGATAGGCCGTCCGTAGACCACTACAAGGGTCTTATAAGGCATGGCCATCGCTTTTTGAGCGTGCCACACGCCGAGCAAGCCGAAACGGGGCGGCTAAGCCCAGTCTGCTAAAATGACAATTTGGTCACACCTCGCGCTCCACGCTTACAGTTGCCGTCCCTGTCGCCTCGATTTTCCAGGAGATTCCATGTCCGCTGATTTGCTGAAGGCGCTCGGCCTGGCCGCATCCAACGCCGGCACCTATCTCGGCAACGGCGAGTGGTCCAGCGCCACAGGCGCCGGCATACTGCAACCGTTGAATCCATCCAGCAATGCGCTCATCGCCGAAGTACAGGCGACCACAGACGCGGACTACGAGACCGTGATCGCCCGTGCGCAAGCCGCGTTCAAGCTGTGGCGCAGCACGCCGGCCCCGCGCCGCGGCGAGGCGGTGCGACTGTGCGGCGAAGCGCTGCGTGCGCACAAGGACTCACTGGGGTCGCTGGTCGCGCTGGAGATGGGCAAGAGCAAGCCCGAAGGCGACGGCGAAGTGCAGGAAATGATCGACATCGCCGACTTCGCGGTCGGGCAAAGCCGCATGCTGTACGGCTACACGCTGCATTCGGAGCGTCCCGGCCACCGTATGTACGAACAGTACCAACCGCTCGGCTTGGTCGGCATCATCAGCGCGTTCAACTTCCCGGTTGCGGTGTGGAGCTGGAACGCCTTCCTGGCAGCGATCTGCGGCGACATCTGCATTTGGAAGCCATCCAATAAAACGCCCCTGACCGCGATCGCCTCGATGAAGATCTGCAACGCGGCACTGCGCAATGCCGGCTTCCCGGACATCTTCTTCCTGATCAACGACGCCGGCACGGCGCTATCTGAACGCCTGGTCGAGGACAGCCGCGTCCCGCTGATCAGCTTCACCGGCTCCACCCAGGTCGGGCGCCGCGTCGCCGAGACGTGCGCGCGGCGGCTGGGCCGCTGCCTGCTGGAACTGGGCGGCAACAACGCGATCATTCTCGATGAGAGTGCAGACTTGAAGTTGGCGATCCCGGCCATCGTATTCGGTGCGGTCGGTACCGCCGGTCAGCGCTGCACCAGCACACGTCGATTGATCGTGCATGCCGCTATTTACGACACCGTACTGGCAACGCTGGTCAAGGCGTACAAACAGGTCGAAGGCAAGATCGGCGATCCCACCGACCCGGCGAATCTGATGGGGCCGTTGAACAGCCGTGGTGCGGTCACACAATTCCTGGCCTCGATCGCCAAGGCCAAGGCCGCCGGTGGCACCATCGAAACCGGCGGCACCGCACTGGAGCTTCCTGGCAACTTCGTGCTGCCGACGATCGTCAGCGGACTGAAGAACACCGACGCCATCGTGCAGCACGAAACCTTCGCCCCGATCCTGTACGTGATGAAATACACCACCCTCCAGGAAGCCATCGACATGCAGAACGGCGTGCCGCAAGGGCTGTCTTCCTCGATCTTCACTCAAAATCTGAAAGCGGCAGAGACCTTCCTGTCGGCGGCCGGCAGCGACTGCGGCATCGCCAACGTCAACATCGGCACCTCCGGCGCCGAGATCGGCGGCGCCTTCGGCGGCGAGAAGGACACCGGCGGCGGCCGCGAGTCCGGCTCGGACGCGTGGAAGGTGTACATGCGCCGGCAGACCAACACCATCAATTACTCCGATTCACTGCCGCTAGCACAGGGCATCAAATTCGACCTGTGACAGCGCGAACGCAGCCTTCTTAACGCACGAACACACATCTCTTCCATCTTCACCAGCAAGGAGCGACACCGATGAATCAGATACGCGAAACGAACTCCCTGGCCGTGGTCAGCCTGGTCGCCGGCATCCTCGGTTGGACCTTGATGCCGCTGATCGGCAGCCTGAGCGCGATCATCACCGGACACATGGCGCGCGCGGAAATCCGCCGCGATCCGCAGCGTTTTGAGGGCGATGGCCTGGCGGTGGGTGGATTGGTGCTGGGGTGGAGCGCGGTGGTGCTCGCGGTCATCGCGCTGCTGACCATGCTGGCGTTCTTGCTGTTCTTCGGCGGGTTAGCCTGGTTCGCGAGTACGCACGCATGAACATCGACGCCACCGATCCACAACACCGCTTCAGCAACCGCGTCGACGACTACGTGCGCTATCGCCCGGATTACCCACCAGCACTGATGGCCTGGGTGCACGGCACTCTGGGCGTGGCACCGACGGCGCTGGTGGCCGATATCGGCGCAGGCACCGGCATCTCCACCCGCATGTTCCTGCGCGCCGGGCACCCCACCCTGGCCGTGGAGCCGAACGCGGCGATGCGTCGCGCCGCCGAGAAGATGCTGCACAAGACACCGGGATTTCGCGCCATCGACGGCAGCGCCGAGGCCACCACCCTGGCCGACGCCAGCATCGAGCTAATCAGCGCCGCGCAGGCATTCCACTGGTTCGATCCAGTGGCCGTGCGCCGCGAATGGGCACGGGTGCTACGTCCTGGTGGCTTGGCGCTGGTGTATTGGAACACGCGCCTACTCGACGCAACGCCGTTTCTGCAAGGCTACGAACAACTGCTGCTCGACTACGGCACCGACTACAGCGCCGTCTCCGAACGCCACCCGGACGATGCGACGATGCATCGCTGGTTCGGTGCTGGCCTGCGCGACAGTGCGCAGTTCCCCAATCTGCAACGCATGAATTTCGACTTCCTGCGCGGACGCTTGCTGTCGTCCTCATACGCGCCCCTGCCCGAACATCCGCACCATGCGCCCATGCTGGAAGCGCTGCGCGCGCTGTTCGACCAACACCAGGTCGATGGCACGGTCGAAATCCATTACCACACCCGCGCTTTTGCCGGGACGCTAAACTAAGCTGCATCGCCATGTATTCACTCGCTCGACCGTTTCTGTTCGCCCTCGATGCCGAGCGCGCCCATACTCTGGGCCTGCGCGCGCTCGAACTAGCCTATCGCACCGGCACGACCCCCCTGTTGGCGCCAGCGATCGCGCCGATACCCACGCAAGCCTTCGGCCTGACGTTTCCCAATCCGGTCGGGTTGGCAGCGGGCCTGGACAAGAACGGCGAGCACATCGATGCGCTGCTGGCGCTGGGCTTCGGTTTCGTCGAGGTCGGCACCATCACCCCACGGCCGCAGGCTGGCAATCCCAAACCGCGCATGTTCCGTCTACCGCAACAGCAGGCCGTCATCAACCGCCTGGGCTTCAACAACCTTGGAGTGGACGCCTTGGTGCGCAACGTCGCGCGCGCGCGCCGCCAGCGCGGCCTGCTCGGGATCAACATCGGAAAAAACAAGGACACACCGAACGAAGACGCCGTGGCCGACTACCTGCATTGCCTGGAAAAGGTCTATGCGCTGGCCGACTATGTCACGATCAACATCTCCTCGCCCAACACCGCCGGCTTACGCGAACTGCAGGAAGAGCAAGCGCTGCGACACTTGATCGCACGGCTGCGCGAAGCGCAGGAAACGCTGAGCGCGCGCCATGGCAGACGCGTGCCGATGCTGGTGAAGGTCGCGCCGGATCTGAGCGACAGCGACATCGATGCGGCGGCCCGGGTATTGTCCGACCTGCAGGTGGACGGTGTGATCGCCACCAACACCACCATCGCCCGGCCTGGCCTGGAACACGCGCCGCTCGGCGGCGAAAGCGGCGGCCTGTCCGGGGCGCCGCTGCTGGAACAATCGACACTGGTGCAACGCCGACTGCGCGCACGCCTACCCGAGGCGATCCCGCTGATCGGGGTCGGCGGGATTCTCTGCGGTGCCGACGCCGCAGCGAAGATGGCAGCCGGCGCGACACTGGTTCAGTGCTACAGCGGACTGGTGTTCCGCGGACCGGAACTGATCGGCGAATGCGTCGAAGCGATACGCCGACGCCGCGAAGCCCCCAGCCCTGGATCGGTAGCCGCACCATGAGCAACGCTTGGTCGCTTACCGCCAACGCGCCGCTGCAGGCGCTCAACACCTTCCACGTTACCGCGCAGGCGCCATGGCTACTGCAAATTTTCGCCCCCGAGGCGTTGCCGGAGGCGCTGCTGGCACCGCAACTGTCCGGCGCAACGCTGTTGCCGCTGGGCAGCGGCAGCAACGTGTTGTTCGCCAGCGATGCGCCCGGCGTGGTGTTGGCCTTCGGCAACCGCAGCATCGACACACTGGAACATCGCGCCGATTACGCCATCGTCCGCGCCGGCGCTGGCACGGGCTGGCACGAGTTGGTGGTGTGGTCGCTGGGACAGGGTCTGTCCGGCCTGGAAAATCTGGCTCTGATCCCCGGCACGGTCGGTGCCGCACCGATCCAGAATATCGGCGCCTACGGCGCGCAGGTCGAAGAGTTCATCCACGTCGTGGAAGCCTACGACCGTGCCGATGCGCGCTTCGTGCGGCTGGATACAGCGGCATGCGAATTCGGCTACCGCGACAGTCTGTTCAAGCGCCAGCCCGACCGTTATTTGATCGTCGCGGTGGAATTCAGGCTACCGCGCCTGCATGCGCTGCGCATGGACTACGCAGGCATCGCCGAGGAACTGGAGGCGATGGGCATCACCACGCCGAGCGCGCCCGACGTGGCCCAAGCAGTCATCAACCTTCGTCGGCGCAAGCTGCCCGATCCCGAGGTGCTCGGCAATGCCGGCAGCTTCTTCAAAAATCCAGTGCTGCCGCTAGAGCAGGTGCAGGCGCTGCAGCACGCACATCCGGAGCTTCCGGTCTTCCACAGCGACGACCAGATGCAGCGCAAGCTTTCGGCCGCCTGGTTGATCGAGGCCTGCGGCTGGAAAGGCCATCGCGACGGCGATGCCGCGGTGTCCGCCACGCATGCCCTGGTGCTGGTCAACCATGGACACGCCAGCGGCACGGAATTGCTGGCGCTGGCACGGCGGATCTCCGCTTCGGTACGCGAACGTTTCGGGGTGATCCTGGAACCGGAACCGCGCATCGTCGGCGCACAGTGGTAAGCGTACCCACACCGCTGCGCGCGGCGGCGCTAATGCTGGCCAGCACCATGGCCTTCGGGTTGATGGTGGTTGCCATCCGGTTAGCATCGGCGCAGCTAGCGACGGTGGAAATCGCCTTCTTCCGCAACCTGTTCGGCCTGCTGTTTCTGCTGCCGATACTGCTGCGTCCAGGCCGGCCGCTGCCACGCACGACACAGTTGCCGCGCTACCTGCTGCGCACGGCGATCGGCTTGGTGTCGATGCTGGCCGGGTTTTGGGCGATCGGCCATCTCCCGTTATCGCAGGCGATCGCCCTCTCCTATTCCACCCCGTTGTTCGTCACCCTAGCCGCGGCACTGTGGCTGGGCGAGATCGTGCGTCTGCGTCGCTGGCTGGCCGTGCTGTGCGGCTTCATCGGGGTGCTGATGATCGTCCGCCCCGGCGCCACTAACTTCAGCGCGGGCACCCTGGTCGCGGTGTTGGCCGCGCTGATGAGTGCATTGGTCGCCATCCAGATCAAGCAACTGGCGCGGGTCGATACCGCCAACACCGTCGTGTTCTACACCTATGCGTTCTGGCTGCCGATGTCGCTGCTGCCGGCGCTGTTCGCCTGGCAGTGGCCGCATGGCATCGCCTGGTTGTGGCTGCTGGCAACCGGCCTGTTCGGCACACTGGGGCAATTGCTCTGGACACGCGCGCTACGCCTGGGCGAGGTCTCGGCCCTGACCCCGATCAGCTTCATCCAATTGCCGCTGGTGACGTTATTCGGCTGGTGGCTGTTCGGCGAATCGCCGGACCGCTGGACGGTGCTGGGCGCGGCGATCATCCTCGCTGCCAACGCCTACATCGCCCATCGCGAGGCGCTGCTGGCGCGGCGCGCGGCAAATCGGAAAAATAGCGCCACGGCCACGCTCGACGCATAGCCCCCTTTGCGGCACAGATCGCATCAGGTATCGCCGGGCATTTGTTTACCGCATCGCATCGGCGCAGCACTAAGCTCTGCCCCCAAGTAGCGATTTCAGGGGGAAGCGACGATGGCCGAACTACTCCCCAGCTTTTCCTCGTGTTCGGCGCGGATGGAACCCGGCGAACGACGCCTCGCACAACGCCTTGCGGAGAAGCTAGACACCGAGGCTGTGTGCTGGTACGAGGCGTCGCTCGGCCCCCTGCAACGGTCTCCCGATTTTATCGTTCTACATCCACAGCAAGGCCTTCTGGTTCTGGAAGTCAAGGACTGGACATTGGGATCGTTTGAGCGGATCGACCCCGACAAGGTCGTCCTGAAAACCGAACGCGGCCCCAACGTCATCGCCAACCCGCTACGTCAGGCGCGCGAGTGCGCCCGTGAACTGTGCAAACTGCTGCAACACGACCCGGCACTGCGCCATCCCGACAACACCCCACGCGCCGGCAAGCTGCTCATACCCTGGGGATGGGGCGTGGTCCTGAGCAATATCACCCGCCGCCAGTTCGATGAGGCGCAGTTGCAGCGCGTCATTCCCTCGGCCAGCGTGCTGTGCAGCGACGAGATGAGCCAATCGGTCGACCCCGAAGCTTTCCGTAAACGGCTCTGGGGCATGTTCACGGTGCAGTTTGCCTGCAAACTATCGCCTGCCCAGATCGACCGCATCCGTTGGCATCTGTTTCCCGAACTGCGCATTCCGGTTCAAGCCGGCATGTTCGACAGCACGCCGGAAACACCTTCGCTGCTTGCCGAAATCCCGGACCTGATCAAGATCATGGATTTGCAGCAGGAACAACTGGCGCGCTCGCTGGGCGATGGGCATCGCGTCATCCACGGCGTTGCTGGTTCGGGCAAGACCATGATCCTTGGCTATCGTTGCGTGGAACTGGCACGCCGTCATGTCAAGCCCGTGCTCGTGCTGTGCTACAACAAGACCCTGGCCGGACGGCTGCGGCAGATCGTCGCGGACACGAATGTGCACGACCGGATCGTGGTGGCACACTTCCACGGCTGGTGCCGCCTGCAATTGGACACCTTCAAGGTGCTGCGTCCCGCGGCAGACACTGCAACTGCACAGGCCGCCGCGGACGCACTGGTGCAATGCGTGATCGATGGCCTCCATGCCAACGCCATTCCGCGCGGCCAGTACGCCGCCGTGCTAATCGACGAAGGACACGATTTCCAACCCGAATGGTTCCAGTTGATCGTGCAAATGGTCGATCCGGACACCAACTCGCTGCTCGTGCTCTACGACGACGCGCAGTCACTTTATGAGAATGGACGCAAACGCAAGTTCACCTTCGCCAGTGTCGGCATCCAGGCCCAGGGGCGCACGACCATCCTGCGCCTGAACTACCGCAACTCCCTCGAAGTGCTGGCGACAGCCAAAGCGTTCGCCCGCGAGTTGCTCGAAAACCACGACACGGATGAAGACCACGTCCCGGTCATCGCACCAGAGAGCGCAGGACGTCGTGGGCCACTGCCACAACTACTGCGTTGTCGGAACATCTGGGACGAGGCCGGGCACATCGCCGCGCACATCAGCAATGCCATCGACAAAGGCGTAGGCATCGACGATTTTGCGGTACTTTGCCGTAGCAGACAGCTGGCGAAATTGATCGCCGAGCGCCTGCTACAGGCGCAGATCCCGGTCGCACTTGCCGACGAGGGCAGCAAATGCAACCTGTTCGAGGGCACACCGCGCGTGAAAGTGATGACGATGCATTCGAGTAAGGGGCTCGAATTCGACACCGTGTTCATTCCCGGCATCTGCGAAATAGGCCAGCACGGGCCGGATGACGAACAACGCAGGCAATTGGATGCAAAACTTCTTTATGTCGCGATGACCCGCGCGCTTGGAAAACTGGTGATGCTGCACCATGGCGAAGGCGAGTTCGCGCACAAGATCAGCCTGGCATTGGATCAGGTACGCGAGCGCCTGCAGGCTGCCTAACCCCACGTAGGCACAATGCGACCATCACCGCACAAATAGCATCTCAACGGACGCGACCGGCACACGCCGATCATGCACACTGCATTGGTCTAGAACCGTGTGCTGCAGAACGCGGAACCAGATGAACGTGTGCCGCCAACGACACGGACTGGCGGCGTTCCCGACAGGGGATTCACCCAACCCGACGCACATAGGTACGCTCGACGTAATCGTCGATCAACGCAACGAACTCGTGGGCGATGTTCTCGCCACGCAAGGTGACGGTTTTTTCTCCATCGATGAACACCGGCGCCGCCGGCGCCTCGCCGGTACCGGGCAGGGAGATGCCGATGTTGGCATGACGCGACTCGCCCGGCCCATTGACCACGCAGCCCATCACCGCCAGGGTCATGTTCTCCGCGCCGGGATGCTGAATCTTCCACTCAGGCATCTTTGCACGCACATGGTTCTGCACCACTTTGGCTAGTTCCTGGAAGAACTCGGAAGTGGTACGGCCGCAACCTGGGCAGGCGGTGACCAGCGGGGTGAAGGCACGCTGACCGGTGGTCTGCAGCAGCTCCTGGGCGACAATCACCTCCTGCGTGCGCGACTGTCCCGGCTCCGGAGTCAACGAGATGCGGATGGTGTCGCCGATGCCTTCCTGCAACAAGACTGCCAGTGCCGCGCTGGACGCCACGATGCCCTTGCTGCCGATGCCGGCCTCGGTCAGGCCCAGGTGCAGAGCAAAATCCGAACGCTGCGCCAGGTCGCGATACACCGCGATCAACTCCTGCACCCCGCTGACCTTGCAGCTGAGCACGATGCGGTCGCGGCCCATGCCCAGCTCCACGGCGCGCTCGGCCGAATCCAGCGCCGAACGGATCAGCGCCTCGCGCAGCACCCGCGCAGCATCCCAGGGCACCGCGCGGCGCGAGTTCTCGTCCATCAGTTGCGTCGCCAACGCCTGGTCGAGCGAACCCCAGTTGGCGCCGATGCGCACCGGCTTGTCGTACTTCAACGCAAATTCGATCAACTGCGCGAATTGGGTGTCCTTCTTTTTGCCGAAGCCGACATTGCCGGGGTTGATCCGATACTTGGCCAAGGCCTGCGCGCAGGCAGGCTCAGCGGCCAACAACTGGTGACCGTTGTAGTGAAAGTCGCCGATCAACGGCACCTCGATGCCCATCATCCGCAGCTTGTCGACGATACGCGGGATCGCCGCGGCCGATTCGGGATTGTTGACCGTCAACCGCACCAGCTCCGAACCGGCGCGCCACAACTCCGCCACCTGCTTGACCGAGGCGGCCACGTCGGCGGTGTCGGTATTGGTCATCGACTGCACCACGACCGGCGCGCCAGCGCCCATGGTGACGCCGCCGATGCGGACCGGTTGGGTCAGGCGGCGCGGGCCGGGCGCGGCGTCGGCGGAAGGGGCGGAACGGCTGACAGGGTCGGACATGCCGACATTTTAGCCTGCAAGGCGGAGGCCGCCCCACTCCCAAGATGCCGGCGATTCAGCGAAACGGCGCGTACCGCAACCGGTAATCACAAGACGCACCGCTCCCGGCGCATACGATGCATGACATGGACTCCACCGACGCTTCCTTCCTACGCACCCTGTGCAGCCTGCGCTGGCTGGCCACCGCCGGGCAGGCAGCGACGATCCTCCTGGCGACCTGGCCGATGCGCTTGCTGTTGCCGCAAGCGCCGTTGTGGGCCGGCGTTGCCGTACTGGCGCTGTTCAACCTGTATGCGCAGTTGCGCCTGCGCCATACCGCCGCGGCCACGCCGGCCACGGCATTTGGCCACATTTTGGTGGATATCACCGTACTGACCTGGATGGTCGGCTGGAGCGGGGGCATCGGCAACGCCTTCGGCTCCCTGTTCCTGGTGTTGATCGCACTGGCGGCACTGGCCTTGCCGCTGCGCTGGGCCTTGGCGGTGGCACTGGCCTGTATGAGCGGCTACGCGGTCAGCGCGCTGTTCGGGCTGCCACTGCCGCGCGGTCCGTATCAGGTGCTGGACCTACAGCGCTGGGGAATGGCAGCCAACTTCCTGCTGTCCACCGTGGTGGTGCTGGTGTTTTCCACCCGTCTGGCGATGGCCATGCGCGCACGCGAACGCGAACTGGCGCTGTTGCGTGAGCGCTTTACCCGCAACGAGGGCATCGTGGCCCTGGCCACCCATGCCGCCTCGGTCGCGCACGAATTGAACACGCCGCTGGCGACCATGACCCTGCTCGCCGACGATATCGCCGAGCAGAGCATGCAGCCGGAACTACGCGAGGATCTGGACACGCTGCGGCAACTGCTGGTGCAGTGCCGAGAGCGGGTGCTGGCACTGGCTGCACCGGCTCAACGGGCAGGCGGGGGGATGGTCTCGCTGGCGCACGTCCTGCATCAATGGCAACTGGTGCGGCCGACCGTGCAACTGCACCGCAACGACGATGCGCCTTTACAACTGCGCATGGAAAGCGCAATCGGCCACTTGTTGCAAGTGCTACTGAACAATGCCGCCGACGCCGGCGAACGCACCGGTCAGCCACAAGTGGACCTGAACGTACACGTCACCGGCAGCGAATTGATCGGCGAGGTGCGCGATTATGGCGGCGGCTTCGACGCCAAGCAGGTCGGGCTGCCTGCCACCCTGTTCCGTAGCGGCAAGCCCGACAGCATGGGCGTCGGCTTGGCGCTGTCGCATGCGACCATCGAGCGCCTGGGCGGGGAACTGTGGACACAGCCCGCGCACGGTCACGGTACCCGGGTCGGATTTCGTCTGCCGCTGCTCGCTCTGGAGACCTCCGCATGACCACCGACACCCCACTAGGCCTACTGGTCGACGACGATCCGTTGTATCTGCGCACCCTGCAACGCACCCTGGCCCGCCGCGGCCTGGAAACCCTCACGGCCGAGAGTAGTGTTATGGCATTGATGCTGGCCGCAGCCAGCCCCCCGGATTACGCGCTGATCGACCTCAAGCTCGGCGACGAATCCGGCCTGGCACTGATTCAGCCGTTGCGCGCGATTCGCTCCGACATGCGCATTCTGCTGGTCACCGGTTACGCCAGCATCGCCACTGCGGTGGAAGCGATCAAGCTCGGCGCCGACGACTATCTGCCCAAACCGGCGACCGTGCCGATGATCCTGCGCGCGCTCGGCCTGGAGGCAGAGGACAACGAGGACGACGACGACGTACCTGACGCGATGACCCCGCTCAGCCGCTTGCAATGGGAACACATCCAGCAGGCCATGCACGAAACCGGCGGTAACGTCTCCGCCGCCGCACGCCTGCTCGGCATGCACCGGCGCTCGTTGCAACGCAAACTCGCCAAGCGCCCCAGCCCCAATCGTGATCCCCCCCGCTAAACCGTGCGGTCCGCATCGGCGCTTCAGCGCCTTGCATGAACGCTGCGCCTCCTACCCGTCCATCGTTCCTCAAGCCCTCTCCCCCAAGGCCGCTAAATCAGCATGTCCATCTTCCCTCCCCCCACGCTGCTGGACGAACCAACACGACTGAATGTCCTGCAGCAACTCTGCCTGCTGGACACCCCGGCGGACCTCGTCTTCGACCTGATCACGCAATTGGCCGCGCGTCACCTGAAGGTGCCGATCGCGATGGTGTCGCTGGTCGACGAGCGGCGCCAGTGGTTCAAGTCCAAAATCGGTGTGGACACCGCAGAAACCCCGCGCAGCCAGGCGTTCTGCGCATACACGATCCAGAGTACAGAACTGCTGGTGGTCCTCGACGCCCGCGAGGATCCGCGTTTTCGCGACAGCGCGCTGGTGACCGGGCCGCCATTCGTGCGTTTTTATGCCGGGGCCCCCCTATTGATGGCCGACGGCGCCAATCTGGGCGCGTTGTGCGTGGTCGACACCGAACCGCGCCAGGACTTCGACGAGTCGTCGCGTAAGACCCTGGAAGACCTGCGCGACATCCTGATGATCCGCATCGACGCCCTGCGCAACGCCGGATTCATCGACCCGCTCACCCAACTGCCCAACCGCCTGCGTTTCAACGAAGACCTGACCATGTGGCTCTCACTGCAAGGCACGCAGCAGCACAACACCGCCGTGGCAGTGGACGTGTGCGGAACCAAGTACTTCCGCGAGATGGTCAAGGCGCTGGGATGGGAATACGCCGAAGGTTACCTGCTGTCCTCACGCGACCGGCTGGTGCAGGCACTGGATGGGATACCGCTCTATCGCATCGACACCACCACGTTCGTGTTCGTGATCGAAGGCAGCGACGAGGACAAGCTGGCGCAATGGTGCGATCGAGTCTGCGACGCCTTCACCTTGGCGATCGAACACCAGGGTATCCCGCACGTGGCCACCCCCTCGCTCGGCGCGGTCTACCTGGACGGCGGATTGAGCGCCAACCATACCCTGCGCTCACTGACGACCGCCGTGGATATGGCACGCCAGCGCGGCCTGCGCTGGAGCCTGTACGAACTCAGCCATGACGCCAACCAGCGCAGCGCATTCCGGATCCTGGCCGCGCTTCCGGAAGCGCTGAGCGCACACGGCCAACTGAGCCTGCACTACCAACCGCGAGTAAGCATGCACAGCGGTGCCTGCACCGGAGTGGAAGCGCTGCTGCGTTGGGAGCATCCGCTGCTGGGGGCGGTCGCGCCCAATAATTTCATTCCACTGGCAGAGAAGACCGCGCTGATGCCGCAGATCACCGCCTGGGTGCTGCAAACCGGCATCGCCCAGGCCGCGCTGTGGCAACAGCGTGGACATCGCTTCGCCGTGTCGTTGAACGTGTCGGCAGTGGATCTGGAGCAAGCGGATTTCATCACCAACCTGCGTAGCCTGCTGGCACAGCACGCACTTGCACCGGGCGCCATCGAAATCGAGTTCACCGAAAGCGCGATGATCCGCCATCCGCAACGGGTCGCCGAACAACTGCAACAAATCAGCGCACTCGGGGTGAAAATCGCCATCGACGACTTCGGCACCGGCTACAGCAACCTCGGTTACCTCAAAAGCATCCCCGCCCACGCCCTGAAGATCGACCAATCGTTCATCCGCACATTGCCCGCGAGCCGCAGCGACAGCGTGCTGGTACCAGCGATGATCCGTCTCGGCCACGACTTCGGCCAGCAGGTCGTGGCCGAGGGCATCGAGAGCGAAACCGTGTACCAGATGCTGCGCGACTGGGGCTGCGACGAAGGCCAGGGTTACTGGATCGCAAAGCCAATGTCGGCCGCCGCGCTGGACGCGTGGCTGGCAACACCCTGGCACGGCGCGTGAGCGCGCCGCGCCACCGCCCCTCGCCGGACAGCACTCACCAGAACACCGCGTAGAGCGCAATCAGAATCGCGATTACCACCGTGGCGCCGAGCTTGAAGCCGAGCGCGGTGGCATAGCGTACGTCGTCGGTGCGGATCAAGTCTCGCGCTGGCGCCTGGGGAGTCAGTAGCGACACCAGCACCGCCGACAGCAGCGACAGCACGAACACCAATCCGATGCGGTCCATAAACGGCAGTTCCGGCCACAGTTTTTTCAACACGACCGACAGCAGGACAGAACCGACCGCCGCGCTCAGCGCGCCTGCCTCGTTGGCACGCTTCCAGAACAAGCCCAGCATGAAGATCACCACCACGCCGGGGGTAAAAAAGCCGGTGAACTCCTGGATGAACTGGAAACCCTGGTCGAAATTACCCAACAGCGGGCGCGCGGCAAGAATACCGATCAACACCGACGACACGGCGGCAACCCGGCCAACGCGCACCAAGCGTTTCTGGTCGGCTTGCGGGCGGAGCTTGGCGTAGAAGTCCAACGTGAAGATGGTCGCCACCGAATTGATCTTCGATGCCAGCGAGGCCACGATCGCCGCCACCAACGCGGCGAACACCAGGCCGAGCATGCCGCTGGGCAACAGTTGCATCATGGTCGGATAGGCTTGGTCGGGTTTAGCCAGAGCCGGCGCCAGCACCACCGCGGCGATACCCGGCACCACCACCACCGCCGGCATCAACAGCTTCAAGAAGGCGGCGAACACGATGCCTTTCTGCGCTTGGCCGATGTTCTGGGCAGCCAATGCGCGCTGGATGATGTACTGATTGAAGCCCCAGTAGCTGATGTTCATCACCCACAGTCCGCCGAACAGCACGCTCAAGCCCGGCAGATCCTTGTAGAAGGGATTGTCCCTGGACAGGATCATGTGGAAGTGCTCCGGATGCGCGCTCCATAGATGCTTGAAGCCGGCCAGCACGCCGGCACCATCGCCGATACGCGACAGGGTCAGCCCGGCGACCAGCAAACCGCCCAGCACCAGCAAGGTGACCTGCACGATGTCGGTCAGCGCCACCGCCTTGAGGCCACCGTACAACTGATAGACAAGAGCGAACACACCGATCAAAGCCAGCGCCAGAGTCTGGTCCATGCCGGTAACCTGGCTCACCGCGATCGATCCCAACCACAGGATCGAGGTCAGGTTGACGAACACGTACAGCAGCAGCCAGAACACCGCCATCAGCGTGCGGATCCACTTGCCGTAGCGTTGTTCCAGGAACTGCGGCATGGTATAGATGCCATTGCGCAAAAACACCGGCAGGAAGAACTTGCCGACGATCAACAAGGTCAGCGCCGCCATCCATTCGTAGGAAGCGATTGCCAGGCCGATCGCATAGCCGGAGCCGGCCATGCCGATGATCTGCTCGGCAGAAATGTTCGCTGCTATCAGCGAAGCGCCAATCGCCCACCACGGCAAGGTCTTGCCCGCCAGGAAGTAATCCTCGGCACTCTTGCGATGCCCGGCTTTCTCCCGCGACACCCACTGCGCAAGCACGAAGATGCCCGCCAGGTACACCAGCACGATCGCTACATCCAACCTCGCCAAACCCATGGCGTTCTCCTACGAGCCTCGGCCCTGTCGCATCGTTGAGTACGACACCGCCCGCACGGGCAGCGCTCCTGACTATCACGCCTTTCTCACCCTGTGCGGCAGCATCGCACGCGGTGAACATCATCGGCGATGCGGCAATGTTCGCATCCGGCGAGGTTGAGCACCCACGCCAGCGCCACAGATCCGCCAATCAACGCAACGGACAATCGAGCATGCGCTGCGCGTCGTTGCTGGAACCCAGCGCAATTCGCGAGACCGAAAGATCCAATGCGGCATCGCTCTCGATCACGGGAAGCCGCTCGAGTTTGGCGAGGTCCGCACCGACGACCGCGAAGCACTTCAGCGGTACTCCCAGCGTGTGCCATTCGCCCTTGGGCCACGCGGCCAACGCCTTGCCCCATGGCACCTGTGCCGCGCAACCATGACCACAATTCACACCGATGCTAGTGGCGCCAGCCGGCGGCGCATCCACTTTCATGGTAAGAATCAATTGCAGATCGCCATTGCTCTCACGCGAGACATCCAGCGGCCTGGGCAGCACCAGCGCCAACGCGGCCTTACCCTTGCCCGACCAGACGAAGCGACGTGCGTCCTCCTGCGCCTTGTAGTCGATCGCGGTGACCTTCAGCGCGCCGTCGGCCAGCGCCACCGGCACAGTCGCTGCCGGCAGATTGGCCTGCGTACCACCTTGCAGGATCAGGTTGATGCCCGCCGCGGGCTTGCCGCGTTCGAAGTACACCCCGCCCACCGCCTGCGCGCCGGACACGCCGGAAACTTCGGAAAGACGGTTCAGATCGCCCTTGTCGGCATAAGTCAGGCCCTCACCGAATGCGAACTGCGGGTTATAGTTTTTCTGCCCGACATTGTTGGCGTACTGCACCGCCGAACGCGGCCAGGAATAGCTGAGCTTGCCGTGGAAATCGTACTGAAGCTGCCCATCGGGTTTGCGCAGCAGCACATCGGCAATGCCGCCACCTTCCGATCCCGGCAACCAGGCAGCGACGAACGCATCGGCGGCGTTGATCTCGCGGTTCACCCACAACGGACGTCCGCTCAGGAACACCGCCACGACCGGAATACCATCGGCTTTGAGCTTTTTGATCAGTTGCAGATCGCTGTCGTCGCCGGGTTTGTACAGCAGCGTGGCGATGTCGCCCTGGAACTCGGCGTAGGGATTTTCGCCAAACACCACCACCGCCACATCAGGCTTATTCGTATACTTGCCGTCGATCGCCAACTCGGCGCTGCCACCGGCAGCCTGGATCTGTTCCCGCAGCCCCTCCCAGATGGTCGTGGCATGCGGATAGTCGGCGCGCTTGGTGCCGGTGCCCTGCCAGTTCAGGGTCCAACCGCCGCATTGCTTACCCATGTCGTTGGCGCCATCGCCAACGACCAGGAGCCGAGTCTGCGGCTTGAGCGGTAGCAGGTGGTTCTGGTTCTTCAAGAGCACCAGCGACTCGCGTACCGCCTGACGCGCCACTGCACGATGCGCGGGCGCGCCGAGCAGTTCGAACTTGCCGCCGAGCGGGCGCTGCGACGGCTTGCCGGCCTCGAACAGGCCCAGCCGCAGCTTCACCCGCAAAATCCGCCGCACCGCATCATCCAGCCGCGCCATCGGAATCTCGCCGGACTTCACCGCCTTCAGCGCACTTTCGTAATACCCCTTCCAACTATCTGGCGCCATCAGCATGTCCACGCCGGCGTTGAACGCCGCCGGACAATCGTCGTTGCGACAACCGGGAACCTGACCATGGCCGTTCCAGTCGCCGACCACGAACCCACCGAAATGCATCTGCCCCTTCAGCACGTCGGTCAGCATCACCTTGTTGCCGTGCATCTTGACGCCGTTGAAACTATTGAACGAGGCCATAACCGACTGCGCGCCAGCGGCAATCGCCGGTGGATAGCCCGCACCGTGGATGTCGCGCAACTGCAGCTCGCTGACCCGGGTATCGCCCTGATCCTTGCCGTCGGTGGTGCCGCCATCGCCGAGGAAATGCTTCACCGAGGAGATCACGTGGCTGCCATCGAGGAAACCCGGCTGGCCAGGCACGCCTTGCAAACCCTCGACCATCTTGCCGGCAAAACTGGACACCACCTCCGGCGATTCCGAATAGCCCTCGTAGGTGCGGCCCCAGCGGTCGTCCTGCGGCACCGCCACGGTCGGCGCGAAGGTCCACTCCATGCCGGTGGTGCGGGTCTCGGCGGCGGTGACTTCGCCGATCTTGCGTATCAGCTCCGGGTCGCGGGTGGCGCCAAGACCGATGTTGTGCGGGAACAGCGTGGCGCCGACGATGTTGCTCTGCCCGTGCACGGCATCGATTCCGAAGATGATCGGGATCGCCGGGCCGGAACCGGTCTTTTCCATCGACGCGGTGTAATACGCATCGGCCAACGCCAGCCACTGCGCAGGACTGGCGTCGTATTTGCCACCGGGATCGGAATTACCGCCGGCCAGCACCGAGCCGATGTGATATTTGCGCACATCCTCCGGGGTCATGCTGGCGATATCGCCCTGCACGATCTGCCCGACCTTCTGCTCCAGCGTCATCTGCGCCATCAGCTTGGTCAGGCGCGCCTCCAGTGCCGGGTCTTCCGGCAACGGCCAGGCCGGCGACGGCCACAGCGCCGGATGGATCGCCGGTGTAGCGGCGGTCATAGCCGGTGCCGGAACAGCGGCCGAAGAACGTCCAGCCGCCACAGCCCCCAGGGCCAGCAGCCCCAACCCAGCGGCAACGGCCAACGCATGACGAAACGGCGCGATCGCGCCAGCAAGCTGTGTATCCAAGCAACTCCCTCCCAGGAACGGCGAACGCATGCCAGACAACGGCCGCCTCGCCCACCGCGATGCGCGACCGACGCCTACGCTTCCCGAATCGCCCCGAGGCTGTCAACCACGCCACGCGATATGCCGTGGTTGTCGATGGATATCGACTGACGCTATAGCGATGAAATATCCGCTTTGGCTGTTCTGCACCGCCTTCGCATGCGCGGCGGCGGTGGCAGCACCCGCGACACTCCCGTGGGTTTTGTTGCGTCGCAATATGGACGAATTTGTAGACTGCGCGCGTGCGCGATGCAGCCTGGCGCGAAGCGTGGACAGGACGGGGTCAAGAAAGCAGCCCGACCGGCCACGCAGGACGACGCCTGCTGCGGCATCGCCTGTACGGCATGCTGCGAACCACGCGGGGCCAGAAGACCCCGTGTGCATGCCGTGATACTCAGCCGCGCAAGCGCGCCAGCACCGCGCGTGTCACCGGGTCGGCGACCTCGGTGGCTTTGCCCTGCAACGCCGGCAACAACTGGCTGGCCAACTGCTTGCCCAGTTCCACGCCGAACTGATCGAACGCGTTGATTCCCCAGATCACCGATTGCACGTACACGCTGTGCTCGTACATCGCGATCAACGCACCCAATGCCTGCGGCGTCAACGCATCGAGCAAAATCAGCGTGCTCGGACGGCCACCGGGGTAGTCGCGGGCCGGATCGTCGCTGCCCTGCCCGTTGGCCAGCGCCTCGGTCTGCGCCAGCAGGTTGGCCAGCAAGGCCTGGTGGTTGACGGTATACGGGTCGTCGCTGCGCACGCAGCCGATGAAGTCGGCCGGCACGATGCTGGTGCCCTGATGCAGCGCCTGGAAGAAGCTGTGCTGCACATCGGTCCCCGCACCACCCCACCACACCGGCACGGTGTCGGACTGGACCGGAGTGCCGTCCAGACGCACGCGCTTGCCCAGGCTCTCCATCACCAACTGCTGCAGATACGCCGGCAACAATGCCAGACGCTGGTCGTAGGTCATCACCGCCTGCGTCGCATGACCGAGCACGTTGCGGTTCCACAGCGTGGTCAAGGCATGCAGCACCGCCACGTTCTGCTGCAACGGCGCGTTCAAGGCGTGATCGTCGAACTGCGCCGCGCCGGCCAGCAATTGCTCGAACGCATCGGCGCCGATCGCCAGCGCGATGGGGAAACCAACCGCCGACCACAACGAATAGCGGCCGCCGACCCAATCCCACATCGGCAGCACGCGTCCGGCGGCGATGTCGAACGCCTTGGCCGCACGCTCAGGATTGGCGCTGACCGCGAACAGGCGCTCGCTGCCACCGAGCCAATCACGCAGGATTTGCCCGTTGAGCAGGGTTTCCTGCGTGCCGAAGGTCTTGGAAATCAGCACACCGGCGGTACGCGCCGGATCCAGCGTGGCAAGCGTGCGCTGCATCGCCGCGCCGTCCACGTTGGACACGAAATGCACACGGAAGCGCGCGCCGCTGACCGGACGCAACGCATCGGCGACCAGACGCGGCCCCAGGTCGGAACCGCCGATGCCGACGCTGACGATGTCGGTGACCTCGGTCTGGGCCAACGCGGCAATCAGCGCACGCATGCGCTGCTGCACCTCGCGCGCGCTGGCGTGCGCCTGGCTGGCCACCGCCGCATCGGTGAGATCGCCGCGCAAGGCCGTGTGCAACGCGGCGCGGCCCTCGGTGACATTGACCGTTTCGCCGCGGAACAGGCGCTGGAACGCACCGGCGACATCGTGCTCGGCGGCCAGCGCCAACAACGCCTCCAGCGCCGCGCGGTCGTATTTTTGCCGGGCGAAATTGAAATACAGCGGCCCGACCTGCATCGCCAAGGTATCGGCACGGCCGGGTTCGGCCGCGAGCAGTTCGGGAAGGCGCGCCCCGCGCAGGCGCTGGGCGTGGGAGAGCAGTGCGTCGAAACCGGTGGACTGTGTCATACGGCCTGCTTTGGAATGCTGTGGTTGGTGTGAGTAATCGCGTTGTTGCCGTCCACGTACACCAGAGTCGGCTGGAAGCGCGCGGCCTCTTCCTCGCTCATGCTGGCGAAGGCAGCGATGATGACGAGATCGCCGACCTGCACATGGCGTGCCGCGCCACCGTTGAGCGAGATGATGCCACTACCCTCGTCGGCACGGATCGCGTAGGTGCTCAGGCGCGCGCCGTTGGTGACGTCCCAGATATGCACCTGCTCGAACTCGCGAATCCCGGTGGCATCCAGCAGCAGTCCGTCGATCGCGACCGATCCTTCGTAGTTGAGTTCGGAATGGGTGACGGTGGCGCGATGGATCTTGGTTTTCAACAGGCTCAGTTGCATGCGGACGGCACTGCGGTCAGGAAAGGCGTGCAGTTTAGCAGTCGAGGGGTGCGGCGGCGTCCGCTCCTCGCCGCAGTAGCCTGGCGGCCAACGGCTCAGAACTCCAGGTTGTCGATCAACCGGGTCCGCCCCAGGCGCGCGGCGATCAGCGCCACGCGCGGGCCGGCCCGATCCTGCGGTTCGCTCAGGTCGGGCCGGCGCAGCACCGTGTAATCCACCTCGAAACCAACCGCCTGCAACTGCGCGGCCGCCGCCGCCTCCACCTGCGCGCGCGCAAGCCCGGCCAGATGGGCCTCGCGCATCGCCTGCAGGGTGCGGTGGATGTGCGCCGCGCGCGGCCGCTCCTCGGCGGACAGATACTGGTTACGCGAGCTCATCGCCAGGCCGTCGGCATCGCGCACGATGGCCCCGCCGATGATCTGGATCGGGAATGCGAGGTCGGCGACCATCTGCCGGATCACCGCCAGTTGTTGATAATCCTTTTTGCCGAACACGGCCAAGTCAGGCTGCACCTGATTGAACAGACGCGCGACCACCGTGCAGACGCCATCGAAATGACCGGGACGGCACGCGCCTTCCAGCACCTCGCTCACACCCGGGGTATGCATACGCAAGGCCAGCTCCACGCCCAAGGGATACATGCTCTCCACGGTCGGCAGCCACAGTACGTCGCAACCGGCTTGGTACAGCCCGCTGGTGTCGGCCTCGGGCGTGCGCGGGTAGCGGGTGAAGTCCTCGTTTGGCCCGAACTGAGTCGGATTGACGAACACGCTGGACACCACGCGGTCGGCCTGCTGCCGGGCCAAGGTCACCAGCGAGAAATGCCCCGGGTGCAGATTGCCCATGGTCGGGACAAAGGCCACGCGCAGGCCCTGCCGCTTCCAATCACTGACGACCGCTCGCAAGCTCGCCAGTTCGGTGATGGTCTGGATCATTGGGCGTAGGCGTGTTCGGCGTCGGGGAAAGTCCCGGCGCGTACCGCCTCGGCATACGCGCGCGCCGCACCGGCGACAGAGCCACCTTCGGCCAGGAAATCCTTGACGAAGCGCGGACGGCGGTGACCGCTGTCCAGACCGAGAAAGTCGTGCATCACCAACACCTGGCCGTCGCACCCGGGGCCGGCGCCGATACCGATCGTGGGAATGGTCAGCTCGGCGGTGATGCGTGCGGCCAGCGGCGACGGCACGCATTCCAGCACCACCAGCGCGGCGCCGGCGGCGGCCACGGCGTTGGCATCCTCGCGCAGCTTGGCGGCGGCGGCGGCCTCGCGGCCCTGCACCTTGTAGCCGCCGAAGGTCAACACCGATTGCGGGGTCAGCCCCAGATGCGCGCAGACCGGGATATCGCGTTCGCTGAGGAAACGGATCACCTCGAGCTTGTAACCGGCACCTTCCAACTTGACCATTTCCGCGCCGGCCTGCAACAGCCGTGTCGCCGCATCCAAGGCACGTTCGGGCGTGGCATCGGACTGGAACGGCAGGTCGGCGACCAGCAGCGCCCGTTGCAACACCCGCGCCACCGCCGCGGTGTGGTAGGCGATATCGTCCACACTGACAGGAAGGGTCGAATCGTGGCCCTGCACCACCATGCCCAGCGAATCGCCGATCAGGATCATGTCCACGCCACTGGCGTCGAACACGCGGGCGAAGCCGGCATCGTAGGCCGTCAACATCACCAGCTTCTGCTGGCGGCGCTTGGCATCGGCCAGGGCGGGAACGGTCCAGGGCTTGCTGTCGGCGTGGCTGCTCATAAGCTCATGTGCGGCGGTAATGAGCCGACCATTATCTACCGATTGGCACGATTGCGCTGGTGTCGATGCGCTCGCATGCTTCGCGCACCGTGCCATGGCCGGGAATCGTCGCCCCGGCAGCGATCTCGGCCAGCGGCAGCAGCGCGAAACCACGCGCGTGCAGGAACGGATGCGGCACCTGCAGCCCAGGAAGGTCGATCACCGCCTCAGCGTACAGCAACAGATCCAAGTCCAGGGTACGCGGCCCCCAGCGCTCGGCCGGATGGCGCTGCCGGCCATGCCGGGTTTCCAACGCAAGCAGAGCCTGCAATAACGCCGAAGCCGATAGCCCGGTTGACACCAGCGCGGCGGCATTGATGAAATCCGGCTGCGCCTGATTGCCCCAGGCTGGGCTTCGGTACAACTGCGAGGCACATAGCAGGCGCGTTTGCGGCAGCGTGTCCAATGCGGCCAATCCCGCGCGTAGTGTCGCCACAGCGTCGCCGAGGTTGCCACCTAAGCCAATGCAGGCATGGACAGGGGCAACGGCACCCGCGCTCACTCGACGGGAGCGGCGGCATCCGGACGCCGCCGACGACGCCGACGGCGCTTGGGAGTTTCTTCGCTATCGGCCGGTGGTGCCAAGGGCAGTTCGTCGCCGACATAGTCGATCTCCGGATCGAAGCCGCGCGGTGGCGGCGCGTAACCCGGCTGTTGTTGCAGTTCGCGCCAATACGCGATATCGGCAGCGTGCTCGTCGGAAGCGGATTGGCGCACGATCAGAAAATCGAACGCGGCACGGAAACGCGGGTGCGACAGCGTCCGCATCACCCGCTTGCGCTGACGCGAGCTGAAACGCGATTGCAACAACCAGATTTCCTGCATCGGCAGCGAAAAGCGCCGCGGCAGCGCCACGGTCCCCAATTGATGCAAGGTCACCCGGTCGGCGGCACGGCGCTGGGCCTCTTCCGTCTGCATGCCTTGCTTTTGCAGGGTCATCAGCGCGCGGCAGTAGGCTGGCCACAATAGCAACGCGAACAAGAACGCCGGCGACACCGGTTCGTCGTTAGCAACCCGCGTATCGGTGTTGCGAAGACCATCGATCAACATCCGTCGTAACGCACCACTGCGGTTGGAATGCAGCGCCGCTGTACTTTCCGGAAACAGCGCGGCAAGCAAGCCGTGCCGCTCCAGTCCTTCGAAGCTAGCCACGCCGTGGCCGGACAGAAACAGCTTGAGTACCTCCTCGAACAGCCGCGCTGGCGCCGCTTCGGCCAGTAACCCCGCCAGACGCGGGATCGGTTCGGCGGTACCGGCATCGATCTGGAAACCGAGCTTGGCCGCCAGCCGCACCGCGCGCAACATACGCACCGGATCCTCGCGATAGCGCTGCTCGGGATCGCCGATCAACTTCATCAGCCGCGCCTGCACGTCCTCGAAGCCACCGGTGTAGTCGCGCACCGAGAAATCCTCGATGGCGTAATACAAGGCATTGCAGGTGAAATCGCGGCGGAGCGCGTCGTCCTCGATGCTGCCGTAAACGTTGTCGCGAACCAAACGACCATTGTCGAGCTCGCGGTCGCCGCTGCCGTCGTCGACATTTGCGCGGAAGGTAGCGACCTCGATGATTTCGCGGCCATAGACCACGTGCGCCAGACGGAAGCGCCGCCCGATCAAACGGCAGTTGCGAAAAAGCTGCTTGACCTGCTCGGGGGTGGCGTCGGTGGCGACATCGAAATCCTTTGGCTGCCACTGGACCAGCAAATCGCGGACCGCGCCGCCAACCAGATAGGCGCCGAAACCGGCTTCGCGCAACCTATACAGCACGCGCAGAGCGTTGGGGCTGATGTCCTTGCGCGAGATCGTGTGCTGATCGCGGGGGATCACGCACGGGGTGAACGGCGGTGGAACTGGCGGATTGATGATGGCGCTTCCGTATCGGGTTGCAGGATTGCCGAAGGGCGGCGTGGCCCATATACTAGCGCGCTGCAATCGCGCGACCAAACGCTCCCTTCGTCTAGTGGTTAGGACATGGCCCTCTCAAGGCTAAAACAGGGGTTCGAGCCCCCTAGGGAGCGCCATTTTCGCCTGCTCTGCCGCGGATGCGTCAAAAGAAAACCCCGCCTCGGCGGGGTTTTGCGTCTACGCGGTCGGCATCTGCCGAACTTGCCGGTTCACTGGATCAGCGCATCGCCTCGACAGGTCTGCTCGACGTCAGCGCGGCCTCGGCCACCGCATCGTGCGCATGCAGGCTCTCCAGATGACGGACCTGCACCTGTACCTCCGCATGGCGTGCGCCCAGCGCCTGCTGCAAGCGCCGAGCGGCATCCTCCACGTACATCAGGTTGGCGCCATTGCGGCGGGCGAACTCCTGTTCGTCGGCACGCCGCACCGCCGCCTGTACCGGCGTGGCCAGCGCCTGCTCGACCAGGTCGATCAGGGCCTCCACGTCAAAGCCCAAGGCAAGTGTGGAGACGCCGACCTGCACCGCCGCCACACTCCGCTGACTGTGCGGGGTGGCGTAACTACCATACTGTGCGAGCCAGTCGGCAACCGCCTCGCGCGACAGCAAAACCTGCTCGGCATGATCGCGCAAGAACGCCTCGCTGAGCAGCTGCCGCGCCAGCGCCGCAGAACACGGACAGGTGGAGGAATACAACACCTCCACGCCCAACGTGATGCGAACCATCCCCTGGCAAAACTCCGAATCGATCCGCAGCGGATACGCCTTCCACCCGGCCAAGCCTTCGCTACGCAGGGCCGGACTACGTCGCAGCAGGCTGCTACGCAACGACAGCCGCGCGGCTGTGGAAGCGCAGTCGGCATGGCTATCGACCATCTCGCGCAGCAGCTGTGCCAACCGCGACGGGGTCAGCGGCTGCTGCGCATGCGCATCCAGCAAACGGTATAGGCGCGACATGTGGATGCCCTTGGCCTGGGTCGATGGCAGATCGACGTACAGCGCAGCCAGCGCGGCCAGCGGTGCGCTGCTCTGGCCTTCGTCAAAGCGAATCGGCATGGCAATGCCATCCATGCCCACCCAGCGCAGCGGCGCGGCGATCGCAGAAGGTTCGTCGGTGGCGACATCGGGCAACGGCAAGCGGATCGGCAGGTTCATCGGTTCTTGGCAGTTTGGAAAAAAGGAGCCATCGGCAACAGCGGCAGCGGCTCAGGCATGCAATGGGAAAGCCTGGAAATAGTCGTCGATCCCCAGGTGCAACGATTGCGCCAATTCGTCCTGATGACGATCCGTGATCAAGCGCCTGCAATCATCCTGGTTGCTCATGAAGCCGGTTTCGACCAGCAGCGACGGGATGTCCGGTGACTTGAGCACGGCGAAACCGGCCTGTCCGACTTCGTCTTGGTGCAGACGAGTCACCTGTTGCAGGCGCCCGAGCATGGTCTTGCCGAACTGCAGGCTGGACGCGATGGTGCCACTCATCGACAGATCCACCAACACCTTGGACAGCACCGGGTCCTTCTGCCGTAGATAACGTTCGGCGGCACTGGCATAGCGGTCGGCACTGTTCTCGCTGTCGGCGATCCAGCGCGCCAGCGCGGAACTGGAGCCATTCTCCGACAGGGCGTAGACCGAGGCTCCCTGGGCGCTGCGATTGGGGGCGGCGTCGGCATGGATGGATACGAACAGATCGGCATTGCGCTGATGCGCAATCACCACCCGCTCGTGCAACGGCACGAAACGGTCGTCGCTGCGGATCAGCGTCGGTCGGTAGCGTGGATCGGCCTGCAACGCCTGGTACAGGCGCCCCGCCACGCCCATCGCCACATGCTTCTCGTAGCGCGCATCGGCACTGACCGCACCCGGATCCTTGCCGCCGTGGCCGGCGTCGATAGCAACCACGCGTGGCCGCGAGGTCACGACGATGGCGCTACGCGGCGGCGGCGCAACCGTAGCGGCTGCCTGCGCTGCCGTATCGGCGACGGTGTCCGCCGCGGAAGAAGCCGGCCCTAGATCCAGCAACAATTGCGCAGGGGTATCGGGTGCGGTCGCGTCCCAGTGCGCATGGGTCGCCACCGGCTGGCGCAGGTCCAATACCAGGCGCAGGCCATTGTGCTGCCTACCACTCCGGATTGCAGCGACCACACTGTCCTGTGCCGACATCGCGATCGGCGGCGGCATCGCATCGACACCAGCCAGATCGACGACCAATCGTTCCGGTGCAGACAGCGCGAACACGCGGTAGTCCACGACAGCATCCAGTTGCAGACGCAGTTGCAGACGCCCCGACGCGGTTTCCAGCACGCAAGCCGATACCCGCGGCACCGCGGCGCGCGCGAACCCCGGCATCCACAGCATCGCCGCGCCCGCGCCGGCCAAGCCCAGCCACTCACGGCGATTCATACCAGACCTGGGCATAGCATGGGTTCAACGTAGACGAATACGACACACGCAACGCAACGAGCAGGCACGAAGGCAACCCATTATTTTATAATTGTTATAAAGTAACATAAATACATGCCGCTGTCTTTGTGACTATGTTGGATGCAGCTCATCCGCCATCATCACAAAATTCTACGGGGTCGTAGACAAGTTCGCACTGACATCGAATCGTATTACATGCGTGACTGAAGCTGTCTTTCCCACAGCGAGTCACGCCCATGCATCTCCCCGCATTTCGTAGAACCCTGCTGGCCATCGCACTGTGCAGCAGCATTGCCAACGCTGCTGCCATGCCTGGCAACGACTGGGTCGCCACCGCGACCGCCAGCCAAGTAGTCGCCGGTCATCCCATCGCGCAACCGAACCAGTCACTGACGTCGGCGCCATTGGACGCCACTTTGGAGATCAGTATCCTGCTGCACCCCACAGACCAGGCGGCGCTGCAACGGGCCACCGCAGCACTGACTGCGCAGGTCGTGAGCGATCCCACACTGCGCGCACGAGTAAAAGCCCTCGCGATGCCGAACGTCACCGACGTACAACGGGTCAAGGACTATCTGCTAGGCAAGGGCATCAGCGACGTCCGCGTGGCCGGCAACGGCAGGCTGCTGCAGGCCAAGGCGAGCGTAGCCGCGATCCAAACCGCGTTCGACACCGCGATCCGCAGCTACACCGATAACGGCCAGCGTTACTACGTCAACGATGGGGCGGCCAAGGTGCCGGCCGCGTTGGCCGGCAGTGTGGCCGGCGTACTCGGTTTGGACAACATACGCAACGCGGCGACGCCGAAGATCACCACACAGCAGGCCATGCAGACCATCGCATCGACGCAAGCGGCAACGCAGGCGACGCCGGACCTAGTGCCGGTGACGCACCAGGTGGAAGACCTGCCCATCCTGTACGACGCTGCCAGCCTGCCGGCGGCGACCAGCACCACCGCAGCGATCATCGCGGTCGGTAACATGGGCGAGACCTTGCGGCACCTGGCCAGCTTCCAGGCGCAGCACAACCTGCACACGATGGTGCGCGTGGTGCAGACCGGCGATCCTGCCTCGCCCGGCTACCGACCGACCGGCTCCCTCTCGGCCGACATCGAGTGGGATATTGACACCCAGTTGCTGCTCGGCACGTCCGGCGGACTGAAAACGCTGATCATTTACAACGTGCCAGACTTTTCCTGGAAGAGCATCATCGACGGCATGCAGCGCGCGGCCGACGACGACCAGGCGCGGGTAATCAGCGTCTCGATCTATGGTTCGGAAGCACAGGTCTATCAGGACACCTTGCAGGCGGTGAATACGGCGCTGAACCAGGCGGTGAGCAATGGCCAGAACTTCGTGTTCTCCAGCGGCGACGACGGCGTCTATATGCCGCTGAGCTCCACTTCCACTCCGCCCTACTATCCGGACCTAACGAACCATCCGGAACAGCGCGAAGTCGCCTTCCCAGCCTCCAGCCCGTACGTGATCGCGGTCGGCGCAACCGAGCTGCGCACCCCGGCCGGCGCCCCCACCACGTATGGCGAGGAGGTAGTCTGGAACGCTCATCGCAACTACGGCATCACCCAGGGCGGGCTCAGCAAGATGTACAGAGCACCGAGCTGGCAGAAGCGCGTAATCCCGAACATGGTCGCCAATGGCTACCGCGCGGTGCCCGACGTCAGCTTCAACGGCTCGGGCGACAGCAGTGCATATGTTCTGCAGACTGGCAACACCTACGGGACCGAGGTCAGCACCTATGCCTACGGGACCAGCGCCGCGGCGCCAACCTTCGCCGGCCTGCTCGCACGGGTCCTGCAAGTCAATGGCAACCGGGTGGGCTTCGTCGGCCCGGCGTTGTATGACTATGCCAAGAACGCGAACAGCAAGTACGACGTCCTGATCGGCGACAACGGCATGTATCGCGACGGCTACAGCGCCGGCCCGGGTTGGGACTATGCGTCCGGCTGGGGCAGCGTGGACATGCTCGCCTTTAGCCGCTACCTGCAGTCGCATTGAGTCGGACGCGGCGCGCACGATACGCGCGCCGCTCCCGGTGACGCCGGCGCGCCTCGCACGCGCCGGCACCGGGGTCAGCCCTGCATCTGCTCCAGTTCCTTACCCTTGGTTTCGTACACGTACTTGAGCACGAAGAACACCGACAGCAACGCGGCAACGGTGTAGATGCCGTAGGCGCCGGCCAAGCCGATGCTGCCAAGCAGAACCGGGAAGGTCACGGTGATCGCGAAGTTGGACGTCCATTGCGCGGCACCGGCCACCGCCAGGCCCGAGCCACGGATCTGGTTGGGGAACATCTCGCCCAGCATCACCCACATCACCGGTCCCCAGGACATGTTGAAGAAGACCACGTAGACATTGGCCGCAACCAGCGCCAACCGGCCCATGCCCGGCGACATCGCCAGCTTCCCAGCCGCATCCAGCGAGGCACTGGCGAAGGCGATGGTGACCAACGCCAACGCCAACGCCATGCCTGCCGAACCGATCCACAGCAGCGGCTTGCGCCCGATCTTATCGATCAACACGACGGTGATCAGGCAGGCGCCGATACTCAGCGCGCCGGACAGCACGTTGATCAGCAGTGCGTCGCTCTCGGAAAAACCCACCGCCTGCCACAGCACCGCGCCGTAGTAGAACACCACATTGATACCGACCAACTGCTGGAAAGTCGCCAGACCGATGCCGACCCACACGATCGGCCGGATCTTGCCGGTGACCTGGCTGATCAGGTCCGACAGCCGCGGCTTGTGCAGGTCGGCCGACAACGAAGCGGAGATCTCGGTCAGCTTGGTCTGCGCCGTACTGGCGCCATACAGCCGCGTCAGCACAGTCAAAGCTTGCTCGCGGCGGCCCTTCACCACCAGAAAGCGCGGGCTTTCCGGAATCACCAGCAACAGCAGCAGAAAGGCCGCCGATGGCAGCGCCTGCATCCAGAACATCCAACGCCACGCCGGCTGCTCCAGCCACAGCGCCTGGGTAGAAACGCCAGCGGCCTTGGCCAACAGGTAATTACTGAGAAAAGCGCAGAACAGACCGCCGATGATGGCGATCTGCTGCACGGTGGCCAGACGCCCGCGGTAGCGCGCCGAAGCGACCTCGGCGATATAGGCCGGCGACATCACACTGGCCGCCCCGACGGCGAAGCCGCCCATCATCCGCGCGCACACGAACAGCAGCGAGTTATGCGCCGCACCGGCCCCCAACGCCGACAACAGGAACAGCGCCGCGGAGACGATCAACACCGTGCGCCGCCCCCAGCGATCGGCCAACGAGCCGGCGAGGAACGCGCCAACCGCGCAGCCAAGCAGCATCGAGGCGACCTCGAAACCGGTACCGGCGGAACTGGACTGGAACGTCTGCCTTAGGCCGTCGACGGTGCCGTTGATGACACCGCTATCGAAGCCAAACAGAAAGCCGCCGATGGTGGCAACGCAACTGATCAGGATGATGAGGCGGGTGTTCTCGCCCGCGTCGGCGTGGCGATCGATCGAAACACTGGACATGGATTCACCTGATGGCATGCAAGAAGGAGACAGCCGGCGCGGGGAAAACAGCATGACGCTGCGGCGGCGCACCGGCCACCGCAGCACACCGCATCAGCGCAGCAGATACTGGTTGATCAGGTTCTCGTAGGCTTCCTGGCGGCCACTGCGTTGCGTCGGTTCGCCGACCTTGCCCGCATGCGCGGCCAGCTCCGCCAGCGTGCTCTTGCCCGCCGCGAAGGCCGCCCCCGCACCGCTGTCGAAACTCGCGTAGCGCGCCTTGCGCCACTGTTCCAGCGGCGAGGACGTCAGCAGCGCGTGCGCCACTTCCAGCCCGCGCGCGAACGCGTCCATCCCGCCGATGTGCGCCACGAACAGGTCCTGCGGATCGGAGGATTCGCGCCGCACCTTCGCATCGAAGTTCAACCCGCCCGGCGCTAGGCCGCCCTGCCGCAGCACCACCAGCATCGCCCCCACCGTGTCGTACAGATCCACCGGGAACTGGTCGGTGTCCCAGCCGTTCTGCGGATTGCCGCGGTTGGCGTCGATGCTGCCCAGCAGGCCCGCATCGCTGGCCACCTGCAGATCGTGCTCGAAACTGTGCCCGGACAACGTGGCGTGGTTGGCCTCGATGTTGAGCTTGAAATCCTGATCCAGCCCGTGCTGGCGCAGAAAACCCACCACCGTGGCGCTGTCGAAATCGTACTGGTGCTTCATCGGCTCCATCGGCTTGGGCTCGATCAGGAAATTGCCCTTGAAGCCGATGCTGCGTCCGTAGTCGCGCGCCAGAGTGAGGAAGCGCGCCAAATGCTCCTGCTCGCGCCGCATCTGCGTGTTGTGCAGGCACGCATAGCCCTCGCGACCGCCCCAGAACACGTAGTTCTCCCCGCCCAAGGCCACCGTCGCTTCCAACGCCGCCTTGACCTGCACCGCCGCGCGCGCCACCACGTCGAAATCCGGGTTGGTCGCCGCGCCGTTCATATAGCGCGGATGCGAGAACAGGTTGGCCGTGCCCCACAGCAACTTGATGCCGGTGTCGGCCTGGCGCTGCTTGGCAATACCGACCATGTGCTGCAGGTTCTTCTCGTACTGGCCGATGGCCTCCGCGTCCGGGGCCAGATCCACATCGTGGAAGCAGTAATACGGCACGCCGAGTTTGGTGAAAAATTCGAATGCCGCATCGGCCTTGGCCTCGGCCCGCGCCAGTGCGTCGCTACCGGCATCCCACGGATAGGCGCGCGTGCCCGGACCGAACGGATCGGCGCCGTTGCCGCAGAAACTGTGCCAATACGCCACGGCAAAACGCAGGTGCTCAGCCATGGATTTGCCGCCGAGTTGCTTATCGGCGTCGTAGACCTTGAACGCCAGCGGGTTGTCCGAGGCTTTGCCTTCGAACGGAATGCGGCCGATGCCCGGAAAATATTCCTTGGCGCCGATATAGACGGAATTGCTCATTACAAAGTCCTGATAGGCATGACGTGGGAAAAAGGATCAACCGGCGTAAAGCGGGCCGATGGCCTGCAGATGCTGCGCGAAAGTACGGTAATGCGCCTGGTACTGTTCGCCGCGTTGCGCATCCGGCTGCGCGGAGAGCGCAGCATCGTCCTGTTGATGCTGCAGCACGACCTCGGCCAGGCTGGCGCGCTCGCCTTGGGCGTGGGCATCGGCCCACAGCGCCTGCAGGGCGGCGCCGAACGCGGCCCCCTCGGCCTGCGCCGGCACATGCACCGGCAGCGCGAACAGATCGGCGATGAGCTGACGCCAACCGGCGCTCTTGCTGCCACCGCCGGTGACGTAGATCGAATCGAAACGCAGGCCGGCATCGACAAACGCATCGAAGCCGTTGCGCAAGCTGTAACTGGCCCCCTCCATCGCCGCGCGATAAAAATGCGCCGGCGTGGTGTTGTGCAGATCCATGCCGGTCAGGCAACCACGCGCCGCCGGTAGATTGGGGGTGCGCTCGCCGTTGAAGAACGGCAGCAGCACCAAGCCACCGGCGCCGGGCGCAGTGGCGTCGAGCAAGGCCTCGCCCTGCCCGGTCTTGATCCCGAACAGACGTGCGATGGTCTCGGTGGCAACGGTGCAATTCATGGTGCAGATCAGCGGCAACCAGCCACCACTGGAGGAGCAGAACGCGGCCCAACGCGCATCGGCATCCACCACCGGGCGGTCGGCGTAAGCGAACAGGGTGCCGGAGGTGCCCAGGCTCATGGTGAGACGTCCAGGTACGACATTACCGGTGCCGATCGCGGCCATCATGTTGTCGCCGCCACCGGTGGCCACGCGAACCTCGCGCGGCAATCCCAGTGCCTGCGCCGCCGTGGCGGACAGGGCGAATGTGGTCTCGGTGGGCACCAACGGCGGCAGCGCCGCGGCCAGATCGCGCTGCGGATCGATCGCCTGCAACAGCGGCGCCGACCACTGCCGACGGCGCACATCCAGCCAGCCGCTGCCGGACGCATCGCCGAACTCGGTGTAACGCTCACCGGTGAGCCAGAAGTTGACGTAGTCGTGCGGCAACAGCACCGAGGTCATCGCGGCATAGGCCGGGTGACGGTGCTTGCGCGTCCACGGCAGCTTGGAAGCGGTGTAGCCGGCCAGGATCGGGTTACCGGCCAACTCCACGCAGCGCTGCGCACCACCGACCGCCTGCATGATCTCCTCGCACTCGCGCTGGGTACTGGTATCGCACCACAGCTTGACCGGCGCGGTGACCTGCCCCTGCGCGTCCAGCGGCACGAAGCCATGCTGCTGACCGGAGACCGCGATCGCCCGAACCTGCGCACGGCGTTCGGCGCCAAGGGCGGCAAAGCAGGCGAGGATGCCGTCGATCCACCACTGCGCCTCTTGTTCGCGGGTGCCATCGTCGCGACTGATGAGCTCCAGCGTATGTCCGTGCATGGCGACCACACGACGACTGTCCGCATCATAGGCGAGCAGTTTGACGCTCTGAGTGCCCACATCCAGACCGATATACAGGCTCATCGCCGCACCCGCCGCTCGTTGCACACACACAGATCCATCGTCGCTCCAGGAGAAAAAGCGGCAGCAGGGGGCTGGCCACCATCGACACAGTGTAGTCCGCCCGACGCCGGTTGCTCAGCCCCACCGACATCGGGCACGCATCGCTTCAGGTTGCCATCGTGCCTATGATCGACGTTGCAGTGAGTGCGAAGCCCGTTGGAGCGCATTGAAACAAGGCCTGCACCGCCGTCTCAGCGCACTGCAGACGGCTTCGCGCCGGGTTGACCGAGATCAGCGCGGCGCATCAGACGAAAGGACAGGCTTTGCCACACGCACAGCCTGGCCGTGGTACTGCACTTGGATGTCGGCCATGGGCTCAAGTGCGCCAGCATCGGCACGTGGGCCATCGACGAAGCGCACGTTGAAGCTGCGCCTAGTCTGCATGCCCGGCCAGCGGCCCACGCGCGCCCCGATGGTCAACACGCCTGTACGCTGGTCCCAGGCCAATGGAATCCGGCTGAATTCGCCCTGCTCGTAGCCATAGCCCTTGCCATCGTCCTCGTACAGCGAGAAACGGCCGTCGGTGCCGGTATAGACCACGAGGGTCAGCGGCGCATCCGGCGTTTCGTCGACATACTGCTGCACATGCGCGGTCGGCACGATCGCGCCGGCGCGCACGAACAACGGCATGCGCTCCAGCGGCGCGGCCGCCTCGATGGTCTGGCCACCGTCGTAGCGCTTGCCGCTGTTGAAGTCGATCCAGCTGGTACCAGCAGGCAGGTACACCTGACGCGAGGTCGCGCCGAAACGGGTCACCGGCGCGACCAGGAACGCCGGCCCGAACAGGTACTGATCGTTGATGTCGGCGACCTTGGGATCGTCCGGAAAGTCCATCGGCAAACCGCGCATGATCACCCCGTCATGGTGGTAGGTATCGCCAGCGAGGGTGTAGATGTAGGGCAGCAAGGTGTAACGCAGACGACTGTAGTACGCCATGCTGGCGTAATACGGCGTGCCTTCCGGGGCAATGTTCCAGATCTCGCGGTACGGGAACTGCCCGTGCGAACGGAACAGCGGCACGAACGCGCCGAACTGGAACCAACGCGTATTGAGTTCGCGCCATTCCGGCAGATGCGCCGGATCCTGGTGCTCATAACGCGTCTCCACCGCAAAACCGCCGATGTCGAAAGTCCAGTTCGGCAGGCCCGACATCGACAGGTTGACGCCGGCGGAAATTTGCTCGCGCAGATCGTCCCAGCGCGATGCGATGTCGCCGCTCCACACCGCCACCGCATTGCGCTGCGTGCCGGCGTAGCCCTTGCGCGAGAGGATGAATACGCGTTTGCCGTCGGCGGCACGGTCGCCGACGTAGACGCCGTGGGTATGCGGCAACGGATAGGAATTGAAGAACTCCGTCGAAGGCCCCAGCGCGGTCGGCGTGGTACGGGCCTTGCGCTCGGCGATGTCCAGGTTGGAATGCACATCGGGTTCGTCGGCGTCCAGCCACCAGGCGTCGAAGCCCTTGCGGTTGAGCGTCTCCTCGATCTGGCGCCAGTAGATCGCCTGCGCCTGCGCCGCGTATGGATCGTAGAAGGCATTTTTGTAGCCCTTGCCGATCCAGTCGCGTTCACCGACCTGGACATTGCGTCTGTAGATGTAGCCGGCCGCATCCAGTTCTTTGTAGTGGGCGGTACTCGGATAGAACTTGGGCCATACCGAGATCATGATCTGCGCGTGCAGGTCGTGCACCATCTTGACCATGCCATCGGGATCTGGAAAACGGCTCTTGTCGAAGGTGTGTGCCCCCCAGGCATCCTCGGGCCAGTACGACCAGTCCTGCACGATGTTGTCGATGGGCAACCTGCGTCGGCGATACTCCGCCAGTACCGCGAGCAATTCGTCCTGGCGCTTGTAGCGTTCGCGGCTCTGCCAAAACCCGTAGGCCCACTTCGGCAGCAGCACCGCCTTGCCGGTGAGCGCACGGTAACCGGCGATGACTTGATCGGCGTTGTCGCCGGCAACGACGTAGTAGTCGATCATCTGCCCGACCTCGGACCACAGCGATAGATCCTTGGCCTCGGCAGCAGGCAAGGGATCGCGATGCAGCAGGGCGATGTAGCTGGGATCGATCAGGCTCCATTCCAGCTTCAGCGTATGCCGCTGGCCTGGCTGCAGGTGCAACGCGAATTCGTGATGCCAGGGATTCCAGTTCTGTCGCCAGCGGTCGAGCACCAGCCTGCCGTCGATCCACAGCTTGGTGTATTCGCTGGCATACAGCGAGAACGTATGCTCGCCGCCCCTGCGGGCTTCGAACGCGCCCTCCCAGACCACCTGCATGCGGCGCGCGTCGCCGGGCTTGGCCTGTTTCGGAAACTTGGCGAGGTCTTTGATGTACTGGTAGTCGATCTCGTTCTCGCGGCGTTCCAGCACCGGCTTGCCGTCGAGCGCATAGCGCGCCGTCAACGCGCCGGGCTTGCCCTGCGCGTCGTACAGGGTCAGCGATGCCGGTAGCGGTTGCAGACCGCGCGGATCGCCCATGCGGGTGATCGCGTTGTTATCCCACAAAATGCCGTAGTGGCGGCTGGACAGCAAAAACGGCACCGCCATGTCCAGATTGCTCTGCAGCAGTTCGACGTTGTGCCCTTTCTGATTCATCCAGCCTTGCTGGTGCTGGCCGAAGCCATAAAAGGCCTCGTCGGCCGGCGAGGCGAAGCGCTGACGCACGCTGAAGTACGCCTTGCCCTCCACCATCAACGGGACGAAGCTGCGCCCACCCGGTACTTCGGACAACAACGGCCGGCCATGCGCATCGACAACACTGACGTGGCCATCGATCATGGAAACCCGCGCGCTCAATCTGGCGGTCCGGACCCACACCGCATCGCCCTGGCGCTCGAAACGAAAGCTGTTATCGCCCTGCACCGGCACGCGCATCAAACTCGACGTGCGTTGGAAGGTGCCATGTGGATCGGCGCTGACCCGCAACAGATTGCTGTCCACCACCTGCAGCCGAACCGGCACGCTCCCCTCGGCGCTGGGCCGCACGATGATGCCATCGGCTTGCTGGGTCACCTGCTGCGCGAACGCGCTGTCGGCAACGCAAACACTCAACGCCAAAACCAAGGCGAATAGACGCCGCAGATGCATCATCGTCCAGCGAACGGTATGGGTGGAAATGTGCATCATCGTTCCTTCCCTTCACGCAAGTCTGCAACTGCAACAGACGCCGGCAACCAGCACATCATGCTGGCTGCTGGGTAAAAAGCGCAGGCAAGCACCGCAGCTCACCAGGTATCGGTACGGAACGGAGACACCGGCAATTGCTCGCGGTTAACAAGGTTGGCGTCGACCGGGTTCTCGCTCCAGGCGTAACGCACCGCCTGCGGCTGCGGCACCGCCGCGCTGCGCACCAGCACGTGGTCGCCCTCGATGCGCGCTTGCGCAGGATGAAAACGGCGATCGGCCCCGGCAATAGCAAAACCATGCAATTCCCCGCCACCGCGTACCGCCAGCGCGCTGCCCAGCAGATCGAAACGCAGCCTCGCCTGGCCGTGATCGAAGTGAGCATCGGCCAGCACCGGCGCCGTGTAGATCAACGTTTCACCGTAGGCGACGTGGCGCGCGGCAAGCGCCAGACGATGGCCGACATCCTGCTTGTCGGGGGGATGGATGTCGCCAGGCGTGCCGATATCGATGGTCACCACCTGCGCCGTCGCCGGCAGCGCCAGCGCTTTGGACTGCGACTCGCGCAGCAGCGCCCATGGACTCAGGTCGTCCGTGTCGGCACCAGCGCGGAAATTGGCCAGTTGCACCCACAGGAAGGGTAATTGCGGCTGCCCGCGTTCCTCGCGCCAGTGCCGGATCATCGCGGCGAACTGTTCGCGATAACGCAGCGCGCCGAGCGCGGTGGCATTGCTCTCGCCCTGGTACCAGATCACGCCTCGCACCGGAAACGGCTGCAACGGATGGATCATCGCGTTGTAGAGCAGCGTCGGCTCATGGTTCTTGTCATCGTTCAAGTTCACCGTGACCTTGGCCGGACGGAACTTCCAGCCCTGCAATGGGCGTCTGGCGCCACCGGCGACTTCGACGAAGCGCTCGCTGTCCTCGCCATGCAGACCACCGCCGCCGCCGAGATCGGTCACCTGCACCGCAATCCGGTTGACGCCCGGCTTCAGCACCGTCGCCGGCACTGGATACACGCGCGCCTGATTCCAGCGATTCTCGGTGCTGCCGACCTGCTGGCCATTGACATAGGTCACATCGGAGTCGTCAACCTTGCCCACGCCCAGCACAATACCGGCCTTGGCTTCGGCGGCGCTGAGGGTAAAGGAGGTGCGATACCAGGCGATGCCATCCATGCCCTCGTAACCGCTACTTTCCCACGTGCGCTCGACCGGAATGCTGTCCCACTGACTGTCGTCCAGGTCGGCCGCGCGCCACGCCTTCGCGCTGTCCTGCACCGCCGGCCAGCGCGCGATGCGCTGACGCACCGCGACCAAGGTGCGCGCGTCCTTGGCCTGCTGCTCGGCTTGGCGCCGCGCACTCTGCGCCGCGTCGATATCCAGCGCCGACCGGTCCATCCATGCCTCGATGGCACTGCCGCTCCACGTGCTGTCGATGATGCCTATTGGCACGCCAATCTGCTCGCGCAGCTCACGCGCGAAAAAATAAGCTACTGCGGAAAACGCGTGGGCATGCTCCGGCGTGGTGGCTTGCCATGTTCCGCCGGTCAAGCGCGGCTGCGGCTGCGGCGACCAGGTATGCGGCACTTTGAAATCGCGCAACTGCGAGTCCGTCGCAGCCGCGACTTCTCGCGCACCGTCGCGGGCCATCACCAGCGGCATTTCCATATTGGACTGACCGCTGGCCAGCCAAACATCGCCGATCAACACATCGCCGATACGCTGCCGGCTGCCGTCACCCTGCACCTCCAGCACATAGGGACCGCCCGCCGCATGCGCCGGCAACTGTGCCTGCCAGCGTCCATCCGGCGCAGCGACCGCGTTCGCCTGCGCATCGTCCAGGCGCACCTGAATACGCGCCCCCGGGGTGGCCCATCCCCACACTGGTATTGGCACATCGCGCTGCAACACCGCACCCTCGGTGAACAGCAAGGGCAACTGCAACGCGGCCGCCGCCGGCCACGACAACGCTGCCATCGCCAACAGAGTCAGCCAGCGAACGGAGGAAAACCTGGAAACGGGCATGGTGTGGATCCTAGAGCGTGTTATTTAGATTGAAATACGTGCGAAACCGTGGATTACATTGCGACAAGGCGTGCGCCTTGCCCAGGCTATTGCCGCCAGGGCAAGGCGCGCACCACCGTTTCGGCGCACTCCAGATCACGTCCCGCGAGGTTGGCCGTCAGCGGCCCGCTACACCCACGGCAGGATCGCCACTACCAATTGGCGCGCAGCACCAGCGAATAGCGACGGTCGTTGACGAACCAACTGCGGGTGTACAAGTGTGGATCGACCTCGCCGTCACTATAGGACGTCGGCCCCATCAGCACCTTGGTCACCGTATTGGTGAGGTTGTTGGCCTGCACTCCCAGTTGCAGGTGCGGCGTGAATCGATAGAACAAGGAGGCATCCAGTTGCCCGAAATCGTCCGACCACGCCGGCAACTTGGTGATGACGTCGCTGGCGGTCAACAGGTAGCGCGAGCGCCAGTTGTAGGCCAGACGAACCGACAACGGTCCTTTCTCGTAGATGCCGGCCAGGTTGTAGCTACGCCGCGACAACCCTTCCAACGGCAGGCGCACGCCGGTAACGGTCGTCTTGGTGTAGGGATCGGTCGCAGTATTGACCCCGCCGTTGCTATCGACGAAGGTAAAATTAGCATTGACGCCAAAGCCGCTCATCCAGCCCGGCAGGAAATCGAAGAACTGGGTATAACCATATTCGAAGCCGCCGATGTGGCCCTTGTCCATGTTGTAGGGACGCGTCACCAGCCACGGCTGGCCGTTGTAGATCTCGGTGACGGTCTGATTGGAGAAGTAGTCCCTGACGTCTTTATAGAACAACGTCAGATACATCATGTCGCTCTTGCCGAAATACCATTCCAGCGCGGTGTCGTACTGGTTGGCCTTCATCGGTTTCAGGTTCGGGTTGCCGGCGGTGCCGGTCCATTGGGTCACCACGCCATCTTGGATCGTCGCGGCGAGCAACAGATACGGTTGTAGCTGGCTGTAATCCGGACGCGCGATGGCCTTGGAGGCGGCAATGCGCCACTGCAGCGCGTCGGAGAACTTGAAACGCATATTGAAGCTTGGCAATACGTTGGTGTAGCTCCCCTTGGCATTATTGGGGAAATACTGACCGGTGTACTCCGCCGCCAATGCGGCCGAGGAAGTACTCGCAGACAGATCGGGAAATTGCCCGTAGCCGGTGGCACTGGTCTTGGTCTGCACCACACGCACGCCGACATTGCCGTCCACCGGGACACCCAAAGCCGTATCGTTGCCGAAGTACAGCATCATGTACGCGGCCTGGGTACGCTCGAACTGGCGATTGATATCCTGCAACTGGTAATGCTCCGGCGACCAGCCGGTGCCGCGCAATGCGACGATCTGCTCGATCAGCTTGGTGGTGCCGGCATAGTCCTTGACCGCCGCGTCGCTGGGGAAATACAACTGTTTTGGCACGTTCACCTTGCCCCGGAACAGGTTCGACAAGGTGTACCAAGACGAGGATTGGGTCATGTAATCGGCCAGATCAGCCAGCCCGGTGGCCGTGCCGGGAATGGGCGCCCAATTGTCGGAAATCACGCCCCAGTTGTAGCGGGTGTTCTTGTTGGTCTGGGTACGGGAAGTGCCGCGAATGCCGGCACGGAAACTGCGCAACCACGGATTATCGTCGTAGCTGTAGTCCAGATCGAAGCGTGTGGCCAGCTCCCTGCCACTGTTCTGCCCCAGGTGATCCATCGCCGCGCTCCAGAAATAATTGGCAGGAGCGGAGAGATAACTGGGATTGGCAAGCGTCACCGACGGGTAACTGCCGCTCAGATCGAAGGTCAGGCCCGGCATGTAGATCGAATCGAACAGAGTGAAATCCAGCGCATCGCTGTGCGACTGCACCAATTGCATGTCGCCGCGCAGGTTCAAGCGGTCGGTCAGGCGTTGGGTGAAACCACCGGACAGGTCCGCGGTCGTGGTGGTCTGCTGCGCGTAGCGATTCTGGGTATAGAAGCGCACGCCGTCATTGCCGGTAATATTGCCGCGCGAGGAACTGGACACCGGCTCCCCACTGACGAAGCGGCCTTCATCGTTGTAGGTGAACATGGTTCCCGGCGCAGGACCGACCGCATTGCTCTGATCGTTGAAGAACGCCGCGTGCTCCTGCCAGTTCATGTCGTACGTCGAACGCAAGTACTGCACATAGATGTCGGTGTCATCACTGGGTCGCCACTGGAATGCAGCCGCAATGCCCTTGCGCTTGCGTTCGGAATCCATTTGCCGCCAATTGACCCCACCCGGCACATAGACCTTGGAAAAATTGGTCCCAGCCAGCAGCGCCGGATCGGTGCGGCGCACGAACGGTTCGACCTGGACGCCATCGCTACGCGTGGCCATCGACGAATACGCCGCATCCAACATCAACCCCATTTCGCCCAGGTCAGTGTTCCAGCGGTTACTGAACAGGAACGAGCCAGACGGCTTGTAAGTCTTGCTGAGGTCGCCGTAGTTGGCGTCGGCGTTGAAAGCGATGCTCCGGCCCGACTGGTCGAACGGCATGCGCGTACGCAGGTTGACCGTGCCGCCGAGTCCGCCTTCGATGATTTCTGCCGATGGATTCTTGTAGACGTCCACACCGGCCATCAGTTCGGCCGGGACGTCCTCGAAGCTTAGGCCACGGCCGCTGGCGGCGCTGAAGCTATCGCGACCATTGAGCTCGCCGCGGACCTGGGTCATGCCGCGGATCATCACTCCGCTGCCTTCGGCGGAGAAATGGTCAGGATCGTTGCGCGCCATGAAGTGATCGATGGTCACACCGCTGACCCGCTGCAGGCTTTCGGTCACGCTGCGGTCGGGTAACGCACCGATATCCTCGGCGCTGACCGAATCGACGACCTGTTCGGCATCGTGTTTGATCGACTGCGATTTGATCAAACTGCCACGCACGCCTTTGACTTGCACCGTATCGAGTTCGGTGACGGACGCATTTTTTTTATTGCCGCTATCCTCGGCCTGCTGTGCCAGTGCCTGAGCACTGAGCAATAAACCGATACTTACAGCGATGACGGAGCGGGCCAGAATGTGCGTTGCACATGGCCGTGCGGTCGGCCGAGCCGAACCGCGTGGGTACTGCGATGACATGACGAATCCCTCCCAGGAAACACGCACACCGACACAGGCGACGGATGCGCGCGAACGCCCCGTCAGATAAGTTGTAAAGATACAAAGCGTGACAAAAAGCACATCGGATCGATCACCACACGCGCGCCGCACACGGCGCTCACCCCCGTTAATCGCAATCGCGATGGAGCGAGACTAGGAACGAACCCCCAAACGAACAAATGAAAGTTTCAGGATGAGCTATGTGCGTTTGGACTATCTGAACCGACACGTGCACCTCGCCCGCACCCACGCTGTCTCCACGCACAGGCACGTCTCCGGTACCGTGCGCGACGATCCGCGCCCGCAAGCAGCGCGACACGGCTCACGCCAGCGATACATGCTCCGGATACAAACGCTTGGCCGCGTTGCGCAACGCCAACAACACGCGCTCGGCGCCCGGCGGCAGCAGATAATCGCGACGACGGATGATCCCGAACGACTCCATGCGCACGCCCAGCGCAATCGGTAGCACCGTCAGCAGTTTGGCCTGCACGTAGGGCGCCACCGCCTCCGCCGGCAACGCGGCCAGTAGATCGCTGCCACGCAGCAAACTGGTCATTACCGGCAACGACGAGGTTTCGATCACGTTCTGCGGCACCGGCACCGCGTGTTCCAGAAACATCGCATCCAGGCGTGCGCGCAACACGCTGTCCAGCGGCGGCAACACCCAGCCGTACCGCGCCAAGTCGGCATGACGCAGCTCCGCGCGGGCGGATAACGGATGACCGGCACGCACCACCACCGAATGCGGCTCGTCCGCCAACGGCTCGAAGTCCAGTTCCTCGCCACCGTATGGGCCCAGGATGCGACCGATCACGATATCGAGCTGACCATCCAGCAGCCTGGCCACCAGCGGCCGGCTGTAATCCATCTCCACCCGTACCAGGATGCCCGGAAACTCGCGCTTGACCTCGATGATCGCCTGCGGCACCAAATTGGTCCCTGGGTTGACCACCGTGCCGATCAAAACCTGACCCACGCGCCCCTGGCACAACGCGGCGATCTCCTCGTGGGCACGGCCGATCTCCGACATCGCCGCGCGGGCGCGGCGGATCAGCACCTGCCCATAAGAGGTCGGCTCCACCCCACGCGCATGCCGCTCGAACAGCCGCACCCCCAACAAGTCTTCCATCTCCGCCAGCAGCTTGGATGCCGCCGGCTGGGTCATGCTCGCCGCCTCGGCGGCGCGCAACACGGAACGGTGCTCGTGCAACTGCAGCAACAGCAGCAGATGCCGGGTCTTCAAGCGCGACGCATTGAACCAGGGGTTGGTGGAAGCGATCATCGTGGACGAACATCCTGAACGTGAGATTTTGTATTCGCAAGGAGAATAGAATATGCCTAAAATTTCATTTGCAGCACATAGCTCGCACGCGCACGCTAATCACTCGCGGCGGCTCTTGTCGCAGTGCCGTTGCACCGCGTGCTCACGACCGACGGATCCGTTTGCGGGTCAACGTCAACGCGGATGCGCTGGACGCCCTGCACATTGCGGTATCGATGGCTCGTCCCTTCTCTGACCCGATCGCGGCGCACGCCGTGTATTCCCCTGCCAGGTAAGCCGATGTCCGCCACCTCCGTGTTCCAACTCCCCCTGATTGCGATCCTGCGCGGCCTCACACCCGAGGACGCGCTGGCGCACGTCGGCACGCTGGTCGACACCGGTTACGACGCGATCGAGATCCCGCTCAATTCACCAGGCTGGGCCGACAGCATCGGCTCCGTAGCGCAGGCGTTCGGCCAGCGTTGCTGGATCGGCGGCGGCACGGTGCTGCACACCGACGACGTCGACACCCTCGCCGAACTGGGCGCGCGCTTCATCGTCACCCCCAACACCTGCCCAGCGCTGATCCGTCATGCACTGACGCGCGGCCTGCAGGTGGTGGCCGGCTTCGCCACCGCGACCGAGGCGTTCGCCGCCCTGGACGCCGGCGCACAGATGCTCAAACTGTTCCCCGCCGCCACCTATGGCCCCGGCCATGTGCGCGCATTGCGTGCGGTGCTGCCGGCGCAGGTGCCGGTGTTCGTGGTCGGTGGCGTCACCATCGACACCCTGCACGACTACCTCGCCGCTGGCGCGATCGGCGCCGGCATCGGCGGCGAACTATATCGACCTGGGCAGGCGCTCGCGCAGACTCAGGCACATGCTGCCGCCTTCCGCCACGCCTATCTGGATCGCGCATGAAAATCGTCCGCCTCACCACCTACCACGCGGCGCCGCGCTGGCTGTTTTTGAAGGTCGAAACCGACGAAGGCATTACCGGCTGGGGCGAACCGGTCATCGAGGGCCGCGCACGCAGCGTCGAGACCGCGGTACACGAACTCAGCGGCTATTTGATCGGGAAGGATCCGGCGCGGATCAACGATCTGTGGCAGCTGCTTTATCGCAGCGGCTTCTATCGCGGCGGCCCGATCCTGATGAGCGCCATCGCGGGGATCGACCAGGCCTTGTGGGACATCAAGGGCAAAACACTCGGCGTGCCGGTCTACGAACTGCTGGGCGGGCTGGTGCGCGAGCGCATGAAGACCTACCGCTGGGTCGGCGGCGACCGCCCCGCCGCGACCATTGCGCAGATCCAGAACTACCGCGACCTCGGTTTCGACACGTTCAAATTCAACGGTACCGAGGAAATGAAGCTAATCGACGGACCACGTGCGGTCGACGCGGCGATCGCCAAGGTCGCACAGATCCGCGAGGCCTTCGGCACCTGCATCGACTTCGGGATCGATTTCCATGGCCGGGTCGCCGCACCGATGGCGCGTGTGCTGCTGCGCGAGCTGGAACCGTTCAAGCCACTCTTCGTCGAAGAGCCGGTGCTGCCGGAACTCGCCGAGTACTACCCGCGCCTGGCCGCCGCCACACCGATCCCACTGGCTGCGGGCGAGCGCATGTTCTCGCGCTTCGACTTCAAGCCGGTACTGCAGGCCGGTGGCCTGTCGCTGTTGCAACCGGATCTGTCGCACGCCGGCGGCATTACCGAATGCCTGAAGATCGCCAGCATGGCCGAGGCCTACGACGTCGGCCTGGCCCCGCACTGCCCGCTCGGCCCGGTCGCCCTGGCCGCCTGCCTGCAGGTCGACTTCGTCTCGCACAACGCGGTGCTACAGGAACAGAGCATCGGCATCCACTACAACGAAGGCGCCGACCTGCTCGACTACGTGCTCAACAAGGACGACTTCGCCTGCGACGCTAGCGGCAGCATCGCCGCATTGCCCAAACCGGGCCTGGGCGTGGAAATCGACGAAGAACGCCTGCGCCATGCCAGCGCCAATCCACCCGACTGGCACAACCCGGTCTGGCGCCACGCCGACGGTAGCATCGCCGAATGGTGATTCCATGAACGCACACGCCTCTGCCCAAGATAGCGCGACGCTGGCCGTGGATAGCCGCTGCGCGCACGGCGAAAGCATCCTGTGGTGCGAGCATCGCCAGGTGCTGTTCTGGGTCGACATCACTGGCCGCCGATTGTGGCGGCACGCCCCGGCCAGCGGCGCGACCCGGCACTGGGATCTACCCGACCGTCCCGGCTGTCTGGGCCTGTTCGACGATGGTCGGCTGCTGCTGGCGATGGTCAAGGGCGTGTACGCCGCCGACCCGGATGCGGCCACCGACACGGCCAGCATCTTGTCGCTGCAACAACTCGCCGAACTCGAACCCGAGCGCGACGATACTCGCAGCAACGATGGCCGCAGCGACCGCCACGGCAACTTCGTGTTCGGCACCATGAGCGAGCGCGCTGATCGAGCGCCGGTCGGCAGCTTCTACCAATGGTCCGCGCGCCACGGCCTACGCCGATTGCCCTTGCCCGGCGTGGCCATTCCCAACGCCATCTGCTTCAGCGCCGATGGCCGCACCATGTATTACTGCGATTCGGTGCACCCGCGCATCCTGTGCTGCGACTACGACGCCGCCAGCGCCCACACCAGCAACAGCCGTATATTCGTCGAACTAGAGCGCGACGGCGGCGAGCCGGACGGCGCCATCGTCGATGCCGAAGGCCATGTGTGGAACGCGCAATGGCGCGCCTGGCAGGTGGTGCGCTACCGCCCCGATGGCAGCATCGAGCGGCGTGTCGCACTGCCGGTCAAGCATCCCAGTTGTCCCGCACTGGGTGGCGCCGACGGCACCACGCTGTACCTGAGCACCTCGCGTCAGGACCACAGCGAGGCCGAACTGGCGCGCACACCGCAGGCCGGTGGCGTGTTCATGGCCGCGGTCGGCATTGCCGGCCTGCCCGAAGGACGCATCGCCAGCACATGATCGTCGTCGATTGGGGGACCAGCAGCCTGCGCGGCTATCGGCTCGACGCCGATGGCGGCATCCTCGAACAGCGCCGCAGCGACCAGGGCATCGCGGTCTGCCAAGGCCATTTCGCCGCGACCCTGGCCGCACTCATCGACAGCTGGCCGGGCGACGTCGTGCTCTGCGGCATGATCGGCAGCCGCAATGGCTGGATCGAACTACCCTACGCACCCTGCCCCGCCGACACCGCCGCGCTGGCTAAGGCGATGCGCTCGCTGCGGGACCCGGCACTGCCCGGACGCACGCTGTGGTTCGTGCCCGGCGTCGCCAGCACGAATGCCCCCGTACCGGACGTGATGCGCGGCGAGGAAACCCAATTGATCGGCCTGCTCGACGCCCTGGCGCAGGAGCGACAGGAGAGCGCCCACCACACCGTTTGCCTGCCTGGCACCCACAGCAAATGGGTCGACCTGGAACACGGCCGCATCGCCGCCCTGGCGACGATGATGACCGGCGAACTCTACGCACTGCTGCGCCAACACAGCCTGCTGGCGCGGTTGATGGAAAGCGACGACGCCAGCTTCGATGCGCCCGGCTTCGCCGCCGGCGTGCAGCGCAGCGGCGACCCCGGGGGATTACTACATCATCTGTTCGGCGTGCGCAGCCTGGGCCTGTTCGAACGCCTGAGCGCGGCAGCAGCGCCCTCGTACCTGTCCGGGCTGCTGATCGGCCACGAACTGCGCGCACGCCTGCCGCTTGCGCCGGTGGTGCATCTAGTCGGCGGCAGTAGCCTGCTGACGCGCTACGCGCACGCCTTGCGCGCACTCGGCAGCAGCGTCCACACCCACCCGGAGGATCTGGCCGCACGCGGGCTGTACCGGCTGGCGCGGCAGCACGGCGGTATCGCCAGTTGATCGGCGCTCGTCGAGCACGCGGCTACGGCCCCATTCTCCACTCCACGACATCGACTGTTTTAGAATTGCACAGTTAATACCCGGATCGAACCATGCCTTTCGTCGTCACCGAAAACTGCATCAAATGCAAATACACCGACTGCGTGGAGGTGTGCCCCGTAGACTGTTTCCACGCCGGTCCGAACTTCCTGGTGATCGATCCGGACGAGTGCATCGATTGCACCCTGTGCGAACCGGAATGCCCGGCCAACGCCATCTATCCGGAGGATGACGTGCCGGCTGGCCAGGAGGCTTTCGTCGCGTTGAACGCGGAACTGGCCAAAGCGTGGCCGGTCCTGACCACGCGCCAGGAACCGCTGGCCGACGCCGCCGAGTGGGACGGCAAGCCGAACAAGCTGTCGCTGCTGCAAAAGTAGGCCGCCCGCAACATGCGCGGCGGCTCCAGACACACGCCGGGCAGCGACCAGCAAGCGGCCCAGGAAAATCCGGTTACGACTGAGCCCTTCCGCAGACACAAAAACGAACGGGCGCCCTGCGGCGCCCGTTCGTTTTTTGGTGGCCGCAGCCGGCGCGAACGCCGTACTGCCAACGCCTGATCGGGTTCAATGGACGAGCTTGGCCTTCAACGCAGCGATAAGCTTGACCGGGGCCTCACCCGACATCGGCAGGCCACGCGCATCGACCGCCGAGACGGACACACCGGCGTCCACAGCCACCAGACGAATCAGGAAATTGCTGCCTTCATAGCCCACATCGTAGGAACCAAGCAGTTGCGCACTGCTGGCGATGGTGACACCCGGGATACCACCCAGCGCATCGCCGACCTGGCCGAACACCTGATCGCGCGTACCCGGCACCACAAAACCGCTGTTCGACGCGGCCGGCGCCTGGGCCGGCGCCGGGCGTTGGGCCGAAGCCAGCGCCGGGATCTTCATCGCCGCCGAGGTATCCGGCGCGGTCAGGTCAGGCGGGACTTCCAGCGGCCGCATGGCGGGCGGCAACAGGTAATCGCCACGCGGCTTGCCCTTGTGGAACCAGCTGCAACCGCTGGTGGCCGCGACCATGGTGGTCGCCAGAACGGCGGCCGATAGCACGCGGACGTAGGGAACGGAAGCACGCATCAATCAATCTCCTGGGGTCAGGCCGCGAGTGTTTCGCGGCTGGATAAATGTTCCAACGCGACGGCGTCGGCGGCGAGACGGTCGGCCGTGGCATGGTGCGCCGCCGACAAGGGCAGCAGCGGCAGCCGCAGGCCATGACCGATCCCGGCACGCTGCAACAGCGCTTTGACCGGAATCGGGTTGGATTCGATGCCGCAAAAAGCATGAAAGGGGCGCAGACGCGCATCCCAGGCCTGGGTCGGCTCGGCCTGCTGCGCCCGCGCCAGATCGCACAAATGGCGATAGGCACCCGGCAATGCATTGGATGCAACCGAAATCAGTCCGTCGAAGCCGCTCAGCATCGCCTGCGCAGCGCTACCGTCGTCACCGCTCAACACGGCAAAGTGCTCACTGCGCAAAGCCACGAGCGCGGCGATACGCTGCGGGTCGCTACTGGCCTCCTTGATGCCGACGATCGCGGGGTGCTGCGCCAGCCGTGCCACGGTCTCCGGCAGCAAATCGCAACCGGTGCGGCTTGGCACGTTGTACAGCACCACCGGCAGACCACCTTGCTCGGCCACTTGCGTGTAGTGCGCCAGCAAACCGGCCTGCGTCGGACGCACATAAGGCGGCGTCACCACCAGCGCGTACTGCGCACCGTTGGCCGCCGCGCGGCGAGTCAGCGCCACCGTCTTGGCGGTACCGGACAAGCCCGTCCCGGCCAGCACCGGCACGCGCCCACCGATGGCGCCGACCGCCTCGCGCATCAGCAGATCGTATTCATCGTCCAGCAGCGTGGCCGCTTCGCCGGTGGATCCCGCCACCACGACACCCTGCACGCCGCCCTCGAGCTGACGTTTGAGCAGCCGCTGCCAGGCGTCGAGGTCGAGATCGCCATTGCTCTGAAAGGGCGTGGCCAGAGCGGTGATGATGCCGGAGAAAGACAAGATGCCGGATGCTCGTTGGGAGATGAGGGCCGCGCGGCCTGCGCCGACGGGTTTCCAGTGCATGTTACTTGCGGCCCGAAAGCGCGGGCAAGTATGCTGCACCTCATGTCGGGCGACTGCCCTGACGCCGTTCAGCCATACGCAATGCCGGAAGCCCCTTTGACAGACACCACACCCAGGCCCGCGCCGACCGAAAACCACCTCCTGATCAACGCCTACACGACGCATCCGGAGTCACCATTATTGCAGGTCACACGTCGTATCACCGACAGCGGTTGCAATCTCGTCGATGCGCGTCTGGCCACTGTCGGGCGCGACGTGTCGGTGACCGCCCTGGCGACCGGTTCGTGGGACGCGGTGGCCAAGCTGGAAGCCATGCTCACCCGGCTCGACCGCGAGGAAGGCATGAAGCTGGTGTGGTACCGCACCGGCCCCAAACAGGCGCAGTCCAACCTGCTGCCCTACATCGTCGAGGTCATCGCCGCCGATAAACCGGGCATCCTGTTCCAGTTGGCCGATTTCTTCGACCGCCAGGGCATCACTATCGAAAACCTGCAAAGCACGCGCTACCGCGCAATGCAGACCGGTGCGGAGATGTTCTCGGCCCAGGTGACGATCGGAGTGCCGGCGAATATGCATATCGCTGCACTGCGCGACGACTTCCTGGAATTCTGCGACCACCTCAACCTGGACGCGATCATGGACCCGATGAAGTTCTGAGACGCGCTGGACAGCCACGCAACCGAACGCCGATGATGGCGATGCACGCGGAGGACACCCCATGAAGGATGGCGACACCCTGGATCGCAGCACGCTGACCTTGCCGCTGGCCCTGTCCGGCGGCGCCAGCGCCACGCTCGGCGACTATGCCGGCCGCTGGCTGGTCCTGTATTTCTATCCCAAGGACAGCACCCCCGGTTGCACCACCGAAGGGATCGATTTCAACGCGCTGTTACCGCAGTTCCAGAAAGCCGGGGCCGTGGTTCTAGGCGTGTCGCGCGACTCGGTGAAGTCGCACGACAACTTTTGCGACAAGCAAGGCTTCCGCTTCCCGTTGGTCAGCGATGCCGACGAGGCGCTGTGCCGCGCCTTCGACGTGATCAAGGAAAAGAACATGTACGGCCGTCAAGTGCTGGGGATCGAACGCAGCACCTTCCTCATCTCGCCCTCGGGCCAGGTGCTGCACAGCTGGCGCAAGGTCAAGGTTCCCGGCCACGCCCAGGCCGTTCTCGACGCACTGCAGACCGCCAGCCAGCAGTGACAACCCTGGTTCCCAGCACATCGCATCCCCCTGCCCCGCAGGCGGCGATGGTTTTTCCCTGCCCCTTTTCCAGGAATCCACGATGACCCGAGGCAAGCGCATCTACGTGTTGGATACCAATGTGCTCATGCACGATCCGACCGCGCTGTTCAAGTTCGAAGAACACGACGTGTTCCTGCCGATGCAGGTGATCGAGGAACTGGACAACGCCAAGAAAGGCATGTCCGAAGTCAGCCGCAACGCACGACAGGTCAGCCGCTTCCTCAACGAATTGATAGAAGGCGCCGGCGCCGAGCAGATCGCCTCCGGCATCCCGCTGAGCCACCCACAAGGCATCCAGCTCAAGAGCAACAGCAGCATCGGCCGGCTGTACTTCCAGATTCAGCCGGTCGAGCCCGGGCGCAGCTTCGGCAGCGTCGCCCCGGACAACAAGATTCTGGCCTCGGTGCTGGCGCTGTGCGAACAGCGCCCGGAAACGCCGGTGATCCTGGTCTCCAAGGACATCAACCTGCGGATCAAGGCGGCGATCAGCGGCCTGGTCGCCGAAGACTACGAGAACGACCGCGCGCTCGACGATTTCAGCCTGCTCTACACCGGCGCGATCGAACTGCCGGAGCATTTCTGGCAAAAACATAACCAGGACCTGCGCAGTTGGAGCGACAAGGGTCGCACCTGTTACGAAATTACGCTGGCCGCCGACGAGGACTGGTATCCGAACCAGTACCTGTATCTGCCCGGCGAGGACGAAGTGGAACTACGCGTGGTCAAGGTCAACGCCGAGCGCAAGGCCACGCTGGCGCTGGTGGACGACTTTCGCAGTGGTCAGCACGCGGTGTGGGGCGTTGCCGCGCGTAACCGCGAGCAGAACTTCGCGCTCAACGCCCTGATGGACCCGGAAATCGACTTCGTCACCCTGCTCGGCACCGCCGGCACCGGCAAGACCTTGCTGGCGCTGGCCGCCGGTCTTGCGCAGACCATGGACCAGCAGCGTTACCGCGAAATCATCATGACCCGCGCCACGGTCAGCGTCGGCGAAGATATCGGCTTCCTGCCCGGCACCGAGGAGGAAAAGATGACGCCATGGATGGGGGCACTGACCGACAACCTGGAAGTGCTCACGCACACCCAGGAAGGCGGCGCCTGGGGCCGCGCGGCGACCAACGACCTGCTCGCTAGCCGGATCAAGATCCGTTCGATGAACTTCATGCGTGGCCGCACGTTCCTGTCGCGCTATCTGATCTTGGACGAAGCGCAGAACCTGACGCCGAAGCAGATGAAAACGCTCATCACCCGTGCCGGCCCCGGCACCAAAATCGTCTGTCTGGGCAACGTCGAACAGATCGACACCCCCTATCTCACCGAAACCACCTCCGGTCTCACCTATGCGGTGGACCGCTTCAAAGCCTGGCCGCACAGCGCGCACATCACTCTGCGCCGTGGCGAGCGCTCGCGTCTGGCCGACTATGCCTCGGAGGTTCTGTGAGTACCGGGGGCGCACGCCTGAGCGGTGCGGCACTGGTCATGGCCTTGCTTGGCGCCTGCGCCACCGCACCCGGTCCGGCCAGCGTACCGACCGCGCTCAAAGTCGGGCAATCGTGGGTGGTCACGCGCAACAGCACCGCCGCGCAGGTGCTGGACACCTGCGCGCGCGACAGCCCGGCACACCACGACGGCGCGGTGAACGGCTATTGGATTCCGACGCCGGAACAGATCGCACAACTAGAAGCGCATCTGGCGCAACTACAGCCGCAGATCGCCGATCCATCGAGCTCCGATCACCAGTACGTAGGCATCGTGTATCACGGCAAGCAAGCGATCTACGTCAACGCTTTCGCCCCGGACGACAACCGCGATCGCAACCCCGCCATCGATGCGGTACGCACCTGCGGCGGCGGCGCCCGCTTCTGGGGCGCTGTCTACGATCCGGCTAGCGGCAGCTTCTCCGAAATCGCGGTCAACGGCGCCCACTAAGTTGGCAACTGGTATCCACCGCTACCAGATGCGTACACATCACCATACGGCATGAGCTTCACGTTGCCGCGCTGGGCATGGATTCTCGCCGGGGCACTGGCCGGCGTCGCCGGCATGGTCAACGTGGTCGGCTATCTCGGTTTCGAGCACCAGGCGGTGACCCACCTCACCGGCACCACGACCTTGCTCGGGGCGGCACTGGCTGACGGTGATACTCGCGCGATCGGCCAACTGACCGGCGTGGTGCTCGCGTTCCTGGGCGGCGCCATACTAGCCGGTAGCATCGTGCAGGATAGCTGTCTGCATCTGGGCCGGCGCTACGGTCTGGCGCTTGCGCTGGAAGCGCTGCTGTTGCTCGCGGCGATGCAGGTGTTCAAACAACAGCAGCTCTCTGGCGCTCTGCTCGCCGCGATGGCCTGCGGCCTGCAGAACGCCACCACCACGATCTACAGCGGCGCCGTGGTACGCACGACCCATCTCACCGGCATGTTCACTGATCTGGGGATCGGTCTGGGCCAAGCGCTAAGCGGCCTGCCGCTGCAACGTCGGCGCATTCGCCTGAGCCTGCTGATCATCGGCGGATTCCTGCTCGGCGGCGTGATGGGTGCATTGGCGTACCGCCGCATCGGTTTCAATGCACTGTTGGCGCCAGCGCTGCTGACTGGCACGGTCGGCACGCTGTACACCCTGCTCATTCAATCCCATCACCGCAAGCGCTATGAGTGATCAACAAAAGCTTCGCCAGTCGTGTGCAGCCGGCGCATGAGGATTCCGAGCACTGCCCGCGCCCAGCCAGCGGCGACACAGCAGTTTTGTTAGCCACTCTAAGCGACACCATCGCCAAGGCGTCGCCAGGACTGCACAATCTGCGCATGACCGACCCCATCTCCGTCTCCGTCTCCGTCTCCGTCTCCGCGCTGAGCATCGCCGGCACCGATTCCGGCGGCGGTGCAGGAATCCAGGCCGATCTGAAAACCTTCGCCGCGCACCGCGTACACGGCCTGTCTGCGGCGGCCGCACTCACCGCGCAACACACCCGTGGCGTGACCGCCGTGCATATTCCGCCATTGCCATTCCTGCGCGCGCAGATCGAGGCGTGTTTCGCCGATTTCGACATCGCCGCGGTCAAGCTCGGCATGCTCGCCAATGCGGCGGTGATCGACCTGGTTGCCGATGTCTTGGAACACCACCGTCCACCTTACGTGATTCTGGACCCGGTGATGGTGGCGACCAGCGGCGCCACCCTGCTGGAAGACGACGCGCTGGACGCACTGCGCCAGCGCCTACTGCCGTTGGCGACCCTGGTCACGCCGAACATTCCGGAAGCGCAGTTACTGCTGCGTCGCCCGATCGAAAACGCCGACGATGCCGAGCACGCGATCACCGCCTTGCTGGAGGCTGGGGCGCGCGCAGTACTGCTGAAAGGCGGCCATCTACACGAAGGACAGAGGGTAATCGACCGCTACGACGATGGCGCCAGCCGCAGCGAATTCAGCCATGCACGGCTGGCGCTGGACGCACACGGCACTGGCTGCACCCTCGCGGCGGCGATCGCCGCGCAACTATGCCTGGGCATGTCATTGCCAGCCGCTTGCGCAGCGGCGGTCGACTACGTGGCTCGCGCACTGCGCGGCGGCTACCGTCCTGGCCGCAGCGCAGTGGTTGTACTGGACCATTTCGGCGCCGCACGCAGCGGATGAGCAAGCTGACACATCGCGTAGAAAACACATTGCGCCACTGCCTATATGAGCACAGCCTGAGCCAAGCGGACAGGCCACGCCCCCCTGAACCGAGCAAGCGGTAATCGTGACACAGGACCTCGCTGAACGAGATCGACTGAATTTTTTGAAGGAAGGATTGACGCCTCCAACCACCTCACGCATAATTCCGCTCCTGACAACGCGCCCGTAGCTCAGTTGGATAGAGTACCTGGCTACGAACCAGGCGGTCGGGAGTTCGAATCTCTCCGGGCGCACCAGTCAGATAAAAAACGACAAGCCGTTGCTTGTCGTTTTTTGTTTTCAGCCAACTCATCGGCGGGACAAACAAGCCGCCCGCGGCGCATAAGCGCTATGGCTGCATATAAAACCTTCTGCACGTAAAGCATGCAGCACGCATCGTCCTCCTGACCTCACGCTTACGCAGCACCCACACCTTCGTGCGGCGCTACAGGCGGAACACCGGCGTCGCCGACCTCTATCACCGGGTAACCGGCCATCTGCCATGCCTCCAACCCACCCCGCAACGGCACCACGTCATCGTAATGCCGCTGGCGCAGCCGCCTAGCCAGCACGGCAGCAGACACCTCATTCGGACACGCACAGTAAATGACGATTTTGCGCTCGCGCGGCAACGCCGCGACAATCTCGTCGATGCGTCGGTCGTCCACAGGCATCGCCCCCGGAATGACATACGACTCCAGTGTGCGATAGCCCGAAGCGCGAATATCCAACACAACTGGTACCTCCTCACCCTGCATCAACGCGTAGAGTTCGTCCACGTCGATGCGCGAGGACTCCATCGACTTCATCAATCTGTACCGGCGCCAAGCCCTATAACCCACATAGAAGGCCAGCAGACCGCCTAGCAACAGCGACGCGCGCGCGCCTAACAAACTCAACCAATCTAGCAATGCCTGGAGTTGGCCGGCAAAGCATAGACCGAGCAACAGACCACAGGCAGCCCACAACGCGGCGCCCAAGGTGTCGTAGCGCAGAAACATAGCCAACCGTACCCGCATCGCACCGGCCATCGGCACCGAGACCATGGACAAACCAGGCACGAACTTTGCGAGGATCAGCAGGCGTACTCCCCAGCGCGCATAGAAGCGCTCGGTTTGCCTCATGCAGCTGTCGCGCGACAACGACAACCGACACAACGACTGCAACGTGCGATTGCCATAACGGCGACCAGCCCAGAACCAGAGCAGATCACCGAGCAGACTAGCCAGGATCGACACCGACAACGCGCTCAACAGTGCAACCCACATCTCCACACCGTGGAGCAACGCATACGTCGCACCAACCACAATCAGGGTTGGCAATGCTGGCACAGGCAAACCCAACGACAACGCCAACACGTTGACGAAGAGCAGAGCCAGCCCATAACGCGCAATCAGTTCCTGCATGTCATGCTGCACCCAAGACGAAAACAACCGAGGCCATTATCCTCCCAACACCGACGGCGCGTGTCCGCGCCGACGCATCACCGGCCGGACACATCCATCCATCGTCGCGCAGCACATGCGCACGACGACCCGCACCAACCACACTTCGCCCAGACCACGTCAAGCACAGTCAATCGCGCCAAGTGGCCCACTCCTTGCCACTGCGCCAAGCAACCTGAAATTGCTCATCAATGGCTTTAGCCCACCTCCCTGCGGAACCACTTGCTCAGCAGCGCGTGGCGGGAGTCCGCGCAACAGATCTCCGGCAGGCCAACCAAGCCCAAGCCGCCCCACTACAGCCCGCGCATGCCACGCATAGCCAACATGCTCAGGGCATCCTGAGCGAACAATCCGCCAACCTTGCGCCGCGCCGAGTTCGCCAACACGCTCGCGCGATGCACACGCAACCAGGGACGACCGAACACGGCGCGCCATTGCACCAACCGGCACCGGGCCTACCTGTGTCGCACCAAGGATCGGCCCCCATAGGGCAGCGGACTTCCATCCATCCACCTTCTCGTCATTGCCTGGAAAATCCTTCACAGCGATACCGTTGATGAGCTTACGCGCCACCAAACTCGCAGTGGGTTGGGATGCACAAACGAACGTCGTCGCGACCGATGGCCGCCTCACGGAAGGCCGTCCGAAATCGCACACAAGCATCCCGTCCTAGCCTGCCAGCTCACCGGCCAGATAAAAAAGAAACGCCTGCAAATCATTGCTTTGCAGGCGTTTCTTGACTACTGGCGGAGTGAGAGGGATTCGAACCCTCGATAGAGCTTTTGACCCTATACTCCCTTAGCAGGGGAGCCCCTTCAGCCGCTCGGGCATCACTCCGGATTTACGCGTTGCGGGTATTCCGCGACCGGCCGCGAAGGATACAGGGTTCGACTATCTCAGGTAAACCCTTTCCTCACATCAATCGTCAGATTGATCGTCATGAGGTATCGCACCATGCGAGTTCTGCTCATCACCGCGCCGGATGCGTTGATAAATTTCTTCGCGATGCACAGCCACGTCCTTAGGCGCGGTGATGCCGATACGCACTTGGTTGCCCTTGACCCCAAGCACCGTCACGGTGACCGAATCGCCGATCATCAAGGTTTCGCCTCCCCGGCGAGTCAAGATCAACATTTTTAGAATTCTCCAAAGAAACCAGCACTCCCACCGACACAACACTCCATGCGGAGCGTCACCATAACCAATACGCTTATGTATGTTAGCGAAGACGTGCCCTGCCAGCAAGGCTTCATGTATGAATATTCAGGAGAGATGTTGCTTGACCCATTCGGTGACGCCTGCCAAAGCATGAACAAGGGCGGGCCCGTCCTCGCCACCACCCTGGGCGAGGTCCGGGCGGCCGCCGCCCTTGCCCGATATCTGACTGGCGATGTGGCTCAACAGTTCCCCGGCCTTGACCCGTCCCATTGGGCTGCCATTCACCCCTGAAACCAGTGCAACCTTGCCTTCGCTAGCACCAGCCAACACGATCACACTCTCGCCAAGCTGCTGCTTCAAGCGATCCATCGCCTCGCGCAATGCCTTGGCATCGAATCCCTCCAACCGTACCGCAAGCACCTTCACCCCGCCCACATCGACCGCCGAACCGGCTAGGTCGGCCGTAGCGCTGGAGGCCAACTTGGCCTTTAATGCCTCCATTTCGCGCTCCAGGCGCTTGTACTTGTCACCAAGCTGACGAATCTTGTCTACCATGTCATTCGCGCTGCCACCGACTAACTCGGCAGCCTCGTGCAACATGGCTTCTTCGGCCGACACGTAATCCAGGGCTCCCTGACCTGTCACCGCCTCGATGCGACGTACGCCGGCGGATACGCCGCCTTCGCTGGTGACCTTGAACAGGCCGATGTCGCCTGTCCGCGTGACATGCGTACCGCCGCATAGTTCAGTGGAGTAATCGCCCATCTTCAGTACCCGCACGCGCTCGCCGTATTTTTCGCCGAACAGCGCCATCGCGCCGAAGTCCAGCGCTTCCTGCATCCCCATCTGATGCACTTCGACGGCGTGGTTGGCACGCACTTGCTGATTGACCTTGCGTTCGATCAAGGCCAGTTCCTTGGCAGCGATCGGCTGGAAGTGCGAAAAATCGAAGCGCAAGCGATCCGGCGCCACCAGCGAGCCTTTCTGGTGGACATGCGTTCCCAAGACCTCGCGGAGCGCAGCATGCAACAAATGAGTAGCAGAATGGTTGAGGATAGTCGCACGACGGCGTTCAGCATCGACCTGACCGGCAAGCACATCGCCGATCTTCAGAGTACCCTCGATCAACGTACCGACATGTCCATGGAACTGGCCAGCGAACTTCTGCGTATCGGTCACAGCACAGCGCGTACCACCCTGGAGCAATATGCCGATATCACCAACTTGACCGCCGGATTCCGCATAAAATGGCGTCTTATCGGTCAGTATGATCACCGCATCGCCGGCCTGCGCGGACTGCACGGGCCGCCCATCCTTGAGCAATGCGACCACACGCAAGCCATCTGCCTGCAAGCTGTCGTAGCCTAGGAACAGGGTCGGCGCCAGCGTCGCGACCAAGTCGGCCGGCAACTGCACCCCACCGCCGAACTTGCCGGCCTCGCGTGCACGCCTGCGCTGCTCTTCCATTGCCGTCTCGAAACCCTGCTCGTCCACGCACAAAGCGCGCTCGCGGGCGATGTCCTGAGTCAAATCCAGCGGGAAGCCGTAAGTGTCGTACAAACGGAAGGCATCTTCGCCAGCGATCACGCCTCCCTGTGCCTTCGCAGCAACGTCTTCGAAGATTTTCATCCCGGCGTCGAGGGTCTCAGCAAAACGCTCTTCCTCAGCCTGCAACGCGCGCAACACGATGTCCTGCGCCGCGACCAGTTCGGGATAGGCCTCGCCCATCAGCGCAACCAGGGTCGGCACAAGCTTGCTGAAGAACCCCTGCCGCACGCCGAGCATCCAGCCATGGCGCAAGGCACGGCGGATGATCCGGCGCAGAACATAGCCGCGCCCCTCGTTGGACGGCAACACACCATCGACGATCAAGAACGCGCATGCACGGATGTGATCGGCAATCACGCGTAACGATTTGTTTTCCAGGTCGGTGGTGGCGGTCAGTTCGGAGGCCTTGCGAATCAGCGCCTGGAACAGGTCGATTTCATAGTTGGTGTGCACATGCTGCAGGATTGCCGCCAGGCGCTCCAATCCCATCCCGGTATCCACGCAGGGCGCCGGCAGCGGTACCAGGGTCCCATCGGGCTGGCGATCGAATTGCATGAACACCAGGTTCCAAATTTCGATGAAGCGGTCGCCATCCTCCTCCGGCGATCCCGGCGGGCCGCCCGCGATATGTGCGCCATGGTCGTAGAAGATCTCGGTACAGGGACCGCAGGGGCCGGTGTCGGCCATCTGCCAGAAGTTGTCCGAGGCGTAAGGCGCCCCCTTGTTGTCGCCGATGCGCACGATGCGCTCCTCCGGCACACCAACCATATCGCGCCACAGGCCATATGCCTCATCGTCAGTGTGGTAGACCGTGACCAACAAGCGCTCGGCCGGTAATTTCCACACCTGGGTCAGCAACTCCCAGGCCCAGGCAATCGCATCTTTTTTGAAATAATCGCCGAAGGACCAGTTACCGAGCATCTCGAAGAACGTGTGATGGCGGGCGGTATAACCGACCGAGTCCAGATCGTTGTGCTTGCCGCCAGCGCGCAGACAGCGCTGCACATCCGCCGCGCGTACGTAGCTGCGCTTCTCGGCACCAAGGAATACGTCCTTGAACTGGACCATGCCGGAATTGGTGAACAGCAGGGTCGGATCGTTACCCGGTATGAGTGGGGCGGAGGGAACGATGGCATGGCCCTTCCCCTTGAAGAACTCGAGGAAGTCACTGCGAATCTGGGAGGTAGAAAATTTGGCGGGTGCGTTCATGGGCTGGCTGTAGACGAGCGGACGGGTTTTTCACGCGTGCCATCAACGATGAAGACACATAGAAACCCGACAAGATAGCCGCCAAGGGTAACAGGCCCGACCCGCTCAGTCCTCCGTGGCATCGCGCATGGCTGCGCGGATGCTATCGCCATCGAAACCCCGGCGCGCCAGCAAGTCGGCAGCCTTGCGCCGTTGTTGCAGATCTCTTGACGCTTCCGCGCCGAAACGCCGCATCACCAAGTCGCGGGCATTTTCGGCCCAATCGCCTTCGAAGGTCGCCATGGCCATCGCGATGGCATCGCTATCGAACCCATGCGTGCATAGCATTGCGCGGATGTACAGCGGTCCATAGCCCAGGCTGGCACGGCTGCGGACCAACAGTTCAGCAAATCGGCCATCGTCCTGCCAGCCATCGTCACTGAGGCGATCCACTGCCGCATTGGCAGCCTCTACCTCCACACCGCGCGCCAACAACTTGCGGGTCAATTCCTTGCGTGAATGTTCGCGCCGCACTAACAATCCCAAAGCCTTCTGCAGCGGCGTCTGCTCCGGTTGTCGGCGACGCCGATGGCGCTCCTGTGCAGGCTCTTCGCTCATGGAAATCCACCACCAGTCATGCGCCATCCCTGGCACGCGTGCTCCTTAGCTTGATCAAGACCGCCGAGGGAGACGAGCGGCACTGACTCCACCGCTCCCCCGGCAGAAAACCCTTAAGCCTCGAGGTCTTCGGCATCGGCTGGGCTGGGCGCGATTTCCGTGGGCTGGAACTTCTCGCGCAGTTCGCTTTCCAACTTGGCGGCAACCTGAGGGTTGTCGCGCAGGTAGCCGCGCGCGTTGTCCTTGCCCTGGCCGATGCGCTCGCTGCCGTAGCTATACCAGGCACCGGCCTTTTCAACCAGCTTGGCCTCCACGCCCATGTCGATCAGTTCGCCCTCGCGACTGATGCCTTCGCCGTAGAGGATCTCGGTGACGACCTGTTTGAACGGGGGAGCCAACTTGTTCTTGACCACCTTGATTTTGGTCTGGTTGCCGATGATTTCATCGCCCTTCTTGATCGCGCCGATGCGGCGGATATCCAACCGCACCGATGCGTAAAACTTCAGTGCGTTACCGCCGGTGGTGGTTTCCGGGCTCTGCCCCGGCATCATCACACCGATCTTCATGCGCAACTGGTTGATGAAGACGACCAGGGTGTTGGAGCGCTTGATGTTGCCGGTGAGCTTACGCAGCGCCTGGCTCATCAGACGCGCCTGCAGGCCGGGCAGTTGATCGCCCATTTCACCCTCGATTTCGGCCTTTGGGGTCAACGCGGCGACCGAGTCAATCACCACGATGTCCACCGACCCCGAGCGCACCAGCATATCGGCGATTTCCAGCGCTTGTTCGCCGGTATCCGGCTGCGACAGCAGCAATTCGTCGACATTGACGCCCAGCTTGGCAGCGTAGACCGGGTCCAGTGCATGTTCGGCATCAATGAACGCAGCGGTGCCGCCGTTCTTCTGACACTGAGCGATGGCCTGCAGGGTCAGGGTGGTCTTGCCCGAGGATTCCGGACCGTAAATCTCGACCACGCGGCCCTTCGGCAGGCCACCGATGCCGAGCGCGATATCCAGCATCAGCGAACCGGTCGGAATCACTTCCACGGCTTCGATGACACGATCGCCCATCCGCATCACCGAGCCCTTGCCGAACTGCTTTTCGATCTGACTCAGGGCGGCCGCGAGCGCGCGCTTCTTGTTCTCGTCCATTGTTGTTTCCTTGGAAAGTGAGGAGGATGTGCGGAGTGGGTTCAATGTAATGGCCTGGTATCGCATAGGCTGAGACGACGCGTGGCAAAGCCAAAATAATGTGCGCGAGCATGTCTACGACAGCGGCGAATGGCGATGTGCAAGGTCGGGAAAGTCCTAAGAACGGTGTCGTGCATGCCCCGCGCCACCGCATCAGCGGTTTGGACGCAGCAGGCCGCAATATAGGCCTTCGATGGCGAAGTCCTGATCGGGCAACACTTCGATCGGCGCGTAATCCGGATTGCGTGGTAACAGACGAATGCGGTCCTTGCCGATCTTGAGCAGCTTGACGGTGATTTCTTCTTCGATCCGTGCCACCACAATCTGCCCCGAACGCGCATCGCGGGTACGGTGCACACCGATCAGGTCGCCATCGAAGATGCCTTCGTCGCGCATCGAGTCTCCCTGCACTTTCAGTAGGTAATCCGGCGCCGGCGAGAAGAACACCCGGTCCAGCACCACGAAATCGTCGGAGCCGATGTCCGCACCGATCGGCGAACCGGCCGCGACCCGCCCCAGCACCGGTAAGCGCAGGATGTCGGCGTTGTCGACCTGCGGCGGCGCCGTCGGCGTGCCTCCTCCGCCCAGCAAGCGGATTCCGCGTGCCTGCCCCGGCACACGCCGGATCGCGCCTGCCTGCTCCAATGCCTCCAGATGATATTGCGCGGCGCGCACGCCCTTGAAGCCGAGGGCACGGGCAATTTCAGTCTGGGAAGGCGGGACGCCTTCGTGTTCGATGCGCTCGGCGATCAAGTCGAGGATCGCCTGCTGGGTTTCGGTTAGCTCCATGGTTAGTAGTAATACTACTAAAAACTTCAAAAGGCAACTGCCCTTACCGCCGCTATGCCCCAAGCACTCGGCACAGCCGCTCCAATCCCATCTTTCGGCCAGCGCGGCTGAACGCATGACAGCCCGGCCGCAACGGTCGTCCCCTCGGACTGACGCCAGCAGCATGCTCAACGCCAGCTGCGCCGGATCCAGAAGAGGATGTCGCAGGCTCGACCCAACGAGTATCGCGCGGCAGATCGCCCAGCAATTGCAGTGCGCCAACCACGACACGGCAGGCAGGAGAAATACGCCAACAGGATTGAAAATCGCCGTGTCGGCTCCTGCCTCGTCCAGGGCATTGATGAGTTAACGCAGAATCGCAGGCAATCCAACGTCGGCGCCACCACCAACGTTTCCCGCATCGCGCACTCCGCTATCGCATGCGCTCGGCAACGTTCACAGCAGCGCGTCCAGACCGCGCAACGCCGCAGCCACGGTCTGCCGACGGACCGCATCGCGGTCGCCGGGAAAGTGGAACAGTTGTGCACTGGCATAGCCACCGCGCCGCTTCCAGCCCAGCCAGACGCTGCCCACGGGCTTATCCGCCGAACCGCCACTTGGTCCAGCGATGCCGGTGACTGCCACCGCGATGCTGGCCCCGGAACTGACCAGCGCGCCAGACACCATTTCGATCACCGTCTCGCGGCTGACCGCGCCATGCTGCTCCAGCGTCTGCGGACGTACACCAAGCAACGCCTGCTTGGCTTCGTAGCTGTAAGCGACGATGCCGCAATCGAACCAAGTCGACGAGCCGGCGACGTCGGTCATCACCTTGGCGATCCAGCCGCCGCTGCAACTCTCGGCGGTCACCAAGCGTTCGCGCGCGGAGCGCAGGCGCTCGCTGAGCGCAGTGGCCAGATGCAGCAGGTCTTGATCGGCGGGCAGGGTCATAGCGCAACTCGGAAAACCAATGCGCTTTGTAGCCCAATTCGCCGTGGCTGTCGCGCATGTGTGTGCCAGCGACTGACTCGCCTTGACGGTCGGCGACAGGCGCGCCTGTGCCAGATCGACGCGGATGGCGCGCCATGCCCGATCCATGTCGTGCCTACAAGACTGCACCAAGCAGAGGGCTCAGCGCTGCTGCCATTCCTCCTGCTCGGGCGGCGGCAACAGCGCGCGGATCGGCGCGCCATCGGCGGTGGCGGCAAGGCGTTCGGCTTCGGTGATCGGGATGTCCACCTGCAACAACCAGCCATCCTCGTCGCCCTGTTCGCTGCGGATCACTTGCAACTGGTGCAACTGCGAGCGCAGGCGCCCAGCGCTCGGCGGAAGGCGCAAACGTCCCTGCACATGACGCAGTCCCAGACGCTGGCCGAGCACTTGCTGCAGCAGATCCTGGCCGCGTCCGTCGCGTGCCGAGATCCACACGCGCTCGCGCCGCGCCGCGTCCGGGGCGCCGTCCTGGGCGTCGTGGCGCGCTTGGGCGCCCTCGATGCGATCAATCTTGTTGAACACCAGCAACTGCGGCAACTCGCCAGCACCGACTGCGTGCAGCACCTCGTCGACCTGGGCGATGCGCTCCTCGCGCAGTGGATCGGCAGCATCGACGACATGCAGCAGGAAGTCGGCCTCGCGCGCCTCGGACAGGGTGGAACGGAACGCGGCGACCAGTTCGTGCGGCAGGTCGCGCACGAAGCCGACGGTGTCGGCGAGCATGGCATTGCCACCGGGCAAGGCGATACGACGCACGGTCGGATCCAAGGTCGCGAACAACTGATCGGCGGCATATGCCTCGGCGCCGGTCAGCGCATTGAACAGGGTCGACTTACCTGCGTTGGTATAGCCGACCACGGCGATCCGCGGCAGTTCGCTGCGTACCCGCGCGCGACGCATCTGGGTGTGCTGAACTTCGACCTTTTCCAAGCGTTTCTGCAACTGCTCCACCCGTTTCTGCAACAGGCGTCGGTCGGTTTCCAGCTGGGTTTCGCCAGGACCGCGCAAGCCGATCGACCCACCGCGCTGACGCTCCAGGTGGGTCCAACCGCGCACCAAGCGCGTGGCCATGTGCCGTAATTGCGCCAGCTCAACCTGCAGCTTGCCCTCATGGCTCCGTGCGCGCTGGGCGAAGATGTCCAGAATCAGCCCAGTGCGGTCGATCACGCGCCGCTCCAGGTATTTCTCCAGGTTGCGCTCCTGGCCCGGGCTGAGCGCGTGGTTCACCAGTATCAGATCGGCGCCGCTAGCATCGGCCGCCGCCTTCACTTCCTCGAGCTTGCCGCTACCGATCAGCGTGGACGGGCTGGGCTTGTCGATGCGCGCGGTCACGGTCGCGGCGATGCTGGCGCCAGCCGAGCGCGCCAGATCGGCGAACTCTTCCAACACGTCATCTTGCAATGGACCGCCCGCGTAGGGCTGAATCAACAGTGCGTGTTCGCCGCGACGCGACCGATCAAACACTTGCAACTCCAGCCTTCAACAACCCGCTACTCGGCTTCGTCATCGATCGCACTGCCACCTTCATTCTGTTGCACATAACCGCCGCCCGGCCCCACACGCACGTTGCGTGCCGGTACCACGGTGGAAATGGCGTGTTTGTAGACCATCTGGCTCACGGTGTTGCGCAACAGCACCACGAACTGGTCGAACGACTCGATCGTCCCCTGCAACTTGATCCCGTTGACCAAATACACCGACACAGGCACCCGCTCGCGCCGCAACGCGTTGAGGAAAGGATCTTGCAAGGATTGCCCCTTGGACATGCTTCACTCCCGAACTTATTGTTTTTATTGGCCGGCACGGCAATGCAGCTCCCCTGCCGTGGTCCGGAACGCTGATGGTACACAACCGCGAGCGCAAGCACAGCGCGACAGGAATGCGGATCAGATGAGGAAGGACTCCAGCGCCGCCTGCAAACGCCCGGCATCGCCCTGCGGATCGAACCAGCGCGCATCCAGTTCACCGCGTAGCCAAGTCAATTGACGCTTGGCAAGCTGACGGGTGGCGGCGATGCCACGTGCGCGGAAGGTCGGCGCGTCAGTCTCGCCGTCCAGGTGCTCCCATGCCTGACGATAGCCGACCGCGCGCACCGCTGGCAGTTGCAGCGGCTGTTCCACCGCGCGCATGCCGGGCAAAGCGCGCAATGTACGCACCTCGTCGAGAAACCCTTGCGCCAGCATCGCATCGAAACGCGCTTCGATGCGCCGATGCAGCACACTGCGATCGGTAGGCGCCAAGACCAGCTTGAGTACGCGCAGCGGCAACCGAGGCGGCCTGGGCTGGGCCTGCCAAGCACTGATCGGGCGACCACTGTGCTGGTACACCTCCAGCGCGCGCTGGATGCGCTGCGCATCGCCCGAGCGGATCCGCTCCGCCGCCACCGGGTCGATCCGCTGCAATTGCGCATGCAATGCGGCCCAGCCTTCGGCACGTGCCCGCGCGGCCAATGCGGCCCGAAACTGCGGGTCGGCCGGCGGCATCGGCGCCAGGCCTTCGAGCAGGGCCTGAAAGTACAGGCCAGTCCCGCCGGCAAGGATCGGCAGGCGACCACGGGCGACGATCCCCTCCAGTGCGGCGCGCGCATCCACCGCGAATTCGGCCGCCGAATAGGTCTGCCAGGGATCGCGCAGGTCTAGCATATGGTGGGGCACCCGTGCCCGCTGCGCGGAATCGGGCTTGGCCGCGCCGATCTCCAGATTTCGATACACCAGCGCCGAATCGACGCTGACGATCTCGCCACCATAACGCTCGGCGAGGGCGATGGCCACCGCGGTCTTGCCCGAAGCGGTCGGCCCCATTAACGCGATCGCGCGCGGGCGCTGGTCGGCCGGCATCAGTCCTCGTCCGGCCAGCGGATCGGCATTGCCGTCCCCGTCGCAACACGCGGCGACGGCACAGCCTGTACCGCCTGCCAGACCGTCAGTGCGTCAACGGTCGCGGCGACGTCATGCACACGCAGCAGCAATGCGCCGCGCTGCGCGGCCAGCAAGTGTGCGGCGACAGAACCGGCCACGCGCTGTTCCGGCAACTCGCGTCCGGTCAACTCGCCGATGCTGCGCTTACGCGACAAGCCCGCCAGCACCGGGACGCCCAACTCGCACAGACGCGGCAGATGCGCAAGCAACTGCACATTGTCGGCGGTGCTCTTGCCGAACCCGAAGCCCGGATCGATCAGCAAGCGGCGCTTGTCGATGCCGGCCATCTCCGCAGCGAAAATACGCTCGACCAGAAATCGATGCACCTCGGCGACCACGTCGTCGTAGTGCGGCGCACTGCCAGCGGCGTAGGCGTCGCCGGGCATATGCATCAGCACCACCGGCACGCGCAGGTCCGCGACCGCATCCAGCGCACCGGGCTGACGCAGCGCCTGCACGTCGTTGATCATGCCGGCACCGGCCGCCACCGCCGCGCGCATCACCTCCGGCTTGAAGGTATCCACGCTCAGCGGCAGCGCGGTCTGTGCGACCAGTCGCTCGATCACCGGAATCACCCGGCGCAGTTCTTCCTCCACCGGCACCGCAGTGGCACCAGGCCGGGTCGATTCGCCACCGATATCGAGCAGGTCCGCGCCCTCCTCGGCCAGACGCAGGCCATGCGCGACCGCCGCTTCGACCGTCGTATGCGTGCCGCCATCGGAGAACGAGTCGGGAGTAACGTTGACGATGCCCATGACCCGCGGGCGGTCCAGCGTCAGGATGCGGCCAGCGCAATCCAGGCGAGGCGAGGTATCGAACATCAACAGATCTCCTGGTCATCTGTGCAGCCGGAACACGCCGCGACGGTTACAGCGATAACGGCGCGCAAGACGGCAAAAACGGTTACCGGGAACGGTCGCGTCGAACGGGACAGCAGCATGGCAATGGATGCACCGCGAAAACATCATTGTCGCGCAGAACACAGCCACGCGACGAGCATGGTGTTTGCGCGCCACGATCAGACTCCCACTGACGACAAAAAAGCCGGGGATCGCTCCCCGGCTCGTCTGCGGACGCGACTGTCGGCGTCACACCCTACACCTGCTCGGCGGGCCCGGCGATCGGCGGTAATGGCCGCGAATTGCCCTGATCGTTGCCACCATCTTTGCCGGACTTGCCCCAGCCCATCGGCGGCGGCGGATCGCGGCCTTCCATGATCGCGTCGATTTGCGGTGCGTCGATGGTTTCATACTGCAGCAGCAACTGCGACATGGTGTGCAGCTTGTCGAGGTTTTCGGTCAGGATTTTCGTGGTCTTCGCATACGCCTTGTCGAGGATCGAACGCACGACTTCGTCGATACGCCGCGCGGTGTCGTCGGAGACGCTCTTGTGCTGGGTCACCGAGCGCCCCAGGAACACCTCGTCGTCTTCTTCGCCATAGGCGATCGGCCCCAGTTCGTCGGACAGCCCCCACTTGGTGACCATGTTGCGCGCCATCTTGGTCGCGCGCTCGATGTCATTGGAGGCGCCGGTGGTGACCTTGTCCGTGCCGAAGATCAATTCTTCGGCCACGCGACCGCCGTACAGCGAACACAGCTGCGACTCGATCGCGACCCGATTCATCGAGTACTTGTCGCCTTCCGGCAGGTACATGGTCACGCCCAGCGCACGCCCGCGCGGGATGATGGTGACTTTGTAGACCGGGTCGTGCTCGGGCACCAATCGACCGACGATGGCATGGCCGGCCTCGTGGTAGGCGGTGAGCGTCTTTTCGTCCTCGCTCATCGCCAGCGAGCGGCGCTCGGCCCCCATCAGGATCTTGTCGCGCGCACGGTCGAAATGGTCCATGCGCACCTCCTTGACCGACTCGCGCGCGGCGAACAACGCCGCTTCGTTGCACAAGTTGGCCAGGTCCGCGCCGGAAAACCCCGGTGTCCCACGCGCGATCACCATCGGCTCGACGTCGTCGGCCAATGGCAGCTTGCGCATGTGTACCTTGAGGATCTGCTCGCGACCACGCACATCGGGCAAACCCACCACCACCTGGCGGTCGAAACGACCCGGACGCAGCAACGCCGGATCCAGCACGTCGGGACGGTTGGTCGCGGCAATCACGATCACGCCCTCGCCCCCCTCGAACCCGTCCATTTCCACCAACAACTGGTTGAGGGTCTGCTCGCGCTCGTCGTGACCGCCACCCAGGCCGGCGCCGCGATGACGGCCGACCGCGTCGATCTCGTCGATGAAGATGATGCACGGCGCGTGTTTCTTGGCCTGCTCGAACATATCGCGCACGCGGCTGGCGCCGACACCGACGAACATCTCCACGAAATCCGAACCGGAGATGCTGAAGAACGGCACCTTGGCCTCGCCCGCGATTGCCCTGGCCAGCAGGGTCTTGCCGGTGCCGGGCGGGCCCACCATCAGCACGCCGCGCGGAATCTTGCCGCCGAGCTTGGTGAATTTGCTCGGGTCGCGCAGGAAGTCGACCAGTTCGCCGACCTCCTCCTTGGCCTCGTCGCACCCGGCGACGTCGGCAAAGGTGATCTTGACTTGGTCCTCGCCCTGCAGCTTGGCCCGCGATTTGCCGAAGGACATCGCGCCCTTGGCACCGCCGCCACCGCCCTGCATCTGACGCATGATGAACAACCAGAAGCCGATGATCAGGATGACCGGCAGGAAATTCAGCACCAACGACCAAAAGCCCGGCCCGCTGGTCGGCTTCTGCCGGGTCATCTCCACGTTCTTGCTGTACAGCACATCGACCAGCTTGTCGTCGCGTGGGCCATAGACCGTGGCCTCGCTGTTGTCGTCGCGCTTGAAGCGGATCGCCGTGACCGACAGCCCAGTGTCGTCGGTGAAATCGACCGACTTCACCCGGCCGGCATCCACGTCCTTCAGGAACTGCGTGTAGGTCACGGTGTCGTTGCCCCCGCCACCGGCCAGCCGCGGCGAGAAACTCTGGAACACCACCATCAGCACGACGGCGACGACTACCCACAACAGCAGATTTTTGGTCAAGTCGTTCATCCTCATTGGCTCCGGTGCCCCTTCAACTCTGTCTCGATGCGTAACATAGCGTGTTCAGCTTACTTAATTTGGGTGCGCTTACCCTGTCCCAGGGCATAAACCTCCGGCGAGCGCTTGCGCGACGCGGCCGGTTTGCGGATGGTCACCTTCTCATAGCGGCGGCGCATCGCGCGAATGTAGTCATCGAACCCGACACCCTGGAACAGCTTGATCAGGAACACACCGTTCGGTTTCAGGTGGCTATCGGCGAACGCCATCGCCAATTCCGCCAGATGCATCATGCGCGGCTGATCCACCGCATCCATTCCACTCTTATTTGGGGCCATATCCGACAGCACAAGGTCCACCGCAGTCTCGCCCAGCATGGCCTCCAATTGCGATAGCACGGCTTCCTCCCTGAAGTCGCCATGAAGGAACTCCACACCGGCCAGCGGCGGCATCTCCAGGATGTCCAGCGCCAGCACTCGACCGCGATCGCCCATCGACTTGCGCACCTGCTGCGACCAGCCACCGGGGGCTGCGCCAAGATCGACCACGACCATGTCCGGCTTCAGCAGCCTGTCGCGTTGCAAAAGCTCTTCGAGCTTGTAGGCAGCGCGCGAACGCATGCCTTCGGCCTGGGCCTTCTTCACGAAGGGATCGGCGAAATGTTCGCGGAGCCAACGTTGGCTGCTTTTGCTGCGGGTGGCCATGGACGGGCGGACGGAAAGGGCGACCATGATACCCTGATCGCCCCTGCCAACCCTGCTGCCACTTGCATGTCGATCCGTCTGACCCCGTCCCAGAACCGCTTCCTGCGCGGCCTGGCGCACGACCTCAAACCCCTGCTGCAGATCGGCAGCAAAGGCGTCACCACGGCGTTCCTGGCCGAACTGGACGAGGTGCTGGAACGTCACGAACTGGTCAAGGTGAAAGTCGGCAGCGACGACCGCGAGACCCGCGACAGCGCCATCGGCAGCTTGATCGAGCAGTCGCACAGCGCACTGGTGCAGCGGATCGGCCACACCGCCATCCTGTACCGCCCGGCCAAGGAAGACCGCCAGATCGTGCTGCCGCGCGGCTGACCGCAGCACGGTGACGTCATGCAACTGACCCAGGAGCTGCCCGATTACAGCTACGCCCTGCGCATGGCCGATGGCCGCCAGGCCAAGGTGAACGAACGCCTGCTGACCCGCAGCTTCATCTTGGCCCCGGACACCCTTGTCGAGGAATGGGATACGCCGACGGCAAGCAAGTTGCATCCGCACCATCTGCAACCTCTGCTGGCATTGAACCCGGCCCTGGTCATTCTCGGCACCGGCGAACACCAGGTGTTTCCCTCGGCAGCGGTGATGGCCCTGTTCCTCACCCGCGGCATCGGCATCGAGGCGATGAGCAACGCCGCCGCCGCCCGCACCTACAACGTCCTCGCCGCCGAGGGTCGGCGCGTGGCGGTCGGTTTCCTACTCGAAGGCTGAGCGCAAACCTTGCACGCCAGGACATCGTCCGTCGACGTGCGGCGGCGTCCACGCTGCTCTGCGATCCCCCTTTGCGGCTGACGCATTGGCGACCAGCACGACACACTTGCGCCTGAACCGATAGGGTTTGATCGATGCGCACAAGCGCACGGCGACTCATTGGGTTGCACCGTTCGAGCACAGCCGGCATAGCTTGAACTGGGCTGAGAGCAGGCAGCACGAGCCAGCAGCTGCTACCTGGGCGGCAAGTACAGCAGCGGGTCCACCGGTTTGCCGTTGTAGCGAATCTCGAAGTGCAGCATGTCGCGCGCCGCGCCGCTGCGGCCCATTTCGGCGATCTGTTGGCCGGCCTTCACGTTCTGGCCTTCGTTGACCAGACGCTTGCGGTTATGGCCGTAGGCCGACAGCCATTGCTCGTTATGCTTGACGATGATCAGCTCGCCATAGCCGACCAGGCCGGCACCGGAGTACACCACCACGCCGTCGGCGGCGGCCCGCACCGGTTGACCGCTGCTGCCGGCGATATCCACGCCCTGCCTGGTCGCCTCGCCACCGACGAAACGGCTGACGATCGCACCATCAGCCGGCCAGCGCCAATTGAAAGCGCTGTGCGCCGGGGGCGCAACCGGGGACGCGCTCGCAGACCGAGCCTCCGGGGCCGTGGCTCCCGTCGACGTCGATACCACCGACGCACTCCCGGGCTGTGCCGCAATCGTCGCCCCGGGTGGATACAGCTTCAACGACTGCCCAGGATAGATCGTGTACGGCGGCGACAATCGGTTCCAGCCGGCCAGATCCTGCGGAGTGACGTTGTTGGCGCGGGCGATCGCGTACAGGGTGTCGCCGTGGCGCACGGTCGCGCTCACACCGGGCTTGACGGCGGACACGCGTGGCGTCGCGACGCTGGAGCGCACGGATGTCTCAGCAGAGGAGGAAGTCCGCACCACCGTGGCGCTACTGCAGGCACCGAGCGCTAAAGCGACCAGCACCACGGCACCACCGCGCAGGCCGTTCCCCACGATCCGATCAACGCTCATCCGTATTTCGCTCTCCATAGGACGCACAGGAACAAAAGCACCAGAATCGCCATCGCGCCCCAGCCCAGCGGCTCGATCCAGCGGCGCAACGCAGCTTCCGCGCGCGGCCCGCCGAGACGGATCGCGCCTGCCAACAGATAGACGCGTTTGCCGCGCCCAACCAGCATGCTCGCCAGAAACGGTAGCAGCGGCACTCCGACAATGCCTGAGGCCCAGGTGAATATCTTCAGCGGAATGGGCATAAAGCCGGCCAGGACCAACAGCCAGAACGCCTGCCAGGGCGAGGCGACGATCACCTCGCGCAAGTGGCTGACCTGCGCATCGATTTTCTGCCTCCATCCCAGCCAATCGATCAGCGGCTGCACTGCGGCGAACGCGAAGTGACCAAGCAGGTACCCGATCATGGCACCGGCGATCGAACCGATCAGACTCAACGTGGCAAACCACAATGCACGCCGCGGCTGCGCCAGCGACATCGGCGCCAGCATGACTTCCGGCAACACCGGAAACACGATGGCTTCGGCGAAGCTGAGCCCGGTCAGCAGCACCGGTGCGTGACGATGCCGCGACCAGAGGATGGCACGTTCGTACAGCGGCCCGAATATTTTCATGCAGCGTGGCTCCGACGGTTCAATCCAGCATGCCAGACAGCAACGGGACGAAGGTCACCGGCGCCAGCACGTCGTGTTCGATGACGCCTTCGGCATCGCGGCGCAGGCGCACCAGCGACTGCGCTGATGCCTCACCCACCGGCGCCACCAGGCAGCCACGCGGAGCCAGTTGCTCGACCAGCGCATCCACCAGCGCCGGTGCCGCCGCGGTGACCACGATCGCATCGTAGGGGCCGTGCTCGGGCCAACCGATACGGCCATCGTCGTGCTTGCTGCGCACGTTCATGCCGAGCTGGCGGAAACGCTTGCGCGCCTGCCGCAGCAAGTCGCCGATGCGCTCGACCGTATGCACCTCCAGCCCCAGCGCGGCCAGAACCGCCGCCTGATAGCCGGAGCCGGTACCGACTTCCAGCACCTTCTTCGGCGCGACGTGGAGCACGGCCTCGGTCATTCGTGCGACCACCCAGGGCTGGGAAATGGTCTGCCCGTGACCGATCGGCAAGGCGGTGTCCTCGTAAGCCCGCGACGCCAGCGCCTCATCGATGAACAGATGCCGCGGCACGGTGCGCAAGGCGTTGAGGACGCGCTCGTCGCCAATGCCCGACTCGCGCAGACGCGCGACCAGACGGTCGCGCACACGCTGCGAGGTCATGCCAATACCGATCGCTTCCGATTGCAGACGCAACCGTGGGGTCATGCCGGCTGACCCAACGCCGCGCTGAGGCCACCAACCCAACCGGCGAGCGTTTCCAGCGCCTGATAGCGGGTGAGATCGACCTGAATCGGGGTGATCGAGATGAAGCCCGTGCGCACCGCATGGAAATCGGTGCCCGGGCCAGCATCCTGCTCCCGTCCGGCGGGGCCGATCCAATACACGGTGCAACCGCGCGGGTCCGATTGCGGCAGGCACGCTTCGGAACGGTGGCGATTGCCGAGCCGGGTGACCTCGAACCCTTTGATTTCCTGCCACGGCAGGTCGGGCACGTTGACGTTGAGGATGGTGTCCGCCGGTAGCGGATCGGCCTTCAGTCGCGCCACGATCTCAATGGCGGCCCGCGCGGCGGTCTGAAAATGCTGCGGTGCGTGGTTACGCGCGGCCAGCGACACCGCCACCGCGGGCAGACCCAGAAAGCGGCCTTCCATCGCCGCCGACACCGTCCCGGAATAGATCACGTCGTCGCCGAGGTTGGGCGCATTGTTGATCCCGGAGACCACCATGTCCGGCTCGAAGTCGAGCATGCCGGTCAGCGCCAGATGCACGCAGTCGGTCGGCGTCCCGGCAACGCTGTACGTGTCGCGGTCGATGCGCTTGAGTCGGATCGGCAGATCCAGGGTCAGCGAGTTGCTCGCGCCGGAGCGATCGCGGTCGGGCGCGACCACCGTCACCTGATGGCCGGCACTGCGCAGATGCTCGGCCAGCATGCGGATGCCGGGAGCGTCGACGCCATCGTCGTTGCTGACTAGAACGCGCATTTCACCTCTAAATAATTGATTCTAAAGCAAAAAATACAGACAAAACCTGAGCGTACCAACGCTGGTACCAACACCTTGTTTCGATGAAATGAATGCGTCGGCAAGTCGCACATAATGCCCGTTAGCAGCCCCCCAGCGCCACCTTCGCGCTAGCGTTGGCGCACCAGCTTGCCCCCGGACGGCGCCATTTCCCCTCAACCTACACGACACACTCTAAGCTGTGCGCATGTCGCACCCCGAAGACCAAGACCCCACCGCCTTGTTCCGCGCGGCGATCGGGCCGGTGACGCCGCTCAACGCGACGCCGCCGGCCAATACCAAGCCACGGCCCAAACCGCGTGCGCGCATGGCCGAACACGACGATGCCCAAGCGCAAAGTGAGTTCCACACGCTGATGCGCGAACGTGCGCCGCTGGAGGCCGGCGACATCGCCAGCTATCGCCGCGCGCATCTGCCGGCGCGGCTGTTCCAACGCCTGCGCAAGGGCCAGTTCTCGGTCCAGGACGAGCTGGACCTGCACGGCGCCACCACCACGCAAGCCGAGGCGCTGCTACGCCAGTTCCTGATCGAGGCGCACGCGCAAGAATTGGGCTGCGTGCGCATCGTGCATGGCAAGGGCCTGCAATCGGGCAGTACGCCTTTGTTGAAGAACCTGGTGGACCGCCTGTTGCGCCAGCGCAACGACGTGTTGGCGTTCCATTCCGCGCCACCGGCCCAGGGCGGCACCGGCGCGCTGCTGGTGCTGCTGGCGCGGCGCTGACACCGCGCGGTCACGGCAATGCAGCGGGCGAGTCGTCGCGCGTCTGGCCGGCGTCGACGACCTCGCCCAGTTCGTGCAGCAGCGCCGTGGCGTAACTGCACGGTGGCAGTGCGAAGCGCAACTCCAGCACATCATCGTGCCCGTCCTCCAGCCAACGCCAATGCAGATCGGCCACACGTAAACGAGTCGCACGCCGTTCCTGTTTCAATCCCTCGCGTTCCAGCCCTTCGCGTAGGCGCAGCGCAAGCGTATCGTCCAATGCCGCCAGTTCCAGTGCTTGCGCCGCATCGGCGCTGCGCAGTGCGCCGCTTCCCCACAGTGGCGCCGAGGGATGGATATCGAAGCACTGCAACCGCGCGGCCAGCGCCTCGGTCCATGGCTCCGGACCGAACACGCTGCGACTGCCATCGAGCATCCACACCTCGCCGTCGAGCGGGCCATCCCAGTTGCCAGCGCTCACGCGCGCCGACAGCACCCGATTGAACAATTCCGAACGCGCCGCGGACAGCAGCAGCGCACGCTGCTCGCGACGCACCCGACGCCCGCCGAACATTGCCAGCGCGGCCGCGACGTTGCCACCGTCGCGGCCGAAGCGCTGCTCGCCGAACCAGTTGGGAATGCCGCGCGCGGCAATCTGCGCCAGCCGCGCATCGATCGCGGCGCGCGCGCCACGCACTTCGCGTAACACCAAAATAAAGGCATTGCCGGCCAGCGCGCCACGCGGCAACTTGCGATTGTGCCAGTGCGTTTCCAGCACTTGCAGGTCGGCATCGTGCAACGTCTCCAGGGCTGGAGCCACGCGTTTGGGCAAATGCACCGAGAAACGCTGGGTGGTGACCGCATGACGATCCTTCATGCCCGCATAGCCGATCGCCATCTCTGCCACGCCGGCCCACTGCGCCAGGCGGCGCACGACAAACGCGGTGTTCATGCCGCGCTTGCGCACGCGCAGCAGCAAGTGCTCGCCCTCGCCGCTCGGCGCGAATGCGGGCATTTCGTCAACCTGAAAGTCTTCCGCCGCACAACGCATGCGCGCCTGCAGCGACGCCACGCCGAACGCGCGCGGCAATGCGCTCACCGCGCCACCAGCAGCACCACCGCCTGGGCCGCGATGCCTTCACCGCGACCGGTGAAGCCGAGCTTTTCGCTGGTGGTGGCCTTGACGCTGACGCAATCCACCTCGACCTGGAGCAAGCCGGCCAGACGCGTGCGCATCGCCAGCGCATGCGGGCCGACCTTCGGCAACTCGCAGACCACGGTGATGTCGGCATTGCCCAGGCGCCAGCCGCGCTCGCGCAACAGGCTGTCGCAATGGACTAGGAACTGCGCGCTGTCGGCACCTTTCCAACGCGGATCGGAAGGCGGGAAATGCTGGCCGATATCGCCCAGCGCCAATGCACCGAGCAAGGCATCGCACAACGCATGGATCACCACGTCGCCGTCGCTGTGGGCCAGCACGCCGTGCGCGTGGGGGACACACACGCCGCCCAGCATCACGTGGTCGCCATCGCCGAAGGCATGGACATCGTAACCCTGGCCGATACGGAAGGGAGGCAAGTCAGACATCGACATAGAGATGGAAACGTCGTCCGGAAAAGAGAGAAGTTCGCACGCCGCACCGGAGCGCAGCGCCGGTCGTGCACAACGGGCCGGTCACGGTTGCCCTTCGCGCTGGAACAGCGCGAATTCGAAGCGCGCCAGATCGGCCGGAGTGGTGATCTTGAAGTTGTCCTCCGCCCCCTCGATCAGAAGCGGCCGCAGCCCCAGCAATTCCATCGCCATCGCGTCGTCGGTGACCTCCACCCCAGTCGCTTCGGCCTGCTCCAGCGCACGACTCAACTGCAAACGACGAAACAATTGCGGGGTCAGCGCGCGCCACAGGCGCTCGCGCGGCTCGGTCCCGTCGATGCCACCATCGTCGCCAGCACGCTTGAGCGTGTCGCGCACCGGCGCGGCCAGAATCGCGCCGACGGGATCCCCGCGCCCGGTCTCCAACAGACGGTCCAGATCGGCCAACGCCAGATTGGGACGCGCCGCGTCGTGCACCAGCACGAAATCGTCGGCCTTGACCGTCTCCGGCAAGGCATGCAGCGCGGCCAGCACCGAGCCGGCCCGACTGCCCGCGCCGAGGCAGGTCAGCACCGGCTTGCCGGCCAGTTCGGTCCAGCCGGGCCACTGCGCATCGTCGACGCCGAGCGCGACCATCGCCCCCGCCACCGCCGGATGCACCAACAGCGCCTCCAGCGCGTGCGCGAGCAAAGGACGCCCACCCGCCTGCAGATACTGTTTGGGTGTGACACCCCCGAATCGAGTGCTACGACCAGCCGCCGGCACCACCGCCCAGACCGCCGCCATCAGGGTTGCTCGCCTGGGGCCGGGGACTCCGGCGAAGCGGGCGCGGCAACGTCCGGCGCATTGGGCACCGGCGCGTTCTCAACCACGCGGTAGAACTTCTCGCCAGGTTTGATCATGCCCAGTTCGCTGCGCGCGCGCTCCTCGATGGCCGCCTCGCCGTCCTTGAGATCCTTGACCTCGGCGGCGAGCGCGGCGTTGCGTTGTTGCAATCCTTCGTTATCGCGCTTCTGGTGCTCGACCTGACTCTCGAGCACCAGCACCTCGCCGGAATTTCCCGGACCAAACCAGAAGCGGTACTGCAACCACGCCAGCAGTCCCGCCAGCACCAGCAACAGCCAGCGCCAGTTGCGCACGACTATCGCTTGAGCGAGACGAACGCGCGACGCCCCGCATAGCGCGCCGCGCTCCCCAGCGCTTCCTCGATCCGCAACAACTGGTTGTATTTGGCAACACGGTCACTACGGCACAACGAGCCGGTCTTGATCTGGGTGGCGGTGGTCGCCACCGCGATGTCGGCGATGGTGGTGTCCTCGGTCTCGCCGGAGCGGTGCGACACGATGGCCGCATAACCCGCCTTGTCGGCCATGGCGATGGCTTCCAACGTCTCGGTCAGCGTACCGATCTGATTGACCTTGATCAGAATCGCGTTGGCGGTGCCGGACGCGATCCCCTGCTTGAAGATCTTCGGGTTGGTCACGAACAAGTCATCGCCGACCAGTTGCACCTTGCCGCCGATGCGATCGGTGAGCAGCTTCCAACCAGCCCAGTCGTCCTCGGCCAGGCCGTCTTCGATGCTGACGATGGGATACTGCGCGGCCCAGTCGGCAAGGAAATCGACGAACTGCTCGCTGGTCAGGCGCTTGCCCTCGCCCACCAAGTGGTATTTACCGTTGTCGTAGAACTCGCTGGAAGCCACGTCCAAGCCCAGCAGCACATCGTCGCCGGCGGTGTAGCCGGCCTTGCCGATGGCTTCGAGGATGGTGTCCAGCGCCTCGACGTTGCTGCGAAAATCCGGAGCGAAACCGCCCTCGTCGCCGACCGCGGTGGACAGGCCATGGCCCTTCAGCACCGACTTCAGCGCGTGGAAGATCTCGGTGCCGGCGCGCAGCGCCTCGGAAAAGGACGCCGCGCCGACCGGCAGCACCATGAACTCCTGGAAGTCGACGTTGTTGTCGGCATGCGCGCCGCCATTGATGATGTTCATCATCGGCACCGGTAGCGCCACGTTGTCCGCGTGACCAGCGGACAACGACTGCCACAGCGCCTGTTTGCGCGAGGCGGCGACCGCGTGGGCATTGGCCAGCGACACCCCGAGCAGCGCATTGGCGCCCAGGCGCCCCTTATTCTCGGTGCCGTCCAGATCGATCAGGCGCCGGTCCAGGCCTTGCTGATCGGCCGCGTCGAAGCCCTGCAGTGCGTTGGCGATGGTCGTATTGACGTTCTCCACCGCCTTGCGCACGCCCTTGCCCAAATAGCGGGTCTTGTCGCCATCGCGCAGTTCGACCGCTTCCTTGGTGCCGGTGGATGCGCCCGAGGGCACTGCGGCGCGGCCCAGGGAGCCGTCAGCCAGCGTCACCTCCGCTTCAAGCGTGGGATTCCCGCGCGAGTCGAGGATCTCGCGGGCGTGGATCTTGGCGATAGTGGTCATAAGTGCAGTCGGTTACCAGGAATAAAGGGGGAAGGCGGCAAACCATCGGATTATCGCCGTAGTGCCGCAGCTTGCCAAATACGTCACGCGTTGCTGCAACGTGACCCATGCAGGGGCGAGGCTCGACAGCGCAGGCGCCCAGTGTGCGGCGCACCGGGTCAGCCCAGGTCGTGTTCGGGAAAGCCACTGCGCTTGGCGATGGCATCCAGCGCCAGCAAGGTTTCCAACAAGCCTTCCATCCGCTCCAGCGGCCAGGCATTGGGGCCATCGGATAGCGCCTTCGCCGGATCGGGATGGGTCTCGGCGAACACGCCGGCCACGCCCACCGCGACCGCCGCGCGCGCCAGCACCGGCACGAACTCGCGCTGGCCGCCGGAACTGCTGCCCTGCCCGCCAGGCAACTGCACCGAATGGGTAGCGTCGAACACCACCGGACAGCCGGTCTCGCGCATCACGCTGAGCGAGCGCATGTCGCTGACCAGGTTGTTGTAACCGAAGCTGGCGCCGCGTTCGCAGACCATGATCTGCGCGTTACCGGTGGACTTGGCCTTTTCCACCACCGGCTTCATGTCCCATGGCGACAGGAACTGGCCCTTCTTGATGTTGACCGGCTTGCCGGCGGCGCACACGTTCTTGATGAAATCGGTCTGCCGCACCAGGAACGCCGGGGTCTGCAACACATCCACCACCGCCGCCACTTCGTGCAGCGGGGTGTATTCGTGTACGTCGGTCAACACCGGCACGCCGATCTGGCGCTTCACCGCCTCCAGCACCTTGAGCCCCTGCTCTAGACCAGGACCACGGAAGCTGGTGCCAGAGGTGCGGTTGGCCTTGTCGAAGCTGGACTTGAACACGAAATGGATGCCCAGCTTGCCGGTGATTTCTTTGAGCTTGCCGGCGACGTCGAGCTGCAGTTGCATCGACTCGATCACGCATGGGCCGGCGATCAGAAACAACGGCTGATCCAGACCGACATCGAAGCCACACAGTTTCATCAGATCACCTATCGGTTGAACCCCACTCCCAACGGGAGAGGGATGCGGGCGCGAAGCACCGCGAAATCACTCCCCTCTTCCGCCGGAAGAAGGGATGGCGTGGAAACGCGGGCGCAGCCCGGTGAAGGCGAAGGCGCAAGACGGCACACGTGCGCGCACTCGGCACTGGCGTTTACTGTCCGCGAAAAGGGAGTCATGCGCCGACGAACACTCAGGCACGCGCTTCCTTCAACAGCTTGCCACCCGCCTTGCGCTCGCGCGCAGCACGGACGAATCCGATGAACAGCGGATGGCCGTCGCGCGGCGTGGACAAAAATTCCGGATGCGCCTGGCAGGCCAGGAACCAGGGATGCGTGTCGCGCGGCAGTTCAACCATCTCCACCAGGGTGTCGTCCATGGACTTGGCCGAGATCACCAAGCCGGCGTCCTCAAGCTGGGTACGGTAACGGTTGTTGAACTCGTAACGGTGGCGGTGGCGCTCGGCCACGACATCCTTGCCATACAGTTCACGCGCGAGGGTGCCCGGCTTGAGCCGTTGTTCCTGCAACCCCAGACGCATGGTGCCACCGAGTTCGGACTTCTCGTCGCGCTTCTCGACGTCGCCGCTGGCGGTACGCCATTCGGTAATCAAACCGATCACCGGATACGGCGACTGGCGATCGTTTTCGGTGCTGTTGGCCGCATCCAGGCCGGCAACATGCCGCGCGTAATCGACCACCGCCGCCTGCATGCCATAGCAAATGCCGAAGTACGGCACACCGTGTTGACGCGCGTAACGCGACGTCATCACCTTGCCTTCGAAGCCACGGTCGCCGAAGCCACCAGGCACCAGGATGCCATCGACATCGGCTAACGCGGCCATGTCGCTACCTTCCAGATCCTGCGCCTCCAGCCACTTCAAGGTGACCTTGGTGCGCTGGCGCAAACCGCCGTGCTTGAGCGCCTCGCCGACCGACTTGTACGCATCTTGATGATCGACGTACTTGCCGACCACAGCGATGGTGACCTCATCGAGCGGATGCTGGATGGCATCGACCACCGCCTCCCATTCCGACAAGTTGGCCGGGCCGACCTTGTTGTGCAGCTTGAACTGCTCGATGACGATCTCGTCCAGGCCCTGGCGACGCAATTCCAGCGGCATGCCGTAAAGCACGTCGATGTCGGCGGCGCTGATCACCGCGCGCTCGGAGACATTGGTGAACAGCGCGATCTTGCGCCGCTCCGAATCCGGAATCGCCTGCTCGGAACGGCACAGCAACACGTCCGGCTGGATACCGATCGAACGCAATTCCTTGACCGAGTGCTGGGTCGGCTTGGTCTTCAATTCACCGGCAGCGGCGATATACGGCACCAGGGTCAGATGGATGAACATCGCCTTCTCGGCGCCGCGTTCGGTGCGCACCTGACGGATTGCCTCCAGGAACGGCAACGACTCGATATCGCCGACGGTGCCACCGATCTCCACCAGCGCAACATCGAAGCCGGCGGTGGCCTCGTCCACGCAGCGACGGATCTCATCGGTGATATGCGGGATCACCTGCACGGTGGCGCCGAGGTAATCGCCACGGCGCTCCTTGCGGATCACGTTCTCGTAGATGCGCCCGGTGGTGACCGAGTTCTTGCGCGACAGGCGGGTGCGCACGAAACGTTCGTAATGGCCCAGATCCAGGTCGGTCTCGGCGCCATCGTCGGTGACATAGACCTCGCCGTGCTGAAACGGGCTCATCGTGCCCGGATCCACATTGATGTAGGGGTCCAGCTTCATCATCGTGACCGACAGGCCACGCGCTTCGAGAATGGACGCAAGCGAGGCGGCCGCGATGCCCTTGCCAAGCGAGGACACTACGCCGCCAGTCACGAAAATCAGGGGGGTCATGGCTCTAGGCCTCCCGGAAAGCCATAGTTTAACGGCTGATGCGGATTTGCCCAAGCGCTTTCGGCGACATCGGCCACACAAAAACAGACGCCCCGGCCGCAGCCGAGGCGTCGGGCACGCGCGATGCCATGCGCGATCAGGACTTGCGCGCTTCTTCCTCTTCCTCTTTCTTTGGCGCCGCCGCGCCCTTACCGACGTTGTGTTCGGCGGCCGCAGCGGCGCGCCGCTTGGCCTTGGCGTCGGCCTGGGCCTTTTCCTTGGCGACCTGTGCCTCGTAGGCGGCGGCACCGGAGGCGGCCGGATCGGCGCTCTGCGCCTGGGCCATCGCCACTGGCATGGCGACCGCAGCGGCGAAGAGGGCTGACAGGATCAACAGCTTGCGAATGTACATGGCAGGACTCCTCTTGAAACCTGCGACGGAGATGGGAATGCCGTCGCGCTTTTGCCATGGTCAGCCTAGCGCAACAGCGCCACACCCGCCCTGAATACCGGGCCACGTGCAAAAAAACCCCGCAGCCCGCACACTTCCGACTCTGCTTCGCGCCACCTGTTGAGACGCATGAACACCCGCTACAACGCTGCCGACATCGAAGTTCTCTCTGGTCTGGACCCGGTCAAACGCCGGCCCGGCATGTACACCGACACCTCACGCCCCAATCATCTGGCGCAGGAAGTCATCGACAACGCCGTGGACGAGGCGCTGGCCGGCCATGCCCGGCACATCGAGGTGACGCTGTACAAGGACGGCAGTTGCGAAGTCTCCGACGACGGCCGCGGCATGCCGGTGGACATCCACCCGGAAGAAAAAATCTCCGGTGTCGAACTGATCCTCACCCGGCTGCACGCCGGCGGCAAGTTCAGCGACCGCAACTACACCTTCAGCGGCGGCCTGCATGGCGTCGGTGTCAGCGTGGTCAACGCCCTGTCCAAGCAGGTGCAACTGTTCATCCGGCGCGAGGGCAACGAGTACCGCATGGCCTTCGCCGACGGCCATGCGGCCTCCAAGCTGGAAATCGTCGGCAGCGTCGGCAAGAAGAACACCGGCACGCGCTTGCGCTTCTTGCCCGACCCCAACTATTTCGACACACCCAAGTTCGCCGTGCGCGCGCTGCGCCACCTGCTGCGCGCCAAGGCCGTGCTATGCCCCGGCCTGACCGTCAAGCTGCACGACGAGGCGACAGACGAGCATGACACTTGGCACTTCGAGGATGGTCTGCGCGATTACCTGCGCGGAGAACTGGCCGAACGCGAACTACTGCCGGCCGATCTCTTCGTTGGCAGCCTCAAGAAGGACCGCGAAATCGTCGACTGGGCGGCGGCCTGGGTGGTCGATGGCGACCTGGTGCAGGAGAGCTACGTCAACCTGATCCCCACCGCACAGCACGGCACCCACGTCAACGGCCTGCGCAGCGGCTTGACCGATGCGCTGCGCGAATTCTGCGACTTCCGCAACCTACTACCGCGCGGGGTGAAGCTGGCCCCGGAAGACGTGTGGGATCGCGTCGCCTTCGTGCTGTCGCTGAAGATGACCGACCCGCAGTTCAGCGGGCAAACCAAGGAACGCCTGTCCTCGCGCCAGGCCGCCGGCTTCATCGAGGGCGCCGCGCACGATGCCTTCAGCCTGTGGCTGAACCAGAACGTGGAGACCGGCACGCGCATCGCGCAGATCGCCATCGACCGCGCCAGCGCACGCCTGAAAACCGAAAAGCAGATCACCCGCAAAAAAGTGACCCAGGGCCCGGCGCTGCCGGGCAAGTTGGCCGACTGCATCAGCCAGGACCTCTCGCGCACCGAATTGTTCCTGGTGGAAGGCGACTCCGCAGGCGGCAGCGCCAGACAGGCGCGCGACAAGGACTTCCAAGCGATCCTGCCGTTACGCGGCAAGATCCTCAATACCTGGGAAGTGGCCTCCGGTAGCGTGCTGGCCTCCGAGGAAGTGCACAATCTGGCCATCGCCATCGGCTGCGACCCGGGCAAGGAAGAGATCGATGGTCTGCGCTATGGCAAGGTGGTGATTCTGGCCGACGCCGACTCCGATGGTCTGCACATCGCCACGCTGCTGACGGCACTGTTCCTGCGTCACTTCCCGTCACTGGTCAAGGCCGGCCATGTCTTCGTGGCGATGCCGCCGCTGTTCCGCGTGGATGTCGGCAAACAAGTGTTCTATGCGCTGGACGAGGAAGAAAAGCGCTCGCTGCTGGAAAAGATCGCGCGCGAGAAGATCAAGGGCCAAGTCAGCGTGACCCGCTTCAAGGGCCTGGGCGAGATGAACCCGCAACAGTTGCGCGAATCCACCATCCACCCCGACACCCGCCGACTGGTGCAATTGACCGTGGACGAAGGCGACGACACCCCCGCGTTGATGGACATGCTGCTGGCCAAAAAACGCGCCAGCGACCGCAAGCAATGGCTTGAGACCAAGGGCGACCTGGCGTCGCTGGATGTCTAGGCCGCATGATGCACCCCTGAAGTGAATGCCAAGTCGCCTGGAGCACGCAGCAACGACGTTGCGCATCTTGTATAGACAGGCAGAGTCCGCCTGGGCGGCGCCACGCAACACCACCTGTGCACCAGCGACAACCAACGCATCGCACTTCAGCACGGAACAGCACGCTCCAGGAAGCCCAAGTGCGACAAGCCGCAACGCAGGAACGGATCCTGACGCCGCCGTAGCGCGGACATCGTCGCGTGCCACATTGGGATGGACATCGAGACGGAGGGTAAGGACTGTAGAGACCAACGACAGTATCGCGCGAGGCGAGGCGCTCAAGCGCCCCACCACATCGCCACAGTCAAGGAAACGACAGCGAAACGAAGCGTATTGAAAGCACCGTGAGGTGGAACGTACCGCGCGCCCATCTGCCTATAGGCGGCCATTGGGACAGTCGCTCAATTAGTTCCCATGCGCTTCGCACAGACCCAAGACGGCGGTCTACGCAGTCAACACCATCACACATTACAAATGCTCATACGCAAGCTCGGCCGCATGCTGACGCATGCATGAAAACGACGATACCACGCCCGCATCGCGGACACTGGTCATGCAGAACGCACCCGATCAACGACAAGTCAATCCGACGCGAGGAACAACCCTGCAAAATATTCAGGCGATGTTCAACGAAAACCGCACGCCAACGAACGCAAGATGCGCCGACCAGGGGACAACGTTAGTTTGGAACATCCAAAGTTCACCATTCCTTATCCGCCGGACAGAATCTTGTACACGAATGACAAATGTGCGCGAACTCACACATCCATCAACGCACCTACATCGCACAACATGTAGATTTGGATTTCCGCCCTAGACTTCGGTAGACAACTCTCATTGATGCATGAAAACCAGCCACGCACTCCAAGAAACAGACTTTTTTCCTGAGGCGATGTGTGATGGTTTTATATCTCAGCGCCTCTCGATCAACGCAATGATCTTCATCATGTTACATGCACTTTGATGAGATAACGTTGGCCTTCAACTGTGCGGTTGGCGTGTTGCGCAATCAGCGTCAACGCGCCGATTTGCCTAGTTTGGAACTTACCCAAAATTATTTAAATGGCGGCCCTGCAATTAATTAAAAATACGTAAAACACGCGTCATCCCAATCAATTCGCGCGCCCCCTACCGGGCAGCAATTTCGGCTGTGACCGAGATGCTGTGCAAGCGACTCCAACAAGGATGCATATTTCATGAACTCCCCCTCCCCCAGCAACTCACTGCCTTTGACCACCAACCAGCGTGCATTTTGGGTGTGGCAAAAAATCCACCCCGATTATCCGATGAATTTAATCGAGTCGCTGGAGCTACAAGGACCAATCCAACCCGAACTAATCTTCCAGGCAGCACGACAGCTTGTACGCGAATGTGAAAATGGCCGGACTTCCATTGTCGAAGAAAACGGCTTGCCGCGGCAATATGTTGCGGCCGAATACCAAGGCGATTTTGCGTATGTGGATATGCGCGACGCCGCTTCGCCATGGCAGGCAGCCCAGGATTGGATCATGCAGAAATTCGATCGGCCATTTGATTTAGTGCGCGATCCGCTATGGCAGTGCGTGCTTTTCCGACTGGGCGACGCGCACTACCTATATGCGCAAGGCGGGCACCATCTGATAACCGATGGCTACAACAGCGCGATCAGCGTGCAGCGTCTGGCCACGCTGTACAGCAGCTATGCCGCCGGCATCGAACCGCCTGCCAACCCCATCGGCACGATGCGTGACCTGGTCGAACAGGAAGCCTCCTACCGCGCGTCAGAACGCTATCACCGCGATCGCGAATACTGGATGCAAGCACTGGCCAATCCGCCACCGCCAGTGACGCTGTCGCGCCGTCGCGGCATGTCGCAATGCCGAGGCTTACTACGCAGCAGGGGGCATCTGTCCAGTGATCAGATAACGCGTCTGCACGAACTCGGCACGCGCTATGCTGCCTCGTTGCCGCAGGTACTGATCGCCTTGGTCGCCACCTTCTACCATCGCAATACCGGCGCCGAGGATCTCATCATGAACATGCCGGTAACCGGACGCCCCCGTCGCCAGCACCGCTACATACCGGGAATGATGTCCAATGCGGTGCCAATCCGCCTGGCGATGGCACCACAGGTGCCGTTCCATACCCTGTTGCCGCAGGTGGCGTCGGTGGTCAAATCGGCGTTGTTGCATCAGCAATATTCCGTCGAAGATATCCGTCGCGACCTGGATCTTGCCCGTACTAATCAGCACCTGGCAACGCTGGGAGTGAACATCGAGCCATTCGACTACGTGTTGGACTTCGCTGGCGTCAAGGCGATTCCGCATAACTTATCCAATGGAGGATCCCAGGATCTGTCCATTTTCTTGTACGATCGTGGCGATCGTGGCGATCGTGGCGGCATTTACTTCGATTTCGATGCCAATCCCGCGCTGTACGCGCAAGAAGAACTGGACGAACACCGTCGGCGCCTGCTGCAACTGATCGAATCCGTGCTGGAGAATCCCTGCCAGGCGTTGGGACAGTTGGACATCCTGGGGGAACAGGAGCGTGCGCGCCTACTCTACCACTGGAACCGCACCGACACCGCACTGCCCGAACCGAGCACCCTGCCGCACTGGTTCGCACAGCAGGCCGCTACCACCCCCGATGCAGCGGCCGTGCGCTGCGATGGCCGGATTCTGGATTACCGCACCTTGCATCAGCGCAGCGCACAACTGGCCGCGCAATGGGTCAAGGAGGGAGTATCGGCTGGTCATGTCATCGCGGTGGCCCTGCCGCGCACCGAACAGTTGCTGGTGGTGTTGTTGGCGGTGATGTGGAGCGGCGCCACCTATATGCCGCTGGACCTGTCCGGGCCATCCGAGCGCAATGCGACAATGCTGCGCGAATCCGGCGCGACCGCCATGGTGTGCGATTCCACGCACTGGCCGCACTATGCCCAAACTGGCCTTGTCTGGCTCGACCCGCAGGCGGTGACCGACATGGCGCCGTTGACCGCACCGCGCGCCACGGCCGATGGCGCCGCCTACGTGCTTTACACATCCGGTTCCACCGGAATCCCGAAGGGCGTGGAGATCAGCCATCGCAATTTGGCCAATTTCGTGTTCGCGATGCAGCATGAACTGCAATTGCAGACGAGCGACCGGGTGCTGGCGCTGACCACGGTCAATTTCGATATGGCCGCGCTGGAACTGTATTTGCCACTGATTTGCGGCGCAAGCTTAGTCATGGCCGAAGATAGTATGCGGCACGACCCGATCGGTCTGTCCCGGCTGATTGTCGGCGAACGCATCACCTTGATAGAAGCCACGCCCTCGATGTGGCAGGTCCTGCTCGCCAACGTGGAGTTGCCGTTGCAGAATGTGCATGCACTGATCGGCGGCGAAGCGCTCAGCGTCCACTTGGCGACCCAACTGCTGCAGCGCGCCGCGCGGTTGACTCAGATGTACGGCCCCACCGAAACCACGGTCTGGTCCACCAGGATGACCCTGACCATGGATGATGTGGCATCGGGATCACTGCCGATCGGTAGACCGGTGTACAACACGCGCATCTATGTGCTCGATGCCCAACGGCAGCCGGTACCCACCGGCGTCAGCGGCGAGATCTACATCGGCGGTGCTGGCGTGGCCAAAGGCTACCGCAATCGGAAGGAACTCAGCGACGCGCGCTTCATGCCGGATCCATTCGCCGCCGATGGTGGGCGCATGTACCGCACCGGCGACCTCGGACGCTGGCGCGAGGACGGGGTACTGGAATTCGTCGGCCGCGCCGATGCGCAATTGAAGATCCGCGGATACCGGGTGGAGCCGGGAGAAGTGGAAGCGGCCTTGCTGCACCATCCTGCGATTGCGGCAGCTGCCGTCGTCGGCCACCGCGATGGCAATGGTACGATGCAACTGGTCGCCTATCTGGTGGCGGCCGACGACGCGACGCTGCCGGCACTGGACGCGCTACGCAAGCAGTTGCAAGGGCGTTTGCCGGACCACATGATGCCCTCAACCTGCATAACCTTGCCGACCTTGCCGCTGACTCCGAACGGCAAGCTCGACCGCAAGGCACTGCCGCTACCGGAAAAGACCAGCGCACAGCGCTACGTGGCGCCGCGCAACGAACTGGAACAACGCCTGGTCGCGCTATGGCAGAGCATGCTGAAAGTGGAGCGGGTCGGCATCCACGACAACTTCTTCGAACTGGGCGGCAATTCGTTGACCGCGGCCGAACTGCTGGCGCGCTTTCCCAGCCAGTTCGGGATCGAACTGCCGCTGGGCAGCCTGTTCCAGGCATCCACCGTGGCCGAGCTGGCGACGCTGATCGTCAATGACGACAACGCACAGAGCGATCCGCTTGCCACCATGCTGCGGCTACGCAAGGGCGATGAGAACAACCCACCGCTGTTCTGTATCCATACGGTGTTGGGACTGGGGTGGTCGTATTTTGCCTTGCTCGGCCAACTCGATCCAAATTGTCCGGTCTATGCGTTGCAAGCACCGGCCTTGCGCAGCGGCATCGCGTTGCCGGACAGCATCGAGACAATCGCTGCCGACTACGTGCAGCGTATCCGCCGCGTACAGCCACAGGGACCGTATCGGTTACTGGGCTGGTCGCTGGGCGGGTTGATTGCCCACGCGATGACCACTCAATTGCATGCCGACGGCCAGGAGGTGGAACTGCTGGCCATGCTCGATGCATACCCTTACCGCCAGCACATCAATGCGCTGGGCGACGATGCGGCCAGGATACAAGCCACCATGGAATTCCTCGGGATCCGCCTATCTCCCGACCAGCCGGCTCCAGTGCATGTGACCGATCTATCGATGCTGGTGTGCGAACACTATGGCTTGCTGTCGCTGCCGTTGATGGAGCAATTTCTGAAGAAAGACCCACAGTTGCTGGACCGCATCGCCGTGCTGGCAGATCAGCAAATAGCACTGGCCAGCCACTATCGGCCACAATGCGTGGACGCGGATGTGCTGTTCTTCGATGCGGAAATCAAGCCAGCGCTTGACCTGTCGTCGATGCTGGATCAGCGTCCCGATAGCTGGCGCGATTTCGTTGGCGAATTGGACGTGCATTCGATCCACAGCGACCACCAATCGATGCTGCAGCCTGCGACGGCAGCGCAGATCGCACGGATCGTGGATGCGCGCCTGCATCGACGCACGCATGCAGCAGGCAGGCCAGTGATCACAGCGCAACCCGTCAGCGAGATACAGGCCCATGGCTGAGTCCGGCTCAACCGTCACCATCTTCACCCTGGGTACGCGTGGCGATCTCCAGCCACTACTGGCGCTGGGCCAGGGACTACAACAACGTGGCCACACCGTGCGTATCGCCACCAGTGTCAACTTCGCCGAGCAGATTCGTGCGGCAGGTTTTGTCTTCTTCGAATTGAGCGGCAATTTTCAGTCCACCCTCAACGACAATCCGAACCTGGGCGATCTCGGGCTGGAGATGCTGGCGGTAGCCAGGATGTTTCGCGAGCGCATGACATGTTGGGCCAAGGATTGGGCCACGCAAGGGCAATTGGCGTGCAATGGGGCGGACCTGCTGATCGGTGTTGGCAATGCCAACCTGCTGGCCAAGCTACTTGGCGAAGCCTTTGCGATTCCGGTGGTGTTCGCGCATTTGATGCCGTTGACGCCTTCCCGGTACTTGCCGCCGATGTCGTTGACCAGTCGCACTCTGCCAGGGCCTTTAAATATTGCCGCCTATCAAGCGCTGCGCCTTGGGATGTGGCGGATGATGGTGAAGCCCGCCATCGATCAATGCGTGCGTGCGCTTGGGCTGCCTGCTTATCCTTGGTACGGGCCTTACTTCCAGCGACGGTGGGCGCAGATCCGCGTGGTGTATGGCTTCAGCCCGCACGTGGTATCGCGTCCCGCCGACTGGCCGGATTCGGCACAGATCTGCGGATATTGGATGCTACAGGAACCGCAATGGCAGCCACCTACGGCGTTGCAGGCGTTTCTCGACGCTGGTCCGGCACCGGTCTATATCGGTTTTGGTAGCATGGTCACCGGGGATCCACAGGCATTGACCGCGACGGTGATCGAAGCGGTACGACGCAGTGGCCGGCGCGCCATAATTGCCGGCGGCTGGGGTGCGCTGGACACGGCACACGTGGAAGCGGATGCGCAGATCTTTCCGCTGCAACAGGCACCGCACAGTTGGCTGTTTCCGCGCATGGCCGCGGTTGTGCACCACGGTGGTGCCGGCACCACCGGTGCGGCGGCGGCGGCGGGCGTGCCCTCGGTGGTGGTGCCGTTCTTCCTCGACCAACCATTTTGGGCACACTGCCTGGCGCGGCAGGGCGTGGCACCACCGGCAATTGTACGTAGAAAAATGCAAGCACAGACCCTGACCGACGCCATCAACCAGGCAACGCAACCGGCGATGGTGCGAGCAGCGGCGCAACTGGGCCAACGCATCCGTGCCGAGGATGGGGTAACGACGGCGGTGGATTGGCTGGAGCGCTGGGGCGTTTTGCCCCGACTTCAGCGCGACGATCCGGTGCGCACAGCGCCGCGTCATGCGCTGGAAACGCGACTGCCTTAGTCCCGGTCGTGGATGGCAATGACCTGCGGCGGGGCTCGGCGACCCGATGCCCCGCCGTTGGACGCGAACCGGATCAAACAGCTTCCACGTACCCGCGTGCGCTCGCGCCATGCCTCGGCTCAATGACCATGTTCATCCCGACAGTGTCTTTATGCACATTCACTGGCGGCACCATCGCGCCTAGGATGCCGTTCCCCATTGCCGAGCGCCCGCGCGTGTCGAATCCCTCATCGCCCCTGCTCGCCAGCGCGCTATTGCTGGCCATGTTGCCGTTCTCCACCGCGCTCGCCACCGAGACGGCGCACAACAATGAGAAGTCCGATGCAGCCGAGCATGCCGACGCGGACAAGCCCGCGCCGCTGCCAGCCGATGCGCAAACCGGCCAGACCACCCAGTTGAACGGCAAGACACTGCACTACAAGGTCAAGGTCGGCACGCTCCCGATCAAAGACAGCCAAGGCAAAATCATCGCCGACGTGGTGTACACCGCCTACACCATGGACGGCAAGGACCGACCGGTCACCTTCGCGCTGAACGGCGGCCCCGGAGCGGCTTCTGTCTATCTGAATCTGGGCGCGATCGGCCCCAAGGTGGTCACTTTCGGCAGCGAGGGCGACAGTACCTCGGCACCGGCTCAGCTGCACGACAACCCGGGCACCTGGCTGGATTTCACCGATCTGGTGTTCATCGATCCGGTTGGCACCGGTTTCAGTCGTTCGCGCATCGATGAGGAACAGGCCAAGAAGCAGTTCTATACACCCAAGGCAGACGTCGAATATTTGTCGCGCACCATCTACGACTGGCTGCTGAAAAACCAGCGTCTGCAATCGCGCAAGTACCTGGTCGGCGAAAGCTATGGCGGCTTCCGCGGCCCACGCATCACCCATTATCTGCAGACCCAGCTCGGGGTGGGGATGAATGGCGTGGTGCTGGTCTCACCATATCTGAACCCGATGGACGACAACGGCGACGTCTCGCCGCTGCCGTGGATGCTGACCCTGCCCTCGATCGCAGCCGCGCATCTGGAGCGCGAAGGACGTCTGACGCCCGAGGCAATGCACAAGGTGATCGAATACACCCGCGGCGAATACGTCACTGCGCTGCTGCGCGGACGTTCGGACCCGGCGGGCAGCGCACGCATGATCGAGCAGGTGACCGCAATGACGGGGCTGGATCCGGTTTTCGTGCGCCGCGCAGGCGGTCGCCTGGAGACCCAGGCCTATCTGCGCGAGGTGTTCCGCGACAAAGGCGAACTCGGCAGCCGCTACGACTCCAACGTCACCGCCTTCGACCCGTTCCCTAACGCACCCGAGCAGCGTTCCAACGATCCAATACTGGACAGCATCATTGCTCCCACCACCACCGCGATGGTCGACTTCGTGACCCGTGTAGTCGGCTGGAAAGTGGATGCGCGCTACCATGCGCTGAATTACGACTTGAACGCGCGGTGGGATTGGAACGACGATCCACACAAAGGCTCAGTGACCGAACTGCGACAGATGGTGGCGATCGATCCCAAACTGCGCGTGCTGATCGTGCACGGCTGGAACGACCTCTCCTGCCCCTTCATGGGTTCGGTGCTGATCGTGGACCAGATGCCGGTGATGGGCAATGACCCGAACCGGGTTCAGGTCAAGAATTACCCCGGCGGCCACATGTTCTACAACCGCGCCGATAGCCAGCGCGCGCTAAGGCAGGATGTGATGGCGATGTATAAGGCCAATTGAACCGGAAGATCCGCAAGTGCCGCACGATGGGCCGAAATGAAATCCGCACCGGCAGCCCTACGAGCCGGCCGGTGCGCTAAAGAATTGGTCCAGCCGCGGATGCCTGCATCCTTGAAGCAGCCCTGCGCGTCGCTTTGGGCCGCACAGCTGGTAGGCCAAGCATGCGCGCAGCACTGTTACGACGGCGTCCTGACGACGTTGCGAAATAATGTCGCCCACCACGCCGCAGACTGTAATCGAAGTGGCCACGCGCCCCCGATGCGGCGGCGGCCATAGGCGAAAGAAGTCATCGCTGCCCGCTGCGCGCATCAGCACTGTGACAATGGTCGCCCGCCGATAGGACTGAACAACACAATGGCCTGTCCGTCCGGATACGCAATGCGCGAAACGGCTCCGCAACGTGCAGTCCGGCATGAAACTTGCCTTCCAAATACGGACGCTTTTGCCTAAACCGCGCCGTTCTATGCCTATCGTTTCTCGCATCATCCCTCCATGCCACCCGAGCCCACACGGCCCTGCGAGCCCGGCGCCATGAGTCTGTCCATGCGTCGGCAATTCCGGCTCGGCATCATCAAGATCCTCGGGCCGTCCACCTCGGCACTGCTCCTGCTGTTCGGGGCCTACCAGGCATCGCTGGACCAACCCTGGACGGCGGTCGCCAGCCTGGCATTGGCGAATCTGGCGGCGCTGGCAACTTGGCTGTCGTTGCATCATGGCGACGGACGCATGGGCCCCTTGCTATCGCTGAGTTGGCTACTGGGTTGCGCCCTGGTCTGCCATGCGCTGCACCATGCGGCGGTGCCATGGCTGTACTTGGTGATGATGAGCAACTTCTTCGTGGTTGGGCGCACGGTGGGACTGGCCTGCAACATCACGCTGATCGTGATGCTGCTGCTCATCATCCCTGGCACTCTCCTCGGCCCGGAACATATGTTCTCGCTGTTGACGGTTTCGCTCCTCATCACCGGGCTGGGCTATATCCTGTCGCTGCGCCTGGAAGACGACCGGGTGCAACTGGAACAACTGGCCTCGCACGACGCACTGACCGCTCTACCGAACCGACGCATGCTGGAACGCAGCCTGTCACAATGCGTGGCCGACCCGCGCCGGACGGTGCGGCGACACGGACTGATCGTGCTGGACATCGATCACTTCAAAAAGGTCAACGACCTACACGGGCACGCCGAAGGCGACCGAACCCTGACTGAACTCGCCGCACTGCTGCGACTGCAAGTGCATGCGCCGGACGAGGTGTTCCGCTTCGGCGGCGAAGAATTCGTGATCGTGACCCGGCTGCAATCGACACACGAACTGACCGCGTTCACCAAGCGCCTGTATGAGGCAACGCGCAGCGTCCTGCATAGCCCCAGCGGGGCCATCACCGTGTCCTTGGGCGCGGCGATGCTGTGCGACGAACAACAATGGCAGGACTGGTTCTCGCGCGCGGACACCGCGCTCTATCAGGCCAAGAACAAAGGCCGCGATACCTACGTAGTGGCCGAGGACGTGACACAGGACTGAGCGCGTCGCTCAACACCGCACGAGCGCATCGTCGCCGGACCGACGCAGACATTGACCGCAAATCCGTATCGTCTGGGTTGGATCAGGAACGCAGCGGCACCACACGAATCTCCACACGACGGTTCTGCGCACGCCCGGCCTCGGTGCTGTTGTCGGCGATCGGATACTTCTTGCCGGCACCCAGGGTCTGGATACGCTCGGGCTGCACGCCCTGCGCGGTCAGGTAGGCCGCCACCGAGGACGCACGCTGTTCGGACAGACGTTGATTGACCGCATCGCTGCCGATGTTGTCGGTATGACCGACCACTTCGATCATGGTCTGGTTGTACTCGCTCAACGTCTTCGCCACGCCGTTGAGCGCGGAATAAAACTGCGGCTTGAGCGTGGACTGATTGAAATCGAAAGTGATGCCGTCGGGCAGGTTCAAGGTGATGTTGTCGCCATCGCGGCGCACGTCGATGCCGGTGTTGGCGGTGCGTTCGCGCAACGCGCGCTCCTGGCGGTCCTGATAATTGCCGATCGCCGCGCCGCTCAGCGCACCGATACCGGCGCCAATCATCGCGTGCTGACGACGTTCGGTGGCACTGCTGCCACTGAGCAGACCGGCGACCACTCCCACCGCGGTTCCGATCAACGCACCGCGCCCGGTACGGTTCTCTTGCTCGGTGGGCTGGCCGTTTTGATCGCGTTGCACATACGATCCGCCGGTGGCGCAGGCCGATAGCAACAGCGCACCGATCAGTGCAACGGACAGACTTGAAAGGGCGATCGCTTTCATCGTGATCTCTACCGAAACTGGAGGGAGGGGCGGTCAGCTTAAACAGTCCTGTGCGCGATGCGGATGAACTGGGACATGCGCAGCATGCGCACGGTTCAGGGAAGCGACAACAAGCCTTCCGCATCCACTGCACGCAACGGATACTCCCAGTTCCCCATCAGCGCCAGGTACAGCAGTTTCTCGAACTCGGCCGCCACACGCCGCATCACCGCATCCGGATCGGGGATCAGCCGCGCATCGCCGATCAGGCCGAAATGCACGCGATGGTTGTAGCTCATGATCGACACGCCAACGCCGATCGAGCCGGTCTGCGGCACCCAGAACATCATCTCGCGCACCCCACTCCCCGCCAGATACAGCGGTTGCTGTGGCCCCGGCACGTTGGTTGCCACCGTGGTCGCTTTGCGGCTGAACAAATCCAGCGCCGCCGACTGCAACGCCGCCGGCGCCATCCCCACCGCAGCCAACAACCCGAACACCACCATCGCCTGCCGCGACTGCTTGAGTTGTTGCATCGATGCGGCGACGCACTGCAGCCGCCGCACCGGATTGGCTTCGCCCACCGGCAAATCCAGGAACACCAGACCGAAGTGGTTACCGAGCTTGCGCGCGTGTTCCAGCGGACGCAGATTGACCGGCACCGTGGCGCGCAGGGTCACTCCCTCCAGGCGTTCGCCGCGTTCGAGCATGTAGTCGCGCAACGCACCGGCCATGGTCGCCATCAGCACATCGTTGACCGTGCAATCGCAAGCGCGGCCAACTGCCTTCACTTCGCTCAAGTCCAGCGGCGCGGCCCAGGCCACACGCTTGCTGACGCCGAGACGACCGCGCAGCAGCGTGGGCGGATCGTCGGACAACAGCAGCGCGTTGACCAGTTCGCGGCCGATCAGCCCGCCTTCGCGCGCCAGTATGGTCGGCAGGTTGGGATCCTGCGCCATTGCGCGACCTTTATCGAACATGCGCCCGCCCAGCTTGAGATAACGATCCATCGCACCGACCCGGCGCACCACCTCCTTGCCATCGTCTTTCAGCCAGGCGCGGCCAAGTTGTGCCGACGGCTCCGGCACGCGTTGCGTATCGGTCAGCGACAACAGCACCTGCACCAGAGCGATGCCGTCGGCATAGCTGTGGTGGATACGCACCACCAAAGCCGAACCGCCCTCGTAGCGCTCGATCAAATGGAATTGCCACAGCGGCTTGGTTTTGTCCAAGGACGTAGACGCCATCTGCCCGGCAAACCGCTCCAGCGCTTTCTTCTGCCCACGCCCAGGCAATGCCGATAGACGCACGTGCCAATCCAAGTCGAAATCGTCGTCGCGTTGCCAATAGGCCCCGGTGGCGGTCTCCACCGGCTTTTGCAGAAAACGTGGAAACGCCAGAAAACGTTTGCGCACCAGTTGTTTAAGCCGCTCTAACGTCAATGGCTCGTCCAACATCAGCACGCCGGTGATCATCATCGGATTGGTCGGCCGGTCCATCCGCAACCAGGCGGTATCCACGCGGGACATCGGTTCGCGCTGCGAATTACGGCGAGCTGATCTGCTGGCGGCCATGCGGGCTCCTGTGCGGATCCGGAGTGAATCATGGCCCGGCGAAGGGCGTCAATCGTGTCCACGCTGTTCTCGCGCAGCGCGACTGCTCAGCCAGCGACGGTTTCACGGTACGCGGCCAGCGCGGCATCGCGGCCAGCGGCCAGATCGACGATCGGCTGACGCGGATAGTGCGGCGCGACACGCGCCAAACGCTGCGGCACCAACCACGGCGCAAAACGATCGGCGACCGGCAGCGCCGCCAGCTCCGGCACCCAGCGCGCGATGTACGCGCCCTGCGGATCGAACTTCTGCGCCTGCGTGACCGGATTGAACACGCGAAAATACGGTGCGGCATCGGCACCTGTACCAGCCACCCATTGCCAACCCAGCGTGTTGTTGGCGAGATCGGCATCGACCAGCGTGTCCCAGAACCAGCGCGCCCCCTCGGACCAATGCACGCGCAGATGCTTGCACAGATAGCTGGCGACGATCATGCGCACGCGATTGTGCATCCAGCCGGTGCGCCACAACTCGCGCAGACCGGCATCGACGATCGGCACGCCGCTACGTCCACGTTGCCATGCCTGCAACTGCACCGGACCCGGGGTCGCCCAGCGGAAACGCTCGAAGCGCGGATTGAGGTTGCGCTCGGGCGTATGCGGAAAATGGTGCAGCAAGTGATAGGCGAAATCGCGCCAGCCAAGTTGGCGGATATAACCATCGATCGCCGTGCCGGTGGCGGCGCGACGGTGCTGTTGCAGAGCGGAGACAATCCGCCATGGTGCGATTTCACCGAAATGCAGGTGTGGCGACAAACGCGACGTGCCGACCTGATCGGGCCGATCGCGACCGGCAACATAGTCGCGTAGTGCGCCATCGACGAATACGTCCAGGGCCTCGTGCGCCCCCTGTTCGCCCGGCTGCCAGCACTCCCAGAAGCCGCGGTCCCAATCGTGCGCCGACATCAACCCGAGCGCGTCCAGCGCCAGGCTGTGCAGTGCCTGCGGCGGCGGCGGTAACGTGGCAGGCGCGTGCATCGGCGCAGGCACCTGCCAGCGACTCAGCGCACTGCGCCAGAACGGGGTGAACACCTTGTACGGGCCACCTTGCTGGGTCGCCAATTGCCAAGGCTCGAACAACAACGCGCCATTGTGGCTATGCACCTCCAATCCGAGCGCACGCAATTCGCGTTTGAGCCGGGCATCGCGCGGCTGCGTGGCCGGCTCGTAACGGCGATTCCAGTACACCGCGACCGCCCCGCATTCGGCGATCACCTGGCGCAGTGCGTGCTCGGCCGGCCCCCGGCGCAGGATCAGACGCGAACCGCAGGCGCGCAACTGCGCGTCCAACGCGGCCAGCGAGCGTTGTAGCCAAGCACACGACGCGGCCCCGGCCGCCCAGTCGCCTTCGTCCTCGGGACTGTGCAGGTACACCGGCACGGGGGTATGGCCCGCCGCGAGGGCGGCGTGCAGAGCAGGCTGATCGTGCAGGCGCAGATCGCGCCGGAACCAGACGATGGCGTAGCTCATACGCACGCGAGGAGCAGCGAAAGATGCGCCATGATACGGATCGGCCGCATCGGCCAGGTGAGCGTCGCTAGAACCACAGGCGCATCGCACTGACCCGGAACGCGCCAATGCACACGGCATCGACCAATGCCGCGGATGCGACGAAGACCGGCGCGCAACTACTCGAAGGCGCCGATCGAATCGTGAGCGAGATTGTCGAAGCGGGTGTATTCGCCGAAGAACTTGAGCTTGCACGACCCGGTCGGACCACCGCGGTGCTTGCCGATGATGATCTCGGCCAGCCCTTTGTCCGGCGAATTTTCCTTGTTGTAGTAGTCGTCGCGGTAGATGAACACGATCATGTCCGCGTCCTGCTCGATCGCGCCGGATTCACGCAGGTCGGCCATTACCGGGCGCTTGTCCGTGCGCGTCTCCAACGAGCGATTGAGCTGCGACAACGCAATCACCGGCACACCCAACTCCTTGGCCAGGCCCTTGAGCGAACGCGAGATTTCCGAGATCTCGGTGGCGCGGTTCTCGCTGTTGCCGGGAACCGACATCAGTTGCAGATAGTCGATCACGATCAGGCCCAGATCGTGCTCGCGCTTGAGCCGGCGCGCCTTGGAACGCAACACCTCCGGCGACACGCCCGGAGTATCGTCGATGAAGATCTTGGTTTCCTTGAGCATCTTGATCGCGCCGGTGACCCGCGCCCAGTCCTCATCCTCGAGCTGGCCGGTGCGCAGGCGCTGGGCATTGATGCGGCCGTTGGAGGAGATTAGGCGCATCGCCAGCTGCGAGGCGGACATTTCCATCGAGAACACCGCCACTGCTTTCTTCGACTTGATCGCCGCGTACTCGGCGATGTTCAGCGCCAAGGTGGTCTTGCCCATCGCCGGACGCGCGGCGAGGATGATCAGGTCGGTCGGCTGCAGGCCGGCGGTCATCGCATCGAAATCGCTATAGCCAGTCGGCAGGCCGGTGATGTTGCCGCCGCTCTCGAAGCGGCTTCGCAGTTCCTCGAACGCGTCCTTCAATGCGCCGGGCATGGCGACGAAATCGCGGCGCCCGCGTGCGCCGGCCTCGGCGATCTGGAACACCGCCTTCTCCGCCGAGGCCAGCAGCTCCGCGCTCTCGCGGCCCTCCGGCTGAAAACCGTCGTTGACGATCGCCGTGCCGACCTCGATCAATTGCCGCAGCACCGCTTTATCGCGCACGATTTCGGCGTAGGCGCCGATGTTGGCGGCCGAAGGCGTTGTGCTAGCCAACTCGATCAGATAAGCGCCATCGCCGACCATCTCCAGCTTGCCCTGCGACTCGAACCACTCGCCCAGGGTCACCGCGTCGAACGGACGGTCCTTTTCGGCGAGTTCGCGGATCGCGCGGTAGATCAACTGGTGGTCGCGCCGGTAGAAATCCTTGTCGGTGAGCTGGTCGTTGATCCGGTCGTAGGCGTCCGGTGCCAGCATCAGGCCGCCAAGTACGGCCTGTTCGGCTTCGATCGAGTGCGGTGGCACGCGCAATTGATCCAGACGCGGCTCGCTGCGTTCGCCACGCTCGCTTTTGCGATCGCCGCGGTAGCCGGGACGTGCTGACATGGGCAGGGGTTTCTCTCTGGAGGCGCAGTCGGCGGGCGCGGCTTCACCGCAGCCCGACCGCAGATGCTAATCGACGGTGTGGAAACCAGCCAGGGACAAATCTGTGGACAACCCGTTGAGAACCTGCCAGAACCGTTGCGTGGCGCCGGTTTCCCGATTCCACCGGCCCAGGCCAACCCGATGAGTTACCTCGCGTGCGGTCTCGACAACGCTCACGGGCGCAATGCGTCGATGCAGAGGATGCACATGTCCACGCAACCCATGCAGGAACATGCGGGGACGCGCGTCGTCGATACGAACGTCCACCATGCAAATGCACACATGCGAAGGCCGGCGCATGCGCCGGCCTTCGTCGGGAACCTTCGCCGCCGAATCAGCGTTGGCTGATGGTATCGACGGCAGAGGCCGTCTGCGTCACCAATCGCCCATCGAGCACCGGCAGGCGATCGCTATTGGGCTTTTGATCCATGCGCACAGTCTTTTCCTGGCCGTCGTAGCGGTAAGTCACGTCGTAGCCCTTGACCACGTCCTGGCTGCCCAACTGGATGCGGCTCCCCGGCCGGGTGTCCATACGCATCGTACCGGTGGTGCCATCGTCGTTGCGATAGGTCACGTCGTAGCCGGTGATACGGGAGGACTCGGCGACGCCATCCTCAGTGTGGCAACGGCGCACGTCACGATCCACCACCCGGCCACCGACGTAATTCTGCTCGATGCGATTGCCGATGAAGCCGCCGGCAACCGCACCGGCCGCGGTCGCGACACTGCGACCACCGCCATGACCGACCTGGTTACCGGCCAAGCCACCGACCAAGGCACCGATCACGGTACCGCCAATGTTGTTGACGTCGCGCCGCGGCAGGCGCTCCTGCACCACCACGTCGTGACACACATGCCGCGGCATGTCGGTGGTGGCGATCTCGCGCAACGGCTGGACGCCGATCACATCGGCATAGTGCGGCTGCTGCTGGGTGATCGGATCCACCCGTACGACATCGGCGTACTCCAGCCTGCCGCCGACACCGTTGCCGAGCGGACTATCGCCACGGCTACTGCCCAGCGCCGAACGTACATCGACGCTGCCGGAGTAATCATCGGGCCTGTTGTGGTTGTTCATGAACGCCGCCGTCGCGGCACCGCCGACCAGCAATGCGCCAGCCGCGACCAGAATGGTTGTCGTCGTGGTCTTCATCGTCTCTCTCCTGTCTGTCCTGCGGGCTGGCCGCGTTGTCTACGGTGCTGTGATTATCACGCCGAAGCTGAACAAATCCGCTACCTATTCAGCCATATTCAGCAATCTACTCCAGCGTCATCGGCGACCACGATAAAAACGCCAGCATGACGGGCGTGTTAGCGTTTCCATCCACTGATCGGAGAACCCTCCATGCCTTACTCGATCATGCTGGCGCTGCCGCAATGAGCCGAAAATTGCGCGACCCGAGGCGTTTGCGGATGGCCACCGACCGATTCCTGTCGGGCATGCAACAGCCTGGGCCGCCGATCTCCAGCACGCCTCATCTGCACCACTGAGCGCCGATGGAATTGATCGACAGCCACTGTCATCTGGACGCGGACGCCTTCGACCACGACCGCGCTGCGGTCATCGCCCGCGCACAGAACGCCGGCGTCGTCGCACAGATCGTGCCCGCGGTGACGGCGGCCTCCTGGCCCACACTGCGCGCGGTGTGCGCGACGGCACCAGATCTGCATTCTGCCTATGGGTTGCATCCGCTGTTCCTGGCACAACATCGGTCCACACACTTGGAAGCACTCGCCGACTGGGTCGCCCGCGAACGCCCCTGCGCAATCGGCGAATGCGGCCTGGACTTCTTCGTCGCTGGACTTGATCCCACCGAGCAGCAACGCTACTTCGCCGCGCAACTGCACTTGGCACGCACGTTCGACCTGCCCGTGATCGTGCATGCGCGGCGCTCGGTGGACGCGGTGATCCTGGCGATCCGCAAAGTCGGACGCCTGCGTGGCGTCGTGCACAGTTTCGCTGGCAGCGCCGAGCAAGCCCGGCAATTGCGCGACCTGGATTTTCTGATCGGCCTCGGTGGTCCGATCACCTACCCGCGTGCGCAACGGCTACGACGACTGGCCACAGAACTGCCACTGCAGCAGTTACTGCTGGAAACAGATGCACCCGACCAACCCGACGCATCGATCCGTGGTCACCGTAACGAACCGGCACGGTTGCGCACTGTGCTGGACACCATTGCCACGCTGCGTCGCGAGCCAGCGGCCGTCATCGCCGCACAGACAACACGCAATGCACGGCAGTTGTTCGGACTGCAAACAACCTCCACAGAACCGTGCTGACAGCGCATTTGCAGGTATTTCGAACGAAACTGTGAAATGGGCCGCGCGATCTGCACGTTGGCACGTCATCGATCGAAGACACCGCGCAGTGCGATATGCTCTCGGCGATGGGCTGTCGACGGCTCCCAGAATTCCTGTTCGGGCGGCCACAATCGCCACACGATCTGGAACAGTTGGTCACTGCGCAAGCGAATACGTAACAGTCGTACTAGGGACGCGCGCCGGATGTCCGCCATCTGCGCGATCGGCAGGACGCTTCAGCAGCAACTCAAGGGCCTTGCCGACGGCGGCAAACGCAAAGGCACCCGTGATGTGCGTCGCCGCCCCCAGACCCGCGCCGCAATCCAGGTTCAAGGCCGCATCCGCGCCCAATGCAGGCCGCAAGCCGCAGACGCTGCCATCGGCCTGCGGATAGCGCACGTTCTCCAGCGAATACACCGCCGGTACGCCGAAGTAACGCTGCGGATTCTTCGGAAAATGGAACTCGCTGCGCAGCTTCTTGCGGATCAGCGCCAGCATGGCGTCGTGTTCGGTGCGCGAGACATCGCGCACACGCACCAGGGTCGGATCGGTACGCCCACCAGCCGAGCCCACGGTCAGCAGCGGCAGTTTGCGACGCCGACACCAGGCGATGCTCTCGACCTTGACCCGGAAACTGTCGCACGCATCGATCACCAGATCGAAACCGTCGCCAAGCAACTCGGCGATGTTGGACGGGGCCAGAAACGCCTCGACCGCAACCGCCTCGATCATCGGATTGATCGCCACGCAACGTTCGCGCATCGCCACTGCTTTGTTGCGTCCGTACTGCCCGGCCAGCGCCGGCAATTGCCGGTTGGTGTTGGAGACGCAAATGTCGTCGGCATCGATCAGGGTCAGATGCCCGAGCGCCGAACGCGCCAGCGCCTCCACCACCCACGAACCGACCCCGCCCATGCCCACCACCGCCACCCGGCAGCACGCCAGCCGTTCGATGCTGCCACGCCCGTATAGTCGGTCGATGCCGGCAAAGCGCTCGTGCAATTGTTCGTTCATGCAGGCATTTTATGCTATCGATGCTACTTACACGGCATCTTCCTCTACGCTGCGCGCATAAGTCTTACCCTCTATGTCCGCCACCCACATGCTGCACCCATGACGACGACGTCCCCGCACACTGCCGCTTCGCGTTATCTCTTGGTATTGAGCGCCGGCATCCTGATCGGTCTGGCCGTCACGGTCATGGGCTTGCGCGTGATGCAGGCGCGACAAGATCTATTTCCACGCAGCCTGATGCAGGTCATGGGCAGACAATTGGCGCTGCTCGAACGTGCGCGTGCCCTGCATCACTGCAATGCTCCAGATACACAGGTGCCGCTGCGCACGCTGCGCCTTCTCGGCGGCGAGCTGGACACGGCCTTCCCCGAGCTAAACGACGACAGCCGTTTCCGTGAACACGCCGATGCATTGCGCGCGCAAGTGGATATGGCGCTGGCAACACCGCCGGCCGACTGCACCGCGCTCGCGCAAGCGCGCCAGGCAATCGACGAGCAGTGCGACGCCTGCCATCGCGATTTCCGCTGAATTACGGCTGACGCCCCAGACGCCCAGGCTGAACATCAGCACGAGGGTTGGCGTTGTATTCACGCTATGGCCGACACGATTCCCTTGAGCATTCCCTTGAGCGCGGCATGCCGCGCCCCATCACCGCCTGTCGAGGAGAGCACACATGAAGATCCATTTACTTGTCACCGGCGCAGTGGCCACCCTGGCGCTGGCAGGCTGTGCAACATCACCCGGCTACGGCGGCGGCTATAGCGGCGACTACCGCCAGCCATCGCGCGGCTACGCCGAAACGCGTTGCGTCGATTGCGGCGTTGTGACCCGCATCGATACGGTACCGTCTGGGCGCACCGCACCGTCGGCCACCGGTGCGATCCTCGGCGGCATCGTCGGCGCGATCGCCGGCCATGAAATTTCCGATCACACAGGGGGCAGCAAGGGCAACCAGAACGTGTCCGCAGTGGCTGGTGCGGCCGCTGGCGCTCTGGCCGGCAACCAGATCCAGAAAAACGTCACCAGCGACACCTACGATATCCGCGTGCAGATGGACGACGGCCGCATACTCGTCGTCAACCAGCGCGACTTGGCCGGCATTGGCGAGAACACCTACGTCCGTGTGGTGAACGGCCGCGTCGTGCCACGCTGATCGCCCCCAGGTCTCTCCAACGCAAAAAGGCCCGCAGCGCGGGCCATTTTGCGTGCGGACCAAGCCGTCCGCAATGGGGATTCAGACCGGCTGCACCGCGTCGGCCTGCAGGCCCTTCTGGCCTTGGACCACGATGAAACTCACCTTCTGGCCTTCCTTGAGGCTTTTGAAGCCCTGGGTCTGAATAGCGCGGAAGTGTACGAACACATCCTCGCCGTTCGTGCGGCTAATGAACCCAAAACCTTTGGCATCATTAAACCATTTCACTAAACCTACCTCGCGAGTGTGATTTTCGTCGCTCATGATGGACTTTCTCCTTGGAACATGTCTCAGGGGTGGGTACGCCGTGGGTTGCGGCGGCTGGTTGCAAGGAGGAAGCGAGGTATAACGATGTAGCGGATCGGTGGATCTACCGCATCAGGCCACGATTCAGGGTGACCTTTGCAAGCACAGCGGCTGCAACTTACCCCGGCCAAAATGAAAATGCAATCAACAAATACACGCCACTGTCAACCCTAAAACGACCAGCGTAACAAGCCACGTGAGCCCTGGGTTCATCTACTACTTCTGTGCCAGCCTGCTTGTCGTGATCGGACTGGCCGGGGTCGTGCTACCCGCCCTGCCCGGCACGCCGCTGATGTTCGCCGGCATGCTTCTGGCGGCCTGGGCCGATGACTTCGAGCACGTTGGCTGGACCACGCTGACCGTGCTGGCTGTGTTTACCGCAGCCTCGCTTCTGGTGGACCTGCTAGCCACCGCGTTAGGCGCCAGTCGCGTCGGCGCCAGCCGCAAAGCCGTGTGGGGCGCAATTCTGGGGAGCATCGCTGGCCTGCCCTACATGCCAATCGGTCTGTTCGTCGGCCCCTTCGTCGGCGCGTTGGCCGGCGAATACTGGCACAGCCGCCAGTTGCGACAAGCCGCAAAGGTGGGGATGGGGACGTGGATGGGCATCGTCCTCGGCATGGCGGCCAAACTCGCCCTGGCCCTGAGCATGATCGGTCTGTTCGCCGCAGCGTGGCTGTTCTGAAGGCGCTGTCGACGCCACCTGATGCGTGCGTGAGAATAAGCCCCATGTATTTTCCTCGCCCCCTCCCGCAGCAACCACACATCCGCGCCAACACCAGCAACGAGAACGAAAAAAGATGCCTCACCGCAAGGCTCCCCACCTGCTGTTACTGTCGATCGCAACCGTGCAGCTGGCGCACGCACAAGAATTCATGCCCACCCCCGCCTCACCGGAAGCCTGCGTCGCCATTTCCAACGATGCCGCGCGCCTGTCGTGTTACGACCAAGCCTTGTCGCGCCGGGTCGCCAGCCCGCCAGCACCCGACTCGCCCCCCCAGCCCCCAGGCAAACGCCAGAAACAGCCACTGGACACCACATTGCCAAAGGACACTGGAGTCGCCAAACGTACACGCCCACACGCCAACCCACCGTTCCAGCAGGATCGTTACGACAGCACCATCGCCAACGCCGGCAATGGCTCGATGCTGGACAGCCGCTGGGAGCTGGCGCAAGACTCCAAGCTAGGCACCTTCCAGCTACGCGGCTACAAGCCGATGTATCTGCTACCAGCGTTCTGGACCAGCAGGAAAAACACGCTGCCCACCTCGCCGAACCCGTTCAACACGGTGACCCGCGCGGAACAGCTGGACAGCATGGAAGTGAAATTCCAGCTCAGCATGAAAACCAAGATCGCGCAGAACATCTTCGGCGACAACGGCGACCTGTGGGCGACTTACACCCAGAGTTCGCGCTGGCAGCTCTACAACGCCCGACAGTCGCGGCCGTTCCGCGAAACCGACTACGAGCCGGAACTGATCCTGGCGTTCCGCAACGACTACAGCCTGTTCGGCTGGAAGGGCCGGATGAGTGCGATCCAGTTGACCCATCAGTCCAACGGTCAGAGCGATCCGCTGTCGCGCAGCTGGAACCGAGCGATCCTCAACATCGGCCTGGATCGCGACAACTGGGCGCTGATCCTGCGCCCGTGGTACCGGCTCCCGGAAACCCGCAAGCAGGACAACAACCCGGACATCGAAGATTACATGGGCCGCGGCGACGCGACCTTGATCTACAACCATGACGGCCAGGAGTTGGCGCTGATGGCGCGGCATTCGCTGCGCGGCGGCGACCGCGCTCACGGCGCGGTGCAACTGGACTGGGGCTTTCCGATCAGCCACCTGTTACGCGGTCATGTGCAGGTGTTCGACGGCTATGGCGAAAGCATGATCGACTACAACCATCGCGCGACTTACCTTGGCCTGGGGATTTCGCTACTGGAATGGTTCTAGGGCGCCGCCGCATGGCCAACGCCGCCGATCAGCGCAGGCTCAAGCAGGTTCGACCACGACCGGGATCTTACCGATGCGCGCCTGCCACTCGCGCGGGCCGGTCTTGTGCACCGACTCGCCATTGGCATCGACTGCCACGGTCACCGGCATGTCCTTGACCTCGAACTCGTAGATCGCCTCCATGCCCAGATCCTCGAACGCCAGCACCTTGCTGGCCTTGATCGCCTTGGACACCAGGTAGGCCGCGCCGCCCACCGCCATGAGGTACACCGCCTTGTTGTCGCGGATCGCGGCAATCGCCGCATCGCCGCGCTCGGACTTGCCGACCATGCCCAGCAAGCCGGTCTGCTCCAGCATCTGACGGGTGAATTTATCCATGCGCGTGGCGGTGGTCGGGCCGGCCGGCCCCACGACCTCGTCGCGCACCGGATCGACCGGGCCAACGTAGTAGATAAAGCGGTTGGTGAAATCCACCGGCAGGGTTTCGCCACGGTTGAGCATATCGATCATGCGCTTGTGCGCGGCGTCGCGGCCGGTGAGCAGCTTGCCGTTGAGCAGAATCACCTCGCCGGGCTTGAAGCTGGCCACATCCTCGCGGGTGATGGTGTCCAGATCGACCCGGCGCGCGTTGCTCGGGTTGTAGGTCAGCGTGGGCCAGTCTTCCAACGACGGCGGATCCAACATCACCGGACCACTGCCATCCAGGGTGAAGTGCGCATGCCGGGTGGCCGCGCAGTTGGGGATCATCGCCACCGGCAGGTTGGCGGCGTGGGTCGGGTAATCCTTGACCTTGATATCCAACACGGTGGTCAAACCGCCCAGGCCCTGCGCGCCGATGCCCAAGGCGTTGACCTTTTCGTACAGCTCCAAGCGCAACTCCTCGGCGCGGTTGGAGGCACCGCGCGCCTGCAAGTCGACGATGTCGATCGGCTCCATCAGCGCCTCTTTGGCCAGCAGCATGGCCTTCTCGGCGGTACCGCCGATGCCGATACCGAGGATGCCCGGCGGACACCAGCCAGCGCCCATGGTCGGCACGGTCTTGAGCACCCAATCGACGATGGAGTCGGAAGGATTGAGCATGGCGAACTTGCTCTTAGCCTCCGAACCACCGCCCTTGGCGGCGACGATCACATCCACCCGATCGCCCGGAACGACCTTGACGTTGACCACCGCCGGCGTGTTGTCCTTGGTGTTCTGGCGCTTGCCGGCCGGGTCGGCCAACACCGAGGCGCGCAGTTTATTGTCCGGATGGTTGTAGGCACGCCGCACACCTTCGTTGACCATGTCCTCCACGCCCATCGTGGCGTCGTCCCAGCGCACCTGCATACCGATCTGGAGGAACACGGTCACGATGCCGGTGTCCTGACAGATCGGCCGGTGGCCCTCGGCGCACAGGCGCGAGTTGATTAGGATCTGCGCAATCGCATCCTTGGCCGCAGGCGACTGCTCGCGCACGTAAGCCGCCGACAGGCTCTTGATGTAATCGACCGGGTGGTAGTAGCTGATGTATTGCAGCGCGTCGGCGACGGACTGGATGAGGTCTTCCTGCTTGATCGAGGTCACGGCGGGCTCTGCGGCTGGCTGGGGAAACCCGACTATTTTAGGGCAAAGTGTCCGCTCCGCCGCGCGGTCACGCCGGGACGCCCTGTTGCGTTCTTGCCCACGGTTGTGGACACCCCACACTCCCCGCCCACACCAGCATCGGCACACTGTGCCGATGACATCCGCCTCTCCGTCTCACGGCGCCACCCGCCCCGCCTCCCGCACCGGCCCAAGCCTGCGCGAACGCTTCGCGGCAATGCGCAACCTGCCGCCGTTCCTACGCCAGATCTGGCAGAGCAGCCACTGGCTGACCCTCAGCAGCATCGGCCTGCGCATCGTCCGCGCACTGCTGCCTGTGGCTGCGCTGTACGTCGGCAAATTGCTGATCGATGAGACCATCCACCTGGTCGGGCAATCCCAGCACATCGTCGCCTTCGGCCAAGCGCTGAGCAGTGGCCGGCTGAACCGGCTACTGGAACTGCTGGCGCTGGAACTGACGTTGGCGATCGGGTCGGACCTGCTCGGGCGACTGATCAGCTATGCCGACACGCTGCTGTCGGAACTGTTCAACAACAGCTCCAGTGTGCAATTGATGGAGCATGCCTCACAGTTGGACCTTGAGGATTTCGAGAACCCAGAGCAGCAGGACCGGCTCGACCGCGCGCGACGCCAGACCATGGGCCGGATGAACCTGATGAGCCAATTGTTCGGCCAGGTGCAGGATGCGATCACCGTCATCAGTTTCGCGATCGGTCTGCTGGTTTACGCACCGTGGCTGATCGCATTGCTTGCGCTGGCCTTGCTACCGGCATTCATTGGCGAAGCGCATTTCAATGCGCTGGGCTATGCGCTCAACTTCCAATGGACCGCCGAGCGCCGCCAACTCGACTACCTGCGCCAACTCGGTGCCAGCGTCGAGACCGCCAAGGAAGTGAAAATCTTCAACTTGCACAGGTTTCTGATCGCGCGCTACCGCACGCTGGCCGAGCGCTTCTTCCAAGCCAACCGCACGCTGGCACGCAAGCGCATGCTGTGGGGCACGCTGCTGGCCGCGCTGGGCACGCTGGGTTACTACGCCGCCTACGGCTATATCGCCTGGCGTACCGTGCGTGGGGATTTCAGCATCGGCGACCTGACCTTCCTGGCCGGCAGCTTCCTGCGCCTGCGCCAATTGTTCGAAGGGCTGCTGATCGGTTTCTCACAGGTGGCCGGACAAGCGCTGTATCTAGACGACCTGTACGCATTCTTCCGCATCGTGCCTGAGATCCGCTCGCGGCCCGACGCCTTGCCGGTGCCGCGTCCGATCGCGCACGGCATCGTGTTCGAAAATGTCGGCTTCCGCTATCCCGATGCCCAACGATGGACGGTGCGCGACCTGAACTTCGAACTGCGCGCAGGCGAAGTGTTGGCGCTGGTGGGCGAGAACGGCACCGGCAAAACCACCCTGGTCAAACTGCTGGCGCGGCTGTATGACCCCGACGAAGGCCGCATCCTGCTCGATGGCCGCGACTTGCGCGATTACGATCTGGACGACCTGCGCAGCAACCTCGGGGTGATCTTCCAGGACTTCGTGCGCTACCACTTCAGCGCTGGCGAGAACATCGGCGTCGGCCAGATCGCAGCGCTGAACGACCATGCACGTATCCGCCGAGCAGCGCAGCGCGCGATGGCCGCCGAGTTGATCGAGAGCCTGCCACAGGGCTACGCGCAGGTGATCGGACGCCGCTTCAAAACTGGCGTGGACCTGTCCGGCGGACAGTGGCAGAAAATCGCCATCGCCCGCGCCTACATGCGCGAGGCGCAGGTCATGATCCTCGACGAACCGACCGCGGCGCTGGACGCGCGCAGCGAGTTCGAGGTGTTCCAGCGCTTCAAGGAACTGTCCGCAGAGCGCACCGCCGTGCTGATCTCGCACCGCTTTTCCAGCGTGCGCATGGCCGACCGCATCTTGGTACTGGCCGATGGCCGCATCGAAGCCAATGGCACTCATGACGAGCTGATGGCACAAGGCGGACGCTACGCGGAACTGTTCGAACTACAGGCCGCTGGGTATCGTTGAGTCCGATCCCCCCCAATCCGACACCCGCCACGATGCATCGCTTTCTGCCCTGCCTACTTGCCGCCCTGCTTGCCGCGCCCGCGTCCGCCGCCCCGTCGATGCCAGTGGACTACAGCGCGGCCAAGGCCCTCGCAGACCACGACGAGGCCATGCTGCCGACGCCACTGAGCGAGCATTTGCACACGCTGCAACGCGCGGCACTGGACGAGGGTGTGGCCAATTGCGCCACGCCGCGTCCGGATACCTCCGCGTTCGTCATCGTAGTTCAGTTGCAGGCCGACGGCAGTGTCGGCGCAAGCTGGCGCAATGGCACCACACCGCTGGCGCTGTGTCTGGAACGCTTTCTGCGTCAACGCCCGCTGCTGGCGCCGCCGCAGGCACCGCTGTACCTGTCGTATGAAATCTCGTTCGAGAAGTGAAACGAGCTGGCGCGCAGATCCGACGTCGGGACGGACACAAATAAGATCGGATATCGCCTGAACAACCATGGGATAGAATGATTTCCGCTCCTTCCCCATCACGATCAACAGCATGTCCTCCGCTTTTGGCCCCGAAACGGTGCTCGATGTCCGTCACTGGACCGACGACTACTTCAGCTTCACCACCACCCGCAACGATGGCTTTCGTTTCGAAAACGGCCAGTTCGTGATGATCGGCCTGGAGACGGAGAGCCGGCCGCTGCTACGCGCCTACTCCATCGCCAGCGCCAACTGGGAGGAGCAGCTGGAGTTCTTCAGCATCAAGGTGCCGAACGGCCCACTGACTTCACGCCTGCAGCACATCAAGCCAGGCGATTCGGTGCTGGTCGGTAAGAAACCCACCGGCACGCTCCTGATCAGCGACCTGCATCCAGGCCGGCATCTGTATCTACTGGGCACCGGCACCGGTCTGGCGCCGTGGCTGTCGGTAATCAAGGATCCGGAAACCTACGAACGCTTCGACAAAGTGATCCTCACCCACGGCGTGCGCTTCGAGAAGGACCTGGCTTATCGCGACTATGTCGAGAAGGAACTGCCGCAACACGAATTCCTCGGCGAAACCATCCGCGAGAAACTGCTGTACTACCCGGCGGTGACCCGCCAGACATTCCGCAACCATGGCCGCCTCACCGAGTTGATCGTCAGCGGCGCGATGCAGCGCACGCTGGGCCTGCCGCCGCTGGATCCGGAGCACGACCGCGCGATGATCTGCGGCAGCCCACAGATGCTGGCCGATCTGCGCCAGAGCCTGGACGCGCGCGGCTTCGTCGCTTCGCCGCGCATCGGCGCCCTGGGCCACTACGTATTCGAGCGCGCTTTCGTCGAAAAATAGTGCGGCAGAAGCTCGATCCGTCGTCAGGACTCGACGACAGCAGGCATCGCCGCGCTCAGCCCAACGCGCGCTCGATCTGTACGGCCAGCGCTTCCGGCTTGGTGGTGGGCGCATAACGCGCCAGCACCTGCCCCTTGCGATCAAGCAGAAACTTGCTGAAATTCCATTTGATCGCCGCGATTCCGAACGCACCCGACTTTTGCTGCTTGAGCCAGCGCCACAACGGATGCGCATTCTCGCCATTGACCTGCACCTTGGCGAACATCGGGAAATCGACACCGTAGCTCAACGAACAGAACTGGCGGATCTCATCGGCATTGCCCGGTTCCTGATGACCGAACTGATCGCACGGGAAACCGAGTACCACCAGGCCACGATCGCGGTACCGCTCCCACAGCGCCTGCAGACCTGCATATTGCGGAGTGAAGCCGCATTTGGATGCAACATTGACGATCAGCAGCACATTGCCGGCGTAATCGACCAGCGGCTGAACATGGCCATCCAGGGTCGTCGCAGTAAAGGCATAAGCCGTGGTCTGCATCTCCATGAGCCTCGTTTCTCGGGAATGGTACTAGAGCGAGCCTGCACATCGCTGCCGCCGCCACGCTCGGCCACTCGCAGACAGCGAGCGGCATCTTCACTTCCACGGGGCAAACTCCACTGCAACAGGATCGGGACGAACAAAACACTCGCATGGACAGCACGACGCCCGGACCGGCCGGGCGTCGTGACAAACCGATCGACATTAGGCACGCCGTAAAGGGCGATACCAATGCGCACCGATGTGCTTACTTGCCATCGGCCGAGACACCGGCATCCGCGCCAAGTGAGGCAGAGCCACTGGCCTGATTCCCTTCCGCGCCCGCCTGACCCGAAGCCGACACGGCACCACCGGCCGCACCGCCCTTGGTCGCGCGATGCGACGCGCTGCCCTTGGCGTGACTGTGTGCTTTACCGCTCGCGCCCGCCACGCCATCCATACTGCCGGCCGCGTCGCCTGCGGCAGACAGCGCCGTACCGGACTTAGCTGCGTTGGCAGCAGTACCCATCGCGCCCTCGGCCTCGGTCATCGCCCCGCTCGCCGTCTTGCGTGCCGCCGCCGCACCGCGCGCTGCGCCCGCCCGTACGTGCTGCGAGGTTTGTTCGATGCCGTCGCGGGCATGCTCCAGCGGAGCGCCCGCATCCACTCGGCCCGCGCCCGCAGCGGTAGCGCCCAAATTCCCCGCCGCCTGCCCGCCCAGGGTGCCGTTCACCGCACCGCCCAGGCCGCCCGCGCCACCCAGTGCCTGCGCACCAGCACACGGCGCCATCGCCACCATCGCCACCAGCACCGCGCTCGCCATCAGAGTCTTGGTCTTGCTGTTCATTGCGTTCTCCTCATTCCGCCACCGGGAATCAGTGGCTTGGTCCCTTATATACGAGTCAAAAGCAACGCCACTTCAACAGGAACATAGATGCAGACAGGCCGCATTCACCGGCTGGGCATGCGCGATGCCCCCTCACCGCACGCCCAAGCTTGCAACTACGCGCAGACTTCGCCGCAATGCTCGATGCACGTATTCCGGCACGCATCTTGACGAATGAAAACGCACACCAAACAGCATCAGTACCTGAGGCCGATCAGCCAACCACCGACATGCATGCCTATGTCAAGCGCAGCGGCACCGCGACGCAGCACGGCAACGGCGGCACTGGGCGATACCAACGTTTGACGACAGCGCCGGGAGCTCTGGTACAAACACTGGAGCTGTAGCTCACGGTGAGTTACAGGTGAGTTACAGGCCAAGATCTGTAACGGCGAACGGCACGCGCGGCTGGCGCTAGCCAATCTGAGCGTGAGAGTCGACGCCACTCAACATCTTTTTCAGCAAACGCTCCAATTGCTGCTGTTCGTCGACATTCAGGCCTTTGGTTTCGGCGTATAGAAACGCGCACACATCTGGCAACAGCCTTTCGATCAAGGCGATACCGGCTGGTTGCAGGGTCATTGCAACCTTGCGGCGGTCTTCATGACTGGCCATGCGCAACAGCAAACCCTTGCTGCAGAGGCTATCGGTAAGGCGGGTGATGTTGGCCGGTTTCTCACTGGCAGCCTCGGCCACTTCGGTGGGAGTCATGCAGTTGCCGGGTGTGCCGTACAGCATCATCAGGATATCGTATTCCGGCGGGCTGATGCCGTAATCCTTAAGCGCCACGCATGCGTTGGCGTGGACGCGCTTGTAAAGATGCTTGACCAACCGCATCAACACGGCCGGAGAACGTGGAAATGCATGGTAGCGCTCGCATGTGTAGACCACACGTCGCTCGGTCTGATCGAAACTGCTCATAGGGGTTTGGGGGTAATCGCAGGTGGAGAGTGGAGGCGAAGACAACAATGCTGCTCAGTGTGACTGATGCCGAGGAAAGTGGAAACGTCGGCATGCTCGGTTCAACATTGCACACTCCCGATACAAGGCGCGGCGACGGCCCGAACAGGAACCCGCCACAGGTAGTCGCTTCGCCTTGCAGCAGTAGCTAGGCGACGAACAACCTCGCATATTCGGGTGCAACCAGAGCACGCAATACACTGGCCGGCACGTCGACTATTTGCGTGCCATCGGAATACGCCCCCACCTGGTACGGCGGAAACACAAAGCGCACAGCGGTGATTTTGCCGCTCGCATCGACCAGCGGCTGGAACTGACTGAAGTTGCGGGCCTGCGGCGTGGTGCCCTCGGCGATCAGCTTGTCGACATTGAGTATCAGCTGATCCTGATCGTCTCGCCGCAGCTGCGCGGCATGAACCCGTGCTCGCAGCGCATGGTGAAGTTGCGCGGCAGCGTAAGTAGCCACACTCTTCCAATGACCGGCATCGGGGATCAATTCCTCGGCGGTCAGCATACGTTGCTGCTGCGGTAACCACACAAAACGCACAAGCAGTGGCTCGCCATGAGCGCCACCGGTATAGCGACTGCCATCGGCCGCCAACGCGACCAGATCCGGCTGTTCCAGCAACAGATCGAACTGCAGGGACAATTCGTAAGGTGCACGCGAACGGTCGTTACCGATGCCTTCGACCGCCTGCATCAACTCGCCGCGCGCACGCTGCGCATAACGATTAGCCGCCTCGGCCAGACCCGGATAGTGGTTGATGGCCGCAGGAAAAGTCATCCCAATCACATAGTTTGGGTTGTGCTCGACGATGTCCTTCAACTCCAACGCTGCGGCACCGGTTGCTGCAACAGACACATCGGCCTGGCTCGCTGACAGCGTTGGCGCCAAGACGGTCGTCTGCTCGCGCTTACACCCGAGCACTGACAATGTCACTGCCAGTGCAAGCACAACCCATGCCACTTGCCGGTTACATCTGATTTGCATGCGCTGTCTCACGTCGACTTTCCCGTGTTCTGCTGTGTGTACGTGAATGACGCACATCGTGCGGTTGAGTTGCCCTGAGCGCTCAACCGAGCAACACCGCGTATTGTGGGTGGCGTTGAATGAAGACCGCGGCATACGAACAGGACGGTACGACCTTCATTCCTTGCGACTGTGCATATTCCAACGCTGCCGCCACCAACATTGCGGCTAGGCCACGGCCACCGATCGCGGTCGGCACGCCGGTGTGGACGATCACCATGCGCTCGCGCTCCAGCACGTAGTCGAGTTCGGCCCTGTGACCGTCAAGGTGCAGGGTGAAGCGACGCTCTTGCGGCTCGTGCGCGATGGAAGCAGCCATGAGGATCTGAGGAAGGAAGTGTCTGCGGTAGCACAGTGTCCACATCCGCTCGCCACCGTGATGTGAAGCAAATCGTTCGCTAAAGCACACTCAAGTCGCGCCATCGGCAGCCGCTACCCTCATGACAGGGCAATGCCTTGGCATGGGAGTTGCATATCCCATCACAACACGATCGAACAGGGGCAAGGCGTAATGAGCGAGAACAGATATCAGCAGGGCGACCCAGATGCAGCCATGCTAGAAGAGATGTTCCAACTCGCACTCAACGGCGAACTCAACGACGGAAGATTCAAGCAACTCAACGACGAGATCTACGAGCGCCTGCGGTGCACCTACGAAAATTCTGCCATCGGCAGCGCCAAGGCGCAGTTACGCGGCCAACAAATCGGTTGACGCCGGCACGACCACCGCACGTGCTCACCCAAGCTTGCCTCGTCCCGTGCAGAAGAGACAACGCCACTGCACCCTGAGCAGCCGCAACGCGCGCTGCGGCTGGTGCAATTCAGCCGGGGCCAAAGCGCGGGTTTGCCAACTCGCTTAGAAAATGCTGCAGCACCGCTGGCTGCATGATCAGCACAAACATCACCCCGAACCCCGCACCGGCCAGATGCGCGCTGTGATTGACATTATCGCCGCCGCGGCGATCCATCCAGATGCTGTAAGCGACGTAGAACACCGCGTAGATGATCGCTGGGATCGGGATCGGGATGAAAAAAAAGAAAATCCCGGTCCAAGGCGCTATGAGGATGAAGGCGAACAGCACTGCCGACACCGCACCGGAGGCACCCAGACTCATGAAATTGGGATTTTTCCGGTTCTTCAGGTAACTCGGCAGAATCGAGACCAGCAGCGCTCCAAGGTAAAACAGCGGATACACCAACGTGCTGCCGGTCAGACGCTCCATCAGCACTTCGATCGGGCCGCCGAAGAAGTACAGCGTGACCATATTGAACAGCAAGTGCGGGAAATCGGCGTGGATGAAACCATAGGTCACCAATCGGTCGTACTGCTTGTGACGATCAATCGCCGGCGGCCACAGAATCAGCCGGTCGAGCAGCCTGCGATTGTTGAACGCCCCCCATGACACCAGCACGGTGAGGACGATGAGAATCAGATTGATGGGGGGGATGGAGGGCATGCGAGGTCTCAGATGGAAAGGTAATGGTCAACCATGCGCCCGTGGCACGCGGATAGCCCGAACAGGCCCGAAGCAGCGAACGCGGCGAAGAAGAACATCAGGAAGGTGGTCTCGCTAAGCCCGCAGCGGCCGATATGCGCAACGACCCACGCAGTGAACAGCATCATCAGCACCACCTCTCCAGGGTTCAAGACGCCATCATGGGGCCAATTTCGGCAAGGTGCCAAGATGATCCGCCCTTGGCTAACCGCCACCTACCATCGATGCTGCCATGCAGCACAACCAAGCCGGCGAGATCGCAAGCCGCTCTGCTCGGCACCGATCTGCACCAACATGGCATAAGCTTCCATCCCCTACCCGCAGTGGGCGACATTGCCAATAGAGACCTTCCGCACCGACGACGCCAGCTTCGCCACCCATTCAAACGCGCACCGTCGGCGCCGACGCGCTGTTCCTGCCAATCGCCCAGCCCAAGGCACGGCTCCTGATGGCTCTGCTGGAACTGCATGCGCCTGACTCCTTTTGTATCCGATCATGATTAACGACGAAGCACCGTCCTCATACCACCAACGCTAATCCCACAACCGTGAGATGAGACTGATGCGACATTCCTTCAGCTACCAGAGAAAGGCCACAGACCCGCTATGAAAGCATCCATAGTATTGCGTTGCCTCGCAATCGCCTGGCCGGTCCTCGCCACGCCAGTGCCAGCCACAGCCACGGACACCCCGACTCTAAGCGTAGTCACTCTGAACCTGTCTCAGCATCGACAGGACTGGCCGCAGCGCCGCGACCAAATCGCCGATACGCTGCGCGCGCTACGACCGGACGCCATCGTCCTGGAAGACATGCCGCAGGACGACGCACTGCCTGATCAAGCACAGTGGCTGGCCGCGCAGCTCGGCGAGCCGTGGGACGTCGCCAGCATCGATTCGCCCAGTGCAAACCGGCGCCACGATAATGCGCTACTGACCCGACACCCGGTCCTGTCGCGCGAACAGATTCACCTGAACCCACGCGACAGCGACAGCAATGCCACGCGCCTGCGCCTGGAAGTGAGCGCTCGCGTAGTGAATCTCTACACCGCTCCACTGCACTTGAATCGCGCCGACGGCACCCGTAACCAACACGAGTTACAGGATTTGCTTGCGTGGATCGCGCACAGCGCCGACGGCGCACCGTCGCTGCTGGCGAGCGATTTCAAAGCCGGCACCGATGCAGCGGGATTAGCTGCGCTCCGCCGCGATTTCGACGACAACAACGCCAACCTTGACGGGCACGGCAATCGCCGTCCCGGCAACGCGCTGAATTCAAAACGTTCAAGGCCCGAGCCCGTCTCCAGGCTATTCTTCCAGCGCGAGCGCTTTGTCCCGGTCGCCAGCCGCAGCTTGTTGCAGACAACCAATCGCCACGGCGCCTCGGCTTCGGACGACTTCGCTTGGCTCAACACATTGCGTCTGCTGCCTAGCACCAACATCGATGCACAGCATCCGTGGGCCGACCGTAGCCTGGCACCAGACCGTCGCGCCGCGCTGCTGGTGCAGGCTATGACCCAGGACGAAAAATTCCAGATGCTGCGCAGCTACTTCGGGCTTAGCAAGAACGGCAATCCGCGTCCGCCCGGCGCGATCGGCTCGGCCGGCTACGTACCGGCGATTGAGCGCCTGGGCATCCATGCGCAGCAACTGGCCGATGCCGGGGTCGGCGTGACCAATCCAGGCAACATCCGCCCCGGCGACCATGCCACAGCATTGCCGTCCACGCTCGCCACCACCTCCACATGGAACCGCGAACTAGCCTACACCGGCGGCGTCACCATGGGACGCGAAGCGTGGCAGCAAGGCTTCAACGTGCTGCTGGCCGGCAGCGTCAACCTACAGCGCGATCCACGCAACGGTCGCAACTTCGAGTATGCCGGCGAAGACCCGGTGTTGGCCGGCGCCATGGTCGGCGAATTGATCCGCGGGGTGCAAAGCCAGCATGTGGTCTCGACCATGAAGCATTTCGCGCTCAACGACCTGGAAACCGGGCGCGACAGCCACAGCGCCGACATCGGCGCACAGGCCATGCACGAATCGGACCTATTGGCCTTCGAACTGGCGCTGAAGATCGGCGCGCCGCAGGCGGTGATGTGCGCATACAACCGCATCAATGGCGTGTACGCCTGCGAGCACGACTATTTGCTCAACAAAGTACTGAAACAAGAATGGAAGTTCCCCGGCTACGTGATGTCCGACTGGGGCGCTGTGCATAGCGGCGCCAAGGCGGCGATGGCCGGCCTGGATCAGGAGTCGGCCGGCGAAGCGTTCGACAAAGAAGTGTACTTCGACCAGCCGCTACGCATGGCCGTAACGGCCGGCAGCGTGCCGCAGGCACGCGTGGACGACATGGTCCGGCGGATCCTGCGTGCCTTCATCGCCACAGGCAGCTACGACCACCCGCCGCAACACCAACCAATCGACGATGCCGCTGGTGGGCTGATCGCGCAACGTCTGGTCGAGGAAGGCACGGTGCTGCTGCGCAACGAGCAGCAGACGCTGCCGCTACAGCGCAACCTGCACCGCATCGCGGTGATCGGTGGACATGCCGACAAGGGCGTAATCGGCGGTGGCGGTTCATCGATGGTCGGCTTCACCGCCAACGGCGGCAATGCGGTACCGGACATCGCCCCGACCACGTGGCCCGGCCCGGTGATGTACCACCCCTCCTCGCCGCTGCAGGCGCTGCGCAAGGCACTACCAGAGGCGCAGATCGACTACGCCAGCGGCGATGATCTAGCCGCCGCGGCCAAGCTCGCGCGCAGTGCCGAAGCGGTGATCGTATTCGCCACGCAGTGGGCGGCCGAATCGGTGGACCTGCCCGACATCCGCCTTCCCGGCCAGCAGGACGCGCTGATCGCTGCCGTGGCCAAGGCCAATCCACGCACAGTCGTGGTCCTGGAGACCAATGGCCCGGTGGCGATGCCGTGGCTACGACAGGTGCCGGCGGTACTGGAAGCCTGGTACCCCGGCATCCGCGGTGGCGAAGGGCTGGCGCGCCTGCTGCTGGGCGACGTCAATCCGTCCGGCCGCCTGCCGGTCACCTGGCTGCGCGACGTGGCGCAACTCCCGCGTCCCTCGATTCCAGGACTGGGCCCCAACCCGGCACAACCGGCCGGCCGCAACGTCGATTACACCATCGAAGGGGCCAATGTCGGCTACCGCTGGTTCGCCGCGCGCGGGCTGAAACCGCTGTATCCGTTTGGCTATGGTCTGTCCTACACGCAGTTCGCCTACGCCAACTTCAGCGTGCGGATGGACGGGGCCAATGTCGTCGCCAGCGTCGAGGTGCGCAATACCGGCACGCGCGAAGGCGCCGATGTCGCCCAACTGTATCTACGCCTGCCGCAAGGGCACGCCACGCCGATCCGCTTGGTCGGCTGGAAAAAAGTAATGCTCAAGCCCGGCGAAAGCCGTCGCATCCACATCGTCGCCGAGCCCAAGACCCTGGCCGACTACGACCCGGCACAACGCCACTGGCACATCGCCGCCGGCACTTACGCATTCATGCTTGGACGTTCGGCGACACAGGCCGAAGCCAGCGCGCCGCTGCAGCTGCAAGAGAGGGTGCTGCCCCCCTGACAGTCCCAGAAACTCCGGCAGCGCATGCATCAGGCGCGGGCGCGATGATGGCTTGCGGCTCGCGTCGCAGCCGCAAGCCATCTCGCGCCCTACACGCAATGCTGAAGACAGGCGTCCTAGCATGGAGCCAATGAGCACCCTCATTTCTCCATGGCATCGCACCGGCTGGTTGCTACTGGCCGCGGCGGTGCATGCGCAGGCGCTACCATCCGTAGTGACTTCAGAGCATGGCGCACCGGGGGCCGCGCTCACGATTGTCACACTCAACCTTGCGCAGGAACGCGACGCTTGGCCTACGCGCGGCGAACACCTCGTCGAAGCGCTGCAACGTCTGCATCCCGATGCCATTGCCGTACAGGAAGTGCTGCAAACCCCCGACATGCCAAATCAGGCGCAGTGGCTGGCGGCGCGACTCGGCTACCACTGCCACTTCATCAGCCCCGACCCGCCAAGCCGGCCACAGCGCCGCGGCAATGCGCTACTGACCCACCTGCCGGTATTGGAAGAAGCCGAAACCCTACTGCATCCGTCCGAGGACTACAGCGTGGCCGGACTGGTACGGGTGGAACTGCACGGACAAGCGCTGAACCTGTATTTCACCCGTTTGCATGCGGCGCGGGACGGCAGCGCCAACCGCCGCGAACAGGTCGACGACCTGATGACCTGGATCCACGCAACCGCCGAGGGCGTCCCCTCGCTACTGGCCGGCGGGTTCTTCGCCGCCGCACGCGCACCGGAATTGGCGCCATTGGCCACGCATTTCGACGACGGCGCCATCCGCGTGCACAACGAAACCCCGCGCAACAACCTGGACCTGCGCCTGCTCAAAAGCGCGCAAACCACCAACCATGTGTTCTTCGAACGCGGCCATTTCCGGCCATTGCGCAGCGCACGCCTATTTGAGGATCAACCCGCCACTGCGCACTTGGCCACCGCACACGGCCTGCTGATGGCACTGCAACCGCTGGATCAGGCGCCAGAGCCGATATCGGCGCTGCCGTAAGCCGAGGCCTGCGCTTGTGCCAGCGCAGGCATGGGCATCGGATCGCTCCAGAAAGCGAGACTAGGCGAACCCGGCCTCGCTTCCGCGCAGCGCTGGCGCGCGATCAACCGATCGCGGCGTTGTAACGGCGCTCCACTTCTTTCCAGTCGATGACATTGAAAAACGCGCCGATGTAGTCCGGACGACGGTTCTGGTACTTCAGGTAATACGCGTGTTCCCACACGTCCAGACCCAGGATCGGCGTATTGCCTTCGAACAGCGGGCTGTCCTGGTTGGCGGTACTCTCGACCACCAGCGTCTTGTTCGGGGTGACACTCATCCACGCCCAGCCGCTGCCGAAACGGGCCAGTGCGGCCTTGGTGAAGGCTTCCTTGAACTTGTCGAAGCCCCCGAGCTCACGCTCGATGGCCTTGGCGACGTTGCCGCTCGGGGTACCACCCGCATTGGGCGCCATCACCGTCCAGAACTGCAAGTGATTGGCGTGACCGCCGCCGTTGTTGCGCACCGACCCCTGCAAGTTCTCAGGCAGCGACTTCAGCTTGGACAACAGAACCTCCACCGGCAGATCGGCGTACTCGGTGCCTTCCAGCGCGGCGTTGACATTGGTGATGTAGGTGTTGTGATGCTTGGAGTGATGAATTTCCATCGTCTGCGCATCGATGTGCGGCTCCAGATCGGCGTAAGCGTAGGGCAGTTTGGGAAGGGTGTAGGCCATGCGGTTCTCCTGGACGTTCGCTGTCGAAAAGACAAGCGTTGCGTGAGTAATGGTAAGGACGGCTGACGACCTTACCAAGACTGCGAGGAGAGCAACACCCTTTCATGCCGGCGACACGCCATACTGCCGGTCGGCCGCGAGGATCGACGGCCACCATGCCCAGCCACCGGCAAGTCGGGCGTGTGGATTGAAACCTGTCCGCTTGTTTGCTGGATTGCGCCTTTGGCCTTCGTCGCGCCCTCACGGACATGAATCGCGCCCAGCACCAATGCAAATGGCAACGTTTAGAGGCGGAACAGGCAGCCTCGCCCATACTAGGTCAATGGCAACGGTTGCGCGGCACCCGCGCCGTTCCTGCAGGAGTCCCCATGCGTAAACCCGTACTGTTGATCGCCGCAGTCGTGTTGCTGATCGTCGGGCTGTGGGGCATCCGCGCACTGCAGCAACCGCCGCATCCGCAATTCGCGCCTGCGCTCGGCGCTGCGGCGCAAGCGCCATATGCCGTCCCGCGCAGCATGTCCCGCGCGACGCCTCCAGCCACGCAGACTTGGCCGGTTTTCCTGCCGCCGGAAGCCCGCGCGGCCATCGCGCTGATCCAGCATGGCGGACCATTTCCGCACCGCCAGGATGGCAGCGTGCTCGCCAACCGCGACAACCGGCTACCAGCACGCCCACCCGGTTATTACCGCGAGTACACGATTGACACTCCGAGCCCATCGGCCCGCGGCACAGAGCGGATCGTCACCGGCGGCGATCCGCCAGAAGCTTGGTATTACAGCGACGACCACGACGCCAGCTTTCGCAACGTTCAGGTACCCAGAGCCGGGCAAACGCAATGACTGGCTTGCCTTTCGCATTGAACCTCGCCGAGCCGTCCACCTCGGGCATCTACCGCGTCGGCAACCGCGACCTGGACAGCGTCGCCGCGCTCGCCCGCGACGCTGGCCTACGACTGTGCAGGATCGACCTGCACGGCTGCACCGGCAAGGCGATGCTGCTGATGCGAATAGCCGCGCAACTGGACTTCCCGAATGGCTTCGGTCGCAACTGGGATGCGCTGAGCAAAGGCCTGTGCGACCTATCCTGGCTACCCGCGATGACCGGCTACGCGCTGCTACTGGAAGACGCCGGCGCACTCCAGTCGCTGGCTCGCGAAGAATTCGATTTGCTGTTAAAGACACTCGACGACGCGGCCAAAGAATGGGCACGGCAGGGAATCAGTTTCGTCGCGTTCTTGGGGGATACGCAGGTTGCAGAGGACGAGAGCGGCGACCCGCTAGGGTAAGAACCAGCGTCATGGTTTCTTTCCAGCAGCGGGAACGCTGCATCCGATGCGACGACGGTCATCGTCGCAGGGCAACACCACACTGTTGCCATTGCCCTTCCCGGTTCCAGCCAACGGCACCACCGGCCGGGCTCTACCCATCCAAGGCACTCCACCGCGCATACGCCGCATCGAGTTCCGCCTGCGCCTGGGCCAACAGTTGGGTATGGGCGGCCACCGCGGCGGCATCGCCCTGGTAGAACGCCGGATCGGTCATCGCCTCGGTCAGCGTTGCGACCTGCTGTTCCAACGCTTCGATCCGCGCCGGCAGTTGTTCCAATTCGCGCGCATCCTTGTAGCTGAGCTTGCGCTTGGCGGGTGCTGCCGCCGTAACGGCGGGTACAGAGGTCGTCGCCGCCGCAGTGGCCGATGCCTTGGCAACCGCCATTGCGCTGGCCGGCGGCGCGGCACGCTGGCGCACCCAATCGCTGTAGCCGCCGACGTACTCGCCAATGCGGCCATCGCCCTCCATGACCATGGTGGAGGTCACCACGTTGTCGATGAAATCGCGGTCGTGGCTGACCAACAACAAGGTCCCGGTGTATTCGCCGAGTAATTCTTCCAGTAACTCAAGCGTCTCCACGTCCAGATCGTTGGTGGGTTCGTCCATCACCAGCAGGTTCGAGGGTTGCGCGAACAGCCGTGCCAGCAGCAAACGGTTACGCTCGCCACCGGAGAGGCGAGTGATCGGCGCGCGTGCGCGTTCGGGGGTGAACAGGAAATCCTGCAAATAACCGTGCACGTGCTTGCGCTTGCCATTGATCTCGATGAAGTCACGCCCCTCGGCCACGTTCTCGATCGCAGTCCAGTCCTCGCGCAAGGTCGCGCGGTACTGATCGAAATAGGCCACCTGCAAATTGGTCCCGGCACACACCTCGCCACTGTCCGGCGCCAGCTCGCCCAGTAGCAGCTTCAGCAGCGTGGTCTTGCCGCTGCCGTTGGGGCCGATCAGGCCGATCCGGTCACCACGCAGGATCGTCGTGGAAAAATCGCGCGCCATGCTGCGCGTGCCAAAGGCGAAGTGCAGTGCCTTGGCCTCGATCACCTTCTTGCCGGAGGAGTCACCCTGCGCGGCCTCCATGCGCACATTGCCGCCCAGTTCGCGGCGCTGAGTGCGCTCGCGGCGCATCGCCTCCAGCCTTCGCACGCGGCCCTCGTCACGGGTCCGGCGGGCCTTGATGCCCTGGCGGATCCACACTTCTTCCTGCGCCAGCAGTTTGTCGAACCGCGCGTTCTCCTGCGCCTGCGCGTTGAGCCGCTCCTCGCGACGGCGCATGTAGTTGGCCCAATCGCCGGGCCAACTGCTGACCTGACCGCGGTCGATCTCGACAATCCGCGTGGCCAGCGCACGCAGGAAGCGCCGGTCGTGGGTGACGAACACCACGCTGCCATTCCAGCTTTTCAGGAAACCTTCCAGCCAGTCGATCGCCTCGATGTCCAGATGGTTGGTCGGCTCGTCGAGCAGCAACAGATCCGGCGCCGACACCAGCGCACGCGCCAGCAGCACGCGCCGTTTCATGCCTCCGGACAGGCGCGCGAACGCGGCGTCGCCGTCCAGTTCCAGCCGGGTCAGGGTTTCCTCGACGCGCCGATCCAGCGCCCAGCCATCGGCGCCGTCAATCTTGGATTGCACCTCGCTCAGCGCTTCACCGTCGAAGTCCTGCGCATGACTCAGGCGATGAAACTCGGCGAGCCAGTGACCCAATTCGCCCAAACCATCGGCGACCACGTCGAACACACTGCCGGCTGCGCCATGCGGCACCTCCTGCTCCAGCCGCGCGATGCGCACGCCTTGCTGCACGCGGATCTCGCCGTCGTCAGGCTTCAACTCCCCGGCGATCAGCTTCATCAACGTGGATTTGCCGGCGCCGTTGCGGCCGATCAGGGCGATGCGCTCGCCCGGCTCGATCGTCAGTGCGGTCTTTTCCAGCAACAGTGGGCCGCCGACGCTGTAGTCGAGGTTGTGCAGAGTGATGAGAGGCATTGCGCCATTGTACTTCGAGGCGTCCTTCACCGAATACGGAGCAGGCCGCACGCATCGACGACCAAAGATCCGGCACTGTATCTCCGAACCCCGGCGACAGCACAGCGGATGACGCTGCGGCAAACCGAGATCGCAGTGCCACACCTGCTGCAAACCGCACATGCCGCCAGTAAGCACGCCATCGCATCCGGGTTCCAGGCACCGATCCGCCAGGACCGCGATGCGCGCGCGATGTCGCGTCCCAGTCTATTTGTGTGCATTGCGCTTAAAATGGCGTATGACCGATTTCGACATCTTGTCCCTCTCCCCTGCGTTGGCACCCGGCATCGACGCACTGGGCTACACCACGATGACGCCCGTGCAGGCGCAGAGCCTGCCACCGATCCTCGCCGGCCACGACGTCATCGTGCAGGCGCCCACCGGGAGCGGCAAGACCGCCGCCTTCGGCCTGGGTCTGTTGCACAAACTGGATCCAGCCCTGGTCCGCGCACAGGCGCTGGTGCTGTGCCCGACCCGCGAACTGGCCGACCAGGTCGGCAAGCAGGTGCGCAAGCTGGCCACCGGCATTGCCAACATGAAACTGGTGGTGCTGACCGGCGGCATGCCGTTGGCGCCGCAACTGGCCTCGTTGGAGGCACACGATCCGCAAGTGGTGGTGGGCACGCCCGGCCGCATCCAGGAACTGGCACGCAAACGTGTCTTGCACCTGGGTGGAGTGCGCACGCTGGTGCTGGACGAGGCCGACCGCATGCTCGACATGGGCTTCGAGGAGCCGATCCGCGAGATCGCTGGCCGCTGCGACAAACACCGCCAGAGCCTGCTGTTCTCTGCCACGTTCCCCGAGACGATCCGCGCGCTGGCACGCGAACTGCTGAAGGATCCGACGGAGATCACCGTCGCTGGCGCCGAGAGCGCACCGGAGATCGACCAGCAGTTCTTCGAGGTCGACCCCAGCTACCGACAGAAGGCCGTGGCCGGCCTGCTGCTGCGCTTCGCGCCAGAGTCCAGCGTGGTGTTCTGCAATACCCGCAAGGAAGTCGACGAGGTGGCCAGTTCGCTGCAGCAGTTCGGCTTCTCGGCGTTGGCGCTGCATGGCGACATGGAACAGCGTGATCGCGACGAGGTGTTGGTGCGCTTCGTCAACCGCAGTTGCAATGTGCTGGTCGCCAGCGACGTCGCCGCGCGCGGGCTGGACGTGGAGGATCTGGCCGCCGTGCTCAACTACGAACTGCCGACCGACACCGAGACCTATCGCCATCGCATCGGCCGCACCGCTCGCGCCGGCAAGCATGGCTTGGCCCTGAGTCTGGTGGCGCCGCGCGAACTACAGCGCGCGCAGGCCCTGGAAACCGAACAGAGCCTGCCGCTGCGCTGGTCGCGCGCACCACTGGCCACCGCGCGCCCGGCACAGTTGCCACAAGCAGCGATGGTCACGCTGCGCATCGATGGCGGCAAGACCGACAAACTGCGTCCAGGCGACATCCTCGGCGCATTGACCGGCGAGGCCGGCCTGTCCGGCGCGGCCATCGGCAAAATCGCGATCTACCCTACCCGCTCCTACGTCGCCATCGCCCGCGCCCAGGCCAGCAAGGCGCTGGCGAAACTGCAAGCGGGCAAGATCAAAGGCCGCCGCTTCCGGGTGAGTCCGCTCTGACGTACGCCGGGCCGTCATCGGGAATCGGGGACGGCATCGGTCATGGTGATACGTCCCAGCTCGCCGCCGGGATGGTTCAGGAGCAGATGGCCATCCTACCCGCTACTGCGCACCACCGTTGCCGCGTCAACACCATCGCGCAACAACGCGCGCCGCACTAGTACGAAGAACAACGGCACCAGCAGAATCGCCAGCGCGGTACCGAAGAGCATCCCACCGATCACGCTGACGCCGATCTCGCGGCGACTCGCGGCACCGGCGCCGGTGGATAGCGCCAGCGGCAGCACACCGGCGACGAAGGCCAGCGAGGTCATCACGATCGGTCGCAACCGCAGCCGCGCGCCTTCCAGCGCCGCTTCCAACAACGGCCGTCCGGCACGCTGCCCAGACTCGGCGAACTCGACGATCAGGATCGCGTTCTTCGCCGACAGGCCGATCGTGGTCAGCAGACCAACCTGAAAATAGATGTCGTTGACGAAGCCGGCCAGCGTCGTCGCCGTCACGGTGCCAAGTACGCCCAGCGGAATCACCAGCAGCACCGCCACCGGAACCGACCAACTTTCGTACAACGCGGCCAAGCACAGGAAAATAAACAGGATTGAAGCGATGTAAAGCCGCAGCGTCTGGTTATTCGACAATTGCTCCTGATAAGACAGCCCACTCCACTGCAGGTCGAAGCCGGCCTGCTGAGCGACCAGCCCCTGCATCCGCTGCATCGCCTCGCCAGAACTGCTACCGGCCGCGGCGGCGCCCTGGATCTGCACCGCCGGCAAGCCGTTAAAGCGCTGTTGTAATTGCGCCCCACGGGTCCATTTGGTGCTGGCGAAACTGGCAAACGGCGCCATCTGCCCACCGCTACCGCGCACGTACCATTGCTCGATATCCTCCGGCAGCGACCGGTACGGCGCATCCCCCTGCATATAGACGCGCTTGACCCGGCCGCGGTCGATGAAATCGTTGACATAGCTACCGCCCCAGGCGGTGGCCAAGGTCGCATTGATATCGCTCGGCGCCAGACCTAGCGCACTGGCCTGGGCATGATCGATTTCCACCTGCAACTGCGGCTTGTCACCCAAGCCGTTGAGCCGCACCGCGGTCAGGTGCGGATCGTCGCCGGCCTGCTTGAGCACCCGCTGCTGCGCCTTCAGCAACGCCGGCCGGCCAGCACCGTCGGTATCGCGGATCCACAGTTCGAATCCGCTGGACTGCCCCAAGCCACGCACCGCCGGCGGCGACAGCACGCTGATCTTGGCGTCGCCCGAGTCGCGGAAATACGCATTGGCGCGGTCGATGATCGCCTGCGCGGTATTGTCGCGGTTGCGCTCGCCCCAGGGCTTGAGTGCCAGGAACGCCTGCCCGGCGTTCTGGCCGATGCCAGCGTTGTTGCGCCCAATAACCATGAAAATCGCGGTGAGATTATCCTTCTCGTGAGTCATGAAATAGTCGCCGATGCGTTTACCCAGTGCCTGGGTCTTGGCCAATGGCGTCCCTTCCGGCGTGGTGAATTGGATCTGTACTTGACCCTGGTCTTCCACCGGCAAAAAGCCCGTCGGTGTCCGTGCGTACAGCACGACCATCGCCAGCACCACCAACGCGTACAACGCCATCCAGCGCCGGGGGCGCCGCAATAGTGTGTCAAGACGACGCTGATACGCGTCCTGGCCACGCTCCACGCTACGGTTGAACCATTGGAAAAAGCGACTCAGCTTGCGTTCCTGCTCCACCGGCTTGAGCAAGGTCGCGCACAGTGCCGGGGTCAGGGTCAGCGCGACCAGTGCCGAAAGCGCCATCGCTGAAGCAATGGTGATCGAGAACTGCCGATAGATGATGCCGGTGGAACCACCGAAGAACGCCATCGGCAGGAATACCGCACCCAGCACCACCGTGATACCGACCAGCGCACCCGTGATCTCGCCCATCGAACACTCGGTCGCCTCGCGCGGCGACAGATGCTGCTCGTGCATGATCCGCTCGACGTTCTCCACCACCACGATGGCGTCGTCCACCAACAGACCGATCGCCAGCACCATGGCGAACAGGGTTAGTGTGTTGATGGTGAAGCCGGCTGCGGCCAGAATGCCGAAGGTGCCCAGCAGCACCACCGGCACGGTGATCGCGGGAATCAGCGTGGCGCGGCCGTTCTGCAGAAACAAAAACATCACCACGACCACCAGTAAGATGGCTTCGACGAGCGTGTGCACCACCCCCTCGATCGAGACCCGCACGAACGGCGTGCTATCGCGTGGATATGCCACTTTTACACCGGGTGGAAACGTCGACTTAAGCCGTTCGATGGTCGCGCGCACCGCATCGGAAGTGGCCAGTGCATTGGCACCGGAGGACAACGTAAGCGAAAAGCCGGATGCCGGATGACCGTTGAGCGTGGTGGTGTTTTGATAATTCTCCGCGCCGATTTCCACCCGCGCCACATCGCCCAGACGCACGCTGGAACCGTCTTCGCGCGTGGCCAGGATGATGTTGCGGAATTGCTCCGGCGTCTGCAGCCGCGACTGCGCGGTCACCGTGGCGTTGAGCGCCTGATCGGCCACGGTCGGCAAGGCTCCGAGTTCGCCGGCGGTGACCTGGGTGTTCTGCGCCAGGATCGCACTGCGCACGTCGCTGGGCATCAGCTTGTAGGCATCGAGCTTGTGCGGGTCCAACCACACCCGCATCGCGTACTGCGCGCCGAACACGTTGATTTCGCCAACGCCGTCGATGCGGCTGATCGGATCTTGCAAGGTACTGACCAGGAAGTCGGAAATATCGACGTTGTCCAGCTTGTCGGTCGTGTCGTACAACGCCACCACCATCAAACTGTCGCCCTGCGATTTGGCCACGGTCACGCCTTGCTGCTGCACTTCCTGCGGCAAGCGGTTCAGCGCCTGATTGACCGCATTTTGCACCTGTACCTGGGCGATGTCGGGATTGGCTCCCTGGTCGAAGGTGATGCTGATACGCGCCTGCCCGGACGAGGAACTGGTCGAGGAAAAGTACAGCAGGTGGTCGATGCCCTTGATCTGCTGCTCGATCACCTGAGTGACACTGTCCTCCACCGTCTGCGCCGAGGCACCGTTGTAAGTGGCGCTCACATTGACCGTGGGCGGGGCGATGTCCGGATACTGTTCCACCGGCAGAGTGAACACGGCGATGGCGCCAGCGGCCATGATGCAAATCGCCAGCACCCAGGCAAAGATCGGGCGGTGGATAAAGAAACGCGGCAGCATGCCGGCTCAGCCTTGGCCGAGGGCGGCAGTGGCAACGCGGGACTTCACCACCACCCTGGCCCCATCGCTGAGGCCCTGCTGGCCCGCCACCACCACCCGCTCACCCGGCTTGAGTCCCTCGCCGACCAGCCACTGGTCGCCCACCGCGCGCGAGGTGGTGAACTGGCGCTGGCGCACCACATCGTCCGCACCGACCACCCAGACCACGGCATCGCCACGCGGGGTGCGGTCCACCGCCGCCTGCGGCACCAGCAACGCCTGCTGACGGACGCCCTGCCCGACCAGCGCGCGCACATACATGCCAGGCAGCAATTGCACGTCGGGATTGGGGAAACGCGCGCGCAGAGTCACCGTACTGGTGGTTTCATCCACGTCGATATCGGCGAACTGCAGCATGCCTGGCAACGGGTATGTGCTGCCGTCGGAGAGCGTCAACCGCACCGGTGCGCTGGCCTGCTGCACGCCACCAGCGGCAATCGCCCGACGCAGCGCCAGGAACTGACTGCTCGACTGGGTGATGTCCACGTTCATCGGATCCAATCGTTGAATCTTGGCAATTGCATCGGCCTGGTTGGCGGTGACCAGGGCACCCGGCGTCACCCGGGCGCGGCCGATGCGGCCACCAATCGGCGCGAGCACAGTGGCGAAACGCAGCTGCGTGCGGGCCGTGTCCAACACCGCGCGTTGCGCGTCGCGACCGGCCAACGCCTGCTTGTAGGCAGCCTGCGCGTCGTCCACGTCCTGTTGCGCGGCCAACTGCGACTTGCCCAATGCACGGTAGCGCTCGGCGCGCAAGGTGGCAGCGGCCAGGGTCGCTTCGGTCGTGGCAAGAGTGGCCTGCGCCTGATTGACGGCGGCCTGATACAGAGTCGGTTCGATCTGGAACAGCGGCTGCCCGGCGTGCACTGTCGCCCCCTCCTCGAACAGCCGCCGGCGCAGGATGCCGCTGACCTGCGGCCTGACCTCCGACTCCTCAGAGGCGACGGTACGCCCCGCCAGTTCGACGCTCAACGCGACGCGCTGCGGCCGCAGCGTCACCACCTCGACCGTCTTCGGCGATGATGGCGGCGATACTCCACCCACGCCCTTGCAACCAGCGGACACCAACATAGCAACGGACAGGATCAAAAGCAGCGTACAGCGACGCCACCGGGCAAATGGCGCGGGCATGCGCTTGATCCTGGGTAAAGAGAGGGCAATTATTTACTTTACTGAAAGACAAAAAAACATTCATGAAGGGACGCACAACCACTCACACACCGCGTTCACAGACGGCCTAGCGGCTTCGCTGCGGTGCTGCAAGCGCTGCCCAAGGGGTCGACAAAAGTGCATACGGCGCGCGTCTTCCAGGACGGCGACCACGTCTTCCCACACACGGAATACGACTTCTTTGGCCCGAAGATCGGTTCCGACATCTTCCACTTTGTAAACGGCAAAATCATCAAGCACGGGGACAATCTGCAAGCGAAGCCGACCACTCGCACTCCAAGTGGACGCTCGGTGATCGACGAACCGACAACGGCAGAGGACCTTGACAAAACCCAGGCAAACAAGACGCTGGTGGCTGCATTCGTCGACGACATTCTGATCCACGATCGACTGGAGCGGCTAGCCGGCTACTTCGACGGCGACCACTATCTCCAGCATAACCCGCAGGTCGGCAGCGGCGCGAGCGACCATGGCGCATGTCGATTCGGCCCATCGTTAACGCACCGCACACAAGATTCTTGGCGAAGGCAATGATGCGACACGCCCCGATGCACGCCTATGCACTCAGGAACTGCACGACAGCATCGAACAGCCGGCACGGGTCCGCGCCCAATCCGGACGCCGCGCCGCGAAGGCCTCGCGTCCAGGCTGATCCTCGTATGGACGACGCATCACCTCCAGCAATTCGGCGATACCCGCAGTATCGCCCTGCTCCGCGCGATCAATCGCCTGCTGCGCCAGATAGTTGCGCAGCACGTAGCGCGGGTTGGCTGCACGCATCTTTGCCGCGCGCACCGATGCCGACAGCGGGTCCCGCCCTAGGCGCTGCGCGTAGCGCTGCAGCCACGACTCGAACATCGCCGCCTGCGCGGCCAACTGCGCCGGGTCGTAGAACGCATCGGCCAGCGCCGCCAATGCCTGTGCAGGTGTCCCCGCCTGCACAGGCTGCGCGCTCAGACCGCGAAACCAGAGGGTCATATCTACCTCGGCCTGCTGCAGCAATGCCAGTAAATCACGCATCAGCGTCAAGTCTTCGTCCTCGCACTTGGCCAGACCGAGCTTGGCCGCCGTGGTATCGCGCTCGGCTTGCGCGTATTCGGCGCTGAACCGCATCAAACCATCCTGCAACGGCGCAACCTCGTCGAACAACGGCACCAGCGCCTGCGCCAACCGCCCCAGGTTCCAGTACGCCAACTGCGGCTGGGTACCGAAACGATAACGACGTCCCTGCGCGTCGGTGGTATTGGGGGTCCAGTCCGGGTCGTAATTGTCGATCCAACCGTAGGGACCATAATCCAAGGTCAGCCCCAGGATCGACATGTTGTCGGTATTCATCACCCCATGCACGAATCCCACCCGCATCCAATGCGCGACCATATGCGCCGTGCGCACGCAGATGTCGGCGAACCAGTCGGCATAGCGGTCGTTTCCGCTTGCCTGCAGGTGCGGAAAATCGCGCGCGATCACGAAGTCGGCCAAGCGCCTTAGCAAGAGCGTGTCGCCGCGCGCGGCAGGCAGCTCGAAACTGCCGAAGCGCACGAACGACGGCGCCACCCGGCATACCACCGCCCCCGGCTCGGGGCGCGGATGGCCGTCGTAGAACATGTCGCGCACCACCGTCTCGCCGGTACCGACCAGGCTCAGCGCGCGCGTGGTGGGCACACCAAGGTGATGCATCGCCTCGCTGCACAGGAATTCGCGGATCGACGAACGTAGCACCGCCCGTCCGTCGCCGCCGCGCGAATACGGGGTGGGCCCAGCGCCCTTGAGTTGCAGTTCCCAACGTCGCCCATCTTCGCCCAGCGCCTCACCCAGGGCGATCGCACGGCCATCGCCCAGCTGCCCGGCCCAATGCCCGAACTGGTGCCCGCCGTAGTTCGCCGCATACGGTCGCATGCCCGCATCGCAAGCATTGCCACCAAACACTGCGGCGAAGTGCGGCGCCAGCACCTCCTGCTCCGACAATCCAAGCATGGCCGCAACCTCGCGCGAGTATGCCAACAGTTGCGGCGCCGGCACCGACGTCGGCGCGACCTGCGACCACAGCGCGCCCAGCACCTCACGGCGGCGCGGGCTGGTTTCCGGGTCACCCGGCAATTCGGCGGTAAATCGATTGTCAAAGCGCAAAGGTGGCATGCCACCAGCTTAGAGGCAGCGGGCGCCAGCGCCAAACTGGAATCGTGCGGCGCTGGTTCGTCGCGTACGCGACACGACCCCGCTATGCGACGGCGCAGGCCACGAACCACCGCGCGGATGCTCAACGTCGCGCACGCACCGGCAGGACCACCAACCCCGTTCCAGCGCGAAAACCGCAGCGCAAATTGCATACCAAATGGTCTACAAGCACCACGGCGGCCCGCCCATGGCCCTGTACACTCTTCGCTGACATCCCACTAACGCATCCTTACAGCCTTTTTCAGGCATCTATTCCATGTCAGATCATCCGTTGCGGCTACGCTGGCCACGCCACCTACTGATCGCAGCATCCACTCTACTGGTCTCGGCCTGCAGCAGCGTCTTCTTCGCCGGCCTCAATGCAGGTTCCTCGCGTCATGGATTGACCGAGCAGCGCGGAATCGTGTACGACCCCGCCAACGGCCTGGCGCTGGACGTCTACCGGCCGGTGGCCGCACAGGACGCGCCAGTCGTGGTGTTCTTCCACGGCGGCACCTGGAAGCACGGAACCCGTCAGCAATACCGCTGGGCCGGGGAAGCGCTAGCACGGCACGGCGTGGTCGCAATCGTGCCCGATTATCGTAAGTATCCGCAGGTAAGCCTCGACGGCTTCATGCACGACGCCGCCGCCGCGGTGGCATGGAGCCAGCGCCATGCCACCGAATACGGCGGCGATCCACGACAGCTGGTCCTGATGGGTCACTCCGCCGGTGCGCACATGGCCGCACTGCTCGCCACCGACGGCCACTGGCTACAGTCGCATGGCATGTCGCCACGGCAACTGTGCGGCTTGGTCGGGCTCGCTGGCCCCTACGATTTCCTACCACTGACCGATCCCGACCTGATCGCTATATTCGGTCGCGATCCCGCGCAGCAGCAGCGCTCACAGCCGGTGGCGTTCGTCGATGGCGACGAGCCACCGACGCTATTGCTGCACGGCGACGCCGACAAGACCGTGCAAGCGCGCAACAGTAAGTCACTACAGACGGCCTTGCAGGGCGTTGGCGTGCCGGCGGAACTCAAGACCTATCCCGGCGTCAGCCACATGGGCCTGTTGCTGGCGCTACGCAAGGACGATCCGGCGCTACCGGTCATGACCGACAGCATCGCCTTCGTGCGCCGCTGTGCGGCCCACCCTGCACAGCCCTGAACCGGCATGACTCAGGCGCAGATCCGCGCCGCCAACCCAGGCTCAGCCATCCGCCCCCGCACCGAGCAAAGCGAACGGGCCGCCCTGCTGCAGCGCGCGCAGATAAGCAGGGCGGTGTTCGATCCGCTGCACGAACCCGGCCAGGTTCGGATGCGCGTGCAGGCCGATGCGCGCCGCCGCCGCTTGAATCGGGAAACTCATCTGCACATCGGCGGCGGTGAAGCGATCACCGACGAACCAACCGGTCGCTGCCAGTTCTCGCTCCATCCAGTCCAGGTGCACAGTCAACTGCGGCCCGACGAACCCCTCCACGGCCTTGTCGACAATGGCCTTGGCGATCGGGCGCGCGAAGAACGGCATCTTCGCCGAACGGATCCGCGCGAACACCAGGCTCATCAGCAGCGGCGGCATCGCCGAGCCCTCGGCGTAGTGCATCCAGTAACGGTAGCGCAGCTGCTCGGGCGAATCCAACGGCTGCAGCGGCGGCGACAGCCTGCGTTCGCTGTCGTAGCGGTCCACCAGATAGTCCAGGATCGCGCCCGATTCGGCGAGGACGTAACCCTCGTCCACCAACACCGGCGACTTGCCAAGCGGATGGATCGCGCGCAGTTCGGGCGGCGCCAGCATGGTCCGAGGGTCACGCTGGTACTTGACCACCTGGTACGGCAGCGCCAGCTCCTCCAACAACCACAACACACGCTGCGACCTAGACTGATTGAGGTGATGCACGGCAATCATGGCAACGGCTCCGACAACACGAAGATCGCCATGGTAGCCCCGCGTGGCAGGGTTGCCGGCGCAACATCGCGAACACCGCGTCACCGACGTTGCGACCGCGGGCCTGCGCGGCTCTTGCGGCAAGGGCGCAAAAACGAAAACGCCGGAAGCTTGCGCTCCCGGCGTTAGGCGACCTTGCGGTGGCAGACGTCCTTAGACGACCTGCACCTGGTCAGCCTGCATGCCCTTCTGGCCCTGGACGGCGACAAAGCTCACCTTCTGGCCTTCCTGCAACGACTTGAAGCCGGTGCCCTGGATCGCGCGGAAATGCACGAACAGGTCGCTGAGATCGGTGCCGGCTTCCGGGGTGATGAAACCGAAACCCTTGGCATCGTTGAACCACTTTACAGTGCCCTGAAGGCGACGACCCTGGGTAGAACCTGCGTTTTGTGCGCTCATTACAAACTCCTGAAACTATTGATAAATTAAGAAATCGCAGCCACCGGAGATCGGGGCCGAGACTGAGTTGCAGGCGTTTGTAAAGCGGAACGATGAAGCGGATCTGAGGATCTACTGCACCAAGCCACGATTCACGGTGACTCTAGCAAACACAGTGAGGTCACTGTACGCGGATAGCAGTCAAAAAGCGACAATTTTATGTAGACAAAGTGCTCGAAATCACAGTAATAACTGTACGGAACTCTAAAGTCAGGCATGAAACAGCCGATCTTCTTGCTGATATCCGTGCATGCTCTGGCTCATCAGCAGGCGAGCAAAAGCGGCAATGAGGCGCCCGGCGCGTTGAAACGCAACCAAACGTCGGATCGGCGACAGTCACGCAGTATCATAGCCGCCCTTCGCCACCGGTCGACGCATGGCCCTCACCGCCACACTCCGCAAAGCGGAACTGCAAATCTCCGACATGGACCGCGCTTACTACGCAGCGCACTCCTTGACACTGGCCCAGCACCCATCCGAGACCGACCAGCGTCTGATGGCACGGCTGCTCGCCTTCGCACTCTACGCCGAAGACCGCCTGCTGTTCGGCAAAGGCCTGAGCAGCGACGACGAGCCGGATCTGTGGCGGATGGACTACACCGGCGCGATCGAGCAATGGATCGAAGTCGGCCAACCCGACGAATCACGGCTGCGTAAGGCCTGTGGCCGCGCCCGGGCGGTGATCGTGGTCAATTACGGCGGTCGCGCAGCGGATATCTGGTGGGACAAGAACGCCAGTGCGCTGCTCAAGCTCAAGCCGGTGCAGGTGATCGACCTGCCCGCCGATGCGATTGCCGCCGCCGCCGCGCTGATCGAGCGCAGCATGCGCTTCGATGTGGTCATCCAGGACGGCGAGGTGCAATTGCTGGGCGACAACGGCAGCGTCACGTTCACCCCGACGGTACGCAAAGCCGCGGCATGAACGCGACATCTGCGCCGATCCGCACCGATGTCGCGGTGATCGGCGCCGGCGCCGCCGGGCTGATGTGTGCGCTCACCGCCGGCCAGCGCGGTCGCCGGGTACGGGTGATCGAGCACGCCAACAAAGTCGGCAAGAAGATCTTGATGTCCGGTGGTGGACGCTGCAACTTCACCAACACCGGCACCTGCCCGGACAATTTCCTCTCCGCCAACCCACATTTCTGCAAGTCGGCGTTGGCGCGGTATCGTCCAGCCGATTTCGTTCAGATGGTCGAACGCCACGGCATCACTTACCACGAGAAGGAACTTGGCCAGCTGTTCTGCGATATCTCCTCCAAGCAAATCGTGCGCATGTTGGTGGAGGAATGCGACGCAGCCGGGGTGAACCTGCGCACCCAGTGCAGCGTGCACCGCGTGGAACGCGGCGGCGACGGGTTCCACCTCGATACCGACGACGGCCCGGTGCATACCGCCGCACTGGTGGTGGCCAGCGGCGGCCTCTCCATTCCAAGCCTGGGCGCCAGCGGCTTCGGTTATGCACTGGCCCGCCAGTTCGGTCACGCCGTGCTGCCAACCCGCGCCGGGCTGGTGCCACTGACCCTTAGCGGCAAACATCAAGAACGCCTGCACGACCTCTCCGGACTGGCGCTGCCAGTGGAGGCCAGTTGCAACGGCGCCAGCTTCCGCAACTTCATGCTGATCACCCACCGCGGCATCAGCGGCCCGGCGATCCTGCAAATCTCATCATATTGGCAGCCGGGCGACGATCTGCGCCTGGACCTGCTTCCCGGCCAGGATGCGGCCGCCTGGCTGCGCGCGCAAAAGCGCCTGCGTGGCGCCGCCGAGCTACGCACCGTGCTGGGCGACGCCCTACCGCGCCGCTTCGCGCAGCGCCTGTGCGAGGTGTGGCTGCCGGACAAACCAGTACGCCAACTGGACGAACCGCAGCTGCGTGCCGCGGCCGCGCTGCTCGGCGCGTGGCCGCTGGTGGCCAGCGGCACCGAGGGCTATCGCACCGCCGAGGTCACCCTAGGCGGGGTGGATACCGACGAGGTGTCCTCGACGACGATGGAATCGCGCAGAATTCCCAGCCTGTACTTCGTCGGCGAGGTACTGGACGTGAGCGGCTGGCTAGGCGGCTACAACTTCCAATGGGCCTGGGCCTCCGGCCACGCCGCCGGTAGCGCGGCCTGAGTACATCCCTCTAGACGAGATGCCGACGCACACTGCCGACACGCAAGCCCGCGCGATACGCGACGCAAGCCATCGTGAATCGCCCCGTGTTTTCTAGAAATCTCAGTGCCATGGAAAATGGCAAGCCCGAAGGTGTCCATGAGCAACAAGCGTAATGCGGATGGTTTCAAGATAGAAGCGGCTCGCCAATTGACCAATCGCGGGCTCAAGGTGGCTAAGAGCGACCAACAAAACGACTGAGCAACCGCCTGGTGGGTGCGGACGGCGTGCAGGAACCGTAATGCACGCGTGGTTCATGAGGATTCCGAGTACCGAGCGCGACATCTTTAAAAAGGCCGCAGCCCACTTTACCAAGTGGTAAAGGCAACGCACGCCTTCATTCAGACGTATTGTCGGAAATTCAGGCAGAGCGCGATGTACAGGGTGCTGCGTGTGAATCGGTCCGGCTACTACGCTTGGCTGTGCCGGCCGGGCGAGATACAGATTTTCTGAGCTGGCGCATGGACGCCACGACGGCCCTCGTGTATTAAGATTCCACTCTTGGAGTTCCGAATGCATAACGGCAAAGACAACCCACTGCGCCTGATGATCGTCGACGACAGCGGCGAAGATGCCGAAGCGATCGTCAGCAGCCTGCGTAATAGCGGCATCGCCGTGCGCCCTTCGCGGCCGCAACACGCCGACGAACTGGACGCCATGCTTGCTACACAGCAGATCGACCTGGTACTCAGCGCACACGCGCAGGCGATCCCGCTGACACAGGTGCTGCAACGCGTGGCAACCAGCGGCAAGGACATTCCGGTCATCATGCTGAGCGAACGCATCGACGAGGACGTCTGGAGCGGCGCACTCTCCAGCGGCGCGCGCGCGATCGCGCTGCGGCAACGTCCGGAACAACTGCTGATGGTGATGCGAACCACCTGGGCCGACCTGCAGGCAAGACGCGGGTTGCGCCGAATCGAAGCGCAAATGCGCGAAACCGAACGCCGCTGCGACGCACTGATCGCGTCCTCGCGCGATCCGATTGCCTACATCCACGAAGGCATGCACATTCGTGCCAATGATGCGTACTTGGAGATGTTCGGGTTCACCTCATTCGAGGAGGTCGAAGGCATCTCGCTGCTGGACATGCTCGCTCCGCAACACGTGGAAGACTTCAAACAACTACTCAAATCGCTAAGCAAGGGAGAACCGCCTCCAGCGCAGTATCAGGTCGACGCACGCACACTGGAGGGCGAAAGTTTCCCGGCGACGATGGAGTTCGCCACGGCCAGCTACGAAGGCGAGGCCTGCGTGCAAGTGGTGTTCAGGCGCCGCGAGGAGCTCGACCCTGAACTAGCGCGTGAAGTCGAGGGCCTACGTCAGCGCGACCAGGTCACCGGCCTGCTCAACCGCCCCACCTTTATGCTGGCGCTGGAAAACGCGGTGGCCCAAGTCGGCCGCGGCGATGGCCAATTCGGCTTTCTGCTCGTCGAACCGGATCACTACAAGCGGCTGGTGACCGATATCGGCCTGGACTCGGCCGACGTCCTGATCGCCGCACTGGCCAAGCACTTGGCCGCAGCGATCGACAGCGACGTGCAAGCGGCGCGTTTCGGCGAACACAATTTTGCACTCCTGCTGAAAGGCGACTACGCGCGCACCTCCACGCTGGCACAACGTCTACTGCATACCTACGCCAGCCAGGTACTCAGTGTAGGTGAACGCTCGGCGACGGTGACGGTCAGCATCGGCGGCGTGCAGATTGGCGAGAAGATCGCCAGTGTCGGTCAGGTTCTGGCCCGTGCCAGCGAAAACGTGCAAACCAACATCGAACTTGGCGGCAACGCCTGCAAGATCTTCGACCCCGGCGCCGCCGACCGTCTGGAAGAAGAGCGCATCCAGCGCTGGGTGCAGCATCTGCACGAAGCACTGGCCGATGGCGGTTTCCTGCTGCACTACCAGCCATTGGTGAACCTACAGGGCGAGCCGCACGAACTGTACGGGGCTTATTTACGCCTGGAACTCAACAATGAATTGATCAGACCGGGCACCTTCCTGGGCATCGCCACCGAGTACGGCATGATGGCTGAGATCGACCGCTGGGTCGTCTCCCGCGCGATCGCGGTGATCGGCGAACGTCAACGCGCTGGCCATACAACCAGCGTGTTGGTCAAGATCACCACGGATTCATTCGCCGACGCGCAGATGGTGCAACTGATTCAGCGCGAACTAGCTAAACATAGCGTGCCAGGCGCGCGGCTGTGGCTGCAGACACCGGAGGCCAAGGTGTTCACCCACTTGCGCAACGCGCAACAGTTTCTCGCCGACGCCACCGCGCTAGGTTGCAAGGTCGGGCTGGAACAGTTCGGCTCCGGCCTGGACTCGTTCCAGTTGCTGGCACACTTCCAGCCCGCATTTCTGAAACTGGACCGCGACTTCACACGGGACCTGACCCAGACGCGCGAACAACAGGACAAAATCCATGAGATCACCGCGCGCGCGCAATCGGCTGGCATCCGTACCATCGCCGAATTCGTCTCAGACGCCACCTCGATGAGCCTGCTGTTCAACGCCGGAATCGACTACATGCAAGGCGAATTCGTCGGCTTGGCAACAGGGGAAATGAACTTCGACTTCAACTGACCCCCGCGTCTTTTCGCTTCGAACGCAATGCCTGCGAAAACGCCAAGACACTAGACCTTCGTATAGTCCTTTGCGGTGCCGACTGATCAACTCACCGTCGCATTGAACTGCGAAGCGCGCAAAAAAGCGATGCGCTCGGCCAACGGCGGATGGCTCATGAACAAACGGCGCAGTCCCTGACCCAACCCACCGGCAATCCCGAACGCCTGAACCTGCGACGGTAACGTGCTCTGCCCATGGTTGAGTTCCAGCCGCTGCAACGCCGCGATCATTTTGGCGCGGCCGGCCAGGCTGGCGCCGCCGGCATCGGCGCGAAACTCGCGGTAGCGCGAGAACCACATCGCGATCATCGTCGCGAACAGACCGAACACCAACTCCAGCACCATCACGATCGCGTAGTACGCCAGCCCCCGGCGGTCATCGCGGTTGCCTCCCAGATAACTGTCCAGCACACCGCCGACCACCCGCGCCAGCACGATCACGAAGGTATTGAGCACGCCCTGCAACAAAGCCATCGTCACCATATCGCCATTGGCGATGTGGCTGATTTCGTGACCGAGCACCGCTTCGGCCTCGTCTTCGGTCATGTTGTGCAGCAGCCCGGTGGACACCGCCACCAAAGCATTGTTGCGGTTGGCGCCCGTGGCAAAGGCGTTGATTTCCGGGCCATCGTATATGGCCACCTCCGGCATGCCGATGCCGGCAGCCTGGGCCTGGCGCTGCACCGTCTGTAGCAACCAACGCTCGGTGTGGTTGCGTGGCTCGGTGATCACCTGCGCGCCGGTGGCACGCTTGGCCATGAACTTGGACAGCAACAGCGACACCAGCGACCCGCCAAAGCCGAACACTGCGGCCATCACCAACAAACCCCCCATCTGATTGGGGTTGATGCCGAACACCGACATGACAATGCCGGCCAGCACCAGCACCGCCAGGTTGGTGATGAGGAACAGGACAATGCGATTGAACATGCGCGCGCGCTCCGCAAGGTAAGAGTAAAAGTCGTCGGGTAGAATCTGCGGTGCGGGCGGCTTGAATTCAAGCGCGTATCTGCGTGAGGATTCAGCTTATCCATGTCCTCGTCTCTCTACCGTGGCCGTTTCGCGCCCTCGCCCACCGGCCCGCTGCATCTGGGCTCGCTGCTGGCCGCCTTCGGCAGTTGGCTGCTGGCACGCCATGCTGGCGGCGAATGGCTGCTGCGCATCGAGGACGTGGACCGGCAGCGCATCATCCCCGGCGCCGCCGAGCGCCAGCTCGCCAGCCTGCGCGCCTGCGGGCTGGAGCCCGACGGACCGGTTCTGCGCCAGAGCGAGCGCGAGACGGCCTACCAGGGCGCACTGCAGCAACTGCGGCAATCCGGCCAAGCCTTCGCCTGCAGTTGCAGTCGCAGCGACTTGGCCGCCCAGGGCGGAGTACATCATCGCTGCGTCGCGACGCAGACACGGCCCAGGCCAGCACTGCGCCTACGAGTAGCCCCCGGCACGGCCAGCGTGGTCGCGTTCGACGATGGCCTGCGCGGCACACTGACTCAGGACGTCCACGCCGAGGTCGGCGACGTCGTGCTGCTGCGCGCCGACGGCTGCTGGGCCTACCAACTGGCCGTGGTGGTCGACGATGCAGCACAAGGCATCACCGACGTCGTGCGTGGTGCCGACCTGCTCGATTCCACTCCACGGCAAATCCTGCTGCAACGGGCATTGGGTCTACCGACCCCGCGCTATCTGCACCTGCCGCTGCTGCTTGGAGCCGACGGACGCAAACTGTCCAAATCGGATGCGGCGCTGCCGCTGGACGATGCCGACCCACTGCCAGCGCTGCGCCTGGTCTGGGCGGCGCTAGGACAGGCGCCAGCGGTACTGGCCGGCATCGGTGAGGTATCCGCACTGCTGACGGCGGCGCAGCGCGCGTTCGATCCAGCGCAGCTGCCGACGCAGGAGTTCTTAACACGTGAGATGTACTTTAAACATCCACAGCGCCCTAAAGGCTGACTAGAATCGGAAGCCCGGTCGCGCTGCGGCCGCACTTCCCCCAATTGCTTCGGAGCAAAATTCATGACATCACGCGTTGCGCTGGTGACCGGCGGTACCGGCGGAATTGGAACCGCGATCTGCGAGCGGCTGGCCGCGCAAGGCCACCGCGTCGCCAGCAATTATCGCGACGCGGCCAAGGCCCAAGCCTGGCAGCAACGCCTGCGCGAGCGCGGCTGCGAGGTCGCCATCATCGCCGGCGACGTCGCCTCGCCCGAACACGCGCAGGCACTGGTGCAGGAGGTCGAGCGCCAACTCGGTCCGATCGAGGTGTTGGTCAACAATGCCGGCATCACCCGCGACACCACCTTCCACAAAATGACCGCAGAGCAGTGGCACGAGGTCATCAACACCAATCTCAATTCGGTGTTCAACGTCACCCGCCCGGTGATCGAGGGCATGCGCCGGCAGCGCTGGGGGCGGGTCATCCAGATCAGCTCGATCAACGGCCTCAAGGGCCAGTACGGCCAAGCCAATTACGCCGCTGCCAAAGCCGGCATGCATGGGTTCACCATCTCGCTGGCACGCGAGAACGCCAGCTACGGCATCACCGTCAACACCGTCTCGCCCGGCTACGTCGCCACCGACATGGTCATGGCCGTGCCGGAGGAAGTGCGCGCCAAGATCATCGCCGACATCCCCACCGGACGCCTCGGTAAGCCGGGGGAGATCGCCTACGCGGTGGCGTTCCTGGTGGCGGAAGAGGCGGCCTGGATCACCGGCTCGAATCTGGACATCAACGGCGGCCACCACATGGGCTGGTGATGCACGCCCCCCGGCATGCGATCGGTAGCAACGCGATAACGCCACAACTCGCCGCCTGCAACCTATGCTGCGCAACCTGTCCGGCATGCTGCGCAGCATTTTTCAGATGACATCTAGAACATTCAACGCACTGCGACAGTTGCAAGCCCTGGTGCGCTGCGCCATGCTGCGCGCCTACCGTCAAAGAGCGATCGCTTCATGGCTGAGATCCGCATCATCAAGAAGTATCCCAATCGCCGCCTCTACGACACCGAGATTTCCAGTTACATCACCATCGAAGACGTCCGCCAGTTGATCATCGACGGCGAGGAATTCGAGGTACGCGACGCAAAGACCGGCGAAGACCTTAGCCGCACGGTTCTGTTGCAGATCATCGCCGACCAGGAGCAGGACGGCGAACCGATGCTGTCCACCCAGTTGCTCAGCCAGATCATCCGCTTCTACGGCGACTCGCTGCAGGGCTTCATGGGCAACTATCTGGAGCGCAGCATGCAGGTGTTCCTGGACCAGCAGCAGCAGTTCCGTCAGCAGATGGGCAACTTGCTGGGGCAAACGCCATGGACGATGATGAACCAGCTGACCGAGCGTAACCTGGAGTTGTGGCAGGAATTCCAGCGCAACCTTGGCAGCGGTTTCGGCCGCCCCGCCGCTGGTGCAAACAAGCCCAGCGAACCGCCAGCCGGCGCCACATCGACGAAATCGCGACAGCGCTAAATTCCCATACTGCGTATCGGGAAGAATGCGCGCGCCCAAGATCCGTCGCGTGTCGTCCCATCCGGTTGCGATCCGCATCCAGCGCTGTCTGTTGCCCGCTCATCTCGTGCCAAGCATGGCACGACACGAAACTCAGCGTTGCCGCGCTGGCGTTGTGCGGCAACCCGCACAAAGCCGCTCGACCTTGTAACCCCGCGCGCGCAATCCCTCGACCACCCCGTCCGGGCCAAGCAGATGCAGCGCGCCGACCACCACCAACGTGTCGCCCTGACCATCCTGCAGACGTTGCTCCAGCCGCGGCAACCAGGCTCGGTTACGCTCCACATCGATGCGCTGATACAGACGCGGATAGTCGTGCTTCATCTGCACGCCAAGCTCCTGCCACAGCTGGCGCTCGTCGCCACCACGCCAGGCGTCGTGCAAGCGCAGAGTCTGCGTCGCGCCCTGCTCGGCATCGTCCAGCGCCTCGGTCAGCATCTGCCGCTGCTCCACAGGGTCCATGCCCTGTAGCAACGCGATCTGTGTCGATGCGCTCTCCAATCCTTCCACCGACTTACCGGCCTGCACTGCCATTTCCATAAAATGCCGATCAAGACCAGCATCGGCCTGCAGCCCCTGCGTCTTCATATCAGCGATGCTGATGCTCAGACCGACGAACCACGGTTCCAACCCACTCATCTGCGCCAGCGGCAAGCCGTGCCCGGCCGCGTAACGACGCAAGCGTTGCCACGTCGCCGGATCCAAATCGTCCTGCAAGCGCTTGCCATCGTGGCGCTGCGCCGCCTGCAGCATCTGCGCGCCCAACTGGGGCGAATCCACGTCCTTCGGCGCCAGTTCGAACAACAGTCGCGTCGATGCCGCGTATGCGGCATCGACCTCGTGCGCAAGCGGGTAGTCCTCCGATTTGAGCAGATGAAACGAACCCAGCAGATACAGCGTGCCACGCGGGCCAATCACCTTCCACAGCAACGGCGTGGGTGGCGTAATCGAGGCCGGCGCAACCGCCAATGACGGAGAACTTGCAAGAAGCGGTAGCCCCAGGCACACCAACACTCCCAGCAGCACGTTGCGCAACAGACGCGATAACGGAGTCATCGGGAACCTCGCCTCAATGGTGAGCGGCGTAGACCTTCTCGCCAGCATCCACTGCCAGATCGAGGCGATTTTCCGGCGGCGGCAGCGGACAGGTCGCGAACGGGGTGAAGGCACATGGAGGGTTATAGGCACGATTGAAGTCCAACACCACGCTGCCGTCTGCCGCCGGAGCAGGCACGTCCAGGAAACGCCCCGCCGGATAGCTGCCGCGTCCGCTGGTGCGGTCGGCGAACACCACGAACAGCGGCTGTCCAGGCGCACCGATCGCCTGCAACCGGAAGCGTTTCCCGCCACGCTCGAACTCCAACGCACCGGCATTGGGCAATGCGGTGCTGACGCCGATGATGTCCACAATTTGCAGCTTAGTACCGGGCGGATTGGGTACGAAACGCGCCCGCACGCGCCAGGATTCGGCCAGCGGCCAATATTGCAGTCCGGCGAAACCCAGCCGGCTCGGCGCATCGGCATGCTTGACCCGCAACGCATAGCGACCACCGCGTTCGATCAAACTGAGCTTGCCTTTGCCGTCATCGAAATCGATCACCGTCGGCTGCGGATCGTGGTCGCTGTACAGGCGGATGCGCCCTTGCAGCAGCGTGCCGTCCACGCGGAGCGCGGCACCGGGCTCGGGCGTCAGATACACCTGTCCCTGCACCTGAGATACCAAGGCCATCCGCGCCGGACCGAACGCCAGCCGGATGCCGCTACTCGGGCTGCTGCCGATGTAGTGTTCCTTCGGCTCCAGCCAATGCAGGCCAACCAGGCTGGTCCAGCCGTCGGCAGCCTGTAATTCGCGCAGACGCTGCGCGCGCCAGGCCTGTTCGTCGGCCAGAAAATGCGCGTCCACGCTCTTCGACGCAACCGGTGCCGACGCCTGTCTACTGCATCCTCCCATGGCCAGCAGTGCAAGCAGCACAGATAGCCACTTCGCCCACTTGTCCATCAACGCCCCCGTAAGAACCAACGATCGATTTCGGCCAAGGTAAAGCGTGCCCAGGTCGGACGTCCATGGTTGCATTGTCCGGAGCGTTCGGTCGCTTCCATATCGCGCAGCAAGGCATTCATTTCCGGCAACGTAAGGCGCCGGTTGGCACGCACCGCGCCGTGACAAGCCATGGTCGAGAGCAGCGCGTCGCGCGCGCCAGCGACACGACCGCTGTGGCCATGCTCGCGCAGATCGGTGAGCACATCGCGCAGTAACGCCTCCGGTTCGGCCTGCGCCAGCAAGGCCGGGATGCTGCGCACGTGCAAGGACTGCGGTCCACTGCGAGTGACCTCGAATCCAAGCGCGGCCAACGTCTGCGCTTCGCGCTCGGCAGTATCGGCATCGCGCTCACCAACCGCCAGGGTGATCGGCACCAGCAATGGTTGCGTATGCAGGCCGATGCCATCGTGCGCGCTCTTCAATCGCTCGTAGCCGATACGCTCGTGCGCGGCATGCATGTCGACCACGATCAGACCTTCTGCGTTCTCGGCCAGGATATAGATGCCATGCAATTGCGCAATCGCGTAACCGAGCGGTGGCACGCCGCTGTCTGGCGCGGTGGGCGGCAACCCGCCTGCCGCGTCCTGTGGCGGGCTCGGCAGGTGAGCCGCCGTACTTCCCGAATCGGCCGACGCCGCGTACAACGCCGCATACGCCGCAGGCGCCTCTTGCACGCGCAAGCCGAGCGGCGACTGCGCCGACCGCCATTGCGCACCCTCCCCCTTACCGCTGCTACCACCTACCGATGCGCGCGGCGGCGGCCATGCGCCAGCTCCCGAGCCATGCGTCGGCAACGTCTGCACTGGCGCATCGGCCGCCGTGCTGGGCAGGCTGCCGGCACGCGTCTGCGCCAACGTGTCCTGTAGGGTACGGTAGACGAAGTCGTGGATCAGGCGCGCATCGCGGAAACGCACCTCGTGCTTGGCAGGATGGACATTGACATCCACGCGCGACGGATCCAACTCAAGGAACAATACATAAGCCGGCTGACGACCGTGGAACAGCACGTCGCCATAGGCCATCTTCACCGCGTGGGCGACACTGCGGTCGCGCACCGAACGGCCATTGACGTACAGGTACTGCTGGTCGGCACTGGCGCGCGAATAATGCGGCTGCGCGATCCAGCCATGCAGGCGCAGTCCCGCGCCACTGTGATCCACCCGCAACGCCTGCCGGGCGAAATCCTCGCCCAGGGTTTCGCCCAGGCGCGCATCCGAATAGAGATCGCCGGGCTTGTAGCGCCGCGACGGCTTGCCGTTGTGAGAAACCCGTAGTTCCACATCCGGGCGTGCCAACGCCAGCGAACGCAGCCATTCCTCAATGTGGCCCAATTCGGTGCGCTCGGCGCGCAGGAATTTGCGCCGTGCCGGCACGTTGTAGAACAGCTCGCGCACTTCTACCGTGGTACCCGGCGACTGCGCGTGCGGCTGCACAGCACCGACCTTGCCCCCTTCCACCTGCAACATGGCGCCGTGCGCGTCGTCGGCACGGCGCGAGGCCAGGGTGAAGCGGCTGACCGACGCAATCGAGGGCAAGGCCTCGCCGCGAAACCCAAGCGTACCGACCGTTTCCAAATCATCCAGCGAGGCGATCTTGCTGGTGGCGTGCCGCGATACCGCCAATGGCAACTCTTCGGCGGGGATGCCACTACCATCGTCGCGGATGCGAATCAGGCGCACGCCTCCCTCTTCCAGGTCGACGTCCACACGGCGCGCGCCGGCATCCAGCGCGTTCTCCACTAGCTCCTTGACCACCGAGGCCGGACGCTCCACCACTTCGCCCGCAGCAATCTGATTGATCAGGATCTCGGGCAATTGACGGATGCTCATGCCGACTCCGCGACGCATGCCCGTATCGGCGCGCCGGTCTCAACGATAGAGCAAGGACACCAGCAAAAAACGCACATCGGCACGGCACACGGCGCGGACGCCACCATCGAGGATTGGTCGGCCATGATAGCCGAGCGCGTCAGCGGTTGCCGCCGGCGACCGTCCCTGCCGCCGCATCCGCCTCGGCCTGCGCGCGCGCGGCGAACAGCGTGCCCGGAGGCGGTTGCTGGGTAAAGAAGGTGTTCACACCTTCAAGCACAGCACTGGCGATACGGCGCTGATACGCGGGTTCGGTCAATAGACGCTCTTCTTCCGGATTGGAAATATAAGCGGTCTCGACCAGCATCGCCGGCATGTCGGAGGTCCGCAGCACGGCAAAGTTGGCGCGCTCGATCTCTGGCTTGTGGTTGTTGCCGATTTCCTTCAGCCCGCCCAGCACATGCGCGGCCGCATCCTCGGACGCCTTCATGTGCCCGCTCTGGGCCAAATCCAGCAACACGCTGGCCAAAGTGCTATCGGTTCTCAGCAAACGCACGCCGCCTACCAGGTCGGCGGCATTCTCTTTGTCCGCCAACCAGCGTGCACGCTGCGACGAAGCACCCTTGGTCGATAGTACATACACCGACGAACCACTTGCACTACGACTCTCCGCAGCATCGGCGTGGATCGAGATGAAGATGTCGGCCTTGGCCGCACGGGCTTTCTGCGCGCGCATCGGCAAAGGGATGAACACATCAGTGGTGCGCGTCATGTATGCCTTCATGCCGGGCGTTGCATTGATCTGGCGGGCCAGTTCGCGACCGATCGCCAGGGTCACGTCCTTCTCGTGCTTGCCAGTGGGGCCGGTGGCTCCAGGATCCTGACCGCCATGTCCGGGGTCGATGGCCACGATCAACGGCCGCATGCCCGGCCTCATCCGCACCCGCGACGGCGCACTCGGCATCACCGGCCGCGCTTCGACTGCCGCGGCCACCGCCGGATCGTCTTGGTCGTTGGCCGGTTCGATGGCCTGCGGCGGCGCTACTTGGGGCTGACTCAAGCTTTTCTGCGCCACCGTGGTCACGCCAGCGCCAGACTTGGCAAGCGGTATACGCGTCGACTCCGTCACCACTGGGACAGCGGCGGTATCGCTTACCGGCGGGGAGGTAGCCACGACGACCGGCTGGGTCGCATGCTGCACTACAGAAGCGGTCAATGCCGCCGTCGCGCGCGCGGCTTCCGCACGTGGGTCCAAGTCAGGCTTGGCAACAGGCGGCGGCAATGCAGGCACTGCGGATACCGAGGGCGGCGGGTCGCTAACTGCAACGGACGTGCTCATCGTTGCATCGCCCGGCCACTCGATCACCAACACCGAACTACCGCCAATGGTCTGCATCTGCGGCTTGAACGCGACCACCGGGTTGCTGAGGTCGAACACGATGCGCAAGGTACCCGGCACCGGATGGCCAGTACGCACGCCACTGACCACACCGCTGCCGACGGGCAGCTTCAGACCCTTGACTGCGGAAGAGTCGGCAAGGTCCACCACCAGCCGATCGGGGTGAGCCAACGATATGGTGCTGAAACCACCGTTGCCCTGCAAACGGATCTCTGCGCGGGTGCCGGTTGCGCTGTTATCCAGTGAGACCGACTGAACCTGACCTGCAAACGCCGAATGCGCCGCCAGGCACCAGCCTGCGGCGATGGCGGAACAGGCTAAAACTCGTATCCCCAGGCGCATACCACTGATTCAAGCATCGCGACGACACAAACGCAAGCATTTTTCCCTTAATAATCCATAACCTGCTTCCACTTTTTAGCGTCAGCCAAGAAAAAGTTGACGCAAGTCATCCTGATCGACGATCTGGGTCAGCCACACCTTCCCTGCCGCAGTGCCGGCACGCACCTGCGCCATGCGCCCACCATCGTGCAGGGCCAGGAGGACATCCAGATCCGACGGCGCCAGCACATCACCACCGCGCTCGGGCCATTCCACCAGCCACAGGGTGGCACTTGTTTCGTCCAGGCCCAGAAAATCCAACTCCCCAGAGGCACCTATACGGTAAAGATCCAGATGCCATGCCTCTCCGTCAGCCAGCGGATAACGCTCCAACAAGGTGTAGGTAGGGCTGCGGATCGCCCCCCGGACACCCAACGCACGCAGCAAGGCGCGCGCCAGGGTAGATTTGCCTGCACCCAGATCACCGTGCAAATGCACGGCGGCCTGCGCTGGCCGCGTGGCGGCGAGCGCCTGCCCGAGGCGCTCGGTGGCACCGCTGTCGGGCAGAAACAACTGTAAGTTCATCGTTCGGATTCCAGATTGGAAAGACGCCGCAACGCCTGCAGCAAGTCGGAGGGCAGCAAGCCACGCTCGCCGCCGGCCGCAGCAGCATGGTCGCCGGCGCAGGCGTGCAGCAGCACGCCCACGCTGGCCGCTTCGAACGCAGCCAGGCCCTGCGCACGTAGCGCAGCGATCACGCCGGTCAACAGATCGCCCATACCGGCAACCGCCATGCCTGGATTACCGGCGGCGATCACGCGGGGCAGCTGGTCTGGCACGGCGACAATGCTGCCAGCGCCCTTGAGTACCACCGCAGCCTGGTAGCGATCGGCCAGCAGCGCAGCAGCGGCAAAACGGTCGCGCTGCACCTGCGCGGCGGTCAAACCGAGCAAGCGCCCGGCTTCGCCCGGATGCGGCGTCAACACCGCCTGCGGCAACGGGCGCGGCGCCTGCGCCAACAGATTCAGCGCATCGGCATCGACCACCAACGCGACGTCGCTGGCGAGCGCGGCATGCCACAACGCCTGCGCCCAGTCGTCTTGACCAAGACCCGGACCAAGCGCAACCACATCGGCCTTGCACAACAGCGGCGCCAGCGCCTCCGAGCCCTCGACCGCATGCGCCATCGCCTCTGGGCAACGCGCCAGCAGCGGTGCCACGTGCGCACTACGAGTCGCAACGCTGACCAATCCAGCACCGCAACGCAGCGCCGATTCGGCGCTCAGCATGACCGCACCACCGCTGCCATGATTACCACCGATGCACAGCACATGACCGGCATCGCCCTTGTGACTGTCGCGGCGCCGGGGCACCAATTGACCACGCAGGACGGCGGCGTTCCAGGCCGCGGCCAACGGCACGCAACCGGCAAACGCCGCGGCAGGCACCTGCAGCGTCGCCAAAGCACGCTCGCCCACATAGTTCAGCGCACGACCTGTATACAGCCCAGCATGGGCGACGATGAACTGCAGGGTCAACGTCGCCGGCAACGCCGCACCAGGCACGCGACCGGACTGCGCATCCACTCCGCTAGGCACATCCAGCGCCAACACCGGCGTACCAAGCCCGGCCAGCGCACCGAGCAACCCGGTCAGTTCAGCATCTGGCGCGCGATTCAAGCCAATGCCGAGCAGTCCATCGACCACCACATCGGCCGGTTCAAGCACGCCATCGAACACGACGATACGACCACCGACGCCGATGTAGTCGGTGCAGGCACGCTGCGCCAGCGGCGACTGCGGCCCACACTCCGGCAACTGCACCACGCGTACTTGACGCCCGGCGCAATGCGCCAGACGCGCCAGCACGTAGCCATCGCCGCCGTTATTGCCACTGCCGCAGGCCACACAAATCCGCTGCGCCTGCGGCCAACGCTGCAACAGCGTCTGCCACGCGGCCTGACCAGCCCGTTGCATCAGCCGATCACCATCCCCCCCCAGCAATGCGACAGCCTGTGCGTCGATGCGACGCGCGGCGGCGACGGTATGGAGATCGAGGCGTTCGGACATGCGCGGGATTCTATACTTGCACCATGCCCGCCTACGTCGCTGGCGCAGCCGATACCAGACACAGACATGCGAGGATAGTCGCCAGCACGCCACCGCATCACCTGCATGCCCGATCGCACCGACCAGATCCTCACCCCCAGCCAGCTCAATACGCTGGCCCGGGATCTACTTGAAAGCGCATTCCCGCTGGCATGGGTGGAAGGCGAGCTGGGCAACGTGACCCGCCCCACATCCGGGCACCTGTACTTCACCCTCAAAGATGCGCGCGCACAGGTGCGCTGCGCCATGTTCAAGCCCAAAAGCCAATGGCTGCCTTTCGTACCGCGCGAGGGCCTGCGCGTCCTCGCACGCGGTCGCCTCACCTTGTACGAGGCGCGCGGCGACTACCAACTGGTGCTGGAGCACCTGGAAGAAGCCGGCGAAGGCGCGCTGCGCCGTGCATTCGAAGCGCTCAAGGCCAAACTCGCTGGCGAAGGCCTGTTCGCGATCGAACGCAAGCGTCCCATGCCCGCTTTCGTGCGCCGCCTGGCCGTCATCACCTCGCCCAGCGGCGCCGCGGTGCGCGATGTACTGAGCGTACTCGGCCGGCGCATGCCACTGCTGCAGGTAGACATTCTGCCGACCCTGGTACAGGGCAACAGCGCCGCCGCGCAGATCGCAATACTGCTGCGCCAGGCCGATGCCTGTAAGCGCTACGACGCGATCCTGCTGACCCGCGGCGGCGGTTCGCTGGAAGACCTTTGGGCGTTCAACGACGAGCATCTGGTGCGCGCCATTGCCGCCTCGAACACACCGGTGGTGTCGGCGGTCGGCCACGAGACCGACGTGACGCTGGCCGATTTCGCCGCCGACCTGCGCGCGCCGACACCGTCGGTCGCGGCAGAGTTGCTGGCGCCCGACCAACGCGACATTACCGCTCGGCTGTCCGCCCAACACAGCGCATTGCAGCATTGGCAACGGCACCGCCTGCGCCAGGCACAACAGCGCGCCGACCAAGCGTTACTACGCCTGCAAGCGCAAAGTCCGCAGGTGCAACTGCAACTGCTACAACGCCGCCAACGCGATGCCGCACGCCGGCTGACCGCACTGTGGAAGCAGCAGCAAGAACGCCGACAGGCACAGTTACGTCATGCTGCCGCGATCCTGCGCACCTCCCAGCCGCAGCGTCGGCTTGCGATGCTACGCACCCGGTTGCAAGCGCTGGGCCGGCATCTGCCTGTCGCGATGGCGCGACGCTTGCAGGTCCAGACCCAACGCTTGCGCGCGCTGGCGCGCGCAATGGAGGCGATCAGCCCACTCGCCACAGTGGCGCGTGGCTATACCATCTTAACCGACACCGACACTGGCAACGTCGTGCGCTCGGTGACACAAGTCAAACCCGGCGCCCCATTGCGGGCACGCCTGCTAGACGGCGAGCTGGACCTGCGGGTCGATTCGCCATCGCCGACGCTCTCTGCCAAACTACCCCGCAGCCATGACTGACATTTCCCACGAACACCGCATCAAAGCCGTACTGCAAGGCATGCGCCGTGCCGAACGGCACAAAGCAGGCAGGCTGGCAAACACCAGCGACATGCTGTCGCTGATCGATGGCGCCGCTTACGGTGCCCCAGAGGATGCGCAACGCGCACTTGACTGGCTCGCCCGCGATGGCACCCTTGGATACCTGAACGAGAACGACCTCAGTAACGTCGGCGAGACCATCTGCATCGTATGGAACGGCTGTGGCGGCGACTTCCCTGCAATGGCGCAATGGTTCACCACGACACAACTGACCGGCGACCGCACAGCGTTGCAGGCCCTGCGCGAAGGCGACAGCCCGGACCTGCTCGCCGCAGCACGCGCGGCTTTCATTCATTAAGAGCGACTAAAAGGCGTCACGAGTCGCTGTCGGCTGGGCGCGGACAGCGCCTAGGAGCCGTGCGACGCCTTCAGCAAACAGCATGGCGCCGCTTCCGGTCCGACAGGCGTTGCGCGCACCGATCTGACCTATCGTCGCTCACCCCATAGCCCGCCGTGATTGATATCGGCAACGCCGTTCTTTTCGGCAGGATGCGCGATCTGGCACCACTGCCCGGCATAACGACCGAGATCGAATTCGGCCACCGAATTGACCGGCTGCGCGGCACACAGCGGCAGTACCAGAATCGGCGAAAGACGCAGGCGCCGACTCGGAGAGACAAAAGTCTCAGCTTAGAAAGTGTTTAGGGTGAGAGCACAGTCGGCTGAACCGCCTAGAACCTCACTGGCGGTCAGGCAAAATATCCACCACGGTCTTGGAGCACCAGAGGAAGCGCGCCACCACGCAGGCAAACGGCGTCAGCTGGGTCAGACAGGCCCCAGCGAGCCATACGCGCCGACTCACATGGCGAGCTTAGCCAGTGATCGATCCTTCTGCTGGTCGGCACACTCCACCGGCTCACGCATGACCACCCGTTTAGACACACCATCATGCTGCTGCAGGTAAGTGTCGACCATCATGCACTCGGACCCAATCTGTTCGATGTAAGGCCCCTCTGCATCTGGATGATCCAGGCCAACCCCAGGCTCTGCTTTCATTGCAGTCACAGCAAGAACGTCGCCAGCAGCGATCAATGCCAACAGCCCGGGCAGGGCAATTAATGCAAGTTTAACATTCATCAGCAACTCCCCAGATTGGCCGTTTGTATGGTCCCCATCGGCCGCGCACATGATTACGACCGCACGCGTCACCTGTTGAGTGAATCGTCACGAAAGAAGAATCATTTTTCGCATTTGTCTACTTTTGTAGACAAGATTTCACGAATGCATCGCAAAAGGGATGCTGCGGTTGGCGGTCACTCTGCTGCAAAGCAACAAGTTGACAGCGTCCGGCTCCCGTTGGGAAATCGGCATAGCGAGAGACACCGCCGCATGCCAAACTCGGCGGCCTATTGCAACAGCCACGCCATCACGCTCCGACATTCTGGCGAACTGATCCGCGAAGCCACCGGGGAGACCTCAATAAACGATGCGATAGCCTGCGTCGCTGAAAGCTCTGGAGCTAATGGTGGCCGAGGACGGAATCGAACCGCCGACACGGGGATTTTCAATCCCCTGCTCTACCAACTGAGCTACTCGGCCACTGCGCAACGCGGCAGGACCGGTGCGAGGCGCGCATCATAGCGATGCAATAGGGATTGGGCAAGCCACGCTGTTTCGACCTTCCATATGCTGACCGACACAGCAAGGGCCAGCCTGACCAAGGACCAAGCCCCCTTGGCATCGGATCTGCCCAATAAACGAACGCCGCCACGAAAACCGCCCGCCGCATCGTCGAGGACTGCGGCGCTTTTTCTTCTTGCACCGCACACTCCGTCGCGGCCTGACCTGACTACAGGCCGGTCCGAGCAGGCGCCCCATTAGCGTCCGTCGAGAACACGGCGATGTCACCCGGACACAAGCGCTTTGCGGGGTGCGTAGTATCCTTCGCCGATGTCGACACCCCACTGGACTTCGCTCATGCGTCACCCGCTTCGCCTCGGCTTGCTGATGATATTCACGGCGCTACTGGGCGCGTGCGGGGATGGCATGGTGCGGCGCGTGTCCGACCCGGCTGCGAGCGTGCAGCAGCTCACCGTCAATCCCAATGGCAGTTGGAAAGTGGAGTTACGACTGCAGAACTACAGCAGCATTCCCATGCGCTACGACAGGCTACGCCTGGACCTGGGTGTGGGTGGCGAGGCCGCTGGCACGGTGCAGGCGACACCCGGAATTTCGATCGGCCCGGAAACGGCGGATGTGATCGACGTCGCCGTGCAGCCCAGTTCTGCAGCACGCCTTGCCATCGCCGATGCGCTGGCAAGCCAACACAGCCTGGAGTACACGCTCAAGGGCAGCATCGCGGCCACGCCCGAAGAAAAGAAACAGCGCACCTTCGCCATCGACACGCACAACACGCTCTCGCCGGCACCCGGCCTGGACGGCGTGCTGCGCTGATCGCCCCCTGCATCACCTGTGGTGCGCTTCCATGCCGAGCATGAGGGTGAGTAAGCGAGCATGCACCGTCGCCCCCACTGGTGACCGACATTAGACACGCCCAGCGCGCCACATGCACCTGGCATCGCAGGGCATGCGGCGATCCCGACACGGCCCCACCTTCGGAGCGCTTCCTCGGCAGCACAGCCCGTACGCAGTAGTATCCTGAAACTCTCGGCCGCACTGCGGCCCATGTCACGAGCGATCGCATGAGCATCTACCAGGCCCCGTTGAACGATCTTCGCTTCGCTCTGTACGACGTCTTGCAGGTGGAAGCACTGTTCGCACGCCTGGGCCATGCCGAGACAAACGCCGAACTGATCGACGCGGTGCTGGAAGAAGCCGCACGCTTCACAGGCACCGTGCTGGCGCCGCTGAACCGGATCGGCGACGAGCATGGATGCACGCTGGACAAGAGCACCGGCACGGTGACCACCGCGCCCGGCTTTCGCGACGCCTACCGGCAATTCGCCGAGGGGGGCTGGACCGGGCTGACCGCGCCCGTCGCGTTCGGCGGCCAGGGTCTGCCGTATACCCTGAGCGCGCCGTTGAACGAGATGGTCAACGCCGCCAACCTCGCCTGGGGCAACTTCCCGCTGCTGTCGCACGGCGCCGTGGAAGCGCTCAAGCAGCATGGCGAAGCGTGGCAACAAGAGATCTTCCTGAAGCCACTGGTGGATGGCCGCTGGACCGGCACCATGTGCCTGACCGAACCGCACTGCGGCACCGACCTGGGTCTGCTCAAGACCCGGGCCGAGCCCAACGCCGATGGCACGTGGTCGGTCAGCGGCACCAAGATCTTCATCACCGCCGGCGAACACGACCTCACCGAAAACATCGTGCATCTGGTACTGGCACGGCTACCGGACGCGCCGCCAGGGGCCAAGGGCATTTCGCTGCTGGTGGTGCCCAAATACAGGGTCGCGCGCGACGGCAGACTCGGCGAACGCAATGCACTGCGCTGCGGCGCACTGGAACACAAGATGGGCATCCATGGCTCGGCCACCTGCGTGATGAACTTCGACGGTGCCCAGGGCTATCTGATCGGGCCGCCGCACAAGGGCCTGCAGGCGATGTTTACCATGATGAATACGGCGCGACTCGGCGTCGGGTTGCAAGGCCTGGGGCTGTCCGAGCGCGCTTACCAGAACGCCCTGCGCTATGCGCGCGAGCGCCTGCAATCGCGTTCGCTCAGCGGTGCCAAACAACCCGAAAAACCCGCCGATCCGATCCTGGTGCATCCGGACGTGCGCCGCATGCTGCTCACAGTGAAGGCCCTGACCGAAGGCAGCCGACTGCTGGCACTGCATGCCGCCAGCCTGATCGATATCGCCCACAGCGCCACCGACCCGGCCGAGCGCGAACAGGCCGACGTGCTGGTCAGCTTCCTGACCCCGATCTCCAAGGCCTGCCAGACCGAATGGGCAGTGGAAACCACCTACCACGCGCTGCAATGCTTCGGCGGCCACGGCTACATCCACGAATATGGCATGGAGCAGCTGGCGCGCGACGCGCGCATCACCACCTTGTACGAGGGCACCACCGGCATCCAGGCGCTGGACCTGATCGGGCGCAAGACCGCCTCCAGCCAAGGCGCCGGACTGACGCTGTTCCTCGCGCAGATCGAGGCATTCCTCGCCGAACACCACGACACGCCAGCGCTGGCAGAGTTCATCGCACCGCTGCGCGAGAAAGCAAAGGAATGGGCAGCACTTACCAAGCGCATCCTGCAACGTGCCGCCAGCAACGCCGACGAACTCGGGGCGGCAAGCTACGACTACGTGTTCTATTCCGGCTATGTGGTGCTGGCGTACTGGTGGGCGCGCAGTGTCGCCGCCGCATCTGCCTCGACACATAGCGAAGCATTCAAACAATCCAAATGCGAAACCGCCCGTTTCTACTACACCAAGTTGCTACCACGCACGCTGACCCACGCCGCAGCGATCGATGCCGGTGCCGAGCCGCTGATGACACTGGCCGACGCACAGTTCTGAGCCCGTCCGAGGCTTAAAAAGATACAGGGCACATCGCCGCCTGACGCGAAGATACGACCCGGCATGCGGATCCGCCGCACTAGCAGATACACAAACCGTCAACAATCGGGTATAAGCTGTTTACTCGATGGAGACAGACACAATCACGCTTGGTCTGATCGATACCGGGGCCCATGCCGCGTCGGAGGCAGTTCCGACGGCGACCTCTCCGCGCTCCACGCGTCTACCTTCGGTGCGTCTGCTGTCGCTGGACGCGCATGGTCGCGTACTGGACTGGATCAACTGGCAGGACGCCGCCTGCCTCTACGCACGCGGCGCAGTGGCATGGACCCTGGGCGAGCCGTGCATGGAGATCCACGGTGGCCTATCGCGCGCCAGCGGCGAGCGCAGCGTGCTGCACCTGCACCCGATCATCGCCGCGCGCGGCCATGCCCGCTCACGCGCACTGGATCCCACTCCCACGCTGACCAACACCGCACTATTCGCCCGCGACGCACAACTGTGCATGTATTGTGGCCAGCAATTCAGCCGTCCGCAGCTAACCCGCGACCATGTCCTGCCCGTCTCCAAGGGCGGGCGCGACATTTGGGAAAACGTGGTCACTGCGTGTTTCCACTGCAACTCGCGCAAGGGCAACCGCACCCCGCAACAGGCGTCGATGCCGCTGCTGGCGGTGCCGTACCGACCGAGCTGGATCGAACACCTGATCCTGTCCAATCGCAACATCCTTGCCGACCAGATGTCGTTCCTGAAGGCACAACTACCCAAGCGCTCCAAACTCTCGCGGTAAATCCGCAAGCCGACACGCCCCACGCCGCACCCTGCGACCGATTGCCGCACCCCGGCGATCATCCGTGCCACAACGTTTGGCCGTTGGACGGGTTACTTGCCCATGCCCGGAATGGGGAGGAAAATATCCCGGTCGCTGACCCTGCACTCCGATGATCGACTCCACCCGCTATCCGCGCCTTGCGCGCATCCAGATCCCCGCCGACCTGCGCCGTTTCGAAACATCGGAATTGCCTGCCATCGCCGAGGAACTGCGCGCCTACCTGATCGAGTGCGTCGGCAAGAGCGGCGGCCATTTCGGCGCCGGGCTGGGCGTGATCGAACTCACCGTGGCCCTGCATTATCTCTACGACACACCGGTGGACCAACTGGTGTGGGACGTCGGCCACCAGACCTATCCGCACAAGATCCTTACCGGACGCCGCGACCGCATCCACACGGTCAAGCAGGCCGACGGCGTGGCGCCATTCCCAAAACGCGAAGAAAGCGAGTACGACACGTTCGGCGTCGGCCATTCCTCCACCTCGATCTCGGCCGCACTGGGCATGGCCGTGGCGCTGCAACGCATGGGCGACGAACGCAAGGTGGTGGCGGTGATCGGCGACGGCGCGATGACCGCGGGCATGGCCTACGAGGCGCTGAACCACGCCGGCGGCATGGACCCGGAGCCCAACCTGCTGGTGATCCTCAACGACAACCGCATGTCGATCTCCGAAGCGGTCGGCGGGGTCACCAAGATGCTCGGACGCATGACCGGCAGCAAGACCCTCAATGCGATCCGCGAGAGCGGCAAAAAGATCCTCGGCGACAAAAAGCGTAACCGGACCGCACGTTTCATGCGTCGTTGGGAAGAACACTGGAAAGGCATGTTCGTGCCATCCACGTTGTTCGAGGAGATGGGGTTCCACTACACCGGGCCGATCGACGGCCATGACCTGCCGGCCCTGCTCGGCGCGTTGAAGACGCTCAAGACACTGAAAGGCGCGCAGTTGCTGCACGTCATCACCACCAAGGGCAAAGGCTACGAACTGGCCGAGGGCGACCAAATCGGTTACCACGCAGTCAGTCCGTTCGATACGAGCAAAGGCCTAGTGTCCAAACAAGGGACCAAGGCACCGACTTATACCGATGTCTTCAGCGACTGGATCTGCGACATGGCCGCAGCCGAACCGGCGTTGCTGGCGATCACTCCGGCGATGCGCGAGGGCTCGGGCCTGGTGCGTTTCAGCAAGGAATATCCGCAACGCTATTTCGACGTGGCCATCGCCGAACAGCACGCGGTCACGCTGGCTGCCGGCATGGCCGTCCACGGCGCCAAGCCGGTGGTGGCGATCTATTCCACATTCTTGCAGCGCGGCTACGATCAACTGGTGCATGACGTGGCGCTGCAACAGCTCGATGTGCTGTTCGCGATCGATCGCGGCGGCGTGGTCGGACCGGATGGCGCCACCCATGCCGGCAATCTGGACCTGAGTTTCCTGCGCTGCGTGCCGCATCTGGTGGTGATGGCCCCGGCCGATGAAGCCGAATGTCGGCAGATGCTCAGCACGGGCCTGCGCCATCGTGGCCCAGCAGCGGTGCGCTACCCGCGCGGCGCCGGTCCGGGCGTCGCCCCTGCGGCGACGCTGGACACCCTGCCGATCGGCAAGGCGCAGCGCCGTGTGCAAGGCATGACGCTCGCGCTGCTGGCATTCGGCGCAACACTGACGGCGGCCGAACAAGTTGGCCGCGAACTCGGCCTGAGCGTGGTCAACATGCGTTTCGTCAAGCCACTGGACCGCACGCTATTGCTTGAACTCGCACAAAGCCATGCGGGATTCGTGACCATCGAGGACAACGTGATCGCTGGCGGCGCCGGTTCCGGTGTGGCGGAGCTACTCAACGCCGAGGGCGTGTCGCTTCCGCTCCTGCACCTGGGCTTGCCCGACGCTTTCCAGCACCATGCCAGCCGCGAACAACTTCTGGCCGAAGCAGGCATCGACGCCGCTGGCATCCGCGCCGCCGTGCTGACGCGCTGGCCGCAACTCGGCAGCATTGCCCGACCGCGGAGCGCCGCAGGCTGAGGCCCACGCAGGTAAACCACAGCGAACAATGCACTGGCACCGTTCGCGAGTGGCAAGGCATCGACGCATGCGCAACGCACCGGGTTACAGGCATCGCGGCAACGCCGCCTCAGTCGACCAACTTGGGTAAATGCGCCGCCAACGGATCGCTGGCCGCGAGCAACTCGAAGGTTTCCCACAGGAAACCGGGGGCCACCATGCAACCCAACAGACAATATCGACCAAGCGGGCGCGCGGCCTGCCAGGTCCCCGCAGGAATCACGACCGAGGGCATGCCGCCGCGCACGCTGGAATCCAACTGATAGCGCTGCAAGCCGTAGTGCGGGTCGAAGCTGAGCAATTCCAGCACACTGCCCTCTTCCCAATGCCAGGTCACATCCGCATCGATACGGTGCCAATGGCTGATCTCCCCGTGCTCCAGCAGCAGCCGGATCGCGGTACATGCCGGTCGCTCGCGCTCCCCATGCTGTACCAGCAGCGCAGAGGTGTGCACGCGCGCATAGCGTCCACCTTCCGGATGCGGCAGGAGCGACAACTCGCGCAGCAAGGTGGCGATACGAGCGGCAACACTTGGCATCCGCACAGTCTAATCGTGTTGTCACGGCCTTCGATGTCAAGCCTTGCGATACTTGGTCACCGGTAACTGGGAATCAAATCGGCGCAGCTGAGATTGCCGGCGAACCTCCACCCCATGTCAGAGTAGTTGTCGCCCGGATAGGATTTGCAGTGGGGGCGATAACGAGAGGTTCACGTGGCACGATACGGACAGCAGTTCAAGGACAAGGCGATGGCGCGGTTGCTGCCGCCAGAGAGCGCGTCCATTGGTGCGACCCGCGCATCGGCACAGCGGCATCGGGTATGTCAGTCCGCAACAACGTCATACCGGCCAGGACGTGGACCTGCTGCAAGCGCCCATGCACTGTATCAGCAGGCCCGTCATGCCCATCCCGATACATCTCGGCAGATTCTCTTCCATTTACAACTATCGCGATAGAAATCGCAGAATTTCGCGGTGTCGCGCTCTTCTTAATCGCGGGCCAAAGCAAAGTGGTGGTAGCAGGAATTTTATACCAACCATCTTTATCGCGACACCACCCACTCTACGGCTACCACTTACTGTTAAGCAAATATCGGTTAACTCGATTTCAGTTTTTGACCATTCGGATCATCCAGAAATCGCTGGCCAGCTGAGGATGGGCCAGATAGTCATAGGGCATTAAAAAATACCCCTTCTCCCCAACACCTTCCCCCCATGAGTTACGGATACGGAACAGCTGTGTGCTGTCATCATATCCGACGCACAGGACGGCATGCCCCCCGAGCACCTTGTCATTCTGCGTCGGCATCGGGATTTGCGTGGCGGGAGGCTGAGTGCCATTCATCCAGCTGTCGTAAACCTGGAATCCGAACACAAAGGGAGTCCCGCTGGCAATACAGGCTTTCAGATGAGAAATATCCTGATGGACACGTTCATAGCGGGTAATGACATACCTGGATGCCTCCTTATAGCAGGCAGCATTGGGCCTCTTTCTTACCGCAGTGCCCGGAGGGAAAACGCCGCCGTCATGTGCCGGCGGCGTGACGTTATACGGCCAGTCTTTTTCTGGGCAAACACCTAGTTTATGCAGTGACTTTATCCCGTCGCGCAGCATAGCTCCCGAGTCATAATTCACATTGCCTTCAATGACGCGTTCGTTGTAGTAAATGAAAAGGCGTGAGGGAATAAAATTAGGCAATTCACCGTGAGCGGCCCTTTCATACTGGACAGCACCCGCCAGGGCATTTGCCGAGCAGGAGCCAATCCGGCCCTGGTCATAGACCGGAAAAGCCGGCTTCAGGTCGACAGCAGGCGGCAGCTTACTCATCAAGGCTTCATCCGGAATGTAATGAAAGTCGCGAATGTCCGGGATGTCAGCTATATACCCGAGTCGGGATTTTATTCTTCTGGTGAGTTTTTCCATAAGGCCCTCTTGGTGGTCTTGGTGGCGTCAGCAAAATGGTTAAAAATATCGTCCAAGACTTCAACGACAGGTATCTGCATCATCATGCTTCATCCATGCCACACTTTCTGAAGCATCTTTTGCCTGCCGACATTTATGCGTAATGTCTCGACAAGTTGACAATACACTGCGCACTGAAGGAGAACAAGACGGTTAGAACCAAAATTCATTGCAGCTCTGGATTTTAGGAACGATTTTTCGGCCTCCAAGCAAGCGCCCCTGTGGCAGGAGCCGTTCTGGCACATAGTGTTGAACCGGCATGAATAAATGGTGAACCTTATTCCGAACACCTCCGACTGATAATATGTATTCGACGTAGCAACGATAATGCGGATAAGCATACCCCGCCCGGAACTTGCGCCGTTCACGGATCGACCACTCTACACACCCACTGGCGTGCCACATGGCTTTGCCATGATCCAATTCAGCCTGGCGCAACAGAATCTTGAGCGCGCCCTCAGCCATCTATCCGAAGCATGCAAAACTATTTGTCATGCGCAGATACAGTGATCCTCACCTTGCAGGTGCCGGAAGTGGTCCTGCTTGTGTCGCAGGAGCCGACAGAGAAGACTTTGATGATCTTTATGGATTAACCGGCATCAGGGTTACGTACGGCATGTAGCTACGTTTTCCACGCCACGCAAGTAGCAAAAAACAAGAAACATGGAGGCGCGGTGATGGCCAAGGAGGCATATCTGCTTACGCTGTCCGATGCACTCCCAGCTGCACGGATGTCAACAACAGCCCGCCGCCGTCGCGCAGCTTGTACGGTTTGGCCTGCGACCTGGCATTCTGAACTTGGGACGGGGACAGCGGGGCAATTCGCTTGGGCATCTTGGCGGCATCCATTCGACAGTCCGGCACCAAGGAGTCCGCCGCATACCGCCAACCGCACCGCCAAACTTGCGTGATATCCAGTGCTGTTCCGGGAACTTGCAAGACACCAAGACAAAGAAAAACCCCTAATTTCTCAGGGGTTCCGTGATATTCCGTGACATGACGGCATATGTAATTGGTCGGGGTAGCCGGATTTGAACCGACGACCACTAGTCCCCCAGACTAGTGCGCTACCAGGCTGCGCTATACCCCGGTGTGTACATCCGCCATCGCGGCGAACCCGCCTGACGGCGCGTTGGCAAGTATAGCGGTTTTGGCCCGGTTGGCGCTATCGGCGCAGAAGCTGTAGCACTTCTTCCAACTCCTGCCGCACCTGCTTGATGATCTGGTTGCTCAACGCCGACTCTTGACGCGCGCCCTCACCCTCCAGACGTAGCCGCGCGCCGCCGATCGTGTACCCCTGTTCGTACAGCAGGCTACGAATCTGCCGCACCATCAGCACGTCGTGGCGCTGGTAATAGCGGCGATTGCCGCGCCGTTTGACTGGCTCCAGGCTGGGAAATTCGGTTTCCCAATAGCGCAGCACGTGCGGCTTGACGTCGCACAACTCGCTGACCTCACCGATGGTGAAGTAACGTTTGGCCGGAATCGGCGGAAGTTCGCGGTTACTGCCCGGATCCAGCATATGCCTCCACGCGCTCTTTGAGTTTTTGCCCTGGGCGGAAGGTCACCACCGTCCGCGCCGAGATCGGGATTTCTTCGCCAGTCTTGGGATTGCGACCGGGCCGTTGGTTCTTGCGACGCAGATCGAAGTTGCCGAAACCTGACAGTTTCACCTGCCGCCCCTGCTCCAATGCTTCGCGCAGCACGTCGAAGAATGCATCGACAAATTCCTTGGCCTCGCGCTTGTTCAGCCCGACTTCGTCGAACAACCGTTCGGCCATTTCCGCTTTGGTCAACGCCATTACCCTGCTATCCCCTATCCGTCTCAACCACGCAGCCGCGCATCGTGTTCGCGGGCCAGCGCCGCAACCACATCGGCGACCACCGCCTCCACATCGCGGTCTGTCAGAGTGCGCGAGTTGTCCTGCAAAATCAAGCCCATAGCAAGACTCTTGCAACCCACCTCGACTCCGGGACCGACATAACGGTCGAATAGCACCACCTCCCGCAGCAGTGGACCGACCGCAGCCCGCACGCTCTGCGCCACCGCCATCCAGCGCACCGCCTCCGGCACCACAATGGCCAGATCGCGACGCACCGAGGGAAACCGCGACAATTCGGCAGCACGCGGCAAGGGGCGCGCCACCAGCGGCGCCAGATCCAGTTCGAACCCGATCACCTCCACATCGACCTGCATCGCCTGCAGCAACCGCGGATGCAACTGACCGATCCAACCGATCCGGGTCCCGTCACGGTACACGTCGGCAGAACGGGTGGGATGCGCAAACGGCAACGCCGACGGACGGTACTCGAGGAGTGCCCCAGACGCGGCGGCCAAGGCCTCCAGATCGCCCTTGAGGTCGTGGAAATCGACCTTGCGCGCCGGCAAGCCCCATTGCAGCGCATCGGCATCGCCGCACACCGCAGCGGCCACGCGCTGCGTTTCGCCCGGCGCCGCATCGACACTGGTCGCAACGGCGAAGACCTTGCCCATCTCGAACAGACGCACGCGCCCGGCCTGACGCGCCACATTCCGCCCCAGCGCGGCGACCACCCCCGGCAACAGCGACGGGCGCATCACCGCCAACTCGGTGCTGAGCGGATTGGCCAGCGCCACGCGCCCGTCACGCAGACCCCATTGATCCAGCAGGGTTGCGTCGACGAAGGCGTAGTTGATGGTTTCCAGCAAATCGCGGGCGACCAACTGCGCGCGCACGCTACGCTCGTCCACGCACGTCTCGCTGCCCATGGCGATGCGCGCCGCGCCACTGGGCAACGTGGTCGGTAGGCGATCGTAGCCGTGGATGCGGGCCAATTCCTCGATCAGATCCTCTTCCAGCGCGATGTCGAAGCGACGGCTCGGGGCGGTGACCTGCCACCCATGCGCCGACGCCATCACCTCCATGCCCAGCGCCTGCAAAATGCGCTGCACTTCGGCATCGGCGATCTCGATGCCCAGCACGCGGAAGATGCGCGCACGGCGCAGCGTGATCGGCGCCGGCGTTGGCAGAAATTCGCTTCGCTCGACCTCGACCACCGGACCTGCGCGCCCGCCCGCCAGTTCCAGCACCAGCCGGGTCGCCAGTTCCAACGCCTGCCGCGGCAATCCCGGGTCCACGCCGCGCTCGAAGCGGTGGCCGGCATCGGTATGCAGGCCCAACTTTCGACCACGGCCCATAATCGCCGCTGGCGCGAAATGCGCGGCCTCCAGGAAGACATGACGGGTGGTCTCGGTGACGCGGGTGGCGTGACCACCCATCAATCCCGCCAGCGCGACCGCGCGATCGGCGTCGGTCACGACCAGAAAGCTAGGGTCGAGCGTGGCCTCGCGACCGTCGAGCAGGGGCAGCGTCTCACCAGCGCGGGCGTGACGCACACCGATCGGGCCATGCAGGGTGTCCAGATCGAAGGCATGCATCGGCTGACCCAGTTCCAGCATCACGTACTGGGTGATATCCACCAGCAGCGAAACCGGGCGCACACCACTGCGGCGCAAGCGCTCGGCCATCCACAGCGGCGTCTTCGCAGTCGAATCGAGATCCTCGACCACGCGACCGCAATAGCGCGGTGCCGCGGCGCCCGCATCCAGACATACCTCCAGTGCGCGTACACTGGCTTGCGCCACCGGCGCGAGCGCAAGCGGCAACACCTCGCTGCCGCAGGCTGCGGCCACGTCGTAGGCGATGCCACGCACGCCGAAGCAGTCCGCGCGGTTGGGAGTGAGCTTGATCTCGATACTGGCGTCGGGCAGGCCCAGGTAATCGGCCAGCGGCTGTCCGACCGGGGCATCGTCGGGCAGTTCGAACAGACCGGAGGCATCGTTGTCCAGCCCCAGTTCCTTGGCAGAACACAACATGCCGTTGGAGGCGATGCCGCGCAGCGTGGCCGGCTTGATCGCGATGCCGCCAACCTGCGCGCCGACCAGCGCCAGCGGCGCGACCAGTCCCGGCCGGGCGTTCGGCGCGCCACAGACGATCTGTAGCGCATCGCCCTGCCCGGCATCGACCCGACATACCTGGAGCCGATCGGCCTCCGGATGCGGCGAGGTCGCGACGATCCGCGCGACCACCACCTGCTGTAACGCCTCGCCGAGCGGCACAACCTCCTCGACCTCCAGGCCGATGGCGGTCAGGGTGGCCGCGAGCTGCTCGCGCGTGGCCTGAGTGGGCACGTGGCTGCGTAGCCAGTTTTCAGAGAATTTCATGCTGTTTCCGGGACTCGGGATTCTGGACTCAGGACTCGGATGGCACCACGCGCGGACCGCCGGAGCCGATGCTCCTGCGTGTCCTGCGCAACGGGTCCGGGCGGGAATTCAGGCGAACTGCCGCAAGAAGCGCACATCGTTCTCGAAGAACGCGCGCAAGTCGTTGACGCCGTAACGCAGCATCGCGAACCGTTCCACGCCCATGCCGAAAGCGAAGCCGGTGTAACGCTCCGGATCGATGCCGACGCTGCGCAACACATTCGGATGCACCATGCCGCAGCCCAGCACCTCCAGCCAGCGGGTGCTGCCATCGGGCTGTTGCCAGGCGATATCGACCTCGGCGCCAGGTTCGACGAACGGGAAATAGCTGGGACGCAAACGCATCTGGAAATCGCGCTCGAAGAACGCGCGCACGAACTCGGACAAGGTGCCCTTGAGATCGGCGAAGGTCGAATGCTCGTCCACCAGCAAGCCCTCGACCTGGTGGAACATCGGTGAGTGGGTCTGATCGCTGTCGCTGCGATAAACCTTGCCGGCGGCGATCATGCGCAACGGCGGCGCATGCGTGCCCATGTAGCGCACCTGTACACCGGAAGTGTGGGTGCGCAGCAAGCGACCATTGCCGAAGTAGAACGTATCGTGCATCGCCCGCGCCGGATGGTGCGGCGGGAAATTCAACGCTTCGAAGTTATGCCAATCGTCCTCGATCTCCGGGCCATCGGCCAGTTCGTAGCCCAGCCGCGCGAAGATCTCGGTGATGCGTTCCAGCGTGCGGGTGACCGGATGCAGCCCACCGCGTTCGCCACGCCGCCCCGGCAAGGTCACATCAATGCGCTCGACCGCCAGGCGCGCGTCCAGTGCGGCGGTGTCCAACAGCGCACGACGCGCGGCCAGCGCCGCAGACACGGTATCGCGCACGCGGTTGATCGCCTCGCCGGCCTGCTTGCGCTGTTCCGGCGCCAAGCCACCGAGTTGCTTGAGCTGGGCGGTAATGCTGCCGCTCTTGCCCAACAGCGCGACCCGCAACTGCTCCAGCGCCTCCGGACTCTGCGCCGCGGCGATATCCGCCAGCGCCTGTCCGCACAGGGAATCGATTTCACTCATTGCACTCGCGCCTCACCTGCTCCGGTCAAAGCCGTGACCACTGTTGCCCGCCAACGCGGGACACCTCACACCCTGGCAGACGCCCCGCCTGCGGGACACCCAAAACGCAAAAGGGGAAGGACTCGCGCCCTTCCCCCGCATGCGTGCGATTGCACCTCGTCGAAAAACCCGCATACACCATGCAGGTTCCTGCGAGGGACCCGCATTTATGCCGCCAGCGCGCCCTTCGCCTTCTCCGCCAGGGCGGCAAAGCCCTGTGCGTCGTGCACGGCGATGTCGGCCAGCACCTTGCGGTCGAGGGTAATGCCCGCCTTGAGCAGGCCGTTCATGAAACGGCTATAGCTCATACCGTTGATGCGGGCCGCCGCATTGATGCGGGTGATCCACAGCGAACGGAAATTGCGCTTCTTCTGCTTGCGGCCGATGTAGGCGTACTGCTGGGCCTTGATCACCGCCTGCTTGGCGACGCGGAAGACCTTGCGGCGGGCGTTGTAGTAGCCCTTGGCGAGGTTCAGAACTTTCTTGTGACGACGGCGCGCCTGGACGCCACGCTTGACTCGAGCCATGGTTCAGTCCTCAGAGGTAGGGCAGCATACGGTCAAGACGGCCTGCGTCCTCGGCACGGACGTGGTTCGTCTGCCGCAGGTTGCGCTTGCGCTTGGTCGCTTTCTTGGTGAGGATGTGGCTACGGTTGGCGTGGCCGGCCTTGTACTTGCCGGAGGCGGTCTTGCGGAAACGCTTGGCCGCCGCCCGGTTGGTCTTGATCTTGGGCATTGCAATGTCCTTGAGAGTGTTTTGTCACTGGTCAGGGCGGTGGCGGCGCCACGCTTTCCATCCGTGCCCTTACCGGCTTGTAAGCTTTTGATCCGCAAGGGATCAGAGCAGGTCCTGATTGCCGCTCAAACGGCAAACCCAGCGAACTGGGCCGCCTATTATGCCAGGGCTTGGAATGCCTTGCAAATCATGTAGTTCGTTGCAGCTCGGGAGGACAGCGTACCCACGCGCCACCGGCATGCGGGCGGCGCGTCTGCCACCGACCGGCGTGCGCCATCCCGACAGCGGCCTCACCGCAGAGACTGGCGACGCGATCGCAGGTGCTCTGGGATCAGCGCTTCTTCGGCGCGATCATCATCACCATTTGCCGCCCTTCCAGGCGCGGACGCGATTCGATGACGATGTCTTCGCCCAGGTCGGCCTCGATCCGGGCCGCCATCTCGCGGCCAAGCTCCTGGTGGCTCATTTCGCGGCCACGGAAGCGAATATTGACCTTGACCTTATCGCCCTCTTCGAGGAAACGGCGCATGTTGCGCAACTTGATCTGGTAATCGCCCTCGTCGGTGACCGGACGGAACTTGATTTCCTTGATCTCGACCTGTTTGGTCTTCTTCTTGGCCTCGTTGGCCTTTTTCTGCTGTTCGAACTTGAACTTGCCGAAGTCCATGATCTTGCAGACCGGCGGATCGGCCTGCGGCTGGATTTCGACCAGATCCAGGCCGTCTTCTTCAGCCATCGCCAGCGCTTCGTCGCGGCTCAACACGCCCACCATCTCGCCATCGGCGCCGATCACGCGCACCCGGGGAACGCGGATCTCTTGATTTTTGCGGTTCTGTTTGTTGTCAGGGGTACTGATGTTGCAATCTCCAAGTGGAATCGGAATACCGCGAACGGAAGTTCCGTCCGCGGCAGGGTGATCTTACGCCGACTGCTCGGCGCGTAAACGCTCGGCGAAGTCGGCAACCGACATGGTCCCCAAGTCCTCCCCCGAGCGCGTGCGTACCGCAATGGCGCCGTTTTCCTTTTCGCGGTCGCCCACGACTAACAGGTACGGCACCCGCTGCAGCGTGTGTTCGCGAATCTTATAGCCGATTTTTTCGTTCCGCAAATCGGCCTCGATGCGGAAGCCTTGATTTGCAAGGAGTTTCCGCACGCTGTCTACATAGTCAGCCTGAGCATCGGTGATGTTCATAACCATCGCCTGCACCGGCGCCAGCCAAGCCGGGAAGACACCGGCGTGGTGCTCGATCAGGATGCCGATGAAGCGCTCCATCGAGCCGACGATGGCACGATGCAGCATCACCGGATGCCGCTTCTGGCTGTGTTCGTCCACGTACTCGGCACCGAGGCGGCCGGGCATCATGAAATCCACCTGCATGGTGCCGAGCTGCCAGGTGCGGCCAATCGCGTCCTTCAGGTGATACTCGATTTTCGGACCGTAGAACGCACCCTCGCCCGGCAGCTCCTGCCACTCCACCCCGCAAGCGCCGAGCGCGGCACGCAGCGCGGCTTCGGCCTTGTCCCAGGTCGCATCCTCACCCAGGCGCTTTTCCGGGCGCAGGGCGATCTTGATCTGGATGTCGTCGAAACCAAAATCCGTGTACACCTTCAGTGCCTGGCGATGGAAGGCGGTGACCTCGGCCTCGATCTGCTGCTCGGTACAGAAGATGTGGCCATCGTCCTGGGTGAAACCGCGCACCCGCAGGATGCCGTGCAACGCACCGGACGGCTCGTTGCGGTGGCAGGCGCCGAACTCGCCGTAGCGAATCGGCAGGTCGCGATAGCTGTGCAGGCCCTGGTTGAACACCTGCACATGGCCGGGGCAATTCATCGGCTTGACCGCGTAAGTGCGCTTTTCCGACTCGGTGAAGAACATGTTGTCCTGGTAGTTGTCCCAGTGACCGGACTGCTGCCACAGCGACACGTCCAGAATCTGCGGGCAACGCACCTCGCCGTAGCCGTTGTCGCGGTACACCTTGCGCATGTACTGCTCGACCACCTGCCAGATCGACCACCCCTTGGGATGCCAGAACACCAGACCCGGCCCTTCTTCCTGCAAGTGGAACAGATCCAGCGCCTTGGCGATCTTGCGATGGTCGCGCTTGTCCGCCTCTTCCATACGCAGGATGTAGGCATCGAGTTGCTTCTTGTCGGCCCAGGCGGTGCCGTAAATGCGCTGCAACTGTTCGTTCTTGGCGTCACCGCGCCAGTAGGCACCGGAGATGCGGGTCAGCTTGAACGCCTTGAGGAAGCGCGTGTTCGGCACGTGCGGCCCACGGCACATGTCCACGTACTCCTGATGGTAGTACAGGCCCATGGCGGTGACGTCCTCGGGCATGTCCGCGATCAGACGCAGCTTATAGTCCTCGCCGCGCTGCTGGAACACCTCGATCACCTCCGCGCGCGGGGTGACCTTTTTGATCACATCGTAATCCTGCGCGATCAGTTCCTGCATGCGCCGCTCGATCGCCGCCATGTCCTCTGGGGTAAACGGACGTGCGCTGTAGATGTCGTAGTAGAACCCTTCGGCGATGACCGGCCCGATGACCATCTTGGCCTCTGGATACAACTGCTTGACCGCGTGACCGACCAGATGCGCACAGGAGTGGCGGATGATGTCCACGCCCTCCTCGTCCTTGGCGGTGATGAGGCGCAGATTGGCATCGTGGTCGATGAGGTCGGAGGCATCGACCAGGCGGCCGTCGACCTGGCCGGCGATGGTCGCCTTGGCCAAGCCCGGACCAATGGACTGAGCCACCTCCATGGGGCTGACAGGATGTTCGAAGTCACGGCGGCTGCCGTCGGGAAGCGTGATCGTAATCATGGGCGTCGACAATTAAGGAAAATGGGAACCGGCGAGCGGCTGTACGTCGGCTTGGCTTACAGCCATGGCAGGACGTAACAGACAAAGAAGGCGCCACAAGGGCGCCTGCTCGGATAGCCTTGTGCGGTAATTCAAACGGGAGCGGTGGTAGTGCTCATGTCGCACGCTCGGCCGGCGTCGCCGCGGGCCACCCATGTTTGGCTTTGATGATGCGCAAAATGGTAAACCAGTTGCGAGCAAATTGGTAATCCGCATCCTGGCCAACGGCAACCCCGTCTGCTTGGTGATTAGCGGCCCGAGGGGAAGCAGTAAAGCGTGGCTCCCGACAGCGCAAAACGCCCATGTAGCGCATAGCGATACCCCACTGATGTCCTGCTCAGCGTTGACTGGAACGCCACGACGATGGCGAAGGCGGGTTGGCGTGAGTCATTGGCTCATGGCCTGATTTGCTGGCTACCGCCAGAGTCACTGTGAGCCGACATGGGTTGTAGATAAACCAGCAGCGACATGGGCTCACCCGGCTCGGTCTGCTCCAGCAGCGCGTGTTCGTCCATGCGGTGTTGCATGGATGAATTCGGATACCGCCTACAGCTTCATGACCAGCCCCTGCCCTTGCATCTGCGCCGCGCGCTGGGCCAGCATCGCCTGCTCGGCGAGGTTCTGCTGCTCCACCGTCTGCAATTGCTGGCTGGCCTGGGCCACGTCCGGCGCTTGCGTCAGTTGCAGCGCATCGACTCTCGCCCATATCTGTCCGTGGGACTGCACCACGTATTTCGGCGTCTGGGTCGCAGCGCCCTCCGTCATCCCCAGGTAGATCTTGTCCACTTCGGTCTGCCACAGTTTGCGTGTCTCCACGACGACTTGCGCAGCGCGGCGGTCCAACTGCTCCGGATCCGGCACCGGACGACCCCAGCGTTCATGTGCATCGGCAATGGCATCGCGCGCCTGCTCGAACAGCGCATGACGCGGGTGCGCCGGATGGCGCATGTCCTCGGCGGTGATCGCCACGGGCGCGATGGCGCGGCTTGGCGGTGCCGGTGCATGGGTCGCTTCCCGTGCCCGCCAGGTGGCGGCATGCTGCTCGGGCGACTTCGCCAGCGCCTGTTCGGGATCGATCCGCACCACCTTGCTCTTTTCGTAGATCGAACCGGGATGGTCGTAGGCCAACAGTTGGCCCTCGTGCTGCTTGAAGCCTTTGATGTTGTGTCTGTATTGCGGATTGATGCCGAGCGCGTCGGTGAACCCGGCGGCCAGCCGTTCCTGCTGCGCTGGACCGTAAGGCAATTTATCGCCATGCCTGGGCAGAGTGCAGGACTGTTCCAGCGCGTTCTTGAACAGGGTATAGCGCGAGTGCAGCGCATGGCCCGGATGACGGAAGTCTTGGAGATGCTCATCCGAACGCGGTAGGCGCGTCGGCGGGGTGTACAACATCGCCTCGCCCGCTTGGCGCTGTTCGTGTTGATGCGACCGGGGATCTTGGCTGTGGCGCTGTTCGTGTTCGCGTTGCTGCGCATCCATAGCCTGGCGGTGCAACTGCACGTGTTGCTGCGCGAGGCGCTGTTGTTGCTCGCGCGCTGCCTGCGCGTGCTGTTCCTGCTGCTGCAATTGCGCGATCCGCGCCTGTTCCTGCATGTCCACGCTGGCCGGTTTTTCATGGGCCGGGGCGCTGTGAGCGGGTGACGGCTGTGTCTGTCGGTGGACTTGCGCCAGGTGCGGGGCGTACTGCTGCGCCTGTTGGATGCGTTCCTGGTGCTGTTGGGCGGCGTGGTCTTCCTGCAGGCCCACGTGCCTGTCCACCATGGCGGGGGGCGGCATGGACCCGGCAGCAGCGGATGATGATGAAGAGGAGGAAGACGTGTCCGCGTTCGTCGATGTGGGAGGGATGGATGCTGCTGGCGCGCTGTGCTGGAACCACTGTCCCGGATGCGTCAGCGTGTCGTAGGCTTGCCCGGCGGCGTGCTCGACCACGTCGATGCCGGGCGAGACGATGTATTTGATCCCGTCGTATGCTTGCCCAACGGCCTGTCCGGCGGACGAATGTGCGGCGGACTGCGCGCCATGATAGAGATCGACCGCCTGATTCACGACATTGGCCCCTGCCGCCTGGACGTCAGGGTCGTGGATGGCCCGCTGCGCCGCCTCGGCAACATGGTGCGCCCCCTGTTCGACGGCGTTTTTCGCCCACTCGAATTGATCGCCGACATAGCGGCCCGCAGCATCTGCAACTCGCCCGTGCAGATGCGCCGCTTCGCCCGCCGCCAAGCCGACCAGCGACGCCGTGGGGTTCAATGGGAAAGCCGCAACACCCGCCCGATGCGCCGCCGAGGCCATGCGCTCGTCCATGTCGTGTACCGCATGGCCAACCGAGCGCGCGGCATCGCCGGCATCGTGCAAACTGTGTGCTGCACCCTGCACGTGCGCGTTATGTTCGATGGCATCGCGCAGCGACGAGTCCCCGTTCAACGTCAGGTATTCGTTCACCTGCCGCTGGATGTCCGCTGGCAGATGGGTCTGGCCAGGGTGCGCGCGCATCTGGCGTAGCGCCTGGGACAATTCGGCACGTTCGTGAGCAACCTCCCAGGTGAAATGCTCGAAGGCCGCTTGATGGTCGGCGTAACGCTGCGACGCTTCGCTGAAATGATGCGGGGCCAGGACGTTGTCCGGACTTTGGCTGCCGAAGTACTGGCCGGCACCGTGATCGCCCAATCGCATCGCCAGCAGGACATTCGGGGGCGGCGCGCCGACGGGCGCATCCAGATACCGGCCAGCGCGCAGGCTCTGCACATCGTCATGACTGGCCAACGACACCATGCTGCCGACGTGAGGGCTCGCCGCGCTCACCACATCGCCGGCCATGCGGTAATTGGTCACGTGGCAGCCGGGCTGCGGCGTGCCATCGGTCAGCCCCCTCGCGCCGTAAGCGTTGTAGGTGGAGCCAGCCAGGCCGTATTTGGCCGCTTCGATCTGCGCCAGCGCGCCGCCGAGGGAGTGGCCGGCGACGGTCACCTGGTCCTTGGTGATGCCCTGCTTGGCCGCCTTGGCGAGCATCTGCGCGGTGAACGCATCGGCGGCGGCTTTTTGCGGATTGACGGCGTCGCGCACCATCGTGGCATCGACGGCGATGTCCTGGAGAGTGGTGAGCGCATGCTGCGCTTTTTCCGCCTTGGTCTCGCCAGTAAATAAATCCGTGTCGGTGCCACGGTAGGCGATGATGATGTTACCAGTCGCGATATTTTGATAGGCCGTCGCATGGAATCCGGTAATATTGTCGTTCGCGTAGCCAAAAAATTGGTATTTTTTCCCTTCAAGGAACACGTACTTGCTATTATTTCCAACATCGCCCTGCGAACGGTTTCTATAGGAATCAATGGCCGCATCGGCGCGCGCTTGATCGGCAGGATTCATGGCTTAGCTTCCTTGACAGCAATGGTGACTGGAAAGAAATCACTCGGGCTCTGTTTGTATTCAGGACGAAGGGGAGAGTAGTCAGGCGCGCCATAGGGAGCGAAAGAAGTATCCCCATACACGCTCTTCTTAAAATAACTCGTCTCAGGACTGTCATGTAGGAGTTCCACCAACATACCACCCCAGCCGAACGTTACACCTTTCACTCTTGCGCTGACACCTACACTCGTGACATCCCAGTGGCACAAGCCAAGCTTGAAGTAGTCCTCATCCAGCAAGGCGTCGCGATAAAAATACCCCTTCCACGTGTGATCGTCCACCTGTGTCATGGGAACATCGAGACCAGTATTAGGCGTCTGTCGTACACCAACGAACGGCATCATCGGCACGCATTTCTCATTGATGACGTCATACCCGATATACGCCTTGATTGTATCCCATGGCCCCGGCGCATGGGAGGTGGCGATGACTTCGTAGCGTTTGACCGGGTGCGGATTGAGGTGGCCGGTGGCGCCGTCATTGCCGACATCGATGCTTTTGGAGCAACCCGCAGCGGTCAGGGCCAGCGGCATGATGGCGGTGGCGGCAAGGTGTTGCAGTTTCATCGGGTCGTCCTCGGGGGGATGGGTCGCGGATGCGGCGGCAGGCCGGTACGGCCACGGTGCGGGTTTACGCTTGGGTTCCACCGGCAATCCGCCAGGTGGCAGCGGCCCCAGTTCGGCGCGCACCCGCGCATTGATGATCGCCATATCGCGCAGGAGCTGCAGATCGTGCAGCGGATCGCGCACCTTGAGTTTGCGCGGGCGATAGGGATTGTCGCTTTGATCGTCTTGATCGTCTTGATCGTCGGTGTCCTGGCTCATCGCGCGTGACCTCTCCGTTGAGTCGACCTTTCCCGCTGTGCCTGCGATCTTACGCCACAGCGACGTGCAGCAAACAGCGCAATCAGCACGCTCAGCCAAGCCAGCAGCGGCACACCGAAGCCGAGTGCGCCAGCCAGCTTGATCTGCCCCGCATAAGGCAGATAAGCAAGCTAGTGGATGACCTTGCAATACTCGATCCTGGTATTCCACGCCAGCGGCGTATGCACGCTCAACAGCATCCGCAATCGCCAGCCGATGAAACACAAGCCAGCGACCGCCATCGTCAGGAATAAAACGCCGGCACCTGCCCATTTGATTCCCTTCATTCCCGCCTCTATCCCTGTTTCGCCGGATTGAAACCCTATGCTGGGCCAGGTGCGGAACGGCTGTCAATACCAAGTACGGAAGAACCGTCAATCCCACACCATGCGATGTCAGCGGCGGCGGATTGCGACGCCGCCCCGGGCTCCGCCTGCCGAGCAATGGCATGCCGCGCGCCTATTCACGAAATTTCACGCGGTTGCGGTGCGGCTTGCTTGAAAAAATCCGCCATCAAGCGGCATGTCGGCCCGATGGCGGATGTTGCGGATGCGCTCTGCGAAAAGGTGCAATGCGCCCCGGCGACTTTCATTCGCCGAGATGTTGCTTCAACCACGCATTGACCGTGTCGTGCCACAAAATGCTGTTTTGCGGCTTGAGCACCCAATGATTTTCATCCGGGAAATACAGAAACTTGGATTCGATGCCTTTGCGCTGTAATGCACCGAACGCCGCCAAGCCCTGTTCCATCGGAATACGGAAATCCTGCTGGCCGTGGATCACCAGCATCGGCACTTTCCATTTATCCACGTGCACAATCGGATTGAACTTTTCGTAGCCGGCCGGGTTCTGCCATGGCGTCCCGCCATTTTCCCATTCGCTGAACCACAGTTCCTCGGTGGCATACCCCATCATGCGATTGTCGAACACGCCATCGTGATCGACCAGACACTTCCAGGGCTGGTTCCAGTTGCCGGCCATCCAATACACCATGTAACCGCCATAGCTGGCGCCGAGCGCGCAGGCTTTGCTGCCATTGAGGAAGCGGTATTTTTTCAGCGCCGCCTCCCAGCCTTTTTGCAGGTCCTCCAGCGGACGATCGCCCCAGTGCTGGCTGATCGCGTCGGTGAAGGCCTGGCCATAGCCGGTGGAACCGTGGAAGTCGATCATCACCACGGCGTAGCCCTGCCCCGCATACGTCTGTGGATTCCAGCGGTTACTCCAGCCATTGCCGAACGTGCCTTGCGGGCCGCCGTGAATAAGGAACGCGACCGGGTAGGTCTTGCCTTCCTGGTAGTTGTACGGTTTGACCACGTAGCCGTGCACGGTGTCGTTGTTCCAGCCCTTGAACGCGAACTGCTCGTAGTCGCCGAAGGCCACGCCGGGCAGCAGCTCGCTGGTGCTGGGGGTGATGGCACGGACATGTTGTCCATCGGCGTCGGCAACGACGATCTGGTCGCCGCTCTTGAGGCTATCGCGGGTGAAGGCCAAGGTACCGCCGGCCACCACCGGGGTACCGATGGTGCCGTCGGCGACGAGACGGCGGACCTGGCCGTTGGCGAGATCGACCGCGAACAGCGGATGCTGGCCCATGTCGTCGGCGGTGGTGTAGAGGGTGGCGCCGTTGGCCGACAGCGCGATGCCGATGGCCGAGCGATCCCACTGCGGGACGATCGCGCGGGTCTTGCCGCTGACCACATCCATCGCCATCAGCTCGAAACGGTCGGCTTCGAAACCGGGGCGCTTCATCGCACGGTAATACAGGGTCTTGCCATCGGCGGAGAACACCGGGCCGGCATCCCAGGCTGGATTGGACGCGGTCAGATTGACCGGCGCCGCCTTGCCGGCGGGATCCAGCCGGTATAGATCGAAGTTGGTCGACCACGGCTCCTGACGCCCGGCCACGCGCACGCTGGCGACCAGCGACTGCCCGTCCGGCGCCCAGGTGTAGTCGTCACCACCGCCGAACGGCTTGGACGGGATGTCGCCGTCCAGAGTGACGCTGACCGCCTTGGCGGCGATCACCGGCTTGGCCTTGGCCCCGCCCGGCAGTGCCGCGACGAACAGGCTGTTGCGACGGCCATCGTTCCAGGTGTCCCAGTGGCGCACGAACAGATGGTCGAACACCTCGCCGCTGGCCTTGGCCTGTTTCTTGGCCTGCAGACGTTTCTGGGTGCAGCCCAGGTCCGACAGGCAGTCCTGGAACACGGCGACACTGAAGGCGACGCGGTCGCCCTGCGGCGCGACGTGATAGCTGTCCACATCCAGCGGAACATCGGTGAGCTGGCGCGGCGTGCCGCCAGCCAGCGGCAGCGCGTACACCTGTTGCCGGCCAGACTTGGCACTGAGGAAATACACGGTCTTGCCGTCGGCCGACAGCTGCGGCGTATTGACGTTCCAGCCCTCCGGGGTCAGCCGCTTGGGCGTGGCCGCATCGCCACCGCGCAGATCGCGCAGATCGCGCAGCCACAGCGCGGTGCTGGCCTTGTCGGTGGCCTTGTCCATCTGCTGCTTGGCGAAGATCACGCTGCGGCCATCGGGCGTCAGCAACGGCGAGGACACCCGATCCAGCGCGACCATGTCGCGGACATCGAAACCGCGCGGGGCCGCCAGCGCGGGCAACACGGTCAGCAGGGCCAAGGGCAGCAGAGCGTAACGCAAGGTCATCAAGGGTCTCCAAAACAGGACAAAAGGTAGATGTTAGGCATGCTGGTGGACGTGGTGCAAAGGCATGAAGTCATGGCAGAGCGCCTGGACTTTAGGGAGCAGCGTGGCGCGCGTCGCTGGAACGCAAAGCACATGGCACCGACCAGCGCCAGCGCAGCGTCTGGGATGACGACGCACGCACCAGGGCGTCGCATCTGCACCTGCCAACAGCCGCCGCGCGGCAGGCGACCGAGCGACGGTACAACATTGTGGCGCAGGACTCAGCCGCGCGGCGGAGCCGCCACGTCCCCCTTGCGACCAGTGCGGTAAAGCAACCCACCGACGAGCGCGAGCAGCGCCAGGCCGCACCACTGGTTCAAATGGAACCCGCCCGGCAACGCAAGCACGTCGGCGCGGCCGGAAAGCACGATCGGCACGGCGATGGCGATCCCCATCAACGCCTCGCCGGTAATCAGGCCAGCGGAGAACAGCACGCCGGGGCGATGCACGCGGTCGCGCCCGGCTTCGTCGTCGGCGTGGATGTTGTGGAAGCGCTCGACCAGATGCGCGATCAGGCCACCGAGGAAAATCGGCACCATCAGCTCCAGCGGCAGGTAGATACCGATGGCAGCAGCCAGCACCGGCGCACGGAAGCGTTTACCGCTCTGCTTCAGCCACGCATCCACGGCAATGATCGCCGCGCCGACCCCCATGCCGATCCAGATCATGGTCCATGGCAGTTCGCCGCCGAACAAGCCCTTGGCCACCGACGCCATCAACGTGGCTTGCGGCGCGGCCAACGCATTGGGATGCTGCGGCGTCGCTGCGCCGATGCCATAGGCCTGGGCCAGCAGATTCAAGACCGGCGCCATGATCAACGCGCAGGAGAACGCCCCAATGGCCAGCATCAATTGCTGTTTCCACGGCGTCGCCCCGACCAGATAGCCGGCTTTCAGATCCTGCAGATTGTCGCCACCGACCGCGGCCGCGCAGCACACCACCGCGCCGATCATGATCGCGGCGACCGCGCCGATGGGCGAATCGCGCCCGAGCAGCAGCACCAGCACCGCCGAGGCGAACAGGATAGTGGAGATGGTGATGCCCGATACCGGGTTGTTCGACGAGCCGATCAGGCCGGCCAGGTAGCCGGAAACCGAAACGAACAGAAAGCCGGCGACGATCATGATGACGGTCATCGGCACGCTGACATGCCACTGGCCGACGATGGTCTGGTACAGGCCCAACAACGGCAGCGTACACAGTAGCAGCGCCAGCAGCATCCACTTCATCGGCAGGTCACGGTCGGTGTCGGCGACGACGTTGCCATCGTTGCGCTTGCGCGCGGCGGCGAACCCGCTCCGGATCCCGGACAACAGCGACCTGCGCAGCGAGAACAACGTCCACACCCCGCCAATGAGCATCGCGCCCACGCCGAGGTAGCGGACCTTGGCGGCCCAGATGCCGAACGCCGCATCGGCCGCCGACGCGCCCACCAGGCTGTGCGCCAGCACCGGGTCCATGTCCATGAAAAACTGCTGGTACAACGGAATGGCCAGATGCCAGGACAGGATCGAGCCGAACAGCACCACGATGCCGACGTTGAGTCCGACAATGTAGCCCACGCCCAGCAGCGCTGGCGACAGGCTGGTGCCGACGTAACCGACCATCTTGCTGCCGCCCAGATAGACCGCCTGCGCCCAGGTATCGGGAATGACCTTCAAGCCACTGGCCGCGCCGAGTTTGACCAAGCCGCCGATCGCCGCGGACAGGCTCAGGATCTTCAGCCCGGGACCGGGATTTTCGCCGGCCTTGAGCACTTCCGCGGCGGCCTTGCCCTCGGGAAACGGCAGCGGATCCTCGACGATCATCGCCCGGCGCAGCGGCACCGAGAACAGCACCCCGAGCAGCCCCCCCATGCCGGCGATGCCCAGCACCCACCAATATCTGAAGTCTGGCCAGTACCCCATGATGACCAGCGCCGGGATGGTGAAGATCACGCCGGCCGCAATCGACGAGCCAGCCGATGCACCGGTCTGCACGATGTTGTTTTCCAGAATGGTGCCGCCGCCCAGCAGGCGCAACACGCCCATCGACACCACCGCCGCCGGAATCGCGGTGGCGATGGTCAGCCCAGCGAACAGACCGAGATAGGCATTGGCGGCTGACAGCACCACGGCCAGCACGATCGCCAGCACGACCGCACGGAAAGTGAGCTGACGCGGCGCGGCAGTGTTGTTCATGGCAATCCCTGAAACGAAAAAACGCCCTGCACGCTAGCGGCTGGGACGCGGCAAGTCCAGTGCGCAAGCAAGCAACGTGTTGGCGCAGGCCAAAGTGATCGGACCGTGCAGAAGGACCGGCGAGGGAAGAAGGTGACCGACGCAAGATGACACTGCGCGTGAAAAACGGATCGCGTGCTTACGAACGCGGCGATCCAGGCACGGCGTCGGCACACCTATACTGCGCCGCTGTCCCCCTATCGAGATCGATAGTGTCTGTGTCCTCGCTACCGCTGCGCGATACCCGCGACGATTTTCTCGGTCATCCCAAGGGCGTCTACGTCTGTTTCTTCACCGAGATGTGGGAACGTTTTTCCTTCTACGGGATGAAGGCGCTGTTGCTGCTGTATCTGACCAAGTACCACCTGTTCGGCGACAAGGCCGGGCTCGACCTGCTCGGCGCCTACGGTGGACTGGTGTACTGCGTGCCGGTGTTGGGCGGATTGCTCGCCGACCGCTGGCTGGGCATGCGCAAGGCGGTGGTGTTCGGCGGTCTGTTGCTGGTGCTCGGCCACCTAGGCATGGCTGTCGAGGGCCATGTCGCCACGCGGGTGAATGGCGGAGTGGTCCGCGATACCGCGGCGCTAGGGGTGACCTACCTGTCGCTGGCGCTGATCATCATGGGCGTGGGCTTCCTCAAGCCGAACATCTCCACCATCGTCGGCAAGCTCTACCCCGACAACGACCCGCGCCGCGACGCCGGGTTCTCGCTGTTCTATGCCGGGATCAACCTGGGTGCGCTGTTCGCGTCGCTGGTCTGCGGCTTTCTCGGCGAAGCCTATGGCTGGCGCTACGGCTTCGGCGCCGCCGGCATCGGCATGGTGCTCGGCCTGGGCATGTTCCTGTGGGGGCAGAAATATCTGCACCGACATGCCGAACCGGCACAGCCGGCGCTGCTGCGCGAACGCGTGCTCGGGCTTAAACGCGAATGGGCCATATATCTGGCGGCGGTGCTGGGCGTGGTGCCGGTCGCCGCGCTGATGTGGGCCGCGGCCAATGGCGCCTTCAGCCTCGGCGGCGAAATCTCGCTGGCCTTGTTGCTGATGCTGCTAGTGCTCGGCGCGGTGTTGCTGTGGTTCGCCTGGTTCAGCGGCACGCAATGCACCCCGGTGCAGCGCCAGCAGATGATCGCGCTGATGGTGCTGATCGCGATGGCGCTGGTGTATTTCACCCTGTACGAGCAGACCTATGGGTCGTGGGTCACCTTCACCGACCGACTGATGACCAAGGACATCGTACCGACCCTGGTGATCCACGACGGCACGCCGCTGCCGTGGTCGATCGCCTCGCTGTTGCTGGCGCCGCTGGGCTTCGTCCTGGCCGCCACGCTCTCCGACCACCGCCCCGGCTCGACCGCGCCGCGCACACTGTTCGTCGCGTTCAGTGCGTTGATGCTGCTGTTCCTGCTCCGCGACTGCCTGGTGTTGCCGCAGACCGCCGGTTCGCTGACCTACCTGGGTGCGCTGTTCCTAGTGCTGCTGGCACCACTGTTCGCGGCGCTGTGGGCGTGGCTGGCGCGACGCGGACGCGAACCGTCCAAGCCGGCCAAATCGGCGCTGGGCCTGCTGCTGGCCGGACTCTCGTTCGTCCCGCTCGCGCTGGCCGCACAGCAGGTCGGCGGCAGCGGACAGGTCGCCAGCGTGTGGTGGCTGGTGCTGGCCTACTTCGTGCTGGAGATCGGCGAGATGTGCCTGTCGCCGGTCGGCCTGTCGGCGGTGAGCCAGCTTGCGGTGCCGCGCGTGGTCAGCCTGATGATGGGCACATGGTTCCTGGCGACCGCGTTCTCGGAGGCGCTGGCGGCGCTGTTCGGCAAACTGGCCGCGATCGAGGTGCCGGACGGTCAGGCGCTCGACCTCGCCGACGCCGCCGCCAAGTACGCGCATCTGTTCTGGCTCATGCTGTGGATCGGCGCGGGCTGTGCGGTGCTGGCCTTCCTCGCCGCACCGCTGCTGCGGCGGATGATGCACGGGGTGCGATAGCCACGCACAGCACGCAGGCCCCGGCACGGCCGGAATGGCGCGCTGCGGCAAGCGGTTGCCACGATGGTGCAAGCCGCTGCGTGCCCTGCATGCCACACTGCACGCCTACGCTGCTGCACGTTCCCTAGGCCCGCCCATGATGACATCCCCCTGGTTCCGGCTCTCCGAGCATGTCCGTCTGCTTCCGCGCGTCAACGGATGGTTTGCCCATCCCTATCTGATCTCGCCGTTGACCTTCGGCCTGTACACGCAGCACTCGCATCTGTCGATGATGGAGTCGTTCCTGGAGGATCCGGAGCAGCACCGCGCGGCGCTGCGCGAGCCGGACATGCGAGGCGGCCCCTTCATCGATCATGCCGGCGACGTGGCCGACATCCGCACCTTCCGCGATCAGACACTACAACGCTGCGCAACGCAGTTGCAGTATGCCGAAGCGATCAGCGCGGTCTACAGCGTGTTGCAGAGCGAGGCCAAGGGCGCCGGCCTGGCAGGGCTGTACGCCAAGTTCGACCCGTTGATCCGCGACAAGCTGGAAATCTTCTACGACGTCAGCAAGCAGCCTGGCGTGCGTTTCATGGAGCGCCAGTTCTACGCCAGCAGCGCCTACGACCCCGGCCTGCAAAGTGCGGTGCTGGAGCCGGTCAGCGACCAGGAGCGCGCATTTGCGCTCAGCACGCCGCAATTGCCATCGGCCGCCGGCTCGCTGGAATTGAATGCGCCGTTCGCCGATCCGTTCTGGGACCAGCTGTGCGGCGGCATGGCCGATGCCGAGGCCCTGATCGATCTGATCCTGGGTTACGCACCGAGCGGCACCACGCGCGAGGACGCCCGCGCGTTGCTGACCGACGCACCGCTGCCCGAGCATCCTGCCCCGGACGGCGTGCGCGTGCGCTACTTCGGCCATGCCTGCGTGCTGATCGAAGGCGCGGGCGTGAGCATCCTGATCGATCCGCTGATCAGCTATCCCGGCGAATGCGCCATCGACCATTTCACCTTCGACGATCTACCGGCGAAGATCGATTATCTGCTCATCACCCATCCGCACCAGGACCATGTGGTGATGGAATCGCTGCTGCGGATCCGTCACCGCATCGGCACCGTGGTGGTGGGACGCGCCGGCGGCGGCGATTTACAGGATATTTCCCTGAAGCTGTGCCTGGAGCAATGCGGCTTTTCCAATGTGGTGGAACTGGCCGACTACGAAGAACTGCGTTTCCCGCGAGGAAGAATCGTCGGTGCGCCGTTCTACGGCGAACATGCCGATCTGGATATCCGCGCCAAACTGGTGCACGCGGTGGAATTGGACGGCAAGGTCTGCGTGCTGTTCGCCGACTCGCGTCCACCGATGGTCGAATTCTATGCGCAACTGAAAGCCATGTTCCCGAAGATTCACTGCATGTTCCTGGGCATGGAGTGCGTCGGCGCGCCGGCGACGTGGCTGTACGGCCCGCTGCTGCAGAAGATGCTGACCCGCGGCGAGGACCAATCGCGCCGACTCGATGGCTGCGACCACGCACTGGCCAGTGCGCTGCAGGCGTTCTTCCTGCCCGAGCGGCTCTACGTCTACGCTATGGGCGCCGAACCTTGGGTCACCCACATCACCAGCATCCTGTATTCGGAGGATCTGCCGCAATTCCGCGAAGCGCGCCAATTGGAAGCGACCGCGCGCGCGGCGGGCCACCATGCCGAACTGCTGTTCGGCCGTTGTGAGATCACCCTCTGACCCGGGCACGCCCCATGTCCGATACACGCGGCTACTTGCGTGCCAACGCGGTAGCGCGCCCATTGCTGAATCACTGGATTCTTGGGACAGCCGATTCCACCGGCACAGGCGGCGCGAGACCCGGCACTGATGGGTGACCCATGGATCAATCCTGCCCGCGCACATCGACTATGTACTGATCACCCATCGCCATCGCGAGCATCTTCGTCCGGACATCCTGCTGCGGCTCCGGCATCTATACGATGGGCCAGGAGCCCTGGCTCAATCATGTGCGGGCAATCAACCCATCCGGCGAGCCTCTGGGCTTGCGCGAGGCCGAACAATTCCTGAGCCACTGCCGCACGCGCGACATCGACGGCGAGTGCCTGTTCGCAATGCGGGAACTGCGACTTCCCGCGCCCTGAGCGGCAAAAACGCCAGAGCGCACATGCTCGCCCCCTGCCCCTCCCGACAGCACACGCCGCCAGGAGGGGGACGATATGGCGCTCAGTGCCCCGCCGCCGCCATCGCATCGCGCAGGCTTTTCGGACGCATATCGGTCCAGTGCTCGTTGACATAATCCAAGCAAGCCTGCTTCGGATTGGGGCCGAACACCACCGACCACCCATTCGGGACGTCGGCATAGTCCGGCCACAATGCGTACTGCTCCTCGTGGTTGATCACCACGACATAGTTATGATCTTGTTCGTCGTCTTGGATTGACATGTGTGCGTCCTCCGATGGGGATGAGTGGCGGCATATTGCACGCATCTGACGATGCGCTGGGCGCCGGCCGCACGTTCGACGCGCCAGTGAATCTTGCTCGATCAGACGCCCGACACGATACCGTGGGCCTGCCGCTTGTGCAGCGCCGGGGCGTCTGTGTGTAGATCGTCCTGTTCCCCGCACACCGGCGAGGATTCGGTCATGCAACCATAGTCGAGGGTCAATACGCGGTCGGCCACATGACGGTAGCCCTGATCGTGAGTGACCAACACCAATGTTTTGCCACTGGCACGCAAGGCCGGCAACAGCACCGTATAGAACCGCTCGCGAAAAGCCTGGTCCTGATCGGCGGTGAGTTCGTCGAACAGCATGATCTGACGATCGTCCAGGCACGCCTGAACCAGGGCAAGGCGCTTGCGCTGCCCCTGCGACAGCTCCACCTGCGAGAACACGCCCTGGATCCGGTCGAAATCGACCTTTGCGTCCAGATTCACCCGCTCCAGCCAAGCCTGTACCTGAGCCGGATCGGCCGGTGCGGCGTCGGCGCCGATCACGTGTTCGAACAACATGAAATCGAAGAAGACCGCACTGAACATGGCCCGATAGCGCGTCAGCGCCAAGTCTTCGCCCAGCACGCGACCATCGACGAGAATGCGTCCCTCGCTGGGCCGCAGCAGTCCGCTGAGCAGCAACAACAGTGTCGATTTGCCGCTGCCATTACCGCCAGTGACGAAGACAGTCTCACCGCGCCGCAAGCTCAGATCCACCGGGCCGAACTGGAAGTCGTCGCCATTGGCACCGGTATAGCGATAGATCACGCGCTCCAGGCGCAGCGTGGTCCATGTGGCTTCCACCGTTGCGGGCACGCTGCCGTCCTGGATGTCTGCGGCCAGTGCGGGAGCAAACGGCGCGCTTGGCGCATCGTCGAGCCCCACCTCGCGCAAATGACGCACGCTCGCCGATGCGCTAGCGACCTGGGCGCCGAGATCGAACAGCGCATTGAGCGGACCGCTGATGAACAAGCCAGTGATGACGAAGTGCAAAATGGTGGGCGACGGTACCGCGAACAGATAACGTCCGGCCAGGATCGCCGCCAAGACCCAGCCATAGCCGAGCAACTCGGCGCAGGCGTCGCTGATGCCCCAATGCATGCTGGTGTCGAACTGGGTGCAACGGGCGTTCTCGATTGCCGGGCGCAACTGCATGCGCGCGAAATGACCGGCACGCGCCGGCGACAAGGTCAGTTCCTTTTTGCCCTCCACCAACGTACGCAGCAGTCCATTGAGGCGCTCTTCGGCCTTGCGCATCCGGTCGAAAGCCGGCCCGGTGAAGCGCCGGGTGAAATAGAACAACACGCCCGACAAGCCGATGAAAGGCACCACCACCGCGAACAACGACAGCGAGACCCAGGCCAGGTACAGCAATCCACCCACCGACAGCAGGCTGTTGGTCAACAGCATCGGCCCCATCTGGATCATCTGGGTCAGACGAGCGACATCCCCGATCAAAGCGCCGAACACGGCGTGCTTGCGATGCATCAATTGCTCCAGGGGCAGATCCAGAAAGCGCGTGGACAGCTCCCCGCGCAGTTCCGCCATCAATCCGCTGCCCACATGCGCCGCCAGGCGCGCAGACAGCAGGCGCACCACCAGCGCGGCGCCGAGCAGCAACGCACCGCGCAGCAGCGCGTCACCCATCGGCGTGTGCAGCAGGTTGGTCGCTGTCGCGTTGAGATAATCCAGCAGCAACATCGAAGCGCCCGCACTGGCCGCCGACAGCAGCGACATACCCGCCAATGTGCCGGCATGACGGCGTAGATAGCGCCGAATGAACATCACATCGTCCCCTCTGGCAGGGGCGAGGCGGCACCATCGATCCGGATTCGACCGATCACCGCCAGTATGCAAGCGTTCATTGGCCACTCCATCGCGGCGGACGCTTCTCCACGAATGCCAGTGGCCCTTCGCGGCTGTCCTGGCTGAGCCGCCGACGCTCTTCCCAGGAATACCGGGTGGTGAACGCCTCGGCCAGTGGCAGGCAAGCCGACGTGGCCGCTGCTTGCTTGATCGCGCGCAGCGACAACGGCGCACACGCCAGCAGATCCTGCACCCAACGCTCCACGCAGGCATCCAGGTGTTCCGGCGCGACCACCTCGTTGACCAGACCCAGGGCCAAGGCACGCGCCGCATCCATGCGCCGACCGCTCAGCAGATAGCCCATCGCCGTGCGATACGGCAGCTGGCGGGTCAGGCGGAACACCCCACCAGCACCGGGGATCAACCCGAGCCGCGCTTCGGGCAAGGCAAACTCGGCGGTGTCGGCGGCGACGATGATGTCGCAGGCCAGGGCCAACTCGAATCCGCCTCCCAACGCCAAGCCGTTGACCTTGGCGATCACCGGCTTGCACAGCTCGAAGCGCTCGGTCAGGCGCGGCCAACCGGGCGCGCCGTGGCTGCCGAACGAGGACGACGGCGCCCCCGCGTGCAGACGCGCCGCCAGTTCCTTCAGATCCTGACCGACCGAGAACGCGCGCGCGCCACTGCCGCTGAGCACGGCCACCCACAGCGTGTCGTCGCGCTCGAAACTATCCCAGGCGTCGGCCAAGGCCGCATGCGTCGCCAGATCAAGCGCGTTCAACACCTTCGGACGGTTGAGGGTGATGCGCGCGATATGACCATCGCGTTCGAACAACACCGGCATCTCGTTCATCCGAGCACCCGCGGATCGCACAGGAAGCGGTGCAACCGCTTCACCCCTTCGTCGATTTGCGCCTCGGTCAGATAACTGCACGATAGACGCAGGGTCTGCTGCCCGCCCTCGTCCAGATAGAACATGCGCATCGGCGTCCACAGCACGCCATATTCGCGTGCGGCCAGTTCCAGCAAGGCCGTATCCACTGTCACACCGAGATGCAGGCAGACAAAAAATCCGCCCTGCGGTTGGTTCCAGCGCAAGGCCGGATGCGTGGCGGCGACATCGCCGAGTTCGCGCTGCAACGCCGCCAGCAGACAGGCGAGCTTGCCCTGATAGAACGCCGCACGATCCGCGCCCAGCGCCGCGAGCGACCCTCCACTGGCCAGCAGCATGCCCGCGGCGATGGCCTGGCAGACCGGCGAGGTATTGACCGTCACCATGCTTTTGAGCGTGGCCAGAGCATCGGCCAGCACGCGCGGGGGCTGCCCGGCCACGCCCTGATCGGCGATCACGAAGCCGACGCGGATTCCCGGCAAGGCGATCTTGGCGAACGTGCCCAGATGGATCACGCGTCCACTGCGATCCATCGCCTTCAACGACGGAACCGCATGCTCCGGACGGAGAGTGAAACCGTAGGTGCTGTCCTCCAGCACGTAGAAATCGTGCGCGTCGGCCGCATCGAGCAAGGCTTGGCGCTGCGCGCGATCCAGCAGACTGCCCGAAGGATTGGAGATATCCGGCGCGACGTACAAAGCGCGCACACGGCTGCCCTGCGCACGCAATTGGGCGCAGGCGCGATGCAGGGCCTGCAGATCGACGCGACCATCGACCTCGTCGATGCCCAACAACGGGATCGCGAGCGCACGCGCCGCGCCCATCGCACCGACGAAACACGGCTGCACCACCGCCAGAACATCGCTGGGCTGGGCGAACAAGGCACGTAGCACCAGGAACATCGCTTCCTGGAAGCCCACGGTGACCACGATGCTCGACGGCGCGATATCCAGCCCCTGATCCTGGCGCAGCGCCTGCGCGAGCAGTGCATTGATGATGCCGCGACTGGGGCCGTACTGAAACAGACGACGCCGCACCTGCTGCTCGCTGAGGCCCTCGGTGCGCATCATGTGCGCAAGATAGGTCTGCAGATAAACGTTCAGGTCCAACGATTCCAGCAACGCCGCCGCCGGTGCGCCAGGCGCGAACGATATCGCCTGCGGATAGCGGTCGATGACTTCGTTGAGAAAATCGATCGCCCCCAGCACTGGCTCGCCGAGGCAGGGATGCAACTCGGCCGGGTCCAGCATTGCCGCTTCAAACTGCGGCACAGCGGCCAAGTCAGCGGAGGGCTGCCTGCTCATGCAGCCCACCGCTGGCGCAAGCGGGCCAGCACGTCGTCCGCATAGATGCGACTGGACTGCACCAACACGAATTCGACCATGTATCGGCGGAAATCCTCCGGCGATTCCTCCGCCACCCGCAACATACGCCGGTTCGGCGCCACCGCTTCGCTGCGCATCTGCTGCACAGCGTGGGCGATGGTTACATCCATGGCCTCGCTGGCGACGACCGCGTCGGCCAAGCCAGCGGCGTCGGGTTCATCGGCCTGGATGATGCGTCCGCGCAGGATCATATCGCGACTGACCCGATGCCCCACGCGTGCGCCTAGACGCAAATTGGCCGAACCAGGCACGATGCCTTCCTTGGCCGCGGGCAATACGAAATACGCCTGGCGTTCGGCCACCACATGATCGAAGGTCAGCATCAATTGCAGGCCGCCGCCAATGGCGAACGCATCCACCGCCGCCACCCAGGGCTTTTCGATGCCCTGCTCGCGCACATCCGTGCCCGGCCAACACAGGCCGCGGCGAATCTTATTGAGATAAGTGAACTCGCGGCGCAGCAGGAAATCGACAAAGGAAATCTTGCCCTGGTACAAATGTTGAAGATTGATGCCCGAGCAGAACACCCGTCGATCGCGGTACTTGGGATGCTCCATCAAACCGCCACGCACGACCCCGACCATGACCTCATCGTCGAGCAGGGCGAGATCGACCGCCACTTCCATCGCCTCGACCAAGGCATTGTCCTCGGCATTCAGACCGCTCTGATTGGCGACGGTCAACCAGGCCGCGCCATCGCGGCGCTGCACATGCACCGGCCCGATCTGCACCTGCGCGTCGTTGCGGAACTGCGGCAGCAACGCCAGCGCACGCGTGCTCGGACGCAACATGCTGTCGATCAAATGGTGGCCGCACTCGGGCTGGCGCAACACGCCCCACAGAACGATGGCCTGCTCGATCTCCCAGCCTTCTTTTTCCGCCTGGATGCAGGCGTGTTCGCGCGCCCATTGCCCCTGGCTCGGCAACAAACCCGGCACAGCATCGCCAACTGCGTGCAACAACTCGTCCAGGCGCAGCGCCAACGCATGATCCTGGGTGAGCGTCGCGTACAACCAGCCGCCATGCTGGCGCATGAACTCCATGCGCGCGGCCCGGCAGCGCGCATGCACGGCGGCAGCGCACTGCGCCTGTGCCGGGTCGCGCCGCGCAGGCACTGGCAAGGCGAGCAGCTCCTGTTCGCCCCAGGCCGCCAATGCACGTACTTGCGTCAACTGTTCCGCCAGCAGGGTCATGTCGAGGCCATACGCACGCATGTGTCTTGCGCGTGTTCGGCCGGCGTCTGTTGTGCTACGCGCCGCTGACGGCGGCGCAGTTCCATGTCGCAGGCAGCCAGATGTTGACCCACGGCCTGTTCGTAGGAATGCGCGGCGCCTTCGAGCAGCAACAGACGCCGACTCGGCAGCACCTGCATATCGACGCCCGCCAGGGACGCCAACCATGTGGAGATCAGCCCCTGAGGATCGTCGCTGACCTGATGGACCACCCCCAACTGCGCCATGCGCGCGCAATCCAATTGGGTTTCGAACAGAAACACCGCGCGCGCCGCGCCGATACCCAGATGCGTACTCATGCGCCGCATCGCCATGCTCGGCCACGCGGCTTCGCCGCTGTGCATGCGGATGCTGGCGCCCGGCATAGCGATGCTCCGATCCACCGCCAGCAGTACATCCAACATCCCGGCCGTGCAGGCGTTCTCGATGCAGGCCAGTGACAGACCTTCCAGCCGCTCGAAGCGACGCATCGCCTTTTCCCAGCGACCGACCACATCCAGACTCACCAGACCCGGCCACGATACGTCAGCCGGCAACGTGGCCGTACCGCGCAAATGCAGGAGCAACACGGCAGGCATTGCAGTGTCTTCGACCTCATCGCAGGCGAGGCTGATGCGTTGAATCAACGCCTCGCTCAGCATACTGGTGGCGTCGATATCCAGATGCACGACATGCAGGGCGGGGTTGGAGAGATGTTTCATGGAAAATTCGCAGGGCTCATGAACGGAATCAAACTTGGCTTACCAGCACAACAATGCCGTCTCGATCGACGATCCCGGCCCCATCGTCATCATCACGCCCCAATCGCCTGGGCGGATCTGCCCCTCATCGAGCAATCGCGCGTATGAGAACAGAAACGAGCCGCTGGACATGTTGCCATGCTCGCGCAGCACATCGATGGTGTGACGCATGTCGTGGCTGGTCAGCATTAAGTTAGCGCAGATCGCATCGATGACCTTGCGCCCACCCGAATGCACCAACCAGTGCGCGATATCGCGGCGACGCAACCCGGTGCCCTCCAGCAAACGCTCGACCACCGTCGGCGCATTGGCCCCCACCACGTAGGGCACGTCCTTATGCAGACGAAAATGGAACTTTCCATGGGTTTCATCCCAAACGAAACGCATGGCATCCAGCGCTTCGGGAATCACCTGGCTAGCGAATTTGCACACCCGCGGCCCTAAATGAGGATCGCCACTGTCATCGCCATCGGCGATCACCGCCAATGCCGCTGCGCCATCGCCGAACAAGCTGTTGACGACCGCCGTCTCGATCCCGTCGTCGTCGACGTAAGCCGCCGAACACACTTCGATGCACAACAAGATCGCGAGTTTTCCCGCATTGGCATGGGTCCAGTTGACCGCCGCATTGAAGCCGTTCAGGCCAGCGTTGCAGCCCATGCCGACGACATCCAAGCGAGCACAGTCCTGACGCATTCCCAAGCGTTGAATCAACAGCGAACTGAAGCCGGGGGTCAGCAAGCCAGTGGTGGTGACGCAACACAGATAACGCACGTCTTCCAGCGATGCACCAATCGACTGCAGACAGCGAGTCAATGCGCGCTCGCCGATTTCCAGGCCGATATCACGGTGTTTGTCGAGCAATTGTGCCTGCGTTTCGCGCGGTGCCTGCGCTGTCCCATCACTCTCGGGCAATACCAAGCTGCGCGAGTCGATGCCATTTTGCAAGAACACAAGACGCCGACGGGAGTCTTCGATCCCGAAGCGCTGCAACACATCCGACTGCGAATAGCGATGGTCAGGCGTGGCAGTGCCGACGCCGCGAATGCGCGGTACGACGGCTGGTGGCGCACTCGTCGATGCAACACACGCATTAAAGTTCATGCGGATCCGAGTTCCAGCATTGCCCAGGTATGGATCGCCAATCTATTCGGGCGACTGCGACGCATCGCATAGTGCGTGAGCCTGCCTCAGGCGACTTGCTCATTCGCGCCGATGAGTTGCCTATCAGCGTCACCGGCAATCACGCCAAGCGTGCAGAGCACCTGAGCCTATCAGACATCGGTCGCCAGGTAGCGAAGCGCGTTATCGCGCGCAAACGAGGCCGCCAAGGACAAATCGCCGTCACTACCAGTCAAGCGTGCACCGGCAACTGCGCCTAAAAATCAACTACAGACAACCTCCACCTGAGCAAAACACGTGCAAGGCCCGATGTCAATGATCCTGCTTCGATGCAACAGGCAACCACGGCGTCCTTGGTCGTGTCCAGGCAAGCAGACGTTCCTGCACCTATCGCGATCGCGCTTGCTGGAGGAATGCACCCGTCATGGATAACTCCGTCAAGAGCCTACCGGCTTCCTTCGTGCAAAAGCGCATGTGGTTGCTCGCCAAGCTGGACCCTCAGGCATCCATCAGCTACCACATGGCCAATGGCGTGCGCCTGATCGGCGCACTGGACATCGACGCCCTGCAAGCGGCACTGGATCGCATCGTGTTGCGCCACGAAGTACTGCGCACCAGCCTGATCGAAGTCAATGGGCAGGTTCGTCAGCGCATTCACGCAACCATGCGCTTCCCACTCGTGCATGAAGATGCGAGCACGCTGGACATCGCACGCATCACGCAATACGAAGCCAGACAGCCCTTCGATCTGGAACTGGGCGCTCCGGTGCGCGGGCGTCTGTTACGGCTGACGGCGCAGGAGCATGTGCTGCTGCTGACCTTCCATCACATCGCCTGCGATGGCTGGTCGATCGGCATTCTGCTGCGCGAGCTGGAAGTCTTGTACGCCGCCTTTGTCTGCCAGCAACCCGATCCGCTGCCGCCATTGCCCATCCAGTATGCGGACTATGCGATCTGGCAAAGCGAGCAATTACAGGGCGACACGCTCGATGCGCAACTGCGCTTCTGGACAGGGCAACTGAATGGCGCCCCGACGCTGCTGGCGCTGCCGACCGACCGCGCGCGTCCAGCCATCCAGGACTACCAGGGCGCAGTGGTCGAACTGCTGCTGCCAACTGCGTTGGCACAAGGGCTAAACGCACTGGCGCGGCGCCATGGTTGCTCGTTGTTCGTCACCCTGCTGGCTGGCTGGGCCCTGCTGCTGACCCGAATCAGCACGACCGACGAGGTGATGATCGGCACCCCGGTCGCCGGACGCACGCATCCGGACCTGGAAGGGCTGATCGGCTGTTTCATCAACACGCTGGCGTTGCGCCTGGACGTATCCGCAACACCGAACGTGGGGCAATGGCTGGCGCACGTCCGCGACTTGGTACTGAAGGCACAGGATCACCAGGAACTGCCGTTCGAGCGCGTCGTCGAAGCGCTGCAACCGAACCGCAGCCTGAGCTACACCCCCCTCTTCCAGACACTGTTCAGCCTGGATGGTTTCAGCGGCGACCAATCGTTACAGATGCCGGGATTGCGACTAGAGCCGTTGCCGAACGCATCGAACATGTGCGCCTTCGATCTGATCCTGGAGATGCAGGAGTCCGAGAGCAGGCTGGGCGGTTGCATCAAATATCCGACGGCCTTGTTCGACCAGGCGACGATCCAGGACTACGCCGCACAGTTCGTCCATCTGCTCCAGGCGATGAGCACCCACGATGGTCACCGGGTCGATCGGCTGCCTTGGGTGCCGGAGACACAACGCCATCGTGTGCTGCACGACTTCAACGCCGCCCAGGCGATTTTACCACCGTTCGCGCGACTGTCCGACGCCTTGCTCGCCCAGGTCCAGCGTACTCCAGAAGCAACGGCGCTGATCGACGGCACGCTGCACATGAGCTATGCGCAACTCTGGAATCGCGCCGCTTGCCTGGCCAATCATTTGCAAGAGTACGGCCTGCTGGCGGGCCAGCCGGTAGGATTGCTAATGCCGCGCTCGGCCGACCTCATCGTGGCACAGCTGGCCGTGCTGATGTGCGGCGCCTGCTATGTGCCGATGGATCTGGAGCAACCCAGCGAACGCCTCTCCTACCTGCTGCACGACTGCCATGCGCGGCTGGCGTTGGTGCATACCCTGGCTCCGCCGTTGGATGTGCCCGGCCTGCGCTGCGTGAACCTGCAACAGATCCTGCTTGATGAGGCAGCGACACCGCCCCGGCCATTCACGCACCCGCTCGGTGCGGCCTACGTCATGTACACCTCCGGATCGACCGGACAGCCAAAGGGCGTGGTCATCCCCCAGCATGCCGTCCTCAACCTGGTCATGCAGGACGGACCGGCGCGGCTGCGCACCAGCGACCGGGTCGCCTTCGCCTCCAACCCTGCCTTTGACTCGGCCACCCTGGAAGTCTGGGGCAGCCTGCTCAACGGTGCCACCGTCGTGGTGGTGCCGGCCGCCACGCTGCGCGAGCCAGTTGCACTGGCTGCCATGTTGCGCAATGCGCAGATCAGCGTCTTGATCCTGGTCGCCGGCGTGCTGCGCGTCTACGCGCCGCTGCTGGCGCCGCAATTGAGCGCGCTGCGGATGCTGTTGACCGGTGGCGATGTGGCCGACCCACAGGCGCTGACCACGGTACTGCAAGCCGGCGGTCAGGTCAGCGTACTGCAGACCTATGGCCCGACCGAGAGCACCCAGTTTGTCACCGCCCTGGCCTTGGATCAGGCCCCGGATGCCAGCCGGCCCGTGCCGATCGGACGGCCGCTGTCGGGCAACCGTGCCTATGTGCTGGACCGCCATGGTCAGCCGACCCCGATCGGCGTGGCCGGCGAACTGCATCTCGCCGGTCTCCAGTTGGCACAGGGCTACCTGCATCGCCCCGCACTCACCGCCGAACGCTTCGTGCCCGATCCATTCGCCCAGCAACCCGGCCAGCGCATGTACAAGACCGGCGACCTGGCGCGCTGGCTGGCCGACGGCAGCCTGGATTTCCTCGGTCGCAACGACGACCAGATCAAGATCCGTGGCTTCCGCATCGAACCGGGCGAGATCACCGCAGCGCTATGCGCCTGCCCCACTGTGCGCCAGGCAGTCGTCATCGCCGATGCCCGTTCCACCGGCGACACGCGTCTGATCGCCTATGTGGTGGGCGAGGACACGCTGGCCCTCGATGCAGAAACCTTGCACACGCAGTTGCGTGCACGGCTCCCTGATTACATGGTGCCGACAGCATATGTGCAGCTCGATGTCCTGCCACTGACGGCCAACGGCAAGCTCGACCGTCGCGCTCTGCCGGCAGCAGATGCCGACGCACTCGCACTGCAAGCGTATGCGCCCCCCGAAAGCGAGTTGGAAACACAGCTGGCTGACCTCTGGCGTGCGCTGCTCGATATCGAACAGGTCGGCCGTCGCGACGACTTCTTTGCCTTGGGCGGGCACTCACTGCTGGCCGTACAGTTGGCTTCGCGCATGCGGCAACGGCTGGGCGTGGCCGTGAGCTTGGCCGACATCTTCGCGCACCCACGTCTGGCCGATCTGGCCAACGCCGTGACGGTGGCCTCGACAGAGCACCAGCCAGCCATCGTGCCGAGTCCGCGCAACGGGCCGCTGCCGCTTTCCTTCGCGCAACAGCGGCTGTGGTTCCTCGATGTACACGGCCACAGTGGCGCCGCCTACGCGCTCGCCTACGTGCTGCGACTGCACGGAACACTCGACACCACCGCGTTGCGCCGCGCACTGAACCGGATCGTCGCACGCCACGAAATCCTACGGACCCGCTTCGCGACGATCGATGGACAACCGCAACAGATGATCGCCCCGGCCGATAGCGGCTTTGCGCTGATCCAGCACGATCTCAGCGACGAAAGCGACCCGTTGCAGGCTGCGCACGCGCACGCCGATGCGCAGGCGCAAGCTCCATTCGATCTGCAGAGCGGGCCGTTGCTGAGGGGATGCCTGCTGCGCCTGGGCGAGCGCGACCATGTCTTGCTGTTGACCGCGCATCACATCATCACCGACGCGTGGTCCGGTGGAGTCCTGGTCAATGAACTGAGCGCACTGTACGGCGCGTTCACGCAGGGACTGCCCGATCCACTGCCAGCACTGCCGATCCAATACGCCGACTTCGCCATCTGGCAACGTCGATGGATGACCGGCGAGCGATTGCAGCATCAACTGGCGCATTGGATTGCCCATCTAAGCGACGCACCGACGTTGCTCCAATTGCCGACCGACTCCCCGCGCCCGGCGCAACAGGATCATCGCGGCGACCTCGTATCGCTCCACCTGGATGCCGCGCAGACGGCCGCGCTGAAGGCACTGGCCCAGCGCCACGGCGCCACCTTGTTCATGGTGATACTGGCCGGCTGGGCGGCATTGCTGGCCCGCTTGTCGGGCCAGCAAGAGGTCGTGATCGGTACGCCGATCGCCAATCGCCATCATGCCGAACTGGAACCGTTGATCGGTATGTTGGTCAATTCGCTGGCGATCCGCATCGACCTGCGACACAACCCGAGCGTGGCCGCGCTCCTGGCGCAAACCCGGGCGACAGCACTGGCCGCCCAGACATGCCAAGACATTCCCTTCGAGCATGTGGTTGAAGCGCTCAATCCCGTACGTAGCACCGCGCACAACCCGATTTTCCAGGTAATGCTCGCTTGGCAGAACGCATCGGAAGGTCAGCTCACGCTGCCAGCGCTCACGGTGGAAACATTACCAGGCACCCATCGCGCCGCGCAGTTCGATCTGGAACTGTCGATGCAGGAAAGTGACGATGGCATCGTCGGCAGCCTAGTCTTCGCCACGGCGCTGTTCACCCGCGCACGCATTCAACGCCACGTACGCCAGTTGCTGACCTTGCTAGCACGGATGAGCGCTGACGATAACGCCGCAGTCTCCACGCTTTCGGCAATCGAGCCGCAGGAACTGGCGCAGTTGCACAGTTTCAACGCCACCACTGCCGATCTCGACGGCAGCGGCTTCCTGCATCACGCCATCGCCGCACAGGCGCGGCGCACGCCGCAGGCGATCGCGGTCGTGGCGCAGACCCAGGCAATCCACTACGCCGAACTCGATGCCCGCGCCAACCAGCTCGCCCATCATCTGATCGGGCTCGGCGTCGTACCGGAACGCATCGTCGCCGTGTGCCTGCCGCGCGGCATCGATCTGATCGTTGCCATCCTCGCCGTGCTCAAGGCCGGTGCCGCCTATCTGCCGCTGGACAGCGACGTCCCGGCTGCGCGCCTGCACGCCATGTGCGCCGATGCCCGGCCCAGCGTGTTGCTGGCCCACCGCGAGAGCGCCGCGTTGCTCACACCGCGCGAGGATCTGCACACCATCCTGCTGGATGACGCGCCATCGGCGTGGGCCTGCGCGCCAACGCATGCGCCGGTCGTTGCCACATTGCACCCACAGCATCCGGCCTACGTCATCTACACCTCCGGTTCCACCGGCACACCCAAGGGTGTGGTCAACACCCATGCCGCCATCGACAACCGTCTGCAATGGATGCAGCAAGCCTTGCAGTTGCAACCCCAACAGCGCGTCCTGCAAAAAACTCCCATTGGCTTCGACGTCTCGGTGTGGGAGCTGTTCTGGCCGTTACGCGTGGGCGGGTGTCTGGTGCTGGCGCAACCTGGCGGCCACAAGGATCCGGCCTATCTCAAGACGTTGATCGAACAGGCCAGCATCGACACCGCACACTTTGTGCCATCAATGCTACGCGTGTTTCTCGATGCACTGCCGCAAGGTGCATGCCGCACGCTGAGCCGGATCGTTTGCAGCGGCGAAACGCTGCTCGCCGATCTGGCACGTGACACGCGTACCCGTCTGCCGCAGGCACGCCTGTACAACCTCTACGGCCCGACCGAAGCAGCAGTGGACGTCAGTGCCTGGGAATGCGGCGAAGCCGACGTCACCCAGGTGCCGATCGGCCGACCGATCGCCAATACCCAATTGCACGTCCTCAATGCCTACGCTCAGTTGGCTCCGCTCGGCGTGGCCGGCGAATTGCACATCGCCGGCATGCAATTGGCCCGTGGTTATCTCGGTCGTCCAGACCTGACCGCCGAACGCTTCGTCCCCGATCCGTTCGCCGATCAGCCTGGCGCGCGCATGTACCGCACAGGCGATCTGGCGCGTTGGCGCGCCGATGGTGCGCTCGACTATCTCGGCCGCAACGACGATCAGATCAAATTGCGCGGATTCCGTATCGAACTGGGCGAGATAGAAGCCGCGCTACGCACCTGCACCGGCGTGCAGGACGCGGTCGTGTTGCTGCGCGAGGACAGCCCTGGCGAGCCGCGCCTGGTCGCCTATCTGGTCGGCGATGCCGAGCAACTTGGCGCCGACACGCTGCGCACGCAGCTGGCTGCGCGACTGCCCGAGGCCATGCTGCCAGCGGCCTATGTGCAACTAAAGGCATTGCCATTGACCACCAATGGCAAGCTGGATCGCAAGGCATTACCAGCCCCGGGTGCCGACGCGCTGGCAACGCAGACCTACCTGGCCCCGGAAGGCGAACTGGAAACCGTGCTCGCCGGGCTATGGCGCGAGCTGCTCGGTGTCGAACAGGTCGGTCGTGGCGACGACTTCTTTGCCCTGGGCGGGCATTCGTTGTTAGCCGTGCAGTTGATCGCGCGCATCCGCGACCGCCTCGGCATGGAAATACAGATTGGTGATGTGTTCAACCACAGCCAATTGCAGGCACTGGCGCAATGCCTGGAGCGCAGCGAGCGCAGCGACGCACAGCGGATCGTCACGGTGGATCGCCATGCGGCAATGCCGCTTTCCTTCGCCCAGCAACGCCTATGGTTCCTGGACCGCTTCGATCCCGAGAGCCAACTCGCCTATCTGATGCCCGGCGGCGTCCGCTTGAGCGGCGCACTGGACAGCCTCGTATTGCGCCGCGCGTTGGACCGTATCGTGCATCGGCACGAGGCGTTGCGCACACGTTTCGCGATGGAGCACGACGTCCCGGTACAGCGCATCGCCGATGCGCAGAGCCGCTTTCCACTGCACTGTATCGATCTGCGCACATTGCCCGACCCCGAGGCAGCCGCGCACGACCACGCCGCCGAAGAAGCCGGCACGCGTTTCGATCTGGAACACGACACCCTGGTGCGTGGCCGCCTGCTGCGCCTGGCCGAGCAGGAGCACCTGCTGCTGATCACGATGCATCACATCGTCTCCGACGGTTGGTCGATCGGTGTACTGATGCGCGAATTGGGCGCTTTGTACACCGCTTTCCTGGAAGGCCGCGCCGACCCACTGCCTCCACTTCGCGTGCAATACGCCGATTACAGCAGTTGGCAACGCCAACGGATCAGCGGTCAGATGCACGAACGCCAGCGCGATTTCTGGCGCAACCACCTACAAGGCGCCCCGGCGTTGCTGGAACTGCCGACCGATCACGCCCGCCCGCCGCACCAGGACTATGCCGGCGACAGCGTCGCATTCGCCCTGGACCACGCCCAGAGCACCGCGCTCAAACAGCTCGGTCAACGTCATGGCACGACCCTGTACATGACCCTGCTGGCCGCCTGGGCAGTGCTGTTGTCGCGCCTGTCAGGACAGAATCAAGTGGTGATCGGAACCCCTGTGGCCAACCGCACCCATGAAGAGCTGGAACCGCTGATCGGCTTCTTCGTCAACACTCAGGCACTGCGGCTGGATCTGTCGGGCAACCCTAGCGTGGCCCAGTTGCTGACACAGGTACGCGCGACGACCTTGGCGGCGCAGTCCCACCAGGATCTGCCGTTCGATCAACTCATCGAAATACTCAACCCTGAGCGCAATCTGGCAGCGCATCCACTCTTCCAGGTGATGTTGAACTGGGAGAATCTGCCTGAATCGGAACTGCAACTTTCGGGCTTGCGGCTACAACAATTCGGCCTGCCAGCGCAGACGATCAAATTCGACCTGCAAATGGGACTGCAGGAAGCGCACGACGGCCGCATCGTCGGTACGCTCGGCTATGCCACCGCGCTGTTCGAGCGCAGCACCATCGAGCGCCATCTGCATCACTTCTTCGCCGTGTTGCACGGCATGGTTGCCGACGAACACTGCCGCGTGGAGCGCTTGCCGCTCTTCAGCACCACCGAGCGCCAACAATGGCTGCAACGCCTCGCCCGCCAGCATCGCGTCTTCGCCGACCAGCGCTGTCTGCCCAGCGTGTTCGAGCAGCAGGCCGCACGCACGCCGCAGGCCATCGCCGTGGTCGATGGCCAGTGCACGCTGTGCTATGCCGACCTGGATGCCCGCGCCAACCAACTCGCCCATCACCTGATCGCGCACGGCATCGGCCCGGAAGATCGCATCGCACTGTTCCTGCACCGCGGCGTGGAGGTGATCGTCGCCATCCTCGCCGTGCTCAAGGCCGGCGCCGCCTATCTGCCGCTGGATCCGGCCTATCCCGCCGAGCGACTGGCCTTCATGCTCGACGATGCGCAACCGCGCGTGCTCATCACCCAACATGCGCTGGCGAACGCATGGCAGGAGCGCGACGACATCACCCTCCTCCGGATCGACACGGATACCGACGCCTGGGCACAACACCCCACTCACGCACCACAGCGCACCGATCTGCTGCCGCAACATCCGGCCTACCTCATCTACACCTCCGGTTCCACCGGCACCCCCAAGGGCGTCGTCATCGCCCATGCCCAAGTCGTGCGCCTGTTGCATGCCACCCGCGCGTGCGTCGCGCCGACCGCCGAGGATGTCTGGACCCTGTTCCATTCCTGCGCGTTCGATTTCTCCGTCTGGGAACTGTGGGGTGCACTGGCCCATGGCGGACGCCTGGTCGTGGTGTCACAGGACACCGCACGCGATCCCGACGCCTTCCATACCCTGCTGTGCGAGCAGCGCGTCAGCGTGCTCAACCAGACTCCCAGTGCGTTCCAGGCGCTGATCGATGCGCAACAGCACAGCGACTTGCAGCACCACCTGCGCCTGGTGATCTTCGGCGGCGAAGCCTTGCAACCGGCCAGTGTGTCCGCGTGGTTCACCGCGCATGGTCAGCGCACCACCCTGCTCAACATGTACGGCATCACCGAAACCACCGTACACGTCACCGCCCATGCACTCACCGCGCAGGATGTACAGCGTCCTGGCAACAGCCCGATCGGTGCACCGCTGGCGGATCTGCGCGCGTATGTACTGGGACCGGATGGTCAGTGCCTGCCGGTCGGTGTGGCCGGTGAACTGTACGTGGCCGGTGCGGGTCTGGCGCGCGGCTATCTGCATCGCCCAGGACTGACCGCCGAACGTTTCATCCCCGATCCGTTCGCCGATCAACCGGGTACGCGCATGTACCGCAGCGGCGATCTGGCGCGCTGGCGCGCCGATGGCACGCTGGAGTATCTGGGCCGCAACGACGAGCAGATCAAACTGCGCGGGTTCCGCATCGAACTGGGCGAAATCCAGGCCGCGCTGCACGCCTGCGACGGTGTGCGGCAGGCGGCGGTCATTGTGCGCGAGGACGATGGCGACAGACGTCTGATCGCCTATGTGGTCGCTGATGCGGTCGCCAGCGCCGAGCAACTGCGCGCCACCTTGGCCACCCGCCTGCCCGAGCACATGGTCCCGGCGGCTTACGTACAGTTGGATCGGCTCCCGTTGACCCCCAATGGCAAGCTGGATCGCAAGGCATTGCCCGCACCGGACGCCGACGCGCTGGCGACGCAAGCCTATGTCGCCCCAGAAGGCGAACTGGAAACACAGCTCGCCGATCTCTACCGCGAGCTACTCGGCGTCGAACAGGTCGGGCGTCACGACAACTTCTTCGCCCTCGGTGGGCACTCGCTGCTGGCGATCACCCTGATTGAGCGTCTGCGCCGACATGGCTGGCACTTGGACGTGCGCGCCTTGTTCAACACGCCTACGTTAGCCAGCCTCGCCAGCACCCTCACCTGCGCGTCCACGCTTCGCATCCCGCCCAATCGCATTACCCCCGATTGCGCCCGCATCACGCCGGACATGCTGCCACTGGTCGAACTCAGCCAAACCGAGACCGATGCTGCCGTGGCGACCGTCCAGGGCGGTGCGCCCAACGTGCAGGACATCTACCCGCTGGCGCCACTGCAGGAAGGTCTGCTATTCCATCATCTAGCCAGCCCAGAAAACGATGCTTACCTCAACAGCACCGTGCTGGCATTCGACACGCGCGCGCATGTGGATGCCTTCGTCGTCGCGCTGGAAACGGTCATCGCACGCCACGACATCCTGCGCACCAGCTTCGCCTGGCAGGGTCTGCACACACCCGTTCAAGTGGTCTGGCGGCATGCGCCACTGCTGTTGCACACCCTCGTCCTTGATGCGCAGGACGTGCTGGCAGCGTTGCAGCAGCACATGGATCCGCTTCGCTTCCGTCTGGATATCAGCCAGGCACCGCTGATCCATGCCGACCTCGTCGAAGATCGCGTGCACGGGCGCTGGCTACTTGGCCTTCATTACCATCACCTGATCATGGATCACACCACACTGGAACTGCTGATCGAGGAGATACATGCCCATCTGCACGGACACCAGCACCGCTTGCCCGCGCCGCTGCCATTCCGCAACTTCATCGCACAAGCACGTCTTGATGTAAGCGAAGCCGAACACCGCGCCTTCTTCACCCAGCAGTTGGGTGATCTGGAAACACCCACCATCCCGTTCGGCCTGTACGAAGTGCGCGGCACCGGCGCTGACATGGAACACAGACTGCGCCCTCTGCCCGATGGCCTGTCCAGCGCTGTGCGCCGTCATGCACACCGACTCAATATCACCCCATCCAGCTTATTCCATCTGGCCTGCGCACTGGTGTTGGCTCAAACCAGCGGCCAGGACGATGTGGTGTTCGGTACGACGTTGTTCGGTCGTATGCAAGGCGGCAACGGTGCCGACCGTGTTCTGGGCATGTTCCTCAACACGCTGCCTATCCGGCTGCAACGCAATGGCCGCAGCGTGGTCGAGGCGCTGCGCCAGACCCAGCAGCAGTTGGCGCAGTTACTCCACCACGAACACGCCCCATTGGCATTGGCGCAACGCTGCAGTGGCATCGCGCCACCAGCACCACTCTTCACCGCGCTGCTCAACTATCGCTATGCCGGTGGCATCACGGCGCAGACACCGGCCGACATAGCGCAGCAGGCACACAACCGGCTTGGCATGGAAATGCTGGCAATGCCGGAGCGCACCAACTATCCACTGGCGATCTCGATCAACGACATCACCGCAACTGGAGGTTTTTCGGTGGATGCGACGGTAGAGCCGCGCATCGGTGCCGAGCGCGTCATTGCGCTGATGCAACACGCGGTGCAGGCGCTGATCCAGGCGCTGGAACGGGCACCGGATACCCCATTGAATACTCTGATGTTGTTACCCGCCGACGAACTGGCGCAGTTGCACAGCTTCAACGCCACCACGGACGATCTCGACGGCAACGGCTTCCTGCATCACACCATCGCCTTACAGGCGCGGCGCACGCCGCAGGCGATCGCGGTCGTGGCGCAGACCCAGGCACTCCACTACGCCGAACTCGATGCCCGCGCCAACCAACTCGCCCATCATCTGATCGGGCTGGGCGTCGTACCAGAACGCATCGTCGCCGTGTGCCTGCCGCGCGGCATTGATCTGATCGTTGCCATCCTCGCCGTGCTCAAGGCCGGCGGCGCTTACCTGCCGCTGGATCCCGATGTGCCATCCGCGCGCCTGAACGCCATGCTCGCCGATGCACGACCCAGTGTGCTGCTCACCCATCGCGATACGGCTGCATCGCTTGCGACGCGCAACGGCATGCACACCGTGCGGCTCGATGTCGAGCAAGAGTTTTGGACCTGTGCGCCAACGCACGCACCCAACATTCCCGCACTACATCCGCAGCATCCGGCCTACGTCATCTACACCTCCGGCTCGACCGGCAAACCCAAGGGCGTGCTGGTCTCCCACCACGCATTGACCACGCGCCTGCACGCCCTGATCGACCTGTACCGACTAGCACCACAGGACCGCGTGCTGCAATTTGCCGCACTGGCCTTCGATGCGTCGGTCGAAGAACTCTTCGGCGCCTTGTGCTGCGGCGCCACCCTGGTGCTGCGCGACGATACCTGGCTGGACACCGAGCGGTTCTGGGCGCAGTGCGCGCAGGCCAACATCAGCGTGGTCGATCTACCGACCCGCTTCTGGGCGCAGTTATGCGCGCAGTCGCTGGACATTCCCACCTGCGTGCGTCAGGTCATCATCGGCGGCGAAGCGCTGACACCGGCCATGCGCCAGCACTGGGTCCAGAACACCCGCACGCCGCTGCTGGATACCTACGGCCCGACCGAAGCCGTCGTGGTCGCCACCGCCCAGGCCGTCGCCGCCGACACCCCGAGCGGCATTGGTCGCCCGCTCCTGGGCACCCGGGCGTACGTGCTGGATCGTGCCGCTCAGTTGCTGCCGATCGGTGCGCGCGGTGAACTGTATCTCGGCGGCACCGCAGTGGCTCGGGGCTACCTCGGCCGTGCCGATCTGACCGCTGAACGCTTCGTCCCCGATCCGTTCGCCGAACAGCCCGGTGCGCGCATGTACCGCAGCGGCGATCTGGCCTGCTGGCGTGCGGACGGCACACTCGATTATCTCGGCCGCAACGACGATCAGATCAAACTGCGCGGGTTCCGTATCGAGCTCGGCGAGATAGAAGCCGCGCTACGCACCTGCACCGGCGTGCAGGACGCCACCGTGTTGCTGCGCGAGGATATTCCGGGCGAACCGCGATTGGTTGGCTATGTGGTCGGCGATGCCGAGCAACTTGGCGCCGACACGCTGCGCACGCAGCTGGCTGCGCGACTGCCCGACTACATGCTGCCAGCGGCCTATGTGCAACTGAAAGTGTTGCCAGTGAACACCAACGGCAAGCTCGACCGGCGCGCGCTGCCGGCGCCGGAGGCTGCGACGCCGGCCAATGCGGCCTACGTACCACCCGCCACACCCATCGAGCGTCGTCTAGCCAAACTCTGGGCCAGCGTGCTGGGGCCGCAGCGCATCGGCCGCAACGACCATTTCTTCGAATTGGGCGGACACTCGTTGTCGGTAGTGCGGCTGATCGCCGCCGCCAGACGCAGTCACTTCGAACTGACCGTGCAAATGGTGTATGCCGCGCCGACGCTGCAAGCGCAAGCCGCGCGCCTGAGTGGCGACACACAGGCATTCGGATCCCAGGTGCTGGCTGCGCGGCGCCATGGCAGCCGCCCGCCCGTTTTCGTGGTACCGACCGGCATTGGCGACATCACCTATGCGTTCGAGTTGGCCGGCCACCTCGATGCGGACATTCCGGTCTATGCCTTGCCTTGGCCGGAACCGCTGCCGGCCACGATGGACGCACTAGCCACGCAGATGGCCGCGTGGATTCAGGCGGTGCAGCCGCACGGTCCGTATCACCTGCTGGGGTATTCCTCCGGCGGCCTGTTGTCCTATGCCATCGCCCAACACTTCGACCAGCAGGGCCAGTCCGTCGCTTTCCTCGGCCTGCTCGATTGCAGCCTGCCGACAGCGAAAGCGGACACCGACACGCTCGACACCGCGCTCGGCCAAGCGTTGCTGCAACGACTGGACGGATTGCGACACCATGAACCCTATCAGGAGCGCCATGACGTCCAGGCGGCGCTGGAAGCGCTGCTGAAGCACATCGGCGACAACGCATACGCGGACATGGCCGCAGCCTGCGAAAGCGATCCGATGCTGGCGCAGTTGGCGGCGGAAGAACAGACCACGGTCGCGAACATGTTGCAGGAGTGCGTCAACAGCACCCACTTCAACCGGTTGTGGCCAGCGTTCACCGCCCTGCCATTGCAGGTGGCGTGCAAGCTGCATCTCTTCCAGGCGAGCGAACCCGAACCGGCTACGGATGCCTATGGCTGGCAGCATCTGCTGCCAGCGGCGCAGATCGCACGGATGCCGGTGGGCGGCAATCACGTCACCATGATCGAGAACATGCACATCGTCGGGCTCGCACATTGCATTGAGCAGGCGCTCGACCGCGCGTCCCCTGCATGCACCTCCTCGACACCGCATGCAGCGCCTGCGCATGGCGACGGCATGACTGACTGCGCCAATCCCCGCCCTATGACAGACACCGACTGCGTGACCGCCCAGGTCACGCCATGAACGCCATGATCCTCCTCACCAGACCGCGCGCCTCCAGACTCGCAACCTCGCGCACCGCCTGCCGATGCAGCAGTATGCAAGCGATGGCGCAGCGCATTCCCGCCCCACAGGGAATCGCATGAGCGTCACCGATTTGCTCGCTCCGCTCGATGCGGCGCTGTATCCGCTCAGTTCGGCCCAGCAAGGCATCTGGCTCGGGCAACTGCTCGCACCAAAACAACCCAGTTACAGCATCGGCTGCGTCATCCGTTTCGAAGGCACCATCCACCGCGATGCCTGGGAACATGCCATTGCAACGGTCATCGCCCGCCACGACGCACTGCGCACGGTGCTGGTCGAAGAGGCTCCCTTGCCACGCCAACGCGTGCTGGAGTCACTGCCTTTTTCCCTGCCCTGGCACGATTATTCGGCCCACGCAGACAGCGAACAAAGCATCTGGGATCACCTGCACCAAACCATTGCAAAACCCTTCGCGCTGTATGGCCAACCGCTATGGGACATCCAGTGGCTGCAGGCCTCCACCGAACGTGGCTATTGCCTATACCGCTGCCATCATCTCATCGCCGATGGCATTTCCCTGGGAATGCTGTGCCGACAGGTTGTCGAATCCTACAACCAGCGTCTGCGCGGCCAGCCCGATCAGACAGCTGCCCCTTCTTATCTGCAAGCGCTCGCTGCCGACCAAGCCTATCTTGACTCTACCCGCTATCAGCGCGACCAGGCTTACTGGCGTGCCTATCTGCACACACGCCCTGCGCCGCTGTTTCCCAGCACCACCACCGCACTCGGCCATCAGCCAAGCGTGCAATTGACCTGCACACTGGACACTCCGGACTTCATCGTCTTGAGCACGCTGGCCGAGCGCCTGGGCGGCTCACTCACCAGCATGATCGTCGCCTGCCTGGCGACCTGTCTGGCCCGCCTGAGCCACCATCAAGGGCCTGTGGCACTCGGCCTGGCCGTCCACAATCGGCACAACGCCAGCGAACGTGCCATGTTCGGCATGCTGTCCGCGCAATTGCCGCTCTACCTGGACATATCACCGCACGCGGATATCGCTACCGCCATGCGCGTCATCGCCACGGCATTGCGCACGACCATGCGTCACGCCCGCTTCCCCTTGCAACACGCTATGCGCCAGTTGGGTGCGAGCGCACAGCAGACGCCGCGGCCATTCGACATCGGCGTCTCGGTCGAAGACTTCAGCGTGTTCAGCGATGCCGACATCGCGGAAGGCACATGGCAGACACTGCCACTGCATGCCGGTTACGAAGACACCGCGCTGAGCGTGTTCGTGCGGCGCTACAGCACGCGGCACCCGGCACTGCTGGAATTCAACGTCAACCCGGACCGATTGCCGCTGGCACTGGCCGAGAGCGCCATGACCGCATTGCGGCAGATGCTGCGTGGACTGCTCGCAACTCCACACAGCCCCCTAAGCCAACTGCCGCTGCTGTGCGCCGAGGAGCGCAGCCGGTTGGAGGAGTGCAATGGCCGCGAGGTCGCCCTTGCCGAGCACCCTTACCTGCACCATGAAATCGAACGGCAAGTCCAGTGTACGCCTCAGGCCATCGCCATCGTGGACGACAAGATGGCACTCAGCTATGCCGAGCTCGACGCACGTGCCAACCAGCTTGCCCATCACTTGATCGCACTGGGCGTCGGCCCGGACATCCGGGTGGCCGTCTGCCTGCCGCGCGGCAGCGACCTGGTGGTGGCCTTACTGGCAGTCCTAAAGGCAGGCGGCACCTACCTCCCGCTGGATCCGCGCTATCCGCCGGCACGCCTGGCCTTCATGCTTGAGGACAGCGATCCGCGCTGCCTGCTCACGCATGCGGCGCTCGCCGAACGCCTACCGCACAGCGCGTATCCCTGCGTCGCGCTGGACGCGAGTACCGCCTGGACGATGCACTCCACGCACCGCCCGGATCCAGGCACCCGCGGCTTGCTTCCCCACCACTTGGCCTACGTGATCTACACCTCCGGCTCCACCGGCCGAGCCAAGGGCGTGATGGTCTCCCATCACGCGCTGATGCAGTTCCTGACTGTGCTGCAATCCCAGTTGACGCTGTCGCCCGAGGACAGCCTGCTGGCAGTGACCACCGTCTGCTTCGATATCGCAGGCTTGGAATTGTTCGCACCGCTTCTGCATGGCGCCCGTGTGGTGATGGCCGGCGACCAAGCGATACGGCAACCGTCAGACTGGCTGCGGCTGCTACAACAGCACGCCATCTCGGTACTCCAGGCCACACCGGCGTTTTGGCAAATGCTGCTGGATGCCGGTTGGCAGAGCCATCCGCAGCTACGCATGCTCTGTGGCGGCGAAGCACTGACTCGGCAACTGGCGCAGCGCTTGCGTGCCGGCGGCGGCCAGCTATGGAACCTGTACGGACCGACCGAGGCAACCATCTGGACTAGCACCTATCACGTGCGCGGCGAGGAAGCTGTCAGTGTCGTGCCGCTGGGTCGACCTCTGCCGAACACACGCCTACACGTACTCGACCGCTATCGACAACGCGTCCCGTTCGGGGTCATCGGCGAGTTGTGCATTGCCGGCCCACAACTGGCACGCGGCTATCTGGGCCGTGCGGACCTGACCGCCGAGCGCTTCGTCCCCGACCCATTCGCTGCTCAACCCGGCCAGCGCATGTACCGCACTGGCGACATGGCGCGTTGGCGTGACGATGGTGCATTGGAATATCTCGGTCGCAACGACGAACAAATCAAACTGCGCGGCGTGCGTATCGAATTGGGCGAGATCGCCGCTGCACTACGCGCCTGCGATGGTGTGCGCGAGGCAGTCGTCATTGCCCGCTCCGACAGCGGCGAACAGCGACTGGTGGCCTACCTGGTCGGCGAGACGGTGCCGTCCGGCGACGCGACCAGGCCTGATGCCAACGTACTGCGCACGCGTCTGGCGGCATGCTTGCCGGAGGTCATGCTCCCGTCGGCCTACGTGTGGCTTGCGACCCTGGCGCTGACCGCCAACGGCAAGCTCGATCGCCACGCATTGCCGGCGCCGGATGCCAGCGCCCTGGCCACGCAGGCGTATGTCGCCCCGCAAGGCGAAGCGGAAACGTGCCTGGCCATGCTGTGGTGCGAGCTGCTCGGCGTCGGACAGGTCGGTCGTCACGACAACTTCTTCGCCCTGGGCGGGCACTCGCTGCTGGCTGTGCAATTGATCGCCCGCCTACGCGTCTGCCGTGGCATCGACCTCGCCCTGAGCACGCTCTTCGCCCATCCACGTCTGACCGATCTAGCGGTCGCACTCGCACACGCGCCTGCCAACGCGCTGCCGGCCATCGTGCCGGTGCCGCATCCCGATCCACTACCGCTGTCCTTCGCCCAGCAGCGTTTGTGGGTACTGGCGCAGTTCGATCCGCGTGCCAACCTAGCCTATCTGATGCCCGGCGTCGTGGCCTTGCGCGGCGCTTTGAACCTGACCGCCCTGCGGCAGGCGCTGGACCGCCTGCTCGCCCGCCACGACGCGCTACGCACCCACTTCGTCGCCACCGATAACGGCCCCGCCCAGGTGATCGCTCCGCCGAGCATCGCCATGCCACTGGAGTGCATCGACCTGCGCCACAGCGCCGATCCGCAGGCCGCCGCACAGCGTTACGCCGAACAGGAAACCAGCACTGCCTTCGAGCTGGAACATGGCCCGCTCTTGCGCGCACGCCTGCTGCAACTGGCCGAAGACAACCACTTGTTGCTGGTGACCCTGCACCATCTGATTGCCGATGATTGGTCGATCGGCGTACTGCTGCACGAACTCGGTGCGCTCTACAGCGCCTTCGTTCACGGCCAGCCCGATCCATTGCCGCCGCTGCCGATCCAGTATCCCGACTACACCCTGTGGCAGCGCCGCTGGATCGACGGGCCGCTGCTGCAACAGCAGCGCCAGTTCTGGTGCGAGCATCTGCGCGATGCCCCAGCCCTACTGACCCTGCCGACCGACCGACCGCGTCCGCCCGAACAAGACTACGCCGGCGACGCCATCCCGGTGGCCTTCGATGCCGCACGCACCCAAGCGCTGATCGCCCTGAGCCAGCGCCAAGGCACCACCCTCTTCATGACCCTGCTCGCCGCCTGGGGCGCGCTGCTGGCGCGTCTGGCCGGCCAGAACCAGGTGGTCATCGGCACTCCCATCGCCCAGCGCACGCGTGGCGAACTGGAGCCGCTGATCGGCCTGTTCGTCAACACCCAGGCCTTGCACATCGACCTGCGCGCCGATCCCTCCGTGGCCGATTTGTTGACCCAGGTGCGTGCCACCGCCCTGGCCGCGCAGGCGCACCAGGATTTACCCTTCGAACAGGTGATCGAAGCGCTCAACCCGGTGCGCAGCCTGGCACATGCACCGCTGTTCCAGGCCATGTTCACCTGGCAGAACACCCCGCAGGTCGCCCTCGCCCTGCCCGATCTGCACTGCCAACTGCTGCCCGCAGCGACCCGCGAGGCCAAGTACGACCTGGAGCTGGACCTGCGCCTGGAACACGGCTGCATCCTCGGCAGCCTGCGCTTTGCCACCGCCTTGTTCGACCCCGCCACGCTGCAACGGCAGTGGGACAACCTCGGCGTGCTGCTAGATGGCATGCTCGCCGACGACCACGCGCGCGTAGGCAAGCTGCCGTTGCTCTCGCCCGCCCAACGCCAGCACCTGCATACCTTCACCGGGCATGACGCGCCCGCCGCCGAACCACGCAGCCTGCCGCAGTGGTTCGCCCAGCAGGTTGCCGCAACACCGCACGCCATCGCGCTGGTCTGCGCCGATACCACGCTCAGTTACGAACAACTCGACCGCCAGGCCAATCGCTTGGCCCACCACCTCATTGCACTGGGCGCACAGCCCGAACGCTGCGTGGCGCTGTGCCTGCAACGCGGCATCGCGCAGATCCTCGCCGTCCTCGCCGTGCTCAAGAGCGGCGCCGCCTACCTGCCGCTGGACCCCAGCCAACCGCGAGAACGCATCGCCAACGTATTGGCCGATGCCCAACCGGTTCTGGTGCTCGTTGACGACCCAGAGCACCTCGTCGCATCGACGGCGTTGACGCCTCCGATCATCGCCATCGCCGCCGCACAGGCCGCCGCCGCCGACGCACCCGAGCACGCCCCGGTACTGCCGCCGCTATCGGCGCAACACCTGGCCTATGTCATCTATACCTCCGGCTCGACCGGCAAACCCAAGGGCGTGCTGGTCTCCCACCACGCATTGACCACGCGCCTGCACGCCCTGATCGACCTGTACCGACTAGCACCACAGGACCGCGTGCTGCAATTTGCCGCACTGGCCTTCGATGCGTCGGTCGAAGAACTCTTCGGCGCCTTGTGCTGCGGCGCCACCCTGGTGCTGCGCGACGATACCTGGCTGGACACCGAGCGGTTCTGGGCGCAGTGCGCGCAGGCCAACATCAGCGTGGTCGATCTACCGACCCGCTTCTGGGCGCAGTTATGCGCGCAGTCGCTGGACATTCCCACCTGCGTGCGTCAGGTCATCATCGGCGGCGAAGCGCTGACACCGGCCATGCGCCAGCACTGGGTCCAGAACACCCGCACGCCGCTGCTGGATACCTACGGCCCGACCGAAGCCGTCGTGGTCGCCACCGCCCAGGCCGTCGCCGCCGACACCCCGAGCGGCATTGGTCGCCCGCTCCTGGGCACCCGGGCGTACGTGCTGGATCGTGCCGCTCAGTTGCTGCCGATCGGTGCGCGCGGTGAACTGTATCTCGGCGGCACCGCAGTGGCTCGGGGCTACCTCGGCCGTGCCGATCTGACCGCTGAACGCTTCGTCCCCGATCCGTTCGCCGAACAGCCCGGTGCGCGCATGTACCGCAGCGGCGATCTGGCCTGCTGGCGTGCGGACGGCACACTCGATTATCTCGGCCGCAACGACGATCAGATCAAACTGCGCGGGTTCCGTATCGAGCTCGGCGAGATAGAAGCCGCGCTACGCACCTGCCACGGCGTTGAGGATGCGCTGGTCTTAACACACCCAGACCACGTTGGCGCACCACGGCTGGTGGCGTATGTGGCAGCTGCGCAAAGCGAAACCACTGCCATCCGCACGCAACTACGTGCGCTTCTGCCTGACTACATGCAACCGGCCACCTACGTCCTCCTGGATGCCCTGCCGCTGACATCCAGCGGCAAAGTGGACCGCCGTGCATTGCCAGCACCACACGAGGCGGGCTTCGCACAAGCGCCGTATGAAGCACCCGATGGTCCACTCGAACAAGCACTGGCGACTCTGTGGCGCGAGTTGCTCGGCATCGAGCGGGTCAGCCGCCACGACAGCTTCTTTGATCTTGGTGGACATTCCTTGCTCGCCGTGCGACTAGCCGCCGCGATTCGCCGCACGCTGCATTGCGATCTTTCGATCCAGCGGCTGTTCGCACAGCCAACCCTGCAGCAGATGGCCCATCTGGTACTCAGCATGCGGCTTGCGCAATTGCAGCGCGATACCGCTGCATCCCTCTTCTCCAAAGCCCAATTGGAACGCTAACTACCATGTCCTCTTCCCCCATGTCTCAACAGGATATCTCTAACCTGAGCCGTGAGGAGGCACATCGCCTCTGGGCCTTGTTGGCCGAATCAGACCCTGCTGCGGAAGAGAGCATCCCGCCACGCGACGACGACGCGGCGCTGCCGCTGTCCTACGCCCAGCAGCGACTGTGGTTCCTAGAACAGCTCGATCAACGTGCCGCACGCGCGTACCTGCTCGCCGGCGGCGTGGACCTGCACGGCGTGCTGAACCTATCCGCGCTGCAACAAGCCTTGGATCGCATCGTCGCCCGCCACGAAGCCCTGCGCACCTGTTTCGTCGCCAACGACGATGGCGCCACACAGGTAATTGCGCCGGCCAACGTCGGCTTTGCACTGGAGTGCATCGATCTGCGGCAAACAGCAGACCCCCACGCCGACGCCCAACTCCACGCCGAACAAGAAACCAACACGCCCTTCGACCTGAGCCGTGGTCCGTTGATCCGTGGTCGCCTGTTGCAGCTGGCCGATCAGCAACATCGCCTGCTGGTGACCATGCACCACATCGTTTCGGATGGCTGGTCGATGGCGTTGCTGGTGCAGGAACTGAGCGCGCTGTACGCCGCCTTCGTGCAAGGCCAACCCGATCCCTTGCCACCGTTGCCGATCCAATATCCCGATTACGCCATGTGGCAACGCCGCTGGCTCGATGGGCCACTGCTGCAACGTCAACTTGGCCTCTGGCGCGAGCACCTGCATGACGCGCCGGCACTGTTGGAACTGCCTACCGACCATCCGCGTCCAGCATTGCAGGACTATCGTGGCGACCATGTCGACATCGTCATCGATGCCGAACTCACCGACGCGTTGAATCACTTAAGTCAGCGCCACAGCACCACCATGTTCATGACCGTGCTGGCCGGCTGGGCCGTGCTGTTGTCACGACTGTCGGGTCAAGACCAGGTGGTGATCGGCGCACCCGTCGCCAATCGCACCCGCAGCGAACTCGAAGCGCTGATCGGGTTCTTCGTCAATGCCCAGGCACTGCGCATCGATCTACGCGGCGCGCCGACCGTCGCCGACTTGCTGGCGCAGGTACGCAGCACCGCACTGGCCGCGCAGGATCACCAGGACGTGCCGTTCGAACAGGTGATCGAAGCGCTCAACCCGGAACGGAGTTTGTCCGCGCACCCGGTGTTCCAGGTCATGCTCACCTGGCAGAACACTCCCACTGCAACTCCCACGTTGCCGGGTTTGGAGCTGCGCTCGATTGTTTACCCGGATACCTCAGCCAAATTCGATCTGCAACTCACCTTGGAAGCGCACGACGGCCGCATCGTCGGTACGCTCGGCTATGCCACCGCACTGTTCGAGCGCAGCACCATCGAGCGCCATCTGCACCACTTCTTCGCCGTGTTGCACGGCATGGTCGCCGACGAACACTGCCGCGTGGAGCGCTTGCCGCTCTTCAACACCACCGAGCGCCAACAATGGCTGCAACGCCTCGCCCGCGAGCATCGCGTCTTCGCCGACCAGCGCTGTCTGCCCAGCGTGTTCGAGCAGCAGGTCGCACGCACCCCGCAGGCCATCGCCGTGGTCGATGGCCAGTGCACGCTGTGCTATGCCGACCTCGATGCCCGCGCCAACCAACTCGCCCATCACCTGATCGCGCACGGCATCGGCCCGGAAGATCGCATCGCACTGTTCCTGCACCGCGGCGTGGAGGTGATCGTCGCCATCCTCGCCGTGCTCAAGGCTGGCGCCGCCTATCTGCCGCTGGACCCGGCCTATCCCGCCGAGCGACTGGCCTTCATGCTCGACGATGCGCAACCGCGCGTGCTCATCACCCAACATGCGCTGGCGAACGCATGGCAGGAGCGCGACGACATCACCCTCCTCCGGATCGACACGGATACCGACACCTGGGCACAACACCCCACTCACGCACCACAGCGCACCGATCTGCTGCCGCAACATCCGGCCTACCTCATCTACACCTCCGGTTCCACCGGCACCCCCAAGGGCGTCGTCATCGCCCATGCCCAAGTCGTGCGCCTGTTGCATGCCACCCGCGCGTGCGTCGCGCCGACCGCCGAGGATGTCTGGACCCTGTTCCATTCCTGCGCGTTCGATTTCTCCGTCTGGGAACTGTGGGGTGCACTGGCCCACGGCGGACGCCTGGTCGTGGTGTCACAGGACACCGCACGCGATCCCGACGCCTTCCATACCCTGCTGTGCGAGCAGCGCGTCAGCGTGCTCAACCAGACTCCCAGTGCGTTCCAGGCGCTGATCGATGCGCAACAGCACAGCGACTTGCAGCACCACCTGCGCCTGGTGATCTTCGGCGGCGAAGCCTTGCAACCGGCCAGTGTGTCCGCGTGGTTCACCGCGCATGGTCAGCGCACCACCCTGCTCAACATGTACGGCATCACCGAGACCACCGTACACGTCACCGCCCATGCACTCACCGCGCAGGATGTACAGCGTCCTGGCAACAGCCCGATCGGTGCACCGCTGGCGGATCTGCGCGCGTATGTACTGGGACCGGATGGTCAGTGCCTGCCGGTCGGTGTGGCCGGTGAACTGTACGTGGCCGGTGCGGGTCTGGCGCGCGGCTATCTGCATCGCCCAGGACTGACCGCCGAACGTTTCATCCCCGATCCGTTCGCCGATCAGCCCGGTACGCGCATGTACCGCAGCGGCGATCTGGCGCGCTGGCGCGCCGATGGCACGCTGGAGTATCTGGGCCGCAACGACGAGCAGATCAAACTGCGCGGGTTCCGCATCGAACTGGGCGAAATCCAGGCCGCGCTGCACGCCTGCGACGGTGTGCGGCAGGCGGCGGTCATTGTGCGCGAGGACGATGGCGACAGACGTCTGATCGCCTATGTGGTCGCTGATGCGGTCGCCAGCGCCGAGCAACTGCGCGCCACCTTGGCCACCCGCCTGCCCGAGCACATGGTCCCGGCGGCTTACGTACAGTTGGATCGGCTCCCGCTGACACCCAATGGCAAGCTGGATCGCAAGGCATTGCCCGCACCGGACGCCGACGCGCTGGCGACGCAAGCCTATGTCGCCCCAGAAGGCGAACTGGAAACACAGCTCGCCGATCTCTACCGCGAGCTACTCGGCGTCGAACAGGTCGGGCGTCACGACAACTTCTTCGCCCTCGGTGGGCACTCGCTGCTCGGCGTGCGCCTGATCTCGCGCATCCGCAGCGCGCTGGGATTGGAACTGCCGCTGGCCACCTTATTCGCCCAGCCGCGTCTGGTCGATCTGGCCCAGGCCCTGGACAACACCGACGCCAGCACCCTGCCGGCGATCGTACCAGCCGACCGCGATGCGCCATTGCCGCTGTCCTACGCCCAGCAGCGACTGTGGTTCCTGGAGCAGCTCGATCAACGTGCTGCACGCGCGTACCTGCTCGCCGGCGGCGTGGACCTGCACGGCGTGCTGAACCTGTCCGCGCTGCAACAAGCCTTGGATCGCATCGTCGCCCGCCACGAAGCCCTGCGCACCTGCTTCGTCGCCAGCGACGATGGCGCCACACAGGTGATTGCGCCGGCCAACGTCGGCTTTGCGCTGGAGTGCATCGATCTGCGGCAAACAGCAGACCCCCACGCCGACGCCCAACTCCACGCCGAACAAGAAACCAACACGCCCTTCGACCTGAGCCGTGGTCCGTTGATCCGTGGTCGCCTGTTGCAGCTGGCCGATCAGCAACATCGCCTGCTGGTGACCATGCACCACATCGTTTCGGATGGCTGGTCGATGGCGTTGCTGGTGCAGGAACTGAGCGCGCTGTACGCCGCCTTCGTGCAAGGCCAACCCGATCCCTTGCCACCGTTGCCGATCCAATATCCCGATTACGCCATGTGGCAACGCCGCTGGCTCGATGGGCCACTGCTGCAACGTCAACTTGGCTTCTGGCGCGAGCACCTGCATGACGCGCCGGCACTGTTGGAACTGCCTACCGACCATCCGCGTCCAGCATTGCAGGACTATCGTGGCGACCATGTCGACATCGTCATCGATGCCGAACTCACCGACGCGTTGAATCACTTAAGTCAGCGCCACGGCACCACCATGTTCATGACCGTGCTGGCCGGCTGGGCCGTGCTGTTGTCACGACTGTCGGGTCAAGACCAGGTGGTGATCGGCGCACCCGTCGCCAATCGCACCCGCAGCGAACTCGAAGCGCTGATCGGGTTCTTCGTCAATGCCCAGGCACTGCGCATCGATCTACGCGGTGCGCCGACCGTTGCCGACTTGCTGGCGCAGGTGCGCAGCACCGCACTGGCCGCGCAAGATCACCAAGACGTACCATTCGAAAAGGTGATCGAAGCGCTCAACCCGGAACGGAGTTTGTCCGCGCACCCGGTGTTCCAGGTCATGCTCACCTGGCAGAACACTCCCACTGCAACTCCCACGTTGCCGGGTTTGGAGCTGCGCTCGATTGTTTACCCGGATACCTCGGCCAAATTCGATCTGCAACTCACCTTGGAAGCGCACGATGGCCGCATCGTCGGTACGCTCGGCTATGCCACCGCGCTGTTCGAGCGCAGCACCATCGAGCGCCATCTGCACCACTTCTTCGCCGTGTTGCACGGCATGGTCGCCGACGAACACTGCCGCGTGGAGCGCTTGCCGCTCTTCAGCACCACCGAGCGCCAACAATGGCTGCAACGCCTCGCCCGCCAGCATCGCGTCTTCGCCGACCAGCGCTGTCTGCCCAGCGTGTTCGAGCAGCAGGTCGCACGCACCCCGCAGGCCATCGCCGTGGTCGATGGCCAGTGCACGCTGTGCTATGCCGACCTCGATGCCCGCGCCAACCAACTCGCCCATCACCTGATCGCGCACGGCATCGGCCCGGAAGATCGCATCGCACTGTTCCTGCACCGCGGCGTGGAGGTGATCGTCGCCATCCTCGCCGTGCTCAAGGCTGGCGCCGCCTATCTGCCGCTGGACCCGGCCTATCCCGCCGAGCGACTGGCCTTCATGCTCGACGATGCGCAACCGCGCGTGCTCATCACCCAACATGCGCTGGCGAACGCATGGCAGGAGCGCGACGACATCACCCTCCTCCGGATCGACACGGATACCGACACCTGGGCACAACAACCCACTCACGCACCGCAGCGCACCGATCTGCTGCCGCAACATCCGGCCTACCTCATCTACACCTCCGGTTCCACCGGCACCCCCAAGGGCGTCGTCATCGCCCATGCCCAGGTCGTGCGCCTGTTGCATGCCACCCGCGCGTGCGTCGCACCGACCGCCCAGGATGTCTGGACCCTGTTCCATTCCTGCGCGTTCGACTTCTCCGTCTGGGAACTGTGGGGCGCGCTGGCCCACGGCGGACGCCTGGTCGTGGTGTCGCAGGACACCGCACGCGATCCCGATGCCTTCCATACCCTGCTGTGCGAGCAGCGCGTCAGCGTGCTCAACCAGACCCCCAGTGCGTTCCAGGCGCTGATCGATGCGCAACAGCGCAGCGACCTGCATCACCATCTGCGCCTGGTGATCTTCGGCGGCGAAGCCTTGCAACCGGCCAGCCTGACCGCGTGGTACGCCGAACATGGTCAGCGCACCACCCTGCTCAACATGTACGGCATCACCGAGACCACCGTGCACGTCACCGCCCATGCACTCACCGCGCAGGATGTACAGCGTCCTGGCAACAGCCCGATCGGCGCACCGCTGGCGGATCTGCGCGCGTATGTGCTGGGACCCGATGGTCAGTGCCTGCCGGTCGGTGTGGCCGGTGAACTGTACGTGGCCGGTGCGGGTCTGGCGCGCGGCTATCTGCATCGCCCAGCACTGACCGCCGAACGTTTCGTCCCCGATCCGTTCGCCGATCAGCCCGGTACGCGCATGTACCGCAGCGGCGATCTGGCGCGCTGGCGCGCCGATGGCACGCTGGAGTATCTGGGCCGCAACGACGAGCAGATCAAACTGCGCGGGTTCCGCATCGAACTGGGCGAAATCCAGGCCGCGCTGCACGCCTGCGACGGTGTGCGGCAGGCGGCGGTCATTGTGCGCGAGGACGATGGCGACAGACGTCTGATCGCCTATGTGGTCGCTGATGCGGTCGCCAGCGCCGAGCAACTGCGCGCCACCTTGGCCACCCGCCTGCCCGAGCACATGGTCCCGGCGGCTTACGTACAGTTGGATCGGCTCCCGCTGACACCCAATGGCAAGCTGGATCGCAAGGCATTGCCCGCACCGGACGCCGACGCGCTGGCGACGCAAGCCTACCTCGCCCCAGAAGGCGAACGGGAAACACAGCTGGCCGATCTCTACCGCGAGCTACTCGGCGTCGAACAGGTCGGGCGTCACGACAACTTCTTCGCCCTCGGTGGGCACTCGCTGCTCGGCGTGCGCCTGATCTCGCGCATCCGCAGCGCGCTGGGATTGGAACTGCCGCTGGCCACCTTATTCGCCCAGCCGCGTCTGGTCGATCTGGCCCAGGCCCTGGACAACACCGACGCCAGCACCCTGCCGGCGATCGTACCAGCCGACCGCGATGCGCCATTGGCGCTGTCCTACGCCCAGCAGCGACTGTGGTTCCTAGAGCAGCTCGATCAACGTGCCGCACGCGCGTACCTGCTCGCCGGCGGCGTGGACCTGCACGGCGTGCTGAACCTGTCCGCGTTGCAACAAGCCCTGGATCGCATCGTCGCCCGCCACGAAGCTCTGCGCACCTGTTTCGTCGCCAACGACGATGGCGCCACACAGGTGATTGCACCGGCCAACGTCGGCTTTGCACTGGAGTGCATCGATCTGCGGCAAACAGCAGACCCCCACGCCGACGCCCAACTCCACGCCGAACAAGAAACCAACACGCCCTTCGACCTGAGTCGTGGTCCGTTGATCCGTGGTCGCCTGTTGCAGCTGGCCGAGCAGCAACATCGCCTGCTGGTGACCATGCACCACATCGTTTCGGATGGCTGGTCGATGGCGTTGCTGGTGCAGGAACTGAGCGCGCTGTACGCCGCCTTCGTGCAAGGCCAACCCGATCCCTTGCCGCCGTTGCCGATCCAATATCCCGATTACGCCGTGTGGCAACGCCGCTGGCTCGACGGACCACTGCTGCAACGTCAACTTAGCTTCTGGCGTGAGCACCTGCATGGCGCGCCGGCACTGTTGGAACTGCCTACCGACCATCCGCGTCCAGCATTGCAGGACTATCGTGGCGACCATGTCGACATCGTCATCGATGCCGAACTCACCGACGCGTTGAATCACTTAAGTCAGCGCCACGGCACCACCATGTTCATGACCGTGCTGGCCGGCTGGGCCGTGCTGTTGTCGCGACTGTCGGGTCAAGACCAGGTGGTGATCGGCGCGCCCGTCGCCAATCGCACCCGCAGCGAACTCGAAGCGCTGATCGGGTTCTTCGTCAATGCCCAGGCACTGCGCATCGATCTACGCGGCGCGCCGACCGTCGCCGACTTGCTGGCGCAGGTACGCGTCACCGCACTGGCCGCGCAGGATCACCAGGACGTGCCATTCGAAAAGGTGATCGAAGCGCTCAACCCGGAACGGAGTTTGTCCGCACAGCCGGTCTTCCAGGTCGTGCTCACTTGGCAGAACGTGCCTGATGCCGAGTTGGTCCTGCCCGACATTCGGTTGCAGCCCATCCCCGCACAGGCCGGCGATGCCAAGTTCGATCTGGAGTTCTCGCTGCTCGAGCAGCAGGATCGTATCGTCGGCAGCCTGGGGTATGCCAAGGCCTTGTTCGAGCGCAGCACCATTGAACGCCATCTGGCCCAGTTCGTGACCCTGTTGCGCGGCATGGTCGCCGACGCGCATGTCCGTGTCGCGCAACTGCCGCTGTTGCCCGCCGCCGAACGCGCGCAATTGCAGCGCTTCACCGTCACCGAGAGCACGTCGCTTCCACCGGCCACCTGCATCCACCACCTGTTCGACGCGCAGGTGCGGCGCACCCCCGATGCCATCGCGGTGAGCGAAGGACAACGCACTCTGCGCTATGCCGAACTGGATGCACGCGCCAATCGGCTCGCCCAGCGTCTACGCCGTTCCGGTGTCGGCCTGGAGAGTCGAGTCGCCCTGTACCTGCCGCGCAGCATCGAGCAAGTGGTCGCGGTGCTTGCCACGCTCAAGGCCGGCGCGGCGTATGTGCCGCTGGATCCGGAACTACCAAGCGAACGCCTGGCCTTCCTGCTGGAGGACAGCCGCCCGCGCGCAGTGCTGACCTGCACCGATCTGCAAGATCATCTCCCGGCCAGCCGCGCCATGCTGCGCGTCAGCGTGCTGACCATGGACGACATTGCCGAGACACAACACGATGATCCCGGCGCGCCGGATGTTCCCTGCCTGTGTCCGGACAATCTGGCCTATGTCATCTACACCTCCGGTTCCACCGGCCAACCCAAGGGCACCTTGCTCACGCATGCGGGTGCTGCGCATTATTTGCAATGGGCCATCGAAACCTATCGACCGCAGCCCAGCGCGGTGGTGTCCTCGTCGCTGTCCTTCGATGCCACCTTGACCAGCCTGCTCGCCCCGTTGCTGTGCGGTGCGCAGGTCGAACTGCTGCCCGACCACGACACCCTCGATGCCTTGCGTCAACGCCTGTGCGATCCGACTCCGCTAGGCTTGGTCAAGCTTACCCCGGCGCATCTGGAAGTGCTCGGTCAGCAGTTGGCCGACCACCCAACACCGCTGAGCCCGTCAGTGATGGTGATCGGCGGCGAAGCGCTGCCGACAACTACGCTGGCCCGTTGGCAGACCCTCGCGCCCCATACCCGGCTGATCAACGAATACGGCCCGACCGAGACCGTGGTCGGTTGTGCGGTCCACACGACCACCGCTGACGATGCACATGCGTCCAACGGACGCGTGCCGATTGGTCAACCGATTGCGCATCTGCGTCTGTACGTGCTCGATGCACACGGGCAACACGCGCCGATTGGCGTGGCCGGTCACCTGCATATCGCTGGGCCGCAACTGGCGCGCGGGTATCTCGGTCGTGCCGATCTGACCGCCGAACGCTTCGTGCCCGATCCGTTTGCCGAACAGCCAGGCCAACGCATGTACCGCAGTGGCGATATCACCTGCTGGCGTCCCGACGGCACGCTCGATTATCTCGGCCGCAACGACGACCAGGTCAAACTACGCGGGTTCCGCATCGAACTGGGCGAAATCGCCGCCGCGCTACGCGCCTGCGCGGGCGTGCAGGATGCCGCGGTGGTGCTGCGCGAGGACAACCCGGGCGAACCGCGATTGGTGGCCTATTTGGTCGGCGATGTCGATGGTATTGCCCTCAGCCCGGAGGCCATGCGTACCCAACTCGACGTGCGCCTGCCCGACTACATGTTGCCCACCGCTTACGTGCAACTGGAAACGCTGCCGTTGACCGCCAACGGCAAGTTGGATCGCAAGGCGTTACCAGCACCGGATGCAGCGGCCTATGCGGCGCGTGCATATGAAGCACCGCAGGGTGCGATCGAACAGACCATTGCCGCGATCTGGGGCGACCTGCTCGGTCTGGAGACGATCGGTCGCCACGACAACTTCTTTGCACTTGGGGGACATTCCTTGTTGGCGGTGACACTGACCGAGCGCATGCGACAACAAGGTCTGCGGGCCGACTTGCGCACCTTGTTCGCCACGCCGACGCTTGCTGCATTGGCGGCTGCGAGCGATGCCGTATCGGTCAATGTTCCGCCCAACCAGATTGCGTCCGACAGCGCGGTGATCACGCCGGAGATGCTGCCGCTGGTGACACTCACGCAGGAACAGATCGACAGCATCGTCGCGATAATCCCGGGCGGCTCTGCCAATCTCCAGGACATCTATCCGCTGGCTCCCTTGCAGGAAGGCATTTTCTTCCATCACCTGCTGCAACGCCAAGGCGATGCGTATCTGCAACCAAACCTGATCGCCTTCGACAGCCGTTCGCGTCTGGACGGATTTATCGATGCCTTGCAACGTGTGATCGATCGTCACGACATCCTGCGCACAGCAGTGGCGTGGGAAGGACTGGCCGCCCCCGTGCAAGTGGTGTGGCGTCGCGCCGCGCTGGTGATCGAGCACCTCTGCCTGGATGAGGCCGATGGCGAGGTGGCCGCACAGTTGCAGTCGCGCTTCGACCCACGGCACTGGCGTCTGGACGTGCGTCAGGCGCCGCTGATGCGTGGCGTGGCGGCACAGGATCCGGCCAATGGCCGTTGGTTGTTGCAGTTGCTCTGCCATCACCTTGCCCTGGATCACACCACACTGGAAATCGTGCTGGAAGAAGTCCGCTGCCACTTGGGTGGTGAAGCCGACAGCTTGCCGGCGCCGCTACCGTTCCGCAATTTTGTGGCGCAGGCGCTGTTGGGCGTGAGTCGCGAGGAGCATGAGGCGTATTTCCGGGCGATGCTGAGCGATGTGGAGGAGCCCTGTGCACCGTTTGGCGTGGTCAATGTACAAGGCGATGGAGCGGACGTGGAAGAAGCACGGCTTGAATTGCCGGATCCGCTGTCGGCATTGCTGCGCGACCAGGCACGCGTACTTGGCGTGAGTGCGGCCAGCCTGTTCCATCTGGCCTGGGCGCAGGTGGTGGCGCGCGCCACGGGGTGTGAGACGGTTGTGTTCGGCACGGTGCTGTTTGGCCGCATGCAGGGCGGGACGGGGGCCGACCGTGCACTGGGGGTGTTCATCAACACGTTGCCGCTACGGATCGAAATTGATGCATCCAACGTGGCGGAAAGTGTACGGATGGTGCAACAGCGTCTTGCCGGGCTGTTGCGGCACGAACATGCGCCGCTATCGCTGGCGCAGCGGTGCAGCGGTGTTCCTGCGCCAGCGCCGTTGTTCACCTCGCTGCTCAACTACCGGCATGGCGTCCAGGCAGAAGATACTGCCGAGGCGATGGCCTGGGAGGGAATTCAGACGCTGTCAAGTCATGAGCGAACGAATTATCCGCTTGCCGTTTCCATCGATGATGTTGGATCGGGTTTTACAGTGAATGTGCAGTCGCAGCACCCACTGGTCCCGGGACGGATAGGCGCGTTCCTGATGCAGGCGCTGACAGGGCTCGTTGATGCGCTTGTCCATGCACCGGAGAAGAGGGTGCGCGATCTCGACGTGCTGCCTGAGGCCGAGCGTCATCAGGTGTTGACCCAATGGAATGCGACAGCAGTTGATTATCCACGCGATGCCTATGTGCACGAACTGTTCGAAGCACAAGTGGCGCGAACACCATCAGCCATCGCACTGGTGCAGGGCCAGGTGTCGCTGACGTATGGCGAGTTGAATACTCAGGCCAACCGGATGGCGCATTACCTGCGCGAGTTGGGCGTGCGCCCGGACGACCGGGTGGCGATCTGCGCCCAGCGCAGCGTCGAGATGGTGGTGGCGTTGTTGGCGGTGTTGAAGGCCGGTAGTGCCTATGTGCCGCTGGATCCGGCTTATCCGCCGGAGCGGCTGGCTTACATGCGTGCCGATTGTGGCGCGTTGACGGTGCTGACGGATACCGCCAGCCGCCATCTAGTCGAGGACAGTGTCGCTTCGGCGGTGATCGTCGATCTGCAAGCCGATAGCAAATGCTGGGAGCACCTACCGGACAGCAATCCCGACCGTCATGCAAGCGGTCTGACTGCACGCCACCTAGCGTATGTCATCTACACCTCAGGATCGACCGGTGCGCCCAAGGGCGCGATGAATGAGCATCGCAGTGTCGTGAACTTGGCGCTGGCTCAGATACGCGCATTCAATGTCGAAGAGAACAGCCGCGTCATGCAGTTTTCCTCGCTGAGTTTTGATGCATTTGCTTCTGAGTTGTTTGTATCGCTGCTTTGCGGAGCGTCACTGTATATCGCTGATCGAGATGCGGTATTGGCAGGCGAAACGCTCACGAAAATCTTGAACGAACATCAGATTAGTCACGTCACCCTACCACCTTCGGTACTGAACAATTTGCCTGAAAAGCCAGCGTTTTCCTGTCTGAAGACACTCGTCGTTGCCGGCGAGGCACTCTCTGCAAGCATCGTAGAACGTTGGGGCCAAGGCAGACGCCTGATCAATGCATACGGCCCCACAGAGACGACGGTCTGCGCATGTCTACATGAATGTGATGCGAGTATGACGGGCGCGCCACCGATCGGTCGTCCGATTGCCAACGTACGGATCTATATTCTCGATGCACACATTGCGCCGGTCCCGATTGGGGTGGCGGGTGAGTTGTATATCGGTGGCGACGGCGTAGCTCGGGGGTATTTGAACCGAGACGATTTGACGGTCGAGCGCTTCCTGCCTGATCCATTCAGTGCCGATCCGACAGCACGGATGTACCGCACTGGCGATCTGGGGCGCTGGCGTGCCGATGGGACGATCGAGTTTGTGGGCCGCAACGATCACCAGGTCAAGATCCGCGGTTTCCGCATCGAACTGGGCGAGATCGAAGCGCGTCTGAGCGCGCATGCGGAGGTGCGCGAGTGCGTGGTGGTGGCACTGGATGCGGTGACAAGCAGCGATAAGCGACTGGTGGCGTATTGGGTCGGTGCAGAGGGTGTGATCTCCGAACATCTGGGCGCAGAAACTTTGCGCAGCTGGCTAACGGATGTGTTGCCGGATTACATGGTCCCAGCCGCTTATGTGCGGTTGGATCGCCTGCCACTGACCCCGAATGGCAAGCTGGATCGTAAGGCGTTACCGGCACCTGATGGGTCGGCGTATGCGGCGCATGCGTATGAAGCACCGCAGGGGGAAATCGAACAGACCATTGCTGCGATCTGGAGTGAACTGCTTGGCCTGGAGAACATCGGGCGTCACGACAACTTCTTCGCCCTCGGTGGGCACTCGCTGCTCGGCGTGCGCCTGATCTCGCGCATCCGCAGCGCGCTGGGATTGGAACTGCCGCTGGCCACCTTATTCGCCCAGCCGCGTCTGGTCGATCTGGCCCAGGCCCTGGACAACACCGACGCCAGCACCCTGCCGGCGATCGTACCAGCCGACCGCGATGCGCCATTGCCGCTGTCCTACGCCCAGCAGCGACTGTGGTTCCTAGAGCAGCTCGATCAACGTGCCGCACGCGCGTACCTGCTCGCCGGCGGCGTGGACCTGCACGGCGCGCTGAATCTGCCCGCGCTGCAACAGGCGCTGGATCGCATCGTCGCCCGCCACGAAGCCCTGCGCACCTGCTTCGTGACCGACGACGACGGCGCCACCCAGTCGATTGCTCCTGCGGATGTAGGCTTTGCGCTGACGTGTGCAGATCTGCGCAACACGCCAGATGCCCAGGTCGCCGCGCAAGATCAAGCCGAACAGGAAACCAACACGCCCTTCGAACTGAGCCGTGCTCCGTTGATCCGTGGTCGCCTGTTGCAGCTGGCCGAGCAGCAACATCGCCTGCTGGTGACCATGCACCACATCATCTCCGATGGCTGGTCCATCGGCATCCTGCTGCGCGAGCTTGGTGCACTGTACGCCGCCTTCGTGCAAGGTCAACCCGATCCGCTGCCGCCGCTGCCGATCCAATATCCCGATTACGCCGTATGGCAACGCCGCTGGCTCGACGGACCACTGCTGCAACGTCAACTTGGCTTCTGGCGTGAGCACCTGCATAGCGCGCCAGCACTGTTGGAACTGCCCACCGACCACCCGCGTCCAGCATTGCAGGATTATCGCGGCGACCATGTCGACATCACCCTCGATACCGCACTCACCCACGCCCTGCGTGCCCTGAGCCAACGCCACGGCACCACCGTGTTCATGACCGTGCTGACGGGCTGGGCCGTGCTGTTGTCACGGCTGTCGGGGCAAGACCAGGTTGTGATCGGCGCGCCCGTCGCCAACCGCACCCGTAGCGAACTCGAAGCGCTGATCGGGTTCTTCGTCAACGCCCAGGCACTACGCATCGATCTGCGCGGTGCGCCCACCGTCGCCGACTTGCTGGCGCAGGTGCGCGCTACCGCACTGGCCGCGCAGGATCACCAGGACGTACCGTTCGAACAGGTGATCGAAGCGCTCAATCCCGAGCGCAGTTTGTCCGCGCAGCCCGTGTTCCAGGTCGTGCTCACCTGGCAGAACGTGCCCGATGCCGAGTTGATCCTGCCCGACATTCGGTTGCAGCCGATCCCCGCACAGGCCAGCGATGCCAAGTTCGATCTGGAGTTCTCGCTGCACGAGCAGCAGGATCGTATCGTCGGCAGCCTGGGGTATGCCACGGCGTTGTTCGAGCGCAGTACTCTCGAACGCCATCTGGCCCAGTTCGTGACCCTGTTGCGCGGCATGGTCACCGACGCACATGTCCGTGTCGCGCAACTGCCGCTGTTGCCCGCCGACGAACGCGTGCAATTGCAGCGCTTCACCGTCACCGAGAGCACGTCGCTTCCACCGGCCACCTGCATCCACTCCCTGTTCGAAGCGCAGGTACAGCGCACACCCGATGCCATCGCGGTCAGCGAAGGCGAACACACCCTGCGCTATGCCGAACTGGATGGCTGCGCCAATCGGCTCGCCCAGCGTCTGCGCCGCTCCGGCGTCGGTGTGGAGAGTCGAGTCGCCTTGTACCTGCCGCGCAGCATCGAACAAGTAGTCGCGGTGCTCGCCACGCTCAAGGCCGGCGCGGCGTATGTGCCGCTGGATCCGGAACTGCCCAGCGAGCGTCTGGCCTTCCTGCTGGAGGACAGTCGCCCACGCGCAGTGCTGACCTGCACCAATTTGCAGGATCATCTCCCAGCCAGTCGCGCCATGCTGCGCGTCAGCGTGCTGACCCTGGACGACATTGCCGATACACACCACGATGATCCGAGCGCGCCGGATGTCCCCGGCCTGTGTCCGGACAATTTGGCCTACGTCATCTACACCTCGGGTTCCACCGGCCAACCCAAGGGCACTTTGCTCACCCATGCTAGTGCCGCGCATTATCTGCAATGGGCCGTCGCGACCTATCGGCCAACTCCCAGCGCGGTGGTGTCCTCGTCGCTGTCCTTCGATGCCACCTTGACCAGTCTGATCGCCCCGTTGCTGTGCGGTGCGCAGATCGAACTGCTGCCCGAACACGACACCCTCGATGCCTTGCGGCAACGCCTGTGCGATCCGACTCCGCTGGGCTTGGTCAAGCTCACTCCGGCGCATTTGGACGTGCTCGGCCAGCAGTTGGCCGACCACTCAACACCGCTGACTCCGGCGGTGATGGTGATCGGCGGCGAAGCACTGCCGCCAGCCACGCTGGCCCGTTGGCACGCCCTCGCACCGCACACCCGGCTGATCAACGAATACGGCCCGACCGAGACCGTGGTCGGCTGTGCGGTCCACACGACCACCGCCGACGATGCGCATGCACCCAACGGACGCGTGCCGATCGGTCAACCCATTGCGCATCTGCGCCTGTACGTGCTCGATGCGCACGGACAACACGCGCCGATTGGCGTGGCTGGAGAGCTACATATCGCCGGGCCACAGCTGGCGCGCGGCTATCTGGGGCGTGCGGATCTGACCGCCGAACGTTTTGTCCCCGATCCGTTTGCCGAGCACCCCGGCCAACGCATGTATCGCAGTGGCGATATCGCCTGCTGGCGCGCCGACGGCACGCTGGAGTATCTCGGTCGCAACGACGACCAGGTCAAGCTGCGCGGGTTCCGCATCGAGCTGGGCGAAATCGCCGCCGCATTGCGTGCCTGCGCGGGCGTGCAGGATGCCGTCGTGTTGCTGCGCGAGGACACCCCAGGCGAACCGCGATTGGTGGCCTATGTGGTCGGCAATGCCGACGTGCACAGCGCCGAGCGCCTGCGCAGTCAATTGGCCAATCGCCTGCCCGAGGTGATGCTGCCGACGGCTTATGTGCACTTGGAAGCGCTGCCGTTGACCGCCAACGGCAAGCTGGATCGCAAGGCGTTACCGGCACCGGATGGCACGGCCTATGCCGCGCGTGCGTATGAAGCACCACAGGGTGCCATCGAACAGGCCATTGCCGCGATCTGGGGCGACCTGCTCGGTCTGGAGACGATCGGTCGGCACGACAACTTCTTCGCCCTCGGTGGACATTCCTTGCTGGCGGTGCGGGTCGCCTCGCGCTTGCGTCATGAGCTGGGGACCGAGATCGGCGTGGCGGAGCTGTTTACGCATACGACGCTCCAGCAACTTGCCGCGTGCGTGGCGTCCTCGTCCGCTTCAGTTTTACCGCCGATCACGCCACTGGAGCCGGATGCACCACGCATGCTCTCCTTCGCGCAGCAGCGGCTCTGGTTCCTGTCGCAGTTCGAAGGCGTCAGTCAGGCGTATCACATCAGCGGTGGCCTGCGGTTGCGTGGGGCACTGGATACTCAGGCACTACAACATGCCCTGGATCGTATCGTGGCTCGGCATGCGTCGCTGCGCACAAGCTTCGCGCTAGTCGATGGGCAGGCGTTGCAGCAGATCGCCGCCGAGGACAGCGGCTTCCAGTTGATCGCTCACGACCTGTGCGATGTGCAAGATCGCGAGACCGCATTGGAACGGTTATTGGCCGACGAGGCGCAGACACCGTTCGCGCTCGAGTGCGGCCCGCTGATCCGTGGCGTGCTGGTACAGCTCGCCCACGACGAACACGTCCTCTTCGTGACCATGCACCACATCGTCTCGGACGGGTGGTCAATGGGGATTTTGATCAACGAGTTGAGTGTTTTGTATCGGGCATTTGCGCGCGGCGAAGCCGATCCGCTGTCGCCGTTGTCGATCCAATACGCCGATTATGCGCACTGGCAACGGCAATGGTTGACAGGCGAGGTGTTGCAGCGGCAGGCCGCTTATTGGCGCGAGGCGCTGTCTGGTGCGCCGGTGCTGTTGGAACTACCAACGGATCGTCCGCGTCCAGCGCAGCAAGATCATGCCGGTGCGATGCTGGAGGTGGTCATCGGTCCGCAGCAGGCACAGGCGCTGAAGGCGCTGAGCCAGCGGCATGGGCTGACGCTGTATATGACGCTACTCGCCAGTTGGGCACTGTTGTTGTCGCGTCTGTCCGGACAGGGTGATGTGGTGATCGGCAGTCCGGCGGCCAATCGTGGTCGCTCGGAAACCGAAGGGCTGATCGGATTCTTCGTCAACACGCTGGCGCTGCGGGTGGAACTGTCTGGCTCGCCGACGTTGGCGCAACTGCTGGCATCGGTGAAGGAACGTGCCCTGCAGGCACAGGCGCATCAGGACATTCCGTTCGAACAGGTGGTGGAATTGGTACAGCCGCCGCGCAGCCTGGCGCATGCACCGTTGTTCCAGGTGATGTTCGCCTGGCAGAACACGCCACAGGGCGAGTTGGATCTTGCCGAACTCGAAGCCAGTGGTCTTGGCACAGCGCAGACGAGTGCGCAGTTCGATCTGGCGTTGGCGTTGGCCGAAAGCGAGGACGGGATCCTCGGAAGTTTGAACTATGCCACGGCGCTGTTCGAGCGTTCGACGTTGGATCGCTGGATAGGGCATTGGCAGCATCTGTTGAATGCGATGGTGGCCGAGGGTGCCGAAGATCAGGCAGTGGACCATTTGCCACTGCTGAGCGAGGACGAACGGTATCAGGTGCTGATGCAATGGAATGCAACGGCATCGGATTATCCACGCGATGCCTGTGTGCATGAACTGTTCGAGGCTCAAGTGGCGCGCGATCCATCGGCCATCGCGGTGGTGCAGGGCGAGGTATCGCTGACGTATGGCGAGTTGAATGCGCAAGCCAACCAGTTGGCGCATTACCTGCGCGAGTTGGGCGTGTGCCCGGACGACCGGGTGGCGATCTGCGTGCAGCGCAGCGTCGAGATGGTGGTGGCGCTGTTGGCGGTGCTGAAGGCAGGCGGTGCGTATGTGCCGCTGGATCCGGCTTATCCGCCGGAGCGACTGGCTTACATGCGTGCCGATTGTGGCGCGGTGGCGGTGCTGACGGATGCCGCCAGCCGCCATCTAGTCGAGGACAGTGCTACTACGGCCGTGATCGTCGATCTGCAAGCTGACGGCGAGCGCTGGGAACACCTGCCAGACCTCAATCTCGATCACCACGCCAGCGGTGTGACTGCACACCATCTAGCCTATGTCATCTACACCTCGGGATCGACCGGTACGCCCAAGGGCGCCATGAATGAGCATCGCAGTGTCGTGAACCTGGCACTGGCTCAGATACGCGCGTTCAATGTCGAAGAAAACAGCCGTGTCATGCAGTTTTCCTCGCTGAGTTTTGATGCATTTGCTTCTGAGTTGTTTGTGTCGCTGTTTTGTGGAGCGTCACTGCATATCGCTGATCGAGGTGCGGTATTGGCAGGCGAAACGCTCACGAAAATATTGAGCGAACATCAGATTAGTCACGTCACCCTACCACCTTCGGCATTGAATAACCTACCTGAAAAGCCAGAGCTTTCCTGTCTAAAGACACTCGTCGTTGCCGGCGAAGCACTCTCTGCTGGCATCACAGAACGTTGGGGCCAAGGCAGACGCTTGATCAATGCATACGGCCCCACAGAGACGACGGTCTGCGCATGTATGCATGAATGTGATGCGAGTATAACGGGCGCGCCACCGATCGGGCGTCCGATTAACAACGTACGGATCTATATCCTCGATGTACACGGTGCGCCGGTCCCGATTGGGGTGGCGGGTGAGTTGTATATCGGTGGCGACGGCGTAGCTCGGGGGTATTTGAACCGAGACGACCTGACGGTCGAGCGCTTCCTGCCTGATCCATTCAGTGCTGATCCGACAGCACGCATGTACCGCACTGGCGATCTGGGGCGCTGGCGTGCCGATGGCACGATCGAGTTTTTGGGCCGCAACGATCACCAGGTCAAGATCCGTGGTTTCCGCATCGAATTGGGCGAGATCGAAGCGCGACTGAGCGCACATGCAGAGGTGCGCGAGTGCGTAGTGGTGGCGCTGGAGGATGCGACAGGCACGGGCAAACGGCTGGTGGCGTACTGGGTTGGCGCCGAAGGGGTGAGGTCCGATAGCGTGGATGCGGATGCTTTGCGCAGCTGGCTAACGGATGTACTGCCGGATTACATGGTCCCGGCGGCTTACGTACAACTGGATCGGCTGCCGCTGACGCCAAATGGCAAGCTGGATCGTAAGGCATTGCCAGCACCGGACGTCACGGCGTATGCGGCGCATGCGTATGAAGCACCCCAGGGCGAAATCGAACAAACCATCGCCGCAATCTGGCGCGAATTACTGGGTCTGGAAAACATCGGACGGCACGACAACTTCTTCGCCCTCGGTGGGCATTCGTTGTTGGCGGTGACACTGGCCGAGCGCATGCGCCAACAGGGTCTGCAGGCCGATTTACGCAGCTTGTTCGCCACGCCGACGCTTGCTGCATTGGCTGCTGCAAGCGGCGCGGTATCGGTCAGCGTTCCACCCAATCAGATTGCGCCCGATAGCGTGGCGATCACACCGGAGATGCTGCCGCTGGTCGCACTCACTCAAGCACAGATCGACACCATCGTCGCGATGACGCCAGGTGGCCCGGCCAATCTCCAGGACATCTATCCGTTGGCTCCATTGCAGGAAGGCATTTTCTTCCATCACCTGTTGCAGCGCGAAGGCGATGCCTATCTGCTGCGCAACCTGATTGCGTTCGATAGTCGTTCACGCCTGGATGGGTTTGTCGATGCCTTGCAACGTGTGATCGATCGTCACGACGTCCTGCGCACGGCGGTGGTGTGGGAAGGACTGACCGCACCCGTGCAAGTGGTGTGGCGTCGCGCCGCGCTGGTGATCGAGCACGTCTGCCTGGATGAGTCCGACGGCGAGGTGGCCGCACAGTTGCAGTCGCGCTTCGACCCACGGCACTGGCGTCTGGACCTGCGTCAGGCGCCGTTGATGCGTGGTTTTGCGGCGCACGATCTGGCCAATGGCCGCTGGTTGCTACAACTGATGAGCCATCAACTTACGTCCGACCATACAACGCTTGCGATCTTACTGGATGAGGTAAAGCAGCACCTTGGCGGTCACAGCGACAGGTTGCCACCTGCCCTGCCATTCCGCAATTTCGTGGCGCAGGCACTACTTGGCGTGAGCCAAGACGAACATGATGCGTATTTCCGCACGATGCTGGGCGATGTAGCTGAGCCCTGCGCGCCTTTCGGTCTTTTGAATGCACAGGGCGATGGGTCGGATGTGGAGGAGCTTCGGTTTGAGCTACCCGATCCGCTGTCGGCATTGCTGCGCAAGCAGGCGCGCGTGCTCGGCGTGAGCGTGGCGAGTCTGTTCCATCTGGCCTGGGCGCAGGTGGTAGCACGCGCCACGGGACGTGAGAGTGTGGTGTTCGGGACACTTCTGTTTGGCCGCATGCAAAGTGGCACGGGGGGCGACCGTACGCTGGGCATGTTCATCAACACATTGCCGTTACGCATCGAGATTGATGGATCCAGCGTGGCGAAGAGTGTGCGGCTGGCTCAACAGCATCTTGCTGAGCTGTTGCGGCATGAACATGCGCCGCTGTCGCTGGCGCAGCGTTGCAGCCGTGTTCCTGCGCCGGCCCCCTTGTTCACCTCATTGCTCAACTACCGGCATACCGCACCGGCAGAAAGCTCAGCCGAGTCATTGGCATGGGAAGGGATAGAGACACTAGTGGAGAATGATCGGACGAGTTATCCGCTCATGGTTTCCATCGACGACTTGGGATCCGATTTTGGATTGACGGTGCAGTCGCAGCGGCCACTGGTTCCGGGACGGATAGGCGCCTTCCTGATGAAGGCACTGGAAGGACTTGTCGATGCGCTTGCCCATGCGCCGGAAACGGCGGTGCGCGATCTTGACGTAATGCCTGAGGCCGAGCGCCATCAAATACTGATGGAATGGAATGCGACGGCGGCAGATTATCCGCGCGATGCGTGTGTGCACGAATTGTTCGAGGCGCAAGTGGCGCGTGATCCAGCGGCGATCGCGGTGATGCAAGGCGAAGTGGCGTTGACGTATGGCGAGTTGAACGCACAGGCAAATCAGTTGGCGCATTACCTGCGCGCATTGGGTGTGCGTCCAGATGACCGTGTGGCAATCTGCATACAGCGCAGCGTCGAGATGGTGGTGGCGCTGCTGGCGGTACTGAAAGCGGGTGGTGCGTATGTGCCGCTGGATCCGGCTTATCCGCCGGAGCGGCTGGCCTATATGCTCACGGATTGCGGCGCGACAGTGGTACTGACGGATACAGGCAGTCGCTACCTGGTCGAGGGTAGCCCCGCCTCGGATGTGATCGTCGATCTGCAAACCGACGGGGAACGTTGGGCATATTTGCCGAACCGCAACCCCGACCGCAACGCAAGTGATCTAACTGCACGTCATCTGGCCTATGTGATCTATACGTCTGGATCGACCGGTGTGCCGAAGGGGGCGATGAACGCACATCGCGGCGTCGTCAATCGCCTTGTGTGGATGCAGGACGCCTACAAGCTCGACCAATCCGAGATCGTTCTGCAAAAAACACCGATCAGTTTCGATGTCTCGGTGTGGGAGGTGTTCTGGCCCCTACTGAGCGGAGCGCGTGTGCAACTGGCGGAGCCAGAGGGGCATAAGGATCCGGTGTATCTGAAGGCATTGATCCGCGATGCGCACATCACCACGCTGCATTTCGTGCCGTCGATGCTACGGGCGTTGATCGAGCATGGCGATCATGCGCCATTCCCAGAGATCAGGCGTGTCATCTGCAGTGGTGAGGCATTGCCCCCAACGCTTGCAGAGCGTGCGCAGGCGACTTTCCCAGCGGCCGGGATTTTCAATCTTTATGGACCGACAGAAGCGGCAGTGGATGTCACGGCGTGGCGCTACCACGTGGGATGGGGACATGCCAGCAACCTTCCGATCGGCCGCCCGATCGCGAACACGCAGATTTACATCCTGGATTCACACGGCGCGCCAGTGCCGATCGGGGTGGTCGGTGAGTTGTATATCGGCGGCGATGGTGTAGGCCGAGGGTATTTGAACCGAGACGATTTGACTGCCGAGCGTTTTATTGCCGATCCATTCTCCGAAACAGCCAATGCGCGGATGTACCGCAGCGGTGATCTAGCACGCTGGCGTGCCGATGGCACGATCGAGTTTTTGGGCCGCAACGATCACCAGGTCAAGATCCGTGGTTTCCGCATCGAATTGGGCGAGATCGAAGCACGGCTGAGCGCACATGCAGAGGTGCGCGAGTGCGTAGTGGTGGCGCTGGAGGATGCGACAGGCACGGGCAAACGGCTGGTGGCGTACTGGGTTGGCGCCGAAGGGGTGAGGTCCGATAGCGTGGATGCGGATGCTTTGCGCAGCTGGCTAACGGATGTACTGCCGGATTACATGGTACCGGCGGCTTACGTACAACTGGATCGGCTGCCGCTGACGCCAAATGGCAAGCTGGATCGTAAGGCATTGCCAGCACCGGACGTCACGGCGTATGCGGCGCATGCGTATGAAGCACCCCAGGGCGAAATCGAACAAACCATCGCCGCAATCTGGCGCGAATTACTGGGTCTGGAAAACATCGGACGGCACGACAACTTCTTCGCCCTCGGTGGGCACTCGCTGCTCGGCGTGCGCCTGATCTCGCGCATCCGCAGCGCGCTGGGATTGGAACTGCCGCTGGCCACCTTGTTCGCCCAGCCGCGTCTGGTCGATCTGGCCCAGGCCCTGGACAACACCGACGCCAGCACCCTGCCGGCGATCGTACCAGCCGACCGCGATGCGCCATTGCCGCTGTCCTACGCCCAGCAGCGACTGTGGTTCCTAGAGCAGCTCGATCAACGTGCTGCACGCGCGTACCTGCTCGCCGGCGGCGTGGACCTGCACGGCGTGCTGAACCTGTCCGCGTTGCAACAAGCCCTGGATCGCATCGTCGCCCGCCACGAAGCCCTGCGCACCTGTTTCGTCGCCAACGACGATGGCGCCACACAGGTAATTGCGCCGGCCAACGTCGGCTTTGCGCTGGAGTGCATCGATCTGCGGCAAACAGCAGACCCCCACGCCGACGCCCAACTCCACGCCGAACAGGAAACCAACACGCCCTTCGAACTGAGCCGTGGTCCGCTGATCCGTGGTCGCCTGCTGCAGCTGGCCGAGCAGCAACATCGCCTGCTGGTGACCATGCACCACATCGTTTCGGATGGCTGGTCGATGGCGTTGCTGGTGCAGGAACTGAGCGCGCTGTACGCCGCCTTCGTGCAAGGCCAACCCGATCCCTTGCCACCGTTGCCGATCCAATATCCCGATTACGCCATGTGGCAACGCCGCTGGCTCGATGGGCCACTGCTGCAACGTCAACTTGGCTTCTGGCGTGAGCACCTGCATGACGCGCCGGCACTGTTGGAACTGCCTACCGACCATCCGCGTCCAGCAGTGCAGGACTATCGTGGCGACCATGTCGACATCGTCATCGATGCCGAACTCACCGACGCCCTGCGTGCCCTGAGCCAACGCCATGGCACCACCGTGTTCATGACCGTGCTGGCCGGCTGGGCCGTGCTGTTGTCGCGACTGTCGGGTCAAGACCAGGTGGTGATCGGCGCGCCCGTCGCCAATCGCACCCGCAGCGAACTCGAAGCGCTGATCGGGTTCTTCGTCAATGCCCAGGCACTGCGCATCGATCTACGCGGCGCGCCGACCGTCGCCGACTTGCTGGCGCAGGTACGCAGCACCGCACTGGCCGCGCAGGATCACCAGGACGTGCCATTCGAAAAGGTGATCGAAACGCTCAACCCGGAACGGAGTTTGTCCGCACAGCCGGTCTTCCAGGTCGTGCTCACTTGGCAGAACGTGCCTGATGCCGAGTTGGTCCTGCCCGACATTCGGTTGCAGCCCATCCCCGCACAGGCCGGCGATGCCAAGTTCGATCTGGAGTTCTCGCTGCACGAGCAGCAGGATCGTATCGTCGGCAGCCTGGGGTATGCCACGGCGTTGTTCGAGCGCAGCACCATCGAACACCATCTAGCGCAGTTCGTGACCCTGTTGCGCGGCATGGTCGCCGACGCGCATGTCCGTGTCGCGCAATTGCCGCTGTTGCCCGCCGCCGAACGCACGCAATTGCATCGCTTCACCGTCACCGAGACCGCACCGCTCACGCCGGCCACCTGCATCCACCACCTGTTCCAAGCACAGGTGCAGCACACCCCCGATGCCATCGCGGTGAGCGAAGGACAACGCACTCTGCGCTATGCCGAACTGGATGCACGCGCCAATCGGCTCGCCCAGCGTCTACGCCGTTCCGGTGTCGGCCTGGAGAGTCGAGTCGCCCTGTACCTGCCGCGCAGCATCGAGCAAGTGGTCGCGGTGCTTGCCACGCTCAAGGCCGGCGCGGCGTATGTGCCGCTGGATCCGGAACTGCCCAGCGAACGCCTGGCCTTCCTGCTGGAGGACAGCCGCCCGCGCGCAGTGCTGACCTGCACCGATCTGCAGGATCATCTCCCAGCCAGTCGCGCCATGTTGCGCGTCAGCGTGCTGACCCTGGACGACATTGCCGATAGACAACACGATGATCCCGGCGCGCCGGATGTTCCCGGCCTGTGTCCGGACAATCTGGCCTACGTCATCTACACCTCCGGTTCCACCGGCCAACCCAAGGGCACCTTGCTCACGCATGCGGGTGCCGCGCATTACCTGCAATGGGCCATCGAAACCTATCGGCCGCAGCCCAGCGCGGTGGTGTCCTCGTCGCTGTCCTTCGACGCCACGCTGACCAGTCTGCTCGCTCCGTTGCTGTGCGGTGCGCAGGTCGAACTGCTGCCCGACCACGACACCCTCGACGCCCTGCGGCAACGCCTGTGCGATCCGACTCCGTTGGGCATGGTCAAGCTCACACCGGCGCATCTGGAAGTGCTGGGCCAGCAATTGGCCGACCATCCAACACCGCTGAACCCGGCGGTGATGGTGATCGGTGGCGAAGCGCTGCCGCCCGCTACGCTGGCCCGTTGGCAAGCCCTCGCGCCCCATACCCGGCTGATCAACGAATACGGCCCGACCGAGACCGTAGTCGGTTGTTCCGTCCACACGACCACCGCTGACGATGCACATGCGTCTAACGGACGCGTGCCGATCGGTCAACCGATTGCGCATCTGCGTCTGTACGTGCTCGATGCCTATGGACAACACGCGCCGATGGGCGTGGCTGGAGAGCTACATATCGCCGGGCCACAGCTGGCGCGCGGGTATCTGGGCCGTGCCGATCTGACCGCCGAACGCTTCGTGCCCGATCCGTTCGCCGAACAGCCCGGCCAACGCATGTACCGCAGTGGCGATATCGCCTGCTGGCGTGCGGACGGCACGCTGGAGTATCTCGGCCGCAACGACGACCAGGTCAAACTACGCGGGTTCCGCATCGAGCTGGGCGAAATCGCCGCCGCGCTACGCGCCTGCGCGGGCGTGCAGGATGCCGTCGTGTTGCTGCGCGAGGACCACCCGGGCGAACCGCGATTGGTGGCCTATCTGGTCGGCGATGTCGATGGTATTGCCCTCAGCCCGGAGGCCGTGCGTACCCAACTCGACGTGTGCCTGCCCGACTACATGTTGCCCACCGCTTACGTGCAACTGGAAACGCTGCCGTTGACCGCCAACGGCAAGCTGGATCGCAAGGCGTTACCGGCACCGGATGCAGCGGCTTATGCGGCGCATGCGTATGAAGCACCACAGGGTGCGATCGAACAGACCATTGCCGCGATCTGGAGTGACCTACTGGGTCTAGAGACGATCGGTCGGCACGACAACTTCTTTGCGCTTGGCGGGCATTCGTTGCTGGCGGTGACACTGACCGAGCGCATGCGACAACAAGGTCTGCGGGCCGACTTGCGCACCTTGTTCGCCACGCCGACGCTTGCTGCATTGGCGGCTGCGAGCGATGCCGTATCGGTCAATGTTCCGCCCAACCAGATTGCGTCCGACAGCGCGGTGATCACGCCGGAGATGCTGCCGCTGGTGACACTCACGCAGGAACAGATCGACAGCATCGTCGCGATAATCCCGGGCGGCTCTGCCAATCTCCAGGACATCTATCCGCTGGCTCCCTTGCAGGAAGGCATTTTCTTCCATCACCTGCTACAGCGCCAAGGCGATGCCTATCTGCAACCGAACCTGATCGCCTTCGACAGCCGTTCGCGTCTGGACGGATTTATCGATGCCTTGCAACGTGTGATCGATCGTCACGACATCCTGCGCACGGCGGTGGCGTGGGAAGGACTGGCCGCCCCCGTGCAAGTGGTGTGGCGCCGCGCCACGCTGGTGATCGAGCACCTCTGCCTGGATGAGGCCGATGGCGAGGTGGCCGCACAGTTGCAGTCGCGCTTCGACCCACGGCACTGGCGTCTGGACGTGCGTCAGGCGCCGCTGATGCGTGGCGTGGCGGCACAGGATCCGGCCAATGGCCGTTGGTTGTTGCAGTTGCTCTGCCATCACCTTGCCCTGGATCACACCACACTGGAAATCGTGCTGGAAGAAGTCCGCTGCCACTTGGGTGGTGACGCCGACAGCTTGCCGGCGCCGCTACCGTTCCGCAATTTTGTGGCACAAGCGCTGTTGGGCGTGAGTCGCGAGGAGCATGAAGCGTATTTCCGGGCAATGCTGAGCGATGTGGAGGAGCCCTGTGCACCGTTTGGCGTGGTCAATGTACAAGGCGATGGAGCGGACGTGGAAGAGGCACGGCTTGAATTGCCGGATCCGCTGTCGGCATTGCTGCGCGACCAGGCACGCGTACTTGGCGTGAGTGCGGCCAGCCTGTTCCATCTGGCCTGGGCGCAGGTGGTGGCGCGCGCCACGGGGTGTGAGACGGTTGTGTTCGGCACGGTGCTGTTTGGCCGCATGCAGGGCGGGACGGGGGCCGACCGTGCACTGGGGGTGTTCATCAACACGTTGCCGCTACGGATCGAAATTGATAGATCCAACGTGGTGGAAAGTGTACGCATGGTGCAACAGCGTCTTGCCGGGCTGTTGCGGCATGAACATGCGCCGCTATCGCTGGCGCAACGGTGCAGCGGTGTTCCTGCGCCAGCGCCGTTGTTCACTTCGCTGCTCAATTACCGGCATGGCGTCCAGGCAGAAGATGCTGCCGAGGCGATGGCCTGGGAGGGAATTCAGACGCTGTCAATTCAGACGCGGACGAATTATCCGCTTACCGTTTCCATCGATGATGTTGGATCGGGTTTTACAGTGAATGTGCAGTCGCAGCACCCACTGGTCCCGGGACGGATAGGCGCGTTCCTGATGCAGGCGCTGGCAGGGCTCGTTGATGCGCTTGTCCATGCACCGGAGACGGGGGTGCGCGATCTCGACGTGCTGCCTGAGGCCGAGCGTCAGCAGGTGTTGACGCAGTGGAATGCGACAGCAGTTGATTATCCACGCGATGCCTGTGTGCACGAACTGTTCGAATCACAAGTGGCGCGAACACCATCAGCCATCGCACTGGTGCAGGGCGAGGTGTCGCTGACGTATGGCGAGTTGAACGCACGGGCGAATCGGCTGGCCCATTACCTGTGCGCATTGGGCGTGCGCCCGGACGACCGGGTGGCAATCTGCCTGGAACGCGGCATCACCGCCATCGTGGCCATGCTCGGCGTCCTCAAAGCCGGCGCCGCCTATCTTTCGCTCGATCCGGCCTTGCCTGACAGGCGTCTGCACGATCTGCTGGACGACTGCCGCGCCTGCGCCGTCGTCGTCGACCAGACGCTGCCTGCCGCGTTGCGCGATGGACTGACGCAACCGACGATCGCCTTGGCCAATCTCGCGATCACGCCGGAGTCCGCGCGTAATCCCGAAATCGCAGGACTGGGGCCGCAGCATCTGGCCTATGTGATGTACACCTCCGGCTCCACTGGCCGGCCCAAAGCGGTCATGATCCCCCACCAGGGTCTTGTCGGCTACACCGCAGCACTGACCGAACGCTGTGCCCTGCAAGCAGGCGATATCTCACTGGTTTTCACTTCGCTGCATTTCGATCTGGCCCTGACCGGCGTCTATCCTCCACTGCTGTGCGGGGCCACCGTGCAGTTGTGCGCGCACGACAGTACACCGGCGCAGTGGGCGCATGCACTGCGGCAGGGGCGCGGCATCGCTCCGCTCAAACTCACCCCTTCCCATCTGGCGCTGTTGCAGCAGGAACTTGGCGATACTCCGCTGGACGGGTGCGTGCGGGTGCTGGTGCTCGGTGGCGAGGCGTTGTCAGCCGATGCCGTGCGCTGGTGGCGTGCGCGTTCGCCCAGCACGCAGATCTTCAACCACTACGGCCCGACGGAAACCACGGTGGGCTGCCTCATGCACGGGCTGGGTGAGGATGAGGAGCGCATCCCGCTAGGACGCCCGCTCACCGGCGTGCGCGTCTACGTTCTCGATGCGCATGCGCAGCTGTGCCCACATGGCGTAGCGGGCGAACTCTATATCGCCGGCGCGCAGCTGGCGCGCGGATATCTCGGTCGTGCGGATCTGACTGCCGAACGCTTCGTGCCCGATCCGTTCGCCGAACACCCTGGTGCACGGATGTACCGCAGCGGCGATCTGGCGCGTTGGCGTGTCGACGGCACGCTCGATTATCTCGGTCGCAACGACAATCAGGTCAAATTGCGCGGATTCCGCATCGAACTGGGCGAAATCGCTGCCGCGCTGCGTACCTGCACCAGTGTGCAGGATGCCGTGGTGTTGCTGCGCGAGGACACACCAGGCGAGCCGCGATTGGTGGCCTATGTAATTAGCGATGCCGATGCGCACAACGCGCAGAGCCTGCGCAGCCAGTTGGCCAATCGCCTACCCGAGGTGATGCTGCCGAATGCCTATGTGCATCTGGAAACGTTCCCGCTGACCCCCAACGGCAAGCTGGATCGCAAGGCATTGCCCGCACCGGACGCCGACGCGCTGGCGACGCAAGCCTACCTCGCCCCAGAAGGCGAACGGGAAACACAACTGGCCGATCTCTACCGCGAGCTGCTCGGCGTCGAACAGGTCGGAGGTCACGACAACTTCTTCGCCCTCGGTGGTCACTCGCTGCTCGGTGTGCGGCTGATCTCGCGTATCCGCAGCACGCTCGGCCTGGAACTGCCGCTGGCCACCTTGTTCGCCCAGCCGCGTCTGGCCGATCTGGCCCAGGCCCTGGACAACGTCGCCACCAGCACCCTGCCAGCCATCGTGCAGACCGAGCGCAACGCGCCGCTGCCGCTGTCCTTTGCACAGCAACGGCTTTGGTTCTTGCAGCAACTCGACGAACGCGCCGGACTGGCCTACCTGATGCCCGGCGGCGTGGACCTGCACGGCGTGCTGAACCTGTCCGCGCTGCAACAAGCCTTGGATCGCATCGTCGCCCGCCACGAAGCTCTGCGCACCTGTTTCGTCGCCAACGACGATGGCGCCACACAGGTGATTGCACCGGCCAACGTCGGCTTTGCACTGGAGTGCATCGATCTGCGGCAAACAGCAGACCCCCACGCCGACGCCCAACTCCACGCCGAACAAGAAACCAACACGCCCTTCGACCTGAGTCGTGGTCCGTTGATCCGTGGTCGCCTGTTGCAGCTGGCCGAGCAGCAACATCGCCTGCTGGTGACCATGCACCACATCGTTTCGGATGGCTGGTCGATGGCGTTGCTGGTGCAGGAACTGAGCGCGCTGTACGCCGCCTTCGTGCAAGGTCAACCCGATCCGCTGCCGCCGCTGCCGATCCAATATCCCGATTACGCCGTATGGCAACGCCGCTGGCTCGATGGGCCGCTGCTGCAACGTCAACTTGGCTTCTGGCGTGAGCACCTGCATGGCGCGCCAGCACTGCTGGAACTGCCCACCGACCATCCGCGTCCAGCATTGCAGGACTATCGTGGCGACAGTGTCGACATCGTCATCGATGCCGAACTCACCGACGCCCTGCGTGCCCTGAGCCAACGCCATGGCACCACCGTGTTCATGACCGTGCTGGCCGGCTGGGCCGTGCTGTTGTCACGACTGTCGGGTCAAGACCAGGTGGTGATCGGCGCACCCGTCGCCAATCGCACCCGCAGCGAACTCGAAGCGCTGATCGGGTTCTTCGTCAATGCCCAGGCACTGCGCATCGATCTACGCGGCGCGCCGACCGTCGCCGACTTGCTGGCGCATGTACGCAGCACCGCACTGGCCGCGCAGGATCACCAGGACGTGCCATTCGAAAAGGTGATCGAAACGCTCAACCCGGAACGGAGTTTGTCCGCACAGCCGGTCTTCCAGGTCGTGCTCACCTGGCAGAACGTGCCTGATGCCGAGTTGGTCCTGCCCGAGATTCGGTTGCAGCCCATCCCGGCACAGGCCGGCGATGCCAAGTTCGATCTGGAGTTCTCGCTGCACGAGCAGCAGGATCGTATCGTCGGCAGCCTGGGGTATGCCACGGCGTTGTTCGAGCGCAGTACTATCGAACGCCATCTGGCCCAGTTCGTGACCCTGTTGCGCGGCATGGTCGCCAACGCGCATGTCCGTGTCGCGCAATTGCCACTGTTGCCCGCCGCCGAACGCACGCAATTGCAGCGCTTCACCGTCACCGAGACCGCACCGCTCACGCCGGCCACCTGCATCCACCACCTGTTCCAAGCACAGGTGCGGCGCACCCCCGATGCCATCGCGGTGCGCGAGGGTACACACACCCTGCGCTACGCCGAACTGGATGCACGGGCCAATCGACTCGCTCAGCGTCTACGCCGCTCCGGTGTCGGCCTGGAGAGCCGAGTCGCTTTGTACCTGCCACGCAGCATCGAGCAAGTGGTCGCGGTGCTCGCCACGCTCAAGGCCGGCGCCGCGTATGTGCCGCTGGATCCGGAACTACCAAGCGAACGCCTGGCCTTCCTGCTGCAAGACAGTCGCCCGCATGCGGCACTGACCTGCAGCGACCTGCGCACACAATTGCAGTCCAACTCTGGCCTACACACGGTCAGCGTTTTGATCCTAGACGACATTGCCGATACACAACACGATGATCCCGGCGCACCGGATATCCCCGGCCTGTGTCCGGACAATCTGGCCTATGTCATCTACACCTCCGGTTCCACCGGCCAACCCAAGGGCACCTTGCTCACGCATGCGGGTACCGCGCATTACCTGCAATGGGCCATCGCGACCTATCGGCCAACTCCCAGCGCGGTGGTGTCCTCGTCGCTGTCCTTCGATGCCACGCTGACCAGCCTGCTCGCCCCGTTGCTGTGCGGTGCGCAGGTCGAACTGCTGCCCGACCACGACACCCTCGATGCCCTGCGGCAACGCCTGTGCGATCCGACTCCGTTGGGCATGGTCAAGCTCACTCCGGCGCATCTGGAAGTGTTGGGTCAGCAATTGGCCGACCATCCAACACCGCTGAACCCGGCGGTGATGGTGATCGGCGGCGAAGCGCTGCCGCCCGCCACGCTGGCGCGTTGGCAAGCCCTCGCGCCCCATACCCGGCTGATCAACGAATACGGCCCGACCGAGACCGTGGTCGGTTGTGCGGTCCACACGACCACCGCTGACGATGCACATGCGTCCAACGGACGCGTGCCGATCGGTCAACCGATTGCGCATCTGCGTCTGTACGTGCTCGATGCCTACGGACAACACGCGCCGATTGGCGTGGCTGGAGAGCTACATATCGCCGGGCCACAGCTGGCGCGCGGGTATCTTGGCCGCCCCGATCTGACCGCCGAACGTTTCGTCCCCGACCCGTTCGCCGAACAGCCCGGCCAACGCATGTACCGCAGTGGCGATATCGCCTGCTGGCGTCCCGACGGCACGCTCGATTATGTCGGCCGCAACGACGACCAGGTCAAACTACGCGGGTTCCGCATCGAACTGGGCGAAATCGCCGCCGCGCTACGCGCCTGCGCGGGCGTGCAGGATGCCGTCGTGTTGCTGCGCGAGGACCACCCGGGCGAACCGCGATTGGTGGCCTATGTGGTTGGCGATGCCGACGTGCACAGCGCCGAGCGCCTGCGCAGTCAATTGGCCAATCGCCTGCCCGAGGCGATGTTGCCGACGGCCTATGTGCACCTGGAAACGCTCCCGTTGACTGCCAATGGCAAGCTGGATCGTCGCACCCTGCCAGCGCCGGACGCCGACGCGCGCGTAATGCAAGCATATGTGGCGCCCGAAGGCGAACGAGAAACACAACTGGCCGACCTTTGGCGCGAGTTGCTGGGTGTCGAACAGGTCGGTCGCCACGACAACTTCTTCGCCCTCGGTGGACATTCGTTGCTGGGCGTGCGGCTGATCTCGCGCATCCGCAGCGCGCTGGGATTGGAACTGCCGCTGGCCACGTTGTTCGCCCAGCCACGTCTGGCCGAATTGGCCCAGGCGCTGGACAACGCCGCCACCAGCAAGCTGCCGTCCATCGTGACAACCGACCGTAGCGCGCCATTGCCACTGTCCTTCGCGCAGCAACGGCTGTGGTTCTTGAACCAGCTCGACCCACGCACCGGCACCACGTACCTGATGCATGGCGGCGTGCGCCTGAGCGGCATGCTGCATGTCCCGGCGTTGCGCCGTGCATTGGATCGCATCGTCGCCCGCCACGATGCCTTGCGCACACGCTTTTCAAGCGTGGACGACGTCCCATGCCAGATCGTCGCGGCGCCATTTGCATTGGATTTGCACTTGATCGACTTGAGCAAAAAGCCAGATGCGGAAGCCGCCGCGCGTGCGCATGCACACGCCGAAGTCAGTACCGGTTTCGACATCGCCAACGGGCCACTGATTCGTGGCCGCCTGCTGCGCCTAGCCGAACACGAGCATGTGCTGCTGCTGAGCATGCATCACATCATCTCCGATGGATGGTCCATCGGCGTGCTGATCGAGGAACTAGGCATTTTGTATACGGCGTTCGTCAGCGATGCGCTCGATCCACTGCCGCCATTGCCGATCCAATACGCGGACTACGCCGCCTGGCAACGTCGCTGGGTCGATGGCGAGCAACAACAGCGCCAACTGGAGTATTGGTGCGCCCAGTTGCGCAATGCCCCAGCGGTGCTGGAATTGCCGACGGATCGTCCACGCCCGCCAGTACAGGACACGGCTGGCGACGATGTGGAACTGGTACTGGACGAAGCCCTGAGCATGCGTGTGCATGCCTTGGCCCTGGAGCAAGGCACCACGAGCTTCGCGCTTCTGCTGTCGGCGTGGGCCGTGCTGTTGACGCGCTACAGCGGCCAAACCGACCTGGTGATCGGCACACCGTCGGCCGGCCGTCACCGCAGCGAACTGGAACCGCTGATCGGCTTCTTCGTCAACACCTTGCCACTGCGCATCGACCTGTCGGCTCGACCAAGCTTCGTGGCATTGCTGGAGCAGGTTCAAAGCAACCTGCTGGCGGCGCAGGCCAACGAGAATATCCCTTACGAGCGCATCATCGAAGCGGTACGCCCAGTGCGCAGCCTGGCGCATGCACCGTTGTGCCAAGCGATGTTCTCGTCCGATACCACGCCGTCCCGCGCCCTCGATCTGCCAGAGCTGCAACTGCGCGCCTACCCGAACGACCATCGCGTCGCCCAATTCGACCTGTCGCTGGACATGCAGATTGCACCCTCGCGGATCGGCGGCATGCTGCGTTACGCCACGGCACTGTTCGATCGCAGCACCATGCAGGGTTATCTGGCGCATTACGCACGCTTGCTGGCCGCACTGGTCGATGCACCGACATTAGCGGTGGACCGACACCCGCTACTGGATGCGACGCAATGGCACTTGCTGCAGCAATGGAACCGCACGACATCCCCGTTGCAGGCACCAACGACGCTGCACAGCGCGTTTCAGGCGCAAGCCCGCCGCACACCGGACGCGGTCGCCGTCATCGACGGCACGCAGCACCTGTGTTATGCCGAACTGGACGCGTACAGCGACAGGATTGCACAACAATTAGTGCAGGCCGGCGTAAGCCCGGGCGCATGCGTGGCGACGCTGCTGCCGCGCAGTGCCGCGCTGGTGGCCGCGCAACTCGGCATCCTCAAGGCGGGCGCGGCGTATGTGCCGTTGGATCCGCAGCAACCGGCGGCCAGACACGCCCAGTTGGCCGATGTCTGTCAAGCACGCGCCATCGTGCACGCGCCCAGCGAGGCGCCACCATGGGCGAACGCGCCCTGTCTGCCGATCGTTCTGGACACAATGGCGGCTCTACCGTTCGCGGCGCCGCCGCTACCGGCCTGCGCGCCAGCCTATGTCATGTACACCTCCGGCTCGAGCGGTACGCCCAAAGGTGTAATGGTTCCGCATCAAGGCGTCCTCAACCTGGTGCGCGATCCTGACTACGCCAGCTGGCAGGCGAACGACCGCTTCGCGTTCGCGTCCAACCCGGCCTTCGACTCCAGCACGCTGGAAGTGTGGGCGCCGTTGTTGAGCGGTGGCAGCGTGGTCGTCGTGCCCCAGGAAGTGATGCTCGACCCGAGTGCACTGGCCGACTTCGCCCGCCACCACGCCATCACCGTGCTGATCCTGGTCGCCGGCGTGCTGCGTGCCTATGCGAGCGAACTGGCGCGCGAATTGCCGACGTTGCGCTATCTGATCACCGGTGGTGACATCGCCGATCCACAGGCGCTCGCCACACTACTGCGTGACACTCCACCACAAACCTTGCTGCAAACCTACGGCCCGACCGAAACCACGCAGTTCGTCACCGCCCTGGCGTTGACCGACGTGGCTGACGATGGCCGGCGCATTCCGATCGGCAAACCGATCGGCAATCTGCGTGTGCATGTCCTCGACCGACATCGTCAAGCATTGCCGGTGGGGATGCAGGGCGAGCTGCATATCGCCGGCCTGGGCCTGGCGCTGGGTTATCTACGGCAACCAGGGCTGACCGCCGAACACTTCGTCCCCGACCCCTTCAGCGAGGAACCGGGAGCACGCATGTACCGAACCGGCGACCTGGGCCGCTGGCGCGCCGACGGTCTGCTCGAATGCCTGGGCCGAGGCGATGCGCAGAGCAAGATCCGCGGATTCCGGCTGGAACCCGGCGAGATCGAGGCAGCGCTGCAGCGCCATCCCGAGGTCAGTCAAGCGCTGGTGCGCGTGCGCGAGGACGTGCCCGGGCAACGCCGTCTGGTGGCGTATGTGATCGGCACCCACGCCGATGCCACATCGACGCCCGATCCGAGCGCACTGCGTCGCCACCTGGCCGCCACATTGCCCGAGTACATGTTGCCGGATGCCTACGTGGGCATGCAGGCCTGGCCACTGACCCCCAACGGCAAGGTGGATGTGCGTGCGTTAGCCATCCCCGACGACGCCCAGCGTGGCATCGCCGAGGTCGAACCACCCCAGGGCGAGAGCGAATGTGCACTGGCGCAGATCTGGTGCGAATTGCTCGGTGTCGGCAACGTCAACCGGCACGACAATTTCTTCGACATCGGCGGCCATTCGCTACTGGCAGTGCAACTGACCACGCGCATTCAAGCCAGACTCGGACGCCGACTGCCACTGTCGCGACTCTTCGCCGAGCCCACACTCGCACGCATGGCCGCGGCGATGGCCGACAGCAACGTCGCGTCCAGCGCCCCGATCGCCGCATTGGTGGACCGTAGCCGTTACTACGAATGATCCCGAAGACCCGGACACGCACTTGCCTGACATGCGTCCTATGCCAGGCAAGTGCGTGTCACGTTGAGTCAAGCGCGCCCGCTCGGCAACGGAGAAAAAGCGTAATCACAATGCGCTTCGACACATCGCACGAATTCATCTACGCGTGGGGCAGCGCTGGCGCCACTTCTTCGAACTTGGCGAATATTCGCCGACAGCGCTATGGTTGACGCTGATTGCCAATCGCCCACCACTTTTTCCATCACATGCTCGCATATCCCACTTCACGTCGGCAGGCCGATCCTCTGGTCGGCGACACCCCCGCAGGGGACAGCCATGCGCTTGCCGTCCGCTCCCAAGGGACACGTCCGCCGCTATTCGTGGTGCCGACCGACGCCGCAGATATCGCCTACGCCTTCGCGCTGGCAGATCATCTCGACGCAGACATCCCGGTCTATGCACTGCCCTGGTCAGACCCGTTACCGACCATGCTGGAAACGCTGGCTGCACAGATGGTCGACATGATCCAGGCGGTGCAGCCGCACGGACCGTATCACCTTCTCGGCTACTCCTCCGGCGGCTTGCTCGCCTATGCCATCGCACAGCACTTCGGCATGCACGACGCGCCGGTGGCCTTCCTGGGTCTGATCGATTGCGACTACCCTGACCGCGCGCCGGATCCCATGACGTTGGAGGACGCGTCCAAACAGCACCTGCTCGCACGCATGAAGCTGCTATTGCAGCACACACCGGACCACGACGCTGCCCTCCAAGCGGCGTTCGACGACCTGCTTGCGAAAGCAGGACAGGCATCATTGCAGGAACTGGCCGCGCATGCTCACGGGGATCGACTGTTGAACGAGCTGGCCGCTCGCGAGCAGACCAGCCTGGAGCAGCTCTTCACCACCAGCCGGATGCGCGCAACGTTCGAACGGATGTGGCCCACGTATTGGGCACAGCGGCTTGCCCCGCACTATCCACTGACGGTATTCCATGCGTCCGAGCCCTTGCCCGAGGACACGACGCTCGGCTGGACACGACTGTTACCGCCACGCCAGGTGCAATCGGTGGCCGTCCCCGGCACGCATGTCTCGCTGATCGAAGCCGAACATCTACCGGGCCTGGGTCAATGCATCTCGGCCACGCTCTGCGCGTGCAAATCCACGGTTACGACATCGGCATACGAACCCGCATTCACGCTGCAACTGGGGCGCGCGACGGCGCACGTGGTCGTCTGTGTACCGGGTGCGGGCGACAGCATGACCGGTTTCGTCGATCTGAGCAGCGCGCTGGGACAGAGCTGCCATGTGATCGGCATGCAGCCGCGCGGCACCGATGGCAGTTGCCCGCCGTTCGGCTCGGTGGAACTTGCCGCACAGCACTATCTCGATGCCTTGCCCGGCATCGCGAACAGCGCCTCTGCGCTGCATTTGATCGGTCATTCGTTCGGCGGCTGGGTGGTGTTGGAGATGGCATTGCGTCTGCATGCCCTCGGCCGCCCGCCAGCCAGCCTGACCCTGATCGACACCCGCCCCCCGCATCGCGCCCTGGCTCCGCACGACTGCAAGCGCGACATCATCGTGGACTATTTCCTCGACGCGTTGCAGATGCGTGTACGGACGCCACTGAACATCGACCGCCAGGCACTGCATCGTCTAGGCCAGGATGCATTGATTCAATCGGTGCATCGGGTCATGGTCAAACACGGCCTGATGCCGCAGCGCTCACGCAGCGAGGCCATCCGTGGCAGCCTGACCACGTTCGCCCATTGCTGCCGGACCACCTACACTCCTGCCAAACCCTATCCAGGGACCTTGCATCTGGTCCTTGTCGACAACGCCCAACACGAACAGACGCAGCTGGCCGACACGTATCAAGGCCTGAGCGAAGCCTGGGCCGCGCATGCCGCCGATCTGCGCCCTTGGCGCGGCCCAGGCAATCACATGACCGTGCTTGCCAAACCGCATAGCCAGACCTTGGCCGAGTGGTGGATGTCCAGCGTGCGCGACACACCGACCGCCACAACCGCCTCCGCCCTCCCTGTCGCGGCCCCCGGCAGGTGATCGCATGACTGCGCACTTGGCGTTGCCGGCACGGCACATCCGCTCCACCCGGCACAGCGGAAGATCGTGATCGGGTGAGGCAGGATGGAGATGCATCTGTGGACAGTGCGAGCATGTCCGCAACAGCTTGGCCACCTCGATCAGGAGTAGCCACCAAGTGCAGCGGCGCGGACGATGACGAAGCGACGATGCCCAAGGCAGGCAATTGCCGCACGACCTTCATGACCTGGGCGTGCGGAAACCGCGAGCGCGAGCCTTACGTCCAAGGCGACACTGCACCAGCGTCGTGGCAATCAGGTTGCCATCGGCGACTCGCGCTGACTCAATGATCGCCGCGACGATACCGCAGCGGCGAGGCGCCCATGTGCTGCTTGAACAAGCGGCTGAAATGTGGAGAACTACTGAACCCGAACGAATAGGCTATGCCGGTGATGCTCTGGTTACCAGGCCCGCGCAACTCCTGCGCGCACTGTTCGACCCGTCGTCGCCACAGATAACTGTTCAGACTCTCGCCGTCACTGCCCTTGAACGCCCGATAGACCGTGCGTTTGCTCCAGCCCAGCGCACGCGCGATGCTCTCCGGAGAAAGCTCCGGGTCACGCAAATTGCGTTCGACGAACTGCACTACCATCTCCCGCGACGGCCGGTTGGGTTCCAATTGTGGCTGCACGTCGCTGGACTCTTTGAACGTCAGTTCCAGCAACTTGGTCAGGGCTTGCGCAAGGAATTGCTCGCTGTCGGAATTGCATAAACCCGGCTCGCTGAACAGGCGCTCGATCAGACTACATGCCAGCCGCTGCATCGGCGCGGGTCCGCACAGACGCTGCAAGGCAACCTCATCGACCAGCTTCATCGCATGCCGCGGCTGCGCAAACCAAACAAAGTAATTTTCGACATTGGCTTGACTGGCGAAACAAAACTGCCGATTGACCTGCAACACCGCCAGCTCGCCCGCGCGCAGTGCGGTCGAGACGCCATCGCACACCATCCGGCTCGCGCCTTTGTGCTGCAGGGCCACCAGGATGCGCGGCCGCTCTTCATCGTTGTCGGCCAAAGTCAAATGGAATTCATGCCCTGTCGCCAATACCTTGGCAAGGTGCACATTTCCCAGGCGTAGCTGGTTGATACACCCGTCGAATACCGGTTGCAGAGGCGAAAAAGAAAATTTGCGCCGCGCCCGTACGCCAGGCCGATCCACGCCGATCGAGCGCGCCATCCAGTCAAGCCAGCGCGGCACGCGTTCGCCAGGATGCACTTGCGAAGTAAAAAATGAATCGAAGGGGCGCGACTTAGAAGCAGGTCGTGCTTCCACCACTCCACGAAAAGGCTCCATCTGCACTCGCTGCACTCGGCATGTCTTCGCCATCTCATCCGGCCTCAGAAGTCAGGTTCTGGGCGGCGGATGCTATACAAAAATTGCGTCTCTCTTATGACAAGTTTCGCACAAGAAATCTGTACCGAAACACAAATTTCACTATATAAATATAAATTCCATAAAAATAAAATAAATTATAAATGTTTCCGCATATCCGACTGACCCTGTCTTGCTGCTCCTGGCAGGATTTCGTCAAGCCGCGCTACGACTGACATGCGGTACGCCACCGATCCGACAATGACAGTTGCGTATGCACAGAAATCCAGGCGCACTTGTCATCGCAGCTTGGCATTGGCGAAGCAGACTGGCTCAGTGAATCTCCCCGGATTTCGAGGAGGCTCCTTCGATTGAGAATGGAGCCAAGATGAGGAAGTCCCCGAAGTATTCCCACGAGGTGATCGAGCGCGCGATGCGTATGGTCTTTGACACCAAGGACCAGCACCCATCGTAGCGGTCGGCGGGCGAAGGCGAGCTCGTGCATCACAATGACCGCGGCAGCCAGTAAGTCTCCATGCGCTACAGCGAACGCCTGGCCGAGGCGGGCATCGAACCTTCCGTGGACAGCACAGGCGACAGCTACGACAACGCGCTGGCCGAGACAAAGACAGAACCCAAGAACCATCATATCATAGCGGTCTGACTCAAGCCAACAGGCCTCCTCGAATCTCGGGGCGATTCAGATGCTTATCATCGACAAGACTAAAGTGCACCCCGAACGCTTCGGCCGCACGCGCGCCCAGGATCTCGCCATTGGCCAGATCAGCCCCGCCAATCCGGTGGGCCCCAGCACAACCGGCATGCTGACCTGGCAACCCAATATGCACGCAGCAGTGCTGCGTCGCACAACATCGCAACCGATAAGTTGACGTAACATAAACCTATCGAAGTCACGATGGTTGGCATGCAAGGTCGCCTACGACAAGCGACCGGCATCCACGTAGTCGTTAGAACATGCGCGGCACGTGGCGTTGCGCAAAGGCTTTCGAAAAAAACGTCTTCCCGTCATATATCGGTCAATGCATGGACTGATACTTGGCACAGTAAGCATAGTGAAAACGTCGGACGGAGTACCACTGGGGTAGCAGCAACTGGAGCCGGACACTCGATCCGGGCAGAATCTGCAACGACGTTTTCACAACACCAGGTGTATGCACGCACAAGCCACTTTCGCTAAACGATCGAGACCCGTATGAACGATCCTCGCCTGATGTTTCAACGCCACGAATCCAACGTGCGCAGCTACTGTCGTTCGTTCGATGCTCTGTTCGTCCGCGCGGCGGGAAGCCTGATGTTCGATACCCATGGGCACCGCTACATCGACTTTCTGGCCGGCTGCGGCTCGCTCAATTACGGCCACAACGATCCGGACATGGCCGAAGCACTGATCGCGCACCTCCGCAACGGCGGCTTGGCGCTATCGCTGGATATGTACTCGCAGGCCAAGCACGATTTCATCGACGCCTTCGTCGAAAGGATCCTCAAACCGCGCGGACTTGCCCACCGCCTACAGTTCACCGGCCCGACCGGTACCAATGCAGTCGAAGCCGCACTCAAGCTGGCGCGCAAGATCACTGGTCGTCACAACGTCATTGCCTTCAGTAATGCCTATCATGGGCTGTCGATGGGAGCGCTGGCGGTGACCGGCAATCGCCACCATCGCATGGAACTGCCGCACACCGGCGTCACCCGATTGCCCTACGACGGCTATCTCGGCGAGAGCGTGGATAGCGCCGCCTTGCTGGAGGGCATGCTCGACGACCCCTCCGGCGGCATCGATCCGCCCGCGGCGATCATCCTGGAACTGGTGCAAGGCGAAGGCGGGCTCAATGTGGCGTCCACGCCCTGGCTACGCCGGATATTCGCCGCTGCCCGCCGCCACGGCGCGCTGGTCATCGTCGACGATGTCCAGGCCGGTTGCGGACGCAGCGGAGGCTTCTTCAGTTTCGATGGACTGGACTTGGTCCCCGACTTGATCGTACTGTCTAAATCCCTGTCCGGCTTTGGCCTGCCATTCTCTCTGCTGCTGGTCGCGCCCGAGCATGACAAATGGTCTCCCGGCCAACACAACGGCACCTTCCGCGGCAACAACCATGCGATGCTCACCGCCAGCGTCGCACTGCATAAATTCTGGGCCGACGACACATTCGCCACACAAGCGGCAGCGCGTGGCCAGCGCGTGACCGAAGCACTGACCCGGATCGCCGCACAGGTGCCGGGGGCACGCGTCAAGGGACGCGGCATGTTCATGGGGTTGGACGTCGGGACGGGGCAACTTGCCGCCTCAGCGCGCACGCATGCGTTCAAACATGGCCTGGTGATCGAAAGCGCTGGCCCGAACGACGAAGTGCTGAAAGTGATGGCTCCGCTGACCACACCAGACGCCCTGCTGGACGAGGGTCTGGACATTCTTGCGCGCGCGGTGCTACATGCATACGAGGGGTCGCAACGGCTCAAACTGAGCCGAGTTGCATAAAAGCCTCTGCGCCCCAACCTGCCCGATGGCAATGTTGCTGCGGTTGATGCGCCGGTCTTGAGCGTTATCGGGGCCACTGACCATGACGTTGGCACTGGTTTCTGCACCAGTGGTTCGTATGCATCCACACCAGCCAGCCATCGCCTACATTTTAAGACACCTTGAACACGGCCTTGTCGGTGCATGCGCCGGCTTCACCTTCACTGTGATTGACACGCGGATCCAGACAAGGCAGCTGCACGCGATCCAAGCACTGGCCCAAAATGAAAAGCCCCGCAAAGCGGGGCTTACTGGAAGAGCAGCCGAGGATCGTTTCAAAAATCCTCGCTCAAGACTAAATCACCGATTTTCAAATCCTATCAGCCCCCTCCAGGACATGCCCTATAGCGGGCGGCGCCAGACAACCCCATCGCCAGCACCCAACAGTCCGCCTTCGTCAAGTTGGCCGACTCGCAGCACCCAACTGATCCACAGCATTCATGGCACGCAATATCGTCGGCATGCCGAAACCCTTCTTCGAGAGTCCGCCATTTTTCTTACTTACCAGTGACTTGGCGTTTTTTGGCTGTTTTCCCTACAGAAATCCCTGCCCCTAAATGATCCACATCAATAAACTCGCCGCAGTCTTGATTTAACCTCAACCCTACTGGGCTAGGTCGGCTGAAGCATGACGTATATCTCGCCGTGTGCTTTGGACCTTACCCATTTTTCGTTCTCTTAAAACGATGGACTAGTCATTGCATCATCTACATCCGCCGAAGGGGCCATGAAACATCGCACTCTGCCTTTTGACCCAATGGATTTGCGTCAGCTCAAGCGCAGTTGCAGCCATTGCGCGTTAAACAAAATTTGCCTTCCGGCAGGAATCAACCAGGCCGATCTGGAACGCCTGGATATGGCTGTGCGCGACAAACGGCTACTTGAACGCGGCGACTACCTGTAAAGCAACGAGGGCGACGTGCAGATATTGGGATTTCATTTGCCTGGCGAATTGATCGGCGTTGACGCAATGGCTAACGAATATCATCTTTGTGCCGCCGATGCCTTGGAGCGAACCAGCATCTGCGAGCTACCTTATACGCAGCTACAGAAAGTAATGACCGAGGTTCCATCGCTGCAACACCAGCTGATACGCGCAATCAGCCGGGAGTTGGTCGCCGAACAGCATCATCTGGTGATGATGGGGCGCCCGCAGGCGCAGGAGCGTCTGGCTATTTTTCTGCGCAGCCTCTCAGAACGCTATGGCCGGCTATCGCGCGATGCCGAGACCCTGACATTGACGATGTCGCGCCACGACATCGCCAATTATCTCGGCCTAGCCGTTGAAACGATCAGCCGCCTATTCACCCGGATGGAAGCAGGCGGCATACTGTCGGTCAATCGTAAAACCGTGTCCATTCTCAAAGTCGATATGCTCGTGGCCATGTGTGGCACTTAGGAAAGCGGGAAAAAGGAACGGGTATCTCGAAAGGAAAAAATTACTCTGGTTTCGATCCGATAATTGGAGCACATCCATGTTCCTTTCCCTGATACTGGACCTGGCAGTCATGCTAAATACGTTTCCGGTCGTCCAATAAGTTCATTGGATTGAATAGCTGGCAGCATAGATCGCGGATCCTGGCTATCGAGAGCAATGCGGACCAGCCGCCTCGACAGCTCGTTAGGCAGCGAAGTCCAGTACTACCCTGCCCTCGATGTTGCCTTCACGCATACGTTTGAATACATCGTTGATGTTGTCCAGTCTCTCTCTAGAGACCGTGGCCACCACTTTGCCATCCTTCGCGATATCCAGCGACTCCTGTAGATCCAGGCGGGTGCCGACGATCGAACCGCGCACAGTGACTCCGTTGAGCACCATGTCGAAGATCGACAGGTCGAATTTTCCAGGCGGTAGGCCATTAAGCGACACGGTCCCGCCACGGCGCACCATGTTCATCGCCTGACTGAATGCACTAGGCGAAACGGCAGTCACCAGTGCGCCGTGCACACCGCCGATTTCCTTCTTAAGAAAAAGCGCTGGATCGATGTTCTTTGCGTTGACCGTGATCTCCGCGCCGAGCCGACGCGCCAGATCTAGCTTGGCATCGTCGACGTCCACCGCTGCAACTTTGAGTCCCATCGCCTTCGCGTACTGCACTGCCATGTGGCCCAGGCCTCCGATGCCGGAAATAGCTACCCACTGGCCAGGCCGGGTGTCGGTGACCTTCAACCCCTTGTATGTAGTGACGCCCGCACACAGCACCGGCGCGATCTCGACAAAGCCCACGTTATCCGGCAGATGGCCCACGTAGTCGGCAGCAGCGAGAGCGTATTCGGCAAAAGCGCCGTTGACCGAGTAACCGGTGTTCTTCTGCGTTTCGCACAGCGTCTCCCAGCCGCCCAGACAATGCTCGCAATGACCGCAAGCCGAGTATAGCCAAGGCACGCCAACGCGGTCCCCCTCTTTCAAGTGGATGACGCCAGGCCCGAGCGCAACGATGTAGCCTACTCCCTCATGACCCGGAATGAAGGGCAATGTGGGCTTTACCGGCCAGTCGCCATGCACCGCATGCAAGTCGGTGTGGCACACGCCACAGGCCTCGATCTTCACTAGTATCTCGCCAAACCCCGGTTGCGGTACCGTTACCTCCTCGATTTCCAGTGGGCCACCGAATTTATGGACAACCGCTGCTTTCATGGTCTTGCTCATAAGTAAATTCCTCGTATCAAGATGTAGATGGTTTTGGAGACCAGGTGTAACAGTCAGGCTGATATGCCGTCGGTTTCCTCAAACACAGTTGTCGCCCTGGAAAGCCGAAGCGAGGTTTTTCGCTCTGGCATCGCTGCCACCGTTCAGAACGTGCCGTTGATGTCGGTTACGGCAATCAACTTGCGATTCACGAATTCCTTGATACCTGAATCCACTAGCTCACGCCCATAACCAGAGCGACGTATACCGCCAAAAGGCAGATCGGCAGCTACGCCAGTGGGATGGTTGATGTAGACCATGCCGGTGGATATCTTCCGCGCTACCTCGATACCGTGCTTGATATCCGTAGTGAATACCGAGCCGCCGAGCCCATAAGGAGAGTCGTTGGCGATACGAATGGCATCAGCCTCGTCCTTGGCTCGGATCACTTGCGACACCGGGCCGAAAAACTCCCAAGCATGCGCCGGATTGTTGTTACTGACATTGCTAAGTAGCAGCGGACGAAAAAACGCACCGGTGGACGGCACTTCCGCGCCGATGAATTCGGCTTTGGCACCATGCGCTACCGCATTTTCAACCTGCATCTTTAAGTCGTCCACAGCGCTTTGTGAAGACAACGGTGCCAACGTAGTGGAGGGATCCATCGGATCGCCCGCCTTCAACTTGGCTACACCCATCTTGTACTTTTCCAGGAAAGCGTCGTAGATCGCGTCGATCACAATGATTCGCTTGGACGAACAACACACTTGGCCTGCGTTCCAATGACGGCCGGCGACCGCCCATTGCACCGTCTTGTCCAGATCGGCGTCGGCCAGCACCACGAAAGCATCGGCGCCTCCCAGTTCCATCGTTGATTTTTTCAATGCCTGGCCAGCCTGGGAAGCGATTACCGCGCCAGCACCCTCCGAACCCGTCAAGGCTATGCCCTGCACACGCGGATCCTCGATGATGGTCTTGAGTTGATCGTGGGTGGCATAAAGGTTGGTGAAGCCGCCCTCTGGCAGACCCGCTTCGCGAAAAAGGCGCTCGAACGCTGCTGCACATTGCGGCACGTTGGAGGCGTGCTTGAGAATGATCACATTACCTGCCGCCAGTTGCGGCGCAGCGATACGTACGACCTGATAATACGGGAAGTTCCATGGCTCCACGGCCAACAGGATGCCTTCCGGCACGTATTCGACCCACGACTCGACATAGGAAGTATGCTTACTAAACAGCCTCTCCGGCGCAAGCAATTCTTCAGCATTATCGACGTAGTACTCAAGAATCTGCGCGGACAATTCCACCTCAACCTCAGCCTCACCGATCACTTTACCCATTTCGAGAGTGAGGATCTTCGCGTATTCGGCATGGCTCTTACGCAGCAGGTTTGCGGCTTTTCGAAGAATTTTTACCCGCCCGGCAACGCTGATATCTTTCCATGCATCGAACATGGCTTGCGCCCGATCCAGAGTCTGCTCGATCTTCGCATCGGTGGCATTTTGGAACGTTTTGACGACTTGGCCAGTATAGGGATTGGTGGTCATGTAAGGCATATTTGACCTCTTTGGGGTGCGCTCGCATCATCGATGATGAGAGAGGCGGAAATATTGAGTAGGAAAGTAGATGGCCTACGGCCTTGCTCAGCGGGAAGCAAGCTCCTTGACCGCTTGGACCATAGCCGTCAGCACAGCCAGCGCATCCCCGTAAACCATGTTGCAGTTGTCGCCATAGAACAGGAGGTTCTCCACACCGGCATAGCCCTTGCCCTGGCCACGCTTGATTACGTAGACCTGATGCGCCTTGTCAGCATTGAGGATGGGCATACCGTAGATAGGCGAACGCTTGTCGGTGCGCGCGGCAGGATTCACTACGTCATTGGCACCGATCACCAGTGCTACGTCTGTGCTGGCGAAACTGTCGTTTATATCTTCCATGTCGTCGATAAGGTCATAGGGCACGCCTGCTTCGGCCAACAACACGTTCATATGTCCCGGCATACGCCCGGCCACCGGATGGATGGCAAACTTCACGTCCACTCCACCGCCCTGTAGCAGCTTTACGAACTCGTAAAGCTTGGCCTGTGCCTGGGCTACAGCGAGGCCATAGCCAGGTATTACGATCACGCTGCCGGCGTAACGCATGGTCACCGCCGCATCGGACGGATCGGCGGGCTTGAGCCCGCCGGCGATGTCTCCCTGTGCCGCGGCAGTCGTTTCGCCGAAGCGGCTGAACAGCACGTTGGTCAACGAGCGGTTCATTGCCTTCGCCATCAGCACGGTCAGCAGAGTGCCGGCTGAACCGACCACCATACCGGCAATCATCAGCGCCGGATTGTGCAGGGCGTAACCCTCCAGCGCCACCGCCAAGCCGGTGAAAGCATTGTACAGCGAGATAACCACCGGCATGTCCGCACCACCGATCGGCAAGGTCATCAAGAAGCCGAAAGCCAACGCACAGAGAAAGAACAGAGCAAGCCATGTCGTGGCCTCACTGCCGAAGTCGGTCAAAGTCAGGGCGCCGAATATCAGAGTCGTGATTAACACCCATGCATTGAAGACGCTCTGCCCCTTAAAGCGCCAAGCGCTACGCATACGTCCATCCAGCTTGGCCCAGGCGACCATCGAACCTGTCAGCGACACCGAGCCAATCAGTGCACCTAACGTAGTTACGGTCAATTGCAGAATGCTGCCGTTATGTGGTTCGGTCAGTTCCATCGCGGCCACCGCCGCCGCGGCACCACCGCCCATGCCGTTATACAGCGCCACCATCTGAGGCATGGCCGTGATCGCCACCCGCTGGCCGCGGTACCAAGCCCAACCAATGCCGATAGCCAGCGCCAGCATCGCCAGCCCCACGTTGGCAAGCCGATGTGGTCCTGCTGCGGTGTCCACGTCGGCCAGATAACCGAAACTGGCCAGCACCGCGACTAGCATGCCGAAACCCGCCAATACGATGCCGTGCCCCGCTGTCGCCGGCGACGACATCCGTTTCAGGCCCAAGATGAACAACAGGGATGCCGCAAACCCACTGACTTCGACAATCAACTGCCACATGGGTTTACTCCTTCCCGCCCGGCGCTGGCGTGCTAGGCTTGAACATTGCAAGCATGCGATCGGTTACCACATAACCGCCAGCTGCGTTGCCGGCACCAAGCAGCACGCCAAAGAAGCCGATAACCTGATCGATTACGGTGCTGGCATTGAACAATGCATGCAGCGCACCTACCACCACGATGCCGTGAACGAAATTGGATCCGGACATCAACGGCGTATGCAGGATGGATGGCACACGACTTATTACTTCGTAGCCGGTGAACGCTGCCAGCATGAACACATAAAGCGCGATCAGCCAGCTCATCGACAAATCGATGCTCATGTTTAGACTCCTCAAGCTATGGAATCTGGGGACGAAGAGTTAATAAGTTATTAAGTGAAAGCTGGGTCACCGAATGACGGATCTCTCCGGCATGCGCCAGCAGGGTTCCCGCCACCACTTCGTCGCCCAGATCCAGTGACAGCACACCGTCCTTGATGATCAATTCGAGCAGGTTCAGCAGATTCTTCGCGTACAGCTCGCTAGCGTGCTGGGCCAGCAGTGATGGCACATTTAACGGCGCGAGGATCGTGGCAGGCCCCACCCTCGTGACCTGACCAGGCAGCGTGCCTTCGCAGTTGCCTCCACTTTCCGCCGCCAAGTCGACGATGACAGAACCAGCTTTCATGCCCTCGATCTGCGCACGCGACACAAGCTGCGGCGCGGTGCGTCCCGGCACATTAGCCGTTGTAATGACAAGATCGGCTTGCTGGATGTGCCGGGTCAATACTTCCTTGGCCTGCGCCTGCTCTTCGGCGGTAAGTTCACGTGCATAGCCACCTTCGCCACCTGCCTCCACACCCGTGTCGACAAACTTCGCACCCACCGATTGCGCTTGTTCCTTTGTCTCAGGTCGCACGTCATAGCCTTCGGTAATCGCACCTAGCCGATGTGCTGTCGCCAATGCTTGCAATCCGGCCACACCCAGCCCCATCACCAGCACATGAGCGGCGCGCAGTGAGCCGACAGCAGTGGTCATCATCGGCAGGATGCGCTGCAAGTGCACTGCACCCAACAACAGTGCGTAATAGCCAGTCAATGTTGACTGGCTGGACAGCGCGTCCAGCGCCTGTGCGCGGCTGATGCGTGGGACGCTCTCCAAGGCGAAAGCACTGATGCGGCCATCGCGCAGAGGTTTCAGAAGATCGGCATTTTTTTGAGGATAAACGAAGCTGACAAGCACTGCGCCAGGCTTCATCGCTACGATCACCTCAGCTGGCGGCGCCTGTACCGCAAGCACGATGTCTGCATCAGCCACCATGCGCTGTGGATCGTCCATTATCTTGACGCCAACGTAATCCGCGTCGGCGAATCCCGCGGTGACGCCAGCACATGTCTGCAGGGTGATGTTCGCCCCTAGCCTCATGAAACGTGCAACAAGCATAGGCACCATTGCAATACGGCATTCATTTATGCTTGTTTCTTTTAGTACGGCAATCTTGAGCGACATCCCGCAGCTCCATGTCCATGTTGGAGAAAGAGTGCCAGTCTTACGGCAAACACCACTTGATCTGCGTCAATTTCCTCTACTAAATCGGATTCGAGCTGGAGGCCACTGGCTACGTCGAACTCACGCCTGATCGGCCGATCGTCGCCGAGGTCCGCATCATGCTCTGAGGAGATTACCCATGGAAAAACGCACTGCCCGTGTCATCACGGTTGCCGTCACGCTAGGTGTACCCGCCATCGGCGCTAGCGCGCTCGTCTGTTCGGGCCTATAAAACATTGGTATCGACGATCACCACACCATGCCGCTATTTGCGATGCTCCGAATTTTGCGCGCCCGCTCAATTCATTTGTGCTCGAACGATCTGATCGTGCCGAACCTCGACAACCTGCAACTGCCCCTCAGAGGCGCTGGCCAATACTGGAAGATGTGCATCACCTACCGCCTGTCCCCCGACGTCGACGAATCCAAACTGCGTGCTGGCATGTCCCCACAGCCGCCCAATCTCTCCTAGGTACATTGTCGTCCCCAAGGATGCGTTCTGGATGATCACGCACGGCATCAAGATGAGCGCCATGCCGATCTGGGACAAGGCGGATCACGACGACCCCACCATCTGGATCATGGTCGTGTTCCATGAAAAACTGACCGGCATGAGGCCGGCCGAATACATGGCCATCGCGACCAAGTCGCCACCAGATAAAGACAAGGACGAAGACGTCGGCCACCGTCATGAGGAGGGCGATGCACACCCCTACGGTGTAGCTGAAATGAGGAACATGGAAATGCCCAAGCAAAGACGCCGTTTCCGCAACACCGCCTGCGACGACCAGTTCGGCCGGGACAACGCCGGCCGTTGGTGTACCTGTGCATCCTTAACTGGCGCGTAGGCCAGCAGTTGCTTCATGCCCCTCAATTAGCGCCGCGCATCCTCGAAAGCGTAGATATCTCGGCGATGACCGCAGGAGCGCACGCACCGCCAACTGCAAGGCATGGCGAGGGGATTACCCTATAGTTCCGCAGTGGCTTACGCGCTAATTCGCGGCAGCCCCTCTACCGGATCTTTGCGACACAGACGAAACCATGTCGTGTACGTCAGAACGGAATGTCGTCGTCCGCGAAATCATCCATCGGTGCGGAATGCGACGGCGACGGCTGCTGGCGCCGCGGGGCGTAGTCCTGCCCGCCGCCGCCCATGTCGGAACGCTCCTGACGCGGCGGCGCCGAACGCGACGGACGGTCGCCGCCACTCATGCCCCCACCCCCGCTACCTTCGCCACGGCCGCCGAGCATCTGCATCTCATCGGCGACGATGTCGGTGGAGTACTTCTCCACGCCGTCCTGGCCGGTGTACTTGTCGTAGCGGAGCGAACCTTCGACGTAGACCGAACTGCCCTTGCGCAGGTACTCGCCGGCGATTTCGCCCAGTTTCCCGAAAAACACCACACGATGCCACTCGGTGCGCTCCTGCTGGTTGCCGTCGCGATCCTTGCGCACGCTGGTGGTGGCCAGACTGACGCGGGTGATGGCCATGCCGGACTGGGTGTACTTGGTGTCGGGATCGTTGCCGAGATTGCCGACGAGGATGACTTTATTGATGCCGCGGGCCATGAGCTGCTTCCGTCTGGGGTCTCCACGGCCAGACGGCGCGCGGAGCGGTAAAGAACACGATTAGGAACTCCTAATTCGGCAATCCTAACATTGCCGGGCTGGCCCCAGCCGCGCCAAACGCGCGCAGACGCCTCGGAAACCACCGCGCCACAAGATCGGAATGCCGGCAATGCAGCACTGGCGCGGCTCTCCAACGCCCCCACCACAAGGCCAGACCAGCCCGATCAAGCCCAGCGCAGGACGAATGTCGTCGCGCAGCCTATACTCAGCGCACGCATTCAGCCCAGTCCGCATGAGCATCGCCGAAGACCTCCCCGCCCTGGGCCTGCCCCAGATCCAGATGTTCGCCGCACCCGACATGGCGGCGGTCGATGCCTTGATCCGCCACCGCCTGGCGTCAGATGTCGTGCTGATCAACCAGATCGCCGACCACATCATCTCCGCCGGCGGCAAGCGCCTGCGGCCGATGCTGGTCATGCTGGCCGGCCGCGCCTGCGGTAGCCATGGACCGAAGCACCACCAGTTGGCGGCGATCATCGAATTCATCCACACCTCGACCCTGCTGCACGACGACGTGGTGGACGAATCGGATCTACGTCGCGGCCGCAGCACCGCCAACGCGCTATGGGGCAATGCGCCCAGCGTGCTGGTCGGGGATTTCCTGTACTCGCGCAGTTTCCAGTTGATGGTGGAGCTGGACAGCATGGCAGTGATGCGCTTGCTTGCCGACACCACCAACCGCATCGCCGAGGGCGAGGTGCTGCAACTGCTGCACGTCCACAACCCCGATACCGACGAGGCCGCCTACCTACAGGTGATCGAGCGCAAGACCGCGGTGCTGTTCGCCGCCGGCACCCGCCTGGGCGCGCTGGCCGCCGGTGCCACCGACGCGGTGCAGCAGTGCTTGTACGCATACGGCATGCACCTGGGCTACGCGTTCCAGATCGCCGACGACGTGCTCGACTACACCGCCGATGCCGCCGATCTGGGCAAAAACCTGGGCGACGATCTGGCCGAAGGCAAAGCCACGCTGCCGCTGATCCACGCCATCGCCCACGCCGACGCCAGCACCCGCGCACGCCTGCGCCAGATCGTCGAACACGGCGATGCCGACGCCATGCCGGAGGTACTGACCGCGATCCAGGCCAGCGGCGGACTCGACTACAGCCGTCGCCGCGCAGCCGAGTACGCCGCGGCGGCCGAGCGCGCGCTGGACAGTCTGCCGGACAACGACGCGGTGGCCGCATTGCGCGGGCTGGCCCGCTACGCGGTCGAACGCAAGCACTAGCCGCGCGTGGTACGCCGCTCGGCGCGACCACCGACAGCACCGTCCCGCTGCCGGTGAAAAGCACGCCACGACCAGAGTCGCGCACGCAGGAAAATATCCGCAAGCTACCGCCCATGCGGCACGTGCCGCATCGCTGGATCAGGCGATGCCCAATCCCGCAATCGCACTGATCGCCTGCGGATCGAACCCGGCCAATTCGGCGAAATGCCGGCCACGCGCCACGTAGTCGCGATAGGCACCGAAGCTCGGCGCGCCCGGCGACAACAGCACCACCCCTCCCGCCTCGCCCAGCGCATCGCGCGCCAGCGTCAACGCATGCGCCAGATCGGCGGCGGCATGCAGACCAAAGCCGACCTCGGCGGCCAATGCCACCAGCAACGCATGAATACGCGGCCCGTTACTCCCCATGGTCACGATCTCCAGCGGTGCGCCATGCCGCATGCGCTCGACGAAGTCCTGCCAATCCAGGCCACGGTCATGCCCACCGACCAACAACGCGATGCGACGCCCACGAAAACACTCCAGCGCCGCCAAGGTGGCGTGCGGGGTGGTACTGATCGAGTCGTTCACGTAGGTCACACCGTCTCGCGTACCCAAGGTTTGCAGCCGGTTGGGCAATGGTCGAAACGTGGTGGCCGCTGGCGCCAACGCCGTCGCATCCAGGCCCAGCGCCTCGATCGCCGCCAGCACCGCGCACAGGTTGCCGCGGTTGTGCTGGCCCGGCAGCGGGGTCTGCGCACTGTCGTACACCGCCGTGGAGCCGCGGTACACCACCTCGCCGCGCAAATGCCAGCCGTCCTCGCGGTTGAACCAGCGCACCTCGCTCTGCGGCAAATGCAACGTCGCCAACTGCGGATCGGCGGCGTTGAGCAGGGCGATGCGTGGCCGCGCCTGCGTCAACAACGTCAGCTTATCGGCGACATAGCGCGCCTGGCTGCCATGCCAATCCAAATGCTCGGGAAACAGGTTCAACACCATCGCCAAGTGTGGACGCGCACCGCTGCAGGCGACGTCGCCGGTCTGGTAACTGGACAATTCGATCGCCCAATACTGCGGCGGTTGCGGCGGCGCCAACACGTCCAGCAGCGGCACGCCGATATTGCCGACCAGACCGGTGCGATGACCGCCGGCGCGCAGCAGATGCGCCAACAGTGCCGTGGTAGTGCTCTTGCCCTTGGTGCCGGTGATGCAGAGGCTGCCGGGCACAACGCCATCGGTGTCGGCATGCTCGGCGAACCACAACGCGGTGCCGCCGACAAAGCGCGTGCCACGCGCCGCCGCCGCCTGCGCCTCGGGGAGGTACGGGCTGATGCCCGGCGATTTAATCACCACTTCGAACGCCGCCAAGCGCTCGGCGCTGGCCTCGGTTTCCACGCGCAGGTGGGGATCACGCACCGCGGCGACCTCGGCGGCATCATCGGCGGAACAGAGCAGCGTCAGCGGCAGGTGGGCCGTGCTGCGCGCATCGCGCAACGCGCGATACGCCGCCCGACCCTCGCGGCCCCACCCCCACAACGCGACACGGCGGCCCTCAAGCTGCGAAATTCGCACGCACACGTTCCCACAGCGCGGCCGGAATCCGGTGCTGCTCGTCCAGCGCCAACAGTGGCTCCATCCGCAGTTCGGCGGGATCGAGCTGCGGCTGGATGTCGCGGATGAAGCGCGCGACCAGCGCATCCTCCTTCCATTCCGCGCGCGTGGCCAAAGTCGCCATCGCCGCGCGCGATTCGCGGCCTTCGCCGACGCATTCGAATGGTTTGTGATCCTGGAATTCCAACAACGCGTCGAAGCCCGGCGCCTGCGTCGCGTCATCGAGCAGATTGCGACCGAAAATCTGCACCAGCCGCGTCTTGGGCATGAACGGCGCCAATGCCAGGAACACGAAATGGCACTTCGGACAGATCCCGCACCAGCGGTGCGCCGGGCGCTCGCCGAGAATATGGAAATTGCGGTTGCAACTGGAAAAATGCGCGTCGTAGTGATCGTTCTTGGCGAACTGCCGCGCCACCGCCAGTTCCGACAGCGGACGCAACAACGAGTAATAGCGCAGGTCCGCGGCCACGTAGCGCTGCACGTGCGCGCCGAACGCCTGCTCGAAGGCCCAGCCCTTGGACCACTGGTGATTGACCTCGCCAGTGCCGGCGATCTGGCTGCCGTAGCTGGCCGAGCGCTCGTTGGAGAACACCACCTGCCCGGCATCGTGCAACAAGGCGGCGAACACCAGGATCGCCGAGTTCACCGCCGTCACCGGGATATGTCCGTTCCACGCCCCCTGCCGGTTCAGTTCGAACAGTTCCGGCGCCAGCGCACGACCAATGCTCAGGGTCGGCAGACCCGTGCGCTCGGCACAGGCACGGATCAGTTGCGAACCGCCGATCCAGGCCACGGTTTGGGCCACGCCGGCCGCACGCAGCGCTTCGATACTGACCAAGGAGTCCTTGCCCCCGCCGATCGCCACCAGCGCACGATCGCTCAACCCCAGATCCACCGCCTCGGCGTCGCTGCTGGCCAAGGCCGGAAAGCGAATGCGCGCACGCAGGTCCAGGCCGTTGCGGTAAGCGAATTCGCCCAGCCCATGCAGATACACGCTATCCAGCAATGCAGCGGTCTCGGCGTCGATGGTGTAATCGTCGATGACGATGCGCTCCGGAACCGCCGCCTTGTAGTAGCTGATCCCCGCCACCAGATGCAACAGACGCAAAGCACGCTGCAACGCCTGCGCGCGCTGCGGATCGAGCGCGAACGGCGCGCCGGGGACGCTGATGGTCTCCACCAACTCCGGACCATCGTCGAACGCATAGACCAGACGCGCCACGCCGCTGGCGGCATCAAAGCCACAGCGCACGAAGCGGAAAGTGGCGACCTGCTGTTTGTCGAATGCGCTCATGGACGTCCTGCCAAAACACCGGCGTGCCACACGTCGCGGCGGCACAGGAAAAATTCGCTCATCGAACACCGCAACGCCGCGCGCAGCGGCGGCAAACCGCCACGCACGTCTGCCATCGGCAAGCACGGCCTATGCGGGTGCATCTCAGCGTGCAGGCACATCGATCACTTCCTCGCGGGGCAACTCGCGCTGGTTGTAGGTGCTGGCCATGACATAGCCGTAGGCGCCGGCATCGGCGATCAGCATCACATCGTCCGGCGCGGTCTCCGCCGGCAGGCGACGGCGATGACCGAACACGTCGCTGGACTCGCAAACCGGCCCGACCACGTCGAACACCGTGTCGGCCTCTCGCTCCAGACGGCTGAGGTTGACCACATCGTGCCAAGCGTCGTACAGCGCCGGGCGGATCAGCGTGTTCATGCCGGCATCCAAACCAACCCGGCGGATGCCGTCCTTCTCGATCACCTGGGTGGCGCGCGACAACAGCACTCCGCATTCGGCAACCAGATAGCGACCTGGCTCGATCGCCAGGCGGAACCCCGGATGCACCTGCTTGACCTCGGCCAGACCCTGCGCCCAGGCATCCAGGTCGAACGGTTCGTCGTCGGCGCTGTATGGGATCGGCAGACCGCCGCCGATGTCGATGACCTCGATACTGCCGATGCGCCGCGCGAATCCGGCCAGTTCGTCGCAGATGCGTCGCCAGTGCTCCGACGTCTCCACGCCGCTGCCCAGATGCGCGTGCACGCCGACAATGCGGATGTCCAACGCGCGCGCGGCCTCGACGAACTCGTCCACGCGGGTGGCCGACAAGCCGAACTTGGAACGCTTGCCGCCGGTGTTGACCTTCTGGTGATGACCGTCGCCGTGACCCAGATCGATCCGCAACCACAGGCTTCGGCCACGAAACAACGCCGGCCAGCGCTGCAGCGCCTCGACGTTGTCCAAGGTCACGGTGACGCCCAGGGCGAAGGCGGCCTCGTATTCGGCCCTCGGCGCGAAACTGGGAGTGAACAACACGCGCCGCGGCGATAGCTCCGGCAGCGTCTCGAACACCCGGCGCAGCTCGCCGTGCGAGACGCATTCCAGGCCGAAGCCCTCCTCCACCAGCGTCTGCAGGATGGCCGGATGCGTATTGGCCTTGATCGCGTAATAGCGCTGATCCACCGCGGCGATCGCCTTGAGCGCGCGTGCGCGTTCGCGCAGGGTCGGCAAGTGATAGACGTAACGCGGCGTGCCGGCGTCGGCCAAGCGCAGCAGATGCGCGCGCTCGTCGTGCCACCAGGGCGTCGGCCGCGAGCGCACGCTGCCGGCGATCTCGCGCCAGCGCGGGCCGAACACCTCGGTTTCTTCCACCGGCATGGCACCGCTGTCGATCAGCGCGGCGTGCAGGATCGGCAGCAGCCCGTCGGCGGCGGCCTCATCGATGACGAAGGTCAGGTTCAAGTCGTTGGACGACTGCGAAATCATGTGCACGCGCTCCTTGCCGAACGTGGCCCACACGTCCGAGAGCTTGTGCAGCAGCGAACGCATGCCGCGCCCGACCAGGGTGATCGCCGCGCACGGCACGATGATCTTGACCCGGCACATCTCCGCCAGATCGGCTGACAACGCCGCCAGTACATCGGTGTTGACCAGATTCTCGCTGGGGTCCAGCGACACGGTGACATTGGTTTCGGCCGAGCCAATCAAATCCACCGACAAACCGTGCTTGGCGAAACGCGCAAACACGTCGGCCAGGAAGCCGACCTGCTGCCACATGCCGATGCCTTCCATCGACACCAGCACGATGCCGTTGCGGCGACTGATCGCCTTGACCCCCGGCACAGTAAGCGCATTGCCATCGATACTGGTGCCGGGCAAGTCGGGCCGCTCGGTGTCCAGGATCGCCATCGGCACGCCGCCGTCGCGACAAGGCTTGATCGAACGCGGGTGCAGCACCTTGGCGCCGGTGGTGGCGATTTCCTGCGCCTCGTAATAATCCAGCCGGGTCAGCAGACGCGCATCCGGCACCTCGCGCGGGTTGGCGCTGAACATGCCCGGCACGTCGGTCCAGATCTCCACCCGGCTGGCCCCGAGCAACGCGCCGAAATAGGCGGCCGAGGTGTCCGAACCACCACGACCGAGGATCGCGGTCCCGCCATCCTGATGACGTGCGATGAAGCCCTGGGTGATCAGCATGCGTGTGGGCTGGGCGAGGAAACGCTCTCGCCAGGCGGCATCGGCCTGCCACTGGCAGGACACCGATAGGCGCCGCGACCAGGCACTCTGGTTCGGCTGCGGCGGCAGCGCATCCAGCCACTGGCGCGCGTCCATCCAGCCGATGTCCAGGCCGTTGCTGCGCAGGTAAGCCGCGCCCAGGGTCGAGGAAAGCAATTCGCCCTGGCCCAGTACCTCGGCCTGCCAATCCAGCGTGCGGCTGGCCGCGCGTGGGTCCTCAAGCAGGCCGCGCAGCACTTTCAGGCGCTCGCCGAGCACGGCATCGGCATCCAGTTCCAACTCGGCCAGGAAGGCGCGATGGCGCTGTTCCAGCGCATCCACGCGCTGCGCGCTGTCGGTGCTGCCGTCGGCGATCGCGGTCAGTTCGTTGGTGACGCCGGACAACGCCGAGACCACCACCAATACCCGCGCACCAGTCTCTTCCGCGCGCTTTTTCGCCAGCGTCCCAATCGTGTCCCAGCGATGACGCCGCGACACCGATGTGCCACCGAACTTGAGAACGATCCAACGACCGGCAATAGAAGGAACTGACATGGAATGGGGTATCTAGAAATGTTGGGGGAGACGCCGAGATGACCGGGCGCAGCCGTCGATTCTACTGCCAACCGGCCAGCGCCAGAACGATGAGCGCGGCGCACCCGATCCAACAGGGACGCTTACCCGGCCCACGCCAGCCGCGAACTCCACCTCGACAGCGACCACATCGCGCTCCAGATCGACGAGGCCGGAGAGGTTCTGATCGGACTCCTAGTGCATGTGCCGACCGATGAACGCATCGCTTGGTAAGCTCCACCTCTCACACCGAGATGCGGAATAGATTGCGATGAGCAAACGCCGTTTCATACAAGTTGACGTCTTCTCCGCGCGCGCCGGCAGCGGCAATCCGTTGGCCGTGGTACTCGATGCGGATGGACTGGACGAGGCCACGATGCAAGCCATCGCACGCTGGACGCGCTTGCCGGAAACCACCTTCGTCTTCGCACCGACGCGACCGGAAGCCAGCTATGGCATCCGCATGTTCAGCCCGCAGAAAGAAGTGCCGTTCGCCGGCCACCCCAGCGTCGGCACCGCGCACGTAGTGCTGGAAAACGGCATCGCCACCCCGCGCGATGGCCTGCTGGTACAGGACGGCATCGCAGGGTTATTTCCATTGCGGTTGGAAGCAGATGCCGGGGTGCCCAGCATCGCCATCCGCACCCCGCGCGCGCAGGTGGCCGAAATCGCCGACCCGGCGGACACGCGCCTGACCGACGCCCTGCGCAACTGGTCGCTGGGGGCGCTGCCACCGGTGCGTATGGACGGCGGCCGCTGCTGGTGGCTGGTCGAGGTCGCCGATGAAGCTGCACTGCGCCAACTGACACCCGAGTGGGACGCGATCGCCGCCCTGGCCGAAAACACCGCCAGCATGGGCGTGTTCGCCTACGCACGCGCCAGCGGTCAACCCTATGCGCTGGCGGTACGTGCCTTCGTCGGCAACGGTCGGCGCTTCGAGGATGCCGCCTCGGGCGCGGCCAATGCGGTGTTGGCAGCGTGGCTGGATCACCGCGGCGCTATGCCTGGGCGCAACGGCCGCTATGTGGCGAGTCAGGGCCGCGAAGTCGGCCACGATGCGCTGCTGACGCTGAGCGTGGATGCCGCTGGCGAGGTCTGGTCAGGCGGCCAAGTGCAGACGGTGATCCAGGGCCAGATCGATTGGCCCTGATCGCCAGGAGGGCGAGGAAAATGGCCGCTGCCCTATAACGCCGGGGCCAGCGGCAAAAGAAAAGGGCGCCTGCCGAGCAGGCGCCCTGTCTCCATTTACGTTACTTAGTAATTAGTAGGGCAACACGTCCACACGCACGCGGATGCGATCGCCCGGAGGCGAGGCCGTACGGGTGTGGTAGTAACGACCGCCGTACTCGTAGGTCACGTCGTAGCCGTCAACCCGGTCGTAGCTTTCGGTCCGGTAGGACACCGGCTCGCACTCCCTGACCACGCCGCCGCTGACATAACCGCCGCCATAGGAACGGGCATTGGAGTCGTAGATCGAACGTCCGGCCAAGCTGCCGAGCATGGTGCCGACAGCGGTGCCGACGAAGCGACCATTGCCACCACCGACGCGGCTACCGAGCAACGCACCGGCGATACCACCGGCCACGGTCGAAGCCGTCCGGCCACCCTGGGTGCCGCCATAGCCGCTGACGTAGGTGTCAGGAGCCTGGCGTTCGTAACAGCGCTCGGTGGTCTCGCGTGGGCCATTGACCTGCACCATGATCGGATCGACGCGTATCACACGCGCATATTCGTAGGTGCCGAGACCGTTCTGGTAACGGGTATAACCGTAATCCTGCGCAGCGACGGAGCCGATCACGCCGATCGTCAGCGCAGCGGTCAACAAATGGGTCGAGAGCTTGTTCATGGCGATGATTCCAAGCGCGTGGATCGCGCGAGTACATGCTCGATCCTCCGCGGTGAAACCAAACTGAATTGGCGCGGATCGGCCATGCGCGTTTAGCGTCGCGACAGCTGGACGCCATCGTCGGCATCTGCATCCACCGAGCCGACCAAACGGCGCTCATGCAGCCGCCACCCGCCGCAGCCACCATGCCGGACCACACGACGGCTCCACCTACATGCCGACCTGCACGACACCCAGTGCCCTGGAAACCCGTGCGGCGCTGCATGTCTCCATCGAGCAGGACGTAAAAACCCGTAACGTCTTTTATCGGCAGCAGCGTACTGAAATTTAGCGCGAGCCATGCACTCCCAAACGCAATGCGTTGCTCGTCGACCATGCGCAATGAGGAAACCGCCCACCTGCGCGGTGGCGATCCACGCTTCGGGATGTACCCCGTCTCGTCACCGAAGCAGCGATTGAATCCGTCGGCAGTGCATCCCGGCAAATTCGTGCTGCGGGGTATTCGAGCATCTTTCGCAGGTCCTGAGATGGGCTTCCCAGCACCCGACGACACAACATGCCCCCATGCCCCCCGTTAACGAATAGCGCCTCTCAGGACAGGCAATGTGCCTTCGCTGCGCTGCGCGACAGCATGGTCATCGCATCGCAGACGGGGCGACAAAACCCGGCATGCACCCACGTTTTTGCCCTCGAGAACGCCCTTCCAGGAAAAAAATCACTACAAAGAGAGTTTTTTCCGCTTTTTTTGCCGATTACCTATTGGCGCGGCGTAACACATGCCCTACATTTCGCCATGCCGACGGGGTCGGCGCGACCCACACCACTCATTTACGGAATCAGGACATCATGGCAAAGACCGCAAAAAAGGCTGCCCCGAAAAAGGCAGCGAAGAAAACAGCAACCAAGACCGCCGTCAAACCGGCCGCCCCCAAGCCCATCAAGGACGTGCTGAGCAAGTCGGCTCTGGTCGCGCATATCGCCGAAACCAGTGGCGTGATCGCCAAGGACGTGCGCGCCGTGATGACCTCGCTGGAGCACGCGATGGCCGGTTCGATCAGCAAGAAGGGCGCTGGCTCGTTCACCCTGCCTGGCCTGTTGAAGATCACCTCCACCCAGGTCGCCGCCAAGGCCAAGCGCAAGGGCATCAACCCATTCACCAAGGAAGAGCAGTGGTTCGCCGCCAAGCCGGCCACCACCAAGCTCAAGGTGCGCCCGCTGAAGAAGCTCAAGGACGCCGCGCTCTGAGCCGCGTCGCCTGATCCAGGCAAACGTGTAACGACGAGACGGCCCAGGCCGTCTCGTTTTTTTGTGCTGTCTGGACGAACGCAACGACAGCCAGCCACATGCGTTGCTGACACCACGGCGTCCAGCGCTGGAAACGTTGCGGCTCTGCAGCTCGCACCCTCGCCGCCGCACGACCCGATGAGCGTTCATTCCCAAGCTGCGCGCGACGCAGCCGATTGCGCTAATGGCACATTCACCGGCAGCGGTTATGGTGAAGACCCAACTTCAAGCAAGGCGCTCATCGATGACATTTCGCCAGTGGACCCTGCGCAGCACGGTGCTGTTGACCTTGATCGCCGCGCCCTACGCGCAAGCCACGCCGACGATCCAGGGCCGGCAGATCAGCGTCGGTGCCGCCGATGTCCAGCACTACCTCGACGGCAGCTTCCCGCAGACGCACAAGGCGCTGGGCGGGCTCATCGAGATGACCATCCGCGATCCGAAACTGACCCTGCCACCAGGCAATCGACTGAAGATGAAGTTCGATCTGAGCATGGCCAGCGGTGGGGGTGCGCCGGCGCCATTGGGCACGGTGCTGCTGACCAGCGGGCTGCGCTACGAACAGCAGAGCCAGGCTTTCCATCTGCAATCGCCGACCATCGACGATTTCCGTCCAGCCGCCAATGGCGACAAGCTCGACACCAACACCCGCGAGCTGCTCAACGTGTGGCTGGACGATTACGCCCGCCGGGAACCCATCTACAAACTGGACCCGCGTTTGGCCACCGCGATGGGCAAGCTGCAGATCGAATCGGCGGGAGTGGAGAACGGCGCGCTGGTGGTCCATTTCAATCAGGACATCGCCAACTTGGTGCCGGCTGGCTTGTTATCGGGCCAGTGAGACGACGGACGGCAGGGACGGCGCGTGCCCTTCCGCCACACGTCTACACGCAATAACGGCGGCCTGCGAGCCGCCGTTTTGCGTAATAGACCACAAGAGTACATCGGACTCCAGGCAGCAACTCAGCGCTTGGGTTGCAGCATCGTGCCGGTGCAGTTGATGGCGCCGCAGCGGCAGGCCCAGATCTTCTTCAGCCTTGGCGTATGCCGCTCGGCCAGGACGATGCCGTAGTTGTAGGTCAACTCCTCGCCGGGCGCGATGTCGCGCAGCGCTTCGATCACCACTTTATCCTTGCGCCGGTCCTTGCCTTCGGCCTCGACAATCACCGCCTCGCAGTTCGGCGCGCAACTGTGATTGATCCAGCGCGCATCGTTGCCTTCATAATTGGCGTCGATCACGTATTCGTCGCTGAGAGTGAAAAGGAAGGTATGGCCGGTCTCCACGTCGCCGGCATCGTCGCGGTCAACCTCGGCATGAGTCCGCAGGCGTCCCTTGTATTCGATGATCCGCTCGCCTTGTTTGAGCGGTACCAGGGCGAAGACGCCATTACCATGGATGCGGGATTTGCGCGCGGCGATCTTGCGAGGCATACAGCAATCCAAACGGGAAAGTGCTGATTCTGAAGCACATCGGGCGCGATCCCAAGCCCATCCCCAACCGGCGGCACGAACGACACCGGCGAGGACATCGCGCCAACGCATCGCTGCGATAGAAACCATCGCACACGGCACGCTTGGACACCACGCCGTAAAAGCGTACAATTTTGGTCCGCATTGACATCGCCGCTTCCGCCATGCTCCGCGTCACCAAGCTGACCGATTACGCCACCGTCGTGTTGAACGTGCTCGCTGCACGTCCGACCGAAGTGCTGAGCGCGACCGAACTGGCCGAACAGGCCGGCCTGGAGCCGCCCACCGTCAGCAAGCTGCTCAAGCCGTTGGCGCAGGCCGGTCTGGTCGAGGGCCTGCGCGGCGTGCATGGCGGCTACCGGTTGGCGCGCCCGGCCAATGCCATCACCCTGATCGAGATCGTCGAGGCCATGGAAGGGCCACTGGCGATCACCGAATGCAGCCACCACGGCAACCAGTGCAACATCACCCATACCTGCGGGGTGCGTTCCAACTGGCGGCTCATCAACGACGTGATCGCCGATGCCCTGGGCGGCGTGACCCTAGCGCAGATGCTGCGCCCCCTTCCTCCTCCCGGCGATCCCAAACGGCGCCCGATCGCCGTGCGATTCGCGACCACCTGACCCTGTAGGCAGCCCAATGGCCACCGAAAACGCTGAAATCCTGGAACGGCTGGGACGTCGCTACGACGCCGGCTTTGTCACCGACATCGAATCCGACGCGTTCCTGCCCGGCCTCAACGAAGACGTTGTGCGCGCCCTGTCCGCGAAAAAAGACGAGCCGGCGTGGATGACCGAATGGCGCCTGGCAGCGTACCGGCACTGGTTGAAAATGCCGATGCCGCATTGGGCCAAGCTCGACATCGCCCCGATCGACTTCCAGGCGCTGAGCTACTACTCCGCGCCGAAAGGCCCCAAGTACGCCTCGCTGGACGAGGTGCCGAAGGAATTGCTGGACACCTACGACAAACTCGGCGTGCCGCTGCACGAACGCGCCCGGCTGGCCGGAGTGGCGGTGGACGCGGTCTTCGACTCGGTCTCGGTCGGCACCACCTTCCGCAAGGAACTGGCCGAAAAGGGCGTGATCTTCTGCTCGATGTCCGAGGCGATCAAGGAACACCCGGAGCTGGTGAAGCAGTATCTGGGCAGCGTGGTGCCGGTCGGCGACAACTTCTTCGCCGCGCTCAATTCGGCGGTGTTTTCCGATGGCAGCTTCGTCTTCATCCCCAAAGGGGTGCGCTGCCCGATGGAACTGAGCACCTACTTCCGCATCAATGCCGGCCATACCGGCCAGTTCGAGCGCACCCTCATCGTGTGCGAGGACAAGGCGTATGTGTCCTATCTGGAAGGCTGCACCGCACCGATGCGCGACGAAAACCAATTGCATGCGGCAGTGGTCGAGCTGGTCGCGCTTGAGGATGCGGAAATCAAATATTCCACCGTACAGAACTGGTACCCGGGCGACGAGGAAGGCCGCGGCGGCATCTATAATTTTGTCACCAAACGCGGCGAATGCCGTGGCGCGCGCAGCAAAATCGCCTGGACTCAGGTCGAAACCGGCTCGGCGATCACCTGGAAATACCCATCGTGTGTCCTGCTCGGCGACGACTCGGTCGGCGAGTTCCACTCGGTGGCGCTGACTCACCACCGCCAGCAGGCCGACACCGGCACCAAGATGATCCACGTCGGCAAGCGCACCAAGAGCAAGATTGTCAGCAAGGGCATCAGCGCCGGCCACGGGCAGAACACCTACCGCGGCCTGGTCAAAGTGGAGCGCAGCGCCGAGGGCGCACGCAACTACACCCAGTGCGATTCGTTGCTGATCGGCAAACGCTGTGGCGCACATACCTTCCCGTACATCGAGGTCAAGCACCCGACCGCGACGGTGGAGCACGAGGCAACCACCTCCAAGATCAGCGACGACCAACTGTTTTATTGCCGCGCCCGCGGCATCGATCAGGAGAATGCGGTGTCGATGATCGTCGACGGCTTCTGCAAGCAAGTGTTCCGCGAACTGCCGATGGAGTTCGCAGTGGAGGCGAAGAAGCTGCTGGAAGTATCGCTGGAAGGGTCGGTCGGATGAAGACGCTGCTCGCTCTGGCGCTACTGGTCAGTGTCGCCGCACCCGCCCGGGCCGACAACGTCGGCTGCGATCCCGCAGGCGCACAGGCACAGATCGACGCCTGCGCCGCACAGGATCTGCGCAAGGCCGATGCCGAACTGAACACGGTTTACCGGCAGATCATGGCCAAACTGGTCAAACAACCACTGGCGCTGGACAAGCTCAAGACTGCGCAGCGGCTGTGGGTGCAACTGCGCGATGCCGACCTGGAGGCACGTTATCCGGCCGGCAACCATCGGAGTGCGCAGGTACTGTACGGCTCGATGTACCCGACACTATACGCCAGCGCCAAAGCCGAGCTGACTGCTGCGCGCACCGCCTATCTACGCGCCACTTTCCTGGAGCGCCGCGAAGGCGACCTCTGAGTCGCACCGCCGCCACTTCCCCCAATTCGACAAGACGAACATCGCCATGCTGAAGATCGACAACCTCCACGCCCGCATCGGCGGCAACGACATCCTCAAAGGCCTGTCGCTGGACGTGCAGCCCGGCCAGGTACACGCCATCATGGGCCCCAACGGCGCAGGCAAGTCCACCCTGGGCAACGTCCTGGCCGGCCGCGACGGCTACGAGGTAAGCCAGGGCAGTGTGCGCTTCGACGGCGCCGACCTGCTCGCGCTGGAGCCGGAAGCACGCGCCGCCGCCGGTCTGTTCCTGGCCTTCCAGTACCCGGTGGAAATCCCGGGCGTCAACAACACCTATTTTCTGCGTGCCGCGCTCAATGCCCAACGCAAGGCGCGCGGCGAGGCCGAACTGGATTCGATGCAATTCCTCAAACTGGTCCGGCAAAAACTGGCCGTGCTGCATCTGAAGGACGAACTGCTGCATCGCGGTGTCAACGAAGGCTTCTCCGGCGGCGAGAAGAAGCGCAACGAAATCTTCCAACTGGCGGTACTGGAACCGAAACTGGCGATTCTCGACGAGACCGACAGTGGCCTGGACATCGACGCACTCAAAACCGTCGCCGCCGGCGTCAACGCACTGCGCTCGCCCGAGCGTGCATTTGTGGTCATCACCCACTATCAGCGCCTGCTCGATTACATCAAGCCGGACGTGGTGCATGTGCTGGCCGACGGGCGCATCGTGCAGACCGGCGGCCCCGAGCTCGCGCTGGAACTGGAAGCGCACGGTTATGCCTGGCTGAAGGAGCGCGTGGCGCCCGAGGCGGCACTGCGATGAGCACCCTGCTCGACTCCCTGGCCGCGGCATTCCACGGCGACAGCGTGCGTCGCGTACCGCTGGAGCAGGCACTGCGCGATGGCCTGCCCGGTCCGCGCAGCGAGGCATGGAAATACACCTCGCTGCGGGCGCTGGAGCGGCGTCGCTTCGTCCCGGCAGCAGACGCCGCAGCAGACGTGAACGCCGCCGTGATCGCCAGCATTCCGGCGCCACGGCTGGTCTTCGTCAACGGCCGCGCAAGCGATGCGCTGTCGGAGCTGAGCTGCCTGCCCTGCGGTGTGGCACTGCAACGCCTGTCGGCGCTGCTGCGCGGTGGCGAGGATGCGATGCGCTTCCTTGGCCGGCGCTTCGAGCGCGTCGACGAGGTATTCGCCCGGCTCAACGCCGCGCTCGCCGACGAAGGTTGCGTGTTGCGCGTGGATGCGGGCGTGCGTGTAGAAACGCCATTGCACCTGGTGTTCGTCTCCACTGCGGCGGCGGCCGATCTCGCCTGGCACCACCGCCATCTGATCGAACTGGGTCAGAACGCTTCGCTATCGCTCGTGGAACATCACCTGCATCTCGAAGACGCACCGCACCTGAGCAACAGCCTCGCCCACATCCACCTGGCCGCTGGCGCGCAACTGATGCATGCACGGGTGCAGGAGGACGCGCCCAGCATCACCACGCTACTGCGCACCGACGCGGTACTGGCACGCGAGGCGCAGTACCAACGGGTGGACCTGGAACTGGGCGGCGCGCTGGTGCGGCACGAACTCAACGTCCGCCTGGAAGGCGACAACGCACGACTGACCGCCAACGGTGTACTGCTCGGCAACGGCCGGCGTCAACTCGACACCCGGCTGGGCATCGAACACATCGCCCGCGACACTGCCTGCGAACTGCTCTGGCGAGGCATCGCCACCGCGCGCAGCCGGGTCGCATTCCACGGTGGCATCCACATCCGCCAGGGCGCCGACGGCAGCGATGCCCAGCTATCGAACAAGAACCTGCTGTTGTCCACCGATGCCGAGATCGATACCCAACCAGTGCTGGTGATCGATGCCGACGAGGTCAAGGCCGCACACGGTGCCACCGTCGGTCAACTCGACGCCAACGCACTGTTTTACCTGCGCTCGCGTGGATTGCCGCAAGAACGCGCGCAGCAACTGCTGACCGCCGCGTTCTGCCGCGAACCACTGCGGCTGCTACCGACGACATTGGGCGAATTACTGGCGACACACTTGGAACGCGCGCTCAGTGACGCAGACGTGACATGAACGGTACCGCTACGCACATCACTCCAGCGCAGGCACCGGACTGGGACAAGGTCCGCAGCGACTTCCCATTGCTGCAGCGCAACGTCCACGGCAAGCCGCTGGTGTATTTCGATAACGCCAACACAGGGCAGAAACCGCTGCCGGTCATCGCCGCAACGGACACGTTCTATCGTCGTCACAACGCCAACGTCAGCCGTGCAGTGCATGCGCTCGGCAGCGAGGCCACCGAAGCCTACGAGGGCGCGCGGTCCAAGCTGGCCCGCTTCCTCAACGTGCGCGCCGACGAACTGGTGTTATGCAGCGGCGCCACCTTTGCGTTGAATCTGGTGGCGTATTCGTGGGCGCTGCCGCGCCTGCAGGCCGGCGACAGCATCCTGGTGTCGCGCATGGAACACCATGCCAACATTGTTCCCTGGCAACTGGTCGCACAACGCACAGGCGCCACGCTCAAAGTCGCCGAGATCACCGCCGAAGGCGCACTCGACCTGGACGCACTGCGCGCGGCCATGACCGGCGAGGTGAAACTGTTGGCCCTGACCCACGTCTCCAACGTGCTGGGCACCGTCAACCCTGTTGGCGAAATTTGCCGCGAAGCGCGCAAGCGTGGCATCGTCAGCGTCATCGATGGTTCGCAGGCGGCACCGCATCGACCGCTAGACGTGGCCGCGATCGGTTGCGACTTCTATGCAATTACCGGACACAAGATGTGCGGCCCCACCGGTACCGGCGCACTATGGGCACGCCGCGAACATCTACACGCGATGCCACCGTTCCTCGGCGGCGGCGAGATGATCAAGGAAGTCAGCTTCGACGGCACCGTGTTCAACGACCCACCGCACAAATTCGAGGCCGGCACGCCGAACATTGCCGGCTTCGTCGGCCTCGGTGCGGCGGTGGATTACCTGCAGGCGCTAGGATTACAGCACGTGGAAACGCGCGAAGCCGAGTTGCTCGAGCACTTAACCGAAGAACTGCTGCGGATCGACGGCCTTCGCCTGATCGGTACCGCGCCGGGCAAAGCGGCGGTGGTCTCGTTCCTGATCGAAGGCGCACATGCCCACGACCTGGCCACCCTGCTCGACCTGGAAGGCGTGGCGGTCCGTTCTGGCCAACACTGCGCACACCCGCTGCTACAGTTCTACGGCATCGCCGCCACCTGCCGTGCCTCCATGGCGTTCTACAACACGCATGCGGAAATCGAACGCTTCGTGATCGCGTTGCGGAAAGTGCGAACACTGCTTGGGTGAAGCCAAGACGGATGAAGTTGAAAGACCAAAGCAAAAAGCACCTCGCCGTTGGACAAGCGAATAGCACAGCGTTGCACGCACCGCTTCCCGCATTGCAGCCTTACGACATAATCGCCACATGCACGACCTCGCCTTCCGCAATGCCAGCCTCGACGATCTAGACACCATCACCGCTCTGGTCACATCAGCCTATCGTGGCGACAGCAGCCGTCGCGGCTGGACCACCGAAGCCGATTTACTCGACGGCCCGCGCATCGACCGCGACCTGCTACGCGCCGACATCCTGCGTCCACGCAGCACGGTGTTACTCGCCGAACGCGAAGGTGCGCCGATCGCCTGCGCACACATCTCCGCCGCCGACAATGTCGGCTACTTCGGCATGTTCGCAGTGCAACCGCAGGCGCAAGGCCACGGGCTGGGTAAAGCCGTCCTGGCCGAAGCCGAGCGCATCGCCTGGAAGACGTGGCGATTGCCCATCATGCGCATGAGCGTGATCGACGTGCGCGACGAATTGATCGCGTTCTACCAACGCCGCGGCTACCGTCGCACCGGGATCAAGCAGCCGTTCCCGTACGGCGATGCACGCTTCGGCCTACCCAAGCGCGATGACCTGCGTTTTGAAGTACTGGAAAAACCGCTGGACGGTGCAGCATGAGCGAGACTTGGACCTTCGTCTGTGCCGACGGCGAACTACTGCCCAGCGAAATGAAAACAGTGTGGGACGAAGTGACCGCCACACCGATCGTCGTGTTCAATTTCGATGGACACTTCTATGCACTGGAAGATCGCTGCAGCCACGAAGACTACGAACTCTCACCAGGCACCTTCGACGGCGCCACGGGCAGCATCGAATGCGTGCTGCATGGCGCGCGTTTCGATGTGCGCGATGGCCGCGCGCTATGCGCCCCGGCTTACGGCCCGGTCACAAAGTTTCCAGTGAAATTCCAGCACGGCGGCGTGTGGACCCGCGACGATCGTGGCTGAGCGTTGACTCGGCGCTTTACCCCAGATCAGGCCCAGCGCATCCGTGCGCATCGGCGCCCGCGGTCAACGCATCGGCGCCGACCGCATCGCAAAGATGGAGATATTGTTGACCCAGGACTTCAGTCCGGAGCAGATCACCGGTGGTATCGGCGATTGGGTGCTGGATAGCAGCCGCTCATGGGCGCATTGTCGCTGCATTGCAGACGATGTTTACTTCGCTGATCCATATTGTGCTTGGTAGCGAGTCAACAACGAGAACGTCATCAGATTGACCCGCCAATAACTGCAACGCACACCGCTTTCAGCACCATTATCGATACACATATGCGATGAATCGAGCAAAGACTGTGCAATCGTCCGCACAAGAGACTCGGATTCAAAACGCATCTGGAAATTTTCCCCGGGCTTCCTAGACAGCATTGCGAATCGGATTTTAATCCGCCGAAATGACGCCAATGGTCATCGTGTAAATCGGCGCAACCATATCCGCACAACGCCGACGACATACCTACCTTCATACTTCACCTGAATATATCCCATACCAACGGATATAGCGCATTAATGCGCACCCGAACATCGACGCCGTTAGCACACACAGCAACTCAAGCGCAATCACTTATACATGCGATGAATATCGTAAAACCCAGATGCATTCGCGCGCGGAGATGACAAGAGTGGAATGCGATACGCTCCCCCGCACCATGCAAACCAATCTCAGTCAATTCTTCGGAGACTACTTGCATTAGCGCTGCAAAATTGCGCAAATCCTCGTTTGAAATCGCTTTCAATAGCAAGATATACGCACAATGTGCGCGATTGCACAACCCATCATCACACATGAAAACGCGCGCCACTGCCTCGAACAAGGCATGGCGCGCGGACAAGCTTCTTGACGGCATCGATTAACGTGGCGCTTAGTCCACTCCGCATGCAAGATATCAGCGCCCATGCCACAACCTGCGCTTTACGGGATCGATAGCGCGACGCAGAACCCCACGATGGCGCGGCGAAAGCACATTAGCGCGCACGGAATACGAATTCTTTCGTGCCGTAGCGCAACTGCGCCCACATGCAACGACACTGCCCTCAATGACCGCGGAATAACCTAACAGCACTATTACAGCAAGCAGTGGTGACGTTACCTCCACCATCAAGCGCAGCCGCAGGAAGTGCGCCTTTTTAAATGACCTTCCGTTAATCGTTCATCGAATATGACACTGTCTACCACGCATGCCGCAGAGCGCGGTTATGGTGTTGATGAGGTCATGCCTGCCCGCCTAGTGCCTGCACTTGCAGTGCGAGCTTCAGTTCGGGAAACGAAATGCAACACGGCATTCGATCGGACAACAACATCACCGAGCACGCATGCGAAAAATCGCATCGCGCGCGAACGTGGCAGTTTCCGATTGTGCCGCGACCGCACCGTTTCCAGATTCCGTGCCGGCATGTTTCTCGGCTCGTGGCGCACATCAGCGTCGCGGCATATGCATCCCCTCGCATCACCAAGCACATCCACACTTTGCAGTTATTAATCCATCCCCTTCCCCCCGCAATCGCCAAGGAGCGCCATCAATGGCACATAGCAGTTCCAATGTGTCCAACCCCCATATGAGCCAGACCCTATCCAACGACTCTCACCGTTCGCTCGGTGTCACACCCAGCGTGTTCGAGCGCGACGATCCACTCTCGATCGCGCAATCACTCAAACAATCAGCCGATCAGAATGCACGGCGTCGCACCGGCCCCTATCGATCGGCGATGTCGATGCTCACCTTCTACATCAATCGCACCGGCAATCAGTTGTCGGCGCATCGCCGTAAGATTCTCGAACAAGCCAAGGACGAACTGCGCAGCCTGTATGGGAAACCGCGCAAGGGCAGCGACAGCAACGGCTGAGCCCCTCCCCTCGCAGCGTGATGGACGCCGTTCCACACGCTGCGACACCACACATGCACCGACGTATCGCCGCACTCCAACGCATTTCCACATGATGCGAACATGTCACAGGCACCCGACACTCCGGACGAGGTCCAGCAACCCACCCCCATCGCGGCGAACGACGACGCGGTGCTTCTGTCGCGCATCATTCTGGCGCAAGGCGAGATCGCCGCCGCTGGCGCAGATCCGCTGCAGGTCGTCGACGTGGTAGCACGACGCGCACAGGAGTTGACCCGCTCCACCGGCGCCGTGGTGGAAATGTGCGACAGCAGCGACATGCTGTACTGGTCGGCAAGCGGCATCGCCGAGCCCCATCTGGGCTTGCGCCTGCCCAGCATCGGCAGTTTATCCGGCCTGTGCATGCGCAGTGGTCAGGTGCTGCAATGCGATGATTCGGAAACCGATCCACGCGTGGATCGCAGCGCCTGCCGCAAGATAGGACTGCGGTCGATGCTAGTGGTTCCACTGTGCTACGGCGAACGCGGCATCGGCGTACTCAAGGTGATGTCGCCTTACCGCTTCGCCTATACCGCACAGGATGTACGCACGCTGGAGATGCTGGCGACGCTGGTCGGCGCGACGCTGGCGCTGGCGATGGACCGCGCGGCGCTGCAAACCGATATCGAGCGCCGTCAGAATGCCGAAAAACACGCGTTTCGCGAAAAAGCGGCGATCGCCACGCGCATTCGCGAGACGGTCGCCAACGCACGTCTGCAGATCGTCACCCAACCGATCTTGGCGCTACCGTCGCAACGCATCGTCGGAGTGGAGGCGCTGTCGCGGTTTCCATCCAATCTCGCTCTGCCGCCACTGCGCTGGTTCGACGACGCAACTCGGGTCGGGCTGGCACTGGAACTGGAGTTGACCGCGGCAAGGCAAGCGCTGGAGTTGCTGGCACAGTTACCGGCGCCGCTGTACCTGGCGATCAACGTGTCCACGCAAACACTGCTGCATCCGCAACTGCAGGAGGTGTTGCATGGCTACGATCTGTCGCGTCTTGTCCTGGAGATCACCGAACAACTGCAGGCTCCGGATTATCCGCGCCTGTCCGAGCAAATCGGCACACTGCAACGCCAGGGCCTACGTATTGCCCTGGACGATGCCGGCACCGGCTTCGCCAGCCTGCGCCATCTGCTGCATCTGGCACCGGACATCATCAAGCTGGACCTGACCCTGACCCGTGGCATCGATGCCGAGCCCCGACGTCAACGGCTCGCAATGGCGATCCTGTCCTTCGCCGCCGAAACCGCCGCCGACGTGATCATCGAGGGCATCGAGACCGAAAGCGAATTGATCACCCTGCAGGCGCTGGGCGCACGCTACGGACAGGGTTACCACCTGGCACATCCGGGTCCACTGTCGGCGCATCTGGCGCGCTATCCAACGATCGACGATGACGCACTGAACTGAGCTGCGATCAGACCGCCTGCAGCCGCTACGCGGCGATACGCACGCCGTTCCGACAATGCGCGAGCGCAACGTGATCTTACTCTGGACACCTCCTGCTGCATTCAGGACGAACGCCTGCCTCACAGCGCGCGGCCCATGAAAAAAGCGGGCCGAAGCCCGCTTTTTCTTGGAACCGCAATGGAGGTCGGCGACTTACTCGGCCGACACGCCCTCGCCTTCCTCAACCGCCTTCATCGACAGGCGAATACGGCCCTGCTTGTCGACTTCCAGCACCTTGACCTTGACCACGTCGCCTTCCTTCAGCTTGTCGCCGACCTTCTCCACGCGCTCGCTGGAGATCTGCGAAACGTGGACCAGGCCATCCTTGCCCGGCAGGATGGTGACGAATGCGCCGAAATCCATGATCTTGGCGACCTTGCCTTCGTAGATCCGGCCCGGCTCCACGTCCGAGGTGATCTGCTCGATGCGGGCCTTGGCGGCCTGCGCGGCGATCGCGTTGACCGAGGCGATGACGATGGTGCCGTCATCCTGAATATCGATCTGGGTGCCGGTTTCCTTGGTGATCGCCTGGATGGTCGAACCGCCCTTGCCGATCACTTCGCGGATCTTGTCAGGATGGATCTTGATCGTCAGCAGGCGCGGCGCGTAGTCGCTCAGTTCCGCACGCGGGCTGGTCAGCGCGCTGGCCATCTCGCCGAGAATATGCAGGCGACCCGCCTTGGCCTGCGCCAGGGCCTGTTTCATGATCTCCTCGGTGATGCCTTCGATCTTGATGTCCATCTGCAACGCGGACACGCCTTCGGCAGTACCGGCGACCTTGAAGTCCATGTCGCCCAGGTGATCTTCATCGCCCAGGATGTCCGACAGCACAACAAAGTCGTTGCCTTCCTTGACCAAGCCCATGGCGATACCGGCTACCGGCGCCTTCACCGGCACACCGGCGTCCATCAGCGCCAGCGAGCTGCCGCACACCGAGGCCATCGACGAGGAACCGTTGGATTCGGTGATTTCCGAAACCACGCGAATGGTGTACGGAAACTCTTCCATGGTCGGCATCACCGCCAGCACGCCGCGCTTGGCGAGACGGCCGTGGCCGATTTCGCGACGCTTGGGCGCACCGAAGCGGCCGCACTCGCCCACCGAGTACGGGGGGAAGTTGTAATGGAACAGGAAGTTTTCCTTGTATTCGCCGGAGACCGCATCGATCACCTGACCGTCGCGGGCGGTGCCCAGCGTGGTGACCACGATCGCCTGCGTCTCGCCGCGGGTGAACAGCGCCGATCCATGGGTGCGCGGCAACACGCCGGCTTTCACGCTGATCGGACGCACGGTGTCCAGCGCACGACCATCGATACGCACCTTTGTGCTCAGTACCGAACCGCGCATGGTCTGGTATTCCAGCTCACCGAATTCCTTGGCCAGGTCGGCAGCGACCCAGTTCTCGGCGGTGGCGCGCGGCGCCAACTGCGCCAGCACGTCCTTCTTGATCGCGGCAATCGCATCGCGACGCTGCAGCTTGTCGCGCACCTGGAACGCCGCGGCCAGTTGACCGCCGACAGCCTCCTTCAGCGCGACGATCATGGCCGCGTTCTTGGCCGGGGCGACCCAATCGGACGGCTTGGTGCCGGCTTCGGCGGTCAGTTCGTTGATCGCGTTGATGACCTTCTGCATCTCGCGGTGGCCGAAGGTGACCGCACCCAGCATCACGTCTTCCGACAGCAGCGCGGCCTCGGACTCGACCATCAACACCGCGTTGCTGGTACCGGCCACGACCAGTTCGAGTTGCGAGTCCTTCAGGTCCGACACCGTCGGGTTGAGAATGTATTCGCCATTCTTGTAGCCGACCTTGGCGGCGCCGATCGGCCCATTGAACGGGGTACCCGCGAGCGACAACGCAGCCGACGCACCGATCAGCGCGGCAATGTCGCCATCGATGTCCGGGTTCATCGACATCACCGTGGCGATGATCTGTACTTCGTTTTTGTAGTCTTCCGGGAACAGCGGCCGGATCGGACGGTCGATCAAACGCGAAATCAGCGTCTCCTTCTCGGTCGCACGGCCCTCGCGCTTGAAGAAGCCACCGGGGATGCGGCCGCCGGCGTAGAACTTCTCCTGATAGTCGACCGTCAGCGGGAAGAAGTCCTGACCTTCGCGCGCGCTCTTGGCGGCGACGGCGGTGACCAGCAGTACGGTGTCGTCCATCTTGACGATGACGGCACCGCCAGCCTGGCGGGCGATCTCGCCGGTTTCGAGGGTGACGGTGTGCTTGCCGTACTGGAAGGTTTTGGTGATTTTTGCCACGGGGGTTCCTTGGAAGATGCTATCTGCAAATGGACCGCGAACGGCCCATGCCGTTGGCGGGTGGCCGGGGGGGTCCGGCCGGTGGCGCGGAGCATTCCCCGGACCACGGTACTACCCAAAACAAAACCGCGGCGCATCGCTGCGCCGCGGTCGGGTTTGGTTGACTCAGCGGCGCAGGCCGAGCTTCTCGATCAGCGCCTTGTAGCGCTCGCCATCCTTCTTCTTCAGGTAGTCGAGCAGACTGCGGCGGCGGTTGACCATCTGCAGCAGGCCACGACGGCTGTGGTGGTCCTTCTTGTGGGTCTTGAAGTGGCCGGTCAGCAGCTCGATGCGCGCGGTCAACAGCGCGACCTGGACTTCCGGCGAACCGGTATCAGCGGCGCCGCGCTTGTTTTCTTCGATGACTTTCTGGGTGTCGATGGACATGATGCGTTTTCTCTTGAGATGCGGGGCCGGCAGGAACGTGCGGAAGACGCACCACCTGGCTCGCCGATTGCGAAGGATTGCGCCGAAGCGCGGTGTGCCTGGAAAGGCTGCGGAATTGTACCGGCCCCGGCTTTGTCGGACAAGACGTTAAGACAGCGTCATGACAGCTCGCCCCGTGGCGTATCGGATTGGATCACAGATTAAACATCCGCTGCGGCGCCAACAGTCCACCGGCATCGACCTGACCCAATCCCAGCGGCTCGCCCTCGGCGTCGAACACCGCTGCCAGACCCGGCGTCCACGATGCATCGCGCAGGCGCTGCCCCATTCGAAACCGCTGCGCCGCAGCGCCATCCAGCCGCAGCGGCGGGAAATCCGCCAGACCGGCCGCCAACGGCAATAGCAGCGCGTCCAAAGCGGCAGGATCCTGCGCGGCAAGTTGCTGCAACCGCTCCAGGGTGACCATCTGCGGCGTGCGGAACGGCTCCACCCACAAACGCCGCAGCGCGGCAATGTGCGCGCCGCAGCCCAGCGTCTCGCCCAGGTCGCGGGCCAGACTGCGGATGTAGGTGCCGGAGCCGCATACCACATGCAAGCGCAGGCGCTCGCCGACATGGGCGAGTACCTCGATGGCCTGTACCTCGACCTCACGTTCGGGTGCCTCGATGGTTTCGCCGCGGCGCGCCTTCGCGTACAGCGGCTCACCCCCCTGTTTGAGCGCCGAATAGATCGGCGCACGCTGACGGATGCGTCCGCGCAGCGGCGCCAGTGCCGCCCGCAGCGTGGCCGCGTCGAGCGGCGGCAGCGGACGGGTGCGCAACACCGCACCATCGGCATCGTCGCTGTCTGTCGTCACCCCGAGCACGATCTCGGCCTCATACGCCTTGGCCGAGCCGAGCAACAACCCGGCCAGCTTGGTCGCCTCGCCGAAGCACAGCGGCAGCAGGCCGGTGGCAAGCGGATCCAGGCTGCCGGTGTGACCACCTTTCTCCGCGCGGAACAGGCGTCGCGCCGCCTGTAGCGCCGCGTTGGAACTCATGCCGGCAGGCTTATCCAGCAGCACGATGCCGTCGAGACGGCGGAAGGCAATGCGGGGCAGTCGAGGGCCGATGAGGGGCATGATGACGAGACTCGGGACTCGGGATCTGAGGACCCCGGAAAGCAGAAACTACGGCACCGGATGCGCGCGGCAGGGCAACGATGCGCGAGGCGTCTCTCTCAGCGCATAAAGACAATCCGCGCGGCTGCACAGCATGCCGCATGTAGCGGTGACGCCCTCAGTGCTTGGGGGAATCCGGCGCGTCGGTGGCGTCACTGCCTTCGGCCTCGACGCCGGATTGAAGTTCGGGCATATCGCGCAGCAAGGTGTCGATTCGCTCGCCGCGATCGACCGAATCGTCGTAATGAAAATGCAATTCGGGCACGTGGCGCAACTTCATCGCCCTCGCCAACTCGGTACGCAGTTGCGGGGCAAGTTCTTTCAGCCCCTTGACCGCCTCGCTCGAGCGTTCCGGCATCAACGCGGTGACGAACACCTTGGCATGGGCCATGTCCCGGGTGACTTCGACATCGGAGACGCTGACCGACGGCAGGCCATGATCGCGCACGGCCGCATGCACGATCGTGCCGAGATCGCGGCGGATCTGCGCGGCAACGCGGTCGGTGCGGCGGAAGGATTTGGTGGGCATGGGTCCGGAATCTCGTTATTCGGGACCCGTGACCCGGGATCGGGAACCCGGAAAAGCAAAAGCCGTTGCACTTGGCTCTCGCGTTTCCCGGACCCCAGGTCCCAGGCCCCGGGCCCCTGCTTTCAAAGCGTGCGCTGCACTTCGATGCGCTCGAAGCACTCGATCTGGTCGCCGGCCTTGACGTCGTTGTAGGCCTTCACGCCGATACCGCACTCGGTACCGTTGCGAACCTCCTCGACGTTCTCCTTGAAGCGCCGCAACGATTCCAGTTCGCCCTCGAACACCACGGTGTTGTCGCGCAGCACACGGATCGGCTTGTTGCGCTTGACCACGCCCTCCACCACCATGCAGCCGGCAACCGCGCCGAACTTGGAACTGCGGAACACATCGCGTACCTGCGCGATACCGATGATTTCTTCGCGGATCTCCACGCCCAGCAGACCCGATGCCACCTGCTTCACCTGGTCGATCACGTCGTAGATGATCGAGAAGTAGCGCAGGTCGATGCCGTTGGTCTCGATGATGCGCCGCGCCGAAGCATCGGCGCGCACGTTGAAACCGATCACCGTGGCTTTGGAAGCCAGCGCCGAATTCGCATCGGATTCGGTGATGCCGCCCACGCCGGAGTGAATCACGTTGATGCGGATCCGCTCGTTGGACAGTGCGGTCAGCGACTGTTTCAGTGCCTCCACCGACCCCTGCACATCGGCCTTGATCACCAGGTTCAACGACAACTGGCCCTCGCCCTTGCCGAGCTGGGACATGATGTCTTCCATGCGACTGCCCGCCGAGGACACCAAGCGCGATTCCCGACGCTTGGTCTCGCGCTGCTGCGCCACGTCCTTGGCCAGACGCTCGTCGTCGACGACCACGAAATCGTCGCCCGCATCCGGCACACCGGACAAACCCAGCACCTGTACCGGAATCGACGGACCGGCTTCGCTCGGCTGCCGGCCGGTTTCGTCGAACAACGCGCGCACACGACCGTATTGCACGCCGCACACCAAGTAATCACCCTTCTTCAGCGCGCCCTGCTGCACCAGCACCGTCGCCACCGGGCCACGGCCCTTGTCCAGCGAAGACTCGATCACCACGCCGCTGGCGCGGCCTTCTGCCACCGCGCGCAGTTCCAACACTTCGGCCTGCAACGAAATCGCATCCAGCAGCGTGTCGATACCCTGACCGGTCTTGGCCGAGAGTTCAACGAACTGGGTGTCGCCACCGAATTCCTCGGCCACCACGTCCTGCGCCAACAGTTCGTTCTTGACCCGCAGCGGATCGGCCGCGGATTTGTCGATCTTGTTGACCGCCACGATCAACGGCACGCGAGCCGCTTTGGCGTGCTTGACGGCCTCGATCGTCTGCGGCATCACGCCGTCGTCGGCCGCGACCACCAGTACCACAATATCGGTGAGCTTGGCGCCGCGCGCGCGCATCGAGGTGAACGCGGCGTGGCCCGGAGTATCCAGGAAGCTGATGACGCCACGGCCGGTCTCGACGTGATACGCACCGATGTGCTGCGTAATGCCACCGGCTTCGCCGGTCGCGACCTTGGTGCGGCGGATGTAGTCCAGCAGGGAGGTCTTGCCGTGGTCGACGTGGCCCATGATGGTGACCACCGGCGGCCGCGGCCGCTTTTCGCCCTGATCATCCTCGGTGTGCGCCAACAGCGCGTCCTCGGCATCGGCACTGCCGGCACGCAGCGGCTTGTGGCCGAGTTCTTCGGTGACCAGCGCCGCGGTGTCGTGATCTATCGTCTGGGTGATGGTGGCCATCACGCCCATCTTGAACAACGCCTTGACCACATCGCCGCCCTTCAGCGCCAGCTTCTGCGCTAGATCGGCCACGGTAATGGTGTCGCCGATCGCCACCTCGCGCACCACCGGTGCGGTCGGACGCTCGAAGCCGTGCGAGCCCCCACCGCTGCGCGACGGTTCGCCCTGACGGCGTCCACCGGCATTGCCACCGCGCGGCTTGCTGCGGACGTTGGAACGGCGCGCACGATCAGCCGCAGACAAGTGCAGCTGACCAGCGAAACGACTGGTGCTGTCGTCGTCCTCGACCCCGGCCACCATCACATGCGAACCGCGGGTCTTATGCTTATGCCCGGTAGTACGGTCATCGCCCCGCGGGGCGGATGGCTTCGGCGAATGATGCGGCGCAGGCGCCGGACGCGGCGTAGTGGCCGGACGCGGCGCGCGCGGGGCGGCAACGGTGCTCGGCGCAATGGCTGGCGTGGACGCCGCCACTTCCTCGATGTCGGCTTCCTGCTCGGCTTGAGCGGCCTTGCGCTCGGCTTCGGCACGTTCGAGCACGTCCTGCTCGGCCTTGCGCTTACGATCCAGTTCGTCGGCACGGGCACGATCCTGCTCGGCCAGACGCTGTTGCTCGGCCAGATTGCGCTGTTTGGACTCCTCCAACTTGCGCAGGATCTCGGCGCGTTCGTCGTCCACCCGTCCACCCGATGCGGCAACGCCCACCCGACCGGCCGCCAGATCCTCGGCCGACTTCACGTAGGTACGCTTCTGCCGGACCTCGACATTGACCGTGGTCTTGCTGCGCCCGGCGCTGACCGTCACTTCCTGCAGCTTGCGGCGGTTCAGGGTGATCTTCTTCGGCGCCGCCTGGGCCTCTTCCTCGACCGGCTTATCGGTCTTGCCGTGGGTACGGCGCAGGAAGCCCAGCAGCTTCATCTTTTCGGTACTGGTAACGACCTGGTCAGGCCCGCTGAACTTCATCCCGGCCTCGGCCAGTTGAACCAGCAGTTTTTCGACCGGCGTATTCACCAGTTCGGCCAACTTACGGATGGTGGTTTGCTGCGACATTCGGATCCTATGATCTGGTTGGCGCCCCCTCGACGCGTGCGAAGGTAGCGCGGATTCTAAGCCCTGATCGGGTCAGGGCGGTGGTCATCGCTGACTCATTCGCCGCGCTCCAAACGGGCGATCTCCTCGGCGCGAGCAGCCAGGATCAGCACCGCGGCGCGCTCGTGATCCATGTCCTCGATACCGAACTCGAGGATTTCGTCGGCCGCCAGATCCGACAGATCCTCGCTGGTGCGCACACCATGGCCAGCCAGCGCATAGGCGGTGGCTTCGTCCATGCCCGGCAACGACAGCAGATCGGCCGCCGGCACGCCACCGTCGTCGCTCTCTTCGGCGGCCAGCGCCTCGTTGAGCAGCGCATCGCGCGCGCGCGCGCGCAGTTCCTCGACGATGTCCTCGTCGAAGCCTTCCACCGCCAGCAGCTCGCCGACCGGCACGTAGGCGATTTCCTCGACCGAGTTGAAGCCTTCGGCGACCAGGATCGCGGCGATTTCCTCGTCCACTTCCAGTTTGTCCATGAACAACTGGCGGGCGACAGCCTGTTCGGCCTCGGACTTGGCCGCGACCTGCTCGGCAGTCATCACGTTGAGCTGCCACCCGGTCAAGCGGCTTGCCAGACGCACGTTCTGGCCGCCTTTGCCGATCGCCTGAGCCAAGCGATCTTCCGCCACCGCCAGGTCCATCGAGTGTTTCTCTTCGTCGACGATGATCGACTGCACCTCGGCGGGCGCCATCGCATTGATGACGAAGTTGGCCGGGTTGTCGTTCCACAGCACGATGTCCACACGCTCGCCGTTGAGCTCGTTGGAGACCGCCTGCACACGCGAACCGCGCATGCCGATGCAGGCGCCGATCGGATCGGTGCGGGTGTCGTGGGCGAGCACCGCGATCTTGGCGCGGTCGCCCGGATCGCGTGCGCACGCCTTGATCTCGACCAGGCCCTGACCCACTTCCGGCACTTCCAGCTTGAACAGCTCGATCATGAACTCCGGCGCGGCGCGGCTGATGAACAGCTGCGGGCCACGCGGCTCCGAACGCACTTCGGCCAGGTAGCCGCGCACGCGGTCGCCAGCGCGCAATACGTCGCGCGGAATGCCCTTGTCCTTGGGAATGAACGCCTCGGCATTGCCGCCCAAGTCCACGTAGATGTTGCCGCGCTCGGCACGCTTGACCACACCGGTGACCAGTTCGCCGACACGATCTTTCCAGGCATCCACCACCTGTTGGCGCTCGGCCTCGCGCACGCGCTGCACAATCACCTGCTTGGCGGCCTGTGCGGCGATACGACCGAAATCCGGGTTCTCGATCTGCTCCTCGATGTAGTCGCCGACGTCCACGCCTTCGGCTTCATCGACCGCATCCATCAGACGGATCTGCCGGTCCGGCGATTCCATCACCACATCGTCAGCCACCACTTCCCAGCGACGAAAGGTCTCGTAGCTGCCTTCCTTGTGATCGATGGTGACGCGCGTCAGCACGTCCTGATCGGGGTAGCGTTTTTTCGCCGCCGAGGCCAGCGCAGCCTCGATCGCATCGAAGATCACCTCGCGTGGCACGCCCTTCTCGTTAGCGACCGCATCGACTACCAGCAACAGTTCCTTACTCATTCTTTCGCTCCGCGCGCAGCCGTATCGGCCGCCGGTTCGTTGGATGGTTTCTTATTGGATTTTGCGTTTTTGCCGGCAGGCTTTGGCCCCTTGCCCGGCTTGGTCGGCGCTAGGCCCAGTGCTGCCCAGTCGGGCAGAATCCGCGCCTTATCGATATTGTCGAAATCCACCGTCAGCTCGGCGCCGTCGACCTCGAACACGATCCGACCGGCGTCCAGCTCGACCTGGACGATACGCCCCTGCAGACGCCTGCGACCCTGCTGCGGCAGTTTCAGCACGACTTTTGCCGATTCGTCGCGATGGCGCGCAAACTGCTCGGCGGTGAACAACGGGCGATCCACACCCGGCGAGGACACTTCCAGCGTGTAATTGCCGCTGATGGGATCCTCCACGTCCAGTTGCGCCGACACTTCACGGCTGACCCGTTCGCAGTCGTCGATGTTGACCATGCGCTCGGGCTGTTCGCCCAACGGCACGTCGATATACAAGCGCAACGTGGCACCACCGGACGCTGGCAGATACTCCGCACCCAGCAACTCCAGACCCAATGCATCCACGGTCGGACCCAGCAAATTCGCGATTTCGTTTGCTTTGTCGCTCACAGACTGCCTTGCATCAGAATGAAAAAGAATCGGTTTAACGCAGTTCCCACTCCCCGGAAACGACAAAGGGCCCGCTGGGCCCCTTGTCCGGTAAGACTCCGGTCACGCTGGATTCCGGTTGCGACGACGGGAACATACGTCATCGCGAAGCCCAAACTTATCTCTTACAAACAACCGTTGTGCTGATTGTTGCAGAAAACAAATATGGTAGCGGGGGCAGGATTTGAACCTGCGACCTTCGGGTTATGAGCCCGACGAGCTGCCAGACTGCTCCACCCCGCAGCAGAAGCGGAATTATGAAGACTTAGCGACGCACTTGCAAGCCCTGATCGCATTTTGATGTGACCTAGATTCCAGCCGACCGCAGGGCACATACCAAACACCTGCGCTCGCAGGCGAAACAGCGCTCACATCGCCGTATGCGTAAAACGACAACGCCGCCTTTCGGCGGCGGCGTCGCGAAACGTTTTGAAAACCGGGAGCGGCTGCCCGCTCAAGTCAAATGCGCAAAGGCGCGCTGGCACCATGCCATCAACGGGCTCCACGCCATACCGAACGCCAACAAGCCCAGCGCATTGACGCCCAGCGCAACCCCCAGCACACGGTCGTCGTTGGCCGGCAACGGCGCGCCGACCGGCTCGTCGAAATACATCACCTTGATCACGCGCAGGTAGTAGAACGCGCCGATCACCGCGCACAGCACCGACAGCACGGCCAAGCCAGTCCACCACAGGGTTTGGTCGGGCACTGCGACCACCGCGCCCAGCACAGCCATTTTGGCCCAGAAACCCAGGAATGGCGGCACACCGGCCAACGAGACCATGATGCACAGCACCAGCAACGCCATCCACGGGTTACGCGCGTTCAAGCCCTTGAAATCGTCGATCTGCTCAGCCTCGAAGCCCTTGCGCGACATCGCGATGATCGCGCCGAACGCCGCAGTGGACATCACCGCATAACAAATCGCGTAGAACAGCGCCGCGGCATAACCACGCTCGCCACCACCGGCCACACCCAGCAGCAAGAAACCGATATGCGACACCGTGGAGTAGGCCAGCATGCGCTTGAGGTTGCTCTGCGCCACCGCCATCAAATTGCCGACCACCAGCGACAACGCCGCCAGGCCACCAATCACCCAGTGCCATTGCGTGGACAGCGGACCGACGCCCACTTCCAGCAAACGGTAAGCCATACCGAACGCCGCGACTTTCGAGGCGGAACTGATGAACAGCGCGACCGGCGCGGGCGCGCCTTGGTACACATCGGGCAACCACATGTGGAAGGGTGCGGCACCGAGCTTGAAGGCAATGCCGGCGATCAGGAACACCGTACCGGTGAGCAGCAAAGTGCGCTCGTGACCGCTGCCGATCACGTCATGGATGGCGCTCAAACTCAACGTGCCAGTCGCACCGTAGATCAGCGACATACCGTAGAGCAGCAGGCCGGAGGCCAGCGAACCGAGCACGATGTACTTCATCGCCGCTTCGGCGGCCATGCCGTTGTCGCGACTGGAGGCGACCAGCGCATAGGAACACAGCGCCAGCAACTCCAGTCCCAGGTAGACCATCAGCAGGCTACCGGCCGAGACCAGGATCATCATGCCGACCGTGGCGAACAGCACCAACACCGGGATCTCGCCCTGGTAAAGCTTGCGCTCGCGCAGGTAGCTCCAACCGTAGATCAAGGTCAGCGTACTGAGACCGACGATCACCGTCTTCATCACATCGGCAGCGGCATCGCGCACGAACATACCGTTGAATACCGTGCCCTGCCCGCCAACGCCGGCCAGCAACATGGCGAACACCGCAAGCAGAATCGCCACCGAGACGATGTGGGTCCAGGCCTTGTTACGCTCACTGATGAACAGATCGAGCATCAGCAGGGCGAAAGCACCGGCCGTCAACGCCAACTCAGGGAGCAAGGGCGGCAGGTCAACGGTAGTCAGGGGCAGCAGCGCAGGGGTGGTCATCATCAAGTCTCTGGAATCAATACGCTCGACAGCCGCTTACAACTTGCTGGTGGCAATCTGCGCCGCCAGCTTCGCGATCGAGGGCTCCATCAGGTCGGTCAACGGCTTCGGATACAGGCCAAGGGCGAGCACGCCGAGCGCAAACACGCCCAGCACCAGCGCCTCGCGGCCATTGATGTCCTTCAACTCGGCCACGTGTGCGTTGGCAACCTCGCCAAAGAACACGCGGCGATACAGCCACAGGGTGTAGGCAGCGGTGATCACCAGCGTGGTCGCAGCCCCAAAGGCCAGCAGCGGATGCGTCTGGAAGCTGGCCATGATCACCATGAACTCGCCGACGAAACCACTGGTGCCGGGCAGGCCCGCGTTGGCCATGAAGAACAGCATGGCGAAGGTGGCGAACCACGGCATCACGTTGACCACGCCGCCGTAGTCGGCGATGCGACGACTGTGCATGCGGTCGTACAGCACACCGACGCAGGAGAACATCGCGCCGGACACGAAACCGTGCGAGATCATCTGCACCATCGCGCCTTGCAAGCCCAACCGCGCGGCATCCACGCTCCCGAACCCGACCAGGGCGAAGGCGACGAACGCGCCCAGGGTGACGAAGCCCATGTGCGCAATCGACGAATACGCGATCAGCTTCTTCATGTCGTCCTGAACCAATGCGACCAAACCGACATAGACCACCGCGATCAACGACAGCGCGATCACCAGCCACGCCCACTCGTTGCTGGCGTCGGGCAGGATCGGCAGATTGAAGCGTAGGAACCCGTAACCGCCGATCTTCAGCGCGATCGCCGCCAGGATCACCGAACCGGCGGTCGGCGCCTCGACGTGCGCGTCCGGCAACCAGGTGTGCACCGGGAACATCGGCACCTTCACCGCGAAGGCGATCAGGAAGGCAAAGAACAGCCAAGTCTGCTCCTTGGCCGTCAGTGACAGATGATACAGGTCGGCGAGCTGGAAGCTGCCGCCCTTCAGGTACAGGTAGATCAACCCGACCAGCATCAGCACAGAGCCGAGGAAGGTGTAGAGGAAGAACTTGACCGCCGCATAGATGCGACGCGGGCCGCCCCAGATGCCGATGATCAGGAACATCGGGATCAGCATCGCCTCGAAGAACACGTAGAACAGCATCGCATCGGTGGCGGAGAAGATACCGACGGTGACGCCTTCCAGGATCAGGAATGCGGCCACGTACTGGTTGACCCGCTTGTCGATCGAAGTCCAGGCACCGATCAGCGCCAGCACCGTCACCAGCGTGGTCAGCACGATCAAGGCCACCGCGATGCCGTCGGCGCCGAGGTTGTAGCCGATGTTGTAGGCCGGGATCCAGGCGTGGGTCTCGACGAACTGCAACGCATCGCTGGCGTAATCAAAGCCGGTGAGCAGCGGAACGCTGAGCGCGAAGGTCAGCAACGCCACCAGCAGCGACGCCCAACGCGCCGCGTGCGCATCACGCAAGGCGAGGATCAGCGCGCCGCCGACGATCGGCAGCCAGATCAAGAGAGAGAGTAGAGGCCAGTTCGACACGTGATCTTTTTCCGTACAGGTCAACGCCAGAAATGCATCAGCACGCCCAACAGGGCAATGAGACCGATGATCATCGCGAAGGCATAGTGATAGAGGAACCCGGACTGCGTGCGGCGCAGCAGATTGGCCGCCAGGTCGACCACGCGGGCGGCGCCGTTGACCATGACGCCGTCCACGACATGGGTATCGACCGCGCGCGACAGCTTGCCCAGGCGCAGGCCGCCACCGGCGAAACCGCCGATCCAGAGCTTGTCGAAGCCGTATTTGTTCTCAAGGATCCGCACCGGCAACGCAAAGCTCTTGCGCGCCTTTGCCGCCAGCTCGGGCTTCCACAGGTACAGGCCCCAAGCCAGGAAGAAACCGGCCACGGTCAACCAGAACGGAGGCTGGGCCAGCCCCGCCAATGCGGACGCGACCGGCCCATGAAACTCCTCGGCCAGCGCGCCGATGGTGTCGCGCGCCGGATCATAAAAATCGACAATGCCGGTGAAAAAGCTGACCGTCTGGCCCTGGATCGCCTCCACGGCCGGATGCCCCGCCCAGTCGGTGCCGTACAACATGGGGCCGATGGTGAAGAAACCGATCGCGATCGACGGGATCGCCAGCAATACCAGCGGCAGCGTCACCACCCACGGCGACTCGTGCGGCTCATGTGCGCCGTGATGACCATGCCCATGATCGTCGTGCGCATCGTGTGCATGTGCATCATGCGCGCTGCCGTGATGCGCGTGATCGTCGTGTGCCGCATGCGCGTCGCGGAAACGCTCCTGGCCGTGGAAGGTCAGGAATAGCAGGCGGAAGCTGTAGAAGCTGGTGATCAACACGCCACCGAGCACGGCCCAGTAACCGTAGCTGGCGATGCTCCAGAACGCAGCGCCCTCGGCATGATGCTTGGCAGCTTCTATGATCGTGTCCTTGGAGTAAAAACCGGCGAAGAACGGCGTGCCGACCAGGGCCAGGGTGCCGATCACGCTGGTCCAGTAGGTGATCGGCATGTATTTGCGCAGGCCGCCCATTTTGCGCATGTCCTGTTCGTGGTGCATACCGATAATCACCGAGCCGGCAGCCAGGAACAGCAGGGCCTTGAAGAAGGCATGGGTCATCAGGTGGAACACCGCCGCCGAATACGCCGACACACCCAGCGCCACGGTCATGTAACCCAGTTGCGACAGCGTCGAATAAGCGACCACGCGCTTGATGTCGTTCTGCACGATACCGATCAGACCGGTGAAGAACGCCGTGGTGGCGCCGATGCACAACACGAAGTTCAACGCGGTCTGCGACAATTCGAACAGCGGCGACATCCGCGCCACCATGAAGATGCCGGCGGTCACCATGGTCGCGGCGTGGATCAGCGCCGAGATCGGCGTCGGGCCTTCCATCGAGTCGGGCAGCCACACGTGCAATGGCACCTGCGCCGACTTGCCCATCGCGCCGATGAACAGGCAGATGCAAATGATGGTGGCCACGTTCCATGGGTGGCCCTGCAACAGTTGCACATTGGCCATGCCACCAGCAGCATCGCTGCCGAGCACGGCGGTGGCATTGGCGAACACGGTGGCGTAGTCCAGCGTACCGAACCACAGCAGCACGCCGGCAATGCCGAGGATGAAGCCGAAGTCGCCGACGCGGTTGACCAGGAACGCCTTCATATTGGCGAACACCGCGGTCGGGCGCTTGAACCAGAAGCCGATCAACAGATACGAGACCAGACCCACCGCTTCCCAGCCGAAGAACAGCTGCAGGAAGTTGTTGCTCATCACCAGGCTCAACATCGAGAAGGTGAACAACGAGATGTAGCTGAAGAAACGCTGGTAACCCGGATCGTCGGCCATGTAGCCGATGGTGTAGACGTGCACCAGCAACGACACAAAGGTCACCACTACCATCATCATCGCGGTCAGGCGGTCGACCATGAAGCCGACATGCGCCGAATAGTGGCCCACCTCGAAGAAGGTGTAGAGGTTCTGATTGAACGGCGCGGCGCCCTGCCCGACCAGCTGATACAACGTCCAGCACGACAGCGCGCAGCTGATCGCCACGCCGAGGATGGTCGCAACCTGGGCACCCTTGCGGCCGACCTGACGGCCGAACAGGCCGGCGACGATGCTGCCCACGAGCGGTGCGAGCACCACTGCGATCAACAGACTCTTGGAGAGAGTGATATCCATCTGCGGGTCAGCCCTTCAGCGAATCGACTTCGGCCACGTTGATCGTGTGGCGGGTACGGAACAGCGTCACCAGGATCGCGAGGCCGATGGCGGCTTCGGCCGCGGCCACGGTCAAGATGAAGAACACGAACAACTGGCCGGCGGCGTCGCCGAGTTCGCGCGAAAACGCGACGAAATTTATATTGACCGACAACAGCATCAATTCGATCGACATCAGCAGCACGATGACGTTCTTGCGATTGAGGAAGATGCCGGCCAGGCTGATGCAGAACAACACCGCGCCAAGCGCCAGCAGATGGCCTAGGGAGATCATGGCTGGCCCTCCTGCGATGCCGGTGCCGGGGTGTGGAGCGTGGGCTTCTCCGCGTCCATCTTGACCATGCGCAGACGATCGCCGGCCTTGACGCGGGATTGCTCGCCCGGGTTCTGGGTCTTGATACCAGTGCGCTTGCGCAGGGTCAGCATCACCGCCGCGACCACCGCCACGGTCAGGATGATGGCCGCGAACTCGAACGGCAGCAGGAACTGGGTGAACAATGTCTTGGCCAGCCAAGCGATGTTCGAGGTATCAGCCGCCTGCGCCGCGGCGTTATCGGCCGGGAACGGCGCCACAGTGCGCGCCTTGACCCCGATCAGGGTGACCATCTGCACCAGCATCGCCAACGCCACCGCCAACCCGACCGGCAGGTAGCGCACCCACCCCTCGCGCAGGCGGACGCTATCGATGTCGAGCATCATCACCACGAACAGGAACAGCACCATCACCGCGCCGACATAGACCAGCACCAGGGTCACGCCGAGGAACTCGGCGCCCACCAGCAGCCACACGCAGGCGATGGAGAAGAAGGTCAGGATCAGACACAACACTGCGTACACGGGGTTGCGCACGCTGATCACCGCGCCGGCGGCAACCGCGGCGATGGTGGCGAAGATCCAGAAAGCGATATTGACCCAATCCATGTCGGAACCTCAGCGGAAGGGAGCGTCGGCGGCGCGGCGCTCGGCGATCTCGGCCTCAAGCCGGTCTCCGATCGCCAGCAACTGCGGCTTGGTGACGATGTTCTCGCCGCGCTTTTCGAAGTGGTATTCCAGCACCTGGGTTTCCACGATCGAATCCACCGGGCAGCTTTCCTCGCAGAAACCGCAGTAGATGCACTTGAACAGATCGATATCGTAGCGAGTGGTGCGGCGGGTGCCGTCCTCGCGCTTGGTCGAGTCGATGGTGATCGCCAGCGCCGGACACACCGCTTCACACAGCTTGCAGGCGATACAGCGCTCCTCGCCGTTGGGATAGCGACGCAGCGCGTGCAGGCCGCGGAAGCGCGGCGATTGCGGGAACTTTTCCATCGGGTACAGCACGGTGTACTTGGGACGGAACGTGTACTTCAAGGTCAGCCACAGGCCGCCGAGCAATTCGAGCAATAGCAGGCTCTTGAAGTAATGGGTGATTTTATTCATCGCTTACACGCCCTTGTGGATCACGCCGTAGAACACCATCAATGCCGTCACCGCGATCCACACGATCGTCAGCGGGATGAACACCTTCCAACCCAAGCGCATGATCTGGTCGTAGCGGTAACGCGGGAAGCTGGCGCGGAACCAAATGTAAGCGCTGGCGAAGAACAGGACCTTGCCCAACAGCCAAGGCCAACCGCCCTTCCAGATCCAGTCGATCCACGGCGAAATGTCGGCCTGCACCCAACCCTGGATCGGGCTCAACCAGCCGCCCAGGAAGAAGATCGAGACCAGGAAGCTGACCAGGATCATGTTGGCGTATTCGGCCAGGAAGAACAGCGCGAACGCACCACCGGAGTATTCGACCATGTGGCCGGCGACGATTTCCGATTCGCCTTCGACCACGTCGAACGGCGCGCGGTTGGTCTCGGCCACGCCGGACACCCAGTACACGATGAACAGCGGGAACAGCGGGATCAGGAACCAGTCGAAGAAGCCAGAATTGCCAACCTGGGCCTGCACGATCGTGCTGAGATTCAAGCTGCCGGCTGCGATCATCACCCCGACCAGGGCAAAACCCATCGCGATCTCGTAGCTGACCACCTGCGCCGCCGAGCGCATCGCGCCGAGGAACGCGTACTTGGAATTGGACGCCCAGCCAGCCAGGATGATGCCGTACACGCCCAGCGAGGTCATCGCCAGCAGATACAGCAAGCCGGCATTGGCGTTGGACAAGACCAGCTTGGCGTCGAACGGCACCACCGCCCAGGCCGCGAACGCCGGGGCCAGGGTGATCAGCGGCGCAATCACGAACATCGCCTTGTGCGAACTGCTGGGCTGGATGATTTCCTTGAACAGCAGTTTGAACACATCGGCAAAGGCCTGGAAGATGCCCATGCCCACGTACATCGGACCGTGGCGCACGTGCATCCAACCGATCAGCTTGCGCTCCCAGACCACGTAGAACGCCACCGCCGTGATCACCGGCACGGCGATCACCAGGATCTTCAACACGATCCACAGCACCACGCCGAGGGCGCCCAGGCCGAGGAACCACTGATGCAGCGGATCGACCACGTTCAACAGCATCTCGTTCATGCAGCCACCACCGTCACCCGACCGGCACCCAGCGGCGCGGTCGCGCCATGCCCCGTTTCGATCCAGGCCGCGCCTGACGCGACCCGCTTATCCGTTTCCAGCGGCAACGTGGCGCTGCCCGCGGCAGTCCCGACCTTGACCATCTGCCCCGGGTTCAGACCCAGTCGCGCCGCGTCCTGCGGATGCAGGGTCACGCTGGGCGCACGATTGAGCGGGTGCTGCTGCAACGCCTGCGCGCGACGCACCACCGCGTCGGTACGGTAGATCGCCGGACTTGCGGCCAGTTCCAGGCCATCGTCCTGCCGTACCGGCTGCGCCGAGGTCGTCACGGCGACCTCGCGCGGCTGCAAGCTGTCGCGCAACCCAGCCAGATCGATGAATTCAAAACCAGGCAGCCCCAACTCGCCACCGAGCGCACGCAGCACACGCCAACCTTCGCGGGCCTCGCCCGGCAAGGTGCCACCGGCACGGGTGCGCTGGTCGTTACCATCGAGGTTGGTCAGCGTCGCTTCGATTTCCGGCAACGCGCCGATTGGCAAGATCACATCGGCCACATCGCGGGTGGAGGCGCAGGCGAAGTGGCTGAAGGCGACCACCTTGGCGCCTGCCAGCGCGCGACGCGCCGCCGCCGCGTCGGCGAAGTCCAATCCCGGCTCCAGGCCGTACAGCACATACGCGCTGCGCGGCTGGTCGAGCATCGCCGCGACGTTGCGGCCACGCGGCAGCACACCATAACGGGCCAGGCCGAGCGCGTTGGCACCCTGCGGAATGCGGCACAGCGCGGCACCGGTGGCAGCGGCGAAATCGCGCGCGGCGGCACGCAACGCGGCGGCCTGCGGATGGTTCTCGACCAATGCACCGACGATCAGCACCGCGCGTGCGGCGCCCTGCACCGCCTGACGCAGCGCGCCATCGGCCAGCGCCTCGGCAAAGCGCGACGGCGCCACGATCTGGCGACCCGCCAGATCGAAGGCGAACTCGAAGTCGACCGGATTGATCGCATACACCTTGGTCTGGCGCTGCATCTGCGCCTTGCGGATGCGCGCGTGCAGCAGCGGCAGTTCATGGCGCACATTGCTGCCCAGGATCACCACTACATCAGCCTGTTCGATCTGCGCCAGCGGCAGCGCGAACGGTTCAGCGAGCGCGGCATCGGAAAAATCGCGGTTATACACCCGGTGATCGAGATTGCCGCTGTCCAGGCCATCGGCCAGACGCGCTAGCAGCGCGCCTTCTTCGTTGGAGGTGGACGGATGCGCCAACACGCCCAGCGCATCGCCACGGTTGGCCTTGAGGATGTCGCCAGCGGCGGCAAGTCCTTCGGACCACGACACTTCGCGCCACTGTCCATCGACCTTGCGCAACGGCCGCAGTGCGCGATCCTCGGCGTACAGGCCCTGGTGCGAATAGCGGTCGCGGTCGGACAGCCAGCACTCGTTGACCACTTCATTGTCGCGCGGCACGGTGCGCAGCACTTCGCCACGACGCACGTGCAAGAACAGGTTCGAGCCCATCGCGTCGTGGTAACCCAGCGACTCACGCGCGGTGAGTTCCCATGGGCGGGCGCGGAACTGGAACACCTTGTTGGTCAGCGCGCCGACCGGACACACATCGATGACATTACCGGACAACTCGGTGGTCAGCGGCTTGCCATCGTAGGTGCCGATCTGCAGGTTCTCGCCGCGGTACATGCCGCCCAGCTCGTAGGTGCCGGCGATGTCCGCGGTGAAACGCACGCAGCGGGTGCACTGAATGCAGCGGGTCATCTCGGTGGCGACCAACGGACCGATGTCCTCGTCCGCCACCACGCGCTTGCGCTCGTTGAAGCGGCTGACCGAACGACCATAGCCCAGCGACACGTCCTGTAGTTCGCACTCGCCGCCCTGATCGCAGATCGGGCAGTCCAACGGATGGTTGATCAGCAGAAATTCCATGACACTGCGCTGGTACTTGAGCGCCTTGTCGCTGCGGGTCTGCACCTTCATGCCGTCCATCACCGGCGTGGCGCAGGCCGGCGATGGCTTGGGCGACTTCTCCACGTCGACCAGGCACATGCGACAGTTGGCCGCGATCGGCAACTTCTCGTGGTAGCAGAAGCGCGGAATCGGGATACCGGCCTTGTCGGCGGCCTGGATGATCATCGCGCCTTTCGGCACGACCAAGGACTGGCCGTCGATCTCGACGGTGACGTGTCCCTCAGGCACCACCGCGGGAGTTGCGCCGGGATTGCTGGGTTGTGCGCTCATGCGGCGGCTGCCTCCACCTTTTTGCCATCGACCATCGAATGACCGTTGACGATGTAGTACTCGAATTCGTCCCAGAACTGGCGCAGGAAGCCTTGAATCGGCCAGGCCGCCGCTTCGCCGAAGGCGCAGATGGTGTGGCCTTCGATCTGACCGGCGACGGTGCGCAGTTGATGCAGGTCTTCCATGGTCGCCTTGCCGGCGACGATGCGCTCCAGCACACGGTGCATCCAGCCGGTGCCTTCGCGGCACGGAGTGCACTGACCGCAGGATTCCTTGTGGAAGAACTGCGAGATGCGGCAGGCGAACTTCACGCAGCACACGCTGTCGTCCAGCACCACGATCGCGCCAGAGCCCAGGCCTGTGCCCAGCGCGCGCAGGGTGTCGTAATCCATCTGCAGGCCCTTGAGTTCCTCGGCCTTGAGCACCGGCATCGACACACCGCCCGGGATCGCCCCCTTGAGGGTGCGGCCCGGCTTCAACCCGCCAGCCATCTCCAGCAATTCGTCGAAGGTGGTGCCCAACGGCACCTCGAAATTGCCGCCCTTCTGCACGCAGCCGGAGACCGAGAAGATCTTCGGCCCGCCGTTCTTGGTCTTGCTCAGCCCCAGGAACCATTCCGGGCCATTGCGGATGATCGCCGGCACCGAGGCGTAGGTCTCGGTGTTGTTGATCGTCGAGGGCTTGCCGTACAGACCGAAGTTGGCCGGGAACGGCGGCTTGTAGCGCGGTTGGCCCTTCTTGCCTTCCAGCGACTCCATCAGCGCGGTTTCTTCGCCGCAGATGTAAGCGCCGGCGCCCAGCGCACCGTAGATGTCGATATCCACGCCGCTACCAAGGATGTTTTTGCCCAGCCAGCCGTTGGCGTAGGCATCGGCTAGCGCCTGCTCGAAGTGCTCGAACGGCTCGTGGTGGAACTCGCCGCGCAAGTAGTTGTAGCCCACGGTCGAGCCGGTGGCGTAGCAGGCGATGGCCATGCCCTCCACCACCGAATGCGGGTTGTAGCGCAGGATGTCGCGGTCCTTGCAGGTGCCTGGCTCGGACTCGTCCGAATTACACAAAATGTACTTCTGCGGCGCGTTCTTGGGCATGAACGACCATTTCAGCCCGGTCGGAAAGCCGGCACCGCCACGGCCACGCAGGTTCGACTGCTTGACCATCTCGATCACCTGCTCCGGCGGGATCTTCTCGTCGAGGATCTTGCGCAGCGCGGCGTAGCCACCGGTTTTCAGATAGCTCTCGTACGACCACGGGGTGTCGTAGTGCAACGTGGTGTAGACCACTTGGTGCGGCAGTGGAGCAGGGCCGACCGGACCTGTGGGGGCGTGGGGATGCTGTGCCATGACCGTTACTCCAACCCATCCAGCAATGCGTCGACCTTATCCTTGGTCAAATGCTCATGGTAATGGCCGTTGATGACCATCATCGGCGCGCCGGCACAACCGGCCAGACATTCTTCCTCGCGCTTGAGGTAGACGCGGCCATCGGCGGTGGACTGACCCAGCTTGCAACCGAGTTTCTTCTCTGCATGGGCGACCAGATCTTCGGCACCGTTGAGCCAGCAACTGATGTTGGTGCAGAACGCGACGTTGTGACGACCAACCTTCTCGGTTTCGAACATCGAGTAGAAGCTGGCGACCTCGTAGGCCCACACCGGCGGCAATTCCAGATACTTGGCCACACCGACGATCAACTCGTCGGTCAACCACCCCTGATTCTGCTCCTGCGCGGCATGCAACCCTTGCAGCACGGCCGAACGCTTGCGCTCCGGCGGGAACTTGCTCAACCAGTGATCGATGTGCGCGCGCGTCTTATCGCTCAGCACCACCATCGGATCGACGTCGCGCGCCGTTTCGAAATTACCTGTCGCTTTCATGCCAAAACCTCCGGGACTCGGAACCCGGGACCCGGGACCCGTGAAAGTCCTCTCCCGCTCACCGCTGCCGCATCAAAATTTCCAGTTCTACTTGCCGGTACGGCCGCCACAGACCCGCTCTTGGCGGGCCGCGGACCCAGGGCTCCGAGTCGCGGCCTCATCGATCCACCTCGCCGAACACCAGGTCGTAGGTGCCGATCATCGCCACCACGTCGGCCAGCATGTGACCACGCACGATCGCATCCATCGACGACAGATGGACAAAACCCGGCGCGCGCAAATGCACGCGGAACGGCTTGTTGGCGCCGTCGGACATCAGGTAACAGCCGAACTCGCCCTTCGGCGCTTCGACCGCACAATAGGTCTCGCCGGCTGGCACGCAGTAGCCTTCGCTGAACAATTTGAAGTGATGGATCAACGCTTCCATGTCGTCCTTCATGTCGGCGCGCTTGGGCGGCGCCACCTTGAAGTTCTCGACCATCACCGGCCCGGGATTGGCTTTGAGCCACTGCACGCACTGCTTGATGATGCGGTTGGACTCGCGCATCTCCGCGACGCGGACAAGATAACGGTCGTAGCAATCACCGTTGCTACCGACCGGAATGTCGAACTGGACGCTGCCGTACTTGGCGTAAGGCTGTTTTTTGCGCAGATCCCAGGCGATGCCCGACCCACGCAGCATGACACCGGTCATGCCCCAGGCATAGGCCTGCTCCGGCGTAACCACGCCAATGCCGACGGTGCGCTGCTTCCAGATACGGTTGTCGGTGAGCAAGGTCTCGTACTCGTCGACCCGGCCCGGGAAGGTGTTGGTGAAGTCTTCCAGGAAGTCCAGCAACGAACCTTCGCGCGCGGCATTGAGCCGCTTCAGCGCATTGCCCTTGTGCCAGCGCGATTCCTGATACTTGGGCATGCGGTCCGGTAGATCACGGTAGACGCCACCGGGACGGTAGTAAGTCGCGTGCATGCGCGCGCCGGATACCGCCTCGTAGGCGTCCATCAGCTCTTCGCGCTCGCGGAACGCGTATAGCATCACCGCCATCGCGCCCAGATCCAGGCCATTGGAGCCGACCCACATCAGGTGATTCAGAATGCGGGTGATTTCGTCGAACATGGTGCGGATGTACTGCGCACGCTCCGGCGCCTCGATGCCCATCAGGGTCTCGATCGCGCGCACGTAGGCGTGCTCGTTGCACATCATCGACACGTAGTCGAGGCGATCCATGTAACCGATCGACTGGTTGAACGGCTTGGACTCGGCCAGCTTCTCGGTGCCGCGATGCAACAGGCCGATATGCGGATCGGCACGGACCACGGTCTCTCCGTCCATTTCCAGGATCAGGCGCAGCACGCCGTGCGCGGCCGGATGCTGCGGGCCGAAATTCATCGTGTAGTTGCGGATCTCCTGCCTAGCTTCGGCAGGATTGCTGGCGAACCCGTCGTGCGCCTGCTGGTACTCGCTCACTTGGCGGACTCCTTCTGTGCTTCGCCCGCCGCGGTCTGGTAGCGCGCATCGTCGCGGATCACCCGCGGCACGCCCACGCGCGGCTCGACCGAGGTCACCGGCTCGTAGATCACGCGCTGCTTCGCTTCGTCGTAGCGCACTTCGACATTGCCGATCAACGGGAAGTCCTTGCGGAACGGATGGCCGACGAAGCCGTAGTCGGTGAGAATACGCCGCAAGTCGGGATGGCCGGCGAAGACCACGCCGAACAAGTCAAACGCCTCGCGCTCGAACCAGTTGGCGCCGGGCCAGATATCGGTGACCGAGGCCACCACCGGCAAATCCTCGTTGGGCGCATAGCAGCGCACCCGCAGACGCTGGTTATGGCGGTAGGACATCAGTTGCGCCAGCACCGCGTAGCGCTGCTGCGGCACCGGCAACGGCTGAGCGCCGCCATCGGCCTCGCCGCTGGGGAACTCGCCCCAGGCGAAACGACCCACGGCCTTGCCTTCGACCCCGCGACTGAAGCCATGCGAGGACACGTCCGAGGTATCCCACTCGTCGCTGCCGTACCCCAGATAGTCGACGCCGCACAAGTCGGTCAATTGTTCGAAACCGAACTCGTCGCGCAGCACCAGACAGGTGGCGTGCCAGGCATCGGCCGCCACTTCCAGGGTGACTTCGCCGCGCGGAAAGGCCACAAACACCCGGCTGCCCGGGAAACGGGCACCGAGTCGGTCGCTAAAGGAAGATGCTTGCTCTGCCATGGGGACTTGGCGTGCTCTCGAAGAAATGAGGAATCAGCGCGCGATGGTCTGGGTTCGCCAGATCTTCTTCTGCAGCTGCAAGATGCCGTAGACCAGCGCCTCGGCGGTCGGCGGGCAGCCAGGAACGTAGACGTCCACCGGCACAATGCGATCGCAGCCGCGCACCACCGAATACGAATAGTGGTAGTAGCCGCCGCCATTGGCGCAACTGCCCATCGAGATGACCCACTTCGGGTCCGGCATCTGGTCATAGACCTTGCGCAGCGCCGGGGCCATCTTGTTGACCAGAGTGCCGGCGACGATCATCACGTCGGACTGGCGCGGCGACGGGCGGAACACCACGCCGTAGCGATCCAGATCCAGGCGCGCGGCGCCAGCGTGCATCATCTCCACCGCGCAGCACGCCAGACCGAAGGTCATCGGCCACATCGAGCCGGTCCGCGCCCAGTTCAGCAGCGCATCGACGCTGGTGGTGACGTAGCCCTTCTCCAGCAGCGGGTTCTCGCCTTCGGGGCGCAGGATGTCGTCCACCCGCCCTTCCGGGATCGGGTTGGTCATCAGGCGATCCAGGGTCTGAATCACTCCCATTCCAGCGCTCCCTTCTTCCACACGTAAACAAAACCGAGGAACAGCATGCCGACGAACAGGCCCATGGTGACCAGGGAGCGAGCGCCCAGATCCATGAACACCTGCGTCCACGGCACGATGAAGATGATTTCCAGGTCGAAGACGATGAACTGGATCGCGATCAGGTAATAGCGCACGTCGAACTTCATGCGCGCGTCCTCGAACGCCTCGAAGCCGCACTCGTAGGGCGAGAGCTTCTTCAGGTCAGGACGCCGGGGACCGAGGAACCGCCCTATCAACATCAGCGCAACGCCGATACCGGTAGCCACGATCAGAAACAGCAGGGTCGGCAAATATTCGGCCAGCACTCGCGATTCTCTCTTGCCTTTGCCCACGCGCATAACGCGCAAGCATGGGGTAGACGATTTCCTGGGCAAAGGCGCAACGCCCCTTCGCACAAAAAACCGCAGCCAAACAATGGTGCCCAAGAGGGGACTCGAACCCCTACGACCTAAGTCGCTACCACCTCAAGGTAGTGCGTCTACCAATTCCGCCACCTGGGCCTGCATCACATGCGCGGCAATCCCGCCGCGCAGCATAGTGTAACCGTCTTCAGTGTTTCTGCGATGGGGCGGGCGACTTTTCTTGCACCTTCCCCGCTGCCGGGGCGGCGGGCGGCGCCACGGCCGGCGCCGACGATGGCGCCTGCGGAATCTGCAATTCGCCGGCCGGCGCGGCCGGCACCGGGGACGCGCCCTGCGACATCACGCCCAGGTTGGCGTCGGCCGGTTGCGCGCTGTGAGCAGCGTACCAAGCCATGAACAGACTGATGGCAAAGAACGCCACCGCCAGCCACTTGGTCGTCTTGGACAAGAAGTTGGACGCACCACGCGACCCGAACACGGTGCCGGACGCACCCGAACCGAACCCCGAGCCCGCCGCCGCACCGGCACCGCGCTGCATCAGGATCAGCGCGATCATGGCGATCGCCACCAACACGTACACCACATTGAGGATGACAATCAGCATTTCGAGATCCGTCCAGACAGTACGACTTGAATTACGAGCGACAACCAGCGGCGACAGCTCGGTTAACAGGCGGCCGCCGCTTGCACGATGGCCAGGAATTGCGCGGCAACCAGCGAGGCACCGCCGACCAGCCCACCATCCACATCGGGCTGCGCGAACAGCTCCGCGGCGTTGTCGGGCTTGACGCTGCCGCCATACAGGATGGGCAGCGAATCTGCGATTCTAGCATCGCGGGCAGCCACTTCGCCACGAATGAAGGCATGTACCGCCTGCGCCTGCGCCGGGCTGGCGGTGCGCCCGGTACCGATCGCCCACACCGGCTCGTAGGAGATCACCGCGTTGGCGAAGCCCTCCCCGCCGACCAGGGCCAGCACCGGCGTCAGTTGCGCGGCGATGGCCGCCTCGGTCTGCCCGGCCTGACGCTGCTCCAGGGTCTCGCCCACGCACAGGATCGGGCGCAGCCCGGCAGCAATGGCCGCGGCGAACTTGCGCGCCACCAGCTCACTGCTCTCGTGTTGATACTGGCGCCGCTCCGAATGCCCGACCAACCCATAGTCGGCACCGACATCGACCAGCATCGCCGCCGACACCTCGCCCGTATAGGCACCCTGCACGTTGCAGCTGACATCCTGGGCTCCGAAACACAACTCGCGACGCTGGAACGCCTCGATCAGGCCAGCCAGATACGGCAATGGCGGCAGAATCACCACCTCCACCGCATCACCGGACAAGCCTGCGACCACCGCCTGCAGCAGCGCGTGAGCGCCCTGGCGAGTGCCATGCAATTTCCAATTTGCAGCTACGATCTTGCGTCGCATCGGCGCATTTCTCGGCTAAAAGTGCCCAGAGAATAGCCGATGCGGCACCAAGGTCAGTCATCCTCCCGTCCCCGCCCCCCGACCCGAGACCGCCATGCCCACGCCTCCCGGCTACGCCCTGATTACCGGCGCATCCAGCGGCATTGGCCGCGAAATCGCCCGCGAATACGCCAGACGTGGCATCCCGCTGATCCTGAGCGCACGCAGGGAGGCACGGCTACAGGCGCTGGCGGAGGAACTGCGGCCACAGGTGCCGGTGGCAGTCCTGGTCGCCGACCTCGCCGACCCGACAACGCCAGCTGCGCTCGTCGCGGAACTGGAACGACGCCGGCTGCCGGTACGGATCCTGGTCAACAACGCCGGCTATGGCGTACCGGGCCGCTTCCCCAACCAGGATTGGACGGTACACGCCGCATTCCTGCAGGTGATGATCGCTGCGGTCTGCGAACTGACTTGGCGCCTGTTGCCGACACTGCGCGCCAGCGGTCATGGCCGCATCCTCAATGTGGCCTCGTTCGCCGCCCTGGTCCCCGGCGCCGACGGCCACACCCTGTACGCGGCAGCGAAGAGCTTCATGCTGCGCTTCAGCGAATCGCTGGCGCTGGAGAACGCCGACCGCGGGGTCAAGGTCTGTGCGCTGTGCCCAGGCTTCACCTGGTCCGCGTTCCACGACGTCACCGGCACCCGCGAACGTATGGACAAACTGCCACGCTGGGTCTGGCTGCAGACCGCCGCAGTGGCCCGTGCCGGGATCGATGGCGCCGAACACGGCAAGGTCCGCGTGGTGCCGGGCACGCTCTATCGCGCACTGCTCGGGATGGCCGCGCTGCTGCCCAACGCCCTGCTGCTGCGCCTGATGCGCCGCGGCTCGCGGCGCATCAGATCGGTGGAATAGCGCACGGCCTGCCCGTGCGGCGGCGGCCGCCACCGAATACTGCGCCGGGCAGCGGGAAGCCCGGCACGACCCTAGGGCTGGTTGACGATATCGCCGTGCAGCGGCGCCAGCCTTGCTAGCAGCCGGTTCTGGGTGCGGCGTGGGATGCCGCGCTGGTCCATCGCCCACACCAGGTCCTCGACCAGCGCATTGAAGTCCGCCTCGTGGATCGACAGATGCTGGTGCGCCTGCTTCATCGGCTTGGCAGTGTCGGCACACGGGCCATCGCTGAGATGGCAGAACTTCTGTACCAGGCGCTGGTTCAGCATCACGATGTTGACCCGAGCGAAGTGCTGGACGATCCGCGGGTCGTCGGCGATGCGCGACAGCAGAGTCTCCACCAGCGCATCAATGCCAGGCTGGCCGCCCAGGTCGGCGTACAGCGTGCGCGGCGGCGGCGGAGCGCTAGCGCAGCCAACCAACAGCGCCGCCGTCGCCAGCAGGATCGGGATCAGTACACGCATCGGCCGGACCATGTCAGAACGCCACCTGCAGAGAGAGATAGGGCCCGCGCTGATCGCGCAGGGTGGCCACGTCCCCGAGCTCGGCCCAGGCGCCGACCACGGACACGCGCTTGTTCGGGAACCATGCCACAAACGCGTCCGCCCAGGCGTGCTCGCGGGCGAATCCCAGGTTGTCCGGCTTCTGTCGGTATTCCAGACCCAGCACCCAGGACGGATCCAGCACTACCGCAACGCTGGCCTCGGCCATCAGCCGATACGCATTGCCGCGGTCGCCGCCGAAACCGAGCAATCCGGTCTGGTTGGCGCGGGTGGCGCGCACCGTGCCGTTGACCAGCAACTGGTAGCCGCCGGCCGCGTCCAGCCACAGCTTGGCGGCGCTGAGATAGACGTCGGTGCCATGGTCGGCGCGCGCGCCGATCGCCAGCGGCAGCGTGCCGTCGCGCAGCCGCTTGTACTGCACGCCCAGCGCCACCTGCGGCGCGGCCCCGTAGACCAGGTCACCGCCAAGCCGCAGCTTGGCGCCGACCACGTCCTGGCCGAGCGCGTTCCACGGCAGCGCCAGGCGCCGCTGCAACGTGCCCAGGTCCAGGCGCTGCCGGGCCAGCGACAGTTCCAGGCGGTTGCCCAGGGTCAGCGCCGCACCCTGCACGTCCAGCCGGTAATCGCCGCTGTCCACATGCGTGGCGAACAGCACCGCACCATCCTGATCGCGCGTGCCGTAGCCGGACAAGGTCGCCCACGGCACGATGCCGCCGCCGCCGCTGCCCTCCACGGTGGAGGCGCCGCCGGTGGCCAGCAGGCGTCCCTGCCCGGCCCAGGCCAGCCCCGGCAACAAGGCCGCAACCGCAAGCAACACGCTTCGTGGAAGTCGGGTTCGGGTCATCGGGACATCTCCATGATCGGGGCCGGCGTTACCGCGCCCGCCTCCGCGCGCTGCGCGCACCAGGCCAGCAACGCGGCTTGGTCGAGCGGCTTAGCATACAGATAGCCCTGCGCCACGTCGCAGCCGTAGCTGCGCAGCAAGGCCTCGGCCGCGGCATGCTCCACGCCTTCGGCAACCACCTTCATGCCCATGTTGTGTCCCAGGTCGATGGTACTGCGCACGATCACCGCGTCGTCGCTGCCCGCAGCCAGCTGCAACACGAAACTCTTGTCGATCTTCAGCTCCTGGACCGGCATGCGCTTGAGCTGCGCCAGCGACGAATAGCCGGTACCGAAGTCGTCGATGGACAGGCGCACGCCGCAACGGCGCAGTTGCTGCATCATATGCAGGGCGTGCTCGACATCGCGCATCAGCGCGCTTTCGGTCAGCTCCAAGGTCAGGCGCGGCGCGGGCAGACCGTGCCGCGCCAGGCAGCCGCTGACGAAGGCCGGCAGGCCCGGATCGTTGAGGTCCAACGCCGACAGGTTCACCGCCAGGCCAAGATCCAGGCCCTGGCCACGCCACAGCGCCTGCTGGCGCATCGCCTCGTCGAGCACGAACTGGGTGAGCTGCTGGATCATCCCGGAGTGCTCGGCCAACGCAATGAACTCGTCCGGCCCGATCAGGCCGAGCAGCGGATGCTGCCAGCGCAACAACACCTCCACTTGTTCGACCTCACCGCGCGCCAGGCCGATCTTCGGCTGGAAGCGCAGCGACATCTCGCCGCGCGCGATCGCCTGGTGCAGGTCGCCGGTCAGGCGCAGGCGGCGCAGGTGCTGCTCGTCCTGCCCGTCGCGGTACACGGATGCGCCACTGCCGAATTGCCGTGCCTGCTGGCGGGCGATGTCGGCGCGGCGCATCAGGGTGTCGGCATCGGCGCCATGCGCGGGAATCAGTGCGATGCCGATGCTGGCATCGGCCAGAATCCCCGCCTGCGGCAGACTCAGCGGTTGCCGCAGTTGCGCCAGCAACTCGGCGGCGTAGGCGTCCACCACGGTGGCATCGCAGCGCGCCAGCACCACCATGAATTCGTCGCTACCGAGCCGGCCGACCCGATCCGGCGCACGCACCGCCTGTTCCAGCCGGCGCCCGGTGTGGACCAGCACCTGGTCGGCGAAATCATGGCCGAAGCTGTCGTTGAGTTCCTTGAAACGTTCCATGTCAAGCACCAGCACGGCCGCGGTGGTGCCATCGGCCTGGCACGCCTCGACCACGCTCTGCAAGTGTTGCAGCAGCGCCGTGCGGTTGGGCAGTCCGGTCAGCGCATCGTGCCGCGCCTGGTGCAGGATGTCCTGTTCGCGGCTGGCGATGCGGCGCTGCATGGCGCCGAAGCTGCTGGCCAGTTCGGTCAACTCGGCGCTGGCGTGCAGCGGCAGCAGCGTCTGGTAGTCGCCGTGCTGGATGCGCCGCGTCGCCGCGACCAGTTGCGCGACCGGGCGGCTGACCCCACGCGCCAGGAAAATCGCCGCGACCAGCGCGGCCAGCGTGGCCACGCCGGCCAGGATCAGGATACGCAGCTTCAGCAGGCGGTATGGCGCATCGGCGCGGTCCAGCGAGGCCTGCAGTGCGACCATGACGCGGCCGTCGTCGGACGCCGGCCGCACCCGCACGAGGTACCGCGCCTGCCCGAGCAACAGTGGCTGCGCGGCCGCCGGCGCCAGCGCCGTGTGCCGCAACTGCTGCTGGAACTGCGCGGCCCGCAGCGGATCCAGGGTCGAGGCTAGCACCTGCTGCGCGCCCTGGGTGGTGAAGAAGGTCGCGTCCAGCCCGGTGGTGCTAATGAAGTCCTGGCCGAGCTCGGCGCCGGATTCCCCGCCAATCGCGACCCAGCCGACCCGTTGCGGCGCCAACACCTGCACCACCGCCAGACGCATGAGGCGCCGGTCCAGCACCACGAAGCCGACCGCGCTGCCGTTGCGCTGCGCCTGCCGCAGCAGCGGCTGCACGGTACGCAGTTGTTGCGCCTGCGGTAGCGCCGACAGCCCAGCCAGGAACTGGCCGTCGGCCGACAGCAGCAGAGCACTGGGCGCGCGCACGCGCGCGGCATGGTTGCGCAGCGCCGACTGCATGGTCGGCACGTCGCCGCTGGTCACCGCGGCGCGGAAACCGAAATCGTCGGCGAGCACCGAGGCGGCCTGCAGCAGTTGCTCGTCGCGGCGCTGGTCGATGCGCTGCCACACACGCTCGCCGGTGCGCAGTTCGTCGTCCAGTTGCGCGGCGACGCTGCGCTGGGTCGCCACGTGTACGGCCAGGAACGTCAGCGCCTGTGCCGCCAGCACCACCAGCACCAGCAGCGCGGCGATGCGGGTGTGCAACCGCAAAGGCTTCATCGCGTCGGCGCCGTCTGGCTGCGACGAAACTTGTCCTGCAGCGCGCGAATGCGCGGATCCTCCGGGACGACCGGCGCCGGCCCGTGCGTGGACAGCAGCACGGCTTGGCGCAGCGGCGCGCGCGCCACCTGCAGCGGCTGCGAATAGCTGGCGCCGCTCAGGCGCGGATGCCACACCCGCAGTTCGTATGCGCCGGGCGGCACATCCAGTCGCACCTGCGCATCGGCGCCGGTCACCGCGAAATACGGGGTATCGAGCACCATCACGTAGCCGACCATCCAGTCATGGATGTTGCAGCCCACCGTGACCAAACCCGGTTGCTCGAAGCGCACCGGCTTGGCAGTGCTGCCCTGGTACAGCGGCAGCTCGAAGCGCTTGGCCGGCGAGAAGGAATAAACCTGGTGGCGGATCTGATCGCGGTTGGGAAAGCGCACCAAGCTACCGACCTGCACCGCCAGCACCGCGGGTACGAACTGCGAGTTGACCTGATCCATCGTCGCCGTCACCGACGCCGCCGGCGAGGCCTGGCGTACCGGCGCGGCCGGTTGCAGGCTGACCACGGCGTCGGCCAGCGGCCCGGCGGCATCGGCTACGACCACCGTGACCGGCGTGGCCGCTGCCGGCAACTCGGCCAGCCCAAGCACAACTGCGAGCCAGCAGCGGCGGCCCTGCCGCCAGAAGGATCCCGTCCGCCTTGTCATCGTAGCCTCTCTACGTGCCCGGCTGGCAGCGCCCGGACCACCCGGACGGCGCATCGAGGGCGACCTGCAAGCGATATCGGCATTGACCGGACCCGGCTTGAGGCCGTTTCCGGCCGGCGGGCGTCCCGACAGCGGCACGGAGCGTTGCGGGCGGGGTTACTTCAACTTGATCTCGCGCAGGCGCTCTTCCAGATAGCCCTGCGCGGTGATCGGCTCAGGATAGCGATTGGGATTGTCGGCACTGACGCACGCAGGCAGCACGTCGATCAGGAAGTCTGGGTTAGGATGCAGGAAAAACGGGACCGAGTAACGCGGCGTGCGTGCCTGCTCCCCCGGCGGATTGACGACGCGATGTGTGGTTGAGGGATACACATGATTGGTCAGCCGCTGCAACATGTCGCCGATGTTGACCACGATGGTATCGGCATCGGAGGTGAACGGCACCCATTCGCCCTGCCTGGACTTCACCTCCAGACCGGCGGCACTGGCGCCGACCAACAATGTGATCAGATTGATGTCCTCATGCGCGCCGGCGCGCACGTTGGGGATGTCGTCGGCGGTGATCGGCGGATAATGGATCGGGCGCAGAATCGAATTACCCGAGTCGGTCTTGTCCACGAAATAATGCTCGGGCAGACCGATATGCAGCGCCAGCGCGGACAGCACCCGCGCGCCGAGCCGATCCAGCGCCTGGTACAAGCCATAACCTTGTGCGCGAAACTCCAGCACTTCGCTCGGCCACAGGTTGGGCGGCATCACTAGACGATGCTTGGAATCGTCAGCGATCTCGCGACCGATATGCCAGAACTCCTTAAGGTCGAAATGCTGGGCACCCTTGGCGGTCTCCACGCCCAAAGGGGTGTAGCCGCGAGCGCCGCCAGCACCAGGCACTTGGTATTTGCGCTTGACCGCTTCGGGCAAAGCAAAGAACGCCTTGAATACAGCATAGGCGGCATCGATCTGCGCCTGTGCGATGCCGTGGTTGCGGATGCCTGCAAACCCCCACTCGCGATACGCCGCGCCCAGTTCGGCGACGAAGGCGTCGCGGTCGCTGTCCAGACGGGTGATGTCCAAGATGGGAATGCGTGCGGTCATGGCAGCAATGGTCATCGTCGCAAAATTAAGGAGACAAACACCGCCATCAACGCAATAGGCGATACAGCAAGTAAAACGTGGCCGCCTTGGCGATCACCACGAAGATGGCGATGAGGATCGACTCACGCCGCGTCACGGACCGCCTCGACGAGCGCATCCAAGGTGTGGCGCATCAACCCGACATCGTCGGCTTCGACCGTGACCCGCACCACCGGCTCGGTGCCAGAAGCGCGCAGGAAGGCACGTCCATGCCCCTGCACTGCCGCCTGCGCCGCCGCCAGCGCCGCCTGCACGCTAATCGCCTCCAGCGGGCGCGCCCCCGGCTGCAGGCGTACGTTGATCGTCTGCTGCGGCACTTTGCGTAAATTCTCCAGCGCCTTGCGCAAGGTCTGGCCGGAGCGCTTGAGCACTTCCAACACCTGCAGTGCACTCACGATGGCATCGCCGGTGGTGGCCCGATCCAGACACAGCATGTGCCCGGACGTTTCGCCACCGAGGATGCCGCTGTGTTCGACCAGCGCCTGATGCACGTGACGGTCGCCGACCTTGGCGCGCAGGAACGGCAACTGCAACTGCGCCAGCGCCTTCTCCAATCCATAGTTGGTCATCAGCGTACCAACCACCGGTCCGCGCAAGCGACCACTGGCGTGCCAGCCGCACGCCAGCACATATAGCAGATCGTCGCCATCGACCGGATTGCCCTGGTCGTCGGCCATCAGCACGCGGTCGCCATCACCGTCGAAGGCGATGCCCAGGTGTGCGCCGTGAGCGCGCACATTGTCGGCGAGGGTGTCGATGTGCATCGAGCCGACGCCGGCGTTGATGTTGAGACCGTCCGGCGCCGCGCCAATGGCGATCACCTCCGCGCCCAGTTCGCTAAACAACAGCGGCGCGATGTGGTAAGTCGCGCCATGCGCGCAGTCCAGCACCAGCTTCAGCCCGCGCAAGTCAAAACCGCGCGACACGCTGGCCTTGCAGAATTCGATGTAGCGGCCGATCGTATCGCGTGCGCGCACCGCCTTGCCCAGACGCTCGGATTCCACCGTGGCGAATGGCGCGTCGAGCGCCGCTTCGATCGCCTGCTCGGTCGCATCGTCGAGCTTCTCGCCCTCGGCGGAAAAGAACTTGATGCCGTTGTCGTAGTGCGGGTTGTGCGAGGCGCTAATCACGATGCCGGCATCGGCGCCGAGCGTGCGGGTCAGGAACGCCACGGCCGGCGTCGGCATCGGACCGAACAACTGCACGTTGGTGCCTGCCGCGACCAGGCCAGCCTCCAGCGCCGACTCGAACATGTACCCGGAAATGCGCGTGTCCTTGCCGATCACCACGGTCGGCTGCGCATTGCCCGCGGCCACCAATACCCTGCCCAGCGCGTTGCCCAGGCGCATCACAAAATCCGCAGAAATCGCCCCTTGCCCAACCCGACCACGGATGCCATCGGTGCCGAAATACTTGCGCACGCTCATAAAGCCGGGACTCGGGACTCGGAACTGGAGACCCAGCGGGAAAAGCGCACAGCGCTGCTAGCGATGAACGCGCGTGCGCTGTTTGTGCGATGCATCCGCTGCGAGAAACCGCCGCCCCCGGGACCCGGGTCTCGGGTCCCCACCTTCATGCGGCCTCCGTCTTCGCCGGCGCCGGTTGACGCATCAGCATCGCCAGCAGTTCGGCCAGGCGGTCGCGCAGTTCACGGCGGTCGCAGATCTGGTCGATCGCGCCATGGTCGAGCAGGAACTCCGCACGCTGGAAGCCTTCGGGCAAGGTCTCGCGCACAGTCTGCTCGATCACTCGCGGGCCGGCGAAGCCGATCAACGCATGCGGTTCGGCGATATTGATGTCGCCCAACATGGCGAAACTGGCCGACACGCCACCGGTAGTCGGATGGGTCAGCACCGACACATACGGCAGACCTGCCTCGCGCAGGCGCCCCAGCGCAGCGGAGGTCTTAGCCATCTGCATCAGCGAAAACAGCCCTTCTTGCATGCGCGCACCGCCACTGGCGGAGAAGCACACGAACGGTGCACCGATCTTCAGCGCGGTCTCGGCGGCCAGCGCGAACCGCTCGCCCACCACCGAGCCCATCGAGCCACCCATGAAGGCGAAATCGAACGACGCGGCGACCAACGGCTGCGACTTGAGCAGGCCCTGCATCGCGACCAGCGCATCGTATTCGCCGGTGCTCTTCTGCGAGGCCTTGATGCGCTCGCCGTACTTCTTCTGATCCTTGAACTTCAGTGCATCGGTCGGCCCAAGACGCGCACCGATCTCGGTGGGCGCGGTGTCGGCATCGAATAACGCCGCCAGGCGCGCACGCGCGCGGATCGGCAGGTGGTGGTCGCACTTGGGACACACCTCCAGATTCTCTTCCAGCTCCGGCCGGTACAGCGCAGCGCCGCAGTTGGGGCACTTCTCCCACAGACCTTCGGGAACACTGCGTTTTTTGCCGGGCGTGTTATCGGTACGGATGCCCGAGGGCATCAATTTGCTGAGCCAACTCATGCGGAATGACGATCCAGTCGCGCGGCCCGTCGGGCCGCCAAGGGGCGACAGTCTAGCGCAGGGCGCGGGCCTGGGTGGCAAGCCCCCCGGCCGGACCCGCACGGATCCGGCGGTAATACGGCGGTCTAGCCGTGCGCGTCCAACGCCTGTCGCAAGGGCGCCAGGAACGCCAGGGCAGCGGCGCGCGCCGCCTGCGGAGTCGCGGCCTCGGCCAAGGCGGCGACCAGGGCGCTGCCAACCACCACGCCATCGGCATCGGTCGCCATGGCCTTAGCGCTGGCCGCGTCCTTGATGCCGAAGCCGGCCACCACCGGCACCGGACAACGCGCCCGCAATTGGCGCAACCGATCCCCGGCGGCATGCGTATCCAGCCGGTCGGCGCCGGTCACGCCAGCGAAACTGACGTAATAGAGGTAACCGCGCGCGGTATCGCACAGCAGATTCAGGCGCGCATCGCTGGTGGTTGGCGAGGCAAGCACGATCAAATCCAGACCGGCATCGGCGAACACCGCCAGGGTCTCGACCGACTCTTCCGGCGGCAAATCGACCAACAGCACGCCATCCACGCCGGCGGCGACCGCTTCCTCGGCAAAACGCGCAGTTCCGTGGATTTCGACCGGGTTGAGATAGCCCATCAGCACCACAGGCGTGACCATGTCGTCACGGCGGAATGTACTGACCGTATCCAGCACGTAGCGCAGCCCGGCACCGCGTGCCAACGCGCGCTCGGAACTGCGTTGGATGGTCGGACCATCGGCCATCGGATCGGAAAACGGCACGCCCAATTCGATCACGTCGGCACCGGCCTCGACCAAGGCATGCATCGCCGGCACGGTCGCCTCCAGCGACGGGTCACCGGCGGTCACGAACGGAATCAACGCCTTGCGCCCAGCCTGACGCAACACCTCCAACCGCGCGGCGATGCGCCCCACCGCGACGCTCACGGACGGCCTCCGACGCACGCCACAACGTCCTCAATGCTGCAACACCTCGTTTCCACGTTGCCTTCTCCCGGCATGTTCTCGTTCTCCGCACCATCGCCAATGATCGACCACGCGGCACAGTGCGGCATCGCGGCAAGCGCGCTCACAGCGTCAACCCTTCGCGCGCGGCGATGGTGTGCACATCCTTGTCGCCGCGACCGGACAGGTTGCACAGCACCAGCGCGTCTTTAGGCAACTCCCGCGCCAGCTTGATCGCTTGTGCAACCGCGTGGCTGGACTCCAGTGCAGCGAGGATGCCCTCCGTATGCGCCAGCAGATGGAACGCGGCCAGTGCCTCGTCGTCGGTGATGCCCTGATAGGTGGCACGACCGCTGTCGGCCAGAAAGGCATGCTCAGGACCGACGCCCGGATAGTCCAGGCCGGCGGACACCGAATGGGTCTCGATGATCTGCCCATCGTCGTCGCAGATCACGTAAGTGCGATTGCCATGCAGCACACCGGGACGCCCAGCCGCGATCGAGGCGGCATGGCGACCGCTGGCGATGCCGTCGCCAGCGGCTTCGGCACCGTAAATTTTCACCGAAGCATCGTTGAGGAAGGCGTGGAACAGACCGATGGCATTGCTGCCGCCACCGACGCAGGCGCTGATCGCATCCGGCAGGCGACCGTAGTCCTGCAACATTTGCGCGCGCGCTTCGCGCCCGACGATGGCGTTGAAATCGCGCACCATGCGCGGATACGGATCGGGACCGGCGACGGTACCGATGATGTAGAAGGTGTCCTGCACGTTGGTCACCCAGTCGCGCATCGCCTCGTTGAGCGCGTCCTTGAGCGTGGCCGAACCGGAAGTCACCGGCACCACCGTGGCGCCAAGCAACTTCATCCGGTAGACGTTGATCTTCTGCCGCTCGATATCGGTGGCCCCCATGTACACCACGCACTCCAGCCCCAGCCGCGCGGCCACGGTGGCGCTGGCCACACCGTGTTGGCCGGCGCCGGTCTCGGCGATGATGCGGGTCTTGCCCATGCGACTGGCCAGCAGGGCCTGGCCGATGGTGTTGTTGATCTTGTGCGCGCCAGTGTGATTGAGGTCTTCGCGTTTGAGCAGGATCCGCGCACCGCCAACTTCGCGACTGAGCCGCTCGGCATGGTAGATCGGGCTGGGCCGGCCGACGTAATGGGCCAGATCCTTGTCGTAGGCGGCGATGAACGCGGGATCCTGGCGCGCGGCATCGTAGGCCGCGGCCAACTCCTGCAGCGGGCCGATCAGGGTCTCGGCGACGAAACGACCGCCATAGCGACCGAAATGGCCGGCGGCATCGGGATAGGCGTGGAAGTCACTGACGGGAACAGAGGCCATGGCAGTAGCTGGGCAGCGGGAGCAAGCGAACACTTTAACGCACATTTCAATGCACAAAAACCTATAAAATCTGACCATATATGTCAGGAAAATTCACATGAATACCCCGCGCCGCCTGCCCTCGCTCAACGCCCTTCGCGCATTCGAGGCGACCGCAAGACTGTGCAGCGTCGGTGCCGCGGCGACAGAACTGCACGTCACCCATGGCGCGGTAAGCCGCCAGGTGCGCTTGCTGGAGGAGGACCTGGGACTGGCACTGCTGCGCCGCGAGGGGCGCGGTATTCGCCCGACCGCCGCCGGCGAACGCCTATGCGAAGCAGTCGGCACCGCTTTCGCCCATTTGCACGACACCGTGGCCGAACTGCGCCAGCCGAGCCGGCCGTCGGCGCTGGTGCTGGGCTGTCCAGGCAGCATCCTGGCCCGCTGGATGATCCCGCGCCTGCAGGCACTGCAGCGCGACTTGCCCGCTCTCACCCTGCACTTGTCCGCACACGAAGGCGAATTCGCCACCGATCTGGAGGGACTGGATGCAGTGCTGTTGTTGGGTCAGGCACCATGGCCGCAGGATTGGCAGGTTCACGTACTGGCGCCGGAACGGATCGGTCCGGTGCTGAGCCCGGCGCTGCCGCAGGCACAGACGCTGTGTGCAGCGACACCGACGGCACTGCTGCAGTGGCCGCTGCTGCATACCGCCTCGCGGCCACAGGCCTGGCCAGCCTGGGCTCAGGCACAAGGCATGAGCTCGGCGCAGTTGCACTACGGCACCGGCTTTGAGCATCTGTACTACCTGCTCGAAGCGGCATTGGCCGGGATCGGCGTGGCAATCGCGCCACAACCACTGGTCGCCGACGACTTGGCCAACGGACGCCTGCTGGCACCATGGGGCTTCGTCGAAACCGCTGGACAATGGGCGCTGTGCACGCGACGCGAACGGCAAGACCCCAGAGTGGAAGCATTGGCCGGCTGGCTGACCGCCGAACTGCGAAGGTGAAGCGCCAACACCAACGCGTCGCACTGCAAATTTACGACGCGAACCAAGCGGCCGCGTGACGCGTCCGCCGCGTCACGCGGCGGACGCTGTCGCACTCAGCGACTCTGAGCCAATTCGTAGCAGTCGGCGCGGCGGACTTCCTCGACGAAACGGCGCATCTTGTTCCCGTCCTTGATCCCGGGCTGACTTTCGATACCACTGGAGACATCTACACCCCACGGCAACGTGGAGACGATCGCATCGAAGACGTTGTCGCCGGTAATGCCACCAGCGAGCAGCAACGGCCGATGCAGCCCGGTCGGCAGTCGCGCCCAATCGAATGTCTTGCCCGACCCACCGCTTTCGCCGGGGGCATGGCTGTCGAACAGAAACCCGGCAGCGTTGGGAAACTGCAACTGCAGCGTGCGCGCATTGAACTCGCCGCCACCCATCGGCACCGCTTTCAAGTACGGCAGGTTGAAACTGCGGCAAAAACCATCGTCTTCAACGCCGTGGAACTGCAACAGAGTCGGACGTAACGTGCGCAGCACCTCGCGCACCTCATCCTTGGTGTTGTCGCGAAAAAGTGCAACAACATCCACCATCGGCGCAGCCGCCTGGCGCATCGCCCGCGCCTCGGTCGGCGCGACACGCCGCGAACTCCCATGGGCGAACACAAACCCGACCGAATCCACGCCCAATTCGCCTGCAAGGCGGATGTCGCCGGCACGGGTCATGCCGCAGAACTTGATGCGAGTGCGATATAAGGTTCGATTCATAGGGTGACCTCATCCGGAAGCGTCCAATGGGCGGGATAGAGGGGACCGACGAAGACCAGCCCCTGCGGCGACGCGGTCGGACCGGCGATACGGCGATTGCGTCCGGATAGAAGTTCGCCAATCCAGGACACCGGCTTTTCGCCCGTTCCGACCATGACAAGCGACCCAACGATATTGCGCACCATGTGATGAAGGAATGCATTGGCCTGGAGCTGGAACTCGACGAGTTCACCGTTGCGAGTGACCACGATCGACTGCAATTCGCGACGCGCATGCAGTGCCTGACACTGTACGCTGCGGAACGCGCTGAAGTCTTGCTCGCCCAGCAACGCCTGCGCGGCGATATGCATCGCCTCGACCTGCAGTGGCCGCCGCTCCCAGCTCAGCGTCTGCCGGTACAAGGCTGGACGCACCTGGCGGTTGAGCAGACGGTAGCGGTAACGACGCGCACGCGCGGAAAACCGCGCATGGAAATCGTCTGCGACCGGCACGCACCAGCGCACGCACACCGAGGGCGGTAAGCGCGCCGTAGCACCCAACATCCAGCCACGTGGGGGCCGCAGCGCAGCGCAATCGAAATGCACAACCTGGCACTCGCCATGCACACCGGCATCGGTACGACCGGCGCACACCACACTCACCGGCACATCGGCCACAGACGACAGTGCCCCCTGCAGCGTCGCCTGGACGCTCGGGCCACCGGATTCGCCAAGTTGCTGCCACCCCTGGAACGCACTGCCGTCGTATTCCACGCCTAACGCGTAGCGCATGGCGGCCTCCCTGCCAACGCTGGCCAATCGCCGAACGCTGTCGACGCGCATCGCACATGGACCGGCCCAACCAAGCCATCCGGATCCACACCAACGACAGCGGCAAGCTGCCGTCTCGCCACGGAATGACGCAAGCCGCTAGCCGGCATACAAAAAAATGAGCGCATTGCCACCGTCCCGATGTCATCAGGACGGCGCCGCGCGCCGTCTGCATGCATCAACCCAGACGCTCCAACAACTGCCGAGCTTCCGTTTGCGCGGTGGGATCGCCGTTGGCGGCCACCTCGATCAGCAAAGTGCGCGCAGTCTCGTGATCGCCCAGATCCATGTATGCCACCGCCAATTCCAGTCGCTCGCGACCGACCGGCGGATACGGCGATTCCGGCACAGCGACCACCGGCGCCTCGGGCGGATGCCAGGTCGGTTCCTGCCGGCCGACTGCGGTCGGCGCGGGCGACGGGGACCAAGGCGCCTCGGCAGCGGGCAGCGGCGTTTGCGCCGATACCGGCTCGAGCGCAGTAGCAGCATCGGCGCGATGGAGATCGATAGGCGGCGCAAACGGCGCAGGCTCCACCGCATCGTGCCGATACGCGTGTTGCGCCATCTCGCGCTCGAATGCATCCATAGCATCTTCTTGCTGTGCGCGGTGGTGATCGTCTGCAACCGGAGCCGGACTCGGCTCGTGCAGGCCTAAGGAACCGTGCGATTCGATACCCTCGACATGATCCAGCGGCGGCAGTTCCAGTGCATCCACCTCGTGGTGCGCGACCACAGGTGCCGATGCCGTCAGCGCCATCGCTTCGTCGTCGTATTCCGACAAGGGCGGCAACGGTGAGGGCTTACGCCGGCGCGAAAGCCACCAAGCGCCAACGCACAATACCAACAGACTCAATCCAGCCCATAGCCACAGCGACGACCCAGCTGCTCCCTGGACAGGTACCGGCTGCGCCTGTCCGGCTTGCGCCAGACGCTTCTGCGCCACAGCCAGGTCACTGTCCTTGAGCGCGAGCAGTTGCTGCTGCCGCGTCTTGAGCTTTTCCAGTTGTTCGACCCGCGAACGCAGTTCCTGAACCTCGGCATCGCGCACTGCGAGATCTTCGCGCGCCTGCTGCAATTGTTGCGTCGCCACTATGTCTCCTTCATTGCCAGCACCAGTGCCGGACTTAGCTCCCGCCCCACGGCGCGACGCCGGTACTGCCGGCGCGATTTCAAGGTGTGCGCCGGATGCGGCGGCAGACGTCGCAGCGACTGGCTTGGTCGCTGACGCCGCGCGGCCCTGCTGCGCCTGCGCAGGCTGCGGCACCGATGCCCGAACATCGCGCCACTGTGCGGCCTGCTCACGCACCAACGCGGCCGCTGCGGCGGCATCCAGGCTAGCCAGATCTTCCTGACGCGGCGTACGCAACACGGCGCCCCGCTTGAGCAGGTTGAGATTGCCACGAATGAAGGCGTCCGGGTTCGCGCGCAGCAAAGCGACCATGGTCTGGTCAAGCGAATGGCCATTTCCCCGCGCCAGTTGCCCGGCAATCTGCGACAAAGTTTGCCCGGCACGCACCGGCGCCAGCGCGTCGCCAGACGCGGCCACTAGCGCGGCGGCTGGTGCCACCGCCCGGCTCGCCGGTACCGGCGCCTGAGCAGCCGCTCCCGCCGACGGCGGCACCGATGAGGATGCGTGGCGGGTAATGCGATCAGACGGCGCTGCAGCCGGCGCCTTGATGGCCGGCGCATCGACCGCCGTGGCGGTGTTAGGCGTGTCGATTAACGCGGAATATTCCCGGACCAACCGGCCCTGCCCCCAATCGACCTCGATCAGAAAGCTCAACGACGGCGCCGCGACCGGCGTGCGGCTAGTGACACGGATCACCGCGCGGCCCTGTTTGGTCTGCGCGAAACGGAACTGCAGCTCGCTGACCAAACCTTGCGGACGCTCCAGGCCGACTCGCGCGAAGGTTGCCGGCGAAGCCAGCGCCACCTGCGCTTGCTCGAGTTCGCCCGGCTGATTGGAGATCACCGGGATCTCGGCCAGAAATGGTTCGCCTGGCCTGGACAACACGCGGATATCGCCAAGACCCAGCGCAAACGCCGTCTGGCTGCATGTCAGCAACAGCAGCGCACACAGCGTCCACCAAGCACGACCGGCACCAAGCGCGATCGACGCATCGCCGCCGACAAGGCGGCAACACAACAAGCGTAGTCCTCGGCGCATCCCGTCATTGCCCGTTGGTGTCATGGGGCCAAATATATATGAAAGCCGGGACGCGGGGCTCCAGACCCGAAAAGACGCCAGGCCAGGACCGATGCCCTGACCTTGGTGATACGTCATCTCAACGGATACACCCTGCAGGCACGCAAGCGATCAAATCCGAGTGCGCCCCAGGCATTTAGTTCTCCTGCGCCACCAACTCCGCCAACTGTACCGCGTTGAGCGCGGCGCCCTTGCGGATGTTGTCGGAAACGATCCACAGGTTGAGGCCGCGCGGATGCGAAATATCCTCGCGGATGCGCCCGACGTAGACCGCATCCTTGCCGGAGGCGTGGGTTACCGGTGTCGGGTAACCACCGGGTTTGCGCTCGTCGACCACCTCTACGCCCGGCGCGGCAGCCAGCAGCGTGCGCGCCTGCTCCAGCGTGACCTTGCGCGTGGTTTCGATCGCCACCGCTTCGGAGTGACCATAGAACACCGGCACACGTACCGCGGTCGGATTCACTTGAATGCTGTCGTCACCGAGGATCTTGCGCGTCTCCCAGACCAGCTTCATCTCTTCCTTGGTGAAGCCGTTGTCCAGGAACTCATCGATATGCGGGATCAGGTTGAAGGCGATCTGCGCCTGGAATTTCTGCGGCTCGATGTCCTGGAAGGCCAGCAACTGCGCGGTCTGCTTGCCCAACTCTTCCATGCCCGAACGACCGGCGCCGGAGACCGATTGGTAAGTGGCCACGTTGATGCGCTCGATGTTGAATGCGCGGTGCAGCGGCGCCAGCGCCACCATCATTTGCATGGTCGAGCAGTTGGGGTTGGCGACGATGCCGCGCGGGCGTTGCTTGAGCGCGTCCGGATTCACTTCCGACACCACCAGCGGCACATCGTCGTCGTAGCGGAAAGCCGAGGAATTATCGATCACCACCGCACCGGCCGCAGCGAATTTCGGCGCGTATTGCTTGGAGATATCGCCGCCGGCGGAGAACAGCGCGATGTCCACGCCAGTGGGATCGAAGGTTGCCAGGTCGAGCACCGTGACCTTCTGGCCCTTGAACTCGATCTGGCCGCCGGCGGAGCGCTCGGACGCCAGCGGGAACAACGTGGCCACAGGGAAATCGCGCTCGGCGAGGATACTCAGCATGGTGTCGCCGACAGCACCGGTGGCGCCGACGACAGCGACATTGAAACGACGAGTTGGGTTGCTCATGGAGGTGTTGGATTCACAGGAAAAAGTTGAGAAAAAACCGCCGTACTGTCAGAAGGATTCGGGGAACCTGCCATGCGGATCGCACGGACCGCCGCAGGTTCCCTATCGTTTTTTGTCCACTATCGCAGACGCTGCGTCGACCGAAACCGCAGTCGCGATCGCATCCAGGTTCAATGCATTGGGCGGACGTCCCGCGTTGGCACCGATGCCCAACGCGGCGAGCAAATTGTCTACCGCCAGCGCCACCATCGCGCGACGGGTCACCGCGCTGGCGCTGCCGATATGCGGGGTCAGCACCACATTGCGCAGCGCCAGCAACTCCGGGCGCACCGTCGGCTCGCCTTCGAACACATCCAGTCCAGCTGCGGCCAGACGCCCCTGCGCCAAGGCATCGGCCAACGCCAGCTCATCGACCAGACCACCGCGCGCGATGTTCACCAAGGTCGCAGTCGGCTTCATTTTGGCTAACGCGGTGGCATCGACAATGTGGTGCGACTGCACGCTGTATGGCAATACCAGCAGCAGGTGGTCGGCACGCGCTAGCAGCGTGTCAAAGCCGACGTACTCGGCGCGATGCGCGTGTTCCAACGGCTCCGGCAGGCGGCGGCGGTTGTGGTAGAGCACGCGCATCGAGAAGCCGGCGGCGCGGCGCGCGATGGCCTGGCCAATGCGGCCCATGCCGAGGATGCCGAGGGTGCTGCCATGGAGATCGGCGCCGAGCATGGTCTGGAACGACCATTGCCCCCAGCGCCCCTCGCGCAACCAGCGCTCGGCCTCGGTGATCCGCCGCGCCGCGGCCATCAGCAGCGCGAAGCCGAGATCGGCGGTGGTTTCGGTGAGCACATCGGGGGTATTGGTGGCGACGATGCCGGCCGCGCTGAGCGCGTCCAGGTCCAGGTTGTTGTAGCCCACGCCAACGTTGGCGATGGCGCGCAAGCGCGGTGCGTCGGCGATCTCGGCGGCACCGATGCGCTCATTGAGGGTGACCAGTGCGCCATCCAGCGGCGCCAGTGCCGCGGCCAGTTGCGCCGGGGTGTACGCGGTCACCGTCGTGGTGGTGGTCAGCACGCAATGCGCGTCCAACCGTGCGACGACATCGTCGAACAGCGGCTGGCTGACCCACACCCGCGGGCGCGGGTCAGCCATCGCCAGCGCCGGGAATGCGCGGCCCGACCACGCCGACATCGCCGCACTGCGCGCGGTGACGCAGCGCCTGATCCATCAGCACCAGCGCCATCATCGCCTCGGCGATCGGCGTGGCGCGGATGCCGACACAGGGATCGTGACGGCCGGTGGTGATGACGTCCACCGTCTGCCCGTCCACATCCACTGTGGCGCCGGGCAAACGCAAACTGGACGTGGGCTTGAACGCCAACGACGCCACGATCGGCTGGCCAGTGGCGATGCCGCCCAGCACGCCGCCAGCATGATTGGATTGGAAACCCTCCGGTGCGATCAGATCGCGATGCTCGGTGCCCTTCTGAGTCACCACCGCGAAGCCGTCGCCGATCTCCACCCCCTTGACCGCATTGATGCTCATGAAAGCGCCGGCCAATTCGCCATCGAGCTTGCCGTAGATCGGCTCGCCCCAGCCTGGCGGCACGCCATCGGCGACCACAGCGATCCGCGCGCCGATCGAATCGCCGGACTTGCGCAGCGCATCCATGTACGCCTCCAGCGCCGGCACCTGCGGCGCGTGTGGCCAGAAGAAATCGTTGCCCTCCACCGCATCCCAGGCAAAGCCCTGCGGCAGCAGCTCTCCCAACTGGGCCAAATACCCGCGCACGCGCACGCCGTAGCGCTGTGCCAGCCACTTCTTCGCGATCACGCCTGCGGCCACGCGCATCGTGGTTTCGCGTGCCGAAGAGCGGCCGCCGCCGCGCGGATCGCGGATGCCGTATTTTTGCCAGTAGCTGTAGTCCGCATGCCCCGGACGGAACTGGCGCCCGATGTGCGTGTAGTCCTTGCTGCGATGGTCGGTGTTGCGGATCAGCAAACCGATCGGGGTGCCGGTGGTGCGTCCCTCGTAGACACCGGACAGAATTTCGATCTCATCGGCCTCGCGCCGTGCCGAGGTATGCCGGCTCTTGCCGCTGGCACGACGTTGCAGATCGTGGGTAAATTCGCTGGCATCCAGTTCCAACCCGGGCGGACAACCATCGACCACGCAGCCGATCGCCGGCCCGTGCGATTCGCCAAAGGTGGTCACGGTCAACAGGGTACCGAAGCTGTTCGCGCTCATGATTGTGGCATCACCGATGCGCGGCCAGCGCGGCGATGCGCGCGTGGTGCGCCACCAACGCGCTGCGTTCCACCGCGAAAATACCCATCTGCCCGACCTTGAACTCGATCCAGGCGAAGTCCACCTCCGGCAGCAACTGCACCAGCGCGCGCTCGGATTCACCGACTTCGCAGATCAACAGCCCATCCTCGCTCAGATGCGCCGGCGCGTCGCGCAGGATCTTGAGCGCCAGATCCAGGCCATCCTCGCCGGCACGCAGGCCCAGTTCCGGCTCGTGCGCGTACTCCGGCGGCAATGCGTCGGTTTCGGCATGGGTGACGTAAGGCGGATTGGTGACGATCAATTCGTAGCGGCGCCCACCCAGCCCGGCGAACAGATCGGACTTGACCAGCGCGACATTGTCGGCCAGCAAGCGCTGTTTGTTTTCCGCGGCCAGCGCCAGTGCCTCGTCGCTGATGTCGACCGCATCCACCTGCCAGTTCGGGTTGTAATGGCCCATCGCGATGGCGATGCAACCCGAGCCGGTGCACAAGTCCAGCGCGCGGCTCACCGCACGCCCGGCCAGCCACGGCTCGAAACCGGCCTCGATCAGCTCGGCGATCGGAGAACGCGGCACCAGCGCGCGCGCATCGCTCTTGAAACTCAGCCCGGCGAACCAGGCTTCGCCGGTCAGGTAGGCGGCCGGGATGCGCTCGGCGATGCGGCGCTCGAACAGCGCCAGCACCTGCGCCTTCTCCGGCGTGGTGACCCGCGCGCTGCCGTAGGCCGGCCCCAGATCGTGCGGCAGATGCAGCGCGTTCAGCACCAGATGCGTGGCTTCGTCCAGCGCGTTGTCGTAGCTGTGACCGAAGCTCAACTCGGCGGCGTTGAAACGGCTGGTGCCGTAGCGGATCAGGTCGATGAGCGTGTGGAGTTCGGCGGCCGCGTCGGCAGTCATGGCAACAAGCAAGGCGATTCGGACCCCGATTATAGAGGCCCGAACGCTATGATGAGCGTTCGTTGCATGGGAAATCAGCATTCGTATGTTCAACCGCACCTTCGGCATCGTCCTGGTGGTTGCCCTGGCCGCGGGCCTGGGGTTGCTGCTGGCGCAGAGGTTCTTCATCGGCAGTCCTGTCCCGGCCTGGCCGGAAACCCTCACCGTGCGCCTGTACCCACAACCGCGCGCCCTGCCCGACGTCCATCTGCGCCAATCCGATGGCAGCGCGCTGACGCCAAGCGCGCTCAAGGGCCATTGGACGCTGGTGTTCCTCGGTTTCACCGCCTGTCCGGATGTGTGCCCCACCACCCTGGCCACCCTGGCCCGCGCGCAGGCGCAATGGCAGACGATTCCGGACAACCTGCGCCCACGGGTGCTGTTCGTCTCGGTCGATCCGCAGCGCGATACGCTGGCGCGGCTGGGCCAGTACGTGCGCGCCTTCCACAAGGACACCCTCGCTGCCACCGCCGACATGCCCGAACTGGAACGCTTCGCCACCGCGCTGGGCTTCGTGTTCCAAAAAGTACCCGGCACGCATTTCGCGCAGAATCCCAACGATTACAGCATGGACCACTCCGCCGCGATCGCGGTGCTCGATCCGCAGGGCCGGCAGGCTGGATTGATCCGCCCACCGTTCGACGCGGCGGCGATCGCCGCCGATCTGCAAGCGCTGACCAAGACCACCACGCCATGAGCCTCATAACCCGATTGACTTACGTGCTGCCGCACCGGCTGCTGTCGTCGCTGGCGCGGCGCCTGGCCTATTCGTCGCAACCAACGCTGAAACAATGGCTGATCGACACCGTGGTGCGCCGCTTCGGCGTGGACCTGAGCGAGGCCGCGCAGCCCGATGCGCGCGCCTACCCCACCTTCAACGCCTTTTTCACCCGCGCGCTGAAGCCCGGCGCACGTGTCGCCGATGCCAATCCACAGGCGCTGCTGATGCCGGCGGACGGCCGCATCAGTCAACTCGGCCAGATCGAGGATGGGCGCATTTTTCAGGCCAAAGGCCAGTCGTTCACCGCTGCGGAATTACTCGGCGACGCTGCGGCAGCGACACCCTTCGCCAATGGCTTGTATGCCACCGTGTACCTGTCGCCACGCGACTACCACCGCGTGCACATGCCCTGGACCGGCACCCTGCGCGAGACCGTGCACGTGCCGGGGCGGTTGTTCAGCGTCGGCACCGATGCGGTGCGCAGCGTACCGCGGCTGTTCGCGCGCAACGAGCGCTTGGTCTGCCATTTCGATACCGACTTCGGGCCGATGGTCTCGGTCATGGTCGGCGCGCTATTGGTGTCGGGCGTGGAAACGGTGTGGAGCGGCGTGGAGATCCCGCGCTACGCAAACCGCATCACCCGCAAGGACTGGCGGGGCAAGGGAATCAAAGTGCAACGATTCGAGGAGATGGCGCGCTTCAACTATGGCTCTACGGTCATCGTGCTGCTCCCGCCCGGCGTAGCCGCGTTCGACCCGACGCTGAAAGCGGAATCACCGGTGCGGCTCGGCCAAGCGCTGGCACGGCGACTGCACGGCTGACGGGCGGCAGCGATAAACCGCCTGATGCTACGTCGAGAAATCCACCTCACCCACATCGCATCGAAGCAAATCGCCCGAGACTGCCGCCTCACCGCCATGTGCCGAACGAGGCACTCGAAAAGGCAATTGCTGCCAGCCGCCTGGCACACGCGTTAGCGTGCGTCCCCAGCCAGCGGCATCCACGTCAACGGCCATTTTCAGCGACTATTTTTCACAGCCGGACAGTTTCAACGACTGCCCCGGCTTCACCGCATAGCTAGGCGCGCGCAAACCGTTGGCCTTGGCAAGCTCCTTGATGTCGCAGTCGTGATGGTCGGCGATCTTGCCCAACGTGTCGCCCTTGGCGACGCGGTAGCTTCGCACCGGCTTTTGCTTCTCTTTGGGCTTGACCGAGGCCGGATGACCGGTGGCAACCGTGGTCCGCACACCAGCAACCTGCCTGACATCGCCCACTGCAACATTACCGGTGAAATCGGCAGCCGGCGCACCGCGGCCGCTGCGCACGGCGGCATTGACGTCGGCGGTGATCAGCGCGCGGGCCAGATCGGCGCGCGGGCCACTCACGCAGTAACGGCTGTACAAGCCGACGATCTTGGTGGTGGCGTTGAGAGCCACCCCGGCTGGAATCCAGCCATCGGGCTCGTAGCGCGGGTTGAGATTGCGCAACACACGCATGTAGCCATCGCGCGTGCCATCGCTGCCCAGGCAGATAGTCAGCTCGTAGATGGTGGTGGTCTTGACCAGACGCAGGATGGCCGGTTGCGCATTGACCTTGGGGAACGCCACGCCGTATTGCTGGGGATGCATAAAGATCCACGCAGCGGCGATCACCATCGGCACATAATCCTTGGTCTCGGGCGGAAACTGGTTGTAAACCGCCGCATCCCAAAAACTATTCCCCTGCATCTGGTTGAACACCCGTGCAGCGCGGCCTTCGCCGCCGTTATAACCGGCCAGCGCCAGTTCCACGTTGCGATTGAGTTCGGCCATGCGCTCATTGATGTAGGTGGCGCTGGCCTCGGCGGCGCTACGCGCGTCGTAGCGGGTATCGAAGCCGGTGCCATCTGGCCCCAGACCGAAACGGCGTCCGGTTGCTGGCATGAATTGCATCAACCCGGCAGCACCCACGCGCGAACTGGCATGCACGCGACCGTTGGACTCCTTGGCGATAATGCCGAACAGCAGCGCCTCGGGCAGGTTGCGCTTCTCCCATTCCGGCCACATGACCGCGCGCAGGTTCTCGTAGTTCTCATAACTACTCATCAGCGCAGGGCGCATGTCGGTGAGCCAGCGGCGGATACCGGCCTGCACCGCCGGGTTGTATTCCACCATCGAATCGAAAGCATGACGCTTATCGCTGAGCAGACGCGCTGCACGTAACGCCTCCGGCACGTCGGCGGCCAGCGGACTGATGTGATCCGGATCGGCCTGCAACGGCGGTGCGTCATCCGTGGCGACATCGGCATCGCTGGCCGCGCCTTGCGCATCGGTTTTGGCTTTCAGCAGACGCTTGTATGCACCCAGGTAGGTACCGACCTGGCAATTGCGCTGCTTGATGCAGGCTTCGATCACGTCCTCGATATCCTGCAGCGCAGCATCGCTCTCCTGAGTGCCCTTGGGGTCGTTGTTGCCGACCAGCACCATGGCATCGTTGTAGCGCTTCTCGGCCGCAACAAGACGCTGATCGAGAACGGCAATGGCGGCCTGATCGCGGGCGGAGACGCGGGCAGCATGGGCAGAGGGGACGGCACAGATCAGCGCCATGGCGGCCCCGACGGACCACACGTTGGAGAGGCGGAACGTAAGGGGCATGGCGGAACGCGGCGACGGAAAGGCCGCAGAGTAGCCCCCACCATCGCATTGCGGCAAGCCGGCGGCCATGGCGGTACTGTTTGCGGGGTGACATCGTTCACATCGCCACCGCCGGGCCGGCACTGGCCTAGCGCACGCGGGTGCGCACGCCCGATGCACGCGCTAGCATCGCCCTCCGCTTGACCGTGATTGTGTCCCGATGAGCCGCTGGCGTCCCCCTGCCGAAAAAAGCACAGCCCTGATCACCCCGGAAGGCCATGCCCGGCTCAAGGCCGAACTGGACGATCTGTGGCGCCTGCGCCGCCCGGAGGTAGTCAGGGCGCTGGCCGCCGCCGCCGCCGAGGGCGACCGCTCGGAGAACGCCGAATACACCTACCGCAAAAAGCAATTGGGCGAGATCGACCGCCGCGTGCGCTACCTGAGCAAACGCCTGGAAGCGCTGCGCGTGGTCGCCGACGCTCCGTCGGACCCGCAGGCGGTGTTCTTCGGCGCGCGCATCGCACTGGAGGATGTCGACAGCGGCGAACTGCGCCGCTACCGCATCGTCGGCCCGGACGAGACCGACGCCGCGCGCGGCTGGATCAGCATCGATTCGCCGCTGGCGCGGGCGCTGCTGAAAAAACGCATCGACGACGAGGTGGAAGCGCAATTGCCCGGTGGCCGCCACAGTTTCGTGGTGGTGGCGGTGGAATACGGCGCGCCTTGAACCTGCGAGGGCCACGCGCCGCATGTGCCGATCCAACCGACCTCAGAGCACCCGCAAATCCAGCGACCGCGACGGTGTCTGATGCGCCGGCAAGGCATCGCCGAACAGATCGTGTTCGTCGCTGTCGGTGATTTCCACCTGGACCAGATCGCCTGGTTTGAGGCCGCTTTCGGCGCCATTTTGGATATGCACAAGGCCATCGATCTCGGGCGCATCGGCCTTGGAACGCGCCACCGCAATGCTGTCTTCCAGCAAATCCACCAGGCATTCCTGCACGCTGCCGATCTTGGCGTCCAAGCGTGCCGCAGAAATTTCCGCCTGCCGCGCCATGAAGCGCGCCAACCGTTCCTGCTTGAGCGCCTCCGGCACCGGATCCGGCAAGGCGTTGGCACTGGCGCCTTCCACTGGCGAGTAGGCGAAGGCGCCGACACGGTCGAGTTGGGCGGCGTCCAGGAACTCCAGCAACTGTTCGAACTCGGCGTCGGTCTCGCCTGGGAAGCCAACGATGAAGGTCGAGCGCAAGGTGATGTCCGGGCACAACGCGCGCCAGCGCTGCACGCGTTCCAGTGTGCGCTCGACCGCGCCCGGCCGCTTCATCAGTTTGAGAATGCGCGGGCTGGCGTGTTGAAACGGGATGTCCAGGTATGGCAGCAACTTGCCTTCGGCCATCAACGGGATCACGTCATCCACATGCGGATACGGATACACGTAATGCAGCCGCGTCCATGCGCCCAGTTCCGCCAATCCCTCGCACAGCGCCGTCATCCGCGTCTGATAGGCGCGACCGCGCCACTCACGCTCTGCGTACTTCAGATCCACGCCATAAGCAGAGGTATCCTGCGAGACGATCAGCAATTCGCGCACCCCGCCTTTGACCAGACGCTCGGCCTCGCGTAACACCTCATCGACCGGGCGCGACACCAGATCGCCCCGCATCGACGGAATGATGCAGAAGCTGCAACGGTGATTGCAGCCTTCGGAGATCTTCAGATACGCGTAATGGCGCGGGGTCAGCTTGACCCCGATGTCGTCCTCGCTGCTGCCGCGACCGCGCGGCAGCAGGTCCACGAACGGATCGTGACGCGGCGGCAGCGCCGCATGCACCGCCTCCATCACGCTCTGATAGTCCTGCGGTCCGGACACCGCCAGCACATCCGGGTACGCCGCGCGAATCTGCTCCGAGCGCTTGCCAAGGCAACCGGTGACAATCACCTTGCCGTTCGATGAAGCCACAGGTATTGACCACCACCACATCGGCCGCGTCGTAGCTGGGCACGATCGCATAACCCTCCGCGCGCAACTGGGTGAGGATGCGTTCGGAGTCGACCAGGGCCTTCAGTCAGCCGAGGCTGACGAAGCCGACTTTGGGCTTCGCAAGAGACATGGGGCCGGGTTCCGGGGCCGGGAAGAAAAAGCACGCGGATCATAGCGGGCCAAGGTGGCTTGCGCGGCATGCCAGCACCCAGCCCTTCACCCGTTCCCCCGCCTTGGTCGCAGCCATGGATAATCCACCGCATCTTCCGCCACAGGAGCGCACCATGGGCCACTGGATCACCCTCTCCACCGCGCACGGCCAGGTCTCCGCCTGGCACGCTCAGCCAGACGGCATCCCGCGCGCCGGGCTGGTGATCATCCAGGAAATCTTCGGCGTCACCGCCTACATCCGCGAAGTCGCCGAGCGCTATGCCGCCCAGGGCTACGCGGTGCTGGCGCCGGCGCTGTTCGATCCGATCGAGAAAGACGTGCAACTGACATACGACCAGGACGGCGTGCACAAGGGCCTGGAGCTGGTCGGTGCGCTCGGCTTCGAGCGGGCCTTGGACATCATGCAGGCCGCCGCACAGACGCTGGCCCCGGCAGGCAAGGTCGGCACCCTCGGCTACTGCTGGGGCGGCAGCGTCGCACTGCTGGCGGCACTGCGCTTGGGCCTGCCCTCGGTGAGCTACTACGGCGGGCGCAACACCCAGTTTCTGGACGAGACGCCGAAGGCGCCGGTGCTGTTCCACTTCGGCGCGCACGACAACAGCATCCCGGCCGAAGCGGTGCAGCAGCACCGCGAAAAACTGCCGCAGATGCAGACCTTCGTGTATCCGGCCGGACACGGCTTCGACCGCCACGTCGATCCGCATCACCACGACCCGGACAGCGCCGAGCGCGCACGCGAACGCAGCCTGGCCTTCCTCGCCGAGCACCTGGGTTGAGTCACGGCCATGGCCGAGTTCATGCTCGATCCACGCCTGCACGCCGACAGTGCGTTCGTCGCCGACGGACCACTGTCGCAAGTCCGGCTGATGGACGATGCCCGCTTCCCGTGGCTGCTGCTGGTACCGCGGGTGGCCGATGCCAGCGAATGGATCGACCTGGACGGCAACCAGCAGCGCCTACTGTTGGCAGAGATCAATCAACTCTCGCAGTTGCTGCGCCAGGAGCCGGACGTGCGCAAGCTCAATATCGGCGCACTGGGCAACGTTGTGGCGCAATTGCACGTGCATGTGCTGGGGCGGCATCCGGGCGATGCAGCTTGGCCCGGACCGGCCTGGGGCAGCGGCCCAGCCCAGCGGCTGCCAGCCGACCTGCTCCAGGCGCGTGTCGCGGTCTGGCGCCAGCGGCTACGATAAGCTCCCTTTTTGCAGAAACCGCGCCTCCATGAAATCCAATGCGATCGCCGCCATCGTGCTGATCCTGATCGGCCTGGTGTTCCTGGCCAACAACCTGGGCTGGACCCATCTGAGCCTGGGCCGATTGATCGCGACCTGGTGGCCGGCAATTCTGGTCGCGGTCGGCGTCGGCATGTTGTTCGGCCGCGGCAAATAACCGCCGACACCGACACATGGCGGCGGCGTGGCGGATCAACGACGGACATTGAACACCCAGGCGCCAGCGCTCGGATCGTGCCAGCAGCGCTTGTCTGGGGGGCCCTCGTGATCGAAAGGGAAACTCAGGTTCTGGGCAAGGTCACGCCGGTCTGGCCCTGGTACTTGCCACCGCGGTCCTTGTAGCTGGTTTCGCAGATCTCGTCGGACTCGAAGAACAGCATCTGCGCGACACCTTCATTGGCATAGATGCGCGCTGGCAGGGGTGTGGTATTGCTGAACTCCAGGGTCACGTGCCCCTCCCACTCCGGCTCCAGCGGGGTCACGTTGACGATGATGCCGCAGCGCGCGTAAGTGCTCTTGCCCAGGCAAACCACCAGCGTACTGCGTGGAATGCGGAAGTACTCCACCGTGCGCGCCAAGGCGAAACTGTTGGGCGGGATGATGCAGACATCCGATTCGATGTCGACGAAACTCCCGTTGTCGAAGTGCTTGGGATCGACGATGGTCGAGTTGATGTTGGTGAAGACCTTGAATTCGCGCGAACAACGCACGTCATAGCCGTAACTGGAGGTGCCATAACTGACGATGCGCTCGCCATTGACCTGTTTGACCTGGCCCGGTTCGTACGGCGCGATCATGCCGTGCTGTTCGGACATGCGGCGGATCCAACGGTCGCTCTTGATGCTCATGGGTAGTCCTGATGCCGATGGCGGCAGGCCACGGCCTGCACGCCGGAAACGCGACCGACGCCGAAAACGGGCCGCAACAGCCGGCGATTCTAGCTGGTCGTGGGCCATTCGCCGAGCGGCTCCGGCCCTCAGCGCAACGCCGCGGCAATCGGGATAGCCGCACGCGGCCGCTTGCGCAACTCCTCGACCAAGCGCTGCGCCGTGGACATATAGGCTTGTGCCGCAACCGACTCCGGCGCGGCCACCACGATCGGCGTGCCGGCATCGCCTTGCTCGCGTATCGCAATCGCCAGCGGCAGCGCCCCCAACAGCGGCACTCCATACTCCTGCGCCATGCGCTGGCCGCCGCCCGCACCGAACACATGCTCAACATGGCCGCACTGGCTGCACGTGTGCATCGCCATGTTCTCGACGATGCCCAGCACCGGCACCTCGACCTTCTCGAACATCTTCAGCGCCTTTTTTGCGTCCAGCGTGGCGATATCCTGCGGAGTGGTGACGATCACCGCACCGGCCACCGGGATCTTCTGCGCCAGGGTCAACTGGATGTCGCCGGTACCCGGCGGCAGATCGATCAGCAGGCAGTCCAAGTCGTCCCACAGCGTGTCGGCGAACAACTGAGTCAACGCCGAGGTCGCCATCGGCCCGCGCCAGATCATCGGCGTGTCTTGGTCCACCAGCAGGCCGATCGACATCGCCTCGATGCCAAAAGCGCGCATCGGTTCGATCGTCTTATCGTCCGGGCTGTCCGGCCGACCGCTCAACCCGAGCATCGCCGGCACGCTGGGCCCATAGACATCGGCATCCAGCACCCCGACCCGTGCCCCCTGACGCTGCAGGGCCAGGGCCAGATTCACTGCCGTGGTGGACTTGCCCACCCCGCCCTTACCGGAACCGACGGCGATGACATTACGGATACGGGGATGCGGCGCGAGTTTGGGCTGGACGGCGTGGGCGGGAAGGCGGAGATGTTCGGTCATTGGGAAACTCATCGAATGAAATGAAACGCTTGCACGCAGGGCACTGCGCGGCAAGCGGGAGACGGGGACAGGACCGCACCGCGGCCATGGCTGTTGACCCAGCGGTCGCGACGCGAGGGATCAGATGGACATACGACTATACAAGTGCGAGGCATTCGCCATCCTCGGCCATGTGCTTCTGTACCCACGCCTGCCGCGCAAATTTGCGCAATCGGCACCCGAACGCCCCGTGTACGGACGCGATGGCCCGACGCGGGCACGCCAATCGAAGCGCACCGGCAACGGCGCGCAAGGCACGCATCGTGACCGTCACTCGCCGCTCCCGCCCCATCCGGGAGAAACAGAATCACCGATCTGGTGCGAGCCGTGCGTCGCCCGCGGACACCAGCACCACCTCCAGACATGCATTCGTTAGGGACCGCACGTCGTTCGCCTGCTCGCCCAATGCATCCATTCAGCATCATGTACATACAACGCCCCAACATGATGCGAATCGGTCATCCGCTGCACGTAATCGGCTGTTTCACCGATGTTTGCCATTGAATCCAGACATATGCAGTCCGTAGACAAAAAAAGAGACAGGCTCATAAAGTCAACCGTTAAGTCCGTGTTACGTTTGGTCACATCGCGGGAAGCGATCCAACTTTCGACACACATGTCGTGGCACGAGGCCGAGTCCCCCCTCTCATCGATTGATTTTCGGGAACAGAAAAATCATGACTGCTCGTCACACTCGTTATTTCATGCATCGCCAACTCAGTGCCGCACTTGTCTCGGCCATGTTGCTCCCAACAGCGTTCAACGCCCTTGCGCAGGACAGCGCATCCGATGGCAAGTCGACCGACAAGACGACGAACCTAAGCAAGATCACCGTCACCGGCTCGCTGATTCCGCAAAGCCAGATCGAGATCGCCACCCCGGTCACCACGATCGATGCCGAGGAAATCAAGGCACGCGGCTTCAGCAGCGTCGCCGAAGTGCTGCAGAAGAGCTCCTTCGCCACCGGCGGAGTGGAAGGCGGGCAAAGCTCGGGCACCTTCACCCAGGGCGCGAAGTCCGTCAGCCTGTTCGGCCTGCCACAGGGGTACGTGAAATACCTGATCGACGGCCGTCCGATGTCGAACTACCCCGCGCTGTACGACGGCACCGATACCTTCAACAACATCAGCGGCATTCCGATCGACCTGATCGACCGCATCGAGATTCTGCCGGGCGGCCAATCGGCCCTGTATGGCTCCGACGCCATCGCCGGCGTCATCAACGTGATCCTCAAGAAGAAGCTGGACGGCGCGGTGTTCAGCATCCGTGGCGGCCGCTACTTCGAAGGCGGCGGCAACAACTTCCGCACGACCTTCGCCGATGGCTGGACCTCCTCCGACGGCCGTACCAGCCTACTGGGCGGTGTGCAGTACGAGGAAAGGGACCCGATCTGGGCCTACCAGCGCGACCTGACCAAGCAGTTCAACACCCAGGGGTATTCCCCACAATTGGTTGGACGCAACTTTCTGGTCTACGGCAAGAAAACAAGCTACCACTTCCTGGATCCAGCGCGATGCCAGAACGTCTCCGGCCTGTTCAACGGCACCGAAGCGTTGCAACGCCGGGTCGGTTTTGGCGATGAATATTACTGCGGCTCGGCCTATGTACCGGGTTATCGAACCCTCAACAGCAGCCTCAAATCCGCGCAAGTCTACCTGCACGGCACCCACGACATAAATGATAACGTCCAACTCTACGGCGACACGCTCTACAACCACGAACAAACCAAGTACCACATAGGGTCAAACTATATTTGGTGGAACACAGCGTCAGATTTCGGCTATTACTACGACCCGAATATCGGCGATCTGGTCAACCTGCAACGCAGTTTTGCCCCAGAGGAAATGGGCGTCAATGGCATCAAGGACACCATGTCTCACGACAAGAGCGAGTCGGTGCGCGTCACGTTTGGCGCCAAAGGCACACTCAGCCAATCGACCTGGGACTACGATGCCGGCGTCACCTACACCCAGTACAAACTCCAAGAAAACAATTTTGTCCGCTACAAGCCAGCAATCGATCAATTTTTCATCAACAAGGTACTCGGCCCGCAACTCGGCGTGGACCCGATCTATGGCACCTACCCGGTCTATTCGCCGAACTACGCGGCGTTCTACCAGCCGATCAGTCAACAGGAATTCGCCAGCTTCACCGGTTATGCCACCAACAAGAGCAAAACCTCCGACGGCATGATTCGCCTGCAGGCGCTCAATGCCAAGCTATTCAGCCTGCCCGGCGGCGATGCCGGCTTGGCCGTGGTCGGCGAATACGGCAAACAAAAATGGAACTACGCCCCGGATCCTGCGATCCTCAACGGTGGTATCTGGGGTTTGACGGCGGTGTCCGGCGGCGGTCAGCGCGACCGCTACGCGCTGACCTCGGAACTGCGCATGCCGGTCTTCGACCCACTGACCATCACCCTGGCAGGCCGCTACGACGCGTTCAAGGCCAGCGGCCGCACCATCGACAAGCCGACCTACAGCGTCGCACTGGAGTACCGTCCGTTCGAATCGCTGCTGCTGCGTGGCAAATACGGCACCGCGTTCCGTGCACCGACCCTGTCCGATCTTTACCAAGGCAAGAGCGGCTATTACAACACCGTGACCGACTACTACCAGTGCGCACAGCGCGGCTACCTGCCAGGCAACACCGATAATTGCCCACAACAGTATTCCAGCGCCCAGTTCTTCGGCACGCAGTCCGGCAACTTGGGGCTGAAGCCGATCAACGCCACGGTGTGGAGCGCAGGCTTCGTGTGGTCGCCGGTGGAGCGCATGGCCCTGACTGTCGACTATCTCAACTGGGATATCAGCGATGAAGTCACCCTGCAAAGCTCCGATGCGCTGAGCCTGCAGGACTACCGCTGCCGCGCCGGCATCGACTCCCCCAGCTCGGCACTGTGCCAAGCCGCCGAATCACAGGTCACCCGCGATTCGACGGGCCAACTCGCCACCATCTATACGCCGAAGATCAACGTATCCAACCAGAAACTGGAAACAGTCATCGCCTCCTTACGTTATGGCTACGACCTGGGACGCTGGGGTGACCTGAGCAGTATTGTCAGCTACACCCAGAACCTGCGCCACAAGTACGTGCGCTACGCCGGGGACACCCCAGTGGATCTGCTCAACGATCCATACTGGAGTACCGATCCCAAGCGCAAGGCCGATGCGGCGCTCACCTGGGATATCGGCGACTTCTCGACCACCTGGTATGCCAACTGGTTCGACAAGACGCCCAACTATGCCGCGACATTGAACGCCGATGGCTATGCCGGAACGCGAGGCGGGAAACTTCCTTCGCACATCACCCACAACGCCAGCATCACCTACAAGGCATTCGAGGGCATGGAGCTGTCGCTGATGGTGACCAACGTGTTCAACAAGATGCCGCCGCTCGACAAGTCCTATCCTGGCAGCACATATTGGGCGTACAACGATTACAACTACGACGTGTACGGCCGCGCGTACTACCTGCAAATGCATTACGCGTTCGGCAAGTAAGCGGATACGCACAATCGGAAAAGCCCACCCCCGCGGGTGGGCTTTTTTGCGTACGCTGTAATTGGAATTTTGTACGTACATCATCACCACTTCACGGCATATACGGCCCATGACACATCGCCGCCAAGCGAAAATTACGCGCTTTTGATAAGCGCACACACCGCCCTTCGCGCCCGGCAGAGTAGGCGGCGGCGTTTGAAGTCCACAGACGAGGCGACCATATCGACAGACATCGCCACACCGCGGTGCGTCCGCCATCGCGCCACGAATCCACGCTAGGCCGCGCCGCCTATTCCACGATCGCCTCGCTCGAACCGATGCGCGATTGCTTGCCTTACTCTGCGCAAACAGCGACGCAGCTCAACCACGCAACAGGGCCATCGCCGCGTTGTGGCCGGGCGCGCCAGTCACGCCACCGCCAGGATGCGTACCAGACCCACATAGAAACAAGCCAGCAATCGCACCGCGATACGCGGCTTGGCCAAGCATCGGCCGCGCACTGAACAACTGGTTGAGGCTCAACGCACCATGAAAAATGTCGCCGCCGACCAAACCGAACGTGCGCTCCAGGTCCAGCGGAGTCAGCACCTGCCGCCCCAACACCGAGGCGGCGAAACCCGGCGCGTAACGCTCGACGGTAGCGATCATCAGGTCCGCGACCACGTCGCGATACGCATCCCACGAACGCCCCTGCGGCAATTGCGGCGCCACGTGCTGGCAGAACAGACTGGCCACGTGCTGACCGGGCGGCGCCAGCGATGTATCCAACGTGCTCGGAATGAGCAATTCAATGATCGGGTCGCGCGACCAGCCCTGCGCACGCGCATCGTGGTAGGCACGATCCATGTAGTCCAGGCTCGGCGCCAGCACGATGCCGGCGGTGAGATGATCGCCTGGCTCGGGCAACGCGCGGAACGTGGGCAACCGCGATAGCGCCACGTTCATGCGAAACGTGCCGGAACCACAGCGCCAGTGCGCCATGCGCTCCAAGGTGGCGGCCGGCACGTGCCTGGGGTCGAGCAGGCGTTCGTAAAGCAACTTGGGATTGACGTTGGCGACCACATGCCGCGCGTACACACGTTCGCCACGTTCGGTCAGCACGCCGACTGCGCGTCCGTCCTTGACCAAAATCTCAGCCACACCGACATCGGTACGGATGCGGGCGCCGGCCGCGACTGCGGCCTTGGCCATCGCCTGCGTGATCGCGCCCATGCCGCCCAGCGCGTGCCCCCAGGCGCCCTTGACCCCGTTGCTTTCGCCGAACACATGGTGCAACAGCACGTAGGCCGAACCCGGCGTGTACGGGCTAGCGTAGTTGCCGACGATGCCGTCGAAGCCGAACAAGGCCTTGACCGGTTCGCTCTCGAACCAGCGCTCCAGATACTCGGCGGCCGAGAGCGTGAACAAATCCAGCAACTCCTGGCGCAAGGTCGCCTCCAATGCATGCAGGCACCGCCCGAGGCGAGCGGCACGCAGCAACTCCGGTAGCGCCTGCCACCAGCCGCCCTCGGTGACGTTGGGTGGCGGCTGCAACGCCAGCGCACGCAGCACGTCGGCAATGCGTTCCAGCCGCGCCTCGTAGGCGGGTAGGCGAGCGGCGTCGCGCGCGGAGAATTTGGCGATTTCGGACTGGGTCAGGCCAGCGCCGGTCAGTAGATAACGGTCGTTCGGCAACGGCAGGAAATTGTTGCGGCGTCGCGGCACGATGCGCAGGCCATGCCCGGCCAGATCGAGGTCGGCAATCACTTTGGGCTGCAGCAGCGACACCGTATAAGACGCCACCGAGTTGCGGAATCCTGGGTGGAACTCCTCGGTGACCGCGGCGCCACCGACCACGCCGCGCCGCTCCAGCACCGTCACCGTCCAACCGGCACGCGCCAGATACGCGGCGCAGACCAAACCATTGTGGCCGGCGCCCACGATCAGGGCATCGCATGGCGGCTGGCTGCGCATGGCGAGCATGGTAAGCCAGTCCCGTGGCAGCGGCAGCGTGGTCGACCATCACGCCATGCCCATGACCTTCGACACCCCTTGCCCACCCTGAAGCACGATAGAGTCTGCCCTCGGCCCATCCGGGCCATTCCGTATCCACGCTGGCCTGGAGCCTCACAGTGACCCTTCGCACCCCTAAGATCTTGCTGCTGTCCCTCGCCGTGAGCGCCGCACTGAGCGGCTGCGGCAAGCACGACGCGGTCGCCCCCGACACCGCCAAGCCGGCCGCGACAACCGCACCAGCCCCCGCGCCCGCCGCCGCCGAACTCACCCTCGACACCAGCAAGCTGCCACCCTACAGCGCATTCAACATCGACGATCTGGATCCCAGCAAGAACGCCTGCGACGACTTCAATGGCTACGTCAACGGAAAATGGCTGGCCACACACGAGATCCCCAAGGACCGCAGCACTTGGGGCTCGTTCTCGATCCTGGAGGAGCGCTCGGTCGCCGTGCAGCACCAACTGGCCGAACAGGCTGCCGCCGCAACCAACGCAAAGGGCGTGGAAAAAATCGTCGGCGACTTCTGGGCCTCCGGCATGGACGAAGCCAAGATCAACGCGCAGGGCCTCGCCCCGCTGAAGGCCGAGCTGAGCGCGATCGACAACCTCAAGGATGGCCCAGCGGTGGCGGACTACCTGCGCCAGAGCGCGGCCAAGGGCGAGAAAACCCTGTTCTCTTTTTACGCGGGGCCCGACTACAAGAACTCGTCCATGAACATGGCCTACACCATGCAAGGCGACCTCGGCCTGCCCGACCGCGGCTACTACCTCGATGCCGACAAAAAGGACAAGCTGAAGGCGTACCAGGCACACGTCGCCAAGGTACTGGAACTGTCCGGCGTGCCAACGACCGACGCCGCCAAGCAAGCGCAGGACGTGGTGGCGCTGGAAACGCGCTTGGCCAAAGTCTCCAAGTCAATCGAACAACTGTCGCGCGATGAAGCGCTGTCCTACAACCCGATCACCCCGGCCGAAGCCGACAAGCTGACTCCGAACTTCCCCTGGACCAAATTCTTCGAATCGCAAGGCGTGGCGGTGCCGGAGAAGTTCTCGCTGGCAATCCCCGCCTTCCACCAGGAGGTCAGCAAGGCGTTGGGCGATACCGATCCGGCGGTGTGGCGCGCCTATCTGCGCTTCCACACCGTGGATAACGCCTCGCCCTACCTGAGCGATGCCTTCGTACAGGAACGTTTCGCGTTCTACAACAAGGAACTCAACGGCCAGGCGGAGATGAAGCCGCGCTGGAAGCGCGTTCTCCACAGCATCCAGGACGGCGCTGGCGAGGCAATGGGCCAGATGTACGTCAAGGTTGCCTTCTCCGCCGACGACAAGGCCAAGATGGAGCAGTTGGTCGACAACCTGCGTCAAGCGTTGAAAGCGCGGATCGAAAAGCTCACCTGGATGAGCGAGGAAACCAAGGCAAAAGCCCTGGACAAGTGGAAGACCTTCACCCCGAAGATCGGCTACCCGGACAAGTGGCGCGACTACAGCGGCCTGAACACGCAGCGCGACAGCTACCTGGACAACGTGCGCGCCGCCAACGCCTTCAACTACAAGTACGTACTGAGCAAAATCGGCAAGCCGGTGGACAAGACCGAGTGGGACATGACTCCGCAAACGGTCAACGCGTACTACAACGCGCAGCGCAACGAGATCGTGTTCCCCGCGGCGATCCTGCAACCGCCGTTCTTCGACCCGAAGACCGACGACGCGTTCAACTACGGCGGCATCGGCGCGGTGATCGGCCACGAGATGACCCACGCCTACGACGACCAGGGCGCGCGCTTCGGGCCGACCGGCAACATGGAAGACTGGTGGACCAAGGCCGACGCCAAGAAATTCGCCGCGCTCACCGGCAAACTGGTCAAGCAGTTCGACGCTTACAAAGTGGACGGTAAACCAGTCAACGGCAAGCTGACCCTGGGCGAAAACATCGCCGACCTGGGCGGTCTGACCACCGCCTACGATGCCTTCAAGAAAGCCACCGAGGGCAAGGACGACCCGAAGGTCAACGGCATGGCCCGCGACCAGAATTTCTTCATCAACTGGGCCACGGTGTGGCGGACCAAATACACTCCGCAGACCGCGATGATGCTGCTGATCACCGACCCGCACGCCCCGTCGCAGTTCCGTGCGATCGGCGCTCCCTCGAACCTGCCGGCGTTCGCCGCAGCGTTCCAGTGCAAGCCGGGAGCCCCGATGGTGCGTAGCGGCGACAAGCAGGTGGTGATCTGGTAAACGCCGCACACACGCAGCGTCCATCGAAAAGGCCCGGCATGTCCGGGCCTTTTCCTTGCCTGGCGAACGCGCAGCGTGCCACTGCCGACGCGCGCGGCACGACACACCACGCACCATCGCCACAGTTGCACGTCGCGGCTTGTTAAACTTGTCGACTTGATTCCTGACCGGATGCGTTCCAGATGCTCATTGCTCGTCCGCTTGCACTTGCCGTCACCCTCGGCCTGATCGCCCTGGCATCCACCACCGATGCTGCGCCCAAAAAGAAACATGCCGCTGCCCCCAAGCCCCCCGCCGTCAGCGCCGCCTGCAGCGATTTCTACGGCGACGCCAATGCGGATTGGTTGAAGCGCAACCCGGTGCCGCAAACCGGCGCAGTCACCGCTCTGAGCCAACTCGCCGAGCACGCCCAACAGCAGCAACGCGACCTGCTCGAGGCGGCAATGCAGTCACCGCAGAACCAAGTGCAGAAGGCACTGGGCGACTTCTGGGCCAGCGGCCTGGACGAGGCCGCGGTGGAGAAAGATGGCTCCACTCCGATTGCGCCGCTCCTCAGCCGCATCGATGCGATCAAGAAAGCCAAGGACGTACCAGCCTCGATCGCCGCGCTGCATCAGATCGGCATCCCGGTCGCGTTCAATTTCGGCGCCGACGTCGACCTGAAGGCGCTGGACCGCCACATCGGTTACTTCATGCAGGGCGGCATGGGTCTGCCCGACCCGGCCTTCTACACCCGCACCGACGCCGACACCCTGGCGCTGATGGGCCGCTACCGGACCTACGTCAAACAGATCCTGACCCTGACAGGCGCACCAGCGGCCACGCTCGACGCCGACGTGCAGTCGGTGCTGCAGATCGAAACCGCGCTGGCGCGCAGCGCCAAATCCCTGGCCGGCATCAACAACCCGTTCAACAACTACGCGCCGATCTCCACCAAGGACTTGAACAAGCAGTATCGCAATCTGCAACTGGACGCCTTCCTCAAGGCACAGGGCGTCAACGACGACCTGGTGTCAATGGCCGATCCGGACATGTTCAAGCAACTCGACGGCATGATCCTCAGCATCAAGCCCGAGCAGTGGAAGGCCTACCTGCGCTGGCGCGTCGGCGATGCGATGGCGCCATACCTGTCCAAGAGCTTCCGCGACGCCAACTTCGACTTCCGCGGCCGCGTACTGGAAGGCCAACCCACGCCACCGCCACGCTGGGCACAGGTGCTGGACGCGATCAACGTCGCTGCCGGGCCAATGCTCGGCCACGAATACGTCGCCCGTTATCTCAACGCCGACACCCGCCACAAAGCCGAGACCATCGCCGACCAAGTGCGCGATGCGCAGATCGCCGCAGTCAAGCGTAGTACCTGGCTCAGCGAACCCGCACGCACCGAAGCGCAAGCCAAGCTGGCCGCCCTGAAGATCGAAGTCGGCGCACCGCATCGCGACCTCGACTACACCCTGCAACCAACCGGCCGCGGCAGCTTCGGCGGCAACATGCTGATCGCTTCCACTTGGCGCCATCGCGAAGAAATGAAGCGCATCGGCAAGGGCAACGCCGACCGCCGCTGGGACGTGTTGCCGCAGCAACCAGCACTGACCTACGACATCGCCCAGAACCGCCTGATCGTCACCGCCGCCGTGTTGCAACCGCCCGTATTCGCTAGCGGCGGCGACGCTGCTGCGCTATACGGCAGCTATGCGGCGCTGGTCGCGCACGAATTGATCGGCGCGATCGACGACAAGGGCAGTCAGGTCGATGCACAGGGCCAGTTGCGTACTTGGTGGAGCGCCGAGGACAAGAACGCCTGGAACGCGCTGGCCGCACGCGCCGCCACGCAATACGGTGCTTATGATTTCCCCGGCGTGAAAGGCGCCAAAGTCAACGGCACGCTTACCCAATACCAGGACCTGACCGACATCGGCAGCGTCGAACTCGCCTGGCAGACCTACGTCGCCGCACAACCCACTGCCAGCGATACCGGCAAGCAAGCGTTCTACACTGCCTGGGCTGGCCTGTGGGCGCAGCAACTATCGCCGAGCGAAGCGGTGCAACGCGTCACCGCCGACGTGCACGCGCCGGGCCGCTGGCGCACCAACGGCCCCCTGGCCAACCAACCGGCCTTCGCCGCAACCTTCAGCTGCAAAGCCGGACAGCCGATGGTGAGAAGCGACGCCGAGCAGATTCACCTGTGGCCGTAACTGCTATCGGATAAGCAAATCCATGCACGACGGCGCGGACAACCGCGCCGTCGTCGTGTTGGTCGCGACTTTTCTTCGGCGCATGGTCCGGGACAGAACACTTCATACTCTCGCCGATTTTTTGCTCAGGTCATCAGACGAATCGCAGCATCGGCTAAGAACAGCAACCCACTCCATTTTATTGCTCGACTCATCGTGGCCATGGGGGCCAATGCTGGCAAAATACTTACTTTAACGATGGACTCGTTTTCTTGGGGTGAGTCAATGGCCCCAACCATCGATGAATCCGAGTTAACCACATACAATCCATTAAATTAATATTAATGCCGTGACGCCAACCACATTATTATATTTTCAATATTGCCTTTGAATAATCGATTCGACATCATAGCCATACGATTAAATACTAGGAATTTAGAAAATCTCAAGCGCTTTGAAACAATGCATAGCCAGTCGAGCAATTTGCGTATCACCGTCTCTACATGTTTCACGTGCCTCTCACGGGATTGATCGGCAATGGCAAGGAGCTGTTGACCAATCGCCCACCTTGCTTGAAAGTGTACCGCATGCTTTATTCATGCAAATGATGCAGTGCGTCTCGCATTTATAATTTTTTAATTAATGTTTTAGCTGAAGTTCGCACTTATATTTTCGAAACTATTTTTTGGAGCAACATGATGGCCACTGATTTGAATATTCGTAAGATCGTGCTGTGCGCCCTGTTTGTAATGATCACAAGCGCCGCTACAGCGGCTGACGCGCAACAACCCTCCACTGTGTTGTACAGCGTGCAGAACTGGAGGCGGGACGTCGTGGCCATAAGGGTTACCGACTCTATCTCCTCAGGTTGCGGACAAGTGCGCTCGTCCAACGGAAACCCCCGACTCAATGACACCATCCCTTTCCAGGTCGGCATGCAAACAAAAGTTGAGGCGATGTCGCAGCGTGACTGTAGCGATAATAGCCGGATAAATAATTTATCCGTATCCACTTCCGTGTCCAAACCAGGAACCATTATTATCAAGGGCAATCAACTCCAAATTGTCCCTGGTCGTTGATCTGCGTAGGATGAGCCTGTAAATCGAACTGCTTGGACTCAACTTCCAAATGCAACACCCCGCAATCACGCGGGGTGTTGCCATGAGAAAGCAATACAGCCATCTGAATTGCAAAGACATGCGCGATCTAGGCGAGCGCTCCAGCCGTCATCGCGTGTATCGCTTGATGCGCGCGCAAAGGCTGCGCGCTTAGGTGGGCGATGGCGCAAGCCACGTTTTCATGCCATGTCTATGCAGCATGGCGCGGCAACTGACTGGACAACGCATCGGTGGAGAGTGTCTTCGGCCTGCTCAAACGCGAGCGGATGAGGCGGCGGATCCACCCACGAAAGACGCCGCACGCGCCGACGCGTTCGACTACATCGAGATGCTCTACAACTCCACAAACGCCGCCATCGTTCCAATGACGATCTGTGGCCTGTAGAGTTCGAGCGGTGCCACGCGCAACGAGGGTCATGCGTGTCTATGGAACCCTGGGAGATTCAGACGCTTGATGACCCGACCTGAGGCGGTGCGCTCGGACACAGCGTCCATCGACTACACCTGCCCAACGGGCCACTCAAAATCGACGGACGCCGACGCCGCAACATCGCGAGCCATCGGTAGCATGCGAACGCAAGGGCATGACAGCCGGACAGGACGAACCTCCAGTACAATCGATAAGATAAAACTATCGATTCAGTAATTTTATTCAAATTACATCAATAGAACTTTCGTTCTATCGTTTGCGCATCTGCCACATGAAGTTCGCCAGATGCGCTTGTCCACCACAGCACCGCCGCACGCGCTCACTCTTTGCCGCACAGCCGGCGAACGAACGCCTTGCCCCTGACCTGCGCTTGCCCCCCCCACACACCGCCTGTTTTCCCATTCCCGCCACTGCGGCGGCCCATCGCTCCCCACATGTTCACGTAGAGAGATAATTGCTCATGACGACCGAAGCGAAGTGCCCCTTCAACCACACCACGACCGGCACCAGCACCAGCAACCGCGACTGGTGGCCGAATCAACTGCGGGTGGAACTGCTCAACCAACATTCCGACCGTTCCAATCCGCTGGGCACGCACTTCGACTACGCCAAGGCGTTCAAGGGTCTGGACTTCCAAGCGCTGAAGCAGGATCTGCGCAAGTTGATGACCGATTCGCAGGATTGGTGGCCAGCCGATTTCGGCCACTACGGTCCGTTCTTCATCCGCATGGCCTGGCATTGCGGCGGCACCTACCGTATCAGCGATGGCCGTGGCGGCTGCCGCCGTGGGCAACAGCGCTTCGCTCCGCTCAACAGCTGGCCGGACAATGTCAACCTGGACAAGGCGCGGCGCCTGGTGTGGCCGATCAAGCAAAAATACGGTCAAGCGATCTCCTGGGCCGACCTGCTGGTCCTCACCGGCAACGTCGCACTGGAGTCCATGGGCTTCAAGACCTTCGGCTTCGCCGGCGGCCGTATAGACACCTGGGAACCGGACCACGACGTGAATTGGGGACGCGAAACGACGTGGCTGGGCAGTGAAGAGCGCTACGCCCACGGGAAGCAGAAGAACACCCGCGATCTGGAACGCCCACTGGCCGCGGTGCAGATGGGGCTGATCTATGCCAACCCGGAAGGTCCCGATGGCGATCCCGATCCACTGTTGTCGGCCCAGGATATCCGCATCACGTTCGGGGAAATGGCGATGGACGACGAGGAGACCGTCGCGCTGATCGTCGGTGGCCACACGTTCGGCAAAACCCACGGCGCCGCCTCGACCGATTATCTCGGCCCCGATCCAGAAGCCGCAGGGCTGGAAATGCAGGGCCTGGGCTGGTTCAACTCCTTCCGCAGCGGCAAAGGCCCCGACACCATCACCAGCGGCCTGGAAGTGACCTGGACCACCACGCCGACGCAGTGGAACCACGACTTCTTAGAACTTCTGTTCAAGTACGAGTGGGAACTGAGCAAGAGCCCGGCCGGCGCGCACCAGTGGGTGGCCAAGAACGCCGATGCGGTGATTCCCGACGCATACGATCCGTCCAAGAAGCACCTGCCGACCATGCTCACCACCGACCTGGCACTGCGCGCCGACCCGGCCTACGAGGCAATCGCGCGGCGCTTCCTGGCGCATCCGGAACAATTGGCCGACGCCTTCGCCCGCGCCTGGTTCAAGCTGACCCATCGCGACATGGGCCCACGCACGCGCTACCTTGGCCCGGAAGTTCCGGCCGAAGAGTTGATCTGGCAGGATCCGATCCCCGCCGTGAACCACCCGCTGGTCGACGCACAGGACATCGCCGCATTGAAGCAGGCCCTGCTCAACGCCGGCCTGAGCATCGCCCAGTTGGTCTCCACGGCATGGGCCTCGGCCTCCACCTTCCGCGGTTCGGACCTGCGTGGCGGCGCCAATGGCGCGCGCCTGTTCCTGGCACCGCAAAAGGACTGGGAGGTCAACCAGCCCGCGCAACTGGCGCAGGTGGAAGCCACGCTGAAACGCATCCAGGCGCAATTCAACGGCGCCCAGAGCAACGGCAAGAAAATCTCGTTGGCCGACCTGATCGTCCTGGGCGGTGGCGCGGCGATCGAACAGGCCGCCAAGCAGGCCGGGCAGACGCTGACCGTGCCGTTCGTGCCAGGACGCATGGACGCCTCGCAGGCGCAGACCGATGTGGAGTCCTTCGCCGTCCTGGAACCGAACGCCGATGGCTTCCGCAACTACGCCAAACCTGGCTACACGGTGTCGGCCGAAGCCATGCTGATCGATAAGGCACTGTTACTGACCCTGACCGCGCCGGAGATGACCGTGCTGGTCGGCGGCCTGCGCGTGCTCGGCGCCAACACCGGGCAGTCCACAGATGGCGTCTTCACCGACCGCCCTGGCGTGCTCAGCAACGACTTCTTCGTCAACCTGCTGGACATGCGCACCGAGTGGAAAGCCACCTCGCAACTGCAGGACTTCTACGAAGGCCGCGATCGCAGCACCGGCAGTCTGAAATGGACCGGCACCCGCGTCGACCTGGTGTTCGGCTCCAACGCGATACTGCGCGCGGTGGCCGAGGTCTATGGCAGCGCCGATGCGCAAGAGAAGTTCACACGCGATTTCGTCGCCGCCTGGACCAAGGTGATGCAGCTGGACCGCTTCGACCTGGCCGCATGAGGTTGACGGCTCAGGCGCCGACTGCGGCGCCTGAGCTTGCGGCAATCGCGGCGACCCATCGCGACGTGTGACATCGCGCAGACGCACCGCGCCTACAACGCGTCGAGATCGCCCAGCGCGCGGATCAGCCGCCGCGCTCGCTTGTCTGGCTTGCTCTCGGGCGCCTGGTAACCATTGCGTTCGGCACGCTGCTGCGCGCGCTGTTGCGCGCGCCGTTCCCGCGACTGCTCGCTTTCCTGGTAAAGCGCCTGCGCCACACTGGCCGAGCCACGGGTATCGCTGAGCCCCAGCACCTGGAGCTCGAAGAGTTCATCGCCTCGTTGCACGCACAAGCACTCGCCCACGCGCACGGCGCGCGAGGATTTCGGCCGCTGCCCGGCCACCTCCACCTTGCCGGTTTCCACCGCCTGCTTGGCTAGGCTGCGAGTCTTGAAAAAGCGTGCGGCCCACAGCCAGACATCCAACCGAACCGCCGCCGCTTGTGCGAGAAGTTCATTCATTTGTGTTGACGAAAATCCAGCTGCATAGGCTGTTCGCCCGACCGCGCGATGTTGCCTTGCGGCGCCTGCCCGGGATTGCAGCGCTGCTGACGCTGGTTCGCCACCAGTCCATCGGCGCGTGGCGGAATCGCACTGGGTTGCTCGCCGACCAAACACTCCGGGCGATCCGGCCGCACGTTGGCATCGCCCCAACGCGCTCTGTCGGCGCAACCGGTCAATCCCGACAACAACGCCAACCCCAACGCGCTGGCCCCCATCCATTGCACATGATCACGTAACTGCCGCATTGCACGCTTCTTCATTCGGTTTGGCATAACGGGCACCCGCACATCCGCTTGGCGGACAGCGGACCTGCGCATCGATGCAACCAGTCTAGGACGTTGGCGGCTGCGCCGCATCTGTCACCGCCCGGGGGGGCATATGCCAGTGCTAGTCTGCACCCCTCACCCATCCTCTTACGCATGCGATGCAAAAGCCCGGCACACTCACCGAAGGACCGATCGGCCGGCAGTTGCTGCTGTTTTCGTTGCCGATCCTGGCCGGCAACATCGCGCAATCGCTCAACAGCTCGGTCAATGCGATCTGGATCGGCCACTACCTCGGCGAGGCCGCAGTGACCGCAGCGGCCAACGCCAACAGCATCATCTTTTTCGTGCTCAGTTCGGTGTTCGGCATCGGCATCGGCATCGGCATCGCCGCCACGATCCTGATCGGCCAGGCGATTGGCCGCAACGACATGGCGCAGGCGCGCCGGGTCATGGGCACCAGCACGAGCTTCTTCATCGGCATTTCGGTACTGATCGCCGCCAGCGGCTGGTGGCTGGCGCGGCATCTGCTGGCGGCAATAGGGACTCCAGCAGCGTCGCTGCCGCTGGCCGAGGCCTACCTGCGGGTGTTCTTTCTGGCGATGCCGTTGCTGTACACGTTCGGATTCCTGTCCGCCGCGCTACGCGGCACCGGCGATTCACGCACGCCGTTTCGTTTCCTGCTGCTGTCGGTGGTGCTGGATATCGGTATGAACCCACTGCTACTGTTCGGGCTGGGACCGTTCCCGCGCCTGGGAATCGCCGGCGCCGCCTGGGCCACGCTCATCGCACAAGGCGTGGCACTCAGCGGACTGCTGCTATACCTGCGCCGCAAGCGCCACCTGCTGTGGCTTGGCCGCCGCGACCTGCATCTGTTTCGGGTGGATCTACCGATCCTGCGCGCGCTGGCCGTCAAGGGCCTGCCGATGGGCATGCAAATGGCGCTGATCTCGCTGGCGATGATCGTGCTGATCTCGCTGGTCAACACCTATGGCACCGATACCTCGGCCGCTTACGGCGCCGCCTTGCAATTGTGGGCCTATCTGCAGATGCCGGCGATGGCGATCGGTGTCGCCTGCTCGTCGATGGCCGCGCAGAACGTCGGCGCGCAGCACTGGGACCGGGTCGCGGCGACCGCACGCAAGGGCGTGCTGTTCAACTTTCTGATCACAGGCGCCCTGATCGCACCGCTGATCCTGCTCGACCGCTGGACGCTCGCGCTATTCCTGCTACCCCACAGCACGGCGCTGGAAATCGCTCGCCATCTCAACCACATTACGCTGTGGTCGTTTCTGTTCTTCGGCGTGACCTTCGTGATTTCCGGCGTGGTCCGCGCCACCGGCGCGGTGATCCCGCCCCTGCTGATCCTGGCGCTGGCGCTGTGGGGCATCCGCGTGCCATTCGCGCAGTTGCTGCAACCATACCTGGGCGTGGAGGCAGTGTGGTGGAGCTTCCCGACCAGCGCCATCTGCGCGATGCTGCTGTCGCTGAGCTATTACCGCTGGGGCAACTGGCGCAAGGCGCGGATGCTCGCGCAACCGCACGCCGACGCATTGACCCACCCCAACGACATCGCAACGCAACCACCTGCACCAGTAGTCGGGGTGCAAACCACACCGGACCCGACGCGCTGAAAACCGTCTCACAGCCCTCAGTCAAGCGCCAGCATGTGCTAACCGGATTGGCAGCAATTGAGCGCAGCCATGCTGGCCGATGATGCAGATGCCACAACCGCTGTTGGGCGGAAATCACGCTCGATGCAAAAAAGCAGCCGTCTCCGCCACGCCCAGCATGGCCCCACGCATCACCACACCGAGCAATCGCAAAAACGCAAACGGCCACCCGGAGGCGGCCGTTGCAGCAGCGACCAGTGGCCGCCGGAGAAGCTTATTCGGCCTTGGCAGCAGCCACAGCAGCCTGACGGGCGACCTTGGCCTGCGCGGCAGCAGCCAAGTCTTCCTTGATGCGAGCAGCCTTGCCTTCCAGGCCACGCAAGTAATACAGCTTGCCGGCGCGAACCTTGCCGCGGCGCTTCACTTCGACCGACTCGATGGTAGCGCTGTGGGTCTGGAACACGCGCTCGACGCCGTAGCCGTGCGAAATCTTGCGCACGGTGAAGGAGGAGTTCAGGCCCCCGTTCTTGGTGCCGATCACCACGCCTTCGTAGGCCTGCACGCGCTCGCGGTTGCCTTCCTTGACCTTGACGTTGACGACGATGGTGTCGCCCTGGTTGAACTCCGGCAGCTTGCGCTGGATCTGGGCGGCTTCGAAGTCGGCCAGGATGGTCTTGTTGAGCTTGCTCATGATGGGCACCGCTTGTGTCTGGTGAGGTGGTCCGGCAGTCGCCACACGGCGATTGCACGATATCGGGCCGGGCCAAGTCAGCAACGCACTGGCCGGAAAGCCGGGAATTTTAACTCAGTCCAATGCCCATGGCTAGGGCTTGGAAGGATTTTCCGGTTCGGGCGGCTCGGGCGATGGCGGAACATCCATACCCTCGCGGAATTCCTGCAGCAAACGCCGGTCGGCCGCACTCAACGCGGCCGCGTCCAGCAACTCCGGACGCCGCCGCCAGGTCCGCCCCAGCGCCTGCATCCGCCGCCAGCGTGCGATCTCGGCGTGGTTACCGGAGCGCAGCACAGCCGGAACCTCGCCCAGGGCATGCATGCGCGGATGGGTATAGTGCGGACAATCGAGCAGGCCGTCCGGCCCTTCGAAACTGTCCTGGGCCGCGGACTCGGCGTCGTTCAACGCGCCCTCCTGCAACCGGGTCAGCGCATCCACCAGCACCGCCGCAGCCAATTCGCCACCGGACAGCACGTAGTCGCCGATCGAGATTTCCTCGTCCACCGCGGCGGCAACGAAACGTTCGTCCACACCCTCGTAGCGCCCGCACAGCAGCAGCAGGCGCGGCAGTACGGCCAGTTCGCGGACCTTGGCCTGGGTCAACGGCTGCCCCTGCGGACTGAGGTAAATCAGCGGCGCCGGCTGCGGATCGACTGCGCGCACTGCCTGCAAACAGGCCTGCAGCGGCTCGATCATCATCACCATGCCCGGCCCGCCGCCGAACGGACGGTCGTCCACCTTACGGTAGCCCCCACTGGCGTAGTCGCGTGGATTCCAGCCATGCAGACCCAACAGCGCGCGCTCCTGCGCACGGCCAACCACGCCGAACGCCGCACACTGGGCGACGAACTCGGGGAACAGGCTGATGACGTCGATGCGCATGGTGAACTCGGGACTCGGGACTCGGGACTCGGGACTCGCAAAGCCTAGGCATGCGCCGCTGCTGTGCAAGCCCCTGCCGGACTCAGAACTCGGGATCCCAATCGACCACGATCAGGTTGGCCTCGAAATCCACCGACCTGACGTAATCCGGCTGCACGAACGGCACCAGCCGCTCACGCTCGCCGCGCACCACCAGCACATCGTTGGCGCCAGTGGAGAACAGGTGCGATACCTGCCCCAAGGCCACACCTTCGACGGTGCGCACGTCTAGACCCTCCAGATCCACCCAGTAGTATTCATCCGGATGCGGCGGCGGCAAGCTACTACGCGTTACGTAGATCTCGGTGCCACGTAAGGCTTCGACCGCATCGCGATCGCTCACCTCGGGCAGGCTGGCGATCAGGGACTTGCCGGAAGCGCGACCACGCACGCCGGTCAGGGTGCTCTCGCTGCCGTCGGGTTTGCGCACGATCCAGGGTTGATAGCGAAAAATGGCCAGACGCGGCTCGGTCCACGATTCGAGCTTGGCCTCGCCACGGATGCCGAACGCGCCGAGAACCCGACCGAGCAGGATGCGGCGCTGGCTATCTTTCATCGGAGCAAACGCAAGGGCCGCACGCAGATGGCGCGGCCCACAGGATCAGGCCGCGACGGCCTGGGCCTTGGTGGCTTCCTTGCACAGATTACGCACCTTGTCGGTCAGCTGCGCGCCATTGGACACCCAATGCTCGACGCGGGCCATATCCAGCACCACGCGCGGCTCTGCGCCCTGCGCGACCGGGTTGTAGTAGCCAAGGCGTTCGATATTGCGGCCGTCGCGCGCGCTGCGCACGTCGGTGACGATGATGTGGTAGAAGGGGCGCTTCTTGGCGCCGCCACGGGTAAGGCGGATCTTGACCATGGTTGAGTTCCGGTGTTGCCCAGTCGCCAGGATGGCGCGGTGAACTGGTAATGATAGCTACCCCAGCGCCATCTGCCAAGTCGCCGCAACCGTTCAGATCGGCTGCCATGGCTGGGTGCGCAATGCGGCCTCCAGTACTTCCAACACCTGCTGGGCAGGCCGCAACGCGCGCCCATCCACCGTGGCGATGGCCTGCTGCCCACGGGCATTGCAGACGAATGCGGCCATGTGCGCATCCAACTCGTGCACTTGCAACGGTCGCACTTGCTGCGCCACGCCCAACGCGGCCAATCCAGCCTGCAACAAGCGCTCCTGGGTTCCGCGCAGGGCCGGCGCCTGCGGCCAATGCAGACACTGCCCATCCCACGCACCCAGGTTCCAGGTCGTGCCTTCGGCCACCCATCCGTGCGCATCAACAAACAATGCATCATCGCACCCGGCCTGCATCGCCAGGCGGCGCTGGTGGAAGGCAGCGAAGGTACCGACATGCTTGATCTGCGGCAATTCGCGCGCGAACACGCTGCTGCGCAGGCGCAATGGCGCGGCGTCCGCCACCGCTGGCGCATCCAGCGAAACCAGCAACTCCGGCATGCAAACCGCATCGGCACGACGCAACGCGAAGCGCGGCGAGAACACCGTGGCGCGCAGCGAGGCATCGGCATGACCGAACTCAGCCAGCGCCGCGCGCAATTCGGCACGCACGTGCTCGGCCGGCAACGCACTGCCGAATAGCAATTGACTGGCCTGATCCAGCCGTTGCAGGTGCAGATCCAACCCGCGCACCGCGCCATCGCGCACCTGCAGCGTACTGAAGTGGCCGTAGTTGACTAGCGCCGCCGCGGCCAGCACCTCCGCGTCCGCCAGCCGCCCGGCGTGAAACACGCGCGCGCTCACCGCAAAGCCTGCGCTTGCGCCCACCACTGCGCCACCAGTTCCGCCGCCGGCTGTGCCTGGGCCATCCATGCCGACTGTCCAGCCCAAGTCTGCATGGTCGGCAGATGATCGGCTTGCAGCGCGGCTTGGCGCATCGGCGTGGTCAAGCCGCGCTGCACGGGGTATGGCCGCGGCGCTGGCGCCCCAGGCGCGGCGGCGGCGCGCACATAGTCGTTGGTCAGCGCACGGCCCAGGCGGCCAGAGAAGGCGCGCGTCAGCAACGCGTGTTCGGGTTCGGCCTGGGCCAGCGCATTGGCCCAGGCCGGCGCCAATGCCGCTTCCGGCGTGCGCAGCAACGCGGTGCCGATCTGCACCGCGCTCGCGCCCAGGGCCAATGCAGCGGCGATGCCGCGACCGTCACCGATACCGCCAGCCGCGATCACCGGCACCTGCAGGCGATCGACCAGGCGCGGCAACAACGCGAACAATCCGGTCAATTGGCGCTCGGCGCTGGCCGCATCGAACGCACCGCGATGGCCGCCGGCCTCAGCCCCCTGCGCGACCACCGCATCGGCGCCGGCCTCCTGCGCAGCCAGCGCTTCCTCCAACGTGGTGGCGCAGGCGAACCAGGCGATGCCGGCCTGCTTCAATTGCACGACAAAGGCGGGCGGGAACAACCCCATGATCGAGGAGGCCGCCATCGGACGCGCTTCCAACACGGCGGCGCATTGCGCAGCGAAGTCGGCTGGCGCCGCGTCGCCAGCGCTGGGATCCACCGGCGGCCCCCAGGCGCCGAGAAAAGCACGCATGTCGGCCTCGGCAGACGCATCGCGCAACGGCGGTGGATCCGGCACCCATAGATTGATCTGGGCCGGTCCACTGCAAGCAGCGCGAAAGGCGTCCATCCACGCGACGATGTCCTGCGGCGAGGACAACACCGCCCCCATTGCGCCCATACCACCGGCCGCAACCACCGCTGCCGACAGTGGCACAGGACACGCTCCGGCCATCGGACTGAGCAACACCGGCAGGCGCAACCCGAACCGCTGCCGAAAGGCGTCGACCCGCGACAAGTCCCCCATCATGCGACTCCAATGATCAACAGAACACGCATGGTAACGGCGACTGGCCTGGGCCACTGCACAGTCGTCGACAGCACTACCCAGCGGCTCATCGACTGCAACACCAAGACCAAAAACACAGAGAACAATCGCCAACGAAAGGACACAAAGCCCGTGCCGTGTTCAGCACTCAGCGGAACGGCAGGCCGCCGCCGCCCATGCCACCCATCATGCCCTTCATGCCGCGCATCAGGCCCTTCATGCCGCCGCCGGCGAGCTTGCCCATCATCTTTTCCATCTGCTGGAACTGCTTCATCAACTTGTTGACGTCGGCCGGCTGGGTACCGGAACCGCGGGCGATGCGCGCGCGGCGCGAACCGTTGAGCAAGGCCGGGTTGCGCCGCTCCTTCTTGGTCATCGAGCCGATGATGGCGATCATGCGTGGCACCTCCTTGTTACCGGCCACTTGCTGCTTGAGGTGCTCGGGGATCTGCCCCATGCCCGGCAGCTTGTCCATCAGCCCGGACAAGCCGCCCATGTTCTGCATCTGCTCGAGCTGGTCGCGCATGTCGTTGAGGTCGAACTTCTTGCCCTTGGCGACTTTCTCCGCCAGCTTCTGTGCCTTGTCCTTGTCGACCTGCTGCTCGACCTGCTCAACCAGCGACAACACGTCGCCCATATCCAGGATGCGACTGGCCAGGCGGTCGGGATGGAAAACATCCAGACCATCGGGCTTCTCGCCCACGCCGATGAACTTGATCGGCCTGCCAGTGATGTAACGCACGCTCAGCGCGGCGCCGCCGCGCGCATCGCCGTCGGTCTTGGTCAACACCACGCCAGTGAGCGGCAGAGCATCGCTGAACGCCTTGGCGGTGTTGGCCGCGTCCTGACCAGTCATCGCATCAACCACGAACAGGGTTTCGGCCGGGGTGATCGCGGCATGCAACGCCTTGATCTCGGCCATCATCGCCTCGTCGATGGCCAGGCGGCCGGCGGTATCGACCAGCAGCACGTCGACGAAGGACTTGCGCGCATCGGCGATGGCGGCGCGAACGATGTCCACCGGTTGCTGCGAGGATTCGGACGGGAAGAACAACACACCGACCTGCTCGGCCAAGGTCTTGAGCTGTTCGATCGCGGCAGGCCGATACACGTCGGCGCTGACCACCATCACTTTCTTCTTGCGCTTTTCCTTCAGATGCTTGGCCAGCTTGCCGACAGTGGTGGTCTTGCCCGCGCCTTGCAAGCCCGCCATCAACACGATGGCCGGTGCAGGCACGTTGAGGTTGAGGTCGCTGGCGGCCGAGCCCATCACCGCGGTCAACTCATCGCGCACCACCTTGATCAGCGCCTGACCTGGGGTCAGACTCTTGAGCACTTCCTGACCGACCGCGCGCACCTTGATGCGTTCGATCAGCGCCTGCACCACCGGCAGCGCGACGTCGGCCTCGAGCAGGGCAATGCGCACCTCGCGCGTGGCTTCGCGGATGTTCTCCTCGGTCAAGCGGCCACGCCCGCGCAGGCGCTGCATGGTGCCGGAGAGACGCTGGGTTAAGGATTCGAACATGCGGGCGGATCGCAGACGGGAAACGGTCTTTGATTATAGCCCTGCGCGTTGGCGATCCCCGTGGCGCAGCGGCCGCCACCATCACCAGGCTCGGCGCGATATGCGAAACTGACGCGATGCTCATCCTCGTCGCCACCTTGCTATACCTGACCGCGACCGGCCTGCTCGTTGGCGCGGTCGTGCGCGACCGGGTGGAGCGCAGCCGCGTGTGGCTGTGGCCGGCGTTGCCGGCGGTGGTTCTGCACACGGCATACCACGTGCAGGTGGCGCTGCATACGCCCGGCGGCCCGGACATGCACTTCTTCGCCGCGCTGTCGCTGGTGAGCCTGGGGATGGCGTTGATGACCGCGCTGGTCGGCGCCAGCGGGCGCATGGCCGCGCTCGGCGTGGTGGTCTTTCCTCTCTCGGCGACGCTGCTGCTGGCCTACCACGGTTACGGCCACGCGCCAGCGCCACTGCTGGATTGGCGGCTGCAACTACATGCCTGGCTGGCGTTGCTGGCCTACGCCACGCTGGGCATCGCCGCACTGCTGGCGGCGATGCTGTGGCTACAGGAACGCGCGCTGCGGCGTCGCGACTTCCACCCGTGGTTGCGCGCATTACCGCCGCTGACCGCACTGGAAACCCTGCTGTTCCGCACGATCGTGGTCGGTTTCATCCTGCTCAGCCTGACCCTGCTGACCGGGGTCTTGTTCGTGCAGGATTTCCTGGCGCAACAGCTCGTGCAAAAGACCGTGCTCAGCGTGCTGTCGTGGATCGTGTTCGGCGCACTGCTGTTCGGCCGCTGGCGCTACGGCTGGCGCGGAGTCAAGGCGGTGCACTGGACCTTGGTGGCGATGCTGTTGTTGCTGCTGTCGTTTTTCGGCAGCAAGTTCGTGATCGAAGTGCTCCTGGGCCACCTGCAATAAGCACCACACGCCACCGAACAATGCATGCTTGCTCGTAGCGCATGCGCACGCTGCGACGCCTATACCTTGCAGATCGGCGCGAACAACATGCGCTGTTTAGAGCGTGTTCAAAGTCTCCCGCGAGCATGAGAAGCTCGGAGGATGAGAAGCTCGGAGGATGAGAAAAGCCTATCCAAGCGGCATCAAGCGCGAGCAGTTCGAGCAGGCCAGGGAATTGCTCGAGAGCGCCCGCAGGAAGACAGCGCCGCGCAGGCGCGCGACCTCACCCGACCAGTGCGGCCTCCACCGCAGCCCAATCGGCGCCCGCACCGACCTCGGCAAAGCGGTATTGGATGCGATGCCGATAGATCTGCCCCGGGCGCAGGATCGTGTCGGGGAACCCAGGCTGGTTCGGTGCATCTGGATAGCCTTGCGGCTCCAGACAAATGCCGCGTCCCAGGTGCGGATGCTGCCGGTCCAGCCCCTGCCCCTCGTACAGTTGCAGCGCCGGCATCGGACTGTCCAGACGCATCGCCACGCCGCTGTACGGCGAGTACAGCAGCGCGCTGTAGTCGCGCGCCTGCGCCAGCACCAGGCAATGATCGTAACCGGCACTCAGGCACAGTTGCGGATCGGCGGCGATGTCCTTGTCGGCGATCGCACGTGGGCTGCGGAAATCGAACGGCGTGGCGGCAACGCCGGCGATCTCGCCGCGGGGCAGCATGCCCGCATCGCACACAGGCAGGTAGCCCTCGGCGGGCACGCGTAGCCACTGCGCCGCCGCGGCCACGGCGGGATCGCCGGCCAGATTGAAATACGGATGATGGGTGAGGTTGAGCGGCGTGGGCGCATCGGTCTGCGCGACGAACTCCAACTCCAGGCAATGATCGTGCAGACGAAACGCCGCTTCCACCCGCAACGCTCCGGGATAGCCTTCCTCGCCGGCCGGCGAGTCGTAACGCAGTTGTAGTTCGCTCGTGGACTGCGCCACGACCGTCCACACGCGCCGTCCGAAACCCTGTGCGCCGCCGTGCAAATGGTTAGCCCCCTCGTTGGCGGTCAAAGGATAACGCTGCCCATCGAGCGTGAACGCCGACCCGGCGATGCGATTGCCGAAACGACCGACCAACACGCCCAGATACGCCGGATCGTGCAGATACGCCTGCAACGTCGGCAGCCCCAGCACCATTTCGACAGGACCGTGCGCGGTGTCCAGGCGCAGGCTGCGCAGCAGACCACCGTAAGTCAGCAGTTCGGCGCGCAGGCCATGCCCGCGGTCCAGGACCAGGCGATGAATGGCGGTGCCGTCGGGAAGATGGCCGAAGATCGATGACATGCAGACTCCAGGTTCGCCGGCACACGCGCCAGCGTGGCGTGCAGCATACCCAGGACGGACACGTGGCGGCCATCGCCATGCAGCATCGCAGCGGCGCGGGGCAGCGCCGACAGCGACACACCGCAGCGCAGCATTGCAATCCGGTTATACGCAAGCCGATTTAAAGCATTGGTCGCCACCTCATGCGGTCCTCTATGCTCGATCCGCCGTGGACAGCGGCACCGCCCATCGCACGGGAGAACGAACGCGAACGCAAGACAGCACGCTGCACGTGTGACGCCAGCGCTTCGCGTGTTTCCAACGCTCGGCGTTCATACATGTGCGCTGCGCGATGGGTATAGCGTCGGCGACACGCTGGCGCAAGCCACTGTCTACGCGCCACCCTTCCCTAGCGCGATACCGCGCTGGCCAGTATGAGGAGATTCCGATGTACTCGATCCGTTCGCTGCACCACCTCGCCAGGCATTGGCGGCAACGCCTGCCACTCATCGCCCTGGCGACACTGACGCTGAGCGCCGGACTGACACAGGCCGACGCGGTCGAAGTGCATGGCACGCTGGACGCCGACCACCCAGGCGCGACCGTCTCGCGCAACCTGTTCGGCCAATTCGCCGAACACTTGGGCAACGGCATCTATGGCGGCGTGTGGGTCGGTCCGGAGTCGAAGATTCCCAATACCCACGGCTACCGCAACGACGTGCTGGCCGCGCTGAAGGCACTGGACGTCCCGACCATCCGCTGGCCTGGCGGCTGCTTTGCCGACGAATACCACTGGCGCGACGGCATCGGCCCGCGCAAGCAGCGCCCGACCAGCGTCAACACCCATTGGGGCGGCGTCGAGGAACCGAACAGCTTTGGCACCCACGAATTCATGGACTTCACTGAACTGGTCGGCGCCCAGGCCTACGTGGCCGGCAACGTCGGCGATGCGGCGCCGGACGAGATGGCGCAGTGGGTGGAGTATATGACAGCACCGACGCACTCGACCCTGGCCGAATTGCGCCGCCGCAATGGCCGCGATGCGCCCTGGAAGCTGCCGTTCTTCGGCGTCGGCAACGAGTTGTGGGGCTGCGGCGGCAACATGCGCGCCGAGTACGCGGCGGACGTGTTCCGCCGCTACCAGACCTTCGTCAAGTCGCCGGCCGACCAGAAAATCCTCAAGATCGCGCCAGGCCCGAGCGACAACGACTACCACTGGACCGAAGTGATGATGCGCGAGGCCGGCAAATACATGGACGGCCTGAGTCTGCACTACTACACCATCCCAGGCGGCTGGCCGCCGCGCGCCTCGTCCACCACGTTCGACGAGACGGCATGGATCGAGACGCTGTCGCGCACGCTGACGATGGACGAACTGATCGCCAAACACAGCGCGATCATGGACAAGTACGACCCGGACAAGAAAATCCCGCTGGTGGTCGACGAATGGGGGACCTGGTACAAGGGCCTGCCCGACGTCAACCCAGGCTTCCTGCGGCAGCAGAACACGCTGCGCGATGCACTGGTGGCCTCGCTCAATCTGGACATCTTCGTCGCCCATGCCGACCGCGTGCGCATGGCCAATATCGCGCAGATGATCAACGTGTTGCAGGCGATGATCCTGACCGATGGCGACAAGATGCTGCTGACGCCCACCTACCATGTATTCGCAATGTACAAGCCGTACCAGGATGCGACCGCATTGCCGCTGCACTTGCAGACGCCCGACTACAAGCATGGGAGCTACACCGTGCCGGCCGTGCATGGTTCGGCGGTGCGGGCCAAGAACGGGCACGTCTACGTGGCGCTGACCAACCTGGACCCCAACCACAGCGCCGATGTGGCGATCAAATTACAAGGCGTCCAGGCGCGCCACGTCGGCGGCCGCCTCCTGAGCGCACCGGCGATGACCGCGCTCAACAGCTTCGCGCAACCGCAGACGGTACAGCCCACCGCCTTCGCCGGCGCCAGCGTGCGCGGCGACACGCTGCAGCTGACGCTGCCAGCCAAGGCCATCGTGATGCTGGAGTTGCAGTAATCGCATATTGCGGCAGCGCCAACGCGCTGCCGCTGCCACGAAGGGATGATTCGCAAGATGGCGCGGTCGTCGTCGCAAAAGCAGTTCGCGGCGGCGGCACGGTGCAAGCCCCTTGGACGCTCGCGCAACGTCGGCACACCCGCGCCATGCTGCAACCACAGCGGCGCTGGAGATGCATGGATTTCGCCACGCCGCGCTCCTATCATCCGCGCAGCCATTCGAGACCCACCCCATCGTGACCACACCGCAACTGTCGGTCTATTTCTTTCTGCAAGCCGCCGCCATCCTGTTCGCGTGCCGGCTGGTCGGCATGCTCGCCAAACGCCTGGGCCAACCGCAGGTGGTCGGCGAGATGATCGCCGGCGTCGCCCTGGGGCCATCGCTGTTCGGTGCGGCGCTACCGGGCCTGCAGCAGGCGCTATTCCCCAAACAGACGCTGGATATGCTGTACGTGGCCGCGCAGTTCGGCGTGGGCCTATACATGTTCCTGGTCGGCACCGATTTTCGCAGCGCGCATTTGCGCGCGCGCTACCGCAGCGCGATGCACGTGTCGCTGGCCGGCATCGCCGTGCCATTCGCGCTCGGCTTCCTGCTAGTACCATGGTTGCTGCATGTGCCGGGCTTGTTCTCGGCCAAGGCCAAGATCGTGGACGCCTCGTTATTCCTTGGCGCGGCGATCGCCATCACCGCATTCCCGATGTTGGCACGGATCATCCACGAGCGCGGCCTCACTGGCAGCTCGCTCGGCACCCTGGCGCTGACCGCCGGTGCAATCGACGATGCGGCGGCTTGGTGCATCCTCGCCATCGTACTGGCGAGTTTTGGCGGCAGTTGGGGCAGCGCCTATCTGGCGATCGGCGGTGGCGTGGGCTATGCGCTGTTCATGCTATTGCTGGGGCGGCATGGGTTGCGTCGACTGGCCGATCATGTAGATCCCGACCAACCTCTGAGCACCAGCGTGCTGGCCGTGGTCCTGATGCTGTTCTGCCTGAGCGCCTGGGCGATGGACGCAATCGGCATCCACGCGGTGTTCGGCGGTTTCCTGCTCGGCGCCTGCTTGCCCAAGGGCGCGCTGACCGAAAAATTGCGCGCGCAACTGCAACCGTTCGTGGTGGTGTTCCTGCTCCCGATGTTCTTCACCTTCTCCGGACTCAAGACGCAACTCAGCGTACTGCTGGCCCCACAAATCCTGCTGTCCGCCGTGGCGATCCTGCTGGCCTCGTTCCTGGGCAAGGGCATCGCCTGCTGGGCCGCGGCACGCGCCAGCGGCGAGAACAACCGCGACGCCATGGCAATCGGCGCACTGATGAACGCACGCGGCCTGATGGAGCTGATCATCATCAACATCGGCCTGCAAGCCGGGGTCATCGAACAAGGACTGTTTTCGATCCTGGTGCTGATGGCCATCGCCTCCACGCTGATAGCCACACCGCTGTTCAACTGGGTGATGCGCCATGACGGCACGCACGCGACAACACCGACCATGGCCGGCAACAGCAACTAGCCAACAATCTGCACTCAACCTTCTGCCGCACCACCGGGCCCACGCCGGGTCAACAAGCGCTGCAACAGGCAGAACACCAACAGTAGCGCGCCGATCACGATCCGCGTCCACCACGAACTGAGCGTGCCGTCGAATACGATCAACGTCTGGATGACCCCCAACATCAGCACACCGAACAGCGTGCCGATCACATAACCGCTGCCACCGGCGAGCAGCGTGCCGCCGATCACCACGGCGGCGATCGCATCCAGCTCCAGCCCCGACGCATGCAGGCTGTAACCGGACAGCATGTAGAACGTGCACACCACCCCGGCCAAGGCCGAACAAAAACCGCTGAAGGCATACACCCGGATCTGAGTGGCATCCACCGGCAACCCCATCAGCCGCGCCGAGGCCTCGCTACCGCCCAGCGCATACACGCAACGACCAAAGCGCGTGCAGTGCGCCAGCCACATGCCCAGCGCCACCGTCGCCAACGCGATCAGCGCGCCGACCGAGAGCGACGCGCCAGCCGCAACCGGCACGCGGGTTTGTGCGATCGCCATGTACAGCGTATTGGTGATCGGAATGGAATCGACGCTGACCAGATAGCTAGCGCCACGCGCCAGGAACATGCCAGCCAACGTGACAACGAACGGCTGCAAACGGTAACGCTGGATCAGCACGCCCATGCCAGCACCGAAGGCGGCGCCGATCAGCAACACCAGCGGGATCGCCGCCAGCGGCGACCAACCGTGGCGTTCAACCAGCGACGCCGACAACACCGTGGTGAACGCCAACGCCGCACCGACCGACAGATCGATGCCGCCGCTGAGGATCACCAGGCTCATGCCGACCGCGACGATGCACAGGAATGCATTGTCGATCAGCAGATTGGCCAATACCTGCGGCGACAGGAAGCCATCGTAGAGCACACCACCGGCGCCGAGCATCGCCACGAACAGGACCACGGTGATCGCCAACGGCAGACGCGCGCCATGCAGCAACGCTCCGGCCCGGCGCAGGCCATCCAGCATGCCCTGCACGGCAACGCGCGGTGCGGGTACGCTCATCGCACCCTCCCGGCAGACGGTCGCCGCACCCAACCGCGCACGCTGGCACGGAACCGTGACGACTGCAGCAGCATCACCGCGAACACCAGCAGCGCCTTGATCAGCATGGTGACCTGCGCTGGCACGCCAAGCGCATAGATGGTGGCGGTCAGGGTCTGGATGATCAGCGCGCCGATCACGCTGCCCGCGAGGCTGAAGCGGCCACCGTCGAGCAAGGTACCACCAAGCGTCACTGCGAGAATCGCGTCCAGTTCCATCAGTTGCCCGGCATTGTTGGCATCGGCGCTCTTGACGTTGGAACTGATCAACACCCCGGCCAGGCCCGCGCTGAATGCGCAGAACACGTACAACAGCACCGAGATCAGCCGCGCCTTGACCCCGGCCACGCGCGCGGCACGCGGATTATGGCCGATGGCGCGCACGAACAAGCCCAACGCCGTGCGTCCAAGCAACAACTGCATAACAAGGAAAACCGCCGCGACCACGAAAAGGGCAAACGGCAACCCAAACAGGAACCCATTGCCGAGATAAAAGTACGGCGAATAGTAGATGGTCAAAATTTGTCCATCGCCGATCAGCTGAGCGATACCGCGTCCGGCCACCATCAGGATCAGCGTGGCGATGATCGGCTGCATGCCGATCTTGACCACCAGCAGTCCGTTCCACAGTCCGCACAGCGCCGCGACCAGCAGCGGCGCGAACACCACCACCCAGAATGGGAAGCGGCTATGTTCGCTGCCGCCGATCGTCCAGGCCGCCACCATGGCAGCAATCGCCACCACCGCGCCGACCGAGATGTCCAGGCCGCGCACCGCGATCACCAGGGTCATACCCAGCGCCACCAGCGCCAACGGCGCGGCACGATTGCCGATGTCGATCAAGGTCCCGTACAGATGTCCGTCGCGCCATTGCAACGACAGAAAACCCGGATTCCACACGCCATTGCCGAGCAGCAACAACGCCAAGGTCGCCAGCGGCCAGAACAAAGGATGCGCGCACAGCCGCGCCAGCCATCGCCGTGGATTCACAACCGACGCGCTGGCCGCGTTCATGCCACCGCGCTCCCGGCGATCAGATCGAACACCACTCGCTCGCCGCAGCCACCTGGCAGTTCGCCGACCAGGCGGCGCTCGCGCAGCACCGCGATCCGGTCGGCGATACGCGCAATCTCGGCGACCTCGGCAGAAATGAACACCACCGCCATACCCTCCCGCGCCAACGCCAGGATGCGGGTCATGATGTCCTGCTTGGCCGCGATGTCGATTCCGCGCGTGGGTTCGTCCAGGATCAGCAAGCGCGGCTGGGTCGCCAACCAGCGCGCCAGCACCACTTTTTGCTGATTACCGCCGGACAACAGGCCCACCGGCGTTTCCACGCTGGCGGTCTTGATCCCCAACGCTTCGACGAAGCGCTCGGCAATGCGCCGCTGTTCCGCCGGGGCCAGGAAACGGCGCAGCCCCCTGCGTGCCTGCAGCGCCAAGACGATGTTCTCGCGCACCGATAGTTCAGCGACGATGCCATCGGTCTTGCGTTCTTCCGGACACAATGCGAAACCATGACCAATCGCATCGGGCGGACCGCGCAACACCACCTCCCGGCCATCGATGAGCACGCGCCCGCACTCGGCGCGATCCAGGCCGAACAGCAGCCGGGCCAGTTCGGTGCGACCGGCACCGAGCAGACCGGCCAGGCCCAGCACCTGCCCACGATGCACGTGCAAATCGGTCGGATGCAGATGACCACGACGACCCAGCCCCTGCACCTGCACCAGCGCTGGCCCCTGCTCGACCAGCGGCGCAGCGACCGTCTCCGCCGCCGCTGGATCAAGCACGCGCCCGACCATCGCCGCGACCAGCTGCGGCGCTGGTAGATCCACCGGCGCGTATTCCCCCACCAGACGACCGTTGCGCAAGACGCTGATACGGTCGGACACCGCATAGACCTGATCCAGAAAATGGGTGACGAACAGGATCGCCATGCCTTGCGCGCGTAATGCACGCATCACCCGAAACAAATCGGCGACCTCACCCTCGTCGAGGCTGGAAGTCGGTTCGTCAAGAATCAGCACCCGTGCCGAGACGCTCACCGCGCGCGCGATCGCCACCATCTGCTGCACCGCCACCGGATACGCGGACAACGCCCGGCGCACATCGATGGCGACGCCCAGCCGCCGCAGGCAAGCCTGCGCATCGCGCTCGACCCGCCGCCAATCGATCCGCCGCAGCCAACCCTTCATCGGATAGCGGCCAGCGAACAGATTCTCCGCCACCGACAGGTTCGGACACAGATTCACTTCCTGGTACACGGTGCTGATGCCCAAGCGCTGCGCCTGCAGCGGCGTGGCCGGCGCGATCGCCACGCCATCGAGCGCGATGCGCCCCGCATCGACCGCGACCACCCCGGTCAACAGCTTGATCAGGGTCGATTTGCCGGCGCCGTTCTGGCCCATCAGCGCATGGATCTCGCCGCCGCGCAGGCACAACCCGACATCCTCCAGCGCAGCGACGCCGGCATAGGCCTTGCTCAAGCCCTGCGCATCCAGCACGACCGGATTCATGCGCGTGCCCGTCAGTATTTACGTTTGGGCAGTTCGGCCGCGGCCTGCGCCTGGGTGTACACCGCCTCCTGGACCACGATGCGCTTGGGCAGCGACTTGCCGGCCTTGATCTCGCGTATCGCCTGTACCAATTGCGGGCCGAGCAGCGGATTACATTCCACGGTGACGTTGAGCTTGCCGGCCTGCATGGCCTCGAACGCACCTTTCACTCCATCGATGGAGATCACCAGGATGTCCTTGCCCGGCTTCAGTCCCGCCTCTTCGATCGCCTGGATCGCACCGATAGCCATGTCATCGTTATGCGCGTACACCACGTCGATGTGGCGGCCTTCGGCTTTCAGGAACGCCTCCATCACTTCCTTGCCCTTGGCCCGAGTGAAGTCGCCGCTCTGCGAGCGCACCACTTGAAAGCGCGGATTGCCGGCGATGACCTCCTTGAAACCGCGCATGCGGTCGATCGCCGGCGCCGACCCCACCGTGCCCTGCAATTCGACGATGCGCACGGGCTGGTCGCCATCCTTCAACGGCGACTGTTGCAGCAACCAGCGCCCGGCCTTACGCCCTTCCTCGACGAAGTCCGAGCCGATCAGGGTGACGTACAGGCTCTGGTCGGACACCTTCACCGCGCGATCGGTCAGCACCACCGGAATATTGGCGGCCTTGGCCTCGCGCAGCACGGTCTCCCAACCCGATTCCACCACCGGCGAAAACGCGATCACGTCCACGCGCTGGGCGATGAACGAGCGCAAGGCCTTGATCTGGTTTTCCTGCTTCTGCTGGGCATCGGAAAACTTCAACTTCATTCCGGCATCGGCGATGGCCTGCTTGATCGAGGCGGTGTTGGCGGTGCGCCATTCGCTCTCGGCGCCCACCTGGCTGAAGCCGACCGTGATCTGCCCCGATGCCTTGCCCGCGTCCTTGCCGCCGCCCGAGCATCCGCCCAGGGCCAATCCCAGCATTGCCAGCATCCCCAACATCGCCGCACGCATTCCCGAGTTCTGCATAGCCCTTCCTCAGTTTGTTGGCGCGCGTGTGGCGCATGCGGCGTTCGCGCCGCAGCGGCCGCCTGGCCTCCCAGGTCGGCGCGCGCATGGGATCGATCTCTACAACACGCGCACTCCGCCCAGATCGAACCCGGCGGGCACCCGCTGCAACGGATTGACTAACGCCGCGCCCAAGGCAGGCAGCTCGATCTCGAAACGATCACCCGGCTGCGTCTGCACACCGTCGGCGAAACTGAGCGTGGCGGTACCGAAAAAATGCAGATGCACATCGCCCGGCACACGGTGCGCGGCGTACTTGAAATGGTGGTATTCGAGATTGGCCAGCGAATGGCACATATTGGCTTCCCCGGTGACGAACGGCTTCTCCCAGATCACCGCATCGCCACGACGGATGCGGCTGCTACCGCGCAGGTCGCGCGGCAATTCACCGCTGCGCAGTTCCGGCCCCACCGCGCAGGCGCGCAACTTGGAATGGGCAAGATACAGATAGTTCTGCCGCTCGGTGACGTGATCGGAAAATTCGTTGCCCAGCGCAAAGCCGAGCCGGTACGGCACACCGTCGGCAGCGATCACGTACAACCCGACCAATTCCGGCTCCTCGCCGCCATCCAGGGCGAAATCCGGCGACGGCAGCGCGGCGCCCGGGGCCACCAGAATGCTGCCATCGCCCTTGTAAAACCACTCCGGCTGGGCGCCGGGCCGGCCGTCGCGCGGGATGCCCCCTTCCACGCCAAGCTGGAAGATCTTCATCGAATCGGTGAGCGTACCGGCATCGGCCTGCTGCTGCAGGTTCTGGTGCATGGCATCGCGGGTGGCGGCGCTGCCCAGATGGGTCAGGCCGGTGCCGGTGACGCGACAGTGCGCCGGGTCCGGATGGGTCAACGGCGACAAGACCCGGCCGTTCGCCAGCAACTCGGCGTAATCCAGCACACGCTCGCTGCGTAGGCCCATGGCCTGCGCGTCCAGACTGCAACCGGCGGCCAGCGCCGCATTGGCCAACGCGTAGGTCGAGGCGACCTCGCGCAGCACCCGAACCTGGGTGCCCTCGGCTTCCACCACGCCCACAGCAGGAACACCGGAGGCCTCGCGCAACTGGATCAATCGCATGAATCGGTCGCCTGTCGAATACGGGGAAAATTTCGCGCGGCGCAGGAACGTCCACCAGGCGGCGTGCGTGGTCATTCTGGCGGCATGACCTATATGCAACAAATATCGATTTTGGCTTAAATTATACGAACATTCGTATACTTCGGCGCATCATGCCTACCGCCACACCCTGGTTCGTCCGCGCCCGCCTCAAGACCCGTCAACTGATGCTGCTGCTAGCCATCGAAGAAGCAGGCAACATCCATCGCGCCGCCGAGACATTGAACATATCGCAACCGGCCGCCTCCAAGCTGTTGAAGGATCTGGAGGACATGCTGGCCGTTCTCCTGTTCGAACGCCTGCCGCGCGGCATGCGCGCGACCTGGTATGGCGAGACGCTGATCCGCCACGCACGCATCGCTCTGGCCAGCCTCAACGAGGCCGGCGCCGAGATCGAGGCGCTGAAGGCCGGGTATGCCGGCAACGTCAGCGTCGGTGCAATCGCCGGCCCGGCGATGAGCCTGCTGCCCACCGCACTGGCCCAGGTCGGCGCACAGCATCCGTTACTGCGCGTGGCCTTGCGCGTGGACGGCAGCGACGTGCTGCTGGAACAACTGGCGCAAAACAAGCTCGACATCGTGGTCGCGCGGCTGCTCGCACGCCACGACAAGCGTCACCTGCACTATCAGGCACTGGCCGAGGAACACATCTGCGCCATCGTCCGTCCCGAGCATCCGTTGTTGGCAGGCCCTCCACCGTCGCTGCGTGCGCTGGCCGACGCCGCCTGGATCGTGCCACCGGACGGCAGCGTATTGCGCCACCGCTTCGAACTGATGTTCCAGAACGTCGGGCTGGAAGCGCCCAAACGCGTGCTGGAAACCTCCGCGCTGGCGGTGCTGCCGCAGTTGCTGCGGCACAGCGATCATGTCGCGGTAGTGCCGGTGGACGTGGCCCGGCATTTCGTCGACCACGGCAGCGTGGCAATCGTGCCGGTGGAACTATCCTGCTGCATGGATGCGTTCGGCATCATCACCCGCAGGGACTGGCTGCTCTCGCCCAGCGCGCGGATCATGCTGCAAGCACTGCAAGACGCCGCCGCCAAGGTGTATGGCATCGCCATGCCGGACGCGGAGCCGCTCACCCACGCATGATGCCACCGCCACTAGCAAGGACAATGCACACGTCTACCGCGTCCCTGCACGCTCGCTATAGAAGCGCGGTTGGTCGCCGCAAACCCACACACAAACGCACACATTAAGAACCCACCAGACACGGCGATCCTGTCGGACTGCCGTCCCTGCGACAACAACCGTCGCCAGTAGCCCCTCCCTGAGCACACCGGCTGTGCATCAAGTCCAACCGGCATCCACCACGAACTCCTGCGCGGTGATCGCACGCGCCTCGTCCGAGGCCAGAAACAATGCCATGCGCGCAATGTCTTCCGGCATCACTTTATCGGGCAAACACTGGTTGCGGGCCAACTCGCGCTCGCCGGCCTCGTCCAGCCACAGCGTGATCTGGCGTTCGGTCATCACCCAGCCCGGGGTCAGCACATTGATGCGGATCCGCGCTGCGCCCAGTTCGCGCGCCAGGCCACGGGTGAGACCGTTCACCGACGACTTGGCGGTGGCGTAGACCGCATAACCACCGGTCTTGGTCTGCCAGCCGGTGGAGCCGAGGTTGACGATGGCGCCGCCACCGAGCCTACGCATGCCGGGCACCACCGCCTGGATAGCGAAAAACGCGGCACGCTGGTTGATCGCCACGCAGCGCTCCCAGTACGCCGGGGTCACCGCGTCCAACGCGTGGCGGTCGTCGCTGCCGACGTTGTTGAGCAGCACATGGAAATCGCCCAGCTCGGTCGCCGCCTCGCCGATCGCCGCTTGCAGCGCCACCACATCGGTGACGTCACAACGGCGCCACCACGGCTTGACCAGGCCAGCGCCAGCCAGACGTTCGACCAGCGCCGCGCTGGCCTCGGCGGCGACATCAACAAACGCCACCTGCGCGCCCTGCACAGCGAAAGCCTCGACCAACGCCGCGCCAATGCCCGAGCCGCCACCGGTGATGAACACCCGACGCCCACGCAAGCTGCCGTATGTTGCCTGAGCATGGGAAGAAGACGCTGCGTTTGCCGAGTTGTCCATGCCGTTTCGCTCTAGGTGAATGGGATTGCCGCATGTAAAAAAAAATATCGTTAACCAGATATTTGTTATTTTTCATGTATCAATATGCCCGCTAGCATCATCTGCGTAAAGCATCCGGGGGCGGCTTGCACACAGGCGGAACCCGGCGACCCGGACACGAGGAACGCCAGCATGGGCTCACCCAGCAAACCGCCACGCCGCAGCCAGGCCTGGTTCGGACGCGAAGGCAAGCAAGGCTTTTACTATCGCAGCTGGCTCAAGAGTGCAGGCCATCCGCACGACATGTTCGATGGCCGCCCGGTGATCGGCATCTGCAATACTTGGTCGGAACTGACCCCATGCAACGGCCATCTGCGCGAACTGGCCGAACACGTCAAACGCGGCGTCTACGAAGCCGGCGGATTTCCGCTGGAATTCCCGGTGATGTCGCTGGGCGAGACGCAGATGCGACCGACCGCGATGCTGTTCCGCAATCTGGCCAGCATGGACGTGGAGGAATCGATCCGCGCCAATCCGCTGGATGGCGTGGTGCTGTTGATGGGCTGCGACAAGACCACACCGTCCCTGCTGATGGGAGCGGCCAGCGTCGACCTGCCGACCATCGGCGTGTCCGGTGGCCCCTCGTTGTCGGGCAACTGGCGCGGACAGCCGCTGGGCTCGGGCACCGGGGTGATCCAGATGTCGGAGATGGTCCGCGCCGGCACTCTGGCGCAGGAGGAGTTCGTCGAAGCGGAAGCCTGCATGCAACGCTCCAAAGGCAGCTGCATGACCATGGGCACCGCCTCGACCATGGCCAGCATGGTCGAGGCACTGGGCATGTCGCTGCCCGAAAATGCGGCGATCCCGGCCGTGGATGCGCGCCGCGCGCGGCTGGCGCGGCTCAGCGGTCGGCGCATCGTGCAAATGGTGGAAGAAGACCTGTGCATGTCGCAGATTCTGACCAGGCAGGCGTTCGCCAACGCGATCAAGGTCAACGCCGCCATCGGCGGTTCCACCAATGCCGTGCTCCACCTGCTTGCCCTCGCCGGTCGCATCGGGGTGCCGCTGAGCCTGGACGACTGGGACCAATTAGGCTCGCGCCTGCCGTGCCTGGTCAATTTGAAGCCATCGGGCGATTATCTGATGGAGGATTTCTACTACGCTGGCGGACTGCCGGCGGTGATGCGCGAACTCGGCGCCGAACTGGACCTGGATGCGCGCACCGTCAACGGTCGCACCCTGGGCGAGAACGTCGTGCAGGCACCGTGCTGGAACCGCGCGGTGATCCACGCACTGGATGCGCCGTTCCGCGAGCAGGCCGGTATCGCCGTGCTGCGTGGCAATCTGGCCCCGGACGGCGCGGTCATCAAACCCTCCGCCGCCTCGTCGCACCTGTTGCGGCACCGTGGCCGCGCGGTGGTATTCGAGAGCATCGAAGACATGAAAGCGCGTATCGACGACGAAGCGCTGGACATCGACGCCGACTGCATCATGGTGCTGAAGAACTGCGGCCCGCGCGGCTACCCCGGCATGGCCGAGGTCGGCAACATGCCGCTACCACCGAAACTGCTGCGCGCCGGCATCACCGACATGGTGCGCATCTCCGACGCACGCATGAGCGGCACCGCCTATGGCACCGTGGTTCTGCACGCCTCGCCCGAGGCCGCCACCGGCGGCACGCTGGCACTGGTGCGCGACGGCGACATCATCGAACTCGACGTCCCCGGCCGCTCGCTGCATCTGGAAGTGAGCGACGAGGAACTGCTACGCCGACGCAGCGAATGGACTCCGTTGCCCGCCCCGACGCGCGGCTGGAGCAAGCTCTACGTGGAGCACGTGCAACAAGCACATCTGGGGGCGGACCTGGATTTTCTGGTCGGCGGCAGCGGCGCAGAGGTCGCCCGCGATTCGCATTAGGCGCTGGACTCCAATGCAGGAGCGGTTTCAGCGGCACCTGCAGCGTGTCGCTGTGCGCTGCTGACAGCAACCTCGAACGACGCCAGCCACCACGTGCAATCGGACGCGCCTGCGCGTCACCGCAGCATCATGATCTCAGCCGGTTGCCCTGCACCATCGTCCCCCACAGCCTGCTCGACATCTACGATTTCCTGCCGTTTGCTTATCCCGCGCTGGCTTGAACAGCGCTGGCTTTAACCACGCATGGCAGCATTTCATTCAAGAACTCTACCGAAGCCGTCGCCACCGCAACGGCAAGCTGCGATTTATACGGCGACCCGATGGCATGAGCCGCGGCGGCGAACGGCAGTGCGCGTTTGTGCTGCGGGCGCGTTCCCAGTGCATCGAACATGGACAACATCGCAGGCACGGATGCCGTGCGATCTTCTGCTCCAGTTGCATCACGGTAATAGCCGAGAAACACCGGGCATTTCACCCTGGACCACGGCGGATCGGCCGCGTTTGCACTGAGCGTATCGCGCAGCGCGTTGAAGCCATCGGGATGTATCCACTGCGACCAGTAGGCTTGGACCGTCGGCGAACGCTCTCCGGGCACCTTCAACGGCTCGGCCGCCGCGCACAACTGATCCAGGAACCCAGGGTCGGCAGCCTCCACCGCGGGCGACCACGCAACGACAGCGCCAACATCCGCGGGCCGCGTGGCCGCAAGCCAGAGTCCCAGCGTGGCGCCGAGCGAGGATCCAACGATCGCAACGACATCCCCCATCGCGCAGGCTCGATCCAGTGCCTCCAGAGCCGATGTTTCCAGGCCCCCACGGGTGAGCCCTTGCATCGCGTCCGGCGCGGCTTCACCGTGCCCCGGCCAGCGGTGGACGTAGAGATTGGCACCCAGCGCCTGTGCCATCTGCTCCGGCAGATCGCCGGCATCGCCGGGACTCGCCGAGAACCCATGAAGATAGAGAAGCACGAGTTGTCTACGAATGCCTGGCCCCAGGCGCCATTGCTCTCTGGCTGCATTGCCGGGCTTCATCGTTTGCTCCTGGGCCACCGTGTGGCTGCATGGTGCCTGATAACAAAAAATAGCGCGTCAGCGTTGACGACCTTGCCGGTCAGCCCGCCATGCCGCTGGACATGTCACCACTGCGTGCACGCACATACCGCTAAGCGCTCGCCGCCTCCAGCGCCTGCGCCAGCCGCTCCACCGCGATCACCTCCATACCCTTGACCGTGCCGATCTTGGGCGCATTGGCCTTGGACACGATGGCGCGCTTGAACCCATGCGTGGCCGCCTCGCGCAGCCGATCCTCGCCGTTGGGTACCGGGCGGATCTCGCCGGACAGGCCGACCTCGCCGAAGGCGATGGTCTTCTCCGCCAATGGCCGGTCGCGCAACGAGGACAGCACCGCCAGCAGCACAGGGAGATCGGCGGCGGTCTCCTGCACGCGAATGCCACCGACCACGTTGACGAACACATCCTGGTCGCCGACCACGATGCCGCCATGCCGATGCAGCACCGCCAGCAGCATCGCCAATCGGTTTTGCTCCAGGCCCACCGCGACCCGACGCGGGTTGGACAGTGGCGAGGTATCCACCAACGCCTGCACTTCCACCATCAGCGGGCGCGTGCCTTCGCGCGTGACCATCACGCAACTGCCGGGCTGGTGCGCGCTGCCACCGGACAGGAAAATCGCCGATGGATTGGAGACTTCCTTCAGCCCCTTCTCGCCCATCGCGAACACGCCCAGTTCGTTGACCGCGCCGAAGCGGTTCTTGAACGCGCGCAAGAGGCGGAAGCGGCTACCGCTCTCGCCCTCGAAGTACAGCACCGCATCGACCATGTGTTCGAGCACACGCGGACCGGCGATGCCGCCCTCCTTGGTGACATGACCGACCAGAAACACCGCGGTGCCGGTCTCCTTGGCATAGCGCACCAGTCGCGCCGCGCTCTCGCGCACCTGGCTGACCGACCCGGGCGCGGCGCTCAGCGCCTCGGTCCACAGGGTCTGCACCGAGTCGGCCACCATCAACTTCGGCCGCGCGGCGCTGGCGTGCTGCAGGATGTGTTCGATACCCGTCTCGGCCAATGCGTTGAGGCCGTCCAGCGGCAAGTCCAGGCGCACCGCGCGCCCGGCCACCTGCGCCAGCGATTCCTCGCCGGTCACGTACAGCACCGGCAACGTGCTGGCCATCTTCGCCAGCGCCTGCAGCAACAAGGTGGACTTGCCGATGCCCGGATCGCCGCCGATCAGCACCACCGCGCCTTCGACCAAGCCACCACCGAGTACCCGGTCGAACTCGCCGATGCCGGTGGACACGCGCGCCTGGTCGCGTTGCTCCACATCCTTGAGCGCGGTGATTTTCGGCGTTTCGGCCTTGCCGGCCCAGCCGTCGCGCCGCGCAGCGGCTGGGACGCTCGCTGCGGTCGCGCGCTCCAGCACGATCTCGCTCAGCGTATTCCAGGCACCGCACTCGGCGCACTGCCCTTGCCATTTCGTGTAGTCGGCACCGCATTCGCCACAGACGTATGCGGTTCTGGCTTTGCTGACGACGCTCTTGACCATGGGACATCCGGACGACAACGGGATGTCCCACTGTAACCGCAGCGCGTCTCGCCAGGCGAGAACGGCAAGCGCGCTGCGACGCCGATCAGGCAGCCTGGCGAAGCCGCGCCTCACCGCGCGCGTGTTCGTCCCAGACTTGGTCGATACAGTCGGCCAGACACTGCAGATCTTCCGAGGTGTGCGTGGACATCACACTGATCCGCAAGCGCTCCTGTCCACGCGGCACTGCGGGGAAATGCACCGGATTGACGAAGATACCCAACTGATGCAAGCGCATCGCCGCCGCCTTGGCATCCATGTCCGCCGGGGTATGCACCATCAGAATCGCCGAGGGTGTGGACACGTTCAAGCCCCAGCGCAAGGCGTTGAGCCGCGCGCACAGCGAAGCGGCATTGGCATGTAACTGACACATGCGCTCCGGCTCGCTTTCGATTACGTCCAATGCGCCATGCACCGCGGCGATGGTGGCGGGCGGCAACGCAGCGGAAAACATGTAAGAACGGGAGATCCAGCGCAGATATTCGATCAGCGGGCGCGAGCCGCAGACGAAGCCGCCATTGACCGCCAGCGTCTTGCTGAATGTCCCCATCAACACGTCGATCTCTTTCGCCACGCCGAAGTGCTCGCCGCTGCCACCGCCATACGCACCGAGCACACCGGTGCCGTGCGCATCGTCGACCACCAGCATCGCCGAATGGCGCTTGCACAGCGTCACCAGATGATCCAACGGCGCCAGGTCGCCATCCATCGAATACACGCCCTCGACAGCGACGAACACGTCGCGGCCGCTGCAATCATGCTGACCCAGCCAGTGCGAAAGCCGCTGCAGATCGTTGTGCGGGAAGCGACGCGCGCTGACGCCCGCCAGCTTCAAGCCATCGAACCACGACGCATGCGAATATTCGTCGTAGTACATCCGATCACCTTCGCGCATCAGTGCGCCCGGCAGCGCCAGGTTGGCGGAAAAGCCACTGGAAAAGATCATCGCGTCTTCCTGGCCTTTGTGCGCCGCCAGGCGCTGTTCCAGTTCGCGGGTGATGCCGAGATATCCATTGAGAAACGGCGGCCCACCAATACCGGTGCCGTATTTTGCGATGGTGCGGGTGACCCGCTCGCGCACATGCGGATGATTGGCCAAGCCAAGATAGTTGTTGGAACCGAACATCAGCATGGGCTGCGCCTTGCCGGTATCGCGATCGAGCACCATCACTTGACGATCGGCAGGCGAGACGATTTCGCGGTGGTACGGCATGCGCGCATGCTGGCGATCCTGCTGGACCAGCGCATCGACGTAGCGCGCGCGCTGTCGCACGTTCATGTCGAGATTGCCGAACAGCAGCGCGGGATCGAAGTTTTCGCCGCTTTGCGGCAAGGGATCGGAAGCTTCCAGAACATCGGCACCGGAAGCTCGCGTATGAGAAGACGACTGCATGGGGAAGAACCTGCGCAGGGAAACGTGAGTGGATTGAGAGCCCGTTTAACAGGGCGATCTACACTAGAGCGCACACCCATAAAGATTCCATCCATCGCCACATCAACTTACACGGTGACGACATAAATTTTGCGCATCCACACCAAAGCAAATGCGCGATACAACAGCACAGATGAAATACTCACCCCCATTGCATCGATGATGCATCGGCTGACACGCAGCGTGGTGTGTGAGCAGATTGCGTCACACCCAGTACACGACTGCACTACGTGGCCACCTGTTGCTACATCTCGACCATCCGATATCAGAAACGGTAGCAGCGCTTCCAGCCTCTACAGGCAACGCTCTGCAAGCGCCGCGATGCGATGTCCAGCACACGTCCGGCGATGCCACGCACACACGATCACAGCATACGGTCACAACGACGCGGCGACGAGTGGCGACCACCGATGCCGCCCTCAGCGCGCACGGCATCGGCAGACGCACTCGGCCATCAGCGCGTCTTATACAGCTCGCTCAAACGATCCGGCTTGCCAGCGATGCGTTCCAGATGCGGATACAACAAGCCGCCGTGGTAATCCAGACGCAGCGTGTCGTAGCGGTCACCGCGCTTGACCAGCAGCTCCAGAGGCGCGCCACCACCCTTGGCTGCGGTAATCGCCTGCTTGAGCGCTTCCGCGCTGTACTCGCGACCAGCGACCGCGACGATGCGGTTGCCAGCCATGATGCCGGCAGCGAACGCCGGGCCATCCCATAGCACATCATCCACCTCGCCCCGCTCGTCCAGATATAGGCCCAACGAATAGGTCAGGTTGAGGCTCTTGCCGCGCGATTCGGTATTCGTGCTGGCCTCGTTCGGCTTCTCGGTGTAGACGAGTTTCCAACCACTGGCCTCGATACCACCGACCAGTGAGCCATGACCGTCGAGATGGCTGCGCAGGAAGCTGGCCCAGTCATACTTGGCAATACCGTTGAGCGCGACGACGATGTCGTCGAAGGTGTAGGTATTGACGTCCCAGGCACCGTCGTGCATGCCGAAGAATGCCTTGGCGAAATCGTCCAGCGAGCGTTTGTCGCCGCTCAGTTCGCGCAACTTCGCATCGACCTCCAGCCACATCATTTGCCCACCCGAATAATAGTCCTCGCTCAATTGATAGCTGTCATAGGCGCGCGGCCGGCGCAGCGAGATGGTCGGGTCGTTGGTGGTGTCCTGCAGTGCACGCCAGGTCAGGCCGGGATGGCCGCGCTGGTAGCTCGCCGCGACGTTGGCGAGTACGTCGCGCGCTTGCGTCTGCGTCCACAACCCCGAGCGCGCCGCGATCACCTGGCCCCAGAACTGGGTCTGGCCCTCGTACATCCACAACAGGCTGTCGCCCATCGGCACGTTGAAGTTCGGTGTGGCGATGTCGACGCCACGGCGATACTTGCCGTTCCAGGAGTGATTGAACTCGTGCGGCAACAGGTCGCGCACTTGCCAGCTCTGGTTCCAATCGGTGAAATAATCCAACGGCTCTCTGTTTTCGCTGGAACGATGGTGCTCCAGGCCGACGCGACCAAGTTTTTCGCTCAGCGCCAGCAAAAATTCGTAGTGATCGAAATGACGTGCGCCGTATAGCTTGTCCATCTGCTGCACCAGCACCTGATGTGCCTTGATCCCATCGGGCTTGACGTCCAACGCTTCGGGCTTGTCGGCGAACACATTCAGCGCCACCGGCGCCTTACTCTTTGCATCCAGCACAATGCGTTTGTAGTACTTGCCGGCAAACATCGGCGAATCGGCCAGATCTTCCAACGTGATCGGTTTGAACGTCACCCTGTCGCCGGAACGGGTGGCGGTGTCCAACGCCGTGGCGTAGCTCCAGCCCGCAGGCAAGGTCACGCTGGCTTGGGTCATGATGTTGCGCACGTACACACCCGCCGGATACAGCATGGTGGTGTTCCACTCCAGGTTGAGCATCTCCGGAGTCATCATCACCTGGCCCTGGCCGTTGCCCTGCGAGGACAAAAACTGATACTCGGCGACGATTTCGTTGACGCCGGCCGGCACCTCGATCTTGAACGCGTACACGTCGAACTGATCGCGCGTCCACGGCAATACCTTGCCGTTGGCCTTGATGATCAATCCGGCCAGTTTGTCGAGCGGCCCGGTCGGCGAATGATTGCCGGGAATCCACTGCGGATACAGCAAGGTCATCGGCCCTGGCGTCGCCGGGATGGTGGTACGCACGCGAAAGATGCGATGCGGCAGATCGGTGGCATCGACATCGATCTTCAACGTGCCGGCAAATGGCACATCACGCGGTGGCGCGGTCTGGGCCGCAGCCTGGAACGGAGCAGTGGCGGCCAGCAGCAAGAGCGCCATCCAGGCGGTGGAATTATTCATGAACTCTCCCCAAGGGAACGATAACGGACAAGAAAACGACCATGCTATGCCTGCAACAGCACCTGCGTGCCATGCCATAGGTCATGCGCAGCAGCATTCACACCAACGGGCAGGGTAACGTCGCAGGCAAACGGCATACAACAGCGCATGCAGCCGCGTTTCACCCACGCAGCAAACACGACGCTGAGCGCAAAATGCGACAGGCCGCCTGCAGGCGGCCTGTCGCAGCATCCAGGTGGGACTCCGCGGGTTCAATGCATCATGTTGACGTTGAGGTTGTGCAAGACCCACAGCGAGCCGACCACCACGATACCGATGATCAACAAGGAGAACAGGCCCACATGCACGTTGGAGCGCTGTTCAGGCGAGCGGTCCATGTGCAGGAAGTAGACCAGATGCACCAGCATTTGCACCGCGGCCATCACCGCGATGGCGATGACAGTCGCCCCCTTGGGGAATGCACCGCTCATCACCATGCCGAACGGGATCACGGTGAGAATCACGGCAAGGACGAAGCCGATCAGATAAGACTTCAGGCTACTGCCATGCGACGGGTCGGCATGCGCCTCGGAAGAAGGATGGTGGGCCATTACAGCGCTCCCAGCAGGTAAACGATGGTGAACACGCCGATCCAGATCACGTCGAGGAAGTGCCAGAACAGGCTCAGGCACGCCAAACGGGTGCTGTTGCGCGGAGTCAGGCCGTTCCTGGCGATCTGGATCACCAGCACCGTCATCCACAGCAGGCCCGAGGCCACGTGCAGGCCATGGGTGCCGACCAGAGTGAAGAAGGCCGAGAGAAACGCGCTACGGCCAGGACCGGCACCCTCGTGGATGAGGTGGTGGAACTCGTAAAGCTCCATGCCCAGAAAGCCCAGGCCCAGCGCCGCGGTGACCGCGAGCCAGGCATACAGGCCGCCCATGCTGCGCCTGTGCGCGGCGATCATCGCCAAGCCGAAGCCCAGGCTGCTGAACAGCAGCAGGAAGGTTTCCACCAGTACGAACTTCAGGTCGAACAGTTCCTTGGCGGTCGGGCCATCCACCGTCGCGCCCGCCAGCACGGCGTAGGTGGCGAACAGGCCGGCGAAGATGAGGCAATCGCTCATCAGGTAGACCCAGAACCCGAAGACGGTGCTGCCGCCCGTGTCGTGATGTGCGTGGTCGTGGCCGTCCGCGTGGTCGGCGTGGTGATCGAGCGTCGTGGAAGCCATGGTTCAAAGCGCCTTTGCGGCATGCGCCGCCTGTTGCTGTTCCAGCAGGGCGAAACGCGCGTTCTCGATGCGCTCCACTTCCTCTGCGGGGACCCAGTAGTCGATATCGTCATCGAAGGTGCGGGCGATGAAACTGCCGACCATGCCGACCAGACCGACGAGCGCCATCCACCAGATGTGCCAAGTCAAACCGAAGCCCAGGGCCACACCGAAGGCGCCGATCCAGAAGCCAGCCGCCGTATTGCGTGGCATGTGGATCGGCTCGTACTTGGCCGGACGCGTCCAGCCCTTGCCCTTCGCCTTGTCTTCCCAGAACTGGTCGCGGTCGTCGATGTGCGGCAGCACGGCGAAGTTGTAGAACGGCGGCGGCGAGGACGTCGCCCACTCCAGGGTGCGGGCATGCCACGGATCGCCGGTCAGGTCCAGGTTGTCCTTGCGCTTCCAGATGCTGTAAACGATCTGCAGCAGGTTGAGGAAAATACCGGCACCGATGATCGCCGCCCCCACCGCGGCCACCATCAGCCACGGTGCCCATTCCGGATGGTTGTAGCTGTTCATGCGCCGGGTCATGCCCATGAAGCCCAGCACGTACAGCGGCATGAAGGCGATGAAGAAGCCGACGATCCAGCACCAGAACGACGCCTTGCCCAGCGTTTCGTTGAGCTTGAAGCCGAATGCCTTCGGGAACCAGTAGGTCAGACCCGCCAGGTAACCGAACACCACGCCGCCGATGATCACGTTGTGGAAGTGCGCGATCAGGAACAGGCTGTTATGCAACACGAAATCCACCGCCGGGATCGCCAGCATCACGCCGGTCATGCCACCGATGGTGAAGGTGATCATGAAGCCGATCGTCCACAGCACCGGCGCGGTCATGTGCACGCGACCGCGGAACATGGTGAACAGCCAGTTGAAGATCTTCACCCCGGTCGGGATCGAGATGATCATCGTCGTGATGCCGAAGAAGGCATTGACGTTGGCACCCGAGCCCATGGTGAAGAAGTGGTGCAACCACACGATGAACGACAACACGCCGATGCACGAGGTGGCGTACACCATCGAGGCATAGCCGAACAGGCGTTTGCGGCTGAACGTGGCGATCAACTCGGAGAAAATGCCGAACGCCGGCAGGATCAGGATATACACCTCCGGGTGGCCCCAGATCCAGATCAGGTTGACGTACATCATGGCGTTGCCGCCACCGTCGTTGGTGAAGAAGTGCGTGCCCAGGTAGCGGTCGGCACCCAGCAGCGCCAGCGCCACGGTCAGGATCGGGAACGCGGCGATGATCAGGATGTTGGTGATCAGCGCGGTCCAGGTGAAGATCGGCATCCGCATCAGGGTCATGCCCGGCGCGCGCATGCGCATGATCGTCACGAAGAAATTGACGCCGGTGAGCAATGTGCCGAGGCCGGAAATCTGCAACGCCCAGATGTAGTAATCCACCCCGACGCCCGAACTGTATTGCAACTCCGACAACGGCGGATACGCCAGCCAGCCTGTCTGCGCGAACTCACCCACGCCCAGCGAGATGTTGACCAGCGCCGCACCGGACACGAACAGCCAGAAGCTCAGCGAGTTCAGGAACGGGAAGGCGACATCGCGCGCGCCGATTTGCAGCGGCACGACCAGATTCAACAAGCCGGTCATGAACGGCATGGCCATGAAGAAAATCATGATCACGCCATGCGCGGTGAAGATCTGATCGTAGTGATGCGGCGGGAAGATGCCCGGATTGCCATCGTGCGCCATGGCCTGCTGGGTACGCATCATCGCCGCGTCGGCGAAACCGCGCAGCAGCATGACCAGCGCCACCAGGATGTACATGACACCGATGCGCTTGTGGTCGACCGAGGTCAGCCACTCGTGCCACAGATAGCCCCACTTTTTGTACTTGGTGACCGCCGCCACGGCCAGCAGGCCGAACAGGCTCGCGCCCCCGAGGGCGGCCATGATGATCGGCTCGTGGTACGGAACCGCCTCGAGCGTAAGTTTGCCTAACATCACTTGTCTCCAGAAGTGCACATGGCGACCGGCTCGACCGCCGATGCCGGATGGGCGTGGTGGCCGTCCATGTCGTGGCCCTTGCCCATCATGTATTTGTCGATCAACGACTTGAACAGGCCGTTCTGCACCGAGGCGTAGTACGTCACCGGATAGGCCGCCTCGTCGTTGCGGTCGGCGGCCAGCGCCTGGAATTGGGCATGGTCCAGCGTCTTCTGCGACGCCTTGACCTTGGCCACCCAGGCATCGAAGCCGGCGCGGTCGGTGGCGTGCACCGTGAAGCCCATCTTGGAGAAGCCGTGACCGCTGTAGTTGGCCGACAGACCGAACATCTCGCCCGGCTCATTGGCGATCAGGTGCAACTTGGTCTCCATGCCGGCCATCGCATAGATCTGCGTGCCCAGATGCGGGATGAAGAACGAGTTCATCACCGTGTCCGAGGTGATCTTGAAATTCACCGGCGTATCCACCGGCAAGGCGATCTCGTTGACCGTGGCGATGCCCTGCTCCGGGTAGATGAACATCCACTTCCAGTCCAGCGCCACCGCCTCGATGGTGATCGGCTTGACCTGCGACTCCAGCGGCTTGTACGGATCCAGCGCATGCGAGGAGCGCCAGGTGAGCACGGCCAGCACCAGGATGATCATGCACGGAATGGACCACACCACCACTTCGATCGCGGTGGAATGCGACCAGTTCGGCTCGTAGCGGGCCTTGGTGTTGGAGGCGCGATAGCGCCAGGCGAAGGCCAGGGTCATCACGATGACCGGGATCACCACCAGCAGCATCAACACGACGGAGGTGATCAGCAACGTCTTCTCGTCTTGGCCGATCTGCCCCCTGGGGTTGAGGATGGCCGAGTCGCAGCCGGCCAACAGCAGCACGGCCGGTAGTAGCAGACCGGAGCGCAGCGAACGCCGGAGTTGTTTCAACGGAATCATCGAACGATCCAACTTGCGTAAAGGAATGCGAACCACCCGAACGAAGGGCGGCGTGCCGTGCAAGGTCCGTCCGCATCTACCGCCGCATCCGGACCGGCCTGCGCGATCACCTGGGTATTTTATGCTGCCGTGCCACAATTCCGGAAGCCATGGCGCCGCCCAAGCAGGCGCAACGCCCTGGTTTGATGTGCGACACATTGCCGCACCGAGCTGCGACATGGGGTCGCAGTGGGTCGATGGAGCGTTCCGGACATCAGCGTCTCACCACGCCATGAGATGAATGCAATCCAAGCCGCTCCGGGCTGGATGCGCTGCTAGGCAAGATGAGATTGCCCCTCGTGATAGATGCGTCGCCAGCACTCTCTCGGTGCGCGCATGCGGCAGGGCCGGGAAACCGTACGCGTTGAAGCATGCATCGTAACCGTTATCGGTCCGGATCACTTTCGGCAGGCCGAACAGATAAAAAATGGCCAAAGGAGATATCCGATTCAAATGGATATTTTCCTCTGGCCATGGAGTTCCACATGTTTTAAATAAAATATGGAAAAATCTTCGCGCCTGGAATCGATTGCGCGGCGCTGGTTAGCCGGTCAGTAGGGCAAGGCAGCAAAACCGTCGGTATTGGTCAGCACATGATCCCAGGAATAATCGGAGCTACCTCGCGCCAGATGCCAAAGCGTCGTAATCAACGCGGGTTTGTATTTTGTTCCATCGACACAGGTGCCGGTCCAGGCGGTGACGCTGCCATAGGTACCCCATCGCACGGAAAAAGTGAATACAGTCCGGTTGTTTGACTTAGTGGGTGAAGCATTGTTAATCCACCCGACCATCGGATACTCAGAACCGGTAGTTCCGGAAGGCGAGATATAGTTACCTGATATCTTCCCGGAAGAAGCATCAAACTCCGAGACAATGAGCGTGGAACCCAACTCGTTTTTCCATCTCCCCAACGGATTGGTGCATGTGGGCTCGGCGTGGGCCAGCGAGGCGCAGCCCGCCAAAAGTGCAAGACAAGCCGCATAGCGATGTATGTGCGTTGACATTATCATGTTCTCCTAAGTAATCGAAACCAGAAAAGCTATTGGGTAGGCCTGACTAACCGAATAGGGAAACGAGCTAGGAAACCACCCATTCTTATGCCACCACTCACTGCCACCAACAAAGCCAATGAAAGACAAAGTGGCAATGACTGAATCACTTAAAGATAGTGAAAACCTTGGCTAAACAGATTACGGGCAGATCAGCTTGATCTATCCACGATAATTTACCTGATCGCCATATGTGTCAATGCCTACAGAGTAAACCGTCTACCGCACGAGATGGATAGACATCCCATTTGAAACAACATCGTGGCGGGATTTGCAAAAGCAGCCTTCGAATTGAACTTCATCTTAATCTTCTCAGAAATATTTTCTGATTGCGCATTCAACGCGGCCCAAGATGAATCGCTCAGTGTTTCCCAAACATCTCAGGGCCATGAAAAATGGCGAGTTAGAACCTGTCCATGAGCAGCAGGTGTGATGCAGATGAGTTCAAGATAGATGGGGTCCGCCAAGTGACCAATCGCAGGTTCAAGACGGTGGAGGCGCCGAACGGTTGGACGATGCGTGATCCCGCCGACACCGACCTGATCTTGCAGACCCTGCTATCCGCGCTTTGGCGGCGCGATCCCAAACCCGCTGGATTGGTTCATCCGGATCAAGCCTCGGCCCAGACTCGCGATGACGGGCCATGTTTCCTGGCGGCCCATGGCCTAGTGCGCAGCACGCGTCGTCGCGGCAACTGCCACGACAATGCACCGATGCAGAGTTTCTTCGGCCTGCTCAAACGCGAACGGATCAGGCATCCCTGATTTCTGGATGCTCGCCATGCGGGCATCTATATGGGGAATTTTTGCGGAGTGGGGGGAGATCGATGCCGTGCAAATCGTGCCACACACCAAAAATGGAAACGCCCGAAACCCATACGGCCCGGGCGTTTCGTATCGAATCGTAGCGATTGAGGCAGCTACTGGATCCAGGCTCTGGTGCCGGAAATAGGAATCGAACCTACGACCTACGCATTACGAATGCGCCGCTCTACCAACTGAGCTATTCCGGCGGAATCGCGAATTTTAGTGGGCCGCCCGCATCGGGTCAATCGATCAGGCGCAGCCGCAACTCCTTGGGCAGAGCGAACACCATCGACTCCGGTTCGCCGGCCAGTTCGGACACGCCCTCGGCGCCGAGTTCGCGCAGGCGTGCGATCACGCCATCCACCAGCACCTGCGGCGCCGAGGCGCCAGCGGTCAGGCCAATGCGACGCTTGCCGGCGACCCAGGCCGGGTCGATCTCACTGGCGCCGTCAATCAGGTACGACTCCACGCCGTCGCGGCGCGCCAGTTCGCTGAGCCGGTTGGAATTGGAGCTGTTCGGCGAGCCGACCACCAACACCAGATCGCACTGGCGCGCCAGATCGCGCACGGCATCCTGGCGGTTCTGCGTGGCATAGCAGATATCGTCGTTCTTCGGCCCCTGCATCACCGGGTAGCGCGCGCGCAGCGCTTCGATGATGCCGTAGGTATCGTCCACCGACAGCGTGGTCTGGGTGGTGTAAGCGAGGTTCTGCGGCTGTTGCACCTCCAGCGTGGCGACCTGTTCCATATCTTCGACCAGATAAATGCGTCCGCTGCCGCGCTCGCGGTCCCACTGCCCCATCGTGCCCTCCACTTCCGGATGACCCGCATGGCCGATCAGCACCACATCGCGACCGGCGCGGCAATGCCGGGCCACCTCGAAATGCACCTTGGTCACCAGCGGACAGGTCGCATCGAACACTTTCAGACCGCGCCGCTCGGCCTCCTGCCGCACCGCCTGGGACACGCCGTGGGCGCTGAAGATCACCGTATTGCCATCGGGCACTTCGTCCAGTTCCTCGACGAAGATCGCACCGCGCTGTTTGAGGTCGTCGACGACGAAGCGGTTGTGCACCACCTCGTGGCGCACGTAAATCGGCGCGCCCAACGTCTCGATGGCACGTTTGACGATCTCGATCGCGCGATCAACGCCGGCGCAGAAGCCGCGAGGGTTGGCAAGCAGAACATGCATAGATCAGATCCGCCGGCTGTTGATGACAGGCGCTTCGATAGGGGAGAGCAAGTCGAATTATCCCGTTTTTCGCTTCGCTTTGCCGTCCCACAACCCGAACAATGCGATCCCGATGGCACCGGCGACGATGGCCGAATCGGCAAGGTTGAACGAAGGCCAATAATGCTGACCCACGTACCACTGGATGAAATCGACCACATGCCCGTGTAGCAGCCGGTCGATCACGTTGCCGATCGCGCCGCCGATCACCAGCGCGTAGGGCACGGCACTGCGCCACTCGCTGCGCGGAGTGCGTGCCAGCCACCAGGCCAGCAGGCCGCTGATGCCCAGCGCCAGCAAGGTAAAGAACCACAACTGCCAGCCCCCGGCCTGGCTCAAAAAACTGAAGGCCGCGCCGGTGTTGTAGGTGCGGTACCAGTTCCAAACACCGGGGATCACCGTCACTGGAGTGAACTCGGGCAGGCTGGACAGCACCCAGGCCTTGCTCCACTGGTCCAGACCGATCACCAACGCCGACAGCAACAGCCAGATCAGCGCGGAGGGGGTGGGGCGTGCGGTCATGTGTTCGTTCTGCCTTGGGCGAAATGAAGAAAAAAACAAGGATGCTGGCCGCGGATGCGGGAACGCCGCCTGCCCGCGCCAGGACTGCTCAGAACCACCGCCGCACTTCGCCCGGCCCGGCGATGTTGCTGACGCAGCGGCCGCACAGCTCCGGATGCGCCGGGTCCAGCCCAACGTCGGCACGGTGGTGCCAGCAACGCACGCACTTGGGCTTGCTGGTGGCCTGGGCACTAACGAAGATCTCCTCGGTACTGGCCTCGCACACCACCACGTCGCCACTGATGAACAGGAAACGCAGCTCTTCCTGCAGCGGCTGTAACCAGGCCACGGTCGCCGCGTCGGCGGCGACGGTGATCTCCGCCTCCAGCGCGGCGCCGATCACGCCGTTGCTGCGCATCGGCTCCAACAGCTTGGCCACCTGCTCGCGCAGCGCCAGCAACCGCTCGACATCGACCGCGCTCAGCGCCGCGTCTTCCGGCAACGGCGCCAGGCCCTCGTACCAGGTCGCGAACAGCACGTTGCCCAGATGCGCCCCTGGCAGATACCCCCACAACTCGTCGGCGGTGAAGCTGAGGATCGGCGCGATCCAACGCACGAACGCCTCGGCCACATGGAACATCGCGGTCTGCGCCGAACGCCGACCATGCGCATCCTCGGCCATCGTGTACAAGCGATCCTTGGTCACGTCCAGGTACAACGAGCCCAGGTCCACGCTGCAAAAATTCAGCAGCGCCTGCACGATCGCGGCGAAGTCGTAGCGCGCGTAAGCGGCCTTGATCTGCTCCTGCAACAGGTAGGCGCGATGCACGATCCAGCGATCCAGGGCGACCAGCTCCGGCAGCGGCCGCAAGTGTTCGGCCGGGTTGAAGCCGTGCAGGTTGCCGAGCAGGAAGCGCGCGGTGTTGCGCAAGCGGCGGTAGGCATCGGCATTGCGCTTGAGGATCTCCTGCGACAACGACATCTCGTTGCTGTAGTCGGCCGACGCGATCCACAGGCGCAGGATGTCCGCGCCCAGGGTTTTCATGATGTCCTGCGGCTCGATGCCGTTGCTCAGCGACTTGGACATCTTGCGGCCATGCTCGTCCACGGTGAAGCCGTGGGTCAGGCACTGCCGGTACGGCGCCATCTGATCCAGCGCCACGCCGGTCAGCAGCGAGGATTGGAACCAGCCACGGTGCTGGTCCGAACCTTCCAGGTACAGGTCGGCCGGCTTGGGCAGGCCGCGCTCGGTCAACACCGCCTCGTGGGTGATGCCGGAATCGAACCAGACATCGAGGATGTCGGTGATCTTCTCGTAATCGGCCGCATCCTCGCCGAGCATGTCGGTGGCGTCGAGGGTGTACCACACATCCACCCCGCCCTCCTCGACCCGGTCGGCGACCTGGCGCATCAGTTCGGCGCTGCGCGGATGCGGCTCGCCGGTTTCGCGATGCACGAACAACGCGATCGGCACGCCCCAGGTGCGCTGACGCGAAATGGTCCAGTCCGGGCGCCCGGCGACCATGCCGGCGATGCGCGCCTGGCCCCAGGCCGGGTACCAATGCACGTCCTCGATCGCTTTCAACGCATCGGCGCGCAGGTTGGCCTGCTCCATCGAGATGAACCACTGCGGCGTGGCACGGAACGCAATCGGCGTCTTATGCCGCCAGCAGTGCGGATAACTGTGGACCATGCTCGCGCGCGCCAGCAGTTGCCGGCGCGCGGCAAGCACGTCGGCGATGAGGTCGTTGGCCTTCCAGATGTGCACCCCGGCCAGTTCCACGCCATCGGCGGCTGGCGTGGACGGCAGATACACGCCGCGCGCATCGATCGGGTTGATCTGCGCGGCGCTGTAGCGCTCCAGCAGCCCGTATGGCTTGGCCGCGACATAGTCTTCCTGGCCGTGGCCGGGCGCGGTATGCACCGCACCGGTACCATCGGTATCGGACACGTGTTCGCCAAGGATCAGCGGAATGTCGCGGGTGTCGTAGAACGGATGCGCCAGCAACTGGTGTTCGAGCGCCGCGCCGGCGACGCGACCATGCACCACCACTTCGGCGACCCCGTAACGCGGCAACGCACGCTCGGCCAGCGCGTCGGCCAGCACCAACCAGCGTCGGCGGCCATCGTCGGCCGGACCTTCGACCAACGCATACACCAGCGCCGGTCCCAGCGCCACAGCCAGCGAGGCCGGCAGCGTCCACGGCGTGGTGGTCCAGATCGGCACGGCGACCTCCACACCCTCCGGCAACGCCACGCCGAACGCGGCGGCCAGCGCCGCGCCATCGCGCGCCGGATAAGCCACCTCGACCGTCGGCGACTGCTTGTCGGCGTATTCGATCTCGGCTTCGGCCAGCGCCGAACCGCAGTCGAAACACCAATGCACCGGCTTCACGCCACGGGTCAAATGACCGTTGTCGACGATCTTCGCCAGCGCACGAATTTCGTTGGCCTCGAAATGGAAATCCAGCGTGCGGTAAGGGTTGTCCCAATCGCCGATCACGCCCAGGCGCTTGAAGTCGCGGCGCTGCAGGTCGATCTGCGCGTTGGCGTACTCGCGGCATTTCTGCCGGAACTGCACCGCATCCAGCTTGACCCCGACCTTGCCGAAGCTCTTCTCGATGGCGATCTCGATCGGCAGGCCGTGGCAATCCCAGCCGGGGATGTACGGCGCGTCGAAGCCGGACAGGTACTTGGACTTGACGATGATGTCCTTGAGGATCTTGTTGACCGCATGCCCGAGGTGGATCGCCCCGTTGGCGTAGGGCGGGCCATCGTGCAACACGAACAACGGCCGGCCCTGCGCGTGGTCGCGCAGTTGCGTGTACAGCCCCTCGCTCTCCCAGCGGGCCAACGTGTCCGGTTCGCGCTTGGGCAGATCGCCGCGCATCGGGAAATCGGTCGCCGGCAGGTGGAGGGTGGCTTTGTAATCCTGGGTCACGGGGGTTTACCGGTCGGTGGTCTTCATGGGGGAATCCGTGCACGCGGCAGCGGACATGGATGGCAGGCCCGCCGCGGCCAGCACGTGCCGCGCTTGCGCGGCATCGCGATGCATCTGTGCGGTCAGCGCAGGCAGATCGGCAAAGGTTTCCTCGTCGCGCAACTTGGCGACGAACTCCACCTCGAGATGGCGACCGTACAGGTCACCCTGGAAATCGAACAAATGCGCCTCCAGCAGCGGCTCCACGCCCTGCACGGTCGGACGGGTGCCGAAACTGGAGACCGACGGCCACGGCTGTGCCGCCGCTCCGTGCACCCAGGTGGCATAGATACCGGACAACGCCGGGGCGCGAGCAAACCGCAGGTTGGCGGTGGGATAGCCAAGCGTGCGCCCGAGCTGTTTGCCGCGCACCACACGCCCCCCGATCGCATACGGCCGTCCGAGCAGGTCGGCGGCATGCGCGAACTCCCCGGCCACCAGCAACTCCCGGATGCGGGTGCTGGAGATGCGCTCCTCGTGCAGATGCACCGGCGCGATCTCGTCGGCGGTGAAGCCGAATTGCACACCCAGCGCGCGCAGCAGGGCAATGTCGCCAGCGCGCTTGTGGCCGAAGCGGAATGCCGGGCCGATCCACACCTCGCGGGCACGCAGACGCTCAACCAGCACGCGCTGCACGAACGCCTCCGCCGTCATCGATGCCATGCGCCGATCGAAGCGCAGCAGGCCGACACTCTCGATGCCGAGTTGCTGCAAGCCTTGCACCTTGGAACGTGCCAAGGTCAGCCGTGGCGGCGGCGCATCCGGGGCGAAAAACTCGCGCGGCAACGGCTCGAAGCTCAGCGCCACCGTCGGCACTCCCAGTGCGCAGGCACGCGCCGACGCCTGCCGCACCAGCGCGCGATGACCCAGATGCAGGCCATCGAAGGCGCCGATGCAGACCACGCTTCCCTGCGGGAACAGGGTCCCGCCCTCGACGTCTCTAAACAGCCTGCTCATCCTCGATCCGAAGCGCCAGCGCAGGTGCGCTGGCCAATAAATGATGCGTAACCGTTGAGTATAACGGGTGGGACACTGCACGCGGGGAAGCCGACCAAAGCGAAATCGCGTTCGAGGCTCCCAGCACGACCATGGAGCATGGACGGATCATGCGGCATTGAAAAAAGGCGGAGCACTATGCAACCTCCAGCCGTCGCAATGCCTTGGCGCCCACCGGCCTGTTCGACACGCGCAAGAAGGCGAGGCACACACGCAAGGCCCACACACTCACCCCTCGCGCAGATCCCGCGGCCGGAACCCCAACGCCAACAACGCCAGCAGATACACGCCGCCGCCGCCGCCGACCAGCAGCAGCAAGCCGCCGATGCGGTGCCACTTGTCCATGCTGGTGAACGCTGGCAACAAATACAGCCCCAGCACCAGCACCGCCGCCATCGCCGCACAGGCCAGACCCAGCCGCAGCAGATAACCACCCCAGCCCGGTCGCGGGCGATACACCTGGTCGCGACGCAACCAACGCCACAACAGCGACAGATTGAGATAGCTGGCCACCGCGCTAGCCAAACCCAGCGCCAGATGCAGCCCAGGCTGTGCGGCCAGCGCCGCGCGCACACCCTGTGCGCGTAGTTCGGTGGGCACCCAAAGTTGGTACAGAATCGCCAGGAACAACAGGTTCAACGCCATGTTCGCGACCAGGGCGGCGACGCCGGCGCGCACTGGAGTGCGCGTATCCTGGCGCGAATAGAACGCTGGCAACAGCACTTTGAGCAACGCGAACGCCGGCAGGCCGAAGCTCAGCCCAAACACCGACATCGCCGCCATACGCGTGTCGAAGGCGGTGAACTTGCCGTACTGGAACAAAGTCGCCACCAATGGCTGGCTCAGCAACATCAGCCCCAGCATCGCCGGCACCGCGATCAGCAGCGTGGTGCGCAGCCCCCAGTCCAGCGCATTGGAAAAGCCCGCATGATCGGTCTTGACGTGGTGCCGCGATAACGCCGGCAGGATCACCGTGCCCAGGGCCACCCCGAACACGCCCAACGGCAACTCCAAGAAGCGGTCGGCCTGCGACAACCAACTCTGCGAGCCGGCATACAGAAACGACGCGATGACCGTATCCAGCAGCAAGTTGATCTGCGCGATTGAGGAACCGAACAGGGTCGGCACCATCAGGGTCAGCACCCGACGCACGTCCGGATGACGCCAACCCCAGCGAGGCAGGATCAACAGATCGATGCCGCGCAGCGCCGGCAATTGGAACAGCAACTGCAGCGCACCGGCGGCCAGCACCGCCCAGCCCATCGCCAAAATCGGAACCTGCAACATGGGCGCCAGCCAGAGCGCACCAACGATCATGCACAGATTGAGGATCACCGGCGTGAGCGCCGGCAGGCCGAAGCGATGGAAGCTGTTCAACGCACCGCCAGACAACGCGGTCAGCGAAACGAACAACAAAAACGGGAACGTCAGCCGCAACAACGCCACAATCAGGCCGAACTTGACCGGATCGTCGCTGGCGCCAGGATTGAACAACAACGCCACCTGCGGAGTGAACAGCAACCCCAACGCAGTCACCAACAGCAAAATCCCGCCTAGGGTGCCGGACACCCGCGCCATCAACATGCGCAGGTCGGCATGCGGTCGGGTCTCTTTCACCTCGGTGAATACCGGCACGAAGGCAGTGGCAAACGACCCCTCGGCAAACAAGCGACGCAGGAAGTTCGGGATACGAAACGCCACCCAGAACGCGTCGGTGGTGGCGTTGGCACCGAAGGCATAATTGATGGCCTGATCGCGAACCAGACCCAGCACCCGCGAGACCATAGTCATGCTGCTGAACGAGAGCAGCCCGCGGAACATACGCGGCGCACTCATGCCGAAGTCCTCTTGACAATTGACTTGACGCAAAAATTCGAACGCTTCATACTCTCCCGCTTGTTTTTATCCACCACACTGCTTTCCAGGAAACCGCCACCGTGGCCAATATCAAGTCCGCCAAGAAGCGCGCCAAGCAGACCGTCGTGCGCAACGCGCGCAACACGGCTCAGCGTTCGATGCTGCGCACCGCCGTCAAGAAGGTCATCAAGGCCCTGGACGCCAACGACGCCACTGGCGCCGAAGCCGCTTTCGCCATCGCCCAGCCTATCCTCGACCGGTTCAGCTCGCGTGGCCTGATTCACAAGAACAAGGCCGCCCGTCACAAGAGCCGCCTGAGCGCCCGCATCAAGGCGATCAAGACCGCCGCCTAAGCGCGCGCGACCGATGCTGGAAGCGCCCGCACTTCCAGCACGACGAAAAAGAAAAAGCCCGGCTTCCGCCGGGTTTTTCGTCTGCGCGACACCCGGCTTCCAGCGCGGTTGCGCGGCGATACGGTCGCCGCGCTCAGGGCGCATTCGCCGCCGCCTCCAGCGCGTCTTCGCGCTGTCGATCAAAGAACGCCATCACATCCTTCATGATCGGCCAGGTGCCCTCGCGCCCCAGCGCCGAGACCAGATACCACGGCTGGGTCCAGCCAAGTTCGGCGATCACCTGCTCGGCCAGCGCGCGCGCCTCGTCCTCGAACATCAGATCGGCTTTGTTCAGCACCAACCAACGCGGCTTGGAGAGCAGCGCCGGATCGTGCTTTTGCAGTTCGCGCTCGATCGCCCGCACCTGCTCGGCCGGCGACACCCCATCCACACCGCCTTCGTCATGCACGCCGAACGCAGGCGCCAGGTCTACCAGATGCAACAGCAAACGGGTGCGCTGCAGATGGCGCAGGAACTGCGCACCCAGACCGGCACCATCGGCAGCACCTTCGATCAGCCCGGGAATATCGGCGATCACGAAGCTGCGATAGGCCTCGACGCTGACCACACCCAGATTCGGATACAGCGTGGTGAACGGATAGTCGGCCACCTTCGGCGTGGCCGCCGACACGGCGCGGATGAACGTGCTCTTGCCGGCATTGGGGAAACCGAGCAAACCGACATCGGCCAACAACTTGAGCTCCAGCTTGAGCGTGCGCTGCTCGCCCTGCTCGCCAGGCGTGGCCTTGCGCGGGGCGCGCGTCACCGAACTTTTGAAGTGCATATTGCCCAGGCCGCCCTTGCCGCCCTGTGCGACCAGCAAGCGGTCGCCGTGCGCGATCAGATCGCCGATGACCTCGTCGGTCTCGACGTTGATCACCACTGTCCCGACCGGCACGGTGATGGTCAGATCCTCGCCGGCCTTGCCGTACATCTGTCGTCCCATGCCATTCTCGCCACGCTGCGCCCGGAACGCGCGCTGATGACGGAAATCGACCAGGGTATTGAGATTCTCATCGGCGACCAGCCAGATACTGCCGCCGTTGCCGCCGTCGCCACCGTCCGGTCCGCCGAGCGGAATGAACTTCTCGCGGCGAAAACCGATGCAGCCATTGCCGCCATTACCGGCAGTGACCTGGATTTCCGCTTCGTCGACGAGTTTCATGGAGGGACAACCTGTGAAAGTGGAAAAGTGTAGCGCGGGGCGCGGTCAACAGCCTCGTCGCGGTCAAGCGATCCGATGCAAACGCAACCGCAAAGCATGCAGCGCACCGACGCGATTCGCTCTGCGACATCGTCGCGTACATCATCGGGGCAACGGCTTGCACTGTGGCGGATTCAAGCAACGCGCGCAGCCAAAACTGCGGCGACACCACGCACAAACACCGCATGAGCTGACCGAACACCCTTGCCCTGCGCTGCAACGAAAAACCCCGCCGAAGCGGGGCTTTCGTCAACCAACCCGCGCATGGCGCGGGCCTTGGAAACCGCAGCTTACGCCTGCGCGACCACGCTCACGGTACGACGCTTCTTTGCGCCTTTGACCGCGAACTCGACCTTGCCGTCGACCAGCGCGAACAGCGTATGGTCGCGCCCCAGGCCGACGCCGGCGCCCGGGTGGAACTGGGTGCCGCGCTGACGCACGATGATGTTGCCCGCCTCGATGGCCTGGCCGCCGAACATTTTCACGCCCAGGTATTTCGGGTTGGAGTCGCGACCGTTGCGCGAGGAACCTACGCCTTTTTTGTGTGCCATGCCTGCTGCTCCTTACTTCTTGCCACCGGCAATGCCGGTGATCTCGATTTCGGTGTAATGCTGCCGATGCCCCTGACGCTTCATATGATGCTTGCGGCGGCGGAACTTGATGATGCGCACCTTGTCGGCGCGGCCATGAGCCACGACCTTGGCAGTGACGGTGGCGCCCTTCAGCGCATCGCCCAAGGTCACGCCATCGCTGCCGCCCAGCATCAGGATGTTGTCGAACGTGATCTCGTTGCCGGCTTCGACTTCGAGTTTTTCCACGCGCAGCGTTTCGCCCTGCGCGACGCGGTATTGCTTACCGCCAGTTACCAGTACTGCGTACATGACCAGACTTCCTCTGTAGTTATTGTGGTCGCCCCTGCCGTGCCTCTGCGGGCAGACAGGAGCGGGATTATAAGCCGCCGAACAGCGCAGGGTCAAGCCAGGGGTGCCACCGAGGCGGCCTGGGCCCGCCTGCGGCGACCAACATCGCGGCGCTGGGATCTACAGCGATTGCCCCCACCTGACAAGCTGGTAGGCTGACCGATTGCCGCCCCCTCTACTACAGCCCTGGCTATCGGCACCGCCGCAGCCGACACACACCGGATCTTTTCATGGCGATGGATTTCATCCGTATCCGCGGCGCGCGGACGCACAACCTCAAGAACCTCGACCTCGACCTGCCGCGCGACAAGCTGATCGTCATCACCGGCCTGTCCGGCTCGGGCAAGTCCTCGCTGGCCTTCGACACCATCTATGCCGAAGGCCAGCGCCGCTACGTGGAATCGCTGTCGGCCTATGCGCGGCAGTTCCTCAGCGTGATGGAGAAGCCGGACATCGACCACATCGAGGGTCTGTCGCCGGCAATCGCGATCGAGCAGAAATCGACCTCGCACAACCCGCGCTCCACGGTCGGCACCATCACCGAAATCTACGACTACCTGCGCCTGCTGTACGCCCGCGTCGGCCAGCCGCGCTGCCCCGACCACCACTATCCGCTGGAGGCGCAGACGGTCAGCCAAATGGTCGACCAGGTCCTGACCCTGGACCCGGAGCAGCGCTACATGCTGCTGGCGCCGGTGATCCGCGAGCGCAAGGGCGAGCACGCGCAAGTGTTCGAACAACTCCGCGCGCAAGGCTTCGTGCGCGTACGCGTGGACGGCGAACTGTACGAGATCGATGCGGTGCCGGCGCTAGCGCTACGCCAGAAACACACCATCGAAGCAGTGATCGACCGCTTCCGTCCGCGCGAGGACATCAAACAACGCCTGACCGAGAGCTTCGAAACCGCGCTGAAGCTCTCCGATGGCATGGTCTCGGTCCAGTCGCTGGACGACGCCACGGCCGCGCCGCAATTGTTCTCTTCCAAGTTCAGCTGTCCGGTCTGCGACTACGCGTTGCCCGAACTGGAGCCACGGCTATTCTCGTTCAATGCGCCGATGGGCGCCTGCCCGACCTGCGATGGCCTGGGCGTGGCCGAGTTCTTCGATCCCGAACGCGTGGTGGTCCACCCGGAACTGTCGCTGTCGGCCGGCGCGGTGCGCGGTTGGGACCGGCGCAACGCCTACTATTTCCAACTGATCGCTTCGCTGGCCAAGCACTACAAATTCAACGTCGACGCCCCATGGCAATCGCTGCCGGACAAGGTCCGCGACGCGGTGCTGTACGGTAGCGGCGAGGAGACGATCACCTTCACCTACTTCACCGATGCCGGTGGCCGCACCCAACGCAAGCACCGCTTCGAAGGCATCATCCCCAATCTGGAACGCCGCTACCGCGAGACCGAATCGCCAGCGGTACGCGAGGAACTGGCCAAGTACATCAGCGAGCGGCCGTGCCCGGACTGCAACGGCGCGCGCCTGAACCGAGCCGCGCGCAACGTCTTCGTAGCCGACCGCCCGTTGCCGGATCTGGTGGTGTTGCCGATCGACGACGCACTGGCATTCTTCCGCCAACTCAACCTGCCCGGCTGGCGCGGCGAGATCGCCAGCAAGATCGTCAAGGAAATCGCCGAACGGCTCGGCTTTTTGGTCGACGTCGGCCTGGACTACCTCACCCTGGAGCGCAAGGCCGACACTCTCTCCGGTGGCGAAGCGCAGCGCATCCGTCTGGCCAGCCAGATCGGCGCCGGCCTGGTCGGGGTGATGTACGTGCTCGACGAACCGTCGATCGGCCTGCACCAGCGCGACAACGAACGCCTGCTCGGCACCCTCACCCGCCTGCGCGACCTGGGCAACACGGTGATCGTGGTCGAGCACGACGAGGATGCGATCCGCCTGGCCGACTACGTGCTCGACATCGGCCCCGGTGCCGGTGTGCACGGCGGCGAAATCGTCGGCCAAGGCAGCGTGCAGGACTTGCTGAAAGCGCCGCGCTCGCTCACCGGACAGTATCTGTCGGGCAAGCGTCGGATCGAGATCCCAGCCAAGCGGCACAAGCCCAATCCCAAGATGACGCTGCACTTGCGCGGCGCCATCGGCAACAATCTCAAGAACGTCGACCTGGACATTCCGGCGGGACTGCTGACCTGCATCACCGGCGTCTCCGGCTCCGGCAAGTCGACACTCATCAACGACACCTTGTTCACCCTGGCCGCAAACGCGATCAATGGCGCCTCGCACACGGTGGCGCCGTACCGTGAGATCGAGCACCTGGATCTGTTCGACAAGGTCGTGGACATCGACCAATCGCCCATCGGACGCACCCCGCGCTCCAATCCGGCCACTTACACCGGCCTGTTCACGCCGCTGCGCGAACTGTTCGCGCAGGTGCCGGAAGCGCGCGCACGCGGCTATTCGCCGGGCCGTTTCAGCTTCAACGTGCGCGGTGGCCGCTGCGAAGCGTGCCAGGGCGACGGCCTGATCAAGGTGGAAATGCACTTCCTGCCCGACGTCTACGTGCCCTGCGACGTGTGCCACGGCAAGCGCTACAACCGCGAGACGCTGGAGATCCTCTACAAGGGCTACAACATAAACGACGTGCTGGAGATGACCGTCGAAGATGCGCTGAGGCTGTTCGAGCCGGTGCCGGCAATCGCGCGCAAGCTGGAGACCTTGATCGACGTCGGCCTGAGCTACATCAAACTCGGCCAGAGCGCGACCACCCTGTCCGGCGGCGAAGCACAGCGGGTGAAGCTGTCCAAGGAGTTATCGCGCCGCGACACCGGTCGCACCTTGTACATCCTCGACGAACCCACCACCGGCCTGCACTTCCACGACATCGAGGCGCTGCTGGCAGTGCTGCACAAGCTCCGCGACGAGGGCAATACCGTGGTGGTGATCGAACATAATCTGGACGTGATCAAGACTGCCGACTGGGTGGTGGACCTGGGTCCGGAAGGCGGCCACCGCGGCGGCACCATCCTGGCCACCGGCACGCCAGAGGAGATCGCCGCACATCCGCACTCCTACACCGGCCGGTTCCTGGCCAAGCTGTTACCCGAGGGAAGCGCTACCAAACCAACCAAGCCAGCGGCACTGGCGAACAAGCCCGCCGCGCTGCCGCCACGCAAGAGCAAGCCCGAGAAACCCAGCAAGCAAGCACGCAAGCCGACCCCCACGACCAAGAAGAGCGCACCATGAGCGATACCTCCGTTTCTCCCACGCACACGCCACTGACACGCGTGCCGATCAGCGTACGCTGGCGCGACATGGACAGCATGGGCCACGTCAACCACGCCAAGTACATCTCCTACCTGGAAGAAGCGCGCGCGCGCTGGATGCTGGGCGTGGAAGGCGTTTCGTTGCGCAACCGCATCATCCCGGTGGTGGTAGCGACCAACCTCAACTATCGCCTGCCGATCATGTGGCCCAACGACATCGTGGTGGAATTGTTCGTCCAACGCCTGGGCAACAGCAGCGTCACCGTTGGCCACCGCATCGTCGACCAACAGGATGCGAGCGTGTTGCACTCGGACGGCAACGTCGTCGCGGTGTGGGTCGACACACAGACCGGCAAAAGCGTGCCGCTACCGGAGCAGATTCGCGTGGCGTGCAGTTAAAAGGCATGCACGCGCGACATACCCAAGGAACCATCCGCACGTACGGCAAATCGCATCCGGCAAACACTACGGCTTGCCCGCACGCACCTGCAATTCGGCCTGCACCTGGCGGCCATCGTCCAGAACAAAAGTCACCGGCAACCGCACACCCTCGCGCAGCGGCTGCGTCGGCTGCATCAGCATCAGGTGGAGACCGCCAGGCTGCAGCAGCGCATCGTTACCGGGCGCCAACGGCAAAGCATCGACCTCGCGCATCCTGCTGACGCCCGCACGCAGCGTGGTTTCGTGCAGGCTGACCTCGGCAAAAGCCGGACTGCGCGCGGACACCACCGTCAGCGTATGCGCGCAGGGGTTGTGCAGACGACCGAAGCCGGCCGCCATCGGCATCGCCGGACTCGGCGGCAAACGCACCCAGCCATCGCGCCACTGCGGCACACAGGCCACCGGCTTGACCGCCGAGGCCGCGACCAACGGCCCGGAGGCGATGAGAAACCACCCCGCCAGCCCGACGGCCAATCGACGTACGCATGCCAATGGTGTGTACTTCATGGCTTTATCATAACGCCCACCGCACTTGGCCGCCGCTCCTGGACGCTCCCGCATGAACGCCCCGATCCAGATGCTCGACCACGGCCCCATCCGCGAATTGCGCCTGGCCCGCGCGCCGGTCAACGCACTCGACACCGCGCTGTGCACCGAACTGGTCGCAGCGATCGCGCAAGCCCAGGCCGATGCGATGCAGGCGCTGGTGCTCTCCGGCAGCGAACGAATTTTTTCAGCCGGCATGGACGTGCCACATCTGCTCGGCCACGGCGACGACCGCGCAAAGCTACGCGACAGTTGGCAGCACTTCTTCGCCGCTGCGCGCGCGCTGGCCGACAGCACCATCCCGGTGGTGGCCGCACTGACCGGCCATGCGCCAGCCGGCGGCTGCGTGCTGGCGCTGTGTTGCGACTACCGGGTGATGGCGCGCAGCCCGGATCCGGCGCATCCGGTCAGCATCGGCCTCAACGAGACCGAGGTCGGCCTGGTCGCGCCGGAAGGCATCCAACGTCTGCTGCGGCGCGTGATCGGCGCACATCGCGCCGAACGCCTGCTGGTCGCCGGCGAACTGGTCAGCGCCGAACGCGCACTGGAGATCGGCCTGATCGACGAGCTGGCCGATGCCCAACGCGTCGTCGCACGCGCGGTGGCATGGCTTCAGGAATTATTGCAGCGACCACGCCAACCGATGCTGCAGACCCGTGCAATCGCCCGCGCCGACCTGCGCGCAGCGCTGAGCGAGGAACACCTCGCACTGGAACGCCTACTCGACAACTGGCATACGCCCGATACCCAGACCGCACTGCACGCGTTGGTGAAGCGGCTGAGCAAGCGCTGAGCCCGGCCAGGCGGGCCGATGCGGACCACCCGGTATAATGGCCACCATTCCTTGCCCAGGCCCGGTTTCTTGTACAGCAAGCCCACCCCTGTCGTCTCCGAACTGATCGACCTGTTGTCGCTGGAGCGGCTGGAGGACAACCTGTTCCGCGGCCAGAGCCGCGACATCGGCACCAAATATGTGTTCGGCGGCCAGGTCCTCGGCCAGGCACTCACGGCGGCGCAGGCCACGGTGGAGAACGGCCGCCACGCGCATTCGCTGCATGCCTATTTTCTGCGCGCCGGGGATATCGAACACCCAATCGTCTACGACGTGGACCGCACCCGCGACGGCGGCAGCTTCTCGGTGCGCCGGGTCAGCGCGATCCAGTACGGCAAGGTCATCTTCTTCTGCGCCGCCTCGTTCCAGGAACACGAAGACAGCGCTACCCACCAGTTGAAAATGCCCGAAGTGCCACAGCCGGAGGACATCGAGCCAACTCCGGCCGCACAGCCAGAAGTGCTGGCGACGCTTCCGATCAAGGTGCAGCGCTGGCTCGCGCGCGGTGGCCCGTTCGAATTCCGCCATGTGTACCCGCGCGACGAACTGAATCCGCCCAAGCGCCCGCCGTTTCAGCAGATGTGGCTGCGCCTGAGCGAACCGGTCGGCGACGCACCGGAACTGCATCAGGCGCTGCTCGCCTACGCCTCCGATTTCCACCTGCTCGGCACCGCCACCTTCCCGCACGGCATCAGCTACTACACGCCGAACGTACAAATGGCCTCGCTGGATCACGCGTTGTGGTTCCACCGACCGTTTCGGGCCGACGACTGGCTGCTGTATGCATTGGACAGCCCCAGCGCGCAGTCCGCGCGGGGTCTGGCACGCGGGCAATTTTTCACTCGCGACGGCACCCTGGTCGCCAGCACCGCGCAAGAGGGCCTGATTCGCGTGGTATCGGACACCGACGCTGCGGCGCAGGTGCCGACGACCAAGCGCTGAGACAACGACGATGCGACAGATCTTCAGCAGCCAACGCGTGGAAACCGCCGAAGGCGTGGCCACGCTGCTACGCGAAGCGGGCATCGAGGTCCGGCTGAGCAACGGCCGTTCCTACCGCAGCCGCCACAGTGGCCAGTTCAGCTACCTCGACCCAGTCGCCACGCAGGCGCAACCCACCGTATGGGTGGTGCATGCCAACGACCAACCACACGCACGCGAACTGCTACGCGCGGCGGGCTTACTCGACAGCACCCGCCGCGACACCGAGCAGAACCGTCCTTATCTGAGCGAGTTTCAGTCGCAGGCCGCTCCGGACAACCGCAAGCGCTGGGCCTGGCGCATCCGTCTGGCGCTGCTGGCGGCGATCGGTGCTGTGGCGCTGGTGACCGCCCTGCATCACCGCAATCCCCCGTCGCCAACCTCCAACGCCGCGCCAGTGCAACACGCCCCCGACAACGACACCGTTCGCGTGCGTCTACAGCCAGCGCCACGCGGCAAATAATCGTCCAACGCCGCTCGGCGTACGCGACGTCAGCGCAATTTTGCGGCGACGCATGGTCTGCGTCTGCGCCGCGCATGTTCCAATACAAGCGCCCCCGCGCCGTAAGGCACGGGGGCGTTATCGATCATCGCCTTGTCGCGATGAAACACAAACCACGCCGAATAGACGTCAGCGCGTGACAGTCGCCGGCATCGACACATCCGCGCGTTGCGCCCCATGTCTGGCGTGCGCCGCATCGAATTCGGCGCGGCTGAGCATGCCGTCCCTGTTGGTATCGGCGGCGGTGAACCAGGCATCGCGATGTTGCTCGGCGCGCAGTTGGAAATCGGCACGGTCGACGAAGCCATCCTTGTTGACGTCCATCTTGTCGAAACGCGCGGCGAATACCGGATCGGCCTGCGCCTCGGCACGACTGATCCGTCCATCCTGATTGGTATCCAGCTTGGTCAGCAGCGCCCGCAGACGGTCGTGGTGGCCGTGCCGTGGCAACTCGTCGGGGCTGAGCCTGCCATCGTGGTTCTTGTCCAGCGTGTCGAAATGCGCGGCCAGGCGCGGATTGGCGGCGGCCTCGTTGCGGTCGATGACGCCGTCGCCGTTCGTATCGAGCCCGGCGAAACCGCCAGCCTCGACCGACGGGGGGGTGGCGGCATACGCGGCACCGGACAGCGCGACGAGCACGGCCAGGGCAAGCAGCGGATTACGGTAATTCATGGGACACTCCCTGAGGATGATGAGGAATCTGCCGGGATGGCAGTGGTCGGTGCGCGTGGTCGGCTCGCGATGCGAACCGGCGCAACGACACCGTCCTCGTAGACAACGCCCGGCTCCCATCACGGTTGACCTGCAGCGGTACACATTCATCCGATGGACAGCCGTGGCGAAGCGCTATGCTCGACGCATGGCCATCCACTCCGACGCCAGCGGCGATCTGCAACTGTTCCAGACCGGCCAGCACGCATGCGGCTACTGGCCCGAGCGGCAGGCACGCGACCTCGTGCTGGACCCTTACGACCGACGTCTGGATACGCTTTACCCGCTCGCGCTGAGCTGGGGCTTTCGTCGCTCGGGCGATCTGGTCTACCGCCCGCATTGCCAACACTGTCGCGCTTGCGTGGCGGTCCGTGTCCCCATCGAAGACTTCGTACCCGATCGCAGCCAACGCCGCTGCCTTGCACGCAACGCCGACCTGGACATGCGCCTGGTTGCCGCCGAACGCACCGAAGAACACTTGGCGCTGTACCAGGACTACCTGCGCGCCCGCCATCCCGGTGGCGGCATGGACGACCACAGCGCACACGAGTTCGACCAATTCCTGATCGGCAGCTGGTCGCATGGGCGCTTCCTGGAACTGCGGCAACGCCCGGTGGACGGGGGCCACGGGCCGCTGCTGGCGGTGGCGGTCACCGACATCACCACGCAAGCCTTGTCGGCGGTGTACACCTTCTACGCGCCAGACGCCCCCGAGCGCAGCCTGGGCACGCTGGCGATCCTGCAACAAATCGCCTGGGCCAAACGCGCGGGGCTGCGCTATCTGTACCTGGGCTACTGGATCCGCGGCCATCGGAAAATGGACTACAAACGCTGCTTCCGCCCGCTACAGGCCTACGACGGCCACCATTGGCGCGCCTTCGACGAGTTCGTGCAGCATCTGCGGGATTAGCCGCGCGCCATGCTGCGGACATGCGACGCATGCGACACTGCATGGATGACGCCACGCCTATTCCTGATTGCCCTGATCCTGTTGTGTGGCGCCTGCACGCACACCACATCCACTGCGATGAGCGACCCCGCCGCGTCCGCCTCGGCACATCTGCGCCTGGCCACCTACAACACCTCGCTCAATTCCGACGTCTCCGGCGGTCTGATCGCTTCACTTCAAGGCGACAGCGCGCAGGCGCGCAAGATCGCCGCGGTGCTGCAACAGGTACGCCCGGATCTGGTGCTGCTCAACGAATTCGACTACGACGACGCGCACCGCGCCGCCGACCTGTTCGAGCAACGCTATCTGGCCGCCCCCCAACCCCACGGCGGCAGCGCCTTGCACTACGCCTATCGCTACCTCGCGCCGGTGAACACCGGCGTACCCAGCGGCCTGGATCTGGATAACGACGGCCATGTCGGCGGCGAAGGCCGCGCACGCGGCAACGACGCCTGGGGCTACGGCCTGCATCCCGGCCAATACGGCATGTTGCTGCTGTCCAGGTATCCGATCGACACCGCGGCAGTACGCAGCTTTCGATTATTGAAGTGGAGCGCGATGCCCGGCGCACTGCGCCCGGTCGATCCGGCCAGCGGCCACTTCTTCCATCGCGACGCGGTCTGGACGCAACTGCGGCTATCGTCCAAATCGCACTGGGACGTCCCGGTCCGCACGCCACTGGGGGTGATCCATGCGCTGGTGGCGCACCCCACCCCACCCGTGTTCGATGGCGCGGAGAAGCGCAATGCCGCACGCAACCACGACGAACTGCGGCTGTGGCGCGAATATCTCGACGATGCCGGCACCGGCAAGGCGAACTGGCTATGCGACGACGCCGGCCGCTGCGGCGGCCTGGCCACCGATGCAGATTTCGTGATCCTTGGCGACCTCAACAACGATCCGATCGACGGCGACGGTCGCCACGATGCCATCGTCGCCCTGATCGCGCATCCGCGCGTGCTGCAATACCCGCCCCCGCACAGTGCCGGCGGCGAGGAGACCACGCGTACCTACGCCGCCAAAGGCATCGCGCATCGCGGCCCGCCGCAACAGGTCACCGGGGATTTCGGGCCGAAGGCCGGCACCTTGCACCTGGACTACGTGCTGCCATCGCGGAATTTTCGCTATCTGGACAGCGGCGTGTTCTGGCCGACATCCGATCAGCCGAGCGCAGCAATCGCCGGCGGCAGCGACCACCATCTGGTCTGGGTCGATGTCGCTGCGGCCCCGTAAACGAGCACCCGACGCGATCCTGCAACCACGGCAGCCAGCTCGCCCCTCGCCCCGGCCCTGATCCAAGCGCCAAGGCCACGTCGCGCACACGCCCCGCGCAAGCGCGGCTCAAGCGCGCAATTGGATGTGCAGCGCCGCCGCCGCATCCCGTGCGATCTGCCGCGCCTGCGCGATGTCGGCACCACGCGCCAGAGTCACGCCCACGCGGCGGTGACCGTGCACGCTCGGCTTGCCGAACAGGCGCAACGCGGTGTCCGCAGCCTGCAGTGCCGCCTCGACATTGCCGAACACGGGAACGCCCTCGCCGTGCGCCAGCAGCGCGCAGGAAGCCGACGGCCCGTGCTGGCGGATCGTCGGAATCGGCAGGCCGAGAATCGCACGCGCATGCAGCGCGAATTCGCTCAGCTCCTGCGATATCAGCGTGACCAGGCCGGTATCGTGCGGGCGCGGCGACACCTCGCTGAACCAGACATGGTCGCCCTTGACGAACAATTCCACGCCAAACAGACCCCAGCCGCCAAGTGCGTCGGTGACCGCGTGCGCGATCTCCTGCGCGCGCTGCAGGGCCAGCGCCGACATCGGTTGCGGTTGCCAACTCTCGCGGTAATCGCCATCCTGCTGCCAATGCCCGATTGGATCGCAGAACGCCGTGCCGCCAGCGTGACGCACGGTCAACAGGGTGATTTCATAGTCGAAATCGATGAAACCCTCCACGATGCAGCGACCGGCGCCGGCACGGCCGCCGGTCTGCGCGTACTCCCACGCCGCCTCGATGTCGGCCTCGCTGCGCAGTGTGCTCTGGCCCTTGCCCGAGGACGACATCACCGGCTTGACCACGCATGGCAGGCCCACCGCGGCGATCGCCGCGCGGTACTGTTCGGGCGTATCGACGAAGCGGTACGGGGAGGTCGGCAAGTGCAGCGTTTCGGCGGCCAGGCGACGGATGCCTTCGCGGTCCATGGTCAATCGCGCCGCGCGCGCGGTGGGGATCACCCGCTGGCCGTGGTCGCGCTCCAGCGCCACCAGCGTCTCGGTGTGGATCGCCTCAATCTCCGGCACGATCAGGTGCGGACACTCGCGCGCAATCAAATCTTGCAACGCCATCGGATCAAGCATGTCGATCACATGGCTGCGGTGCGCGACCTGCATCGCCGGTGCATCGGCGTAGCGGTCCACCGCAATCACCTCCACCCCGAAGCGTTGCAGTTCGATCGCCACTTCCTTGCCCAGTTCGCCCGAACCAAGCAGCAACACGCGGGTCGCGGAAGCGGACAACGGGGTTCCCAGAGTGACCATAGAAAAGGTACCTGCACGAAGAGGGGGGCGTCATTCTACGTCCCGGCGCGGCGGCCCTGCCGAAGGCGGTTCGCGGCAGCCGATGCACACCAACGGAATGCTATCTTCTGTACCGACCTTAGGGACGCCGCCATGACACACCGTACTGCCTGGCACCGCCAAGCGCGCGCCATCCGCTCGTCCCGGCACGCGCCCGGCTTACCCGGGCCAGCGATCGCGCCGCCGCGCCGGAGCCATGCATGTACTCGCTGATGCCGGCTACGGCCTACATCGACGAAACCTGGTTCGCACGCGAGCGCGAACGCCTGATGACCCCGCTGTGGCAGTTCGTGGCCCCACGCATGCTGCTGAACAAGCCCAACGCCTTCGTCCGACGCACGGTGTGCGGGGTGGATGTCGTCGTGCAGAACATCGATGGCGAACTGCGGGCGTTCGACAACGTGTGCCTGCATCGGCAAAAACCCTTGCAGGAACAAGCACAGGGCGTACGGCCGCTGGTCTGCGGCTATCACGGCTGGCGCTACGGTGCCGATGGCGGCGTGGAGCACATCCCCTTCCACGACGAAGCCTACCGATTGCCACCCGATGCGCGCGCCTGCCTGCGGCTGCGTCGCTTCGCCCTGGCCTGCATCGGCAACCTGGTGTTCGTGAACATATCCGCTACGCCGATGCCGCTGGAAGCGCAGTTCTCGCTGTCGGCACTGGACATGCTGCGGGCGGCATCGGAACAGTTCGACGAGGAAGTGCTGGTCGCGACATTCCAAACACATTGCAACTGGAAACTCGCTTACGAGAACCTGCGCGATGCGCTGCATCCGCGCTTCGTACACCCACGCACACTGGCGCAACAAGTGAAGTTTCAGGTGCACATGGACGCGACCGGCATCGCCGAGGCGCGTCGCTATCATGCTGAAGGCAGCGCCTCGCCGGAGCAGCACATGGCGCGCTTGCGCGGGTTCAGCGGCGGTGGCCTCAACGAACCGCTGCTGGCGCTGCCGCACTATGCCTGGCACGACAACGTCGAACGCTTCGGCAGCGACGACTGGTATCTGAACTGGCTGTTGTATCCGAACCTGCATATCGCATCGGGATCCGGTGGTTACTCCTTCATCATCGAGCACCACCAGCCGGTGTCCGCACAACGCACCGACCTGATCGTTTACTACGTTACAGCACGCAAGAAATGCCGCTACCCTGGTTCCGACGCGGTGCTGCTGGGACATCTGCAGGGCGCCGAAAAAGTATTGCGCGAGGACATCGACGTAATGGAGCAGGTGCAATCGGGACTACGCGCGGACACGCCACGCCCCGTGCTGGGCGACTACGATCACATCAACATGCAGGTCGAACGTTGGTACATGGATGTCATGGAGGGACGGCATGTCCTGTGAAAAGTACGTGATCGGCAGCGGTGGGTTGCTGCGCTGGGCGCTCGCGGCATGGGCCGAGGCGGCCCCGGACACCGTGCTGCACCCGGTGGACATCGCGCAAGGCAAGGACTACCGCTTCGACCTGGACGCCCTGTACACCCTACATAGCAGCGGTGCCACCGCTTTCGTCGCCTGGGACGCGCAGTTCCTCAATCTCCGCCGTCAGGAACTGATGGGCGAACTCAAGGCACGCGGCTTCAAGATGCCAGCGCTAATTTGCCGTGGCGCACGACTGGCTGCCAGCGCCAGGGTCGGCGAAAACGGCATGATCGGCGCCGGCGCGATCGTCGGTCCACACTGCGACATCGGCTTCAATAGTTGGATCGGCACGGCGGCGGTGCTGGAACACGGCGTCAAAGTCGGTAACGGCGCATGGATCGATGCGGGCGCATTCGTCGGCGCCGACGCCAACATCGGCAGCCACGCGACCCTGGGACGGCAGGTCGCCATCGCCGCAGGCGTGCGCGTGGGCAAGCGTTGCATTGTCCAGACGCCCGGCACCTACCGCGGCGATATCGCCACCGGCACCCATTATCTGGCCAGCTTCGCCACGCCGGTGCAGATCTTCAACGGCTAGTGCGTCCACGTCAGGCGGCACGCTGTCGCAGCAAGTGTGCGCCGTGTGCAATCACCAGAGGCCCATGGCGCCGACGCTTCCATCGGCACGCTCACCCAGCAAACAACATCGCCATATACTGATATCAAAACAATAATCTTTCCAGAAGTCGCAACGCGCGCCAAGCTCACCCACAAGGACGCCAATCATGAAAGAGCAGCCCCGTTCCTCCCTACCCGGCATCCCGATGATCGCAGGCATCGTCGCGGTGTTCCTGATGAGCGCCGGCACGCTCGTCGCGACAGCCGCACTGCGGCCATCCGCCATGCCGCTCACCTTGCTGTGCATCCTGCCGATCCTAAGCATCGGCGCGTTCCTGTTGGCCGGCCTGTACACCATGGAACCAAATCAGGCCGCCGTGCTGAGCCTGTTCGGCAAGTACATCGGCACCGTCAAAGACGCCGGTCTGCGCTGGAACACGCCCTTCTACAACAAACGCAAGATCAGCCAACGCGCGCGCAATTTCGAAAGCGGCCGGCTCAAGGTCAACGAACTGGACGGCAGCCCGATCGAAATCGGTGCGGTGATCGTGTGGCAGGTGATGGACGCCGCCGAAGCGGTCTACAACGTCGACGACTACGAGCGTTTCGTACACATCCAATCCGAGGCGGCGCTGCGTGCGATGGCCACCAGCTATCCCTACGATCAGCACGAAGACGGGCAGATCTCGCTGCGCAGCCATCCCAACGAAATCAGCGAGCAGCTCAAGCGTCACCTCGACGAGCGCCTGACCCAGGCTGGGGTGGACGTGATCGAAGCGCGCATCAGCCACCTTGCCTACGCACCGGAAATCGCCCATGCGATGCTGCAACGACAGCAGGCCAACGCGGTGATCGCCGCACGCACCCGCATCGTCGCCGGGGCGGTGGGCATGGTCGAGATGGCGCTGGCCGAATTGCATAAAAACGGCGTGGTGGAACTGGACACCGAACGCAAAGCGCACATGGTCAGTAACCTGCTGACTGTGCTGTGTTCGGATCGCGGTACCCAGCCGATCGTCAACACCGGTTCGCTGTACTGACGCACCGATGGCGATGCATGCTGCGTTCGCACCATTGGCATTGGCACTCTCCGGCGTGCCTGCCCTGGTCCTTGCCGCCTGGGTCGGTGGCACCGCATGGGACCACGCCTTATCCACCGTATCAGGAGCATCACGATGAACCAGCATCTGTCTCCCGTGCAGGAACGATACTATCCCGTCATCCCACCGCACCCGCTCGGTCTGGTGGTGTGGCTGTGGCTGCCGCTGTTCGCCGTAACCGCAATCACCAGCGTGGCCGCACTGCATGAACAGCATCCCGCCACCATCCTGCCTTGCATCGGCCTGGTGGCGCTGATCGGGGTCGGCGCCAGCATCGCCTTCACCCAACGACGCGTGCATCTACGCGGCAACGTGCTGCAGGTGCGCGCGACCTTCCTCAGCCGACGCGTCCCGGTCGCGTCCATGCGTCCGAACGATGCACGCATCATCGCGCTATCCGAACACAACGGATTCAAACCCACCTTCAAGACACTGGGCTTCGGCTATCCCGGTTTCCACGCCGGCTACTACCGGACTCGCGACAGCCATAAAGCGTTCTGCCTGATCACCGCCGACCGTATACTGGCCATCCCACTGCAAGACGGACGCTGGCTGCTACTCAGCGTCGAACAACCACGGCAACTGCTGCAGGATCTACAAGCCGCTGCGACAGCGCAAGCCAGCGTCAATGGGGCAAGCAACAGTCGCCACGTGTGCCGCTGAGTGCGCCACGGCAACCGCGACGACCGACAACACCGAACCATCGGCACCCCATCCCCGCGCGCCAACTGGCCCTGCGCACGACTTGGCTCTACTCTGTGCCGATGCGCGCCATGCCTCCCCTATTGCTCAACACCGACGCCATCGAACTGCTGCCGGCCGCGCTGCTGCGCGCGCGCGGCAACGCCGATGCGCGCCAGCTCGCACAGGCGATCTGGCTGCTGCGACGCAAGCGCGACGGTCGCTATCTGGCGACGGCAACCGCACATGGGCTACGGGCGCTGGTGCCACGATTGATGCACGAGCCAGGCATCGAAGCGGCACTGGACCGTCTCGATGCGCTGCCCGCACACTACAAGCGGATACCAACCGATACCGCATGGCTGCCGCTGACCGCGCTGCAACAGCGTCTGGCCGGACTTGGCCTGAAGGCCGAGGACTATGCCCAGCGCACCGGGCTGACACTGCAACCGGAACCGAGCAGCCTGCACGCCGCTGGCCGCGACCGCTATGCGCGACCACTCTGGCTGAGCGCGGGTGCCGCACGCGCGTGGCGGGCGCTGCGCCACGCCGCCACACGCGATGGCGTCGTGCTGGAGGCGATTTCCGGCTACCGCAGTCACGACTACCAACTCGGCATCTTCGCGCGCAAGGCCGCACGTGGACTGAGTCTGGCGCAGATCCTCGCGGTCAACGCCGCTCCCGGTTTCAGCGAACACCACAGCGGCCATGCGCTGGACATCGGCACACCGGGCGAACCGCCGGCAGAGGAAAGCTTCGAACGCACCCACGCCTTCGCCTGGCTGCGCACGCACGCCAGCAGCTTCGGCTACCGAATGAGTTATCCGCGCGATAATCCGCATGGCATCGTCTACGAACCCTGGCATTGGTGCTGGCAGGACACCTCATCAGCCTGAGCGACCGCACGGCACGTGCGCGACGCAACGGACACTGACGGCAGTCGCACCGCACCATGGCTGGCCCGCCATACCGCCGCGCCAATGGCACGACCGCTAATTCCGCACGTTGCCAGACAACGGCAAGCGCGGACACTCAACACGTTGCGCCGCCCCTCCAAATCGCCGACGACACCGACCCGGCTGGCGCACCTCGCCGAGGAATGACCACAACACCACTGCGGCACTCTCAGCGCAGTGCGCGACAGCTTCCAGCACCACCGTGACTTGCAGCAAGCGCGGCACTTCACATTCTCGCAACGGTCACGGTTGAACCACGAGCTGCTGCTCGCAGGCGCTCCGCCACAGCAGTGATCGCACCACGTTCCTCAGGCAAGCACCGACGCCATGCCACGGTCCGGGACACCTCAGCGCCGCAATGCATCCATCGCCCACAGCAGCCAGCCCAACATCAGGGTGACGCCACCGATTGGTGCCAGCCGCGTCGGCCATTGCGCCAGTGCATTGCCGGCCAGACTACCCGAGAACAGCAAGGTTCCCAGCAGCAACAGGCATAACACGACATGCGCAAGCATCCGTTCGTTGCGGCGGCCAAGCGCCGCCAACGCCAGCCCATGACCGAAGGCATACAACGCCGCCGTCTGCAGATGCGATTGCGCCAGCGGCACAAGGGCCGCATGTGCGGCGTAAGCGGACAGGCCGATGGCAACGGCTGCCAACAGCGCGCCGATGCTGGATAGCCAGGATGGCCCACGCGAGCGGCGATCGAAAGTCAGCATTTACATTCTCCTCCGGGGTAGAGCAACCATTTGCAACACCCCATAAACAGAACGCGCCGCAAGATGCGGCGCGTTCCGGGTTCACTCATTGCATCCGTTCAGGACTTACTTGATCGCCCAATAGATGTCGTAACTGCCATCCGGCGTAAACGCCTTATCAACGCCACCCTTCCAGGCTTCGTATGGACGGTCGGTCACCTCGTAACCGCTGGTCGCGGCCCAGGCACGGACCGCATTACGCGCCGTATCCAGACCGGCCATGTGGCCGACATAGCTGGCGAACGCCGAGCGGTGCGCTTCGGTGCGCGTATAGGTCACCGGAGCCCCCTGCGGGATGGTCACCTTCAGCGGCTCGCCTACCGCGGCGACCGGGGTCGCATCGACCGGCGCAGCCGGCGCGTCGTCTTTCTTCGCGTCGTCTTTCTTTTTATCTCCAGACTTCTTGTCTTCGGACTTGTCGGACTTGGCCGCGCCGCCAGCACGCTTGCGCACCGGTTGGGCAACGTCAAAGGCGTACTTGTCGGAACCGAAATCGGTGGTGACGATGCGCAACGGACCCGCCGCTTCCAGGCCATTGGCCTCCATCACGCGCTTGATCCACTCCTGGTTGTCCTTGATCGACTTCTTGATGGAGTCGTTATCGCGGTCGATGTTGCCCGCGTTGACCACCAGCAGATCCTCGGCGGGAACGTCGACGACCTTAAGATCCGTCAGAGGAGTATCTTCGGACCGGTAGTCCACGTTCGGCACGCTGGCCAGGACGTTGGTCAGACGCGACAGACCCAGCTTGATATCGTCACCGACGTGACGACTCACGTACAGACCGGCGTAACGGCCCAGCAGGTCCCAGCCGTAACGCACCGAGTAGTCCTGGGTAATCTTCACGTTACGGCCGTTCTTGCCGGTCGATTCCAGCTTGAAGGTCGTGGTCTTGTCCTTGCCCTTGGTCTCGTCTTCGATGGCGATGACGACGTCCTTATCCTTCTCGGTCGAGGTGATGACCCAGCTTCCCTTGCCGATGTACCCCTCCTTGGAGGTGTAATCCAGACGCGCACCGACGCCCGCTTCCGGGCCGGAAAGCTTCAGATCGACGTGGGGGTCACGCAGCACCAGAGGATTCCAGTCCTTGAACCGCCGCAGACTGTTCAAGGTGTCATAGACAATGGTCATGCGCCGATTGGTCTCGACGCTTTCGGACATGTGACGCTCCGAAGGCAACACCAAGCCAAGGATAACAAACAGGCCAGCCACGATCCCCAGGGCGATCAGGAATTCGATAATACGGGTCATTCAGCAGGTCTCCGGGGCCGATCCCACGGCCGGGTTGATGAAGCGAAGCCCTTATCCTAGCAGGCTTCGCTCCCCCCGTGGTCAGCCCATCACGGAATGACACGCCATCCACTGCCACTGCCGCCCCGGCGCTCGCACGCAGCGGCACGCATGGCACTGGCACGCACGACCAGACCATTGCAACCGACACAGCGCCGGACAGTGACGCGCAACGGCACGTAAGCCAACGTCTGACAACGTGGCCGCATGACGCAGTACCAACAAGACCACCGCTCCCGCGACAGACCAATCCACTGAGCAAGGACTGAAGGCGGCAGCGTGAACACACCCTGCCGCCCCACCTGAACCCCGCATATCGGCACCGGACGGAGCGATCGCGCCGCAGGATCTGCTCAGACCAACTGCAACTCGAACGCTTTCAGCACAGCCCGAGTGCGATCGCGCACGCCGAGCTTGGAGAGAATGTTGGAGACATGGTTTTTGATCGTTCCCTCGGCCACGCCCAACGAGTTGGCGATCTCCTTGTTGGAAAATCCGCTGGCCATCAACCGCAGGATCTCGGTCTCACGGTCGGTCAGTGGATCCGGACGATCCAGGCTGACGAAATCGTTGCGCATTTGCTCCAAGCCAGACAGCAGGCGCTGGGTCACCACCGGCTGCACCAACGATCCGCCCGCGGCCACGGTGCGGATCGCGCCGACCAGCTGCTCCAGAGATACATCCTTGAGCAGGTAGCCCTTGGCACCGGCCTTCAGCCCAGCCAGCACCAACTGATCGTCGTCAAAGGTGGTCAAAATGATGGTCGGCGGCAGCGCCGCGGCGCGCGACAGCAACTGCAACGCCTCCAGCCCGGACATCGCCGGCATCCGCATATCCATCAGCACCACATCGGGACTGACCTGCGGAATCAGATCCACCGCCTGGCGACCGTCGCAAGCCTCGGCCACAACCTCAATGCCGCCATCGAGGGCTAGCAGCGAGCGAATGCCCTGCCGTACAAGAGTTTGGTCATCAACCAGACACACACGAATCATCACAGCACTCCAGGGAGAACGACGGGCAACAGCAGCGCGAGCGTGACACCCACAGGAACCACGGCACGCAAGCGGAAACCCGCGCCCGACGACGCCTCGATCTCCAGGTCACCGCCGCACTGGCTCAAGCGCTCGCGCATGCCGCGCAAGCCGTTGCCGGGCAGCAAAGTCTGGCAACCACGTCCGTCGTCGTAGGCCTGGATCACCACCTGCGGACCATCGCGACTCACACGGATCCACAGGTTCTTGGCCCACGCGTGACGTACCGCATTGGTGATGACCTCCTGGGTACAACGCAACAAAACGTGTGCGCGCTCGGGATCCTCCACCGTCAGCGGCTCTTCCACGTGCAGGTGAATCTGTAGGTCCGGCACCCGTTCAGCCAGCGGCCGCAAGGCTGCGGCCAGGTCGATCGCACCGCTGTCGCGCAGTTGACTGACCGCCTCGCGCACGTCGGTCAGCAACAGCTTGGCCAGGGTGTGCGCCTGCTGCACATGCTCCTGGGCACGCCCCTCGGTGATATGGCCGGCCACCTCCAGGTTCAGGCTCAGCGCGGTCAGGTGGTGCCCGAGCAGGTCGTGTAGTTCGCGGGAGATGCGGGTGCGCTCGTTGACCCGGGCGCTTTCGGCCAGCAGCGCGCGGGTCGCGCGCAGTTCGGCGTTGAGCTGACGCTGCTGCTCACGCGCCTCGGTCTGCTGCCGCGCGACCAGGCCAGTGACAAAAATGAACACACAAAAACCGCCGTACAACAGCGACTGCATCAGCGAGTCGAACAGCGGGAACTGCATGATCAAGTGGTACACCGGCAACACCGCCAACTGACTCAGCAACAGCCAGACCACGCCGATCCGCGTCGGCAGCATCCACGGGATCACCCCGGCGGTGACCATCATCATGATGCTGCCCAGGCCGGAGCCATTGAAATAGCTCACGGCGAGCGCGAAGCCGGTCAGCAGCAGCAGGATCAACCGGTCGTACCAGCGGCTGTACCCGCCGCTGCTCAGCCCACGGGTGAGCCAGAAATAGCTGATCCCAAACCCGAGGTAAGCTGCGAACACCCAGCGGACCTCGTGACCGGCCGGCTGGACCCCGTCTTCGATCGGCACCAGATAACTGTAGACCAGCGGCATGGCGATGATGGCCCAAGTGAACAGGCCGGCATAGCGCAGGACGCGGGTATGACTGAGGTTTCCCAACATTTCCGCATCTTAGGAATGAACGGGGCACATTGCACTCCCACGGAAGTCATGCCCTCGCGGCTCGCCGCATCGGTTCGCGCGTGCGATACTCACGCGCCGGCAACCTGCACTGGCCGCCCGCGTATCCGCAACGGAGTCCCAATGTCGATCGTCATCCGCGACGTGCGCGAGCACGAGCTCGATTCCGTCCTGGCCCTGAACAACAACGCCGGACTGGCGATTCTGCCGTTGGATTCGACCAAACTGCGTCACTTCTACGACACTGCCGAATACTTCCGCATCGCCGAGCGCGACGGCAATCTAGCCGGTTTTCTGGTCGGTTTCGGCAGCGATAGCGACCACGACAGCAGCAATTTCGCTTGGTTCCGCGAACGCTATCCACAATTTTTCTATATCGACCGCATCGTGGTGGCCAGTCGCCGCCGCGGTGGCGGCGTCGGCCGTGCGTTCTATGCCGACGTACAGAGCTACGCCGAATTGCGCTACCCACAATTAGCGTGCGAGGTTTTCCTCGACCACGGCGCCGATGCGGCGCTGCTATTCCATGGCAGCTTCGGTTTCCGCGAAGTCGGCCAAAACACCATGAACGAAGTGGAGGTGCGTACAAGCATGCTGTTGAAGGAGCTGTGCAGCTACACCTGGGTCCGCGAGACCTACGGCGAAACGCTGCCCGAACTGCCCTGGGCCGGCCACGCTCATCGCCTGCAGCGGGCACAACGCCCGACAGGAAGCTGAGCGTGTCGTCGTTAAATCCGGATTTCGAGCAGGCCGGCGAACTCAAGATCGGCCAGGTTGGCATTGCCAACCTGCGCGTGCGCACGTTGGACGTGGCACGGCTAAGCCAGGAAATGCGCGAACGCGTGCAGCGCGCGCCCAAACTCTTTGGCCGCGCCGCCGTCATCATCGATTTCGGCGGGCTGGCGCAGCCGCCGGACGTCGCCACCGCGCAGGCCCTGCTGGACGGGCTGCGCGAGGCCGGCGTGTTGCCGGTGGCGCTGGCCTACGGCACCCGCGAGATCGAAGCGCTATCGGAGGCGCTGAGCCTGCCGCTGCTGGCCAAGTTTCGTGCGCAATACGAGCGCATCGATGGCGGTCCGCCGGCCGCAGCAGCGGCGCCGGTCTCGCCGCCACCGCCGCCGCCCGCACCGGTGCCGCGACCACAACCGGGACGCATGCAGAAGACCGCCGTGCGTTCAGGCCAGCAACTCTATGCGGAGCATTGCGACCTGACCGTGATGGCGACGGTCGGCGCGGGCGCAGAGGTGATCTCCGACGGCAGCATCCACATCTATGGCAGCCTGCGCGGCCGCGCGCTGGCGGGCGCACAGGGCAACACCGAGGCGCGGATCTTCTGCCGCGATTTCCGCGCCGAACTAGTTGCCATTGCGGGCAATTACAAGGTACTGGACGATGTTCCAAAGGAACTGCGCGGCAAAGCCGTGCAGATCTGGCTGGAGCAGGACGAAATCAAAATTGCCGCGCAAGATTGACGCGGCCCTACAACGAACATATCAGGAGACATTCCTTTGGCTGAAATTATCGTAGTCACTTCCGGCAAGGGCGGCGTCGGCAAGACCACCACCAGCGCAAGCCTGGCGTGCGGCTTGGCGCGGCGCGGCAAGAAAGTCGCCGTGATCGACTTCGACGTGGGCTTGCGCAACCTCGACCTGATCATGGGCTGCGAGCGTCGCGTGGTGTACGACTTCGTCAACGTGGTACACAACGAGGCCACGTTGAAGCAGGCGCTGATCAAGGACAAGCGCTTCGACAACTTGTTCGTGCTGGCGGCTTCGCAGACCCGCGACAAGGATGCGCTGACCCAGGATGGCGTGGAGAAGGTGCTCAAGGACCTGGCTGCCGACGGCTTCGACTACATCGTCTGCGACTCGCCCGCCGGCATCGAGAAAGGCGCGTTCTTGGCGATGTATTTCGCCGACCGCGCGGTGGTGGTGGTCAATCCGGAAGTGTCGTCGGTGCGCGACTCCGACCGCATCCTCGGCCTGCTCGACTCCAAGACCCACAAGGCCGAGAACGGCAAGAGCCTGCCTGCGTTCCTGCTGTTGACCCGCTACAGCCCGGCACGGGTGGAAGGCGGGGAAATGCTCAGCATCACCGATGTGCAGGAAGTCCTCGGATTGAAGGCGATCGGCGTGATCCCCGAATCCGGCGACGTGCTCAACGCCTCCAACAAGGGCGAGCCCGTGATCCTGGATGGCGAGTCCCCGGCTGGACAGGCCTACGACGATGCGGTCGCGCGGATTCTCGGCGAAGAACGTCCGATGCGTTTCATCTCTGTGGAGAAGAAGGGCTTCTTCAACAAGCTGTTCGGAGGGTGAGCATGGGACTACTCGATTTCCTCAAGGCCAAAAAGAACACCGCCGAGACCGCGAAGAACCGCCTACAGATCATCATCGCCCAGGAACGCAATCAGCGCGGCGGCCCGGACTATCTGCCGCTGTTGCAACGCGAGTTGCTGGAAGTGATCAAGAAATACGTGAACATCGACGCCGACGCGGTCAAAGTGGATCTGGTCAAAGACGGCGAACACGATGTCCTCGACATTTCCGTGGCCTTGCCGGAAGGGCCGACGCCCTGATCGGCACTGCGGCCGCGGCCATGTACACAGTCGCGGCACCGCGCGCAGCCTGCGTCTGCCGCGAGAGATGCTCCCTCTGCATCCGCGCTCCACGCTTGGCTTTCATCCGTCCTTTTCTGCACGTCCACCGCCAATGCAGACCGATACCGCCATGGCCATCTCCAGCACCGAAGTCCTGACCGTCGGCGCAATCGGTTTGGAAGCCCCGCGCGCACTGCTGGCCCGCTACGCACTGGCACTGCAACATGTCCCCGACGGCGCCGCCATTCCCGGCAGTTATTGGGGCGAACCGGAAGCCGGCGTGATCGCCAGCAACGTGTACGTACGCGACGACACACCGGTGCATTCGTTGCTGCACGAGGCCTGCCATTTGATCGTGCTATCGCCGCAACGCCGCGCACAAGTGCATACCGACGCCACCGACTCGGTGGAAGAAGAGGACGCCGCCTGCTATCTGCAGATCATGCTGGCCGACGCACTGCCCGGTGTCGGCCGCGCGCGGCTGATGGCGGACATGGATGCCTGGGGCTACAACTACCGGCTCGGCTCCACACAAGCCTGGTTCGAACAGGATGCCGAGGAAGCACGCATCTGGCTAACGCAGCGCGGACTGCTGCCCCCACAAGCCTGAGCGCGCCGCTCCGGTTACGACGTACGGGACTTCAAGGCGCTGCTGAGATCCAGGGTCGCGCGCGTGCCGGTGCCGGCCAGCGAATCCAGGTGCAACGCCCAGCCCAGGTGTTCGCACAGGCGCGCGATCAGATCCAGGCCGATACCGCTGCCTTCACGGCTACCGCCACGAGCCATGCGCATGTAGATCTTGCTGATCTCTTCCGGGGTCATACCATGGCCGGGGTCGTCGATGCAGACCACACCAGGCGCCAGCATCGCAATCTGGATCTGGCCTTGGTCGCTATTCTCGATCGCATTGCGCAGCAAGTTGCCGATCGCCACCTGCACGATTGCCAGCGGAATCAGCACCTCGCACGGCGGCAATGGCGCCAGCAACAGTTCCAGGCGCTTATCGGCGCAGAGGTGACGGTGGTCGTCGACAATGTCCGGCAACAACTGATCCAGGCGCACCAAATCGTTGCCGCGCGCCAGCCGCGCCGGATCCTTGGCCAGCATCAGCAGCAGCGAGATCAACTGACCAACGCCGCTGGCGGTCCGGCGAATGCGTAGCAACTGGTTGCGCACGCCCGGAGGGACGTCTTGCTGTTCCAGCGCCAGCTCGGCGGCACCACCGATCACCGCTATCGGCGTGCGTAACTCGTGACTGGTGCTGTCGATAAAAGCACGCTCGCGCTCGACGAACAGGTCGTTGCGCGCGAGATAGTCGTTCAACGCATCGGCAATCACCACCTGCTCGGCGCTGGCGCGCGGATGCACGGCGATGCGCTGACCGGGGTGATCCGGACGCAGACGAGCGATGTGCTGCGCCATGTCGGTCAGCGGCTGCACCACACGGCCTATACCCCAGATCACCAGTCCGCCAAGCAGCAGGATGGCCAACGCATTGGACACCAGCATCCACAGTGCCAGATCGTTCTCGTGGTCGTGCAATTCGGTGATATCCAGCACCAGCGCCAAACGACGGCCACGTACGTCCCGCACCAACACCACCTTTTCGCCACCAGCAAGTTGCACCTCGTCGTGCAGACCCGGTCCTAGCGCAGCCACCGCCGGCGGCAATGGCGCGCCGCCGGCATTCCCGTACAGGCTCACAGTACGGGTGTCGATCCAGCGGTAATGCGGATCGACTGCGCTGCGCTCCAGGAAATACTCCAGCTCCAACGTCAGCAGCGAGCGCCAGGTCAGTTGCTCTGCCTGCGCGTTGACGATGTAGCCATGCACGAACACCGCCAACGAGAGCAGCGCCGCATACCCGATCAACCACAGAGTCAGACGATGTCGTAATCCCGCCCTAAGCGGCATGCTCATCTTCGTTGGATTCCACCACGGCCAGGCGGTAGCCGATACGCGGCAGGGTATGGATCAGCTTGGCCGCAAACGGGCCATCGACACTGCGGCGCAGATCGTAGATATGCGAGCGCAGCATGTCGCCGTCCGGCGGCTCATCGCCCCACAGTGCATGCTCCAGGCGATCGCGGGTGACCGCCGCCGGACTGGCCTGCATCAGCACTTCCAGCAGCTTGCGGCAGGCCGGATACAGATGCAGGATGCGCCCGCCGCGCGTCACTTCCAGCGTCGCCAGATCCAGTTGCAGATCGCCCACCCGCAACACCTTGCTGCGACCGCGGCCGTTGGCTCGTACCAGCAGCGCCTCCAGCCGCACCTCCAGTTCCGGCAACGCGAACGGCTTGGTCAGGTAATCGTCGGCGCCAGCGCGGAACCCAGCGATCTTGTCCGGCAATTCGTCGCGTGCGGTCAGCATAATCACCGGCAAGTTGGCCTGGTGCTCCTCGCGCAGCGCGCGCAGCACTTGCTGTCCGTCCAGGCGCGGCAGCATCCAGTCCAGAATCAGCGCGTCATACTGTTGCGTCGTCGCCAGATGCAGCCCGGTGACGCCGTCCGGTGCTGCATCCAAGGTATGTCCACGCGCTTCGAAGTAGTCGAATAAGTTCGCAACCAGATTTCGGTTGTCTTCTATCACCAACAGCCGCATTGGGGTGCTCGCATTCTGGAGTACAGAGTGCTCAATGCTAGCGGATCCGTGTCGGAACACCGTCAGAAAGGGCGGTTGTCGATCGAAAACCCTTAACCACGTGACAGACCTCTCCGGCTCCATTTCGATATCCGGACTGCGCCGCACCAGTCCACCATCGACCCGACGCGCCTGAAGGATTCGGCCCGACGCTCCAACGCCCGGTGGCGCAACCGAAACTGAAACAGGACCTGTCCGACACTATTCCGACAAGTATCCGACACGCACAATCCGACCATGCCTTCACTCCGCCATCACCGGCCACGCTTGCCGCTCATGTCCAGCACGCCCCCGCATTTATCCGCCGCAACAGCACCCGACTGCGGCGCACTGCGGCACTTCTATCTGTGGCATGCGTTGGTCCCTCTGGCCCTGGTGCTGCTGATCAGTGCAGTGCTGATGGGCCTGGGCGGGGATTTCTGGATCGCCGACCTGATCTACCGCTGGGAAGGCTACCAATGGGCGTTGCGCGATGTCGCGCTGACCCGCAGCGTGATCCATCACGATGGCAAGCTGCTCAGTTGCGCGGCCTGGGCCATGACCGCCGTGCTGGCGCTGTGGTCCTGGCGCCATCCCGACCGCCGGCGCTACCGCTGGCCGCTGCTGTACCTGCTGCTGGCGGTGGGGCTAGGCACCGGCGTGGTCTCCCTGCTGAAGTCGCTGACCGACATGGATTGCCCCTGGGACCTGACCCGCTACGGCGGTGAACAGCTGTTTATCGGCCTGTTCGAACCGCGTCCTGCAAACATGCCGCGCGGGGTATGCTTCCCCGCCGGACACGCCAGCGCCGGTTACGCCTGGGTCGCACTGTACTTCGCCGCGCTGGCACTGAAGCCCTGCTGGCGCTGGCCGGCGCTGGCCCTGGGACTCGGCGCCGGACTGCTGTTCGGCATCGGTCAGCAACTGCGCGGAGCGCACTTCATGTCGCATGACCTGTGGACGCTGGCGCTGTGCTGGGGCGTGGCGCTGGTGTTGTACCGTGCATTGCTGTGGCCACGCACATCGCTGCCGCAACACGCCTGCCCCACCTCCTCAACCACTGCGGAAAAGCCCACTGCATGAGCGCGTCCTTTCCCCGGCACCACCCCACCCTCCGTTCCGGGCGTGGATGGGCCTGGCGCCCGCAACTGAGCAACGAAACGCTCGCGCTGGTGGCCAGCGCGTTCTTCGCCCTGGCCTGCAATGGCATGTTCTGGCGCAGCGCGATGAATGGCCACTCCGGCGACCTGAAGCTGGCAGTGTCGCTGTTCCTGCTGCTGCTGTCGGTGCATGGGCTGCTCCTCGGCTTGCTGCTATGGCGCGGTATTGCCAAGCCGATACTGACCGTCTTGCTGATCACCACCGCGTTCGCCGCGCACTACATGAACAGCTACAGCGTCTATCTGGACGCGGACATGCTGCGCAACGTCCTGGCCACCGACCACAAGGAGTCGCGCGAACTGATGACGCCGGCGCTGATCGCGCCGCTGCTGTTCTATGCCGCGCTGCCGATCCTGGTGCTTTGGCGAGTCCGCCTGATACGGCGCTCACCGGTCAAGGCACTGGCGATCCGCGCCGGCTTCCTGCTGGGCATGCTGGCGCTGGGCGGCATCGGCGCGATGCTGTCGTTTCAGGATCTATCGGCGATGATGCGCAACCATCGCGAAATCCGCTATCTGGCCACCCCGATCAACTACTTGGTCGCGCTGCGACAGAACTTCAAGTCCGACAGCCCCACGCACAAGGCACCGAAACTGCCGCTGGAGCACGATGCCAAAGCCACCGCGCGTGCGCCCGGTAGCAAGCCGCGGCTGCTGGTGGTGGTGCTAGGCGAAACCGCGCGTGCGCAGAACTGGGGGCTCAACAGCTACGCCCGACAGACCACACCCGAGCAAGCCAAGCTGGGGGTGATCAATTTCCCCGATATGCACTCATGCGGCACCAGCACGGAGGTGTCGGTGCCGTGCATGTTCTCGCCGTTCGGCCGCCACGACTACAACGAGAGCACGATCCGGAAACACCAGTCGTTGCTGCACGTGCTCGAACACGCCGGGATCAGCACCCTGTGGCGCGACAACCAGTCTGGCTGCAAAGGCGTGTGCGACGGGCTGGCAGTGCAGAGCATGGACGACGCCAAGGATCCGCAGCTATGCAAGGACGGACGCTGCATGGACGAGATCATGCTGAAAGACCTGGCCGCACAGGTGCGCGCCAAACCCGGCGACCGCGTGGTGGTGCTGCATCAGCTCGGCAGCCACGGCCCCAGCTATTTCGAGCGTTACCCAGCAACGTTCCGTCGCTTCACCCCGACCTGCGACACGGCCGACCTGGGCAACTGCAGCCGTGGCCTGATCGCTAACGCCTACGACAATTCGCTGCTGTATACCGACTATCTATTGGCGCGCACAGTGAAGACGCTACAAGCGATGCCCGACTACGACACCGCGATGATCTATCTCTCCGACCACGGCGAATCGCTGGGCGAGAAAGGCCTGTATCTGCACGGGGTACCCTATGCGATCGCGCCGCAGGAGCAGACCCATGTGCCAATGGTGATGTGGTTTTCGCCGGGTTTCGCCAATGCGCGCGGCCTGGATATGGCCTGCCTGCAAGCCCGGTCGCGCCAGTACGCCGATCAGGACAACCTGTTCTCCTCGGTGCTGGGCCTGATGCAAGTCAAGACCTCGGTCTACGACCGCTCGCGCGACCTGTTCGCATCCTGCATCAAACCGCAGTAACCACTAGCGCGTTCGTGACCGACCACACGATCGCGCGATTCCCGGCGCCGCTATCGGGCGCACTGCGCACGCTCACCGCAACTCCGTGCTTGCGGCCTACCGGACAGCCCACTAGCCTTCCTTGCAGACCGCCCTGCAAGGATTCGCCGTGAACCACCGTCACCCGCTGCTCGGGCTATGCATCGCCGCGAGCTTGTTGTTCTTGTCCGCGTGCCGCAAGGATGCCGCACCGGAGAATGTCGCGCCCGCCACGCCACACGCCATCGGCGAAAGCGCCGACCAATTCGTGGCCCGCATCAACGAGCAGTACCGCAAGCAGCTCCCGGAACTGACCACGGCGCAATGGCTGTCTGCCACCTACATCAACGCCGATACGCAGCGGCTGGCGTCCGAGGCCAACGCGCGCTGGTTGACCACGCTCAACGGCTGGATCGCTCAGGCCAAACGCTACCAAGGCCAGCCAATGTCGGCCGACAGCGCACGTGCGCTGCAACGACTCAAGCAGATGACCGCGATGCCTGCACCGCACGACCCGGCCAAGCTGAATGAACTCACTGCGCTGGCTGCGAAGATGGAAGGCGCCTATGCGGTGGCTACATCCTGCAGCGGCGAAGGCGATGCGCGCCGCTGCCGGCAACTGGACGAACTGGAAGAGGTACTGCGCCGCAGTCGCGACTACGATCAACAACTGGACGCCTGGCAAAGCTGGCACGCCACCGCACAACCGTTGCGCAAGGACTACCCGCGCTTCGTCGAACTGGTCAACGAAGGCGCGCGCGAGATGGGCTATGCCGACACTGGCGCGATGTGGCGCAGCGGCTACGACATGCCGCCTGCACAACTCGTCGCCGAGACCGACCGGCTGTGGGCCCAGGTGAAGCCGTTGTACGAGCAATTGCACTGCTACGCGCGCAGTAAACTCGACACCGAATACGGCAAGGACAAGGGCGAAGTCGCTGGCGGCCTGCTACCGGCACACCTGCTCGGCAACATGTGGCAGCAGGACTGGAGCAATCTATGGGACCTGTTGCAGCCCTATCGCGATGCCAGCAATCTCGACATCACCGATGCGCTGGAGCGTCAATACCAGAGCGACTTGAGCGCGGCACTGGCGCGGCGTAACGGTGACACCTCGGCGGAAGCACGGTTCATGGCACAACGCGAAGCGCAGTCGCTCAGCGCCCGGCAGATGAACGAGCACGCACAGGACTTCTACACCTCCCTGGCGATGCCCAAGCTACCCGATAGCTACTGGAGCCGCAGCCAGTTCATCAAGCCACTGGATCGCGACGTGGATTGCCATGCCAGTGCATGGAACATGGACATGGCCGGCGATGTGCGCGCCAAAATGTGCGTCAAACCGGACGAAGAAGACTTCGCCACCCTCTACCACGAACTGGGGCATGTCTATTACTACCTAGCCTACGACTCGCTACCGCCACTGTTCCAGAGCGGCGCCAACGACGGCTTCCATGAGGCCATCGGCGACACCGTCGTGCTGGCGCTGACGCCGCAGTATCTGCATACCATCGCCCTGACCGAGACGCCGCAAGTCAGTCGCGAGGCGCTGATCAATACACAGATGCGCATGGCGTTGAACAAAGTGGCGTTCTTGCCGTTCGGGTTGATGATCGACCGCTGGCGCTGGGGCGTGTTCGATGGCTCGATCGGCCCGGACCGCTACAATCAGGCGTGGTGGGAACTGAAGGCCAAATATCAGGGTGTGGCCCCGGTCGCGCCGCGCGGCGAGGCGTTCTTCGACCCAGGCGCCAAGTACCACGTGCCGGCCAACACGCCGTACACGCGCTACTTCCTCTCACACATCCTGCAATTCCAGTTCTACAAAAGCCTATGCGATGCCGCCGGCCATAAGGGGCCTCTGTACGCCTGCACCTTCTACGGCAACAAGGAAGCCGGGCAGAAATTCTGGTCGATGCTGCAACGTGGCGCCAGCCAACCCTGGCAGGCCACGCTCAAGGAACTCACCGGCAGCGAGCGCCTCGATGCCGGCCCGTTACTGGAATACTTCGCACCGATCCAGCAGTGGCTCAAACAGCAAAACCAGGGACGTCTGTGCGGCTGGGACACCCCCAAGCCGACAACAGCGCATTGAGCCCGATCAAGCGTGTTGCCGGAGGTGGCAACAACATACGAGGAAAGCTAAGCGCGCTTAAAAACGACGGAGAGTTTTAGAATCAAACCGCAAATAAGACCAAAGAAAAATCCTGCGAGATGCGCGGTCGTGGCTGCATTTTCCGACATCAACTCGGCCTCCAACACTCCCAGAACAGCAAGATTTGCAAGAAACAGACAGAACCCTTTCGGCATAAGGGATCGAGTAGTGAAACCCGAAAAAATCACAAGACCAAAGAGAGCATATACGCCACCAGACAACCCTCCGTAATTATCAAACAAATGCCCCCCATAGTTCATCTGTGCATACGCAGCAATTATATTCCCGAAGAAGAACACTACCAAGCTTATGTGTCCCAACAAAGCAGATGAGAGCACGCCCACGAACAATAGAAGTACGGCATTTTTAATAAAATGGTATAGCGAATAATGCAAAAATGGGCCCGAAAAAAAACGCCAATATTCACCAGAATCAATTGACGCATACATTGCGCCTATCCGCTGAAAGACCAAGTCATTGCTGCCAAGGTGCTCAATCATCAGAAGCTGAAGGCACCCAGTAGCCAGAATCAATCCCATCCAGATTAGCCTGCCTTGACGCGACCGCTTATCGACGTTAAGCCATCGAAAAAACATGGCCCGCTGTACAAGACCAACTTTTGAACCTATACCCAAGCAATAGTCAAGAATAAGCGCACCCGCGAGACTCACGGACAGGAGGCCAATATGAAATGTCCTAGAACCCACCTGCTGAAAAGCAACAACACAGAGGAGCATGCCAAAAACAAGTAAGCCAACAGATATTCTCTTGTAGTTGCCCTGCACGGACTTAAATGCGACGTGTTCCAGCTCCGGTATAAGAATCGGAGGAAGGAACTTCGTTGAGTTAGGTGACGCAATCAGCATTGAGTTCGCTGGCAACCACTTAGACGCAAGACTCATGGCATCCTGCAAGTTAATTTTCTTAGGCTGCCGACGATCAAATAAAGACCACTGCCTTTGCTCATTATCAGGAAATCCCTGCTCATCATCCCATCGCCCATCACCATGCATCACTATGCTCTCTTCGAATGTAATCTATTGATCGAGCAAGTCAGATTCAACTCACTACATTGCACTTCAGTCTATATCCCCAACGACTCTTGTGGATACACACATTTGCGCGATTATGCACGCCAGCCATCCAAAGACGGACTGGCGCGCACTTTCTATTGTCAAACTATTAATCGCTCAATTATTACTGGCCAAATATTGAGCAATGGCCAAACCTGCAGCAGCCCCAATAGCCAGGCCAATAACCGGCGCACTGATGGGAGCCGTGGCGATGGCAGCACCTGTGCCAAGCACTCCCAGAACCGCGCCTGCACCGTCATAGCCAGAGATACCACCGCTGACCGATTGAACTTCATCAATTGACATTTCACGCATCGCAATACTCCTTTACTTACGCTATTGGACACAAGACCCTTGTGTCATGGGGCCGACAACGCGGCAGATGTCAATTTCCCAGAAAGAACGTAGCGACAACTAGACGAGAACTAGCCATGTGCCCGTCAGTACCTGTGCAATGTGCTAACACCTCACCAAGGTGTCGGTATAGACTAGAAATCATCGAATAAATTGTGATTATATTCACATTAATAGAAATTGTCTACCTCATTGGGAAAGGCGCCGCAAGTCAGTCGCGAGGCGCTGATCAATACACAGATGCGCATGGCGTTGAACAAAGTGGCGTTCTTGCCGTTCGGGTTGATGATCGACCGCTGGCGCTGGGGCGTGTTCGATGGCTCGATCGGCCCGGACCGCTACAATCAGGCGTGGTGGGAACTGAAGGCCAAATATCAGGGTGTGGCCCCGGTCGCGCCGCGCGGCGAGGCGTTCTTCGACCCAGGCGCCAAGTACCACGTGCCGGCCAACACGCCGTACACGCGCTACTTCCTCTCGCACATCCTGCAATTCCAGTTCTACAAAAGCCTATGCGATGCCGCCGGCCATAAGGGGCCTCTGTACGCCTGCACCTTCTACGGCAACAAGGAAGCCGAGCAGAAATTCTGGTCGATACTGCAACGTGGCGCCAGCCAACCCTGGCAGGCCACGCTCAAGGAACTCACCGGCAGCGAGCGCCTCGATGCCGGCCCGTTACTGGAATACTTCGCGCCGATCCAGCAGTGGCTCAAACAGCAAAACCAGGGACGTCTGTGCGGCTGGGACACTCCCAAGCCGACAACACCGCATTGAGCCCGATCAAGCGTGTTGCCGGAGGTGGCAACAACATACAAGGAAGCGATGGAAAGTCTGAATAAGTCCATCTCCCCCATTTTTTGCGCGACCAATTCATTGAATCTTAAAGCCGCTGATCTAGAAGAACTGACTTGTTCATGCCCTCCTTGGGTGTCTATGAAAATCTGGCCGCTTCACTTTCCCGCAGACTCAATGCAGAGCATGCTAGAAATGATGACAAGCGTCTTGAATTGACGCTGCATCCCACGACAGTTGGCAAACAGGCCGCATCCCTTTCCAAATTGAGGGCAATAATCATGACAACACATTCGACCATTCGTTATTTCCGTAAAACCGCGTTGTGCACTGTGTTCGCACTGACGGCCGGAGTCACCACATCGGCTAGCGCAGAACAGACCCAGCCGCCTGCTCCCATCCTAGCTTACACAGTAAATTACAACCCCGCCGTGAAAGCTGTTTACATGCAGAACGTTCACAACCCTGGCGGATGGGCGTGCGTCCAAGTCGCCGCGGCGAGGTCGACTGGTGGCTTCAAAGGAGCCCCAGCCCTCCTGTACGGTTTCACATACAGCATGCGCGGGATGAGTAACTCTGACTGCCGATCAAGTTCTGCTTTGCCCAATGTATATCTGAAGGAATATACCGCCACCTACGCAAATCAGATATTTTTCAATATTACCCAAAACTCGATTTACGTCACTGATTAAAGCTCCACCAACTAACAGCCGCTGCTACGCGCGGCGGCCTATCCTGCCATGGGCCGCCGCATTACCGATGTCGGCAATGCCTCATAGGCAACCATTCGGTGGCGCTCATTATTCGCACGATGCACTTGACATGCACCCCGCACCCCCTTCCATATGAAATGCACAGGAATCATCATGTCCATGAATCGCCCAGGTTTACGTAGACACTCATGCTCCTCGTTGCGCGTAGCGCTGCTTGAACTCTACATGGAACAGGTCGCCAGTTGAACCATGGCGGCGTTTGGGGCTGTAGAACATCTCGATGTAGTCGACACCTCGGCGCGGCGACGTCTGGCGGGATAGGCTCGCCGCCTGATCCGCTGGCGTTTGAGCAGGCCGAAAAAGCTCTCCACGGGGGCGTTGCAGGCTTCGCGCGCGTGGCAGTTGCCGCGCCTGCTCATACTGCCACGCTCTGGTCCAACTCGGCACGCTGCACCACGCTAGGCTTGCCGAACTTGCGCAGCCAGGCGTACAGGCTGTGCGTGGTAACACCCGGTCGCTCTGCGACTTCTACCACCTTGAACACTCGGTCGATCACTTGCCGGACCGCCTCAACCTTGAACGCATCCGAATACCGCTTGCTACTCATGGACACCTCCGAATCAGCCATTTCCCATGGCCATGAGATGTCTAGGAAACCCTGGGCGTCTCAATAAGGTGATTGTTCGAGGACTCATCCAACACGGGAACTCCCTCGGGAGCCGGGACGATTCCGCCAGCCTTCTGGAGCGCCTCCCGGCGCGCCAGCACTCCCACGCCCGACTAGCGCCGCATGCGACGCCATGCGATCAAAGCAACCGCCGCCAGCGCGGCGACGCTACCGATCGCAGTCAGTTGCGCCATCCGCCGCGCACGCTGCGCGCGCAACTGCACGTGCGTGTTGTCCGCATCGTCTGCGGAGAGCGGCGACTGAAACACCGCGTGGGAGGCGACTGATCGACTGCGGGCCGTCGGCTTGGCGCTGGCGGGTCTGGAATCGACATCGTGGACGGGACGGATGGTTTTGGTCATGTCGGGTGTCGTCTTGTTCATGCGTCGGGCCGATGCTGCGATGTGCGTGGAGTCACGGCGTCATTGTGCCAAGGGCAACGTTAACCCGATGCGGGCGAAACGTCATCCTGTATCAGCACACTACCTGCATGGTCGGCGAATGAACCTGCGACCACTTGCGGACTACGCGACGACGCCGATGGATCGCCCCCAGGATTGCGGCATGAGCACACTCACAATTCGGTGTACTTGGTGATGCGGCCCTTGGCCCGCTCCACCGGATATTTGGCGGCGTTCACCTGCATCTTGCGCTGCGCCGCGTCGATCGGATCGATGCCAAGCTTGTCGCACAACTGCAACAGATAGAGCAACACGTCAGCGATCTCGCTGCCCACCTGCGCTTTCTTGTCGTCGGACAATTGCCGGCTCTGCGTGTCGTCCAGCCACTGGAAATGTTCCAGCAGCTCCGCCGCCTCCACAGACAGCGCCGCGGCCAGATTACGCGGACTGTGGAACTGGCCCCAATCGCGGGCATCGGCGAAGGCGCGCTGGGCAGTCTGCAGATCGCGAAGGCTGTCGGGCATGGCATGGCTCGGTGTGATGACGCGGCATGGTAATGCAGCAGCGCGTGTGGCAGCACATGGAAGATGTGCACTGCGCGCCTAGTGAGCCGTCGTGGACCGAGACGCGGCGACGCGGCATGAAGGCGTAGAACATCGGTCGCGATGGTAGCTGTGCGCCGAGAGCGGAATGCAATCCTGTGATCTTATGCCGACAGGGGTGACGGGCACGTCAAGAATTCACACATCCTTCACCCGCATTCGATGTAGGGAAGGGCAACGCAGCACGGGATAAGTTTTCCCTCGGCTGACGCCGCTGTCTGCCGGCCGCGTGAAAACGCCATCACTCTTGCCAAACCATTAACATTTAATTTTCATTAAAATCAATTACTTGAATAAAATTTAATGCCGCTCGGTCGATTCGACGTTGTCCACAGAGGGTGTGGATGACTTTTGCATAACGTTGTGGATAAGGTCGATGCCGGCCCGTGAAACAAGAGTGTCAAACGAGGTGATGAAAATTTCACCATCATTAATTTACTTGGGACCGCCCTCCCCCCATCCGCCGTCTTGGCGGCACGGCGATTCGGGCAACATGGCCCGGCATGGAAACCAGACTTCACTCGGGTCCCCTCCCGGGCTCGCGGGCGAGGCCGGGAGATGCGAACGTCGAGGAATGACGCGGTTCAGACCACCGCGTCTTCCTTGTACGCCTCCACCGGGATGCATGCGCACATCACGTTCTTGTCGCCATAGACGTTGTCCACGCGCGCTACCGGCGGCCAATACTTCTGTTGCTTCAGGCTCGGCAGCGGGAACGCGGCCAGTTCGCGCGGATAGGCGTAGGTCCATTCGCTGGCGGTAACCTGCGCGGCGGTGTGCGGGGCGTGCTTGAGCGGGTTGTCTTCGCGGTCCAGGCGGCCGTCTTCGATCGCGGCAATCTCCTCGCGGATCTGGATCATCGCCTCGATGAAGCGGTCCAACTCGTGCAGCGATTCACTCTCGGTCGGCTCGACCATCAAGGTACCGGCGACTGGGAAGCTTAGCGTCGGGGCATGGAAACCGAAATCGATCAGACGCTTGGCGATGTCCTCGGCGCCGATGCCGCTGGTTTTCTCCAACGGGCGCACGTCGAGAATGCACTCATGTGCGACCAGCCCGTTGCGGCCGGTGTACAGCGTCTTGTAGTACGGAGCCAGACGCTTGGCGATGTAGTTGGCGTTGAGCAGCGCGACCTGGGTGGCCTTGCGCAGGCCGGTGCGGCCCATCATGGTGACGTACATCCAACTGATCGGCAGGATCGAAGCACTGCCGAAGCTGGCGGCGCTGACCATACCAACGACACCTTCGCCGGCAGCTTTTTGAGCTTCGCCGGCATTAGGCAGCGTCATGGGCAAGTATGGCGCCAGGTGGGCTTTCACCGCACATGGACCGACGCCTGGGCCACCGCCGCCGTGCGGAATGCAGAAGGTCTTGTGCAGATTCAGATGCGACACGTCCGAGCCCCACTTGCCGGGCTTGGCCACACCGACCAGCGCGTTCATGTTGGCGCCATCGGTGTAGACCTGCCCGCCGTGGGCATGCACGGCGTCGCAGATCGCCACCACGTTTTCCTCGAACACGCCATGGGTGGATGGGTAAGTAATCATCAGCGCGGCCAGGCGCTGGGAATACTTCGCGGCCTTGGCGCGGATGTCTTCGACATCGACGTTGCCGTTGCCATCGCACTTAGTCACCACCACGGTCATGCCGCACATCTGCGCCGAGGCCGGGTTGGTACCGTGCGCCGATTCGGGAATCAGGCAGATATCGCGATGGCCTTCGCCGCGCGCACGGTGATACGCGCGGATCGCCAGCAGGCCGGCGTATTCGCCCTGCGCGCCGGAGTTCGGCTGCAGGCTGACCGCATCGTAGCCCGTGCATTCGACCAACATCGCTTCCAGCTCGTCGATCAACTGCGCGTAACCTGCGCTCTGGGCGGCCGGCGCCAGCGGATGGATCCCGCCGAACTGCGGCCAGGTCACCGGGATCATCTCGGCGGTGGCGTTGAGCTTCATCGTGCAACTGCCCAGCGGAATCATCGTGCGATCCATCGCCAAATCTTTGTCGGCCAGAGCGCGCATATAGCGCAGCAGTTCGTGCTCACTGTGGTGGGTGTTGAACACCGGATGCTGCAGGAATGCACTACGGCGCCGCAATTGCGCCGGCAACGCGTCGGCAGTCGCCGCGTCGAGCGCATCGACGTCGGCGCGCACGCCGAACAACTGCGCCAACGCGACCACATCGGCGCGCGTCGCGGTCTCGTCCAGACTGATGCTCAACGAGCTGCTGTCGATCGCGCGCAGGTTGATGCCGGCAGCGTGCGCCTTGGCGTGGAGCGTCTCGGCATCCACGCCGGTGACGTGCAGCGTATCGAAGAAACGCGCACCAACAGCGACGCCGGCGCTGCGCAGCGCCGCGGCCAGGATCGCAGCCAGACGGTGGGTACGCCGCGCGATACGGACCAGGCCCTCGGGGCCATGGTAAACCGCGTACATCGACGCCATCACCGCCAGCAGCACCTGCGCGGTACAGATGTTGGAAGTGGCTTTCTCGCGGCGGATGTGCTGTTCGCGGGTTTGCAGGGTGAGACGATAGGCGGGGTTGCCCGCCGCGTCGATGGAGACGCCGATCAAACGGCCCGGCATCGAGCGCTTGTAAGCGTCGCGACAGGCCATGAACGCCGCGTGCGGACCACCGAACCCGAACGGCACGCCGAAACGCTGCGAATTGCCGACCACGATGTCCGCGCCCCATTCGCCGGGTGCGGCAATCAAGGTGAGCGCGAGCAAGTCGGTGGCCACGGCGACCAAGCCGCCACGCGCATGCACGGCGGCGGCTAGTGCGGCATGCGCGTCGACCGAGTCGAAATGGAACCGGCCGAAGCTGTCCGGGTACTGCAGCAGCACGCCAAAGCAGTCTGCCTGCAGCGCTTCCTCTGGGGTGCCCACGCGCAGCACAATCCCCAGCGGCTCGGCGCGGGTGCGCAGCAATTCCAGGGTCTGCGGGTGCACCGCGTCGTGGACGAAGAAGGTGTCCGACTTGGCCTTGGCCGAACGCTTGGCCAGGGTCATCGCCTCGGCGGCGGCGGTGGCTTCGTCCAGCAGCGAGGCATTGGCGATCTCCATGCCGGTGAGGTCGGCGCACATGGTCTGGAAGTTGATCAGGGCTTCCATGCGGCCCTGCGAAATCTCCGCCTGATACGGGGTATAGGCGGTGTACCAGGCCGGGTTTTCGAGAATGTTGCGCAGAATCACCTTCGGCGTGTGGGTGCCGTAATAGCCCTGGCCGATGAAGGTGCGGAACACGCTGTTTTTGTCGGCGATGGCACGGATCTTGGCCAGCGCCTCCTCTTCGCTGATCGCCTCGGGCAACGCCAGCGCGGCCGGCGATTTAATGCTGCCGGGCACGATGGCATCGGTGAGCGCATCCAGCGAATCGTGGCCGACGGTGCGCAGCATCTGCGCGATCTCGGCGTCGTTCGGGCCAATATGGCGCTCGATGAAGGCCGAGTGGTGCTCGAGGTCGCGCAGCGAAGAAGTCTGAGGCATGGAGATGATCCGGCAAAGGAAGGCACGAGAAGCAGGCACACGCATATCGCGGTCCGACCGCATAGACGGTTGGCCGACAGGAAGCGCGCGCCTCCCAAATGTGCCCCTCTGTCCTTTTGCCTGAGAGTTTGGAAGCCGCCGTGGATCGCGCTGCGCTTCGTGCCCCTTCGGCGCCGGGTTTGACCGGTCTCTCCAGAGTCTTGGTGCGGGTGGTATCGGGCCTGAGCGATTACGGGCGTTGCGCCTTCGGCAGCGGGTTGCCCCACTTCTCCCACCATATTGCAGATTGATTATAGCGTAGCCAGCACCATCCACGGTGGGTGGAATCGTGCGATGTCAGGCTGAATAGGCAACACAGCATGTGTGCAGCGACGCTGCTGGCGCGTATCATAGGCACACCCTATCTTTCCACGCCCGTCCCTTGCCGGACGGCATCGTTGTGTGTGCGACCAATTTATCAGGATGTCCGAATGTCCCTCCCGAATGTGTCCACCCGCCGCATGACCTTGCTGCTGGCCGGGCTGACGATGTTCGGCCCGTTCTCGATCGACACCATTTTCCCGGCGTTCCCGCAACTGGCGCAGCGCCTGCATGAGGATCCCGTGGCGATCCAGCAGACGGTCAGCGTGTACCTGCTGGCCTATGCGCTGATGGGCCTGGCACACGGGCCGCTGTCCGATGCCTGGGGACGCCGGCGGGTCATCGTCGGTGGATTGACGCTCTTCATTCTGGCCTCGGTCGGTTGCGCGCTGTCGCACGACTTGCCGACCCTACTGGCATTCCGTGCGCTACAAGGTATCTGCGCTGGGGTCGGCATGATCGTCGGCCGTGCGGTGATCCGCGACCTGTTCCACGGCGACGACGCCCAACGGCTGATGAGCCACGTATCGATGCTGTTCGGTATCGCCCCTGCAATCGCACCGATCATCGGCGGCTTGATTCTGAGCAGTGGCCACGGCTGGCCGATGATCTTCTGGTGGTTGGTCGGGTTTTCTTCGCTGCTGCTACTCGCCACGCTGCGCTGGCTACCGGAAACCCACCCGCCGCAGGTACGCACGCCATTGGCGCCGCACACGCTCCTGCGCGATTACCTCGGCATCGCGTTCAACCCACACTTCCAACGTCTGGCCGCCGCCGGTGCGTTCAACTCCGCCGGAGTGTTCCTGTACATCGCCTCGGCGCCCGCGTTCGTCATCGACCTGCTCGGCATGAGCGAGCAGGATTTTGCCTGGCTGTTCATGCCCACCATCGGCGGCATGACCCTGGGGGCATTTCTCTCCGGGCGCATGGCCGGCCGACTCGGGCCACTGCGCCAGGTCCGCATCGGCTTCATCTGCTGTGGTGCATCGGTGGCTGGCAATATCGCCTACACCGCGCTGGCGCCACAGATCGCCCTACCGTGGGCGGTATTGCCGATTTTCGGCGGCGGCCTGGGCATGGCATTGATCTTCCCGATCCTGGCGCTCGCCGTGCTGGATATGTATCCGCGCCAGCGCGGGCTGGCCTCGTCGCTGCAGGCGTTCACCCAACTCATGGTGAGTGTGGCAGTGGCGGGGGGATTGGCACCATTGCTCAGTGGCCACCCGCTGCATCTGGCGCTGGGCTCGGGCGGATTTTTCCTGCTCGGCTGGGCATTCTGGCGTTGGGAGCGGCGCAGCGACATGCCGCTGCCGAAGCAGGAAGCGCAGATGCCAGTGTTGGAACCGACAGACGTACTATGAGCACCGAAGACGTGGTTGGGCTATCGTCGTCGGGTCACCGTTGAGGCAATCGCATGTCCATCCAGTCCAAGCAGCGCCGCAACCTACGCAAGAAATTGGCCGAACGCCTGCGCCACCGCACCGAGATTGCCGCCCCCAGCGCACAGATCGAGCCACACGCGGAACTGCGCGATCGGCAAAGCACGCTCCTGGCCGGAATCGTGCGCCGCGAAGGCGAATGGGTCTTGGGCATGGATGGGCGCATCGCCGGTCAGAGCGAAAGTGCGGCGCAAGTGCTGTCGCTGATCATGCAGGCGGCGGAACTGCACGAGCGTGCCGGCACGTCGGTACGCTTGATGTACTCGGACGCACTGAAGGACGCCGCGCACGCCGATGCGCTGGCACAGGGCCTGAGTTTCGAGGAGTTCAAGGCGCGTCACACTCAGATCATGCGTCGCGACGATGGCGGTGCAGCGGCTCCGCCGGCCTGACTCCATGGGCCAGAGCGCGAGCCAGGCTGCGCACGAGGCCGTGTCGCTGAAGCGGGTGCGGCGGCGCGACAGCATCGCGCTGATCCAGGCGCATCGAACCAGCATCGCCCTGCATCATCCGTGGACGTATCCGTTTACCGACGTGCCCGGTTTCGAGGCCTGGTATGCCCAAACCCTGGACGGTAGCAACATCGCGCTACTCGCGCGCGAGCGCAGCAGCGACGCGCTGGCAGGGCTCTTCACTTTCAGTCAGGTCGTCGGCGGCTGTTTCCAAAACGCCTATCTGGGCTATCACGCGATGGCCGGTTGCGAAGGTCGCGGACTGATGACCCATGCGCTGCGTCTGTGCGTGGCTTATGCGTTCACCGACCTGGGATTGCACCGGGTGGAGGCTAACATCCAGCCGGATAATACCCGCTCGCTAGCACTGGTAAAGCGCGCCGGTTTTCGTTGCGAAGGCTATTCGCCGCGTTACATGCGCATCGGCGGAATCTGGCGCGACCATGAACGCTGGGCACGGCTGGCCGACGACTGAGCAAGGCGCGGAAACACACACATATTTGCCGCACTGCCCTGGTTCGCGACAACAACCCAGCTCAATCGCAGAGAAATCGCTCCGACTGACAGTCGATCAGACGGAGCATCTCGAGCAACCTCAGTGGACGTGGCGCGAGCGGCTCTTGCCCCTGCTGCTGCAATCCCCCAGGACGAAAAGACCGTCGCCAGCGGTAGACAACTGCCGCCGCCACCACCTCGCGCTCATGATTTGGAACTTGCGTTCGAGTCGGATGGATTAATTCAACTTAATATCTCGTATCAGCCAGGGTTTACCGCCTGCTGCACGGGGAAATGTCGTCACACTCACACGAATTCAGACGCTGCAATTCGTCACATTGCAGCGCGCTCTCTCACGGAACATGACCATGATCACGACTCATTCCCTTAAAATAAAAGCGAATGCAGTGGGCATTTTTGCAATTATGACCACAGCCACTGCAATTGCCGCCGCGCCTTCGGTGCCACAATGCACCATTCCGCAACAATGGCCAACCCCAAGCAACGCAATAGTCGTGGGTAATGGTACGGCGGCTAGCTGTACAGCGACTGCACTTTCCAATGCTGTCGCGCAAGGCGGCTACGTCACCTTCAATTGCGGCGCGCAACCCGTCACCATTCCAGTCAGCCAGTCGATCACGATCGGCTCAAGAAATCCGACTGTGATCGATGGGCAAGGCCAAATCACCCTGGATGGTCAGCAATCCACACGCATTTTGCTGGTGAATGCATGGAGCGCACTCTCGGTGCGCAACATACAACTTCAAAACGGTAGTTCTGTGCAGCCACCGTCGAACACTTCGTATGACCCTGGCACCTGGGGCGGCGGCGCGATCAAGGTCGGCTATCAGGGCAAGCTGGAAATCATCAACAGCCAGTTCATCTCCAATCGCAGTAGCATCGGCGGCGGCGTCCTCTTTGCAGGTAGCGACGCGGATGTCACCATCGTGGGAAGTTCCTTCTACAAGAATTCCTCATGGCTTGGCGGCGCGCTCTACACCCAACTCAGCCGCCTGACGATCGTCAATAGTGATTTCGTAGGAAATCAAGCGATTAACCCTCCGCAGGGCTTTCCCGATGCTGGCGAGTTTGGCGGTGGCGGGGCAATCGATACGGATGGCGCATCACTCAACGGGTATATCCACGGGGGAGTGGGGAGCGGCGGCACCTTGTCACTCTGCGGCACCGTGGTTAATAACAACGTTGCCGCAAATGGCTCCGGAGGATTGACACTCTGGGCGTATGCGCCTGACACGATTGACGTGAAATACTCCACATTCGCCAACAACGTCGCGACAAGTGGCCTTGGCGGTGCCGGCCGCATCAGCCTTGGGTTCACCGATGCTTCGCATTCGGGCTCGACCATGACAACACCTGGCATCATCAACGTCACCGAATCGAGTTTTATTTCGAACAAATCTCAAAATGGCAATGCTGGCGCCTTGTATATGGACTGTTACGGCGCGTGCGATATCAGTAATAGTACTTTCTATGGCAACTATGCCTCGAACGTGGGTTCGGTTATCCAGCACACAGGCTGGCCGTCATCCGTCGGCGATCAAGGCAATGTCACCGTGCGCTTCAACAACGTCACCTTCGCGGAAAATTCGCAGGGAGCCGCACTGTTCGGCGACAGATTCGATATCCACAACAGCATCTTCACCTCAAAGACCGAACGTTCGTTCTGTAGCAGCCAGAACAATCACGGCGACAATATCATTGAACATTCAGACAAAGGCGCAGTCTGGCCCTTCAGCTGCTTGAAGTCTGGCTCGGTTAAATCGGCTGATCCACAGTTGTCCGCTCCTGCCGACAATGGCGGTCCGACTCTCACCATGCTTCCTGCTGCAAACAGCCCCGCATACGCTTCAGGTGTCAATTGCCGTGAAATCGATCAGCGCGGCTATTCTCGAAATACAGCGCTGTGCGATCTCGGCGCAGTTGAGATCGGTGCGAAATCCAGCGGTGGCGGCTCCAGCGGTGGCGGCTCCAGCGGTGGCGGCTCCAACGGTGGTGGCTCCAGAGGTGGCGGCTCCAACGGTGGCGGTTCCAGCGGTGGCGGTTCCAGCGGTGGTGGCTCCTCGGGTGGCCCGAGCTTCAGCACCAAGGTCATCGTCGACAGCAATTGGCAGACCGGCTATTGCGAGCGCGTGCAAGTCACCAACACCGGCAACACCACAGGCGACTGGGTCGTCACTCAGACGATCAGCGGCACGATCAACAATCTGTGGAACGCCAATTGGACGCCGCAGGGCTCCACGATCAAAGCCTCGGGCATGGATTGGAACAAGACCCTGGCGCCCGGTGCCATGGCCGAGTTCGGTTTCTGCGCCAGCCGTTGATCTCCTCGGGTGATGTAACACCGTCACCACGCACTGTGCGGTGACCAAGAACGGCAGTGTCTCTTGACGCTGCCGTTCGTGCTTCAGGGCATCACAACGCGCCAACCATCGGCTATCGGCAAACACGGAGCGGCGCCACTCAGTCCAGCCTGTCCATGCGGATGCGGTTGGCGAACAGCGAAAACGCCAACATTCCGGCCAGTCCTCTGGCACGCGCCATCCACGGCGGCAACCAACGCGGCGGCAGCAGGATGCCGGACTCGAACAGCGGCGCGAATCCGACCACATCTTCCAGCGTCATTTTGCCAGCGAACAGCCAGCGGCACAGCGACAGGCGGTCGTGCTGCAAGGCTTGGCGGAAAAAGGTGTGCACCGAAGCCAGCCCGCGCAGGTACACCGTGTCCTTGGTGAAGGCGACGCCACCGCTGGTCGGCACGCCACGAAATACGCGTTGGGCCGATGAAAAACTCTCCGCTGGCAACTGCCCGGCCGCATCGAAGTAACGGAAAACCTCAATAAAGTCAGCGCCCGCGCGCGCCAGCGCGATCGCCTCGATACGCAGACTGATCCGCTTCATGCGCACGATATCGATACTGCCGGTGATCTGCTCGGCGAAGGTCGCCAGGCCTTCCTGGGTCGCCGTCACCCGCGGCGAGGACAGCGCAAGACTGCGCAGATGCACCTGTGCGCGGCCATTGAGCCCGGTCAACGAATGCACCAATGCCTCGTGGTGGAACAACTGCGCGCGGTCGTAATCGCTGAACGTCGCACCAGCGCGTAGGCGGATACGGCGCGCCCCCGCTGCGGCCTTGGATGGCAGGTCCGGATCCAGTTCGACCGCGATCACCCGCCCGCCGAAAAAGGCATCCAGATCGCGCTGCAACAGCAGCTGCAGCGCGGTGGCCGACACCGGCACCTGCTCCTCGGCCGAAAGCAGCTCGCCGTCTAGATCCTTGGCGATATGGATGAAATGGCCGGCCGCCTCGCGCATGGTCGGCCCTTGTCCAGGCATCGGATCTTCAGGGACACCGAACAACTGCGCCGAATACGTCCCCACCGCCGATGTCCCCAGCGACTCCAGCAACGCCGCAGCCAGATCCCAACTCTGCACCGACGCCTGCAGATAGACACCAAGCGGGTGCGTCGGATCGCACGCCTGTGTGATCGCGGCCAACTCGCGACGTGTGTCGGTAAAGTCCAGGCGTGGATACTGCACCTGCGGCAGTTGCGGCTGACCGCGCGCCACGCTGTGCAGAAACGGCGCCTGCAACGCCAACGGCCAGCTCGTCAGTCCCAGTAGACGGATGCCGCGCACCGCCTTGACCATCCGCGCGTCCAGTTTGGCATGATGGCGGATCTCGGTAGGCAACACCGCCATCGCCGAACCCGATCTCGCTCAGCGACGCAGGCTGCGTGACGGCTGGCGCTTGCCGCCCGGCTTACCGGAGGGCGACTGACCGGCGCGGCCGGTCGTCGCGTTCTGCGCTTGCCGCTGCGCCAGCTTGCCAGCGGCACCGACGACTTCCTCGCGCAGCTTGAGGTAATTAGCCAGACGTGCGGCGTCGATCTCGCCGCGTTCGATCGCGGCCTGCACCGCGCAGCCCGGTTCGGCCTGGTGCGCGCAATCGTTGAAACGGCACTGTGCCGCTAATGCCTCGATATCGGCGAAAGCGCCCTCGGCCAGGTCTTCCTCGCCAGTGGGCTTGAGCTCGCGCATGCCCGGCGTGTCGATCAGGCAGGCGCCGGACGGCAGCGGCAACAACGCGCGGTGCGTGGTGGTATGGCGGCCACGCGAATCGCGCTCGCGCACGGCGGCGGTGCGCATCTTATGCACACCGAGCAAGGTATTGGTCAAGGTGGACTTGCCGGCGCCGGACGACCCCACCAGCACCACGGTCTGTCCCGGCTGCAGCCAGGGTCGCAGCACGGCAACGCTATCGGCCTGCGTCGCGTTGACCGTCAGCAGCGGGATCGACTGTGCGGCCAGTTCATCCAGCACCGCCAGGGCGTCGTCGGCGTACTCGGTGAGATCGGCCTTGGTCAGCACCACCACCGGCGCGGCACCGCCACCGCCGACCAGCAGCAGATAGCGCTCGATGCGGCGCGGATTGAAGTCCGCATCCAGGCCGCAGACGATGAACACCGTATCGATATTGGCGGCGATCACCTGCTGATGGTAATGCTCGCCAGCGGCGCCGCGCTTGATCGCGGTGCGCCGCGGCAGCAGCGCGACGATGCGGGTGCCGTCCAGCAGGACCCAGTCGCCGACCGCGGCACGCTCGTGGCTGGGGAAGCGCGGCCGCTGCCAGTCCGGCAGCGACTCCACCTTAAAGGCGGTCTCCACCGCATCGGCGACCACATAGCCGGTGCGATGCTGCTCCACCACCCGCGCCGGTCGCGCCTGCGGATAGGCGTCGAACCGCGCCTGCCAGACCGGTTCCTCAGGCAATCCGGGCCAAGGCCAGCCGATGGGGCGCAACGCAGCGAAGTCGATCGGAAGCAGGCTCATGTGCGGATTCTAGACGCTGCCGACGCTGTCCCGGTCGTTCTATTCCATTTCCGTTACCATGCCAGTTCCACGCACCACCGGCTAATGCGATGCCCACACCGCCGATCAAGCCGCTCGCGATCCGCGAACGTCTGTCCGAAGTCCGCTACGAGATCCGCGGAGAACTGGCCCGGCGCGCACGTGACCTGGAAGCGCAGGGACGCAAGCTGATCAAGCTCAATATCGGCAATCCCGGCGCATTCGGCTTCCGCGCACCGGACCATCTACAGCGCGCGATCGCCGACGACATGGGCCGCACCGATCCCTACACCCACCAGCAAGGCATGCCGGAGGCGCGCGAGGCGATCGCGGCGGCCTACGCGCGACGCCAGCATCCGAACGCCCATCCGGAGCGCATTTTCATCGGCAACGGGGTCAGCGAACTGATCGACCTGTCCCTGCGCGCCCTGCTCAACCCAGGCGACGAAGTGCTGGTGCCGTCGCCGGATTATCCGTTGTGGTCGGCTGCCACCATCCTCAACGACGGTCGCCCGGTGTACTACCGCTGCGCGCCAGAGAACGGCTTCCAGCCCGATCCGGTGGAAATCGAAACGCTGGTGTCCTCGCGCACCCGCGCCATCGTGCTGATCAACCCGAACAATCCCAGCGGCGCCAGCTATTCGCGCGCCCTGCTGGAGAAGATCGTCGCTATCGCGGCCAAGCACAACCTGCTGTTGATGGTCGATGAAATCTACGACCAGGTGCTGTACGACGGCGGCGAGTTCGTCCCGGTCGCGCCCTTGGCCGGGGAGCATCCATGCCTCAGTTTCGGCGGCCTGAGCAAGGTCCACCGCGCCTGCGGCTGGCGGGTCGGTTGGGCGCTGCTCTCCGGTGCCGCCGAGCGCATCGGCGACTTCCGCAACGCCATGGACCTGCTGGGCGCGCTGCGCCTGTGCGCGAACGTACCCGGCCAATTCGCCATCGACGCCGCGGTCAACGGCCCCGATACCATCTCTCCGCTCTGCGCGCCCGGCGGGCGTCTGTACGAAACCCGCCGCGCGGTGATCGATGCCTGCGCGGCCAGCGAACACTTGTCGCTGGTGCAGCCGGCGGGCGCCTTGTATGCGTTTCCGGCCGTAGTTGGCGCCGCCGCACGCGGGTTCGACGACCATGCCTTCGCGCTGGAATTGATGAACGAAGAGGGCGTGCTGGTGGTCCCAGGCTCCAGCTTCAACGTGCCCTATCACAACCACTTCCGCGTCACCCTGTTACCGGAAGCGACGACGATGCGCGAGGTGTTCGCGCGGATCGACCGGGTGCTGACGCGGCGGGCCGAAGCCGCCACCAAGGTGGTGTCGCTGAAGTCACGCAGCGCGATGGCGTGATGCCGCGCATGCCACCGCCAGCCTGGTCGAGATGACCGCACACGCGGCCGGCACGCTGCGCTACCTGGCGCTGGGCGACTCCTACAGCATTGGCGAAGGCGTGGCAGCGCACCAAAGATGGCCGATGCAACTGGCCGCCGCGCTGCGCACGCGTGGGTTGGCCGTGACCGATCCACAGATCGTCGCCACCACCGGCTGGACCACCGACGATCTCGCCAATGGCATCGACGCGGCCGCACCACAGGGGCCGTTCGACCTGGTGACACTGCTGATCGGCGTCAACAATCAGTACCGCGGCTACCCATTGGACGCGTACCGTGCGCAGCTCGACGCGCTGCTGCAACGTGCGATCGACTTTGCTGGCAACCAGCCGCGGCGAGTGCTGATGGTTTCAATCCCGGACTGGGGCTTGAGCCCGTTCGCACAGCCACCCGCGCACGATCCGGTGCAGATCAGCATACAGATCGACGCCTTCAATGCCGCCGCCCAAGACTGCTGCGCCGCGCGTGCGGTTGGTTTCATCGATATCACCCCGATCAGCCGCGATGGCGGCGGCGACGCGGCGATGCTGGCTGCCGACGGACTGCATCCGTCGGCGGCGATGTATGCGCGCTGGACCGAACGCGTGTTACCTGCGGCATACGCGGCGTTAGCCTGACCGGCACGCAACACTCACTGGCAAACAACACCCGCGCAACACCACTTTACTTGCGGTTCTGATCGTTCGGCATCTCGCATGGCGGCTGATCCGCATGCGGCGCCTCGCTGCGATAGGCCGCCACCTGCGGGATATCGGCATCAGGCACGTTTGCGCAGAGCCCACGTGTGCGCAGCACCTGCAGCACGCCTTCCACGACCGCCGGGTTATGCCCGTGTGCCGCACCTTCGTGCAGCAGCACAATCGCGCCCGGAGCCAGATTACGGGCGATGCGCGCCACGGCCACCGCAGGGTCGCAGCGCACGCCGTCGAAGCCGCGCACGTTCCAAGCCACTCGAGTCAGACCATGACGGCGCAGCGGTGCGGCGACAAAGGGGTTGGTCATGCCCACCACCGAGCGGTACCAGCACGGCGCGATGCCGGCGATGGTGGTCAGGGTTTGCTGCGCCTGATCGATCTCGCGCGCCATGCGCTGCGGACCCAACGCCCAGAACCAGGCTTGTGGGTGATTGTGACTATGATTGCCGATGCCATGGCCGCGACACACGATCTCGCGTACCAGGTGCGGGCGGGCGGCAGCGCGTGCGCCGACCAGAAAGAAAGTGGCCCTGGCCTGGTAGCGGTCGAGCAGATCCAGGATCGCCACGGTGTCGTCGGACGGGCCGTCGTCGATCGTCAGCCATACCCTGGGGGCGCTGCCGGGCAAGCGGTCCAGCACCGGCGCATACAGCCGCGCTTGAGGCAGGAAGACCGCCAGCACAAACACCGCATGCGACAGTAGCAGTGCCGGGAGGCCAATGCGCCAGCCGCAGGCCCACCAGAGCGCCGTGACCAGCGCCTGCGAAAGCAGCGCCCAGAACAGCCAGCGGTGCGGATGACGCGGGATACGATGCAGCGTTTCTGGAACTGTCATGCCCCATGATGCCATGCGGCGTAGAATGACCAGCCCGACTCCGCGACCGAATGCCTGCCATGTCCCTCGACCCCGCCCTGCGCTCCCGCATCGAAACGCTGCTTAACTCCAACCGCGTCGTGCTGTTCATGAAAGGTCAGCCGGGCATGCCACAGTGCGGTTTTTCCGCCAAAGCGGTGGGCGCGTTGAACGACCTCGGCGTCGACTTCGCCCACGTCAACGTGCTGGCCGATCAGGACATCCGCGAGGGCATCAAGGCCTACGGCGACTGGCCGACGATCCCGCAGTTGTACGTGGACGGCGAGTTGATCGGGGGCAGCGACATCATTTTGCAAATGGCCGGCAATGGCGAACTGAGCGAGTTGCTGGGCGTGCCCGCCCCGGATCGCACGCCACCGACGATCACCATCACCGACGCTGCCGCCGACATGCTGCGCGGCGCGCTGGCCGACGCCCCAGGCGCCAGCCTGGCATTGGCGATCGATGCGCAGTTCCAGCCGAACTTCCAGCTTGCGCCGACCGATTCCAATGCCATTGCCGCCGAATCCAACGGCCTGCGCGTGCAGTTCGACCTGGGCAGCGCGCGCCGCGCCGACGGCATCACCATCGACTGGGTGGACGACCTGCGCGGGCGCGGCCTGGCAATCGACAACCCCAACGCTCCCAAGCCGGTACAGGACATCAGCCCGCGCGACGCCGACGACCAGATCCGCGCCGGCAACCTGATCCTGGTGGACGTGCGACCGCCGGAGGAGCGCGCGGTCGCTGCTGTGAACGTGGCATTCCGCTCCCTGGACGGCGAGCAGCGTGCGCAATTGGAAGCACTGCCGAAGGACACCGCACTAGCGTTCTTGTGCCATCGCGGCGGACGCAGCGCACAGGCAGCCGAACACTTCCGCACGCTCGGTTTCACCCGGGTACATAACGTGGTCGGCGGCATCGACGCCTGGACCGACCAAGTGGATGGCAGCGTACCGAAGTATTGAGCCGGTTTCGCACGGGGCCACGATCAACGCAACGGGCAAATAAGGTCATGCGCTCGGGCAGCCACTCGTCAGCCGATCGGGCAACTGTCGGCAATGCCTCGCGTGCATTGCCATCGGGCAGTTGAAGGCGCACGACGGTTGCATTCGATGCGCCAATGCGCCTGGCAGCTCACCCGGTGCCAGCGTCGACCTGCAGGAAATCGCCCTCCTCCTGCGTGGTTTTCCGCCCCAACGCCGCATTGCGATGCGGGAAACGACCGAAACGCTGGATTACATCTTCATGCATCACTGCCCATTTCAGCGCCTGGGCATCGCCAAGCGCGCTGAACAATTCCACCGCCTGGCGTTGCAAGGCGGCATCCTCGGCATGGGTGTAAGGCAGATAAAAGAACATCCGCAACGTCGCATCCATCTGCCGGTCGAACCCGTCTGCCAGCGCTTGATCCGCGTAATGGCAGGCAAGCCCGTCGGTGGCGTAGGCATGCGCACTGCCACGAAACACGTTGCGCGGCACTTGATCGAGCAACAGCAACAGCGCCAGTGCACCTTCGGCATCACCCATCCACACCGCATATTCGCCACGCGCGACAGCATGGTGCGCATCCAGCAAGTGTTGGCGGACATTGGCATCGAAGGATTCGTTGACGGCAAACCAGCGCTCGCGGCCAGCACTGCGCCAGAAATCCACGATAGCCTGCGGGGTGATCTCGCTCATCGCGGCGTCTCTCTGGCTTCAATGGGGTTGGATAGCAGATCCGGCGTCGCAATACAGTGCACGGCAGGTCACCATAGGCCCCGACACTGCCGGGGAGAGGGGATGGACCGCATGGCGATATCCACCTGAAGCAGGACATATCGATGTCAAGGCGATATCCACACCTCATTCTGTAGATTAATTTTACGGCCTAAATCCCATGAGAAATACTTACGTGCGTACCTTCTTCCCCCTGATCTTGTGTTGTATCGCAGTTGGCGGTGCACTGCCAGCCGCCGCCCAGAATGGAACCTTCGGCCTAAGCCACAGCGGTGGGCGCTTCGTCGTCGATAGTGGTGCCAACCTGGTGTTCAGCGTGGATGACAGCAATGGCGACTTGGTGTCGATGCGCTATCGCGGCACCGAGTTGCAGAGCACCGAGGCCAAGGGTTCGCAGATCGCCTCAGGACTCGGCACGGCGACCGTGGCGGCACGCACCGTGGGCGACACCATCGTGATCTCGGCACAGGCAGGCGACCTGATCCATTACTACATGGCGCACAAAGGCCGCAATGCGATCTACATGGCAACCTATGCGCCGACCTTACTGCCGATCGGCGAATTGCGCTTCGTCACACGGCTCAATGTCAACATTCTGCCGAATGCCGACCACGAACCTGATTCCAACGTCGGCACCGCGATCGAAGCCCAGGACGTGTTTTTGCTTCCAGACGGCCGCACCAGTTCCAAGTTCTATTCGGCGCGGCGTGCAATCGAGGACAGCATCCATGGCGTGAGCGGTACGAACGTGGCCGTTCGCATGTGGATGGGCAATCGCGAATACAGCTCCGGCGGCCCATTCTTCAAAGACATCGCCACACAAAAGACCGTCGTGACCCACGAGTTGTACAACTATATGTTTTCCAACCACACCCAGACCGAGTCCTATCGCGGCGGCCTGCATGGCGTGTATGCCCTGCTGTTCACCGACGGTGGCGCAGCGCCTGCCGCGGCGACCGATCTGAGCTTCGTCGACGCGACGCTGAAACTAAAAGGCTTCCTGGATAGCACCGGCCGCGGCACGGTATCTGGTCAGGCCTCGGGCGTTGCGGACGGGCAACCGGCAGTGGTTGGCCTGAGCAACGACCATGCGCAGTACTGGGCAAGCGCGGACTCCACAGGTCAATTCAAGATTGCCGGCGTGTGTCCTGGACACTATCGCATCACGCTTTACCAAAACGAGCTTGAAGTGGCGCACGACACGCTTGAGGTCGCTGCTGGCAGCACCGCGCAGGCGACATTGCAGGCGGTGCCGCTTCAGGGCCAGGTGCAGTGGCAGATCGGCCTGCCCGATGGTACGCCCGGCGCTTTCCGCAACGCCAGTCTGTTGCCAACGATGCATCCGTCCGACCAGCGCATGGCGTCCTGGGGGCCGCTGACCTACCGCGTGGGAACCAACGCTCTGGAGGATTTCCCGGCAGTACAGTGGCACGGCGTCAACGCCCCCACGCGCATTGAATTCGTCCTCGGCGCCGACCAAGTCCGCGACTATCGCTTGCGCATGTTCGTCCCACTGACACAGGCCAGCGCGCGCCCACAAGTGAGCGTCAACGATCAATGGACTGGCCCGATGCCACCACGGCCCGATCAGCCGAACAGTCGTGGCATCACCCGCGGCACCTATCGTGGTAACAACACCGTGTACCTTGTCGACATCCCGGCTACGGCCTTGCAGGCCGGTCTAAATTGGGTGGACATCGACGTCGTCTCGGGTTCGCCGGACAACGGCTTCCTAGGCCCGGCTGTCGTCTTCGACAGCGTGCAGTTGATCGTGCCATAAGCTGATCGTGAGCCATAAAGATTGCAAGGACGCGGGAACGTCCTTGCAATCTGGCGCTAGATCGCGCCAATCCCGCGCTTTTGTGCTGGAGTTTTTACCAGGCACCTCGAATAACCCCATGATGCTCGCACTGATACTGCTTCGCCGCTGACGATGTCTACGCAAGACCCGCAGCATGGCTGTCGATCAGGTCTACCGCTTGCGTCAGCGTCTGTATTTGCACCATGGGCGGGGTGTTACTCACTTACCGCATTCATGCTGATCGTATGCAGCTTGCTGCACCGAGTGCCGACACGAGATAGTTGCCCAAGCTTTCCTCGGCCAGGGTGCGTATGTCCGATACCATCAGCGCGCACACGTACAATGGGATGAAATTAGCGTTGCGCTCATGCCCGCAGCCTAGCGGTTCACCTGGATGGCGGACGGACGATGTCGGCGGTGTTCGCGTCGGCTTGCCGTACATTTGTTGGAGTGGGTGCTGGCGCTGATCTTCCTGTCGGCATGACGTGGCAGCAGGGCAGTCTCGCGTCGGCGCTAATCTTGAATGATTGGCGCCTACAGCGTAGGGCGATGCGATCCCCGTTACTGGGCTCCGAAGCACGAACACGAACGACAGCGTCGCAAGACGCTGCCGTTCGCGGCCACCACGCGATGCGTGGTGACGGCATTGCATGACCTCGCTAGATCAATGTTGCGAGGAATTATTCGAACGTGTGGCGCAGAAGCCAAGTGTGGCAGTTTGCTGAGGGTCCAGGTAACGGTTCCAATCCATGCCACTGACTTGGATGGATTGAACGGAGCCGGAGGCATCGGTATTGGGCGTCCAAATGCCACTCCACAGATTGATATTGCTACTGCTGACCTTGCCGAGAATCGGCACAGTGATGTTCCACTGGGCTTTGGTGCTGCCCCTTTTGTTGGTCACCGATATGTTTTCGCAATAGCCTTGACCCCAGTCGCTAGTGACGGTGGACTGGACGTCGAAGGGATTGCTGGTGGAGCCACCGCCGCCGCCCGTCGAGCCACCTCCACCAGTGGAACCGCCACCGCCCGTCGAGCCGCCTCCGCCAGTGGAACCGCCACCGCCCGTCGAGCCGCCTCCGCCAGTGGAACCGCCACCGCCCGTCGAGCCACCTCCGCCAGTGGAACCGCCACCGCCCGTCGAGCCACCTCCGCCAGTGGAACCGCCACCGCCCGTCGAGCCGCCGCCACCAGTGGAACCGCCACCGCCCGTCGAGCCGCCTCCGCCAGTGGAACCGCCACCGCCCGTCGAGCCACCTCCGCCAGTGGAACCGCCACCGCCCGTCGAGCCACCTCCGCCAGTGGAACCGCCACCGCCCGTCGAGCCGCCGCCACCAGTGGAACCGCCACCGCCCGTCGAGCCGCCGCCACTCTGCGCGTTAATGTTCGCCGTGATGTCGATCCAACCGTTGCCGCGCACCACCTCGAAGCCGGCTTCGATGACATGCAGGTAGAGCGAGTCGCTGTAGCGACCGTCCTGACTACGGTTAGCCTGCAACCAGTTGAGGAATTGCTTGACGTCGACATTGAGGCTGCCGCTGGTCGGCAGATTGGCCTGACCGGCCGTGCCGTGCGGGATGAAGGTATACACGTAATAGCCGGCGCCACTGTTATCCCCCTCCCACAAGTCGAAGGTATAGCCGCCAGCGGTGATCACGTTGGTGGCGGTGGGCTGGCCCACCGGATAGGAATTGTTTCCACCCCAGATCATTAATTCCAGTTGTGGCACGTCCTTGTTGGTATCGCGGCGGAAGAATATGTCGTAGGCGAAGTCGCCGTGCATGTCAGTGCCGCCAGCAGTGTAGGAGAACTGGACCGGAATCGACGTCAGCGAGGATATCTGGGCCGGGAACAAGGTATCGCTGGTCGGATTCCAGCCGTAGTGGAAGCCGCGCAGGATCGCTGGATAACCATGCAGGTCGTTGTTGGGGTAGTTGAAGGACACATTCAACTCCGGCGTGCTGCCGGTGCCGAACGTGCCATGCATGCCGTGGTTCGGATCGCCGAAGTCGTTGACCCAAGCATAATGGCTCCCATAGACCTTGTTCGGGCCCGCCATTACCAGTGGCGCGGCGGCCAGACACGCCAGCGCGAGCAGTGTCTGCAGAGAACGGCGTGTCGTACGCGGGGCAAGTGAGACACCCGCGACCATATTGATGTTGTGCATCGGAATTTTCCTGAGAGGAACAGCAATGTGCTGCCTTAACTCACGCTAACAAGATGTCCCCAGCATGAGCTATGAAAAGAACATCTGCCCTCACGCACGAATGGCAATAGTGTTAGGTCGGAGCAGTATCAAGTGTGCGCAAACGCCCACATACAGCCCATTGGCGACATCCGATAACCCGCGTTGTCTACCTGGCTAACCACTGCCATATACACATGCACCGTCGATATAAGATTGTCGATGGGCTTTCGCGTGACGGCTGCGCTATGGCGCGCCGGATGCTGCTCTGACTCTGCTAGGCTGCATCGCCCCGCATCACGGAAAAAACTCAATGGCCGTCACCTATTCGATCAGCCTGCCCGATCCCTCCCGTGCCCGCGGCAGCCACCCGTCGCTGAGTTTCACTGCCCATGGTGCCGACGCCTTCGCCGAACAGTTGCAAACCGCGCTGCGCGACCCAGGCTGGTGCGAGCGTTGGCGCGCGTTGCAGCCTGATCCGGACGAGGCGGATCCGGCCTTGAGCATCACCGACCCCGATGCACGCGTCATCGGCAAGCAGAACGACCTGCGCATCGACCTGTCTGTCACCACCAGCATCCCCGGCGACATTCTGAGGCAGCGCATGCGTTTGCTCGCTGGCAGCTTCTGGGAACTGCACGACGTGCGCTGAAACGGCGCGACATTGTCGCCCTACCTGTCAAGCGACAGTCAGCACGATGTGCGTGGCACAGCCCGCAGTCGATGTCCGAGCGTGGCGATCTCCCTGCACCCATCCAAGGCTGACCGCACACCGCAACCAGCCCCTACATCCCGCGCTGCGCTCAGTCGCGCAGCGCGCGTGCGTGGAAGGCGATGTGCTCGCCGATGAAGCTGCCGACGAAGTAATAACTATGGTCGTAACCAGGCTGCAGACGCAGGGTCAGCGGATAGCCAGCGGCATCGGCGGCATCCTGCAATAGCTGCGGTCGCAGTTGCGCCTCCAGGAACGCGTCGTCACCGCCCTGGTCGATCAGCATCGGCAGGCGCTCGTGGGCCGTGCAGATCAGTGCACTAGCGTCATACGCCAGCCACTGCGCGCGATCCTCGCCCAAATACGCGGTGAAGGCTTTCTCGCCCCAGGGCACCTGCGCCGGCGCCACGATCGGCGCGAACGCCGACACGCTGCGGAAGCGACCTGGGTTCTTCAGCGCGACCACCAGTGCGCCATGCCCTCCCATTGAATGACCGCTGATCGCACGGCGACCGTTGTGCGGAAACTGCGCTTCGACCAATGCCGGCAGTTCCTGCACCACGTAGTCGTACATGCGGTAATGCGCGGCCCACGGCGCGCGCGTGGCGTTGACGTAGAAACCGGCGCCGATGCCCAGATCGTAGCCATCGGCATCGGCCACGTCATCGCCGCGCGGACTGGTGTCGGGCGCGACCAGGATCACCCCATGCTCGGCGGCATAGCGCTGCGCACCGCACTTGATGATGAAGTTTTGCTCGGTGCAGGTCAGTCCACTGAGCCAGTAAAGCACCGGCAATTCTGCGTGCTCTGCCTGCGGCGGCAGATACACCGCGACATGCATCGTGCAGCCGAGGACCGTCGAGTGGTGACAATAGACGTCCTGCCAACCACCGTGACAGGCATGATGTTCGATGCGTTCCATGAAAGTTCCTCGTGGTTTGGGAACGGCCCGCGTGCCCTGCGGTGCGTGCAGGACACCGCGGCGCAACACACCGACCCGACGATCAGAAATGGATGACGGTACGGATCGACTTGCCTTCATGCATCAGGTGAAACGCTTCGTTGATCTCGTCCAACGGCAAGGTGTGGGTAATGAACGGATCCAGGTCGATTTCGCCGCGCATCGCCTGCTCGACCATGCGCGGCAACTGCGTGCGGCCCTTGACCCCACCGAACGCGCTGCCGCGCCACACCCGGCCAGTGACCAACTGAAACGGACGCGTACGGATTTCCTGACCGGCGCCGGCCACGCCGATGATCACGCTCTCGCCCCATCCCTTGTGGCAGCACTCCAGGGCCGCGCGCATCACCTGCACATTGCCGATGCACTCGAAACTGAAATCCACCCCGCCATCGGTCATCTCGACGATGACCTCTTGAATCTGCCTGGCATGGTCCTTCGGGTTGATACAGTCGGTGGCGCCCATGCGCCGCGCCAATGCGAACTTGTCCGGATTGGTGTCGATGGCGAGAATGCGCCCGGCCTTGGCCTGCACCGCGCCCTGGATCACCGCCAGACCGATACCGCCCAAACCGAACACCGCCACCGAATCGCCCGGCTTGACCTTGGCGGTGTTATGCACCGCGCCGATGCCGGTGGTGACGCCGCAACCAAGCAGGCACACCTTTTCCAGCGGCGCGGCGGGATCGACCACGGCCAAGGAAATCTCAGGCACCACCGTGTACTCGCTGAAAGTGCTACAGCCCATGTAGTGGTAGATCGGTTGGCCGTTATAAGAAAAGCGCGTGGTGCCATCGGGCATCAAGCCTTTCCCCTGAGTGACACGCACCGCTTGGCATAGGTTGGTTTTGCCCGACAGGCAGAATTTGCACGCGCGGCACTCGGCCGTGTACAGCGGAATCACATGGTCGCCCACCTTCACGCTGGTCACGCCGTCGCCCACCGCGACGACGATGCCACCGCCTTCGTGGCCAAGCACCGCCGGAAAGATGCCTTCCGGATCGTCGCCGGACAGCGTGAATGCATCGGTATGGCAAACACCGGTGTGGGTGATCCTGACCAGCACTTCACCCTGGCGCGGCGGCGCGACGTCGATCTCCACGACTTGCAGCGGCTGACCTGCTGCGAAGGCGACGGCGGCACGGGATTTCATGGGCGTTCTCCTGGCTGAAAGACGGAGGCAATGAGACCTGGGATGACGGCGATGAATTGAGATACGGGCGGATCAGCAGGCGCATCTTGCGTACACGCGCGGCACGCTGCTTGACATCCGCGCACGCGGGATGGCCGAATGCCTCACACACATGCTTCGCCATCCGGCCGTTGACCGCACCTTGCAGCGATCTGCTGCTGCAAGGTCCGCAGTCCGCAATCCGAACCACCTTGCAACGCCCGCTCCAACACCTCTGTCTGCCCGCGCAGACGGCGGATGCGGGCCAGAACGCACTTCTTCCAGTGCCGGGCGTGGGGCATGCAGTATCGACTCTGAAACGATACTGGGGATAGTATCTGCGCGACCAGCAAAAAGGAACGGCGAACCGTGTCCACGCCATGTCGACCAGCTTCACCAGCGTAACGCGCCGATTCGGCATACACCGATGCTGATACATACAAGAAGATCTCAACAACAGGCAACAAGTTGCCATAAAGCCGTCGCCACTGTTGCCTATGATAATGGAGCGACCATGTGCTGGCCGGATATCGGTGAACAGGCACTGGGGCCGCACCAGTTCCAGGCCGCCGTCACCCGGTCTAGACTGGCTAAATCCCTTTTGGTCACTCCCTCAAGATCGTGGACATGAAATCCTTCATCCTGGTCGTCGACGACGATCCGGATCTACGCCGACTCATCAGCGAGTTCCTGAGCGAGCACGGCTATCAGGTGGAATCCGCCGAAACAGTGGCGCAAATGCGCCAATTGATGGCCGAACGGCAGCCTGACCTGATCGTCCTGGACGTGATGATGCCCGGCGAAGACGGGCTCAGCGCGGCGCGCCAACTCGCCAGCGAGCGCGGCGCCCCTGCCGTCATCATGCTCAGCGCACTGGGCAGCGACACCGACCGCATCATCGGCCTGGAAGTGGGCGCCGACGATTACCTGGCCAAACCCTGCAATCCACGCGAACTGCTGGCGCGCGTGCGTGCGCTACTGCGCCGCAGTCAGGCGGCGACGCTGCCACCGGAAGCGCGCGGCAATGTCTACGAATTCGCTGGCTGGCGGCTGGACGTAATTCGTCGCGATCTACGCGACCCCACCGGCATCTTCATCAATCTCTCCGACGGCGAGTTCGCACTGCTACGCACCTTCGTCGAGCACCCTCAACGCGTCCTCAGCCGCGATCAATTGCTCGACTACGCGCGCGGGCGCGACACCGAGGTCTACGATCGCGCCATCGACAGCCAGATCAGCCGCCTACGCCGCAAGATCAACGAACGCGTGCAGACCGAATTGATCCGTACCGTGCGCAACGAAGGCTACATGCTGCTGCCGAGCGTCACCCGCCTGTGAGCGCCCCCAAGCGCGGCTTGCCGATCTTCGCACGCACCTTCCTGTTGCTCGTCGTGGCGTTGCTCGCCGCACAACTGATCGGCATCGCCCTGGTCCTGCGCACGCCGGCCTACGAAATGCCGGTGCATCCGCCGGAAGTGATCGCCCTGCTCAGCACCCGGATGCCGGCTGGCACGCAGACGCTGAAAGTCCAGGACTCTGCCAATGCGCCATTGCCGGCCCCGGACCAGGTCCGCGATCGCATGGCCGAACGCCTGATGGCGCATTGGCTGGAAGTGGAGCCGGAAGAAGTACGGTTCTACCGCAACAGCGACGGTCGACTCGACCGCCTGCGCTTCCGGCTGGGGGAGCCACCTCCGTCACAACCCACCTCTGCGCCATCCACCCAAGCAGCCGACACGTCCTCCTCGCACATTGCTATCGCCCCACCACCACCGCACCCCGTGTCGGGGGATGCGACCCGCACCAACGCCTTCGAAGCGACCATGCGCGCCATGGGCTGGCGCCAGCATGGCTTCGCCCCAGCGGTGCCGCTGCTGGATGGCTTCACCGCCGCGCTGCACCAACCCGATGGCAGTTGGCGCAGCGTGATGTCGCCGCCGCGACGCTTTTCCGCCGAATTCAAGACCAAGGTGGTGGTACTGCTCTTGGCCGGCATGGTGGCGATGCTACCGCTGGCCTGGTGGTTCTCGCGGGCACTATCGGCGCCGATCAGGCGCTTTGCCGAAGCCGCCGACCGACTCGGCCGCAATCCCAACACACAGCCGCTAGAGCGCAGCGGACCTAGCGAGATCGTGCAAGCCGCCGATTCGTTCAACGCGATGCAGGCGCGTCTGAACCGCCTCATCAACGAACGCACGCACATGGTCGCCGCGATCGCCCACGACCTGCGCACACCGCTGGCACGCCTAGCGTTCCGTCTGGAGAGCCTACAGCCACCGTTGCGCGACAAAACCATGGCCGACATCGAGGAGATGAAAGCGATGATTTCCGCCGCACTGAACTTCATCCATAACGACAGCCAACGCACCCCACGCTCTCCGTTGGACTTCCGCCTCCTCGTAGAGAGCGTGGTGGACGATGCCAGCGATACCGGCGCCGACGTGACCCTGCGCGCCGGCCAGGCCATCACCCTCGATGGCGATCCGCTATCGCTGCGACGCATGGTGATGAACCTGGTGCAGAACGCGTTGAAATACGGCAAATGCGCGCGCCTGCACCTGCGGCGCGAAGCCACCGAGTGCGTGCTGTGGATCGACGACGACGGCCCCGGCATCGACCCTAGTCAGCGCGAAAAGCTGTTTCTGCCGTTCTTCCGTGGTGAAAATTCGCGCAATCGCGACACCGGCGGCATCGGCCTGGGCCTATCGGTGGCGCACAGCACGGTGCTTGCGCACGGCGGGGAAATCGACCTGAGCAACCGTGCCGAGGGCGGCTTGCGGGTGTGCGTGAGACTGCCTTGCCAGGCGAGCGCATGAATCCGCACGCAAGACGAACGAGGCTGGCCCGTCTAGCGTCGTTGCTGACTGACGTGTTCTGCCGCGCTTTCCCGTTGCAGCACCGCCTTCATCCTGGCCAGTCCATCGGGATTGGGCCAGCCAGCGAACGTATCGAGGATGGTGGTGCCACGCACCAGATAGAACGTCGGCGTACCGATGCTGTGCAGGAAAGCCCAGTCGCTGCGCCGATACATCAGGTGCATCGGCAGCCTGGGCTGGCGGCGATTCCATTGCACGATGCCGTCGATGGGTGGGTTGGTGCCCGGCGCAACCAGCAGCACGAGCCGCTCGCGCAGCCAGCGGTCGTCCTCACTGGTCACGATTTCGTTGAGCCCGTTTGCCGCGAAATGGCAATCCGGATGGACCACCGCGAGTATGGCCAGACGGTCATCGTGCAAAGCGAACGCACGCACCACCGCCCGAGTCGGCGAAACGATGTCTATCACGCGCCGGGATGAACCCAAGGGTCGCTCGAACGCAAGCGTGGGCAGCGGTGCGACAGGCCGCGTCGACAACGCGGCCTGTATCCGGTTTGCCGCGTCGAACCGGCTGATCGAGGCCAACGCATCGGCATAGGAGATGACGTGCCAGCGGGTCGCGCGCCCCTGCCGCTGCAAGCGCGCATAGAGGCAGCCGAGTTTATGCACATGCCGGGGATCAAACGAGTAGCCCTCGGCGAGCACCGTCGCCCTAAATAGATCGTCCTCGTCAAAAGGCAAATTGGCGGCAGCGCAGGGATCGGCCGTGCCGGCCATGCGTTCGTACAGAGAAACGACTGCCTCCGCACGCTGGGCGCCAGGCAGGTCTTGAACGTTCAGGTCAGCCAGTGCATCGTAGAGCGAACGGTCACGCGCTTGCGCGCAGACAAAAGGCGCTGCCAAGGCGAGCAAGCCAGCGCCAATGAAAAACACTACTGGTTGCAGAGATGGCATCAGCACTCGCTCGTGCACATCGAGCCTGCGCTCTCTACACAAGTATTATTGGGACGACAGGTTTTATCCATATCCTCATGATCTGGGTCTTGGCCCCTGCCAGGAGTGAAGGCTGACGCTGGATAGGCCCGACTCACGGCCCTGTCTTCCTCGGAATCGACGCGAATCTTGCGCATGCTGGAGACCTTGCTTTCCAACCCGAACAGCGACAGTAGCCGATACGCCTGACTGGCCGAAAACTCCGTCTCTATATCGCTGTATCTAAACGATGTCACACCCGATGCGTTGAAACGCAAGGATTCGACAAACCGTTTTCTTGCAGCGGGGGAAAGCAAATTGCTCGGACTGGAAGCATCGGCCTTGGCCAGGTACTCCTTGAGACCTTCGGCAGAATGAATCGGAGCCGTTCTCAACCGCAATGTACTTGCGTTACTACTGGAACTTTTTCGACTCAAGCCAAAGCGGAAGCTTCAGCAAAGCTCGAATCAAAAAAATTTTGTGTACTGCCACACTCAGATCATCCTGGTCGATGGATGATCGCCACCTCCTCGCTCCTGCTTACCTCAGAACTCCCCCATCGCCCCCCCCTGTCGACCACCATCCATCACTGAGAATTGAAATCCATCGTTGGCAAGCTTATGGAATACTCCCATCGCGCCGCTCGGAAAGAGCACCCAAGGAGATCTCAATGAAACCGGAGTCGAAAAGGCTGGCAGCATTGCTGGCAGCGGTGACCTGGGTGTCGGCAGGAGTTCTTGATTGCGCAACGGCACGTCCGACCGATGCAGCACCAGCGGCAGCGGCAAAGCACGTCGATGCACAAGACGCTTCGCGGTTGCCAACGGCACCCATTCGTTCCGCCGAGCAACTTGATCGTTACCTGGCGAGCGCGGATGCATCCAGCCCGCTTGCGTTGCTTTCGCCTGCTTCGCGGAAGCGCTTCATTCAGTCGCTGCGTTTCAACGCAACCGGCGTAACATCGTTCACTTACGCCGATATCGAAGCGGAGCTTTCAGCCAGCCAGGCCTGCCGCCTGCTGACCCTGTTCGGCATCGAACACACCCTCGCCTCGATGCGCAAGATCCGCATCGAAAACCAGGAAGACGAAAAGGCAATGCAGTCCTGTGGGGCGACCAGCGTTCAACCGCACAGCGCGAACAGACCTCAACACTGACACCACCGAACGCGGGCACTCTCGCATGCCCGCCACGGCGTCCGGCTCGACGACGAGTCCGCCTCAGTACGCGAACTCGCCGAACACCCGGTCGATATCGCCCTGCCACGCGCCGTGATACAGCGCCAGCTTGCGCTCGGCGGCGGTCTCGCCGCTATGCAGAATCTCAACCAACGGATCGAGAAAACGCGATTCGTCCTGCCCATCGCGGTTCAAGCGCGCGCGGCGGCGCAGGCCGGCCACGGCAATCGTCACGGCTTCGGTCGCCAAGTCCCGCACGCTACCGTTGCGGAACGGCAACTTCAGTGCGTGGCGCGGAACGCCATCGCGTAGCGCGTGGCGTTCGCTCAGGCTGAAATCCTTGACCAAATCCCAAGCCGCATCCAGCGCCGCGTCGTCGTACAGCAGGCCGACCCAGAACGCCGACAGCGCACACAGCCGCCCCCATGGACCAGCGTCGGCGCCGCGCATTTCCAGATATTTTTTCAACCGCACTTCCGGAAAAGCCGTGGTCATGTGATCGGACCAATCGCGCAGCGTCGGCAACGCGCCGGGCAGCGCCGGCAACGCGCCGCGCAGAAAATCGCGAAAGCTCTGCCCGCTGGCATCGATGTAGCTGCCATCGCGGTAGGAGAAATACATCGGCACATCCAGCAGGTAGTCGACGTAACGCTCGTATCCGAAGCCATCCTCGAATACGAAATCGAGCATGCCGGTGCGGTCGCGGTCGGTATCGGTCCAGATGTGCGAGCGGTAGCTTAGGTAGCCGTTGGGCTTGCCCTCGGTGAACGGGGAATCGGCGAACAACGCGGTGGCAATCGGCTGTAGCGCGAGCGAGACACGGAATTTCTTGACCATGTCCGCTTCGCTGGCATAGTCCAGATTGACCTGGACGGTGCAGGTGCGGGTCATCATGTCCAGGCCAAGCGTGCCGACCTTGGGCATATACGCCTGCATGATCTTGTAGCGACCCTTGGGCATCCATGGCATTTCATCGCGGCGCCATTTCGGCTGGAAACCCATACCGAGGAAGCCCAGGCCCAATTGATCGGCCACTTGCTTGACCTCGTTGAGGTGGCTACCCACTTCCACGCAAGTGTCGTGAATGGTGTGCAGCGGCGCGCCGGACAACTCCAACTGTCCGGCCGGCTCCAGCGTCACCGAGGCACCATCGCGCAGCAGCGCGATGGTGTGCCCAGCTTCGCGCACCGGCTCCCAGCCGAACCGGGTGAGGCCGAGCAACAAGGCTTCGATCCCACGCTCGCCGTCGAACGTCGGCGGCCGCAGATCGTCCAGACGGAAACCGAATTTCTCGTGCTCGGTGCCGATGCGCCACTGCGCCTCGGGCTTTTCTCCGGAAACGAGCACTTGGACCAGTTCGGCGCGGTCGGTGATCGGTGTCTCGGCAACGTGGCTGGGGCTCGACAAGGGCAGCACTCGCGCGAAAGAGGAAGCAATGTGGGGATCGTCCGCCGCCATCGCAAGGCTGGCACTATAGCCTGCCGGTGGCGCCCACATCGCGACCGGCGGCAGCGTAGCATTCCATAGGCACCACGCTCGGCGCCGTCGAGAGTGAGACGCAGCCACGCGCCACGCTGCCGACTCGGCTAGGCTGACGCTTTACTTGGTTCGCCACAGGCGTCGCGATGCGCCCCACCCACTCCGAACGACACCGCACCGACCGCGCCGGCTGGCTGCGCGCAGCCGTGCTCGGCGCCAACGACGGCATTCTCTCCGTGGCGGGTCTGCTGGTCGGCGTCGCCAGTAGCGGAGCCTCCGCCACCACCGTGCTGACCACAGGCGTCGCCGGTCTGGTCGCCGGCGCGATGTCGATGGCTGCTGGCGAGTACGTCTCGGTGCAGTCGCAGGCAGACACCGAACACGCCGATCTGGCCCAGGAACGCCGCGAACTGCACGAAGATCCGCAGAGCGAACTGGAAGAGCTCACCGCGATCTACCGCCAGCGCGGACTGGAACCGGCGCTGGCGCGCCAGGTCGCCGAGCAACTGACCTTGCATGATGCGCTGGGCGCGCATGCCCGCGACGAACTCGGCATCACCGAAATCCTGCGCGCACGCCCATTGCAGGCGGCGGCCGCCTCGGCGGCGGCGTTTTGCAGTGGCGCGGCGCTGCCGATCGTAGCGGCCTGGCTGGCCCCGGCCGGGCAACAACTGTGGGGGACCGGCACGGCGACCCTGGTCGGTCTCTCGCTGACCGGCGCGCTGGCCGCCCGTGCCGGCGGCGCGTCCGGCATGCGCGGCGCGGCACGCGTGGTGTTCTGGGGAACGCTGGCGATGCTGACCACCGGCACCATCGGGCACCTGTTCGGCGTACACGTCTGAGCGGAGGTCAGCGCGCGTACCACGCTGCGTTGGCAACGTGATCGGTGGTCGCTTGACGCCTCCCCACCATCACTCACCTGAACGCGGCAATTGGCAGCGCGCGCCCAGGGTCGAGCGCGCCACTCAAGGCACGGCGGGCGAGGCAGCCTCAAGCCCCAGCCAGCCGCCGACGATGGCACGCGCCTCGTCCACGCCCTGGCGGCTGGCGCCGGAAAAGGTCTGCACACCGACCGTATCGCCGAACGCCTTGAGCAGCTCCTTGCGCACCTGCTGCAGCGCTTGCGCCTGCTGACCACGGCCGAGCTTGTCGGCCTTGGTCAGCAGCGCATGCGCCGGCAACCCGCGTTGCACGGCATAACTCAGCATCTGGCGGTCGTAATCCTTGAGCGGATGCCGGATGTCCATCACCACCACCAATCCACGCAACGCCTGCCGGGTGCGGAAATACGTATCGATGAACGACTGCCAGTGCGCCTGCAATTCCTGCGGCACCTTGGCATAGCCGTAACCGGGGAGATCCACCAGATAACGCTCCGGCTGGACCTGGAAAAACACCAATTGCTGGGTGCGGCCCGGCGTCTTGGAGACGCGGGCCAGGGCGTTCTGCCGGGTGAGCGCGTTCAACGCGCTGGATTTGCCGGCGTTGGAACGGCCGGCGAACGCCACCTCCCAGCCATCGTCGTCAGGCAACTGGCGGGCGTTGTGGGCGGATAGCAGATAGTGAGCACGTTCGAGGATCAGCGACATGCGTCTAGGATCGCACGTCCGCCCGCCGAGGCGGACTGCGTTGACCACTGGGCCGTGGCGCGAGGATAATCGCGCGAATGCGGTCGCCGCTTCGGCAGCCGCGGGGTCGGGTCATACGGAGCTTCAGCAATGCGCCACGCTCGCGTTCTTGCCTTTGCCGGTCTAGTCATTTCCGTCGCCGCCGCTGTCGCGTTCGCGCAGATCGCGGTGGTGCCCATCCCCGACAACGCACCGGTGCGCACCACGCCGCTGGAAAGCGACGTCGGCAAGGTCGCCTGGGGCGATGCCAAGGCCGGTCAGGCCAAGGCCGCCGCGTGTGCCGCCTGCCACGGCCCCGACGGCAACCCGTCGCTAACCATGTATCCGCGCATCGCCGGGCAGATGGAACGCTACAGCGCACGGCAAATGGCGCTGATCGCGCACGGCGAACGCACCAGCGGCCCGGTCGCGGCGATGGTGCCGTTCGTGCAGGCGCTCGGCCCGCAGGATATGCGCGACATCGGCGCCTACTTCGCCACGCAGAAGGCCGGCGCCGGCATCGCAGACGACGCGGTGATCGCCGAAGGCCCTTACGCGGGCATGAAGTTCTACGAGGTCGGCCAGCAGTTGTACCGTGGTGGCGACCCCGTGCGCGGCATTCCCGCGTGCATGGCCTGCCACGGCCCGACCGGCGCCGGCAATCCGGGCCCGGCGTATCCGCATCTGGCCGGTCAACGCGCCGACTACGTGGCGCGACGTCTGCAGGAATACCAAGCCGGCACCACCCAGGAACGCGACCCAACACTGTTCAAGATCATGGCGCAGGTCGCCAAGCCGCTGACCGACCAGGAAATCAAGGCGCTCGGCAGCTATCTGCAAGGCCTGCACGACCATGCCGACGATGCCGCTGCCACGCCGGCCAAACCTGCGCCGGCCACTCCCCAACAGGGAACGCCTGCGCAACAATCCTGACCTTGCGCCGCCATGCCGGCGCCCGCACCATTGCCCTCGCGCCGGTCCCGATGACCGGCGTTCGTTTTTGCCCATTGGAGATCGCATGAACCGACTGTCCCGCCTGCTGTTGTGCCTGCTCGCCCTGCTGCCGCTCAGCACCTTCGCACAACCCAAGCCAGCGGCAGTGGTGGAAGGAGAGGACTACACCGTAATCGCCGCCGCCAAGCCGTTCGCACCGCTGGCCGGCAAAATCGAAGTGGTGGAACTGTTCGGCTACCCCTGTCCGCATTGCGCGCATTTCGAACCACTGTTCGAAGAGTGGACCGCCAAGCAGGGCAAGGACGTGCGCGTGACCCTGGTCCCAGCCGCATTCGGCGGCCTCTGGGACAACTTCGCCAGCGCCTTCTATGCCGCACAGCAATTGGGCGTGCAAAACCGCAGCCACCACGCCATGTTCGAGGCGATCCACGACAAGCGCAGCGTACCAACGCAGAACGTGGCACCGCAGGAACTGGCCGCATTCTATGCCGCCTACGGAGTGAAACCGCAAGACTTCATCGCCGCGTACGAAAGTCCGCAAGTGGCCGCGCAAGTGAAGGCCGCGCGCGACTTCGCCCTGCACGCCGACATCCCCGGCACCCCCGCACTGGTGGTCAACGGCACTTATCTGGTCAGGGGCAAGAACTTCCAAGACATGTTGCGCATCACCGACGCTCTGGTCGCGCGCGCGCGCGCGGGCAAGTAACCAACGCACAGCGCTTGATCCACGTCATGGCATCATGGCGGCATTGCTGGACCTTTGCTTGCCGCGGGTCCGGCGTATGCCCCCTATCCTGCTGGAGATGTCGCCGATGAAGACCCGCTTCGCCCTGACCTTGATGGCCCTGCTGCCGATTCTGGTGGCATGCAAGGCCAAGGATGGCACTACCGACACCGTCGCCACCGCTACTGGCACCACCGCAGCGCCTGCCACCGACAACAACGTGCCTGCCGAAACCGCGCCGACGCCAGCACCGGCCGACGCCAGCACGCCGCCGGCCACCGCAAGCGACGCCCACACCGCGGTCACGCCGGCCGCGGCGAAAAAGCCCAACGGCCCGGAGCCAGTCGCCGGCACCGACTACGTCGACATCCCCGGCGGCCAACCGTTCCAGCCGACCAACGGCAAGATCGAAGTCGCCGAAGTCTTCGGCTACGTGTGCCCCGCCTGCGCACGCTTTCAGCCGGTGATCGGCCCATGGAAGGCCGGCCTGCCATCGGACGTGCACTTCATCTACGTCCCGGCGATGTTCGGCGGCCCCTGGGACGACTACGCACGTGCGTTCTACGCCGCCGAAGCGTTGGGCGTGCAGGAAAAGACCCATGACGCCCTGTACAAGGCGATCCACATCGACGAGACGCTCAAGGGCGAGCGCGGCCGCGACTCGGTACAGGACATCGCCAATTTCTACGCCAAGTACGGCGTGGACCCCAAGCAATTCGCCGACACCATGAGCAGCTTCGCGGTGGCCACCAAGGCCAATCGCGCCAGGCAATTCGCCACCCGCAGCGGCATCACCGGGACGCCGTCGCTGATCATCGATGGCAAATACCTGATCAAGGGCAAAAGCTACGACGACATGCTGCACATCGCCGATCAATTGATCGCGCGCGAACGTACGGCGCTGACCAAGTAAACGCCCCGCGTCGAGTAGCAGCGACGTGACCGCTCCCGCCACCCGCACCCTGCGCGTGCTCACCGCCAATATCCAGGCCGGTTCGAGCACGCGCCGCTACAGCGACTATGTGACCCGCAGTTGGTCGCATGCGCTGCCGGCCGGGCGCAAGCGCAACAGTCTGGACACGATCGCGCAATTGGCCAGCGCCCACGACATCGTCGGCTTGCAGGAAAGCGATCCTGGCAGTCTGCGCTCGGGCTTCACCAACCAGACCCACTACCTGGCCGAGCGTGCCGGCTTCCATTACTGGAGCCACCAGCCGAACCGACGCGTGGGCGGCGTGGCCTCCAGCGCCAACGGCCTGCTCAGCCGGCTGGAACCACTGGAGGTGCAGGACCATGCCCTGCCGGGCCGCCTCGGCGGACGCGGCGTGCTGCTGGCCAAGTTCGGCGACGGCAACGAGGGCCTGGCAATCGCGGTGGCGCACCTGTCGCTGGGCGCCACCTCGCGCACGATGCAATTGGCCTTTATTGCGGAGCTGCTCGCCGATCATCCCAACGCCATCCTGATGGGCGATTTCAACTGCGTCGCCGACCGACCGGAAATGCAGTTGTTGTACCAGCGCACACGGCTGCAACCACCGGCTTGCGTGGTGCCCACCTTCCCCAGCTGGCGCCCGCAGCGGGCCATCGACCACATCCTGCTCAGCGACAGCCTGCGCTGCAACGCCCATCGCGCGGTACCGGCCGCCTTCTCCGACCACCTGGCACTGACCACCGAAATCCAAGTGCCACAAACACTGCTGCGTTGACCGCTTGCGCAACAAGCAAGTCGTGCCGCGTTCGAGGCCATTGCATCATGTACTTGCCTGTGGCCACGACCTCGCTCTAGAACTTCGCATCGACACGCGCATACAGATAACGACCGCCGGGAATCGCATAGGTCGAGGCGTCGTAGCCATTGAGCGAACACGACAAACAGATCGGCGGATTCTTATCGAACACGTTGTTGACGCCGCCGCTGACGGTCAGCCCCTTGAGCCAATCGAAACGGTAACCCACCTGCGCGTCGTGATAGGTCATCGCCGCCAGCGTATTGGTCCCGGCGACCTGATTGCTGCACACTGGAAATACAACTGCGTCTCCACATTGCTCGGTCAGTGCGGAGAGATGCCGCAGCGTCCATGACGCATTCCAGCGTCCACGCGCCCAATCCAGCGTCATGTTGCTGGTCCACTCCGGGATGGCGCTGTCCACCACTTCCACACCTGGGCGTTGCGGCTGCACTTGGCCGGCAGCGCCGGTGGCGACGTAGCGGGTCACGAAGGTGTTCTGCCAGCGCAGCTTGAAACGTCCGAGCGCCGTTTCCGGCGAACTCCAGAACATGCCGACGTCCCAGCCGTCGGTCTTGATCGCGCCAAGGTTGGTCAGGCGGTTATTGAAGCCGTTGATGACGCCCGTGGCCGCGCGGGTGATGCCCTGACAATAGATCGGCGACAGCGTCTGCACGCACGCGTCGAGCTGAGTCTGCGCATTGATCGCCTGAATCGCACCATCGATGTCATGACGGTAAAAGGTAACATCGACATCGAAGTGGTCCGACCACGGCACGCTACTGGCGAACCAAGGGCTCCACACGAAGCCTGCGCTGAAGCTGCGCGCCTTCTCCGGCTTCAGCGCGCGGTTGCCACCGGTGGTCACCGAGATCTGTGCATTGGCCTGCTGGTAGCCGACCGGCGCACCGAGCGCGGCGCAATGGGACGCACTGCCGCGCGGCGCGTTACCGCCAAGACCGATCGAACACGGGTCGGACAAGATCAGATCGGCACGCGCGGCCGAACCGTACAACTCGCCGATGCTGGGGGCGCGGAAACCGTCGGCATAGCCGGTGCGCAGCACGAAATCCGGCGACACCTGCCAGCGCAGGCCGTACTTCGGCGTGAACTCGCCACCAAAGGTGGAATAGTCCGAATAACGCCCGGCCAGGCTGAGATCCAGTTTATCGCCCAGCGGCGAGTCGGCGAAAATCGGCACGCTCAGTTCGAGGTAAGCCTCTTTGACATCGTAACTCCCCTGAGTCGGCAACGATGGCACCCCGTTGTAATGGCCGATCACAGTCAACGGATCGGGCTGGTACCAACCCTCGTACCTGCGGTATTCGATCCCGGTGGCGAAAGACACCGCGCCAGCAGGTAGCCGGAACAGATCGCTGCTGAGATTGCTAGTGAACTGAGTCAGTACGTTCTGGCTGCGATCGTGCACCACCGGCTGAATCCAGCGCAGCATGTCCGGCGTGATACTGCCGGCACCGCCGAAGAGATTCAGCGGTACACAACCGGCCACCGCCGCGCACGCCGCCGGATCGCCCAACGCCAGATTGATGTTGTAGATGTTGTAGCTGCCATGGTTGGTTTGCTCGGCGTGATTCTTGCTGTAGGTGCCGTCGACGTCCCAGAACCAGGTCCGGCCGGCCCCTTGGAAACTGCCGATCAGGCCAGTCCCGATGTAATGCGTGTCGACCCGCTGCTCGAACACGCGCATACCGCCTTCCACCGGCCGACGCGCGATCATGATCAGATTGCGCGCCGGATCCAGAGCGAAGCCAAACGGGTTATATGGATTGGCGGCGGAAACGAACACATTATCGGCCAGCGGATTGCCGGTGCCCGCGCCTGGCCCCAGAAAAACCGGCTCGGGCGCGGCCTGATTGGTCGATGTCCGCCGGTTGCCCAGCAGCTTCAGATACCACTGCATCTCATCATTGAAAAAGAAACGCAACTGGCCATACACGCCCTTGCGCTCGGACGGCGTCAGCAGCAGGTTGGAGGGGGCAAAGTTGTAGCGGTCGGCAGTGCTGAAACAATGATAATCGTCGCGACGATCGCAACCGGGACTGCCAGCGTAACGGGGCGATGCGACGCCATGATTCGGCGTCAGATCCTGCTGGGCGCCGGTATTGGGATCGATGAAGATGAAACGCCCATCGGGTGTGGCCGAGCTGCCGAAGCTCACCCCTGTGCCGGGAATTGGATAAGACGACTGCGTGCGATCGCGTGCATAGATCGGATCCTGTTTGGTGTCGCTGGCGCCGACGAACACACTGGCGCGCTCACTGCTGTGGCCCCAGGCCAGATCCACCCCTTTGTTCGCACCATCGCCCTTGCCGTACAGACCATCGTTCAGCGTCACCTGCGCCCCCTCGAAACTGCGCCGGGTGATGATGTTGACCACACCTGCAATCGCGTCGGAGCCATACAGCGACGAGGCGCCATCCTCCAACACCTCGATGCGCTCGACAATCGCCAGCGGAATGGTATTGAGATCGGTCGCCGCGCCCACCCCCGATGCAGAGGACTCGTTGACCCAACGCATGCCATCGACCAACACCAGCACGCGCTTGGCGCCGAGATGGCGCAGGTCAACCTGCGCCGAGCCAGCACCGACGCCACTGCCGTCAGGTGGGAAGCCGAAGTTGCCGGAGGAGTTGAACTTGGCATTCAAGGCCGAGCCGGAGGCGGTGAGTTGCTGCAGCACATCGCCGATGGAGGTCAGGCCGGTACGCTCGATATCGGCGCGACTCAGGCGCTGCACTGGCACCTGCCCCTCCACTTCCGCGCGGCGGATGCGCGTTCCCGTGACCTGGACGCCATCCAGCGTGGTGGTCGCGGTCGCGGCCGCTGTGCCCTGCTGCGCCCCGGCCAACGCTGGGGCACCCGCGAACAAGGTCGAGGAAACTGCTAAAACCAAACGACGACGGTGCAGGACGTTCATCCGTCTCTCTCCGGAAAGGATGTGGGCCACTCGTTGCGTCCCCCTGCACCGCGCGGGCATAGAGGCGTTGTAATCAAATCATGAACGACACGCAAGCACCAAGCAGCGACACAAGGCCAGCACCTAGCGGGAAGACTCCGCAGATACCGTAGCAAAGGTACCGCCGTCATTCTCACGCGGGCACTGGCCTGCAAACCGGAATGGGGAAAGCATCACGGCATACTGATTTCTTTACGTACATGATGATGATGAAATTTCCAAAAAGCGTCGGCAAACGCGCACGTGCAAGCTCAAGAGCAGATGCTTCTACTGGCAAAATAAGACGACCCGAAAGTGTGATCGTGCTGTTCGCGTCGGATACGATTAAATAAATCCACCATAACATTGTTGATACGAATCACTGAAAAAGTATTGCGCGACAAGAAAATCGATTCTTCCAGCATCGATAACGCGAAAGTGCCAACTTTTATGATTTCCACGAATTCAGAGCACGACGGCCGTCTAGATTTTTCATAAAATTCTATCGCACAGATTTTCCAATCGAAAATTTCAGCATTCAACTTGTACTTCGTCAGAGGTAGAGCATGAAAAGCCGCTTTCACGGTTGGTCCGCACAGGTGCTCGATGTGAACGATATAGAGGCAGTCATGCGAGATATCGACAAGTACGGGTTCGCTATCGTCCACGACGAATGGCGATTCGATGCGTCAGACTTCGAGCGGATGGCGGCGCTCTATCATCTCGGGCCGATGTATCAGTCCGATTTCAACCGCCGCATGCACATGGAGGGCATGTCAACGTATGGCATTAACCAGATCGGCGGTTTAACGAGTGGTCAACATGATGTATTCAACGGCACGTCAGGCGTGGCCTTGCATACCGATGGTTCCTACTTGCCTATTGGCACGATCAAAACCTCGATCCTCCTTTGCAAGCAACATGCGCTTGGCGGCGGCGAATCGATGTTGTTCGATAGCCTATCGGCATTTCAGTCGCTTTCCCGACATCATCCAGAACTCGCCCAGTGTCTGCTAGCGCCTAAGGTGTTCCGACGCAGATCGACCGATCCACGCCTAAAGAGACAATATGAGTACATCGGCCCTGTGTTTCTCTCTGCAAAAGACGGTGGAGTCGTTGGCTGCTTCACCTTGGACGTGACTGCGGACTGGGACTATTCACGCCGTGTCGACCCTAGAGTGCTCGACGCTGTGGCTTACTTGACCCACCTTGCCGAGCCGAATAGCGGGTACACGCTGAGCTTCACCCTCCAAAAAGGACAGGCCTTGATCATGCGCAACGATCAGCTTTCACACGGGCGAAACGCCTATGTCGACGATCCTGTCAATCCACGTGTTCTACTGCGCGGTCTATTTTTTTCGGCTCCGCGCGCTCGCTACGCAGGAAAAACACTCTAGCGCTTCGGCTTCCAATTCATTACATAAAACTCGGAACAGATCGCCGATATGACTGCACCGATGCTCACATCCCAATGGTCCGCATGGATGTCTTACAGCGATTATGATTTCGCCACACGCATTCGGAGCGACCTTGCAAAATACGCGATTGACGACGATATCACTTCAGCCATCGTCGAATTCGTACATGAATATCGGGCTAGCGGAAGAAACTGGAGTAGCAAGGGACTGCGAGGTGACGAAGTGTTGGCCCCCATGCTTGGCCTTGCGGATCGGGCTCCCAAAATGTTTGAATTGCTACGCGAACAGGTCGCGCAGGCCGAGCAAAACAAATGGATTGGCGGCAGCCTGCATGAAGAGGTCGCCTCCGCACAGAGGCAGTACACGAAGTTCGCCATCGTGTCGACGCCACGCTCCGGGACGCACCTCTTGCGCACATTGCTCGGCTCACATCCATGCATTGAGATGCACGGTGAAGCATTCAATCGGTTCGGCCAGCACTTGCTGCCATATTCCGTGCAGGACACCACCGCAGAGCGTATTCTTGAACGACATCTATTTCGCCCCTACTTCGAGTATGTGGAAGCTGTTGGATTCGTGCTTTTTCGCGATCTCGACACCGAGTGGGCAGGTGCAAACGTATGGGAGACATTAGCTGACTTGCCGGATCTAAAGATCATTCTGCTGGATCGGCGCAACCGTCTCGAACGACTGGTATCGCTCAAGAAAAGCCTGCTCGATCAGGTCTGGTACGTCGGTCGTGACGATAAGAGATATCGGAAAAATATCAAACTGACCATTTCACATGGGGAACTCGTAGACTTTATCGACCAGGATCTTGCCAATCGAGCAAATTTTCATAAATACTTTGATCGCCACGAAATCCTGCCAATCGAATACGAGGACATGCTCGTCAAACCGGAATCTATGCACGCAAAATTACTCGATTTCCTTCGCGTTTCGGCCGCAAGACTCGAACAAGGAACAGGAAAAAAGGAAACATCGTCGGTCTGGTCGACGATCGAAAACAACGACAAATTGAAGTCGGAACTTCAGGGCACACAATATGAGTACTATCTCTAGATCACGCCGCTATTGGCCGCCGTATACACCCATGAACGCCGAGGATTGCCGGCCTAGAATCGTGCGCGGCCAGGGCAGTTATCTCTACGACGATACGGGCCGGCGCTATCTAGACGGCATATCGGGAAGTTATAATCATTGCCTTGGTCATTCTCACCCGGCCCTGATCGATGCGGTCAAGCAGCAGATAGATACGCTTGTCCATGCGTGCAACATTGGCTCAAGCACGTTACTGCCAGAGGCACTCGCAGAACGACTCGGCGATGCGCTGGCACCATCGGGACTCGCACATACGTTCCTTGTGAGCGGTGGTAGCGAGGGAGTCGAAACCGCACTGAAAATGGCGTGGCACTATCAAATCAGTCGCAATCAACCGCAGCGGACGCGAGTCGTGGCGATCGATGGCGCCTATCATGGCTGCACGCTCGGGGCGATGGTCGCCACGCGACGTGCCTTCATCAACGAAGGCGCATTGCCATTTGTCTCCACCTGTTCGATGACGATGCCTCTACCGCAGAGTCTCGACGACTTGCAGGCATGGGAAGCGCTTCTTACCGAACACGGATCGACCGTGGCAGCGCTCATCATCGAGCCGGTGATGGCGATGGCAGGGACACGTCAATTTCCGGACGGCTTTTTGCGAGCACTGTCCTCGCTCGCCAGAGCGCACGACATCCCTTTGATTTGCGACGAAGTCTATTGCGGCATCGGAAGAACCGGCGTTCTATGCGAATCGACCTCTCAGGGGGCCAGTCCGGATATCGTCATTTTCAGCAAGAATCTCGGAGGCGGCTTTCCGATCACCGCCGTCATGACAACACCACATATTGCCGACAGTTTCGCTTCACAACCTTTTCCGCTTTTCCGGCATGGACATACGCAATCCGGCAACCTGCTAGGTTGTCGCGCCGCCTTGTTCATTCTCGACCACCTACACACACAGGACTATTATGAAAACGTCCGAATGAAGGGGGAACGTTTATTACAGACGATTCGCGAAAATTTGCCAGTGACGAGCAATGTCGTGAGTGCACAAGGAAAAGGATTGATGCTGTCGATCACTTTGAATTCTCCAGAAGCATGTGGAGACGTGCAACACGAAGCGCGCCGGCAGGGATTAATCATCGGAGCTGCGGATCGGCATCTGAAGCTTGCGCCACCTTTCACCATCGATGACACTGAAATCGACGAGCTGACGCAGCATCTTATCTGTGCGATAAGCAACGCGCCGCGCCATTGACTCTTTATTTTCATGCGAGATAACACATGACGTCTGGATATTTTTCGCTCGAGCAGATTGCGGGAGGAACACTCCATGACACGCCATTCAATTGGGGTGAATTACAAACAATATGGCGTAACGATGCGCTAGCATACAGACTGGCAAGTGAGTTTCCGACAGAAGGGTTCAACTTCCGCGAACGCAACGGCGGACATTTTTATCGACGCACCGTTGTTCCGTTAAGTTCGCTCGACGTGGACGAACCTGCAACCTTATCCGATGCATGGCGCGCAATGTGCAAGGAACTCATATCCGACGCGTTCAGGTCGGCCATGACTGAGTTCTGCGGGACGGATTTGACGGAATTCCCGATGGAAGCCGTTGCGTTTCGCGGAGGACAAGACACACACTACCTGCCGCATGTCGATGCTTCGTTGCGCCGAGGTTTTCGTCTGATTGTCTATTTCAATTCCCGCTGGGAACTCGACTGGGGTGGATTGCTTCGCATTCTTAATCCTCGAGATCACAGCGTAGCTCACTACGTCGTGACTCCAGTGATAGGAAACGCCACTTTGATAATTCGCGACGGGTGTTACGAAGATACGTGGCATGAAGTGACGCGATTGTCCGCAACAGGCGGACTCACTCGCAACACCCTCAACGTAACCTACTATGAACCAGGAACGACAAAAACAGCGCAGTAAGACGATGATGAGTCTATGCCGCAGGAAAAAGCTCGTGATGCTTTACGGCCCACCCGCCGTTGGGAAATTGACCGTCGGCAAGGAAGTGGCGAAGCGACTCTCTGCAACTCTTTTTCATAACCATCTGACTTACGATCTCGCTACAGCTTTACTAGATGCCAATAGTAGTTTCGAGACTCGCCGGCGATTTGCCTGCCGATTGAGGCTCGATGCGATTTCTTTATTGCTCGAATCCGATAATCGCGACATCATCACAACGTTCTGCTATAGCGGGCCCGATGATGATTGGTATGTCGACGCACTCAAATCGCTCTGTACGAACTATTGGACGACGCCTTACTTTGTTCAACTAAAGGCTCGTTACGACCAACTCATCGACAGAGTGGAGAATGCCGATCGACGCGCATTCGAGAAGGTCAACAGTTGTGACCAACTTGCTGCGATTTTGAAAGATTGCGCATATACAGTCCCAATCCGGACGGTCAACCATCTCTGTATCGACACATCGGATCTTTTGCCAGGCGAAGCTGCTGTTGCGATTGTGAAATGGAGCGACTGCGCATCCTAAAACGCGTGACACCAAATCCGCTGCGAACAACATCCGGGCGGCGCCTTTCGACACCGATGTACTAGGGCAATTCGACTGAACTTAGAAATGCATCACACGCTATCGCCATCCTAGATGGATCGGGGCGATGCTGACGCAATATTTGCGGCACCGGTTGCCGACTCGCCGGTCGTCGTATCGCCCACCATTGGATTGGCACGCCGATTCATCGGTGTTCTGTATAGTCTCGCTCATGATCCTGCGCACCTCCCTTCTGCTATTGACTGCCGCCCTCTGCGGCAGCACTCCCGCTCTTGCCGAATCCCTCGATGCCCAGCGCCCGGCGCTACGCGCAGCAATCGAGGATGCCGAGCAAGGGCACTTCGATCCCACCCAGGCCGCCGCATTCAAACAGCATCCGCTGTACGGCTGGCTGGAGTACGCCTACCTGCGCCGCACGATCGACCAGGTATCCGACGTACAGGCGCAGGACTTCCTCAAGCGCTACGCAGGGCAGCCGGTGGCCGAGAGTTTCCGGGCGCTATGGCTGGCAGCGCTGGCGCGGCGCCAAGATTGGCCGACACTGCTGGCAAACTGGAAACCCACCGATAATCTCGGCCTGCGCTGTGCGCAGCTCAACGCGCGCCAGGCCACCGGCCATGCCGATGCACAGTGGGTCCAGGAAGCGCAGGCATTGTGGCGCAGCAGCGTCAAATCGTCATCGACCGATGGCTGCGATACGGTCTTCGACGCATTGCAGGCGCGCGGTGGCATCAGCGATGCACTGCGCTGGGAACGGGTGGAAGCAGCGGCGGACGCGCAACAGCCTGCGGTGATGCGTGCCGCCGCACATGGCCTGCCCGCTACCGAACTGAGCCTGGCCAACGATTACGCCGCCTTCCTGGACGCGGTACACCCGCGCGCACTGAACTGGCCCAAGACCGAGCGCAGCCGCAAGGTGGCAGTGGACGGACTGGAGAAGCTGGCCAAGACCGATCCGGATGCGGCCGAGCAGCAATTGCCGCAGTTCGCCCAAACGCTCCAGTTCAGCGAGGCGCAACGCGGTGCGGTGCTGTACCAGATCGCGCTGTGGACGGTGGCCTCCTACGGCCCGGACTCGGCGCGCCGGCTCAATGCAGTGCCGGAGTCCGCCTACGACGAGCGCCTGCACGAATGGCGCGCACGCGAAGCGATGGCGCGTGGCGACTGGCCAGCGGCACTGATCGCGATCGGCAAGATGCCGGCGGCGCAACGCAACGATTCGCGCTGGCAATATTTCGAAGCACGGCTAGCCGAAAAGACCGGCAACACCACCGAGGCGCAGCGGCTATACCGGGCGGCGGCGACGGCCTCCACCTTCCACGGCTTCATGGCCGCCGATCGGCTCAAGCAACCCTACGCGCTGTGCCCGTGGGAACCCAACGATAGCACGCAGATGCAGGCCGTCGTCGCCCGCGATCCGGCCCTGATCCGCGCGCTGGAACTGTTCAAGATCGACCGCATCGGCTGGGCAACGGCCGAATGGAACGATGCACTGAGCCGCTTCGACGACACCCAGCGGCGTCTGGCGGTGGAGGTGGCAAGCCACAACGGCTGGTTCGACCGTGCGGTGTTCTCGCTGGGTAAGCGTCCTGAGGAACAACGCCTTTATCTGCTGCGCTTCCCACTGGACCACACCGCCAGCATCCACCGCGAAGCCGGCAAGAATGCGATCGACCCGGCATGGATCACCGCCGAGATCCGCGCCGAAAGCATTTTCAACCCGAACGCACGCTCGTCGGCCAATGCCATGGGGTTGATGCAGTTGCTGCCCGCCACCGGCGCCAACGTCGCCCGTGCCATTGGCCTGACCAGCTATAGCGGCGCCGCCAGTCTGTACGACCCGGACATCAACATCACCATTGGCACCGCTTACCTGCGCCAGTTACTCGACATCTACGGCAAGCCTTACCTGACCATCGCCGCATACAACGCTGGCACCGGACCCGCCACGCGTTGGCAAACCCAGCGCCCCGACTACGATGGCGACTTCTGGATCGAGACGATCAGCTACAAGGAAACCCGCGAATACGTGGCGCGTGTCCTGGCCTTCAGCGTGATCTACGACTGGCGCCTGAACGGCAACGCCCTGCCCATCAGCGAGCGCATGCTCGGCAAGTTCGACGCCCCGCGCAAGACGTTCGTCTGCGCGAGCGTCGGCAATCACCAATGAACACGCGCAACCTCACATTGCAAGGGCAGCGGCGCTGCGACACCGTTGCTGTCGTATGTTCCGGACGCCGCATCTCGCCTCGCGTGCCATGAAGACCTACCTCGTCGGCGGCGCGGTTCGCGACGCCCTGCTCGGACTGCCGCCCGGCGACCGCGACTGGGTGGTGGTCGGCGCCACCCCGGACCAGCTCCTGGCACTGGGCTACAAGCAAGTTGGCCGCGATTTTCCGGTATTCCTGCACCCGCACAGCGGCGAGGAATACGCCTTGGCGCGTACCGAACGCAAATCCGGGCGCGGCTACCACGGCTTCGTGATCCAGGCCGATCCGTCGGTGACCCTGGAGGAGGATCTACAGCGGCGCGACTTCACCATCAACGCAATCGCCCGCGACGAAGACGATGGACGTCTGCTCGATCCATATGGTGGCGTGCGCGATCTCCAACGCCGCGTGCTGCGCCACGTCGGCCCGGCCTTCGGCGAAGACCCGCTACGCGTGCTGCGCGCGGCACGGTTCATGGCGCGGCTGGCGCCGCTCGGCTTCCAGATCGCCCCGGACACCATGGCGTTGATGCGCGCGATGGCGGCCAGTGGCGAATTGGAAGCACTGGTGCCCGAACGGGTATGGCAGGAATTGCGACGCAGCCTCGCCTCGGCACAGCCTTCCGCCTTCCTGCGAACCCTGCACGATGCCACTGCGTTGCGCTGCGTGCTACCGGAACTGGACGCGCTATACGGCGTGCCGCAGCGCGCCGAATACCATCCGGAAATCGATACTGGCCGCCACCAGGAACTCGTCAGCGACATGGCCGCGCGGCTCGCGCCGGGCAATGCGCTGATCGGATTCGCCGCGCTGACTCACGACCTGGGCAAGGCGCTGACACCACCCGCCGAATGGCCACGCCACCTCATGCACGAACAACGCGGCGTGCCAGCGCTGCATGGGCTATGCGAGCGACTGAAGGTCCCGCAGGAACATCGGCAACTGGCCGAGATCGCCTGTCGCGAGCATTTGAACGTACACCGCCTGGCCGAACTGCGCGACCGCACCGTGCACGAACTGCTGCAACGCTGCGACGGTTTCCGCAAGCCCGAGCGCATCGCACAACTGGCACTGGTGTGCGAGGCCGACAAGCGTGGCCGCCTCGGCAGCGAAGATGCCGACTACCCGCAGGGACGCGACCTACAGCATCTGCATGCCGCCGCATTGGCCATCAATGCCCGCGACCTGGTCGCACAAGGCCTGAGCGGCCCGCAGATCGGCGAGGCGCTGGCCAACGCGCGGATCGCGGCAATCGCCGCCGCACGTGCAGGCGTTCGCGCTTCCGAAGTCAACCGTCGCTGATGTCCTGCGACTGCGCACAAGCGAAACGTATTGCAACGACGATCTTCCAGCGCAGCATCATGACCTAAGACAGGGCGTTCGTCGCACCCACATCGACGGCAAACCGACGACCGCACCACAGCGGCGTGCCACTGGCGATGCACGCATCGTCTCGACAATGTCGCTTGACCGAACTATTCCATCTCCCCGCCGATCCAGGTGTGCCGCACCCGCAGCGCGTCATCGAGCAAGACCAGATCGGCCTGATAACCCGGTGCGATGTGGCCGTAACGATGATCCAGGCCCAAGCATTGGGCCGGATACAGCGATGCCATGCGCGCAACTTCCTCCAGCGGCAGACCCAGCCAGCGCACGCTGTTGCGCACCGCGCTCGCCATGTCCAAGGCCGAACCGGCTAGGGCACCGGCGGCATTGCGTACCACCCCATCGATCGCGGTGATGGTTTCGCCATACAAGTCGAACGCCGGGCTGTCCGCACCCACCATCGGCATCGCGTCGGTCACTAGGAACAGCGAGCCGCGCGGCTTGGCCGCCAGCGCCACACGCAGGCTGGCCGGATGCACATGGACGCCGTCGACGATCACCCCGCACCAGGCGTCACGGTCTTCCAGCGCGGCACCCACCGCACCAGGATCACGCCCTTGCAGCGGCGACATCGCGTTGTACAGATGGGTGAAGCCACACACGCCCGCGTCCAAGCCTGCACGGATTTCTTCGTAACTACCGGCCGTGTGCCCGGCGAACACGCGCGCACCGGTCGCGACCAAGGCACGGATACTCTCGGCTGGCAAGCGCTCCGGCGCCAGCGTGATGAGCGTGACACCGTTATCCAGGGAACTCACCAGGGCCAGCTCCTCGGCATCGGGCACGCGGAACTTGTCGGCATTGTGGGTTCCCTTGCGCGCCGGGGCCAGATACGGGCCTTCCAGATGGATACCGAGCACGCCCGGCACGCCATCGGCGATGGCTTGGCGAGTGGCGGCAATGGCCGCGCGCATCACCTCCACGTCGTCGCTGATCAAGGTCGGCAGATAACCGGTGGTACCGTAGCGGCGGTGCGCCTGACCGATGCGGCGCAGCGCGTCCACGTCGGTACGGTTGTTGAACAGCACTCCACCACCGCCATTGACCTGCAGATCGATGAAGCCGGGCAGCAGGCTGCTACCACCCAAATCGTGCTGCACCGGCGCCGCGGCAACGCGCGGATCGGCGTCGTCGAGCAGCGCGAGGATGCGTTCGCCGTCGAGCAGCACACTGATGCCATCGAGGAAACCGTCTTCGCCAAGCACGCGAGCATTGCGCAGCGCCGTTTTAGTCATCACACCGTCTCCGTCACTTTGTTCAGATGCGGCGGCAAATCCGGGTTGTAGCCACGACGCAGCGCCAGTGCGTTGATCGCGCGATAGAAGCTCTGGATCGCCAGCAACGGCGCGCAGACCGGATGCGGCGCCGCGACCAAGGGCAGATCGCCGTTGGCGCTGGCCAGCCAAACCTGCGCGCCACGGCCACGGAATTCCTCGGCCAGACGCCGGGTTCCCTCACCCACTTCATCGGGTTGATCGAACGCCAACACTGGAAACCCCGGGCCGACCAGGGCCATCGGGCCGTGCTTCACTTCCGCCGAACTGTACGCTTCGGCGTGCAAACCGCAAGTTTCCTTGAATTTCAGCGCGGCCTCCTGCGCCGCCGCCAGGCCCAGCCCGCGATCGATCACGAACAGATTGCGAGCATCGACCAAGCCATCGGTGAGCGGACGCCAATCGGCCTGCCAAGCCGAACGCAGCGCCTGCGGTAGCGTCTGCAGCGCCGCCAACAACGCCGGATCGTTTTTCCAGTGCGCGCCAAGTTGCAGGATCGCCGCCAACGAGGCCAGATAGCTCTTGGTCGCCGCCACGCTCTTCTCCGGACCGGCACACAGCGGGAGGACGGTGTCGGCCAGTTGCGCCAGCGGCGAGTCCTCGACGTTGACCAGCGCCACCACTCGCGCACCGGCCGCTTTCGCCGCTTCGGCGTTGCGCAACAGATCCGGGCTCTTGCCCGATTGCGAGATCACCAAATACAGCGCGCCACGCAAGCGCAGCGGCGCTTCGTAGACCGAGCCGACCGACGGCGACGCCGAGGCGGTCACCACGCCGAGCTTGGTCTCGAACAGGTATTTGGCATAGGTCGCGGCGTGATCGGAGCTGCCACGCGCACAGGTCACCACGAACGGCGGCGGATCGGCACGCAGTGCAGCGGCGAGCGCGCTCACCGTGGCCTGGTTACGCTCGAACTGGGCGGCGATCACCGCAGCGGCTTGCGCGGCTTCGCGGAACATCAAGGTTTCGGTTTCGGAGGGCAGCACCATGGGCAAGGTCACATCGGGTCGGGAGAGAAAGAAGAGCGGGCATGAGGTTGCATCGGCGCGGTCGAGCCACGCACCACCAGTTGCGGCACGAACCCCTGGTTATGCAACACCGCTGGATGGTCTTCGTAGGCATCGTTGCGCAACTGGCCGATCAGCAGCCGCGCCGCATGGCGTGCGATATCTTCGGTGGCTTGTTTGGCGGTCGTCAGCGCCGGCCACGACTGGCGCGAGAACGGGCTGTCCTCGAAGCCGGCAATAGAAAGATCGTAGGGCACGTTCATGGAAGCCGACTTAGCCGCGGCTAGCACGCCGGCGGCGATCTCGTCGTTGGAGCCGAAGATCGCGGTCGGCGGCTCGCGCAACGCCAGCAAGCGCCGCGCGCCGCGAAAACCATCGTCGAAGGTGTAGTCGCCCGGCACCACCAGGTGCTTGTCCAGCGCAATACCGTAGTCCTTCAGCGCGGCCTCGTAGCCGGCGTAGCGCTCGCCGCTGGAGCGATGCGCGACCCCGCCCCAGAGGAAGCCGATGCGCTGATGACCGAGCTGGATCAGGTGTTCGGTGATCTCGTAGGCAGCCGCACGGTCGTCGACATAAACGCACCCCCCGTCTTTCGGGTCCTCGATCGCGGCGATGATGCGCACGTTCTTGATGCCGCGCGTGGCCAACGCGGCGACCAGATCCGTGCGCTCGGAGATCGGCGCAGTGAGTACCAAGCCGGCCAGGCGCGAACGTTGGGCCCATTCGGCCAGTTCCTCGGCCAACATCGGCGCGGTCGAATCGCAGGGATGAATCTGCACGCCGAAACCAGTCTCGCGACAGGCGGCAAGCACCCCATTTTGCAAGCCGATGATGTGGTATGGATTGGGATTGTCGTATACCAGCCCGATCACGAACGGGGTGATGCTGCGCAGGTTGCGTGCCGAGGGATCCGGCTCGTAATCGAGTTCGGCGATAGCATGCAGGACGCGCGAGCGCGTGGCCTGCATCACCGACGGTTCGTTATTGATGACACGCGACACGGTTTTCAACGACACCCGTGCCCGCTCGGCGACGTCTTTGATGGTGGGTCTACGCATACTGCGTTCCTGTATGCCGGGAAGTGCGCTCATGATGCGCGATCACGCGCCTGCATGGCCTGACCGACGCGGTGGCCAAGCAGCGAATAAAACAGGATGTACAGATAACAGGGCAGCATCAGCAGCAAGAACACCAACTGAAAATCGACATGCTGTTTCAGCACCGCGAACAACTGCGGAATGACCGCGCCACCGGCGATCCCCATCACCAACAATGCCGAGCCGATTTCGGTAAAACGGCCCAGGCCCTTGATTGCCAGCGGAAAGATTGCCGGCCACATCATCGCGTTGGCGAAGCCGAGCGCGGCGACAAACCCCACCGACACGTAACCGTGGGTGAGATACGCGCCGACCGAGAACAACATGCCCAACACCGCCGACACGCTGAGGTAGCGCGCCTGCGAAATCAACGTCGGGATCACCACCAGGCCGACCACGTACCCCGCGAGCATCACCGCCAAGGTATAAGACGTGAACAACTTGGTCTGGTCCAGTGGCAGGTGGAAGCCATTGCCGTAGGTACCGATCGCGTCGCCGGCCATCACTTCCACGCCCACGTATACGAACAGGCACAGTACGCCCAACCACAGATGCGGAAACTGGAAGATGCTGCGCTTCTGCGCGGCGCCCCCCACCGCCACCGGCGTGGCATTGGCTTGCTCGGCCTGCAACTCCGGCAACGGCGAGAACAACACGCCGATCGCCACCACTACCAGCACGCCGGCCATCACCAGATACGGCGTATGGATCTTGGCGGCGAAGGCGGTAAGCAGCGTTTCCTTGGTCGCCGGATCGGCTGCCTGCATCTGCGCGGCCAGATCGCCGATGCCGTGCAACACCAGCGTGCCGATCAGGAACGGCGCCAGGATGCCGGCAATCTTGTTGCAGATGCCCATCACCGCGATCCGCCGCGCCGCGCTCTCGATCGGGCCGAGGATGCTGATGTAGGGATTGACCGCGGTCTGCAACAGCGCCAGACCACTACCGATCACGAACAGCCCGGCCAACGCACCGGGATAGAACCGCTGCGTGGCGAACTGTCCGAACAGCCCAGCGCCAAGAGCCATCACCAACAGACTCAGGGCCAAACCCTTCTTCATACCAGTGCGCTTGAGAATCCACGACGACGGCAACGCCAGAAAAAAGTACGACAGGTAGAACACCATCAGCACCAGGAAAGCGTTGACTTCGTTGAGATCGAACGCCAAGCGTACGAAGGTGATCAACGGCCCATTGATCCAGGTGAAAAAGCCGATGATGAAGAACAACAGGCCGACGATGGCGATCGAAACGAGAGGATTGGCAGGCCGTGCGTTGGTCATGGGCGGGGGCTCCGGGGTGGCGCGTGGATCGGCGATCAGCGTCGCAGTTCGGCGACGAAATCGTAGTAGTCGTTGTGGCAATACGTGTCGGTCAGTTCGATCGCGCTGCCGTCGCGGGAGTAGCCGACCCGCACCACATGCAGGATCGCCTCGCCTTCCTTCATGCCCAGGTGTCCGGCCAGCCGCACCGGCAGGTTGATGGCACGGAAATACTGCAGTGCGCGCACCACCGGGGTGCCACGCTCGTCCAGGTAGGCATAGAGCGAATCGACGATGGCCTTGGGATCGGGCACGACGTAGTGCGGCAGCACCGCTTCCTCGTAGGCCATGACCCGGCCATCGGCACTGCGCAAACGGGTCAGCTCCGTCACGGCAGTGTCCGGCGACAACCCCAGGCGCAGGATCTCCTCGCCATGGGCTGGGCGGGTACGCCGCTCCAGCCAGCGCGTACCCGGTTCCAGACCTTTCATGCGCACGGTCTCGCTGAAACTGGCCAGGCCGCTAAGCTGGTGCTGAATGTACGAGGTGACGAATGTGCCGGCGCCCTGCCGGCGCGACACCAGGCCCTGCTCGACCAGCGCGTCCACGGCCTGGCGCAAGGTCACCCGGGATACCCGTAGGTGTTCGCACAGTTGGCGCTCGGCCGGCAAGGCTTCGCCCGATTTCCATTGCCCGGCCTTGATCGCCCCCACCAGCTTGCTCGCCAATTGCAGATACAAGGGCGTCGGCGCATCCGAATCCACAGCCAGCGCCTGCAACCTGGGGTCGGCAGGCGGCTTGGGCTTGGTCATCGTGCTCTCCAGACCGAATAGATAGATCATATCCAATATAGTACCAATCCACGCGATGTGCACGCCGCGTGATGGATCGGCGTCGGCGCGAGGGCGATGCCCCGCCGGCAGCCAGCATCGCGGGGCATGTGGTGGCATGGTCGGCCTGCCCACCCATCATCGATTTCGGGCGTGCAGCGCCTCGGACCGGCTGCTGCCGCTAAGAGATGCCACGGCGCTCATCGCCCAGGCAGACGTCATCGGCGAAGCGCAGAGCAGACGCGACGGCCATCATCAACCCAATGGCGATTTTATCTACAACGGATAAGACCAATCCACGCGGCATCGCCCCTCACCGCGAACGACCGTTGACACGAAAAGGCCCCGGTGTCACGACACCGGGGCCCTGGCGCAGATCGCGCACTCTCAATGCCGGGACTGGATGTCCTCGTCGCGCGGGAACTGGACATGCCCGTCGACGTAATACGTCTTCTGATCGCCTCCGCTCGGCAAGGGCGGGATCGTATCGGTCACCACCATGCCGCGAATATCGGTAATGCGCACCTCCAGCATCTGTGCTCCAACGTTCTCGCCGACGAAATGGTTGTAGTCCGTCTTCGGCAGACTGATCCAGTCGCCGTCCTTCTTGTACTCGAACTTGACCACAGGGTAGAGATGGTTGCGTACCTGGATCGCCGCCCAGTAGGGCGAACTGCCATCCTTGATCCAATACTGAAGGTTGCCGGTGATCGGCGCTTGAACCACTTTCCAAGTGATCGGGATGTGACCGGCACTGGTATCGCCAATGGCCGAGAACGCATTAGGCGACATATCCATCGAACAATTGTCGCCTCCGTTATTGACGTCGTTGACGTACACAGTGACCGTGCCCTTGGGACCTTGCACCTGCAGATACGCACCGCCCAGCGCAGCCCTGACCCCGCCATAGTTGAGCTGAATCGGGTTGAGCGCGGTGATCATCGCATCCGACGGAGTTGGGTCAAGCAACATCGCGCCTCCCGAATATCCAGAGTAAGTATAGGTCCCAGTCCCATTACAGACGCTGCTCCAGTCATCCGCAGCAGCGGGCGGGACACTGGCAATTAAACTCAGCACAGCGAACAGACCGGCACTGCGCACAGCGGCGCGAATATGTCGTGCTTGCATAAGGTTTCCTAGTTAATGGGCACGGTGCGCCGCGCGGCGACCGGACGGTTGCCCGGCAAGCCGAATGTGGAAGATGCCCGTATGCAGCAACTTTGCGCGCGGCTGGAGAACGAACTTTTGGTCGGCACCGTAGACGTCGAATGTGCCTGCGCGCAAACATTACGGCACGCCGAGGCTTCCATGCAGCAAACCATTTAATGCGGGTTATGTGAGTTCACCTACACATTGCAAAACGATTGATTCAGCGCCGCCACACACCACGCTCCAGATGCCAAAGCACATCGCGCAGCGGAGTGGCCACCGTCGCCATGCCGGCAACCACCCCAAGCGCGTCGGCCAACGCATCGAACGGATCGGCCGAACGCGTGCTGGTCCATGCTCCCTGCGCGAACTCGATCCCCACGCCCAACGCCAACAGTCCAAGCGCGGCCCAAGTCCAGGCGCGCGGACCGGCATAAAGCTGCACGGCGCCGGCGGCCAGCAACAGATAAGCGAGGAAATGCTCGACCTTGTCGCCCTCGGGCATGTCCAACAACTGCGGTGGCTGGGCAATCATGCAGAGGTAGATCAGCACGACAATGGCCAGCCACCACAGCCCCAGCCATAACCAAGGCCAACGGAAAGGACGCAACGCTCCCTTCACAAGCGCCAACTCAGGTCGCCAGCCAGGAAAGCCGGGGCCAGCGCGACATCCCGCTCGAACCCCATCATCTGGAAACGCTCGCCCATCTCGCTGGGCAGTGTCAGACGCTTCACTTGCTGGCGCAGCCGCAGCCGCCCGGCGTCGTCGGTGCGCGCTTCGGCCTCGGCCAGGAGCGTGTCCAGGCCATTACCCAGCAGGAAACTGGCCTGGTTGCAGTAGCCCGCCAGATCGAAACCGGCCCCCGTGCCGGCCTCGGCCAACGCGGTGAAGTCCACCGACGCGGTCAGGTCCTGCAACCCCGGCCAGCGATACACATCAGCATGGCTGCGATGCCGGTAGAACGCGCGCAATGTGCCATCGTTGCGCTCGGGCAGATAGAACTCGCGACGCGGATAGCCGTAATCCACGAACAGCATCGCGCCGCTGCGCAAGCCACCGGCCACCGCCTGAATCCAGTACGGCAACTGCGGCAGCAGTTCGGAGCGGTAGCCATCGGGCAATGACGTCTCCAGATCGCGCTCCACATGCCGCACGGCCGCCGCCAGCAGCGCATCGGCGGGCTGTTCGCCGCGCTGGAAGCGACCGTCGCCGTCCAGGGTCACTGTCTCCTCGAAGACCTCGCCATCGCGCAGCACGAAGCGCGGCGTCGGCAACGCATCGATCACTTCGTTGGCGAACAGCACGCCGTTCCAATCGTCATCGAACGGACGGTCCAGCCATTCAAGCAGCTCGAACACCGGCGGGATCAACACCCGCGCCAGACGCTCGCGCTGACGCGCGCGCAGGTCCGCACTGGGCTCCAGGATGGCATAGCGTTGGGGCAACGCATCCAACGCCGACAAGCGTTTGAGCATCACTTCGGCGAAAGCGCCGCTGCCGCCGCCTACTTCCAACATGCGCGCCTGCGGGCCCAATTGCCGCAACACCGGCGCCAGCGCGTTGGACACCGTGGCGGCGAACAACGCCCCCAGTTCCGGCGCGGTCACGAAATCGCCAGCATCGCCAAATTTGCTGCTGCCGGCGCTGTAGTAACCAAGTCCCGGCGCGTACAAGGCCAGTTCCATGAAACGCGAAAACGCAATGGCACCGTCACTGGCAGCGATTTCGGCGCGCAGATGCGCGACCAGGCGATTGCTGTGCGCCAGCGCATCGGCATCGGGCAATGGAAGATCGGTGGACATGCAGCACTGGATTGCGTGGACAATGCACAGCATAGCCGAGTACGGAATCCGCACATGCCTCATATCAAAGTCGCCCTGATCACCGGCAGCGCACGACGCATCGGCGCTGGCATCGCCCGGCACCTGCACGCGGCCGGCTATCGCGTGGCGCTGCATGCGCACACCTCGCAAACCGAACTACGGGCACTGGCGCTGGAACTGGAGAACGCACGCGCCGACAGTACCCTGACCCTGCAAGCCGACCTGCGCGATACCGCGCAATTACCTGGATTGGTGACACAGTGCGTACAGCGCTTCGGCCGACTCGATGCGCTGGTCAACAACGCCTCCAACTTCTACCCCACTCCCTTGCACGAAGCCACACCGGCGCAATGGGACGACCTGTTCGCAGTCAACGCGCGTGCGCCGCTGTTCCTCGCCCAGGCCGCTACCGAGCAGCTACGCCAACACGGTGGCGCCATCGTCAACCTCACCGACCTGCATGCCGAACAGCCGTTGCGCGCGCATCCGTTGTACGGCGCCGCCAAAGCTGCCCTGGCGATGCTGACCCGCTCGCTGGCGTTGGAACTGGCGCCGCAGGTGCGGGTCAACGCCATCGCACCCGGCGCGATCCTGTGGCCGGACGCAGGCAAGGATCCCGCCGCGCAACAGGCGCTGCTGGCGCGCACCCCGCTGGCACGCACCGGCGACATCGCCGACATCGCCGAAGCGGTACGCTGGCTGCTCGACGACGCCCACTTCGTCACCGGTCAGACCTTACGGGTGGATGGAGGTCGAGGCCTATCCTGAGGCCGGGACGATGCGTTCGAAACAGCCGGTGATGGCGGGGCATCGCCACCACGACACCGCGTATCTGGCACCGACATGGATCAAACCCTGCAACCGCGTCAGTCCCGCACACGCAGCAACGCGTGTGCGCCCTTGCCTGGTTCGATTTGCCCACAGCCGCTTCTCGGCAAGGGCATCGGGCGCTCCTGCTTCTACGCCATGCTCGACTTTACCCAGCCGCGCGCTCCTACCCTGGAGTCCCGGCCCCCTCCAGCGCCACCACCTCGAACACCGCTCCATGCTCGGCATGCGCCCGCCAAAGTGCCCCCAACGTCAGGCCACTGATCGGGTCGACGAAATCGGCGGCGATGTCAGCCAGCGGCTTCAGCACGAAGGCATGGCGCAGCTCGGGGCGCGGGATCCGCAAATTGCCTGGACCTTCGGCAATGCAGTCGCCATAGAACACGATATCGATGTCCAAGGTGCGGTCGCCAAAGCGCGGACCATTGCGATCGCGTCCGTGCGCGTCTTCCAGCGCATGCAACCAGGCGTCCAGCGGTATCAGGCCCCAATCCGTCTGCAACGCCACCGCGTTATTCAGGAATGCCGCTCCGTCGAAGCCCACCGCAGCGGTCCGGTACGTAGGCGACACCACGATCGGACCGAAGCGCTCATGCAATGCTTCGAGCGCGACGGCCAGGTGATGCTGCGGGCGCAGGTTGCTGCCTAGACTCAGTAGCACGGTGGTCATGCGATATTCGCGCATGCTGCGGCCATCAGCGTCAACAGCTAGCCAAGTCACTACAGCACCGCATAGAATCCGAGCGTGCCGGGCTTCGTCAGCCTCATACCCTCTGCGTCTGTCGGTGCGGAAAGCACGGTCCGCACGTTTTCGCCTCTCCCCTCTGGGGGCCAGCAATCGCGAGCGCGACCAAACTACTATGCCGCCCTCCCCCGCGCGACACCCGGCCCAGCGCCCCCGGGAAACCAATCGCCTTGGAATAGCTAACAAAACGACTGCGTCGCTGTCGGACGGCGTGGACAGTACTCGGAATCCTCTTGTAGCACATGCACACTGCGGCTCCTTCGCACTACCCGCTCCGCCCGACAGCGACTGGCGACGTTGTGTTCGCCACCCTTAGCAGCGAAAAGCACAGACGCCGAATCCGCACGCAAGAGCGACAGCGAATGGTTCAACTGCTCAAACGGAAGCGTGATCGCACCTCGGTGCGTTCTTTCAGATCGCTTGACTCGCTTCCCCGGGAACCGGCTTCTCAGCCACTTTCCAACGCATGTGCCACAGCGCGGAACACGCGTTGCATTTCCAACGGTTTGCGCAGCACGTGCACGGCGATATCGCTGGGAAAGTGATCGCGCTCCAGCACCGTGCCAGCTTCCTCTAGCACGATCGCCGGGCCCTGGTAACGCATTTCCTGGAGCGCCATCAGCAGGCTCACCGCCGACAGCAGGATGATGTCGCTGTCCACGATCACCAGGTCCGGCAGACCGTGTTCCTGCACGTCGCGCAGCGCCGCCGCGCCATCGGGTGCCAATTGCGGGCGGTAACCCTGACTGGACAGCGCGTTACCGAGCAGCGACAACCGCGTCGCCTCGCCATCCACCAGCATCACGCTTTGGCCCTTGCCCATCGGCAAGGACAACTCCGGCTCGACCGAAGGCATCGGGCTGCGCAATGGCAGCATCAATTCGAAACAGGTGCCTTCGCCCGGCGTACTGTCCACGCCGATGCTGCCGCCGTAGCCTTCGACGATACGCTTGCACGAGATCAGGCCGAGACCGGTGCCATCCGGTTTTGTTGTAAAGAAGGGACTGAACAGACGCGCCTGCGTCTCCGCATCCATGCCCATACCGCTGTCGCGGACCAGGATACGGACCTGATCGCGACCGTTTGTGCCGATCGCCTGGATGGCCGAGAAGGTCAGCCTCCCTCCGTTGGGCATCGCCTGAATCGCGTTCAATCCCAGGTTGAGCAGACACTGCTGCAATTCGGTGTAGTTGGCCTCAATCGACAGGGACGCATCGGCCACCTCCACCTGCAAGGCCACCCCCTCTGGCAGGCTGCTCTTGAGCAGCATCTGCACGGCCTGGAACAGTTCGGCGATGCAGACACGCTGACTGGGCGTGCGCGAACCGCGCACGAACGACAGCATCGACTCGGCCATCTCGTGACCACGTCGACCACACTCGGCAATGACATCGGCCAGATGTCGCAGTTGCGGATCGTCGCTGCGTCCGACCATCAGTTCCGGCACGATCAGCAAGGGCTGCAGAATATTGCGCAGATCGTGGCTGAGGCCGGCAGCGAGCAGGGCCAGACTCTCCAGCCTCTGCGCGCGCATCAACTCTCGCTCCACCCGCTGCCGCTCGCGTTCGGAGCGTGCTTCACGGATCGCACGTGTCACCGCCGACGGCAACCGGGTGGGATTGTGCTTGATGATGTAGTCGTTGGCGCCATCGCGCAGCGCCTCGACCGCAGTCTCTTCGCCAATCGTGCCGGAGACGAAAATAAAGGGCACCACGCTGTCATGTTCGCGCAACACCCGCAGCGCCCGATGTCCGGAAAACCCCGGCATGCTCAGGTCGGATAATACGATGTCGGGAGCAAACTCGCGCAGCGCCTCGCGCAGCGCTGGTTCGCTTTGCACGCGATGGAACGTCGCCTCCAGACCGGCGTCCAGCAATTGGTCGGACAGCAACTCGGCATCCTCTGGCGAGTCCTCCACCATCAGGATCCGGATTGGGCCGAACTTGGGGCCGGTCATGGGCATGGGTGCTTACTCTTCGTCCGGAGCCTGATTGATCAGCGCCCAGAACGTTCCCAGCGTCTTTACCGCAGTGAAGAACTGGTCCACGTCCACCGGTTTGACCACATAGGCATTGACACCCAGATCCCAGCTACGGGCCAGGTCGCTTTCCTCGCGCGAGGACGACAGAATCACCACTGGCAGACGCTTGAGCGACTCATCGCTGCGCACCATCCTGAGCACTTCCAGGCCATCCAGGCGCGGCATCTTGATGTCCAGCAGCAACACCGCGGGCATCCCTTCCTCGCGCTTGGCGTAGGCACCGCGACGCAGCAGGTAATCCATCGCTTCCACACCGTCCTCGACGTGCACGATCGGATTGGCCAGGCGAGCATCGCGTAACGCATCCATCGCCATTTCAGCATCGGCGGGACTATCTTCGGCCAGCAGGATGGTGCGAATGGCAGTCATGCGATCAACTCGGTGGTGGGCGCTTCGAGCGCCGGTGGCAAAACGAAGTGGAAGGTCGCGCCCTCGTCCGGCGCGGCCTCGGCCCAGACATGTCCGCCATGGCGGGCGAGCACGCGGCGTACACTGGCCAGACCAATGCCGGTACCCGAGTACTCGCTCGCCTTGTGCAGTCGCTGAAATACGCCGAATAATTTGGCCGCATAGGTCATGTCGAAACCGGCACCGTTATCGCGCACAGTGAAGTGATGGCTACCGTCCGGCTCTATTTGATAGTCGACCTCAATCTGCGCGATCTCGCGTTTGGCGCTGTACTTGACCGCGTTATCGAGCAGATTCAACCACAACTGGCGCATCATGTTCTCGTCGACGACCAGAATCGGCAGCGGCGCGACGCGCCATTCGATGCGATGGCCGCTACCGGCATGGTCGGACTGGTAATTGGCGTCGAGTACCGAGCGCGTCTCCGCCACCAGCGACTGCATGTCCACCGACTGCAAGCGCATGGCGCTACGGCCCAGACGCGAATACACCAGTAAATCGTCGATTAACGAAGCCATGCGCCGCGCCGAAGTGCCGATCACCTCTAGGTAATGCCGGCTCTTTTCATCGGCGACCGTGTCAAGGTGCCGCACCAGCTTGTCGGCGAACCCGGCGACATGGCGCAGTGGCGCACGCAGGTCGTGCGAAACCGAGTAACTGAAGGCTTCCAGTTCGCGGTTGACCTCCGACACCTGCTCCACTTTGCCCTCCAACTGCCGATTCAAATCCTGAATCCGCTGTTGCGCGGACTTCTGCAGGGTGATGTCGCTGACCGTCATCAGCACCACCTCATCCTCGCTATCCGGCAACGGCATGCGTCGCGCGTTCAACAGCATGATCCGGGCCACACCGTCCGCACCGACTTGTTCGTGCTCGAAATCCCAAAGTTCGCGCCCGCGCAACAAAACATCGGCCAGACGCTGACCGATGACAGGATCCCGCCAGACGCCATCGCCCACCTCGACCAACATCTTCGGCACATCGTCGTCCGGTTCCAGGCCGTACAGTTCGGCGAACGCGGTGTTGTGCATCAACATCCGCTGCGAGCCGTCGAGCAACACGATCGGCTCGCGCACGGTCTGCAGCACCGCTGCAGCACGCCCATTGGCGCGCAGCATGTCGCGCTCGGCATGCAGGCGCCGGCCGATCTGCCGCTGCAAAAGCCAGATCACCAGACCCAGCAACAACAACTGCACCGCGAGGGACACCCAGCTCACTCGCGAAGCCAGCGCACGCCGTCGCTCGGCATCGGCGACACGGCGCATCAGCAGTTCGTCTTCGCGCTGCCGAAACTCATTGGTCAAACCGCCGACCGGATTGTCTGCCGTCATCTCCTGGATCAGCGCACCAATCTGCTTCGGATCGCGGTTCTGGGCGATACGTTCGGCCAGCAGACTGCGCCGCTCCAGCATGCTTTGCAGTCGCCCGATACGCATCTGCTGCTCCGGGTTGTCACGGGTCAATTGGGCCAGACGTGCGACGTTGGACACCAGTAATGCGCGTGTCTGCCTAAGGCGTGCCTTGAGCGACGGCGAGTCGGTATCGTGCGACATCGCCATCGCCGAGGACTCCATCTCGCGCACATCTGCCTGCAACTCGCCCAAGGCCGCAGTGACTTCCTGGCTATGGCTAAGCCAGTCGGCAGCGCGCAGGGTTGCAGCGTTCATCTGCCGCAGCAGCAACGACGGCAGAATCACGATCAAAACGACAGCCAGCGCCAGCACCGGCAGGCGCCAGCGATCCCAGACGTCGTGTTTGGCGATGATCTGCATACCTAAAAACTATGAAAAGAGAACGGTGACGGCATCGCAGGCGCGCATTGTCGCCCATCTCCCCCGGCCAATGATGAACTATTCAGGCATACCGCAACACCCCGGCCGCAGTACTTTGAAGCACTTTATCCCAAGCACTGGACACAAAGAAACGGGCGGCTTGCACGCCGCCCGAGTAACGCATCCAACATTGCACATTCAGTGGACTGGATCGCCCTATAGAACGGCGGCGGCATCGACCACGTTCAGGGCCTGAGACGACCTCCCGGCACGCACCAGCAAGAAATCGGCATGGGCACGCAAACGCCGACATTCGGAGTGGCTCAAGTCTGCGTCCAACTCCAGCATCAACGCGGAAAAGGACGGCCAGAAGATGGCGTCTTCATGGGCACTGGCCAACAGTATGCACAGTTGCGCTTCGAGCTTGCGTACCGCCACAAGCAGAGCAGACGGTCGCGCTCCCTGACCTGAAAGTGCGGCATCTAACGCCGCCGCCGCCGCCGCCGCATGGCTTGCTCCCGGATGAGTATTCGTGTCCAACATCTTGATTATTAGTTGACCAACATAACTCCATGATGTCCGAGCGGGTGTCAATGCGGCGCGAAATGGGACAAGCATCGCAACGCGACCCTTGCAAAAAGCAAAGAGAACATATATAGAACGATGCGTTACATAAATCGCCATCATCCACGGGGTGCACCGCTCCGCATGCGGCGGCAGAGCTTACTGGATCAGCTCATAACGGCACCGATCTTGAGGCCCGAGGCGACCACTGTCCTGCCTACGCCGCTCATCTTGGCCTCCGACACCGCCTGATCGTGTTGCATTTTGGTCTTGACCAAGCCAGAGCACTTGACAGCAGCGTTGGCGCTATCGACCTTGACGCTGGTCGCGGACGCCTCCTTGGTTGCGCGCCAATCCGCCTTCGCCTCGGTATCGCGCTCGGCCGCACCGACATGCCGTACGCTGTCGCACTCGCCCATGCTGCCATGGTTCTTGCCAGCACTGATCGGGGGATCGGCGGCGAACACATAGGCAACGCATGCGACCGGCGCAGCATTGCGCAGGGTGCGTGCAGTGAACGTTGTCATGGGACATGGCATCCGTTGACGGGATGCGTAGTGTCCATCCCCCCTCGTCCATACAGCGTGACCAGCGCATCCAGATCACGTGAGTGCGCACGCGAAATGGCGTCGGCGATACTGTCGGTTCGAGTGCCGCGACGCCGACCCCATGCCCAAAACCTTCAATCTCGCCCTGCTCGGCTATGGCGATGCAGGTCGCGTCTTGCACCCACCATTGATCGCACACACGCCTGGGCTTTGCCTGCATACGGTCGTTTCCCGCCGCGCCGACCCGCAAGATCGATGCGGTGGTGATCGGCCACACCGAACCAGACGCATGCACCGCTGGCACTGGCAGCATTGACGCAAGGCAAGCACGTTCTGGTGGACACGCCATTCACCTTGAATGCACACGAGGCGCAGCAGGTGATCGGGCAGGCACAGCGCGCCGACCGCGTCAGCCCTCCTGCTTCATCGCATGGCCACCGAACTGGTTGCGCATGGCGGCCAACAGCTTGTCGGCAAACGAATCGTCCTCGCGCGAACGCAACCGCTCCAACAACGACAGGGTGATGACCGGAGCCGGCACATCCAGGTCGATCGCCTCGGCCACGGTCCAGCGACCTTCGCCGGAGTCCTGCACGAATGGCGCGATTCCATCCAGCTTCGGATTGTGGCCCAGCGCATCCGCGCACAGATCCAGCAGCCAAGAACGTACCACGCTGCCCTGACGCCAAACCTCTGCGATCTGGTGCAGATCTAGCTCGAACGCCTGCTTGCGCGCCATCAACGCGAAACCTTCGGCATACGCCTGCATCATCCCGTACTCGATGCCGTTGTGGACCATCTTGGTGAAGTGGCCAGCACCACTGGGCCCGACCCGTCCCCAACCGGCATCGGCCGCCGGCGCCAAGGTGGCGAACACCGGATGCAGGCGCTGCACCGCCTCGGCGTCGCCACCGATCATCAAGCTATACCCCTCGCGCAGCCCCCACACGCCGCCACTGGTGCCGCAATCGACATAGGCAATGCCATGCGCAGCAACCGCTTCGGCGCGACGCATCGAATCCTTGTAATAAGAATTTCCACCATCGACGATCACGTCGCCCTTTTGCAGGAGCGGCAGCAGTACGGCCAAGGTTTCGTCGACGACCTGCCCGGCCGGCACCATCAGCCATATCGCGCGTGGCGCAGGCAACGCCGCGATCAGCGCTGCCATGGTATCCACCGTCTCCACTGCGCGCTGCTGTGCTGCGCTGCGCGCCGCTTCGCCCAGATCGAAACCGACCACGCGGTGACCACCACGCACAAGGCGTTCGGCCATGTTCGCGCCCATCCGACCCAAACCTACAAGTCCAAGTTCCATGCGTCGCTCCCAGTTGGAGAAAAGGGATGAGTAGGATCGCACGAAGCAGCAGTGCTTAGAGGAGCGTCGCGAAAGCAGGTGATGTGCGCTGAGACGTACCGACGAAGCCGCGGCGAAGAAGGCACCTATTCGGCGACGCGCGCAGATGACGCCTGCGCGCAACCCTGCAACTGCTGCTCGCGCCAACGGTGATACAGCGTGGTGTGCAGGTTGTGCAGAGTCAACTCGATCGCAAACGGAGTGCGTGGATTGCGGTCCAGCAACCGCGCCACGTGGTAGCCGATCGGCTTGACACCCCTGGGATGCACATAGACGTCGAAACCACGGTAGAAGGGATCGTCCAGTAGCGCGTCGAGCTGCGCCAGCACCTGTCGTTGCGGAGGTGACAGTGCTCCGCGTAACCGCGCATCGCGCGTCCACAACAACCGTTCAAAACGCGCGCGGCCAGCCCCACGCAACGCCTGCGCCAACTCCCAGATACGCCGGTTGCTGCGGTCGTAATAGGCGAAGCCGCCATGCTGACGCAACGCCTGCGCCGCATCGGCACTGACCGCGACGACGACGAAGTTTTCCGCCTGATTGTTGATGTCGTCCAGGTAACGGGGCTCGAACACATGCACCAGGTAGCCCGGCGCCCCAAGGAAAGCCGCACGGCCACGCTGCGCGGTTTTTTCCGCTTTGCCATCTGCGAAAAAGGAACCGGCGTGCGCACCGAGCAGGATGCTGTCGGTGCGATGCAAGGTGAGGAACGTGCCGATAGAAAGTTCGTCGGCACTGAACGCGCGATCGAATCCGGCATCGCCATACAGCTCGCGCTGCGCCGCCAATTGCGCGATTTGCCGGCCGACGCCGCATTCCGAACGCACCTGGCCGCTGTAGAACGCGTCGACCGCGCGCGCATTGCCCTGCAACGGGCGATAGCCGCGACCGAAACTACGGAAACCCTGCCACCCCTGCGCACGCGCGCCACGCAGGCCAAAGCCGATCCATCCCAGTTGCAGGGCCGAGAACCGATAACCGGGATTACCCTGCAAGCGCGCGACGGCACGCTCGGTCGCCGCACCGAGCCGCAGAAAATAACCGCACTGCGTCGCCGACGTTTCCAGCAAATTGCGCAGTGCCTGCCGCCGCTGCGCCTCGCCCCATGTGGCCGGCAACGCCACCTGCAGATCGCCATGCGCCTGTGCCTCGGCGAGCGATCCGCGCTCACACGGCATGCCGGGCGAAAACTGTGGCTGTGCGGCAACGGTACTGGCGACGCGCCAGCCGAGTTGATCGAGTATGCTGATCAGACACGCGGCACTGGCGCTGTCCGCCGGATCGGGCACCGCCGCTGACGCGCCGCTCGCCAGCAGCGACACAAACAGCAGGCTGGCACGGCCACGGCGCAACCAGGGGCGTACAGGTGCAAGGGATCGCATCATGGCGCAGACATGGCAGGCAGCGAACGTCCGGACACCGCCAAGACGCGGCACGCGTGCAAGCCTGCCGCCCAGACCGTGCATGCTGCGCGAAGCCACTGCGATCGGCACACGTTCGCTGGATTCACTGCTGCGCAATGCATCGCCCGCCTACACTGCTTGTCCCTTTGACCGAACTGAGCACTCCCATGCACATACTCGTTACCGGAGGCACCGGATTCATTGGCCGTGCGCTCTGCCCTGTGCTGGTGCAGGCGGGACACCGGGTCAGCGTACTGAGCCGCGACCTCCTGCGTGCTGCGCGCGTGTTGCCAGAGGTTCACGCACTGGACGATCTACATCGCGTCGCGTCGGCGGACGCAGTGATCAACCTGGCTGGCGAACCGCTGAGTGATGGCCGCTGGAACGCCATACGCAAACGCCGCTTCCGCACCTCGCGCATCGGTACCACCCGCGCGCTGGTCGACTGGATGGAGCGGCTCGACCCGACGCAACGCCCGAGCTGCCTGATCTCCGGCTCGGCAATCGGCTACTACGGGGATCGCCGCGACGATGTGCTCGACGAACACGCAGGACCGGGCGAAGATTTTTCCGCACAGCTATGCCGCGATTGGGAAGCCGAAGCACTGCGTGCGCAGACGCTAGGCGTACGGACCAGCCTGGTGCGCACCGGTGTGGTCCTCGGTCACGATGGCGGCGCACTGGCAAGAATGTTGCCGCCGTTCAAGCTCGGGCTGGGCGGACGCATGGGCGAGGGACGGCAATGGATGAGCTGGATCCATCGCGACGACCATGTCGCACTGCTGCTATGGCTGTTGCAACACGGTGGCGAAGGTGCCTACAACGGCAGCGCGCCGGCACCCGCCACCAATGCCAATTTCGCCCGCCAGCTCGCTGCGGCGCTGCACCGACCGGCGCTGTTGCCAATGCCTGCCAGCGCCCTGCGCTTGGCCTTCGGCGAGATGGCCGAGCTACTGCTGAGCAGCCAACGCGTACTGCCGACACGCGCGCAGCAGGAAGGCTATGTGTTCCGTTATCCGCAATTGGATGCCGCCTTGCGCGCCCTGCTCGCCTGAGTGCCACGAGCCCCCCCCTCCCCGCTACCAAGCAACGCATCGCGACAGGCAGCAAACAAAACGCCCCGGCCGAAGCAGTGTCCGCCGGGGCGCAGGGCGCATCCTGAGCGCGGGGGTCAGTAGCGCTTGCAGACGGTCTCGACTTCGCGATTGCCGTTGGCTTCCTGGCGCTTGCCCTGGATGTAACGACCGGCTGCACCGCCGGCCACCGCACCGCCGACCGTCGCCAGCGTGTTGCCCTTACCCTTGCCGATTTCGTGGCCGAGCAAACCGCCGATCGCGGCACCGGCCAGGGTGCCACCAATGCGGTCGGGATCGGTGCTGTTCTCGCGCACGGCGACCTTGTTGCAATGTACTCTGGTGCCATCGTTAAAACGGCGCCCATCATCCTCGGGGCCATAGTGGCGATACGCCTGCGCCAACGGCATCACAGCCGTGGCAAGGCCAAGAACGGTGAGACAGAGGGCGGATTTGACACTGTTCATGCTGATTGCTCCTGGGTGGTCGAGCCGATGCACACAAGGCCGCACATCGCGCTCTCGATGGCGGCCAGCTTCGCATCGGATTTGCGAATGCTTGGTGAAGCCCACTCAGCTTGCCTCGCAGCGAATGAATACGTTGTCGAACGTGCCGTCAATTGCCACCGGGCTTGCCGGATTCGCTGGCCGGATGCGGCGCGGCCACAGGTGCCGGCGCCTGAGCCGGCGCAGCGACGGCGGGAGCCGCCGAAGGAGGCGCCGCAGATGGCATCGGCGCAGGCACGGCGGCAGGCGCGGGAACCGCTGCTGGCGGATGCGCGGGTGGTGCCGAGGCAGCAGGCTTGCCCTTCGGCAAGTACTCGTTTATCAGCTGGAAGAAGTGTTTGTAGAAATCGCTGTCCTGCACCGTATTACTGGCGACACGCACCATCGAATCGTCGCTGCTCCCGATCGGCAACGACACCGAGCCGAGCAAGCCGACACCGACACTGGCCGAGGTCGGACTCTTTTTCAGTGCATAGCGGTCCTGCAGCGCACTGACGAACACCCAGGATTCGTCCTGCCCGTGCGGCACACACGACACGCGCAATTCCAGTTGCTCGTGCAGGTCCTGGCTGGGCTGGAAATTCTTGGTGCCTTCGACCGCATCGGCGCTGGCCTTGGCGACCACGTAGCCCTGGCTCAACAGCGCGCGACGCGCCGATTCGCATGCCTGTGCCGGCTGCACCGGGTAGTTGCGCGAATAAGTATTGTCGGAATTGAAGTTCTCTTTCACCAGCCCGTCCTGCTTGGAGCCGAAACAGCCACTCAGGCCGATCGCGACCAGCACGAGCACAGGAAAGACGAGGACGTTGGAGGAAGCGGACATGGCCATTGACCGAGAGTGGAACACCACGGCACAGCATAGCGACAAGCATGCCGGTGCGGCCGTGATGCCGCCGTCGCCGCTCATCCCACGGTTAGCGAGCCCGGCGGCAAGCGCCACAGGCGACCATCACCGTATTGCGGCGGCAACCGCGGCGGGCGGGTCCGCCCCCCCTTCCCCTGCCAGAGGGGCGAGAGACAAGGTCCACGCGCCATGACCGTCACTGCGCTGGCGACACGGCGCCCGAGCCTACTTAAAGACGCGCCGCGTTGGCGCGTTCGCGCACCTCGGCCAAGCTCCAGTCCTGCAGCAAGCGCCCGTTCTCCCACACAGTCACCATCGCGTCGTCGTCGCCTGCCGGGCCAGCGACAGCCTGCGCCGATGCCGCCGTGGCCGGAATCGATTCGGTGCGATAACTGCCGTATTCGCGCTGACGCAGCAACCGCACGCGGCCGCGCTTGCTGAGCTTGCCCTTATCGGTCACCGGGTCCTTGTAGACGTCGATCCAGGTGCCGTTCACACGCGCGGCCGAGCACTTGAGCGCAAACTTCTGGGTATCGCGGTCCAGCCGTTGCAGCAATGCGCCGCCCATGCCGAAGGCAAGATTATCGGTGGCGTAGCCGGCACTGGTGATGCGTTCGAGAATCGCACGGATGCTGATCGGGTTGACGCCATCGCCCTGAATCACCCGCACATGATTGAGCACTTTATAACCCTTGTCGTTGACGCGATGACCGAAGGCTTCGTCGAGCAACTCCAGGCATCGATGCACCACCGCGACCGGATCGCCGGAGTCGGGACGGATGACCACTGTCGCGCCGGAGGCGATCACCTGCTCGCGCAAGGCGCCGCCCCAATACGCGCGGATCGCGTGAAAAATATCGTAGCTGTCCGACACCACCGCGACCACCGCGCCCGGCTTGCCGAACTGGGCGAGCATATTGCGGTAGGCATCGACCTCGTGCGCGCGCCCCCAACTGGTGATGGTGCTGTGCTCGGCGGCGGGAATCGAATAGCCGGCCATCGGCTCGCGATAATGCGCGCGGGCCAGCAACAGCCCGGACACGGTATCGGTACCGAGGAAATTGACCAGATGCGCGGCACCACCGATCGCCGCGGACTCCAGGCTGGACACGCCGCGCGCGCCGAAATCGTGCAGCTTGAACGGCAATTGCCCGTCCGGGTCGTCGCTGGTGCGCTCCAGGAACTGACGGATGGTCTGCTTGGCGTGCCAACTCACCGTGGCCACGGTAACCGGATACCAGACACGCAGCAGCAGGGTTTCCAGATACGAAGGCACCCAGTAGGCGCGCGCATCGGTGGATTCGATGGTCATCAACGCGTTGTGCGTGGGTACCACACTGCCCTCGGGCACGGCACGAATCCGGATCGGCAAATGGCCGCCGAGACGGTCGACGATATCGCGCCAGCCGGCCTCGTTGAACGGTTCGCCGTGCACGGCGAACAGATCGCGCGCCTCGTCGATGTCGGCATGGGTGATGGCGCGGCCCAGCGCCTCCTTGAGAATCGACTGCAAACCGAAAAACACGGTGCGATCGTAGACGCCGCCACGCGATTCCACGTAGAAGAACGTGGCATCGGTTCCTGGGGGATACTGCAGCCAGTGGCTGGCCTTGTAACTATCGGTGTTGAGCAACAGGTTGTTCAGGCATTGCATGACGGAAGCTCCTTCGCGTCCAGGAAGGCCGGCAGTCTGTCCACCGACCAGTAAAACCGCGTCAACCGCGGCCCAGAAAGAATTCGAGCAGGTGCAGGTGGTCTTCGAACAGTTTCGGCCCCATGCCGAGCACTTCGCTGATCGGCACCCAACGCGCCTTGTCGGCATCGTCGCCACCACGCACCTCGGGCAGTTCGCCGAACACGAACTCGAAGTGGGAGGCATGGGTGATGGTGCGTCCGCGCAGGCTGCGCTCGGGATGGTCGAAGACGTGACGGTTCCTCAGCGATCCCTTCAAGACCGGGACGGGAATCTTGAGCCGGGTTTCCTCGCACAGTTCGCGCAGACAGGCATCGAGAATACTCTTGTGCTGCCCAACGAAACCGCCAGACAAGGCCCACAACCCCTTGCCCGGCGCGGCGACGCACCCGCACACATGCCCGGAATGCACCACCACTGCATCGGCGGTGACGAAGGTGGGTGGATACGGCGCCTGCTTCGTAGTGCCGCAGCTCTGTCCTTTGGCTGGTGCACATGCTACGCCAATGCACTGGAGGGTCAAACGTCACCTCGCCAGGTGAGCGATCGACAGCAACGGACACCTGACCCAGGATGTTGCCGACTTTCGAATGATCGACGTACCGCGCCACGCGGTGACGACCGTCATCATCGCCATGCCACCCTTACGCGCGCCCTTACCTGCCGAGATCCTTCATGCCAATGCCCCGACGATTCGCGCATTCGTGTGCGCTGTTGTTGTTGCTGGCCGCGGCCATCGCTCCGGCGCAAACGCATCAACCAACCCCGACGTCTAGGCCGATGCCGCTGAAGGTCATGAGCTTCAATGTCCGCGTGCCGATCGATACCGAGGGCGACAAGCGCTGGGAAGTGCGCCGCAGCGCGATGGCCGTCCTGATCCGTGCGCAGCATCCGGACCTGTTCGGCACCCAGGAGCTGATCAAGCGCCAAGCCGACTATCTGGCCACGAAATTACCGGACTACCGCTGGTTCGGGCGCAGCCGCGACGGTAACGAAGACGGCGAACGCATGGGCGTTTTCTACGACCGCCATCGGTTGAAACTCCTCGCATCCGGCGACTTTTGGCTGTCCGACACGCCGGAAATCCCAGGCAGCATCAGTTGGGGGCATCCACTGCCGCGCATGGTGAACTGGGGACTGTTCGAGCGCATCGCCGATGGCCGCCGTTTTTATCTGTTCGATACCCACCTGCCCTACCGCGAGCAAGACGAGTCGGCACGCGCCAAGGGAGCGGCCCTGATCCTGTCGCGTCTGCGGGCCTTACCGGCGAACGTGCCGGTCGTACTGACCGGCGATTTCAACACGGTGCAGGATTCGCCGACCTACCGCACCCTGACCCGAACCCTGACCGATGCGCGGACGCAGGTGACGCAGCCGCAGGGACCGGAAGCGACCTTCCACGATTTCACCGGCCATCCGGACCGGCGCATCGACTGGATTCTCACCCGCGGACTGCATGCGACCCGCTACGCCACACTGGATGCGCGACCGCAGGGACATTGGCCGTCGGACCATTTCCCGGTGATTGCCGAGTTCGCCTGGAGGCCCTGATCCAGATCGCTGGCGCGCCAGCGCTCATCGCATCGCATCGCATCCGCATCCACCCGCGCCAGCGCAACCAAGAAAACGCGCCACCGCTGAGCGATGGCGCGTGTTGTACTGGCAAGGCGGTGAAGCGCCGAATCAGTCGGCCCAGCGCCCCGGGCCGGTGGATTGCGGCAGCACCTGCACCGACAACGGATGATCCTTTTCCAGCAGGTTCACCGCATCGGCCAGGATCGATGCCGATTCGCGCAGCAACGGGTCCGGACGCTTGTCGACGAGCTTCTCGCGCGCGGCATCCTTGACGATATCGCGCTCGTTGCCGGTCAGGCCGTCGTCGCTGCTATCGTCGGCCAGGGGATCCAGCGGCAGGCCAAGCTGCTTGCGGATCTCCTGGCGTTGTTTGCGCTGGACATCCTGCTTCTCGCGTTCCGCGCGGCGCTCGGCCTCGTTGAGCACCACGTATTTTTTGGCGGCCTCAGCCCGGAACTGGCGCACATCCTCTTCCCACCACTGAAATTCCTTGTCGTTGGCGATGCGGCTGGCATGCTGCGCCTCCAACTTCGGCAACAACGCAGCGAAATTGCCGTACTGGGTGTGCGGCACCGCAGCGATGCGACTCCACGGCAACGCGTTGGCGTAGGTGCTCTCGCCGAACTCGGTGGCGTCGACGCTGGCCGGAAAGGCAATATCCGGCACCACACCCTTGTGCTGGGTACTGCTGCCGCTGATGCGGAAGAACTGGGCGATGGTCAGTTTGACCTGACCGAAGCGGTCGGTCTGGTTGGCCGGCCAGCGATCCAGATCGACGATATTCTGCACCGTGCCCTTGCCGAAGCTGGTCTCGCCGATCACCAGGCCACGGCCATAGTCCTGAATGGCGCCGGCGAAGATCTCCGAGGCCGAGGCCGAGCCGCGGTTGATGAGTACCGCCAGCGGACCATCCCAGGCCACGGAGGGATTCTGATCGCTGTTGACGGTGACGCGGCCACCGGATTCGCGTACCTGCACCACCGGGCCTTGCTCGATGAACAAACCGGTCAGTTCGATCGCCTCATCCAGTGAACCGCCGCCGTTATTGCGCAAGTCCAGCACCACCCCATCGACCTTGTCGGCCTTGAAGCCGGCCAATAGCTTGGCTACATCGCGGGTCGCCGAGGCGTAGTCCTTGGCGTTGCGGCGGCGGCCTTCGAAGTCCTGGTAGAACGCCGGCAGCTTGATGACAGCAACGCGACGCGCCGGCTGGCCATCTTTCGCCGGCAGGGTGATGGTCTCGCCCTTGGCGGCCTGCTCGGCCAAACGCACCTTCCGCCGGGTCAGCAGAACCTGACGATGCTTGCCGTCCACACCGGCCTCGGCCGGAATGTATTCCAGGCGTACCTGCGTGTCTTTGTCGCCACGGATCTTGGCCACGACATCGTCGATGCGCCAGCCGATCACGTCCTCGATCGGGCCAGTCTTGCCCTGACCGACGCCGACGATGCGATCACCCGGCTTGAGCGTGCCATCCAGCGCCACCGGGCCACCCGGGATGACCTCGCGGATCACCACCAGGTCGTCCTGCTTCTGCAACTGCGCGCCGATGCCCTCCAGCGACAGCGACATCTGCTGATTGAAATTCTCGGCGGTGCGGGGAGTGAAGTAGTCGGTGTGCGGATCGACGGTGTTGGTATAAGCGTTCATGAAAAACTGGAACACGTCCTCGCTCTTCAGTTCCTTGACCGAATCGGCGAGGTTCGCGTAGCGCTTGTCCAGGGTCTTGCGGATGTCCTCGGACTTCTTGCCAGCGAGCTTGAGCCGCAACCAATCGTTCATCACCGATTTGCGCCACAACGCATCCAGTTCTTGATCGTCCTTGGCCCACGGCGCCTTCTTGCGGTCGTACTCGAATTTCTCGTTGCCGTCGAAATTGAAGTCCTGTTTGAGCAACTTGCGCGCGTAGGCGATGCGCTGGTCCACGCGCTGCCGGTAGACGGCGAAGATATCGAACGCCGGTTCGAGCTCACCGGAAGCGATGCTGGCACCGAGGTTGTTCTGGAACCCGGCGAACTTGTCGACGTCGGCCTGGGTGAAGAACTGCTTGCTACCGTCCAGGGTCTCCAGATACTTGTTGAAGACCTCCTTCGACGTCGCCTCGTCGAGTGCGCGCGGTCGGTAGGCATAGCGGCTATCGGACAGCAATCCATAGACCAACTTGGAAGTGGTGGACTGGTCGGCAGTGGCGGCGGCCGGCAAGGGCGGCGCCTCGGTACGGGCGAACAACGCCAGCGGTGCGATCAGCGCAAACGCCAGCAGGAAGACGGGAGCTTTGAATTTCATCTAGGGACTCTCGGCACCAGGCCGTCAGGAGGGGCAGCACATCGCGTCAGACAACAACACAGTGGAGCAAGTTTCAGGCCGTGTCACCTGTTGCTGAACCAGACTAGCCGCCTGCCTGCGCAGAAATGTGAACGGCACCGGTGCGGGACGTGCGGATGCTGGTGCCGGGGCGATGAACGCTAAGGACACAACGACAACACGCGCCGCTTCACCGGCACGCGGAGAGGGAAAGCAGGTCGCCGCGCTCAGTCCGCGACGCCGGCGCCAGCCGCCTGACGGTCGGCATGGTAGGAGGAGCGGACCATCGGACCGGACGCCACGTGACTGAAACCCAGCGCGTTGCCATAGTCCTCCAACGCCTTGTACTCCTCCGGCGTCCAGTAGCGCATCACCGGATGGTGATGGGCGGTCGGCTGCAAATACTGGCCGATGGTCACCATGTCCACGTCGTGCGCACGCAAGTCGCGCAGCGTGGCCTGGACCTGCTCCAGGGTTTCGCCCAGGCCGAGCATGATGCCCGATTTGGTGGCGATGGACGGGTGTTGCGCCTTGAACTTCTGTAGCAGGGTCAGCGACCACTGGTAATCGGCACCGGGGCGCACGTTCGGGTACAGCTCCGGCACCGTCTCGATGTTGTGGTTGAACACATCCGGCGGATGCGTCGCCAGGATCTCCAGCGCACGCTCCATCCGACCTTTGCCACGGAAATCCGGGGTGAGGATCTCGATGCGGGTGGCGGGCGCCGCAACGCGGATCGCAGCGATGCAGTCGGCGAAGTGCTGGGCACCGCCATCGCGCAGGTCGTCGCGGTCCACGCTGGTCACCACCACGTACTTCAACCCCATATCGGCCACGGTCTGCGCCAGACTCGCCGGCTCGCCGGCATCCGGCGGCTTGGGCCGGCCGTGTGCGACGTCGCAGAACGAGCACCGGCGTGTACACACCTCGCCCAGGATCATGAACGTGGCCGTGCCATGACTGAAGCATTCGTGGATGTTCGGACAACTGGCTTCTTCGCAGACGGTGACCAGACGGTTTTCGCGCAGCTTGGCCTTGAGCGTCTGCACCGCGTTGCCGGAAGGCAGACGCACGCGAATCCACGACGGCTTGCGCAACACCGGCGCATCGACGAATTGCACTGGCGAACGGGCGATCTTGTCTTCGCCCAATTGCTTGACCCCGGCCTGCAACGGCGCCGATGCGCTATCGGCGGAGAGAACCTGCAAGGGAATGCTGCGTGCGCTGGGCTGGGTCATGGCGTGGTCGGCGGGCAGGCGATCAGGGCGCGTGCGTGAACGTGAGGTCGGGCAAGGCGTCGAGCGGTTGCAGGATCAGCCCGAACTGGCGAGCCAGTTGGGCCAGCAGCACCGGGGTGACCGCCTGCATGCCGGAAGGACCTCCCAAGTCTAACACCGCTGTCACCTGCAAGCCCTGATAGCCACAGGGATTGATCCGGCGGAACGGTTCCAAGTCCATCGCCACGTTGAACGACAGACCATGGAAGCTGCATCCGCGCCGCACGCGGATGCCGAGCGCAGCGACCTTGGCGCCACCGACGTAGACGCCCGGGGCACCGTCGCGGCGTTCGCCCAGGATGTTCCATGTGTCCAGCGTATCGATGATGGCCTGCTCGATCCGGCACACATACTCGCGCACGCCAATCCCCAGGCGGCGCAGGTCGAGCAGCGGGTACACCACCAGTTGGCCGGGGCCGTGATAGGTGACCTGGCCGCCGCGATCCACGTGCAGCACTGGGATATCGCCAGGCGCCAGCACATGTTCAGGCTTGCCGGCCTGGCCAAGCGTGAACACCGGCTCGTGCTCGACCACCCACAATTCATCGGCACTGGATGCATCGCGGGCATCGGTGAAGCGCTGCATCGCCCGCCACACAGGTTCGTAGGGCTGGCGACCGAGATCGCGCACGGCGCATGGCAGCAGCGCGGGCACGGAAGGCGTGTGGGCGGTTACAGCGTCCACTTCACTTCCGGATGCGCGCGCAGCACGGCGTGCGCCGCGTCGTACTGGGCACGATCGACGGCGTGGAACGCGATCCGCACCGAGACGTACTTGCCGTTGGAGGAATGCTGCCAACGGATGCGTTCGTCCAGCACCTCCACACCGGCAGCGGCGAGCAGGCGCGGCAGCTCCGATTCCAAGCCAGCTCTGGCGGCCCCCATCGCACTGAGTTCGAAAACGCCGGGAAACTGGAAGCCGTGATTGGGGTTATCGGAAACGATGTCCATGTCTGCATTATCGGGCTGTGCGCTGGCAAACCCAAGGCCGCGCCACGCACGGCAACCATTTTTCTTGCAAAAGCGGCTTGCGCCACGCAAGTACTCAAATCAAACCTGCACTTGGGAAACATCCCATAACGAAAAAGCCGGCGTCACCGCCGGCTTTTCCACTCAGGCCGATTCCCACCACATCCAAAAGCTGTCCCACAGACGCTTGAAGAAACCAGCCTCGTCGACTGCGTTCAATGCCACCAGTGGCGCTTGTGCGATCACCTTGCCGTCCAACGTCACCCTGACCGTACCGATCGCCTGACCTTGCTTGATCGGCGCCGTCAGGGTCTTGGGCACGTCGATCGACGGCTTCAGCTCGTTGTAGCGGCCCCGCGGCACACTGACCAACAGCGGCTGCGCCACGCCCAGCAGTACCTGCTTCTCGGTGCCCTTCCACACCCGCTGCTGCGCAACCTGTTTGCCCGGCTCGTAAAGACGATGGGTCTCGAAGAAACGGAAGCCCCAGTTCAACAACGCCAGGCTATCCTCGGCGCGCTGCTTCTCCGAGCTATCGCCCATCACCACCGCGATCAGGCGCTGGTCGCCACGCTGAGCCGAGCTGAGCAAGCAGTAGCCGGCTTCGGAAGTGTGACCCGTCTTGATGCCGTCCACGCTGGGGTCGCGCCACAAGAGTAGGTTGCGGTTGGGCTGGGTGATATCGCCAACACGGAATTCCCTGATCTTGTTATAGGCGTAGGTTTCCGGGTAATCGCGCACCATCGCACGGCCCAGCAAGGCCAGATCGTAAGCGGTGGTGTAGTGGCCCTCGGCCGACAAACCGTGCGCGTTGACGAAGTGCGAACCAGTCATGCCGATCTTGGCGGCATAATTGTTCATCAGGTTCGCGAACGCCTCTTCGCTGCCAGCGGTATGTTCGGCCAGCGCGATTGCCGCGTCGTTGCCGGACTGCACGGCCATGCCCTTTTCCATGTCTTCCAGACGCGCGGTCTGGTTGACCGGGAAGCCACTGTAGCTGCCGTCGGTACCGGCACCGCCCTCGCGCCAAGCGCGCTCGCTGAGCATGACCTGATCGTCGCGCTTGATCTTGCCCTGCTTCAATTCGGCGGCTACCACATAGGAGGTCATCACCTTGGTGATGCTGGCCGGGGCCACGCGCAGGTGTTCGTTCTCGCCGGCCAGCACCTGGCCGCTGGCATAGTCCATCAGCACCCAGGATTTGGACACAGCCGGCTTGGGCGCGGGCGGAATCGCCACCGTGGCAGGCGCGACGGTGGCGGCCGGCGGCGCCGGTATCGGGCCTGGGGTCTGCGCGGAAACCATGCCAACAGCGAAGGTCGCCACGGCGGCGACGGCGAAGCGGAATTTCATCTAGAACGACTCCTGGCAGGCCTACAGGCCGATGATTAACGAGGCATTGTAGGACGAGGCACCGCCGTGGCTGCACAGACACGAGCCGGCGTTAAGCCATTAGCCATGGCAACCGCACCCAAGACGCCGCGACCGTTGCCCAAACGACACACCTCAGTCTTTCACGATCTGGGGACGGCCGAAGCCGAGTCCGGCAATACGCGCGGCCAACTCGGCGGCACTGCTGTGATCCCCAGCCTCGACCCGCAGACGCCACAATGTCCGCCCGCCGGAAACGATGTCGCTGATGCTGCCACCGACGATGCCGGCGGACGCCAACTGCGACAGCGCGCGATTGGCATTCTCCCGGCTGGCGAAGCTAGCGACCTGCAGCAGGATGCCGAGCGGCCCGCGCGACGATGTCGCCTCGGCAGGTGTGGGCGACACAGCGGGACTGACCGGTGCGGCTACGGCCGGCGTTGCGAGGGCAACGCTGGTCCTGGCGCTAGACACTGCGGGCACAACTGCGGGCGCACTGGCCGTCGCCACGGCTGGGACGCTGCGTGCCGGAGCCGGAGCGGCAACGACCACGCTGGATTGTTGGAGCGTGGTCGGCTTGCCGGTGGCGACATGCACGCCGCGCGACTTCATCCACGCATCGAAACGATCGGCATTGGGAGGGGTGTTGGCGTCGGCCTGGACCCGGTAACGCCAGCGCTCGCCCTCCGGGAGCGCAGCGGCGGCCGCAGCGGCCGCGGCTGCGGTCGGCGTCGCAGGCGGGGCAGCAACCACGCCCGACCTGGACGGCAAGGTCTTGACCAGAGTGTCCATTTCCCTCGCACGCCGCACCGCGGCGGCATCAACAGTGCCGGCGCTGGCCACCAAGGTGCCAGCAGGCCGGACGCTGTGACGCCGGACAAGCAGATCGCCATTGTCGGCCGGAGTCAGCCCCCGCACCTCCACTCGACCAGTGCCATTGCCGGTGATCCCTAGCTTGACCGCCGCCGCATAGCTCAGATCGATCAGCCGATCATCATGAAACGGGCCACGGTCGTTGATTCGCACCACCACCGATGCGCCATTGTCCAGATTGGTGACCAGGGCGAAGCTGGGCAGCGGCAGAGTCTTGTGTGCGGCGGTGAAGGCGTACATATCGTAGACCTCCCGATTCGACGTCAGGCGACCATGGAATTTGTTGCCGTAATAGGAGGCGGTGCCGCGTTCGACATAACTGTGCGGATCGTCGATGACGGTGTACGCGCGGCCCAGCACCATGTAGGGAGAGCGATTGCCGATCAGCGAGCGTGGCTCGTCGGTGACCAGCGGCTCGGGGATGCAGGCGACGTTGGGCACCTCATCGGGCGTGCTGTCGCGCACCCCGGGCGCGTACAGCCCGCCGGCGGTGTAGTTGCCGCGCTTGGATAGGTCTTCTTTGGCGGGCGCGTAAGGCGAGGTGACGGGACAGCCAGTGGCGATATGTACCGGCCCGCGACCTTCGACTTTGATCCCGGGAACGCGACTGCTTACGGTCTTCTTCGGGGCGCTACTGCAGGCGGCCAACGCCAACACAGCGACGACAGGAGCGATCCGGAGCAGCGCGTGCGGGTTCATGCCGGCGGCAATTCCTTACCTGCGATGGCCTGGGACAGTTGGTAAACCGCCATCGCATACATTTTGGAGGCGTTGTAGCGGGTGATCGCGTAGTAGTTCTGGAAGCCAAACCAGTACTGCTTGCCGGTACTGCCATCGAGTGTGATCGGGGTGGCGGTGGCACCGGCGGGGACTGGCACATTCGGCGTGTAGCCGCGCGCGGCCAGGTCGGTCATGGTGTAGATCGGTTTCCAATCGCTCGGATTGAATTCCTCGGCGCCAGCGCGCAGCGTGGCCGGCACGGCGACCAGGCCACCGCGTACCCAGCCCCCCCTCTTGACGAAGTAGTTGGCAATGGAGGCGAACGCATCGTTGTAGTCGGTGAACATATTGCGCTTGCCATCGCCATCGCCATCGACCGCGTACTGGCGGTAGCTGGAAGGCATGAATTGACCAAGGCCCATGGCGCCAGCGTAGCTGCCCATCAGCGTGGTGATGTCAACGTGTTCTTCGTGGGCCAGCGCGAACAGTTGGCCGAGTTCATCGCGGAAATACAGTTCGCGACGCACCTCGCGCTCGAGATTGGCCGGATCGCCACTGCGCGGATAGCGGAACGCCAGCGTGTACAGGGCATCCAGCACACGGTACTTGCCCATGTTCTTGCCATAGCTGGTCTCCACGCCAATGATCGCGACGATGATCTCGGCAGAGACACCGGTGCGCGCCTGTACGCGCATCAGCGCATCGCGATGGGCAGCCACGAAGGCACGGCCGTTATCGATCTGCGCCGGGGTGATGAACATCGGCCGGTACTCGCTCCACGGCTTGACCCGCTCGGCCGGGCGCGACATCGCCTCCACGATCGCATCCTTGAACTGCGCCTTTGCCAGAGCCGCCTCGATCTGCGCGGGATCCAGGCCGTACTTCGCCGCGGTGTCGCGCACGAAGTTTGCGCGCGCGGTTTCAAACGGTACCGGGGTCAGATCGACCGGCGGTGCCGACACGGTCTCCGGCAACGTCTCCACCGGGCGGGTTGAACGCGATGCAGACGGCGACCCGCTGGCCTGCGACGACGGGAGCGCCTTGGGCAGAGTCGCGCATGCAACCAAGCCAAGGGCGAGTAGGCACATCAGCACATATCGGATCATGTCGACACCCTAACAGATTCAAGATGAATTTTCACCAATAAAACCATGAAACATAAGAACTTTACCACCACACCAAGACGACGCACTGTGTTGCGTTCCACAGATGCAGCACAGCCCGCCCCGCCGACATCGAGTAGCAGTAGCGGGAAAAGAACAGCCGGGCTTGCGTCCAGCGACCGGGAAACCCCAGGGGACACCGAGAGCAAAACAGCAGGCCGATGTCGAGCAGATCGATCCGGCGAACTGATCATCCAGGATCATGCGGATGAAGGTCGTCGGCTTTACCAGGGAAGCGCGAGCCCGCAGCAACCTGACCTGAAGCGTCATTCGCACGAACCGCGAACAATGCCGGTGCTGTACAAGCCGCGACACAGATACAACCATGCCCTCGAACAACGCAGAACGCGCGGCCGACACGCGCATGCGGGGCCAGCACTACAGAGTCGGGAACACCGGCGGACTGTCGCACACCGGCACCGTGCCCGCCACCGAGGCCGCATACGTCGTGACGGCGCTATCGGCATTCACCTGCAAGTTGGAACGATCCACACCGATGCGCGCGTTGTCGATCTTGAGCGTGGTCACGTCGGCCGACACATGCGCGAGTACCAAATCCAGCGGCGCAGCAGCACTATAGCCCTGCACCACGCCGCTCTTGCCCGTCGGCGTGTCCTGCGCCTTCAAACCGTCGACCACAATGCGCTCGAAGGTCGGCACGGCCCCACGGCCGCCATGGCCGCCGCCGTACAGCGGATTGATCACCAACGGCTTGGCCACACCGAACAGACAGGTATTGCGATAAGTGACGTCGCGCACCGGGCCACCCTTGGCCAGACCCGTCTTGATGCGCAGGCCGTTGTTATCGGTGGCGACGATGTCGTCGGCATCGTGGCCGACCAGGCTGTTGCCGTCCACCAGCACGTTGCCGACGCCGTGCATCACCTCGCTACCGATGGAAATGCCGTGGGTGCCATAGAAGCGTGAGGCCCGCACGGTGATGTTGGCCGAGCTGGCCGCACTGGTCTTGATCGCCACGCCGTCGTCGCCGGTCATTACGTCGTTGTCGAACAGAGTTGCGTTGGTGACGCTGTCCAGATCCAGACCATCGGTATTAGGACTATTGGCCGGTGCTTTGACCCGCACACCCCAGACGGTAACGCCGTCGCCGCCGTGCACGAACAGGTGGAAGTACGGCGCGTTGAGCAGGTTGACATGGTAAACGCGCAAATCGGCGACGCTCTGCGCGCGGATGAGATCGGGATTGTTCTGGGTCAGGCCATCGGCCTTGGCCTTGCGGGCAAATCGCCACCAACTGTCGTCGCTACCGAGCATAGGCAGGTCGCCACGACCATCGATGCTGCCCTGATGACCGGCGCGGTCGCGCACGCCCATCACGCCCAACGCGCGGCCTTCTAGCGTGATCAGCGCCCGGCAAGCGCCGCTGCGCGCCGCCGCCTGACCGCATCGGTTGCGACCGGGGTTCTGATAATCGGACGGGTTGCGCGAGGCGAACAGGGTCACGCCGGCATCGATCGCCAGGGTCACATCGCTACCGATGCGCAACGGCCCGCTCAAGAACGCGGAGCCAGTGCCTGCACGCAACAACACGGCGCCACGTCCACGACCAACGGACGCGCAACGATCCAATGCAGCTTGGATACGCGCGGTATCCGGCGGACGCCGTTCCAATGCATCAGCAAAGACGCGCTGTTTCGGCTGCAGCGTGGCCAACAGCGGCTGTCCGCAGGCCGCGGGAATGGATGGTTCGACAACCGTGCGACTATCGCCTGTGGCCGCGCATGCTGGACGTGCGGCCAGCACCGCCATCAGGATGAGGCAGAGTGCGTGGCGCGGTATCACATCACTCCCTGACCACGGCCGGCACATGCGACGGTGCAACGGATGTCGCCAAAGACGGCGGCACCGACGCTTCGAATTCGATCGAGGAAATCTCCTCGTTAACGGACAGTTGCTGCCAGCGGTTCTCGACAATGCTGGCCAGGCCCGCAGGACGCTCATCGAAATGGTGACCACCATGCAACGCCACGACCTGCGCGCCACGCGCACGCAGGGACGGACACAATGTGTCCTTCTCCTTGTCGCCGTAGACGCACAGCAATTGCGATGGAGCAATGCGCGCAACCTCCGGCAGCACTGCCAGCGCGTCGTCGGTTTCGCCCAGATGCAACCAGCCACGCACGCGGATCTGGAAATCGGCCTTGTCCGCAAGACCCAGCAACGCCAACAACCCGACCTCGGACCGCTGCGACGATGGCAGACGGTTGTACATGAAGGGCAGCGTCGCCGCGCCGAAGGAATAGCCGACCAACAAAATCTTCTGTGAACGCCACCGCTGCTGGTAATAGGCGATGACCCGGCTCAGGTCGGCGCTGGACTGCGCGGGCGACTTAACCCGCCAAAAATACCGCAGGCTGTCCCATCCGACCACGGCTATGCCGCGACGTTGCAGTGCTTCGGCAATCCCCTTGTCGATGTCGCGCCAGCCGCCGTCACCGGACAACACGATCGCCAGCGGCGCGCCCGCCCTGGGAACAGACATTTCGATAAGCGGCAGATCGTCCAGCACACCGCCACGCCCAGACGCATGCAAATGCGCGGCCACACGCGTGGCCAACGCCGCCTCCGGGGTACCGGTGGCCGGCGCGGCCACGGTATCGACGAAGCTCTGCGCCGGTATGGCGCCGCCGCGCCCGGCACAAACCTCGGTAGGCAGCGGCGCGACGCCAACGGCACCGCTCAGGGTCGCGCCGGGCGCGGCACCGACGATGCGCTCCACCAGCGTCGCCATGCGCCCAGTTCCGGCCAACATGGGCAAAAAGTAGCTGTCGCCGTGTAATTCACGTTGCAGGTGCCGGCTCAGATGCTCCGCATCGCGCCAAGCTTTATCGCAACGATGTTCAGCACGACCCAAGTGCTCGAGATAACGCTCGCCGTCGACCACCGCGACCAGTACACCGGTGGCAGCAATGCGGGTCGCCGCGTCCTGCCGTTGCGCCGCGCTGCCGCTGGCAAGCAGGATCACCAATCCTTGCGGTACAGCCGGCGGATGCACCAAGGTCGCGCGACCGTAACCCTTACTGTGCAGCGTGCACTGCGGAAAGTAATAGCGGAACAGGACATAGCCACTCAACCCCAACACCATACACATCAACAGCAAGATTCGTAGCAATTTCATCAACAGACAGCCATACCGGCGCGACCGAGCGAGTTAGGAGTAAAGCGAGAAAAAAGCACGACAGCCGCGCAGTTGGCCGTCCCTGGAACCCAAATCGAACAGGTGCGCTACGCTGACGTCATGCCACGGATGTATGTCGGGCACCAAGCAAATCAGCGCCGCCCTGCATGACAAGACAACCTTTCTACGCTAATACACAACTCGGCGAGGATCATCATAACCACATCGCACCAAGAGATATTGTGATCGAGGCAGACACATGCTGCAATCATTCAGCACGGCGTGAACACGCCATGATGAAACCCAATACCAGGAAAACACACTGGTCAGCGCTCAGTAACCATGCACCGGCCGGTAGGATTTCACCGCCATCACTAACCCCAGCCCGGCCAACAGCGACACCGCCGAAGTACCGCCGTAGCTCATCAGTGGCATTGGCACACCGACCACCGGCAACACCCCGGAAATCATGCCGCCGTTGACCAGCACATAGACGAAGAACGCCAGCCCGGTGGCCCCAGCCAGCAGGCGCGAGAAGGTGTCGCGGGCCTGCGCAGCGATCCACAAACAGCGCCCGATCACTACCATGTAAAGGGTCAGCACGGTGGCTACGCCGATCCAGCCGAATTCCTCGCTGAGCACGGAGAAGGCGAAATCGGTGGTCTGCTCCGGGATGAAGTTCAGATGCGACTGCGAACCCATGCCCCAGCCCTTGCCGTACAGACCGCCGGAACCGATCGCGATCTTGGACTGGATGATGTTCCAGCCAGCACCGAGCGCGTCGCTCTCCGGATTGAGGAACATCATGATGCGGTCTTTCTGGTAAGGCCGTAGCAGCCAGTACCAAGCCACTGGTGCCGCCGCGGCAACGCCACCGACGGCGATACCCACCCACCACCACGGCAGCCCCGCCAGCAACAGCACGAAACCGCCACTGGCGGCGATCAGCACACCAGTGCCGAAATCCGGCTGCAACATGATGAGCGCGGTCGGGATGCCGATGATGATCCCGCTGACCAGTACAGTGAAAATCCGCGGCGGCAGCGGCATGCGGTGCAGATACCAGGCCACCATCATCGGCATGCTGATCTTCAGCAGTTCGGCCGGCTGCAGATAGAACAGCTTCAAATTCAGCCATTGCCGGCCGTACTTGCCAGTGCCCAGCACGAACACGGCCAGCAGCGGCAGCATCGAAAACGTATAGATCAGCGGCGTCCATGCACGCAGACGCAACGTCGAGACCCGCGACAGACCCCACATCGCCGCCGCTCCGATTGCAAAGCGCGCGCCCTGCGCCATCACCAAATGGTTGCCGCCAGCGCTCTTGAGCACGGCCAGCCCCATCACCATCAGCGCGCCCAGGGCCAGGCACAGCACCCAGTCCAGGGTACTGGCGAAACGGCCACCGATCTCGACCAGCCAGCGCAGGAAATCCTTCATCGTTCGTCCGGGATCTCGTCGGGTATCGGCGGCGGTGCCGACGGCAACGGCACTGCCGCGGCATCCACCTCGGCCTGACCGATCAGCACCGGGCGCTCGCCGGCGGCCAGCGCGACCGCGTCGGCGGCGGCACGCGAACGCGGATCCTCGGCATAGTAGAGCCGGCTGCCGAATGCGGTGGCACCGCGCAGACTATCCAACGGCTCGATACCGGCAGGCAGCCGTCCGAGCAGCCAAGCATCGAATATCTTGCGCGCAATCGGCGCAGCGGTGCTGGCGCCGTAACCGCCGCCCTCCACCGCGATCGCCAGGGCGATGGTCGGATGGTCTGCCGGGGCAAAGCCCTCGAACAGCGAACGGTGGCGCAGGTGCATCGGCAGGTTGCGCGGATCCACCGCAGCCAGCCCCTTACGGCTGACCACCTGCGCGGTACCGGTCTTGCCCGCCATCTGGTAGGGCGCACCGACGGTGATGGAATAACCGCTACCGCCTGGGCGCATGGTGTCCATCATGCCTTCGCGCACCGCCTGTAGGTTGCCAGGATTGTCGCTGATCGGCTTGCCCGGCCCGATCGCTATCGGCTTCCATGGCTGATCGAAGGCCGCACGCGTGGCCATCACCAGATGCGGCGTGCGCAACCGACCGTCGGCAATCCCGGCCACCCCACGCGCCAATTGCAGCGGCGTCACTTTCCAGTCGCCCTGGCCGATAGCGATGTTGACCGTATCACCCGGGTACCACGCTTCCTTGCGACTCTTCGCCTTGTAGGCCGGCGACGGCACGATGCCACCGGTCTCGCCGATCAGGTCGATGCCGGTCGGACTGCCAAAACCATAGCGGCCCATGTAATGGTCGACCTTGGTAATGCCCATGTCGACAGCCAGCTTGTAATAGTAGGTATTCACCGATTGCGCGATCGACTTGCGCAGGTCGGTCCAACCGTGCCCGCCCCGATGCGAGTCGCCCCAGCCACGGCTGACACCTGGCAGATAGAACATGCCGGTGGACAGGATCTTGTCCTCCGGGCGACGGGTACCGCTCTCCAGACCCGCTAGGCCCATGAACGGCTTGATCGTCGAACCAGGGGCCACGCCACCCAACACCAGCCGGTTGAATTGCGGCCGCGACGGATCGCTGTTGAGCGCCTGAAAATCCGCGTGGGAAATGCCGTTGACGAATAGATTTGGGTCGTAAGCCGGCAGACTGACCATCGCCAAGATCTCACCCGTCCGCGGATCGAGAGCAATCGCCGACCCCTGATAGTCACCGAACGCGGCAACCATGGCGCGTTGCAGATCGGCGTCGATGGACAGGCGCAGATCGGCGCCGGACTGCGCAGGCACCCGACCGACGGTACGAATCGCACGGCCCTGTACGTTGGTCTCGACCTGTTCGTAACCGACTTGGCCGCGCAGTTGTTCCTCGTAATACCGCTCCAACCCCGATTTACCGATGTGAGTCAGTGCCGCATTGCCCTCCCCCAGCGTCTCCAGATCCTTCTCGTCGATACGACCGACGTAACCGATGACGTGCGCAAACAGGTCGCCATAGGGATAGTGGCGAGTCAGATACGGCTCCAGCTCCACGCCCGGAAAGCGCCAGCGATCCACGGCGAAACGCGCCCGTTCCTCTTCGCTCACACGCAGTTTCAAGGTGATTGGACGGAAACTGCGGCTCGCCTTGCGCGCGGCCTGGAAGTGCTCGATGTCATCGGGCGACAGTGCAATGACGTTGCCCAATGCGGCCAACAGCGCGTCCATGTCCGCCACCTTGTCCGGGGTCACGTCGAGCCGGAACGCGGGCAGGTTTTCGGCCAACAGGCGGCCGTTGCGGTCGTAGATCATGCCGCGCCCAGGCACCACCGGCCGCGGCTTGATCCGGTTGGCGTCCGAACGCGTGGCGTAGACATCGTGGTCCAGTACCTGAAGCTTGAAGTACCAACCGCCCAAGCCAAGCAATGCCAGCAACGCCCCCAGCAAACCCAGCGCCGCACGGCGCCGAAACTGCTCGGCCTCGGCATGCGGATTCTTTTGCGCGTGGCGCGTGTTCAGGGCCATGCTACTTGCCCCGACGGCCCAGCCGCAGCCTATCCAGCAGCACGAACAACGGCGTCCACAGCAGCATCCCCAACAGCGGCGCCCACCAATAGCGCCACGGCAGAGTCGGCTCGCCGACCGACAAATGCACCGCCGCAGCGACGATGCGATCGTTGAGCAGCAACCCGCCGATCACCAGCGCCTGCTGAGACATCGGGAAGAAGCGGATACGCGCGCGGAACCGCTGCAGGATGAAACTCAGGATCACCAGCCGCAAGGCCTGTTCGCCCAACACTCCACCGTACAGAAGATCGGTGAGTACCCCGACCACAAACGCAAAACCAAGGCCGATCTTGTCCGGCGTCTCGATTACCCAATACGCCAGCACCAATGCCAGCCAGTATGGCCGCAGCGGCTGTACCGCCAGTGGCAGCGGCATCAGGCCCAGCAGCAGGGCCACGATCACGCTGACAGGCAGAACCCAGCCTCTGCTGCGTAGACGGCTCATGGCGGCGGCTCCTGCTGCGCCGGCACTGCCGAGGGAATCTGAGTCGGATTCCGAACGCGGAGCACGGGGCGCGGAGCGTTGGTTGAGCCTGCGGACTGCGGGTTGGCCGTTGAGGACGGGGACGAAGCCGGGACACGGGAGGAATCTGCTCGTGGAGCATTACTCCCCGAGACATGGGCCTGGGCCGCAACCTGGGTGCCAGACAGGGGCATACGGGCCGCAGCGGCGGCTTGGAAATCAGACGCATGCGTCGCTGGCGCCGCGACGCGCTCGGTGTTCTGCTGCTCAACCGGCACCGACGCACCTCCTGGCCTCGGCTTGTCGACGAGCCCCGGCTTCAGCAACAACACATCCCGCCCACGATCAAGCTTCGCCGCAGGCTTCAACTCACCGACCAGGAAGGCATGGGTGTCGTCGGGACGCAGCGTGGAGATAGTACCGACCGGGAAACCGGCCGGAAAGCGGCCGCCCAAGCCGGAAGTCACGATCTCATCGCCCACTTCGACCCCGGCACTGAGCGGGATGTCGCGCAACTCCAGGCTCCCACCACGACCATAGGCGATCAGGCGCTCCCCATTGCGCGCCACCGTCACCGGCACCGCATGGTCCGGATCGGTCAACAGCAGGACGGTGGAATGCAGTGGCGTCACCGCGATTACCTGGCCCATCAGACCACCGGCGTCGATCACCGACTGACCGACACGCACGCCGTCACGGCTACCAGCGTCCAATACCAAGCGTTGCCGGGTCGGATCCAGATCGATATCCAGGATCGGCGCCAGTTGTACGTCCAGTCCACGGCGCTCGGCCACACCCAGCAACTCGCGCAACTGCGCGTTGTCCAATGCTGCGGTCTGCAAACGGGTCAGGCGCGCCTTGGCGATCAGCAATTGGTTACGCAGCGCACGATTCTCCCTAACCAACTGCGCATGACTGGCGGCATTTTCCTGCACCTGTGTGCCCAGCCGCCCGGGCAGGCCGACCAATGCCCAGATCGGCTGCACCAGCACCGTCGCCTGACCTCGTAAACGGGCCAGCCAATCGACACGCGTGTCGAGTACGATCAACATCAGCGCCATCGCCAAATACGCCAACAAACGCGGCGTACTCGTGGATTCGCCAGGGCGGGCAGTGACGGGAGGACCGGCGTAAAGAGGCACGGATCAGAGCCGGAAGTCGGAAAAAAGAACATCGGAACAACACAACAAGCGGGCGCATCGCGGGCACGCGACCCAGCCAGGATCAGGTGCGCAGACACACGAGGCAACAGGCGCCATCCCTGGGCGAGCCCCCAGCCCATCCACGCAATACCACCGTCGCCGATCGCCCATTTCCGGCCTCGGCCATCACTCCGGGGCGAAGAACTCGTTGCCGTGCATGTCAACCAACTCAAGCGCACGACCACCGCCGCGCGCCACGCAGGTGAGCGGATCGTCGGCGACCTGCACGTGCAATCCGGTTTCCTCGGAAATCAGCCGGTCCATATCGCGTAGCAGCGCGCCGCCGCCAGTCAGCACGATGCCCCGTTCGGCGACATCGGCGCACAATTCCGGCGGGGTCTGTTCCAGCGCCAGTTTGACCGCAGAGACGATACCCGACAGCGGCTCGTGCAAGGCCTCCAGCACCTCGTTAGAGTTGATCTTGATCATCTTCGGCACGCCCTCGGCGAGATTGCGGCCGGAGATCTCCATCTCCTGCACCTCCGACTGCGGGTAAGCGCAGCCGATCTCCAGCTTGATGCGCTCGGCGGTGGCTTCACCGATCAACATGCCGTGGTTGCGGCGCACGTAGTTGGTGATCGACTCGTCGAAACGATCGCCACCGATGCGCACCGACTGCGAGTAGACGATGCCGTTCAGCGAGATAACGGCCACTTCGGTCGTGCCGCCGCCGATATCGATGACCATCGAACCGCGTGCCTCGGTGACCGGCATGCCGGCACCGATCGCCGCCGCCATCGGCTCCTCGATCAGATACACATCACGGGCACCGGCCTCCTCGGCCGATTCCTTAATTGCACGGCGCTCGACCTGGGTCGAACCCGCAGGCACGCACACCAGCACACGCGGGCTGGGACGCAAAAAGCGCGATTTGTGCACTTTCTTGATGAAGTGCTTCAGCATCGCCTCGGTATAGGTGAAATCCGCGATGACGCCATCCTTCATCGGGCGAATGGTGGTGATGTGCCCCGGGGTGCGGCCAAGCATCTGCTTGGCCTCGGCACCGACGGCGGCCACCGAGCGGGTCCCGCCGATCGCGCGGTCCTGCCGCACCGACACCACAGACGGCTCGTTCAGCACGATGCCCTGACCACGCACGTAAATGAGGGTGTTGGCCGTGCCCAAATCGATGGACAGGTCGTTGGAGAACATGCCGCGGAGTTTCTTGAACATCTGGAAATTGTGTCCTGGGGCGCGCGCTGTCGCCGAATGGCGAAAAAATGGGCAAAAAACGAAGTTCGCTAGCCTAGCAACCGCCCACGGACCGGGCAAGGAAATTCTACGCCAAACCGCATACTACTCGGCCCTTTTGGAGACCACGTCCTCGCGATGGTAGCCCTGCCCGGCCGCAGCCGTTACCCTTTGCGCCGGGGCGATGCCACGCCTCGCCCGTCTGAATACGGGTTCATCCCTTCGCCAAGGCCTGCCCGATGTCCGTATTGATCTGTGGTTCTCTTGCTTTCGACACCATCATGGTGTTCCCGGACCAGTTCAAGAACCATATCCTGCCGGACAAGGTGCATATCCTGAACGTCTCGTTCCTAGTGCCACGGATGCGCCGCGAGTTCGGCGGCTGCGCCGGCAACATCGCCTACAACCTGCATCTGCTCGGCGGCCAGCCGATCCCGATGGGCACGGTAGGCGAGGATTTCGGCCCCTATCGCGAACATTTCCAGTCGCTGGGCATCGACTTGTCTCAGGTCAAAGTGATCGACGGGCTGTTCACCCCACAGGCTTTCATCACCACCGACCACGACAACAACCAGATCACCGCCTTCCACCCAGGCGCGATGATGCGCAGCTACGAGAATCACGTCAAAGACGTGCCCGGGGTAACCCTGGGCTTGGTCGGTCCGGACGGGCGCGAAGGCATGATCCAGAATGCAGAGGAGTTCGCCGCCAGCGGCATCCCCTTCGTCTTTGACCCAGGCCAGGCCATGCCACTGTTCAACGGCGCGGAACTGCGCACCTTCATCGAACAATCCGACTACGTCGTGGTCAACGACTACGAGTCAAATCTACTGCAGGAGCGCACCGGCTGGAACGAGCGCGACATCGTCTCGCGCGTGCAAGCTTACATCGCCACACAAGGTCCGAAGGGTGCGCTGGTGCACACGGCGGAGAAGACCTACGACATTCCGCCTGCACACGAACGCCGCGTGGTCGACCCGACTGGCTGCGGCGACGCCTTCCGCGCCGGCATGATCTTCGGCCTGCAACGCGGCTGCGACTGGCTGACCATCGGGCGTATGGGCAATCTGATGGGGGCCTTGAAAGTCGAGCACCACGGCACACAGAACCAGCGCTTCGACTTCAACGACTTCAACGACCAATTCAAGCAGCAATTCGGCTACGCGCTGTAGGGCCGACGTCAGCGATCATCTGCGCAAAGCTGCGGCATCCAGGCCGGCTTCACCCTGAACCGCCCCGAAAAGTTGGGAGGCTGTTTGGTTTGAGTCACGCCGCTTCGGCGTAACCGGCTTGTTGTCGATGGTAAGCCGCTTCGGCTTCTGCTAGCCGAATGTTCCCGATCGACCCCAGCAAACGTTTGTGGTTGTACCAGTCCACCCAATCGAGCGTGGCCAGTTCGACGTCCTGGCGGTTGCGCCATGAGCGCCGGTGAATCACCTCAGCCTTGTACAAGCCGTTGATCGTTCCGGCCAGCGCGTTGTACCACCGTGGAGAGCTTCTTCGGCCTGCTCAAACGCGAGCGGATCGGACGACGAGTCTATCCCAACCAAGGACACCGCACGGGCCGAGGTTTTCGACTATATCGAGATGTTCTACAACCCCAAACGCCGCCATGGTTCAAATGGCGACATATCACCTGTAGAGTTGGAGCGGCGCTACGCGCAACGAGGGCCATGAATGTCTACGGAACACTGGTCAATTCATAGTAATAATGACCAGCGCCATGCATTGACGCTGCGCCCCCGAACAGTTGGCAAACAGGCCGTATCCCTTTCCAAATTGAAGGCGATCATCATAACAACACATTCGACCATTCGTCATTTCCATAAAGCCGCGTTGTGCAGTGTGTTCGCACTGACGGCCGGCGTCGCCGCATCGGCTAGCGCAGGCCAGACCACGGCGGTGCCGACTTACACGCTAAATTTCAACCCCGCCGTGAAAGCTATTTACATACAAAACGTTAATAACCATGGCGGATGGGCGTGCATCCAAGTGACCGCGCCGCCGCCGGATGGCACTGGTGGCTTCGGTGTAGTCCCAGACGGAGCAAAGGTCCTATACGGCTTCACTTACAGCGCGCGTGGGATGAGTACGTCCGACTGCAGAGCCAATAGTGCTGTGGCCAATGTATTTCTGAGCAGTTATACTGTGAATAACAGCAACGAAGTATATTTCAATATTAAAAACAATATCTACATCACCAATTAAAATTCCAGCTAACAACCGCTGATACGCGCGGCGGTCCATCCTGCCACGGACCGCCGCATTGCCGATGTCGGCGGTGCAGCATAGGCGGCTATTCGGTGACGCGGAAGTTCGTAACACGCTCTAGCCGAAAAATCCTGGTTCTGAGCCACCCATCAAGCCGCCGCGAACCGCACCGCGCCGCCGACCCAGCGTGCGACGATGCGGTCGGCCAGTGCAGGCGATGCGTCCAGCAGCCGATCGGCCAACGCATGCACCCGCGGCAGCAATCCCGCGTCACGCGCAAGATCGGCCACGCGGAACGCCGCCAAGCCGGTCTGGCGCGTTCCCAGCAACTCGCCAGGGCCTCGCAATTCCAGGTCTTTTTCCGCGATCACGAAACCATCGTTGGTTTGACGCATGGTTTCCAACCGCTGCCGCGCCATCGCCGACAACGGTGCCTGGTACATCAGCACGCAACTGGAGACAGCCGCACCGCGTCCGACCCGGCCACGCAACTGGTGCAGTTGGGCCAATCCCAGACGCTCGGCGTTCTCGATGATCATCAGCGAAGCGTTGGGCACGTCCACGCCGACCTCGATGATCGTGGTGGCGACGAGCAGATCGATCTCGCCTTGTTTGAAGGCGCGCATCGCCGCCTGCTTTTCCGCCGACTTCATGCGTCCATGGGCCAGGCCCACGCGCAGTTCCGGCAATTGCGCCGACAAGGTCTCGAAGGTGGCCTGCGCGGCACTGGCCTCGAGCCGATTGCCGGCACCGGCCTGCGCGGATGTCTCGGCGTCCTCGGCATCCTCGATCAAAGTGCATACCCAATACGCCTGACGGCCTTCGGCGCAGGCCACGCGAATGCGTTGCACCAACTCGGGACGGCGCTCGGCATTGAGCACGATGGTCTGCACCGGCGTGCGACCCGGCGGTAATTCATCGATCGCCGAGACATCCAGATCGGCGTAGGCGGCCATCGCCAATGTGCGCGGGATCGGCGTGGCGGTCATCACCAATTGGTGCGGCACGCCCGCGCCCGAGGCGCCCTTGTCGCGCAGCGCCAGACGCTGGTGCACGCCAAAGCGGTGCTGCTCGTCGACGATGGCCAGCGCCAGATCGTGAAATGTCACAGCCGCTTGCATCAACGCATGCGTGCCGACCACCACCTGCGCCTCGCCCGAGGCGATCTGCGCCAACACCCTACTGCGCGCCTTGCCGGTGACCTTGCCGGCCAACCAGGCGACACGCACTCCCAGCGGCTCCAGCCACGTACGCAGGTTCGTCAGATGCTGCTCGGCGAGCAGTTCGGTCGGAGCCGCCAGCGCCGCCTGCTTGCCCTTGTCCACCGCCAGCATCGCGGCCATCGCAGCGACCACGGTCTTGCCGCTGCCGACATCGCCCTGCACCAGCCGCAGCATCGGCGCCGGCCGCTCAAGATCGGCGCGAATTTGCGCGAACACCCGCAACTGCGCACCGGTCAGCTGGAACGGCAGCGACTGCTGCAGGCGCTTGACCAACCGTCCGCGACTGTGCAGCGACGGCGCCGGCTGCCGCTGCAAGGCAATCCGCTGGCGACGCAGGCTCAGGTGGTGCGCGAGCAACTCTTCCAACACCAGCCGCTGCTGCGCCGGATGCAGACCAGCGGCCAGTGCGGCGAGATCGGCCTGCGGCGGTGGCCGGTGCGCGACCAGCAACGCGTGACGCAAGGACGGCAAGCCGAGTTCGGCCAGCAACACTGGCGGCAACAGTTCCAGCGACGCGTCTTCCGGCAAGCGATCCAGCGCCTGGCCGATCAGTCGGCGCAGGGTGGCCGGACCGACCCCTTCCACCACCGGATATACCGGGTCCAGACGATCGCCCAGCGCCACCTCCTCGCCTTCGCCGAGGAACTGATAACTCGGATGCACGAACTCCAGCCCATGCTGGCCCGGCTTGGGCGTACCGAAAGCACGCAAGCGCGCACCGACCACGAACTGTGCCGCCTGCGCCGCGCGGAACTGAAAAAAGCGCAACACCAAGGTGCCATGCGATGCATCGGCCACCGCGACACGCAGCATCGGCCGGTAGCGAAAACCGCGATCCACCGCCTGCACCCACACATCCACCTGTGCGGGCACCCCTGGCTGCAGCGCGGCCACCGCCGTCAGTCGCGTGCGATCCTCATAGCGCAGCGGCAGGTGCAGCCACAGATCCTGCAACGTGGACAGACCACGCGCGGCGAATTTCTCCGCCAGTTTGGGACCGACGCCGGGCAGCGTCGTCAGCGGCGCCTCGCCGGCCGCCGACAGCGCCGGCGGCGGAACCTGCACCCGCGGCACGAGCGCTGGTCAGTCCAGCACCATCACCGCGTCCACCTCGAAGCCGGCACCTTTGGGCAGTGCCGAGACCTCGATGGTGGAACGTGCGGGAAACGGCGTCTGGAAGTAGTCCTGCATCACCGCATTGACCTGCGCGAACTGCGATAGATCGGTGAGATACAAGCCCAGGCGCACGATGCGCTCTAGCGAGCCGCCCGCCGCCTCGGCCACCGCCCGCAAGTTGTCGAACGCGCGCCGCGCCTGCGCCACGATGTCGCCGACGACGATCTCGCCCGTCGCCGGATCCAGCGGGATCTGCCCGGAAAAGTACACGGTATGACCAACGCGTACGGCCTGCGAATAGGGGCCAATGGCCGCCGGCGCACGGTCGGTCTGGATGATCTGGCGAGACATGTCCACTCCAAGGATGGGAAATCTCCGCGTAGTTTAGCCGGGACGCGGGTCCTACGCCCCAAACGATACGCTTGCCACGCGCTCGCAGAAAATCCGTCTCCCCGCATCCCGAGCTTACTGGCGGCGCACGCTCTGCACTGCACTCAGACGTCGCAACCGGCGCATCACTTCGGCCAGGTGATTGCGGTCGCGCACCTGGATATTGAAACGCAGCACCGCCGCATTGAAATCGCGGTCCAGGTAGTCCACGCGCTCGATGTTGGATTGGCTCTGCGCGATCGCCGCGGCCAGTTGCGCCAGCACACCCGTGCGGTTTTCCACGTCCACGACCAAGGCAGTATCGTAATCGCCGATGACACTGGCGTCCCAATCGATCGGCACCCAGCGCTCGGGCGACTTGCGCAGTTCGGCCAGGTTCGGGCAATCCAGGCGGTGCACCACGATGCCCTTGCCGGCGGTGTGATAGCCCATGATCTCGTCGCCAGGAATCGGCTGGCAACAATTGGCGAAGCTGACCACGCCGCGCTCGGTCCCGTTGATCAGGATCTTTTCCTGCGAATGCTTGGAATGACCGCCGCCACGCAACTCGGCATAGGCCATCAGCGCCTGCGCGGCTTGGGTCGGCATCCAGTTGCCCAACGCGATGTCGGCCAGCAATGCCTCCAGGCGCGGGTAGCGGTGCTCGCTGAGGAACGAATCCAGGCGCCCCTTCGGCAGGCGCTCCAAGGCACTGTCCATCGCCTCCAACGCGCGGTCGAGCATGCGGTGGCCAAGCTGCACCGCGTCCTCGTGTTCGAGTTGCTTGAGCTGGTGGCGAATCGCGGTGCGCGCCTTGCTACTGACCACGAATTCCAACCACTGCGGCTTCGGCGTGGCCGAGCGTGCGGTGATCACCTCAACGGTCTGCCCGCTGACCAGTTTGGTGCGCAGAGGTACCAGTTTCTTGTCCACGCGCGAGGCCACCGCGCGGTTGCCGACGTCAGTGTGTACCGCATAGGCGAAATCCAGCGCGGTGGAATTGCGCGGCAACGCCAGGATCTTGCCCTTTGGCGTGAACAGATAAACCTCGTCCGGAAACAGATCGACCTTGACGTTATCCAGAAACTCCAGCGAGGAGCCGGCAGCGCGCTGGGATTCGATCAACTCGACGATCCAAGCGTGCGCGCGGCTCTGCGCGTTGTTGGGCGAGTCGCCGCCGAACTTGTAGGTCCAGTGCGCGGCGACGCCACGTTCGGCAATCAGATCCATCTCCTCGGTGCGGATCTGCACCTCGATGGGCGAGCCATAGGGACCGAACAACACCGTATGCAGCGACTGGTAGCCGTTGGCCTTGGGAATGGCGATGAAATCGCGGAAACGCGCATCCAGCGGTTTGAATGTGGCATGCACCGCGCCCAGCGCGTGATAGCAGTCGGATACCCCGCGCAACACCAGCCGAAAGCCGAACACATCCATCACCTGATCGAAGGATTTGTTCTCGTCGCGCATCTTGTTGTAGATGCTCCACGGGGTCTTGATCCGGCTGACCAAACGGTGCTCCAACCCTTCCTTGGCCAAGCGCTGCGACAACTGTACTTCCACCAGGGTCATCGACTCGCGGCGCACCACCGGCTGACTACGGATATGCTTCTCGATGATCGCGTGGCGCCACGGATGCAGCGCGCGAAAACCGAGATTCTGCAACTCGGACTTCATCAAGCTCATGCCCAGACGCTGCGCGATCGGCGCGTAGATTTCCAAGGTCTCTCGAGCGATACGGCCACGCGCCTCGGCACTCTGCGCGCCGAGCGTGCGCATGTTATGCAGGCGGTCGGCGAGCTTGATCATGATCACGCGCAGGTCGCGCGACATCGCCAATAGCATTTTACGGAAACTCTCTGCGGCCGCCTCCTGACGGTCGCGAAACTTGAGTTTGTCCAGCTTGGTGACGCCATCGACCAGTTCGGCCACCGCTTCGCCGAATTCGGCAGCCAGCTCGGCGCGAGTCAACGGCGTATCCTCGATGGTGTCGTGCAGGATGGCCGCAATCAGCGCCTCCACGTCCAGACCCAAATCGGCTAACACCCCCGCCACCGCCACAGGATGGGTGATATAGGGTTCGCCTGACTTGCGGGTCTGCCCGGCATGTGCGGACGCACCGACTTCCCAAGCGCGGCGCAGCAACGGTATTTGCTCGGCAGGCAGATAACTGGCGCTGCGCTCCAGTTGCAGGACATAGTCGGGGACTGACGCATCGACTGGTGACGGCGCGGCACTGGCGACCTGGGCGGGGGGACCTGGGTTCATGGGCAAAGACTATGTCAGCGGCGCGTGGACGGCAAACCGTAAAAACGAAACAGCCCGCGGATGCGGGCTGCTCGTCGAACGATCGCAGCGCGGCAGCGCGATCAGTCGTCGTTCTTGGACATGTCCTCGTCGGCAACGACCTCGGCGGCGGCCCATTCCAGTGCTTCGCGCTCGGCGCGCTCGCGCTCTGCTTTCTCGACCTGATCGATCAGCGCATTGTCGATCTTGCGCGCGGCGATCTCGCGCAACGCCAGCACGGTGGGCTTGTCGGACGAGTCGGTGTTGTCGAGGGTGGCCTGCACGCCGTTGGCAAGCTGGCGGGCGCGCTTGGACGCCATCATGACCAATTCGAAACGGTTGTTCACAACTTCCAGGCAATCTTCTACGGTGATGCGGGCCATGCGGGCTCCCGGCGGGCCGGCGACGGCCACGCGTTGGAATGAGGGAAAGGGCGGCGATTGTAGGGCGACACCCGCCCGAAATCAACCTAACCCCATTCAGTTTCCTTTGGAATCAGCCAGTTGGCGATTCCTGCAGGAGGGTCGCGATCAGCCCGGCATGGCGCTGCTGTTGCGGCAGGCGGCGCAGGCGGCTGGCGACGAAGATCGCGCACATCTCGTCCACCGCCGTATCGAAATGCTCGTTGACGATGACGTAGTCGAAATCGGCGTAGTGCGACATCTCCTCGCGTGCGGCGGCCAGCCGCTGCGCGATGACCGCCTCGCTGTCCTGACCGCGCTTGCGCATGCGCTGCTCCAGCGCCTGCCGCGACGGCGGCAGAATGAACACGCTGACCGCGTCGGGCACCTTGGCGCGCACCTGACGCGCGCCTTGCCAGTCGATCTCCAGCAGCACATCGCGACCGGCAGCCAACTGCGGCTCCACCGATTGCCGCGCGGTGCCCTTCCAGTCGCCATGCACGCTGGCATATTCGAAGAAATCGCCGGCCTCGATCATGCGCTGGAACTCCGTGGCAGCGACGAAGTGATAATGCTCGGCATGACGTTCGCCCGGGCGCGGCGCGCGCGAGGTGAACGAGATCGACAACGCGATCTGCGGGTCGCGCGCCAGGGTCGCGTTGACAATGCTGCTCTTGCCGGCACCGGAAGGGGCCGCGACGATGTAGAGGGTGCCACGCATAGGATCAAGATTCGATTGGGAAGACGAAGTCGCAAACGGCCCGCGGGCCATACCTACGGGGCGGATATGCTACCGGGATTGGAGGGAGCCGTCGCAAACGGGCGGTGCCGCCATGCAGTCCGTCGCCTTCCTATTCCAGGTTCTGCACCTGCTCGCGGATCTGGTCGATCAACACCTTCAGTTCCACCGCAGCGTTGGAAGTGCGGCTATCCACCGATTTGGAGCCCAGCGTGTTGGCTTCACGGTTGAATTCCTGCAGCAGAAAATCCAGGCGCCGCCCAGCCGGTTCCGGTTGGCACAGCACCCGGCGCAATTCTTTGATGTGGCTGCCGAGCCGATCCAGTTCCTCGTCCACATCGAGTTTCTGCAGCCACAGCACCAGCTCCTGCTCCACCCGCCCCGGATCGACCGGATGCGACAGGTCGGCCAGGCGCGCCGCCAACTTGGCCCGCTGACCATCGCGAATGACCGGGATCAGGGTCCGCACCTCGCCGGCGATGCGCTCCACCGCGTCCACCCGTTCGACGATCGCGGCGGCCAGCTTGCCGCCCTCGCGCTCGCGGGCGGCAACGAATTCGGCCAGCACCTCGTCCAGCAATTCCAGCGCCTGCGCCTGCAGCAACGCCGGGTCCACCACTTGCCCCTGCAACACGCCGGGCAGTTGCAACAGATCGACGAACTGCACCCGCAACTGCGGGAAACGCACGCCGAGCCGCTGCGCGAGGATGCCCAACTGCTCGACCAGCGTGTCGTTCACCGCCAATGTCTGTGCCGTGTCGGGCGCGCGCAGACGCAGCATCAAGTCCAGCTTGCCGCGACTAATGCGCGCGGCCACGCGCTCGCGCAGTTGCGGTTCCAGCGCACGCAGTTCCTCCGGCAGGCGCACGCCCACTTCCAGGAAACGGTGGTTGACCGAACGCAACTCGCACCCCAACGTCCCCCAGGGCGTGATGCGCTCGGCACCAGCGAAGGCGGTCATGCTGCGGATCATGCGAAGCCCCCGTACGAGCAAAGCGCGAATGGTACCCTAGTGCGGGTATTGCGCTTGGAAACGAGCTACGTTGGTCGCCAGCGACGCCGTGCCCCTGATATCCCCCACCAACGGGCAACTGTCCGGTGCGCATCGAAGAAAAGACGGCGCGCGCACCAGATCCTCCTCACCTCAACCTCCACCACACACTCCAGCGCCCGTCTCCGCCGCACCAACACGGTCACCTACCGCACACGGCCTCACCACACTTCTGGATCCCCTGCATGTCTTTTTCCCGTCCCAGCGGCCGCACGGCCGAGCAATTGCGCCCGGTCCGCATCGAGCGCGCGTTCACCCGTCACGCCGAGGGCTCGGTCCTGGTCAGCTTCGGCGACACCCGCGTGCTGTGCAACGCCAGCGTCGACAACCGCGTGCCGGGCTTCCTGCGCGGCAAGGGCGAAGGCTGGGTCACTGCCGAATACGGCATGCTGCCGCGCGCGACCCACTCGCGCTCCGAGCGCGAAGCGGCGCGCGGCAAGCAAGGCGGCCGCACGCTGGAGATCCAGCGTCTGATCGGCCGCGCGCTGCGCGCCTGCGTGGACCGCAACGCGCTGGGCGAGCGCACCATCACCCTGGACTGCGATGTACTGCAAGCCGATGGCGGCACCCGCACCGCCGCCATCACCGGCGCCTACGTGGCATTGGTGGACGCGGTGAACTGGCTGCGCCAGCGTGGTGAACTGAAAAAGCCGGTGGTGCTCGGCGCCGTCGCCGCCGTGTCGGTCGGCATCTACCGTGGCGTTCCCGTGCTGGACCTGGATTACGCCGAGGACAGCGACTGCGATACCGACATGAACGTGGTGATGAACGATGGCGGCGGCTTCATCGAACTACAGGGCACCGCCGAAGGCCATGCGTTCCGCCGCGACGAACTGGACGCGCTGCTCGGGCTGGCCGAGCGCGGCATCGGCGAGCTGCTGGCGGCGCAGCGCGCCGCGCTGGCGCAATGAACCCGCACATGACCATGGCCAGCCTGATCGTCGCGGCGTTGCGCGCTGTCGACGGCAACACCAAGGAGCCAATGGAGCCGACACCATGAAACTGGTTCTGGCCAGCAGCAACGCCGGCAAACTCGAAGAACTGCACGCCCTGCTCGACGATGTCGGCGTGGAACTGGTCGCGCAATCCACACTCGGCGTGCATGATGCCGACGAGACCGGCCTGACCTTCATCGAGAATGCGCTGCTCAAGGCACGCCATGCCGCCCGCATCACTGGCCTGCCGGCACTGGCCGACGACTCGGGCATCTGCGTGGACGCGCTGCACGGCGCACCAGGCCTGTACTCGGCGCGATACGCCGGCGAACACGGCAATGCGCAGGCCAACATCGACAAACTGCTGCACGTCCTGCGCGAGGTGCCGCAGGCGCAGCGCGGCGCGCATTTCTACTGCGTGCTGGTGCTGCTGCGACATGCCGAAGACCCGCAACCGTTGCTGGTCGAGGGCCGCTGGCGCGGGCGCATCGCCCAGGCCCGCGCCGGCACCGGCGGACACGGCTACGACCCGGTGTTCCTCGATCCCGAACACAACCAGACCGCCGCGCAAATGTCGCTCGCATTGAAGAACCGCATCAGCCACCGCGCCATCGCGCTGCAGCAACTCAAGCAGCGGCTGGCCGAACTGATGTCGCACTGACATCACGCCCATTCGCCATGTCGCACGACCACTGCCAGCCCCCATCGGATGCGTCATGCGCGGACCATCGCGCGCACGATGTCGCAACGCGACTGTTGCCACCGCCACTGTCGTTGTACGTCCACCTGCCCTGGTGCGTGCGCAAATGTCCTTACTGCGATTTCAACTCGCATGCGGCCAAAGGCGCGCTGCCGTTCGATGCTTACGTGGACGCGCTGATCCGCGACCTCGACCAGGATCTGCCGCTGGTGTGGGGCCGGGTGGTACACAGCGTGTTCTTCGGAGGCGGCACCCCCAGCCTGTTCCCGCCCGAGGCCATCGCGCGCTTTCTGGAGGCGGCGAGTGCGCGTCTGCGCTTCGCTCCGGGCCTGGAGATCACCCTGGAGACCAATCCGGGTACCGCCGAACACGGCCGCTTCGACCGCTATCTGGCCGCTGGGGTCAACCGGCTCAGCTTCGGCATTCAGAGCTTCGACGATGCGGCATTGCAGCGCCTGGGCCGCATCCACGACAGCGCCGAGGCCGAGCGCGCGGTGAAGCTGGCGCAGGACGCCGGCTTCACCAACCTCAACCTGGACCTGATGTACGCGTTGCCGCAACAGACTCTGGCCGAGGCCGAGCGCGACGTGACGCGGGCAATGGCGCTGCAGCCGACTCATATCAGCCACTACCAGCTCACCCTGGAACCGAACACACTGTTCGCGGCGCGGCCGCCACAGGGCATCCCCGAGGACGACGACGCCTGGAACATGCAGGAACACTGCCAAGCGCTGCTGGCCGCAGCCGGCTACGCACAGTACGAAGTCAGCGCCTATGCACGCGAAGGCGAGCGCTGCGTGCACAACCTCAACTACTGGACCTTCGGCGACTACCTGGGCATCGGCGCCGGCGCTCACGGCAAGATCAGTTCCGGCGCCGAGCAGCGCATCCTGCGTCGTTGGAAGCACAAGCATCCGCAAGCCTTCATGGCCGCAGCCGGAACGCCGGCGGCGATCGGCGGCGACGACTGGATCGAGCCAAAGCAACGCCCTTTCGAATACATGCTCAACGCCCTACGTCTGAACCACGGTTTCGCGCTGCGCGATTTTACCGCGCGTACCGGGCTAGCGCCGGCCATCATCGCCCCGGCACTACAACACGCGCAGGCATGCCAATGGTTGCAGGTGAACGACGACAAGGTGATGCCGACCGAACTCGGGCGGCGTTTCACCAACGACGTCATCGCCCTATTCATGTCCTGAACAGACCACCGCCGGCATGGTTGCGCCGGCAGAAACGTGTTACATACCGCCCTCGGTAAAAAACGACGATCACAGGATGCCCCTGTCTGCAACCTTGTCGGGTCCCCCGGCGACGCTTGCTAGCGCCGTCTTACCGACGCGCGTGCGTCATTTGCTGACATCCCTGAACGCGCTGCTGCGGCAGTCGCTGGAAGCACCACTGCAAGCGACCCTGGATGAGCTGGAGCGAGTACTGTTCGACCAAGCCGAACACGGGCACAACGGCCAATTGCGGCAAGACAGCCATCAGGATGCGCAGAGCCTGCGCGCGCAACGCGGGCACTTCGGCCCGGTGTTCCGAGCGCAACTGGAAACCGCGTTAGCCACGATTCGCACCACTCCGGCGTCCGTCCAGTCGGAGCAGCCAGCCACGACCAACGCTGCAATGCAGGCCCTGACCTTGGTCTCCGACGTGGATATCGACTGCAACATCGTGCTGCACGAAATTGCCCGACGCGAGGCGATCCGCACCCATATTCCATTGCAACTGCTCGGCCAGCGGTTCGGCGTACTCGCCGCACGCCCTGCGTTCGAGGCCAAACAGCTGCCAATGGGGCCACAGGCGCTGTGCCGCATGCTGCGCGAGGCCGGCAAGGAACTGCAGATGGGGCTGGACGCACAACTCGCGCTATACCGCGCGTTCGAGCGCCATGTCCTGACGCACTACGCCACCATCGTGGAACGGGCAAATGACCTCCTAACCGACGCTGGCGTACTGCCTGGACTGGTCTACCGGCCGTACCCAATGCGCACGTCGTCGCCCACAGCGACGGTCGACGCACGCAGCGCAGCACGCGCACCCGACAACCCCCATCCGTTCATCGGCCAGACGAGAGCTGCAAGCCATTCCCACAGCACTGCGATCACGACAGACGGCCATGCCATCGCCGCACCGACCGCACCGACCGCACCGACCGCACCGGCGATGCCAGCACAATCGATCACCGCGTCAACCATCGATGCGCCGGTCGACCTGACCACGCTACGCAGCTTGCTAATGGCCGCACGCAGGAATGCCACCCCTGCCACGGCGATATCAGCGACCGATCAGATCGCCACCATGCCCTCCGCGCAGGCCGACGCGTCCCACCCCAGGAGGGTCGCCATTCCAACCACCACACTGTTGCAAGCACTGGGCGAATTGCAAGCGCAGCCGCCAGCGCACAGCACCATGGGTGGGCTGCGCGGACGTCGCCATATCCGCGACGTGCAGACGGCACTGTTGAACGTCTTGCGCAGCGCGCACGGTCCACAGGCCACGTTGGCCTGCCACGACGCCGACATCTTCGATCTGCTCGGCCTGCTGTACGGCGAGATCGAGCGCGAGGTGCGTAGCGGCACGCCAGCAGCATTGCTGCTTGAGCGCCTGCAGGTGCCGCTGGTACGCGCGGCGCTGCAAGACCCCACGCTCTTCGTGTGTGACCGGCATCCAGCACGCGAACTACTCAATGCGGTGGCCGAATCCAGCCTGCTCTGGCTCGGCGACGAGGACATCGATGCACAGTTGCTGCTGAAGTTGAACAAGACCGTGGATCGGGTCGTCGAGGAATACGAAGACCATGTCACGGTCTTCGAACAGGCGCACCAAGAAATCCAGGCGCATTGCCGCACCCTGGCACACAAGGCGGAGATCGCCGAACGCCGACATATCGAAGCAGCACGCGGCAAAGAACGGCTGGCGCTGGCCAAGCAGACGGCGGGCCGTAGCCTGGAACGACTGTGCAATGCCTGGCAACCGCCATACGTGGTGCAGACACTCTTGCAACAGGCATGGTCCGATATCCTGGTACTAACGCTGCTGCGCCAAGGCGAAGACTCCGATGCGTGGCGCGAACGCGAGCGGCTCAGCGAACGCATCGCCGAGATCACCAGCAGCACCGATGAAGCACCCGACACTGCCGTGACCGATGCTGTGTGCAACGACTTGCTGCAGATCGGCTATCACCAGGACGAGGCTGCGGCCATCGCCCGCATTCTGTCCACGCCCGGCGGGGCAGAGACATCGACGGCACTGTCTGGATCTGACACCATGCCGGAGCCCCGCGCGCGTCTGGGCGCGCAGAGCGAAGACAACGAACCGCCTTTGCAGCCACGCACGCAGGACGAACAAGCGGCCTACGAGCATCTGCTCAGCCTGCCGTTCGGCACATGGTTCGCGTTCGTCACCAACCAGCAGTACAACCTGAAACGACAACGCTTGTCGTGGTATAGCCCGACCACAGAACGCGCGCTATTCGTCAATCAACGCGGGCAAAAAACCGCCGATTATTCACTGGATGGACTCGCCAGATTATTGGCGCAGGGCCAGGCACGCATTATCACCGTAAACCGTACACACCTGATCGACCGTGCCTGGCAAGCGGCTATACACACGCTGCGAACACTCGCTGGCACAATTGCGCCGAACACCTCCCTGGAGGACGCATGATCGCAGAAGCCCGCCGCTCGCCGCGCCGCCCGGTGCCGGACATGGTGCCGGTCCTGGACATGATGGAAGAGGTGGTGATCGGTCGCCTCGGCAATGTGTCCGAACACGGCATGCTGCTGCTGGCATCGGCCCACTTGCACGACGACGCGCTGTACCAATTGCGCTTCACGATGCCGCAAACCGACCGCCAGGTGCAGATCGACGTGGGCGCACACCTGTTGTGGAGCGAAGCCTCGCACGCGTCAAGCCATGCCTGGGCCGGTTTCTGCTTTCTCACCATCTCCGCCGCGCACCGCGACCTGTTACGACAATGGGTTAACAACGCCACGCCCAACGGCTGACCTCATCCATTCCATACTCCACGACACGCGCAGAGGCGTCGGCTTGCGCCTTCATGCGACGACATCCGTGGTCTTAGTCGCAGGGCGCCGAATCCCTACCACTGAATTGCGGCACACTGCGCCCTCGTTGATCCACGCCGACCGAGTCCTGTCCATGCTCCAGCACGCCCTCAGCGCCCTGTACGCCAACCATCTGCGCACACTGTCGCACCGCGCCGACACGGCGCTGGCGCGCGGCGCCTTCGAGTACATGGTGATACCCAGCGGCAACCTGCACTACCAAGTATTCGACGACCGCGACTATCCCTATGCGGTGAATCCACAGTTCAAGACATGGCTACCGCTCACCCGAGTGCCGAACAGCTGGCTGGTGTACGCGCCAGGACAGCGCCCGCAAGTGATCTTCCACCAACCACACGACTACTGGCACGCAGTACCAGCGGCACCCAACGGCTGGTGGGTGGAACATTGCGACATCCACATCATCCGCAGCCCGGAAGAAGCACTGGCATTGCTACCACCGCCGGGGCGCTGCGCGATTCTCGGCGAACCACACAGCGCACTCGGCGATTACATCCCGAACAATCCCCAGGCGGTGCTGGATTATCTGGACTACCACCGCGCCTACAAAACGGCCTACGAATTGACGCTGATGCGTCAGGCACAACAACTGGCGGTGCGCGGTCACCGCGCCGCCGAAGCGGCGTTCCGCGAAGGCCGCAGCGAGTTCGAAATCCACATGGCCTATTGCGCCGCCGTCGGCCAGGATGCGACCGAGCTGCCCTACGGCAACATCGTGGCGCTGAACGAACACGGCGCCGTGCTGCACTACACCGAACGACAACGGCAGACACCAACGCCACTGCGCAGCTTCCTGATCGACGCCGGCGCCTGCGCGCACGGCTACGCCAGCGACATCACCCGCACCTACGCTGCCGACGCCGACAGCGAATTCCAGGCGCTGATCGATGCGGTTGACGCCGCGCAACAACGCATGGGCCAGAACGTGCGCGCTGGCGTGGATTACAAGCAATTGCACCTGGACGCGCACCTGGCGCTAATGGGTGTGCTGAAAGACTTCGGCATTCTCACGGTGTCGCCGGAAGCCGCGGTCGCCAGTGGCGTCAGCGCCACATTCTTCCCGCACGGCCTCGGTCATCCGATCGGCCTGCAGGTCCACGATGTCGGCGGTTTCGCCGCCAGCGACCGCGGCGGCCGCATCGAGCGGCCCGACGGCCACCCGTACCTGCGCATGACCCGCACACTCGAACCAGGCATGGTGGTCACGATCGAACCGGGCCTGTACTTCATCGACATGCTGCTGGACGCGCTGAAACAGACCAGCCACGCCGCCAGCGTGGACTGGACGCGGGTGGCGCAATTCAAGCCCTACGGTGGCATCCGCATCGAGGACGAGGTGGTGTGCACCGAGGACGAACCGGAGAACCTGACGCGTCCGGCGTTCGCGGCGACCTGAACCGCCGCACCGGTCGAACGCAGCGCATGCGCCGCATCAATCCGTCGCCATCACCGCTTCGATCTCCTCGGCGCTGCGCGGCAGTGCGTCGGTCAGCACGCGGTGGCCATCATCGGTGATCAGCACGTCGTCCTCGGTGCGAATGCCGATGCCGCGCCACTTCGCACGCACGTCCTGATCGTCGGGGGCGACGTACAGCCCCGGCTCGATGGTGAACACCATGCCCGGCTCCAGCAGGCGCGATGCCCCCGCCAGTTTGTAGTCGCCGACGTCGTGCACGTCCAGGCCAAGCCAATGCCCGGTCTTGTGCCGGTAGAAACGCCTGTAATCGCCGCTCGCCAGATTCTGCTGCAAGCTGCCCTTGAGCAAACCCAGCCGCAGCAAACCTTCGGTCAGCACCTGCACCGCAGCCAGGTGCCCAGCCTCGTATGCTACGCCCGGCCGCGCCTGCGCCAGCGCCGCCGCGTGGGCCGCACCGACCAGATCGTGCAGCGCGCGTTGTTCGGCGCTGAAGCGACCATTGACCGGAAAGGTGCGGGTGATGTCGGCGGCATAGCCACGGTACTCGGCGCCCGCATCGATCAGCACCAGATCGCCGTCGCGCAGGCGCGCGGCATTGGCGTGGTAATGAAGCACACAGGCGTTACTGCCGCTGCCGACGATGCTCCCGTAGGCGGGACAGGCATCGCCTGCACGGAACGCGTGTTCGATCTCGGCCTGCAACTGGTATTCGTGCAGTCCGGGCCGCGCCACCCGCCACGCCGCGCGGTGCCCGGCCACGCTCAGGTCGGCAGCCACCTGCATCAGCGCGATCTCGCCGCGCGACTTGAACAGGCGCTGCTCGTGCAGCAGATGGCCCAGCTCCAGGAACTCATGCGGTAACTGCGCACCATGCCGCACCTGCTCGCGCACGCGCTTGACCCAACCGATCAGCTTGAGATCGAAATCAACATCGCGGCCGAAGTGGTAGTAGACCCGCGAGCGGCCTTCCAGCAGGCCAGGCAGGATGTCGTCGAGATCCTCGATCGGGTAGGCGTCGTCCATGCCATAGTCCTCCACCGCGCCTTCCTGGCCGGCACGCGGGCCGTCCCAAGCTTCGCGCTCGGGGTCACGCTCACGGCAGAACAGCAGCGCCTCGCCATGACGACGGCCGGGCACCAACACCAGGATCGCCTCCGGCTCCGGAAACCCGCACAGGTACCAGAAATCCGAATCCTGGCGATACGGATAATGGGTATCGTGACTGCGCACCCGCTCCGGCGCGCTCGGCAACACCAGGATGGCCTGCTCGCCCGCCATGTCCATCAGCCGTCGGCGCCGGCGCGCGTATTCGGCTGCGCCAATCCCGGTGAGCCGCTTCATCAGTTCAAACGCTGCCGGTGACGCGGACCGAGCACGCAGTCGCTATGCAGCAGCAGCACCGCCACCCGCAAGAATTCCTCGATTTCGGACAGCGCTTCTTCTTCCTCGTCGCCACTGTCTATGTCCTCGCTACTGGTCTGCCCCAGCCGCGCCAAGTCCTGTAAGGCCTCCAGCCCTTCTTCGGACAGCGGCGGCTTGGCGCCTGCGGCAAGACCGAAACCGCCCAGGAAGCTACGACACCACTCGAACAACGCATCGGCACGTTCGAGCAACGGCGCCCCAGGCTCGGCCAACACTAGGTCGAAACCGAAATCGCGGTCCTGCAACTGCGCCACGGTGGCCTCGCGCAGTTGGTCCAAGGCATCACCCCGGCGCGGCGTGGCAATGTCGGCATCGGCCAATACCGCCGCTGGCCAGGCGGGCAGGTCGGCGCCGCCGCCCGCCAGCCAGCCGCACAGGGCACCGTGGAGCTCGGCCGCGGATGCGGCCAAACCCAGTTGTTGGCTGGCATTGACGATCTCGGCGGCAGTGGGAAGTTCGGTCATGGATACAGGGCCTGTCGGGGGGCTTGCCACCGGCTCGGGAGGCCGACAGCGGACTGGATGACTGACCAGTGTAACAATCCGAACACACCTTGCTGCTTGTGGAGGCTTCCGGCACATGCCTACACTCACCACACCCTTTCCTTGATAGATATCACGTCCCGCCATGCCGTCAGAGCACCTCACTGCGGGAATCGCAAGCCATTTCGTCACCGACTGGAGTTTGAACCGTCTGGTGATCGCGCTATCGCTGGCCATCGGCGGACTGACCGTGGCACTGCATGCACTGCTATACCGGCGGCGCATGCAGCAAAAGCTAAAGTGCTACGAAGAGCTGCAGCAGCACGAACATTACCTGAAGCTGGCGCTATGGGCTTCGGGCGAGCACTTCTGGGATTACGACCTACAGAATCGCACGCTACGGCGGATGCGCGCGGACGATGCCAACCCGCATCTGCAGGACATCGCTCTGGTGATCCACGAGGACGATCCGCTGCGGATCCATCCCGACGACATCCAGCAGGCCAAACTCGCGCTCAGCGAGCATCTTGAGGGCCTGACCGCGATCTATCTGGCCGAATACCGGGTGGACCTGACCGGCGACGGCGTCTGGCGGTGGGCGCGGGTGCGTGGACGCGTGGTGGATTACGACGCGGTCGGCAATCCACGCCGGCTCGCCGGCACCGCGCGCGACATCACCTCGCACCGCCAAGCCGACCTGGAGCGACGTATCGCCGCGGAAGTGCTCCGCAGTATGAGCGAAGCGGTGGCCGTGCTCGACGAGGAGCGGCGCTTCATCTCGGTGAATCCGGCCTTCACCCGGATCACCGGCTACAGCGAACGCGAAGTACTGGGCCAGCCGATGACACTGATCGACCACGCGCCCAACGTCCCGCCACCCCCGATGCTCGATCAAGGACGCCACTGGCGCGGCGATGCCTGGAAGCGACGCAAGGACGGCCACGAGATCCTGTGCCACATGCGCCGCAACACCGTGGTCGATGCAGACGGTCGGCAAAGCTTCCAAGTGGTAGTGCTGGAAGACATCACCGAACAGAAGCGTGCCGAACAGGAACTTCGCTACCTGGCCAACTACGACACGCTGACCAGCCTGCCCAACCGCGCGCTGCTGTCCGAGCGACTGGCCCGGGCGATCGTCCGGGCACGACGTCAGGCCGGCGCGGTCGCGGTGCTGTTCCTGGATCTGGATCGTTTCAAGGACATCAACGACTCGCAGGGCCACCCCGTCGGCGATCAGGTTCTACGCGCAGTCGCCGAACGCCTGCAACAGGCGGTAGGACCGCAGCACACGGTGGCGCGTCTGGCCGGCGACGAATTCACCGTGGTGGTGGAGGACATCGTCAGCCAAGACGAGGCCGAAAGCGTCGCCGCGCGAGTGCTGGCGGCGTTCGAGCCACCACTGCGTCTGGACGATCGCCGCGAGGTGGCGGTTTCCACGTCCATCGGCATTTCCCTGTTCCCGCAGCACGCGCTACTGCCCAGCGAACTGCTCAAGCACGCCGATACGGCGATGTACCAGGCCAAGGCAGCCGGCCGCCGTAACGCCCAGGTGTACTCGGCCAGCATGGACGAGGCCACCCGCCATCGCGCGACACTGGCCAGCACCTTGCGCAAGATTCCGCTGGACCAGGAATTGAAACTGGTCTATCAGCCACGCTACTCGTTGCGCGAACAGCGCGTAGTCAGCGTGGAAGCGTTGCTGCGCTGGCATAGTGCCGATTTCGGCCCCGTCTCGCCGAGCCAGTTCATTCCCCTGGCCGAAGAGACCGGGTTGATCCTGCAAATCGGCGAATGGGTCCTGCGCCAAGCCTGCAGCGCGCTGCGCGACTGGCGACAAATGGGCCTGACCGATCTGTGCATGTCGATCAACGTCTCGGCGATCCAGCTCGAACGCAGCAACCTGCCCGAATTGATGGCGCAGATTCTGGCCGAAACCGGCGTACCGGCAGCCAATGTCGAACTCGAACTGACCGAGAGCGTGGTGATGTCGCAGGTCGGCAAGAGCGCGGAAATCCTGCATGCCTGCCGGGAACTGGGCCTGACCCTGGCAATCGACGACTTCGGTACCGGCTATTCGTCGCTGGCTTATCTGAAACGGCTGCCGATCAACACCCTGAAGATCGATCAGGCGTTTATCAGCGACCTGAGCCTGGACCCGGACGATGCCTCCATCACCAGCACCATTATCGCAATGGGACACTCGCTGGACCTGAAGGTGGTCGCCGAGGGCGTCGAACAGCCCAGCCAGCTAATGTTCCTGCGCGAGCACGGCTGCGACGAAATCCAAGGCCACTTGGTGGCGCCCGCGCTAGAACCGGACGCCTGTCTCAAGCTGCTGCAACAACCGCTGCGGCTCCCCATCTGAGCGGCAGCCATCACACCGCCGCGCGATGTCTTGACCACCGCGCGAACGCATGTCTATCGTGAGCGCCATGGACACACCCGACGCCCTCGCCGAACTTCGCGCACTCGCCACGCGCGTGGAAACGCTTGTGGAGCGTTGCCAGCGCCTCGCCGACGAAAACCGTAGCCTACGCCAACAGCAGGAGCAGCTGATCGGGGAGCGTTCGCAACTGCTGACCAAAAACGAACAGGCGCGCTCGCGCGTAGAAGCCATGATCGCCCGGCTGAAATCGCTGGAGCAGCACACGTGAGCGAACCGGTCAGCGTCCGCATCCTCGACCGCGAATACACCGTTGGCGTCGAGGCCGGAGAGCGCGACAGTCTGCTGGCTGCCGCGCGCCTGCTCGAGACGAAAATGCGCGAGATACGCGGCAGCAACCGCATGGCGGCAGTGGACCGCGTCGCCGTCCTCGCCGCGCTGAATCTGGCGCATGAACTCCAGCAACTGCGCGACGAGCACGCCCAGCGCGAACACGAAATGACCCGCACGCTTGCCGATCTCAACCGGCGCCTGGATCGCGTGACCGATACAACGCGTTGATTCGCTCATCGCGTCTCGATCATAAAGGTGAATTGCAACGCACCGTGCGACGGACGGACGCGCCAAGCACGGCGACAGCGCTATACTACCCCCGCGTTCTCTGCTGTGAACGACAGCGTGTGCAAACATTCGCCTTGTCCCTTAATGACGACCACGGGGTGGCGACGGAATCGGGAGTGCAGGTCCGCCTCGTAGCGGGAAGCCCGAAGGTTCTCCAGCCATCCCACTTGAACCCCGGGTTCAAGGTCGTTTCGCACGCATCGTCACGGCGGAGAATGCAATTCTTCCAGGAACCGGCGCCGCAAGGCGCCGTTTCCTTTTCTGCCGGTGCCGTTGCACCCTGCCATCGCCATCCCCACGTCGGCACGATCCACCTCCCGCACAGCGCGGCGGCGCTGGGATCTCCACCTCACGTGCGACCCGCACTGCGGCCACCAGCGTCACCGCTCCTGGCCGCCGACCGCACTGTCCGCCTTTGCCGCTGACGACCAATGCACCTCACTTCACCGTGCCTCCCACGCTCTAGGCAGCGTCCGCGCCGAACAGGACAATAGGAGCGCCTTTACCCTACTGCCCACTCATGCCTGCCGACGATCGCAAGCTCCTGCGTCAGCAACTGCGTGCGCGCCGCGGCGTGCTCCCTGCCGCCGCGCGCCTAGCCGCCGCCGACGCGCTGGCGCAACGCCTGCTCCAACTACCGTTCGCACCGCAGCACGGCTATGTCGCCGGCTACTGGGCGATGGACGGCGAGATCGCCCTGCATCGCTGGCAACTGTCGCTGCCGGACACGGTGCAATACTGCCTGCCCGTCCTGCACGGCACCACACTGCGCTTCGCACCATGGCGTCCGGGGCAGCCACTGGTCGCCAACCGCTATGGCATTCCAGAACCCGATCTCGATGCGGCAGCGATGCTCGCACCCGAACAGATGGCGCTGGTGGTGACGCCATTGGTGGGTTTCGACCACGCCGGCCACCGCCTGGGCATGGGCGGCGGCTGGTATGATCGCAGCTTCGAATTCCGCCAACAGCAAGCGCCTCCGCCATGGCTGGTCGGGGCGGCCTTCGACGCCCAACAGGTCGCTGCGTTGCCGATCGCCGCCTGGGACGTAAGGTTGGACGCAGTCTGTACCGAATCCCTCACTCTCGTGACCGCGCTCAATTCATCCGTATGACTGCACGCACCCGCTATTGGTTGATGAAATCCGAACCGGATACCTTCTCGATCGACGACCTGCAGCGGGTCGTTACCGAACCCTGGAATGGCGTGCGCAACTACCAGGCGCGCAATTTCATGCGCGACGGCATGAAAGTCGGCGATGGCATCCTATTTTACCACTCCAACTGCAAGGTGCCCGGCATCGTCGGCGTGGCCACAGTGGCTAGCGATGCCTACCCCGACGCCACCCAGTTCGACCCCTCCTCGGACTACCACGATCCCAAGGCCACACCGGAGCAACCGCGCTGGTATCTGGTGGACGTGGCATTCGAGCGCAAGCTGACACGCACGATCGCCCTGGACGAGATCAAATCGCACGCCGATGCGCTCGGCGATGGTTTTCCGCTGGTCGCGCGCGGCAACCGCCTGTCGGTCTTCCCGGTCAGTGCCGCGCAGTGGACCCTGCTGCTGTCGCTGGAGTGACGGCCTGCACAGCACGCGCCCTACCCCATCCCGTCCCCGGAACCGCCCCTATGTCTGAAGCAAAACGCCTTGCCGCCGAAAAAGCCATCGAGTACGTCGAGGACGGCATGATCGTCGGCGTCGGCACCGGCTCCACCGTCGCCTACTTCATCGATGCGCTCGGCCGCATCGGTCATCGCCTCAAGGGCGCGGTATCCAGCTCCGAACACAGCACCGCGCGCCTGCGCCAGCACGGCATCGACGTGCTGGAACTGAACCACACCGGCACCCTGTCGCTGTACGTGGATGGCGCCGACGAATGCGACCCGAACAAGTGCCTGATCAAAGGCGGCGGCGCCGCACTGACCCGAGAGAAGATCATCGCCGAGGCGAGCGAGCGCTTCATCTGCATCGTCGACCCCAGCAAACAGGTACAGACCCTGGGCGCATTCCCGCTGCCAATCGAAGTGATCCCGATGGCGCGCAGCCTGGTCGCCCGTGAAATCCTGGCGCGCAGCGGCGGCCAGCCAGTCTGGCGTGATGGCGTGATCACCGACAACGGCAACGTGATATTGGACGTACATCACCTCTCGATCAGCGATCCGCTCACGCTGGAGCGCGAGTTGAATCAGATCCCCGGCGTGGTCTGCGTCGGCCTGTTTGCGCACCGCCGCGCCGATGTGGTGATCGTGGGCGGCGAGCCACCGCGGGTGTTTTGATTCGGGATCGGGAAATGGTTTCCGGCGCCGCGACGCGTTGGACGCCTTGGCGGTCGCGCATCGCGGCCAAGATCGCTCCTACGATAGAAAAAAGTGCCCGCATTGGCTGCACATCGTGCCACGCTGCCAATCCAGTCAGGCGCTTGACTCCCCGCGCACGATGCAACAAGGTGCTCGTTCTCCTCCTCGCGCTTGTTGCAACGCCATGTCCCTGTCCCGAGCCTTTTGCGTTCTTTTCTTTGTTGCGCTCAGCGGCTGCGCCAGCGCCGGCGACCACTGGGTGGAACTGGGCGGGCACCGCTATCAAGTCGAGTTGGCCCAGGACGACGCCACCCGTGCACGCGGACTGATGTTTCGCGACCAAATGGCGGCCGACCACGGCATGCTGTTCATCCACAAACGCGAGGAACCCCAGGCCTATTGGATGAAGAACACCAAGATCCCGCTGGACATCCTCTACTTCGACACCCAACGCAAGCTGGTGGCGCAACAGCGCGATGTGCCACCGTGCTCGGCGGGCAACGCCTGCCCCCCATATCCGAGCAATGCGCCGGCGCGCTACGTGCTCGAACTCAACGCCGGTCAGGCCGAGCAACTCAAATTGCAAAACGGCACCGAACTGCGCTTCGGCCCAGGCATTGCGCAGGCCCATTGACTCCCCAAGGGGCCGTCCTCGCGCCACGGTCGTGGCGCTGAACCCGACATCGCTGTCAGGAACCGCCGGACTTGATCGGACTGCGTTTTGCCGCCAGTCTTCGAGCATGTCCGACGCACTGACATTGCCAAGCTGGAATACCCTGTCCACCCTGGACGACGATGCGCTGCCATTGCTCGCAACCGCGCTGCTGATCGCACGCGACGAATATCCGGAGCTGGATGCTGCCCACTACGACACGCTGGCGCAAAGCCATGCCGACCATCTGCGGCACGAAGTGGCGCTGATCGAACCATGGCCGCTGAAAATGGCGGCAATCAATCGCCATCTGTTCGAAGAGCTTGGCTATAGCGGCAATCACGACGAATACTACGACCCGCGCAACAGCTACATGAACCAAGTGTTCGAGCGCCGCCTGGGCAACCCGATCTCGCTAGCGCTCGTGCAGATGGAAGTGGCCCGGCGACTGGGTATCCCGCTGGATGGCGTCTCCTTCCCTGGACATTTTCTGGTGCGCCTGCCGGTGGACGACGGCCTGCTGGTCATGGACCCGTTCAACGGCGGCCGCCCGCTGGCGGTGGAAGAACTACGCGAACGCGTACGACCACACCTGGGCGGAGAAAACCCGGACGACCGTGCGCTGCTACAGATCCTGGATCCGGCTCCGCACCGCGCGATCCTCACCCGGGTGCTGCGCAACCTGCACGGCGTCTATGCCGAACGCGAGGAATGGGACCGTGCGGCACGCAGCGCCGACCGGGTACTCAAACTAATGCCAGACCAGTCGGAAGCCCTGCGCGACCGCGGTCTGGCCTATCTGGAAATGGATTATGTGCTCGGCGCCCGCCACGATTTGAGCCGCTATCTGCAGCTGAATCCGGAAGCACACGACGTGCTGCCAATCCGCGAACACTTGGTGGAACTGAGCGCACGCGCACAACGGATGCATTGACGCGCAGCGCCAGGGTCGTTGCAAGCGCACCATGCGCTTAAAAGACGATCGCCCTGTCGGGATGCGGCCACCCAGGGCTTGCAAGCATTCGTGCGCTGCGCGATGCCAGGACGGCCTCCGTCACGACACGGCGAAGGGTGAAGCCGCGCAGCGAAAGCCGCTCGTGCAGCATCCCAACGAAGCCGCGCACTGGCGGAAACCCACCAATCCCAACCGCTTACTCGATCGTCACCATCTCGAAATCGTCCTTGGTGACGCCGCAATCGGGGCAGGTCCAGGTGTCGGGCACATCTTCCCAGCGCGTCCCAGGCGCGATGCCCTCCTCCGGCAAGCCGTCGGCCTCGTTGTAAATGAAGCCGCAGACGACGCACATCCAGGCGCGGTAGATGGTGGCAGTGGCATCGCTCATTGGATAATCGCAGGTCTACGGCTGGGGAGAGCAGCATTGTCCCATCGCCGCCGACGTACCGAAAGGCTTGGCCCTCCATGAACGCATCCACCACGCCTCGCGGCGTGTACCTCATCACCCCGGACGAGACCGATGGCACACGCCTGCTGGAACGGGTGGCACCATTGCTGGAACAGGGCGTGACCTGGCTGCAATACCGCAACAAGCGCGCCGATGCGGCGCAGCGGCTGGCCCAGGCCAGCGCGTTACACGCCATGTGCCTGCGGGCCGGGGTACCGCTGATCGTCAACGACGACGTGACACTGGCACAGACGGTCGGCGCCGCCGGCGTGCATCTGGGCGAGGACGACGGCGACCTGAGTCGCGCCCGCGCCACGCTCGGACCACACGCGCTGATCGGCGCCTCTTGCTACGACGATCTGCAGCGCGCCCGCGCCGCCGCCATGGCCGGCGCCAGCTATGTCGCGTTCGGCGCGTTCTTTCCCAGCCGCAGCAAGGTCGCCACACGCCGCGCCGATCCTGGCCTGCTGCGCGACGCCGCAGCGCTGCGACTGCCGCGCGTAGCGATCGGCGGCCTGACCCCGGACAACGCACGCGCCGTGGTCGCCGCCGGCGCCGACCTGCTGGCGGTGATCAGCGGCGTGTTCGATGCCGACAACCCACGCGCCGCGCTGGCCGCCTATCGCGCCTGTTTCGCCTGATGCGCTGGCTGGGCCTGCGCGGCGTCCACGCGTCACTGCGTCCATGCATGCGACCAACATCAACGCCGCGTGCGCGGCATGACGACAGCGCATCCACCACCAACACGCATGGTGGTTCCCCACCATAGCCGCGACAATAACTGCACATGCGCCAGACGCCCGCCCGCTCAACCCGCCGAGGATTTCCGCCCATGCACCACGCCCGTTCACACGCTCTGTTCGCACAAGCGCAGTCGCTGATCCCCGGCGGGGTCAATTCGCCGGTGCGCGCTTTCAAGTCGGTCGGTGGCGAACCGTTCTTCGTGCAGCGCGCCGACGGCCCGTATCTGTACGACGTCGATGGCAACCGCTACATCGACTACGTCGGCTCGTGGGGGCCGATGATTGCCGGCCACAACCATCCGGCGGTGCGCGAGGCGGTGCAGCGCGCGATCGCCGACGGGTTATCGTTCGGCGCGCCATGCCCGGCCGAGGTGACGATGGCGCAGACCATCACCCGGCTGGTGCCATCGTGCGAAATGGTGCGCATGGTCAACTCCGGCACCGAAGCCACGCTATCGGCCGTGCGCCTGGCGCGCGGCGCGACCGGGCGCAGCCGCATCGTCAAATTCGAAGGCTGCTATCACGGCCACGGCGACTCGTTCCTGGTCAAGGCCGGCAGCGGCATGCTGACCCTGGGCGTGCCGACCTCGCCGGGCGTGCCGACGGCGCTGAGCGAGCTCACCGCCACGCTGGTCTACAACGACATCGAGGGCGCCAACGCGTTGTTCACACAGATGGGCGATGAAATCGCCGCGGTCATCATCGAACCGGTGGTCGGCAACGCCAACTGCATCCCGCCACGCACCGGCTACCTACAGCATCTGCGCGCACTGTGTACCCAGCATGGCGCGCTGCTGATTTTCGACGAAGTGATGACCGGCTTCCGCGTCGCCCTCGGCGGCGCGCAGGCGCACTACGGCGTGGTGCCGGATCTGACCACCTTCGGCAAGATCATCGGCGGTGGCATGCCTGTAGGCGCCTATGGCGGACGCGCCACGCTGATGCGGCAAATCGCACCATCCGGCCCGATCTATCAAGCCGGCACGCTGAGCGGCAATCCGGTGGCAATGGCTGCCGGCCTGGCGCTGCTGGAGTTGATCCAGGCACCCGGCTTCCACCAACGTCTGGAGTCGGCCACCGCGGCGCTATGCGCCGGGCTCGAACAGGCAGCCGCCGCGGCTGGCGTGGCGGTCACCACCAACCAGGTCGGTGGGATGTTCGGCCTGTTCTTCACCAGCGAAAAAGTAGAGACCTACGCGCAGGCCACCGCCTGCGACACCGCCGCGTTCAACCGCTTCTTCCACGCGATGCTCGCGCGCGGCGTATTCCTGGCGCCGTCGGCGTACGAGGCCGGATTCCTCTCCAGCGCCCACGACGACGCCGTGCTGGCGGCGACGCTGCAAGCGGCACGCGAAGCGTTCGCGGAGGTCGCTGCTGGCTGACGACGCCAAAAGCGAGTGCCGCTCAGCGCGTAGCGAGGTAATCGCGCAAAGCGCCGCGCAGGCGCGTCAGGCCTGCGCTCAATTCGGCATCGCTGAGGTTCAACGCCGGCACGAAGCGCAACACATCCGGACCGGCTTGCAGAATCAGGACACCATGCGCGGCAGCATGATCGAGGATCGCGCCAGCCTGACCCGCGTGCGCCGACGTCAGCACCGCGCCCAGCATCAAGCCACGACCGCGCACCTGGGAAAACAGCGCGAAATCGTCGTTGAGCGCAGCCAATCCCTGGCGCAAGGCCACCGACTGCTTGGCCACGTTGGCCGCGATCGGCGCGGACGCCAGCTTGCGCAGCGCCACCCGCGCCACCGCGGCAGCCAGTGGATTACCGCCGAAGGTGGTGCCATGCGCGCCGAACTGCATGGCCTCGGCCACCTTCGGCCCGGCCAGCATCGCACCGATCGGAAAGCCACCGCCCAGCGCCTTGGCCAGGGTCACGATGTCCGGCGTCACCTCGTCTTGCCAATGCGCGAACAAGGTGCCGGTGCGGCCCATGCCGCATTGGATTTCGTCCAGCACCAGCAACGCGTCATGGCGATCGCACAGCGCGCGCACCTGTGCCAGAAAGCCCGGCGCGGCCGGCATGACCCCGCCCTCGCCCTGCACCGGTTCCAGCATGACCGCAGCCACATCGCCAGTGGCCATCGCCGTTTCCAGTTGCGCGATGTCGTTGAAGTCGACGTAACGGAAGCCGCCAGGCAACGGTTCGTAGCCTTCCTGATATTTGGGCTGCGCGGTCGCGGTGACCGCTGCCAGCGTCCGGCCATGGAAGCTGCCGCGAAAGGTCACGATGACCCGCTGCTGCGGCGCGCGCCCCTGGCTGGCCGCCCACTTGCGCACCAGCTTGATCGCCGCTTCATTGGCCTCGGCGCCGGAATTGCACAGGTACGCCTTGTGCGCGAACCGCGACGCCTCGACCAACTCCTCGGCCAGACGCAACGGTGGCTCGCTGTAGAACACATTGCTGGTGTGCCACAGCTTGCCCGCCTGCTCCAGCAGCGCCGCATGCAGATCCGGATCGTTGTGACCGAGGCCGCACACGGCAATGCCGGCGGCCAGATCGATGTAGTCGCGCCCCTCGCTGTCCCACAGCGTGGCCCCCTGGCCGCGTTCCAGCACCAGGTGACGCGGGCGGTAGATCGGCAGGCAATAGCGCTGAGCGAGGGCAATCAGCTCTGCGGTGGCAGAAGCGGTCATCGAAGCAATCCAGCAGGGAAAAGCCGATTATAAAGACCACCGCAACCGCCTGCGCGCAGCGGTGTGCAAGACGCAAAAACGTTCACCATACTCCGGTATTGGGCATCGACGCCCACGGCTCGGCCGGGGCCAACGCTTCGCCCTTCTGCAGCAGTTCAATCGAGATCAGGTCGGGGCTGCGCACGAAGGCCATGCGTCCGTCGCGTGGCGGACGGTTGATGGTCACGCCTTGCGCCTGCAGGTGTGCGCAGATGGCGTAGATGTCATCCACCTCGAACGCCAGATGGCCGAAATTACGCGCGCTGCCGTAATCCTCGTCCGAGCCCCAGTTGTAGGTCAGCTCGACTTCGGCTTGCGGGTTTTCCGGCGCACCGAAGTACACCAGGGTGAACTTACCCGCGGCATTCTCGATGCGGCGGGTCTCGTACAGGCCCAAACCTTTGGTGAAGAACGCGCTGGTCTTTTCCAGATCGTGGACGCGGATCATGGCATGCAGGTATTTCATCGCGAAACTCCAGTGAATGGGGAAAACGGCCGAGTGCCTGCGTATTCGCAAAACACAACTGTGCTGGATTTACCCAGCGAGCGAGGCAATAGCGCGATCAACGCCGTGCCTGTATCGCCAGGGATGGGCAAGACGTATCGACCCAACCGCCTCACGGTTTCGGCCCCTGCCCTTCGTTGTCCTCCCAGTGCAGCACCCGCCGGGTCACGAAACGGTATACCCTCTTGCCACTGGCGAACCACAGCGTGCGCACCCAGGAATGGCGCCTGAGCAGACGCCGCTCCACCGGCGTCAGCGCATGCGCGCAATACATGCGCTTGTGCTTGAGCAGATGGCGCAGATCCTCGCGTGCCAGCAAGCGCATCCAGCGCGAACGTGGCGCCCCACGCACCGCCAGTTGGAAATCGATCAACGCCGGACGACCGTCTTCCAGCACCAGCCAGTTCGCTTCCTTGGCCAGGTCGTTGTGCGCCACCCCGCGTCGGTGCACTTGCTGCAACAGGCGCCGGGCATTGCGGAAGTACGTCAGGTCCCCGCGCGGCGGCCGCTGGTACATCGCCGCACCGGCCAGATAGCTGCGGTCCAGGAAGATGCCATCCCAGCCGCGCAATTGCGGCGTCGCCGCCATGCCTGCCAACTGCCGCAGCGCGCAGGCTTCGCGCCGCGCCAGCCACCATGCCGGCAGACGTAACCACCACGGCGAGGCGCTCAGATCGCGGCGTACGAAGCGCCCGTCGCCTTCACCCAGCAACAGGATGCGCCCGAAGCTGTCGGACTTGAGGATCTGAACGGAATCGGCGGCAGGCATCGCCCCAGTTTACGCGGAACGCCATCCGGACCCGCCTATAATTCGCGGATGAATGTCTCATGGACCGATGCCACGCTGGCGTGGATCGCAGCGCACCCCATGCTGGCCGGCGCGGTCATCTTCGCGATCGCGCTCTGCGATGCGGTCATCCTCCTCGGCACGGTGGTGCCGGCGCTGCCGCTGCTGTTCGCGATCGGCGTCTTGATCGGCCTGGGTCGGATTTCCGGTCCATATGCGGTCCTCAGCGCCGCGCTGGGCGCGCTGATCGGCGACGGACTCAGCTACTGGGTCGGATACCGCTGGGGCCACCGTTTGCGCAGCTACTGGCCGTTCAAACGCTATCCGCAGTGGCTGGACCGTGGCGAGGCGATGTTCCGCCGCAATGCGTTCAAGAGCATCTTGGTCGCCCGCTACGTGGGCGCGATCCGGCCGTTCGTGCCAGCGGTGGCAGGCATGTTGAAGATGCCGCTGCGGCGCTACCTGCCGCCCAGCAGCTTGGCGGCGGTGACTTGGGCGCTACTGTTCCTCGGGCCGGGCTGGCTGCTCGGCCAGGCTTACGAAGCGGTAGCGGCGGTAGCCGGGCGTCTGTTCCTGATTCTGGGCCTGCTGACGCTGGCGTTGGCGCTGGTCTGGACGATCGTGCTGCACGGCTACCGCTGGTCGGCCGGGCACATGGATGCGCTATTGGCGCGCGCGCTGGACTGGTCGCACCGACATCCAGTGATCGGTCGCTATTCGGTCGCCGTGTTCGACCCGCAACGGCGAGAGTCCGTGCCGCTGGCGATGCTGGCGACGATGCTGCTGGTACTGGGATGGGGCTGGTTCGCACTGCTGATGCTGGTGATCGCGCACGACGCACCGCTGCGCCTGGACCTGGCCGTGCACGACCTGATGCTGGCGCTACGCAATCCGTTGGCGGACGCCCCGATGGCCGCGCTGGCATCGCTCGGCGACTGGCAGGTGCTGGCACCCGCCACGGCACTGGGCCTAGGCTACCTGACTTGGCGCCGGCGCTGGATGGCCGCGACGCACTGGCTGGCGGCGCTGGCGTTCGGCCTGGCCTTGACCAAACTGCTCGGCAGCACCGTGCACGTGGTGCAACCGCCAACAGCCAGCAGCGGTTTCGGCTTTCCATCGGTCGCAGTGACCATGGCGACGATCAGCTTCGGCTTCTTCGCCGTGTTGATCGCACGTGAACTCCCTGGGCGCTCACGGGTCTGGCCGTATCTGCTGTCCGGCGTGGTGGTCACGCTGATCGGCTTCGCCCACCTCTACCTGGGCGCGCATTGGCTTAGCGACGTGGTCGGCGGCATGCTGTTCGGCATCTTCTGGCTGTTGGTGCTGGGCATCGCCTACCGCCGTCGCCTCGAGCGCAGGTTCTGGATGACGCCACTGGCATGGCTGTTCTACGGCGGATTCGTGGTCGCCGCGCTGTGCTACGCACCACGCCACCTGGAACGCAAACTGGCCAAGTTCGAACCCCCACCACCGCCACTGGCACAGATCGCGACATCGGCCTGGTGGCAGCACGACTGGCAGCAACTACCACCGCGCCGCAACGCATTCGACGACGACCAACGCTGGCCGCTGAATTTACAAGTGGCCGGACCGCTGGCGCCGTTGCAACGTCGGCTCGCTGCCGCCGGCTGGCGAGTCCAACCACAAGCCGGCTGGCGGCAGGCGCTGCAATTGCTCGACGACACGGCAATACCCGCACAGGTGCCGGTATTGCCGGCGACACTGGATACCCGAGTGGAATCGCTACTGATGCTACACCACGGCGCGCACTCAGACGAACTGTACGCACTAAGATTGTGGCCGGCCGCCGCACGCCTGCAGCCAGGCAACCTGCCGCTCTGGCTCGGCAGTGTGCAGCGTCTGCGCTACGAACGCCATTTCAACCTGATCGGGATGTGGCGGCCTCTACCGGACACCGAGTCCGCACTTGACGAGGTCACCGACGCACTGCACGACCTGCCCAAACGCAAGGAAGTGCATCACTCGTCGCAGGGTTCGGTACTTCTTGTGCGCAGCAACGATGAAACGCCAGCGACACGGCCCTGAGAGGCACAAGAACAATCGAATCAGCCATGTCAGGCCTTTTAGAGTGGCCAACAAAACGTCGCGAGTCGCTGTCGTTTTGTTAGCCGATCTTAGTCGCAGCACGGCCGATGTTGAGTCGTGCATTGGTTGGGAGTCCAATCTCCCGATTGGACTCCGCATCCGCCATCCGCATACGACTCGAAAGCGGGGGACGCATCGAGTCGACTGCTCAGGCGTTCCTTATTGCCTCCGCAAGAGCTACCGATAAGATTTCCACATACGGCGGCTTCACCATGGATTGATGCGTGCCTGGAACTTGAATGTGACAAATAGAATCCTTCGGCAAAATCCCTTGCCAACTTTGGAGTGGACCTTGCTGAAGCGGACGCACCATCGCGGCGTGTGAAGCCTCAAATAGATGTACTCGTATCGGAATTGAAGGCACATCATACTCAATGGCCGATTTCATGAATTCAGCACACATCGTGTAATCCAAAATTTCGCTTTGCATCATCTGTTCTGTCTCTTTCATCTGCTCTGGCGACAAGAACATCTGCTTGCAAAAATTCACGATTTCGTTGAATTCTTCCGTTTCGTTCTCCATACCCACACTCTCCACACTCAAGACGCGACGAATAACATCTCCACCTTCGACTCCAGAAAAAGAGGCAATCATTTCCTTCAACCGAACATCGCTCGAAAAATTCATCGTATCGAGAAGACCTAGAAATTCGACTTGCATATCGGCCTTTATAAGCTGATTCGCCATTTCATAAGCCACAACTCCACCGAAAGACCAGCCAGCCAAACGATACGGACCCGATGGCTGCACCCGCCGAATTCTTTCGATTGCCTGAGCAGCCATGCCTTGCATGGAATGCACCGAAGAACCCTCAGGATATTCAACACCATAAACCGGAATCCCGGCGCGCAAGAATTTCTCGATCTCCATGCCATACATGGCATGCCCTGAAATATCATAAATAAAGAATAGCGGTGGCTCACTGCCTTCTTCACGAAAGGGGATCAGGCCATCGCGAGCATCCTCACACTCCCCTTTCTGGAAATGCGCCGCCAATGAAATGATATCCGGATGAGCGAATAGATCGCCCATGGAGATTTCGACTCCAGCCTGCTTGAGACGGCTCACGACCTGTACCGCCAGTAGCGAATGTCCACCGAGAGCGAAAAAGTTATCGTGCCGGCCTATCGTCTCCGGCTCCAGCAGGTCACTCCAGATCGCGGCAATGGTTTGTTCGATCGCACCCTGCGGCGCTTCATACGCACGTGCTGCATAGGCAGTGCTGTCTGGCGCGGGTAATGCCTTGCGATCCAGTTTTCCGTTCGGGTTCAATGGTAGGCGATCCAACTGCACATAGGCCGCCGGGACCATATAATCCGGCAGCACATCCGACAGCCAACTGCGCAAGTCCGCAGCATCCACACCTTCGGCACCGACCCAATACGCCACCAGCCGTTTGTCGCTGCCTGCCGCATCCTCCAGCGCCACCACCACGCACTCGCGTACATCCGCATGCACGCTTAACCGTGCTTCGATCTCGCCCAATTCAACACGGAAACCACGAAGCTTGACCTGGTGATCGTTGCGTCCGACAAACTCGATCATACCGTCGACACGCCAACGCCCAAGATCGCCAGTGCGATACATCCGCGCTGTCGGATCGATGTTGAATGGATCGGCGAGGAAACGCTCGGCGGTCAAATCGTCGCGATTCAGATACCCACGACCCACGCCATCGCCACCGATATACAACTCGCCTACCACCCCAATCGGAACTGGTGCACCTTGCCCATCGAGGATGTAGATCCGCGTGTTAGCAATCGGCCGACCGATTGGCGTCGTACCCACACATGATGCCCCCTCATATTTAAATGCTGTTGCATCAATCGTTGCTTCGGTAGGGCCATACAAATTGATCACTCCATCCGAAACCATTTTTTGAGCACGAAAAGCCAGAAAAGAGGAAATTCGCTCTCCACCGCAGAATAGATATCGGCATCGGAATGGAATATTATCTTGAAAATATTCAAATATCGCCAGAAGAATACTTGGAACCAACTGGACAATCGTCACACCCATCTCATTGATGATACGAACCATCGCCTCGACATTTTTCGCATCTTCCGCAGAAGTCAAGATAATGGATGCCCCATAAGACAACGTTGTCCATATCTCCCATCCCGAAGCGTCGAAGGAAGTCGAAGTCCGTTGTAATACACGATCTTCCGATGAAAATCCAAATAACGCCCCCTGCCAGAGAACGTGATTGCATAGATGACGATGTTCAATCATGACGCCCTTCGGCGTACCGGTCGATCCAGACGTGTAGATCACATACACCAGATGGCGCGCAGTCAGGCCATTGGCGTGGCGATCGGGATTGCTGTCTGGCAAATGCCCCCAGCGCTCGCGGTCGGCTTGCAGATCGACAATCACCGCCGCAGCGGCACTGTCTTCGACCAGGCTACGACTGGCAGCATCCGTCAGCACTGCCACCGCACCGCAATCGGCTTGCATATAGACCAGCCGCTCGGATGGATACGCCGGGTCCAGCGGCACATACGCACCACCTGCCTTCAATACCGCCAGCAACGCCACCACCATCTCGACACTACGCTGCACGCAGATCGCCACTCGCTCGTCCGGACGTACGCCCAACTCACGCAGGTAATGCGCCAAGCGATTGGCCTGTGCATTCAACTCGCTATACGTCAGCGACGCCTCGCCGTGCACAACCGCGACAGCCGAGGGATCACGCAACACCTGCGCCTCGAACAACTCGTGCACACAGACATCGCACGGATAATCCGCTGCCGTTTCATTCCACTGCGTCAGTACTTGATGGCGCTCGGCCTCAGGCAGAACGTCGAGCGCGCGCACCGCCGTCTCCGGCGCATGAGCCAGCGCATCAGCAAGCCCTTCCAGCGCCTTCACCAAAAACACGCATATCCGCTCCGGAGCCTGTGGCCGCTGCGACTGCACTTCCACTACAAAGCCAGACCCCACATCGTCCACAGAAACGCCAAGCGGATAATTTGTCCGCTCCTGACTCGACAGCGTCTGGACCCCCTCCCAGGCCATCGCCGCGGCATCATCTTCTGCATGGCCGCTATGCCGGTAGTTGAGTAGCGAAGTGAACAACGGCGCCGGTGCCGGAACACCACTGCAGCGCTGCACCAGCGACAACGGCGCATGCTCGTGCCGCAACAGCGCGGCAAGTCCCTGCTGCACCTCGCGCACACTCTCCACCACACTGGACCCGTCAATCTCGATCCGCAGCGGCAAAGTATTGATGAACACGCCCAGCGCACGGTCGGCCCCCGCTCCGCCCTGCATGCGGCCAAACAGCACCGTCCCGAACACAACACGCGCATGCCCCGTCGCACGCGCCACCACCTGCGCCCAGGCCAGATGAAACAAGCTAGCCACACTCACACCGAGTTCGCGCGCCTGGCTGCGCAGCATTGCCGACAACCGATCCGGCAGCTCGAGCCGCACTTGCTCCACATCCGATCCATCGCCCTGTACATCGAGCAGACCAAACGGCGCACACGGCTCATCCACATCGCCGAACATGCTGCGGAAATATGCCTCGTGCTCCTCGCGACTCACGCCCAGCAATGCCTGCGCCACAAAATTACGGAACGGTAGCGGGGCTGGCAGGCTGTCAGCCTCACCAAACATGTGGCGTTTGACTTCCTCCAGCACGATCTCCAGGGTGGTGTGATCCAGGGCAAGGTGGTGGCTGAGCAACTGCATTAACCAACGACCACTAGCCGGATCGTGTGCGACAAAGCCGCGCATCAGTGGCGCTTGACGCACATCCATGCGCCAGTGCCGTGGATCGAAGCGCGATTGCAACTGTGCAGCCACATCGCCGTCGGCCTGCTCCAGGCAAACCTCCTCGATCACCAGCGACGCACGTCGCCACACGACCTGCACCGGCGCGGCCAGTCCTTCCCAGACCACCGCCGTGCGCAGGATATCGTGACGATCGATCACGTGTTGCAGCGCATCGACAAATTTATCCAAACGCGAACGGCTGTCGAACGCGATCAGGTTCGGTAACAGATAGGCATCGCCTTTGCGTTGCAGCAGGTGATGGAAGAAAATTCCTTCCTGCAACGGGGCCAGCGGATAGATGTCCTGAATATTGCCGCAGCCACCCGATGTCATCGTGACAATGACATCGATCTGCTGCTGCGTGAGCGCCACCAACGGCAGCATCTCCGGCGTAATCACTGCACTGTCGAGCGCAATGGCATTGGGTGGAACACTGACCGACACCGCACCGCTCGCTGCGGCCAGTGCCGCAAGCGTCGGCGTAGCGAACAAGGTGCGCAAATCGGCCTGCAAGCCATGCTTGCGCATGCGCTCGGTCAGCGTCACCGCCAGCAGCGAGTGACCACCAAGGGCGAAGAAGTTGTCGTGCCGACCAATCTTCTCCAGACCCAACAGGTCGCGCCATATCTCGGCAATGGATTGTTCGATTGCACCCTGCGGCGCTTCATACGCATGCGCCGCATAAGCCGACGCATCCGGTGCCGGCAACGCCTTGCGATCCAGTTTGCCGTTCGGGGTCAGCGGCAGGCGATCCAACTGCACATAGGCCGCCGGCACCATGTAGTCTGGCAGCGCATCCGATAGCCAACTGCGCAATGTCTGTGCATCTATGCCTTCGGCGCCGACCCAATACGCCACCAATCGCTTGTCCGTCCCTGTCGCATCCTCCAGCGCCACCACCACGCACTCGCGCACATCCACGTATGCGTTCAATCGCGCCTCGATCTCGCCCAACTCGATGCGGAAACCGCGGACTTTGACCTGATGATCGTTGCGTCCGACAAACTCGATTATGCCGTCAGCACGCCAACGCCCAAGATCACCACTGCGGTACATCCGCGCCGTCGGATCATCGTTGAACGGATCAGCGAGAAAACGCTCGGCGGTCAATTCGTCGCGATTCAAATACCCACGCGCCACACCATCGCCGCCAATATACAACTCGCCCACCACTCCGATCGGAACTGGCGCACCGTACCCATCGAGAATGTAGATCTGCGTGTTCGCGATCGGACGTCCGATCGGAAGACTTCTCAAATCATCATCGATCTCCACGACCTCATAAGTGGCGGCGATGGTCGTGATTTCCGTGGGACCGTAACAATTCAAGAAATGCTGCGGGCTGTCGCCAGCCAAAACCTTCGCCACCACGCTTGGATCAAGCGCATCGCCACCGGCAAGCAGATAACGCAAGTGGCAAAAGCCTTCTTTCATCTTATCCGCGCACTGATGAAACAGCCCTGCCGCCAAAAGCAATATGCTGATACCTTCGCACTCGATCACCTCTGCCAAACGTACCGGACTCAGCAAAACATCGGCTTCGATGACGACCAGCCGCGCACCATTGAGCAGTGCGCCCCAGACCTCCAACGTAGTCGCATCGAAACTCGGATTGGCGGCGAAAGCGATACGATCGCTCGGATGGAAGGACAGATATCCGTTATTCAATACTAGACGATTGATCCCTCGATGCGGGATTTCGACCCCCTTCGGCAGCCCTGTCGAACCGGAGGTGTACATGACATAAGCACTTGTGCTGCCATGTGGGCGCAATCCGGGATTGTCAGATTCCACAGCATTCACTGCTGCATCGTCGATATTGACTCGCAAGACCTCAAGCGGCTCTGGCAAGATGGTGTCCCTAACCGCCAACACCCTAACGGCGTCGCAATCGGCAAGGATGTAGGTCAGCCGCTCAAGCGGATAGGCCGGATCAAGCGGCACATACGCACCACCGGCCTTCAGCACCGCCAGCAGCGCCACCACTATCTCCACGCTGCGCTGTACGCAGATCGCTACACGGTCGCCTGGGCGTACGCCCAACTCGCCCAGGTAATGCGCAAGACGGTTGGCCCGCGCATTCAATTCGGCATACGTCAGCGACACCTCACCCTGCACCACCGCGATAGCCGAGGGTGTCCGTTCCACTTGCGACTCGAACAGTTCATGCACACAAGCATCGCGTGGATAATCCGCTGCCGTTGTATTCCACTCCATCAACATCTGCTTGCGCTCGGCTTCGCCCAGCAACGGCAAGCGATCCACCACTTGATCCTCGGCATCCTCGGCCACCATCGCATCCAACAGATGCTGCCAATGGCCCATCCAGCGCTCCAGCGTCGCATGCTCGAACAGCGCCGTGGCATAGGTCAGACTGCCGATGATCCCTGCTTCGCTTTCGGCCAACGACAACGACAAGTCGAACTGCGCACTCGTCTGAGACGTGCCCAGCCCACTGGCCTGAAGCTCACCAATATCCAGTTTGCCCTGCGGCGTGTTCTGCCACGCGAACATCACCTGAAACAACGGCGTATGCGCCAGGCTGCGTGGCGGTTGCACTAATTCCACCACCTGTTCGAACGGAATGTCCTGATGCACCTGCGCTTGCAGCGCACGTTCTTTCACCGACGCCAGTAACTGTGCCAGCGTCGGCGAGCCGGACAATTCCACCCGCAACGCCAGCGTGTTGACGAAGAAGCCGATCAGCCCCTCGGTCTCCGAGCGGCCACGATTGGCCACAGGACTGCCGATCACCACATCGTCCTGACCAGACAGACGTGACAGCAGCATCGCCCAACTCGCCAGGAGCGTCATATACATCGTCAGGCCGTGCCGCTGGCTCAGCGTCTTCAGCGCCTGTGCCTGCTGCTGACCGACGACCACCTCCAGCGTTGCCCCTGCATGGTCCTGCCTGAACGGACGCGAACGATCCGTCGGCAGTTCAAGCAGCACCGGCGCACCGGACAGTGTCTCGCGCCAGTAATTGGCCTGCTGCTGCAATACCTCACCAGCCAGCCATTGCCGCTGCCAGTTTGCATAATCGGCGTACTGGATCGGCAACGGCGGTAGCGGATCGGCTTCGCCATATGCAAAAGCCCGATACAGCACGCTCAGCTCGTTGATCAAAATCCCCATCGACCACCCGTCCGAGACGATGTGGTGCATGGTCACGAAGAGAACATGTTCGTCGTGGGCGAGCTGTACCAGCACGCCACGGATCAGCGGGCCGCGTTCCAGCGCGAAGGGTGCCTGCGCTTCCTCGGCCAATAACCGTTCCAATGCCGTTTCGCGATCTTGCACATCACACAGATCGTGAACGATCAAATGGAAGCCAATGTCCTCGACCGCAATCTGCTGCAATGCTTGACCATCGATCAACGCGAAGGTCGTACGCAGCGATGCATGCCGAGCCACGATGCGATCCAGCGCACGTTGCAGCGCCTGCGTCTCCAACGCCCCACGCAACCGCAGGCCACCGCTGATGTGATATGCCTGACTGACACCCTCGAACTGCGACAAGAACCAGAGCCGTTGCTGCGCAAACGACAGCAACCGGGGTGCATCCGGTTCCATGGGCTTGATCGGCGGCAATACTGCAGCAGACGAAGACGTCACGCACGCGGCAAGTTGCTGCAACGTCGAATGCGCAAACAGCTCCGCCACGCCGATCTCGGCTGCCAACTCCTGACGCAAACGCGACGCGACCCGCACCGCCAGCAACGAATGTCCGCCGAGAGCGAAGAAGTCGTCGTGCCGCCCGATCGTTTCCAGACCCAGTAGGTCGCCCCAAATCGTGGCAATCGTTTGTTCGATGTTGCCCTGTGGCGCTTCATAAGCAACCGCCGCATAGGCCGCGGCATCCGGTGCTGGCAATGCCTTGCGATCCAGCTTGCCGTTCGGGGTCAGGGGCAGGCGATCCAACTGCACATAGGCCGCCGGCACCATGTAATCCGGCAGTACATCCGATAGCCAATTGCGCAAAACCTCCGCGCCCAGATGCTCGGACGTTACGCCATCTGCGCTGACCCAATACGCCACCAGTCGTTTGTCCGTCCCTGCCACATCCTCCAGCGCCACCACCACGCACTCGCGCACATCCGCATGCGCGCTCAGCCGCGCTTCGATCTCGCCCAACTCGATGCGGAAACCGCGGATCTTGACCTGATGATCGTTGCGTCCCAAAAACTCGATTGTGCCGTCGGCACGCCAGCGCCCCAGATCACCAGTGCGGTACATCCGTGCCGTCGGATCAGTACTGAACGGATCTGTAAGGAAGCGTTCTGCTGTCAAGTCGTCGCGGTTCAGATATCCACGCGTGACACCTGCACCGCCAATATAGATTTCCCCCATGACGCCCACCGGCACAGGCTGTCGATACTTGTCCAGCAAATAAAACTGCGTATTTGCCAAAGGCTTGCCGATATGCTCCACAAAACCATCGTGACGCGCCATCGACACCCAACTCGAATACGTCGTGGTTTCCGATGGCCCGTACAGATTGCATAGGCGTTCGACTTGCGTCTTGGCAAAAAGATCCTCGACAACCTGACGCTTCAACACTTCACCGCATACGTTGACCGTATGTACCCCCTCGCCTTGCCCACCCGATTCCAGCCATCCCTTCAGTGCTGAAGGAGTGGTGTTGATCAACGTGACATCATGCTGATCTGTTTGCAGCGCCAGCAGATTATCGACCACCTCGATCGCACCACCACACATCAGCGGCGCAAAGCATTCATAGACCGACAGGTCGAAGTTCAACGACGTGGAGAATAGGGTTTTGGCCAGGACTGATGCTTCGAAAGAGCGCTGCGCCCAGGTCAGCAGGTTCACCGTATTGCTGTGCTCGACCATCACCCCCTTAGGCCGGCCAGTGGAGCCGGAGGTGTAGATCAAGTAGGCCAGATGGGCCGAGGTTAGGCCGTCGATCGACAGATTCGCCACCGACTGGGCATGCCAGTACGACTCATCCAGATTGACGATCGGCGCTGATCCGGCCGACAGCAGGTTCAAGGTCGATGTCTGCGCCAGAACAGCCACAGGAGCGCTGTCCTCCAGCATGTAGGCAAGACGTTCCACAGGATAAGTCGGGTCCAGCGGCACATACGCACCGCCCGCCTTCAGCACCGCCAGCATCGCCACCACCATCTCCACACTACGCTGCACACAGATCGCCACGCGATCATCCGGGCGCACACCCAATCCGCGCAGGTAATGTGCCCACCGATTGGCTCGCGCATTCAACTCGCCATACGTCAGCGACACCTCACCCTGCACCACCGCGATGGCCGAGGGATCACGTACCACCTGCGCCTCGAACAACTCGTGCACACACGCATCGCGCGGATAATCCGCTGCCGTTGCATTCCACTCCGTCAACACCTGATGCCGCTCGGCCTCGTCCAGCAACGGCAGACGATCCACCGCCATATCTTCGGCACCCTCGGCCACCATCGCCGCCAACAGATGCCGCCAATGGCCCATCCACCGCTCCAGCGTCGCATGCTCGAACAACGCCGTGGCATAGGTCAGACTGCCCACGATCCCGTCCGTGTTTTCTTCCAACGACAGCGACAGATCGAACTGCGCGCTCGTCTGCGTCGCACCCAGCCCACTGACCTCGAGTTCGCCAAGATCCAGCTCACCCTGCGGCGTGTTCTGCCACGCGAACATCACCTGGAACAGCGGCGCATGCGCCAGACTGCGCGGCGGCTGCACCAGTTCCACCACCTGCTCGAACGGGATGTCCTGATGTGCCTGCGCTTGCAGCGCACGTTCTTTCACAGACGCCAACAGTTGCGCCAGCGTCGGTGAACCCGACACCTCCACCCGCAACGCCAGCGTGTTCACGAAGAACCCGATCAGCCCTTCGGTCTCCGAGCGGCCACGATTGGCCACCGGACTACCGATCACCACATCGTCCTGTCCAGACAAGCGCGATAGCAGCAATGCCCAACTCGCCAAGAGCGTCATATACATCGTCAGGCCGTGCCGCTGGCTGAGTTCCTTCAGCGCCTGCAACTGCTGTGGCTCCACGACCATTTCCAGCGTTGCTCCAGCATGGTCCTGCCTGGGCGGACGCGGACGATCCGTCGGTAGTTCCAGCAGTACCGGCGCACCAGACAGCGCCTCGCGCCAATAAGCGACCTGCCGCTGCAACACCTCGCCTTCCAGCCATCGCCGCTGCCAGCTCGCATAATCAGCGTACTGGATCGGCAACGGCACTAGCGGATCGGCTTCGCCACGTGCGAAGGCCCGATACAGCACACTCAGCTCGTTGATCAAAATCCCCATCGACCAACCATCCGAGACGATGTGATGCATAGTCACGAACAGCACGGACTCCTCATCGGCAAGTCGTACCAGCACGCCACGGATCAGCGGGCCGTGCTCCAGCGCGAAGGGTGCCTGTGCCTCCTCGGCTAACAGCCACTCCAGCTTCGCCTCGCGCTCGGGCACATCGCGCAGATCGTGGGCAATCAACTGGAAGCCGCAGTCTTCGGCGGCGACCTGTTGCAATGCCTGCCCATCGACCAGCGCAAAAGTCGTGCGCAGCGACGCGTGCCGGGCCACGATGCGATCCAGGGTGCGTTGTAGTGCCTGGGTGTCCAACGCCCCACGCAAGCGCAGGCCGCCGCTGATGTGATACGCCTGACTGACACCCTCGAACTGCGACAAAAACCAAAGCCGCTGCTGCGCAAACGACAGCACGCGCGGCGCATCCGGCGCCAGCGGCGTGATCGGCGGCAACACGGCAGCGGACGAGGACGCCACACACGCGGCAAGTCGCTGGAGCGTCGCATGGGCAAACAACTCGGCCACGCCGATCTCAACACCCAACTCCTGGCGCAAGCGTGAGGCGACCCGCACCGCCAACAAGGAATGTCCACCGAGAGCAAAGAAGTTGTCGTGCCGACCGATCGTCTCCAGACCGAGCAGGTCGCCCCAGATCGCGGCAATGGCCTGTTCGATGGCACCCTGCGGTGCTTCATATGCACGCGCCGCATAGGCCGCAGCATCCGGTGCTGGTAACGCCTTGCGATCCAGCTTGCCGTTGGCGGTCAACGGCAGCGTTTCCAGTTGCACGTAAGCGGTGGGCAACATGTAGTCGGGCAGGCGCACGTCGAGTTGGGTACGCATGGCCTCCGGGCTGAGTGCAATACCATCGACATCGCCGACCAGATAGGCCACCAATCGCGGTTCGTCCGGGTGGTCCTCGCGCAGCAACACGACGGCATCCTGCACGCCCGCGCAGGCGCGTAGCGCGGCGGCGATTTCGCCCAGCTCGATGCGGAACCCGCGTAGTTTGACCTGGTCGTCGTTGCGGCCGACATAATCGAGCGTGCCGTCGGGACGCCAGCAGGCGATATCGCCACTGCGGTACATGCGTTGGCCGGGCTGTTCGGCGAACGGGTCGGGGACGAAACGTTCGGCGGTCAGATCGGGGCGGCCAAGATACCCGCGCGCCAGCTGTGGCCCGGCGATATGTAGCTCTCCAGCCACGCCAATCGGCGCGTGTTGTCCGTAGGCATCGAGCACGTACAGACGCAGATGCGCAATCGGTTGACCGATCGGCACGCGTCCGTTGGACGCATGTGCATCGTCAGCGGTGGTCGTGTGGACCGCACAACCGACCACGGTCTCGGTCGGGCCGTATTCGTTGATCAGCCGGGTATGGGGCGCGAGGGCTTGCCAACGCGCCAGCGTGGCGGGCGGCAGCGCTTCGCCGCCGATCACCATCACCGCCGAGTTCAGCGGTGTTGGATGGTCGGCCAATTGCTGGCCCAGCACTTCCAGATGCGCCGGTGTGAGCTTGACCAAGCCTAGCGGAGTCGGATCGCACAGGCGTTGCCGCAGGGCGTCGAGGGTGTCGTGGTCGGGCAGCAGTTCGACCTGCGCACCGCACAGCAACGGGGCGAGCAGGCTGGTCAGCGTGGCATCGAAGGACAGCGACGAGGACACCACCGCGCTGGGAGTTGGCCGATAGGTCGCGACGGCCCATTGCAGATAATGCGCGGCGCCGGCATGGGTGAGCAAGGTGCCCTTGGGTTGGCCGGTGGAACCGGAGGTGTAGATGACGTAGGCCAGATTGTCCGGACACAGGCCGGGGACATTCGGCGCGCCGGGATCATCGTGTTGTCTATCGGCAATGTCGTCCAGGGTCAGCACGCTCACGCGCAACATGGCGCGACTGGCTGGGAGATGATCCTGCAGATCGGTGCAGGTCAGCACTGCGCGCGGGCGGCTGTCCTCCAGCAGGAAGGCCAGGCGTTCGCTGGGCAGTTCCGGATCCAGCGGCACATACGCCGCGCCGGCCTTGAGCGTGGCGAGCACCGCGACCACTTGCTCGATGCTGCGCGGCAGGTACAAGGCGACTCGACTCTCCACACCGACGCCGGAGCGGCGCAGACGCTGGGCGAGCCGATTGGCGCAGCCATCCAGTTCGGCATAGCGCAGGGTGCGTTGTCCTTCGCGCACCGCGATGGCATCGGGTGTGCGCTGTACCTGCGCTTCGAACAGGGAGTGGATGCAGGTGGCCGGTGGAAGCGACGTGCTCTCGGTGACAGTGAAGCGCTGCAATTGCACGCGTTCGTCGGCGGGCAACAGCGGCAATTGCGCGACGCGGGCGTGCACGTCGGCGACCATGCCGCGCAACAGGGTCACGAACTGAGCCAGATGGCGTTCGATGGTGCTGCGGTCGAACAACGCCGTGGCATACCCCAGGCTGCCGACGATACGATCCTGCTGCTCGTGCAGCGAGAACTCCAGATCGAACTTGGCATCGCCGGCCTGTGCCGAGAGCGGCTGCAACCGAATGTCGGGCAGGACCAACTCGGCCTCGGGCACGTTCTGCCATGTGAGCACGACCTGGAACACCGGCTGCGCAGACAAACTGCGCTCGGGATTGAGCGCTTCGATCACCTGTTCGAACGGCACGTCCTGGTGATCCTGCGCGGCCAGTGCGGTGACGCGCACCTGGGCCAGCAAGTCGGCGACGGTGGGCGCACCGCGCAGATCGATGCGCAGTGCCTGGGCGTTGACGAAGAACCCGATCAGCGCTTCGAGTTCGCTGCGGGTGCGATTGGCGACGGGTGCGCCGATCACCACCTGGTCTTGACCCGACAGTCGTGACAACAGCACGGCCCAGCCGGCCAGCACGGTCATGAACACGGTGGTGCCGTGGCGTTGGCTCAGGGCACGCAGGGCATCGGTGAGTTCGGCATCCAGGGTGATGTCGACATGATCGCCACGATAGTCCTGCAATACTGGGCGCGGATGGTCGGTAGGCAGTTCCAACAGTGCCGGCGCGTCATGCAGGTGCTCGCGCCAGAAGCCAAGTTGACGTTGCAACAGCGGCCCCTCGAGCCAACGGCGTTGCCACACGGCGTAATCGGGATATTGGATCGGCAACGGCGGCAAGGGATCGGGTTGGCCTTGCACGAAGGCGGCGTACAGCGCGCTCAGTTCCTGCACCAGCAACGCCATCGACCAGCCATCCGAAACGATGTGGTGCATGGTCACCAGCAGACGATGTTGCTGCTCGGCCAGCTGCAACAGGCGACCACGGATCAGCGGACCACGACTCAGGTCGAAGGGCGTGTTGGTTTCCTGTTCGGCTTGATCTTGCGCGGCGACCTGGGCATCTGGCGTGTTGCGCAGATCTGCACACGTCAGCGCAAAGCCTACATCCGCAGGAGCAATCGACTGGGTGGCGCCGTCGTCGTCGGTCACGAAGCAGGTGCGCAGGGCTTCGTGGCGGGCGACGATGCGATCCAGCGCCTGTTGCAGCGCGGGCAGATTCAGCGCGCCGTGCAGGTCCACGCCGCCGGCGAGGGTGTAAGCCTGCGCGGCGCGACTGTCGAATTGTGCCAGGAACCACAGCCGTTGTTGCGCGTAGGACAATGGCAATGCCGCGTTACGGTCGGCCGGCACAATGGCCGGCAAGGTGCTGGAATTGGCACAATCCAAGGCTTGTGCCAATTCGACCAGACGCGGCTGAGCGAACAACGTAGCCAGCGGCAATTCCAGTCCCAGCGCGCTGCGGATACGCGAAATCAGCCGCACACCGAGCAACGAGTGACCACCGAGGGCGAAGAAGTTGTCGTGACGCCCGATGTTCTCCAGGCCAAGCAGTTCACTCCAGATCGCAGCAATGGTCTGTTCGATTTCCCCCTGCGGTGCTTCATACGCATGCGCCGCATAGGCCGAGCCATCCGGTGTGGGTAATGCCTTGCGATCCAGCTTGCCATTCGGGGTCAGTGGCAGGCGATCCAACCGCACATAAGCGGCTGGGACCATGTAATCCGGCAACACATCCGTTAGCCAGCTGCGCAAAGTTTCTGCGCTCAGATGCTCGGAGGTCACGCCTTCGGCACCAACCCAGTACGCCACCAGCCGTTTGCCCGTGCCTGTCGCATCCTCCAGCGCTACGACCACGCACTCGCGCACATCCGCATGCGCGCTCAGACGTGCCTCGATCTCGCCCAGTTCGATGCGGAAGCCACGGATCTTGACCTGGTGATCGTTGCGGCCCACAAACTCGATTGTGCCATCGGCACGCCAACGCCCCAGATCGCCAGTGCGGTACATCCGCGCCGTCGGATTGTCGCTGAACGGATCGGTGAGGAAGCGCTCGGCGGTCAAGTCATCGCGATTGAGATACCCACGCCCCACGCCATCGCCACCGATATACAGCTCGCCCACCACCCCGATCGGAACCGGCGCACTGTTTATATCCAGGATATAAATACGCGTATTGGCGAGAGGCTGTCCGATAGTGACAGCCGAATCGCATTCGGCATCTTGCGTCAGATGTTCTGCAGTACAAGAAACCGTGGTCTCTGTCGGTCCATAGGTATTAACAACTTCTATGTTGTGAGGCCTTAATGCATGCCATTCCCTTAGCTTCTGCGGAGATATGGCATCTCCAGTGACATTCAGAAGTCGCACGCCTTGCAGTTGTACACGTGCCAGTTCCGGCGATTGCTTCCATGTGCCGACAAGGCTATGCCAATGCGCCATCGTCAAATGCACCACCGTCACCCGTGGGGACGAAGATATCTCTCCGCATCCATGATCCACAGCACCGAATATCGTTGGTGCAAGAACAAGTGCAGCCCCGCCAAGCAAGGCAGGGAAGATTTCTTCCACCGAAAGATCGAAGCTGATCGAATTTTGTTGCAAGACGAGATCGGATTGCGTCACCCCGAACAACGTCACCGCATCCAATGCGTAGTTGCACAGATTCCTGTGCTCGATCATGACACCCTTCGGCGCGCCGGTCGATCCGGATGTATAGATCACATACGCCAAATGGCGTGCGGTCAGGCCATTGGCATGACGGTCGGGATTACTGTCAGGCAGATGCTCCCAGCGCGTGCCGTCTACTTGCAGATCGACGATCACAGTAGAATTACCACTGCCCTCGACAAGGTGCCGGCTGGCGGTATCCGTCAGCACCGTCAACGCGCCGCAATCGGCACGCATGTAGGCCAGCCGCTCCGGCGGATAAGCAGGATCCAGCGGCACATACGCACCACCGGCTTTCAGCACGGCAAGTAACGCCACCACCATCTCCACGCTGCGCTGCACGCAGATCGCCACCCGCTCGTCCGGGCGCACACCCGACTCGCGCAGGTAATGCGCCAGGCGATTGGCACGTGCGTTCAACTCGCCATACGTCAGCGACGTCTCGCCCTGCACCACCGCGATCGCCGTGGGATCGCGCGCCACCTGCGCCTCGAACAACTCGTGCACACACGCATCGCGCGGATAATCCGCCGCCGTCGCATTCCATTGAATCAATACCTGATGGCGCTCGGCCTCACCCAGGATTGGTAGACGGTCCACCGCACGATCGTCAGCGTCTTCGGCCACCATCGCAGCCAACAAATGCTGCCAATGACCTATCCATCGCTCCAGCGTCGCATGCTCGAACAACGCGGCGGCATAGGTCAGACTGCCGACGATCCCATCCTTGCTTTCTTCCAAGGACAGCGATAGATCGAACTGCACGCTCGTCTGCGCCGCACCCAGACCACTGGCGTCGAGTTCGCCAAGATTCAACACACCCTGCGGTGTGTTCTGCCAGGCGAACATCACCTGGAACAACGGTGCATGCGCCAGGCTGCGCGGCGGCTGCACTAATTCCACCACCTGCTCGAACGGGATGTCCTGATGCGTCTGTGCTTGCAGCGCACGCTCCTTCACCGACGCCAGTAACTGCGTCAGCGTCGGCGAGCCGGACAACTCCACCCGCAACGCCAGTGTATTGACAAAGAAGCCGATCAGCCCCTCGGTCTCCGAGCGACCACGATTGGCCACCGGACTGCCGATCACCACATCGTCCTGTCCAGACAAGCGCGATAGCAGCATCGCGCAACTGGCGAGTAAGGTCATATACATCGTCAGCCCGTGCCGCTGGCTGAGTTCCTTCAGCGCCTGCGCCTGCTGCGGACCGACGACCACTTCCAGCGCTGCGCCGGCATGGTCTTGCCGGGCAGGTCGCGGACGATCCGTTGGCAACTCCAGCAACACCGGCGCACCGGACAGCGTTTCGCGCCAGTAAGTCGCCTGTTGCTGCAATACTTCGCCCACCAACCATTGCCGCTGCCAACTCGCATAATCGGCATATTGGATCGGCAACGGCGGTAAAGGATCGGCTTCACCACGTGCAAACGCTCGATACAGCGCGCTCAACTCGTTGGTCAAAATCCCTATCGACCACCCGTCCGAGACGATGTGGTGCATGGTCACGAAGAGGACGTGTTCGTCGTGGGCGAGCTGTACCAACACGCCACGGATCAGCGGGCCGCGATCCAGCGCGAAGGGTGTCTGCGCTTCCTCGGCCAACAGCCGCTCCAGCACCACCTCATGCTCGGGCACCTCCCGCAGATCGTGAGCGATCAAATGGAAGCCACTATCCTCAGCAGCGACCTGCTGCAATGCTTGCCCATCGATCAAGGCGAAGGTCGTACGCAGCGATGCATGCCGCGCCACGATGCGATCCAGCGCACGTTCCAGCGCATGCCTCTCCAGTGGCCCGCGCAAACGCAGGCCACCGCTGATGTGATATGCCTGACTGACACCCTCGAACTGCGACAGGAACCAGAGCCGTTGCTGTGCAAACGACAGCACGCGCGGTGCATCTGGTGCCAGCGGCATGATCGGCGACAAGATCGCGCCGGAGGAAGACGCCACACAAGCGGCAAGCTGCTGGAGCGTGGCATGGGCGAACAACTCGGCCACGCCGATCTCGGCACCCAAGTCCTGACGCAAGCGCGACGCGACCCGCACCACCAGCAACGAATGCCCGCCGAGAGCGAAGAAGTTGTCGTGCCGCCCGATCGTCTCCAGACCCAACAGGTCGCGCCAGATCACCGCAATGGCTTGTTCGATTTCACCCTGCGGAGCTTCATACGCATGCGCCGCATAAGCCGCACCATCCGGTGCCGGCAATGCCTTGCGATCCAGCTTGCCGTTGGCGGTCAACGGCAGCTTGTCCAGTTGCACATAGGCCGCCGGCACCATGTAGTCCGGTAGCACATCCGATAGCCAACTGCGCAATCTCTGTGCATCTACATCCTCGGCACCAACCCAGTACGCTACCAACCGCCTGTCGCTGCCTGCCGCCGCATCCAGCGCCACCACCACGCACTCGCGCACATCTGCATGCGCACTCAGACGCGCTTCGATCTCGCCTAACTCGATGCGGAAACCACGGATCTTGACCTGGTGATCGTTGCGGCCCACAAACTCGATCGTGCCATCGGCACGCCAGCGACCCAGATCGCCACTACGGTACATCCGCGCTGTCTGATCGGTACTGAATGGATCGATGAGGAAGCGTTCTGTGGTCAAGTCGTCGCGATTGAGATACCCACGCCCCACGCCATCACCGCCGATATACAACTCGCCCACCACTCCAATCGAAACTGGTGCGCCGTGTGCATCGAGGATATAGATGCGCACATTAGCAATCGGACGACCGATCGGTGGTGCTCCCGTCGCATTCGCATCACATTCATGCACACTGACACAGACCGTCGTCTCCGTGGGCCCATATGCATTGATCAAACGTCTTCCTTCACCCCAACGTTTCACCATCGCAGCAGGCAGTGCCTCACCTGCAACGACAACCGTTTGCAAAGAGACCAACTCTTCAACATTTGACACCGTAGGCAACACTGTTGGTGGCAACGTCGCGTTGGTGATTTCCTTTTTCTTGATTATTTCAAAAAAATCATCTCCCACCATAATTTCATTATTGAATGGGATAAATAATGCGCCCCCCCAGCAGATCGCCATCATAATTTCGAACGTACAGGCATCGAAACTGAAAGAGGCAAACTGCAAGATACGGCTATTGGAATTTAAGAATAATATTTTCTTCTGAGCGCAAGCCATGTTGACCAAGCCGCGATGCTCGTTCATCGCGCCCTTGGGCGCACCGGTCGATCCGGACGTGTAGATCACATACGCCAAATGGCGTGCGGTCAGGCCATTGGCATGACGGTCGGGATTGCTGTCCGGTAGGTGCTCCCAGAGCTCGCCGTCGGCTTGCAGGTCCACGATCACTGCCGTAGCGGCACTGTCCTCGACTAGGTAGCGGCTGGCGGCATCCGTCAGCACCGCCACCGCGCCGCAATCGGATTGCATATAGGCAAGCCGCTCCGGCGGATAGGCAGGATCCAGCGGCACATACGCACCACCGGCCTTCAGCACCGCCAGCAACGCCACCACCATCTCCACACTACGCTGCACGCAGATCGCCACGCGATCATCCGGGCACACGCCCAATTCGCGCAGGTAATGCGCCAGACGGTTGGCCCTCGCATTCAACTCGCCGTATGTCAGCGACACCTCGCCCTGCACCACCGCGATGGCCGATGGATCACGCGCCACCTGCCTCTCGAACAACTCATGTATACACGCATCGCGCGGGTAATCCTCTGCAGTTGCATTCCACTGCGTCAGCACCTGATAGCGCTCGACCTCGTCCAGCAATGGCAAACGATCCACCGCCTGATCTTCGGCGCCCTCGGCCAACATCGCCGCCAACAGATGGCGCCAATGTCCCATCCACCGCTCTAGAGTCGAATGCTCGAATAGCGCTGTGGCATAGGTCAGACTGCCGACAATCCCCTCTTCGCTCTCCGCCAAAGACAACGACAAGTCGAACTGCGCGCTCGTCTGTGCGACGCCAACTTCACTGGTCTCTATCTCGCCAAGATCCAACTCACCATGTGGTGTGTTTTGCCACGCCAACATCACTTGGAACAACGGTGCATGCGCCAGGCTGCGCGGCGGTTGTAATAGCTCCACCACCTGCTCGAACGGGATATCCTGATGCGCCTGCGCCTGCAGCGCACGCGCCTTCACCGATGCCAGCAGTTGCGCCAGCGTCGGCGAGCCAGACAACTCCACGCGCAATGCCAGCGTATTGACGAAGAAGCCGATCAGCCCTTCGGTCTCGGAGCGACCACGATTGGCCACTGGACTGCCGATGACCACATCCTCCTGCCCGGAAAGCCGCGATAGCAGCAACGCCCAACTCGCGATTAACGTCATGTACAACGTCAGCCCATGCCGCTGGCTCAGCGCCTTTAGCGCCTGTGCCTGCTGCGGACCGACGACCACCTCCAGCGTCGCGCCGGCATGGTCCTGACGGGCTGGACGCGGACGATCCGTCGGCAGTTCCAGCAGCACCGGCGCACCGGACAGCGTCTCGCGCCAGTAACTGGCCTGCTGATCCAGCACCTCGCCCGTCAGCCATTGCCGCTGCCAGCTCGCATAATCGGCATATTGGATCGGCAATGGCGTTAGCGGATCGGCCTCGCCACGTGCAAATGCCCGATACAGCACGCTCAGTTCGTCGATCAAAATCCCCAAGGACCACCCGTCCGAGACGATGTGGTGCATTGTCACGAACAGCACGGACTCGTCATCGGCAAGCTGCACCAGCCGGCCACGGATCAGCGGGCCGCGCTCCAGAGCAAATGGTGCTTTCGCCTCATCGGCCAATAAACGCTCCAGCGCGCCCTCGCGCTCAACCAACTCGCGTAGATCGTGAACGATCAACTGGAAGCCGCTGTCCTCGGCGGCGATTTGCTGCAGCGCCTGCCCATCGACCAGCCCAAAGGTCGTGCGCAGCGATGCGTGCCGCGCCACGATGCGATCCAGTGCACGTTGCAACGCCTGGGTGTCCAGCGCCCCACGCAAACGCAGGCCGCCGCTGATGTGATACGCCTGGCTGACGCCTTCGAATTGCGACAGAAACCAGAGCCGCTGCTGCGCAAACGACAGCACGCGCGACGCATCCGGCTCCAGTGGTACGATCGGTGGCAAGACCGCGCTAGAGGAAGACGCCACACGCGCGGCAAGCTGCTGGAGCGTCGCATGCGCAAATAGGTCGGCTACGCCGATCTCGATATCCAACTGCTGACGCAAGCACGAAGCGACCCGTACCGTCAGCAACGAGTGACCGCCCAGAGCGAAGAAATTATCGTGCCGCCCGATGTTCTCTAGACCAAGCAGATCGCTCCAAATCGTGGCAATCGTTTGTTCGATGTTGCCCTGCGGCGCTTCATACGCATGCGCTGCATAAGCCGACCCATCCGGTGCTGGCAATGCCTTGCGATCCAGCTTACCGTTCGGGGTCAGTGGCAGGCGATCCAACCGCACATAGGCGGCTGGGACCATGTAATCCGGTAGCACATCCGATAGCCAGCTGCGCAAAGTTTCTGCGCCCAGATGTTCGGACGTCACCTCCTCGGCACCGACCCAGTACGCCACCAGCCATTTGCCCGTGCCTGTCGCATCCTCCAGCGCCACCACCACACACTCGCGCACATCCGCATGCGCGCTCAGTCGTGCCTCGATCTCGCCCAATTCGATGCGGAATCCACGAATCTTGACCTGGTGATCGTTGCGTCCGACAAACTCGATCGTACCGTCGGCACGCCAGCGCCCCAGATCGCCAGTGCGGTACATCCGCGCAGCCGGATCGGCACTGAATGGATCGGTGAGGAAGCGCTCGGCGGTCAAGTCGTCACGATTTAGATACCCACGCCCCACTCCATCGCCGCCGATATACAACTCACCCACTACCCCGACCGGAACTGGCGCATCGTGTGCATCCAGGATGTAGATGCGCGTATTGGCGATAGGACGACCGATTGGCATCGTCTCCGATGCAAAGAGATCTTTGATAACACCATCGACAGCAACGTCCGTGATTTCAGCGGGCCCATAACTATTTACAAATACATACTTTTCATTGCCTGAAATCCACGCCGAAAGGCGATCTCCTTTTATCGGCTCTCCACCAAGTACAATATAGCGCAACTGATCAAGCAGAATTTCCTTATTTCCAGACCCGCATTCATCAAAAACTCCATACAACTGACTTGGCGCACAATTGATCAATGCGGCACCACTCGACTCAAGAAGACTCAAAATACTTGACCCCACCATTACAACTGCCGGCGCCAATACGACAGTAGAACCAACAAATAATGGAGAAAAAATATTCTTAAGCGTCAGGTCAAAAGAAAAAGAAGAAACAACCAATACCTTCTCGCCCTGCCTTAAATAGCCAAGAGCGTAGTGATGGTATAAATTGACACAACCCCGGTGCTCGATCATCACGCCTTTGGGCGTACCGGTCGATCCGGACGTATAGATCACATACGCCAGATGGCGCGTAGCCAAACCAATGGCATTGCGATCCGGATTGCTGTCCGGCAGTTGTGCCCAGCGCTCGGCGTCGACGTGCAGATCGACGATCACGGCCGAAGCAGCACTCTCCTCGATCAGGCTGCGGCTGGCGGTCTGCGTCAGCACCGCCACCGCACCACAATCGGCGAGCATGTAGGCCAGTCGCTCCGGCGGATAGGCGGGATCCAGCGGCACATACGCACCACCGGCCTTCAACACCGCCAGCAACGCCAGCACCATCTCCACACTACGCTGCACGCAGATCGCCACGCGATCGTCCGGGCACACGCCCAATTCGCGCAGGTAATGCGCCAGACGGTTGGCCCTCGCATTCAACTCGCCGTATGTCAGCGACACCTCGCCCTGCACCACCGCGATGGCCGATGGATCACGCGCCACCTGCCTCTCGAACAACTCATGTACACACGCATCGCGCGGATAATCTTCCGCAGTTGCATTCCACTGCGTCAACACTTGATGGAGCTCGGCCTCAGACAGTAATGGCAGACGATCCACCACCTGATCTTCAGCGCCCTCGGCCACCATGGCTTCCAACAGATGACGCCAATGTCCCATCCACTGCTCCAGCGTCGAACGCTCGAAAAGCAATGGATCAAAATCCAGAATGAAACCTATCTTTTCTCCCCATTTGACCGCCTCTAATACAAGGTCAAGTGCTGCAGCACCAGCAATCGGAGGATGGCAGAAGTGAACGAGATGCAAACCACCCCAATGCACAGGCGCAATTTCATCATCGCCGACCAAAATATTCAACGCATCGCCAAAGCCACGCGGATTCTGAAATACGAACATGGTCTGAAAAAATGGCGAACGACTTTCCTCTCGATGAGGATTAAGTCGTTCGACCAACTCGAAAAATGGAAAATCCTGATTTTCCATCGCACGCCTAACGCGACTACGCACTCTGCGCAGCAACTCCCCGACGGTAAGATCAGGATCGAAATTAGCTTGCAAGACGACCTGATTAAAGAATGCCCCGGTGACATCGGACCACTTCTTCCCTCTCCGAGCCGGCATCGGCGATCCGACATTGAAATCATCCTGACCCGTAATCCGACGCAACAAAATGAAATAAGCCGCCAGCAAGACCACGTAGATCGAGGAATTACAGCGATCTGAAAAATTATTCAACTTCATGGACAACTCCATGTCCAAACCAAAGTAGATGGCATCTCGGTGCTTCGCTGGAAACGCCGCCCGTGGCGTGCGTACCGGCAAATTCAAGGATGGAACCTCATCAGCAAGCAATTCCTTCCAATAAGAAAATTGCTTACTTCCGCCATCACCGTTAATCCAATCACGTTGCCAGCACACATAATCGAAGTAGCTCGGCTTCGATTCACTGCCACAAGAGACCACCGGGCGTAATGGCGCAGCGCCACCAATTCCCTCCAGAATAACACCCAATTCTTCGATCAAACGCCAAAGCGACCAACCATCCACCACAAGATGATTGAATGTCAAAACAATAACGCTTTCTTGCGCATTGACCCGATAAATCCCGACTCTAAATAACGGAGCAACTGTGAGATCGAAAGGCCGAACGCTATCTTCCTTGACCATACGATCAAGAGCTGAGGAATTCACCCCATACACATCAACCACTTGAAGTTGCGCCCGCGCAAAACGCTCGCTTCTTTGCTCAGGCTCTTCGCCCGCCTCACGAAAGCGAGTGCGCAACATCGCATGGCGCCTCATTAGCTCTGCAATCGCCTGATCCAATAAATCAAGATCAACCTCACCAAGAAGACGTGCGAAAAAGCTGATGTTGTAATTCCCCTGCAACTCCGGCTGTAACTTGTATAAAAACCATAAATTGCGCTGATTTGCGGACAATGGGAACCAGGCATCATCATTCACACTAGCGAAAGCGTTTTGACCATCAACTTTCGGAACCATTACTTCGAAATCTTCCATACCACCCTCGCAAAGTTGAATTCCTTACAAAGCGTCAACCACTATCGATGAGCTGAACTATTTTTTAATATTTTTTTCATAATTGATTCCTATTTGCGAAAGAAAAATACGGAATCGCAACAGCGCCCGTAGACGCCAGAACCATGGCACGGATACAGGTAAATAAAGCAAATATCAGCAAATGTTGGGCAGGCGGTCGCGCCGATGGAGTTCAACGCATCAACTTGAGTGCCATTGAACCAGCAGCGGCCGAATCGATGCTACCCGCCACAGATTCTCGATCTTCAGCTCCACCACTTGTCGGAGCTTACTCCAGTTACATTGCCACCTGGAAAGCAAGCTGGTCAAGTTCAAACCACCGTCACCACCGCTAACACAGATGGCAGCCTCAACATGGCGGCGGCACGACTGGTCGCAACGACCATCGCGATGCAACGCATTCGACGCCGACCAACGCTGGTCACTTAACTTACAGGTGGCCGGAGCGCTAACGTCGTTGCAACGCCAACTCGTTGCCATGGGCTAACGGTTACACCACAGCACGACGACACAGCGCATACCCACACAGGTGCCGGTGTTGCCAGCAAGGTTGGATACACCCGGATGGAATCGCTGCTGATGCTTTGCCCGGCAAGCGCGCAGACGAACTCCACCTTCAGCCGGGCTGACGTACCGCTATGGATCGGCAGCGCACAAAGCCTGCGCTACTAACACCATTTCAATTTGATCCGGATGTAGCGACCGCTGTCTCTGGCGGCAGCGAACACGCTGACCGAAGCACTGCACGCCCTGCCCACACGTAACAAGTCCAAGGTCGGTACTGCTGTTGCACCGCGACGGCGAAATACAGGCACCGCTGGACTGAACCTCGGCTCCCACCGCCGCACCGATCGAGCCCGCGGCGCAGTAAAGCGGCGCAGTAAATAAGACTACGATCACACACCAAGCGCGGCGACCGCGGCGACGACCCTGACCTGCGTGGAACCCGACTACTTCACCTTAAGCCTGACAGATCGCGAATCCGAAGCCTGCTCTTCCCTGGGCCGCGCGTAGATCAGGTCGACGACACCATTGCCACGATTCATCGCCTTGAAGGTGAAGATGACACTCCCACCGCACCCCACTTCTCCCTTGCCACAGGAGCTACTCGGGCGGCGAGAGACGTCGATCAGCGACAGCGACCGCGGCAGAGTGCGCAACGCCCATGACATGCCGGTCGAATTATTTTCGGGAAGCTCGATCGCGACCAACTGACCACGCTTCAGCGGAAACCCCTTTATGGCATCGGCCAGACAGGTCTTGGCTACCGGCTGGTCGGCGTTGCCGGTCACCTGGACGATGGAGCCGTCCAAACACACGCCAGCGCCAGGGGCGACAGCGCCTGCGGCCATAGCCGGAAGACTCAGGCAACCGCTGGCAGAGAGCAGTAAAAGCAGGAAAGAACGCGTCATCTGAAGTTTCCTCGATCATAGGTGGAAACGATGTACGGGTATCCGACCGCCCGGTGCGCTGGGCCATTGCCGGTGGCAGCTGCGATGCGGGAGGATCGCGACCAATCATCATCCACACAGATCAGCCCGAGGCTGAACGCAGGAGCGCGGCGCTGTCGAGGATACCGTCGCCCGCCGATCTTCGCGCTCATGGGACGCAGCGCGTGGCTGGCTTATGTGCCACACCAAGCAACGCCGGCACCGAATCGGGCGCGAAAATCGGCACGACGTCATGAATCGCCGCTCACGGAATCCAGGCCAGCAATTGCTCCAGCCGCACGTGCGGATCGTCTTGCTGCAACAGTGACAGGCGTTGCCGTTCGTCAAGCGGCAGCAGTTCGGCCAGACGCCAGCCGACCCAGGCGGCCTGATCCAGCAGGCGCGGCCCGACCACCGGATACACCGCAGCCGCCTGGTCCAACAGGCTCTCCAGCAGCGTCGCCAGCAGCGCATGCTGCGGACGCAGTTCGTCGTCGTGATCCGGTTCGCACCACGCCACATCGCCAACCACCAGGCCATTGTCGCGAGTCCAGTGACGCGCCACATGAAAGCGCCGCGCGCCGCGCAGACTCAACAGCAGCACGCCATCGGTGCCGACATCGAAATCGACGATGCGCGCCTCGATGCCGAACTCCGCCGGTAACGCTGCGGCACCGGCCTCACTGCCATGCATGATCAAGCAAACACCGAAACCGCTGTCGTGACGGCCGCACTCGCGAACCATATCCAGATAACGCGGCTCAAACACGCGCAGCTTCATCGATGCGCCTGGCAGCAGCACTTTATGCAGCATGAATAGCGGCAGCGTCGTTCGCTCCACGCTCACTCGCACACTCCGCTGCGTCCGATCATAATCATTGAAGCGCCGCCAGGAAACGCCGCGGCGCGCCGTCGAAACCGCCGTTGGACATGAACACCACATGGTCGCCCGCGCGTGCCTGCGTCTGCAACGCCGCCAGTAGCGCGTCCACGTCGGTGGCGGCGTGAGCCTGGCCGCGCACTGCGGCGATCACTTTGCCGGCGTCCCATGCGAGTTCCGGACGCTGCAGGAACACCACCGCATCGGCCACCTCCAGCGACGGCGCCAGCGCATCGGCATGCGCGCCTAAGCGCATCGAATTGCTGCGCGGCTCCATCGCCACCACGATGCGCGCCGTACCGACCTTGGCACGCAACCCTTCCAGGGTGGTGCGGATCGCGGTGGGATGATGGGCGAAATCGTCGTACACGGTGATGCCCTGCGCCTGACCAAGCACTTCCAGCCGCCGCTTGACGCTGCGAAAACGCGCCAGCGCCGGGATCACCTGCGCAGGCGCCACGCCAACCGCATGCGCCGCCGCCAAAGCCGCCAGCGCGTTCATCACGTTGTGGCGACCGAGCAACGACCATTCGACCACACCCAATTGCTGGCCTGCATGCAGCACCGCAAAACGGCTGCCATCGGCGGCAAGCAGACGCGCGCTCCAATCGAACCCCGGATCGAAGCCGAAGCGCTCCACCGGCGTCCAGCAGCCCATCGCCAGCACCTCGCGCAGATGCGCGTCCTCGCCATTGACGATCAGGCGGCCCCGGTGCGGCACCGTGCGCACCAGGTGGTGGAACTGACGTTGGATCGCGGCGACATCGGGAAAAATATCGGCGTGATCGTATTCGAGGTTGTTGAGGATCGCCACCAGCGGCCGGTAGTGCACGAACTTGCTGCGCTTGTCGAAGAACGCGGTGTCGTATTCGTCGGCCTCGACCACGAACAACGGCCGCTGCGGGGCCGCGACCGGACCGCCCAGGCGCGCCGACACGCCGAAATCCTCGGCCACCCCGCCGATCAGGAACCCCGGCTCGCGACCCGCCGATTGCAACAGCCAGGTCAGGATGCTGGTGGTGGTGGTTTTGCCATGGGTGCCCGCCACTGCCAGCGTCTCGCGCCCGGGCAACACCTGCTCGCTGAGCCACTGCGCCCCGGAAATGTAGGCGCGTCCGGCATCGAGCACCGCCTCCACGGCGAGGTTGCCGCGCGAGAGCGCATTGCCGACGATCACCTGCGCGCAGTCGGCCTCGATGTGCTCCGGCAGGTACCCCTGCTTCAACGCGATGCCCAATTGCTCCAACTGCGTGGACATCGGCGGATAGATCGCCTGGTCGCTACCCTCGACCACATAGCCGAGTTCACGCGCCAACGCGGCGACACCCCCCATGAACGTACCGGCGATGCCGAGAATATGGATTTTGCTCATGAGCCGATTGTCGCCGATCCCCCGACCCAGGCAAACCGGCAAATGGCTTGATACCACGGCGACTGCACGGTGGCAGTATTCGGATGCGCCATGCACGAGCAAACAGGCTCGGCAGACGCTCACATTGCACAGCCTCGCTGTACCCAACACGACGCCCTAACGCGGCGGTGAGCAGCGCGCAACGTGACCGGCGGACGCGCGCCAAGCGCATCCGCGGAAGGTCGCTGTCGCCTCAGCGACCGATCGCGGCCAGAATGCGGGCGAGCACCTCGTCCAGCGAGCCGACTCCATCCACGCGCGCGAGCGTGCCGCGCTTATCGTAGAAGCCGATCACCGGCGCCGTCGAATCGTTGTACACCTGCAACCGCTTGCGCACCGACGCGGGATTGTCGTCTTCACGCCCCTCGGCCTTGGCACGGCCGGCGATGCGCTCCACCAGCAGATCGGTGGCCACGTCCAGTTGCACCACCGCGCCCAGCGGTTGGCCGAGTTTGGCCAGCAATTCGTCCAGCGCCCCAGCTTGGGCAAGATTGCGCGGATAGCCATCGAGGATGAAGCCGTTGCGCACGTCCTCACGACTGAGGCGCGATGCCAGCATGCCCAGCAGAATATCGTCGGAAACCAGATCGCCACGCGCCATCACTTCCTTGGCCTGGACCCCGAGCGGCGTGCCGGCGGCGACTTCCGCGCGCAGCAGATCGCCGGTGGAGATGTGCGGAATCTGCAGCGTGTCCTTCAGACGGGCCGCTTGCGTGCCCTTGCCCGATCCGGGCGGTCCCAATAGAACCAATCGCATCAACCTGACTCCTCAAGGAAATTACCGTGCATGACCTGCCGCGTTTAGACTCATAGGTCCACGCTGCGCCGCAAGCCTCTCAGTTTACCGCATCCGGGCAATGTCCCGGCAATGTCCCCACCCCAGGAGCGACCCTCGACCATGGCCCAAGGCACCCTGCTCTACGCCCAATCCGGCGGCGTCACCGCCGTCATCAACGCCAGCGCCGCCGCCGTGATCGGCGAAGCACGGGCGCGCAAGGTCAAGGTGCTGGCCGCGCGTAACGGCATTCTCGGCGCACTGCGCGAAGACCTGATCGACACCTCCAAGGAATCGGCGGCGGCGATCCGCGCGCTGGCACACACCCCGGGCGGCGCCTTCGGCTCTTGCCGCTACAAGCTCAAATCGCTGGAAGCCGATCGCCCCAGGTACGAGCGCCTGCTACAAGTGTTGCAAGCGCATCAGGTACGCTACTTCCTCTACAACGGCGGCAACGATTCGGCCGATACCGCCTGGAAGGTCGCACAACTGGCACAGGCATTCGACTATCCCCTGCATTGCATCGGCGTGCCCAAGACCATCGACAACGACCTGACGGTGACCGACACCTGCCCCGGTTTCGGCTCGGCGGCCAAATACACTGCGGTGGCGGTGCGGGAAGCGGCGCTGGACGTGGCCGCCATGGCGGAAACCTCGACCAAGGTCTTTGTCTACGAGGCCATGGGCCGGCATGCCGGCTGGCTCGCTGCCGCCGCCGGGCTGGCCGCGCAGTCGCCGGACGATGCACCGCAGATCATCCTGTTCCCCGAGCGCGCCTACGACGAGGCGGCCTTCCTGGCACAGGTGCGCAAGGTGGTGGATCAGGTCGGTTGGTGCGTGGTGGTGGCCAGCGAAGGCATTCGAACCGCGGACGGGCGCTTCGTCGCCGATGTAGGCGGCGGCACCGACGCGTTCGGGCACAGCCAGCTCGGCGGCGTGGCGGCGTACCTCGCCGGCAAGGTCAAGTCAGAACTCGGCTACAAGGTGCACTGGACCCTGCCCGACTACCTGCAACGCTCGGCACGCCATATCGCCTCGCGCACCGACTGGGAACAGGCACAGGCGGTTGGCAAGGCGGCGGTGCAATTCGCCCTCAACGGCATGAACGCGGTGATGCCGGCGATCGTGCGCAGCAGCGATGCGCCCTACCGTTGGAAGATCGAGGCCGCGCCGCTGAGCAAGGTCGCCAACCATGAGAAAAAAATGCCGCCGTCGTTCCTGCGCAAGGACGGCTTCGGCATCACCGAGAAAGCCCGCCGCTACCTGCAACCGTTGATCCGCGGCGAAGCGCCGCTGGCTTATGGCAACGACGGCCTGCCCAAATACGTGACACTGAAAAACGTGGCGGTGAAGAAAAAACTACCGGCCTGGGAAGGATGACGCCAAGCCACGTGCGATGGGGCACGCACAGAAAGACCACCTACGGCCCGGGACGCAGGCTGGGCCAGCCTGGCAGATGCCGCCCAGCGCAAGCGGCATCTGCCGGACAAGGCATCGGCGGGAGCGCCTTTGGCATCAAACCCATGCCACTCAGCGGCAGGCAGTGCCTTCCAGGGTCATTTGCACGGTGAACTCTGGAACCGGGGCAATTTTGCCAGCGTCCGCCTGCTGCTTGGCCTCTTCCAGGTAGATCCGCGACTGGCCCTGACCATCGCGCTCGGTGTTGAGCGCGACTGGCTTGCGCCAGACCCGCACCACCGCCTGCTGGCTGGGGCAAGCCGCGCTGGGTACGCGGATCAGATCGTTGAACTTCCAGCCGGTCGCTTCGCTGGGCTTAGCCTGGTCGAACTCCACCAGCTTGGCGCGCGGCTGACAGGTGGGGCTGCTGCGCACGGCGGAGAAGCGATACGGCTGTGCGGCGTCGCCGGTGTATTGGCCCTCGAAACGCACGCAGGCCTCAGGAATCTGCCGGATCGTATGCACCACGCCCACGGCTTGCGGCGCGCCGATGGAGCGCTGCAATTCCGGAGTGGGGTCGGCGGCGAGCGCACTCAGGGGTACCAATACGCACAGGCTCAAGGCCAGCGCCGATACGCGCATGCGGGGGGGAAGCGTCGGTTGCATCGAATTGTTCCTCGGAAGCGATGGGTCACGCTGCCATGTGCCAACTGAACCGAATGCCAAAGCGCCACATCCCGACCGCGTCGCTGGCGGCCTGCCGGGGCCGGGCGCATACTCGCGGCGCTCAGGCCAGGTCGAGATTGCTAGACGCACCAGCGGCGCATTACGTATGGGAGTCCTTGTCTGTTGACGCTCCCACGGCGCGATCCCGCAGCATGTCCAGCGCCTGGGCGTCATCCACATCCTTGGGAGGGGTCATGTTGGAACGATATGCGGTGATCGTGGCATTGGCGTGCGCAGGTTTGGCGATCCTCTATGGCATCGTGTCCACGCGCTGGATCCTGGCACAACCGGCCGGCAACGAACGCATGCGGAAGATCGCCAATGCGATCGAGGAAGGCGCCCGCGCCTACCTCAACCGTCAGTACCTGACCATCGCCATCGCTGGCGCGATCCTGTTGGTTCTGGTCGGCGTGTTTCTGAGTTGGTACACCGCCGGCGGCTTCGCGATCGGCGCGGTGCTGTCTGGAGCCGCCGGCTACATCGGCATGAACCTGTCGGTACGCGCGAACGTGCGCACCGCCGAGGCGGCACGGCGTGGACTGGGTCCGGCGATGAACGTCGCGTTCCGCGGTGGCGCGATCACCGGCATGCTGGTGGTGGGACTTGGGCTGATCGGCGTGGCGGGCTATTACGGCACGCTGCAATGGCTGGGACATAGCGTCGCCGACAGCCTGCACGCACTGGTCGGGCTGGCCTTCGGCAGTTCGCTGATCTCGATTTTCGCGCGCCTGGGCGGCGGCATTTTCACCAAAGGCGCCGACGTCGGCGCCGATCTAGTGGGCAAGGTCGAAGCCGGAATTCCCGAAGACGACCCGCGCAACCCGGCGGTGATCGCCGACAACGTCGGCGACAATGTCGGCGACTGCGCGGGCATGGCCGCAGACCTGTTCGAAACCTACGCGGTCACGCTCATCGCGACGATGCTGCTGGGCGGGTTGATGGCGGTCGAGGCCGGACGCAACGCCGTGCTGTATCCACTGGTGCTCGGCGGCGTGTCGATCGTGGCGTCGATCGTCGGCACTTTCTTCGTGCGCGTGCGCCCAGGCTGTTCGATTATGGGCGCGCTGTACAAGGGAGTGGTGATCTCGGCGGTGCTGGCCGCACTGGCGTTCTGGCCGGTGACCCAGCAACTGATGGGCGACACCGCGGCCGGCGCCGGCAACCTCTATGGCTGCGCGTTGATCGGGCTGGCGCTGACCGGTCTGATCGTATGGATCACCGAGTACTACACCGGCACCCAGTATGCGCCGGTACAGCACGTGGCCGCGGCCAGCACCACCGGCCACGGCACCAACATCATCGCCGGCCTCGGTATCTCGATGAAATCGACTGCGTTGCCGGTGATCGCGGTGTGCGCGGCGATCTGGGGAGCGTTCGCGCTGTCGGGCCTGTACGGCATCGCTATCGCAGCGACCGCGATGCTGTCGATGGCGGGCATGATCGTGGCCCTGGACGCCTACGGCCCGATCACCGACAACGCAGGCGGCATCGCCGAGATGGCCGAGCTGCCGTCGGAGGTGCGTGCCATCACCGATCCACTGGATGCGGTCGGCAACACCACCAAGGCAGTGACCAAGGGCTATGCGATCGGTTCGGCCGCGCTGGCCGCGCTGGTGCTGTTCGCCGACTACACCCACAACCTGCGCGCCGCACACCCCAGCGCGCATTTCGCCTTCGACCTGTCCGATCACACCGTGATCATCGGCCTGCTGATCGGCGGACTGATCCCCTATCTGTTCGGTGCGATGGCGATGGAGGCGGTGGGCCGTGCCGCCGGCGCGGTGGTGGAGGAAGTGCGGCGCCAGTTCCGCGAGATCGCCGGCATCATGCAAGGTACCGGGAAGCCGCAGTACGACCGCGCGGTGGACATGCTGACCCGTTCGGCGATCGCCGAGATGATCGTACCGTCGCTGTTACCGGTCGTGGTGCCAATCGTGGTCGGTCTGCTGCTGGGACCGCGTGCACTCGGTGGCCTGCTGATCGGCACCATCGTCACCGGGCTGTTCGTGGCGATCTCGATGACCACCGGCGGCGGCGCCTGGGACAACGCCAAGAAGTACATCGAGGACGGCCACTTCGGCGGCAAGGGCAGCGAGGCGCACAAGGCTGCGGTCACCGGCGACACTGTCGGCGACCCGTACAAGGACACCGCCGGCCCCGCGATCAACCCGCTGATCAAGATCATCAACATCGTAGCGCTGCTGCTGGTACCACTACTATAGAAGGTAGCGCTCTGACCGGCAGCCGCCAACATCAACCGATCATGGCGTCAGGCAGTCCATCAAACCATCGTTGATACTGTGCCGGTGATGCGGTAACGGCGCGCGCAACGGTCGCTCACCTGCCAGCGCCTTGTACAACGCTGCCAGACGGGTCTGCGGCAGCAAGGGCGTGATGCATTGCCACAGCCGCGCATCGACCAGCACCCGGCCGGTGTCCGGGTCGATGCTGGCCTCGCTGGCACCGAAAGTCCACACGCACTGGCCGATCACACCATCGCGCTGACGCACCGAGCAGCGGTAGCGCAACGGCCGGTAGGCGCTGTAATCGCCTGCGCAAAAAGTGTCGCCGCACAGCCGCTCGAAATCGTGGACCAGTCGCTGCTCCAAATCAGCGAATGTCTCCCCGCCCTCACCCGGAGCATCGTCCATCGCGTCCACGTAAGCCTGTTGCGTCTGCTCCGCATGGGAAGCCCGCGCACCAGCACAGACCAGCACCGACACAATCAGCAACAGTCCTGACAAATACCGAACTATGTTCATCGCCTTGCTCCTTCAAGGACAGGACAGACAGCGTGCCACCCGCCCGGTACTAGCGCTATCGGACTATCCCGCATCGGCTCGGGGCCGGAATCCGAACCGGGTGTAGGAATCGCCACAGGCCCAGGGACGCTGTATTGCAACAGTCAAGCGACTAGAATGCTGGTCCCTTTCAAGAAGCCACTCTACTGGAGCTCACGCATGGGTCTGGAACTGGTCACCTCCGGCAAGAACCTGCCGGAAGAAATCAACGTCGTCATCGAAATCCCCAAGGATTCGGAGCCGGTCAAGTATGAAGTGGACAAGGCCAGCGGCGCCATTTTCGTCGACCGCATCCTGTCTACCCCGATGCGCTATCCGTGCAACTACGGCTACGTACCCAATACCCTGTGCGGCGACGGCGACCCGGCCGACGTGTTGGTAGTACTGCCGTTACCGCTGGTACCCGGCTGCGTGGTGCGCTGCCGCCCGGTCGGCGTACTGCGGATGAGCGACGAGGCCGGCAACGACGAGAAACTCCTGGCTGTGCCGGTGGCCAAGGTGTTCCAGGGCTATGCCCATATCGAGGACATCTCTCAGGTGTCGGGCCACTGGATGGAACGTATCGGCCACTTCTTCGAGCACTACAAGGACCTGGAAAAGGGCAAGTGGGTCAAGCTGGACGGCTGGGGTAACGCTGCGGAAGCCAAGGAAATCCTGCGCGCTGCCGTCGCTCGCTTCGACGCCAACGCCTAAACACGGCCGCGGCTGGACCGCCAGGTTCCGCCGCGACCGATGCCATTTCACGTTTTGCCATCGCCGACAAAGAAAGTGCCGGAGGGTTTGGAGTAGATTGAGCCACGGCATGATCGAACCGGTCGGGGACGATCCGGGTTTTCTTGGGGTAAATTCACTTGCGTATCCTATTCGTCGGCGACGAAGCGAGCCTTCCGGCTGAAATCACGGAATACCTGCGTGATCTTGACGAGGATTGGCAAGTCCAAAGCGCGGCGGACGGCAATACCGCCATCGCGGTGGCCGCCACCGTGCAATTGGACGCAGTGATCGCCGCGCCGACGCTACCGGACCTGACCACCGCCACCCTGCTCGGCCAGATCCGCACGCTTAGCCCGGAAACCATTCGCATCGCGCTGATTGAAGCCGAGCAGATCAATCGTGCGCCACCGGCGCGGATCATCGGCGTGGCGCACCGCTTCCTGCCACTGCCGCTATCGCCGGAGATGTTGCTGGAAGCCATCACCAACCTCGAAGAGCTGCGCGACCTGCTCGGTAATCCGCGACTGCGCACCAGCATCGGCCGTATCGAGAAGCTACCGGCGCCGCCGCATCTGTACCTCAGCCTGATGAACGCGCTGGAACAAGACGAAGGCAGCGATGCGGCCAATCTGTGCAATTTGGTCTCGGGCGATCCCGCGATCGCGGCCAAGATCCTGCAATTGTGCAATTCGGCATTCTTCTCCAACGGTCGCACCATCTCCGATCTGCGCACTGCCGTCACCCGGCTGGGTACCGCCACCCTGCGCGATTTGGTACTGGCCAGCGAGGTGTTCACGGCACAGACGCTCTCCAACGCCGAACGCAACGCGCTGCAACGGCGCTCGCTGGTCGCCTCCAAATTGGCGTCGAAGATGCTGCCCGCATCCAGCGCCGAACTCGGCTCGACCGCGGCGTTGCTGGCCGACATCGGCATGCTGCTGCCGGGCATTCGCGACGAATACAAACCACTCGTGGATGCGGACGACATGCGCCCAGGCCATACCGAGGCTGGCGCCTACCTGCTAGGCCTGTGGGGCCTGCCGATGCCGATCATCGAAGCGGTGGCGTTGCACCGCCAGCCACAGCGCTCCAGCACTCGCAGCTTCTGGATCACCGGCGCGGTCCATGTGGCGATGGCGCTGGCCAGCGGTACTGAGGTGAATGAAGACTACCTGGCCAAGACCGGCGTACTCAATAAGCTACCGAGCTGGCGCGAGTCTGCGGAAAATTTGATGGGAATGGGCTCGGCATAACCCCAGGCAGTCGTGGATCGCAGCACACGCGCCAACGCACAGAACCGATCTCCTTCTTGCCGATCCATAGCGCTCGCCATTGGCGGCAGGCCGGAAGGTATACCCTGCGTGTCGCCCATTCGGCGTACTTGCGATCGACGGCAACATTGCCGGACGCCGCGTCGTGTACGCGATCAAGAACACTTGGATTCTGAAAGCAGGCCCTCCTGAGAGCGGACGGACGATGCGCAATCGGCGCAGGCGTTAGTAGTGACCGGCAACACATCCCAAGCGCTACTGGACGGACGCGTGGATTGAAACTCGGTGATCTGTACCGGCTTGCTCTCGTCGCACTGTCGCGCCCTCACGGGCGCGTACAGCACGCAGGCACTGGCATGTAATCGGGGTTACTGAGGATTCCAAGCGCTGCACTCATCCCGCAGCGATGCAACAGTTTCGTTAGCCGCTCGTAATCGACACCGGCCTGGCCGACACGCCGACCAGACCGTCGCTGCCCGCCGCGCGCTACTCGGCCCGATATACCTGCGCCCCGGCAGCCCGGAACTGCGCCGATTTTTCCTCCATGCCCGCCTGTAGCGCCGTTTCCGCATCAACGCCATGTTCGGCGGCGTAATCGCGCACGTCCTGGGTGATCTTCATCGAGCAGAAATGCGGCCCGCACATCGAGCAGAAATGCGCCAGCTTGTGTGCATCTTTGGGCAAGGTCTCATCGTGGAATTCGCGCGCCTTCTCCGGATCCAGCCCGAGGTGGAACTGATCGTCCCAGCGGAACTCGAAGCGCGCCTTGGACAATGCGTTATCGCGCACCTGCGCGCCAGGATGGCCCTTGGCGAGATCGGCGGCATGGGCGGCGATCTTGTAAGCCATGATGCCATCGCGCACGTCCTGGCGATTGGGCAGGCCCAAGTGTTCCTTCGGGGTCACGTAGCACAGCATCGCCGTACCGAACCAGCCGATCATCGCCGCGCCGATCGCGGAAGTGATGTGGTCGTAACCGGGCGCGATATCGGTGGTCAGCGGCCCCAGCGTGTAGAACGGCGCCTCGCCGCATTCGCGCAACTGCTTGTCCATGTTCTGCTTGATCAACTGCATCGGCACATGGCCGGGGCCTTCGATCATGGTCTGCACATCGTGCTTCCACGCGATTTTGGTCAGCTCGCCGAGCGTCTCCAGTTCGCCGAATTGCGCCGCGTCGTTGGCATCGGCAATGCACCCCGGGCGCAGACCGTCGCCGAGCGAGAACGCCACGTCGTAGGCCTTCATGATGTCGCAGATGTCCTCAAAGTGGGTATAGAGGAAATTCTCGCGATGGTGCGCCAGACACCATTTGGCCAGGATCGAACCACCACGCGAGACGATGCCGGTGACGCGCTTGGCGGTCAACGGCACGTAGCGCAACAGCACGCCGGCATGGATGGTGAAATAATCCACACCCTGTTCGGCCTGCTCGATCAACGTGTCACGGAAGATTTCCCAGGTCAGTTCCTCGGCGCGGCCATCGACCTTCTCCAGCGCCTGATAGATCGGCACCGTGCCGATTGGCACCGGCGAATTGCGCACGATCCACTCGCGCGTCTCGTGGATATGCTTGCCCGTGGACAGGTCCATCACCGTGTCCCCGCCCCAGCGGATCGCCCACACCAGTTTCTCCACTTCCTCGGCGATACCGGAGCTGACCGCGCTGTTGCCGATGTTGGCGTTGATCTTGGTCAGGAAGTTGCGACCGATGATCATCGGCTCGCTTTCCGGATGGTTGATATTGCACGGCAGGATGGCGCGACCGCGTGCGATCTCATCACGCACGAACTCGGGGGTGATGACCGCAGGGATGCCCGCACCGAATGCCTCTCCGGGATGTTGCGCGCGCAGTTGCGCATCGCGCACCAACTCCAAGCGCTGATTCTCGCGGATCGCGACGAACTCCATCTCGGGAGTGACGATGCCACGCCGCGCATAGTGCATCTGAGTGACGTTGGCACCGCCCAGCGCCCGCCGTGGCAGATGCCGCGCGGGGAAGCGCACCGCCTGCAGGCGCGCGTCGCCCTCCCGCTCGCGGCCAAAGTGGGAACTGAGCCCCGCCAGCGCGACAGTGTCGCCGCGCTCGGCGATCCAGCCCGCGCGCAGCGGCGCCAGACCCGCACCGAGGTCGATCCGGGCCTGCGGGTCGGTGTACGGACCGGAGGTGTCGTAGACGCTCACCGGTGCGTTCTCCTCGCCGCCGAACACGGTCGGGGTGCGGGTCAGCACGATTTCGCGCATCGGCACTTGCAGGTCGGGGCGCGAGCCTTGTACGAAGATCTTGCGCGAGCCGGGAATGGGGCGAGTTACCGCAGCGGACAGGGTATCGGTCTGCTGCTGGAGTGGGTTGGGCATGGCATTCATCGGCATTCGTCCTGGTTCGGGTGACCCGCGCCGGGCGCGGAACGGTGGCGAGCAAACGAACTCGCATGGGGGACGAAGCGGCGGCGCGGGTCCAGTGGCAACGGGAAGAGGCCGACAGCGGACTTGCGAAGCTTCCCTACGCCGGTCTCAACCGGATCAGGTTCCAAGGGACTGTCTCAACCGCGGCCTGCGCCAGCGGTACCCCCACTTCTGGCGCTATTAGACCCGTTTCCGGCGCGAGCGCCAACCGGTCTCATGTCCAGAGCCTGCACACAGGCCGTACTTTGTGTCAGCACTGTCACACGCGGCGGCAGCGGCGACAAACTCCAACCATGTGGCCGACCTAGCCTAGACATACGAGTGCAAGAAGTCTCTCTCATTGCCGCCGTTAACACCGGCGGCATTTTTTTCGCCGCTAGCCTGCACCCCGCTCACTCCAGCACGTAGGCCACGCGCAGCCCGCCCCAATGGCGTCCACGCGCATAAACCGGCACCGACAGGTCGAACAGGATCTGCCCGGTGTCGCGCCGATACACCTGCAACAGATAAGGCTCGGTATGACGACCGACGGTGCGACCGACGCGGTCGGTGAAGATGCGCTTGGTCCGGTTACCGACCAAATCACGGGCGCGGTCGCCGCTGAGCGTCTGGCTGAAACACAGGTTGTGCGTCGGCACGTAGCCATCGACATTTGCACAGATCGCGAACACGATCCACGGATGCGCGGACAGCAAAGGCTCCTGCAACGGCGGCAGCAACTCGTCGCATAGCGCGTCGAAGGCGGTATGGTACTTGGGTGGGTCGACACCCTGGATCGGGGTGTAATCGGTGGAAAACAGCGCATCCTCGGCGATGCGACCGCGCGCGAGTGCGGCCTCAAACGCCTGGCCGACCTGCGCGGCGGCCGCCGTGGCCAAGTCGCGCACGCGCGCATGACGCGGCTGCCGCATCGGATCGTCCGGCAAGCGGAACAGGTTCACGCAATCGTGCAGAGTGGCGCTACTGGTCGCCAGCGCCTCACTGCGCTGAACCACGCTTGCAGCATGCTCCAAGTTGCTGCGGCTGAGTCCGACTAGGTGCTCGACCGCACGATCGATGCCGCCGATCTCGCCGCTTTGCGCGGCGACGCGGCTTGCCACGGCATCCATCGCAGCGCTGGCGCGGCCGAGCAACTCGCCGATGCCGCCAAGCACTTGCTCAGTGCGTTGCGCCGAAACAGCACTGTCCTGCAAAGCGGTGCCGGTCTCGCCGATGATAATGCGGACATCGCGCGCAGCGTTGGCGGCGCGCTCGGCGAGCTGCCGGATCTCGGTGGCAACCACGGCAAAACCACGCCCGGCCGGGCCGGCATGCACCGCCTCGATGCTGGCGTTGATCGATAGAATATTGGTCTGGAACGCGACCGAATCGATCACCTGGATGACCTCGTTGGCACGCGCCGAGCGCCGTGCCACCTCCTGCATCGCCTGGCCCAAGGTCCGCGCCGCCTCCACGCCCTGCCGCGCGCTGTCGTCTGCACTGGCCGCCACGGCGATCACCGCGCGCAGCTCTTGGTCCATCTCGTGCAATCCCTGCAACAGCCGACGGGTCGTGGATACCACCGTCTGCAGTGCATCCAGCTGGGTCTGCGACTGCCGCGCCAGTTCGTCATTCTCGGCGACCACATGCGGCACATCGGCAGCAATCTGCAGCGACAACCCCACCGCCTGACGGATCGCCTCCGCCAAGTTACCGAAGCCGGCAGCCAAGCGCCGCCCCGGAACCACCTCGGCGTCCTGCACCGACAGTGGCGTGCTCAGCCCCAGATCCAGATCGCAGCCGGTCAGACACTCGCCAACGCGCTCAAGCAGCGCCTGTGCCGCGGCTCCCTCCAGGACACGCTGTGCAAGCGCCTGCAACGCCGGACTGATCGCACCTTGCACATGCCCACCGCCGAGCAGTGCGACATCGCGCAGCAACGCGGCGGTCTCCGGATGCGGCAGCGACAACAGCCACCCCTGTCCATCCCGATCACACTGGTAGCGCACGCGCCGCGACGGATCGGTACCTGGCGCCAACCAACAGCCTTCAGAACCAACCAACGCCGCCAGCGGCAAGCCCCAGACCGCCTCGCTGGACGCACCGAGCAGCGTGTCAGCCTGGACCCCCAGCAGATCCAGCGCAACGCGATTAGCGGCGCTGACGCATCCGTCCGGATCCAGCCGCAGCAAGGCGATCGGGGCATCTGGCAAGCCGGCGGCCGGTGCGGCGTCGGTATCCGGGTTGCGTGAGAACAAGGCCATCGTCGTTTCCCTCGGTTCTGCCCCATGGTAGCGGCTCCAACACTGCCGCCGCAGCGGCGGTCGCTGCAATCGGGATTGACGTCATAGGCGACGCCAATATGCTGCTAGCGTGACGCCACGACCGCTGGATTGTTCTTTCAGGATCCTCCCTCAACCAACTGCTGACGATACGATACGCCTGCGCATGTCGCCGTTGCCAGCCGGCTCCATCAGCCCGAGCGCGGCCTGGGCAACGCCAGCCGAGTACGGCCGCAAGCACCGCGCACGGCTGCCGACAGCGGCAACGTGAGCCGCCCGTTTTCGCGCAATCGGCGCGATCCGCATCGCGCGCGCATTCCGTTTCATACGCAACCATACAGCACTGGCGCGGTTTTCGGCACATCCACTCGTAGATGCGCGCAGCCCGGTTGACAGGCGTGCGAAGCACATGGTTATCTCGCTAAATGCTGCGATACCGCGCCACCCCGAAGCCGTCCCACCTGCACGCTGCGCTTGGCGCGGACGTCGCGGCATCGCTCCTTGTACTCGTGCTTATTAGCTCGCCCACATCTGCGGGACGAACTGGCACGTAAGCGACAAGCCGCCAGGATTCGATCAGACCCCGCACTGGCAACGGCGCGGGGTTTTTCATTTCAGTGACCACAAACGCAAAGACCCTTTCCACTCCACCCCACATTGAGGATATCCGCATCATGAGCAGTTCCGCCCAGCCCACCACCAAGATCGCCATCGTCGGTTACGGCAGCCAGGGGCGCGCGCACGCGCTGAACCTGCGTGAATCCGGCTTCGACGTCACCATCGGCCTGCGTGCCGGCGGCCCGACCGAAGTCAAGGCGCAGGCCGATGGCTTCGTGGTGAAGCGCCCTGAGGAAGCGGTCAAAGACGCCGATCTGGTTGCCGTGCTGACCCCGGACATGGTGCAGAAGAAGCTGTACGAGGAGGTACTGGCGCCGAACATGAAGCAGGGCGCCTGCCTGCTGTTCGCGCACGGCCTGAACGTGCATTTCGACATGATCAAGCCGCGCGCGGACCTGGACGTGGTGCTGGTCGCGCCCAAGGGGCCGGGCGCGCTGGTGCGCCGCGAGTACGAAATCGGCCGTGGCGTGCCGTGCATCTGGGCGGTATATCAGGACAAGAGCGGCAAAGCCGAACAACTCGCGCTGGAATACGCGGCCGGCCTGGGCGGCGCACGCGCCAACCTGATCAAGACCACCTTCAAGGAAGAAACCGAAACCGATCTGTTCGGCGAGCAGGCGGTGCTCTGCGGCGGCGCCTCGTCACTGGTGCAGGCCGGCTTCGAAGTGCTGGTGGAAGCTGGCTATCAGCCGGAAATCGCCTACTACGAAGTGCTGCACGAACTGAAGCTGATCGTCGATCTGTTCTACGAAGGCGGGATCACCCGCATGCTCGAATTCGTCTCCGAAACCGCGCAGTACGGCGACTATGTCAGCGGCCCGCGGGTCATCGACGCGGCGACCAAGGCACGCATGCGCGAGGTGCTGACCGACATCCAGAACGGCACTTTCACCAAGAACTGGGTGGCCGAATACAACGCGGGCTTGCCGAACTACACCAAGTTCAAGCAGGCCGATCTGAACCATCCCATCGAAGCGGTCGGCAAGCAGTTGCGCGCCAAGATGGTGTGGCTCAACGGCGAGGCTGCGGCCAAACAAGCCGCTGGCAGCACCAAAGCCGCGTAAACCGCGGCTCCCCCCGCTTCCACCGAAAGGTCGCCACGTATGAACTCCTCCGCTAAAGGCACGCCCCCCCGCAACGGCGCCCGCTGGCTGACCCAGGCACTGGAAGCCGAAGGCGTGGACACGCTGTTCGGCTATCCGGGCGGCACCATCATGCCGTTCTACGACGCATTGGTAGACAGCCAGCTCAAGCACATCCTGGTCCGCCACGAACAGGGCGCCGCGCTCGCCGCCAACGGTTATGCCCGCGCCAGTGGCCGGGTCGGGGTGTGCGTGGCCACATCCGGTCCAGGCGCGTCCAATCTGGTCACCGGCATCGCCGATGCGATGCTCGACTCGGTGCCGATGATCTGCCTGACCGGACAAGTCGCCACGCCGCTCCTGGGCACCGACGCGTTCCAGGAACTGGACGTGTTCGGGCTGACCCTGCCGATCGTCAAGCACAGCTTCCTGGTGCGGCGCGTGGACGACCTGCCGCAGGTGTTGCGCGATGCGTTCCGCATCGCCCGCGAAGGGCGCCCGGGACCGGTGCTGGTCGACCTGCCCAAGGACGTGCAACTGGCCGATGCATCGCACCTACCGGACCACGTGCCCGCCAAGGTCCCGACGCTGCCGCCGCCGTGCGACAGCGTCCTGGCCGACGCGCTGGCCGCGATCGCCAGCGCCGAAAAACCGGTGATCTACGGCGGCGGCGGCATCGCCCTGGCCGATGCGGTAGACACATTCCGCCAGTTCGTGGACATCACCCGCATCCCCACCGTGCTGACCCTGCGCGGGCTGGGCGCGTTGCCGCACGGACATCCGCACTACCTGGGCATGCTCGGCATGCACGGCACCCGCGCCGCCAACATGGCGGTGCAGCAATCGGACCTGCTGATCGTGGTCGGTGCCCGTTTCGACGACCGCGCCACGGGCAAACTGGCCGAATTTGCGCCGTTTGCGCGGATCATCCATCTGGACGCCGATGCCTGCGAGATCTCCAAGCTGCGCCAGGCCGACATCGCCATCCCCGGCGATGTGGCCCAGGCGCTACGCGCGCTGAGCGCGGCGACCAGTACCTGCGAAGCCTGGCACACGCACTGCATCGGCCACCGCGAGAAGTTCGGCGTGCGCTACGACGCGCCGGGCGATGACATCTACGCGCCAGGCCTGCTGAAACGGCTGAGCGAACTCGCCCCGGCCGACACCGTCATCGCCTGCGACGTCGGCCAGCACCAGATGTGGGTGGCCCAGCACTGCCGCTTCAATCATCCACGCAACCACCTGACCAGCGGTGCGTTGGGTACCATGGGTTTCGGCCTGCCAGCGGCGATGGGCGCACAGTTCGCCTGTCCGGACCGGACCGTGGTACTGGTCAGCGGCGACGGGAGCTTCATGATGAACGTGCAGGAGCTGGTCACCATCGCCCGCTGCAAACTGCCGGTGAAGATCGTGCTGCTGGACAACAGTTCGCTGGGCATGGTGCGACAGTGGCAGGAACTGTTCTTCGCCGAGCGTTACAGCGAGATCGATTTGTCCGACAACCCGGACTTCGCCGCGCTGACGCAGGTCTTCGGCATTCCGGCCAAACGCATCACCGCGCGCAACCAAGTCGAGGACGGACTGGCCGAACTGCTGGCGCAACCAGGCCCGGCGCTACTGCACGTGGTCATCGACGCACGCGCCAACGTATGGCCATTGGTACCGCCGAATTCCGCCAACAGCACCATGCTGGACAGCAACCCAGCAACCCAGCGCCAGGAGGCACCGCATGCGATACCGGCTTGACCTGGTGCTCAAGCCCATCGATGGTGCGCTCCTGCGCGCCATCGGCATGGCCGAACGGCGCGGCTTCGCCCCAGTGTCGATCAATGGCGCACCGATGGCCGAAGACGCAGGCCGCTGGCATCTGCAAATCGTGGTGGATGGCAATCGTCCCGGCGAGACGCTGCGCATGCAGATGGAAAAGGTCTACGACTGCGAATCGGTACGGGTGACCGCGCTGGATGGGGCGACATGAGCGTATCGGGATCCATGCGTCGGGACATGGGACGCAGCGCCAGCCCTGGCAACGTGTTGGCCTCGGCCTCTGGCTGCATGCATACCGTCCGGCAGCGGCGCACGGCGGCGCGCAGGGGCTTTTCGACATGGAGGTGTCTTCTTCGCACCTGCGCCTTGTCCATCGCATCCTGCGTCCTGCGCGACCCCATCCACCATGTCTGATGCCGGCCGCCCCGCCCCGCAGGAGTCGGATGCCGACCACGTCGCGGTGAGTGTGGCCGACGTGCTGGCCGCGCAAGCGCGGTTGCGTCGCTACCTGACCCCGACGCCGGTGCATTACGCAGAGCGTTTCGGGGTATGGCTGAAGCTGGAGAATCTGCAACGCACCGGCTCCTACAAGGTCCGCGGTGCGCTCAATGCACTCTTGGCCGGGCTGGAACGCGGCGACGAGCGTGCGGTGATCTGCGCCTCGGCCGGCAACCATGCGCAGGGCGTTGCCTGGGCTGCGCACCGCCTGGGTGTACAGGCGATCACGGTGATGCCGCACGGCGCACCGCAGACCAAGATCGCCGGCGTCGCACACTGGGGCGCCACCGTGCGCCAGCACGGCAATAGCTACGACGAGGCTTACGGCTTTGCCCGCGAACTCGCCGAACAAAACGGCTACCGCTTTTTGTCCGCGTTCGACGATCCGGACGTGATCGCCGGCCAGGGGACCGTCGGGATCGAACTGGCCGCGCATGCCCCTGACGTCGTGATCGTACCGATCGGCGGCGGCGGCCTGGCCTCCGGCGTAGCCCTGGCGCTGCGCTCGCAAGGCGTCCGCGTCGTCGGCGCCCAGGTCGAGGGCGTGGATGCGATGGCGCGCGCGATCCGCGGCGACATCCGCGCGCTGGAGCCGGTCCCCACCCTGGCCGACGGTGTCAGGGTTAAAATCCCCGGGCTCATCACCCGCCGGCTGTGCGCCAGCCAGCTCGACGACGTGGTGATCGTGCGCGAGGCGGAACTGCGCGAAACACTGGTTCGCCTGGCGCTGGAAGAACACGTCATCGCCGAAGGCGCTGGCGCGCTGGCGCTGGCAGCCGGGCGCCGCGTCAGCGGCAAGCGCAAGTGCGCCGTGGTGTCCGGTGGCAACATCGACGCTGGCGTGCTGGCGACGCTGCTGTCGGAGGTGCGTCCGCGTCCACCGCGCAAGCCGCGTCTGCGCAATATCGAGCGACTTCGCAACCAACGTCCGGCCCCACGCGTACCTACCCAGCTCGCCTCGCCACCGCTCCACCATCCGCTAGCCACCGCCTCCGTAGAGGAACCCATCTGGTGAACACTTCAGCCTCTTCTCAGCCCCCCCGCATCCGTATCTTCGACACCACCCTGCGCGACGGCGAGCAATCCCCCGGCTGCAGCATGACCCCCCAACAAAAGCTGGTGATGGCACGCGCCCTGGCCGAGTTGGGTGTGGACATCATCGAGACAGGCTTCCCAGCCAGCTCGCATTCGGACCGCGAAGCGATGGCGTTGATCGGCCGCGAAGTGCGCAGCTCGACGCTGGCGGTGCTGTCGCGCTGCCTGACCGCGGACATCGAGACATCGGCACGCGCACTGGAAGCGGCGGCACATCCACGCCTGCACGTGTTCCTGTCGACCAGCCCACTGCACCGCGAGCACAAGCTGCGGATGAACCGCGAGCAGGTGTTGGAATCGGTGCGCAAGCACGTGGCATTGGCACGCAAATACGTGGACGACGTGGAATTCTCGGCCGAGGACGCCACCCGCACCGAGGAAGACTTCCTGGCCGAGGTCGCCAGCGTGGCGATCGCCGCCGGTGCCACCACCATCAATCTACCGGACACGGTCGGCTTCACCACACCGGAAGAGATCCGCCGCATGTTCGAGCGGATCATCGCGCACGTGCCCGGCGCCGAGCGCGTGGTGTTCAGCACGCACTGCCATAACGACCTGGGCCTGGCCGTGGCCAACTCGCTGGCCGCGGTGGAAGGCGGCGCACGCCAGGTGGAATGCGCCATCAACGGCATCGGCGAGCGTGCCGGCAACTGCGCGCTGGAAGAAATCGCGATGGCGCTGAAGGTGCGCAACGCGTTCTACGAACTGGACACCAGCATCAATACCCAACGCATCGTCGCCACCTCGCAATTGCTGCAGCGTCTGGTCGGCATGCCCGTGCAGCGCAACAAGGCAATCGTCGGCGGCAATGCCTTCGCGCACGAATCGGGTATTCACCAACACGGCATGCTGCGCCACCGCGGCACCTACGAGATCATGCGTCCGGAAGACGTGGGCTGGGAATGCTCGCAGATGGTGCTGGGCCGTCACAGCGGTCGCGCCGCGGTCGAACAGCGTCTTCGCGCGTTGGGCTATGTGCTGGAAGAGGCCGAACTGGGCATCGCCTTCGATGCGTTCAAGACGCTGTGCGAACAACAGCGCGTGGTCAACGACACCGACCTGCAGGCAATGATGCAGGAAGCGCCGGAAAGTCAGGGCTATCGACTGTGGTCGATGACCATCAGCGACCGCGGCCAGCGCGCCAGCGCGCAGGTCGAGCTATCCGATCAAAACGGCCAGCGGGTCAGCGAGCAAGCCGAGGGCGATGGCCCGGTCGATGCGCTGTTCTCCGCATTGTCTGCCGCCACCGGCGTGCAGTTGGCGCTGAACAGCTATCAGGTACACAGCGTCGGCATCGGCGCCGATTCACGCGGCGAAGCCAACCTCAGCGTGCGTCACGGCGAGATCGAGTATGTCGGCACCGGCACCAGCCGCGACATCATCGAAGCCAGCGCACTGGCATGGCTGGACGTCGCCAACCGCATCCTGCAACAACGCCAGGGCGCGCTGGTAGCGACTGCGGCGGCCTGACCACGGTGGACACGACGACCATCCCCGCCGCCGGCCAGCGCTGGAACGCGCAAGACTATGCCGCCAACGCTGGCTTCGTGCCGGCGCTGGGCACGGCTGTGCTGGATCTGCTGGCGCCGCAGCCGGGCGAACGTATTCTGGACCTGGGCTGCGGCGACGGCGTGCTGACCGCCAAACTGGCCGCCAGCGGCGCCGACGTACTGGGCGTGGACGTATCGCCCGAACTGATCGCCGCCGCCCGCACCCGCGGCGTCGAAGCACAGGTACTAGACGGGCATAAGCTACCGTTCGCGCAGCGCTTCGATGCGGTGTTCAGCAACGCCGCGCTGCACTGGATGTGCGAACCGGACTTGGTGCTGGCCGGCGTGCGCCGCGCGCTGCGGCCCGGCGGCCGCTTCGTGGGCGAATTCGGCGGCCACGGCAACGTCGCGGCGATCGTCACCGCGCTGCACGCGGCGCTGCGCCTGCACGACGCGCCAGCGCCGACCTTCGCCTGGTTTTTCCCGACCGCGGATGCCTATGCGCAACGCCTGCAGGCGCAGGGCTTCCAAGTGCTACAGAGCGCGCTGCTGCCGCGGCCCACGCCGCTGCCCACCGGCATGGCCGGCTGGCTGGGCACCTTCGCCGATCCATTCCTTTCCGGCGTCGATGCCGGCCTCCGCGAAGATGTCCTCGCCACCGCCGTCGCATTGCTGATGCCGACGCTATGCGACGATCGTGGCCGCTGGAGCGCCGACTACGTCCGCCTGCGTTTCCACGCCATCGTGACGGCCCAGGCCGACGCCTGAGTCCGCCCCTTCCAAGAGCCCGCAAGGTTATCGGTAATGAACCCAGCCCCCCGCACCCTGTACGACAAACTGTGGGACGCGCACGTCGTCGTCCCGGAAAGCGACACGGCCCCCGCCGTGCTGTACATCGATCTGCACCTGATCCACGAAGTCACCTCGCCGCAGGCCTTCACCGAACTCAAGACGCGCGGCCTGAAGCCGCGCCGACCCGAGCGCACCAAGGCGACGATGGATCACTCCACGCCCACCCTTCCGCGCGCGGCCGACGGTACCCTGCCCTACGCCAGCAAGGCTTCCGAGGCGCAGGTGGACATGCTCGCGCGCAACTGCGCCGACTATGGCATCGAGCTGTTCGACATGGGCTCGGCCAACCGCGGCATTGTCCACGTGATCGCGCCGGAACAGGGGTTCACCCAACCCGGCATGACCATCGTCTGCGGCGACAGCCACACCTCCACCCACGGCGCGTTCGGTGCGCTGGCGTTCGGCATCGGCACCAGCGAGGTCGGCCACGTGCTGGCGACCCAGTGCCTGTTGCAGCGCAAGGCCAAGACCATGGCGATCAGCGTCGACGGACCACTCGCGCCGGGCGTGGGCGCCAAGGACGTGATCCTGCACATCATCGGCGTGATCGGGGTCAACGGCGGCACCGGCCATGTGATCGAATACCGCGGCTCCACCATCGAAGCGATGGACATGGAACAGCGCATGACGCTGTGCAATATGTCAATCGAGGCCGGCGCGCGTGCTGGCATGGTGGCACCGGATCAGACCACCTTCGACTGGGTCGCCAAAACGCCGCGCGGCCCCAAGGGCGCCGATTTCGATGCCGCCGTGCAACGCTGGTCGCTGCTACGCAGCGATGCTGGCGCACGCTTCGACGTGGAAGTGCGCATCGACGCCCGCGACATCCGCCCAACCCTGACCTGGGGCACCCACCCAGGTACCGCGATCGCGGTGGACGTGCCGATCCCGGCCGCACAGGATGCCGCGGCGCAGAAGGGCCTGGACTACATGCAACTGGAAGCTGGACATCCGCTGATCGGCACGCCGGTGGACGTGGTGTTCATCGGCTCCTGCACCAACGGCCGGCTCAGCGATATGCGCCAGGTGGCGCAGGTACTGCGTGGTCGCAAGGTTGCCCCACACGTGCGCATGCTGGTGGTGCCGGGTTCGGAAATCGTCAAACACCAGGCGGAGGCCGAAGGCATCGACGACGTGGTGCGCGCCGCGGGTGCGGAATGGCGCGAATCCGGCTGCTCGATGTGTATCGCGATGAACGGCGACCTGGTCGCGCCAGGACAGTTGGCGGTGAGCACCAGCAACCGCAATTTCGAGGGTCGCCAGGGTCCGGGAGCGCGCACCCTGCTGGCCTCGCCGCTGACCGCGGCCTGGGCGGCGGTGAACGGCAAAGTCAGCGACCCACGCACGCTGTTCGCCGATGCCAAGGACGGCGGCAGATGACCCTGCACATCGCGACCTTCGCGGCCACCTTGACCTTCGTCGCGGCCAGCACGCGCGCCTTCGCCCATCGCGACAAACCGCTGCTGCCCCCCTACGTGTCCCTCCCGGCGCTGCCGCCGGCACTACAAAGCCCCCCGGCGGGACCCGCTTCCGCCGTATCCCAGGAGACCCCGTGATGGCCGGCTTCGCCACCCTCACCTCGCGCAGCGTGGTGCTGCGTCAGACCAACATCGATACCGACCAAATCATTCCGGCGCGGTTCCTGTCCACCACCGAACGCGCCGGCCTCGGACGCAACGCCTTCAACGATTGGCGTTGGCAGGCCGACGGCACGCCGAACCCGGAATTCGCCTTCAACCAGCCGCACAACGCTGGCCGCCAGATCTTGCTGGCCGGGCGCAACTTCGGCTGCGGCTCCTCGCGCGAGCACGCCCCATGGGCACTCACCGACCTTGGCCTGCGCGCCATCGTCAGCAGCGAGATCGCCGACATCTTCCGCAACAACAGCCTCAAGAACGGTCTGCTGCCAATCGTGCTGGCCGAGGACGACGTGCAGACGCTGATGCAGCGTCCGGACGACGAACTGACCGTGGACGTGGCCGCACGCGAGCTACGCACGCCCGATGGTCGTGTCTATACCTTCCCGCTCGATACCTTCTCGCAGACCTGCCTGCTCGAAGGCGTGGACGAAATGGGCTACCTGCTGTTGCGCCAACCGGACATCGAACGCTACGAGGCCACCCATGCACGCTGACATCGTCGTCCTACCTGGCGACGGCATCGGCCCCGAGATCACCGCTGCGGCGGTCTCGGTGCTGCACGCCATCGCTCATCGCTACCAGCACACCTTCCAATTCCACGAACACGACATCGGCGGGATCGCCATCGACCGCCACGGCGAGCCATTGCCGGCGGCGACGCTGGAAGCCTGCCAGCGGGCCGACGCCGTGCTGCTGGGCGCAGTCGGCGGGCCGAAATGGTCCGATCCCAATGCCAAGGTGCGCCCCGAACAAGGCTTGCTGGCGATCCGCCGCGGCCTGGGCCTGTTCGCCAACCTGCGTCCGGTCAAGCCGCATCCGGCGGCGCTGGAAGCTTCCCCGATCAAAGCGCATCTACTGACCGACGTGGACATCGTGGTGGTGCGCGAACTGACCGGCGGCATCTATTTCGGCGACAAGACCCGCAGCGCGACCGACGCCAGCGACCTATGCCGCTACAGCGTCGACGAGATCGAACGGGTGCTGCGCAGCGCCTTCCGTCTTGCGCAACAACGCCGCAACCACGTCACCTCGGTGGACAAGGCCAATGTGCTGGAAACCTCGCGGCTGTGGCGCGACGTGGCCGCGCGCATCGGCCGCGACGAATTCCCCGAGGTGCGCCTGGAACACCAACTGGTCGATTCGATGGCCATGCATCTGCTGGCCAAGCCGCGCGAGTACGACGTAATCGTCACCGAAAACATGTTCGGCGACATCCTCACCGACGAGGCCTCGATGCTGGCCGGTTCGTTGGGCCTGCTGCCGTCGGCCTCGCTAGGCGACGGTCGCATCGGCCTGTACGAACCGATCCACGGTTCGGCCCCGGACATCGCCGGCAAGGGCATCGCCAACCCCTACGCGACCATCCTCAGCACGGCGATGCTGCTGCGCCACTCGCTCGGCTTGAATGCCGAAGCGGAAGCAATCGAGCAGGCGGTGGGCGCCGCGCTCGACGCGAAGGTGTTCACTGCCGACCTGGCCGCGCCCGGCCACGGCGTTTCCACCGAGGCTGCTGCACGCGCGGTCCTGGAGCAGCTCAGCGTCGCGAACGCGACGGCACGCTGAGCACGCCGCCAACGTGGCGCCCGCACGCGCGCGCGCCACGACTTTTGCAACGGATCGCGACAACGCGAACGCGCAGAGTTCTAGCCGATCACCCGATCGCGGCCTTCGTGCTTGGCTTGGTACAGATGCTTATCGGCCTGTAACAACAGGTCGCGGCGTGTACGCAAGGTCGGCGAGAGACAGGCGAAACCGATGCTGGCGGTGAATTGCACGACGCATCCATCCTCGTCCTGCAGGGTGAGGGCGGCGAAACGCCCCCTGAGGGTATCCAAACATGCCAATGCCTGTTCGCGATCCAGCCCAGGCAGCACCAACAGAAACTCCTCGCCGCCATGACGGGCCGCGAAGGCATTATCGCCCAGGGCAACGCGTAGCAAATCGCCGACCCGGCGCAACACCTCGTCGCCGATCTCGTGGCCGTAAGCGTCGTTGATCTTCTTGAAGTAATCGATGTCAAGCAACGCTACACACAGTGTTGTAGACGCGGCCATGGCCTGCTCCAACGCTGCGGTGAGATAGGGTTCGGCGGTATGCCGATTCGGCAAGCCGGTCAACGCATCGTGGCCAGCCTGATAAGCAAGCTTGCGCACCAATTCGTCACGTTCGCGATTGGCCGCCGTCAGCGCCATATTATTCGCCCGCAACTCGTGAGTGCGATCCGCAATGATCGCATTGAGGCGGCGTTGACGGCGCCGATGACGATAAGTACGGCCGTGATACCACCACAGCAACAAACCGGTGACACTCATTGATGCGAACAGCACGAACGGCCAACGCTGCCAGAACGGCGGCACGAGTTGCAGGGGGAACGAGACGCTGCCGATCCGTTCGCTGCGCGACCAATCCAGCGGACTGATTATCGCCTGCACCTCCATGCGATAATCGCCGGGCGGCAGGTTGGTATAAACCGCTTCTTCGTTGCTACCAGCATCGATCCATTGGCGATCGAAACCATACAGGCGATAGCGGTAACGGACCTTGTCGGGAGAGCGGAAACTCAGCCCGGCGTAGCGAATCGCCAACCGCGCGACACTCCCATGCAAGATGTAATTCCTGTGCAAGGCCAGTGGTTTGCCGTTGACCTGCAGGCTCTCGATCATCAACGGCGGCGGGCGCACGCTGCGCAGTCCAGGCAGCGTCGGATCGATCAATCCCAGGCCAGCGGAGGTCGGGATCAACAGCGTGCCGTCGCGGCTGCGCCAGCCCGCCGGCGCACTACTACCGTTGACCTGACTGCCCGGCATGCCATCGCTGCGGTCGAGTACGTCCACCACTAGCTTCGTGCGCTGGCCAGCATCCAATTGCCCCAGATCGGCACGCGGAATACGCAACACACCCAAGTTACTGGTCGCCCATATATTGCCGCGTTTATCATCGATAAGCCGGAACAACTTATCGCGCGGCAGACCAACCCGATGATCGTAGAGATGGAACAGCCCGCCGCTTCGCCGCAGCAAGCCATGATCGCTGGCGATCCAGAGGGTTCCATCGGGATCTTCGAGAAAATCGAACGCATTCTGCGCCTGAAATCCACTGCCGCTCGGGATGCCCTTCAGCACACCATCGGCCGACATTGTCGCGATGCCCTGGTTGGTCCCGATCCACAGCACACCGACGTGATCACGGTACAGGGTTTGCACATGCGATCCAGGCAATCCATCGGCGGTGCCGTAGGCGCGCATATAGGCCCCCTTGCGATACAGCAGACCGTCATTGCTACCGATCCACAGGCCACCGTCGGCATCGGGCAGCACTGCACGCACCATCGTCTTAGGAACCCCAGCCTCGACACCAAGGCGTTGCCTGATCGATCCATCGGCCGATAACAACACCACGCCTTGGCTATCGGTGCCGACCCACATGCCGCCATCCTTGGTCGGTGCCAGCGCCAACGCCGCTGGATCTCGACCAGGCCGATCGCCGATGCGCAACGCGCGGATGCGGCCGTGCTGCCAAAGGTCGAGTCCGGCCGCGTGGCCGATCCAGATGGCGCCATCGGCGCTTTGCCTGACCACGCGCACATAATCGCTCCCCAATCCATCGCGCCGGGTCAGGCCACCGGCATCGCCCTTGGCGACGCGGTACAGACCATCGCTGCTGCCTGCCCAAATCAGACCTTCGCGATCCTCGATCAAGGTCGCGCCGAAGACACCGGAGATCGACAGGACCTGCGCATTGCCACCACCCGGCAAAACCCGCAGCAGTTGCCCGTTGGACAGGGTCATCCAGAGTTGGTTCTCTTGGTCCTGCAACGCAGCCACGACACGCTCGCCCCGCTGTAGCCATTGCACGTCACCACCGGCACTGCGCCAGAACAGACCCACCTCGGTGGCGATCAGCAGCCCGCCGTTGCGGTCGCGCGCCAAGTTGCGGATCGACGCTGTCTGCATCGCCGTGCTACCCCAGCGGTATGCCGAGGCAGTCGCCGAGGCCAGCCGGAACAGACCCTGCGATGTCCCCACCAACAACCCATCACCGTCCTGCAACAAACACACAACCTTGATATTGCGCAGACCAGCACGAGTGCCGACATCGATCAAACGGCCATCGCGCTCGATCCGGAACAGGCCATCCTCGTTGCCGACCCACACTGCGCCGTCGGCATCGCGCAATATGAATTCCGCGCGCAACCGCTGCGCGCGCGCGTCGCCCAGATGTTGCCACCGCCCCGCGACGTAGCGGAACACGCCGTTATAGGCGGTGCCGACCAGCACGCTGCCATCGGACTCGGCCACGACCGAGAACACGCTCGACAGCTCCATCCCCGGCGTATTTTGCCGGTCGAACGAGGTAAAGGTGCGGCCATCGAAACGTGCCACGCCTTCCCAGGTAGCGACCCAAATCATGCCATCACGGTCCTGCACCAGACCATGCACCAGGTTGTGCGGCAGCCCCTCCTCCATGGTCCAGCGTGCGATCACCGGACGATTGAGTACCTCGCGCTCAGTCAGCAACGGCACCGACTGCACAGGCAATGTTGCGATTGCGGGTGTACACAGAGTACACAGCAACAACAAAAAAAGGCGCGAACCCAGCGTCAAACAACGGCGGGTCGCGCACGCACGGATGCGTGCGCGATTTTGATGAAGCCGTTGCCCCTGTTCCATTACATTCCGAATCGCACCAGCAACGGCGCTCGGCACCCCATATAGCAAGTGGGCTAATCTATCACCGAGCACTCAAGGCCAATGTCAGGATATTCCTGACCTGGGCAGTAGACCGTACGACATCTATTCAGCACGGGAATCGAAGTGCGCCATAGGCGACACATCGCGCCACACCGGCCATTCCAACAAGTTAAGCCGGAGAGATGAACCGTAGCCATCCATGCCCCATTATCAAAATAATGAACGCGACGGCATAGCATATATATCGAACCGGCTGGTATAGTATTATCACTATGGCCCGCCAATCGTCCGCTGCACACTCACCCAAGCCTTCCTCACGTCCTGCCGGGCCAGGACGCCCCAAGGACATGGGCAAGCGTGCCGCGATCCTGGAAGCGGCCATGCACATGTTCACCGAACTGGGCTTCGGCCGGGTCAGCATGGACGGCATCGCGGCCCGTGCCGGCGTCTCCAAGCTAACCGTCTACAGTCACTACGGCGACAAGGAGACCCTGTTCGCCGAGGCGGTGCGCGCGCAATGCCAGACGCTGCTGCCCGACGACCTGTTCGGCCATCCGCTGAAAGGTCCGCTGCGCACGCAATTGATGGAGATCGGCCTAGCCTATTTCACGATGATCAGCAGCGAGGATGCAATGGCCACCCATCGCATGATGCTGAGCCCGGGCACCGGCGACGAGCACGTCCGCGAGATGTTCTGGAACGCCGGCCCCAAACGCACCCGACAGGATCTGGCGCAATTACTCCAGGCGCACGCGGAGACCGGCGAACTGGAGATCGCCGATCTGGGCCTCGCCGCCTCGCAGTTCTTCTGCCTGGCCAGGGGCGAACTGTTCACGCTGATGATGTGCGGCCTGTGCCGCGACCCCAGCCCGGCGCAGATCCAGGCCCACGTCCAGGCCAGCGTCGACTTTTTCCTGCGCGCCTATGCAGTGCGCTGAGTCCACGCTACGGGCGTGGCCCGGTACCGATGACTTCCGGCACTGCGCGCCGCGCTGTCCCGACGGCGATGCTGCGGCATACGCCCAGCCTCCCCGCCAGCTAAAATGCGCGACCCTCTGCGTTGGATGCCCGAAATGACGATCGACTACTCCCAAGCCCGCGAAAAAATGGTTGAACAGCAGATCCGTCCTTGGGACGTGCTCGACCTGCGCGTGCTCGATGTGCTGTCGCGGCTGCCGCGCGAGACTTTCGTGCCGCACAGCCACCGCGCCGTCGCTTATGCCGACCTGGAGATTCCGTTGGGCCACGGCCAGTACATGATGAAGCCGGTCATCGAGGGCCGCATGCTGCAAGCGCTGGATCTGCAGGCGGGCGAGGACGTACTGGAAATCGGCACTGGCAGCGGCTTCGTCAGCGCCTGCCTGAGCGAACTGGGCCGCGAGGTGGTAAGCCTGGAGATCGAAGCCGCCCTGGCCGGGACCGCACGCGCCAACCTTGATGCCGCCGGACTGGGAAGCAATATTCGCATCGAGACCGCCGACGCATTGACTTGGACCCCGGGCGAGCGACGCTTCGACGCGATCTGCGTGACCGCCGCGGTCACCGAGATTCCGACAAAATTTCTCTCCTGGCTGCGCCCGGGCGGACGCCTGTTCGCCATCTGTGGTCGCGCCCCGGTCATGGAAGCGGTAAGGATCCACGCCAACGCCGGCACACCACGCACGGAATCGCTGTTCGAAACCGACTTGGCGTATTACCTGCGGGGCACCGCGCCAGTTCCTCAGTTCACATTCTGATCCATCAAGGAAGCCGCAATGATCCGCCGATCCCTCGTTCTGGCACTGGCCGTCGCGTTGTCTCCGTTGGCCGCCAACGCCACGGACCTATTGCAAGTCTACGAAATGGCCCGCAACAGCGACCCACAGCTGGCCTCGGCGGAATCGACCCGTCTGTACGACAAGGAAGGCGCTGTGCAGGCGCGCGCGGCACTGCTGCCACAGATCAACGGTGGTGCCTCACTGCAACGCACCCATAGCAATACCGAGCGCGACTCCAGCGCCAACAATCAACTCATCGACCTTATCCACCGCATCAATCCGTCCTTCCCCACCGACGCACTCGAAACCGCGCAGGGCCCAACATCCAGCACCAGCAAGAGCCGCAACTACACCCTCCAGGGTCAGCAGACCCTGGTCAATTTCGCGCAGTTCTCCAACCTCCGCGCGCAAAAAGCGCGTAGCCTCGCCGCGGACTACACGCTGGAATCGGCCAAGGACGAGCTGATCGTGCGCACCTCGGCCGCCTACTTCAACGTACTGGTCGCGATCGAATCGCTGGTCGCGGCACAGACCAACGAAGCCGCCGCGAAAAAACAATTCGACTACGCCCAAAAGCGACTGGAAGTGGGCCTGGCACCGATCACCGACGTGCACGAAGCCCGTGCCCAGTACGACCAGGCCCGCGCCGACACGATCAGCTCGCGCAACGCGCTACAGGACCTGTACCAAGCGCTGACCCAGATCACCGGAAAGCCTGCGCACGACCTGCGCGGGCTGCCGGAGGATTTCCGTCCGCAACTGCCGCCCAACAACGGCGACATCGACAGCATGATCGCCTCGGCACTGGACAGGAATCCGTCGCTGCGCTCCTACAAGTACCAGGTACAGGCAGCCGAGTACAGCGTCTCGACCGCACGCGCCGGGCATCTGCCGACGCTCAACCTGTCGGCCAATGCCGGCCACAGTGCGACCTGGGGCAACCCCGGCAACAACACGCCGCGCAATGACAGCAACGTCATCGGCCTTACCTTGAACATCCCGATCTTCGCTGGCGGTGCCACTCAATCGTTGGTGCGCCAGGCCCTGGCGCAGCGCGACATTGCGCAAGACAACTACGAGTTGCAGAAGCGAGCACTCGACCGCAACACCCGCAATGCGTATCAGACAGTCCTCGCCGGGATCAGCGAAATCGAGGCGCGGCGTCTGGCGGTAGTCTCGGCGCAAGCCGCCTTCGACGCCTCGCAAGTCGGCCTGGAGGTGGGCACCCGCACCGTGCTGGACGTGGTGCAGAACCAGCGCACCCTGTATCAGGCACAACTGGCCTACGCGCAGGCGCGCTACAACTTCCTGCAGAACCGCCTCCTGCTTAACCAAGCGCTGGGAACGCTGAACGTGGCCGACGTGCAATCGATCAATGCGTTGCTGACGCAAAAAGCCGAATCCAAACTCGACTCCAGCAACAGCCCCCAGTAAACCCGACTAGCCGCAGGCACGCCAATCCTCCTACACGGTGGCCATTCGTTCGCGCGGGTATGTTGTGCCGACGCGACATGATGCGCTCGCCCATGCCATTCGCTACAGCGGGCTGACCTCAGCCGCATGCCGCGAACGGGTCTGCTTCCGGTTCCACTGCGGCCACCGGCGGCAGATGCGGCGCAATCAACTGCAAGGTACGCTGCAGCGCGCCGCGACCATTCGCGACCAGCGCGTACCCGGCGTCGGCCATGTGGACGCGTGCGTCGGCATCGGCCAGTAGCCGCTGCAACGCGACGCACACCGCCGCCGCATCCTCGCAAATGACCAGCGCACCGGCTTCGCGCATACGCCGCGAAATTTCGGCGAAATTGTGCAGGTGCGGGCCGCTCACCGACGGCGTGCCGACCGCGGCCGGTTCCAGCAGGTTGTGGCCGCCGACAGGCTGCAGGCTGCCACCGACGAAGGCGACCTGGGCGCAGGCATAGAACGCCATCAACTCGCCCAGCGTATCGATCACGAACACATCGTCCTCGGCCCCCGGCCATTGCTGCTGACGGCGCGTGGACACCCGCCAGCCCTGGTCGCGCGCCAGCATCTCGACCTTGGCGAAGCGCTCAGGATGACGAGGCGCCCACAGCAACAGCAACCCCGGCCATTGCCTGCGTAACTGCCGGTGCATTTCGATCACCGCCACCTCTTCGCCATCGTGGGTGCTGGCAGCAATCCATAGCGGACATATCGCAGGCACTCGCTCGCGAAACGCCGCGACAAACGCCGACAAGTCCGCAGGTGCGGCGATATCGAACTTCAGATTACCCAGCGCACATACCTGCTCCGCACCCGCCCCCAACTCGACGAAGCGCGCGGCATCCTCCTGCGACTGCGCCGCCACGCAGGTCACCGTGCGCAGCGCACGCCCGATCAGCGGTCGCAGCACCCGGTAGCCACGCAGCGAACGCGCCGATAGCCGCGCGTTGAGCACGTACACCGGAATACCGCGGTCGCGGCAACCGAACAGCATGTTCGGCCACAACTCGGTCTCCAGGATCAGCGCCAGACTGGGACGGAAGTGGCGCAGAAACCGACCGACACTGCCTGGCACGTCATACGGAAGATAGACATGCTCCAACGCGTCCCCCCATAGCGCGCGCACCCGCTCGGACCCAGTCGGGGTGATGGTGGTGATGACCCAGCGGATATCCGGACGCTGCGCGCGCAACGCATTGACCACCGGCGCGGCGACGTTGACCTCGCCCACCGACACCGCGTGCAACCACACCCGCGGACGGCCACGGCTCTGCGGATACGCGGCATAACGCTCGTCCCAACGCTGGAAGTACTGACGCACACGAAAACCGCGCCAGATCAAGTGATAGACCGTGACCGGCAGCAGCAGATAGAGCACGGCCGAATACAGGCCACGCAGCAGCCGTTCGATGAAATCATTGCGCATCCGGACAGCATAGCCGGTTGCGCGCGGCTGGCGGCAGACGATGGCCGACGCCATCTTGCACGCCCGGCTACACTGACGCCATGTCCGATGTCGCCTCTGCTCCGTCCTCCTCCGCCACCCACGTCACCCCACCACCACGCACGCCGCGCCACTGGTCAACTTGGTTGCTACTGGGCCTGGCGCTGCTCGCCGCGCGCCTGCCCTGGTGCTTGCAGCGCGCACTGGGTCGCGGCATCGGTTGGCTCGCGCTGCGCCTGGCCGGCACCCGCCGCCACGCCGCCGCAACGAATCTGGCGCTGTGCTTTCCGGAGCAGAGCGACGCCTGGCGCGCGCACCTGCTGCGCGAGAGCTTCGATGCATTGGGCGTGGGGGTGTTCGAGTTCGCCCGGGCCTGGTGGGGCAGCATCGCCCCGATGCGTTGCCACGCACGCATCGAGGGTTTGGAACACCTGCAACGGCTGCAAGCGCAGGGGCGCGGTGTCCTGCTGGTTTCCGGCCACTTCATGACCCTGGAGATCTGTGGCCGCCTGCTGTGCCAACACGTACCGCTGGCCGGCATGTACCGGCGCCACCGCAATCCGGTGTTCGAGTGGGCGGTCAAACGCGGTCGCCTGCGCTACGCCAGCGCCATGTTCGCCAACGAGGACCTGCGCGGCAGCATGCGCCACCTCAAGCGCGGCGGCATGCTGTGGTACGCGCCGGATCAGGACATGCGCGGCAAGGATACCGTCTTCGTGCCGTTCTTCGGCGTGCCTGCGGCCACCATCACCGCCACCCACCAGTTGGCGCGGCTCACCGGCTGCGCAGTCGTGCCGTTCTTCCACCATCGCGAGGGCGGCGATTACGTGCTGCGCATCGCGCCACCACTGGACAACTTCCCGTCCACCGACATCGTCGCCGACACCGCTCGGATCAATGCCGCGATCGAAGCGATGGTGCGCGCAGCGCCGGCGCAGTATCTGTGGATCCATCGCCGCTTCAAGCGCCAGCCCGATGGCCGTAGTAGCGTCTACACACGCGATTGAGTCCCGCCTAGGCCGACGCCACCGCACCCTCGGGATCCCCCGCATCGGGCTCCTTCGCCAAGAGCGCGCCGACGTACAAACCGACCAGCAGCAACGCCAACGAACCCCAGAACGACGAATAGAACGCCAAGTGGGTGTTGAACGGAAACACCGTGATCAGCAACGCCTGCATCGCCGGCCGCGTGCGTTCGCGCGCTGCAACCGACGCATAACGCCAGGCCCGCCAGGCCTGGGCCGCACCGGCCAGCCAGAGCAGTAAGCCGATTACGCCGGTTTCGCTGAGCACCTCGAGCACGATCTGGTGGGCATGAAAGGCCGGTTCGCTGCCCCACTCACCGGGCTGGGTCGGAGTCGGATTGCAGGCGGCATAGGCCTCGCGGAAACCGCGTACGCCGACTCCGTCCAATGGATGCTGACGGATCATGCACCAGGAGGCAGCCCAGATCTGCGCACGGCCAGTCAATGCCGCATTGAGATCGGCCGGTTGCCCGCTGAACGCACGCGCACTGCGCTCGAAGCGGTCATGCACCTGCGGCGACACAAGACCGAGCACGCCGGCCACCAACGCCGCAGCCACACCGAGCACCAACAACTTGCGCGCGCCAAGCAAACCCCAGCCCGACAGCACCAGCAGCAGCGCATAGGTAATCCACGACGCACGCGATCCAGCCAACACCAGCACCACCCCCACCGCCGTGGCAGCCAACAACCACCCCCAGGCACCACCGCGACGCGCAGCCCCCCACAACAGAAATGGCGACACGCTCGCCAGAACCTGGCCGAACTTGAGATTGCACGGGCCAAACACACCGCTGAGACGATCGGCCGCCATGGCCTGTTGCAGCGTACACAGACCGTGGTGGCTGATCGCCCACTTCAACTGATCCATCGACCAGAACAGCGGACTGGTACCGCACAATGCCTGCACCAATGCGTCCAGCGTCCAGATCGCGGCGATCACCCCCAGACCGTTGAACGTGAGGCGACGCCCGCGCGACGTCGCCACCGCCATCGCGACCAACCACAAGAACGGCAAAAAGCGCAGATCCACCGCAGACTCGCGCAGCGCCAACGGCACGTCCACCGCGCCCAGCGCCGACAGCGGCTGCGGCAGCCAATAGGCCAGAAACAATAGCGTGGTCAGCGCCCAGGCCGGCCCGCTCAACAAGCCCGCACCACCACCACGGAAGCGGCTGTGCAGCAAACGCGCCAAGGTGACCAGCGCGCCCAGCGCCAGCACACTCGCGGCCAGACCCGGCGCCGGCCACAGCGCGACGAAGATCAGCACCCAGACCGGCGCCCAATGCTCCCCGGATTCCGTTACAGGAGATGTGGACAAGGACCTCTCAGTGCCGGAGTTCGTCATAGATCGCCAGAGTACTGCGCTGCATCGCCTGCAGCGTATAGGGAATCACGGCCGGCAACGCCGGTGGCAACATCAGCAATTGGCGCGCGACCGCATGCAGCGCGACGGTATCGAAGGCGACCACTGCACCGCGAGGCTGCAATTGCGCCAGCAGTTCGCCGACCCCACCGTGCGCCCAACCCAGTACTGGCCGACCCACCGCCAGCGCCTCGACCACGGTGCGACCGAATGCCTCTGGCTTGCGCGACAATTGCAGCACCAGATCGCTGGCGGCATAGGCCTCGGCGATGCGCGCGGTCGGCGCGGTAAACGCGACCGCATCGGCGACGCCCAGCGCGGTTGCCTCGGCCTCCAATTCGCGCACATAGGCCTCGCGCCCCGGTTCGCGCGACCCGGGCAACCACAATCGCACGTCGTCGCCCTCGCCACGCAGCGCCGCCAGCAGCCGCAACGCATCGGCATGGCCCTTCAGCCTTGTCCCCCGGCCCGGGAGCAACAGTAGCGGACCGGGATGACCCGCGAGTGCGGGTGCCTGCGTCGCGGCCCAGGCGCGCGCATCCGGGTCCGGCGCGGGCCGACGCGGAAACTGCGCCGGGTCGATGCCGCGCGGAATCACTCGTAGCCGCGCAGGATCGGTCTGTGGATAGTGGTGCAGCACGTAGCCATGTACCGTGTCGGACACGCAGATCACGCGCTCGCCACGTGTCATCACCGCGCTGTAGCGGCTGGGCGAATTGAGTCCATGTACCGTAGTGACGAAGCGTGGACGCTGCACAGCCGGCATTCCGCGCAGCGCATGCCAGCCGAGCCAGGCCGGCAATCTTGAACGGGCATGCACGATGTCGACACGCTCCCGCGCGAACAGGCGCCGTAGCGTCGACACGTGGCGCAGCGTCAACAGCGACTTGCGCCCGATGTCCAAAGCCAGATGTTCGGCACCGGCAGCGGCCAACGCCGGCAACAGCCGCCCCCCCGCAGACACCACCAGCGCACGATGCCCGGCAGCCACCAGGGCTTGGGCGATTTCCAGCGTGGAGCGCTCCACGCCACCGGACTCCAGCGCCGGCAGCAGTTGCACCACGGTCAGACGGTGCATCGCACCATCGATCAATCGACCAGCACGAAGACCGAACCGCAATACGGACATTTGGCCTGGCGGTCGGCCGCGTCCTGAATCGGCAGGTAGACGCGCGGATGCGAGTTCCACAGCGCCATTTCCGGGGTCGGACAGCACAGCGGCAGGTCGGCGCGGCGCACCTCGTAGCGCGTCTGGGCATTGGCGGGCACGGTGGCGGTCTGGCTCATGGCAATGGGGACACATCGATAGATGAAGCGCAATTCTAGCAGCCCCCCCCAGGGGGCGGGCGGGTTGCTGCAGCCGGCAGCCCCCCCCTCGCCCCCCTCCTCTCGACCAACATGCTTGATGCGGAACGAAGGCAACACTATGCTGACGCGACGCGGCGCCGATATGCCGCTTCGAGGTGTTCTGTGGATATAGGTGTGCGATTGATGCAGGCGCGGCGAAATGCAGGCTTCACTCTGCGCGAGCTTGCCGCCTTGTTGGGCGTGGCGCATAGCACCCTTGGTCACTGGGAGAACAACCGTTCTGTCCCCAATGCCAGGCATTTGTTGAAGATCGCCGAACTTACCGGCGTTGATGCTTATGTGTTGCTAACTGGCAAGCCCTCCAAGCTGAACCAAAACGACAGCGACAGCCTGCCGTTGCCTGCTGGCAGCAAGCGACTGGCCTGAAAGGGCTGGGCGCCGTGACAACGCCGCCACGCTTCGGCGTGGCGGCGCAGTCTTTTGACGGGCATCACAAAAGCACCCAACCCAGTTGCCCCACATCGGCGCTTGTCTGATAGCCGACGCATGGGAAGTGAGTTCCTGCGGCGCTTGCAGCCTCGACCTGCTCAACTCACGCGCACTTTCAGAAGTCAAACCCCACGCCTGGTAATGCACCTGCGGTTGTCGCCCATAGATCATCACCAGCACTGACCGCGTGCTGACAATGGAGCAGGGGCGCATCGTGTATGCGATGCCGCCACAGGCGATCCACAACTGCAACTGCCTCAGGCTCTACTTGCCCAGGCAATCGCATTTGGCATTCAAATGGCGAGTTACCTCATGCAGAAACAATAATTTCGCCTGTCGGTACAGTCCACGAGCGAGAATCACTCGCTGCTTTTGCCGACGCCAAAGTGCCCCCTTATCGCCGATCAAGCCGTGATATCCCATTGGCATCGCCGCTATGTCCTCGTGCACTGCCTCCATCCGCCCAAAGTCGAAGGCAGGATCGAAGAAACTGATAGTGTCGGCAATGCTGTCGGCGAAAAAATTAAACTCAACTTCCATGCGCAACACCTCGCAATCACATAAAGCGTTGCACATGGAGTTTGAGCCTAAGAACTGTCAATCCGTAGAGAGCGGTCCAGTCCAATATCCGACAACCAACGCTATTCACCTCCCCGCATTCGCTAGCTTGTAGACAAGGAAAAAACCATGCGACCTACCGGCGAATCTTCCTTTGAACAGAAATCAACCAATCTTCTCCGCCTCAATCTGTTTGCGGATCTGCGCATCGACAGCCGCGATCGCGGTCATATTCATCACCCGGCGCGCGGTGGCGCTGGTGGTGAGGATATGCACCGGCTTAGAAATGCCCATCAAAATCGGCCCAATCGCCACGCCCTCGGTGAAAACGCGCACCAGATTGTAGGCAATATTGGCCGCCTCCAGATTCGGCAGCACGAACAGATTGGCGCGCCCCTTGAGCGTGCTATTGGGCATGATTTGATTGCGTAATGCCTCGTCCCAGGCAGTGTCACCCTGCATCTCGCCATCGATGTTGAGATCGGGCTTCCGCTTGAGCAGTGCCTCGCGCACCTGACGCATCTTCAGCGCATCGCGCGAGTCGTGGCTGCCGAAGTTGGAATGCGACAGCAGCGCGATGTTCGGCTCGATGCCGAACAACTTCAAACGATACGCGGCCTGCAGGGTGGCTTCGACGATCTGTTCCACGCTTGGGTCTTCCTGCACGTGGGTGTCCACGAAAAAGAATACGCCCTGCTGGTTAATCATGCCGGTCATCGCCGAGGTCGAGCTGACCCGCGGCTCCAGCGGAATCACGCTACGCGCATAACCGAGTTTTTTGTGGAAGCGGCCGAGCACGCCGGACAGCAGCGCATCGGCTTCGCCGCGCGCGACCATCACCGCGGCAATCAGCGTCGGCCGCGAACGCATCAGCTCCTTTGCTGCGCTGACAGTCACCCCACGCCGCTCGGTGAGCGCATGGTAGTACTGCCAGTAGTCGTTGAAACGCGGATCGTCATGGATGTTGGTGATTTCGAAATCCACGCCGGCGGTGATGCGCAGCCCCATGCGCTGGATGCGCGCCTCGATCACATCCGGCCGGCCGATCAGAATCGGGAACGCCAGACCTTCGTCAATCACGCTCTGCACCGCGCGCAGCACGACTTCCTCTTCGCCTTCGGCGTAGACCACGCGCTGTTTGTCGGCACGCGCGCGGTCATACAGCGGTTTCATCATCAGGCTGGTGCGGTAAACGAACTGGCTGAGCTTGTCGCGATAGGCCTGCATATCGGCAATCGGGCGCGTCGCCACACCCGAGTCCATCGCCGCCTGCGCCACCGCCGAGGACAGTTCGACCAGCAAACGTGGGTCCAGCGGCCTGGGAATCAGATAATCCGGGCCGAAACTCGGGGTCTCGCCCCCATAGGCCGCGCCGAGATCGGAGGCTTCGCGCCGCGCCATCCCCGCGATCGCCTTGACGCAGGCGATCTTCATTTCCTCGTTGATGCTCGTTGCGCCGGCGTCGAGCGCACCGCGAAACAGATAAGGGAAGCACAGCACATTATTGATTTGGTTCGGATAGTCCGAACGGCCGGTACCGATGATGGCGTCCGGGCGCACCGCCTTGGCCGCTTCCGGGGTGATTTCCGGATTGGGATTGGCAAGGGCGAAGATCACCGGTTGCGGTGCCATCGTCGCCACCATCTCCGGCGTGAGGATACCTGCCGCCGACAAGCCGAGAAAAATATCCGCGCCTTCGACGATTTCGGCCAGCGTACGCTTGTCGGTGTCGCGTGCGTAGCGCGCCTTGTCCGGATCCAGGTCGGTGCGGCCAGTGTGGATCACCCCATCGCGATCCAGCGCCAGGATATTTTCCGGCTTCAGGCCCAGCGACACCAGCATATCGACGCATGAGATGCCTGCCGCACCCATGCCGGTGGTGGCAAGTTTGACGTCCTCGATTTTCTTGCCGGTCACCACAAGTGCATTGAGCACCGCCGCGGCCACGGGGATCGCGGTGCCGTGCTGATCATCGTGACACACCGGGATCTTCATACGTTTGCGCAACTTGCGCTCGACGATGAAACATTCCGGCGCTTTGATGTCTTCCAGATTGATGCCGCCGAAAGTCGGTTCGAGGCTGGCGATAATATCGACCAGCTTGTCCGGGTCGTTCTCGTTGATCTCGATGTCGAACACGTCGATGCCGGCGAACTTCTGGAACAACACGCCTTTACCTTCCATCACTGGCTTGGAGGCCAGCGGCCCGATATTGCCCAGGCCCAACACCGCAGTGCCATTGCTGATGACCGCGACCAGATTGGCGCGCGCGGTCAGTTCGCTGGCCTGCTGCGGATCGGCGACGATGGCCTGGCAGGCGAACGCCACGCCCGGCGAGTAGGCCAAGGACAGGTCGCGCTGGGTCACCATGGGCTTGGTCGCGGCGACCTTGATCTTGCCCCGTGGCTCCTGGCGGTGATAGTCGAGTGCGGCCTGTTTGAAATCGTCGTTTGACATGGAGAGCTTCTTTTGTCGAAAGGCGCGAAGGAGCGGAATTCTACTCTGTGGACCTGCGCCGGAAAAAATGCGCAATGCCGATCATGCCCGCACATCGTGCAATGGCATCAATCAGCACAACGCGCCAAGCTTTAGAGTGGCTAACAAAACGTCGCGAGTCGCTGTCGGGTGGGCGCGTACAGCGCGCAGGAACCGCAGTGTACAGGTGGTACATCAGGATTCCGAGCACTGCCCGCGCCCTTCCGGCGGCGACGCAGTCGTCTTGTTAGCTACTCTTAGGCCACCGTCACCGGCAGGACGACGTCACCCGCGTCCAACGCAAGGCGCAGACGATCGCGATCCAACGCATTCTCCCAACGCGAGACCACCACGGTGGCCACCGCGTTGCCGATGAAGTTGGTCAACGAACGACACTCGCTCATGAAACGGTCCACGCCAAGAATCAGTGCCAAGCCGGCCATGGGCACTTCCGGCACCACCGCCAGGGTCGCCGCCAAAGTGATGAAACCCGCACCGGTCACGCCAGCCGCACCCTTGGAGCTAATCATCGCCACCAGCAACAAGGTGATCTGGTGACCAAGGGTCAACTCGGTGTTGGTCGCCTGCGCGATGAACAGCGCGGCCAGGGTCATGTAGATATTGGTGCCGTCGAGATTGAACGAATAGCCGGTGGGCACCACCAGGCCGACGACCGACTTCTCGCAGCCGGCATGCTCCATCTTTTCCATCAGCGACGGCAGTGCCGATTCGGACGAAGAAGTACCAAGCACCAGCAGCAGCTCCGACTTCAGATAGCGGATCAATTTGAAGATCGAAAACCCGCACAGGTGGGCCACTGCACCGAGAATCACCAACACGAATAGCAGTGCGGTGATGTAGAACGATCCGACCAACCAGGCAAGATTCACCAGCGACTGCACACCATGCTCGCCGATGGTGTAAGCGATCGCGCCGAACGCACCGATCGGCGCGGCCTTCATCAGCAGATGCACCAGCTTGAACACCGGCGCGACCAAGGCATCGAGCAGCTTCAACACAGGCTTGCCGCGCTCGCCCACCAACGCCAGCGACACGCCGAACAACACCGCAACGAATAACACTTGCAGGATGTTGGGACCAGCCAACTTGCCGTTGATCACCTGGTCGCCAGTAAAGGCCCCGATCAGCGAGTTGGGAATGATGTCCATCAAGAAGCCTGTCATGGTCAGTTGGTGCGACTGCTGCACGTAACTATCGACCTTGCTCTGGTCCAACGTCGCCAGATTGACATTCATGCCCGCGCCGGGCTGCACCACATGCGCGACGATCATGCCAACCACCAGCGCCAGCGTGGAGAAAAACAGGAAATACACCATGGCCTTGACGAAGACCCGGCCCACCGTCTTCAACTGAGTCATCCCGGCGATACCGGTCACGATGGTCAGGAAGATCACCGGGGCGATGATCATCTTCACCAATTTGATGAATGCGTCAGCCAGCGGCTTGAGTTGTACGGCCCAGGCGGGATCAAGATGGCCGAGTACGGCACCGACGACAATGGCGAACAATACCTGAACGTATGTGTGCCGGTAGAACGGCACGGGCTGCGGCCCGCGACCTAGCGTGGGAAAGGGACTGTGCATCTGAACGCGCTCCGGAACGGTACGGCAACCCAACGCGGGTCGCGGAATGCAGCCTTTGTACGCGTCAACGCTGCGAAAGCAGATAACCCATTGGTCGTAGTCTTCGTTGCGGGCGCCGGCGGCGCAGGGGCGGTGTCCCCAAACGCTCACGGAAGCGGGACCACCCAGAAACCAGCATCGGCGTTCAGATATGTGCGCAGCCCCCTTTCGCCTGCACTTTCGCCACGACACGCCCCTTAAGTTAAATCATTCACATATGAATTGTGATCTTATCGTTAAAGAATGGCCGCCCACGACCGCTATTGCCTAGATGCAAGCCGTTATCGGGGACTACATCTCCCTCGATGGCAGCCTTTCATGCGTGGCCGCTCCCGTGTCGCATCGCGACCTGACCGGGGACTGTGGCGCCTCTTTGACCTTAATCGAGACAACCTCCATCATGCGACACAGCCTCCTCTTCGCCGCACTGGGCCTGACCGCCGCCGCTCCCGCCATCGCCGCCAACGGCTTCGATGACTGGCCGACCAAGGTGACCTTCAGCGATGGCACCACGCTGGCTGCGGTCGGCACCTACCAGTACGACTGGAACACATTCTCCAACGACAACAGTCGCCTCCTGAAGAACAACCACACGTTCCGGCGTAAGGAATTCGGCGTCCATTTGAATAAGGACGGCGTATACGACGCGATGGTGGGCTTCGACTTCCAGTCCAAGCAGTGGCTGGACGTGTTCTTCGGCGTGGAGACCAAGGCGCTGTTCGGCAACAACTACGGCCACGTGCGCGTGGGCTACATCAAGGTGCTGGGTGGCCTGGAAGCGTTGACCAGCGGTGCTGCGGGCAGCTTCATGGAAGCCGCGCTCCCGGTACAGGCGATCTATCAGGGCCGCCGTACTGGCGCGGAATGGACCTTCGAGCAGCCGCAGTACCTGCTGCAGGCTGCCGTTTACGGCGGCAAAGACCTGCAGGGTCACAATCCCGGCACCACGCAGGCCGTCCATGCCGCGTGGACACCGTTCAAGGCCGAAGGCGATGTGTTGCATCTGGGCCTGGTGTATTCGCAGGAAAATCCGCGCGGCTACCACAACGGCCTGAACGTGAGCTTCAGCCCGAGCGTGCGCCTGAATACACCGCCGGAAGTCGCGCTGACCCCTGTGAGCTTGATCGATTCGGGCATCCTGACCGACGTCGACCAGATCCGCCGCACCGTGCTGGAAGCGCTCTGGATCAAGGGACCGTTCTCGCTGCAAGGCGAAGCGTTGCGTGCCGACGTGACCCGCACCAACAGCCTGCCCAACTACAGCGCAGACGGCCAGTACGTGTTCGCCAGCTATGTATTGACCGGCGAATCGCGCCCGTACAGCGCCGGCAACGTCGACATGGTCAAGCCGGCCAACGCCTACGGCGCGGTGGAAGTGCTGGCGCGCTACAGCCGTCTGGACCTGGACGACGGCAACGTGTTCGGCGGCCGCCAACACGATTGGACCTTCGGCGCCAACTGGTATCTGACCAACCACTTCAAATTCCAACTGAACTACGTGCGGGCCAATGCCGAACGCGCCGGCGTGCAATTCAAGCCGAACTCGGTGGACGTGCGCGCCCAAGTCCAGTTCTGATCCACCCCTCGCGAATACGGCGGTCCGGGCACGTACCGGACCGCCACGCGATCACGCCTGCGACACGGCGGACACCGCGTCGCACGCCAGCTAAGCTGATGCGGAACTGGTCATCGCCTTTCTCCGCATGTCGTTCTTCTTGCAACACCGCCACCGCATCCTGCTACTGAGCTTCATCGTCGGCGCAATGGCGCTGGTCATGCTGTCGGCGCAGCACTTGGCCGAACAGCGTGCACAACGCAGCGAAAGCCTGCAACTGCACCAGCAGTTGGAGTTGTATGCGCAATCACTGCAACAACGCATCGAGCGCTATCGGACCATAGCGCAGGTACTGGCACTGGACCCGGAGTTGCGCAACGCGCTGAAGCAGCCGCTGAGTCTGGCCACGCAGCGACAGTTGAATCTGAAGCTGGAACGCGCCAACACCGTCACCCGCTCATCGACGCTGACCCTGATCGATACCGCTGGCCTCGCCCTGGCCGCCAGCAACTGGCGCTCTGCCAACAGCAACGTGGGTGCCGACTACGGCTTCCGGCCCTACGTGAAACAGGCGCTGACCCAAGGTAAAGGAGGCTTCTACGGCATCGGCATGACCACCAGCGTCCCAGGGTATTTCCTCTCGCAGGCGATCAAAGACGACGACGGACGAGTACTCGGCGTGATCGTCATCAAAATCGAGTTGGCCGCAATGGAGCGCGAATGGCGACGTTTGTCCGACGTGGTCCTGGTCAGCGACCGTCACGACATCGTCTTCCTGTCCAACCGCGATGTCTGGCGCTACCGTCAGTTACAGCCGCTCGGTGCGCGCGAGCGCGACGAACTACTGGCCACCCGCCAGTACGCCCAGCAGCCCCTATTGTCGACGCAACGGTACGTACTGGATACGCTGGAGGACGGTAGCCAGGTGATACGCGTCGCCGTCCCCGCGCAACCGGCGCCACTGCTGTGGCAACGTATCGCGCTACCAGAGAACGGATGGCGGCTGCATTTACTGCACGACATCAGTGGTCCCCGTGCCGCCGGCCATGCTGCGGCACTGGCCGCAGGCGGCATCTGGCTAGCATTGGCATTGCTGGGACTGCTGTTCCAACAACACCAGCGTCTGGCGTGGTTGCGTCAGCGCAGCCGACAGGAACTGGAATCGCTGCTGCAACAGCATGCACACGAGCTCCACACCGCACAGGACGGCATCGTGCAAGCAGCGCAACAGGCCGACACAGGGCTCAGCCGCAGCCTGGAACACCTACCACAAGGCGTGGTGATCATCGACACGCAACTGCGTCTTGTGGCATGGAATTCGCGCTACCTGGAAATCTTCCGCTTCCCGCCAGAGCTGATCTGCGTCGGCCGTCCGATCGAGGACGTCTTCCGCTACAACGCACGCCGTGGCTTGCTCGGCACTGGCCCGGTGGAAGCGGCAATCCAACGCCGCCTGGACCACTTGCGCAGCGGTCGCCCGCACATGCGCGAGAGCGAGAAAGAAGACGGCACCGTATTGGAAATTCGTGGCAATCCGCTGCCCGACGGTGGCTTCGTGACCAGCTATGCCGACATCACCAGCTACAAAAATGCCGCGCGCGAACTCCGCTCGTTAGCGAATGCACTCGAAAACCGCGTCGCCGAACGTACCCGCGACCTCGCCGCGGCCAAACGCGAGGCCGAGAACGCCAACCGCTACAAAACCCGCTTCGTCGCTGCGGCCGTCCACGACCTGTTGCAGCCGCTCAACGCCGCGCGCATGTTCGTCTCGGCACTACGCGGCAAGCTGCACGACACCGACGCGCGGCAAATCGCCGACCATGTCGACAACGCACTGGTGGCGCAGGACGCGATCCTCAATAGCCTTCTGGACATCTCGCGACTGGAATCGGGCACGCTGAAGACTCAGGTGCAGGACATCGCACTGAACCCGCTACTGCAAGCGCTGACGCACGAATTCGGCATCCTCGCCGAGGACCGCGGCCTGCGCCTGAACTACGTGCCAAGCCGGGCCACGGTACGCAGCGACGCGACCCTGCTGCGACGCATCCTGCAAAATTTCCTGTCCAATGCACTGCGCTACACCCCAAGCGGATCCGTTCTGCTGGGCTGCCGCCGCGATGGTGCCAACTTGCGCATCGAAGTCCACGATCAGGGCCCGGGCATCCCCGATGCGTTGCATCAAGAGATCTTCGAGGAGTTCCGACGGCTCGGCGACGGCGTCGCCCAGGATCGCGGCGCCGGGCTGGGCCTGGCGATCGTGGAACGTATTGGACGCCTGCTCGGGCACCCCATCAGCCTACGCTCACAGCTGGGCCGTGGCAGCGTGTTCGCCGTCACCGTGCCGCTGGGCGATGCCGCGGCCATGACGCAACCGCAGGCACCGGCCGCAGTGGCCAGCGACAACGGCGACGATCCTATCCTGCACGGCTGCAGGGTCTGGTGCATCGACGATGATCCGCGTGTGTGCGAAGCCAACAGCGCCATGCTAACGCGCTGGGCGTGCCGAGTAGATCTGGCCGCCAGCCCGAAGCAAGCGCTGGCCGCGGCGCAACCGGTACACGTGCCAGAGCTGGTGCTGCTAGACATCCACATGGACGAACACGATGGACCGCCCCTGTTCGCGCAACTTTGCGCCCGCTGGCAGGCTGAACCGCGTTTGATACTGGTCACTGGCGAAATGGACACGGCGTTGCGCGCACTCGCCCAGCAGAACGGTTGGGGATTGCTGATCAAACCGGTACGCGCGCCAGCCTTACGTGCCCTGATGACGCAAATGCTGTTGCGACGCGGCCAGAGCATCTGATGAGATTTGGCTTGGAATACGAGGACAATCGAAGACGATGCCATGCGCGCCGACCCCAACCCCAGACCGCGCACGTGAAGCAATCGACGCGTCGACATCGGCCAAGCAGGCAGTAGGCCTTGTCGATATACAGAGAATCCCTAGGCCGCAGCTACGGCTCAAACTTCACCTTCCGGCTCCAGCGCCTTGACCAGCAGCGCAGCCTGAGTACGACTGTGACATTCGAGCTTCTTCAAAATGCCCGTCACGTGGACCTTGACCGTGTTCTCGGCCAAACCCAATGCGTAAGCGATCTGCTTGTTGAGCAGCCCATCGGCCAGGCACAGCAGTACCCGGAACTGTTGCGGCGTCAGTTGGGCCAGGCGGGCCGCCAACTGCGCATCGGCCTGCGAACGCGCGACTGTCAGCGGCGGGAACCAGGTGCCGCCGTCGAACACCACCGCCACCGCCACCCCGATGGTTTCGGCAGGAGACGACTTTGGAATGAATCCAGCGGCACCGAACTGCTGCGCGCGGCGGATCACGCGCGGATGGTCGTTAGAGGAAATGACCACCACCGGCACATCCGGACGCTCGCCACGCACGTGTAACAGCGCCGAGAAGCCGCGCGCACCGGGCATCGCCAGATCCAGCAAGACGAGATCGACATCGGCATGCGCGGCCAGTGCAGCATCCAAGTTGGCGGCGCTGGCCGCCTCAACGACCTGGGCGTGCGGCAACGCCTGCCGCAATACATGCAACACCGCAGCACGAAACAAAGGGTGGTCGTCGGCGACCAGGATTGTGGGCCCATCCATGGCAGATAGTCTGACATGCGCGAGGGCGGCAAGGCAGTAACGCACACTCAAGCCCGAGGTCATGCCGGCCGATAATGCGGCGTGAACGTACTTCTCTCCAGACTGATCCGCTGTTTATACGGCTGCCTGCTAGGACTGCTCTTGACACCGGTCCCAGCCCTGGCTGGCAACGCGGCGACGCACAGCAGCCTGGAGCACTTCGGTCTGGACGAGGGCCTGTCGCAACTGACGATCAATAGTTTGCAAAGCGACGATCAGGGATTCCTGTGGGTCGCCACCCAGGAAGGCTTGAACCGCTTCGACGGGCATCAGTTCCACACCTACCGACACGAGCTCAACGCCAACGAAAAGCAAAGCCTAGTCAGCAGCAGCATCGACAGCCTGGCCTTCGAATCGCGCGGCAAACGCTTATGGCTAGGCAGCAACGATGCCGGGCTGGAGGTGATCGACCTGACCACCTGGCGCCGCCATCGGCTCAATACAACCGATGGACTGTCGCACAACCGCATCACCCGCATCCTGCTCGATGCCCAGGGCGGCGCATGGCTCGGCACCGAACGCGGCATCAATCACGTGGATGCCAGCGTCCGCCAGGTACGGCGACTGGGCAACGATACATCTGTGGTGGGGCTGGGCTGGATGGCGGATGGCAAACATGCCGTCGCGCTGGACCGAAGTTGCCGGCTGTGGCAACTGGATCGCGACACCCTTCATGAACTACCCGCGCCACGCGGCATCGACGAGTGCGTGGCGTTAAAGACCGGCCCGGAAGGACTGTGGATCGCCTCGTCCAGAGGCGGGCTGTTCAAGCTCGACACACACGGCGCAGTGTTGGGACACTGGACCGTCGCGCAACTGCTGACCGAGGGCGGCGATCTCACCGCGCTGCTTCGACTCAATGACGGAAGCATACTGGTCGGCACCAGCAATGCGATCGTCACGCAATTGCGTGCAGATGGCGGCGGACCACAACGGCTGATCTTCGACAACCCTGTCCACAGCACCATCACTCGCTTCTATCAGTCCCCCGACGACACATTGTGGATCGGCACCTATACGGAGGGTTTGTATCGAGTGCGGCCATTGTCGGCGATGATCCGTAACGACGAGGAACATCTGAACGACACCAGCAACTGGCCCAGCACCAGCGTGCGCAGCATCTGGCGCGACGATGCGCGCATGCTCATCGGCACCGACCAAGGCTTGCTGATACGCGACAGCAAGGATGCCGCCTGGCGCATTCCCCCAGAACTGGCGAGCGCGGCGATCCGCGCGATCGTGGCCGATCACGACGGATGGTGGCTGGGCACGCGCCACGGGCTCTGGCACCTGGATCACGGCGGTGAGTTGCGGCAGTTGAACGGACTGGCCGACGACCACATCAACGATCTGCTGCTCGAAGGTAATACCTTGTGGGTCGCCTCCCGCCGCGGGCTGAATCGCGTAGTCGCCGGCCGCGTGCAGGACGACCAACGCTGGGCCCCACTGGCAGGCCATCCCCTGACCCGGATTTATCGCGATGACGACAATACGCTGTGGATCGGCTGCAACGACTGTGGCCTATGGCGGATGCGCGGCGACCTCCCCGCCACGGCCTATCGTCCGCAGGGTGCAGGCATCTACCCCTCGGTCTGGTCGCTGTACGCACACAACGGGACGCTATGGGTAGGCACGTTCTCTGGCGGTCTATACCAGATAGACCTGAAACGCGACACCGCGATCCGCTACAGCGACCGCGAAGGACTGAGCAGCAATGTCGTTTACACCATCCTGCCCGACCTGAAGGGACGACTGTGGCTGAGTACCAATAGCGGCTTGAGTGTGCTCGATCCCGCCACCGGAATCATTCAGAATCTAGGCGGACGCGACGGGCTGCCGAATCAGGAACACAACAGCGGCCGTGGCTACTGCGATCCGCAGGGCATGCTGTACTTCGGCGGCACCCAGGGTGTGGACGTGATCGATCCCCGCCTGCTGCCACTGCGCAGCCCACAGGCACGCGCGGCGCTGACCGATCTGCGCATACTCGATGCCAGCGAAGGCCATCATAACGGCGCGAATCAAACCGAAATCAACGTGGTCTATGCGCAGCACGTCGCACTGGATTACCGCGACAACGTGTTCACCGTGGGGATGACCGCGATCGACTTCTCCGCGCCGGGCACCGCGCGCTTGCGCTATCGTGTGGATGGCCTGCAAAAGGGATGGGTGTATCCGCAGAGCGCGCACAGCGAGTTCTCAGTCAGTCACCTACCGCCGGATCGTTACACGCTGGTGGTGCAGGCCGCCGGTCGCGACGGCCAGTTCGGCGCATCACGTGCACTGCAGATCGAAGTGCTACCGCCTCCATGGCGTCACCCGTTAGCCTATGCCGCATACGTGCTGCTGGGGCTAATCTTGATCTGCCTCGGGCTGCAACGGTTCCGCCGTACCGTCAACCGCGAACGCGACATGGTGGAACGCCTCAACCTCACTGTGGCCGAGCGCACGCGTCAGCTCGAACGCGCCAATCAGCAGTTACTGCAGAGCAATTCCCAACTGGAGGCCGTCACCCGCCTGGACCCGTTAACACGCGTGTCCAACCGCCGCGAACTGCAGGACTGGCTGGCACGCCAATGCCCCGCCCTACTGACCGCACTGGAAGACGGCAACAGCGGCGACGCCTTGTATTTCTTCATGATCGACATGGATAACTTCAAGCGCATCAACGACGACTACGGCCACCAGGTCGGCGATGCCGCACTCGTGCATTGCGCCGACAGCCTACGCACGCGCTGTGGCCAGCACGATCTGCTGGTGCGTTGGGGCGGCGAGGAGTTCATGCTCGTCACCCGTCTACCCCGCAACGGCGCTGCCGAAACGCTGGCCGAACAACTGCGTGAGGCGGTGGCAACGCACCGCCTCACACTACCCGAACGCGAACTGGCGATGACCTGCTCGATCGGCTACGCGCCTTGGCCATTCGTCGCCGCCTGGCCGACACTGGGCGACTGGGAACAAAGCGTGGGCCTGGCCGATCGCTGCCTCTACGCGGCCAAGGGCGCGGGCAAAAACGGATGGGTCGGCCTGGCCCCTGGACCAGCACCGGAGCGACCGCGCGTGCATGCGCTGTTGGCCGGCGGCGCTCCGGAAGAAATCGGCGACAACGTGCGTATCCTGCATTCCCCCGGGCGACTGCCGCGCTTCGCGCGCTGAGCGGCCATACATGGTCGGATTCAGCGCGGGCGACATGCGCGGCATGCGACCACGACGAGTCCGCAGAAACTGGACACGCTTGCGACGCGTCCAGATTGAATCGTCCCGGGTGACGGTCATGACAGCGCTGCACGACCCGGCTGGCATACACTGCAACTTCCGCCTCGCCTCTCGCTTCGATCAATCGCATGCCCGACAAACCCGAACCCGGTACGCCCGGCTCGCGCCTGCAGATGGCCGACATCGCGCGCATGGCCGGCGTCTCCGAGTCGACCGTCTCGCGTGCACTGGCCGACAATCCGGTCGTCGCCGAGCGAACCCGTGCCTACATCAAGCAACTGGCCAACGAAGCGGGCTACCGTGTCGATCCGATCGCGCGCAGTTTGCGTGCGCGACGCTCGAACATCGTCTGCGTGGCCGTGCCGCTGATGCACGCGCACGAGCAACCGCTGTCCGATCCCTTCATGATGACCATGCTGGCACTGCTCGCCGATGCATTGACCGCGCGCGGCTACAGCATGCTGTTGTCAAAACTGCATCAGCACCAGGACCATTGGGTCGAAGATCTGGCGCGCAACAGCCGCGCCGACGGCATCATCATGCTCGGCCAAAGCCACGAACATGCCGCACTCGACGCCGCCGCGCGCGGTGGCCTGCCGATGATCGTGTGGGGCAGCCGCATCGACGGCCAGTCCTATGTCAGCGTCGGCAGCGACAACCTGCGTGGCGGCGAACTGGCCACCACGCACCTGATCGAACACGGCCGCCGCCGCATCGCCTTCCTCGGCGACGAGGAACTGCCGGAGGTGGCGCCGCGTTTCGCCGGCTACCGGCGCATGCTCGACACGCACGGCCTAACCTTCGACCCGCGCCTGCACGCACGCAGCTATTTTCTCAGCGAGGACGCCTACCGGCTGACCCGTGCAATGCTCAAAAAAACCACGCCACCGGATGCAGTGTTCGCCGCGTCGGACATCATCGCCCTGGGCGCGATCCATGCCCTGATCGAAGCAGGACATCGCGTCCCGCAGGACATCGCGCTGATCGGTTTCGACGACATTCCCCTGGCCACCTACAGCCAACCACCGCTGACCACCGTGCGCCAGGATCTCGCTCGCGCCGCCACCGTGCTGGTAGACGGCGTGCTGAGCCTGATCGCCGGCCAAGCAGTGGCATCGGTGGAATTGCCGGTGAGCCTGGTGGTACGCGACTCGGCATGAGCGGCGGGAACACCTGACGATTCGCACGTGTGCCGCGTCGCGGCACGAGACGTCAGTCGCTGATGTCGTTCACGTCGCGCATTCGCCATCACGCCCGCTGGCTCTTCACCAACGACATCGCCACCGCCGCCGCCAGCATCAGACCACCCGCCAGACGGATCACATTGCGTGGATCGCTCTGCAGCAGGGCGTCGTAATACAGCGGCAGGGTCACGATCTGAATCAACATCGGCAGCACGATGAACAGGTTGAACAGCCCCATGTAGACGCCCGTGCGCTCGGGCGGAATGCTGTTGGCCAGCATCAAATAGGGATTGCCCATCATGCTGGCCCACGCCAGGCCGATGCCGACCATCGGCAGCAACAACAGCCATCGATCGTGGATGGACGGCAGCAACCACATGCCGACGCCCGCGGCAACCAAGCACGCGGCATGCGTGATCTTGGGGCCGACGCGGCGCGCCACCGGCACCATGGCGAACGCGGCCAGGAACGCAACGAAGTTGTAGAAGCCGCCGATCTGGCCATTGACTAGGCCCGCCTCGCGGAAACCATGCGAATCGGCCGCCGTAGTACCGAACAGCGTGGTCGACAAGGACAAGACAATGTACTGCCAGTAGCAAAACATCGCATACCATTGAAACAGCATCACCAACGCCATCTGCCGCATCGTCGGCGGCATCTGCCGGATCGCATCGACGATCTCGCGCACTGTGGCCAGTGGACCGACCCCCTTGTGGCGCAAGCATTCCAATTCTTGTGGCGACAACGCCGGCTCGCGCACGCTACGCGCGGTGAGCAGGATCGAAACGGCGGAAAAACCCGCGCCGATGGCGAACGCGGCGATGGTGACATAGGGAATGTGATGCGCATTGGCCGCATCCTGGTTCATGCCCAACCACACCAACAGCGGTGGCGTGACATAGGCCAAGGTCTGGCCAAGGCCGGTGAATGCACTCTGGGTCAGATAGCCCAACGGACGCTGCGGCGGGGTCAGCACGTCGCTGACCAAGGCACGGTAAGGCTCCATCGCCACGTTGTTGGCCCCATCCAGCAACCACAACAAGAGCACCGCCATCCACAACGCAACACTGAAAGGCATGGTCAGCAGGCACACGCTGCAAACCAGTGCCCCCACCACCATATACGGCATGCGCCGGCCCCAACGGGTCACGGTGCGATCGCTGAGCACACCGACGACCGGCTGCAATACCAGCCCGGTAATGGGGCCGGCCAACCACAGGTACGGCAAATTGGCGTGGTCGGCACCCAGGTAGTTGTAGATCGGACTCATGTTGCTCTGCTGCAATCCGAAGCTGTACTGCACGCCGAAGAAACCAGCGTTGAGCGCCAGCACACGCGAGAGCGGAAGCAAGGAGCGATGGGAACGCATGAGCATCAGCCTGGAAGAGCCAAGTGCACGGGAAGCGCACCGCAGCGGCGAGCGGATGGTGATTTTCTTGCAATCGTTTGTAACGCTGCACCGCAACATCTGCATCATTCAAAAATCAAACAGAGAACATGCTTAGGTAAAATGGCGGAATTTGTTGCAATGCAAGTTGCAATCGATTGCAAGTCCGCGTATTTGTCAGCCGCCGCACCTTTCGCACGGGGCGTGCACGCCAACGCTGTCGCGAGCACGCCCCGTCCCATCGTCATCACTTGCTTCGGGAGAGAACGCGATGCATCCCTCTTCAATCCGCCTGCAAAGCCTGGCCCTGGCCGTCGCCGCAGCGCTGTCCGCACCAACTGCCGCCCTGGCGCAACAGGCCACACCTGCCACGACCGACACGACCCAGGCAAAAGGCGATGTGATCAGCCTCGACTCGGTATTCGTCACCGGCATCGCCACCGCCAAGAGCAAACTCAAATCCAGCGTCTCGGTCAGCACCGTCGGCGCCGAGGCGATCGAACAGTCCGCGCCGCGCAGCACCGCCGAGATCTTCCGCAACATCCCCGGCATCCGTTCCGAATCCAGCGGCGGCGAAGGCAACGCCAACATCGCCGTGCGCGGCCTGCCGGTCGCATCCGGCGGCGCCAAGTTCCTGCAACTGCAGGAGGACGGGCTACCGGTACTGGAATTCGGCGACATCACCTTCGGCAACGCCGATATCTTCCTGCGCTCGGACTACAGCCTGGAACGCATCGAAGCGATCCGTGGTGGTTCCGCCTCGACCTTCGCCAGTAACTCGCCCGGCGGCATCATCAATTTCATCAGCAAGACCGGCGACACCGCCGGCGGCAGCGTCGGCCTCACCCGCGGCCTCGGCGGCTACGACAACACACGCCTGGACTTCGACTACGGCGCGCCGTTCGCCGAACACTGGCAATTCAACATCGGCGGCTTCTACCGCCGCGGCGACGGCGTGCGTGATGCCGGCTACACCACCGACAAGGGCGGCCAACTCAAGGCCAACCTGACCCGGTTGTTCGACAACGGCTACGTGCGCGTCTACGCCAAATACCTCAACGACCGTGCAGCCGGTTACCTGCCCGTACCGACCATGGTCAGCGGCAGCGATGGCTCGCCGCACTTCGGCAGCATCAACGGCTTCGATCCCGGCACCGATACGCTGTACAGCCCGTACTTCCGCAGCAGCGCCACGCTCGACGGCAAAAATCGGCCATCGCGGATAGAACTGGGCGACGGCATGCATCCGCTGTCGCGCGCGTTCGGCGCCGAGGCGCAATTCGATGTCGGTAGCGGTTGGACCCTGACCGACAAGTTCCGCATCGCCGACACCTCCGGTGGTTTCGTCTCGCCGTTCCCGGCGCAAGTCGCCGATGCCGGCGCGCTGGCCACCAGCATCGGCGGCGCTGGCGCCGGCCTGCGCTACGTCGACGGCCCGAATGCCGGCCAGGCCTACAGCGGACTGGCACTGCGCACGCATCTGTTCAACGTCCATCTCAACAACTTGGACAATGCGGTCAACGACTTCAGCTTGGCGCGCGACTTCGGCAACGGCAACGGCGGCAGCCTCAACCTCAAGGCCGGCTGGTATACCTCGCGGCAGACCATCAACGCGGACTGGACCTGGAATTCCTACGTGCTATCGCTGGCGCACCGCGCGCGACTGCTGGACGTGGTCGCCGCCGACGGCAGTCTGCTCTCGCAAAATGGCCTCTACGCGTACGGCGTGCCGTACTGGGGCCTGGACAACACCCGCCACTACGACGTGCGTTACGACATCAACGCGCCCTATCTGGCGCTGAGTTGGGATCAGGGACCGCTGAGCGTGGACGGCAGCCTGCGTTACGACATGGGCCGTGCGCGCGGCAACACGTCCGGTGGCGCGTTGGTCAGCAACGTCGACGTCAATGGCGACGGCGTGATCGAGGCGCCGGAGCGCAGTGTGGCGACCATCGACTACGCCAATCGCAAGCCGGTGCACTACGACTGGAATTACCTGTCTTACTCGTTCGGCGGCAATTACCTGATCAACGACGACCTGGCCGCGTTCGCGCGTTATAGCCGGGGCGCGCGCGCCAACGCAGACCGTCTACTGTTCGGGGTGGTCCGCGACGATGGCTCCGTTTCTTCCAACGAGGCGGTGAACGTGGTCAAACAACTCGAAGGCGGCCTGAAATGGCGCAGCGGCAGCGGCCTGAGCCTGTTCGCCACCGCCTTCGCTGCGCGCACCCAGGAACAGAACTACGAAGCAACCACCCTACGCTTCTTCGACCGCACCTATAAAGCGCATGGCCTGGAACTGGAGGCCGCTTACCGGGTCGACGGTTTCGGCCTCAACGGCGGGCTGACCTGGACCGACGCCACCATCGACAAGGACCAGATCACTCCGGCCAACGCCGGCAACACGCCGCGCCGGCAGGCCCGATTCGTCTGGCAACTGACGCCGAGTTACCGCGGCGAGCGCTACGAGGTCGGCGTCAACGCGATCGGCACAACCTCGGCCTACACCCAGGACAGCAATCAACTGAAAATGCCCGGCTACACGCAGGTCAATCTTTTCGCCGACTACCGCATCACCGATGCGCTAACCGTTTCGCTCAACGTCAACAACGTGTTCAACACCTTCGGCCTCACCGAAGCCGAGGAAGCCTCGATCGCCGATGCGTCCTCCAACATTATCCGTGCGCGCTCGATCCCGGGGCGCACCTCCAGCATCAGCCTGCGCTACGACTTCTGACCAAGGACTCGACGTCCGCGCCCCGACCGGGGCGCGGCCTCCCCCCCATGACCGTTTCCTCTCCCGACACGCTTCCTCTTCTCGCCCGCAGCCTGTGGCAGCAACGCCTCGACGCGGATATCGCCGCGACAGTACTACCGCGCCTGCAACTGCACGGCGAGCGCCTGCTGGCGCCATTACAGGCGCTATACGGCACGCACCCAGCGTTCGCGCAATGGTTGCCACAGTGGCTCGAACAACTCGCCAACGCCGCCAATGCACGTCCACTGGACCTGCGCCGGCTGGATGTCGAGCGCGCACCCAATTGGTTCGGCACGCCGGCCATGCTCGGCTATAGCGCCTATGTGGATCGCTTCGCCGGCACCTTGGCCGGAGTCGGCGAACGCGTGCCGTATCTGCAGGAACTAGGCGTGCGCTACCTGCATTTGTTGCCGTTCCTGCGCGCGCGCGCCGGCGACAACGATGGCGGCTTCGCGGTCAGCGACTATGGCCAGGTCGAGCCGCGACTCGGCGACAACATCGACCTGATCGCACTCACCACGCGCCTGCGCCTGGCCGGCATCAGTCTGTGCGCCGACTTCGTCCTCAACCACACCGCCGACGACCATCCCTGGGCACTGGCGGCCAAGCGCGGCGACACTCGCTACCTGGACTACTACCACCACTTCCCCGACCGCAGCACGCCCGACCGCTACGAGCGCACCCTGGCCCAGGTATTCCCGCATACCGCGCCAGGCAACTTCACCTGGGTGGAAGAAGCCAATGCTTGGCTGTGGACCACGTTCTATCCTTACCAGTGGGATCTGGACTGGAGCAACCCGGCAGTCTTCGGCGAAATGGCATTGGCGCTGCTGCACCTGGCCAACCTGGGCGTGGAAGTGTTCCGCCTGGATTCCACCGCCTACCTGTGGAAGCGCCCGGAAACCGACTGCATGAACCAACCGGAAGCGCACACGATTCTGCAAACGTTGCGCGCGCTCACCGACATTCTCGCTCCGGCCGTTCTGCTGAAGGCCGAAGCCATCGTGCCGATGGCGCAACTCCCGCCCTACTTCGGCACCGCCGCGGCAGGCGGCCATGAGTGCCATCTGGCCTACCACAGCACGCTGATGGCCGCTGGCTGGGTGGCGCTAGCCGAGCAACGCGGCGACATCGTACACAACGCGATCGCGCATACGCCCGCACTACCGTCAGCCTGCGGCTGGCTGAGCTACGTGCGTTGCCACGACGACATCGGCTGGAATGTGCTGCAGAACGAAGCCGCTGGCGACGATGGCGTGGCACCGTTCGCCTTGGCGCGCGTGGCGCAGTTCTACGCAGGCAAACTCCCCGGCAGCTATGCGCGCGGCGAAGCGTTCCAGAGCAGCGGCGAAGGCGTGCACGGCAGCAACGGCATGAGTGCGGCGTTGGTCGGCATCGAAGCCGCCCTGGCCGCCAACGATATCGCTGCACTGGAACTGGCCGTGCGCCGCCTGCTGCTGCTCTATGCAGTCGCGCTGGCGATGCCTGGCATTCCACTGCTTTACATGGGCGATGAACTGGCGTTGGGTAACGACACGGCTTACCGCGACGATCCGCTGCGCCACCACGAAGGCCGCTGGTTGCATCGTCCGATGATGGACTGGGCGCGCGCCGCGCAACGCCACGACAGCAATCAACTTGCTGGGCAGGTTTATTCCCGGCTGCGCCGCCTGATCGATGCGCGTGCAGGCACTGCAGCGCTGGCCGCCGACCAGCCGCTACGCGCTGTGCCGCTGCACAATCCGGCCTTGCTCGGCCTCGCCCGCGGCGAGGATTTTTTCGCCATCTACAACTTCAGCGCACAACCTGTGACTGTGGAACTGACGGCGATCACCGGCGAGGGAATATGGCAGGCTATCGCCGATGGCAGCGGCGATCCCGCGACGCTGGCGGACTGGGATGGCACCCTGCCCGCATACGGCCTGCGCTGGTGGCGGCGCGGTTGAGCGCAATCACCGTCTCCTCCAGCAATGTGCACAAGCAATGTACCCAAAGCTTTGCTCTCACCATTGGCAACCAAGCACTCCCTGCAAGAAAATATCGACTCAACTGGATTAGTGCCCAAAGTAATTCGTCAATCTTAAATAACACCACATCCCCTGCTATACCATGCATTTTGCAACCCAGAAAGCATTCCTGGATTGAATCGCCCAGGGTTCCGCAAACACTCAGAACCCTCGTTGCGCGTAGCGCCGCTCGAACTGTACAAGCGACAGATCGCCATTGGAACCATGGCGGCGTTTGGGGTTGTAGAACATCTCGATATAGTCGAACACCTCGGTGCGTGCGGCGTCTTTTTTGTTGGGATAGATCCGCTGCCTGATCCGCTCGCGTTTAAGCAGGCCGAAGAAGCTCTCCAAGGGGGCATTGCGCCCCAAGGGCAGGCTTCGCGCTCGTGGCAGTTACCGCGCCAATTCATGCTGCACACCAAGCCATGGGATGCCAGGAAACTCTGCCCGTCATCGCTGGTGTAGACCGAGCCTTGGTCCGAGTGAAACAGGCAACCCGATCTGGGCTTGCGCCGACAGCAAAGCCTGCACGACCAACTTGGTATCGACCCGATCACGCATCGCCCAGCCGATGACTTGCCTGGAAAACAGGTCGAGCACAACGGCCACGCACATCCTTTTTTAGAATGTCGCACTCCTCGGTCACACGGCGCAACTCGGCCTTCAGGCGCCGAACCTCGACGCTCTGTTCCAACTCGACACGCTGCACGACGCCAGGCTTGCCAAATTTGCGCAGCCAGGCATACAGGCTGTGCGTGGCGACACCCAGCCGCTCGGCGACTTCCGCCACCTTGAACCCTCGATCGATTACTTGCCGGACCGCTTCGACTTTGAACGCATCCGCATACCGCATGCTGCTCATGGACACCTCCGAATCAGCCATTTTCCATGGGCATCAGATGTCCAGGAAACCCTGGACGTATCACCGCACGATTCAATCGTTAATTCTCGATATTTTTTCAGAGGCCCCATGAATTCCTCCTACGGCAAACACCAGCTGTCTCTCACCTTGCCGCAAGCCAGCACCGATATTTTCAGAACTGATACGCCCGACGATTTTTATGCAATATCCCGCAATACATGAGGCATGAATAGATGCACATCATCAATAAATGATGACTCATATCACAAGTATCACGCCATAAATTAATTGTCGACGGCCTTTTGTTGCGATTCGCGTAATGTGCAACCGCCTGAAAGGCAGGCAAAAACTCCCCAATGGGATAAGGAATGGCTATGTTGAAAATTTCGAAAACCGCCCTCGTGGCCTCGAGCATCGTCCTGTGCTCGGCGTTGATCGCCGCCGCCGATGCGCAAAGTTGCTGCCCTGGAGGCGGAAATGGTTCTCCGATCTCCACCAATAGTTTGGGCGAAAGCATATCGCCGATGCGCAACCTCTCGACGAACCCATACGTGGGCGTCTATCAGTCCAAGATTAATGGCGCGACCTATCTGCAGATCAGAGACATCACAGGTCAGGTGCGCGGCACGATCAGGCGTGTCGGCGACACCGCGAAGGTCATGCCGATAGGTAAGGACATGTATCGGGTGAAAACCGTCGATAACTTCGACAGCCGAAATGGCACGGTGGTCAGCAATACCGCTTACTTCACCGTCCAGCTCGCCAAAGGCGTCAACGGCGATGCCTGGACCATCACTCTCAATAAGTAATCAATCAAGAAGCGTCAGCCTCTCCAGAGGCTCGGACACCAGAAAACTGAGTTTCCGCTCATGACGGCGCCGGCAGGCGCCGTCATGAGCCTTCAGCCGACTAGCCAGTTCATCATCGACATCGCCATCATCTCGGCCTGTTTTGCCACCCGGCATGCGTGGGTCGGCCTCGATGCTCAGCAGCACCCCACGCCGGCCATTGGCAGTCCACACACGGGCGGCGATCCGATGACGCCCGGCGCTAGGCAGAATATCCAGTGCGTTGAACACGCAACGGTAGGCGGCCAGTTGCAGGCCGATCGACAGCCTACGCGAGTCGCCACGCAAGTATGTCTCCACTTCGGTATCGCACGAATTGGCGAACGCGATAGAACCCAGCGCACCGTAAAGGCCATGCGTTTCAATTTCCAGCGGATATAGAGCGGCAACATAGTCGTCCAGCAACTGCGCCTGGATGACACCGGTGCGGTTCATTTCCATTGCCGCGGCATAGTGGCCGTGCTGTTTCAGCGATGTCGCGATGTCGCGGCGCAGCTTGTTGATATGGACGTGGATGTCGGTGTATTCGATCACCCGATTACGCAGAGTCCGTTCGGCCGACATGTAACTGGCCTGGGCGACCTGCAGCGCCTGCTGCTCTGCGAACCCGAGACGCCGGGCCTGATCCAGCACGCCGGAGATCCTGGTCCCGAGAATGAACAGCGTGGTGCTGCCGAATGCGACCAGCATCTGGACGTAGAACGTATCCAAATCGAAGGCGCCAAGACGATGCACCTTGGGCAAAGACATGGCGACCGCGATGTCGGCCAGAACGATACCGATCGCGGCGCCGCGCCAATGATGCGAAAGCGTCAGCCAGAAGCCGGGAACGATCATCAGCACCAGCAAGAATTGCCTTACAACGCCGGCCGTCGTATTCATCGCAAGGCCATACAGAGCGGCGATCAGGGCCGCCGCGATCAATCCATCGTGGACGAGACGGCGCGGCACCAGCATGGGGCCTTCGCGTCGCACCCACAGCAGCGCTGGCAGCACGAACACCAGAATGCCCAGATAGTTACCTATCCAGAATTTGAGGGCATTCTCCAGATTGATGTAGTTAGCAGGCCCATCGAAGAACCAGTTCAAGGCCTTGTTGACCAACACGCCCCACAGCGACATGGCCAGGACGACCAACAGCAGACGTTCCTGCCATACCAACATATCGGGGACGCGCCGACGAAACCACAGCGGCAGTAGCGCCGACATCGGCATCAGCAGGAATGGGCTGAGAAAGACCCATGTCGCGCTCTCGCCCTGATCGATCATTGGCGCACGCAAGACCAGCAACGCCGCCGCATCGCCGAGCAGCAGATAGGGCCACAGTCGCAGCGGGGCGAACAGCAGCGTAGCCGCGCGCAAGCCGGCCGGTAGAAACCACTGGTCCAACGACAGATTCCACACCCCCAAATAGACGGCGCAGTAAATGACGCTCAGTAAGATTCCATTCGCGAAAGTCTTCAATCTAGCCATGCCACCTTGGTCCTGGCGGTCCCCCGAATTGGCGCAAACATACACGACAGCATGGCGCAAAACAGTAGACATTTCACCCCTTGCAAAACCCTGTAATGTCTTTCCTGACAGGGAGTTGCAGAAGGCCGGCAGGTGCATGCGATGAGGTTCTCAGCCTTAACGCCGCGGCCATCCCAGTGGAGCCACGATCGCCGTAGGTGGCGCCAGCACACCACACACTGCCGCACCAACCACTGCCAGCAACGCACACGGCACTCATGCGTCAAGCCGCACCTCCAGCGCTACCGCCCAAAGTCGGGCCATGAATACCCGAAAAGATCCGCCATTCAACACGCCACGCGGTGCGACGCGACGCGTGCGGCAGCGCCCCGCTACCTGCCAATTTGCCGACAACAGCCGTATCAGCGACACTCGATGGCACTCTCTGTTGCAAAAATATGAATGAACCACGACACCAGCCTCATCGACATCATCGCGGTCGGGCTCGGCTTGGCCTTCCTGCTAGGCACGCTCGCCCACCGCCTCAGACTCTCGCCGCTGGTCGGCTATTTGCTGGCCGGCATCTGTGTGGGGCCATTCACTCCCGGCTTCGTCGCCAACCAGGAGCTGGCGCATCAGTTGTCGGAACTGGGAGTGATCTTACTGATGTTCGGGGTTGGCCTGCACTTCTCGCTGGAAGACCTTCTGGAAGTGAAGTGGATCGCGATCCCCGGCGCGCTAGCGCAGATCGCGGTCGCGACCCTGCTCGGCTGGGGCATGGCCTACAGCATGCATTGGCCGACGCTGCACGGCCTGGTGTTTGGCCTGGCGCTGTCGGTGGCAAGTACGGTGGTGCTGTTGCGAGCGATGGAGGAACGGCGCCTGCTGGAGACGCAGCGCGGGCGTATCGCGGTCGGCTGGCTGATCGTGGAGGATGTGGTGATGGTGCTGGCACTGGTGCTGTTGCCTGCACTGGCCGATGCACTGGGCGACAAAGGCGCCGACATCGGTTCGATCCTCGGCACACTGGGCGTGACACTGCTGAAGATGGCCGCGTTCGTGGCGGTGATGCTGCTGGTGGGCCGCCGCGCCATTCCATGGGCATTGGAAAAAGTAGCCGCGACCGGCTCGCGCGAACTGTTCACGCTGTCGGTGCTTGCAATCGCCTTGGGCGTGGCATTCGGTTCGGCCACTCTATTCGGGGTCTCGTTCGCGCTGGGGGCCTTCTTCGCCGGCATGCTGCTGAAGGAGTCCGAACTCAGCCACAAGGCCGCCAACGATTCGCTGCCGCTGCGCGACGCGTTCGCAGTGCTGTTCTTCGTCTCGGTCGGCATGCTGTTCAATCCGCACATCCTGCTCGACCACCCATGGCAGGTGCTGGTGACATTCTTGATCATCACCGTGGGAAAGTCGCTGGCCGCCTTCCTAATCGTGCGCGCATTCGGCCATCCCATCCGGACTGCCCTGACCATCTCCACTAGCCTGGCGCAGATCGGCGAATTCTCTTTCATCCTCACCGGCCTGGGGATGAGCCTGGCAATCCTGCCGGAAACCGGACGCGACCTGATTTTGGCCGGGGCACTGTTATCGATCATCGCCAATCCGCTGCTGTTCACCTGGCTGGACCGCTGGCAGGCACGACAGGCGGCGGAGGCACAGGTAACGCTGGAACCGGAGTTACCCCCAGGCCCATCTCTGGACGTGGCAGGGCATGCCATCGTCATCGGCTACGGCCGGGTCGGCAGCACGCTGGCCGCAGTACTGCGCACATATGGCGTACCGGTACTGGTGATCGACGACAACCGCGAACATGTGGAGCGCGCCCATGCCGACGGCCTCCCTGGCATCCGCGGTAGCGCCACCGCCGACCGTGTTCTGGCCGAGGCACACCCGGAAAAGGCCACGATCGCGATCCTGGCGATTCCACAGCCGTTAGAAGCCGGCGAAGCACTGGTCAAGCTGCGCGCATTGAACCCGGAGCTGACACTACTGGCGCGCGCCCACAGCGATGCCGAGGTCAAACACCTGCTCGACCATGGCGCCGACGGCACCGTGATGGCAGAACGCGAGCTGGCCCACTCGCTAGCGGAAATGGTGATGGCGACACCGCCATATCGGGCATTGCGCAAGGCGGCGCACTGAAGCCTTGGGCAGAGACCGCCTGGACGAGCAGGACCGGCGTTCGGAGACGCCTGCGCCGGAACCTTCAAAGCGTCGCACCATCGCACACGAATGCACTGCGGCGCGCTCAATCTGCCACAACGCGGATGTCCGCCTGCGGAGACAGACGGCCGTGGCGCGCAGAAATCGCCGACGGGACTTATAAAAAGCGAATCGTATTGATAAGCGTTATCATTTATGAGAGGATGAGGTTCCTGTCTCAATGCGGCTCGCCCCCATGGCCTGCAAGATCGGTTTGCTCAATTCCGTCCCCAGCCCCCTGCTTTGCGAGATGTTCGGCCATATCGGCTACGACTTCGCCGTGCTCGACCTGGAGCACGTCCTGCGCTCGCCGACGGAACTGGAACACGCGATCCGCGCCTGCGAATTGGGCGGCTGCGAAGCGTGGGTACGGGTACCGGAGGTCGATGCCAAGCTGATCGGCCGGGTGCTCGATGCCGGCGCCCGAGGCGTGGTGTTGGCCGGCCTGGAGAACGCCGAACAGGCCGAGCGCGCCGTCGCCGCTGCGCACTTTCCGCCGCATGGCCGACGCGGCATCAGCGGCGGGCGCGTCACCGGCTTCGGCAGCGTCTCCTTGACCGACTATCTCCAACGTACCCACAGCAGCGTGCGTGTGGTGCCGATGATCGAAAGCGCGGCGGGCGTGCATGCACTACCGCAGATCTTGCAAGTACCTGGCGTGTCGCTGGTGATGGAAGGCGCGCTGGACCTGGCGCTGGATTTGGGGCTTGGTCCGCAGCCAACCCATCCGCAGGTCTGGGCGCAGCTGCTGGCGATTGCCGCCGCCTGCCGCGACGCCAACGTGCCGTTCTGCCCCAATCCGCGCGATGCAACGCAACGCCGACACTGGCTGGCGCAAACGGATCTGCAATGGTTGTTCGCTGGCGAAGATCGCGCGCTGCTGCAAAACGCATTACGGCAGCACGCGACCGATCTACGCAATCACTGAGCGTTTTCCTGGAGTCTTCGTCATGAGCACTGGGTTTCCTCCCACGTTTCTGTCCGCCGCCATCGCCGCCGTGTTCGCCCCATCGAGCGGGTACGCGCAGCAGGCGCAGAACGTCGGCGAGATGCACGATGCCCAGACGCAGATCCATCAGATCGACACAGTACAGGTGCAGGGCAACCTGCTCGGTCGCTCCACCGTCGAGGACGTGCAGCACTATGTCGGCAGCCGTCAGGTGATCGACAACGCGCAACTGCGCGGCGGCGCCAATCGCTCGCTGGACGATGCGCTACAACGGGTTCCGGGCATCAAGATATTCGACGAGACCGGAACCGGCGCGTTGCCGCAGATCATGCTGCGCGGCCTGTACGAAAGCCGCAGCGGTCGGGTGCAGGTGCTGGAGGATGGCATTCCGTTGGCACTGGCGCCCTACGGGCAGACCAGCCTATCGTTGTTCCCGGTCGACCTGAACCAGATCGACCGGATCGATATCGTGCGCGGCGGCGCGGCCGTGCAGTACGGCCCCAACAACGTCGGCGGCGTCATCAATCTGATCAGTCCAGACATCCCCAGCACCTGGACCACCTTGCTGAGACAAAACGTCACTGCTGGCGGTGCTGGACACTTCCTCGGCAACAGTGCGATCAGCACCGGCGGCTACGCCAGCGACCGCTTCGGCCTGCAACTGGACGCAAACTGGACCAAGGGCGATTACTGGCGCGACCACAGCGCCACCAACATCAAGAACCTGCGCCTGCGCACGCAATGGCGGCTGGCGCCGGACAAACTGCTCAAGGCCAGCGTGCAGCGCTACGTCGCCGACATGGATCTCGCCGGCGCGCTGGCACCGGCCGACTACCGCCGCAACCCACGCCAATCCACACGCCCGCTGGATACCTTCAACGGGCGCACCACCCGTATCTCGCTGGTCTATCAACAGGACTTCGGCGACCTGGGACCGTTACAGGATTTGCGTCTGGACTGGAGCAACTTCAGCGCGCGCAGCAGCCGCAACTTCGTGATCGGCCTACGCCAGGACGCCTCCGAGACCTGGCGCGCGGACCTGCCGCCGCAATTGCGGCAGAGCGCACCGCGCGACTTCCGCGTCTACGGGAGCGAGCCGCAACTACGCTGGAGCATGGGCGACGGCGCGCTGCGCCAACACTGGACGCTCGGTGCGCGAGCGATCAACGAAGACATCGACTTCCTGGTCGGCGCTACCCGTCTGCGCGATGGCGTCTATCGCGTGATGCGCGACTGGCGTTTCAAGGACCGTGGTGTTGCCGCCTACGTCAGCGATGCCATCGCGCTGGCCGATGAGCGCATCACCCTCACGCCAGGACTGCGCTACGAGCAGGTGGATGCACGTTACGACAACCTCGCCAGCGGCGCACGCACACGCAACAAGACCGGCGACACCCTCCCCGGCCTGACCCTCGGAGTGCAGGCCAGCCCGCAGTGGTATGTGTACGCCGACGCACAACGCTCGCTGCGCGCTCCGCAAGTCACTCAGATCATCTTCGGCGACAACCTCGACGCCGAACTGGCCTGGAACTACGAAACAGGCGCACGCTACCAACCCAACGCGCATACCTACGTGCAGTTTGGCGGCTACCTGATCGACTTCGACCAACAGATCCAGCTCGACAACACCAGCCGCAGCTACCGCAACCTCGGCAAGACCCGCCACCAGGGCGGTGAAGTGGAGCTGCACTGGAGTCCGACACGCTTGCCCGCACTGACCTTCAACGCCGGCTACGCGTATCTGGACGCACGCCAGGAAACGGGCCTCTACGACGGCAAGCGCGTGCCTTACACCTCGCGCAACCAATTGACGCTCGGCGCCGCTTACCAATCCGGTCGCACCACGGTCGCGATGTCCAGCGACTACTTCAGCCGCGCCTTCAGCGATGCCGCCAACAGCGTGCAGGAAAACGCGATTGCCTCGGTCGGCGAACTGCCCGCGTATTGGGTGTGGAATGCACAAGTGAGCCAGGTGCTCATCGAAGGCGATGGCGGCGAGCTCAGCGCTTCGCTCGCGGTGAACAACCTCTTCGATTGCAATTACTGGTATCGCGGCATCGATACCAGTCCGTGGGGACGCCAGCCTGCGCCGGGCCGCAGCATCACCCTCGGTCTGGAATACCGCTTCTGAGCGCCGCCGGCGGGACACCACGACACCAGCAACGGCAACACCGCGCGCCGTAACGGCGCGGTGCCGCCCGCTAAAGACGCGGGTGGATGTAACGGACGCCACCGCGTCCTCTCCCGACCCAGCACACGCCCGATGCGTGCGCCAGGCAACCTCGCAACCCGCCGCAGCCGCGGCGCGCCTGCCGTGTCCGCCCGCTCGCGGCCACGCCAATGGCGTGCGCACGCCTGCGTTCGACGAGCAACCCGCATGACTTCACACGCCTCTCCCTTGCTGATCCTCAGCCACATCTGCCATCCCGCGGTGACCGATGGCTTCCTCCCCGCCGCACAACGCCTGGGCGTGCCGGTCTTGCTGCTGACCGACCACCGCCGCGCTCACCTGGAGCACTTCCGCCATCACCCACCGGCCACGCCAGTGCAAGTGCTGGAATGCGACGTGTTCAATCCGCTCAGCGTGCTCGACCTGCTCGATACCATGCCGTTGCAACCACGCGCGGTATTCAGCAACAGCGATCACCTGCAAACCAGCACCGCGCTGGTCGCCACCGCACTTGGCGTCCCCGGCAAGGACTGGCGGATCTGCTACGCGGCCAAGAACAAGGCCGCGATGCGACAGCGCCTGCGCGCGCAAGGATTACCGACACCTTGGTTCTTCTGTCTGCCACCGGGCGCGGCGCCACCCACACAAGCACCATGGCCACTGATCGCCAAACCGCGCGAAGGCGTGGCCAGCCAGGACGTGCGTCACTGCGCCGATGCCGCTGCGCTGCAAGCGTATCTGGACGATCTCTGGCAGCGCCACCCACACCGCAGCGTCTTGCTGGAAAGCGTGCTGGACGGCCCGTTATTCACCCTGGAAACGCTCGGTGACGGACAGCAATTGCAAGCGCTCGGCGGCTTCGATGTGCGCCTGTCGTCACCGCCGTACTTCGTCGAATGCGAGGCGCACTGGCGCGGCGCGGTCGATAGCCCGGTCGTGCAGCAAGCGTTGGTGCAATTGCAGACCTTCGGCGTCGGCTTCGGCGCCTGCCACAGCGAATTCATCCTCACCGCCGACGGCCCGATCCTGGTGGAGATCAACTATCGCAGTATCGGCGACGGGCGCGAGTTCCTGCTCGAACGCATGTTCGGCGGACGCTGGTTCGATAGCGTGCTCGGCCTGCACCTGGGACAACCGCTGCCGACGCTGCGCGCGCACCGCGAACATGCGCTGGTGCGCTACTACGTCGCACAACGCGAGGGCATTCTGACCCTGGCTAGTGCCGACCAATCCTGCAGCGACACGCGATGGGAAGCGCACTATCGCTGTCTGCGACAACCAGGCCAGGACATCCGCCTGAGTCATTCCAACAAGGACTATCTGGGCGCGCTACACGTGCTCGCCGATGCCGCGACCGACCTGCAGCATGCACTCGCCAGCGCCGAGGCGCCGCTGCAATGGCACATCGATGCCACCGCTGGAGCGCGGCAATGAATCACGACGCAGACCGTTACTACATCGCCGTGCGGGTCATCGACGCCTGCCTGCGCGAGGATCTGCACGGCATCACCAGCCACGGCCGCAGTGCATCGCCTCCACCCGCGGTCCTAGCCGCATGGCCGCAGCCGATCGCCGACGCCATCTGGTGGCGCATCGCGCACCTACCCGACGGCGAGCTATGGCTCCCGCTGCTGCGCCTGGGCTATCTGCAGGAACTCAGCGCGTGCAGCGACGGCTGGATCCTGCACACGGCGCAACGCAGCGTGTTCGAATCTGGCACGACCCAATGGCTGGCGCGGATGAGCGCTGGATGCGACGCGCAAACGCAGACGCTGCATCGTGCCTATGCCGAGGAGGCGGATTGCGCGGTACGTCAGCGTCGCCTGGCGCGACAAGCCTATCTGCAACAGCAGCCGCTGCTGGCCGCCGCGCTGGATGCCAGCGACGCGCACGAACGCGCCTACCGCTGCGAACAACTGGCCAGCCACCGCGACCATCCCTTCTATCCGACCGCGCGTGCCAAAGTCGGCCTGGACGATGCCGATCTGCCACGTTACGCGCCGGAGTTCGGTCCCAGTTTCATGCTGCGCTGGCTGGTGCTGCCGTCCGCGCAGGTGGTGCAGACCACGCCGCCGCCGGCGTTCTGGCCACAGCCGAGCCTGCTCGGGTTGGATACAGCACTGGACGCCAGTCATGTCGCCTGGCCACTGCATCCACTGCTCTATGCACGCCTGGGCGAAACGGATTTCACCTTGCCTGCAAGCGCAATCGTCGCGCCACACCCCTGGCTGCAGGTGCGTCCATCGCTATCGCTGCGCACGGTGATCCCACTGGAGTTTCCGGACCACCATCTGAAGCTGCCGGTGCCGATGCGCACCCTCGGCGCACTCAACCTGCGGCTGATCAAACCATCCACGCTATACGACGGACACTGGTTCGAATGCGTGCTGCGCGACATCGCCGCGCACGATGCGGCGCTAGCTCCACGCTACCTGCACGTGGACGAAGCGCACGCCGGGCATGTCGGCGATGCGCGCCATCTTGCCTATCTGCTGCGCCGCTATCCAACACTGCCCGAGGCGACACTGGCTCCAGTGGCTGCACTGTGCGCGCCGATGCCGGATGGGCGCCCGCTGGCGATGCACCTGGCCGAACGCTTCCATGGCGGCGACCTGACAGCGTGGTGGGACAGTTATACGGCGCTGATGTGTCAGGTCCATCTGCGGCTGTGGCTGCGTTACGGCATCGCGCTGGAAGCCAATCAACAGAACAGCGTGCTGATCTACGCCCCCGGGCATTCGCCGCGCTTGCTGTTCAAGGACAACGACGCGGCGCGGGTGATGCTATCGCGGCTGCATGCGCAACGACCAACGTTGGCCGCACTGGGAGCACCACGCGATGCGCGGATCGCGGTGGAAGACGACAACGCGCTGGCACGGATGTTCTGCACCATCATCCTGCAACTGAACCTGCAAGCCGTACTGGAAGGATTAGCCGAGTGGCGGTCGGCGCTGCGTGCGCCACTGTACACCCGCTTGCGCGCATGCATGTACGACACCCTGCGTGCGTTACGCGCCGACGGCATCGACACCGCGCCGGCACAAGCGCTGCTGGCAGCGCCGCGACTGCCGGTCAAGTATCTGCTCAGCGCCGGCAGCCTGCTCGGCAAGCAGCTCACAGGCGCCACCGATATCAACAAGTTCTACGGCGATAGCGCACCCAATCTGCTATGCGACGCGCTGGATGTACCCGCGCCGACGACAGCGACGGAGACCACACCGTGAAACGCATCCTCGGTCCCGTGCTGGCCGCACACTATCTGGCCGCTTTCACAGCGCTGGGCATGCCGCTGTTCCTGCCGCAAGTGCTACAGCAACTGGCACCCGGCGCGGCGATCGGTTGGAGCGGCGTGCTGTATGTGCTGCCTACCCTGTGTACCGCACTCACCGCCAGCACCTGGGGTTGGCTGGCCGATCGCTACGGACGCAAGCGCTCGCTGCTGCGCGCGCAACTGGGGCTGGCGCTGGGCTTCGCCATGGCGGGCTTTGCCCCGAACCTGGGCTGGCTGATCGCCGGTTTGATCGTACAAGGCACCTGCGGTGGCTCGCTGGCCGCGACCAATGCCTATCTGACGACCCAAGCCCAGCACGGACCGCTGACGCGCGCGCTGGACTGGACCCAGTTCTCCGCGCGTCTGGCGATGGTCACCGCGCCCGGCCTGCTCGGTCTGGCAACCTCACTGGGACCGGCACAATCGCTGTACCGCGGTCTGGCATTGCTGCCGTTGCTGGCGTTCGCGCTGAGTTGGCGTCTGCCAGCCGATCCTGCGCGACCACGCGACAGGCCCGTCACTGTCGCGCACGCAACGCACGCAGACACGCCACACCAGCACTGGACGCTGTGGACCACGCAATGCCTGTTCTGTTTCGCGATGGTGGTGACGTTTCCGTACTTCCTGCCGTATGCGCAGACGCACGGCATCGGCAACAGCGCCGTCGCCGGCCTGCTGTACAGCCTGCCGCACCTGGTCTATCTGGTCCTGCTGCCATGCTGGCGTGGACGCGACCGCAATGCCTCGCCGTTGCCGACCGGGTTGGGTTTATTCGCACTGGCCTGCCTGCTGCACACCGCATCACTCACCCGCGGCTGGCTGATCGTGGCGCGGCTGCTGTTCGGCCTGGGCATGTGGATGGCCCTGCGCGGCCTCAATCGCAGCCTCGCGGAGATCGCTGGCGGACACAACGCCGGACGCGTGTTCGGACGCTTCGATGCGGCCGGCAAGTTCGCCGGCGTCGCCGGTGGCGTGCTGGCCAGCGCCCTGGTGCAGGGCCATGGCTTGGCATTGCCATTCCTCGCCGCTGGCATCGCCGCGCTGTTGGCGCTGCTGCCAGCCCTGTTGCTCACGTCCGTTCGGAGAAACCTCGATGTCCCTGTCAACGATACATGACCCGTGGTACGACACCCTGGCGCAAGCGCATGCGATGACCTGCTGGCTCAATTGCTATTTGCGCGAAGTCGCGCTCGGACACGGCATGGCCGATCTGGATTACCGCGGCTTGGACCGCCCTGGCAGCGGTAGCACTGACGAACGCTGGCTGCGCCTGCAACTTCCCTCAGGCGCCGCATTGTGCGTGCGCCTGGCGCATGCAGACGGACTAGGTCGCTGCCGCTTCGCCTCGGCGCCGTATCTGAAGGCCGATGGCCGCCCCTGGCGCTGCCTCGATGCCGCCACGCTGGTGCGTGTGCTGCTGCAAGAACTGAGCGAAGGCCAGGCGCCCAACCTGGCGCTGCTCGCACAGAGCGACAACAGCATCGCCATCACCACGCAATTGCTGCGTAACGCAGAGGTCGCAGCACCCAGTGGCGATGCCCTGATCGATGCCGAGCAATCGATGCTGTGGGGCCATGCGTTTCATCCCACACCAAAGAGCCGCGAAGGTGTGCCGCTCGCGCAAGTGCTGGCCTGTTCGCCGGAAGCGCGCAGCCAGTTTCCTCTGTTCTGGTTCCGCATCGATCCGCGCCTATACCGCGCACAGGGCGTGGACGTGCGCGCCACCCTGGCACAGGCCAGCGGCAGCGTCGATCTGTACCCCTGCCACCCATGGGAGGCCGAGCGCGTGCTGGCGCATCCCCTCCTGCGCCAGGCACAAGCGCGCGGCTGGATCGAGCCGCTTGGCGAACGCGGCCTGGCACTGCGCCCAACATCATCGGTGCGCACGCTCTACCACGCCGAGCTGGACTACTTCCTCAAGCTGTCGGTACATGTGCGCCTGACCAACTGCGTGCGCAAGAACGCGTGGTACGAGTTGGAAAGTGCGGTGGCGCTGACCCACCTGCTGGCGCCGACCTGGCGCGCGCTGGCGCGGCGCGTACCAGGATTCCAAGTACTGCTGGAACCAGCCGCCACCGATCTGGATTTTTCTGCGCTCGATACCGATGCGCAGGCCTGCCGCGAACTCGGCGAAAGTTTCGGCGTGCTCTACCGACAGGCGATTGCCGCCACGCAACGGCAACGCTTGCGTCCGCAAGTGGCAGGCGCGCTGTTCACGTGCGACGCGCGCGGCCAGCCGGCCTGCACTGCACCGCTGCGGGCGCTGGCGCAGCGCCACGGCGATAGCCTTGACGCAGCCACCTCTGCCTGGTTTCACAGCTATGCACGCCTGCTGCTGGACGGTGTATGGAGCGCATGGTTCGCCTACGGCATCGTGCTGGAACCGCATTTGCAGAACACCGTGATCGGCAGCGTCGATGGTCTACCGACACAGCTATGGATACGCGACTTGGAAGGCACCAAACTGCTGCCCTCGCGCTGGCCTGCCACACGCCTGCACAGCCTGTCCGAAGCCGCGCGGCAATCGCTGTACTACAACGCCGAACGCGGCTGGAACCGCATCGCCTACTGCGCGCTGGTCAATAATCTGGCCGAAGCGATCTTCCATCTCGCCGACGGCCACACCCATCGCGAACGCGGACTCTGGCGAATCGTTGGCGACATCGCCCAGCGCTGGCAACAACGCCACGGCACACAGCCTGCGTTGCAAGCCTTGCTGGACGGCGCGCCATTGCCGGCCAAAAACAACCTGCGCACCCGTCTGCTGCAACGCGCCGACCGCCATGCCGACTACAGCGCCTTGCCCAATCCGATCGGTACGCCGACGCGACAGCAGGTGGCCGCATGAGCCTGCACATCGACCCGACACCGCTGCCGGCTGCGCTGAGGCAGCTACGCGCGCAGGCCGATGGCCCTGTATGCGCCTACGTCTACGACCTGGCCGCACTGCATGCGCACGCATCCACGTTACGCACGCAACTGCCGGCAGGTTGCGAACTGTTCTATGCCGCCAAGGCCAATGCCGAACCGCCACTGCTGCGCACCTTGGCCCCCTGGGTAGACGGCTTCGAGGCTGCCTCCGGCGGGGAACTGCAATGGCTGCATCACCACCAACCAGGACGGACGCTGCTGTTCGGCGGCCCCGGCAAGCTCGACGCCGAACTGCAACTGGCCACCATCCTGCCCCACTGCAGCGTGCATGTGGAAAGCCTGAGCGAATTGCAGCGACTGGCGCACATCGCTGCGTCAGCATCACGTCTGGTCTCGGTGTTCCTGCGCCTGAATATTGCGGCACCTGACATGCCGGACACGCGCCTGGTCATGGGCGGACGGCCGTCGCCATTCGGCTTGGACCTGCTCGACCTGGATGCAGCACTGCGCCTGCTGCGCGACAGCCCGGCGTTGCGCCTGGACGGATTCCACTTCCACCTGATGTCGCACCAGCGCGATGCGCAGGTACACCTGCGCCTGATCGCCCACTACTTGCAAACCGTGCAAGGCTGGCGCCAGACCTACGCGCTGGGACCGTTGACAGTGAACGCCGGCGGCGGCTTCGGCGTGGACTATGCCGCGCCAGAAGCCTCGTTCGACTGGGCCGCGTTCTGCGCCGGACTCCCCCCACTACTGCGCGCGCACGGCACCGATCTGCGCCTGCGCCTGGAGCCGGGCCGCTACGTCAGCGCCGCCTGCGGCTGGTACCTGATGGAAGTACTGGACATCAAGCGCAGCCATGGCGCGTATTTCGCCATCGGCCGCGGCGGCACCCATCACTTCCGCACGCCCGCTGCGCAAGGCCACGATCACCCGTTCCGGGTGCTGCGCGGTACGCAGGCGCCGATGCTATGCGATGCCCAGGTGACATTGGTCGGGCAATTGTGCACACCCAAGGACGTACTGGCCCGCGCCCAGCCAGTCGCCGCGCTGGCACCGGGAGACTGCCTGGCGTTTTCGCTGGCCGGCGCCTATGCGTGGAATATCTCCCATCAGCAGTTCCTGATGCACCCACCACCACACATGCTGTTCTTGGACAGCACCGCCCAGACGCCGCCGAACTGAAGGTCAGCGCGATGCACGATCCTCACGTACCGCCGCACGTCCGCCGGCCTGCGGATCGAGCCAGCGCCGATCAAGCAGCAGCGACCGTCATATGAGGATGGCACGCACAGAGGCGCGTGTGCGTTGAAGCCAACTGGCGTGCCGCCGTATTACGCCGCCGTGTCGGTGATCGGCGCCGGATGCGGGTCGGCATGCAACGGCATGCCCGCATGGTCCACCGGGATCGGGACGTAATCCTCACCGAACGCCACCTCGCCGGGCACCCAGCCTACGCGGCGGCGCACAGCGCCCCAGAATCGCTTCAACCCTTCCAGTTGCAGCGCCACCAGTCCCAGGTCGTTGTCGCGATCGACCATCGGGTCACCGACACCGGTAGGCCGCACCGGCTCGCCATACAACGATGTGCCGAACAACACGTCCCAGAACGCGAACACTTGGCCGAAGTTACAGTTATGCAGATTCGGCCGCTGCGGATCCACGCGCATATGGTGCAAACGGTGAAACGGTGGATCGACCAGAATCTTGTTCAGCACCGGGCCGAAGCCGAAGCGCACATTGGCATGCGACAAGTTCTGCACCAATTCACCGAGCAGCATCATCCAGGCGAATTCGTCAGCCTCGATGCCGAACACGATGCCTACTGCGGCCAGCACGAACGACTGCAGCATCCCGTCCAGATAATTGCTGCGATCGTTGCTCCAGCAACTGAGCTGACGTTGGCTGTGGTGCATGCTGTGCATCGCCCACCACCATGGGATCCAGTGTTGAACCCGATGCATCCAGTAATAAGTGAAGTCGTAGGCCAGGTAGTACAGCGCAAACAGGGCCAGCGGATGCCGGTCCAGCCACGGCCAGGCGTAGCGCAGACCCCATTGCGGCGCGGACGCGGCACTCGCATCGGCCCCGCCCAGCGCATTGAACAATGGGGTCAGGATCAGGAACGAGAACAACGGAAACACCCCGACCAACATCACCCAGGTGTAGTGGAAGTCGATGCGCGCCAAGCGCCGGTGTTCCCAACGCTCGGCCGGCCAAAGGCTCTCCAGCGGGCGGAACAACACGCCGATGATGCTCAGTTGCAAGAGAGCAATCAGCAGCGACGCGGCGATGTCGCGCGGATTATCGCTCAGGCCGGTGAGGTGTAGCGCGGCCAGCAACGGCGCTACCCCACGGTCGGCAAACAAATCGACCGATGTGGACCAGACATGCGCAACGGACTCAACGATGGCGAAAGAAAACATTCAGACAACACCATAGCCGGACTGCGGCTTAAACGCCTTCCAGCATGTAGGTGCGATCTTTCGCAAAGCTTTCCGTCTCGAACCGTAGCGCACCGCCCCGCCATCGGCGTGCGGCGGCGCTTTTACACAACGCAACCCCGTGCCGAACGCAACGACGATCAGCGACGGCCGCGACAAAATGGCTGTCTTGTGCATGCGCGGCCATGGCAGGCAGCAAACTCACCAACAGCACGCTGCAACACAGAGCGCGGCAGCGCCCGCATCACCGCGTTTATGATTTGGCTTTTCGAAACTCCACAAAGAGATGAATAATTAAACCTACCAATATAGACAAAGCAGCGAATGCAATTATCAACCCAAGAACAAGATGCACGACACCACCACGATTAATAGTAATTCCAGAAATGATAAAAAACATTGCAGGAATGGCCAACATATAGAAAAATACTCGCAGATCCTTGGGTATATTCACAATATTAACTCGCGATTTATTTAAATAATAAAGCAAAAGCGCAATGATACCCGCCTTTGCTTTAGTTTTACTTATTGATGCATCAACTCGTATAAGCCGCAGCCAATCAATCCAACGCCGGCAACTGCAGCCACTACGCCGCCCCAATAATAATGCCACCAGCGAGACCCGATTCTACAAGCAAACCACCTCCCGCCGTTGCAACACCACCGCCAGCCATGCCAATTCCGCCCAAAATATCCGGGATACCACCCCCCCCAGAGACAGCATTTACTTCTGCCACTGTCAATACTTGCATCTCGATTTCCTTGTCCTTAGATGGTCCATGAGTCATTTTGACCGCACTGGAATCGGCAACTGCTAATTTTCATATCAGCAGCATTTTTTCGGAAAACCCGACCAACTCTTCCCTTCTAACACAGCACAAAAAATATGTAGGCAAATTGATTATATGCGCAAGTGCTGACGTAGCGGGCCGGCGTCGCTCATCACACCCCCAGCATCACCACACCGACGGCATCGCGCCGTCTCGCACAGCCCATACCGATATGGCCGCGCATACCCCGCTACGGAGCCACAAACGCGCACGCATGATGTCGGTCAGTACGTGACCCGGATCGAGGCCCCGAAGCGGCGGTCGTTGAGCTGGTACTGCAATGGTGCCGCTGGCGTGCCGATGTAGGTCTGATTCATGCGGTTGGTCAGATTCACCGCGTCGAACGACAGCGCCACATGCTTGTTCACGTCGAAACTGAGCGAGGCATCCAGCGAGGCATACGGTTTCTGGAACTGCGGAATGCCGTTGGCGCCGCTGCCATACGTGGTATCCAGATACGCACCGCGCCAACTCCAGGCCAGGCGTGCGGTCAGGCGGCCTTTTTCATAGAGTGCCACCGCGTTGTAGCTATGCTTGGACAATTTCTCCAGCGGTACCCGGGTCGGGAGATTGGAGCCAGGCGTCGCGAAGGGATTGGAAACGCTACTGTCCACGTAGGTGTAATTGAACTGGAAGCCCAAACCACTCAGCCAACCGGGCAGGAAATCGTAGAACTGTTGGTAACCGAACTCGGCGCCACGGATGGTGCCATCGCCGGTGTTGAGGGTGGTGCCGATGTCGTAATCCAGGCCATTGTAATTGCGCACCACCGTGCCGCTGGCCAGGAAGCCATCCACCCGCTTGTAAAACACGCCCGCAGTGAGCGAGCCGGTGGGCGCGAAATACCACTCCAGCGTCGCATCGTAGTTATCCGAGTGAATCGGATTGAGCAACGGGTTGCCGGAAGAACCACTGGGCCGGCCGGTCACCGGATTCACCTGACCGGGCGCGCCCAGCGACACATTGGTCGACATCTGGTCGAAATTGGGCCGCGCAATCGCCTGCGAATAGGCCAGACGCGCTTGCAGCGTGTCGCTCAGGTGCACGCGCAGGTTGAGGCTGGGCAGGACATCGTGATAACTGCGGCGCACCGAGAGCGGCGCAATCGTGCCATCGTCCATGAACAGCGCGCCATCCGAACCCGTCGTGGTCTTGACCAGGCGCACGCCGGCATTGCCGTCCACGGGCAGGCCAGCGATCTGGGACTCGTAGTCGGCGTTGACGTAACCCGCCCAGGTCTTTTCGGTCTGGTGGTTGAGGTTATCTGGCCGGAACACGGTCTGCGGCGCGAAGCCAAACAGCGCTTCGGTCCGCGCCGTACGATCGAACAAACCGTTGCCGTTGGCGAATTCCGGGTACAGAACGCCGCCGGCCAGGGTATTGCCGTCGAAGAAGTGCGGCGACGGGCCGCGCCGTACCAACTCCGGATGCAGCGCGACGTTCGGATAAACCAGATTCGCTGCACAATCGCGATCGGCGCCGCTGACGCCCAGGCAGGCCGCATTCCAAGTGCCGCGCAGATCGATGCTGGTATTGGCGTAGCGCACGCCGCCGGTGAGTTTGGTGAAAAAGCCACCCTCGGTGAAATATTCCAGATCCGATTGCAGGGCCAGCTGATCGGCGTCGTTACGCTGCAGCGCATCGGCGATGTAGCTGAAACCGTAATTGCGTGGATCACTGAGCAGGGCAGGATTGCGCACGTTGAAGCGTGGCCTGGGGCCGTTGAGATCGAAATCGACGATCGATTGATGCGGGCCGGTGGTGCCGTCCTCATCGCCACGGTCGTACAGGGAAACGACGAAGCCATTGCGGTCGGCATCGTAGAATGTATCCAGATACTGCGCATCGAACGTCATCGCCAGCTTGTCGCTGGCATTCCAGCGCAGGTTGAGGCTGTAGTTGGTGTTTGCCGATGTCAGATCCTGATCGAAGCGCGCCGACTCGAAGACCTGATTCTCCAGCGCGCCAGAGGTGGCGTAGCCTTGGTTGTTGAAGGTAAATGCGGCGCCGGGCAAGGGCGAGGTCGCGTTACGTCGGTTACTCGCATAAAAATACTTGCCTTGGCGGAAAAAATCGTACTGCGTGCGCAGGAATTGTCCGGTGACCAGCACGCTGTCGGAAGGCTTCCACTGCAACGTCGCCGCCGTCCCCAGGCGTTTGCGATCACCGCCGTCGTCGTAAATCTGGAACCCGTAGGGAATCTGCGCAGTGTCCGGTGCGCCCGCGATGGCACCTGGCTGCACCGGGCCGAACGGACCGGACAAAATGGCGTCCTGGCGGTAGCTGGATCGCCCCGCACCGACATTGAACAGCACCCCGACTTCGCCGAGGTCGGTCTGGAAGCGGTCGCTGTACAGACCGGAAGCCGATCCCCCGGTCTTGTCCGCGCGATCGTAATAATTTCCCTTGAGCGTCGCGCTCAGCACGCGACCCGGGGCATCGAACGGAAGCCGCGTGCGCAGATTCACCACGCCTCCCACACCGCCCTCGATGATGTTGGCAGGCGGGCTTTTGTAAACGTCGATGCCGGACAGCAATTCCGGCGGAATGGCTTCCAGATCCAGCGTGCGCCCACCACTGGCGGAAAACGTATCGCGGCCGTCTAGAAAGTTACGCACCTGGGTCAGACCGCGCACGGTGACGGCCGGCTGCGTGCGATGATCGAAGTCGGTCGCACCTTCACCATAACGGCGCTGGATCTGCACGCCGGTGATGCGCTGCAAGGCTTCCACCGTGTTCGCATCCGGTAGCTTGCCGATGTCCTGGGCCTGTACCGAATCGACGATCTGAGTGGCGTCCTGCTTGATCGCCTGCGCCGAGCGCAGACTTTCGCGCACCCCGGTCACGACCAGACCATCCAGCGTTTTGACATCCGCCGTAGGCGCGGTCGCCACATCCTGCGCAGGACGCTCGGTCGGAGGCGGGGGCGCGGCCTGTGCCCACGCCAACACCGGGGTCAACATGGCCAGACCCAGGGCGCTGGCAAGCGGATGCATGCGGCTCCACAGTGGACGATTCGGCATTCGCACGCTCTCCGAAACTAGCGGAATTGGTCTTCGAATCGATGCTGACACTACAAGCGCAGAACGGCACACGAGAAAAACAGCCACGCATCGGCCTCCATGGCATCGGCAACGCTCATAGCTGCAACAGCAGCACTGACTTTCTGCTACCGATATTTATATGATCATTTAAAGAACGCACGTCGCATCGCAACAATGCCAACACCAGCACACTGCGTGGCGCACGTGCAGGATCGCGATATCTGACTGTCCAAGCGCGCCGCCGTGGCACGCGTGGGGCCATCGGCAAGCCGCGACCCGCTCCGGCAGCACGGTCGATGCCGGAGCGGTCGGCCTCAAGCTTTGGCGAACAGCAGATGCCCGCCCTCGGCATCGACCTTGATGATGTCGCCACTGAGGAACTGACCGGACAGGATCTGCTGCGCCAGCGGGTTCTCCAGTTGCGCCTGAATCGCACGCTTGAGCGGACGCGCGCCGTACACCGGATCGAAGCCGACGTTGCCGAGCAATTCCAGTGCGCGATCGCCGAGTTCGATCTTCAAGCCGCGCTCGGCCAGGCGCTTTTCCAGGCCATGCAACTGGATACGCGCGATCGCCTTGATCTGCGCCTTGTCCAACGGATGGAATACCACGATATCGTCCAGCCGATTGATGAACTCGGGGCGGAAATGCGCCTGCACCACACCCATCACCGCCGCCTTCATCTGTGTGTAGGCCTCGGCACTGTCGTCGCCGCTGAGCTCCTGAATCTGGTGCGAGCCCAGGTTGGACGTCATCACGATGACGGTGTTACGGAAGTCCACGGTACGGCCCTGTCCATCGGTCAGGCGACCGTCGTCGAGTACTTGCAGCAGGATGTTGAATACATCGCTGTGCGCCTTCTCCACCTCGTCGAGCAGGATCAGGGAATACGGCCGACGCCGCACCGATTCGGTGAGATAACCACCTTCCTCGTAGCCAACGTAGCCCGGAGGCGCGCCGATCAGCCGCGCCACCGAATGCTTTTCCATGAACTCGCTCATGTCGATGCGGATCATCGCGTCGCTGCTGTCGAATAGAAACTCGGCCAGCGCCTTGCACAATTCGGTCTTGCCGACGCCGGTCGGCCCCAGGAACAGGAACGAGCCGCTGGGGCGATTCGGATCGGACAACCCCGCACGCGAACGGCGCACCGCATCGGACACTACCTTGATCGCTTCATGCTGACCGACCACGCGTTGATGCAGTTCGTCTTCCATGCGCAACAACTTGTCGCGCTCGCCCTCCAGCATTTTGTTGACCGGAATACCGGTCCAACGCGACACCACTTCGGCAATTTCCTCGGCGGTGACGCGGTCTTGCACCAGCTTGAACTCATGCTGCTCGGCCTCGTTGGCGGCCGCGAGCTGCTTCTCCAGATTCGGTAGCAGGCCGTACTGGATCTCGCTCATCTTGGCGTAATCCTGACGCCGCTGCGCCGCTTCCAGTTCCACCCGCGCCTGCTCGATTTGCTCCTTGATTTTGGTCGCACCCTGCAACGCGGCTTTCTCGGATTTCCACACCTCGTCCAGGTCGTAGAACTCGCGTTCGAGCTTGTCGATGTCCGCTTCCAGATCGGACAGACGCTGCCGCGAGGCGTCATCCTTCTCTTTCTTCAGCATTTCGCGCTGGATCTTCAACTGGATCAGACGCCGCTCCAGGCGATCGAGCTCCTCCGGCTTGGAATCGATCTCCATGCGGATGCGGCTGGCGGCCTCGTCCATCAAATCGATGGCCTTGTCCGGCAACTGACGATCGGTGATGTAGCGGTTGGACAACGTGGCCGCGGCGACGATCGCCGGGTCAGTGATCTCCACGCCGTGATGCACCGCGTAACGCTCCTTGAGCCCGCGCAGGATGGCGATGGTGTCCTCCACCGTGGGCTCGCCGACGAATACCTTCTGGAAGCGCCGTTCCAGCGCCGCATCCTTCTCGATGTACTTGCGGTACTCGTCCAGCGTGGTGGCGCCGATGCAGTGCAGTTCGCCGCGCGCCAGCGCCGGCTTGAGCATATTGCCTGCGTCCATCGCGCCATCGGCCTTACCAGCGCCAACCATGGTGTGCAGCTCGTCGATGAACAGGATGATCTGGCCTTCGTTTTTGGACAGATCGTTGAGCACGCCCTTGAGCCGTTCCTCGAACTCGCCGCGGAACTTGGCCCCGGCGATCAACGCGCCCATGTCCAGCGACAGCACGCGCTTGCCGCGCAATCCTTCCGGCACTTCGCCGTTGACGATGCGCTGCGCCAGGCCCTCGACGATGGCGGTCTTGCCGACACCGGGTTCGCCGATCAGCACGGGATTATTCTTGGTGCGCCGTTGAAGCACCTGCACGGTGCGGCGGATTTCCTCGTCGCGGCCGATCACCGGATCGAGCTTGCCGCTCTCGGCGCGTGCGGTGAGGTCAATGGTGTATTTTCCTAGCGCCTGGCGTTGGTCTTCGGCGTTTTCCGACTGCACGGTTTCGCCGCCGCGCAACGTGTCGATGGCCGCTTCCAGTTTCTTCTTGTCGGCACCGGACGCACGCAACGCCAGACCCAACACACCGGCATCGTCGACGGCGGCCAGCACGAACCATTCGCTGGGGATGAACTGATCGTTGTGCTGCTGTGCCAGTTTGTCGGTCTGGTTGAGCAAGCGACCGAGGTCGTTGCCCATCGATAGATTGCCCGGCTGGCCACTGACCTTGGGCAACTTTTCCAGCGCCTCGCCCAAACGCTCGCGCAGCGCGGGCACGTTGACGCCGGCCTGCGCCAGCAGTGGCCGGGTGCTACCGCCGGCCTGATCGAGCAGCGCCGTGAACACATGCACCGGCTCGATGATGGTGTGGTCGCGGCCTACGGCCAGCGACTGCGCGTCAGCCAGCGCCTGCTGGAAACGCGAGGTGAGCTTGTCCATCCGCATCGGGAAATCCTCTGACTGGGGCCGGCCATGCCGGCATGCCTAATCAGATGCGGTTGACTGCACCTGTTTCAAGCCCATGCCTCTGCACACGTACAACCCACGCAACGCAGGGCGTGCATGAACCTGCGACGCTCACCGTCTACAGCGCAGTGATGCGAAGGTGGTCCTCGTTCAATACGAATGCGATCTTCCGCCACTCCATGGAACGCGATGGCGAAGACGGCTCGCAAGGTCTATCGCCGATCGTCCTTGCTGTCCCTCATGTCTGGGTCAAGCCCGCGCGCAACGCACGCAATTGCACCTTTACCGCAGCGGCCTGCGTCGGCCCCAGTCGCAGCAAGGCCTTCTGCCCGACCGAGAGCGACTCCAGCGCCGGATCGACGAAACGGAACTTACCGTGCACCGGATCGTTCACCACCGCCAACGGCGCCGACGGCAGCGGGGTCTGCAGCAGATGGTCGATCACCTGCACCAAGCGGTCGTTGAAATATCCGTGCGGATACCCCAGCTCCACATAGGCCTGCTGAAACAGCGGATAGAAACGTCGGTAGGCCGCTACCAGCACCTTGGGATCGGCATGGGTGAAGGCCTGCACGTAGAGCGCATAGCGCTGCGCATTGGCTTCGGCGATGACCTGGATGCCACTGGCATCTTTGCTCACCTGCAATGCGCCGGGGACCGCGGTGAGCGCCAGCGCGCGCGTGGTGACGCGGTGCTGCGTCAGGTTGTCGACCATCGTCACCAGGCGCTGGATCAGATGATCGCGCAACAGCAACGCCAGTGGCGTATCGCCACCGGCCAGCTTGGTCAGTTCCGTCCAGGCGGCGGCATCGCTCTCGGCCAAGGACGGAATCGCCGCATCGGCCGCATCCGCGGCGGCGGCATCGATCGGATGCTGGATCGGTGGTGCCGATGCAGCATCCGCCGCGGCTGGCGCAGACGGCACCGCAGGCGCGACGGGAGCACTCGGCGGCGGTGGCGATGGTGGGGCCACACGCTGCAGCAAACCGCCCAGGGCGTCGCGGAACAACCATGCTGCGGCGGCAACCACCAGCACCGCGACCAGCATCCAGGGCCAAAGGGAAGGACGTGGCGGCATGGCAGGACGCGGCGGCATGGAATCGGGCTCCGTTGATAGAACTTCATTCTGACAGCGACAACGGCCACTAGGTTCCGATGCGACACGGTCGGTGTTCAGCATCGAACGGGATGCAACCGCGACGACCATTGCAAACACATCGCCTCTTTCCGCTAGCGTTCCACCGCGTGCGGGCGCAATCGCGCTCAGTCCACGACCCGCAGCGCACGCGGCCTGTGCAGCGACAACAGACCGATCAACGCGGCCAGCAGCAGATAACCACCGGCAAACTGCCACGCCATCAACTGAGGCACGCCGCGCAACGTCCAAGGCAGATAAATGCCGCCACGCGGATCCACCGAATGGATCAGGCCGAACAGCGTCAGTCCCGCCGCCACCAACAGAAACCCCGCAGCGCGACGCAAGCGCCCGTCCACCATCGCCGCCACCGTGGCAATCCACAGCATGGCGGTGATGATGAAACCGTTGCCCAGGGTCAGAATCACCGCCAGTTCCGGCAACCCATTGCCGTCCAGCGTGGTGGTCAGCGCGGCCAGATGGTCCGGCGCGATCCAACCCAGCGCCTTGATCGCCAGCAGATACGCCACCGACGGTAGAAAACCCAACACCATCGCGCCAGCATGGCGTTTGGGGGTGGCCTGGAATGCCTGGGTAGTGATATCAATAGACACGTACACGATGATCGGCGCCAGCACCGCCAACGGCAGCCACTGCACCAGCCCGGCGACCAATCCCAACATGCCGCCCAGGCCGATGAACATCCCGGTCAACAACGTATAGCCACTGCGCGCGCCCATGTGCTTGTAGGCCGGCTGGCCGATATAGGGCGTGGTCTGGGCGACACCGCCGCAGACCCCGGCAATCAGGGTCGAACACGCCTCGACCAGCAGAATATCGCGGGTGCGGTAGTCATCGCCGGCCGCACGCGCGCTCTCGCTGACGTTGATGCCGCCGACCACCATCAGCAAACCGAACGGCAACAGCAACGGTAGCAGCGGCACCGTATCGGCCAGCCCGGCGACGAAGCCCAGGCTCGGCCATGGCAGCACCAAATGCGGTGTGACCCACTGCGCCGCCTGATGGCCCGGAATGCCCATTCCTACCGCATTCAATCCGTAGTAAAGGCCGGTGCCCAGCACCAACGCCAGCGGTACCCCTGGCAGGCCAAACGGCAAGCGCCCCCTGGCGATCAGCACGTACAACAACAGGCCCAGCACCACCAAACCGACCACGGGGGTGCGCAAGGTCTCCAGCAGTGGCAGGAAGCCCATCAGCACCAGCGCGATGCCGGCGATGGAACCGAGCAACGCCGCACGCGGCAGCGCTCGCGTGACCGCCTCGCCGAAGAACGCGAGCACGGTCTTGAGCGCCCCCATCAGCACCAGCGCGGCCATGCCCAGGCGCCAGGTGGCCAGCGCCGCCGCCTGCGGATCCAGACCCTGCTGTTTGTAGCGCACGAACGCCGGGCCGAGCACCAACAGCGCCATGCCGATGCTGGTCGGCGCATCCAGGCCCAGGGGCATCGCGGTGACATCGCTACGCCCACTGCGCGCGGCCAACTGTCGCGCCATCGCGGTGTACAGCAGATTGCCGATCAGCACCCCGAACGCGGTACCGGGAATCATCCGCGTGTAGATCACCTCGGCGGGGAACTGGAACATGCCGACCAGGGCCAGAGTGATGAAACCGAGGATCGACAGATTGTCGACCACCAGGCCGAAGAAGCCATTGAGATCGCCCACGACGAACCAACGCGGCCGCGTGGCAGAGGACACCGAGGCGAGGGTCATGGCAAACCGACCGTAACGCTGAGCGTGCGCGCGGAGCCGCACACGCGCTCAGCCCGCCGCGCAGCGCTGCGGCATGCTTGGCTCCCAACCCGACAGGCAGACATCACGGCCATCAAAACGACACCTCCACCGCCTGCCGTGCCCACAGCACCGACTGGTGTCCAGTGGCCTGCTTCCACGCCAGCCGGATCGCCTCGATGTCCGCGCGACGCTGCGGCGTGTCTTCGTGCAGGATCACCAGTACCTTGGTGTTGAGCCGATTCGGTTCCTTGGCGCCGCGAAACAACCACTGGCCGTAAGCATCGAACACGGTCAGGCCATCGGGGAAGCGCGGTGTGACCTCCTTGTCCAGGAACGCGCGCCAGCGCGCCTGGCTGATCGTCTCGGCCTGCGGACGATCGGCCGGGCCGTGTTCCTCGCCGACGCCGAAATACAACTCGCTGCGCACCCACCCCTTGGCCTGCGCCGGGCGGGCGGCATCGCCCTGCAACGCGGCGCTGACCGCGCCCGGTGCGGCGGTGGAGGCAGAAGGCGCGACGCCAGTACAGGCGCTCAGAGCAAGGAGGACGGCAAACAAGGGGACACGGTGCAGCATCGGCGGGATCTCAGTCGAAACACGGGTAAGAGCGCGCGATGGTAAGGCTTCGTCGCTGAAAAAACCCGTGACGCCATATCGACCAATGCATTGCAGGCATCCTCCGGCGTGCTGCGCTTGCCAGTTTTCGCCAGGCTAAAACGGATCTATCTCATGACCAAGTTGAAGAGCGAGAAGATGAAGGACGAAAAGGGCAATCGCATGACCGAGCAGCGAAGAACTGCGACCGGTTGATGACGAACAACCAGAGGGGACATCAACCTGTCTACGAAAAACGGGCGGCTCATTTCGCTTCGACATGAACACTCCTCACGGCCTTGATCGGCCTTCTCGTAAGTGCCCGTGAAATGCCCCCCCCTCACACCTCGCGCAGAGCTACTGTGATCGGCAGGCGGGCGGCGCGCAGGGCGGGGAACAAACCGCCGACGAAGCCGATCGCCATGGACCATTTGATTCCGGTCCACAGCACCTCGGGCGAGACCTTGAAGGCGAAGGTCAGCTGGCCGACACCGCCGACCAGGGTCGAGGCGGTGAAGCCGTTGAAGATCACCCATGCCAACACGCCACCAAGCACGCCGCCAAGCAGCGCCAACAGCATCGTCTCCAGCATCACCGCCACCACCACCGGCACGCCGCGGAAGCCAATCGCACGCAACGTGGCGATCTCGCGGGCGCGGGCGGCGACAGTGGCGAACATGGTGTTGAGCGCACCGAACACCGCACCAATCCCCATGATCGCACCAACCATCATGCCGATGGCGCGGATAATCTTGGTCATCTGCTCGGACTGCTTGCTGAAGTAGGACAGGGTAGTTTCGGCATCCACGTCCAGCTGCGGGTTGGCGGCCAGCGCGGCCTTGAAGCTGGCGAGAGCCTGCGCATTGGTCAGCTTGGCGATGACCGAGGTGCGCGAGCTGCCGCGGCGATAGGTGGTGGCGACCACTTCGGCATCGGCCCACAGCTCCGAGTCAGTGGCATCGCCAGACTGGAAGATGCCAGTCACCGTCCATAGCTGGCTGCCCAGACGGATCTGCTTGCCTGGTTCCAACCCCTTGAACTGACGCTGCGCGCCGACGCCGGCCATCAGCTCGCGCCGCCCCGGAACAAACTTGTCGCCCTGCACGACCTTGACGTTGGGGCGTATGGTCCAGGCCGCCGCGCCGACGCCGCGCAGCTGCACGCTACCAGTCTCGTCAGGAGCGCCGTCGCGCAGCGGCAGGTTGGCGGCGACCACCAGTTCCGGCGAGATCAGGGCGCGGTTATCCAGATCGTGCGCCACGCCCGGTGCCTGCGCGATCAGGTTGACCGCCTCATGCGGGAGAATGGACATCACCTCGGCCGAGGACGCGCCGCGCAGCACGATGGCGGTGTCCTCGCTGCCGCTGGCGCGCAACGTGGCACGATAGCCCTGCGCCATCGCCAGCAGCGCCACCAGCACTGCGACCACGCCGGCGATGCCGATCACGATCACCGACGAAGAGCCGATGCGCTGGCGCAACGTGCTCAGGCCGATATGCGTGATCGAGCCCGCCTGCTGGCCACGCCGGGTGAACAGCATCCACAGCAAGAACACCGCCACCAGTGGCAACAGGATGTACCAGGGCAAAGCCAACCAAGCGACCAGGCCGACCAGCACGACCACAAACAAGCCAAGCCCGCGTGCGAAGGATTTCAGGAATCGCATGGTGAATTCTCCTTAGCGCCCGGCCAGGGCATCGACGATGTTCAGGCGCCCGGCACGCAGCGCGGGCAGGAGGCCGACCAGCAAACCGATGCCCAACATCAGCGACAGGCCGAGCACCCAGCTATGCAAGCCGACCGGCGGCATGGTGATCGCGCCACCAGTGGCCGTGGTCAATATCGGCCCGATCAACGCGGCGATGCCCAGCCCCAGCACGCCGCCCAGCACCACCTGCAGCACCGACTCGGCCAGCACCAAGCCCAGCAGCGCGCCATCGCGGAAACCGATCACCTTCATCACCGCCAGTTCGGAGGTGCGCTCGCGCACGGCCAGCGCCATGGTGTTGCCGGTGAGCAGCAGCAGGGTGAAGAACACCGCGCCCATGATCGAGCCGACGATCAAGCCGATATCAACGACCTGCTTCACCACCGAGGCCATCGCGGACGATTCGGTCTGGGTCTTGGTCTCGTGGTCGGAGTTCATCGACAGCGCATCGATCGCCTTGGCCACGCGGTCGGCCTGGTTGGCATCGGCCACACCGGAGACATACCAGCCCACCGCGCCACGGTTGTATGGGGAGGATTCGTCGAAATACTTCCAGTGCAACAACATCTGCTGGTCAAACCATACGCTCCCCGAGCCCGGCTTGACTTTGAGCACGCCAACGATGTCGAAGGACCAGTTTTTGCTGCCGTTTTTGTTGGGGAAGATGGTCGACAGCAGCGGGATCTTCTGCCCGACCTTCCAGCCGAAACGCCGCATCAACTTCTCGCCCACTAGCACACCGGTTTGGGTGTTGGCGAAAGCGGCGCGCTGCGACTGGTCGACCTCGATTTCCGGATACAGGTCGAGGTAATTCGGCGCCACGGCGAAGCTGAAGACCTGGTTGCGCGCATCCTGGTAAGCGCCGCCGAACCAGTTGGCGTATGTCACCTTGGTCACGCCATCGACACGCGCGATGCGATCGTTGAGCGACAGTGGCAAGGTGTCGCTGAAGGACAAACGCGAGCCGGTCTGCAGGCGCTTGGCGCCCTGCGCGCTCTGGCCGGCCTGGGCGAAGCTTTCGCGCACGCCGTTGAGCAGGCCGAACAATAGGAACGCGGCCAGAATCGACACCAGCGTGAGAATCGTGCGGGTCTTGCGCCGGAACAGCCCCGCCCAGATCAGATGTAGGTATTTCATCGCGGGCTCCTCGCGTCAGGCGTGGGCCGGCTGTTCGACCAGCACGCCCTTGTCCAGGTGCAGGATGTGGCTGGCGTGCTCGGCCGCCTTCGGGTCGTGGGTGACCATCACGATGGTCTTGCCGTGCTCGCGGTTGAGCATCTGCAGCAGGCCCAGGATCTCCTCGGCGCTATTGCGATCCAAGTCGCCGGTGGGTTCATCGCAGATCAACAGGGTCGGATCAGAGACGATGGCGCGCGCGATGGCCACGCGCTGCTGCTGGCCACCGGAGAGTTCGTTGGGCTTGTGCGACTTACGCTCGGCCAGGCCGACCAAGGTCAGCGCGATCTCGGCGTTGCGCTTGCGCTGCGCGCCGGACAGCCGCGTCAACAACAACGGCAGCTCGACGTTTTTCTGTGCCGTCAGCATCGGCATCAAGTTGTAGAACTGGAACACGAAACCGACATGGTCGCTGCGCCACTGCGCCAGCTGGCCGGCCGACATCGATTCGAGGTGCTGGCCGGCGATCTGGATCTGGCCGTCGCTGGCCGTGTCCAACCCGCCTATCAGGTTGAGCAGCGTGGTCTTGCCAGAGCCGGACGGCCCCATCAGCGCGACAAAGTCACCGGCGGCGATGTCCAGGTTCAGCCCGTGCAGCACCTGCACGTTCTCCGGGCCGCGCTGATAGCTCTTGCTGAGGTTGCGGATGGAAACCAGGGACGTCATGGCGATGCCTCTCTTGCGGTCGATTCGGGTGGACGGCCCGAACGGGACGGCGGTAAGCGCACGGACGTCCGGCTCCGGCGCGTGACCCGGCGCGCGTGGCGCCGGCCTTATTCATGCGAAAGCGACGATCGGGCGGGGAGGTGTTCAAATGCGACCTCCACTCCCGCAATGCGATGCAGCGCTACGACTTGTCGGTGGAGCCGGTGATGACCGCATCGCCGTCCTTCAGCGTCGGCGGCGGATCCAGCACCACGGTTTCGCCGGCCTGCAGGCCACCGAGAATCTGGCGGTCGTTGGCCAGCGTGGCACCTACCTTGAGTGTGCGCTGTTGCACCTTGCCCTCGACCAGCACGAACGCCGCCGGCGCGCCATCGCGCACGGTCACCGCCGCGGCCGGCACGCGCACGCCCTTCAGCGTGGTGTCTGGCGTCCTGGCGTGGTCATCGACTGACGGTTCGAGGAAGCTGACGTTGACACCCATCTCCGGGACGATGCGCGGGTCCTTGGACTTCAGCGCGATGCGCACCTTGACCGTGGCCTTGCCGCGATCGGCGGTGGGGATCACGGCGATGACCTCGGCGGGGATCTTCCAGTCCGGATAGGCATTGAGCGTGGCCTCGACCGGCATCCTCGGCTGCACGCGACCGATATAGGCCTCGCCGACATCCACTTCCACTTCCAGCGAATCCATATCGACGATGGTGCCGATGCCGGTGCGGGTGAAGCCGCCGCCAGCCGACAGCGGCGAGACGATCTCACCGGGCTGAGCGGCCTTGGCGGTGATCACGCCCGCGAACGGCGCGCGCACCACGGTGTAATCCTTGCCGATGGTGGAGAGCTTGAGCTGGTCTCGCGCGACCTGCACGTTGCGGCGCGCGGTTTCCAACTGCGCACGCAGCGCGTCGCGCTCGGCGACCTGCTGGTCGTACTGCGAGCGCGACACCAGCTGTTGCTTGGCCAGGAATTCCAGGCGCTTGGCTTCGGCTTCGGCACGGGTCAGCTGGGCCTGCACGTTCTGCACCTGGCTCTGCGAAGCCGACAGCTGCGACTGCGCCAGACTGCGTTCGGCATCGGCGTTGATCGGATCCAAGCGCGCGAGGATCTGGCCTTCTTCCACACGCTGGCCTTCCTCGATCATCACTTCTTCCACCCGGCCGGTGATCTGCGCCGAGACCGTGGCGGTGCGCCGCGCGATCACGTAGCCGGTCGCATCCAGCACCGAGGCTGCGGCGCGGTTGTTCCCTCCCATTGCCGTCACCGTGGCGGTACGCACTTCCAGCGGCTTGGCGCGGCCCAGGACACGCCAGACGGCGAGACCGGCCAGTAACAGCACCACCACCACGAGCAGCGCGATCCACACGCCTTTGCGCGAGGACGGCGGTGGCGCCTTGTTGCGGTCGATACGGAGTTCCCTGAGCAATTCGGCAGACGAGTTCATGAAAACATCAATATCCTTTTGAGGAAAAAAGCGAGTGAATCCCCCAGGGTTCTGTAGACACTCATGACCCTCGTTGCGCGTAGCGCCGCTCGAACTCTACAGGCGACAGGTCGCCATTGGAACCATGGCAGCGTTTAGGGTTGTAGAACATCTCGATATAGTCGAACGCATCGGTCCGTGCGGCATCCTTGGTGGGATAGATCCGCCGCCTGATCCGCTCGCGCTTGAGCAGGCCAAAGAAACTCTCTACCGGTGCATTGTCGTGGCGGTTGCCGCACCGACTCATGCTGCATACCAGGCCATAGGCCACCAGGAAGCTGCGCCAGTCATCGCTGGTGTACACCGAGCCATGGTGCGCCGGGTTTGGGCTTGCGCCGCCAGAGCGCAGACAGCAAGTCCTGCAAGATCAGGTCGGTATCGGCGCGATCACGCATCGCCCAACCGATGCGCTGCCTGGAAAACAGGTCGAGCACAACGGTCAGTTACATCCAGCCCTCCCTCGTGTGTGCGGATGTACGTGAAATCGCTCGCCCAGACCGGTCCGCCGCGGTCACGTCGAAATGGCGATCAAGCAGGTTGGTCACCGCAGCGCAATATGGCCCGCCATGCAAGCGTGGCTTGCGCCCGTAGCCCACCTGAGCACGCAGACCTTCCACGCGCATCAAGCGACGCACGCGATGGCAGCTACAGCATGCGCCGAGATCGTGCAGAGCCTTGGTCACCTTGCGATGCCCGTAGACACTGCCGCTAGCTAACCATTGATGTTTGATCAGCTCCAGCAGGCGTTCGTCTTCCATGGCGCGGTCACTCTTTGGCGACTGCAGCCTGGCGTACTAACCCGCCCAGTTCACACGCAGCACTCACGCCTGAACTCCCGACGATGCCGCTACATGAAGGCGTACGCTGCCTTTACCCCTTAAAGTACGCGGCAGTTGTTTAGGATGTCGCGCTCCTCGGCCACCCGCCGCAAATCGACCTTCGGGCGTCGAACCTCGGCACTTTGATCCACCTCAGATCGCTGCTCCACACCAGGTTTGCCGAACCTGCGCAGCCATGTGTATAGGCTGTGCGCCCCCCACCCAGTCGTTCGGCCACCTCTGCCACTTTGATCCCTCGATCAGTCACCTGGCGGACCGCTTCTATCTTGAACTCACCTCTATAATCTTTGCTACTTATGGAAACCTCCGAGCTCGCCATTTTCCATGACCACGAGATATTTAAAAAAACCTGGGCAATTCATTCCTTAAAATTTGCAATAATAAAATTAAGCCAAGCCAGAACCAAAATATATTCCATCGCCAAGACCACTTTACCGAATTGACTTCCGGAAAAATAATTTAATATAATCAAAAATGGTTGCAGAGGAGCCCGCGCTTATCGTGGCGTAAACAAATACACGGCCAGCAAAAAATCTAAGTAGAACGATAGCCATTACACTGAAGATCAGCGCCAAAATTACGTCTAACGTAGGAACAGCACCATTCAGCAGTCTAACAGGCATCGCGGCCATCGATGATGGAGGAAAGATAGAAAGAAATTCAAGAAACTCGCTTTGCGGATGCTTTGCGCCACTCAATGAAATGAGCAGAAATGATATTGGAAGAATTGGCAATATGTTCCGTATAGCCGACTGCTCACTTGGCAGGATGGCGGCAATCAAGGCGAAAAAGCAATTCCAAAAACACAATCCCAGTATGCATATCAATACAAGGAGCCCCACCATGTTCGATTGTGCCAGAAGATCGACGAAAACAGATATTTTAACAAAACCCATCACTACGACGGCCAGCGACGTGTAGATCGCATAAGTGACGATGGTCTTAAGGCCATGCAGCGTTGCGGCAATGACCTTCCCGTCTAACCATATTTGCGCTGGGAGCGCGGTCAGTACCATCTCACTGATGCGGCCAAATTTCTCACCTGCGATCCCCTGCACTAACATTGAGAGGCAGCCGATGACGCCCAGCATAGTCAGTACAATAAAGCCAATGGCGAATCCATAAACCGATGCTGTCTTGGGTCTAAATGCAGCGTCGATATAAGCCAGATCAAAATTCACGGACTCGTTGATCCGCTCGTAAGCCGGCATGGAAAGCCCGGCAGTCTGTATGCGTAGATTACGCTGATGAGCTTGTATAAGCTTTTGAAATTCATCGGTCCAATTAGGTGATCTATGCACCAAAAGCGTATAAACAGATGATGATCCGTGACCAGCATCTTCTAGCAGGATGCCATCGAGCTGATCGTTCTTCAGATCAAGCTTCTTTCGTTCGAGGTCACTCACAAGGATGGGTTCGAAATGAAATCGGCTATCGCCGTTAGCGAGCGGAAAACCTTGTATCGAAGTGGCGATTCGCACTGGTGCTTTGGACCCTGCGTTCAAAATCGCCTCGCCGCCAAAACGCAAAGCAGCCAAGAGCATCAGGATCAAAAGACTAATGACTTCGCCGCGAAAATCAAAAAAACGCAGGAATTCGAATTTCGCAACCGACCATACTCTTGAGTCGTTCATTGGGAACTCTTGGAAGATTGCGGAGAATCTTTGACCACCGAAAGATACCGTTGGTGTAGATCTTCTTTAATGATGTCAATGTCACGTACGTCAGCGCGTGCAGCGATGGTTGAAAGTCTAGAGTAAAATTCGCTTGGCGTCGCAACCTGCAGACGTAGCGTCAAGTTGCCAGGATTGGCTGAAACGACCTCAGAAGCATCCCAGTGACCAGAATTTTCTGGCTCTATATCGTCATTGAAGAAGATCTGCACTGCTTTGATAGCAGGATGGATTTGTGCCTGGGCATTGTCAGGAGCGGAGTCACTGACTATCTGGCCCTGCTTTATTATCAAAATATGATCTGAAATCCGCTGCACCAATGAAAGCTGGTGCGCCGAAAGTAGAATTCCAACCCCAAGTTGACACTGCTGTCGCAGCAATGTGGAAACTATCTCTTGATTTACTGGGTCAAGGCCGGAAAACGGCTCGTCCAAGATGAGATAGCGCGGCTGGTGGATCAGGCAGCAAGCGAGTTGCAATTTTTGTTGGTTACCCTTGGAAAGGGCACTGACCTTTTCACTTCTCTTTCCGCTCAATTCAAATTTATCCAACCAATGGCGTGATGCCGACTTCGAATCGGCATTAGACATTCCTCTTATGCGACCCCAATATTCTATAATATCGCCAATACGAACGCCTTGGTACAGGCCACGTTCTTCGGGGAGGAAGCCTATATCTTCCCTTCTCACTTTTCGGATTGCACTGGAATCTTGAATCAGAACACTACCAGAGTCTGGCCGTAAAAGACCTACAATCATTCTAAAAGTGGAAGACTTTCCCGCTCCGTTAGGGCCAATAAGAGAAAGAATCTGCCCACTTTTAACACTTAGGCTAACGTCACTGACGGCAGGAAAATTTCCGAATTTTTTCGATATATTGAGTACTCTCAACATATCATCCCACCTGATTCGACTTTGGGCAGAGAGATCAATTTCTCGATGTCCGCGGTATGTATACGGGACCATTCCCTGAGAAACGCTGGATCTGCATCGCCAATCCCAGCATATATCTCCAGCGCCTCTTCCGCAGAAGTCTTCGCTGATGCAAGCGCATGGTAGGCGCACATGCGAACTCGTTCAATCGGATGTTTGCGACCGATTTCCTCTAAAATATCCTGGGACTCGCTGTCAGGGTGAGCTGCGAGTATGTGAAAGAGTGGCGCTGCGCCAATACGATTTATTACCCCGGAGATTGAACCATTTTCAACATTGAAAGCATACTGATCCATAACACTCGACCTCATCGTATTCTCCATGATGTTCAGCGAGATGGAGAATTTGTCAGCCGGCAGCTGATTATGGATATCTGTAAAAGCCCGGTAAAGCATTATCTTTCCTGTTTCAAGGCGAGATCTTTCAACGAACTTGAGGCCAGCATCTTCGCCCTTGTAGCCGATTCTATCTTTGTACTCATACTCATAATAATCACTCCAATATCCAGGACCGTGATATCCCACGGTCATGAAATTGAAATTGTGATCGTGCGGCTTGTAGTAAAAAAAAGGATCAGTGCCGCTGACTTTCATGATCTGTTCGTTTTCACTCGCCCATAAGCAAGCACGAATGAGGAACGATTGCCCACGCCGCTGGGGTCCGTACAACATGAAGACCTGCGGAGAGTATGAGTTATTTAACTGTATAGCTCGATAATCCTTCAGCTCCTTGCAAATCATTTCGGCAAGGAATGTGCGGTTATTCCCGAGTGCCTTCAATGCTGGAGCGACTTCAACGAACGAATCGTGGTCGGTCGGATCGAAGCGATCTTGATGGAGTTTTTCGACTAGTGCTTCGAGATCTGAAGCTGGCTGGTCTTCGGTATCGATCACTAGTGGCATTATTGAACCTTCGAAAGAATTTCAAGGGTTTTTTTTGCAACTTCTCTAACCTGCGGATGTACGTCACTCGAAGCAAATCTTATTAAGTGAGGCTTTGCAGCATCCATATCTAGAGTTAGCGCTTCGCGCATAACGTGCCATCTAACGAAATGATCTGGGTGATCCAGAAGTTCAATTAGCGTAGAAATTCCCTCATGGAAACCAAGTTCACGAACCGAGGTCGCTAATAGCTGTGCTCGTGAAGACATGACGCTTGCCGAGGAACAGGAAAATAAACTGCCATCATCTGTCTTGTAGTGAGCTGAGACTGATGTACGAGGTCGCTTACGGGTGATCAATACCATTAACACAGAGCCAATGCAGTGCTTGATAGACAGGCCATGGCGCCCGCCCTCCAAGAACACGCTTTCTCCACCCACAGGATTTATACACGGTAACGGAGTGGCGGTCCGGATGCCGAGCGCAGTGGCCGGACCAAATGGCTCAGCGTGCCAGAGCTCGATTGATGCGTCACCGGGCGAGATGAATTTCATCAAAGTATCGCTTCCCTGAACGGTGACACTTTTTTTATCCCCGGATAAATTCTTAGCCTGCTTCAAGGAACGCACAACAGGGGGAAGGACTAGCACAGAAATATTTACGTGCGCGTTTGAATAAAAAACCACACCGTAAAACGCTTCACTTTCGATAAATTGCGTTGCAATCGTGTAAATAGACGATTTATTGAATCTACTGGATTCTTCTTGAATGAATTCTTTGATGAGATCTGGCGTGAAGAGCGCACTGATTTCCCTGAGGCTAAGCTCTACTTCGTTTGCACTTATTTCTTCAGACAGGGCAGAAGAAATCATGTCGATTTTTTCAGGCAGCCCGGTCTCGGCTAATCGATCATCAAAGCGACTCCCGGCGCCATTGAGGGCGAAGAATATCTTCTGCGTCTCCAAGTCGTTTACCATTGTTTGGACCTGATCAGAATTCTTCACGATGACGATGCCTCCGACTTGGGTCGGCATTATGGGAAGATATAAATATAGAAGATCTGCCAAACGAGATCTTCAGAAAGATTTCGAGCCGGTCGATCAAGCTTAAACAGTGGGCAGGATTCCCCTACCCACTGCTCATCGGCCGCAACTTGCGTCAGCTACTCTGGATGGATCCCGCGGTTGATCAATATCCCAATTGCAACACCGATACCTGCGCAGACAGGGCCCACACTCTCATCAAGTGCGCAGCTACCGATCAGACCCACGTCGTAGGATAGGCTAGGAAGATCGTTGATGTTATTCATTTCGTGTACTCCCCTTACAAGATTTAGTGGGGTAGAACTGCGATGACGATTGCTACAGCGATAGTGACCGGATCAAGCGTGGACTCAAGCATCGGTGAGCCGTGGACAGCAACATCAAAAGGAAGCGACGGAAGAATGGAAGTGATGGAGCCAATCATCGTGATCTCCTTAATTTCCTATGGAGCCATATCAGGATTACAAGCCAGAGTATGGCCAACTGGTCGGCAGCGTGCGTTTTTCGTAAATATTCCTGTCGACATTTTTGACGCTACCATGAACCACTCAAAGCTCGGTAGACAATAATTATTGTCTGAACAAGTCTGCTCAAATTCAGATTGTTGCGTTTTCACGCCGAAATCACGGCCGGGTTGGAAAGGGCTGAAAACTTCACATCCTGTTTGGCGATCCTTCGTCTCATCCTCGGGCTATATCGCCACTCGATGTATTCGAACACATCGGTCCTAGCTGTATCGAGCGCCTGATACTTCATGCCTTAGATCCGCTCGCCCTTGAGCAGGCCAAAGAAGCCAGAACATGCAGCGTTGTCGCCGCAGTGATCGACAACGCTCATCGAGCACACCAGGGTGTGCTCCTTCGGGTCGCTCTGTCTGATAGCCGCCGCTTCGAAATTGACTGCCACGATCAGAGTGCAAAATGACACGATGGCCGCCGTGTCGCCGCCAGACCATCATCTGCACCGACTGCATCTAAACCATCTGCTGGTCTTTTCGGTTGTGCATCGACCCGCCCACGATGCGATGCATGAACACTCCTCATGGCTTCAAACGGCCTTCTTTAAGTACCCGTGGAAAAGAGGGAAACCCCAGCTGACGTGAATCCACGACGCGCGCACCACGTTAAAATTGCGATAACATATCGCTCCATCCGGATGGATGCAGCAAGCCCAACCAGCGACGCCCCCGAAACGACGCACCGCTGGTCTTCACGGTCATCGTTTCAGGAGAGTTCCATGTCGTATCCGTTCGCCACGCCGCTGAGCCTGGCCATCGCCCTGGCCCTGTCGGCACCCGCCCTGGCGCAGCAGGCCGATCCCGCCGCCACCAACCTGGACACGGTCATCGTCACCGGCACCCGCGCCAGCGGTCGCACCGTGCTCGAATCCACCGCGCCGGTGGACGTGCTCAGCGCCGAGGACATCCGCCGCGCCGGCGTGGTCAACGGCGAACTCGGCAGCGCGCTGCAAGCGCTGCTGCCGTCGTTCAATTTCCCGCGCCAGTCCAATTCCGGTGGCGCCGACCACGTCCGCGCCGCGCAGTTGCGCGGGCTCTCGCCCGATCAGGTGCTGGTGCTGATCAATGGCAAGCGCCGCCATACCTCGGCCCTGGTCAATACCGACAGCAAGATCGGCAAGGGCACCACGCCGGTGGATTTCAATTCCATCCCGATCAGCGCGATCAAGCGCATCGAAGTGCTGCGCGACGGCGCCGGCGCGCAGTACGGTTCCGACGCGGTGGCCGGGGTGATCAACGTGATCCTCGACGACGATCCGGACAGCGGCGCAGTGGAAACCAGCTACGGCGCCAACCATACCGACGTGAAGCCGATCCACCGCACCCTCACCGACGGCCAGACCGGCTATGCCAGCGGCAAGGTCGGTACTCGCCTGGGCGAGGATGGCGGCTTTTTCAAGGTAGGCCTGGAACTCAAACACCACGACGGCACCAACCGTGCCGGCTTCGATGAGATTCCGCCGTTCGAAGCGCAAACCCCCGCCAATCTGGCACTGGCCGGCAAGCGTAATTACGTGCTCGGCGATGGCGCCAGCAAGGACCTCAACGGCTGGATCAACGGCAAAGTGCCGTTCGGCCAGGGCAGCGAGATCTATTTCTTCGGCACCTACAACCAGCGCGACACCCAGGGCGCCAATTATTTCCGTTATCCCGACAGCGTCGCCAACTGGCTCCAGGTCTACCCCACCGGTTACCGGCCGGTGTCGCTGGGCGAAAACCGCGACGTGCAAGGCGTCAGCGGCGCACGCGGACAATGGGGCGACTGGACCTACGATGCCAGCCTCGACTATGGCCGCAACGATTTCACCTACCGGCTGAAGCACTCGCTCAACGCTTCGCTGGGCCCCGGTAGCCCGACCCGCTTCAAGACCGGCGACTACGCTTTCGCGCAAGGCGTGGCCAACCTCGACCTGAGCCGTAGCCTCGACGCCGCTGGCGCCACCCACACGCTCGGCACCGGCGTGGAACTGCGCCGCGAGCATTACCGCACCCGGCCCGGCGATCCGGCCAGCTACGCCGCCGGCCCCTACATCGACCGTCCCACCGGCGCCCAAGCCGGCGGCGGACTGACGCCACAGGACGCAACCGACCTGTCGCGCAATGTCGCCAGTCTCTACGCCAGCCTGTCCAGCCAGTTCGGCGAAAAACTCTCCACCGATCTGGCCGCGCGCTACGAGCATTACCAAGACTTCGGCAGCGAACTCACCGGCAAGCTTGCCGCGCGCTACGAATTCGCGCCCGCCTTCGCGCTGCGCGGTGCGATTTCCAACAACTTCCACGCGCCATCGCTGAGCCAGATCGGCTACGAGGCCAGCTCCAGCGGCTACGACGCCGCCGGACGCCTGCTGCAGGGCCGGTTGCTGTCGGTGGACAACCCAATCGCACAGGCGCTCGGCGCACGCACGCTGCAACCGGAAAAATCAGTCAACTACAGCCTGGGTTTCACCAGCCGCATCGATCCCCACTTCGACCTGTCGCTGGACCTGTTCCAGATCGACATCGACAAGCGTATCGCGCTGTCGGAAAACATCGACGGCGCGGCACTGACCGACTTCGTCGCGCAACGTTTCGGCATTGCCGGCCTGCAAAGCACCAGCTTCTTCGTCAACGCCGCCGACACCCGCACCCGCGGTGCCGAGCTGGTCGGCAACTGGCGGCAGGCGTTGGGCGACGGCCAGCTGCAACTCACCGGCACCTGGAGCTATGCCAAGACCCAATTGCAGAACGTGGTTGCCACGCCGGCGCCGTTGCTGGCCCTGAACCCGGACTACGTGCTGTTCGGCATCGAAGAACGCAACACCCTGACCGGTGCAGCGCCGCGTACGCGCGCACAACTGGCCGCGAACTGGAGCGATACGCGTTGGTCGTTGCAGACCCGGCTCAGCCGCTATGGCAGCGCCACTCGCATCTTCGATTTCGGTGGCGGCTTCGCGCCGCAGCAGACCTACAGCGCCAAGTGGCAACTCGACGCCGAAGTCGAGTACCGCCTCACCCCACAATGGAGCGTGGCCATCGGCGGACAGAATCTCACCGACGCCTACGCCGACCGTTCCAACAGCGACATTTCCTACTTCGGCAACCTGCCCTACGACGTGCTGTCGCCGATCGGCAGCAATGGCGCGTATTACTACGGGCGCGTGCGCTACAGCTTCTAAGCGTCGCCAACGAAACGGCTGCGTCGCGATCGGGCGAGCGCGAACAGTGCACGGAATCCTCGTGTACCCCCGTGTACACCACGGTTCCTGCGCACTGTCCGCGCCGCCCGACAGCGGCTCGCGACATTTTTCAGCCACCCTACCTCGGCGCATCGGCAAGCCGAATACCACGCGGAGGACGACGGCGCCGCCTCGCTCAACTTCTCCCTAACGTCGGCTGGGCGATGATGGGCAAATGGCAGACGCTCGCCCCCTCCGCCCGCCGCCGCCACGCCTGGACGATGCCTGTGCATTGTTCCTGGACGTGGATGGCACGCTCATCCCATTTGCCGAACACCCCGAGCGGGTGCAGTTACTACCCGAGGTGCGCGAGGCGATCGGTCGCCTGTACGCATCGCTCGGCGGTGCCGTGGCGCTGGTCAGCGGGCGTCCGCTGACGCAACTGGATGCCTTGTTCGCGCCGTTGCGATTGCCTGCGGCCGGGCTGCACGGCCACGAACTACGCGCCGATGCCACAGCGCGCGCCACGATCTCCACCGACACCGGACCATGGCTGCGCATGCTGCAGACGCGCGCCGCGCTGCTGCGCCAAACCTATCCGGGCGTGCTGATCGAGGACAAAGGCGCCAGCTTGGCACTGCACTGGCGTGCGACACCGGCCGCCGCCGAGCAAATACTGGCCTTCGCCCGCGAGCAGATCGCCAGCCTCCCCGGCTATCGCCTGCAACCCGGTGACCATGTAATCGAATTCGTTCCCGAGGGCAGCGACAAGGGCGTCGCGGTAACCACGCTGCTGTTGCAGCCGCCGTTCCATGGACGCCGCCCGGTCTTCGTCGGCGACGACCTCACCGACGAATTCGGTTTCGCCGCAGCCAACCAGGCCGGCGGCTGGAGCGTGCTGGTCGGCCACCGCGCTGACAGCGCCGCCACCTACGCACTGCCAGATCCACACAGCGTCCACACCTGGTTGCGCGATAACGCCGTATGAAGAAGGCGGCCACGCCCCGCACGTCCTAGCCCTTCCGCCATCGCCGATTCCCCCCTGCTTTCCGCACAAGGACACGTCCACTCCATGAACTCCCCCAACCTTGACCTCGGCGTGATAGGCAACGGCAGCTTCGGCGCACTGATCGACAAGCGCGCCAGCGTGGTATGGAGTTGTCTGCCAGCATTCGACGGGGACCCCGCATTCTGCGCGCTGCTGTCTCCGCGCGCGCACCCGGGCGGCGACTTCAGCATCGAACTGGAAGACTTCGTCGACAGCGACCAGCAGTATCTGACCAACACCGCGATCCTGCGCACCGTTCTGCGCGATACGTATGGCGGTTCGGTGGAAGTGATCGATTTCGCGCCGCGCTGGCGCAACAACGGACGCTTCTACCGTCCCGTGAGCATCATCCGTCAGGTGCGACCACTGACCGGCAACCCGCGCATTCGGGTGCTGGCACGGCCACTGGCCGACTGGGGCGCGCACAAACCCGAAAGTACCTGGGGCAGCAACCACGTGCGCTGGCTGCTGCCGGATTTCACCCTGCGCCTGACCACGGACGTCCCGGTGCGCTTCATCCGCGACGAACGCGCTTTCGTACTCAGCCATCCCGTCCATCTAGTGCTGGGCGTGGACGAATCCTTGACCCGCTCACTGACCGGCTACGTCCAGGAGGCGCAGGAACGCACCGAGGAATACTGGCGCGAATGGGTACGCTACCTGTCGGTGCCGCTGGATTGGCAGGAGGCGGTGATCCGCAGCGCGATCACGCTGAAACTGTGCCAGTACGAGGACAGTGGCGCGATCATCGCCGCGATGACCACCTCCATCCCGGAGGCGCCGGATACGCCACGCAACTGGGACTACCGCTACTGCTGGCTGCGCGATGCCGCCTTCGTGGTGCGTGCGCTAAACCGGCTCGGCGCCACCCGCACGATGGAGCAGTTCCTGGGCTACATCTTCAACATCGCCACCACCGACGGCAGCCTGCAACCGTTGTACGGCATTGCTTTCGAAGCGGCGTTGGAAGAACACGAGGTCACCTCGCTGGCCGGCTACCGCGGCATGGGCCCGGTGCGGCGCGGCAATCTGGCCTGGATCCAGAAGCAGCACGACGTGTACGGCAGCGTGGTGCTGGCCTCCACGCAACTGTTCTTCGACCTGCGCCTGAAAGATCAGGGCGACATCCACACCTTCCTGCGCCTGGAGCCGCTGGGCGAGCACGCCTTCGCCCTGCACGACGTGCCCGACGCGGGGCTGTGGGAATTCCGTGGCCGGGCCGAAGTGCATACCTACACCAGCGCGATGTGCTGGGCCGCCTGCGACCGCCTGGCCAAGATCGCCGCACGCCTGGGTTTGGAAGACCGAGTGACATACTGGCGCGAGCGCGCCGAGCGCATCCGCGAACGCGTCTTGGCCGAGGCATGGAGTCCGCAGTTGGGCCACTTCACCGATACCTTCAACGGCCATCGGCTGGACGCTTCGCTGCTGCTGTTGGCCGACATCGGCTTGATCGCTGCTGACGATCCGCGCTTCATCGCCACAGTCGAGGCGATCGGGCGCGACCTCAAGCACGGCGACGCGCTATACCGCTACGTGGCACCGGATGACTTCGGCGCACCGGAAACCAGCTTCACCATCTGCACGTTCTGGTACATCGACGCCCTGGCCGCGATCGGGCGCACGGACGAGGCACGCGAACTGTTCGAACGCATCCTCGCGCGACGCAACCACCTGGGACTGCTTTCGGAAGACCTGGCCTTCGACAACGGCGAAGCCTGGGGCAATTTCCCGCAGACCTATTCGCACGTCGGCCTGATCATCGCCGCGATGCGCTTGTCGCGTAGCTGGCAGGAGGCTTCATGAGCCGATTGGTGGTGGTGTCCAACCGCGTGGCCGTGCCGGGCGAGAACCACGCCGGTGGCCTGGCGGTGGGCCTGCTCGCCGCACTGAAGGAACGCGGCGGCATGTGGTTCGGCTGGAGTGGCAAGACCGTGCGCGGCGACAGTGGCGCATTGCACGAACAGAGCAAAGGGCCCATCCGTTTCGTCACCATGGATCTGAACCGCCCGGACCTGGATGGCTACTACAACGGCTTCGCCAACCGCACACTCTGGCCGTTGCTGCACTTCCGTCTGGACCTAGTCGATTACGACCGCGCCACCCGCGCGTGCTATCGCCGGGTCAACGCACTATTCGCCGAGAAGCTGGCGCCGCTGTTGCGCGAAGACGATACGCTGTGGATCCACGATTACCACCTGATCCCGCTGGGCGCCTATCTCCGCGAACGCGGCATCGGTTGTCGCATCGGCTTTTTTCTGCACGTACCTTTTCCCTCTGCCGACCTGATTCAGGCGTTGCCCGAGCACGCGCAGTTGTTCTGCGACTTTTACGCCTACGATCTGGTTGGCTTTCAGACCCAACGCGATGTGGACCGTTTTCAGGCCTACGTGCGCCTGTTCGGCGGCGGCAAAGTAGTCAAGGATGGCCTCTTGGAAGCACCCGGCGCTCGCCGCTTTCGCGCCGCGATGTTTCCGATCGGCATCGATACCGCGTTGATCGCGCAGCAGGCGCGCGCGGCGATGTCCAAACGTGCGGTGCGCGATCTGCGCAACAGCCTGCGCGAGCGCCAACTGGCAATCGGCGTGGACCGGCTGGACTACTCGAAAGGCTTGCCGGAGCGCTTCCTCGGTTTCGAGCGCTATCTCGAGCGGCACCCGAAACAGTGCGGCAGCCTGACCTACCTGCAAATCGCCCCGGTTTCACGCGGCGAAGTCCCCGAGTACAAGCAACTGCGCAACCAGCTCGAACAGATCGCCGGCCACATCAACGGTGGCCATGCCAAACCGGAATGGACCCCGCTACGCTACGTCAACCGCAACTTCACCCACGCCACGCTCACCGGTTTCTACCGCGCCGCGCACATCGGCCTGGTGACGCCGCTGCGCGACGGCATGAATCTGGTCGCCAAGGAATATGTGGCCGCACAGGACCCGGAAAATCCCGGCGTGCTGATCCTGTCGCTGCTGGCCGGTGCGGCCAACGAACTGAAGGATGCGCTGCTGGTGAATCCGCACGATCTGGACGGCGTCGCCGACGCCATCGCCACCGCCGCGTCGCTGCCCAAGGCGCAGCGCATCGAACGCTGGCAAGCGATGATGGACCACCTGCGCAAGCACGATATCGGCGTCTGGCGCCAGCGCTATCTGCAGGCACTGGAACGCTGACGCCAGCGGCGGCCTTGCGCTGCCACACGATGGACGTTCTGCCGCTGCGCACGCAGCACCGGCGGCAACTGCGCGAACGCCGGCCCCAGCACCTGTGCGAACAGCGACGCGCTCAGTCCGCGATCCACGCCAACGTCGCCATGCGCCCGGTGCGACCGTCGCGACGATAGGAATAGAAGCGCAACACGTCGGCGATGGTACACAGGCCGCCGCCGTACACCTGCGCCGGGTTCAGTCCGGCCGCGGCCAGGCGTTGCCGCGCCAGCGCATACAGATCCACGTTCCAATGTCCTGGACGGGTGGCGACGAAGGCGCTGGCCGCCGCCGCATCGTGCTGCAGAAACGCCTCGCGCACGTTGACGCCGACCTCGTAGCGCTGCGGGCCAGCGGCCGGCCCCAGCCAGGCCTGCAATCGCGACGGCGGCGTGCGCAACGCGGCGACGGTCGCTTCGAGCACGCCGCCGGCCAGGCCTTGCCAGCCGGCGTGCGCGGCGCCGATTTCGCTACCGTCGCACGCGGCGAACACTACCGGCAAGCAATCGGCGGTCAGGATCGCCAATACCACGCCGGGTTCGGCGGTCACTGCGGCGTCGGCGCTGGGTTCGGCATCGATGCCATGCGCCGTCGGCGGCTGCTCGAAACGCCGTACCTGTACCCCATGCACTTGCCGCAGCCAGTGCGGCGACGACGGCAGCGCCAAGCCGGCGATCAATGCCTCGCGGTTGCGCTGCACGGTGGTCGGATCGTCGCCGTCGGCGGCACTGCGATTGCCCAGGTTGAAACGGTCGAACGGCGGCAGCGAGGCGCCGGCACCGCCACGCAGCGTGGTGAACGCGCGCACTCCAGGCGGGGCCGGCCAATCGGCAGGCAAGGCAAAGTCGGTCATCGGCGCCGCTCTGCGCAGATGCAATGCAGACAGCCGCGCCATGGTCAGCGCCGCGCCTGCTCGGCGGCCAACTGCGCATCGGCACGCAGCGCCGCCAGCAAGCGCTGCAGGTCGGCCGGTACCGCGGCCGTGACACGCACCGGTTCGCCATGCAACGGATGCTTGAACTCCAGGATCTCGGCATGCAGCGCCTGACGTTTGAAACCGCGCAATTCGGCGATCAGTGGATCGGCGGCCCCCTTGGGCAGTTTCAGCGGACCGCCGTACAACGGATCGCCGATGATCGGGTGCTTGAGGTGGGCCATATGCACGCGGATCTGGTGAGTACGCCCGGTCTCCAGGCGGCATTCCAGCGCCGTGTGTGCGCGGAAGCGTTCGCGCAACCGGTAATGGGTGAGTGCGTCGCGGCCATCCTCGCGCACCGCCATGCGCAGACGGTCGCGCGGATGGCGGTCGATCGGCGCGTTGGCGGTACCACCGGAAACCAGCGCTCCGACCACCAGCGCCAGATACTGCCGATGCACTTGGCGCGCGGCCAGTTGCGCCACCAGCGCGGTGTGCGCCTGCAGAGTCCGCGCCACCACCATGGCGCCGCTGGTGTCCTTGTCCAGGCGGTGCACGATGCCGGCGCGCGGCAACGCCGACAACCCAGGGTCGCGGTACAACAGCGCGTTGACCAGGGTGCCGCCCGGATTACCGGCGCCCGGATGCACCACCAGCCCGGCCGGTTTGTTCAGCACGATGACCTGATCGTCCTCGTACAGCACCTCCAGCGCAATGTCCTCCGGCAAGGCATGGGTCTGTGTATCCAGCACCGCGTGCAGGCTGGCGATCTCGCCGCCGCGCAGCGGGTCGCGCGGCCGCGCCGGGGCGCCGTCGAGCAGGGCATCGCCGGATTTGATCCATTCGGCCAGGCGCGAGCGCGAGTATTCGGGAAACAATTCGGCCAGCACCGCATCGAAGCGGCGGCCGGCGGCATGGTCGGGCACGCGCGCCTGGCGCGGGCCGTCGCTGGCGGCATCCTCGGGGAAGTCCGGGAGGGTATTTGGCATTGGCAGGGAGACGGATCGGTCGGGGAACAGGGGGGTGCGACGGCCGTAGTCAGTCGCAGGACAGGCCACTAGGCTATCATCGCCCCCTCGTATTCCTGCCGTGTCCCGCCCGAACCCATGATCCGACGCTCCGTCCCGCTGTCCGCGCACGTCCGTTTCATCGCCCTGCTGCTGGTCACGCTGGTCGTGGCGACGGGTTGCCACCGCCACAAGAAGGACCCCGAAGAAGGGATGCCGGTGGAGCAGTTGTACCAGAAGGGGCACGCACAAATGGAAAGCGGCAACTGGTCCGGCGCCGATCACAGCTTCAAACGTCTGATCGCGCAGTACCCCTATGGTCAGTACACCGAGCAGGCGATGATCGAAAGCGCCTACGCCCAGTACAAGGCCGGCAAGCACGACGACGCGGTGTCCACCATCGACCGTTTCATCCGCACGTACCCGACCCAGCGCAACATCGCCTACATGTATTACTTGCGCGGGTTGTCCAATTCAAACCGCGATACGGTGTTCCTGCGCCGGCTGTGGTCGCTGGACCCCAGCCGCCGCGACCTGTCCACCCCGCAGCAGGCCTATGCCGACTTCAACACCGTCACCGATCGCTACCCCAACAGCCGCTATGCCGCCGACGCGCGCGAACGCATGATCGCGCTGCGCAACGTATTCGCGCAGCACGAACTGGACAATGCGCTGTATTACCTGCGGCGCGGCGCCTGGGTGTCGGCCACCTCGCGCGCCAATTATCTGTTGGAGACATACCCGCAAAGCGCATTCCAATATGACGCGGTAGCGGTATTGGCCGATGCCTATACCCACCTGGGCAACAAGGCCCTGGCCGCCGACGCGCGCCGGGTACTGGAACTCAACGATCCAAAGCATCCCTGGCTGAGCGGTCAGTGGCCAAAGTACCCGTGGATGATCCGCAAGCTCAATCCGTTCGCCGGCGAAAAATCCGCCGCGACCGGGCAATCCAACTCGCAGATGACCAACTGATCCACGCCGCCTGATCCATACCGCAACGCATCCACCGACAGGGGCCGCCAGGCCCTTGCCGCGTTGTGGCATGGCTGTGCCGCATTACCATCGCGTCCTTGCTGCTGCACGACGGCCTCGCTCGGCCTGATGTTCTTCCTGGCGCGAACCTGGGCAGCCATGGCGCGAGCGCCAGCGGCTATGCTGCGAGCATGTTCGAACTGCATCGGGTCACCCGCCGTTACGGCGACACGCTGGCGCTGGACCGGGTCGATCTGCGTATCGACACCGGCCGCACCACTGCCCTGATCGGCCCCAGCGGTGCCGGCAAGTCCAGCGTGCTGCGGATGCTGCTCGGACTGGAATGGCCCGATAGCGGCGAGGTCCGCTTCCAGGGCGAACCACTACGCCGCGCCACCTTGCTGGGGCAACGTCGGCGCATCGGCTACGTGATTCAGGAAGGCGGACTGTTTCCGCACCTGAGCGCGCGCGACAACGCCGCGTTGCTGGCGCGCACGCTGGGCTGGAAACGGCCTCGAATCGAGGCACGCCTGCGCGAATTGGCGGCCCTGTGTCGCCTGCCGGAACCGCTGCTGGCACGCTATCCAGCCGAATTGTCCGGCGGCCAGCGACAACGTGTGGGGCTGATGCGCGCGTTGCTGCTGGATCCGCCAGTGCTGCTATTGGACGAACCACTGGGCGCGCTCGACCCGATCGTGCGCCACGAACTGCAAACGCAAATGCGCGAGCTGTTCGCGTTGCTCGGCAAGACCGTCGTACTGGTCACCCATGACGTCGCCGAGGCCGCCTACTTGGGCGACACCCTGGTGCTGATGCGTAGCGGCCGCGTGCTGCAACAAGGCAGTGCACGCACCCTGCTGGAGTCTCCAGTCGATCCGTTCGTCGGCCAGTTCCTGCACGCGCAACGTACCCTGTTGGAGGCACGATGATCACGCTGCGGCTGGCCCGCGACGCCCTGCTCGGCGTGGTGGTCGCACTGCTGGCTGTTCCGGCCCAGGCGAGGCCGGAACGGGTCGTGGTCGGCTCCAAGAACTTCACCGAAGCGGTGATCCTGGGGGAAATCGCCGCCGGCGCCGGGCGCCAGGCTGGGGTGGAGGTCGAGCACCGGCGTCAACTCGGCGGCACCCGCATCCTGTGGCGCGCGCTGCAACAGGGCTCAATCGACGCTTACGCCGAATACACCGGCACCCTGGCGACGGAACTGCTGCAGTTGCCCGCTGCCGACGACGCCACGCTGCGCCGCGCGCTGGCCCAGCGCGGCCTGGCGATGAGCGCGCCATTGGGCTTCGACAACACCTATGCTTTGGGCATGCGCCGCGCGGGCGCGCAAGCGTTGGGCATCACCCGTCTTTCCGACCTCCCCGCGCATCCGGCACTGAAGTTCGGCCTGAGCAACGAATTCATCTCGCGCGCAGACGGCTGGCCCGGCATGCGCGCCGCCTACCGGTTGCCACAGATCCCCACCGGCTTGGACCACGACCTGGCCTACCGCGCACTGGACAGCGGCGCAATCGATCTCACCGACCTGTACAGCACCGACGCCGACATCCCCGCGCACGACCTGCGGGTGCTGCTGGACGACCGGCATTACTTCCCGCGCTATGCCGCAGTCTTCGTTTACCGCCAGGATTTGGCACAACGCGCGCCACGCTTCGTACAGGCGCTACAGAGCCTGGGCGGGCGCATCGACGCGGCGACAATGCAGCGGCTCAATGCCGAGGTCAAACTACACAAGCGCGCCGAGAGCGCGGTCGCCGCGGACTGGCTGGGAATTTCCGCACCCGCGCAGGACGGGCGCCTGTTGCGGCTGCTGCAACGCACCCGCGAGCATCTGACCCTGGTCGGATTATCGCTGGGGCTGGCGCTATTGGCGGCGTTGCCGCTGGGCATCCTCGCCGCACAACGACCGCGGCTCGGTCAGGCGCTGCTGGCACTGACCGGCGTCTTGCAAACCTTACCCTCGCTGGCGGTGTTCGTGTTCATGATCCCGCTGTTCGGCATCGGGGCGAAACCGGCGATCGCCGCGCTGTTCCTCTATAGCTTGCTGCCGATCGTGCGCAACACCCACGCCGGCCTGACCGGCATCGCCCGCGAATTGCGCGAAACCGCCGCGGCGATCGGCCTGCCGGCGAGCACACGGCTATGGCGGATCGAACTGCCATTGGCCATGCGCACCATCCTAGCCGGGATCAAGACCGCCGCGGTGATCAATGTCGGCACCGCCACGCTGGGCGCCCTGATTGGCGCCGGCGGCTACGGCCAGCCGATTCTCACCGGCATCCGCCTGGACGACCTCGGCCTGATTCTGGAAGGCGCGGTGCCGGCCGCCGCTCTGGCGCTGTTGGTGCAGGGTCTGTTCGAAGGACTGGAACGCTGGCTGACCCCACGCGGTCTGCGGCTGGCCGCACGACACTGAAGCCGCACGTGGCCGCACTCAGGCGCGTGCGACCATGCGCATCTCGACAGCGAGGTCGTGCATCGTTGCGATCTCCAAGTGCAGATACGGCGCGATGCGCAAAGCGCCGTGACGATAGGTGCAGATCACCTGCGCACGCTCTCGCCACGGCAACAAGCGCTGCAAGGCCGCCGGCGGCGGTCGCAGTGCGAACACATGCGGCGCGTGCCCGGGCGTGATCCAGTCGCCCAGTCCCTGCGCCAACAACGCGCCTGCGAACGCCGCGCTCAGTTCGCCCAGCCGCTTGGCGATGCGCGTCGGCTGCCAATGCTGCACTTGCTGCATGGCCGCGTGCGCCATCGCTAGACGCAGTGGATCGGCGACCCCACCGGCATCGAAGCGACGCGCGCCGGCACGGTAGCGTGGCGGCGCGTCAGTCGGGAAATCCCAGTCGCCACCAGGATCGCGCGCTTGCCAATGCTGTTCGAACGGCACGCCGTGCGCCCGCCAGTGCGGCGAGACCCACAGCCAGGCTAAGCCCATCGGCCCGAGCAACCATTTATGCCCGACCGCCACGACGAAGTCCGGTCGCCACGCCGCCAGCCGCGCCGGCAGCACACCCAGGCTTTGACTCAGATCCAGCACCAGCATCGCCCCCGCCGCATGCACGCGCGGCGCGATCCTGTCCAGATCCAGCAGCGCGCCATCGCGCCAGTATGCGTTAGGTAACGCAGCCACACGCACACGCGGCTGCGCATCCAGCGTTGCAAGTACCGCCTCGGTCCAGCCCTGCCCCGGCGCGCGCCTTACCACCGCCAAATGCGCGCCGGTCTCGGCGCAACGCTGCTGCCACACCAGCAGATTCGATGGAAACTGGCCATCGAGCAGCAACACCGCATCGCCCTTGGCTAACGGTACCTGTCGCGCGGCGATGGCCAAGCCGTAGGCCGCCGATGGCACCATCGCCACACCATCATGATCGTGTTCGAACACCGTGGCCGCGGCCAGCACACGCAGTCGCTCGATCTGCGCGCGCCAATCGTCGAAAGACAAGCGCCACGACGCAATCGAATCGGCCAGCGCCACCTGACCCGCCGCCAGCACGCTAGCCAAGCGCGGCCCCTTGCTGGCCGTGTCCAGATAGCGCACCCCGGCCGGCAACACGAAAGCACCCGGCGCCGCAGGCAAATCGACCACGCACGCCGTGCGCAGATCGCGCGTCTCGATGCTGGAAGCCGCTGTAGACATCGTCCAAGCGTATCGCCAGAATCCGCCATGCGTGACGAAATATTCACAGCAGTCCCCCAAAACTGCGTCGATGCAAGCAACCTCTCCGGCGGCATCAACTTCGCCCACGCTCTCCACTGCCACACTGACGGCACGCCTGCTCCAGGTGCGCCAACGCAGCTGGCAACTGGCCGCACCGTTGAGCGACGAAGACGCCATGGTGCAGAGCATGGAGAACGCCAGTCCGGCCAAATGGCATCTGGCACACACCACCTGGTTCTTCGAACGCTTCGTATTGGCGGCCGACCCCGCCTACCGCCCGCTGGACCCGCAGTGGGACTACCTGTTCAACAGCTACTACCAAAGCCTCGGCCCGGCGCACGCACGACCGCACCGCGGCCTGCTGTCGCGTCCATCGCTGGCGCAGGTACTGGACTATCGCAGCGAAATCGAAACGCGCGTGCTGGCGCGGTTACAGCAGGGCACCCTGCCGCCGCAGACGCTGCAGGCGCTGGAATTGGGGCTGCAGCACGAACAACAGCACCAGGAATTGCTGCTGACCGACATCAAGCACGCGTTCTGGCGTAACCCGCTGGGGCCGGCATACCGTTCGGACTTGCGCGTACACCGCGCACCGGCCACCCGTTTGCGCTGGCTCCAGCGCGACGAGCAGCTCTGCACGATCGGCGCCGCCGCCTGGCCGGCGCATGTGGACTTCGCCTACGACAACGAGTCGCCGCGGCACCGCGTGCTGGTGCCAGCGCATGCGCTGGCAAGCCGTCCGGTGAGCAATGCCGAGTACGCCGAGTTCATCGCCGACGGGGGCTATCACAGCGTCGGCCTGTGGCTCAACGACGGCTGGGCGCGACGCAACGCCGAGGACTGGCAGCGGCCGCTGTACTGGCACACTGACGGCGTGCGCGAGTTCACCCTGGGCGGATGGCGCGAGCGCGATCCGCACGCGCCGGTGTGCCACCTGAGTCTGTTCGAGGCCGATGCCTACGCACGCTGGGCCGGCGCACGCCTGCCGACCGAGGCGGAGTGGGAACAGGCCGCCGCCGGCATCGCCATCGCGGGCAACTTCGCCGATGCCGATGCGCTGCACCCGCAACCATCGACGCCGACGGAAACCGGGCTGCAACAGTTGTTCGGCGATGTCTGGGAGTGGACCGGCAGTGCCTATCTGCCGTATCCGGGGTTTCGCCCGTGGTCGGGCGCGCTGGGCGAATACAACGGCAAGTTCATGAACGCGCAATGGGTGTTGCGTGGCGGTAGCTGCGCCACGCCGCACGACCACATCCGCGCCAGCTACCGCAATTTCTTTCCCTCCGATGCACGGTGGCAGTTCGCCGGCGTGCGCCTGGCCAAGGATCCCGCATGAATGCCGCAACCGCCCGTGCCCTGACCGAAACCGCATTGACCGACCTGCATCCACCGCCGGACGACATCATCGCCGATGCAATCACTGGATTGTCGCGCACACCCAAGCAATTGCCGTCCAAGTATTTCTACGACGCCGAAGGCTCGCGCCTGTTCGAAGCGATCACCCACCAGCCCGAGTATTACCTGACCCGTATTGAGTTGAGCCTGCTGGAAGCGCATATGCCATCGATTGCGCAGGCCGTGGGCATCGGCGCGCATGTGGTGGAATTGGGCAGCGGCAGCGGACGCAAAACACAACTGTTGCTGGACGGCCTGCGCGCGCCGGTAGCCTATACCCCAATCGAAATGGCGCGCGACATACTGATGTCCAGCACCGCGCGCTTGGCCGAATGCTTCCCGCACATTGAGATGCTGCCGGTGTGCGCCGACTTCACGACACCAGTCCCGCTACCAGCGCCACAACGCGACGCACGCCGCACACTGGTGTTTTTCCCCGGCTCGACCCTGGGCAATTTCACCCGCGAGGACGGCATCGCACTGCTGCGCTCGATACGCACGACCATGCGCGAGGACGGCTGCGCACTGATCGGCATCGATCTGGTCAAGGATCCCGCAGTGCTAGAGGCGGCCTACAACGATGCCTTAGGTGTCACCGCTGCGTTCACGCTGAACCTGCTGCGCCGTCTCAACCGCGAAATCGGCAGCGACTTCGACCTGGAACAATTCCGCCACCGCGCGGTGTACGCACTCGCAGAGCAGCGCATCGAGACCTTCCTGGTCAGCCAATGCGCGCAGCAGGTGCATGTGGGCGGACACCGCTTCGCCTTCGCCGCCGGCGAAGCGATGCAGGTGGAATACAGCCACAAGTACACCGACCGCAGCTTCGGCGCGATGGCCGCCGAAGCCGGCCTGCGCGTCAGCCATGGCTGGAACGCGCAGGACGATGCATTCGGATTACGCTTGCTACAAGCGCTATGAAGCGGACGGACACACCGCGCGCGGCTAGGCGTGGTAGCCGTTACTGATCGGGTAACGGCGTTCGCGGCCGAAGGCACGGCGCGAGACCTTCGGGCCCGGCGCAGCTTGGTGCCGCTTCCACTCGGTGATGCGCACCAGCCGTATCACCTGATCGACCACCTCCGCCGCATAACCAGCGGCGATGATTTCATCGCGCGATGCTTCCTGATCGACATAGCGATACAGGATACCGTCGAGCACGTCGTAGGGCGGCAGCGAATCCTGGTCGGTCTGGTTGGCGCGCAGTTCCGCCGAGGGTGCTCGCGTGATCACCGCCGGCGGAATCACCGGCGTTGCAGCGGTCGTATTACGCCATGTCGCCAGAGCAAACACCTCCGTCTTGTACAGGTCCTTCAGTGGCGCGTAACCGCCGCACATATCGCCATAGATAGTGGCGTAGCCGACCGCGTACTCGCTCTTGTTGCCGGTGGTCAACAGCAAGCCACCGAACTTGTTGGCCAGCGCCATCAGGATCAGCCCACGGCTGCGCGATTGCAGATTCTCCTCGGTGACGTCGGGCTGGGTGCCGTCGAACAACGGACCGAGCGCCTGCAACACGCCTTCGAACGCCGGCTCGATCGTCACCGTCTCCAGCCGCACCCCCAACGTGCGGCATTGCTCGGCGGCCAGGTCGTTGGAGAGATCGGCGGTATAACGCGAGGGTAAACGCACGGCGGCGACATTCTCCGCACCCAGCGCGTCCACCGCCATCGCCAGCACCAATGCCGAATCGATACCGCCGGACAACCCCAGCCACACCTTGGAAAAACCGTTCTTGCGACAATAATCCTGCACCCCGCGCACCACCGCGCGCCAGGCCAGCGCCTCGCTGCTCGCTTCGCTGGCGCTGTCGCTGTCGCAACGCCAGTGCAACGGCACAAAGCGGCGTGCGGCAGGGTCGTAGTCGACCACCAACCATTGGTCGGTAAACGCAGCGGCGGCTGGATGCACCCTACCGTCGCCGTCGGCCACCACCGAGGCGCCATCGAACACCAGCGCATCCTGACCGCCGACCACATTGAGATAGGCCAACGCCGCACCGCTTTCACGGCTGCGCTCGGCCAGCAAGGCATCGCGCTGCGCGTGCTTGCCACGCTCGTAGGGCGAAGCATTGGGCACCAACACCAGTTCGGCGCCGGCGCGCACGGTCACAGCCAAGGGCTCGGGGAACCACAGATCCTCGCAGATCACCAGGCCCACACGCGTGCCCTTGACATCGAACACGCAGTGCTCGCCATCCAGATCGACATCGAAATAACGGCGCTCGTCGAACACCGCGTAATTGGGCAGTTCGCGCTTGCGGTAGGTAGCAGCGATGCGCCCGTCGCGCAGCACACTGGCCGCGTTGTAGACCACGCTGCCGGCACTTTGCGGCCAACCGACCACCGCGACGACCCCGTGCACGCACGCGGCGATGCGTTGCACGGCCTGTTCGCAATCGGCGAGAAACCCAGGACGCAACAGCAAATCTTCCGGTGGATAGCCACTCACCGCCAGCTCCGGGAACAACACGATGTCGGCGCCATACGCATCGCGCGCCTGCTCGATCAGCGCCATGATCCGATCGGTGTTCTGGGTCACGGCGCCTACCGGAAAATCGAACTGAGCCATGGCGAGGCGGAGGGAGGAGAGCATGAACAACCTTGAGATTCGGAAGGGAAGACGCACAGCGGTCTTCCCACAGATGGTCAGGCAAGTCTAGCGAGGATCACGCTCTTCGGCAGCCTACCAAAAAGTGCGTGCGCTCCTGTTGCTCAGCCAACGCCTCTTCCAGGGCATCCAGCCGCTGGCGGAGGTCAGCAGACCCTCGACCGAAAACTCTCATGCGATTACTCCCCGCCCAGCGCGAGCCGGGGTACCTGCGGTGCTTGCAGCAACAGCTTCTTGAAGTAGCTGTCCTTGTAGTAAAAAATCTTGTTCGCCAGGATCGGATAGCCAATGCCCTCAATGAACACGATGGCTTTATCCGGTGCCAGCCCCTTGACCTCATCCGGATTCATCAGCGGACGCCGATCCAGCACCTCGGTATAGCTGTGGCTGTTACCCTAGCCGTATGACTGCGTGCGCTGCCGACGGCGCACGGTGGTCTCGCCCAGCATCTTCGAATATTCCTCGGCATCGCGCTGTTCTCGTGGAGTAAACACGATCCGCACGCCGAGATTGGTGATCAAGCCGCGCGCTGTGTCGGCGCCATAGACCGATTCCAACTGCGCAATCGACTGGATCACGATCACGATGCGGATGCCATAGCCAGCGACCCAGCCCACGGCCACCGGGACGATCTCCACCCGGCCCAAGGCCGTGAACTCGTCGAGCATGAACATGCACTGGGATGAGGTAGAGCATGACAGGCAAGCCGAAGCCGCAGATACCCGACAGCTTGATTTTCGTGGCATACGGATGCCACACAGGCTGATCCACCACCTGCCAATAGCGCCAATAGGTCAGTAGTTGGACCTGTGCATGCTCTCCGAGCAAGGTCAGCACTAAAAAGCCGGACAGATACAGCCCGGCGATGGCAACGGGCAGCAACGCGATGAGGGCGGTAATGCCTTTGGTACGCGAATTCATCGGGGGACTCTTCCTTGGGAAATCGGGTATGAGGGAGGCTGCAACGTCCTGTGGCAGGTGAAGTCGTCAAGTGCGATGTTGCTCTGCGCATGGTCGTCCATGCGGTGTTGCCTGGATGAATTGCAGATGCCGCCTACAGCTTCATGACCATGCCCTGCCCTTGCATCTGCGCCGCGCGCTGGGCCTGCATCGCCTGCTCGGCGAGGTTCTGCTGTTCCACCGTCTGCAATTGCTGGCTAGCCTGGGCCACGTCCGGCGCTTGCGCCAGTTCCGGCGCAAAGATACGCGCCACGATCTTTCCTTCCGATTGCACCACGTAATTCGGCGTCTGGGTCGCATACCCCTGTGGCATCCCCAAGTGGACACGCTCCACTTCGGTCTGACCGAACTTGCGCGCCTCCACCACCACGTGCGCCGCATGACGGTCCAACTGTTCAGGATCCGGTGCCGGTCGGCCCCACCTTTCATTGGCATTGGCGATGGCATTACGGGCTTGTTCGAACATCGCATGGCGCGGATGCGCGGGATGACGCATATCCTCGGCGGTGATCGTGATCGGGGCAATGACGCGGCTTGGCGACTCGGGGTGGGATGCTTCACGCGCCTTCCAACTCGCGGCATGCTGCTCGGGCGACTTCGCCAACGCCTGTTCGGGATCGATCCTCAACACATGGCTCTTTTCGGTGAACGAATACGGCTGGTCATAAGCCAGCAGTTGGCCCTGATGCTGCTTGAAACCTCTGATGCTATGTTCGTATTGCGGATCGATGCCGAGGGCGTCAGTGAACCCGGCCGCCAACCGTTCCTGCTGCGCCGGACCGTAGGGCAATTTATCGCCGTTCCTGGGCAATGTATGGGACTGTTCAAGCGCATTCTTGAACTGTGTATAGCGCGAGTGCATTGGATGGTCCGGTTGACGGAAGTCTTGGAGATGCTCATCCAAACGCGGTGGGCGCGTCGGCGGGGTATACAACATCGCCTCGCCTGCTTGGCGCTGTTCGTGTGGATGTGACCGGGTGTCTTGGTTGTGGCGCTGTTCGTGTTCGCGTTGCTGCGCGTCCACGGCCTGACGATGCAACTGCGCATGTTGCTGCGCGAGGCGCTGTTGCTGCTCTCGCGCTGCCTGCGCTTGCTGTTCCTGCTGCTGCAATTGCGCGATCCGCGCCTGTTCCTGCATGTCCACGCTGGCTGGTTTTTCATGGGCCGGGGCGCTGTCATGGGACGGCGGCGCATGTGTCTGCGTGAAGGATTGCGCCAGCGGCTGCGCCTGTTGGATGCGTTGCTGGTGCTGCTGAGCGACGAGGTCGTCCTGCATGCGCGAATGCTTATCCATGGCCTGGGACGGCGTGGACGCGTCAGCGGAGGAAGATGAAGAAGACGTGTCCGCGTTCGTCGATGCGGTGTGGGTAGACGGTGCGCCCACTGCATGGGGCGTTGCTCCTTGCTGCAAATACGCAGGCAGCGGCGGTGCCGCTGACGCATGCGGTCGCTCCCGGAAGAACGCCGGCAGCGCCGGATCGGTGTGTTCGGTCGATACCGCCACCGGGCGCAAGGGAAAGTGTGCGCGTAGCTCGGCATCCAGGGATTGCGCATCGAATGGAGCCAGGGTCATAGCCGGGCCGGCCAGATCATGCACATGCACGCGATGCCCGAGGGTCGTCGCCATGGTGGTGGTGTAGTAGGAACCGTGCTGTTCGGAGCGGTGAATGACGTTCATTTCTGGCGCGCTTGAGACCGCGCGCGGTTGCAGGAACGGTTTATCGCTGAGGCTGTTGACATAATCGATCAACAGATTGCCGTTACGCACGGACAAACCATCGAGCCGGTAGGAACCGCCGATATCCGAATGCGCGCCAGGATGGACCAGATTGAGGAATCGCCCGTCATGGGAATGGCCGGGATGCAGGATGTCTTTGGCCGGGAACAGATCGCGGCGTTCGTCGCGGGCGCTGAGCTGCAAGCCCGATACCACCGAGGGCGGCAAGCGCACGTCGTGGAAATTCATCTCGCCGGTGGCGACCGGGTCCAGCAAGCCGACGACCTGCGCGGTGCGGCCTGGTGGCACCAGCGGTGGATGCGTGGGAGTGAGTTTGAGGATTTCGCCGTGTGGGCCTTGATCGATTTTCATCCCAATCGGATCCTGGATGCCGCGCTCGTGGACCATGCGGGTAAACATGGCCGCAGTGACCGCACCACGACTGAAACCGGTGGACAGGATGCTGATTTCGGCTTGCGGATCTTTTTTTCTCCAATCATGCACCTGGCGGATGAACTTCAAGTACATCTCTTCCATCCGTGGGCCATAGCTATAGCCCAGAGCGCCGTCGGCAATGCGGGGCAAGGCATCGTCTTGGGTGCCTACGCCGGGGACGTAGTGGCCCCTGATGTTGTTGATGCCCCTCGAGTACGCCAAGTCCAGTTGATCGCTCAATATCCCAATATTGGTGATGTGCTGAGGATCTTTGTGCTTGTCGTTACCGGTGCCATCGAAGCAGGCCACGAACAAACGTGTGTGCGGACTCTGTTGGCTGACCAGCAGCGGTGCCTGGAACTGCGCCAATGCATGGCGGCTGTGTGCATATGTCGCCAAGTCTTGCGCCGTTGCTGGATACGTTTCCACGTCATCCGGCCATGTCTTTGCATCGGTATGTTCGTTGCCCATTGCATGCTCCCTGGCGAGGACGCCATCAGTAGGTTTTGGTGTAGGCGAGGATCAAATCGTTGCGTGAGTTGCTATATTTGTTACCTGGCTCTTGCAAAACAGTAGTCTCCACAAAGGCCCGCATATACACATTGATGGTGCGGTCGTTCACTTCCAGGATGATGTCCGGACGAATATCTGCCTGTAGGATCGGCGGCAACTGATTCTGCGGCACATGATGCAGGATCACCTTGTCCTTGAAGATGGCTTCGAGATCGACCAAGGCATGATGCGGCTGGCCATCCTTGGAGCGCCATGTCACCTCGGCCGGGGGGGGAAGTGCGGGAAGTTGCGAATGCCGATATGCGATGCACCCAATGTATCATCCGGGTACTTGTCTCCCAACGACGCCGATGAAATCGTCTTGTTATCATCCGGAATGTTAAGTAAAGACATGTCGTCATAAATCACCTTGCAACCATAGGTGTCGTAGCAGGCCACTCCGAACGCATGCGTACTGAACGGAATCGGCTTACGGGTATCGATATGCACGGTGTTATGGGCATCAACGGGAATATTCCCGATCAGATGGATGCCGGGAGGTTCATTGGTCGGAGCGTTGGTCGGCGTGTTCATGCGCGAACATCCTGTCAGAGAGTGGGCGAAGACGGCGGTGAGCAGAAGGAGAAGTGCTGCACGGGACGGCGTGGCAAAAGGAGGTCGCACAGCCATGGTTCCACCAGTGGGAAGGGAGAGAAGCAGCCTACTACCCAGCGCGTGAGCACGATAGAGTCGTGTCGGTTTGACTGACCAGCAGCGGCGCCTGGAACTGCGCCAATGCATGGCGACTGTGTGCATATGTCGCCAAGTCTTGTGCCGTCGCCGGATACGTTCCCACACCATCCGGCCATTTCTCTGCATCGGTCTGTTCGTTACTCATTGAATGCTCCCTGGCGAGGACGCCATCAATAGGTTTTGGTGTAGGCGAGGATCAGGTCATCACGGAAATGACTATATTCGTTACCAGGCTTCTGTAGTACGGTCGTCTGCACCATTGCCCGCATATACACATTGATGGTGCGGTCGTTCACTTCCAGGATGATATGCGGAGAGATATCCGCATGCAGGATCGGCGGCAACTGATCCTGCGGCACATGATGCAGGATCACCTTGTCCTTGAAGATGGCTTCGAGATCGACCAAGGCATGATGCGGCTGGCCATCCTTGGAGCGCCATGTCACCTCGGCGGGGGGGGGGGGAAGTGTGGGAAGTTGCGGATGCTGATCGTATTGCCTTTAAGATTATTGGGATAGACATCCCCTAGCGACGCCGATGAGATTTGTTTGACATCGTCGGGATCGTTGGCTTCGTACCTACCGTCGTACAGCACCTTACAGCCATAGGTGTCGTAGCAGGCCGCCCCGAACGCATGTTCGGCAAACGGTATCGGCTTACTGGTATCGATATGCACGGTGCCATGAGCATCGACGGGAAGATTGCCGATCAGATGGATGCCGGGAGGTTCATTGGTCGGAGCGTTGGTCGGCGTATTCATGCGCGAACATCCAGTCAAAGAGTGAGCGAAGACGGCGGTGAGCAGAAGGGGAAGTGCTGCACGGGACGGCGTGGCAAAAGGAGGTCGCACAGCCATGGTTCCACCAGTGGGAAGGGAGAGAAGCAGCCTACTACCCAACGCGTGAGCACGATAGAGTCGTGTCGCTTTGACTGACCAGCAGCGGCGCCTGGAACTGCGCCAATGCATGGCGCCGGTGTTCATATGTCGCCAAGTCTTGTGCCGTCGCCGGATACACATCCACGTCATCCGGCCATGTCCTTGCATCGTTATGCTCGTTGCCCATTGCATGCTCCCTGGCGAGGACGCCATCAGTAGGTTTTGGTGTAAGCGAGGATCAAATCGTTGCGTGAGTTGCTATATTTGTTACCTGGCTCTTGCAAAACAGTAGTCTCCACAAAGGCCCGCATATACACATTGATGGTGCGGTCGTTCACCTCCAGGATGATGTCCGGAGAGATATCTGCATGCAGGATGAGGGCGCGGCAGAAAACTTGGACTACCTGGGAGGGTAGTTCATGTTTTCATACGAGGATCGGCTTCGAGCCGTGCAGCTCTACATCAAGCTCGGCAAACGGGTCGGACTGACGATCCAACAGCTTGGCTTTCCAACCAAGAGCACGCTCAAGCACTGGTGCCAGGAATACGAGCAAGGCCTTGGCTTGGCCACCCGGTCCACGCGCGCGCCGACGTATTCGCAGGCCCAGAAGGAATTCGCGGTCGCTCACTATCTGGAAAACGGGCGCTGCTTCGCGACGACAATCAAGGTGCTCGGGTATCGGCCGCGGACGTTGCTTCCATTCTGTGCCCAGAAGTTGGGCATGTCTCGTCCATCGCTGTACACCTGAAAGAATCAGCTGCTCGGCCACGACGCACCTGCATCCATGAAGCGCAAGCAAGATATTCCACACGATGCTGGACGCAGCCATCGAGACCGTCACAGCCAGTAAACAACGGCCGACCATACACTCCGATCGCGGCGCCCACTACAGATGGCCTGGATCGCTGATGCAAAGCTTACGCGTTCGATGTCTCGCAAGTCATGCTCGCCGGACAACGCTGCGCGTGAAGGCTCCTTCGGCCGCCTGAAGACCGAGCTGTTCTACGCGCGCAGCTGGTTGTCCACGACCAGCGAGGACTTCATCACGGCGTTGCACTCCTACATCCTTTGGTACAACGCAGACCGGATCAATATCTCGCTGAGAGCCCGTAGCCCCATCGAGTACCGGAGAAACCTTGGACTCGCCACATAACCCGTTTCAGTTTTCTGCCGCCCCCCCCCCTTGAGGGCGCTGCGCGCTTGTGCCATGGTTAGCTGCGGGGGGGGGAAGTGAGACTGTGTTTAGAGGCGGAGGGTTTCTAGAGGTTCCCCATTAATTATATTTCTAGAGGTTCCCCATGATTATGATAGAACGCAGGTGTAATCGGGGCAGCGGCTGGTGGCAGCTTACGGCCGGCGCGGCTCTAGTGGTGGCGGTAACGCCGCAAGGTTGGGGTGGAGGAGATGGCGGCGCGCCCGTATCCGCAGCCCCGGCGGCGGTCCTTGCCAGTGTCACGCCCAGCAACATCAACATCGTGGCGTCCGATGCTGACGTGCGCCAGAAGGTTTATTTCGCCGGCCCTACACAGGGCTTCGTCGCCAAGGCGCTGTCGGCATCTCTGCCGGCCGGCACTGAAAGTAACTATGACATCCTGGTGATCGGCGATGCCGACAAGGGAGGCCGCGCCATGCTGGAGCTGGCCCGCAAGGCGCTGGATGAAGGCAAAGAAGTGGTGCTGGACGCCGCCAGCGACGGTTCGGCTCAGTCGGCCCACGCAAATACGTTACAGGCCCTGGTGGGCACCAGCATCGACGCAGGAGCAGTGCGGGTTAAAAAGGGCGGTCGCGGCCACTATGTGACGCCGATCGACACCCCCGCAGTGGTGCATAAGAAAATGCAGATCGCCGCGGCCAATGCCCAATCGCAAGAATCGGGCAGCGAGCCCAGCATTAATTCCGTCCAGAACATTTTCGGAATTCAGAGCAAGGAGTCCGGGCAATGAAAGTCACCCATGTTGCTAGTGTCTTGGCTTTCGTGCTGCCAGCGGTCACCACCCTGCAGATCGCCCATGCCGGCGATGCCTGTTTTCCGAGCAACGACGGCAACGGGGGGTTCGTGAACCTGCTGGGCGACAGAACCTCGTGGGGAATTCCCACGATGCAGGCGAGCAATACGTGGGAGGACTGGATCTGGCGAGGCCCGTTGTTCTACTGCAATCCGAGAGGCTTGCGTTGCAACTACAGCTGGACCCAGGCGAACACCTCGGCGTACCAATGGTCGATCGGTGTGGACTTGGATGTGAGCAAAATCCCCGTTGTCGGAGACTTCTTGGGAATGTTCAACATCAAGGGCCAGTACCAGTCACAAAAAACTTACACAGAAACCTTCGGCTGGAGCCAGTTTCTCAAACCCGGCAGTACTGCGCAACCCGTGCAGGTCGTTGTGCGTCGCTGGAAGGCCGGTTACTTCCAGGGTGGCTGGTGGAGGGTCAATGGCGGATCCTGCGAGATTATCAAACACCTCGGAGGGCTCGTATCCTATGAACCAGGCAACCGTTATTGGTGGGACGGTACCGCCACCTACGGCAATTGGAGTGCCGAGGTAGAAGAGAGTCGCTACGCCATGTACAACATCTGGTAATCGTCCATTTCGCATCACACTTTGGCATCCGTGCGTTATGCCACCTGAAAGCCGTCTTGGCTAGGCGGCTTTTTCGGGTGTTTGACCCGTCCAATTCAGCGTTGATCCCTCGGCCTTGCGCCAAGCGCAGGTATTATGGACGCGAGTGTCAAGCGCATATAGTCGGCCCTGCAAAAATCTGTTAGTTGGTTTGCGCCGATACTGGTAAGCGCACGTTGTGCAGATTCATGTTGCCGGTGGCGACCGGGTCCAGCAAGCCGACGGTCTGCGCGGTGTGGCCGGGCGGCACCAGTGGCGGATGCGTGGGAGTGAGTTTAAGGATTTCGCCGTGTGAGCCACGGTCGATCTTCATGTCTTTGCGGTCCTGGATGCCACGTTCGTGGAGCATACCCGTCCACGTTTTCCGCCGCCCTCGCCCCCTTGAGGGCGCTGCGGGCTTGTGCCATGGTTAACTGTGGGGGGGAGTGAGACTGTGTTTGGAGGCGGAGGGTTTCTAGAGGTTCCCCATTAATTATATTTCTAGAGGTTCCCCATGATTATGAAAGAACGTAGGTGTAATCGGGGCAGCGGCTGGTGGCGGCTTACTGCCGGCGCGGCGCTAGTGGTGACGGTAACGCCGCAAGGTTGGGCTGGAGGAGATGGCGGCGCGCCCGTATCCGCAGTCCCGGCGGCGGTCCTTGCCAGTGTCACGTCCAGCAACATCAACATCGTGGCGTCCGATGCTGACGTGCGCCAGAAGGTTTATTTCGCCGGCCCTACACAGGGCTTCGTCGCCAAGGCGCTGTCGGCATCTCTGCCGGCCGGCACTGAAAGTAACTATGACATCCTGGTGATCGGCGATGCCGACAAGGGAGGCCGCGCCATGCTGGAGCTGGCCCGCAAGGCGCTGGATGAAGGCAAAGAAGTGGTGCTGGACGCCGCCAGCGACGGTTCGGCTCAGTCGGCCCACGCAAATACGTTACAGGCCCTGGTGGGCACCAGCATCGACGCAGGAGCAGTGCGGGTTAAAAAGGGCGGTCGCGGCCACTATGTGACGCCGATCGACACCCCCGCAGTGGTACTGAAGAAAATGCAGATGGCCGCGACATATACCCAATCGCAAGAATCGGACAGCGAGCCCAGCATTAATTCCGTCCAGAATATTTTCGGAATTAAGAACAAGGAGTCCGCGCAATGAAAGTCACTCATATCGCCATTGCTTTGGCTTTCGTGTTGCCAGCGGCAACCACCCTACAGATCGCCCATGCCGGCGATGTCTGTTTTTCGAGCAACGACGGCAACGGCGGGTTCGTGAACCTGCTGGGCGACAGAACCTCGTGGGGAATCCCCACGATGCAGGCGAGCAATACGTGGGAGGACTGGATCTGGCGAGGCCCGTTGTTCTACTGCAATCCGAGAGGCTTGCGTTGCAAATACAGCTGGACCAAGGAGAACACCTCGGGGTACCAATGGTCGATCGGTGTGGACGTGGATGTGAGCAAAATCCCCGTCGTCGGAGACTTCTTGGGAATGTTCAACATCAAGGGCCAGTACCAGAAACAAAAAAGCTACACGGAGAGCTTCGGCTGGAGCCAGTTGCTCACCCCCGGCAGTACCGCGCAGCCCGTGCAGGTCGTTGTGCGTCGCTGGAAGGCCGGTTACTTCCAGGGTGGTTGGTGGAGGGTCAATGGCGGATCGTGCCAGATCAAACACCTCGTTGGAAGGAGCGTATACTCGGTGCCTGGCAACCGCTATTGGTGGGACGGTACCGCCCGCTACGGCAATTGGGATGCCGAGGTAGAAGAGAGCCGCTACGCTATGTACAACATCTGGTGATCGTCCATTGCGCATCACACCTTGGCATCCGCGCGTGATGCCACCTGAAAAGCCGTCTTGGCCAGGCGGCTTTTTCGGGTGTTTAACCCGTCCGATCCAGAGTTAATCCCTCGACCTTGCGCCAAGCGACGGTCTGCGCGGTGTGGCCTGGCGGCACCAGTGGCGGATGCGTGGGAGTGAGTTTAAGGATTTCGCTGTGTGAGCCACGGTCGATCTTCATGTTTTTGCGGTCCTGAATGCCACGTTCGTGGACCATACCCGTCCACATTTTCTGCCGCCCCGCCCCCTTGAGGGCGCTGCGCGCTTGTGCCATGGTTAGCTGTGGGGGGGGGGAGTGAGACTGTGTTTGGAGGCGGAGGGTTTCTAGAGATTCCCCATTAATTATATTTCTAGAGGTTCCCCATGATTATGAAAGAACGCAGGTGTAATCGGGGCAGCGGCTGGTGGCAGCTTACGGCCGGCGCGGCTCTAGTGGTGGCGATAACGCCGCAAGGTTGGGGTGGAGGAGATGGCGGCGCGCCCGTATCCGCAGCCCCGGCGGCGGTCCTTGCCAGTGTCACGCCCAGCAACATCAACATCGTGGCGTCCGATGCTGACGTGCGCCAGAAGGTTTATTTCGCCGGCCCTACACAGGGCTTCGTCGCCAAGGCGCTGTCGGCATCTCTGCCGGCGGGCACTGAAAGTAACTATGACATCCTGGTGATCGGCGATGCCGACAAGGGAGGCCGCGCCATGCTGGAGCTGGCCCGCAAGGCGCTGGATGAAGGCAAAGAAGTGGTGCTGGACGCCGCCAGCGACGGCTCGGCTCAGTCGGCCCACGCAAATACGTTACAGGCCCTGGTGGGCACCAGCATCGACGCAGGCGCAGTGCGGGTTAAAAAGGGCGATCGCGGCCACTATGTGACGCCAATCGACACCCCCGCAGTGGTGCTGAAGAAAATGCAGATGGCCGCGACATATACCCAATCGCAAGAATCGGACAGCGAGCCTAGCATTAATTCCGTCCAGAACATTTTCGGAATTAAGAACAAGGAGTCCGCGCAATGAAAGTCACCCATATCGCCATTGCTTTGGCTTTCGTGCTGCCAGCGGCAACCACCCTACAAATCGCCCATGCCAGCGATGTCTGTTTTGCGAGCAACGACGGCAACGGGGGGTTCGTGAACCTGCTGGGCGACCGTAGCTCGTGGGGAATCCCCACGATGCAGGCGCGCAATACGTGGGAGGACTGGATCTGGCGAGGCCCGTCGTTCTATTGCAATCCGCAAGGCTTGCGTTGCAACTACACCTGGACCAAGGCGAACACCTCGGGGTACCAATGGGCGATCGGTGTGGACCTGGATGTGAGCAAAATCCCCGTCGTCGGAGACTTCTTGGGAATGTTCAACATCAAGGGCCAGTACCAGAAACAAAAAAGCTACACGGAGACCTTCGGCTGGAGCCAGTGGCTCAAACCCGGCAGTACCGCGCAGCCCGTGCAGGTTGTTGTGCGTCGCTGGAAGGCCGGTTACTTCCAGGGTGGTTGGTGGAGGGTCAATGGCGGATCGTGCCAGATCAAATACCTCGCTGGAAAGACCATAAACTGGGCACATGGCAACCGCTATTGGTGGGACGGTACCGCCCGCTACGGCAATTGGGATGCCGAGGTAGAAGAGAGCCGCTACGCTATGTACAACATCTGGTGATCGTCCATTGCGCATCACACCTTGGCATCCGCGCGTGATGCCACCTGAAAGCCGTCTTGGCCAGGCGGCTTTTTCGGGTATTTGACCCGTCCGATCCAGAGTTGATCTGTCGACTCCCCGCAATTTAGTGCCAGCTAAAATTAGAGGTCTGGGGTTGATGTTGATCACGGAACTCGGTGGGTGTTAGCCCGCCCACGCTGTCGTGCGGGATCTGTTGGTTGTAGTCGGCCAACCAGTGTTCGGTCTGTTCGCGGACCTCGCTGAGTGTGCGGAAGATATGCATGTCCAAGACACCACGCCGGTAGCTGCCGTCGAAGCGTTCGATGAAGCCGTTCTGCATCGGACGGCCCGGCTCGATGAAGTCCAAGGCGATGCCCTGGCGCTCGGCCCACTCCGCCAAGGCCAGCGCGACAAATTCCGGCCCGTAGTACCTGTGGAAGCATGTTCGGATAACCGCGCCATGCCGCGATGCGCTCCAATGTGCGGATGACGCGGACAGCCGGGAGATTGAGGTCGACTTCGATGGCCAAGGCTTCTCGACTGAAATCGTCGATGACATTGAACGTGCGGAACCGTCGACCGTCCCACAACGTATCGGACATGAAGTCGATCGACCATCCCGCATTGGGTCGCTGTGCGCATGCCAGTGGCTGTGGATGCCGCGTCGGGACCCGGCGCCTAGCTGTGACGCTGTTGATTGAGCTTCATCAGGCAATACACACGCCAGACCCTCTTGTGGTTCCACACATGTCCGCGACGGCGGATGAGCTGAAAGAGCTTTCCAAACCCACGCTCGGGAAAACGCTCCGCCAACTCGGACAGCAGCGCAATGACCTCTTCATCCCGATCAGGACGGCGCCGATAGCGTGCCGTCGAGCGAGCCACGCCCAGCACCGAACAGGCCCGGCGCTCGCTCCAGCCATGCGGCTCGATGAGCCAGGCAAGAAGCGGGCGCTTATGCGCCGGGTCTACAATTTTTTGCGATGACATCCTTCAATGCATGGTTTTCCATCGCAAGCTCGGCATATATCCGCTTGAGCTTGCCGTGTTCGGTTTCCAGGTACCGAAGGCGCTGCACCTCAGCAGCCTCCATGCCGCCGTACTTGGACTTCCAGACGTAGTACGTCGCCTCGGAAATGCCCAGCTCATCGTTGGTCTCCTCGGTGGCTAGTCTGCACGGAGACCTCTAGCTATGGCTGGATCAATTTTACGGGAGGCTGACAAGGCAGGCCATCCGTCACCGTGCGACACGATGCCCGCGCAGGTCAGTTCGGGCAGGCTGATGAGCGCTCATTCACCCCACCTCTGCATGCCATCACCCACATAGCGAATCGATCATGTGGAACGCGGCCTGCGCCAACGAAAAAGGCCTCGCTCACGCGAGGCCTTTCCGACAGCCTTGCCGCACCGTCGCCGCAACCGGTTTGCGGCGACGACGCAGTGCTCGCGGCTTACTTCACCAGCGAAGCAATCGCCGCGCCCAGGTCGCCCGGCGAACGCACGGTCTTGACGCCGGCCGCTTCCATCGCCGCGAATTTGCCTTCGGCCGTGCCCGAACCGCCGGAGGCAATCGCGCCGGCATGGCCCATGCGCTTGCCCTTCGGCGCGGAAGCGCCGGCGATGAAACCGACCACCGGCTTCTTGACGTGCTGCTTGATGTACGCAGCACCGGCTTCCTCGGCGGCACCACCGATTTCGCCGACCATGATGATGCCTTCGGTCTGCGGGTCTTCGTTGAACAGCTTGAGGCAGTCGACGAAGTTCAGGCCGTTGATCGGGTCGCCGCCGATGCCGATGACCGTGGACTGGCCCAGGCCGGCGGCGGTGGTTTGCTTGACCGCTTCATAGGTCAGCGTGCCCGAGCGCGAGACGATGCCGATCTTGCCCTTCTGGTGGATGTGGCCGGGCATGATGCCGATCTTGCACTCGCCCGGGGTGATGATGCCGGGGCAGTTGGGGCCGACCAGCACCACGTCCGGATGCTGCTTCAGCACGTTCTTGACCCGCAGCATGTCCAGCACCGGGATGCCCTCGGTAATGCAGACGATGACCTTGATGCCGGCCGCTGCGGCCTCCAGGATCGCGTCGGCCGCGAACGGCGGCGGCACGTAGATCACCGAGGCGTCGGCGCCGGTGGCCTGGACCGCTTCGCGCACGGTGTTGAACACCGGCAGGCCGATGTGGGTGCTGCCGCCCTTGCCGGGGGTCACGCCGCCGACGACCTGGGTGCCGTATTCCACCATCTGGGTGGCGTGGAAGGTGCCCTGCTGGCCAGTGAAGCCCTGCACGATGACCTTCGTCTTCTTGTTGATCAAAACAGACATGATTCTTCCTAAGTCTCGTGGAGGGTTCAGGCAGCGACGGCAGCGACGGCCTTCTTGGCACCGTCGTTGATGTCGTCGGCCGGGGTGATGGCCAGGCCGGAGTCGGCCAGCAGCGTCTTGCCCGCTTCCACATTGGTGCCTTCCAGTCGCACCACCACCGGCACCTTGACGTCCACTTCCTTGACCGCGGCGATGATGCCCTCGGCGATCATGTCACAGCGGACGATGCCGCCGAAGATGTTGACGAAGATGGCCTTGACCTTGTCGCTGGACAGGATGAGCTTGAACGCCTCGGTCACGCGTTCCTTGGTGGCGCCGCCGCCCACGTCGAGGAAGTTGGCCGGCGCACCGCCGTTGAGCGCGATCACATCCATCGTGGCCATCGCCAAGCCGGCGCCGTTGACCATGCAGCCGATGTTGCCGTCCATGGTGACGTAGTTGAGGTCGTGCTCGCTGGCCTTGACCTCGGTTTCGTCTTCCTGCGTGGTATCGCGCATGGCAGCCAGATCCTTGCGACGGAAAGTGGCGTTGTCGTCGGAGTTGACCTTGCCATCCAGCGCGTAGAGGTTCTGGTCGTCGAGAATCGCCAGCGGGTTCAGTTCGACCAGCGACAGATCCTTGTCGTTGAACAGCGCGTACAGCCCGCCCATGATGTTGGCCAGCTGATTGGCCTGCTTGGCGGTCAGTCCCATCTTGAAGCCGATCTCGCGTCCCTGGTAGGGCTGCACGCCTTCGGCGTAGTCCACCACAAGGGTGTGGATCTTCTCGGGCGTGGTGGCGGCGACTTCCTCGATGTCCACGCCGCCTTCGCTGGAGACGATATAGGTGATCGACTTCTGGTCGCGATCGACCAGCAGCGATAAATACAGCTCCTTGACGATCTCGCCGGCAGTGGTCACCAGCACCAGATTGACCGGCAGTGCCACGCCTGCGGACTGGTAGGTGGCCATCTTGGTACCGAGCATCTTGGCCGCGGCGGCTTTGACATCGTCGGTGGTCTTGCAGAACTTCACGCCGCCGGCCTTGCCGCGGCCGCCCGCATGGATTTGGGCCTTGACCATCCAGGGGCCATCGCCCAAGGCATTGGCCGCTTCGACGGCTTCTTCCGGCGTGGACGCGATGCGTCCGGCCGGAACCGGGATGCCGTAGTTGGCAAACAGTTGTTTCGCCTGGTATTCGTGGAAATTCATGCGTCACCGTGGGAGAAGGAACGACCGTCCCGCAGCGACCTGGAGCCTGAATGGCAGCCGGAGACGGTACGGACGGGGCGCCTATTGTCGCCGACCCTGGGCGGCGGCGCAAAAGCGCCAGTGCGCCGACCCCACCGGTCGAGCGCCGCGTGTGTGCGTCGGCCATCGTCCAGGCTGGCACGCCCGCACCACGACGGCGGGATCGCCATCCCGAAGCCTGCCCCCTCTGCCATCCGCCACGGTAGCGACCCCCTATACTCGCGCCGTCCACCGCCCGCCTGGAGTCCAGCTTGGCCACCAGCGCCTCGCTCATCAATCGCATCAAGTCCATCCCGCGCCGCGAACTGTATTTTTTTGCGCTGTACCGGATCCTGGTCGCCGGGTTGATCGCGGCATTGGTGTTCAGCCCACTCAGCACACTGATCGGCGAGCCGCGTTTCCCGCAACTGGCGAACGAGCTGGCCACGGTCTATGTCTTCGTGGCACTGGCGCTGTTGTTATGGGGACGCAACGAACGTCACCTGCCCCCCATCGTGTGCTTCAGCACGGTCACCGACATCGCTGCGGCGACCGTGGCAGCGCATGCGCTGCCCGCCGCCAGCGCCGGTATCGCCATGATGCTGCTGTTCAATATCGCCGCCTCGTCCATGATGCTGCGACTGCGCTGGAGCATGGCGATCGCGCTGACTGCCTCGGCGGCGCTCCTGGCGGAATATCTCTGGACCATCCTGGACAGCGGCAACAACAGCCGCAGCCTGGCCGAATTGGCGATGTTCGCCACCAGCTACCTCGCGGTGGCTTACTTCTGCAATCGCATCGGGCGACGCGCGCGCATCAATCAGAGTCTGGCCGAACAGCGCGGCGCGGAGGTGGCGAACCTCTACGAAATCAACGAACTGATCATCCGCCGCATGCGCACGGGCGTGTTGGTGGTAGACGGCCAGAACCGAGTCACTCTGGTCAACGAGGCGGCCTCGTTCCTGCTCGGCGATACCGACAGTCACAGCGATAACGGCCAACTCAACCTGCTCCGTGCCGCGCCGGAGTTGGCGCGTCGCCTGCAACGCTGGCGCAATGGCTGGAACCAAGAGGAAAGCCCGCTGCAACTATCCCCGGACCAGCCGGAAGTACAACCGCGCTTCGCCCGGCTATTGGCCGAGGGCGAGCTCACCCTGGTGTTTCTCGACGACGCCACGGTAGTCTCGCGGCGCGCCGAGTCGCTGACACTGTCGGCAATGGGCCGCTTCTCGGCGAGCCTGGCCCATGAAATCCGTAATCCACTGGCAGCCATCAACTACGCCTCACAGTTGCTGGAGGAATCCACGGCCATCGACAATGCCGACCGCCGCCTGTTGCAGATCATCCATCAGCAGTGCCAGCGTACCAACGGCATTGTCGAGAGTGTGCTGGGACTGGCCCGACGCGAGCGCTCAAACCCCGAGAATCTAGACTTGGGTGCATTCTCGCGCCGCTTCGTGCTGGACTGCCAACAGGGCCTGTCGATCGAGACCGACAGCATCGAGGCGATCCTTCCGCAGCACCCCGTACATGCGTTGGTCGATCCTAAACATCTGCATCAAATCCTCAGTGCGCTGGTGCACAACGCACTCAAGTACGGCCGGGTGATGGAGGAACCGGCACGGGTACGGCTGCGCGTCTGCATGCAGGAACGCAACGCCATCGTCGACGTGATGGACCGCGGCCCCGGCATTCCCGAGACAGTGGCGGCACAACTGTTCCGTCCATTCTTCACCACTTCCGAGCACGGCACCGGACTGGGCCTGTACATCGCCCGCGAACTGTGCCGCGCCAACCAGGCGCGCCTGGAGTACGTCCCGGTCCCAGCGGGAGGTGCCTGCTTTCGCGTCACCCTGCCCGGACCACACGCGATGCTGGTGCGCTGAGAGGTGAGAATCGCTTCGCCAACACGCCAGCAACACCGCTAAATTGCCGCCCTCGCTCTTCCTCAACCATCAACCCTCTTTTTGCGCATGAACGAAACCCGAAGCGCCCTGATCGTCGACGACGAGCGCGACATCCGCGAGTTACTGGTCCTGACCCTGGGCAGGATGGGCCTGCGCATCAGCACCGCCGCCAATTTGGCCGAAGCGCGCGAATTGCTGGCGAGCAATCGCTACGACCTGTGCATCACCGACATGCGCCTGCCCGACGGCAACGGCATCGAACTGGTCAGCGAGATTGCCAAGCACTATCCGCACACACCGGTGGCGATGATCACCGCCTTCGGCAGCATGGATCTGGCGGTGGAGGCGCTGAAGGCCGGCGCGTTCGACTTCGTCAGCAAGCCGGTCGACATCCAGATTCTGCGCGGCCTGGTCAAGCACGCGCTGGAACTCAACAACGCAACGCGTGCCGCCGCGCCAATCCCGGCGCCGGAACATGCCAGCCGCCTGCTCGGCGCATCGGCGGCGATGGAGGCGCTGCGCAACACCATCGCCAAGGTGGCACGCAACCAAGCGCCGGTCTATATCCTCGGCGAATCGGGCGTGGGCAAGGAACTGGTCGCCCGCACCATCCACGAACAGAGCGCGCGCGCGGTCGGACCGTTCGTCCCGGTGAACTGCGGCGCGATCCCCGCCGAACTGATGGAAAGCGAGTTCTTCGGGCATAAGAAAGGCAGCTTCACCGGCGCGCATGCTGATCAGGCCGGCCTGTTCCAGGCCGCGCACGGCGGTACCTTGTTCCTCGACGAAGTCGCCGAACTGCCGTTGCCGATGCAGGTCAAGTTGCTGCGCGCGATCCAGGAAAAATCGGTGCGCCCGGTCGGCGCCGCCACGGAAGTGCCGGTGGACGTGCGTATTCTCTCGGCAACCCACAAGGACCTGGCCGACCTGGTCGCCGAGGGCCGCTTCCGCCACGACCTGTATTACCGCATCAACGTGATCGAACTACGCGTGCCGCCGCTGCGCGAACGTGCCAGCGACCTGCCGCACCTGGCCGCGGCGATTCTGTTGCGGCTGGCCAAGAGCCACGACCGGCCGGCCCCGTTGCTCTCGTCCTCCGCACTGGACGCGCTGAGCGGCTACGCCTTCCCCGGCAACGTGCGCGAACTGGAGAACATCCTCGAACGCGCCCTGGCGATGGCCGACGACGACCAGATCGATGCCGCGGATCTACGCCTCCCGCAACCCGGCAACAGCGCCCGGGCGGCGGCCGAGGCCGCCCCGGCGCTGCCGCCCGGCGTGGTCGACATCGATCCCGGTTCCTCGGCGCTGCCCACCTATATCGAGCAGCTCGAACGCGCGGCGATCCAGAAAGCGCTGGAAGAAAACCGCTGGAACAAGACCCGTACCGCCGCGCAGCTCGGCATCACCTTCCGCGCCCTGCGCTACAAACTGAAAAAGCTGGGTATGGAATAGACCCCAGCGGGCCGGTCGCCGCAAGGCATACCGCAACGCCGACACGACACCCTGCGTTGTCATCGACATCGCCTGGCATCCAAGGCATGTTGCGCAGATCACACGGCGGAGCGGCGCCCTGTCGCGCACCGCCCCACTGCACATCAATCCTTGGTCACGCGGTTGATCTCAGCCAAACTGGTGATGCCATTGCGCGCCTTGAGTAAGGCCGACTGACGCAGATCATTGACCCCGATCTTCTGCGCGGCGCTGGCGATGTCCATCGCGTTACCGCCCTGCAGCACGATCGCGGCGATTTCGTCGTTCATCGGCATCACCTGGTAGATGCCGGTGCGGCCCTTGTAGCCTTCGGTGCATTCCTCGCAACCGACCGGCTCGTACAACTGGATCCCCGCGGCGATGTCCGCTTCGGTGAAGCCTTCGGCCAGCAAGGCTTTATCCGGCAATTTGACCGGGCGTTTGCAGTTGTTGCACAGCCGCCGCGCCAGACGCTGCGCGATCACCAAGGTCACCGAACTGGTGATGTTGTAGGGGGCGATGCCCATGTTCATCAGACGCGCGATGGTCTGCGGCGCATCGTTGGTGTGCAGGGTGGACAGCACCATGTGACCGGTCTGCGCCGCCTTGATCGCGATCTCGGCGGTTTCCAAGTCGCGGATTTCGCCGACCATGATGATGTCAGGGTCCTGCCGCAGGAACGAACGCAAGGCTGCGGCGAAGGTCATGCCGCGCTTGTTGTTCTGCTGCACCTGATTGACGCCCGGCAGACGGATTTCCACCGGGTCCTCGGCGGTGGAAATGTTGCGGGTTTCGTCGTTGAGAATGCCCAGCGCGGTATACAGCGACACCGTCTTGCCGGAGCCGGTCGGGCCGGTCACCAGCACCATGCCGTAGGGCTTATGGATCGCGTCCAGGAACAACTGCTGCTGTTCCGGCTCGTAGCCGAGCTTGTCGATGCCCAGCTTGGCCGCACTGCCGTCGAGAATACGCAGCACGATCTTCTCGCCGAACAGCGTCGGCAGTGTGCTGACGCGGAAGTCGATCTGCTTGTTCTTGGACAGATTGAGCTTGATGCGCCCGTCCTGCGGCACCCGCTTCTCGGCGATGTCCAACTGCGCCATCACCTTCAGCCGCGCGGCGATGCGCTGATTGAGCTTGACCGGCGCCTTGGCCACGTTCTTGAGCAGGCCATCGATGCGCAGGCGCACCCGGTAGTCGTCCTCGTAGGGCTCGAAATGGATATCCGAGGCACCGCGGCGGATCGCATCGATCAGCACCTTGTTGACGAACTTGACCACCGGCGTGTCGTCGCTCTTGGCGTCCATACCGGTGTCGCCGCTGCCGCCGTCCTCGTCGCCGCCCACATCGAGGTTGTCCATGCCCTCGTCGTCGCCGCCCAACGCACTGCCGAGCGCATCGTTGCTGGAATGCCACTGCTCCAGCGTGCGCCGGATCTGGTCCTCATCGACCAGGATCGGCTCGACGGTGAGATTGGTATGGAACTTGATGTCGTCCAGCGCGCGGGTCTGGGTGGGATTGCTGATCCCCACGAACAGCCGGCTACCGCGCTTGAACAACGGCAGCACCTGGTGCTTGTGCAGCAGTTCCTCGCTGACCAGCTTCATCGCGTTCTGGCTGGGGTCGAACACCGAGGCGTCCAGCAATGGCACGCCGAATTCCACCGCATTGGCGGCGGCCAACTGCGCAGCGGTGACCAGCTTCTTCTCGGCAAACCATTGCGGCAGCGGGACCCTGGCCTCGGTCGCCTGGGCCATGGCGGCCCGCGCCGCGGCCTCCTCCAAGACCCCATCCTGAACGAGACGGCGGGCGATGCCGGTGATGCCGACGAGATTGGCTGATATGGCGCTCATAACCGGGACCCTGTATCCAGAGGCGCTATCTTAGCGGTATCGAGCAGAGGACTGATGCCACGTCATCACCACAAAAAACAAACCCGCCTGATGGCGGGCTTGTCGTGACTGGAATGAGGGGCGGACGATTCCGATGGTCGCTCTTTCGATCAGGCACCCGTGCAGGTATTTGGCACATACTTCTGCAAGGCCGTCGTCGTGCAGACCCAGTTCAAAGCACCACCAACGTTATTCGCGGTCAACTTCACTGTCTTGTTTTGTAGATTGGCATTGACACCCGCGGCGTTAAATGTCGCAGTGATGGTGCAAGCCGGAGCTGTGCCGCCCAAGTCGATTTTTGCGGTGTAATTGCCGGCATAACCGGTATTGGCTTCGAACCCATTCGCACCATTGGCCGGGCAGGCTCCCTGATTGGCATAGTACTCGGCCACCTGGGTCTTGAGCCCATCGGTGAGTGTCAGCGCTTCCGAGAACTGCGCACGAGCCAAATAATTCTGGTACTGCGGTATGGCAATCGCGGCCAGTATAGCAATGATCGCGACCACGATCATCAGTTCGATCAGGGTAAAGCCCTGCTGCTTCTTCATAAAAAACCCCTAGAGTATGGCGTGTAAGGTGTAGGCACTCGCCCGCGGAGCGTTCTCCCCGAGCGCCGCGGCGAAGCGCCACGTACAGGGTTCCAAGCAGACGGCGTGCCAACTTTTCGCACCTCCCCGCATGACTCCCCGGACATATGATGCCCTATTACGGCGCACGGGAAGTAGCCAAGATTCGGGATCTGCGACGGGATGGGCCGGTCGCCCACCAGGGTCAAAAACTGACGCACTGCGTCACTCGGCAATCATCGACAACTGATGCGACTTCCAGCAGCGCACGGATGCCAGGCGCCACGGAAACCGATACCATGCGGTGCATGTCCGCCCGGGGATGGCCGGACGGGGGAGACGACCTGATGTCCGCAACTCGCAGCGCAGTCAAGAGCGCAGTCAAAAAAGAACCGGTCGCGCGCGCTACCAGCCAACAAATTCAGTTCGTCTGGGAGGGCACCGACAAACGCGGCGTCAAGATGAAGGGCGAGCAGACGGCCAAAAACGCCAACCTGCTGCGCGCGGAACTGCGCCGCCAGGGCATCACCCCCACCGTGGTCAAGCCCAAGCCCAAGCCCTTGTTCGGCGCGGCGGGCAGCAAGGTCACCCCCAAGGACATCGCCTTCTTCAGCCGGCAAATGGCGACGATGATGAAGTCGGGCGTGCCCATCGTGGGGTCGCTGGAGATCATCGCCAGCGGGCACAAGAACCCGCGCATGAAAAAGATGGTCGAGCAGATCCGCACCGATATCGAGGGCGGCTCCTCGCTCTACGAAGCGATCAGCCGGCATCCGGTGCAGTTCGACGAGTTGTACCGCAATCTGGTCAAGGCCGGCGAAGGCGCTGGCGTTCTCGAAACCGTGCTGGAAACGGTGGCCACCTACAAGGAAAACATCGAAGCGCTTAAAGGCAAGATCAAGAAGGCCTTGTTCTATCCGGCCATGGTGATGGCCGTCGCAGTGATCGTCAGCTGCATCCTGCTGGTCTGGGTGGTGCCGCAGTTCGAGGACGTGTTCAAGGGCTTCGGCGCGCAACTGCCGGCCTTCACCCAGATGATCGTGACGGCCTCGCGCTTCATGGTCGCGTATTGGTGGATGATGCTGATCGTGGTGATCGGCAGCATCGTGGGCTTCACCTTCGCCTACAAGCGCTCGCCAGCCATGCAGCATGGCATGGACCGGCTGATCCTGAAGGTGCCGGTCATCGGCCAGATCATGCACAACAGTTCGGTGGCGCGCTTCTCGCGCACCCTGGCGGTGACCTTCCGCGCCGGCGTGCCGTTGGTGGAAGCGCTGGACATCGTCGCTGGCGCCACCGGCAACAGCGTCTACGAAAAATCCGTCTTGCGCATGCGCGACGACGTGGCGGTCGGCTACCCGGTGAACGTGGCGATGAAGCAGACCAATCTGTTTCCGCACATGGTGATCCAGATGACCGCCATCGGCGAGGAGGCCGGCGCGCTGGACGCGATGCTGTTCAAGGTGGCCGAGTATTTCGAACAGGAAGTCAACAACGCGGTCGATGCCTTGAGCAGCCTGATGGAACCGCTGATCATGGTGTTCATCGGCACCATCGTCGGCGGCATGGTCATCGGCATGTATCTACCGATCTTCAAGCTGGCCTCGGTGGTGGGATAAGGCGCAATGGCATTTCTCGATCAACACCCCGGCCTGGGCTACCCGGCCGCGGCGGGGCTGGGCCTGCTGGTGGGAAGCTTCCTCAATGTGGTGATCCTACGCCTGCCCAAGCGCATGGAATGGCAATGGAAGCGCGATTCGCGCGAGATTCTGGAGTTGCCGGACCTCTACGATCCAGCGCCCCCCGGCATCGTGGTGGAACCGTCGCACTGCCCGCATTGCAAGCACCGGCTGGCCTGGTACGAGAACATTCCGCTGTTCAGTTGGCTAGCCCTGCGCGGCAGGTGCCGCTACTGCCATACCCCGATTTCGATCCAGTATCCGCTGGTGGAGCTGTTGACCAGCCTGCTGGTGATCGCCAGTGTGTGGCGCTTCGGCTTCGGCTGGCAGGGCTTCGGTGCGATCGTGCTCAGTTGCTTCCTGGTCGCGTTGTCGGGGATCGATCTGCGCACCCGCCTGCTTCCGGATCAACTGACCTTGCCGCTGATGTGGCTGGGCCTGATCGGCAGTATGGACAATCTGTACATGCCGGCCAAACCGGCCCTGCTCGGCGCGGCGGTCGGCTATGTGTCGCTGTGGTCGGTGTGGTGGCTGTTCAAGCAGATCACCGGCAAGGAAGGCATGGGCCATGGCGACTTCAAACTGCTGGCCGCCATCGGCGCCTGGTGCGGGCTGAAGGGGATCCTGCCGGTCATCCTGATCTCCTCGCTGGTGGGCGCGATCCTGGGCTCGGCCTGGCTCGCGGCCAAGGGCCGCGACCGGGCGACGCCGATCCCGTTCGGCCCCTATCTGGCCATCGCCGGGTGGATCACCTTTTTCTGGGGCAGGCAGATCGTGGACACCTACCTGCACTGGTCCGGGCTGCGTTGACGGGGCGGCGGCTTGACTGAGTTCATCGTCGGCCTGACCGGTGGTGTCGCCTCGGGCAAGAGCGAACTCGGCCGTCACTTCGAAGCCAAAGGCATTGTCGTCGCCGATGCCGACATGGCCGCACGCGCCGTGGTCGCGCCCGGTCACCCGGCACTGGCGCAGATCGTGGAGCGGTTCGGCGCGCAGCTTCTGCGCGAGGATGGCCAACTCGACCGCGCCGCCTTGCGCCAGCACATCTTCGCCGATGCGGCCGCGCGGCGCGACCTCGAAGCGATCACCCATCCGGCCATTCGCCTGCTGCTGCAGCAAACGTGTCGCGAGGCCGCTGGCGCGTATGCCATCGCCGCCATTCCCTTGCTGACAGAAATAGGCGCGCGCACGGCCTATCCCTGGCTGGACCGGATCCTGGTGGTGGACGCACCCGAAGCGTTACAGCACGCGCGGCTGACGCAGCGCGATGGCATCAGCGCCGATCTCGCCCAACGGATGATGGCCGCGCAGGCCACCCGCGCGGCGCGGCTGGCGATTGCCGACGACGTGGTGGTCAACGACGGCACGGCGGCGCAGTTGCAGGACGCCGTGGACGCACTGGATCGGCGCTATCGGGCATTGGCGGCGATCAAAGCCGCGAGGTAGAAGCCACCGTCGCCACGGTCGCAGCGATAGGCCATGCCGCCATCGCTGAAACGGCACCCATCGAATCCGCCACTACGCCGGCTTGAACCACAGCGTGGCGACCACGCCCTTGGCGGCGCCTGGGCGCACGTTGACCTGCCAACCATACAGATCGCACAGACGGCTGACGATCGACAGGCCTATGCCGCCACCCTGCGAATGGCCCGCGTGGGTGCCGCGATAACCGCGCTGAAATAACTTGGCGGCGTCTTCCTCGCTGAGGCCGGGACCGGAATCGATCACCTGCACCGCATCGCTCAACACCCGCACCAGCACCTGGCCTTCCTGGGTGTACTTGACCGCGTTGCCGATCAGATTGCCCAGCGCGACCGAGAGCGCCGAATCGGGCGCGTCGATGGTCAGGTCGCGCTCGCCCTCCAACAGTAACTGGAGTGGTTTGCCGCCCAATTGCGCCCGATGCGACTCGATCAGTTGCTCGGCGACCTTGGCCACGTTGCTATGCCCTTGCCCGCGTTCGTTGCGCGACAACAGCAACAACGAACCGATCAGGTCGCTGCACTGCTGTTCGGCACGCTGGATGCGCTGCAGACGCTGCAACACCTTGTCGTCGAGATTGGGACGGGTCAACAGCAGCTCCGTGGCGCCACGGATCACCGCCAGCGGCGTGCGCAGTTCATGGCTGACGTCGGCGTTGAACTCACGGTCGCGCTGCACCACTTCGGTCAACCGCGTGGAGTAATCGTCCAGCGCCTCGGCCAGCTGGCCGACTTCGTCGTCGGGGAAGTGCGGCGCCAACGGCTTGGGCTCGCTGGTGCCGCCGCGGTAGGCGCGCAGGCGCGCGGCAAGGTCCGACACCGGGCGCATGACCTTGGACGCCGACCACCAACCGATCAGCAGTGAAAAAAAACCAAACAACAGAACCGAAACGCATAACCAAGCCCTTAACCGATTCTGAGCAACACTGGCTCTCGTCGTATCGTAGGCAAGGAAAAACCAGGCATCTTGCGTCTTTCGCACTGCAACCTGGTACGCCAGCGGCTTATTGAATTCATCTGTTCCGCTGTAGCTCTCGATACCTTCCGGCATCTTTACCCACCCCGGAAAATCTCGCGCAAGCCGCGCCATCGCTTCCGGATCTTTCGGATTGACTGCACGCGCATACATCTGCTCGACCTGGAGTGCGGGCTTGGCATCCGGATTCGCCGCATATGACCGCGCCATCACTTCGATGTTGCGATTCATCACGTCCTCGATCATCTTGGTTTCGATGTATCGATTCGCCCAGATTGTCGCAAGCGCAAACAGAATCGTCAGCCCAGTCCCGAACAACAAGAACGACAGGATGATGCGGGTGCGCAGACGCCGCCGGCTACGGGCCTTCATTATTCGCACCACGAATTCGGACCTCTATGGCAAAACCGGCATACGAATACCGACACTGCAAATAACCACACGAACCAGAAAGTCACACTCCGCAAAACAATAGCGGCCCACTTGGGCCGCTATCGCAAATCATGACAATCAAAATGGATCGGAACAAGAAGAAACTTCTTGGCAATCAGTGTCGAAAGACCATTGACCAAGCCACCCTAAATTGTAAGTCGTCGAAGTACAAATGGTGCATGCCGATCCGGCGGCAAATGCAGAACCAGCACACAGCGCCAGTCCAATCAACACCACGATGGGAAACAGCTTCCTCATCTTTTTGCCCCTCTCAGTTGTCTATACATGATTGTTAGCCAACACCTATCGATACAAAATAATCTTTGCATCGATTGATTCAGCCTACCTGATCTGAAAGAAAGAAAGCAACTCTCAAGAACCGCGTAGACGGCGTGAACCAACAACATGGGCTTCCGGAAGGACGACAGTCAGCCGTCAGGCATCGGGCGCAGCGATGCGGTAGCCGATGCCGTGACGGGTCTGGATCATCGGCACCCCGAACGGCTTGTCCACCACCGCACGCAGGCCGTGGATGTGCACGCGCAAGGAATCCGAATCCGGCAGTTCCTCGCCCCACACCCGGGTTTCCAGCTCCTGCCGGGTGACCACGGCGGGAGAAGCTTCCATCAATGCCTGCAGGATTTTCAACGCGGTGGGATTGAGCTGCAGCAGCTTGCTCTGACGTCGCACTTCCAGCGTGTCCAGGTTGTACTCCAGATCGCCCGTCACCAGGACCCGGGTATGCACCCCTTTGCCACGACGCGACAGCGCATTGAGCCGCACTTCCACTTCCTGCAGCGCGAACGGCTTGATGAGGTAGTCGTCGGCACCGGAATCGAAGCCGGCGAGCTTGTTGTCCAGCGAATCGCGCGCGGTGAGCATCAGCACCGGGGTCTGCTTGCGCGCTTCGTTGCGCAGCTTGCGGCAGACTTCGATTCCATCCATGCCGGGCAGGTTGAGGTCGAGCACGATCGCATCGAACTCGTGTACCACCGCCAGATGCAGGCCGGTGACGCCGTCGGCGGCGAAATCGACGGTATGGCCACGGTCTTCGAGGTAATCGCCCAGATTGGCGGCGATGTCGCTGTTGTCTTCGATCACTAAAATTCGCACCAACATTTACCCCGTCAGTCGTACTTGCCATTTGGATTGCGCCACATCACGTCCGGCGCATCCTCGTTCTCACGACGGTGTTCCGCCGCGACCTGTGCATTGCGTGGTGGCGCGCAACGACGCCATCGCTACACACACCACATGGCTGCGCGCCACCGACCCCGCACCGTCCGCGGCTCGTCGAACGGGTCCTCGCGCAATGTGCGGGTACGGATAAGCTGCCAGGAGGCCGCCTTCCGCCACGGCACGATTGCCCTGGTGCCAGACCCATCCCGCTACGCCCGCACGGATGTCGGAATTGGTCGCGCTCAACCACTCAGCCGAATTGTACGGAGTTCCTGCGCGAACGCTTCGTTCACGTTCATGGGCGCCTCACCTTTCATCTCCAGCATCGCGCGACGGGTACTGGCCTCCCCTGCCCGGCCGGCCATCACTGCCACCTCGCAATGCCTCCACCCGGCAGCTCCGGATCCGGAGCACTGTCACGGTCGTTGCGCCGCGGCTATGGCCGCACGCAATACCGCGACGCCGATCGCGCCCAAGAAAAAGGCCCAGGGGACAATGCCACCTGGGCCAAAAGTATCTATCCCGATTACCGTTCCTGCTGAGGAGGGCAGAGCTGCGGTGAGAAGAAGCATACGCAGCCCGGAATTAAACCGGCGTTAAGTCAGAAATGATGGCGATAAAACAAGATAACTCATTGATTTAATTCACCCGCAGCCAGCTTCGAGATGCGCGATGATCTTGTCGGCAATCTCCCGCCCGCACACCGACTCGATGCCCTCCAGACCCGGCGTGGAATTGACCTCCAGAACCAGCGGCCCCCGCCGCGAGCTGATCAGATCGACCCCGGCCACCCCCAGCCCCAGCGCCTTGGCCGAGCGTATCGCCACCTCCTGTTCGCTGCTGCTGGGGCTGTAACGCTCGGCCGTCCCCCCCAGATGCAGGTTGGAACGGAAGTCGCCTTCCGGCGCGGTCCGGCGCATCGCGGCGACAACCTGATCGCCCACGACGAAACAGCGCAGATCGGCCCCCTCGGCTTCGGCGATGAATTCCTGCACTAGGAAATTGGCGGACAACCCGCGCAACGCCTCGACCATCCCCCGCGAGGCGCTGGCCTTCTCAGCCAGGATCACCCCGGTGCCCTGGGCGCCTTCGTTCAACTTCACCACATGCGGCGGGGGCCCCAACATGGACAACAGATCGCCAGTGTCGTCGGGATTGTCGCCGAACACGGTCATCGGCATATCGATGCCCTTGGCCGCCAGCAGTTGGTGCGCACGCAGCTTGTCGCGTGCGCGCAGGATCGCATCGGACGGATTGGGAGTATGCACGCCCATCATTTCCAGTTGCCGCAACACCGCGGTGCCGTAGCGGGTCACGGAATTGCCTAGGCGCGGGATCACCGCGTCGTAACCGGTGATCGGCTTGCTTTTGTAGTGCATGGTGAAGTTGCCAGAAGCGATGCGCATGTAGCAACGCAACGGGTCCAGCACCCGCACCGTGTGCCCGCGCTCGCGGCCGGCCTCGATTAGGCGCCGCGTCGAGTACAACTTACTGTTCCGGGACAGAATGGCGAGCTTCATCGAGGCGCGGTGACGGTGGCAGGCCGGGCATCATACGTCGCGCCGACAACGCTGTAACCGCCGCAACGCTGGCGCAGGCAAGACGCGCGAGGTCTGCCTCTCTCATCGGCTGACCTCGACTCGCTGTCCTATCGCCGACACAGAACCGCCCCGAAATTTTCACAAATCCCGTTCATGGTGAGGGGCCTGCCGCACGTCGGCATGGCACGGGCTGCCCGCGCGTCGCGCAGCAGGCCCGGCACGTCTCTCCTACATGATTGGTGACTCTTGATGCTCCCCACTTCCCGATCCTTGCGCCCGCATGCGCTGGTGCTCGCCGTCGCGTCCGCACTACCGGCTTTCGCAGCGCTGGCCGACAACGCGCCAACAACGGCTAACGCTACCGCAGATGCGGCCACCAACGCGGCCGGCGGCGGCGATGCGACGATGCTCGATGCGATCACGGTCGCCTCCACCGGCACCACCCGCCAGGTGCAGCGCATCACCGGCCAGGACATCGGCATCGCCGCACCCGGCACCAGCGCGCTGAAGGTGCTGGACAAGCTACCCGGCGTGCAGTTCCAGTCGGCCGACGCCTGGGGCGCCTACGAATGGTCGACCGCGATCAGTCTGCACGGTTTCGACCAGAGCCGTCTGGGCTTCACCCTGGACGGTGTACCACTGGGCAACATGAGCTACGGCGTCACCGACGGCCTGCAAGTGACCCGCGCGATCATCTCCGAAAACGTGGCATCGGTGGAACTGGCGCAGGGCGCTGGCGCGCTGGGCACCGCGTCGAGCAGCAACCTCGGCGGCACCGTGCGTTACTTCTCCGCCGACCCCGACGCCGAAGCCGGCCTACGTTTCAGCCAGACCATCGGCTCGGACAGCACCCGCCGCACCTACCTGCGTGGCGATACCGGCGATCTCCATGGCTTCTCGTTGTACACCTCGGTGGTCCACGGCGAGGCAGACAAGTGGAAAGGCTACGGCAACAACGAATACAACCAGGCCAACGCCAAGGCGCTGTACCAGTGGGGCGAGGGCAATCGGGTCAGCCTGTTCCTGGACAGCTCGCACCGCAAGGAATACGACATCATGGATTTGTCGCTGACCTCGCAGAAGGTGCTGGGCTGGAACTGGGACTACCTGATGCCGGACTGGAACAGCGCCGTGCAGATCGCCAACGCGCTCAACGGCAATGGCAGCTACCCGGCCTCGCTCAATGGCCTGCCTGCCGACTACGACAAGGCCGATGCATCCTATTACTCCGGTGCCGGCCTGCGCCGCGACAATCTGGCCGCGCTCAGCGGCAGCTTCAATTTGGGTGGCAGCGCCACGCTGAACCTCACCGGCTACTCGCACGGCGATAATGGCGAAGGCCAATGGACCACGCCATACGCGGCGTCCTCGGCGACCATCCCGCTGTCGATGCGCACCACCGACTACCGCCTCGACCGGCACGGCGTCACTGGCTCGCTCAACTTCACCGTGAGCGGCAACGAGATCGAGATCGGCGGCTGGTACCAGAACGCCAAGACCGTGCAGGAGCGCAATTACTTCCTGCTCAATGGTCCATTCACCGACCTGTACTACTTCAACCAGCACGGCACGCTGTTTGCGCGCGGCTTCGACCAGCACTACGACACCGACACCCGCATGATCTATGCGCAGGATACGCTGCGCCTGCTCGACGAACGCCTGACCTTGAACTTCGGCGCCAAGAAACTGATCGTCGACACCACCGCGCATTCACTCGTGCCGTCCAGGGCCAACGCCGCCGGCGAGATCAAGGCGGACTCGGATCTGCTGCCGCAGGTGGGTGCGAACTTCAAGATCGACGATCACCAAGAGGTCTACGCCTCCTACAACAAGAACATGGCCGGCTTCGGCTTCACCCCGTTTCAGGAATCGCAAAACGCATTCAATGCCATCAAGGGATCGCTGAAACCGGAAACCGCGCAAACCTATGAAATGGGCTACCGCGTGCGCGGTGGCGGCGTCGAAGCATCGCTGGCGCTGTACCACACCATGTTCGACAACCGCCTGCTGGTGACCTCGCCGTGCAGCGCGATCCAGACCTGCTCGGCCACGCTCAACAACGTCGGTTCGGTACGCAGCCAGGGCGCCGACTTGGCGGTGATCTGGCGCCCGATCGAGCAACTGCGCTGGCTGAACTCGCTGTCCTACGACAACGCCACTTACCAGGACGACTACCTCAACGGTGGCGTGGTGGCGACCTCCGGCAAGCACGTGGTCGGCATCCCCGAATGGATGTTCTCCAGCAGCCTGGCCTACGAAAACGCCGGCTGGCATGCGTCGCTGGACGGCAAATACACCAGCCGCCGCTACATCAGCTACCTCAACGATTCGTCGGTACCCAGCTACTGGCGCTTCGACCTGAGTGCCGGTTACGACTTCGGTCAAGTTGGCATGTTCCAGAACCTGGGGCTGAGCGCCAACGTCACCAACCTATTCGACAAGCGTTACTTCGCCACCACCGGCACCAACGGCTACGTGGTCTCCGACCCCAATGGCTACAACCAGACCTTGATGGCCGGCGCACCGCGGCAGTTCTTCGTCACCTTCAACGGTAAGTTCTAAGCGACACGCACACCGCCCGGGAAGGCAATACCGCCGCCGTTGCGCAAGCAGCGGCGGCGTTTTGTTTGCATGAGGAAGGGACACGCACGGCCGCAGCCTGCCGCTCCACGATTCCGATCGATGAGCCGATCACGGCACGCGCCGACACGATCACCACGCCCACCACGGACACCCACGTCCATCGGCCCGGCTTTTACGCAGACGCACTGACGCATTGCAAACGGTCGGCCCTGACATCCCTGCCCGCGCCGCACGCACACCAGCGGCGCGTCAGACGACGGCCGCGCGCCCGATCGCCGGATCGCTCATGCTCGGATGTCCGGTTTCGATATGTCCGGCCAAGCGTCGCCGCCACGGCGGCATGGCCTCGCTGGTGACCAGCAGATCGTACCAATGGTGCTGCGCCTGCAGCGGGAAACGCAGCACGCGGCGCGCGCCCGGGGCCAGCACGTGCGTCCGCTCCGCACCGTCCCGATAGCCATCGCGAACCCGCAGCGTAGCGGACTGCGCGCCCGCATTGCCCAACTCCAGCAGCAGGCATTGCGCCGCAACGTCGTATTCAATCTCGGCATGCAAACCGGCGTCGGCCAGGCCGTCGCCATGGAACTCGCGCAGAAAGCCATTCGGCCCATGCACGCGCAGCGCATACCCGGCATCGGCGACATCGCCGCGCCACGCGCGCGCGTCCTGCAGCTCGCTACCGGCGGCCAGCGTGTAGAACCAGGGGCCGGCGACGCCGTCATCGGCATAGACATTGAGCGCCACCCCGGCGGCGCCACGGTTGCGCATGCGCAACACCCGCGCCTGCGCTTGCACCTGCAGACGCACATCGACATCGTAGGGCAGCGCACGCGCCGGGCGCTGGCCGGGTTCTTGCACCGGCAGCGCCTGCTGCAACGGACGCTGCGGCGGCGGCAGCGTCGCGGTGGCATCGATGCGGGCGATGAAGTCGCCCGTGTGCGGCAACACCACCGGCGCCGCATCGTGACCGGCGAAGTCCAACGTCGAGGTCAGATCGCCAGCCACAGCGCGACGCCAGGGATTGATGTTGGGTTCCATGACACCGAAACGACGCTCCAGGAAGCGGATCACCGAGGTGTGGTCGAACACTTGCGAATTCACCCAGCCACCGCGGCTCCACGGCGACACCACCAACATCGGCACGCGCGGCCCCAGTCCGACCGGGACCCCGTGATAGTCCTCGCCGTGCAGGTCCACGTTGCTGGCCCCCAGCTCCGGAAGGATCGCCGGCAATGCCGGGGGCACGTGGTCGAAGAAACCATCGTTTTCGTCGTAATTAATCAGAAATACCGTCTTGGACCAGACCTCGGGCGATCCGGCCAGGATGTCCAACAGGCGCGCGCTCAACGATTGCCCGTAAGCCGGCGTGGCCTCGGGATGTTCGCTGAGCAAGTAAGGCGCGACGACCCAGGAAACCTGGGGCAAGGTACCAGCGCGCACGTCGCGCGCGAACGCGGCGAGCAGATGTTCGCCACGCGACGCCTTGGCGTTGTCGGCGCTGGAACCCGGCACCCAGGCACGGCCGCGACGGTACAACGGCGAAGCTAGATCCAGGTTGCGGAAGCGGGCGAAATACGCGTGACTGTTGTCGCCGTAGTTGTCGAACTCCTGATACACCTGCCAACGGATGCCGGCCTGCTGCAAGCGTTCGGCGTAAGTGGTCCAGGTGTAGCCGGGAAAGCGCGGATTATCCCGCGCCATATCCGCGGTCCAGTTGCCGTCATCACGATTGTTCACCGCCTGTTCGCCATCGTTGCCGACGCTCAGGCCGCTGGTGCCGGTGAACATGTACATGCGGTTGGGATTGGTCGGACCAAACAAAGAGGCGTGGTAGCCATCGCAAATAGTGAAGGCGTCGGCCAGCGCGTAGTAGAACGGCAAGTCCTCGCGCTGGAAATGGCCCATGCTCATCGCGCTCTTCTGCGCGATCCAGGCATCGTGATGTTTCCAGGTGTCGTGCGCGCCCTTCCAATCGTGGTTGAGGTCCTTCATCCACTGCGCGCTGGTCGTCTGGCTGTCGAGCCGAAACGGCAGCACATGGCGCTCTCCAGCACCCGGCTCGGGCTGGTACCAGACCGGCCGGCCATTGGGCAAGCGCAGCGGCCGTGGATCACCATAACCACGCACCCCGCGCAGACAGCCGAAGTAATGGTCGAAGGAGCGGTTCTCCTGCATCAGGATCACCACATGCTGCACGTCCTGCAACGTGCCGGTGACCCGCGCCGGCGGCACCGCCAGCGCACTGCGGATGGCTCCCGGCAACAGCGGCATGGCCGCTCCTGCCCCCAGGGCCAGGGACGCACGGGCAAGGAAACGACGACGGCTATATTCGACCACGGCAACGCATACCGACAACGAGCGAACGCTCAAGCGTCGGTCAGCCTAGCGGCCGCGGATGAAATAACGTTGACAGGGCCTAGACGGACCATAGAACTGCCACATCGACCGCCAAGGGGCTTGGGCCGGCATCAGCAAACCCGCGCGAACCGTCGCCAACACCTTCGCGCTGCGCACAGAGGGATCGCCACTGGCACTGCGCAGCGCATCCTCAGCGCGGTTGATGCAGCGCAGCCCCGCAGAGGCGGGGCGGGTTGGGTCGCACCGATCCGCGAGCGCGGATCAGGCGAACGGATCCTGCAACACCATCGTGTGGTCGCGGTCCGGGCCGGTGGAGACGATCGAAATCGGGCAGCCAGCCAGTTCTTCCAGCGCACGCAGATAGGCGCGGGCGGCAGGTGGCAGATCCTCCCACACGGTGACGCCGTGGGTGTTCTCGCTCCAGCCGGGAAACTCCAGATACACCGGTGTGCACTCTTCCCAGCCCTGGGCGTCCAGCGGCGCATATTCGCTGCGCTTGCCGTGGTATTCGTAGGCGATACAGATCTTGAGCTTCTCCATGCCATCGAGCACGTCGAGCTTGGTGATGCACAGGCCGGAGATCCCGTTGATGGCCACGGCACGCTTGAGCGCGACGATGTCCATCCAGCCACACCGGCGCGGACGGCCGGTGGAAGCACCGTACTCGGCACCGCGGTCGCGAATCCCCTGGCCAATCGCGTCGTCCAGTTCGGTCGGAAATGGGCCACCGCCGACGCGCGTGGCGTAGGCCTTGGCGATACCCAACACGTAGTCGATGTCCTGCGCCCCCACGCCGGTGCCGGCCAGCGCACCGCCGACGGTGGTGTTGGAACTGGTGACGTAGGGGTAGGTGCCGTGGTCGATGTCGAGCAACGCGCCCTGCGCACCCTCGAACAAGACGCGCTTGCCCTGCTTGCGCAGGTCGTGAAGGATGCCGGCGACGTCGGATTTCATCGGCTGCACGTACTCGCCAAAGGCCAAGGCTTCGTCGAAGGTCTTCTGGAAATCGACCGCCTCCACGCCCAGGTACTTGGTCAACACGAAGTTGTGGTAATCCAGCGCGGTGCGCAGCAACTCCTCCAGTTGCGGCGTGTAATGCAGGTCGGCAATGCGAATGCCGCGACGCGCCACCTTGTCCTCGTAGGCCGGCCCGATACCACGGCCGGTGGTGCCGATGGCCTTGCCACCGGCGGCCTTCTCGCGGGCCTGATCCAAAGCGATGTGATAAGGCATGATCAGCGGTGCGGCCGGGGAGATTTTCAGCCGCGACCGCACTTCCACTCCAGAAGTCTCCAGCTCTTCGATCTCCTTGCGCAACGCAGCCGGGGAAATCACCACGCCGTTGCCGATCAGGCACAGCGCGTCTTCGCGCAGGATGCCGGATGGAATCAGGTGCAGGACGGTCTTCTTGCCGTTGATGACGAGGGTATGGCCGGCATTGTGGCCACCCTGGAAACGGACGACGGCACCGATTTCCTCGGTGAGCAGATCGACGATCTTGCCTTTGCCTTCATCGCCCCACTGGGCGCCGAGCACGACAACTGACTGACCCATGGCTGGGTAACTCCTGGTTTGCTGCACGGCCATCGGGGCCGCGCGAATGTAGTGGCCGCACGAGGCACCGACCGCGACCGGCGCGACCGCTCCATCGGGGAGCGATCCGGCAACGGCTGACCCACACACGGAAAAAGCCGGTCCAGGCGCTCATCATGGAGCGAGCCCGGCCGGCTTTTGTGCATTATCCGGGTTTTGGATGACGCTCACCAGCCCCTCGCCCAGAACGTTCAGCAGCAACGCTGCACGCGATCGAAACGCCGAATCCGCGCTTGCGCTGGCCGGACCGGATCCGGATGGCGACGCTCAGCGATCGCTCTTGAGGTACTGCAAGAACGGATCGTTCTTGTCCAACACAATGACGCCATTGCCGTCGGCCATGGCACCACGGTAAGCCTCCAGGCTGCGGTAAAAAGCATAGAACGCTGGATCAGCCGCACCGGCCTTGCCATAAAGGCTGGCGGCCTGGGCATCGCCCTCGCCACGCAGTTTCTGCGCGTCGCGTTCGGCTTCAGCAACCAGCACAGTGCTTTCACGGTCGGCCTGAGCGCGAATGGTCAACGCCTGTTCTTCGCCTTCGGCGCGCAACTTCGCGGCCTCCTGCTTGCGCTGCGCACGCATGCGCTCGTAGACATCGTTGATGACACGGCTATCGGTCGGCAGATCGATCTGCTTGATACGCAAGTCGACGATCTGCATCCCCAGCGTTTTACTGGCCGCGTTGATCGCCACCAGTTGTTTGGCGATCAGTTCGCTGCGATCGCCCGACACCAGTTGCTGCAAGGTGCGCGAGTTGATCTGATTGCGCAGCGAATCGGTGATGATCGGCGCCAGCAAGGTATTGGCGACCTTCTCGTCGCCGCCGGTGGTGGCGCGGTAGAACGCACGCACGTCGGAGATATAGCCGATGGCGAAGAAACTGACGCTGACATCCTTCTGCTCGGCAGTGAAGTAGCGCGCCGGCGTGGTGTCCAGCACCTGGAAGCGGCGATCGAACATGCGCACCGATTCCACCAGCGGGACTTTGAAGTGCAGTCCCGGCTGGAGGTCGGAGCGAACCACCCGGCCCAGGTTCAGCACCATCGCGCTCTTGTCCTCGGGCACCACGAACACCGCGCTGAACAGCGCGATCACGGCGACGCCCGCCCACACTGAGATTTTCATCGCTGCATCTCCTCATCCTCACGCCCAGTCGGACGCGGCGTGCGCTCCGGGTCGCGGACACTCTCTGCCGAACGACTGTTCAACGCCGGCATCAAGAACTCTTGCGGTAACGTCGTCGGCTGTGTCGGCGCCGTGGCCGATGCCGCTTTGCCGCCTTCGGCCGGCATCGGCAGGTAGATCATCGGGCGAGCTTCGCCGCCGATGACCTTGCGGCTCTCCGCCAGCACCTGCTGCAGGGTCTCCAGCCACAGCCGCTTGCGGGTGACCTCCGGAGCATTCTGATACTGCTGCTGCAGCAGGGTGAAGCGATCGGCATCGCCCTGCGCGCGGGCAATCGCCGCATCCTTATCGCCTTCGGCCACGGTACGGGTGCGTGCCGCCTGGCCGCGCGCCTCCGGCACCACCTTGGCGGCATAGGCCTGGGCTTCGTTGATGAGCCGCTCCTTCACCTGCTGAGCGCCGTTGACCTCGTCGAAGGCAGACTTCACCGCTTCCGGCGGACGCGCATCGGGCAGAGTCAGGCCGGTCACGATCAGGCCGGTATGGTAGGCCTTCAGCGCCACCTGCAGGCGATCACGGGCGGCGACGGCCATCGGCCCACGATTGTTCAGCACCGTATTGAGATCTGAGTGTCCAACCTGCTCGCGTACTGCGCTCTGCGCGGCCTGCTGCAACACCTGGTCGGCATCGCGCGTACCGAACACGTAGGTGCGCGGATCCTCGACCCGATACTGCACATTGAGCGACACATTGACGATGTTCTCGTCACCGGTGAGCACCGGCAACTGGCTGTCGAAGGTCTTGATCCGGGTCGCATCGACCTTGCGCACCGTCTCGATCGGCCAGGGTAGCTTGAAGTTGGGGCCCGGCAACAAAATCCGCGAGAACTGACCGAAGCGCAGCACCACCCCGCGCTGCTGCTCACCAATCAACTGGAAGCTGCTGAACAACAGCGCCACCGCCGCCACCCCCAGCACCCAACGGCCGATGCCGCCGCCGTCGCCGAATAACTCCTTCAACGGACCGGGCAACCCACCCCACTTACGCCCCCCATTGCCGCCACGCGGCGTCCAGGGACCGCGCCCACCATTGTCCGGGCCGTCTCCGCCGTTGCCGCCAGGTGTATTCCAGGCCATGCATACTCCAAGAAGGAAAGGTGCCGGCGGGTCGGTCCGCGCCGGTCACCGGTTGTCAGTCGCTGATTCTACAAGATGCGGCAGAACCGACATTACCAAAAGGTATTTTGGTGCATTCATGCAGACAGACCAACCGAGGTGCTCCATGCCCATTCCCGCCAAGTTCTCTGCCTTCCACATCCACCAGGACGCCACCGGCCACCGCGCCGGCATCGCATCGCTCGCGCTGGACCAGCTCAACTCCGGCGACGTCGTGATCCGTGCCGCCTGGTCCTCGGTGAACTTCAAGGACGCGCTCGCCGGCACTGGCCAAGGCAAAATTCTGCGACGCTTTCCGCTGGTCGGGGGAATCGACGTGGCCGGGTACGTGGTTGCTTCCGACGACCCGGCGTTCAAAGAAGGCGATGCGGTGTTGGTCACCGGCTGTGGCCTCAGCGAGACCCGCGACGGCGGCTACAGCGAATACGCACGCCTGGAGTCCAAGTGGGTGGTGCCGCTGCCGGCCGGACTGAGCCTGCGCGAAAGCATGGTGCTGGGCACCGCGGGCTTCACCGCGGCGCTGGCGCTGCTGCGCCTGCTCGACAACCGGCAGACCCCGGCGCACGGCCCGCTGTGCGTGACCGGCGCCAGCGGCGGGGTCGGCTCGCTGGCGATCGACATCTTCAGCCGCGCCGGCTTCGAGGTGCACGCGGTCAGCGGCAAACCCGAGCGCGCCGATGCGCTGAAAGCCCTCGGCGCCACCCAGGTCCTCGACCGCGATGTCCTGCAGACCACACGCCCGCTGGAATCGGCACGCTTCGGTGGCGGCCTGGATAACGTCGGCGGGGCGATGCTGACCAGCCTACTGGCGCAAACCGCACCCTACGGCAATGTCGCCTGTGCCGGCTTGGCGGCGACCGCGGAGCTGAACATGACGGTGATGCCCTTCATCCTGCGTGGCGTCTCGCTACTTGGCATCGGCTCGGCCGGTACCGCTCGCGACCTGCGCGAGCGCATCTGGCAGCAGCTGGGCAGCGACTGGAAGCCGCGCCATCTGGATGCCATCTGCACCCGCGAGGTGGAGCTGACCGAGCTGCCGGAAGTCTTCGCGACGATGCTCGCCGGCCAGTCATTCGGGCGCACCGTGGTGCGTCTGGACCCAACGGCGTGAGCGCAGGTTTGTGACGGAAAAGGCTTTCCGCATTCGTGCCGCCGCCACTACACTCGGATCCTCCAAGGGGGAGAAACATGGCACGTGTTTTGATCGTCGACGACTCGCCGTCGCAGTTGTTAGGCATTCAGCGCATCGTCGAAAAATTGGGCCACGAGACGATCACCGCCCATGACGGCGCCGCCGGGGTGGAAGTGGCCAAGGCGACACTGCCGGACCTGGTGTTGATGGACGTGGTGATGCCCAACCTCAACGGCTTCCAGGCCACCCGCATGCTAAGCCGCGAGCCGACCACGCAGAACATCCCGGTCATCCTGGTCACCACCAAGGACCAGGACACCGACCGCCTGTGGGGGATGCGCCAGGGTGCGCGCGGCTACATCACCAAGCCGTTCTCCGAGCAAGAACTGCATGAGGCGATCGAACAGGTCTTCAACGGTGAGGATGCAATCCAGCGCTGAGCGCATACGCGGGGTACGTTACCAGGGGACAGCAGCGCTATCACACGATTTGGCAAAAATTTCGACACCTGCGTTTTGAAGAAAAACAGCAGTGCGCTGCATGCCGTTACCCAACTCTCTTTTCTTGCAACGACAGCGTAGCCGCATGCAACAGGTAAAACGCGCGGGTCGCGCGTTCGTTGAAAACCTACACTCGTACGCATCATGCATGCAGGCCCACAGACAACCGAATCGCGAGTGCCAGCTCTACGCCTTCTCGCCAAACGCCTTAGCCAACGCCCGATAGGCCTTGCGCTGCGCTTCGGTTTCCGGAGCCGGCGCCGACACCTCCAATTCGACGATCTGGTCGCCCGGCGGTGTCCCAGGTAGACCGCGGCCGCGCAGGCGCAGCTTGCGGCCTGCATCCGAGTCGGGCGGGATTTTCAACTCCACCGCACCGCCGAGCGTCGGGACGCTGATGCTGGTGCCCAACGCCGCCTGCCACGGCGTCACCTGCAAGGTGTACAGGATATTGCGCCCATCCACCTCGAACTGCGGGTGCGCTGCATACTCGATCTCCAGCAACAGATTGCTGCCGCCGCTACCCTGCCCGCTCAAGCGAATCACCTGACCGGGACGCACGCCCTTCGGCACACGCACGTCCAATTGCTTGCCGTTGATGGTAATACGCACGCTGTCGCCGGCATGGACGGCCTCCAGCGGCACCGCCAATTTGGCACGGGTATCGCCACGCGGTGCGCCCGGACCCTGACCGACGCCGCCACCCTGGCGCGCGCGCTGCTGGCGGGCGAACAGGCTCTCGAAGAAGTCGCTGAAACCGCCGGCTGCTCCACCATTGCCGAACACTTCCTCGACATCGAAGCCGGCGCCTCCGCCGTAATGAGGTGGCGCATGGAACTCCTGGCCCGGCCGATAGCCCTGCGCGCGCAATTGGTCGTAGGCGGCGCGCTTGGGTGGATCGCGCAAGGCTTCGAAGGCTTCGTTGACCGCCTTGAACTTTTCCTCCGCTCCGGGCTCCTTGCTGACATCGGGATGATATTTGCGCGCCAGCCGCCGGTACGCGGTCTTGATCTCGGCATCGCCCGCGCTGGGCTCGACGCCCAAAGTCGCGTAGTAATCCTTGAATTGCATCTATCACCTCAAAAAGAGTCGGCCCGCCGCCTTGCGGCAACGGGCCGGTTGCATACGCTGCGCCATCGCCCGACCATTCTACTGGCCGAGCGCGGCAACGCGACGCCGCCATGGCGACGCCGACGTGCACATGCGCTTACTGCATGATCGTGGCCCCGGTATCGACCTGGATACGGCGCGGCGTACTCGCCGGACGCTTGGGAATCCGCACTTCCAGCACGCCATGGTAGCCGCTGGCAGAAATGCCGTCGGGATCGGCACTATCCGGCAGTGCGAAGCGACGGTGGAAGCTGCCATAGCGGCGTTCGATCCGCGAGAAATGCTCGCTGTCGGCAGCCGATTCGCTCTTGCGCTCGCCCTTGATGGAGAGGATGCCCTTGTCCATCGACACCTCGATCTCCGACGGGTCCATACCCGGCAGATCGGCGTACAACACGAAGCGCTCCGGCTCCTCCTTGATGTCCACGCGCGGCACCCACTGCGCGGTGACGACGGCCGATTCATCGGTACCGCCATTGGGATCGAAGAAACGGTCGAACACCTGCTTGATCTCGTTCTGGAATGCGGCCTGGGCCGGCCACTGGCGATAACGGACAATGCTCATCGTGGTCTCCTGAAACGTGAATGAGGAACACCCCAAGGGGGCCGTTCGGGGAGGCGGGACAGGCCCGCCGCCCATGCACGTCAGATAAGCGTGCATCGTGGTTTTTCAAGCCGTTGACGTCACCTTGCCATCTGCGTTTCTAGAATTGGTTCATCTTTAAGGAGACCGCTATGCCGATCCAAGCAGGAGAACGCATTCCCGACGCAGTGATGCAGCGCATCCGCGACGGCGTCGAACAGGTCGATACCCACACACTCTTCGATGGACGCCGCGCGCTGTTGTTCGCCGTCCCCGGTGCGTTCACTCCAACCTGTTCGGAAAAGCATCTACCCGGCTATGTGGAGCATTTCGAAGAGTTCCGCAAACGCGGCATCGAGGTCTACTGCATGGCGGTCAACGATCCGTTCGTGATGCAGGCATGGGGCAAGAGCCAATTGGTCCCGGACGGGCTGCAGATGCTGTCAGATGGCAATGGCGACTTCACTAAGGCGCTGGGCCTGGAATTGGACGCCAGCCACTACGGTATGGGCCTGCGTGCGCGCCGCTTCGCCTTATATGCCGAAAACGGCGTGGTGCGCTCACTGTTCGTCGAGGCACCGGGCGAGTTCAAGGTCTCAGCCGCGGATTACGTGCTGCAACACCTCCCCGACTGATCCCCTCCCCTCTGCTGGCAGGCAACACACGCCAGCCAACCCTGCGCGGCCATGCCGCTGCTTCGCATCATGTCAACCGCAACTTCAGCCTGACCCACCTTGGTGGTGTCGCCCGCAAACGCCTGGTCCCACTGTCCAAACGGCAAGTTTGCTGGTCAGCAACAACGCGTCTTTTTCATAGCGTTTGGCGAGGACCTGGAAAACAGGAACGTTTTGTCGTACGACCCTTTCCACGACACACCACCGAAGAACTCAACGGCGTGCTCGTGACAGGCCACCAGCGTCTCCAGCTTCTCGTCGGTGACGCATTCCACGTCGCTGGCCCGAGACAACCCTGCATCGCCACAAACGCGGACAATATGTATTTGCCGCGCCAAAACACGCCCCAGTCGCACTGCATCTGCTGCCCGGCCGGCGTCTCGAAGCACACCAACGGCTCCTGCACAGGGACCACACGCAGGCTGCGCATGAACTGCCGCAGTCGCAACATCAGACCCAAGACTACGAGAGGTTGGTCAGGTTGAAGTTGCTCAAGCAAGTGAGTCAGGTCAAGAGTGCTGGTGACAATGCCGCAGCGCAAGCGATCGCCCGTGCAGAAACGACGACGCCGATACGCTGCCACATCGGCTTCGTGGCCGGCCAGTGACTGCGTAGCTGCCGTTTAGCAGGCTCAGAACTCTTCCCAGTCCGAGCTTTCCGCCAACGCACCGGACTTGCTGCGCGCCACCGGCTGCACGGTCGGCACCGCCACTGACGCAGGCGCTTTCTTGAGCGGCGCACGCGCGGAGGCGATCGGGCGCACCGACGCATACGGCACGACCGTGGCGAGCGGCTGCGCGCCACCGGCGAGGCGGAACACCGCCACCGCACGGGTCAGGTCCAAGGCTTGGTCTTCCAGGCTCTTCGCCGCTGCGGTGGCTTCCTCCACCAGTGCTGCGTTCTGCTGCGTGCTCTCGTCCAGCTGCATCACCGTCTTGCTGACCTGCTCGATGCCCGAACTCTGTTCGGCGCTGGCCCCGGAAATCTCCGCCATGATATCGGTGACCCGCTTCACCGATGTCACCACCTCGGCCATGGTGTTGCCGGCGCGCGCGACCAGGGTCGAGCCCTGCTCCACTTCCTGCACCGAGTCAGAGATCAGAGTCTTGATCTCCTTGGCCGCAGCGGCCGAACGCTGCGCCAACGAGCGCACTTCCGAGGCCACCACCGCGAAGCCGCGGCCCTGCTCGCCGGCACGCGCCGCTTCCACCGCGGCATTGAGCGCCAGGATGTTGGTCTGGAACGCGATGCCGTCGATGACCCCGATGATGTCTGCGATGCGCGAGGAAGCGGCGCTGATCGAGGCCATCGTGGTGACCACGTCCTCGACCACGCGGCCGCCGCTCTCGGCCACTTCGCCGGCACCCAGCACCAGCTGGTTGGCCTGGCGCGCGTTGTCGGCGTTCTGCTTGACCGTGGAGGTCAGCTCTTTCATCGACGCGGTGGTTTCTTCCAGGCTCGCTGCCTGCTGTTCGGTGCGCACCGACAGATCGCTGTTGCCGCTGGTAATCTCGCCGGCCGCGGTGTTGATCGACTCGGCCGAGCGCTGGATGCCTTGTACGATGGTGGTCAGCTGCGCGACGGTGCGGTTGGCGGCCTCGGCCAGCTGACCGAAAGCGCCCTCGTAGCGTGCATCCACCCGCTGCGACAGGTCGCCGTCGGCAATCGCGCCCATGATCCGGCCCACGTCGGCCAGGCCGCTCTCGGCCTGCTGCATCAGCCGGTTCAGCGCTCCCACCATTTCCTTGAACGCGAACTGGTAGCGCCCTTCTTCACCGCGCGCGGAGAAATCCCCGTGCGCGGCCGCATCGGCCAGGCGCGCGATGTCGCCGTTGATCGCCGACAGGTTGGCCTTTACCGCATCCAGCGCCTCGTTCAGCGCGGCACGCTGGCCAGGTAGGCGGCGCATGTCGCGGCGCAAGTCGCCGCGGCCGTACTCGCCCATGATCGCCATCGCCTCGATGATCGCATCCAGGTGCTCGAACAACGCGGTATTGATGCCCCGCGCCAGGGTGCCGTAGTCACCTGGGAAATCCTCCGGCATACGGTGACCGATGTCCTCCCCCTGCTGTAGCTGCACCAGGGTCTGCATCTCGCCGTTGAAGCGCTGCAACTGGATCTGCATCTGCTGCATGCTGGTCATCAGCTGCCCGGTCTCGTCGTGCGACTCCACCTTGATGGCGTTGTCGAAACGGCCAGAAGCAATGGCCTCGGCGGTGCGCGTTGCCGCGCGCAACGGGGTGATGATGGCGCTGGCGATCAGCCAGCACAGTCCCACCATCAGCACCACCAGCACAGCGCCGATGATGGTGAGGATCTTGGTGAAACCCAGCGCCTCGAACTGGATATCCTCGGCGTACACGCCCATCACCAATATCCAGTTCCACTGCGGGTAGAGCTCGGCGTAGCTGATCTTCGACAATTGCTCTTTCTTTCCGGGCTTGGGGCCGGTGTAGTGGCTGAAACCGTCGCCACTGCGCACCGCGGCCTGGATGTCGCGGTACACGTATTCGCCGGCATCGCTCTTGTAGCCGCTCATGTCGGTGCCGACCTTGCGTTTGGGATGCATGACGATGTGCATCTGCGGGTCGACGATGAAGAAGTAGTCCACCCCGCCATTGGTCTTGATATCGGCAAGCGTGTTCTTGGCCGCAGTCTGCGCCTGCGCCTCGGTCAGTTCGCCGCGCTTGGCCTTGTCGGCATAGTGCGCGATGACGCTCATGCCCATGTCGACCTCCGTCTTGACAGTCTGCTTGCGCGCTTCCACCAGATCCAGGTATTGCAGGCGCGCGGCAGCGACCGCCAGCAGGATCACGCCGATTGCCAGCAGCGTGCATAACACCACGAACTTGCGCGCCATCGGCAAATTGGCGACGCGAAGACGCAGGAAGTGAACGGGATTCATAGCGATCCTGTTGGCAATGCCGATCTGTATGTAGACTTAATATCGGTCGCGAGCCTTTCAAACTTGACTCCCGCATGACGCCGAAAGCGCATGACAACCGTGATCGGATGTGCAATTCGGTGCTACTGCAACGGTAGAGATGACGAACCGAACGGCATGCAATCGCAATCGATGTCAGGCGACGCCTGTCACGGGTGAGCGTTACTGCATCGCATCGCCACCATCCGCTGTGTCAGACTAGCCGATGGAAATCGAAACAGGACTGCAGGCGCGGCTTCACCACGTTGAATGTCGTCGTCCCTGAAAAATTCATCAGTCCCTTAGGACGTGTTCAAAGTCTCCTAAGCAATGCCACCAGGAATCCCCGGTGGATGAACTGTAGACTGGTATTGCGCTTGCGCTCGCAGTTCTTCCACGACCTTCGGCTCTTCTCCAGCCAGGCAAAACTGCGTTCGACGATCCAACGCTTGGGCATGACCTTGAAGTTGTGCAGCTCACTGCGCTTGACGATCTGCACCTTGACTTTTTCGCCAAGCACTGCGCGTACGCCTTCGGCGAACGGCTCTGCGGTGTAGCCACTGTCGCATAGCAGGGCTTTGTCCGCTTCAACCTGACTTGCCGCGCTGGAGCGCTTCCGGCGCACATTTGCGATCGGTCACTTCGTCCGTCGTCACTGCCACCACATGTGGCAGTCCTTACGTATCCACCGCAATATGCCGCTTGATCTCCGACACCTTCTTGCCCGCGTCATAAGCCTTTGAGCCCCGCCGTGCCCCCGCTCTTCACGCTCTGCGCGTCCATCTGCACGTCCACGATCAAGAACGTACTTGATGCGTTGCTCCCTTATTTCTTTCGGGCCTCGCCAACCTGATTTTTTAAGCCTACTCCAGCAGGCTGCCCCCCCTCACGCGACTCGCTCCAGATGGCAAAGTACGAATGCACCGCGCGCCACTGCGGGAACTCCTCGGGCAGCATGCGCCACTGGCAGCCGCTCTTGAGCAGATACAACACACCGCAGAACACCTCTTACAGGTCCACTCATTGTGGAGTCTGGTCTGCCGGCGAGCGCTCTCCAGCAATGGTTGGATGATCGCCAATTGCGCGCGGCTTATGTTGCTCGGATAGCGCTTTGTCATCCACGAATGCGCATAGTTCGCAGGGAAACTTTTGACAGGCTCGAAGCGCTGGAAGCACCGCCGCGGAATACCCCGCGGCGGTCAATATCGCGAATACTCAGTGTGGTTTGAGCGAAGCACGGTAACGCAGCAGGGCCTCCGGCTCGTCGGTCTGCAGCGCACCAACACCGGCGTGGTACAGCCGTCCCCAGACGGCATCGGGATCGCGTAACGCCTCGGCATCGCCGCCGACACCAGTGACAAACCCTTCCCATAATGTGTTGACCAGCAGCCGCATGCGCTGTTGATTGGCCAGCGCCACCAGCGGCGCCAATTGCGCGAGCGACATGCGCGGCAGTTCAATCGCCACAGGCCGCACCTTGCCCCCGATCTGGATGCGCATGGTCCGCAGCAGATCGTCGGTGCCTGGGGGGTTGAGCAGCACCGGGGTGAAGTTCACTTGGTCGAACGGCGGCAGCGACGCCAACGGCTGGCTATGCACGCCGACCTCGGTCTTGAGGACTACCTCGCGCTGCATGCCAGCGCGCCGCACCGCGTCGGCGACCTCGGCATAGATCGGCGCTTTGACGTCGAGATTGAGCATGATCCGGCCTTTGGCCGCAGCCAGCATCTGCTCCAGGGTCACCGGATGCTGATCGGTGAGCGCGGCATCGGCGCCGCCCTCGTCGTCGCGCAAGCGTAACTGTGACAGTTGCGCCCAGGTCATCTCGGCGACCTTGCCGCTGCCGTTGGTGGTCCGATCCACCGTGGCGTCGTGGAACATCACCAAGGTGCCATCGGCAGCGCGACGGATATCGGTTTCGAGCATGTCCACGCCCACCGCCACACAGCGCTCCAGACCGAGCAGCGAGTTCTCCGGCGCATGCCCGGCGAAGCCATGCTCGGGCGCGGGGTTATGGCAACCACGATGGGCAACGACGAAGATACCGCCTTCCGGATTGGCCAGGCGTGCCTGGATCGGGGCGATACCGGCCGCCACGGCCGGGACGGCGAAGGTCAGCAGGCCGGCCACCAGGCCACCACGAAAAATACGCACGTTCATTAAAAATCTCCGACACTCATCAGAGCGATGGGGTAAAGCGCAGACCGATCCAATACGTGGTCGGCATCGAATAGCTGTCCTTCAGCAGGTTCTCGCCTGGACCGGTGAAACTGGTGAGGCGGCTGTGGGTGACGTTGCTGACCTGACCCACCACGCTGAGTTGCTTGCTGACCGCCCACGTGGCCGACAGGTCCAACTGCGAACGCGGCGCCCAGTACAAATCCTGCCAGGGAATGTTGCTGACGATCGAGCGCAGCGCTTTGCCCTGACGGTTGTAGGCCGCGCGCAATTCCAAGCCGCCGACGGTATAGAACAGCGAGGCGTTGGCGGTGTAGTCGGGCTGGCCGACCATGTTATCGACCGAGCGCTTGCTCTGCACGATGTTCGGCGCGGTGCCGGTGCTGAACGGCACGTCCATGCCGCCGTCGAGCAACGCCAGGTTGGCGCTGGCGCCCAGGCCGGACAATGCCGGGACGCCCGGCAACAAGGTGTTCAACACCGCGCTCAGTTCCAGGCCGCGCACATGTGCCTTGGACGCGTTGGCCGGCGTGCTGATCAACACATTCGAATACGTGGTGCCGTTGAAGGTGAACTGGTCGACACGCGAGAGGGTAAAAATCTCGTCCTGGATGCGCTTGTCGAACACGGCGGCGGCGAGCATGCCGTCGTAGTCGTCGGGCAGACGCCATTCCAGCGACAGGTCCAGATTGGTCGAAATGCGCGGTTTGATATCGGGGTTACCGATGGTCACGGTGACGCCCTGGGCGTTGGGATTGCCCATGTCGTTGCTATTGACGAAGCCGATCGAGGTGCGCGCGGCGTAAGCGTCGTAAGGCGGGCGGCCAAGCGTGCGGCTGGCGCCGGCACGCAGGTCGAGGCGATCGTTGAGATGGTAGGTCATGATCGCCGACGGCAACAGATTGCCGTAATGCGAATGCGTCGGCGCATCCACGTACACATACTTGCCGCTGGCAGCATCCAATTGGCGTTGGCGGCCGACCGTGGACTGGTCGGTATGGTCGTAATGCAGGCCGGCCTCCACGTCGAACGCGTCGGCGCGATAACTGACCAAGCCGTAGGTGCCGAAAATCTTTTCGCTGTGGCTGAAATTATCCTGGTTGCTGAAAGCGCTCTGGTCGGTGCTGTTGAACGCGCTCAGCGGCACCGAATTCAAAATATTGTTGGCCTTGGCCGGATCGATCGCGATCAGGTTCATGTTCAAGTAACGCATCGGCGCGTTGGACGGCGCCAGCACGTCGGCGATGTTCAACGCCGGGGCACTGCGATTGGGCTGGTATTCCACGCGATAGATGTTGAAGCCGGGCTCGTCGCGGGTGTAACTCAGGCCGGTGCCGAAACCGAGCCCACGATCCATCTCGCCGCGATTGAAGGCATAGTCCAAGCGCCCGGTGAGCACTTTGTCGCGCGCACTGCGTTGGTAGTCCGGACGCCAATACAGCAGGCTGTAGTTGTCGTAGTTGTAGTACGCCTGCGGCGCGATCGGGAAACGTTGATTCAAGCCCGACGTGTCGTAGTTGAAGCCATAGGCCGCATTCGGCACCACCGTCACGCCAGGGCCAGTCTGCCCGGTGGGCACCGCCGCCGGGCGCGAAGCACCGGTAACATACTTGATCATGCGCATCGGCTCTTCATAGGTCGCATCGGACCAGGAGCCGCGCGCCGACAGTACCTGTCGGTCGTCCGGACGCCATTCGAAACCGGTCTGACCGAGCTTGGTGCGGGTGGTGGTGATCTGATTGGAGTAACCGACCTCCACGTCACCGGCCGGATACGTACCCGACGTGGCGGTCTGGTTGTACACATTGCTGCGGTTGCGCGGGTCGATGATGACCTCGTTGCGCTCCATGTTGTCGCGGAAATAGTAATAGCCGGCCAGCGCATAGGCCTGCAGCGACTCGCTCACGTGCGCCTCGAACTTACCGGTGAGGCCGTAGCGGTCGCGCTTGTCCATCACGTACCAGTACTTGTCCTGCTGCGGCACGGCCCAGCCGTTGCCCAGATTGGTGCCGCTCTGCAACACGCCATTGCTGTCGTAGAACCCGTAATGCACCGTATCGGTGGTCATATGGGTTTCAGTGTAACTGCTCAGGGTCTGATAGTTACCCGACAAGGTCAGGCCGTACTGCCCTTCGCTGCCGAAGGTGCGGCTACCGGTCGCAAGCAGGCGATATCCCGGATCGTCCTGATCGCGCGGCTTGCCCACGTCGTTGGCATGCCCCAGCGACGCCTCGGCGGTGAAGAACGGCTTGCCGCCATTTTCGAACGCACTGCGGGTCTTGAGGTTGATCGCACCGCCGGTGGCATTGGGATCCAGGTCGGGAGTGAAGGTCTTGATGACCTGCAATTCGCTGACCATCGAAGCCGGCAGAATATCCAGGCGCACGCCACGGGTGATCGAACCGAGCGTTCCGTTCGGCGTGCCCGGGGAGGCCACGGTCAAACCGTCGATGGTGACGTTGTTGTAGGACGGACCGAGACCGCGCAGCACCGGGGTGGCGGCTTCGTCGCGTGGATGCTCGTTGTCGGTCGCCGGCAGCACGGACAGGCCCGGAATACGGCGCAGCGCTTCGACGATGGTGGTATCCGGCAACGCGCGCACGTCGGTGGAACTGACCACGTCGGTGATGTTGGTGGCCTCGCGCTTGCTCTCGATCGCGGCGGCGTTGGCCTTGCGTACCCCGGTCACGACAACGCTGGACAGGGTCTTGGTTGTGTCGGACTCGGGAGCGGCGGCGGTATTGCCAGCGACCTCGTTGGTGGTGGTCGCATCCGGTGAGGCAGGCACTGCTGGAGTGCCACCGAGAACATCCGCCGCAAGCGCGGCGTGGCAACTGGCAGCTAACACACAAACGAAGAATACCCGTTGCCGGTGGTGGAGTGATTTCATTGCAAGGCCCCTGAAAATCAGAATCTGATCAAGTAAAACCCGGCATTTAATTCCAAAAATATGACAATTTAATATCACCAATTCCATACCTCACCGCACAGACCGAAGCGCACGGATCAGCAGCGCCCTGGGATCGGCGAGCGCCCCTCCCGGATCGACGCGGCAGGCGTGCCGCTCATGCCATCGGGTCGCGGGCGCGCAGCGGCAAGCCCAATGCGATCAGTGCAGCACGCAGGGTGGCCGCATCGCGAAACTGCAGCGCCTGCATCCCGATCCCGGCTGCGGCGTGTACGTTGCGCGGCGCGTCGTCGATGAACACCGCGCGCGACGGCGTGATCGCATAGCGCGCGCACAGCAGCGCGAAAATCGCCGGATCCGGCTTCACCAGCCGCTCCTCGCCCGACACCAGCACGCCCTCGAACCAGTCAAGGAACGGATAACGTTCGCGCGCGATCGGGAAGGTCTCGTGCGACCAGTTGGTCAGCGCGTACAGGCGCACATCGCAGCCACGCAGTTCTTCCAACACCGCCACCGTGTCCTCCAGCGCGCCGCCCAGCATTTCAGGCCAGCGCGCGTGGTAGGCCGCAATCATGGGCGCATGTGCCGGATGCAGCGCACTGAGTTCGGCGACCGCCTCATGCCACGGCCGGCCCGCATCCTGGCGCTCGTTCCACTGCGGGCTGCAAATCTCGCGCAGGAAATGCTCCATCTGCGCCTCCTGCGCGAACAAACGACGGTACAGATAGCGCGGGTTCCAATCGATCAGGACACCACCAAGATCGAACACGACGGTATCGATATTGGACACGGCGGACAAAGCGGACGACGGCATCACGGACTCCAGAAACGAATGGGGATCTCCACGCAGCACTACTGCGGCGAATGCGATCAGTGCAGCATGCGCTGCATGTACAGCGCAATCAGTCGCGATCGGTCCAACGCCAGACACACCTGCACGTTGGCCGTGCCGCTAGTGCCGCCAGCGGCGGCCATTGCGTTGGTCAGCGGCATCTCGCGCGTATTGCCCTGATCGTCGATGACGATGCGCCGCGGCACGGTCGGGCACAGATCAGGCTCCAGCAACTGCGCCACCGGCACCACGTCAAATAGCGTCGGTGTGGCGCTGGACCATGGCTGATCGGTGTCGCGCCACTGGTAGTAAAGCTGTGTCAGCGCATCGGTCAGCGGCTCGCCATGCGCGAACAACGCGATCCGCTCCGGCTCCTCCAGCGTCACCTGGGTCGCATCCAGCGGCAGCATCACGATCGGCACACCAGCAGCGAATACGCGCTGCGCCGCCCCGATGTCGGAGACGATGTTGTATTCGGGAACCGGCGGATTCGGCGTGCGGTAGCGCGACTTCCCGTAGCCGACGCGCACCGAGCCGCCCATCAACACCACCTGCTTGAGTTGGGCGAAACCCGCCGGATCGCGCTGCAACGCGCGCGCTGCATCGGTCAACGGCCCGAGCACCAGCAAGCTGACCTCGCCGGGATGGCGCCGCGCCTGCGCCAGGATGAACTGCGCCGCATCCGGCGCATCGCGCGGCAGCGTCCCCTTGGCGGCCCAACGCGCCTGGCTGAAGGCAACGGCACTGGCGGTGCGTTGCCCGATCGCCAGCGGAATATCACCGCGGCCAGCCTGCCGCAACAGCCGTTGCAACAATTGCGCGCGCAAGCCGGTGTCGCCCCAGGTCGAGGCGATGCCGAGCACTTGCAATTCCGGACTGCGCAACAGCAGTGCCAGCGCGAACGCATCGTCGATGTCATCGCCGATATCGGTGGACACCACCACTTTTTGCACCGGCGTCGCCATCACAGACGCCGCCGCGATGGCACACACCACCATGCTCAGCAGCGCCAGCGCCGCCCATTGCTTCAGACCGCGCATGCACGTCCCCCCAAGATAAGCAGCCGGCTGAGCGCCGGCCAGCGTTACTGTAACGCCTGCGTCGCAAATCAGAAGTTGGCGCGGAATTGCGCGCCGACGATACGCGGGTCATTGATGAAGCCGGTGAGATTGTTGAAGTCGATCGCCCCGGTGGCGCGGATCTGGTTGGTGCAGTTGCGGCAGAACACCGAGACTTCATAGGCGTCGGCATCCCAGGTGTATCCGATCTTGACGCCGCCCTCCAACAGCGGTTGACCGACGAACTCGCGCGAGTCGTACAGAAAGAAATTGATCGCACTGCGGTAGGACCAGTCGGTCAAGAGGAAGAACTCGGCGTTGTCGCCAACCGGGATACCGTAGCGCAAGGTCGCGTTGCCCATCCATTTGGCCGCCTGCGGCAGCACATTACCATCGATCAACGCGCGCCCGGCGGCGTTAAGCGGATCGGTGACGGTGCAGGTACGGCACACGGCGACCGACAACGTCGGGTCTTGGATGCGGGTCCAGTTGTAAGCACCGCCCAGGGTCACGCGCAGGTTCCGGGTCAACATCGCTTCGCCATCGAACTCGGCGCCACGCGCCTTGGAGGTGTTCGCGTTGAGCAGGCGTATATCGTTGGAAGCGCCCCCCACCGCGGTCAACTGCTGGTTCTTTACCCGGAAATCGTAGATGTCGAAGTTCAAGCGCGCGCGCTTGTCGAATAAATCGGACTTGATGCCGATCTCGTAGGAATCCACGGTCTCCGGCGCGGCCACGGTCAACGGCGCGGTCGCCGACGGCACGCCGAAGCTGGCGCCGCGAAAACCACGCGCGGCACGCGCGTAAACGTTGACGTCTTCGTCAATCCTGTAAGTGGCGCTGAGATCGCCGGTGAGCTTGGCGTTGTCGGTGCTGCCGCTGGACGGTTGCTGGAGGACGACGCGGTCCAGTGCCAGAACGTCGAACCGCTTCTTGTCGTCGGTGTAGCGCAGGCCGGCGCGCACATCCAGGCGTTCGGTGACGGCATCGTGCAACGAACCGAACACCGCCCACGCGGTGTTGCGCTGTCGGGTCAACTGATAGCTGGACAAAGAACCGCCGGCCAGCGTGTCGTAGGTGTAATTCTCGCCTTCCACCGCATCTTGGAAGTAGTACAAGCCTGCTTGCCAATTGAGCGGGCCAGCGTACTGCGATTCGGCCCGCAGCTCCTGCGTGTACTGGTCCAGGCGCTTGATGCCACCGGCGGTCTCCACCGGGAACGGGATCGTCCCCGGGCCGGACGGCGGCGCGAACACCGCGCCGTAGCCGCCGTCGATGTCGCCACGACTGTAGTACTTGCCGATGCCCTCGTAGCCGGTGATCGCATGCAGCACGATGTCGTCCAGGTTCCAGGTCAGGTTGGCACTGCCGCCATACGTCTGCAATTGCTGGGTGTTCTTGCCGTCGATGGACACCTTGTCCGGATCGAAACCGGCAATCAGCCGGTTACTGCCCGGTTGGAAGATGTTGGCGCGGAACAGCCGCGCGGTGCCGTCGAGATGGCGCGCATGCGCGTTGAACAGCGCACTGAATGCTTCGCCCGGCTGGAACAGCAGTTGCACGCGCACCGCCGAATCCACGTAGCCCTCGAACGAACGGTCATCGGCCGTGTTGTCGACCCAGTCGCCGCGGCGCTGGCCCAGCGCCGAGATGCGCGCGGCCCACCGCTCGCCCAGCGCCACACTCACGCCGGTCTCCATGGTCATGGTGCCGTAGGTGCCATAGGACAGGCTGGCGTAACCGTCGTTGGCGCCAAGGGTCGGCTTGACCGAATTGAACTTCACCACACCCGCAGGCGTGTTGCGGCCGAACAGCGTGCCCTGCGGACCGCGCAGCACTTCCAGGCTCTGTAGATCGAAGATCGGAAAGCCCTTCAGGAACGCGTTCTCGGCAACTACCTCGTCGTAGATCAGCGACACCGGCTGCGAGGCATAGGTATTGAAATCGGTGTTGCCGTAACCCCGGATGTAAAAGCGCGGAAACACGCGACCATTGGAGGATTCGACATTGAGACTGGGCGCCTTGCCCGCCAAAACGCGCACGTCCGAGCCACTGGTGGCGATCGCGTCCAGGTACTCCGGTCGCAGCACGCTGGCCGATACCGGCACATCCTTGGCATCCTCCGCGCGACGCTCGGCGGTGACCTTGACCGCATCCAGACGGGCAACTCCATCGCCGTTGTCCGCCTGCTGCGCGGCGGCAGGCAACGAGAACGCGGAAACGACGGCAACGGCAAGGACGCTGGCGCGCAGCGAGCAACTGGCGGACATGAGAACTCCAGGATGGGGGAGGGAAGCGCGGTGCGGCGCGCGGTCGCGCCGTACAACAATTAACACAACGCACACATGATGCACATCCGCCTGCCATTGGGCGGTGTTGCCGCAGTTCCACACTCCGCTGTGCCCAGCCTTGCCCCATGCCTGGTCGGCATGCACTGCGGTGGCGCCGCCATGTCGCTGGCGGCGCCACCGCGTTGAAGACAATCGCGCGCTGCGCCGCAAGACCGTTCGCTTAAAGCGGCCAACAATACGTCGCCCGTCGCTGTCGCGCGAACGCAGACAGCACACAGACACCGCCGTGTGCAGTGGCACATGCGACTTCCGAGCACTGCCGCGCCCGTCCAGCGGCGACGCCGTCGTTTTGTTAGCGACTCTTAGCCCAGCGCGACATCCGGCACCCGTACCCAGCCTTCCATCAGCACCCGCGCGCTGCGGCTCATGAGCGCCTTGGTGACCGTCCACTGGCCATCCACCTGACGCGCCTTGGCGCCGACACGCAAGGTGCCCGAGGGATGACCGAAACGCACCGCGTTGCGCGCGCCACCACCCGCGGCACGGTTCACCAGCGTGCCCGGGATCGCCGCGGCGGTGCCGATTGCCACCGCCGCGGTGCCCATCATCGCGTGGTGCAATTTGCCCATCGACATGGCCCGGACCAGCAGGTCGATGTGGGCAGCCGCAACCGGTTTGCCGCTGGAAGCCACGTAGTCGGCTGGCGGCGCGACGAAGGCGAGCTTGGGCGTGTGCTGGCGCGTGGCCGCCTGCTCCAACGTGGCGATCAGGCCCATGCGCAACGCGCCGTATGCGCGGATGGTCTCTAATCGGGCCAACGCCTGCGCATCGTCGTTGATCGCGTTCTGCAATTCGGTACCGCGATAACCGAGTTCTTGCGCGTCGAGGAAGATGGTCGGAATGCCGGCGTTGATCAAGGTCGCCGTCAACGTCCCCACACCAGGCACTTCCAGCGTCTCGATCAGATGGCCGGTGGGAAACATCGCGCCATCGGCACCGTCTTCGTCGGCGGCCGGATCGAGGAATTCGAGCGCAATCTCCGCTGCGGGGAAGGTCACGCCGTCTAGTTCGAAATCACCGGTTTCCTGGACGTCACCGCCCGCCATCGGCACGTGCGCCAGAATGGTCTTGCCGATGTTGGCCTGCCAGATCCGCACCGTGGCGATGCCATCGCGCGGAACCCGTGCCGGATCGAGCATGCCCGCGGCAATGGCGAATGGCCCCACCGCCGCCGAGAGATTGCCGCAGTTGCCGCTCCAGTCCACGAACGGGCGGTCGATCGCCACCTGACCGAACAGGTAATCCACGTCGTGATCCGCACGCGTACTCGGCGCCAGGATCACGGTCTTGCTGGTGCTGGAGGTGGCCCCACCCATCCCATCGATCTGCTTGGCATACGGATCGGGACTGCCGATCACGCGCAACAGCAGTGCGTCGCGCGCTGGGCCCGGCACCTGTGCCGCCACGGGCAAATCCTGGAGCCGGAAGAACACCCCCTTGGAGGTGCCACCGCGCAAATAGGTGGCGGGAATACGCAGTTGCGCAACGTGAGCCATGGCAGTTCCAGTCGGAGAGACGAATCGATTGATTAGAAGACCACACGCAACGCGAGCGCGGCTGACTACACCGGCCTGCACGGCCGCCACCGCGTTCGACGGCGCACGCGCACTGCGGCATCAGGCCGCCGCCGCGTCGAGAAAATCCTGGGCGAAGCGTTGCAACACACCACCGGCCTCGTAGATGGACACGTCCTCGTCGCTGTCCAGGCGACACAGCACCGGCACCTGCACCGGATCGCCATGCGTGCGCTCGATACGCAGCGACAGGGTCGCGCCGGGGCGGCGTTCGCCGAGCACCGCAAAGATCTCGCTGCCGTCGATGCCCAAGGTCTTGCGCGTTGTACCCGGCAGAAACTGCAACGGCAACACGCCCATGCCGATCAGGTTGGTGCGGTGGATACGCTCGAACCCCTCGGCGACGATGGCCTCCACGCCCGCAAGACGCACGCCCTTGGCCGCCCAGTCGCGCGAGGATCCCTGGCCATAATCGGCACCGGCGATGACGATCAACGGCTGCTTGCGTGCCATATAAGTCTCGATCGCCTCCCACATGCGCAGCACCTGTCCCTCCGGTTCCAGGCGGGTCAGCGCACCTTGCCGGACCTGACCATCGACCACCGCCATCTCGTTGCGCAGCGTCGGGTTGGCGAAGGTGGCGCGCTGCGCGGTGAGGTGGTCGCCGCGATGCGTGGCGTAAGAATTGAAGTCTTCCTCCGGCACGCCCATGCGCGCGAGATATTCGCCAGCGGCGCTGTCGGCAAGGATCGCGTTGGACGGCGATAGATGATCGGTGGTGATGTTGTCGCCGAGCACTGCCAGCGCGCGCATACCGCGCAACGTGCGCTCCCCGGCCAGCGCACCCTCCCAGTATGGCGGGCGGCGGATGTAGGTGCTTTGGGGGCGCCACGCGTACAGCGGGCTGACCGGCGCGGCGTGCTCCGCGCGCACGCTGAACATCGGCGCGTACACGCGGCGGAACTGCTCCGGCGTCACCGCCGCGCGCACCACCGCGTCGATCTCCGCATCGCTGGGCCAGATGTCCTGCAAGCGCACCGGACTGCCATCGGCATCCACGCCCAACACGTCTTTTTCGATGTCGAAGCGCACCGTGCCGGCAATGGCATAGGCGATCACCAGCGGCGGCGAGGCCAGGAATGCCTGTTTGGCGTAAGGGTGGATGCGGCCATCGAAGTTGCGATTGCCCGACAGCACCGCGGTGACGTACAGATCGCGGTCGATGATTTCCTGCTGGATGTGCGGATCCAACGCGCCACTCATGCCGTTGCAGGTGGTGCAGGCGAAACCGACGATGCCGAAGCCGAGCGCCTCCAACTCCGCCAGCAGGCCGGCTTCTTGCAAATACAGCTGCACGGCCTTGGAACCGGGCGCCAGCGAGGTCTTCACCCATGGTTTGCGGGTCAGCCCACGCGCGTTGGCATTGCGCGCCAGCAGCGCGGCGGCGATGACATTGCGCGGGTTGGAGGTGTTGGTGCAACTGGTGATGGCGGCGATGATCACGGCGCCATCGGGCATCCGCCCCTGCGCCTGCTCCGCCTTGCCAGCCTCCAACTTGGCGGCGTCGGCGATACCGCGCGCGGCCAGTTGCGTGGTCGCTACCCGCGTGTGCGGGTTGCTCGGGCCGGCCATGTTGCGCACCACGCTGGCAAGATCGAAGCGCAGCACGCGCTCATACTGCGCCGTGGTCAGCGCCTCGGCCCACAACCCCGTGGTGCGCGCGTAGGTTTCCACCAACGCGAGCTGCGCTTGTTCGCGTCCGGTCAGGCGCAGATAGTCGATGGTCTGCGCATCGATATAGAACATCGCCGCGGTGGCCCCGTATTCCGGGCACATGTTGGAGATGGTAGCGCGGTCGCCGATGGTCAGCGCTGCGGCGCCGGGGCCGAAGAATTCCAGATATGCGCCGACCACGCGTTGTGCGCGCAGGAACTCGGTCAGCGCCAGCACCACATCGGTGGCGGTGATGCCCGGCTGTGGTTTTCCGCGCAGTTCGACCCCGACGATCTCCGGCAGCCGCATCCATGACGCGCGCCCAAGCATCACGCTCTCGGCCTCCAGCCCGCCGACGCCAATCGCAATGACACCCAGCGCATCCACGTGCGGGGTATGGCTGTCGGTGCCCACGCAGGTATCCGGAAACGCGACCCCATCCTGCACGTAAACCACCGACGACATTTTCTCCAAATTGATCTGGTGCATGATGCCGTTGCCCGGCGGAATCACGTCCACATTGCGGAAGGCGTGTTTGCTCCAGTCGATGAAATGGAAACGGTCGGCGTTGCGACGATCCTCGATGGCGCGATTCTTCGCGAACGCCTGCGGATCGGCGCCGCCGCATTCCACCGCCAGGGAATGATCGACGATCAGTTGCACCGGCACCACCGGATTGACCTGGGCCGGATCGCCCCCCTTGTCGGCAATGGCATCGCGCAGCCCGGCCAGATCCACCAACGCGGTCTGGCCAAGAATGTCGTGGCACACCACCCGCGCCGGAAACCACGGGAAATCCAGGTCGCGGCGACGCTCGATCAGTTGCAGCAAGGCATCGCGCAGCAGCGCCGGATCGCAGCGGCGCACCAGGTTCTCGGCGAAAACCCGCGCGACATACGGCAAGGCGGCATAGGCGCCGGGGTGGATCGCATCGACTGCGGCGCGCGCGTCGAAATACTCCAGCGACGTGCCCGGCAGGGGAAGGCGGTAGTGGCTGTTCATGTCTGGCTGGCTTGGCCTGGCTGAGAAAAACAAAGGCGGATTGGGCCGTGCAACCCGGAAAGGCGCGGCGCGGCATCTGCGCGCGCTTGCCTCGTCTCCATGCTCAAGCGCGACACAAGCAAGCGACGACGCGCAGCGAGTGCCGAATCCCCGCGTCAGCGCTGATCGATGGGCACGAACGCCCGATCTTCCGGTCCGATGTAATCCGCGCTGGGACGAATGATCTTGCCGTCGATGCGCTGCTCGATGATGTGCGCGCTCCAGCCAGCGGTGCGGGCGATGACGAACAGCGGCGTGAACATCGCCGGCGGCACCCCCATCATGTGGTAGCTGACCGCGCTGAACCAGTCCAGGTTAGGGAACATTTTCTTGACGTCCCACATCACGCCTTCCAGGCGCTCGGCGATGTGGTACATCTTGCGATTGCCCTGCACTTCGGATAGTTCGCGCGCGACGTCCTTGATGATCTGGTTGCGCGGATCCGACACCGTGTATACCGGATGACCAAAGCCCATGATCACCTCCTTGCGTTCCACGCGCGCCCGAATGTCTGCCTCCGCCTCGTCCGGGCTGTCGTAACGTTTTTGCACCTCGAACGAGACCTCGTTGGCGCCACCGTGTTTCGGGCCGCGCAGCGCGCCAATGCCACCGGCGATGGCGCTGTACATATCGCTACCGGTGCTGGCGATGACCCGGCAGGCGAACGTGGAAGCGTTGAACTCGTGCTCGGCGTACAGAATCAAGCTGGTGTGCATCGCCTGCACCCATTCCTCGTGCGGCTTGGAGCCGTGCAACAAGCGTAGGAAATGCCCACCGATCGAATCCTCCTCGGTCTCCACCTCGATGCGTCGCCCGTTGTGACTGTAGTGATACCAGTACAACAGCATCGAGTTGAGGCTGGCCAGCAGCTTGTCGGCGATATCGCGCGCACCTGGAGGCTGATGGCCTTCCTTCTCCGGCTGCACGCAACCCAACACCGACACGCCGGTACGCATCACGTCCATCGGATGCGCCGACGGCGGCAGTTGCTCCAGCGCGGCCTTGACCGCAGCCGGGATCCCGCGCAACGCACGCAGCTTGGCCTTGTACACAAGCAATTCGGAGTTGCTGGGCAGCTTACCGTGTACCAGCAGGTAAGCGATTTCTTCGAACTGGCTGTTGCGCGCCAGATCCACGATATCGTAGCCACGGTAGTGTAAATCGTTGCCGCTGCGGCCCACCGTGGACAGCGCGGTGTTGCCGGCGGGGGTGCCGGACAGCGCCACCGACTTTTTCGGTTTGAAGGCGGAGGCGGTCTGCGAAGCGGTGCTGTCGTTCATAGCGAAATCTCCAGGGTGCTGCGTTCGGATGGACGCAAGTGAATCAGAGTGCCTGCGACGCTGACGGCCAGGGGCTGGCACGCTCGATCAGTTGCTGCAGCATGGCGATCTGACGGTTCTGCAGATCCACCAGCGTCGCCCAGTCCTGCTCGCGCAACTGATTGAGTTTTTCGTGTACCTGCAGGATTTCCAGTTCGGATTTGATGTTTACTTCGTAGTCGTTCTGCGCGCGCAGCCGATCCACGGCAGCCTGACGGTTCTGGCTCATCATGATCACCGGCGCCTGGATCGCGGCCAGGCACGACAGGCATAGATTGAGCAGGATGTAGGGATACGGATCGAAGGCGTGCGCCAGCACCAAGCTGTTGAGCGCGATCCAGCCCAGCAGCACCACACAAAAGCTGATGATGAAGCTCCAACTGCCGCCGATCTCGGCGACCCGGTCGGCGATACGCTCGCCCAGCGAGCGGTCATGCTCGGCCTGCGTGGCGATGTCTCGAGCCACACGACGCTTGGCGATGAAGCGCTCCACCACTTCGCGCTCGGCCGCGGGCAGCTTTTCCAACTCGGTCTGGAGCAATTGCCGCGCAGTCTGGCGGCGATCGATGCGGCCACGCAGCGGTGAGGGTGGATCGGCGTGTGCGCTCATGGACATGCTCAGGCTGGGAATGGGAAGCCGCCGCCAATCATGCACCTTTACCGGCGAAAAACGCATCCAGACGCTGTTCGAAGGCGTGATAGCCGATGCGCTCGTACAGCTCCTCGCGGGTCTGCATGCTGCCCAGCACCGCCTGCTGATGGCCGTCGCGACGGATCGCCGCGTACACCGCCTCGGCGGCCTTGTTGGCGGCGCGGAACGCCGACAGCGGGAACAACTGGATCGCCACCCCGGCCCCGGCCAATTCATCCCGGCTGAATAGCGGGGTCTTACCGAACTCGGTGATGTTGGCCAGCACCGGCACCTGCACCGCGTCGACAAAACGACGGTAGGTGTCCAGATCGTAGGCGGCCTCGGCGAAGATGCCGTCGGCACCCGCCTCCACGCAGGCGATGGCGCGCGCGATCGCCGCGTCCACACCCTCGGCCTGGATGGCGTCGGTGCGCGCGATCAGGAAGAAATCGGCATCGGTCTTGGCATCGGCCGCGGCCTTGACCCGATCCACCATCTCCGCCTGACTGACGATTTCCTTGCCCGGCCGGTGACCACAACGCTTGGCGCCGACCTGATCCTCGATATGGCAGGCGGCCGCCCCCGCCTTGATCAGCGCCTTGATCGTGCGCTCAATGTTGAACGCACTGGGGCCGAAACCGGTATCGATGTCCACCAGCAGCGGCAGCGCGCATACATCGGTGATGCGGCGCACGTCGATCAGCACATCCTCGAGCGTATTGATGCCCAGGTCCGGCAGGCCCAGCGAACCGGCGGCGACGCCGCCACCGGAGAGATAGATCGCCTTGTAGCCGGCGCGTTGCGCCAGTAGCGCATGGTTGGCGTTGATCGCGCCGATCACCTGCAGCGGCGCTTCGGCGGCGAGCGCGGCGCGGAAACGGGCACCGGGAGAAACGAGGGACATGATCGACTCCTGACGTAGAGGCGCGGCCCCGCAGAGCGTTCCGCGCTGCTCACCAATTTGGCACCATCTTCGGCGCCAATCAATGTCCTGTGCTTTCAAACCCGGCGTGCCGCACAACACTCAACACCTCCCGGGGCTGCGTTTGCTGAACGCGCAACCGTTGCTGCTACGCATGGAACGCAACGTTCTCGAGCGCCTGGGCATAATCGAATGCTGCCCAGCAGCATCGACTGCGATACATCCGGGCAGGGTTGAGTGAGATCGAGGACCGCAACACACGTCGCGAAAATCCAATTGCAATCGAGAACCAGCGTGCCGCTCACGATGTTGCCAAGAATACTATTCTGGTAGCACGCGACGGCAGCATGAGCGAGCAACTCCGGCGATGCACCTTTCAGTTGAGCGTCATCCAGGAGCGATGGAGCGCGTTTGGTGGATCGTGGCGCTGGATGAAATGCAGCACTGGGAATCAAACGCCACCCGATCCCGAGTCACATGCTTTCGTGTTGTATCTATAGCTGTTTAACACCCAACCACCGCCAGACGCGTTGGAAGCCCACGCATATGACCACATTTGGCTAACGCCCGCAGAGCACGACGAAACCGAGAATGCGTCTCCCGGATGCCCACTGTCAGCAAGAAGGACAGGCGATGCATCGCCTTGGGACTGGACAGCATATCTATCAAGAGCCGTCTCGCGGCTATAGGTCACCGTGACATCGCCGACCCGTTCGAATTCGCCGATCAGATGCCCTTTCACCCGCTCAGCGTGCTGCTGCAACCACGCCATGACCGCGTGCTCTTCCGCAGAATTTGCAGAATAGGTTGATTTAGTCACCATCAACTGAGATGCCGTGACCGCGCTCACCACAAACGGGACAGCGATCAACTGGGCAGCGAACAGGAATTGCAAAAGAAATTTTCTCATATTCGTTAGCCCTGCTTTGTGCATGAACGGCATGCGCACGTTTTAAGCTACGCCTTCACGCTCGTATGTCACAAGGATCGGCGCGACAGATGTCTACAAATCACCTCATTTATTCCACCACTACCCGGCGTCTGAATCGCCCAGTATTTCCTAAACATCTCATGACCATAGAAAATGGCAAGCTCGGAGGTGTCCGTAAAAACGGGGGTGGACCCATCAGCATCTACGGATACCCTGGACGATTCATAGGTAGGCAGAAATATGGGCTACGATTTCAACGAATTCATCGAAACGCAGCGTGAAATTAACCGCGATGCTTTCGAATTTGCTCACAGGTATGTGCAAGGGCTTGTCGTCGTCGGCTATGCCGCGATGTTCTTCCTGTGGAACAAGACCGAAGGCCGAATGCCGCCTGTTCTATGGTCGGGCATCAGTCTACTGCTGTGCATTTCAGTTGGAACCTATCTGGCATGGGAAGTGTTCGCCTTCCTATTTAGGCAGCGGTTACTTATGCGCCAAGCGTCAGCAGTCGGAAAGCCTGGCGAAGAAATCGACGCCGAGGCATTCCACGCTGTCATGCAACGAAATCTGGATGACCTGCGAAACCTGCTGCCACGGCTGCGCGCGGCATGGTATCCAGCAATGTTCGGGATTGTCGTGCCAATCGCCTTGGCCTGGGCTGTTTTGCTGGCGGCCTTTGCAATTGATTTCATCCGCATCATTTACCAGACCGCCTAACTGTTGGCATGCGGTGCTGACGCAAAAAGCCGGCACTGGGCCGGCTATTTCGTAAATAGTGGTGGGCGGTACAGGGTTCGAACCTGTGACCCTTGCCGTGTGAAGGCAATGCTCTACCGCTGAGCTAACCGCCCGTGTCGCGAGCCGAGCATTATAGAGCGGCAGCGGCCGACGTCAACGGCGTCGGCACCGCTCTGGCCGCAGAGCCATTACATGGTCATCGTAGGCTTGTCGGCGTTGAGGGTGCCGGCCAGTTGGGTCTCGATCTTGGTCCGGATGGTTTCGCCGTCGCTGTTTTCCGGCAGTTGCACGCCGATCCCCGCAGCCCGGTTGCCCTGCGCGCCGACCGGGGTCACCCAGACGACCTTGCCGGCCACCGGCAAGCGCTCGCTGGAATCGGGCAAGGTCAGCAACAGGAAAACTTCATCGCCAAGCAGGTAGCGCTTGGGCGTGGGCACGAAGATGCCACCGTTCTTCACGAACGGCATGTAGGCGTTGTACAGCGCCGCTTTGTCTTTCACCGCCAAGGACAGGATGCCCTGGCGCCCACTCGTCGCACTCATCGTCGCGCCTCTCTCCCGGCTGGGCGATCGCCCTCGCGCCAGGTCAGTAACAGTTCCGCAATCGCCAGGTCGGCGCGCACGGTGGTGCGTAGCAGGTCGCGGGTGCGGTTGGCTGCGTCGAACCAGGCGGCCAGCTTGTGCAATCGCGCCGGGTCGGTCAAGCCGGCCTGCGAAGACTGCATCAACGCTAGATCGGCGGCATGGCTCAAGCGCTGCTCGGCGAGGTCGTCCCCGCTCCAGCGCTGTGCGGCGTCCAGGGCGCCCAGATTGCCAGCCGCGATCTGTTCCAGATCCGCAGCCACCTGCCGACGCAGTGTCAGCCCATCCTCGCGCAACCAGTGCGCGGCCAGACCGGGATGACCGCGCGCTGCCTCCAGCGCCTGGCGCGCGGTTTTTTCGGGAAAATCCTGTGCCAGCAGCCAGGCGATCGCTTCCTCGGCAGGCGGCAGCTTGAATTCCAGGCGCTGGCAGCGGCTGCGGACGGTCGCCGGCAAACGCGCCGGCTGCGCACTGATCAGCCACAGGTAACGACCGGGCTGCGGTTCTTCCAAGGTCTTGAGCAGGGCATTGCAAGCGGCGCGGTTGATCGCATCGGCCGGGTCCACCACCACCACCTGGGCGATGCCGTACTGCGGAGTCAGCGCCAGTTTCTGCGAGATTTCGCGTACCTGCTCGATGACGATCTCGGTGCGTAATTTGTCGCCGGTCCGGTTGGGAATGAACGAGATCAGATGCAGGTCGGGATGGGTACCGGCAGCGATCAGTTGCGCGCTACGCTGGTTAGCGGCCGGCTCGCCCTGGCCGAGTACGTGCGCCGCCAGTTTCAGCGCCACCGCGCGCTTGCCAAGGCCTTCCGGCCCACAGATCAACAGGCCATGACCGAGCCTGCCGGCATCGAGAGCGGCCACGGTCTGGTCGTAGGCACGCTGCTGCCACGGCGCGAACGGCAACTCGCTCATGGCGCCGGCACCTGTTGTCCCTGTACCCACGCAGCCAGGGCAGCGGCAACGGCCTGCGCCACCGCCTGCGGAGGCTGGCTGGCGTCGATGACGCGGAAGCGCTGCGGGTCCTGGGTGGCACGCTGGCGGAAGCCGGCACGCACGCGCTGGAAGAAATCGTCCTGCTCGCTTTCGATCCGGTCCGGCCACAGATCGCGGCCACTGGTACGGGCGCGGCCGATCTGCACGTCTAGATCCAACAGCAGGGTCAGGCCCGGCTGCAACCCGACCGCGCGCCGCTCCAAGTCGGCGATCCAGGCGCGGTCCAGGCCGCGGCCCTCGCCCTGGTAGGCGTAGCTGGAATCGGTGAAACGGTCGCTGACCACGTAAGCCCCACGTTGCAGCGCCGGGCGGATCACCTCGCGCACATGCTGGGCGCGTGCGGCGAATACCAGCAACAGTTCCGTCTCGGCAGACAGCGGCTCGGCGGACGACGACGGTGCGGTATCCAGCAACAGCCCGCGGATGCGTTCGGCCAGCGGTGTCCCGCCTGGTTCGCGGGTCAGCACCACCTCGTGGCCCTGCGCCTGCAGCCAGTCGCGGATCGCATTGATCGCGGTGGTCTTGCCGGCACCCTCGCCGCCTTCCAGGCTGACGAAGCGATGGTGACGCAGCACAGCCTCGCTCATGGCTTCTCCTCCGCGCCGCTACGCGTCTGGCGCAAGCGCTGCAGGTAACGCGCCACCGCCGCGTTGTGTTCGGCATAACTGGAAGAAAACGCATGCGCGCCGCTGCCATCGCCGATCGCCACGAAATACAAACTGTCGCCCGGCGCAGGATGCGTCGCGGCGCGCAGCGCCTCGCGCCCTGGCATGGCAATCGGAGTCGGCGGCAAGCCGGTGCGGGTGTAGGTGTTGTAGGGCGTATCGGTTTCCAGATCGCGCTTGCGGATGTTGCCGTCGTAGGTGCTACCGATGCCGTAGATCACGCTCGGATCGGTCTGCAGTTTCATCCCCAGTTGCAGGCGCCGCACGAACACGCCGGCGATCTGCGGGCGTTCGGCGGCCAGGGCGGTTTCCTTCTCCACGATCGAGGCCAGGATCAGCGTCTGTTCCGGCGATGACAGCAGCAGGTCGGTGGCACGGCTGTCCCATGCGTCGGCCAGCGCCTTGTCCATCGCCTTATGCGCGCGCCGCAGCAGATCCAGATCGCTGTCGCCGCGCTGGTAGAGATAGGTCTCGGGCAGAAAACGGCCTTCCGCAGCTTGACCAGGCTGGGCGAGTTTGGACATCAGGTCGTTGTCACCGAGATCGGCGGTGATATGACGCAGTGGCGTGGCCGCATTCAGCGCCACGCGCAGTTGGCGCAGGTTCCAGCCTTCGACGATGGTGAAGCGATATTGGATCACCTGCCCCTTGCGCATCCGCAGCAGCAAGGCGCGCGGGCTAAGTGGCGGCTGTAGCGCGTATTCGCCGAACCGGAGCTTGCCGGCGACGCCGAGTTCGCGCGCCAACACCTGCCATTGCAAGTCGCTGCCCTGGTTGACGCCAGCATCGCGCAACCTGCGCAGCACGCTATTGAACGAAGCGCCACGCGCCACCTCCACGCTGGGCTGAACCGCCTGCAGCGGGCGGTCGGTGAAAGCGCGATAGCTCTGCCACCACCATGCACCGGCCGCTGCGAGCAGCAGCGCAAGCGCCAGCACCGCCGCCACCAGCATCAGACCCCCGCGTTTAGCCCTGGTCACGACCACCTCGAAGCGCATTCAACGACATGCAGGATACCGCGTGGCCGCCATCACCCGGTATCGCCGGGAGCGACACTCAAGGTTCCAGCGCGCGCAGTAGGCCGCGCGCCTTGGCCAGGGTCTCGTCGAGTTCGCGCTCGGGCTGGGAATCGAACACGATGCCGGCACCGGTGCGGAACTGCACCTGCGCAGCCTCCACCTCGGCGGTGCGGATGAGGATGTTCAGGTCCATGTCGCCGTCGCAGTTCAGCCAACCGAACGCGCCGGTATAGGCGCCGCGTGGGGTTTGCTCCAGTTCGGCGATGATCTGCATGCAACGCACCTTGGGACAGCCGGTGATGGTGCCGCCTGGAAACGTGGCGCGGATCACCTCGCCTGGGCTGACCCCATCGCGCAGGCGGCCGCGCACGTTGCTGACGATGTGATGCACATGGGCATAGCTCTCCACCGTCATCAGTTCGTCCACTTCGACACTGTCAGGCGCGCAAATCCGGCCCAAGTCGTTGCGTTCCAGATCGATCAGCATCACGTGCTCGGCACGTTCCTTGGGATGGCCGACCAGTTCGCGGATGCGCGCGGCAGCGTCATCGCCCGGCGCGCGCGCGCGGGTACCCGCAATCGGCCGAGTCTCGACCACGTCGCCGCGCACCGACACTAAACGCTCCGGCGAGGAACTTACCACGGCACGACCATGACCGACGAACAGGCCAGCAAACGGCGCCGGGTTGGCACGGCGCAACTGTGCGTACAGCGCCGCCGGCGCCACCGCAGCAGCGAAGCGCGCCGTCCAACGCCGCGACAGGTTGACCTGAAATACGTCACCGGCCCCCAGGTAATCGAGAATACGGCGCACCCCCTCGATAAAGCGTTGCGGCGGGTCTTCCTCGATCGCCAGCGGCGCGGTCCAGACAGGCGCCGGGGCCGCACCGGGCAAGGCACCTAGATCGGCAAGGACGGTCTCCAACAGCGCCGCATGCGCGGACTCGGCCACCGCCACGCAATCGCCGCTGACATGGTCGCGCAGCAAGGCGGCGGGGCAACGCAAGGCCAGCGCCGCGGGCGTCGCCGCCGCGGACTGCGGCAACGGCAGTATCGGCTCGACCTGCGCGGCCAGTTCGTAATCCAGCAGCAACGCCCAACCACCACGGAACGGCCAGCGCGGCTCGTCGCGCGCGCTGCGCGCGGCGTGCCAGCGCGCATCCAGCACACTCAGGAAATCGCCCTCGACGGCCGCCCCCTGCAGTTCGCGGGTGACACCATCGCGATCCAGGCGCAGCCCCTGGCCGTCGGCGACCAACAGCAAATCCCAGCGCCCTTGCGCGGTGCCCGATGCCGCCGACTCCAGCAACACCGGATAACGCTGCGGCGCCAGACGATGCAAGGCCAGCAGATCAATCTCGGCCGGCAGGGGAACGGTACGCAGCATCGAAGATCCGCTGGAAGAATGAAAACGCAAAGCGGCGCGGCGCCATCAATCGGCCGATGCCCATGCAGTTGGTCGCGACGTCCAATCCGCGTCGGCATCGCGGCATGCACCTGTGCGCACGACCAGGCACGATGCACCGGCCATTCCAAATGCCGCGTCCCGGTCGTCAGATCCGCTTGAACACCAAAGTCCCGTTGGTCCCGCCGAAGCCGAACCCATTGGACATCGCCACGTCGATCTTCTTCTCGCGCGCCACGTTCGGCACGTAGTCCAGATCGCAACCCTCGCCCGGTTCGTCCAGGTTGATGGTCGGCGGGATGATGCCCGTGTGGAGTGCCATCACCGAGAAGATCGCCTCGGCACCACCAGCCGCGCCGAGCAGATGCCCGATCATCGACTTGGTGGAACTAATCATGAGCTTGTAGGCATGATCGCCGAGCGCGCGCTTCATCGCGATGGTCTCGGCCAGGTCGCCCGCAGGCGTAGAGGTGCCGTGCGCATTGAGATAATCGATCTGGTCTGGATTGAGCCCGGCATCGCGCATCGCCGCGCGCATACTGCGCGCAGCGCCTTCACCGTCTTCGCTCGGCGAGGTCATGTGGAAAGCATCGGAGCTGGCGCCGAAGCCAGCCAATTCGGCATAGATGCGCGCGCCACGCGCCTTGGCATGCTCGTACTCTTCCAGCACCAGCACGCCGGCGCCATCCCCCATCACGAAACCGTCGCGGTCCTTATCCCATGGCCGCGAGGCCGCAGCGGGATCATCGTTGCGGGTGGACATCGCCCGCATCGAGGAAAAGCCGGCGATCGCAGTCGGCGAGGATCCCCGCTCGGCACCGCCAGCCAGCATCACGTCGGCATCGCCGTACTGAATCATGCGCATCGCGGTGCCAATGGAATGATTGGAGGTGGCGCAGGCGGAAACCGCCGAGAAGGTCGGCCCCTTCAGTCCCTTCATAATGCTTACCTGGCCCGGCAGCATGTTGATGATGGTACTGGGCACATAGAAAGGCGAGACCTTGCGCGGGCCACCCTCCTGCAACTTGAGGGTCTGCTCTTCGATGCCGAGCACGCCGCCGATGCCCGAACCAAGGATGGCGCCGATGCGTTCGGCATTGGCATCGGTGATCTCAAGGCCGGCATCGTCCAGTGCCATGAACGAGGCGGCGACGCCGTAGTGGATGAACGAATCCATCTTTCTGACGTCTTTGGCAGACAGGAACTTGGTCGGATCGAAATCCTTGATTTCACCGACGATGCGGGTGGCGAACTGAGATGCATCGATAAGGGTAATCGGACCGATGCCCGAACGCCCATTGACGATCCCGTCCCAGCTGCTGGCCAGATCATTGCCCAACGGCGACACCAGACCCATGCCGGTTACCACGACGCGACGGCTCATTGCGTAATCTCCTCACCGCTATATATGCGGCCTCTTGACACTGTAAAAACACAGGGCCGCATACGCGGCCCCATGGAATTGTCACACGCATCGGACCAACAAGGGCGTCGATGGCGATCTGGGACGGAGCATCAGCTCTTGACGTGCACCTTGACGTAGTCGATAGCCTGCTGCACCGAGGTAATCTTCTCGGCCTCTTCGTCCGGAATCTCGCACTCGAACTCTTCTTCCAGGGCCATCACCAGCTCGACGGTGTCCAGCGAGTCCGCACCGAGGTCATCGACGAACGATGCGCTGTTGGTGACTTCTTCTTCCTTGACGCCGAGTTGTTCGACGACGATTTTCTTGACGCGTTCTTCGATGGTGCTCATTGGGATATCGCTCCAGATGGAGGGGGGGTGGTTCGAAACGCCATCGCGTCTGCGATGGCTACGTTGGATAGTGTAGTGGAAACCGACGGCCCGTTGCAGCGCAGCCCAAGCGCCAGCCAATCAGCAACTTAGCGACACCTGTTGCGTCACAGGCTCACGGCATGTACATCCCGCCGTTCACATGCAGGGTCTCGCCAGTGATGTAACCAGCGCAGGGACCGACCAGAAACGCCACCGCATGGGCGATGTCAGCAGTTTGACCAAGCTGACCCAGCGCGATCTGCTGCAACAGCGCGGTGCGCTGCGCTTCGGGCAGGGCCTTGGTCATATCGGTGTCGATGAAACCCGGTGCAACCACGTTGACGGTGATGCCGCGCGAACCGATTTCCTTGGCCATCGACTTGGAGAAGGCGATGATGCCGGCCTTGGCCGCGGCATAGTTGGCCTGTCCCGGATTCCCGGTCACCCCGACCACCGAAGCGATGTTGACGATGCGTCCCTTGCGCGCCTTCATCATGCCGCGCAGCACCGCTTTGGAGGTGCGGAACACACTGGTGAGGTTGGTATCGATGATCGCCTGCCAGTCCTCGTCGCGCATCCGCATCAGCAGCGTGTCGCGGGTGATGCCAGCGTTGTTGACCAGGATCGAGACAGGTCCGAATTCCTTTGCAATCGCCTCGATCAATGCATCGACCGCGGCGGCGTCGGTGACGTCCAGCGGGCGGCCGTGACCACCGCTGGCGGCAAGCCGCGCGCCGATCGCCTGCGCACCGGCATCGGAGGTCGCGGTCCCGATGACAGTGGCACCCTGCGCGGCCAGTTCGTCGGCAATGGCTGCGCCGATACCGCGGCTGGCGCCGGTGACGAGAGCGATTTCTCCCTGCAATGGCTTGCTCATCTACATTTTCCTTCAAAAGCGGACGGCGCGCGATGCGCCAGGGAATGAACGCCGGCGTGGGCGGAGCGCCCGACGCACGACAACCGGATATCAAACAGCCCAGGCCTCGCGCGCACCGACGAAATCGGTCGGTACCGACAGGGCGCGACCATCGAGCGATTTGTCGATGCGTTTGATCAGCCCGGTCAACACTTTACCTGGACCGCACTCGGCCACCCGGGTGGCGCCACGCGCAGCCAGCGCCTGCACGCAGTTGGTCCAACGCACGGGCAGGTACAACTGCTCGACTAGCGCCAGGCGGATGGCCTCGACACCATCGTGTACCTGCGCATCGACGTTCTGTACCACCGGCAACTGCGGCGCATGCCAGGCGACTCCACGCATCGCATCGGCCAGACGATTAGCCGCCTCACGCATCAACGGCGTGTGCGAGGGGACGCTAACCGCCAGCTTCACCACCTTGCGCACGCCACGCTCGCTCAGCAACGCCAGCGCACGCTCGACCGCAGCGGCATGGCCCCCGATCACCACCTGACCGGGCGCGTTGTAATTGGCGGGGATCACCACCTCACTGTCGGCAGCCTCCGCGCAGACCGCTTCGATCAGTGCATCCTCGGCACCGATCACCGCGGCCATCGCACCTACCCCGGCAGGAGCGGCATCCTGCATGAGTTGCCCGCGCAACCGCACCAACTGCGCGCCATCATGCAGCGACAGTGCGTCAGCAGCGACCAGCGCGCTGTATTCGCCCAGGCTATGCCCGGCGAGCAACGCCGGGCGTGCGCCGCCTTCGGCCAACCACAGACGCCACAGCGCCACGCTGGCCGCCAGCAGCGCCGGTTGCGTATATTCGGTGCGATTGAGCATCTCTTCCGGGCCGTCCTGACTCAGCGCCCATAGATCTACGCCGGCACCGTCGGAGGCCTCGACGAAGCTGTCACGTACTTGCGGATGTTGTTCGGCGACATCCGCCAGCATGCCCAACGATTGCGAACCTTGGCCGGGAAAGACAAAGGCGAGTGTGGAATCGGTCACACGGATGGCCCTGCAAAAATCGAGCGGCGATGATACGGGCGAAATCCGCCGTGCGTCTGTACCCGTGCGTATTGATGCGACACATCCACCACCATGGAAGGAACATAAGGAGGCCGCCAGCCCCATGCCCAGGGGACGCGCCGCAGCGCTCCCGACCGCACGTGCATACCGCGCGCGACCATCGGGCAGCCCAACGTCATCGGCACCGAATGCGCGCGAATCCGCTCAGTAGCGCAGGAGTGCCGAGCCCCAGGTGAAACCGCCGCCAAAGGCTTCCAGCAGCAGCAACTGGCCGCGCTGGACGCGACCTGAGCGCACTGCCACGTCCAGCGCCATCGGCACCGAGGCGGACGACGTGTTGCCATGCACGTCCACCGTGACCACCACCTGATCCATCGACATATCCAGGCGTTTTGCGGTGGCCTCGATGATGCGCAGGTTGGCCTGATGCGGAATCAACCAGTCCAGATCGTGCTTGTCCAAGCCGTTGGCTTGCAGGGTCTCATCGACCACCGCATCCAGCGCCTTGACCGCGTATTTGAAGACCTCGCTGCCCTTCATCTGGATGCCACCACCAGCCAGATGGCCGGTGCCATCGACCAACCCCGTGCCGATGCCGGTGGCGTTCAACAGGAGTTCCTTCTTGCTACCGTCGGCATGCAAATGCGTGCTGAGAATGCCGGTGTCCTCGTCGGCACGCAGCACCACCGCACCGGCGCCATCGCCGAACAACACGCAGGTGGTGCGCTCGGTCCAGTCAACGATGCGGCTGAGAATTTCGGTACCGATCACCAGCACGGTCTTGGCGTCGCCGCTGCGGATGAACTTGTCGGCCACCCCGAGCGCGTAGACGAAGCCGGAGCAGGCGGCATTGAGGTCCAGCGCCGGACAACCAACCGCCCCCAGCCGGGCCTGGATCAGGCAAGCTGTGGAGGGGAAGATCAAGTCGGGTGTCGTGGTACCGACAACGATCATGTCCAACTCGGCGGCCTGGATACCGGCGGCCTCGATCGCCTGCAGCGCGGCCTCGTAACCGAGGTCGCCAGCGGTCTGCCCGGGGGCCGCGATGTGCCGCTCGCGGATGCCGGTACGGCTACGGATCCATTCGTCGCTGGTCTCGACCATGTGCGACAGATCGTCGTTGGTCAATACTTTTTCAGGCAAATAACTACCTGTGCCCGCGATCCTGGAATAGATACGCTTGCTCATGCTGGTTCCTGTTACAGGTGACGCGGGCCGCCCGGCGTGGCGCGGCCTGTGAAGAGAGGTGCCCCCGTCCGCCGCAACGCGGTGGACGGACACGCATCAATCTTCTTCGACCTGCGCGGTCTTGGTGGCGATCACCTTCTTGCCACGGTAGTACCCCTCGGCGGTGACGTGGTGGCGCAGGTGGATCTCGCCGCTGGTCGGGTCGGTCGACAACTGCTTGGCGCTGAGGGCGTCGTGCGAACGGCGCTGGCCGCGGCGGGACGGGGTGACACGGGATTTCTGCACAGCCATGGGATTGCTCCAAACTCGGTTCGTTTACATCTGTCGTCATTACGTCGCGCAGGACGCGCGCGTCCGGCAACAACCTCAGGTAGCGGCAGGCAGGCCGGCCACTACGGTTTCTTCAGCGCAGCCAACGCCGCGAACGGGCTGACCTTGCGTATCTCTTCCTCGGTCGCCGACCAATCGCGATCGACCGCCCCGCTCCCGGGCGCCACCGGCACCAGCGGCACCGCCAACACCAGTTCGTCCTCGACCAGATCGGCGGGCCGCAGCATACCGTCGTCCGGCACCAGCAACGCCTCGTGTTCCGGCGGCAACGCGGCCTCTTCGGCCTCGTTGCGAATCAGCCCAAGCCGCTGCACGCTCGACACCGGCAGCAGAAAGCGCTGCAGACTGCGCTGACAAATCAGCGGCAATGCGGTCTCGATCCTCAATTCGACGTAGGACACTTGCATCACAGCATCGCGGCCGAATTCCAGCGTATAGCGGCATTCGCCTTCGGTATCGGCCAGACTGCCTTGCAGACGGGTCATCGCCGATAGCGGCAGACGGTCCTCGAAGACCCTGCGCGCTGCGACCATCCGCCAAGCATCCAACAGTTCGGGCACGTTCGCGGACATAAGCCGCAGAATGTTAAGGATTGCCACTAGCACTGTCAAACCACCCCGTCCCGGCGCTTGCCCGCCCGCGACGGCCGTCGCAGACTGCCAGCCCCGCGCCATCATCCCGCCCCCATCGCCGATGCCGCCACTGATCCTGGCCTCCACGTCCATCTACCGCCGCGAATTGCTGCTGCGACTCCGCCTACCGTTCGATTGTGTGCGTCCGCAGGTCGAGGAGACACCACTGCCCGGCGAAACGCCGTTCACGTTGGCACAGCGTCTGGCTGCCGCCAAAGCAGCGGCAGTCGCCCCCCATGCCAGCGACGCCTGGGTCATCGGCGCCGACCAGGTCGCCGAACTGGACGGCCAACCACTGGGCAAGCCCGGCGATGCCGTCACGGCACGAGCGCAACTGGCGGCCATGTCCGGACGCACTGTGTGCTTCCACACCGCCGTGTGCCTGCAACGCGGCGCACGGACGCTACATGCCTGCGACTTGACCGAAGTGCAGTTCCGCGACCTGCACGCCGATGCCATCGCCCGTTACGTCGATGCCGAGCAACCGCTGGACTGCGCAGGCAGTTTCAAGTGCGAAGGTCTTGGCATCAGCCTGTTCCGCGCGATCAACACCCAGGATCCGACCGCGCTGATCGGGCTGCCCTTGATCGCGCTGGCCGGGCTACTGCGCGAGGCCGGCTATCTGCTCCCCTGACCTCTGCAAAGGCTCGGCCGATCCGAATCGCGAGCATAGACCAAGATGCCCCGCAGATGGAACACACATGAGCAGCCGCTTGGCAACAGGAGATGCGCGATGCAGGAGAATCAACCCCAAGGCCACTGAAAACGCCACCAACGTCGTGGAAAAACCCAATACTCCAACCACCGCAACAGCCACAGCGAGCAAGTCACCCTTCCAAGCAAGCCGGGGATCGGTCAACACATAGACTGGCACGATGCATCCCAGCAAACTGACGAATACAGCGACCTGCCAGCCCCACTGCAAGTTGATCAAATGTCCAGGATAAAGTGCCAGGAACACGAACACGCATCCCCAGCCAGAATGCAGCCACGCGCCGAATTCGCGCAGCACCATCCGTAGCAGAACCGCAGCAGAAAAACCCAGCAATACCACACTGACAAGACAATCCAGCCAAGTCTGGCCACCGGATACACGAGTCGTGAGCAGCAAAATCGCATAGGCCGCCGTGTGCAGATGGCTGCCATCGTGAACTTTCCAGAAATCCGATCTCGCCAAGTGTCCATTCTCCCAGGCTTGATAGATCGGCACCAAATCGATGTTATCCCAGAGCAGAATCGGGATACGCCACGCCATTGCGAGGCACGCAGTGAGGACAATCCCAAATACAAACAACCACCAAACACTTGTCGGCCTCAACTGTCCAAACCGATATAAACATGTCGACAATACGCCGCGACCACGACTCATCTGCGCATCAATGCTATACATCGGCATTAAACTCTCGCTTCACTAGCCTTCATAAGACAGATTAAGATTCTGGAACGCAGAAATCGCCTCACGCCGTTCAATTCCACGATGCAATGGACTTTACTTCTTCGCATCCAAAATGATCGACTGCTCCAGCCAATCCTCGACGCTACCGTCGCGACCATACAGGCGCAGACCAAGCCAATGCGTTCCCGGCGTCAGCGCGCTGACGTCGAGCGTGGCGCGGAAACCAATGTTCGGATGGCCAGGATCGGTGGAGATATTCCAGAACGCGGCGACGTCATTGCGCTCGCCATAGCGCGCCTGCGCGGCGACCTTGCCATCGAGCAACACCTCCACGCGCGCGATCCCAACCCCGTCCTTGAACGCCCAACCAGACACCTCCACACGACGCCCAACCGCTGCATCGACAGCCGGCGTATCGATCCAGGCCATCGCCGGCGTGGTGCACGGGCCGGGCAGGCGCTGAGCTGGCAACGCAAACAACAGGAATCGCTGGCTACCATGGTCGTTGGACACCACCTGCGGCGGTGGCAGTGGACCGACCAGGTCGCAGATTGCGTGGTAGCGCTGCAAGAGCAGACGGTATCGCATGTCGTTCGGCGAAAGCACCAGCAGGCGCGGCCCGTCGCGACGACCATCGCTGAGCAACCCCCATTGCCGCAATTGCGCGCTGCGCCCGTGTTTGGTGTTCAGCGGATGCGGCAGCACCTGAATGTCGGGATCGTGCAATTGGAAACCGAGTTCGGCACCGACCTTGAAATTGTCCGCCAACACCTGCGTGCCCGCCGGCATCGCTGCCAGTTCGCGGCGCACCGCCGCAGCCAGCGGCTGCCAGCCGGCGAAATTGCGCGGGTAGTACTTGTCGCCTGCAGCATGCTCGCGTATTGCCGGTAGCGACACCGCCAGGTAACAGCCGAATGCGGCAATCAGCCCCAGCCCGGTCAGCAGCCAGGTCGCGCGGCGCAGCCGCTTGGACCAGCCGTTGAGGATCATCGGCGTGGCGATCAACAAGGCCAGATAGCCTGGCAACGGCCAGTGGAAACTGACCCGCTCGACATCGGTAAAGAAACCGAGCAGGAAGATGCCCAGAGTGGACACGCCACCGAGCAGACCGAAGTAACGCCACTGCACCCGTGCGCCACCGTTACCGCCGCCACGCGTGGCGATCAACGCAACCTTTGCCATCGCCACCGCCAGCAATGGCGTCACCAACAGCAGTTGGATCAACACGAACCCGATGCCGGCGGACTGGAAGCTCCAAGGGTGGCGATCGATCAACTGAAACTTGAGGCCAGCCTCGCCGTTGTCCACATTCCAGGCCAGCAACGGCAGCCAGGCGACGATGCCCAGCGCCAGCGCGACCCACACCTGCGGATCGCGCAGCATGCGCCTGCCCTGCGGAATCAGCAGCAAGGCGATCGCACCGACTCCGATCACGCCGACAAAACGGTAGTGACTCAGTGCACCGATGCTCAGACCCAGCGCCAATTCCACCGCACTCATCGCCTCGACCTTGCGTAGCAAACGCGCGCTGGCGTCGATGCACAGGATCGTCGCCAGCGCCATCGGCACGTCAGGCAACGCGAGAATACCCAGCGTCCCCGACAGGGGCATCAACAAGGTCAGACTGCCGGCGCGCCAACCCGCCACCGCGCCGAACCAGCGCGTGGCAATGCGCGCGATCAGCCACGGCATCCCTGCACTCAACAACAGGAAGGGCGCGCGCAACGCCAACAAATGATCGCCGCCGATGGCCACGCCCAGCCGCACCAGCCAGGCGGTGAGCCCAGGCAGATCCGAATAGGCGGCAGCTAGATGCTGGCCCTCTTGCCAATAAAATGCCTCATCCACGAATAATGGCAAATGCGCAGCCACTAGCAATTTGGCAGCCGTCACCCCTATCCACAGCACCAGAAAGATGCTGCGTGCTCGTTGTTCGCCTTGCATTGCCCGTAAACTCCCTCAAACCGTTGCGAGACCGCTGCGAGAATGCGATGCCGACTCCGCCCCGCTTACCGGGAATGCTAACCGATACGCTGCGCGAAGCACTCGCGCGTGCGCAGCGGCAGGTCAATGCGCTGGTGCTGGGCAAGCCGCAGCAGGTGCGCATGGCCTTTGTCGCCCTGCTATCGGGTGGACACCTGCTGATCGAAGACCTGCCAGGCCTCGGCAAGACCACCCTGGCGCATGCGTTGGCGGCGAGCCTGGGCCTGGGTTTCCAGCGCGTGCAGTTCACCTCCGACCTGTTGCCGGCCGATGTGCTCGGGGTCTCGGTGTACGACCCGCAATCGCGTCAATTCCAGTTCCATCCCGGGCCGGTGTTCACCCACGTGCTGCTCGCCGACGAGATCAACCGCGCACCACCGCGCACCCAGAGCGCGCTGCTGGAGGCAATGGCCGAGCAGCAAGTCACTCTGGATGGCACCACCCATCCGTTGCCGGCGCCGTTCTTCGTCATCGCCACACAGAATCCGGTAGATCTGTCGGGCACCTTTGCGCTGCCCGACTCGCAATTGGACCGCTTTTTGCTGCGCCTGTCGCTTGGTTATCCGAATGCCGAGTCCGAGCGTGCGCTGCTCAGCGGCAGCGACCGCCGCGACCTGATCGCACAAGCACAGCCGCTGCTCAGCGATACCGACATCGCCACACTGCGGCACAGCGTGGAGCAGATTCATGCCAGTGACGCGCTGATTGATTACGTGCAGGCATTGATGGCACGCAGTCGCCAGCATCCGGGAGTCCGCGTGGGCCTGTCGCCACGCGCCGGCATCGCACTACTGCGCGCCGCCAAGGCACATGCGTTGCTGCTCGGTCGCAGCCATGTCCTGCCCGACGACGTGCAGGCACTGTTCGTGGAGGTGGCCGAGCACCGGCTGGTGGCCGAGCAGGAATCGGCTTCCGGACAGGCGCTGGCCAAAGCAATCCTGCACAGCGTCGCCGTGGACTGACACCGATGCCGGCACGGCAACGCGACTGGCGGCAACGACTGGCACGGCTGGCGACGCCACGCGATCCGGAACCCCTGCCAGTGCGACTGGACCGGCGCCGCATCTACATCCTGCCGACGCCGTTCGGCAACTTCATCGCCCTGCTGCTGGCAACGATGCTGCTCGGCGCGCTGAACTACAACAACAATCCGGCACTGCTGCTGGCGATGCTGCTAGCCTCGACCGCGATTGCCAGCGCCATCGTGGCACACCTGCAACTCTCGGGACTGCGCCTGGACGCCCTATCGGCGCAACCCGTCGCCGCCGGCAGCCCACTGCGGCTGCGGCTGGCGCTGATAGCCAACGACGGCCGACGCCGGCGCGGCCTGCGCGTGCGCTACGGCGAAGCGCTGGCCCACCTCGATCTGCACGACGACGATCACAACGAAGCCGACCTGAACATCCCCACCGAACGCCGCGGCTGGATGGATCTGCAACGCATCCAGATCTCCACCACCCAGCCACTGGGTCTGCTGCGCGCCTGGGCCTGGTTCTGGCCCGAGACTCCACTGCTGATCTATCCGCAACCGGAAGCCGACGGCCCGCCACTGCCGGCCGGTACCGGCACACCCACGCAAACCCGGCTGCATGCACTCGGAGAGGAACTCCACCAGTTGCGTCCCTATCGCACCGGCGATGCACCACGCACGATCGCCTGGAAGCATTCCGCACGCCGCGACACCTTGCTGGTGCGCGAGTACGAACGCCCAATCGGTGTGGACGTAGTGCTGGACTGGCGCATGCTGCCAACACTGCCTTACGAGCGCCGCATCGCACGGCTGGCGCGCTGGGTCGACGAAGCCGAGCGCGATGGCCGCCGTTATCGCCTGTTGCTGCCCGGGCATCCCGCGCTAGGTCCGGACCGTGGCCCGCAGCACCGACACCTGTGTCTGCGCGCGCTAGCGCTGTTGCCGCATGACTGAGTCGCGCACGCCTGCGTTGAGCGCATCCAGCCGGGCCTGGGCAATGAGCACTGCGCTGCTGTCGCTGCTGCCGCTGCTGTTACAACTGCCCACTGCACTGGCCTGGCTGATCGCACTGGCCGCGCTTGTGGTGGGCGCCAGTTCGGCCTGGCGCCCACTCCCCGCCGCGCTGCGTCTGGCACTGGTCGCGGCGATGCTGACGACGCTGTACTGGCAAGCCGGGCTGCGCTTCGGTCGCGACACCGGATGTGCCCTGCTCGCGGCCATGTTGGCGATCAAACCATCGGAACTGCACACGCTACGCGACGCGCGCAGCCTGCTCGGCTTCGCGCTGTTCGCGCCTTTCGCCGCCTTCCTGCTGGATCAAGGACCGGCGACGATGGCAATGGCGCTGGCCGCGGTGATCCTCGCCCTGCTGTGCATGCAGCGTCTGGCCGACCAGGAAGGGTACAGCGAACGCCGTCCACTGCGGGGGCAACTGCGCAGCGTCGGCCGTCTGCTGGCGTTGGGCCTGCCACTGGCGCTGGCTGCATTCTGGCTGTTTCCGCGCCTGGGCGCGCCTCTGTGGGGCGTTCCGGAACGCGCACTGGGCCGGCCCGGTCTGTCGGACACGATGACACCAGGACAATGGCTGGACCTGATGGCCGACGACACCCCGGCACTACGCGTACAGTTCTTCGGCCCGGTGCCACCGCCCACCGAGCGTTACTGGCGTGGACCGGTGCTGTGGGATTTCGACGGCCGCACCTGGCGCACTCAGGACGACAATGCAACGGCGCCCGCACCAACCATGCAATCCGGCCCCAATGCGTGGGACTACCAGATCGAAGTGGAGCCGACCGACCGCCGCCAACTGGTCGCTCTGGAACTGCCGCTACAGGCGCCCGCCGGCACCCGGCTCTCGGCAGACGCCGTGCTGCAAACCGAGCAACCGCTCAGCGCACTGACCCGTTGGCACCTGCGCTCGGCACCGCCGCAGTGGCTACAAACCGATCTGGCACCCGCGCAGCGCCAGCGCGCACTGGCGCTGCCACCGGGCTATAACCCGCGCACCCTGGCGCTGGCACGGCAATGGCGACAACAAGCCGGCAGCGACGATGCGGCAATCGTCGCCCGCGCACTGCAATGGATCCGCCACGACTTCGCCTACACCCTGCAAACGCCACTACCCGGCCGCGACAGTGTGGACGAATTCCTGTTCCGGCAGAAAGCCGGCTTCTGCGAACACTTCAGTTCGGCCTTCGTGGTGCTGATGCGTGGCGCCGGCATTCCCTCCCGCATCGTCACCGGCTATGCCGGCGGCACCCGCAACCGGCTCGGCGACTACTGGGTGGTCCGACGCATGGACGCGCACGCCTGGGCCGAGGTGTGGCTGGCGCAACGCGGCTGGGTGCGCGTGGACCCGACCGCAGCGGTCGCACCGGAACGCATCTACGACACCCTGGAAGAGCGCATCGGTGGCGACGGCACGACACAGGGCGACGGCGCCATCTGGCAGTGGCGCGATGTCGCCGACTGGGCCCGCCGTGGGTGGAACGATCTGGTCCTATCCTTCGACGCCAATCGCCAGCAGCTGCTGCTGCGCCATATCGGCATCACCCGGCTGGAGCCAACACAACTAGTGGCCCTGTTCGCCGGTTGCGCGGCGCTACTGTTAGGCGCGACGGCCTGGTGGCTGGCCCGTGCCGAACGCGAGCGCGACCCGTTGTTGCGGGCCTGGCGGCGCCTTGGTCGCCGCTATGCGCGGCTGGGCCTGGAGCGCCAGATGCACGAACCAGCACTGACGTGGGCCGCACGCGTGCACCGGAGAGTGGGCGAGGCAGGGCTGATTTCGCTCAGCCGGCGTTTCGCCGATGCGCGCTACGCTGGCGCCGATTCGGACAGCGCTTCATTGTTGCGCGACCTGCGCAGGCACCGTCCGCCAACCGGAGCATCCCGATGAAGACCCGCCTGCTGTTCCCTATGCTCGCCGCGCTGGTCCTGGGCGCCTGCGCGACCGCCCCCAAACCGCTGCAAGGCCAGTTCGCTTCCGTCACCCCACGCGATTCGGTCACTGGACAGCAAGTCGGCGCCGCCGTGCGCTGGGGCGGCAAGATCATCAAGACCATGCCCGGCCAGGGCCAGACCTGCTTCCAGATGCTGTCGCGTCCACTCAACGCCAGCGGCCGACCGGACAGCGACTCGGCCGACGCCAGCGATGGCCGTTTCGTCGCCTGCCGCTCCGGCTTCTACGACCCCGCCGTGTTCGAACCTGGCCGCGAAGTGACCTTTATCGGCCACGTCGCCGGCTATGAGAACACCCACATCGGCGAATACGACTATCGCCTGGCGAAAATGGATGCCGACGTGGTTTACCTGTGGCCGGTCGTGCGCCAGGTCGAGGTGGTACCGGCCTATCCTTATGGCCCCTGGGGACCTTGGGGTCCGTGGGGTCCGCGCTGGGGCTGGTGGTGAACCTTCTTTCACGTTGAAACAAGAATGCAAAACGCCGCTGACCCAGCGGCGTTTTGCATTGCCCGCCACAGTGACACGCCAGCGGCGCACCGACATCCGGCTACAGCCGCGCTCAGGGCGTACCGAAGCGCCCCAACGGCGCACCCGCCAGCAAATGCAAGTGCAAGTGGAACACGGTCTGTCCGCCATGCTCGCGGCAGTTGATCACCACACGATAGCCATCCTCGGCCAGACCTTGTGCGCGTGCGTAGCTGGCCGCAGCCAGCACCAGTTTTCCGACCAGGGTGGCCTGGTCCGGCAGCAGATCGTCCAGCGTGGGAATCTCCAGCTGCTTGGGAATGAACAACACGTGCACCGGCGCCTGCGGCGCGATGTCCTTGAAGCCGAGGACGACATCGTCTTCGTAGACGATGTTGGCCGGAATTTCACGACGAATGATCTTGCCGAAGATGGTATCCATGGAGCATGCCCGAAACGGTAAAGAGGGGGAGCCGTTATAGCCCAATCCGGCGCGGTGCCGCAGCTGCGCAGCACAAAGCGCGCTACTCGCCCACGCCGCCGCGCGGCACTTCGTTGCGGCTGCCGAACGCATGCGACAACGTGCCGCGGTCCACGTATTCCAGTTCACCGCCCAGCGGCAAGCCCTGCGCCAGCCGGCTCGGCCGCACACCATGCTGGCGGGCCAACTGCGCCAGATAATGCGCGGTGGCCTCGCCCTCGACCGTGGAATTGGTGGCGATGATCAGTTCGGCGACCTCGCCCTGCGCCAGCCGCGCGCCGAGTCGATCCAGACCGAGTTCGCGCGGACCGATGCCGTCCAGTGGCGACAGCCGTCCCTGCAGAATGAAATACAGCCCGCGATAGCCGGTGGCCTGTTCGATCGCCAAGCGGTCGGCCGGCGACTCCACCACGCACAACTGTTGGCGGTCACGACCAGGGCTGGCGCAGATCGCACAGATATCGGTTTCGCTGAAATCGCGGCATTGCGTGCAGTGGCCGACCCGCGCAATCGCCGCATGCAGGGTGTCGGCCAGACGCTGCCCACCGGCGCGTTCGCGTTCGAGCACGTGATACGCCATCCGCTGCGCGGTTTTCTGACCGACCCCCGGCAGGATGCGGAACGCCTCGATCAACTGTTCGAGCAGCGGCGAACTCATGCGCCCCGCGCGCTCCAGGACTGCGCGACGTCAAAACAGTCGAACATTCCGCGAAACCGGCACATCGCCTGGACCACCACGGCATCGATCCGCGCCTTCAATTCCCGGCTGTACTCGGGCGACATCGGCCACCCGATGCCCTCGACTTGCGCACAGTGCACACCTTGGCGCTGCGACAACGTCAACACCGGGGGATCGCCTTGCTCGCCGTCGTGGCGGCGCCATTGCCCATGCCGCCGAGCGGGTGATCGTCGCGTCTGCCGTTCACCATGCTCAGAACGGCAGCTTCATGCCCGGCGGGATCGGCATCCCGGCAGTCGCCGCGCCCATCCGCTGTTTGGACTCGGCATCGACCTTGTTGGAAGCATCGTTGAAAGCGGCGGCGATCAGATCCTCAGCCATCTCCTGATCGGACAGAATGCTCGGATCGATCCGTACCTTGCGGCACTCCTTGGCCCCGGTCAGGGTCACGTTGACCATGCCGCCACCGGCGCTGCCGGTGACTTCCAGCTTCGCCAGTTCTTCCTGGGCGCGCTGCAGGTTTTCCTGCATCTTCTGCGCCTGTTGCATCAATTGTGCGATATTGCCGCGCATCGTGGTTCACTCATCGTAGGGACGGATGGAATCGGGCACGACCCGCGCGCCTTGCTGCTGCATCAGCGCTTGCACCGCCGGGTCGTTGAGGAACGCAGCCTCGGCCGCGTTCTGACGCTCGCCGCGTTGACGGTGCGAACGCTCGTGCAGGGTTTCGGTATCGACCGCGATGCCGCTTTCGATCACGATCTTCGGCCGCTGGCCGAGTGCCTCGGCCAGTGCCTCGGCCAGTTCGCCGAGCGAACGGTCCGATTGCAAATATTCGAAACCCGGCGACAGCGACAACCGCAGCACACTCTGGGCATGACTGACGAAGGCGGCATTGGCCGCGAGTTGCCGTGACGGACCGGTCAGGCCGCAGTCGGCGACCAGTGCCAACCAGTCCTCGGTGCTGTGCAGACCGCGTGCGCCAACGGCAGTCGGCGATGACGCACGCGGCGCCTCGGCCGGCGGCGGCACTGTGTCCGCTTCGGGGGCTGACACAAGCGGCGGGCGCGTGGTGGTCGGCATCGGCGCAGCGGGCGCGGCCGGGCGTGCCGGCGACGGCGCGGGTGGATCCCACGGTGGATCCAGCGCAGTCGCGGACGCATTGGTAGATGTCTGGACGACTGTCGGTGTCGGCGACATGATCGATGCGGAAGGAGTTACCGCCGCCACCGTCGACGGGGACGCGGCCGGCGCAGCGGAAGCGGCCGACGTCGCGCCATGCTGCTCCTGCGCTGGCGCGCCCGCGGCGGACGCCGCCGGCAATGCCGCAGCGTTCGCTGGGCGGAACGCCAGCATCCGCAACACCGCCATCTCGAACCCGGCGCGCGGACTCGGCGCCAGATACAGATCGCGGCGCCCATTCAATGCCATCTGGTACCACAGTTGCACGATTTCCGGACGCAGCCGCTCGGCCAGCGGCGCCAGATCCAGGCCGTCCAGCGTATCCAACGCAGCACCCGGCACCAGTTGCCGTACCTGGATGCGATGCAGCGTCTCGGCCAGCGCCTCCAGCACGCCGCCCCAATCCGGTGAGAACTCGGCCAAACCCGCGACGACCTGCAACAATCGCGCCCCATCGGCATCGACCAGCGCATCGAGCATGGCACCGACCTGAGTGCGATCGACCGTCCCCAGCATCGTCCGCACCACATCCTCGCGCAGCGCGCCGCCAGCGTAGGCGATGGCCTGATCGAGCAGCGACAGACCGTCGCGCAGACTGCCGTCGGCGGCCTTGGCCAACTGCACGATGGCCGAGGCATCCACCTCGATCTGCTCGGCCGCCAGAATCTTGGTCATCTGCCCCTGGATCTGCATCTCGTCCAGGCGCTTGAGGTTGAACTGCAAGCAGCGCGACAGCACCGTCACCGGCAGCTTCTGCGGATCGGTGGTGGCGAGCAGAAACTTCACGTGCTCCGGTGGCTCTTCCAGCGTTTTCAGCAACGCGTTGAACGCCGCCTTCGACAGCATGTGCACTTCGTCGATCAGATAGACCTTGAACTTGCCGCGCGAAGGCATGTATTGCGCGTTTTCGATCACCTCGCGCACATCGTCCACGCCGGTGTTGGACGCAGCGTCGATCTCCAGCAGGTCGATATAGCGGCCTGCATCGATGTCCAGACAGGCTGCACACTTGCCGCACGGATCGGCACTGGTGCCCTGCTCGCAGTTCAGGGACTTGGCGAAGATGCGCGCGATGGTGGTCTTGCCGACGCCGCGCGTGCCCGTGAACAGAAAGGCATGGTGGACCCGCCCGCTGTCCAGGGCATTGGTGAGCGCACGGACCACATGCTCCTGCCCCACCAGTTCGGCAAAACGCTTGGGGCGCCACTTGCGGGCGAGAACGAGATAGGACATCAGGCGACCGTCTTCATCTGAACCGTTATTGTGCCATGTCGCGCCAGGGTCATCGCTCAGGTGCCAGCGCGGCCCCCACCCATCCCTCGCTGACTGGGAAAACGTGGGGTCCAGGCGCTGCGCGACCATGAACAGGCGGCGGCCAGCCTGAGCACCGCCGCTCGCTCACCTTGTGAATGGGGGCCGCGGCGGCTAGAATTCCGCCCTTGCGCGGACCGCTGGCCCCGCAAGAAACCGGAGAGGTGTCCGAGTGGTTGAAGGAGCACGCCTGGAAAGTGTGTAAGCGTCTAAACCGCGCTTCGGGGGTTCGAATCCCCCTCTCTCCGCCAGTTTCCCTGCGCCGCCCTGCGCAGAACTCCTTCGCCTCTCGCGCAGGAATTCCTAAACGGGCAAGAACCGCGCCGCTGGCGCGGTTTCGTCTCTATGGTGGCCCCGTCGGCCCCTCGCGACGCTAGGTCGAAAACCCCGCCAGGGCCGGAAGGCAGCAACGGTATCGATCGACGCGGGCGCCGAGGTTAGCCGGCGGGGTCGCCACCCTACTCCCCCTGTTCGCACTTTCGCATCGCCGATGCTTCTGGCTTGCTGCGCGCTCGCATATCGTCGGGCAACTGCGGCGTGCGCGTTGCGCGATGCCACACGCGCTATTCCGGATGCAACCAGCCCGCGTCGCCGTCGCGGTAGCGCTCGTGTTTCCAGATTGGCACGCGCGCCTTGACCTCGTCGATGACATAACGGCAGGCGCCGAAGGCGGTATCGCGATGCGCGGCGATCACGCCCACCCATACGGCCAAATCGCCAATCGCCAAGTCGCCGATACGGTGGACGCAGCGCAGATCGAGAATGGCGAAACGGGCCAATGCCTCGTCGGCGATGCGCTGGCCTTCGACCTCGGCCAGGGCGGCATAGGCGTCGTAGCGCAGGCCATCGACGGCGCGACCGTCGTTGTGGTCGCGCACCCAGCCTTCGAAGCTGGCATAGGCACCGGCCTGTGCATGCGCCAGCGGCACGCGCAACGCGACAGGATCGAGTGCGTCGTCGGCAAGATGGAAACGCGGCGCGGTGGACATCGATCAGCCTCCCGACACCGGCGGAATGAACACCACTTCCGTGCCATCGCGCAATGCGTCGCCCCAATCGGCGAAGGCGCCATCCACCGCCACACGCAGGCGTTGCGCAGGCCAGCGCAGGCCGTGCCGGGCGTCGAGTTCGGCGTACAACGCGCGCAGATCGGGCACGGCCGTTCGCACCTGTTCTCGGTCAATTCCCGCCGCCTCGCGCAGGCTGGCGAAATACAGCACGGTCACCGAGGCGCTCATGCCACGCTCCCGACATCGCGCTTGCCGCCACGTTTGCCGAGCAATCGCACCGGGCCGATGGTCATCGCATGGGTCAGCGCTTTGCACATGTCGTACACGGTCAGCGCGGCGATGCTGGCGCCGGTCAAGGCTTCCATCTCCACGCCGGTACGGTGCACGGTGCGCACGCGGCATTGGATACGCAACACCTGCAGCGACGCCCAGTCGATGACGAAACGGCAGCCGTCGATCGGCAACGGATGGCAGAACGGAATCAACTCGTGCGTGCGCTTGACCGCCAACGTGCCGGCGATCACTGCGGTGTCGACGATGCCGCCCTTGGCGCTGCGCAGCGCATCGGCGCGCAATTGCGCGGCAACCGCCGCAGGAAAGCGCACCCGCGCTTCGGCCACCGCCACGCGCGCGGTGGCGGGCTTGGCGGAAACGTCCACCATCGCAGGCAGCCCCTGCGGGTCCAGATGGGTCAGGGTCGGCGCCGATGCGCCTGCGGACTTGGCGGATATTTTCTTGGTCATGGATGGCGCTGCCGCTCCCACGGCGCGATGCTCAGACAACACCGGGGATCGGCGTACCTTGATGGAACAGCATGCGCCATTGGCCATCCCAGCGCTGCCACAGCGAACTGCGCAGCGTCTGACGCGGTGGTTCGTCGCGACCGCTACGCTCGCTGCGGTCGCGCAATTGCGCAAGATCCGGCGCCAACAGCTGCGCGTCCATATCGAAAACACGATCAGCGAACCAGCTCACCTCGACAGATAGCGCATGCAACACGGCATGCTTGTCGAAGCGGCGACCGGATGTTCCAAACTCCAGGAAAGCGTCGTCGAGCAGGTCGGCGACGCGCTCGGACGAAGCGCGCAGCACCGGCTCCAGCAATGCCAGTTCCAACCCGACCAATTCGCGTGGCAGTGCGGCGTCCATCGCTCAACCACCGATCAGAAACATTTCGACATGCTTGCCGCGCGTCGCCGGCGCGTCGCCGCGCAGTTCGCTGTAACGGTCGTTGCGCTGCTCCCATAAGACGCGCACGCGTTCGGTCAGCGCCTCCTCGCCATCGGCCAGCGCCGGCATGAGATCGGCCCCTTCGGCAGCGAACAGGCAGGTATAAAGACGACCATCGGCCGAAACCCGTGCACGATGGCAGTCGCCGCAAAACGGCGCGCTGACCGAGGCGACGAAACCGACCTCGCCCCCACCATCGGCGAAGACGTAGCGCGCGGCCACTTCGCCGGGATAATGCGGTTCCAGCGCATGCAGCGGCCAGCGCGCGGCGATGCGCTCGCGCAATCGGGCAGCGGGCACCACCCTGTCACGACGCCAGGCGTTGCATGTGCCGACGTCCATGTATTCGATGAAACGCACCACATGGCCGCTGCCGCGAAAATGCGCCAACAGCGGCAATACCTGGTCATCGTTGACCCCACGCTGGACCACGCAATTAAGTTTGACCGGCCCCAGCCCGGCCGCGACCGCGGCGTCGATGCCAGCCAACACCTGCGCGATCTCGCCACGGCCGCCGGACAACTGCCGGAACAGCAACGGATCGATCGCATCCAGGCTGACGGTGACGCGCTGCAAGCCGGCGTCGCGCAAGGCCTGCGCATGCGTTGCCAACAACACGCCGTTGGTGGTCATCGCCAGATCCTCCACGCCAGCAATGCGCGCGAGCCGTCGCACCAATTCAGGCAATTCGCGGCGCAGCAAGGGCTCGCCGCCGGTCAGGCGCAGCTTGCGCACGCCGTTGCGCACGAAGGCGCGCGCCAGGGTTTCGATCTGCGCGAACGATAGCCGCCCGGCCGCATCGAACCCATAATCGTCGGGGACTTTATCGGCCGGCATGCAGTAGCCGCAGCGGAAGTTGCACGCCTCGATCACCGACAGGCGTAGATCGTGCAACGCACGCCCGCGCCGGTCCGCTGGCGTCGCGGACGCAAGCGGCGGGCGCAGGGCGGCACTCATCCGGCGGGCACCTGCGACAAGCGCGGCGCGGGCAGCGCCACGCATTCGCCCGGCCATGCCACACGGTGACCACGCGTGCGCAAGACCTCGGCATCTTCGGTGCTGGCGTAGTGGTAGAGCATCGTCCTTCGCAGCAATTCGGCGGGATATTCCCGCTCCAGATCGTCTACGCCAGTATGCGACGGGTTGCCGTGAAGACCGCAGTCGTGGGCGATCAGTTCGCCATCGCCGGCATAACGGTTGAGCATTTCCGGAATCGGCCGGGTATCCCCGCTCCACACCAACGCGCCCGGCAGGCGAATGCCATAGGCCGTCTCCGGCCAGTGGTGGCGCACCGGGAACACCTCCAGGCGTACGCCGTCGTGCCAGAACGCGTCGCCGACCGCGATCAACTGAAACGCGTCCCAGAAGTTGGCGCCGCCCTCGGCCAACACGTTCGGGTAGTCGGCCACTCGGCGGTGTAGCAGCGGCAGCACCGTCGCCGGCACGTACAAGCGCACTTTGCCGCACCGTTCGGAGAAATAGCTGTCCACGAACAGGCGCTCGAACCCGGCCACGTGATCCAGATGCACATGGGTGACGAACAACGCCTGCGGCATGGCGCCGTAGTGCGCCTGATAGGCGCTCAGGCCCTCGCCACCACAGTCGATACTCAGCCACGGCCGACCATCGCGCTCGATCGTGGCCATCGGCGAACCCAGTTGCACCGCCAAGGCGTTGCCCACGCCCTGGAAACGCAGCGCCCAGGCACTCATCAGCAACCGCGCTCCCAGGCCAGGTCGTAAGCGCGACGCAGGCGTGCGTAGTCCTTTTCGACCGCATCGATGCCGCGCTCGCCGCGCAGCTTCAACAATGAGCGATGCAGGCGCTTGAGGTTGCGCTCGCGCCAGCCGGTGGCGGGAATGCGCAGCACACTGCGGTCGAAGTCGATCAACCAACCGCGACCATTGCCGTCGAACAGGATGTTGTGCGCGTTGAGATCGGCATGATCCAGGCCAGCGCGATGAAAGCGCGCAAGCAGCCGCCCGGTCTCCTCCCAGGGGGCGCCGTGACCGGCAATCGATGCGCGATCGGCCAGGGAACGCACATCCTCCAGCCGCTCCATCAAGAGCGCGGCACGATAGCGCAGCCCCTGGCGCAGATAGCAAGCGGCCAAGGGCTTGGGCACCGGCAACTTGCGCGCGATCAACGCGCGCATCAGGCGGAACTCGGCGAAGCTGCGGGTGCGGTGAGCACCGCACCACAGGTAGCGGTCGCGACTGAGTTTGGCAACCAAGCCGCCACGGCGATACTGGCGCAGCACGCAGGCGCCGAACGGCGCATCGACGAACCATGTGCCACCGCGCCCGCCAGCATCCACCGGACGCGCGCGTTCGGCCCAGGACGTCGCCGAAAACAGCGCCGGCTCGGGTTGCCGCAGTCGTTCGCGGTCGAACAGAATGGCGCCATCGCCGCGGCTCTCGCGGTATGGCGTCAGTGCTTCGGTAGCGTCGAATGCAACCATCCTACGAGTCTAACAACACCATGCCGGCAATGCTCCCCTCGCTGTGTCTGTTGCGGCTGTCTGCGCTGGGAGACGTGACTCACGTCGTGCCACTAGTGCGCACGCTGCAACATGTCTGGCCACAGGCACCGCCATTGCACTGGATCATCGACAGTGCCGGACTCAAACTGCTGGACGGCCTGCCTGGGGTGATCTTCCATCGCTACGACAAACGCAGCGGCCTGGCTGGCATGCGCGCACTGCGCCGCGAGCTACCGAGACAGGGTTTCGATGCACTGCTGCAGATGCAGGTGGCGCTGCGCGCCAATGTGCTTTCGGCCTGCGTGCGTGCGCGTCGCCGCATTGGCTACGACCGTAGCCGTTCGAAGGACCTGCATGGCGTGTTCATCAACGAGCGCATCCCCGACCGCCCCGGTATCCATGTGCTCGACGCGATCGGCAGCTTCTGCGAGCCGCTGGGGCTACGTCAGACCGAGGTGCGCTGGGATCTGCCGGTCCCCGATGCGGCGCATGCCTGGGCGCGTGCGCAATGGCCCGACGACGGCCGCCCGGCGTTGCTGATTTCGCCATGCTCCAGCCACGAACGCCGCAACTGGTATGCCGAACGTTACGCCGCGGTCGCCGACCACGCCGTCGCGCAAGGTTGGCGGGTGGTGTTATGCGGCGGGCGCAGTGCGTTGGAACGCAGCACTGCCGACGCCATCGTTGCCGCGGCGCACGCACCGCTGCTGGATCTGGTCGGTCGCGACACGCTCAAGCAACTACCGGCCCTGCTGCAGCGGGCGGCGCTGGTGATGACCCCCGACTCCGGCCCAATGCACATCGCCAACGCCATGGGCGTCAAGGTGCTGGGCCTGCATGCGGCGAGCAACCCGCGCCGCAGCGGCCCGTACTCGGATATCCGCTACTGCGTGGACAAATACGACGCGGCCGCGCGCAAGTACCTGGGCAAGCCGGCCGAAGCGCTCAAATGGGGCAGCAAGATCGAACACGATGGCGCCATGGCGCTGATCGAGGTGGATGCGGCGATCGCCGCGTTCGAGCGCTACCGTGCCGATCACGGCACCTGACCTGCATGACGCAGCACTCAAGCGGACGTGTTGCGGTAGTCCTGATAGGACTTTTCTTCTATGTAGCTGGAACCCAGCGCCACGTTGATTTCTTTCTTGATCCGCGCGCGTTCGTCGTTTTCGTAATACACGCTGCGCGCCAGCTTGATGAACTCCTCATCGAAAGCCTGGGCTTTCTCCTTGATCCGGATCTCGTCCTCGATCACCCACAACCGCGCGTTGACCGCCTTCAATTCCGCGCGTAGGCGCGCCACATCGCCGCCGGCAGCCGGATGCGCCATCCAGGTCTTCTCCAACGCCGACAATTCCGCGCGCACATTGACCAGTTTGTCCGGGTCGGCGATACGCTCGGACTTGATCTGCAAAATGGCAATCTTGTCGAGCAATTCGCCGAAGGACACGGGAACCAAAATTTCGGACATGACAGACACCCAGAGGACAGTGGATGAAGAGTGTAGAGGGCGAGCTTCAACGCCAAGTCTGCGCAGCATCGCAAGCGCTCAACAACATAAAGGCCCCTGACGGGGCCCAATGCACAACTGGCGGGAAGGGGGGGATTCGAACCCCCGAGGCGCTATAAACGCCTGCCTGATTTCGAGTCAGGTACATTCAACCACTCTGCCACCTTCCCGTGCCGTCCCCGGCAGGCCGGGGGCAAGCATCATACGGTTCCCACCGCGTGCGAACAAGCAGCGCGCCGCCCGTGCTTGCATGCAACCGGTTCGGGCGACGCCCATGAACCCCACCTGCCCTGCACCGCCGCAGGCGATTGCCGGATCGGCGCGCGACCGCGATGATGCGTGCTGAACAACACAGGAAGCCCGGCCAGCCACAGGCGCGCAATGATCGAATTCGGACATCTCACCCACCTCGGCTTGCGCCGCGACCTCAACGAGGACACCTACTACGGCGACAACGAGCTGGGCCTGTGGCTGGTGGCCGATGGCATGGGCGGCCATGCCTGCGGCGAGGTCGCCAGTGCGCTGGCGCGCGAGGTCATCGTCCGCCAAGTGCGCGGCGGCGCCACACTGGCGCAGGCAATCCGGATCGCCGACGAAGAAATCATCCACGCCGCACAACGCCGCAACGATCCCCTCCCGATGGGCACCAGCGTGGTCGCCGCACGCGTGCAGGGGAACCGCTTCGAAGTGGCCTGGGTCGGCGACAGCCGCGCCTACCTGTGGCGCGACGGCAAACTCGCCCAGCTCAGTCAGGACCACAGCCTCGTGCAGGCGCTGATCGCACAGGGCGCGCTGACTGCGGAACAGGCACGCGCGCATCCGCACCGCAATGTGGTCACCCAGGCGCTCGGCATTACCGACCCACAGCATCTCAACGTGGCCGTGATGACTGGCGACCTGCGTCCGGGTGTGTGCCTGCTCCTGTGCAGCGACGGGCTGACCGAGCATGTGGGCGAAGTCGGTATTGCCACCGCGCTGGGCCACGACGACTGCAGCGCGCAGGAATGCGTGGACATGCTGGCAGCGGCGGCGCTGGACGACGGCGGCTCGGACAACATCACGGTCGTCTTGGTGCGTTGCCACTGAACGGCGCAGGCAGCGAAGCGTGCCCCACGCTACTGCTACTGCACACACGCAGCGACCATCACGCGACGGCGGACTGCATGCGACCCTCAGCCTGCCAGCTCCGACGGCAACGGCTCAATCGCATCCCACAGCGCCCGACCAGCCTTTTTACGCAACGTATCAAGCCGTGCCTGATGCGCCTCCAATTCGGAAGCGGTCGGCAGCACCTGCGGACGCGGCAACAGCGTCGCCATGTCGAAAGCCACACCATGGGCATCGGTCTTGCCAGTTGTCTCCTCGACCAAGGCGAAACCGATTTCCTCCTGGCCGGAGGTCAACGCGATGTACACCTCGCACAGAATCTGCGCATCGAGCAACGCGCCGTGCAGTTGCCGGTGCGCATTGTCCACACCCAGCCGTTTGCACAGCGCATCCAGCGAATTGCGCTGCCCTGGAAAGCGCTCGCGGGCCAACAACAAAGTATCGACCACACTGGCACGGTCGAGAATACACCCGTAGGATTCGCCCAGCCGCGACAGTTCGTAGTCGAGGAAACCCAGGTCGAACGAAGCGTTGTGAATAACCAACTCGGCGCCGTCGATGAATTCGAGAAACTCGTCGACCACCTCATGGAATTCCGGTTTGTCGGCGAGAAACTCCAAGGTCAGGCCGGTGACCTCCTGCGCGCCCGGTTCGAAATCGCAATCCGGGCGCAGATAGCGGTGGAAATGGCGCCCGCTGGGACGGCGTTCGAGCAGTTCCACCGCACCGATTTCGACGACGCGGTTGCCCTTTTTCCATTCCAGGCCGGTGGTTTCGGTATCGAGGATGATCTGGCGCATGAAGGGCTCGTTGCAGGGGAAAGAGGGTTCAGGAGGCGACCGCGCCGCCACCGGCGCGCGCGCGCACCGCCTGGTCGCGCGCGAGTTGATCGACCCGCTCATTGTCCGGGTCGCCGTTATGGCCCTTGACCCAACGCCAGTCGATCGCGTGCCGTTGCGCGGCGGCGTGCAGCCGCTCCCACAGATCGCGATTCTTGACCGGATCGCCGCCAGCGGTCTTCCACTGCCGCCGCACCCAGCCCGGCATCCACTCGGTGATGCCCTGGCGCACGTACTGCGAGTCGGTATGCAACACGATCTGGCAGGGCGCGTTGAGCGTCTCCAGCGCCATGATCGCCGCCATCAGCTCCATGCGGTTGTTGGTGGTATGCGCCTCGGCGCCCGCCACCTCGCGTTCCTGGTCCTTGTAGCGCAGCAGCGCGGCCCAGCCACCGGGGCCAGGATTGCCGAGACAGGCGCCGTCGGTATGGATGTCAACAGTCTTCATGAGGATCCAGAGGGAATTCAGATGGAAGCGATCGAGCCGCGCCAGCGCAGCGGCGCACGCAAGGCAATGGGGCCGATGCCGGCGGCGGTGCGCTTTTCCACCTGCAACAGGCAGACCGCGCGCAACGGTGCGGTGGATGCGATCGCGCCGGTCCCAGCGCGGGTCGGCCACACCGGTCCGAGATAACGCAGTTGCTCCACGCATGGCAACCCGGCCTGCTCGAGCAAGCCGCGCCAACTGCCCGGCGGTCGCGCCACCAGCCCCTGACGTCGCCAGCGCAGCCGGTACGGACTCATCGCATTGAGCGCGAACAGCCACAGCCGACCGCCGGGCATCAACACCCGTTCGCACTCTTCCAGCAACGCTAGCGCATCGGCCGCCAGCACGTGCTGCAACACGATCGCATTGACGCTCTCCGAAGGCAGCGGCAACGGCAGTCTGCAGATCAGGTCCCCCGCATAACCGCTTGCGCTGCGATGCAGGCGCAAGCCGCGCCCTGGCACCTCGCGCGACAGCGGCATCGACGGCACCGGGGCCAACCACAGCCAGGGCTGTGCGGGACGTTTGAGCAATGCCTCCTGGATCAGCGGTTGTTCAGCCTGAAGCAACGCTTGCGCCCCGGTCGTATCAAACCAGGATGAGACATTGGCTTGACGAGGGCGCAGAACGGCAGGCATGGTGCCGATTCTATGCGACTGATCGCCCTGCCGGCATTCCAAGACAATTACATTTGGTCAATCGCCGCAGACGATGGGCGGGCCCTGCTGGTCGATCCCGGCCAGGCCGAACCAGTGCTGGAGGCCGCAGCGCAAGGGCTGCAGCCGGCGGCGATCCTGCTCACACATCACCACGACGATCACATTGGCGGCGTCCCAGCCTTGCGTGCGCGCTGGCCGGAACTACCTGTATACGCGCCAGAGGATCCGCGAATCGATTGCGCCAGCCACCGGGTCGGCCACGGCGACAGCATCCAGGCGTTACATTGGCAGTTCGATACCCTCGCCGTCCCGGGCCACACCCGCTCGCATTTAGCCTATGTCGGCCATGGCTACCTGTTCAGTGGCGATACCCTGTTCAGCCTGGGCTGTGGGCGCATGTTCGAAGGTACGCCGTCCCAGATGTTGGCTTCGCTGCACCGGCTATCCGCCCTACCGGGCGAGACGCTGGTGTGCTGCGGGCATGAATACACCCTGGCCAATGCGGCATTCGCCGTCATGGTCGATCCCACCAACGTTGCCCTGCGGCAGCGCCATCAGGAAGTCCAGGCCATGCGCCATGCCGCACATCCCACCGTTCCCGTCACGCTCGCCAGCGAAGTGGCGACCAATCCGTTCCTGCGCACGGCCTCGCCGGCGATTCGGCGGGCCGTCGGCGCCCGTCTCGGTCGCGCGGCGGACGACGCAACTGCGGACGAGGACGTGGACGTCTTCGCTGAATTGAGGCGCTGGAAAGACGATTTCCGCGCATGAAAGCGCTGGCGTTGACTGCCGCGCTGACGCTGGCGTCGGCACTGCCTTGCACGACGATTGCCACGCCGTTGGGTACCACGCTGGAACAGACCATGGCCGGTGTGAACGCGCTACCGGCGGATCCTGCGACGCTACCGCCAGCGACGACGCGCAATGGCCGCGACATCCTGGCCCGCTTCCGCGACGGCCTGGCGGACGCACACTGCGATGCCAGCACCAGCGATCCGCGCTGGCATCAGCAGTTTTCGCACGCACCGGCTCGCTTGGCCAACGCGGACGAGGACGTGCTACCGCTGTTCGGTTACGTGATCGACGAACTGCGCGCGGCGAACTTGCCGACCGAGTTCGCACTGATCCCGTTCGTCGAGAGCGGCTATCGCCCGGCCGCCCGCAGCCGCCGCAATGGTCCGGCCGGCTTGTGGCAGTTCATCCCCGCTACCGCACGTCGCCACGATGTCCCGGTGGAAAGCAGCTATGACGGCCGCTTGTCGGCGGTGGACTCCACACGCGCTGCATTGCGCTATCTGCAGACGCTGCACGAGATATTCGGCGGCGATTGGCGGCTGACACTGATGGCGTATAACGGCGGCGAATCTCGCGTGCTCCAGTCCATGCGCCACGCTGGCATGGATACCCAGGGCGCGCGCCCGGATAAACTGCCGGGCCTGGCTTCGGTCACCCACGCCTACGTCGAGAAGCTGCATGCGCTGGCCTGCGTGCTGGAGCAGGCCCAGACCCACACCGAATGGATGGCATCGCTGGACCGGGACGTGCCCATCCTGCAAGCGCAGATCCTGCCCGCCGGCATGGCCCTGGACGACTGGGCTCGGCAACAGACACTGCCGAGCAACCAGCTCGCACGGCTGAATCCCGCCCTCGACAACAGACGCAACCACAAGCGCGGGCTGTCCGTGTTGGTGCCGCTGGGGATGAGCAGCGGCTCCGCGCTTGCCCAAGGCCGCACGCCGACGCCGCAGGACACGTCAACAGCGATCAGCGTCAGCAGCAATGACAGCGTATCGGCGATGCCTGCTACCGGTCAGCGCACATCCAGGCCACGCCGGCACACGCATACGGTCCGCGATGGCGACACCGCCTGGACCATCGCCAAGCGCTATGGCATCACCGTGCAGGCATTACTGACACAAAACGGATTGTCGGCAGGCAGCCTGCTGCGTCCCGGCATGGTATTGAACTACGCAGACTGAGACTGCACGGATCGCGCCTTAGCGGGAGAGAGTGCGCGCTACAGCATCCAACGCAAAGGCCAGCAATCGCGCGGCAGGCATCGAATACTCAAGCACCCGTACCGCACCGCGGATTGGGCAAGCCGACGACGCGACATCCCGCACGTCGCAAACAAACGCGTTGCACACCCCACACACATTGAGACGGTCCCACCCATCCAAAACGCGACAGGCCCGGCAATGCCAGCCGGGCCTGTCTTGTCTATACATGCCATCGAGGGACGACACGCGCTTACTACAACTGCGCTTCCTGCACGCTCACTTTGTAACGCTTACGCATGGCATCGACGTAGGCCTTGGCATCGGCCGCGCCTTCGATCTGCGCCAACTGCTGCTTGAACGTGGTCTGTTGTTCGGCCGGCACCTTGCTCAAATCGCCAGGCATCACCTTGGTGACCGCGAACAGGGCATAGCGCTTGCCGCCGGCGCCCGGCGCTGCGGGCAACGCGACCTTCCCAAACGACGGCTTGCCAGCCACCGGCCGCGGTGCGCTGAAGATCGTGCGATTGGCTTCGGGGCTAGGCATCGGGCTGCGCGACAGAGCGGGCATCGGGTTGATCTGCAACTTCTCCGGACCAGCCAGCGCCTGCAAGGTCTCGCCCTTGCGCAGCCGCACCAGCAAGGCATCGGCCTTGGCTGCCGCCGCTTTGGCGGTACGGTCGGCATGCACTGCGGCAATCACCTGCTCGTGCACCTTGGCCAACGGCAGGATCTGCTCCGGCTGGTGCTGGGTGACGCGGATCATCACGCTATGGTTCGGCCCCAGATTGATCGGGTCGCTGACCGTACCGTCCTGCACCAGCGCGTCGGAGAATGCCGCCCGCAACACTGCCGGCTGCGCCGCAATCCCACTGGCGCTGGCACGCGTGAACGGACCTAGGGTCTGCACCGGCAAACCAACGTCCTTCGCCGCCGACGCCAGCTCGGTCGGGTTCTTATAGACCTCGTCCACCAGCTTGCCGCTCAATGCGCTTAAAGCCTTTTCGTTGTCGGCCTGCAATTGTTCGCTGGCGAGCTGGTCGCGCACCTGCTCGAACGACTTACCCTTGCCGCCCTTGACCTCGCGTAATTGGATCACGTGGTAGCCGAACTCGCTCTTCACCGGGCCGACGATCTCGCCGGGCTTCATCGCGAACAACGCATCCTCGAACGGCTTCACCATCACGCCCTTCTCCACCCAACCCAGATCGCCGCCAGCGTTCTTGGAACCGGGATCGTCGGAGTTGGCACGGGCCAATGCGGCGAAATCGGCGCCGGGCCGCTTGGCCTCGGCGGCCAGCTTGACCGCCTTGGCCTCGGCCGCCTTCTGCGAAGCCGCGTCCTTGCCAGCGCTGATCAAGATGTGCGAAGCCAGGCGCTGATCGGGTTCGACGAAACGTGCCTTTTCTTCCTCGTAACGCTTGCGCAAGGTGGCCTCATCGGCCGGCTTGGACGCCGGCAGCTTGGCTGCGTTCAATTCGACGTACTCGATCGACACGGTTTCCGGCTGCTTGAAGTCGGAGGTATGCGTGTCGTACCACTGCTGCACCTGCGCATCGCTGACCGGCGCGGTGTCGGCCGGCATCTCCGGCAGCATTGCCAACTCCACGTCGCGGGTCTCGCCCAGCATTTTCATCAGGCGCTCGGTTTCCTGTTTGCTACCGAACGCCGACTCCATCAGGCCAGTGGGAATCACCGACTGCTGCAGCGCATCGCGCACCAGTTGCTGGAACATGGCCGGCGTGCGCGGCGGCGTGCCCGACGCCAGCGCCAAACGATAACGCTCCGGATCGAACTTGCCGTTGTTCTGGAAGGCCGGAATGCTGGCGATGTAATCGCGCACGCTAGCGTCGCCGATGACCACGCCAGCCTGCTCGGCCGCCAACTTGACCACCTGCTCGTCGATCAGTTGGTCCAGCACTTTGCGCTTGTTGTCGATGCTCTCGAACTCGCGTGGGTCGAACGCCTCGCCCTGCTGCTGGCGTGCCTGCTGACGCGCCTGCTCGAAGCCCATCCGGAACTGTTCCGTGCTGATCTCGTGATGCTGCCACAGCAAAGAGACGGGCCACCACGACGGCGCCGACAACCACCACGACGGCGGCGCCTGCACCTTGGCCACGTTATTGGCACCGACGCCACCGAGGTAGCCGGTATCGATGACGAACAGAAACGGAATCATCAATAGGCCGATGATCGCAGTGGCGATCCAGCCCGAGGTCTTTTCGCGGAGTGTCTGCAGCATTGGGAACCAAAGGCCTATGAGCGAGCCGCCCAGTTTAACCCGCTTCACGCCCCACGGCGGAAGGGTGTGCAGGACGAACCACGTCACGGGGGCAAGCACCGAGAGAACGCGGCCCCGCACCGAAAGAACACGGGAAAGACATCAATAAAGAACCCCCCGATCACTCGGAGGGTTTGCGTACAACATGGCGGAGTGGACGGGACTCGAACCCGCGACCTCCGGCGTGACAGGCCAGCATTCTAACCGACTGAACTACCACTCCGCATTCGAACGGAGACAGGCACGATGGCCTGAATTCCCGGAGCGGCCCGGCCAGACTGAAACGGGGCGCGGTTTCTGCGAGAAAAGAAGCCCCCTGATTTCTCAGAGGCTTCGGCACAACTGGCGGAGTGGACGGGACTCGAACCCGCGACCTCCGGCGTGACAGGCCAGCATTCTAACCGACTGAACTACCACTCCGCGATTGAAACGTGCTGTGTGGTGCTTTGGTGGGTGCTGAGGGTTTCGAACCCCCGACCCTCTCCGTGTAAAGGAGACGCTCTACCGCTGAGCTAAGCACCCCAGCGAGTCGGTTAGTTTACGGCATCCTTCAGCGCTTTGCCAGCCTTGAAGGTCGGGTTCTTCGACGCAGCGATCTTGATGGAGTCGCCGGTCTTCGGGTTGCGTCCGGTGCGCTCGGCCCGATCACGCACCTGGAAGGTGCCGAAGCCCACGAGGGTCACGCTGTCACCCTTCTTCAACGCCTTGGTGACTTCGGACACGAAGGCATCGACGGCACGACCAGCTTCGGCCTTGGAAATATCGGCAGCAGCGGCGATAGCGTCGTTCAGTTCGGCTTTATTCATTTCTTGATGACTCCATGTGCGGTAGAAAACCGCGGAATTAAGGATCGGGTATTGGCTTGGCCTGCCTCGTCTAAACGAGGCCCCGATTGATTTGCACTACCAAGCATGTCCGTTTAAGGTGCTTGCAAGCCTTGCATTTATACCAGTGGGCTCATACCCGCGCAAGCCGAAAAGCCAGCAACGGCGAGGGTTTGAGCTAGTTACGTGAACCCGGTTCAGCGCGTATCAGTGCTTAACACGCGCATTCGACGACGCCTTTTGCTTGCGCCGCACCGCTGTCGCCCGCTCGCCGTCGGTGGTGGTGGCCTTGGGCGTCAACGGCCGCTCCAGCGCCAGATCGAGCACTTCGTCGATCCACTTCACCGACACGATCTTCAAATCGCGGGTCACGTTTTCAGGAATGTCGGCCAGATCTTTGCGGTTTTCCTCGGGGATCAGCACGGTACGGATGCCGCCGCGCAACGCCGCCAGCAACTTCTCTTTGAGCCCACCGATCGCCGAAACGCGACCACGCAACGTAATTTCGCCGGTCATCGCCACATCCGCCTTCACTGGCACTTTGGTCAACATCGACACGAGTGAGGTCACCATCGCGATGCCCGCGCTGGGACCATCCTTGGGCGTGGCACCATCGGGTACATGCAGGTGAACATCCTGCTTCTGCAGGAAATCAGCTTCGATGCCGAGCCGCTCGGCGCGCGAACGCACCACCGACAAGGCCGCCGATGCTGATTCCTTCATCACATCGCCGAGTTGGCCGGTCAGGATCACCGCTCCCTTTCCCGGTACCAGGGTCGATTCGATCTGCAGCAAATCGCCACCGACCTCGGTCCAGGCCAGCCCCGTGACCAGACCGATCTCATTCTGCTCCTCGGCACGACCGAAGTCGAAGCGACGCACGCCCAAGTATTTTTCCAGATTTTTGGAGCCGACGCTGACCCGCGCCTTGTCCTTGCGTGCACCGCTCTTCTTCGCTGCCGTTTTCTTTGCCACGGCCGCCGACACTGGACCAGCCAGCGCGATCTCCTTGACCACCTTGCGACAGATCTTGGCGACCTCACGTTCGAGGTTGCGTACACCGGACTCGCGCGTGTAGTAACGCACGATATCGCGGATCGCGTCGGCACCGATTTCCAATTCGTCCTGCTTCAGCCCGTTGGCCTTGAGCTGTTTGGGCGTCAGGTAACGCGTGGCGATATTGAGCTTCTCGTCCTCGGTATAGCCAGGGATGCGGATCACCTCCATGCGATCCAGCAGCGGGCCAGGGATGTTCAGCGAATTGGAGGTCGCCACGAACATCACTTCGGACAGATCCAGATCCACTTCCAGATAGTGGTCGTTGAAGGCGTTGTTCTGCTCCGGATCGAGCACTTCCAGCAGCGCCGAGGACGGATCGCCACGGAAATCCATCGACATCTTGTCGATTTCATCGAGCACGAACAAAGGATTCCTGCTACCGACCTTGTTGAGGTTCTGCACGATGCGCCCAGGCATTGAACCGACGTAGGTACGGCGATGTCCACGGATCTCCGCCTCATCGCGCACGCCCCCCAGCGACATCCGCACGAACTTGCGATTGGTGGCCTTGGCAATGGACTGACCGAGCGAGGTCTTGCCAACACCCGGCGGCCCGACCAGGCACAGGATCGGCCCCTTCATCTGCTTCACCCGCGACTGCACGGCGAGGTACTCGAGGATGCGCTCCTTGACCTTTTCCAATCCGTAGTGATCGGCATCCAGGGTTTCCTGTGCCACCTTCAGGTCTTTGCGCACCTTGCTGCGCTTTTTCCACGGCACGCCCAGCAGCCAATCGAGATAGTTACGCACTACCGCGGCTTCGGCGGACATCGGCGACATTTGCCTGAGCTTGTTGAGTTCAGCCTTGGCCTTGGTCTCCACCGGCTTGGGCATGCCCGCCTCGGCGATCTTGCGCGCCAGTTCTTCCAGTTCACCCGGCGCATCGTCGAGGTCGCCCAGTTCCTTCTGGATCGCCTTCATCTGTTCGTTGAGGTAGTACTCGCGCTGACTTTTCTCCATCTGCGACTTGACCCGACCGCGGATGCGCTTCTCCAACTGCTGCACGTCGATCTCGCCATCGACCAGACCGACCAGCATCTCCAGCCGCTCGCCCACTTGTAGCGTTTCCAACAGGCGCTGCTTGTCGGCCAGACGCACACCGATGTGCGCGGCGATGGTATCGGCCAGACGTCCGGGCTCATCAATACCCGATAACGTCTGCAACAACTCCGGCGGCAATTTGCGGTTGGTCTTGACGTATTGCTCGAACAGCGACATCAAGGAACGGGCGATGGCCTCCACCTCACGCTCCTCGCGCGACTCGGCGGCATCGATCTCGCGGCCTTCGCCCTGGAGCGCACCGTCGCGCTCGACCACTTTGTTCACACTGACCCGCGAAAGACCTTCGACCAGCACCTTGATGGTGCCATCGGGCAGCTTCAGCAGTTGCAGCACCTGCGCCAACGTACCGACGTTGTACAGATCGACCGCCACCGGATCGTCGGTCTCGGCGGATTTCTGCGCGACCAACAAAATGCGCTTGTCTGCCTCCATCGCATGTTCGAGCGCACGCATCGATTTGTCGCGGCCGACGAAAAGCGGGATCACCATATGCGGAAAGACCACCACGTCGCGCAACGGCAGGACCGGCAGGTCGAGGACTTCGGATGAGGACTGGGCCATGAGGATTCCGATATGGGAGGCGGTAACACGTGACGGCGACCATAAAAACGCCGATGGCCCCGTTATGGGGCCATCGCCAGGATGATGCAAGGGCGCCGATAGATTTCCTTCCGTTTCAGCGATTTACCGCACATTCCGGACCATCTGCTGTGCCGTAGGTGCCGTCCGGCTCACTCCGCAGATGCCAGTTTGGCCGGCGCCGGAGGAGTCTGATAGATCAGGTAGGGTTCGGACTTGTGCTCAATCACCGACTCGTCCACGACCACCTTGCTGACGTTCTCCTGCGACGGGAGTTCGTACATGGTGTCCAGTAGCACAGACTCGACGATGGTGCGCAAGCCACGCGCGCCCGTTTTGCGCTTAAGCGCCTTCTTGGCGATGGCCAGCAGCGCGTCCTGACGGAATTCCAGTTCCACACCTTCCATCTCGAACAGCTTCTTGAACTGCTTGGTGATCGCGTTCTTCGGCTCTGTCAGAATTTTGATCAACGCCGGCTCGTCCAGTTCCTCAAGCGTGGCGACCACCGGCAGACGACCGACGAACTCGGGAATCAAACCAAACTTGATCAGGTCTTCCGGCTCGACTTCGGCCAGGATCTTGCCAACTTCGCGCTTGCGCTCGACGCTCTTGACCTTCGCGCCGAAGCCGATGCCGCCGGCATCGTTGGAGCGCTGCTGGATCACCTTGTCCAAGCCGGCAAAGGCGCCGCCGCAAATGAACAGGATGTTCTTGGTGTCCACCTGCAGGAATTCCTGTTGTGGATGCTTGCGCCCGCCCTGCGGCGGTACCGAGGCGACCGTGCCTTCGATCAGCTTCAGCAGCGCCTGCTGCACGCCTTCGCCGGACACATCGCGAGTGATCGACGGGTTCTCGCTCTTGCGCGAGATCTTGTCGATTTCGTCGATATAGACGATGCCATGCTGCGCCTTGTCGACGTCGTAATCGCACTTCTGCAGCAGCTTCTGGATGATGTTCTCCACGTCCTCGCCGACGTAGCCGGCTTCGGTCAACGTGGTCGCATCGGCGATGGTGAACGGGACATTGAGCAAGCGCGCCAACGTCTCGGCCAGCAGCGTCTTGCCAGAACCAGTCGGGCCGACCAGCAGGATGTTGGACTTGGCGAGTTCGACCTCGTCGTTCTTCTGCCGACTCTCGATACGCTTGTAATGGTTGTACACCGCCACGGCCAGCGTGCGCTTGGCGCGCTGCTGGCCGATCACATACTGGTCGAGCACTTCCAGAATTTCGCGCGGCTTGGGCAGGCTGCTGCGTGCGGACTGCGCCTTTTCCTCGAGCTCCTCGCGAATGATGTCGTTGCACAACTCGACGCATTCGTCGCAGATGAACACACTGGGCCCCGCAATCAGCTTACGGACCTCGTGTTGACTCTTCCCGCAGAACGAGCAGTAAAGAATCTTGTTGCTGTCGCCGGAACGGCCTTGCCGATCTTCGCTCATTAGCTTCGCTTACCCAGTTACCCCACCCGATGCACGGGGGTTCGATTTCGAGAATAACACAGGGCCGGATGGACGCTAGCCCGACCCCGACCCTGCGGAATACGCCACGTTTTGCAGGACATGCAAGCCTTATGCCGGCTGGATCGACTCATCAGGACGACGCTCCAGCACCTGGTCGACAAGCCCGTAGGCCTGCGCATCGATGGCACTTTTGAAGTTGTCGCGCTCGGTGTCGCGGGCAATCGTTTCCAGCGACTGGCCGGTGTGCTTGGCCAGAACTTCGTTCAGTCGCGCACGTAGCGTCAAAATCTCACGGGCGTGGATGTCGATATCGGTGGCCTGCCCCTGGAAGCCTCCCAGCGGCTGGTGGATCATCACTCGCGAATTCGGCAGTGCGTAGCGCTTACCGGCTGCGCCCGAGGCCAGCAACAGCGCCCCCATCGACGCCGCCTGACCGACACAGATGGTGCTCACGTCCGGCTTGATGTACTGCATCGTGTCGTAGATCGCCATGCCCGCAGTGACCACGCCGCCAGGGGAATTGATGTAGAGGCTGATGTCCTTTTCAGGATTGTCCGCTTCAAGAAACAGCAACTGCGCCACGACCACATTGGCCATGTGGTCGTCGATCGGGCCGACCAGGAAAATGAGGCGCTCCTTCAATAAACGCGAGTAAATATCGTAAGCGCGCTCGCCGCGACTGGTCTGCTCGACCACCATCGGAACCAGATTCAAGGCCTTGGTGACATTGTCCACGCGGTGATCTCCTGCTGCTGTATGTCGTGCCTGCACGGGGTGCGCAGGGCTTCTCATGTCCACCCCCGCAACTGCGGAGGCTAGGTTTACATCCGCAACCCGCATGCACGATGCGGGCCGCGGCATGGCGTCACCTTATTGCCGGATCGCTTCCTGGAACGTCATCGCCTGCTCGGTGTGCTGGGCGCGCTCGGCGATCCAATCGATCACCTGCTCCTCCATCACGCGGCTCTGCAGCCCCCCCATCAATTGGGGATCGTTGCGGTACATCTCAATGACCTGTTCCGGCTCCTCGTAGGTCGAAGCGATCAAACGCAGAGTCTCCGAAACCCGCTTGGGGTCCAACCGCAACTCGTTGCGACGCGCGACCTCGCCAACCAACAGGCCGACCAGCACGCGCTTGCGTGCGGCATCCAGAAAGCCATGATGCGCATCGTCCGGCACCTGACCCGGATCGCGGCCGGCGCGACGCATCTGCTCGACCTGTTCGGCCAGCATCGCTCGCGCTTCGTTCTCGACCAGACGCGGCGGCATTTCCACCGACGCATAGGCCGCGATCAGTTGCTCGCCGACCTCGCGGCGCAGGCGATTCATCAGCGCCCCTTTGAGTTCGCGCTCCAGATTGACCCGAATGTCCTTACGGAACTGTTCGGGATCGCCGCTTTTCACGCCAAAGCTCTTGATGAACTCCTTGTCCACCTCCGGCAACACCGGGGCAGCGACCTCGACAGCCTTCACATGCACCTGTACCCGCTTGCCGGCGAACTGCGGCACGCGCCAGTCCGCAGGAAAATCGACCTCCAGGGTCTTTTCCTCGTCCTTGGACAGGCCGAGCAAGCCCTGCTCGATCGCCGGGAACATGACACCCGAGCCGATCACGCTACTGCCCTTCTCCACACCTTCGGCGGGCAAACGCTCATCACCCACCTGCGACCAAGTCTCCAGGGTCACCAGATCGCCGTCCTGCGCCGCGCGCCCGGCCGGCTGCCAGGTACGGCGCTGCAGACGCAGGTTCTCGATCATCTGCGCGATGTCGGCATCGGTGACCTCGGCGGTATGGCGAATCACCTGCAACGCGGAAACGTCGATGTCGCCAAAATCCGGCACCACCTCGAACGTGGCCACGAACTGCAACGCGTTGTCGTCGGCACGGTCGATACGCGGATTGCCGGCCAGACGCAGCGCGTGCTCGCGCACCGCCGAGTCGAAGGTCTCGCGCAGCAGGCCATCCAACGCCTCGGCGCGGATCTGCGGTCCGAAACGCTGCTCGATTACCTTGGCCGGGATCTTGCCGGGACGGAAGCCCTTGATCCGGGCGGTGCGCGCGACTTCGCGCAGGCGACCGCCGACATGGCTTTGCAGACGCTCCTCCGGCAGGGTGAAGGTCAAACGCCGTTCCAGGGTACCGGTGGTTTCAATCGAAGCTTGCATGTGGACTCCTGCCACCGGGAGCGCATGGCTCTCGGCACGATATAGAAAAATACGGATTGGACGCGGGTACGGGACGACCGCAGCCGGATAGTTTCGCCTATTCCAGCCATGCCTGCCAGCGCAAGAGCGCACGCCCTGAACGAGCGACGGGAGCAGGTGGTCCTATCGGGCCTTGAGACCTTGCCAGGCATGGCCGATGGATGGTGCGAAAGAGGGGACTCGAACCCCTACGCCTTGCGGCACTGGTACCTAAAACCAGGGCGTCTACCAATTCCGCCACTTTCGCGCTGCGGCGCTGGACGCGCCTGCCGAGACACATTGTTGCAGGCCAGGCGCAAAAGAAAAAGGCACCTGTTTAAGCAGGCGCCTTTTTATTTTTGGTGGGCCGTCAAGGATTCGAACCTTGGACCTATTGATTAAGAGTCAACTGCTCTACCAACTGAGCTAACGGCCCTGAAACTTAGTCGCGCATCGTATGTGCTTTCTGACTTGCTTGCAACACTTGGAAAAGCAGCGGTTCACGCGGTCAATGGGGTGGCTGAGGGGACTCGAACCCCCGACATCTGGAATCACAATCCAGTACTCTAACCAGCTGAGCTACAGCCACCATTGAAAACTTGCATTACCTGCCCGACGCCGATGTGGCGCGCCCGACAGGAATCGAACCTGTAACCGCCGGCTTAGAAGGCCGGTGCTCTATCCAGTTGAGCTACGGGCGCCCATCCCGGATTGTCGCATCCTCTGCGCCGTTGCACATCGGATTGGTCGGGGTAGAGGGATTCGAACCCCCGACATCCTGCTCCCAAAGCAGGCGCGCTACCAGACTGCGCTATACCCCGGCGGAGCACCCCTCGCGGCCGAGGCTGCGAAGGCCGGCTATTGTGGGAAGCTGGCGCCTGCCTGTCAACGTCGCGCGCGCGCAACATCGCCTACGCTATGCTCGACATCTGCCACCGACATCGGTCGGGGCAAATTTTCAATTGGAGAAACAGCATGATCCGCAGCGGCAACCCTGCGCTGAAAGAATCCACCTTCCTCGACCTCGGCAGCGGCGCGGTGATCGCGCGCGATGGCGGAGCGATGACCCTGAACGGCACCATCAACAAGACCGGCGCTTTGCTGCTGCTGACCGTCCTGACCGCCGCATTCGCATGGAGCCAATCGCTTTCTGTCGATGCCGCAGGCCGTGAGATAGTCGCACCGGGCGTCATCGGCTACGTCCTGGGCGGCGCGATCGGTGGCTTCGTCCTGGCCCTGATCACCACGCTGAAAAAGAACTGGTCGCCGATCACCGCGCCGCTGTACGCGCTGGTGGAGGGCTTCTTCCTTGGGTCGATTTCGGCACTGTACGAACACCGCTTCAACGGCATCGTGCTGCAAGCGGTCATGCTCACCTTCGGCACCCTGTTCGCGTTGCTGTTCGCCTACCGCAGCGGCATGATCAAGGCCACCGAAAACTTCAAACTAGGCGTGGTCGCGGCCACCGGCGGCATCGCCCTGGTGTATCTGGTCACCGCCGTGCTGGGCCTGTTCCACATCCAGATTCCCTACATCCATGGATCTGGCACGGTCGGCATTGTGTTCAGCCTGTTCGTGGTCGTGGTGGCAGCGCTGAACCTGGTGTTGGACTTCGATCTCATCGAGAACGGCGTGAAACAGGGCGCGCCCAAATACATGGAATGGTATGGCGCGTTCGGCCTGATGGTCACGCTGGTGTGGCTGTATATCGAGTTCCTGCGCCTGCTGTCGAAGCTGCAATCGCGGAATTGACGGCACACCCGGCAAGTTCCCGACCCGCAACGCAACAGGGCGCCACATGGCGCCCTGTTTTCTTAACCGCTTCCGCCGAACCTCACCTCACAGGCGGCTGGCGATGGCCTTGGCGAAGCCCATGGTATTGCCGCTACCGCCCAGGTCCGGCGTCAAACCGTCCTTGGCATCCAGCGTGGCGACGATGGCATTGCGCAAACGTTCGGCATTCTTTGGCTGGCCGATGTGGTCCAACAGTTGCGCCGCGCCCAGCAGCAGCGCGCAAGGATTGGCCTTACCCTGTCCGGCGATGTCCGGGGCCGAACCGTGGACGGCTTCGAAGATCGCCGCATCCACACCAATGTTGGCGCCCGGCGCCAGGCCGAGGCCGCCAACGAGGCCGGCACACAGGTCCGACAGGATGTCGCCGAACAGGTTGGTGGTGACGATGATGTCGAATTGTTCCGGGCGCATCACCAACTGCATGCACGCGTTATCGACGATCATTTCCTGGAATTCGATCTCCGGATAGTGCACCGCGACTTCCCGCGCCGCTTTCAGGAACAGGCCCGATGTGGACTTGATGATGTTGGCCTTATGCACCGCGGTGACCTTCTTGCGGCCGGTCGCACGGGCCAGATCGAAGGCATAGCGGACGATACGCTCGGAGCCCTTGCGGGTGACCTTAGCCATCGACAGCGCGGTCTCGCCGTCGGCGGACACTTCCTGACCTTCGCTCAGATACGCGCCTTCGGTGTTCTCACGCACGGTGATCAAATCCACCCCGGCACCGAAGCGTGACTTGGTGTTGGGAAACGACTTTGCGGGACGCACGTTGGCGTACAAGTCGAACTGGCGGCGCATGGCCACATTGATCGAACTGAAACCCTCGCCTACCGGCGTGGTCAGCGGGCTCTTGAGCGCGACCTTGTTCTTGCTGATCGATTCCAGCGTCGCGGCAGGCAACAGCTCACCATGCTTTTCCAGTGCAACCAGACCAGCGTCGGCGTATTCGTAGGTCAGGCCGGCGTTCAGCGCATCAAGCACGAACAGGGTGGCATCCATGATCTCGGGGCCGATGCCATCGCCACGGATGATCGTGATTGTCTGCGTCATAAAGTTGCGGATCCCGTAGATGATGATGAAGGGCGCCCCCCGGAAACCGGGCTGCAGGCGCAATGAGGTTTCAAATGTAATTATGCCCGAAGCGAGTGAAGACCCCCAAACCGCGCCAGCCCTGCCAGCGCGCGATCGACATGGACCAGGAAGCGCGACGGGAGACAGCGTCAATCATGTGCATGCGCCGCCGGCACGGCGGCCCCGGCGTCGAGGGTGTCCAGAAAATCCACCGCACGGCGCAGATGCGGGATGACAATCGAGCCGCCGACCACCAATCCCACCGAGAAGGTCTCGAAAAATTCCTCGTGGCTGACCCCCGCGTCCTTGCACTGGGCCACGTGGTAACTGATGCAATCGTCGCAACGCAGTACGAGCGAAGCGACCAGACCGAGCAGCTCTTTGGTCTTCACGTCCAGCGCACCGGCCTGATAGGTCTGCGTATCCAGCGCGAAGAAGCGCCTGACCACCTGATTCGGCTCGGCCAGGATGCGCTGATTCATACGTTGCCGGAACTCGGTGAATGCACGCACGCGCTCCTCGCCGCCGCCCTCGCCCACCGCACTCATACCTTGTCCCCGGGAGCAAGTCCTGCGGCAAGCAGCGGCTCCAGCTTGCCGGCCCGATGCAGCGCCATCATGTCGTCGTAGCCGCCCACATGGACATCGCCGACGAAGATCTGCGGCACGCTGGTGCGGCCCGTCAGAGCGACCATCTTGTCGCGCTCCGCCGGATCCAGGTCGATCCGCACCTCGCTCCAGCTAAACCCCTTGCTCTTGAGGAAATTCTTGGCCGCCACGCAATAGGGACAGATCGCGGTGGAATAGACAGTGATCGGCGGCCGGCCGGCCTGCTCAGCCTCGACGGTTGGGTTGTCCACGGGAAACTCCGGGCAATCTGGAAGGTCTAAGCCACTATGGTAGCGCCCGGGTGGATTTTCGAGTCCGCAACCGCAACACTGCGGATCACTCTGGACTCGCCATCGTCCCTGGACGCCGCCCGGCGCCGCCAACCCCATTATGGAGCCTGCCTTGCGCCTGCTGCCGCTTGCCTTTGCAATCACCCTGGCCATCGCCTGCGCCGTTGCCCCGGCACAGGAGAGCAAGCTGCCGGACATCGGCTCCTCGGCCGGCGAACTGCTGACCCCGGCACGGCAAGCCGAGTACGGCAAGATGATGCTGGCCGAATTGCGCAGCTATGGCTATGTCCTTGAGGACCCATTGATCGAGGACTGGCTGCAGACCATCGGCACCCGGCTCGGCGCCAACAGCGATCAGCCGCAGCAGAAGTTCACCTTTTTCATGCTGCGCGACCGCCAGATCAACGCCTTCGCCACCCTCGGCGGCTATGTCGCGGTCAATGCCGGCCTGGTGTTGATCGCCGAGCGCGAGGACGAAGTAGCCGCGGTGCTGTCGCACGAAATCGCCCACATCACTCAGAAGCACGTGCTGCGCGGGGTAGAGCGCGCGCAGCGCGAACAAGTGCCGATCCTGCTCGGCATGCTCGCCGCAGTGGTGGCCGCGCAGCAAGCCGGTGGCCGCTCCGGCGGCCAGGCGACCCAGGCGGCAATCGCCAGCGGCTTGGGGCTGATGCAGCAACGGCAGATCAACTTCACCCGTTCCAACGAGTCGGAAGCTGATCGCCTGGGCATCCGTACGCTGGCGCGCAGCGGCTACGACGTCGATGCGATGGCCGACTTCTTCGACCGCATGTCGCTGGCGATGCGCGGCAACCAGGGCGGCTACAGCACACCGGACTTCCTGATGACCCACCCGGTCACCGCCACCCGTATCAGCGAAGCGCACGAACGCGCCGAGCAGATGAAGAAAAACACCCTGACCTTGATCACCAGCGTGCCGGGCGGCACCTTGCAAGAGCGCGTCGACCCCAATGACGTATCGCTCAGCCAGCCCCTGGGCGCGCCGAGCAATCCATTACTACCTGGCAGCCTGCAACTGCCGTTCACCAGCTATTCGCACGGTGTCAGCGGCCAGTTCGATTGGGCACGCGAACGCCTGCGCGTCCTCAGCGCCAACACCCCAGCCGATGCGGTACGCGAGTACGAGGGCCTTCGCCAAGGCAGCAAGCAGGGCCTGAGCGATGCCCAGCGCTATGGACTGGCGCTAGCGCGGTTGCGCGGCGGCGGCAACCCGCAGGAAGCCGCAAAGACACTGGAGAGCTTGCTGCAAGCGCACCCGGACAACTGGTGGCTGAGTCTGGCGGTGGCCGAAGCGGAGGCACGCAACGGACACCCCCAACAAGCCGAGCAACACTTCGACGCACTACTCAAGCGCATGCCCAACAACCGCGCGGTCGCCCTGAGCTTGGCCACAGTGCTCAACGAACAAGGCGGACGCGCGGCGGGGAAGCGCGTGCAGGCCGCGCTACGCCCCCTACTGGGCACGGCGACGGAGGACCCGGTGTTCCAACGCACCTTCGCCCGCGCCTGCGAGCTGGCCGGCGACGACACCCGCGCAGGCGAAGCCTACGCCGAAGCCGCCTACCTGAACGGACACCCGGAACAGGCCCTGATCCAACTGAACAACCTGAAGAAGCGCGGCGATCTGGATTACGTGGCACGTGCACGGATCGATGCGCGCATCGCCGCCATCACCCCGACCGTGCTGGAATTACGCCGTCTGGGCGTGCAAGACCCGGAAATGCAACGGCACTGAAACGCGACCGCCGCATGCGTCACTTAACCGCAATAAAACCGTAGTCTACTGACGACCTACCTCCACAGTTCCACGGTGCCGTTGTGCAGAAACGCATCCTGATCGTCGACGACGAGCCCGCCATCCGCGACATGGTTGCGTTTGCACTGCGCAAAGGCGACTTCGAACCCGTGCATGCCGGGGATGCGCGGGAAGCGCAGAGCCTGATCGCCGACCGGGTTCCGGACCTGATCCTGCTGGACTGGATGCTGCCCGGCACCAGCGGTCTGGAGCTGGCACGGCGCTGGCGCAAGGATGCGATGACCCGCGAAGTGCCGATCATCATGCTCACCGCCCGCGGCGAGGAAAACGACCGGGTCGGGGGCCTTGAAGCCGGCGTCGACGACTACGTGGTCAAGCCCTTTTCCGCGCGCGAGTTGCTGGCGCGGATCCGCGCGGTGATGCGCCGGACTCGCGAGGACGACGAGGACGGTAGCGTTTCGGTCGGCAACCTGCGCATCGACGGCGCCGCGCACCGGGTATTCGCCGGCGACGCGCCGGTCCCGATCGGTCCGACCGAATACCGCCTGCTGCATTTCTTCATGACCCACCCCGAACGCGTGTACAGCCGCGCACAATTGCTGGATCACGTGTGGGGCGGCAGCGTTTACGTGGAGGAGCGCACCATCGACGTGCACATCCGCCGTCTGCGCAAGACGCTCGAACCATTCGCCGTGGAGAACATGGTGCAGACCGTGCGTGGCTCTGGATATCGCTTCTCTGCATCCATCTAACCCCCGCCCTCGCCTGCGCTACGACGGGCAGGCGGATCACTCTTTTTGCGAGAGGCTGCGTTACCGATGCCCCGCCACATCCGCTCCGCCTGGTTGAAAACCCTCGGCACGCTTGCCGCGCTGCTCTTGTCGGCATTGCTGGTCGGCTGGATCGGTGAGCACGTCTGGATGGCGCTGACCCTGATGTCGCTGGCGGTCATGGCTTGGCACTACTGGCGGCTGCGCCGGGTGCTGAGCCGACTCACTGCGCGCCAACGTTGGGAACCCCCGGCCGGGACCGGCGTGTGGAACGAACTGGACAGGCTGATGTACCGCGGCCAAGCGGAAATGCGCACGCGTAAGCGACGCCTGCTGGACATGCTGCGCGCCTACCGCGCCGCCGCCGCCGCATTGCCGGATGCGGTGGTGGTGATCGATCGCAATAGCCAGCGCATCCAATGGTTCAACGAGGCCGCAGGCACGCTACTCGGCCTCCATCACCCCAGCGATCTCGGTGTCCTGGTGGTGGAACGGCTGCAGCCGATGCCGTTGACGCACTGGCTGAGTGACGGACGCAATGCCGAACCGATGCTGGACACGCCTTCACCGATCGATGATCGTCTGCGCCTCAACCTACGCCTGATCCCCTATTCGGAAGACTATTGGCTGCTGGTCGCACGCGACGTCAGCAAGTTGCTGCGACTGGAAGAAGTGCGTCGCGATTTCGTCGCCAACGTTTCCCACGAGTTACGCACGCCACTGACCGTGGTGCACGGCTATCTGGACATGCTCGACCCGGAGGATTTCCCCAATTCCGGGCAGATGATCGCCGAGATGCGCAAGCAATCGCAGCGCATGACCCAATTGGTCGAAGACCTGCTCACGCTCTCGCGGCTGGAGTCGCAGGAGCATGCCAACGAAGAGAGCATCGCGATGGGACCGATGCTGGCCACGCTGCGCCGCGAGGCCGAAGCGCACAGCCAGGGACGCCATTGCATCGAAGTGCACGACAACGCCGACTGCGACCTGATCGGGTCGAACAAAGAACTACACAGCGCCTTCTCCAACCTGGTGACCAACGCCGTGCGCTATACCGCGGCCGGCGGCACGATCCATATCCGTTTTGCCCGCGAAGGCGATGGCGCGGTGCTGTCGGTGCGCGACAGCGGCTACGGCATCCCGGCACATCACCTGCCACGCATCACCGAACGTTTCTACCGGGTTTCCAGTAGCCGTTCGCGCGAAAGCGGCGGCACCGGGCTGGGGCTGTCGATCGTCAAGCACGTGCTGGGCCTGCATCAGGCGCGGCTGGGAATCGAAAGCGAAGTCGGCAAGGGCAGTACCTTCTCCTGCCATTTTGGCGCAGGGCGCGTGCATCGGCGGCAGGAACATGCCACCCTGTTCGCTGACTAACGAGTATCGCCATGCCACGCGCCATCGCTCTGCCGCCCACGCCACCACCGGACGTCCCTAGCGACCCATTGCGCGATCCATCGCTGTATCTCAATCGCGAACTATCCCAGCTGGACTTCAATTTCCGCGTGCTGGCGCAGGCGCAGGACCCGCAGGTACCTTTGCTGGAGCGGCTGCGCTTCCTGTGCATTTCCTGCACCAATCTGGACGAATTCTTCGAGATCCGCGCGGCCACCGTGCGCCATGCGCAGGAATTCGGCCTGCCGCCTGCCCCGGACGGGATGAGTCCGAGCGCGATCCTCAACGCGATCCACGACCGCGCCGCACAATTGGTCGACCAACAATACCGCTGCTGGAACGAAGTCCTGCGCCCGGCGTTGAAAGATGCCGGCATCGGCGTGCTCGGACGCCATTCCTGGAACGCGCGGCAGAAACGCTGGCTACGCGCCTACTTCCGCAACGAAATCATGCCGGTTCTCTCGCCATTGGGGCTGGACCCGGCGCATCCGTTCCCGAAGATCCTCAATAAATCGCTAAACATTGTCGTGGTGCTGAAAGGGGTGGACGCGTTCGGTCGCGTTGGCCACCTGGCCATCGTGCGCGCCCCCCGCTCGCTACCGCGCATCATCCAATTGCCGGAAAGTCTGGCCGACGGCGGGCAGAGCTTCGTGTTCCTGTCCTCGGTGCTGTCGACCTTCGTCGACGAGTTGTTCCCTGGCATGGAGGTGACTGGCTCTTACCAATTTCGCGTCACCCGCAACTCCGAACTGGTGGTGGACGAAGAGGAAGTGGAGAACCTGGCGCTGGCGCTGCGCGACGAACTGGTCAACCGCGGCTATCGACCGGCGGTACGACTGGAGATCGCCGAGGATTGCCCGAAGTCCATCGTGCGCACCCTGCTGCAAAACTTCGCCTTGCCCGAGAACGCGCTCTACCGCATCAACGGCCCGGTCAACTTGAGCCGGGTCAACCAAGTCTATGACCTGGTACAGCGGCTGGATCTGAAGTATCCGCCGATGAATCCGCGCACGCTGCGCGACAACGAGGGCATCTTCGAAATCGCTGCGGCTGGCGACATCCTGCTGCACCATCCCTTCGACGCGTTCACCGCGGTGCTGGACCTGATCAAACAGGCGGCCATCGACCCGAACGTGCTGGCGATCAAGCAGACCCTATACCGCACTGGCAAGGATTCGGCGATCGTTGATGCGTTGGTGCTGGCCGCGCGCAATGGCAAGGACGTCACCGTCGTCGTGGAGCTCCGCGCGCGCTTCGATGAAGAGGCCAATCTGGGCCTAGCCGACCGCTTGCAGGAAGCCGGCGTGCAGGTGGTATACGGTGTGGTCGGCTACAAGACCCACGCCAAGATGCTGCTGATCGTGCGCCGCGAGGGGCGCAAACTACGCCGCTACGTTCATCTGGGCACCGGCAATTACCACAGCGGCACCGCGCGCGCCTATACCGACCTGAGCTTGATCACCGCCGACGTGGACATCGGCAACGATGTGCATCTATTGTTCCAACAACTGTCGGGGCTGGCGCCGAAGATCCGTCTCAAGCGCCTGCTGCAATCGCCTTTTACGCTGCATCCGGGCGTGCTGCACCGGATCGAGCGCGAGACCAAACTGGCCACCGCTGGCCGTCCGGGCCGCATCATCGCCAAGATGAACGCGCTCAACGAACCACAAGTGATCCGCGCACTGTATGCCGCCTCCCAAGCGGGAGTGAAGATCGACCTGATCATCCGTGGTGCGTGCACCCTGCGCCCCGGCGTCCCCGGCATCTCCGACAACATCCGGGTCCGCTCGATCGTCGGTCGCTTCCTCGAACACAGCCGCATCTACTGGTTCGGCAACGATGGCGCGCCTGAGCTGTTCTGCGCCAGCGCCGACTGGCTGGAACGCAATCTACTGCGGCGCGTGGAGACCGGCTTTCCGATCCTGGCCTCGGATCTGGTCAAGCGGATTCAACGCGAAGTATTGCAAAACTATTTGGCCGACAACCTCAACGCCTGGGAACTGGACGCCAGCGGCAATTACCACAAGCTAGCACCCGGTCAGGACCAACCGCCGCACTCAGCACAGATCGCCCTGCTCGACGGATTATGACCGCGTCGTATCGCTCGCATGAGCAGTACGTCACCTATCGGCTACCATTCCGTCATGCCTGCCATTTCCCCCACTTATCCGCCGCTACGCGACGGCGACCTGCTGGCCGCCATCGATTTAGGTTCCAATAGCTTCCACATGGTGGTCGCCCGCTATCAGCTCGGGCAGTTGCGGGTTGTGGATCGCCTGCGCGAAACCGTCCGCATGGCCGATGGCCTGGATCACAAAGGTGGTCTGTCCGCCGAGGCACGGCAGCGCGCGCTGGAATGCCTGGCCCGCTTCGGCCAACGCATCCGTGACCTGCCGTCGCTGCGCGTTCGCGCGCTCGCCACCAACACGGTACGTCAACTGCGCTCGCCACAGACCTTCCTAATCCCCGGCGAAACCGCGCTCGGGCATCCCATCGAGGTCGTCAGCGGCCGCGAGGAAGCGCGCCTGATCTACCTCGGCGTGGCACACGCGCAGCCGCCAAAGTCCGACCAACGCCGGCTGGTGATCGACATCGGCGGCGGTTCCACCGAATTCATCATCGGCCGTGGCTTGCAGACCATGGAACGGGAAAGCCTGCAGGCCGGTTGCATCGCCAGCACACGGCGTTTCTTTCCCGGCGGCAAGCTGTCCAGAAAGAAGTGGAAGGACGCGCTGACCGACATCGGCGCCGAGTTCCAGCAGTTCGCAGTGCAGTACCGCGCACTGGGCTGGGACGAAGCGATGGGGTCATCGGGCACGCACAAGGCGATCGGCGAGATCTGCGCGGCGATGAAACTGACCAAGGGCGGGATCAGCGCCGAGGCATTGCCGCAACTGCGCGACCGCCTCCTGCTGGCCAAGCGTATCGAAGACATCGACCTGCCCGGCTTGTCCGCCGACCGCCGCCCGATCATCGCTGGCGGCGTGCTGATCCTGGAAGCCGCCTTCCAGGCACTCGGCCTGCAACACCTCATGGTGAGCAAGGCGGCCATGCGCGAGGGCATCCTCTACGACATGCTCGGCCGCGGGGGCGAAAACGACCCGCGCGAGACCGCGATCGCCGCACTCACCCAGCGCTATGGCATCGACGAAGCGCAGGCCGCGCGGGTGGAAAATACCGCGATGGCACTGTTCGCGCAGGTCGCTGGCGACTGGGCGCTGGATGCCGACGACGGACGCATGCTCGGCTGGGCAGCGCGCTTGCACGAACTCGGCCAGGCCATCGCGCACAGCCAATACCATGTGCACGGTGCCTATGTGCTAGAGCATTCGGACATCGCCGGATTCTCGCGCCAGGAGCAACAAGTGCTGGCCACGCTGGTGCGCGCGCACCGACGCAATGTCCCCAAGACCGCGTTCGACGCGCTACCCGACCGCCTGCTGCTCAGCGCCAAGCGTAAGACCGCCCTGCTACGCCTGGCCGTGCTGCTGCATCGCGCGCACGAGGCCGATCCAATCCCGTCGTTGGAACTGAAGGCCAACGACAACACGCTGCACTTGATCCTCTCGCAACCCTGGCTCGAATCGCGGCCACTGCAACGCGCCGATTTGATCGGCGAGGTCGAGGGCATGGCCGGGCTCGGCATCAGCTTCCAGCCGTTTGTGGCGTAAGCGTGTTGCCGCGAGCGCCGTGGCGGGCGCTGCGGCGAGGCGCTCGGCCACGTCCTCTGTCTACAGCAACGGCCACGCATCGACACATCGACGCATTCGGATCCAGCGAACTCCCTGGCAGAGCGTCATCATTTCTACATACGTCGGACATGTTTGCTTCATTCCACGACGCGAAGCTTAGGCAAACCGGAGCCTATGCATGCGCTACGCGATCGTCACCGAGACGTACCCCCCCGAGGTCAACGGCGTCGCCCTGACCGTGCATGGCTTGGAATTAGGACTACGCGCACGCGGCCATACGGTCGAGGTGATACGCCCACGTCAGGCCGGCGACACGGATATGGCGGATCTGCGCCTGGTGCGCGGCGCGGCGTTGCCGCGTTATCCCGGGCTGAAGTTCGGGCTGCCCGCGCCGCGACGGCTGACCCAGCTGTGGCAAGCGGCGCGACCGGACGCGGTCTACATCGCCACCGAAGGTCCACTCGGCTGGTCGGCGCTGCGTAGCGCGCGGCGCCTGGGCATTCCGGTGGCCACCGGCTTCCATACCCGCTTCGATGAGTACCTGCCCCAATACGGCGCAGCCTGGCTGCAATCGACCGCGCTGCGCTGGATGCGGCGCTTCCACAACCAGGCCCAAGCGACCCTGGTGCCAACCCGCGAACTGTTGGAATTCCTCACCAAGCAGGGCTTCGAGCGAGTCCGACTGCTGGCGCGCGCGGTAGACAGCAAACACTTCGAACCGCAACGCCGCGACGCACAACTGCGTCGGCAATGGGGACTGCAGGACGATGACTGCGCGGTGCTGTACGTCGGCCGCATCGCCTCGGAGAAGAATCTGCCGCTGGCGGTGCAGGCGTTCCGCCAGTTGCAGAAAATCCGCCCGAGTGCACGCTTCGTGTGGGTGGGCGACGGCCCGCTGCGCGAGCGCCTGGCGCAGGAAAATCCCGACTTCATCTTCTGCGGCGTGCAGCGTGGCGACGCACTGGCCCGCCACTTCGCCAGCGGCGACCTGTTCCTGTTCCCGAGCCGCAGCGAAACTTTCGGCAACGTGACCCTGGAAGCCATGGCCAGCGGCGTGGCCACCGTCGCCTTCGACTACGGTGCGGCACGCGAATACCTGCGCGACGGCAGCAACGGCGCGGCCGTGGCCGACGACACCGCGTTCGTCGCCGCAACGCTGCGCCTGGGTAGCGACGATGCCCTGCGCCGACGCCTGGGGGAAGCGGCCTGCGCGACGATGCGACCGCTGCGTCCGGAGCGGGTCGTCGCCGATTTCGATGCACTTCTCGGCGAACTGGCAGACACCCGGAGGCTCCATGTCGACGCGGCTTGACACCCTGCGCGGGCACGAGACACGCTGGTGCCGACGCGCCAACCATTGGTGCCGACGGCGCTCGGTGCGGCACTTCTTCTCGCTGATCAGCCGGCTCGGCGATGGCGTGTTCTGGTATGCACTGATGACCTTGCTGGTGTGCTGCGACGGCATGAACGGCGTCTTCGCCTCCGCACACATGGCCGCCACCGGCGTGGTCGCATTGAGCCTGTACAAAGGTCTGAAACGCTGGACGCGGCGCCCGCGCCCCTATGCCGCCGACCTGCGCATCCGCGCCTGGGTGGCGCCGCTGGACGAGTTCAGTTTCCCTTCCGGTCACACCTTGCATGCGGTGTCCTTCGGCATCGTCGCCCTGGCCTACTACCCTTGGCTGGCGCCGCTGTTGGTGCCGTTCATCGCCTGCGTGGCGTTGTCGCGCGTGGTGCTGGGCCTGCATTACCCCAGCGACGTGCTTGCCGCCACCGGCATCGGTACGCTGTTGGCCGGGCTGTCACTATGGATGGTGGGATGAGCAAGCGCCGGGACCACGTGACCTGCGACCCGAAAAGCAAGGCCGCACTCGACCGCAATAGCAGATGATCCGCTGCACAGTGGCATCCGCAGCAACAGGTCTACGGAACTACGCAACGTCATGACGCGCTGTTGCCAATTCCCGGTCCCAAGTGCGGGTATTACAATGCCGCAATGACCACGTTGTTCATCTCCGACCTGCATCTGGATCCGGCACGACCGGCCATCACCGACCTGTGCCTGGGCTTCCTGCGCAGCGAGGCGCGCCAGGCCGAGGCGTTGTACATCCTCGGCGACCTGTTCGAGGTATGGATCGGCGACGACACACCATCGGCTGCCGCCGATGCGGTGGCGGTGGAACTACGCGCACTGCACGACGCTGGCGTGCCGGTGTTCTTCATGCATGGCAACCGCGATTTCCTGCTCGGCGCCGACTACGCGCAGCGTGCCGGCATCCGCCTGCTGCCCGAGCCCTGCGTGATCGATTTGTACGGCGAGCCCACACTGCTACTGCATGGCGACCTGCTGTGCACCCACGACACCGCCTACCAAGCGTTCCGCGCGCAGACCCGTGACCCGGCATTCCAGCAGCAGTTCCTGGCGCAACCGCTGCAAGCACGCATCGCCTACGCGCAACAGGCGCGCGCCGCCAGCCAGGCGCGTCAGACCGAACTGAAGCAAGGCGATCACGCGCAATTCGAAACCATCACCGACGTGACCCCGGCTGAGGTAGCAGCGACCTTCGCGCGCTACGGCGTCGCGCGCATGATCCACGGACACACCCACCGGCCCGCCGTGCATGCACTGGACGTCGATGGCCGTGCCTGTACCCGCATCGTACTCGGCGACTGGTACGAACAGGGTTCGGTCCTGCACGCGGATGCGCAAGGATGTCGGTTGCAACACCTGTAACGCAGCGTTTGCCCGAGGGCGCGCTGGTGTCACGCATCGCCGAGGCCATCGACCACGTCATAGCAAATGGGCGTACCCGCGCTAGTACCGAAAACAGCCACTGACTGACACGGCCTGCGGGATCGCCTGGACAGCCACCGCCGTGCTTGTGGCACACGGCAATATCGTTCGCGGCAGGTTCGACGGCGACAGGCTCTCCACCACCTGATCAGAAGCGACATCGCGCTCGATGTTCTCGCACACACAGTGTGCATCCACCATGTCTGTGACCGACTCAATCGGCCTGATGCTGCAATGCCAGCAGTTCGTCTTCGTCAAAACCGGCCAGCAGGCGCGCCTGCAGATTGAACGGACCGTGCAGGTAACCGCCAGCGTATTCGCGCAGCAGCGCGGCAAAGCATGCGCGAGGCTCGATCCCCGCGCGTTCGCAATACCAGCGGTACCAGCGCGAACCAGCGGCGACATGCGCCACTTCCTCGCGCAGGATCAGTTCCAGAATCTGCGCAGTGGCCTCATCGCCGAGCACGCGCAATTTGGCGATCATGCCTGGGGTCACATCCAACCCGCGCGCCTCCAGCACCCGCGGCACCAGCGCCATCCGCGCCAGACCATCATGTGCGGTCTTCTCGCACATCTCCCACAGACCGTTATGCGCGGGGAAATCGCCATAGGCATGCCCCAGCGCGTGCAGGCGGTCGCGCAACAGCACGAAGTGGCGCGACTCGTCATCCGCTACCGCCACCCAATCGGCATAGAACGCCGTCGGCAGGCCGCGGAAACGATACACCGCATCCCAGGCCAGATCGATCGCGTTGAGTTCGATATGCGCGATGGCATGAACGAAGGCAGCGCGGCCTTCGGGACTACCGAGCCCACGCCGCGGCAACGCACGCGGATGCACCAGCAACGGTCGCTCCGGCCGCCCTGGCATACGCATCGGCTCGGGCGTCGGCGCGGCGGCCGATATCGCCAGTTCACCGTTGCGCCAGGCCGCTGCATAACGCTGGGTCAAAGCCACTTTCTCGGCCGGATCGGCCGCATCCAGGCAAACGCGGGCGGCGCGGTATAGATCGCCGGTCACGGCATCGCAGGTGCATACCACACCCTCGCCATACGGCGCGAGCAGACCGACAGGCACCACCGCACGATCCACCGCAGCGGCAGCTTCATGGCGCTCAGGCACGGCGCTTGCGCTTGGCCTCATCCGAGCGCAACTGCATGATGCGCTCGAAATAGTCCGGTTCGATACCCGTCGTGTAGTGGCCGTTGAAACAGGAGGAATCGAACGTTTTCAGTTCCGGATTCCCCTCGCGCACGGCCGTCTCCAGATCCTCCAGATCCTGGTAAATCAACCAGTCGCACCCCAGAAACTCCTGCACTTCCTCTTCGCTGCGACCATGCGCGACCAATTCGTCGGCGGCCGGCATGTCGATACCGTAGATGTTGGGATAGCGCACCGGCGGTGCGGCGCTGGCCAGGTAGACCTTGCGTGCGCCGGCTTCGCGCGCCATCTGCACGATCTGCCGGCTGGTGGTGCCACGCACGATCGAATCGTCCACCAGCAACACCACACGGTTGCGGAACTCCAGATGGATCGGGTTGAGTTTGCGGCGCACCGACTTCACCCGCTCGCCCTGCCCCGGCATGATGAACGTGCGGCCGATATAGCGATTCTTGACGAAGCCCTCGCGGTACTTCACTCCGAGCACGTTGGACATTTCCAGTGCGGCATCGCGCGAGGTGTCCGGGATCGGGATGATGGTGTCGATGTCGTGGTCCGGCCGCAGGCGCAGGATCTTCTCGCCCAACTTCATGCCCATGCGCATGCGCGCCTTGTGCACCGAGACGTTATCGATCATCGAGTCCGGGCGGGCGAAGTACACGTATTCGAAGATGCAGGGCGTGTGCTGGGTGGGCAAGGCACAGACTTCGGAGAACAGTTCGCCGCGACCGGTAATGACCAGGGCCTCGCCGGGCCGCACATCGCGCACGCGGGCAAAGCCAAGAATGTCCAGTGCCGAAGATTCTGACGCGACGATATACTCATCGCCCTCCACGCCCGCGCGCTTGCCCAACACCAGCGGGCGGATGCCGTGCGGATCGCGGAACGCGACCAACCCCAGGCCCAGTACCACGCTGACCACCGCATAGCCGCCCTTGCAGCGACGATGCACGCCGGCCACCGCGCGGATCGCCGCTTCCGGGGTCAACATGCGCTGCGCGTCCAGCTCGTAGGCGAACACGTTCAACAGCACTTCGCTGTCCGAGTCGGTGTTGATGTTGCGGCGGTCGGCTTCGAACACCTGCTGGCGCAACGCCTCTGTGTTGATCAGATTGCCGTTGTGGGCCAACGCGATACCGTAGGGCGAGTTGACGTAGAACGGCTGTGCCTCGTCCATGCCTTCCGAGCCGGCGGTGGGGTAGCGACAGTGGGCGATGCCGACACGTCCTTCCAGCACCGCCATACGCTTCTCGTCGAAGACATCGCGCACCAGGCCGTTGGCCTTCTGCACGCGCAGCCGAGTACCATCGGCAGTGGCGATGCCCGCCGCGTCCTGACCACGATGCTGCAACACGGCCAAGCCGTCATAGAGTTGCCCGGCCACATTCTGGTTGCCGACGATTCCGACGATGCCACACATTTGAACACTCTCCGCGGCACGAATGCCGCTATTGGGAAGGTGGCCGTGCCTGGCCGTTGGATTGGACCCATGCCGGGTCGCGCACTGCCGGACGCGCCTGCGCCGGGTCGATGTTCGCAGGCATCAGCCGCGACGAATCGCTCCCGGCCGGCGCGGACCGCGCCCCGGAACGACCCAAGGCCTTGGACATCATGTCCTGCATCGCACTCGCCTGCAGGGCAGGGGGCACGGTGGCATTATCGCCCGCCGCAGGCATGTTGCCCAAATCCATCTTCGACATGTTGAGTTGCGGTAATTGCGACATGTTCAACTGCGGCATGCGCCAGTCCGGCAATTGCGCGCGCATCCAGCTCACGCCGGGGCTCAGCACCGGCAGCAGGATCGATTGACGCCACTGCGGTTCGCGGGTCAACGGGGTGAAGCTCATCAGCAAGATCAGCACGGCAGCGAAGAAGCCGCCGCGCAGCGCGCCCAGGCCAAACCCGAGTGCGCGGTCGGTGCCCGAAAGCATGGTGGAACGCACCACGGTACGGATCACCATGCCTGTGATGCCAACCACCGCCATCACCGTCACGAAGGTCAACGCATAGCCGCCGAGATAGTAGCTCATGCTCGGATGCGGGCTGTCTGCCAGCCAGCGCCCGACATCTCCGCCGAACCGGAAGCTGGCCCAACCCGCCAGCAGCCAGGACAAGGTCCCGACCACGATGCCAACGAAACCACGCAAGGCACCGAGCAAGGCCGAGACCAGGATCACGGCCAACAACACGATGTCGATCATGCGTGCCTCCTGAGGCCAGGCAGCTTGATCGCACCGATCGCGTACCACGTTTGCCCTCCCTGGAACATGCAGGCAACTCCATGGGCCGCAGCCCGATCAAGGATGTGGACGTACCATACCGCTGATACCGACCTTTGCCGCGACCTGCACGCGCAACTGCTCGGCATCGGCACGGTTGGCGACCGGCCCGACCCGGACCCGGCTCAAGGTGCCCTTGTCGGTGCGGACCTGCTCGACGAAGGCGCTGAAGCCGGCCGCGCGCACCTTATCGCGCAGGGCATCGGCGTCTTCGCTCTTGGCAAACGCGCCCAGTTGGACGGCAAAACCGGTGCCGGACGCAGCCGGCGCCGCAGGCGCGCTAGGTGCCGGTTTCGCCGCAGCAGCAACCGCCGGCTTGGCCGGCTCGGACTTGGGTGCTTCGGACTTGGGTGCTTCGGACTTGGGTGCTTCGGGCTTGGTAGGCTCGGGCTCGGGCTTGGGCGAAGCCGGCTTGGCTACGACAACCGGTTTGGACTGCGGCGCCGGCAACGCCTCGGTCTTGGCCGGCGCGCTCGGCGCGGCAACGGCAACGCTGCTGGCCGCCGACGGCGGCACGGGCTGACTGGGTGCAGCATCCAGGGTCACCACCTGGGCATTGACATCGTTACGCACCTTGACCGCCTGCAAGCGCACCGATTCGGCTTGGGCGCGGTCGGCATAGGGGCCGATCCGTACCCGCCATGCCTGGCGCCCGCCCAGCATGGTCGCCTCGCGGAAACCCGGCAAATGCGCCTGTTTGAGCCGCGCGACCACCGCATCGGCATCGGCCGGGGTGGCGTAAGCGCCGAAATTGACCGCGTAATTGCCCGCAGCCACGCTCGGCGGCAGCGGTTGCGCGGTACTGCCGCCAGTGGCCGGAGTCGCCAGATCAGCGGCATCGGGATTGTCCTGCACCGGCGCGGGGGCGGCCGCAGGCGCCGCCGCAGGGGTAGCGGGCGTCTGGGTCATGCCCACCGCACCGCCGCTGGGGGTGTCACCCGGAGTCACCAAGGGCAACTCGCGGGTCTCGAACTGGCCATCGGCGGGCGCGGCGGGCGCCTTCAGCGGTACGTTGGCGACCCCGCTATCTGGCGCAGGCCCCTTGACCAACATCGGCAGGAAAATCACGGCAAGCGCCACCAGGATCAGGGCGCCAATCAATCGCTGTTTCAGGACGGTATCCACGGAAAAATTGGGGGAGCGGCATGGCGGAGTGCCATGGCAATTATAAGGTGCCCCTGGCATGGGACGGGATCAATCGGCTGAATGCAGCCAATGCAGCGCGTCGGCCGCCGTGTGGAACGAACCGAACACCAGCACCCGGTCGCCGGGATGCGCCTGCTGCAACGCCTGCTGCAACGCCTGCACGACGCTCTCGGCGACGACAGCAACGGCGGCGGCTGTGCCTGCAAGCCGCTCCCGCAATTGCACACCGCTCTGACCGCGCACTCCGGACAAGCCGGCCAGATGCCAGGCATCGACCTGCCCTTCCAGCGCCTTCACCACACCGACGGCGTCCTTGTCGCCCAATGCCGCGAACACGACCCGGGTCGCGCCGACCACCGGCTGCGCTTGCAGCGATGCGGCCAGTACCCGCGCCGCCTGCGGATTGTGGCCGACGTCGACCAGCACCTCCACGCCATCGCGCATGCACGACTGCAGCCGTCCACCCAGACGCGCCGCCGCGATGCCCTCGGCGTAGGCACTACGCGGTAGGGACTTGCGCAACGCGCGCAGCGCGGCGATGGCGGTGGCGGCATTGGCCAGCTGTACCGACGCACGCAACTGCGGCAACGGCAACGACAGTTCGGTGCCGACATCGCGCCAACGCCAACGTTCGGCGTCGAGCGGTTCGTGGAAGAAATCGCTGCCGGCGCGGAGCACACTAGCGCCGATCGCATAGGCGTGACGCAATACACTGGAGGGCGGGTCAATCTCGCCGAGCACCAAGGGCTTCCACGGCCGTGCGATGCCGACCTTCTCCGTGCCGATCGCTTCGCGGTCGCTACCGAGCCATTCCGTGTGGTCGATGTCCACGGTGGTGATGACCGCCACATCGGCATCGACCACGTTCACCGCATCCAGCCGGCCGCCCAGGCCCACTTCCAACACCGCCAGATCCAACCCTGACTGCTCGAAGAGCCAGAGTGCGACCAGGGTGCTGTATTCGAAATAGGTCAGCGGCGTATCGCCGCGCGCCGCTTCCACTGCCACGAAGCCGGCGATCAATTGCGCATCGCTGGCCTCCTCGCCACCGATGCGCACCCGCTCGTTGTAACGCAGCAGATGCGGGGAGGTGTAGCTACCCACCGCCCAACCGCCGGCGCGCGCGATCGACTCGATGAAGGCCACCGTCGACCCTTTACCGTTGGTGCCACCGACGGTGATGACCCGCTTGGCCGGCCGGGTCAGGCCCATGCACGCAGCCACCGCACGCAGCCGCTCCAGGCGCATGGCGATGGCTAAAGGATGTTGCTGCTCGATGTAGGTCAGCCAATCAGAGAGGGTAACAGGACTCGTGTTCATAGGACCGACAGGACTCGATTATTGATGCACCGAAAATGCTTGAACCGCCAAGGCCGCGCTTTGTGCTTTCGCATCACTGCGCACACCATCGCAACGCGAACGAATAGCGAGCGATTACAGCGCTCGGTGCTTGGCCTCGCCGAAGAACGGCGTGTGGTGTGCGCAATCGTTCAAGCGCACCACCTCCAACTGGTCCAGATCCGGCCCTTCCAGTAGATTCAAAGTGGTCGGCGCCTGACGAAAACTCCACAGCCGTGCGATCGGTAAACCCAGCACTCGGCACAGGATCACCCGGTTGACCGCATCGTGTGCCACCACCAGCAGGGTGTCGTGTTCGCCCAGCCCCTCGGTGGCACGCGCCAGACCACGCCAGGAGCGTTCCAGCACCTGCCGTAGCGACTCCCCGCCTGGCATCAGCACGGTGTCCGGCTCTTCCCGCCAGGCGCGCAAGCGCGCCGGGTCCTTGTCGTGAATCTCGCTGGCCAACAAACCTTCCCACTCGCCGTGGGCGATTTCCTGCAAGTCCGGCTCGGTCTGCAACATCGCTTCGCGCTCGGCGCCCAGGGCCAAACAGGCGGTGCGCTGCGCACGCGAAAGTGGCGAGGCCACCGCACGTGACAGCGGCACCTCGCGCAGACGCGTACCCAACGCCTGGGCCTGGGCCTCGCCTACCGGGGAAAGCGGGATGTCGATCTGGCCCTGGTAGCGACCTTCGGCGTTCCACGGGGTTTCACCGTGACGGGCGAGCAAAATGCGCATGCGCTGAGATTCCGTTGGGGGAAAAACCGTTTCGCAAACGAAAACGGAGCGGCATGATACTCGCTCCGTTCGTGAAAACCTGCGCGGCGCGGCTTTATCGTCACCACTGCCGGCAATGACGGCGGCAACCAGAGCGCCGCCGTCGCGCCGCCTGCATCACTTGGCCAGTTTCAACTCTTTCAACAGTCGCGGTGCCGGCGCCACTTCCTGCATGATCCAGTGCACGTAGCGCGCGTCGACCGCGATCATCCGGGTCATCGCCGGGTCGAACACCCAATTCGAACTCACCGACTCCCAGTTGCCGTCGAACGCCAGACCGACCAGTTTGCCGTGTGCGTCCATCACCGGCGAACCGGAGTTGCCGCCGGTGATGTCCAGGTCGGACAGGAAGTCCACCGGCACCGTGCCCAGTTGCTTGTCTTCCAGGCCACCATAGCGCTTGGCCTTGGCCGCTTGCAGCAACGCCTTCGGCGAATCGAATGGTTCGACCCCGGTATCCTTGGCGACCACGCCGTCGAGTGTGGTGAACGGGGTGTAGAACACACCATCCTTCGGCGCATAGCCCTTGACGTTGCCGAAGGTGATGCGCAGCGAGGAGTTGGCGTCCGGGTACACGGATTCGCCCTGGCTCTTCTTGTAGTCGGCCACGGCCTGCAGGTAGCGCGGACGCGCCAACAGTTCCTCGCCTTTACGGCGCTTCTGGTCGCGCTCGATCTGCAGCAACGCCGGCATCAACGCCACTGCGTAGCGCAGCGCCGGATCGTCGCTGGCCTCGAACGCGGCGCGATCGGCATGCAACCACTTCAGGCGCTCCTCGGTGCTGCCCAAGCGGGTGCCGGCCAAGCGCGTGGCGGCGGCTTGCGCGTCAGCGCCAGCCAGCCACTGATCCAGCGCCGGCAGATGCTGCGCCTTGGGCAGTTTCAGGTATTGCGCAAACCAGTAGCGCTGCAACTGGCTATCCATCGCCGGAACATAGCGATACTCCATCTGCTTCATCGCGCCCTCGATCTCGGGCAGATCACGTGTTTGATAACCAGGCTCGCGCTCGGCATCCGGCTTGGCGCGTTCGATCGCCAGACGATACAGCGACACCGCACTCCCCAGCACGCCAGTGCGACGCAACTGCCCCAGCACCAGATCGCGGTCGCGGGTGGCCTTGGCCTGCTCGCTCAGCGCCAGCAGTTGCGCATGCGCCCGCAGGGCCGCGCTGCCGTCGCGCCCTTGATGCTTCAACCACTCCAGCACCGCACGCTCCTGTTCGCGTTTCTTGGCGGTGGCGTCAATGCGTTTGAAGCCTTCCAACTGGCCTTCGTAATTCTTGGCGACGTTGTTCCAACTGGCCATCGTGGCCGCGTACTTCACCTGAATTTCCGGATCCTGTTTACCTGCCCGCTCCACCAACGCGATCAGGTCGCGATAATGGCGCGCGGCGGTGGGATAGCCCCAGTCGGCGACAGCGTCGAATTCGGCGGCCAGCGCATAACGATTGGTCCGCCCAGGGTAGCCGGCCACCATCACGAAATCGCCAGCACCCAGCGCCTGGTCGGCGAAGGTCAGGAAGTGCTTGGGCTGGTAGGGCACGTTGTCCTTGGCATAGGCCGCAGGCTTGCCGTCCTTGCCGACATAAGCGCGGAAGAACGAGAAATCGCCGGTATGGCGCGGCCACATCCAGTTGTCGATGTCGCCGCCGAACTTGCCGATTCCCGACGGCGGCGCGTACACCAGGCGCACATCGCGGATTTCCAAATTACGGAACAGACGATAGGTGTTGCCACCAGAGAAGCTGTACAGCGTACAGCGGTAACCGGCCTCCGCCTCGCACGCGGCGACCTGGGCCTTGTCGAAGTCTTCCAGCGCCTGCGTGCGCTTGAGCGCATCCTTGCCAGCGACGTCCATGGCGGCCTTGGCCTGCGTGGTGACGTCGGTGATGCGATCGAGTACGTAGATGCGTTCGTTCGGCCCAGCACTCAACTCCGCGCTGCCGATGGCGGCGTTGAAACCATCGCGGATCAGATTCTTCTGCGGGGTGGAATTGAGCTGGATCGCACCGTAAGCGCAATGGTGGTTGGTCACCACCAAGCCTTGCGGCGAGACGAAGCTGGCGGTGCAGCCACCCAGCGAAACCACAGCCCCCATGGGATCGCCGGTCAGGTCGGCCAGTTGTTGCGGCGGCAGTTTCAACCCGGCCTGCTGCAGCGGGCCAGCGATATCCGGCAACTGCTGCGGAACCCACATGCCCTCACCCGCATGGACGGAAGAGACACTGGCCAGGACGGCGACGACAGCAGCAGCGATAGCCCATGGAGTCGGACGCATAGAGCGGTTCCTTGAAGAAAGATGCGACAGTCTAACGGCCTCACCGGCGCTTCCCGACCGTGACCAATGGCACCCCGTAAGCCGCACCGTATAGCCGGGCGGACGCGCGGCTTATACTTCGTCCTTCTCCAACCGAGCCTTGCACCGCCATGGCGCAGACAATGAAGGCGCTGGTCAAGCGCGACGCAGCCAAGGGCATCTGGCTGGAACAAGTGCCGGTACCGACGCCTGGTCCCAACGAAGTCCTCATCAAACTGGAAAAAACCGCGATCTGCGGCACCGACCTGCACATCTATCTGTGGGACGAGTGGAGCCAGCGCACGATCAAGCCCGGCCTGACCATCGGCCACGAGTTCGTCGGCCGCATCGCCGAGTTGGGTGCGGCGGTCAGCGGCTACCAGCTCGGCCAGCGCGTTTCCGCGGAAGGCCATATTGTCTGCGGCCACTGTCGCAACTGCCGCGGCGGGCGCCCGCATCTGTGTCCGAACACCCTCGGCATCGGCGTCAACGTCAACGGAGCCTTCGCCGAGTACATGGTGATGCCGGTGTCCAACCTGTGGCCGATTCCCGACCCGATTCCCTCGGAGTTGGCAGCGTTCTTCGACCCCTATGGCAACGCCGCGCACTGTGCGCTGGAATTCAACGTGATCGGCGAGGATGTGCTGATCACCGGCGCCGGCCCGATCGGCATCATCGCCGCCGGCATTTGCAAGCACATCGGTGCGCGCAACGTGGTGGTCACCGACGTCAACGACTTTCGCCTCAAGCTGGCGGCGGACATGGGGGCCACACGCGTGGTCAACGTCGCCGATACCTCGCTCAAGGACGTGATGGCCGACCTGCACATGGAGGGCTTCGACGTGGGCCTGGAAATGAGCGGCAACCCGCGCGCCTTCAATGACATGCTCGACTGCATGTACCACGGCGGCAAGATCGCCATGCTGGGCATCATGCCGCGTGGCGCTGGCGCCGACTGGGACAAGATCATCTTCAAGGGCCTGACCGTGCAAGGCATTTACGGTCGCAAGATGTACGAGACTTGGTACAAAATGACCCAGTTGGTCCTATCCGGTTTTCCGCTGGGAAAAGTCCTCACCCACCAATTGACCATCGACGAATTCCAAAAAGGTTTCGACCTGATGGAAGAAGGCAAGGCTGGCAAAGTGGTCCTGAGCTGGTAACGGATCGGCCACGAGCGTGCGGCGCTGAATCTCCAAAGGCGCGGGGCGCAACGAGACACCATTCATCGTGTCGGTGCTCGCTCAGAACCAGATCGTCGCACGAACCACAATGACGTCGGTCCAACAGTCTCTCGGCGAAAGCGCCGCCACGGTAAGATCGACGAACCTTTTCCGCCGTGCGTGCCCGTCATGACCGACTCCCGTCTCACCCAGCACTACGCCGACGAACTGGACGCAATCCGCGCGCAGGGCCTGTTCAAGTCCGAGCGCATCATCGTCGGCCCGCAAGCGGCCGAAATTACCCTGGCCGACAACCGTCGCGTGCTGAACTTCTGCGCCAATAATTATCTCGGTCTGGCCGATCATCCTACACTGATCGCGGCGGCCAAGGACGCGCTGGACACGCACGGCTTCGGCATGGCCTCGGTGCGCTTCATCTGCGGCACCCAGGACCTGCATAAGCGGCTGGAGGCGCAGATCGCCGCGTTCTTCGGCACCGAGGATACGCTCCTCTACGCCGCTTGCTTCGACGCCAACGGCGGCCTGTTCGAACCACTGCTGGGCGAACACGACGCGATCATCTCCGACGCGCTCAACCATGCTTCGATCATCGACGGCGTGCGCCTGTGCAAAGCAAAACGCTTCCGCTACGCCAACTGCGACATGGCCGACCTGGAAGCGCAATTGCAGGCCGCCAATGCGGCCGGTTGCAAGACCAAGCTGATCACCAGCGACGGGGTGTTCTCGATGGACGGCTTCATCGCCCCGCTGGACGAAATCACCGCACTGGCGAAGCGGTACAACGCGCTGGTCCACATCGACGAGTGCCACGCGACCGGCTTTCTCGGTCGCAGCGGCCGCGGCTCGGCCGAGGTCAAGGGCGTGCTGGACAGGATCGATCTGTTCACCGGCACCCTGGGCAAGGCCATGGGCGGCGCGCTGGGCGGGTTCACTACCGGCCGAGGCGAGGTGATCGAATTATTGCGCCAACGCTCGCGGCCATATTTGTTCTCCAACTCACTGCCGCCGCACGTGGTGGCCGCCGGCATCAAAGCATTCGAGATGCTGGACGCCGCTGGCGATCTGCGCGAACGCCTGGTCGAGAACACCACCTACTTCCGTGCACGCATGAGCTCGGCCGGTTTCGACATCAAGCCCGGCACTCACCCGATCTGCCCGGTGATGCTGTACGACGCACCGCTGGCACAGCGCTTCGCCGAGCGACTGCTCGAAGAAGGCATCTACGCAATCGGTTTTTTCTTCCCGGTGGTGCCCAAGGGGCAGGCACGCATCCGCACCCAAATCAGCGCCGCTCACACCCGCGCGCACCTGGACCAAGCCATCGATGCGTTCACTCGGATCGGCCGCGAGTTGAATGTCATCGGCACTTGACATGCGTTCGTCTCCAGGCCAAACATGCTTGCTCGCCGCGCAGGCCAGATATTCTGGCGACACCTCGGCAGAGGACTGCATGGATGTGATGGCCAAGGGGACGACGCAGGCAGGCAGGCAGGCAACAATATGTAGAACCTACGTCGCCCCATTCAAGAGCCCGACCACGACGCACTCCGACTTCGGCAATCTCGTCGCTGCGATTCAGCGCGCGGCTTGCGCGCTGACGTCAGTTGCCACTGCCAACGCGCTGACTTCGGCCGCACTGAGTGTCCGCCAAGCGCCCTTGCCCAGTTCGCCCAGCACCAGCGTGCCGATCGCCACCCGCACCAGACGCACGACGTCCACGCCAAACGCGGCGAGCAGACGCCGGATCTGCCGGTTACGCCCCTCGTCCAGCACGATCTCCAGCCAGGCATGACGCTCACCCTGGCGTAGCAAACGCACCTGCTTGGCGCATAGGGCTTCGCCATCGGCCATAACGCCCGCACGCATGCGCTGCAACAGTGCCGCATCCGGCAGTACATCCACCTGCACGTGGTACGTCTTGTCCGGGCCAGTGCCCGGATCGGTGACGCGCGCCGCCCATTGCGGATCGTTGGTGAACAGCAATAAGCCTTCGCTGGCCTTGTCCAAGCGCCCGACCGGCGCCAGCCACGGCAAGCCGGCACCATCGAAACAGCGGTAGACCGTCTCGCGACCACGCTCGTCTTGCGCCGTGGTCACAAGCCCACGCGGCTTGTTGAGCATCAGATACAGGCGTTCGCTCGCCGATAGCGGCGCACCGTCCAAGGCAAGGCGATGCCGGCCACGCAGGATCGGGAATTCGGGGTCGGTGACAATCCGTCCATCGACCGCAACGCGACCGGCGGCAATCCAGCGCACCGCCTCGGTCCGCGAGCACAGCCCCAACTTGGACAGCGTGCGCGCCAGACCATGCCGTGGCCCGCCCACCGCAACGGCAGGCAAAGCCTCCTTCGACGTCAGCGAACGCGACCGGCCTGAACGCGGCGTTTTCAGCTCTCGCACCATCTGGACGCAGACAGCGACCGGACCGCGGACGAACGCGCGCCGCGTTTACTTGGCTTCGACAGGCGTCGGTGCGTCGGTCGCAGCGGCCGGGACGGCGGCCGGACGGGCCTTGACCACATGCACGCCACGCGCCTTCATCCATGCATCGAATTCCGCGGCGGTCATGCGCTTTCCGTTTTGAGTCATATCAAAACGCCACGGCGTGTTGTCGAACTCGGTCGTCGGCTTGTAGGCCGCCGGATCGTTCGGATTGACCGCACCACCGGGCGCAATGGCCTTGGCCAGGCTCTGACACCCCTCCGCACGTAGGCGCAGCAGCACGCGATCCAGCGACTGATCGCTGCTGTAGGACTGGGTCAGCACACCGCTGGGCATGCCCAGTTGCATCGTACGGCTGGACAGCTCGGCGGCAACCGGCGCGGCAACCGTGGCCGGTAACGCCAAGGGCTTGGGCAGGAGGTCACCGGAGCAATCCGGTACGGCATGAGCAACAGGAGCCAGGGCCAGACCAAGCAGGCCGACCGTCACGATACGCAGCATCGTTTTTTTCCATTCGGGCGAGACGACGCAGCGAGTGTAGGCAGGCCACGGCATGGTTTCAACCGATACCGGCACTACATCCGCTAAATAATTGGGAAGGATAAAAAATTCAACGCACAAAAGGCACCGATCACAACATCCCGGCGGCGTATGTACCGCTGACCTGTGCGAATAGCGCAGAGGCGAGTTCGTCTATCAGACGAGCACACACAAACACAAAGCCCGGCACGAGGCCGGGCTTTGCTTGAGACTAGAAACGTCCGATCACTTGTTCTCGACGTTCAGCTCGGTACGACGGTTCTTGGCGCGGCCTTCCGGATTGTCCGAACCATCCGGATTGGTGTTCGGCGCGATCGGGCGGGTCTTGCCGTAACCGATCGGTCCGTCCAGACGCGAAGCGTCCACACCGTGCTTGACCAGATAGTCGTACACGACGCGGGCGCGACGCTCGGACAGCTTCTGGTTGTACTTGTCGCTACCGATGGAGTCGGTGTGACCGGCCACCTGGACCTTCAGGTCGGGATAGCTGTTCAAGATGCCAACAGCCTCGTTCAGGAGCCCAATCGCATCCGGACGCAGGGTCGACTTGTTGAAGTCAAAGTTGACACCCTTCAGGTCGATCGACACCGGCACCGGGCAACCGTCCGGACCAACGGTCTGACCCGGCTTGGAGTCAGGGCACTTGTCGTCGCAGTTGTTGACGCCGTCACCGTCGTCGTCCTTATCCGCACAGCTCGGCGCGACCGGCGGCGGCGGCGGCGGCGGAACCGGAGCGGACGGGGCAGGGCCAAGCGGGATCACAACGCCAACCGAGGCCAGCGCGTCGCCGAACCAGTTCCTGGACGGAGCCGCGACGCTCTTGTCGTCGAAGTCAGCGCGGTAGGCCACTTCGGCGCGCACAGCGATGTGCTTGTCGAAGGTGGTCTGCAGACCGGCGCCGACCTTGGCGGCGAAATTGCCGTCCTTGCGCTTGCCGGGGGAGACAGGACCGTGGGTATCGAACGACTCTTCAGCGCGCTGGTAGCCAGCGCCGAACAGCACGTACGGGTTCCAGCCACGGCCTTCCTGGATGAAGTGACGGCGCAGGTCGACCGAGACGCCGTACTGGCTCCAGTTCAGATCTTCGTTGGCCTTGAAGTTCGGGTTCTGATAGTTCAGTTCACCGTCCAACGACCAGTTCGGGTTGATGAACTTGCCCAGACCGAGGGTAACGAACGGGGCGTCGTTGGTATGACGGTGCACGTCCTGGAAATTGAAACCAGCCGCACCGGTCAGGTACCAGCGGTCGTCGAATTCCTGAGCGGATGCTGCCTGGGCGACGGCCAGACCGCCCAACAACGCGGCGGTGAGAATTTTTTTGTTCATTAATACAGCTCCTTGTTTCGGGGAGATAAAACGATAGAGGCATGGTTAAGTAACAGATGTCTCATCACATCCAGACGGCCGTTTCCTCATGCCATCGCCGGGCACATTATGCTCGGCATAGTGAAGATGGCGTTAACGAGCGCATAACATGTGGACGTCGACGCCACCTGCTGCATGGCACCGGATACACCCTATACAGCTTGATGAAATCATGCAACGCAACTTTCACATTTGCGTTTGCCCTGGTAGACAGCAGCCTGCACAACGATGCAGATCCCATTCTGGACCGCGCCACAGCAGTGGCCTGGCCAGCTCGGTCTTCGACGGAAGCGGCAATAGGGCCGTCAGCGCGACTGGTCGCGGGCAGGCGCCCCTTTGCACTGCAATGCGGCCGATGATCGCGAGGAGCCGGTGTCGCATCGGTTGGCGGCCTGATCTTGGGCGCAAGCACGGCTCAACAGTTGGGGCAAAATCTACACCCGTCAGTCGGCCCCTCCCGTCAACCAGCCCACATGCAGCGATCAGAGACGACCAGCCCCGTGTGTCCGTGGTGGCATCGGTTTCCTAGCTTGCGTCTCCACGCGCACTCTGCGGCCACTCCGAACCATGGCATCGCCTCCTTTCCCCAATTCTCCAATACCCAGGAGTCATCAATGAAAGCGGTCGCTCTCACCCGATACCTGCCGATCGACGATCCGCAGTCACTGCAAGACATGGACCTGCCCATGCCACCACCCCCTACCGGCTTCGACCTGCTGATCCGGGTGGAGGCGGTGTCGGTCAACCCGGTAGACACGAAGGTGCGCGCACCCAAAGCGTCGCTGGAAACCCAGCCGAAGGTACTGGGCTACGATGCTGCCGGTGTGGTCGAAGCAGTCGGCCCCCATGCGGAAGGCTTCGAACCCGGCGACGAGGTGTACTACGCTGGCGACATCACCCGCGCCGGCAGCAATGCGCAGTACCAGTTGGTCGATGCGCGCATCGTCGCGCGCAAGCCGGCTACGTTGGATTTCGCCCAGGCCGCGGCACTGCCGCTGACCACGCTGACCGTCTGGGAACTGCTGTTCCAACGCATGCCGTTCGACTTCGACGACGCACGCAACCGCGGCCTGTGCCTGCTAGTGATCGGCGGCGCTGGCGGAGTCGGCTCGATCGCGATCCAGTTGGCGCGGCACGCCGGCTTCGACGTGATCGCCACCGCCTCGCGCCCCCAGACACGCGACTGGTGCCTGCAACTAGGCGCACACCACGTGATCGACCATCGCCAACCGCTTGCACCGCAGTTGCAGGCGCTGGGTATCGCGCAGGTGGACGCGGCGCTGAACCTGGCCGACACCGACCGCTATTGGCAGATACTGGGCGAACTGATCGCGCCACAAGGCCACGTCGGGCTGATTGTCGAGCCGACCGGACCGCTGCACATCGGCGATCCGTACAAAGCCAAGTGCATCGGCATCCACTGGGAAATGATGTTCGCGCGCCCGCGCTTCCGCACTGCCGATATGATCGAACAACATCGCATCCTGGCGCGTACAGCCAGTCTGGTCGACGCCGGCGCGTTGCGCACCACACTGACCGAGACGCTGACCCCAATCAACGCGGCCAACTTGCGCCAGGCGCACCAGCGTCTGGAATCGGGCAGCACTATCGGCAAACTGGCACTGGCCGGCTGGGGGTGAACTAGAGCAGCCCGGTAGACGCGGCAGTGGCCGCAGCAGGGAACCGTCGCGGTCGATGATCCGGCTCTAAGCATAGGGGCTGCCGGCAGACACAGCGCCGCCGCCCCATCCGCCTTGCCTAGCCCCCTTGCCGCGGCGAGGGTTTCGAGGCACCCTGCCCGCCATACGCAAGCGTATCTCTGCCATGTCATCGACCTCCGGTCAGCCCAACTCCCCCGCCGCCTATCCGCATCTGTTCGCCCCGCTCGATCTGGGCTTCACGCAGTTGCGCAACCGGGTGCTGATGGGTTCGATGCATACCGGCCTGGAGGACCGGGCCCGCGACTTCCCCAAGCTGGCCGCCTACTTCGCCGAACGCGCCGCCGGCGGTGTCGGGCTGATCGTCACCGGCGGTTTCGCACCGAACATCGTCGGCTGGCTGAAGCCCTTTGGCGGCAAGTTGTCCTGGTCCTGGGAGGTGCGTCCGCATCGGCAGGTGACGACTGCGGTGCATGCGCACGGGGCCAAGATCTGCCTGCAATTGCTGCATGCTGGGCGCTACGCCTATCACCCGCTGTCGGTGGCGCCATCGAGACTGAAGGCGCCGATCACGCCATTCACTCCCCGCGCCCTGTCCGCACGCGGGGTCGAGCGTCAGATCGACGCCTATGCGCACGCAGCGCGGCTGGCGCGCGAAGCCGGCTACGACGGCGTCGAAGTGATGGGCTCGGAAGGCTATCTGATCAACGCATTCCTCGCACCGCGCGGCAACCGTCGCCACGATGCCTGGGGCGGCGACGCGGCCCGGCGCATGCGCTTCGCGGTGGACATCGTGCGCCGCATCCGCGCCGCCTGCGGACCGGACTTCATCATCATCTACCGACTGTCGCTGGTGGACCTGGTCGAGGACGGCAGCGATTGGCAGGAGATCGTGTCGCAAGCCAAGGCCATTGAAGCGGCTGGCGCGACGCTGATCAACTCCGGTATCGGCTGGCACGAGGCACGCATACCGACCATCGCCACCTCCGTACCGCGCGCCGCCTTCGCCGCGGCCACCGCCAAGCTCAAGCCGCACCTGCGGGTGCCGCTGATCGCGACCAACCGCATCAATATGCCCGACGTGGCCGAACACATCCTCGCCAGCGGCGGCGCCGATATGGTCTCGCTGGCGCGTCCATTGCTGGCCGACCCGGAATGGGTCAACAAGGCGCGGCATGGTCAGGCGCAGGCGATCAACACCTGCATCGCCTGCAACCAGGCTTGCCTGGATCACGTGTTCGAGAACAAGACCGCCAGTTGCCTGGTCAATCCGCGCGCGGCCGCCGAAACCGAACTGAACTACGTGCCGACCCGCACGCCCAAGCGCATCGCCGTGGTCGGCGCTGGCCCGGCCGGCTTGGCCTGTGCCACCGTGGCCGCCGAGCGCGGGCACCGCGTCACCCTGTTCGACAGCGCCGCCGAGATCGGCGGCCAGTTCAACCTGGCCAAGCGGATCCCCGGCAAGGAAGAATTCCATGAGACCCTGCGCTACTTCCGCCACAAACTGGACACCACCGGGGTAGAACTGCGTCTGCATACCACCGCCGATGCGGCGCGGTTGGCTGGCTTCGACGACGTGGTACTGGCCACCGGCATCGTGCCGCGCAAGGTAGATTTCCCCAGCGCCGACCATCCCAATGTGGTGGGCTATCTGGATGTGCTGCTGGGACGGGTGCAGGTGGCAGACAAGGTCGCAATCATCGGGGCCGGCGGCATCGGTTTCGATGTCGGCGCATTCCTCGTACATGCCGGTGCATCGACTGCACTGGACCCGGCACGCTGGATGGCCGAATGGGGCGTGGATCCGCAGTTCGAGGGACGCGGCGCACTGTGCAAGCCGCACCCGGAACCGCCGGTGCGCAAGGTGTGGCTGTTGCAACGCAGCCCAGGCCGTCCCGGTGCGCGGCTGGGCAAGACCACTGGCTGGATCCATCGCGCCGCATTGAAGGCCAAGGGCGTGACCATGCTCGGTGGGGTCGAGTATCTGAGCATGGACGACACCGGCCTGCGGATCCGGGTGAACGGCACCGAACAGCTGCTGCCGGTCGGCACCGTCGTGGTCTGCGCCGGCCAGGAGCCGCGCCGCGAGCTGCAGACACCGCTGCTAGCCGCCGGATGCACCCCGCACCTGATCGGCGGCGCCGACCTTGCAACGGAACTGGACGCCAAGCGCGCCATCGCCCAGGGCAGTTGGCTGGCGGCGCGCCTGTAGGCACGCACCTGTCGCAATGGCCGTGAGGCCTGTTGCTATGCCGAACGATGGCGACGGCCCTATTCATGCAGGGCTCGCCGGGCCTGCTGCTCAGGCGAAAAAGGCACGCTGCAATGGCATCAGTGCCGCACCCAGGGTGACCGCATCGCCGACCGTGCGCGCAATGCACACCTGCGGCAGCGGTGGCGACAGACCATGCCGATTGGGTGCGCGCGGGATGCGGATGCGCTCGATCAGGCGCGTGCCAATCACCGCCGGTAGCCGTCCTCCAATGACGATGGCCTGCGGATCCAAGGTATAGGCGAGATAAGCGCACAGTTGCGCGAACGGCGCCTCGGCCATGTCCAGCCAGGCGTCCACGCCCGGCGTATGCGCATCGATCGCGCCCAGCATCTGCTCCACCCCGATGTAGTCCTGACCCGCCGCGCGCACCAGCGCCAACAACGCGTCCAGGTTCGGATAGGCCATGCCGCCAACAGTCCAGATACCGCCGAACTCGCCGGCATTGCCGCGATGGCCACGGAACAGACGGCCATCGGCGATGATCCCGCCACCAAAACCGTTCGTCAGGTGCAGATAGACGAAATCGCGGCAGTCCCGGCCGACCCCGTACAGGCTCTCGGCCACCGCCGCCGCCGCGCCATCGTTCTCGACGATGACCGCGTAACCCAACGCTTCTTCCAGAATGGGGGCCAGTTCCACCTGGGTCCAATCCTCCAGGGTCGGCGGTCCGACCATCTGCTGGCCCCGCCCGGTGAAGAATGCCGAAATCGCCATGCCCGCACCGACGATCCGCCTCGGGTCCACCCCGGTCTCGGCCAGAAGTTCCGCGCGGAACCGCAGCAAGTGCGCCAGCACCGATCCGCGACGCATGTCCGCCAGAGCGATCCGCCGTTGGCTGCGCACGCCACCAGCGAAATCGACCAGTGCCAGCGCCACCACGTCGCCCATCAGGCCGATGCCGAACGCGTAGGCGTAATCCGGCGCCAGACGCACGTCCACGCTGGGATTGCCTGGTCCGCCAGCAACGCGAGCGCTGAGCAGAACCATGCGTTCCTGGACGAAGCCCTGCAGCAAGCGCGCCACAGTGGGCTGCGACAAATCCAGATCCCGGCTCAACGCCGCTTGCGTCTGCACCCCGGTCTTGAACACACGATTGAGCAACTGGCGGCCGCCAGCGCTGACGCGCGGCGGGAAATCGGGATGCAGCATGGACAGACAACACAGGACGGCGCGTGCGCGAATCGAACCACGCTAGCATGTCGACATACAAGTTTCATACATGGTAAATAGTATTACCCCCATATACATCCAATGGGGGTTTCATGCGTTCCACTCATCTGCACCCGAGCCTGCTGGCCCTGGCGCTCGCATCCATTCTTTCCGCCGCTCCTGCCGTGCATGCCGAAGTGTCGGCGGCACCGCCAACCGACAGCACCACCACACTGGACCAGATCGTGGTCACCGGTACGCCGCAAGGCCAGTCGCAGAAAGACGCGCCGTTCGCGATCAGCGTGCTGTCCAAGGAGCGACTGGACCGCAGCACGCCGGCCAGCAGCGTGGACATGCTGCGCGCGGTGCCCGGCTTCTCGGCCGAACCCTCTGGTGGGCAGGGAGGGGGGCAGAACCTCTACGTGCGCGGCCTGCCTGCCGGTGGCTGGTATTACGTGCAATACCAAGAAGACGGCATGACCCTGTTCGACGAGCCACAGGAAAGCTTCTTCAACGTCGACACGCTGTTCGCGCTGGACATGATGACCGAGCGCCTGGAAGTGGTCCGCGGTGGCACCTCGCCGCTGTTCGCGACCAACGCACCGGGCGGCACGGTCAACGCCATCACCCGCCACGGTACCGCCACACCCGAAGGCGCGGTGCGCATGACCGTCGGCAGCGACGGCCTGCGCCGCGAGGATGCCTACAGCTCCGGCCCACTCAGCGAGAACGTGCTGTACAGCATCGGCGGCTACCACCGCAGCGACGACGGCCTGCGCCGCACCGGCTATACCGCCGACCAGGGCGGCCAGTTGCGCGGAAACCTAACCTTTTTGATGGACGATGCGGTCTTGGACGTCGATGCCAAATACCTCAACGACCACACCGCGTTTTATAACCCGATCCCGCTCGCCGACCCACGCAATCCCTCGCAGTCGCTGTCCGCCCTGATCGATCCGCTGGACGGCACTCTGCTGTCGGACGACCTGCGCCACACCACCGCGCTGACCTTCAACGGCAACAACACCCTGGCACGCAACCTGGATCTGGCAGACGGCATCCACAACAAGGTCAAACAACTCGGCACGCACCTGGAGTGGAACCTGACCGATAGCGTGACATTGAATAACCGGATGCGCTTCGTCGATGCGCAAGTGGACTACACCTCACTGTTTTCCGGTGCGGCGCCTTACGATGCGAACGCCTATCTGGCCACCCAACTCGGTCGCGCGCGCAACGGGTTCGGCAATCGCGTCGCCCAGGCCGGCTATGTGCTCGACCGCAACGGTGCCCCCTACGACCCCGCCACAGCCGACGGCCTAGTGCTGGAAAGCGGACTGTGGAACGCACGTACCCATCTGCGCACGCTCTCCGACGATCTGCGCTTGAGCAAAGCGTTCGACGAGTCGGCACTGGGCAAGCACACCCTCACTGCCGGCATCAACGTACAGCACTTCGAGTACGCCCAGGACCGGCTCCAGAATACCGTGCTCACCACATTGCAGAACAACGCACAGCGGCTGGATGTGCTGGCCTACGACGCGGCGGGCAACGTGGTCGGCTCGGTCACCCAGAACGGCTTCGTGCGCTACGGCAACGGCGTCACCCGCGGCTTCGCCAACGGCACCTACCTGTCGCCGTACCTGTGGGACTCGGTCCGCCTTGGCCGCCTCGGCCTGGATGCCGGCGTGCGCTACACCCGCTACAACGCCGGCGGCGGCGTATACGCCAATACCACCCGTAACCTGGGCGATCCGACCACGTTGGCCGATGACAATGTCGGTGGCCTCAGCGGTGCGTTCAACGCGCGCACAGACCACCGCCATGCCACGCAGTGGACGCTCGGCGCCGAATTCGCGCTGACCCCGCAATTGCAAACGTTCGCACGTTATACCGAATCGCAACGCCTGCCACGGCTGCAGAACGTCTATCAGACTCAGAACGCGGCGGTCACCGACATCGACCAGGCCGAGGCCGGCCTGCGCGGCAGTTTCGGCGATACCTTCTCGTTCTCGACAGTGGGCTTCTGGAGCCGCTTCAACGCGCTGTCGATCAGCGCGATCGTGCTCAACGATGCAGGCGCGGTACAGAATCTGGCCCTGGTCGGCAAGACCCGCACCGTCGGTCTGGAATCGGAGTTCACCTGGCGTCCGTTACCCCTGTTCGGCATCACCGGGTCGGTCACGCTACAAGACCCGCAGACCCGCGGCCTGAGCAATGCCACCACCGGCATCAGCTACGGCAATTTGGACGGCAAGCAGATCTCGCGCATTCCCAAGTTCATGGCCTCGCTCAGCCCGACGCTGTACTTCGACATCGCCGGTCGTCCACTGCAAGTGTCAGCCACCGCGTACCGCATGGGCCAACGCTACGTCGACTACACCAATGCCACCGCCCTGCCCGCCTACACCACCTACGACCTGGGCGTGTTCGCGCAACTGAGCGACCATCTGGAACTGCAACTGCACGCGGCCAACGTCGGTAACGACCTCGGCCTGACCGAAGGCAACGCACGCGTGGACACGCTGTCCGGGCAAGGCACCGCCAATGCGATCTACGCGCGACCGATCTTCGGCCGCAACTACAACGCCTCACTGACCTGGAGATGGTGAACATGCACTATCGAAAACTCCTGATGAGCGCGGCGATTTCGCTACCAATGCTGGCCCTCGCAGCGACGCCGAGCCTGCCCGATCGCCTGCGCGATCCGCATGGCGAAGCCTTGGTGGTGTCGCATCGCGCCTGCTGGAAGTTCGCCTCGGAGAACACGCTGGACGGCATCGCCGCGTGCATCGCGCGTGGCGTGGACATGGTCGAGATCGATGTCCGCACCACGCGCGACGGTGCGCTGGTGCTGATGCACGACGAGACCGTGGACCGCACCACCGACGGCCACGGCGCGGTGGCCGACCTGGACGCGGCACAGATTGCCGCGCTGCACGTGCGCAGCCAGGGCGGCGGTAGCGCCAGCACCCTGACCGAACGGCATCCACCGACGCTGACCCAGGCGCTGGCACTGGCGCACGGACACGTCCTGGTGAACCTGGACGTCAAAGCCGCGTCGCTGGACCAGATCATGGATGAAGTCGAGGCCGCCGGAGCGCAGCGCGATGTGTTGTTGAACGTGCCGCTGGACGTACCAGAGGCCGTCCTGCAACGCGCACACAAAGCCGACATCGCGGTGCAGGCGCTGTACTCACAGCGCGACTCGGCATTGTCGCCGCAGCAGGCGTTGCGCCACGCCGCGGCACTGCGACCGGCAGTGGTACAGCTGATGTTCGACGACCCCGCAGTGCTGGGCATCGCTCAGCGCGAACTGGCGCAACACGCGCGCCTGTTCGTCAACACGATGACCAGCGACATCGCCAGCGGTCGGCCAATGCGCTTGTCGGCCCACTACACCGACCAAGGCGCGCTGCGCGATCCGGCCAGCGTCTGGGGTGCACTGCGCAACTACGGTGTCAGCATGATCCAGACCGACGAAGTCCTGGCACTCCAACACTACCTGCACGCAACAGACACCACACGGTAGTTAATCGGCCCACATCCTGGCGATGCCCGTGCAGCACTCAAGCGCGGCGCCGCCAGGAATTGGGCACTATCAGCACAGCAAACACCGCGCCGCTGCAAACTGCGGCAATACCGACGATTCCATCCTGCTGGACATCGCCCGGCGCGAACTTGCTTAGCGTACGCGCCTGTACGTCAACACGCTGGCAATGACATCGCCAACGGCAGGCCAACGCATATATCTACACACGACACCTGCCAGCGCGCGCTGCCCGATACCGACAACGTGTTGAACACACTGCGCACGCATCGCGCATGCGTGGCGCATATATGATCCAAACGACGAACGGTGCGCCACCTGCACGTAACTGACACGTAACTGTCGTCAGCATCTGCCCCAATACTGACGATACCGCGCGATAGCCGCGCACAACGTCTTATCAGACGGGTGGCATGCAACACCGGGACGACACCCGTCACTTCGAGCAATCCGCCACAAACGATGACGCACGAACGATTGCGGCGGCGTTGTGCTTGTTTCACTTCATTCCATCAACCCATGAACGGAAGAGAATCAATGAAACTGCTCAGAAATTCCTTGAAAACCCTCAGCTTGACGTTCGGCTTCGCGTCCTTGGCAGCGCTGCCCGGCCTAGCATCGGCTGACAACGACTGGAATCCGCAATTCATTCTCAGCGTAATGATGAACCCCTATGCAACCCCTGAATCGCACAGTCCCAATATCGTCGTGATCTCGCATCGTGGGGTGATCCGTAGAGGCTGCCCGGAAAATTCCATCTGCTCGATCATTAATACCTACAGGCACGACGTCGAAGCGATCGAATTGGACGTCAAGCAGAATGCCGACGGCCAACTCTGGCTGTTTCACGACCAGAACGCCGGCCGTGTCGTCGACCACAATCCGAACTTCAACATCTTCCAGCCGGCGACCAATCCAGTCGGCTGGGATCCCGACATCCGCACCATGCACAACGAAGATTTGGACTATGCGTACTTGCGCGACAGGTTCTTTAACGTTACCCACTTCCATCCAACATCGCTAGAAACAGCGTTGAATACTGTCTTAAACGGCGCCAACCACATGGTGGTGGTGCTTGACCTGAAGACCTTGGACGATGTCTCGCGCGCGGCAGACATCATCAAGGCCTTTCACATGGAAAACCAGGTGGTGCTGAAATTCAGCGCATCGCTGGTGGCAGCGACTCCCTACGGCATCGAAAACTACACCAAGGGCGTGCGGTTCGCGCCGACCATCTACGCCCGCGACATGGACAACATCGCCGACGGCGGTTACCTCGGTTTATGCGGGTCGATCACACCCAACACACCGTTCTGCCGCGTCAACGCCTGGATCGACGAAGCGAAAGGTACTAACAATGGCGGCTTCGCTTGGCTGGAGATCGGTAACAAGCAGCCGCGCCGTGGCGACCCGACCGCCGAACTGCTGGCCGATAAGCAAGCGCAACGATATGCAATCGGCGCATTCTCGCCAGTGCCGGAGTACCGCTTCCGCAACCACGATGGTCGCCACTACGTGCGTACCAACGGTACCTGCTGCGCGTCGCTGGACGACTACCTGTCGACCACCAAGTACTTCGGCAATGAGATCGCGGACGATCGTCCCAATTTCCGGGCGCAGGTGGTCTCAGGCTTCACCAGCATCATCACCGACGATCCGCTCGGCGTGATCGCTGCCAACTTGAACCGCAACACCTCGTTGTACCACTGACCCTTGCATGGTCGCGTCGGGGAGCGTCGCTTCCCGACACTGCACGGCGCCCCTGCGCCGTGCAGCCCTCCTATTCCTTCCAGGAGCATCCCCCGATGCGTTCCGTTTTCCGCCCCCGTTATCTGTTGCTCGCACTGCTGATCGCTGGCGTCAGCCTGCCGTTACTGCAACGCGCGGCGACCGCGCACAGTCCACAGAGCGCCACCGCACCCTCCCGCGGTGCGATACGCCAACCCGTCAGCGCCGATACAAGACAGATGAATGCACCAGCACCCACGTCATCCACCACCAGCGGCACCGTGCCAGGCCCTGCGGCGCGCGATGTCATCGCTGCGGCGCAAGCACTGCCATCCGACTTCCAGGCCGACGTGCTGCTGCGCATCGCCACCGCCACCGACGTGCCAGTGGATGCCAGCGGTAACCGCACTGCCGCGACACAGCGGCTGGTACAACAGGCATCCATCCTTGCCGAACGCGCGCAACGGCGTCTGCCCGGCTTGGCCAGCGTCGGCTACATCAGGGAAGAGCACGCCGATGAACTGCACGCGCCGTTTACCGCTGGTCTGGACCGCTTGTCGCTGCAGACGCGAGCGGCACAACTGGCACCGCCGGCGCAACCAGAAACGCTATTCGCCGCCCTTCCAAAACCACAGGCCGGCAGCTGCGATGCACCCTACCTGGACGACCCCAGTCCGACCTATGCGCTGGCCAGCGCATTGCTACCGGCGCAGGCAGCGGCGCGCGCGGCAGCACTGGCCAAGCGCGTGGACGCAGCGCAACACGAAACCGACGTGGCTCCAGCACTGAAGATGATCCTCGCAAGCGCGGTGCTGGAGAAAGCCGAACAAGCGCAGCTCGCCGACAATCTGGCGCGCATGTTCGACCGCATTCGCAACGACGATCCAGGCTTCACCGCCACCGAACTGAGCATCGCCGGCGACGTACCGCTGCTGCTGCAACAACTGCAAGACCCAGCATTGCGCGAGCGACTGCAGCGTGCCTACCGTGGCTATGTTGCGGCACATCTGGCGCAGAACCGCTGCCCGACCAGCGTGCAGGGCAACCACTGGATGCTGGAGCAACTCTACGTCGCCGAACTGCCCGACGAGCGCATCGTGGACGCACCGCCGGCCGCCGCGCCGTCGCTCGACGATCAAGCGGTCTCGCTGATCCGCCAGGCAGGCCACAACATCCGCACGCAACTACTGGATCCCTCGGTCCACGGGAACGATGCCGATGTGGAAAAGGCATCGATGGAATTCCTCGACCAGCTCGACCACGGCGTACTTCAGCAAACTGCGAGCAACGACGATAGCGGTCGCGTGCAGCGCGCGCGCCTGCGCGAGTTACTGCGCTATCTCGAGTACGCGCCCGCCAGCGCCGCACGCGACCGTGGCATGGGCATTCTCGCGCCGCTGCTGTCAGGCCCTTACTACGCGCGCGACCACGACACCTGGTTCGGTGATCTGCGCATGGTCGCCGACCAACTGCAACGCTGGCCGGATCGCGATCAGCGGCTCGCGCAACTGGTCGAACACGCCGATCCGGTGGTCAAGGTGTACGCCATGCTGATGCAACGTCGGCAATTTCCCTGAGCCCATCGCGCCGCATCGTGGCGCTAACGCCCACCGCCGCCCGGCGCGGCGGCGGCTTCACTCCAGAAAACCCAACTCCTGTCAAGCACCAAAGTTCAGTTGCGATTGGGGAGCTGCCCCCTATTGTGCGCGCCACTTCCGATCCGCCCGCTGTGGCGGATCCGCCGGACTTCGAATACTTCGAATGACGCCGGCACCCGGGCGGCCCGTGACAGGCCGCCTCCCCATGACGCCAAGTCATCGCTCTTGCTGTGCCAACCGGCGCAGCAATGCGACGACCCATACGGAGCAAGGAGTAATATGAAACTGGCCTGGATTCTCTGGCTGTCGCAATTGTTACCGCAAACTGCCGCCGACTCGTTGTGCCTGAGTACCACCGTGTATCTGGAAGCACGTGATCAGACCTTGCGCGGGCAGCAAGCCGTCGCCGAAGTCGCGCTGCGCCGCTTGGACAGTGGCCTATGGGGCGATTCGATGTGCCAGGTGGTGACTGCACGCAAGCAGTTCGCGCCGACGCTGGTGAAGCCAGGCACCGAACTAAAGAACACCGACGCCTGGGCCGACGCGGTCAAGATCGCTTTCGCCGCAGAGCGCAACTGGGCCCTGCCGCAAGGCCAGCGCAAGGAAATCGTGCCCGGCGCCAGCCATTTCGCCGCGAATGCGATTGCTAGCCCGAGTTGGCGCAATGCCTATCAGGTCGCGACCATCGGCGACCATACGTTCTACCGCGTTCAAAAGTTACGACGGCGCAACGCGTCCTAGTCTTCAGCATGGTTACACGCCGTAGATCGCAGGCTCTGCGTCCTGACAGGATGTGCTTGCGGCCATCGCCAAGTACCCCGCGCTGCGGGTAGGCTCTTGCCTCCCGATAACCTTGCGGAGTTCTGCAATGAAACTGTATGCCAAGCCCGGCGCCTGTTCGCTGGCCGATCACATCGTCCTGCGCTGGGCGGGATTGCCGTTCGAACTGCAACTGCTCGATGCCGCCGCGATGAAGGCACCCGCCTATCTGGCCATCAATCCCGCAGGTGCGGTGCCGGCGCTGCAGATGGACGACTGGGTGCTCACCCAGAATTCGGCGATCCTCAACTACATCGCCGATTTAGCTCCCGACGCACACTTGGCCGGCGACGGCAGCCCGCGCGGACGCGCCGAAGTGCAACGCTGGCTGGCTTTCCTCAACGCCGATCTGCATATGGCCTTCCCTCCTCTGTTCGGTAGCACGCGTTACCTGGACGACCCGGCAGCGATCGCACGTACTCAGGAGCATGCGCGCGAGCGCGTGCGCACGCTGTACGCGCGCGTGGACGCGGCACTGGAGCAGAAAACCTGGCTGGGCAGCATGCGGCGCTCGATTGCCGACGCCTACCTATTCGTCACCATGCGTTGGGCGCGTGCGCAGCAGATTCCGCTCGGCGCCAACCTGCAACTGCATTTCGAGCGCATGTCCGCCGATCCGCAGGTGCAGGCCGCACTGCAGGCCGAGGGCCTGAGCTGAGCCCACGGCACGGCGGCGCCGCTGCGCATCAGCCGTCCAGCGCGCGGCGGATCTTCTCCAGCGCGGCACAGGGTCAGGAACAAGCGCGCGGTGCGCGGGCAGAGGCGGGTGGATTGCGTTGTCGCACACGTGAATCAGGCCACCGACAAGCCCGTGCGGGAACGAAACGGTAACGGGCGGCGCAACAACACCGCCCGTCCTGTGCAGATGGATGATTACTTGGCCTTGACCGCCGCCGCACGCGGCGGCGCATGCTTCACGTAATGGTCGAACCACGCCAGCATTTCCGCCACCACGTCCTCGTTCGACTCGCGCGCGGTGTACCAGTGCGGCTCGAACGGCAACAGCACCAGCCGCGCGGTACCGCCGTTGCCGCGGATCGCCTGGAACAGGCGTGGCGCCTGGGTGGTCTCGGTACCGGGGTTCGCATCGTCCATGCCATGCACGATCAACAGCGGCTCATCGATCTTGTCGGCATGGAAAAATGCCGAGGCCTGCGCATAGACCTGCGGCGCGGCCCAGAACGAACGGCGCTCGTTCTGGAAACCGAACGGCGTCAGAGTCTTGTTGTAGCTGCCGCTGGTGGCCACGCCGGCACGGAACAGATCGGTATGCGCCAGCAGATTGACCGTCATCAGCGCACCATGGCTGTGGCCGGTCACCCCGATCCGGTCGCGGTCCACCACTCCCAGCGCCACCGCCTTGTCCACCGCTGCCTGGGCGTTTTCCACCAATTGCTGCAGATAAGTGTCATAGGCGTTCTTGGGGTCGCCGACGATCGGGAACGCGGCATCGTCGATGATCGCGTAGCCAGCCAGCAACAACAGTTGGTAGGAATGCAGGCGGGTGAAATCGCGCGCCTCGGCGCCACTGACCTGGCCGGCCTTGGAGGCATCGGCGTAGTCCAGCGGATAGGCATACAGGATCGCCGGCACCCGCGTGCCCTCCTTGTAGCCGGGCGGCGTATACAGAGTGAACGACAGTTCCACGCCGTCCTTGCGGGTATACGTCACCAATCGCTTCTTGATCTGCCGTACCAACGGCGTGGGGTCGGGGAAATGGGTGACCGGCACGAGGCTGGAGGCGTACGCCATCTCACCCGCCGCCACAGTCGGTTGCGCCTGGCCCAGCGTGCGCAGATATACATTCGGCGGATCCACCGGCGACTGCCGCCAGGTCAGCAGCCGAGTGGTGTCGTCACCGGCAAAGCCGTCGAATATCTCGTCCACGTCCGCATCGCTGCGGAACAGACGCTGGGTCTTGCCGGTCGCCAGGTCGTAGCGGTCCAGGAATGGGCGATCACCGGACGGCGTGGCACCATTGCCGCTCAAAAACAGGGCGCCGTGGTCTTCGTGCAACACCGGCTCGCCGTTGGCCAACAGACGCATGACCGGGCTACCGGGATCGGCGTACAGATCGTCGGTGGACAGGTCGAACAATACACGCCCGGGGCTGCCGGGATGGTCGGCATCCAGCAGCGTGGTGCGGCGCCAGTGGCGGTTCTGATCGTATTCGTCCAGCAGCGCCTGCCCGCCCTGCGCGAACCAGCTCAAACCGGCATAGCGCTGGGTCACACGCACCCATTCGCGTGGCTTGCCGGTGAACGGTGCCGCCAGGGTCAACAGCTTGTCGCGCGCCGGGACATTGGCCTTCCAGTCGCCGCCATCCAGGGCCTCGGCCCAGATCAGGGTGGCCGGCTGGTTGGCACGCCAGGAATAAGCGCGCGGCCCGGTCGGTACGCCTTGCACCGGCACCCGATCGGCCACCGGCAATTGCGCCAGCACCCGCTCACTGCCGTCGCTTAGGTCCAGGACCGCCACGTCGTGGGCAAAACGGCCATAGGTGGTGACATAAGAGTAGGGCCGCTGCAGGCGCGCCACGAGGACGTGGCGACCGTCCGGCGCGCCATCGACCGCCGAATACAACGCCGGCACAGCGACCTTGCGCTGACGCCCGCTGGCCACATCGACGGTCATCAATTGCGAGGTGGCGTAATAGGTGAACTGTGCTTCGTCCTCGGGACTGGAGAGCGTGTCGCGCGCCTCGTAGGTGCTGCTCTCGCCCTTGCCACGGATCGTCTCCTTCACCTCCGGCCCCGGCGGCACCATCGCCTTGACCGGCGCCGGCCCCAGATCCTGCGGCACCGTCAGCACCAGCAACGTCTGGCTGCCACCGAGCCACTGGATCTCGCCACCCAGCACTGGATTGAGCTGCACGCCGTCGATGCGATGCACCGCGCCGGTGGCAACCTCGCCCACCCAAAGTTCGACACGATCAGCGGCGGTGTTGTTGAAAGCGAAGCGGCGGCCATCCGGCGACCACACCGGTTGCGCCGGGCAGGCACCGGCAGGCAAGTTGACCGCGGTCTGGCGACCAGTGGCCACGTCGACCAGACTAAAGCCATCCAAGCATGCGCGGATCCCGTAGCCACTGGACATGTCGTGACGACTGTGGGTACGCGGCTCCACGCGTACCCCGGCCAGTTTGAGATACGGCTCGGCAACGCGGGCGATCGGCGGATACGCCTGGCGCTGTACGAGCAACAGCGTCGTGCCGGTCGGGTCCAACCGCGGCGAGGGATTGAGCGGCGCGCGCATCACGCTCAACAGCGGCTCGGGCGGTTGTCGATAGCCGCCATCGGCGGCATGGGCGACGACGGCAGGCAACGCACTGGCAAGCGCCAACACACCGATCCAACGCAACGGCATGAGCATGATCCGATTCCCCTCAGAAATGGCGCCGGCAACGTAGCACATCAATTCGCAACCGCGATACGCACCAACGACATCCCCGCGCTGCACGTTGTCCCAAAACGCGCAACGCCGGGCAATGCCCGGCGTTCAGTGCCACCACCATCGCGACAGCGATCAGCCCAACAGGTGGGCCACGCCGCTGCGCTCTTCTTCCAGCTCGGCCAGCGTCTTGTCGATGTAGGTGCGACTGAATGCATCGATCGGCAGATCCTTGACCAAGGTGTACTCGCCATTGACGGTGGTGACCGGGAAGCCAAACATCACCCCTTCCGGGATGCCATAAGACCCATCGGACGGCACCCCCATGGTCACCCACTTGCCGTGGCTGCCCAGCACCCAATCGCGCACATGATCGATGGCAGCATTGGCCGCCGAGGCCGCCGAGGACGAGCCGCGTGCTTCGATGATCGCCGCGCCGCGCTTGCCCACGGTGGGGATGAAGGTCCCAGCATTCCATTCCTGATCGTTGATCGCCTCCGCAATCGAAGCGCCGTCGGCGGTGGCGAAACGGTAGTCCGGGTACATGGTTGGACTATGGTTGCCCCACACCACCAGCTTCTCGATGCCACCGACCGGCTTGCCGAGCTTGGCCGAGAGTTGGCTCAACGCGCGGTTGTGGTCCAGGCGCAGCATGGCGGTGAAGTTCTTCGGATTCAGATCGGGGGCCGACTTCATGGCGATGTAGGCGTTGGTGTTGGCCGGGTTGCCGACCACCAGCACCTTGACGTTGCGCTTGGCGACCTTGTTCAGCGCGGCGCCCTGCGCGGTGAAGATCTTCGCGTTCTCCAGCAACAGATCCTTTCGCTCCATGCCCGGACCACGCGGACGCGCACCCACCAGCAGGGCGATGTCGGCATCCTTGAACGCAACTTCGGCGTCATCGGTACCGACCATGCCGGCCAACAGCGGGAACGCGCAATCTTCCAGCTCCATCATCACGCCCTTCAGCGCGGCCTGGGCCTTCTCCATCGGCAATTCGAGCAACTGCAAGATCACCGGCTGGTCCTTACCGAGCATTTCACCGGAAGCAATGCGGAACAACAGGGCATAGCCGATTTGGCCGGCAGCGCCGGTCACGGCAACACGGACGGGTGCTTTCATGTGGGGTCCTCTGCTAAGAAAGTAATAGTGATGGGGTCAGGGGAGATAGGAGCACGAGACGCGGGTAACGCAACGACGACAGCCGCAGGCTCAGGGCCGCGACGGCACCATCTTCGACCGTGTGCTGAACGACCTCTGTGATCGGCACGCCTTCGCGGCCGAGCGCAGCGAGGATGCAGCGCCCGACCTCATATTCCATGCCTGGGTTCACGTGACGGACCTGAGCGCGCGTGCGCGCCGTCTGCTGGCAGCGGCAATCCCCGCACCAGTGGGCTGCAAACATGCCGATGCCGGCGAGGCTTGTCAGTTGATGATATGTCTCGACAACCACCGGCACTGGCGCCTGCGGGGCCGACGTACCATCCGCCCCGGAGTGCGCACCATTGCCGATAGACAGCAGCGACAAGCACAACACTAAGGGACGCATCGTCATCGGCAGCCGGGGGCGGGTCAACCGATAAATGGTAACACGCAGGCCCGATGCGACCGGCCACAGAGCCGGCCGCGCGGTCCGCGACGGATCAGGCGCTGAGCAGGCGGTTCCACTCGGCAACACGATCGGCCTTGGCCGCCAGCACCGCCTCGGCATCGCCTTCAATGGTGATCGTGTTGATCACGTCGCCCTGGGCGACGCTGTCCACCACTTCCAGACCCTCAAGCACCTTACCGAACACGGTGTGCTTACCATCCAACCACGGAGTGGCGACATGGGTGATGAAGAACTGGCTGCCGTTGGTGCTGGGACCAGCGTTGGCCATCGACAACACGCCACGCTCGTGACGCACACCGTTGTCGGTCTCGTCCTCGAAACGGTAGCCAGGGCCGCCGCGACCCGAACCCTCCGGGCAACCGCCCTGGATCATGAAGTCGGCGATCACGCGATGGAAATTCAGCCCGTTGTAGAAGCCGCGCTTGGCGAGGTTGACGAAATTAGCCACGGTCAGCGGCGCCTTGTCGGGATACAACTCGATCTTGATCGTGCCGCGGGCGGTGTCGAAATGGGCAATCAGAGACATGGGGTTCCTTTAGGAAACGGGGACATCATGAAGGTGGTATAGGATACACGCCCGTCCGTTAGGACTCTGCGCGTAGGTGCGACCGCCGCGCGAACGCCCCCCACCCGGCCAACCGCCACAGCGCACCGGCAGCCGCGACGGGATGCAGGTATACTCGCCAACTTCCTTTCCTCCCTATTCTGGCGCCGGCTGGCCCCCTTTCGCATGTCCATCGAAAATCTCCGCAATATCGCCATCGTCGCCCACGTCGACCATGGCAAAACCACCCTCGTCGACTGCCTGCTAAAACAGTCTGGCACCCTGTCCGAGCGCACGGTACTCGCCGAGCGGGTGATGGACAGCAACGACCAGGAAAAGGAACGCGGCATCACCATCCTGGCCAAGAACACCGCCATCACTTGGCGCGGCAATCGCATCAACATCGTCGACACTCCGGGACACGCCGACTTCGGCGGCGAGGTGGAGCGTGTGCTGTCGATGGTGGACACCGTGCTGATCCTGGTCGATGCGATGGACGGGCCAATGCCACAGACCCGCTTCGTGACCCAAAAAGCATTCGCGATGGGCTTCAAGCCCATCGTGGTGGTCAACAAGATCGACCGCCCCGGCGCGCGCCCGGACTGGGTGATCGACCAGGTGTTCGACTTGTTCGACAAGCTCGGCGCGACCAACGAGCAGTTGGACTTCCCGATCGTCTATACCTCGGCACTGAACGGTTATGCTGGCCTGGAAGACAGCGTGCGCGACGGCGACATGACCCCTCTGTACGAAGCGATCATGCGCCATGCGCCCAAGCCGGAAGTGGACCCGGACGGCCCGTTCCAGATGCGCATCAGCCAATTGGATTACAACAATTTCGTCGGCGTGATCGGCATCGGCCGCATCCAGCGCGGCGTACTGAAGAAAAACATGCCGGTGTCGGTGATCGACCGCGAAGGCAAGAAACGCCAGGGCAAGGTACTTCAGGTGCTGGGCTTCCTGGGCCTGGAGCGCATCGAGCAAGACAGCGCGCAAGCCGGCGACATCGTCGCCATCTCCGGCATCCAGGAGCTGACCATCTCCGACACCGTGTGCGCGCTCGATACCCCAGAAGCGCTGCCGCCGCTGACCGTGGACGAGCCGACCATCTCGATGACCTTCCAGGTCAATAATTCGCCATTCGCCGGCAACAAGGATCTGTCCGGTGGCAAGTTCCTCACCAGCCGCCAGCTCAAGGATCGTCTGGAACGCGAAACCGTGCACAACGTGGCACTGAAGGTGCAACAGCTCGAAGACGCCGATAAATTCCTGGTGTCCGGTCGTGGCGAACTGCATCTGTCGGTACTGATCGAGAACATGCGCCGCGAAGGATTCGAACTGGCGGTGTCGCGCCCGGAAGTGATCATCAAGGAAATCGATGGCAAGCTGATGGAGCCGGTCGAGCAGTTGGTGGTCGACATCGAAGAGCAGCACCAAGGTGGCGTAATGGAAAAGCTGGGTATCCGCAAGGGTCAGCTGAAGAACATGGAGCCAGATGGCAAGGGCCGCGTGCGCCTGGATTACATGATTCCGGCGCGTGGCCTGATCGGCTTCCAGAACGAATTCCGCACCCTGACCCAGGGCTCGGGCCTGTTGTTCCATGTGTTCGACCATTACGGCCCGAAGGAACAGGGCGCAATCGCCAAGCGCCAGAACGGCGTGATGATCGCCAACGCCCCCGGCGCCACTCCCGCCTACGCGCTGGGACCGCTGGAAGAACGCGGCCGCCTGTTCGCTGCCGAAGGCGACAACGTGTACGAAGGCCAGCTAGTCGGCATCCACTCCAAAGACAACGACCTGACGGTCAACGCGATCAAAACCAAACCGCTGACCAACATGCGCGCCTCGGGCAAGGACGACACGATCAAACTGACGCCGGCGATCAAGTACACATTGGAACAGGCGCTGGACTTCATCGAAGACGACGAACTGGTCGAAGTCACGCCAAAGGAGATCCGCCTGCGCAAGAAGCACCTGACCGAGAACGAGCGCAAGCGCGCCGGTCGCGCTGGCTGACCACCCCGCTCCCATGGCCGCCAATAAAGCGTACAACCCGGATCCACACGCGCACCCGGGCCTGCACGTGATCGCACTGCTGGAGGCCGGCAAAGGTCTGCTCGCGGTACTCGCGGCCACGGGGCTGGAACTACTGGGCCCACTCCCCCTGCGCGCGGGGGTGGACCGGCTGATCGTGCGCTTCAGCTTGGACCCGGAGCACGGCGCACTGCCGTCGCTGCTGAACATGATCAGCCCCGGCGCAGTGCATCTGGCCGCCGCCGGCATGCTCGCCTACGGTGCGCTGCACATCATCGAAGCCTGGGGTCTGTGGCGCGCCAAGGCCTGGGCCTCCTTGTTGGGCTGCATCTCCGCCGCCATCTACCTGCCGTTCGACGTCTACGCAATCGTGCGGCATCCCGGCTGGGCCTCGTGGGCGGTGCTTGCGATCAACCTCGCCGTGGTCGGCATCCTGGCGCGCGATCTGGTCCGACGGCGGCGGCGCCCCACGACATGATCCCCAGCGCCGCGCCGGCGCCTGGTCTGGTGTATCGCCGAAATGCGCTACATGGCATGGGCGATGCACGCATCTGCGCGCGAAGGCTCCGCCTGCTCCACAGCACACCAGTCAAACATCGCTGTACCACGCTCAGATCCACGCTGCGTCGCAGAGTCTGAGATGCGCTTGCCGTGCCACTGCGCCACTGTCAGACCGACAGCGACGGCATGCTACGTCCGTTCTGCTTGCGTACGATCGCCAGCGCGATCTCCAGCGACTGCTCGTAGTTCAGGCGCGGGTCCACGCTGGAGCGGTAAGCACGTTCCAGGTCGCGCTCGGTCAGTTCGCGCGCGCCGCCGATGCATTCGGTGACATCTTCGCCGGTCAATTCCAGATGCACGCCACCCAGACGGGTTCCCGCCGCAGCATGGATGTCGAACGACTGTTCCACCTCGTCCAGCACGTTCTGGTAGCGCCGGGTCTTGTAGCCGTTACTGGTGCTTTCGGTATTGCCGTGCATCGCATCGCATACCCACAACACGCGGCGTCCATCGCGACGGACCGCATCCAGCAGTGACGGCAGCTTTTCGGCGATCTGCGCCGCGCCCATGCGATGGATGAAGGTCAATCGGCCCGGCTCGTCCTCCGGGTTGAGCACGTCGATCAGGCGCAGCAACTGATCCGGCTGCGCCGACGGACCAACCTTGATCGCGATCGGATTGCGAATGCCACGGAAATACTCCACATGCGCGCCATCCAGCGCCGCGGTCCGCATGCCTATCCAGGGATAATGCGTACTCAAATTGAACCAACCCCACTGCCGCGGCACTTCGCGGGTCAAGGCCTCTTCGTAGGGCAGCAGCAACGCCTCGTGCGAGGTGTAGAAATCGACCCGGTTGAGGTTGTACAGCTGCGCGCCGGACAGCGTCTCCATGAAACGCACCGCGTCGCCAATCGAGGCCACCATCTTTTGGTACTCCTCGGCCAGCGGCGAACAGCCGACCCAACTCAGGTTCCAGTACTCGGGATGGTGCAGGTCGGCGAAACCGCCATCGATCAGCGCACGCACGAAGTTCATCGTCATCGCCGAGCGGGAGTGCGCGGTGATCATGCGTCGCGGGTCCGGCACCCGCGCCTGCGCGGTGAATTCCGGCGCATTGACCACATCGCCGCGGTAGCTGGGCAAGCTCACGCCATCGCGGGTCTCGGTGTCGGCCGAACGTGGCTTGGCATACTGACCAGCGTAACGACCCACGCGCACCACCGGCAGACGCAGACCGTGCACCAGCACCAGACTCATCTGCAGCAGCACCTTGAGCCGGTTGGAGATGGTGCTGGACTCACAGTCGCTGAAGTTCTCCGCGCAATCGCCCCCCTGCAGCAGGAAGCGCTTGCCTTCCTGCGCCTCGGCCAACTGCTTTTTCAAGGCAAAGATTTCCCACGATGTCACCAGCGGCGGCAATTCGCGCAGTTCCCCGAGCGTCTCCTCCAATGCCTGCGGATCCGGATACACCGGCATCTGCAGCGCAGGCTTGCCACGCCAACTCACGGGTGACCAGGGCGATGTGGCGGATTCGGACAATGCGGCGGAGGCGGACAGCGTCATGAAAAGGCTCCTTGTAAGCATGCGATGTTCGCAGAGCCAGGGCGCGACGCATAGCGCGACGCGCGCCTGAGTACGACAAAAGCACCACTGACATGAACAATACGTAACACAACGGTTACCACCATGACTTCCGGCTGACGCAAGCACCGCGCAGAACATTGAATGTTATCTAGTAACATCTCCTTTACTTATCCCTCTGGTCAGCCTTGTCATGACACCACACGCTCTCTCCACTGCTGTTGCTCTGGTCCTACTGGCGTCCCCGGGACTCACCCTCGCTGCCGACGCCTCCAACAGGGCTATCGACCTCGACCCGGTCACCGTCACCGCCAAACTCGAAGCCGCGCGCAACGCGCTATCGCCGGACATCGGCAGCAGTCAGTACGCGATCACCGCCGCAGACATCGATCGTCTGCCGCTGGGTGCCTCCACGCCGCTCAACCAGGTGCTGCTGCAAGCGCCGGGCGTGGTCCAGGACTCCTATGGTGGGATCCATGTGCGCGGCGACCACGCCAATCTGCAATACCGCATCAATGGCGTGATGATTCCCGAATCCATCTCCGGCTTCGGCCAGAGCCTGGACCCACGCACGATCAAGAACATCCGCCTGCTCGACGGCGCGCTGCCGGCGCAGTTCGGCGACCGCACCGCCGCGGTCATCGACATCACCACCAAGAACGGCGTGGAATTGGGTAACGGCGGCAGCGTCGGCATCACCGCCGGCTCGTACGGCACGCTCAACCCGAATGCCTCCTGGTGGGGCAGCGAAGGCCGCCTCAGCTGGTTCGGCAGCGGCAACTACCTGCAAAACCGGATCGGCCTGGAAAACCCGACCAACAGCAGCAATCCATACCACGATAAAACCCACCAGGGCAAAGCCTTCGCCGATCTCAACTACCTGATCAACGAAAGCACCCGGCTCAGCCTGATGGTCGGCTATGCCAACAACCGCTTCCAGATCCCCAATAACCCTGGGCAAACGCCCGCGTTCACCTATCTGGGCAACAGCGACTTCGATTCCTCGCAACTCAACGAGAACCAGCGCGAGAACACCCGCTTCGGCAACTTGATACTGCAAGGTGAGCTAGGTACCACCAGCTACCAGTTGTCGGCCGGTCAACGCTACAGCAGCGTCGCGTTCTCCCCCGATATCGCCGGCGACCTGATCTTCAATGGCGTCGCCTCGCAGGTCCAGCGCAGCAACCGCGCCAACACCGTGCAGGCCGATTTCTCCACCCCGTGGGGCGGATCGCACACCCTGCGCTACGGCGTGTATGGCAGTTTCGAACACGTCATCGCCAGCAACAACGCTTACGTCTTCCCGGCCAACGACGACGGCAGCCAGAGCAGCGATGTGCCACTGTTCATTCCCGATGCCAGCCGCTTCCACGCCAGTACCTACGCGGTCTACCTGCAGGACGAGTGGCAGCCCAGCGACGCCTGGACCATCAACTACGGCGTGCGTGGCGATCGTTACAAAGCCTTCGGCATCACCGAGGGCCAGCTCAGCCCACGCCTGGGCGTGGTCTGGCATGCCAGCGACACCACCACCTTGCATGCCGGCTATGCCCGCTACTTCACCCCGCCGGCCAGCGAGCTGATCTCCACCAGCGACATCGCCTTGTACGACGGCACCACCAATCAGCAATCGGCCGCAGGCGGCCCGACCACGCCACTGAGCGAACGCAGCAACTACTTCGACCTCGGGATCTCGCAGGCCGTTGGCGATCACCTCACACTGGGCCTGGACACCTACTACCGCAAGGCCGATCGCTTGCAAGACGAAGGCCAGTTCGGTGCCGCCTACGTCTACTCCACCTTCAACTACCGCTACGGCCGTATCCGCGGCGCCGAATTCAGCGCCGACTACACCAATGGCCCGGTCAACGCCTACTTCAACGCGGCCTACAGCAAGGCGATGGGCAAGCGGGTGATGACCAGCCTGTACAACTTCGACCCGGATGCGCTGGCCTATGTCTACGACCACTGGATCCATCTCGACCACGACCAGAAGCTGACGTCTTCCGGCGGCCTCACCTACGCGCTGACCGACGATAGCCGGATCGGCGCGAACTACCTGTTCGGCAGTGGCCTGCGCACCGATGCCAACGGTGTCCCCAACGGCGGCACGGTCGCGTCCTACTTCCAGTTGAACCTCAGCGCCGGGCACGACTTCGGCCTCGGCAGCGGCCACCCGCTGCATGCGCAGTTAGCCGTGCTCAATGTGCTCGACCGCCACTATCAGCTACGCGATGGCGGCGGCATCGGCGTCTTCGCACCCCAATGGGCGCCGCGCCGCGGCATCTACCTGAGCCTGCAGCAGGATTTCTAAACAGGGCGAAACCTACTAGGCCGCGCCCGAGCCGGGCCGGCCTGGCGGGAAGAGGGAGAAACGGCGGCAGGCAGCTCCAGGTACCTGCCGCTACAGCGCCGGGAGCGAGATCGGCTCCCGCGCTGACTGTGACCGACGACATCGGCGAGGAATGACCTCAGATAGCTTCTACGCGGGCAAGCGCAGTCCAATGGCCATCTGCAAACTCAGTGCAGCGAGCGCCGCCTGGCCTTGAAACCTGCATACAACGCGAACATACCCAACAACACGAAACAGATCAGGCACCACATCGGCATCGACAGGCCCAGAAAACGCCAATCGATATTGCCGCAATCGCCGGTGCCGGTCAGCACCCGCCGCATCACCTCGAACGGCCCCAGCGTCTGCCGCAGAAAGCTCAGCGGCGGACCACAAGATGCCATCGGATCGGGAAACACCTGCACGTAGACATGTTTAGCGGCGATACCCGCCCCTACGCCCGCCGCCAGGAATGCCAGTACACCGTAGACCTTACGACCTCCGCTGCGTACCGGTCCGTGCAATGCACCGATCAGGAACAGCAAGCCCAGCGCAGCGAATGCGATCCTTTGGAAGATACACAGCGGACACGGCTCGATCCCCAATTGCAACTGCACAAAAATCGCATAACCAAGCAATGCGGCGCAGCTTAGGAAGCCTAGCAAAAACTGTGCTCGGAAACGCCAGCGGAACAGGTTCATTGGAATCGGACTCGCAGCGACGATCCAATCATTATCCCCCATCCACTCGCTTACCATGCACCATCCATCGGTGGGAATTCAGATCGTGACGACTCACGACACGTTCTGGCAGAAGAGACACGCACGCACAAACGCAAAAAAGCCCGGATATTCCGGGCTTTTTGCTACTTCCGTTGGAAACAGACTTAGAGTAGCTAACAAAACAACTGCGTCGCCGCCGGATGGGCGCGGGCAGTGCCCGGAATCCTCATGCACCTATGTACACCGCAGTTCCTGCGCGCTGTCCGCACCCACCCGACAGCGACTCGCGACGTTTTGTCAACCACGCTTACTCGGCGACGGCCTCGGCCACGAGCGGGCGATCAACCAGCTCGACATACGCCATCGGCGCATTATCACCGGCGCGGAAACCGCACTTGAGGACGCGTAGGTAGCCGCCCGGACGCGATTGGTAACGCGGGCCAAGTTCGACGAACAGCTTGCCCACCGCTTCCTTGTCGCGCAGACGGGCGAAGGCCAGACGGCGGTTGGCGACGCCATCGACCTTGGCGATGGTGATCAACGGCTCTGCGACACGGCGCAGCTCCTTGGCCTTCGGCAGGGTGGTCTTGATCAACTCGTGCTTGAACAAGGACGCCGCCATATTGGAGAACATCGCCTGGCGATGCGCACTGGTGCGGCTGAACTTGCGACCGGATTTCTGGTGACGCATGGGTTTGGATTCCTATGAAAGATTGGAACTATTGGAGATCGCTGTCGCCGTCCTGGCGTTGAACAATGGACTGCGGATGGTCCGAGCCGGCCGTCCTTGACCGGGCGACGCCGCAGGCATGGCGACCCGTCGGCGGAATGATGCAGTGGTACAGGCCGTGGTATGCATGCAGCGGCTCAGGGATTAGCTGACGCTGCGGCATCACGCGACAGAATCTTTACCGGCGCTCCATCGCCACGTCCACATCTGGATCACGACCGCTGTCTTACGACAGCGATCGGATCCGAGGGACTTAGCCGAGCATGCCGTGCTGGGCGACACCAGCCGGCGGCCAGTTCTCCAGCTTCATCCCCAGCGACAGGCCCCGTTGCGCCAGAACTTCCTTGATCTCGGTGAGCGACTTCTTGCCAAGATTCGGGGTCTTGAGCAACTCCACTTCGGTTTTCTGGATCAGATCGCCGATGTAGTAGATGCTCTCGGCCTTCAGGCAGTTGGCCGAACGCACCGTGAGCTCCAGATCGTCGATCGGACGCAGCAGCACCGGATCGACACCGTTGCTCGCCGGCTTGACCGCGCCACGATCGCGATGAGTAAAGTCGCCGAATACCGACAACTGATCGCTGAGGATGTCGGCGGCGGTCCGCACGGCTTCCTCGGCATCGATCGTGCCGTTGGTTTCGATGTCCAGAACCAGCTTGTCCAAGTCGGTACGCTGTTCCACACGTGCGGACTCGACGGCATAGGCGACGCGACGCACGGGCGAGAACGACGCATCCAGGACCAGCCGGCCGATGGTGCGGGTTTCTTCGTCCGGACGGCGCCGCGCGGCGGCAGGCTGGTAACCGAAGCCACGCTCGATCTTCAGACGCATGTTGAGTGCCGTGTCCTTGGTCAGGTGGCAGATCACATGATCGCTGTTGAGGATCTCGACGTTATGGTCGGTCTTGATGTCGGTGGCAGTGACCGTGCCCGGCCCCTGCTTGGACAGCGACAAGGTGGCGCTGTCACCGGTATGCATCCGGATGGCAACGTCCTTGAGGTTGAGCAGGACTTCCAACACGTCCTCCTGCAGCCCTTCGACCGTGGTGTACTCGTGCAAAACGTTGTCGATTTCGACTTCGGTGATCGCGAAGCCGGGAATCGAGGACAGCAGCACGCGACGCAGGGCGTTGCCCAGCGTGTGCCCGTAACCACGTTCCAAAGGTTCGATCACGACCTTGGCGCGGTTGTCGGTAAGGCGTTCGATCTGCGGCCCACGCGGACGCAAGACCTGGTTGGCGGTAACCGTCATGTTGCGGGTTCTCCTGACGAGCTTCCGCACGGGAAGCTCTCCAATGTGATTACTTCGAATACAACTCGACGATCAGCGCTTCGTTGATGTCGGCAGGCAAATCCGCACGATCCGGTACGGCCTTGAAGATGCCGCTGAACTTCTTCGAATCGACCTCGACCCAAGAAGGGGTCAGATCGTGCGTGTCGGCAACGCTCAGCGCTTCCTGTACACGCAGCTGCTTCTGTGCTTTTTCCGACAGCGCGATCGCGTCGCCGGCCTTGACCTGGTAAGACGCCAGATTCACCGACTTGCCGTTGACCAGCACCCCGCGGTGCGACACTAACTGACGCGCCGCAGGACGAGTGACAGCAAAACCCATGCGGTAGACAACGTTGTCCAGACGGGTTTCCAACAACTGCAGCAGGTTCTCGCCGGTGTTGCCCTTCTTGGTCGAGGCCTTCTTGTAGTAGTTGCGGAACTGACGCTCCAACAGACAATAGATACGCTTGACCTTCTGCTTTTCACGCAGCTGAGTGGCGTAGTCGGACAGCTTGCCCTTGCGCGCAGTCGCGCCGTGCTGGCCGGGCTTCTGCTCGAGCTTGCACTTGGAATCCAGCGCACGCGCCGGGCTCTTGAGGGAAAGATCGGCGCCTTCGCGGCGCGCGAGCTTACAGGTAGGACCGATATAACGAGCCATTTCTTATCGCTCCTTTAGACGCGACGTTTCTTCGGCGGACGGCACCCGTTATGCGGGATTGGCGTCACGTCGATGATGTTGGTGATCTTGTATCCGACGTTGTTCAACGAACGGACGGCGGACTCGCGACCCGGACCCGGGCCCTTGATGCGCACTTCCAGCGACTTCACGCCGTAGTCGAGCGCGGCACGCCCGGCCTTCTCGGCGGCCACCTGCGCCGCGAACGGCGTGGACTTGCGCGAACCGCGGAAACCGGCACCACCGGAGGTCGCCCAGGACAATGCATTGCCCTGCCGATCGGTGATGGTCACGATGGTGTTGTTGAACGAGGCGTGGACGTGGGCGACGCCATCGGTGACGACGCGCTTGATCTTCTTTTTGGTCTTTGCTGCTGCGGGCTTAGCCATGTCTGTCCCTTACTTCTTGATCGCCTTGCGCGGACCCTTGCGGGTGCGGGCGTTGGTCCGGGTGCGCTGACCGCGCAGGGGCAGGCCACGACGATGACGCAGGCCGCGGTAGCAGCCCAGGTCCATCAATCGTTTGATAGCGATGCCGATTTCACGACGCAGATCGCCCTCGACGATGTACTTGCCGACTTCGAGACGCAGGCGCTCGATTTCCGGCTCGGACAGATCGCGGATCTTGGTAGTCGAGGTCACGCCTGCGGCTTCGCAGACCTTCTTCGAACGGGTACGGCCGATGCCGTAGATGCTTTGCAACCCGACCCAGACGTGCTTCTGGGCTGGCAGGTTGACGCCTGCAATACGCGCCATGACGCGGTTCTCCAACTGAGTGATGGCCCGACAGTGCAGCATGGCACTACCCGGCAGGATGGATCAAAAAGTGAACTTGTAAGTCTAGCAAGGTCTCGGGTTACATGGAAGCCTGCGGAACGTTTTGGTTCCGCAAGCCCGGCATGGGGAGTGTGCCCATGCTCCGGCGCCGGACATCGTTGACGAGCGCGCAATTTGCGCCCCGCCGCCCGCGCGACTCCAGCGCAGGACAACGACATCTCACCCGCGCACGAGACCGCTGCACGGGCCGCCCTTCAAGTCGCAAGAGCGCTCCAAGAAATGGAGCGTCTTCGCGGAAGGATTCATACAGTATAACAATCACCCGCGGGCAAAACCGCCGCCGCGTGCGCCACCCTTTAAGTTGGCCTTCTTCAAAAGGCTTTCGTATTGGTGCGACATCAAGTGCGCCTGGATCTGCGCGATGAAGTCCATCACCACTACCACCGCAATCAGTAGCGAGGTGCCGCCGAAGTGGAAAGTGGTACCGAATTGGGCACGCATCACCTCAGGCAGCAGACACACGATCACCAAGTACAGCGAGCCGGCCGCAGTCAATCGAGTCAAAACGGAATCGACGTAGTCGGCGGTGGCCTTGCCCGGACGGATGCCCGGAATCAGCGCACCGGACTTCTTCAGGTTGTCCGCCGTTTCCTGCGAGTTGAACACCAGTGCCGTGTAAAAGAACGCAAAACCGATGATCAACGCAGCGAACACCATCATGTGTACCGGCTCGCCTGGGCCAAGCGCATTGGCGATACGCTGCAACATACTGCCGAAGGTGGTATTGGAGGCCGCCTGACCCGACCACATCGATAACGTCGCGGGGAAGGCAAGAATGCTGGAGGCGAAGATCGGCGGGATAACGCCGGCCATATTCAACTTGAGCGGCAGGAACGAAGTCTGGTTCATGTACGCATTGCGACCGCCTTGGCGCCGTGCGTAATTGACCGTGATCCGACGCTGCCCGCGCTCGACGAACACCACGAACAAGGTGAAAGCCAGAATAGTCAGCACGATCAGCAACAGCGAGATAAAGCTCATGTTGCCGTCGCGATAGGCTTCCAAGGTATGGATCGCCGCCGCCGGCAAGCCGGCGACGATGCCAGCGAAGATAACCAGCGACACGCCATTGCCGATGCCACGCTCGGTCACCTGTTCGCCAACCCACATCAGGAAAATGGTACCTGCGGTCAACGCGATCACGGCCGTGAGTACGAAGCCTATGCCGGGCGCGTAGACCACCGGCGCGCCACCTGGCGCCGTCTGATGTTGCAGCGCCAGGGCAATGCTGCCGCCCTGCACGACAGCCAGCAATACTGCACCGATGCGCGAATACTGGGTGATCTTGCGCCGCCCGGACTCACCTTCCTTCTGCATCGCCTTGAACGACGGGAAGATGTGCGTGGCCAGCTGGATCACGATCGATGCCGAGATGTACGGCATCACGTTCAACGCAAAGATACTGAAACGGTGCAAGGCGCCGCCCGAGAACATGTTGAACATGTCCACGATACCGCCGCCCTGCGCCTGCATCAGCGCCAGCATGGCTTCGGGATTGACCCCCGGCACCGGCACATAGCAACCGATGCGGTAGACGATCAATGCGCCGATGACGAACAACAGGCGCTGGCGAAGTTCAGTGAACTTGCCAAGCCCGCCGCCGAGTTGCCCCATGCCCGCTTGCGCCATTTGCGTGTTACTCCTGCACGCTGCCGCCGGCAGCTTCGATTGCCGCTTTGGCACCGGCAGTCGCCGCAACGCCCTTCAGTACGAACTTCTTGGTCAGCTCGCCCTTCAGCACCACCTTGGCCTTCTTCGCAGTGCTCGGAACCAGCTTGGCGGCGCGCAGCGCGGCGAAATCGATCTCGCCTTCCTGCAGGTTATCGAGCTGGTAGGACAGCACTTCGGCCGTGTCCTTGGCCAGCTTGGAGCGGAAGCCGATCTTCGGCAGACGGCGCTGCATGGGAGTCTGCCCGCCTTCGAAACCGGCCTTGATCTTGCCGCCACCCTTGCGCGCGAACGAGCCCTTATGGCCGCGACCGCAGGTCTTACCCAAGCCCGAACCAATGCCACGACCGACGCGGGTGCGCTCGGTCCGGGCGCCGTCGGCGGGCTTCAGATCATTCAGATGCAACGTCATGGTCGATTACTCCTCAACCTGAACGAGGTACTGAACCTTGTTGATCAGGCCGCGCACTTGCGGGCTGTCCTTCAGTTCACGCACATCGTTGAGTTTATTCAGGCCCAGCGCACGCACCGACAAACGGTGACGCGACTGAGTCCCACGCAGGCCGCGCACCAGGCGCACCTTCACTGTTTTGCTGGACGCATCAGCCATGGGTGAGATCCTCCACCTTCTTGCCGCGCTTGGCCGCGATACGGGCCGGCGACTGCATATCTTCCAGGCCGCGCAGCGTGGCGCGCACCAGGTTGATCGGGTTACGCGAACCGACCGCCTTGGCCAGCACGTTCTTCACACCAACCGCTTCGAGCACCGCGCGCATAGCACCGCCGGCGATCACGCCGGTACCTTCGGAGGCCGGCATCATGAACACGCGCGCCGCACCGTGGCCAGACTTCACCGTGTGCCACAGGGTACCATTGTTCAGATCGATGTTGAGCATCCCCTTCCGCGCATATTCCATCGACTTCTGGATCGCGACCGGCACTTCGCGCGCCTTGCCGTAACCGAACCCGATCTTGCCATTGCCATCGCCGACCACGGTCAGCGCGGTGAAGGTGAACTGACGACCGCCCTTGACCGTCTTACTGACGCGATTGACCGCGACCAGCTTCTCGATCATGCCATCGTCGACTTTTTCTTCGCGGTTGCGGTCGCGTTCACGACCCCGCGGTGCACGCTGTTCTTCAGCCATTGTGATGCCCTTGATGATGGAAAAATTGACGGCTCGCATGCCGCTTATCGTTGTGGTATGGAACGGAACGCCCCAGGTGCGTGCAGAAGACGCACCTGGATCCGATGCAACCCGCATCGGCAGGACGGGCGCGGCAACGCCGCACCCACAAGGATCAGAATTGCAGGCCGCCTTCGCGTGCCGCTTCAGCCAATGCCTTGATACGGCCGTGATAACGGTAGCCCGAGCGGTCGAAGGCGACCTTCTCGATGCCTGCGGCCTTGGCACGTTCGGCGATCAGCTTGCCGACCTTTGCTGCGGCGTCGCTATTCTTACCGTTCTTCAGGCCATCCTTGACGTCGGCCTGCAAGGTATTCGCCGCAGCGAGTACCTTCGCGCCATCGGCAGTAAAGACCTGCGCGTACAAATGTTGCCCAGTGCGCAGCACCGACAGGCGGGCAACGCCGAGATCGCGGATATGGGCGCGGGTCGACTTGGCACGACGCAGGCGGGCAATGTTCTTGTTGATGCTCATGGTTATGTGTCCTACGGAAGCGGATCGACATTGGGCGAGGCATCTGTCGGAACCCGGTCATGGCAGACCGCATTCCGAGCAGAAGAAAACCTGCCTTATGCCTTCTTGGCTTCCTTGCGAATGATGGCTTCACCGGCGTACTTCACACCTTTACCCTTGTAGGGCTCTGGCGGACGGAAACCGCGGATCTTGGCGGCGACTTCGCCAACAAGTTGCTTGTCGGCGCCTTGCACCAGAATTTCGGTCTGGGTCGGGGCCGCAAGGGTAATGCCTTCAGGTGCCTGGAACACAATCGGGTGCGAGAAACCGAGCGCCAGGCTCAGATCCTTGCCCTGCATCGTGGCACGGTAACCGACGCCCACCAGTTCGAGCTTGCGCTCGAAACCGGCGGAGACGCCGTGCACCATGTTCGCCAGGATGGCACGCACGGTACCGGTGATGGCAATGTGCGAGTCGGCATTCGCCGACAGGGTGGCGACACCGTTTTCCTGCTTGATTTCGACACCAGCCGGCTTCGGCAGCGACAAGGTCCCCTTCGGACCCTTGACACTCACCTGATCGGGCTGAACGGTCAGTTCGACGCCCTTCGGGAGGGAAATCGGCTTCTTGGCTACACGGGACATGTGAGTACTCCTTCCCTTAGGCCACGAAGCACAGGACTTCGCCACCGACGCCGGCCTGACGGGCCTGCGCATCGGTCATGATGCCCTTGGACGTGGAAATGATGGCAACACCCAGGCCACCGAGAACCTTCGGCAGCTCGGTCTTGCCGCGATATTGACGCAGACCCGAACGCGACACGCGCTTGAGCGTATCGATGACCGGACGGCCTTCGAAATACTTCAGCACGATTTCCAGCTCGGACTTATTGTTCTCGATTGCGTTGACCCGCAGATCACTGATGTAGCCTTCGGCCTTCAGCACTTGCGCGATCGCAACCTTGATCTTGGAGGACGGCATCTTTACCGTCGGCTTACCGACCGCGGCCGCATTCTTGATGCGGACCAGCAGGTCGGCGATGGGATCAGTCATGCTCATGGTATCTACCTTTGAGTGCACCGATATCCGCTTTCGCGAAAATCTTGTGTGGTGAAACGTGTGGAATGACGCACGGGAGGTAACCGCGCAAGGTCTTGGAGAAGATCATGTGCGTTTACCACAGCAGCCCCGCCCTTGCCGTGCTGCAAGGAGCGGGAGTATACGACAAAACGTCCGATTTGCATCGGACGTGTTGACCCAATCGCAGGCGAACGCCGAGGTTGCTGAACCCACTCCCCGAGCGGAAGTGGGGAGCCGACTGGCGTTTTACCAGCTGGCCTTGCGCAGGCCGGGCACGTCGCCGTTCATGGTCGCCTTGCGCAGCATGTTGCGACCCAAGCCGAACTTGCTATAGACGCCACGCGGACGACCGGACAGTACGCAGCGGTTGCGCTGGCGGCTCGGCGAAGAATCCCGCGGAAGTTTCTGCAGCTTGGTCACCGCTTCCGCCTTCTCGTCATAGGACGCAGTGCCGGAGGCGATGATCTTCTTCAGCGCTTCGCGCTTGTCGGCGAACTTCTTCGCCAGCTTTTTCCGCTTGATGTCGCGGTTGACCATGGAGGTCTTTGCCATATGTATGACCTTTTCGATTAGAAAGTCCGGCCATGGATGGCCGAACTCTTGATCACGGACGATCGTTAATTGCGGAACGGGAACTTGAACGCTTCGAGCAGCGCCTTGGCTTCGGCGTCGGTCTTAGCGGTGGTGGTGATGGCGATATCCATCCCGCGGATCGCGTCGACAGCGTCGAAATCGATTTCCGGGAAGATGATCTGTTCCTTCACGCCCATGTTGAAGTTGCCACGGCCATCGAACGAGCGGCCGGACACACCACGGAAGTCGCGCACGCGCGGCAGGGAGATGTGGATCAAGCGATCCAGGAACTCGTACATCTTGGCGCGACGCAGCGTGGTCTTGCAGCCGATCGGCCAGCCATCGCGGATCTTGAACGATGCCACCGAGATGCGGGACTTGGTCACGACCGGTTTCTGGCCGGAGACCTTGGCCATGTCGGCAACAGCGTTTTCCAGGATTTTCTTGTTCGTCGCCGCCTCGCCCACGCCCATGTTCAGCGTGATCTTGACCAGCTTCGGCACTTCCATCGGATTGGTGTAACCGAACTTCTTCATCAGAGCCGGTGCCACTTCGTCCTTGTAGATCTTTTCGAGACGGGAAGTCATTGTGTCATTCCTCAGGCGTCGAGCGCCTCACCGCTGGAGCGGAACACACGCAGTTTGCGTCCATCCTCCAGCACCTTGAAGCCAACGCGCTCGCCCTTGCCCGTCACCGGGTTGAGGATCGCCACGTTGGAGATATGGATCGACGCTTCGCGCTCGACCACGCCGCCGGCGACACCCGCCTGCGGGTTCGGCTTGGTATGGCGCTTGACGATGTTCGCGTTGGCGACGATCACGCGATCGCCATCGACGCGGACGATTTCGCCCTGCTTGCCCTTGTCCTTGCCGGTGGTGACGACGACCTGGTCGCCCTTCTTGATACGGTTAGCCATATGTATGTCCTCCGCTCACAGCACTTCGGGAGCGAGCGAGACGATCTTCATGAACTTCTCGGAACGCAGCTCGCGGGTCACAGGCCCGAAGATACGTGTACCGATCGGCTCCTGCTTGTTGTTGAGCAACACGGCGGCGTTGCCGTCGAAGCGGATCAACGAACCATCATGACGACGCACCCCCTTGCGGGTACGCACCACGACGGCATCGTAGACTTCGCCCTTCTTGACCTTGCCGCGCGGGATCGCGTCCTTGACGGTGACCTTGATGATGTCGCCAATGTGCGCATAACGGCGCTTGGAGCCGCCGAGCACCTTGATGCACATCACTTCCTTGGCACCTGAGTTGTCGGCGACGTCGAGGTAGCTCTGCATCTGGATCATGATTCAGATCTCCCTTATTCGACCGCGCGGGTGACGATTGCCACCACCCGCCAGTTCTTGGTCTTGGACAGCGGCGCAATCTCGGTCACGCGCACGACATCGCCTTCGTTGCAGGCGTTGTCGGCATCGTGGGCATGGAGCTTGGTCGAGCGCTTGATGTACTTGCCGTACAGCGCATGCTTGACCTGACGCTCCACCAGCACGGTGACGGTCTTGTCCATCTTATTGCTGACCACACGGCCTTCGACCGTGCGCAGTGTTTTGTTTTCGTTATTATCGCTCATCACGGCCATCCTTACTTCGTGCTGCCGAGCAGGTGCTTGACGCGAGCGATCTCGCGGCGCACCCGGCGGGTTTCGTGAGTCTTCGGCAGCTGCCCGGTGACCCGCTGCATGCGCAGAGCGAACTGCTCCTTGCGCAGATCGGTCAGATGGGCCTTCAGATCGTCGGCCGACTTCTCGCGGAGTTGTTTGATGTCCATCAGCGTACCGTCCGGGTCACGAAGGTGGTGGTCACCGAAAGCTTGGCAGCGGCCAGACGGAACGCCTCGCGCGCGATATCTTCGCCAACACCTTCGATTTCATAGATCATGCGACCGGGCTGGATCTGCGCGACCCAGTACTCGACGTTACCCTTGCCGGAGCCCATTCGCACTTCGATCGGCTTCTTGGTGATCGGCTTGTCCGGGAACACGCGGATCCACATCTTGCCGCCGCGCTTGACGTAGCGGCTGATCGAGCGGCGCGCCGCTTCGATCTGGCGCGCGGTCAGCTGACCGTGCGCGGTGGCTTTCAAGCCGTACTCGCCGAAGCTGACGGCGTTGCCGCTCCACGCCAGGCCATCGTTACGGCCCTTGTGCATCTTGCGGTATTTGGTTCGCTTAGGTTGCAACATTGCCGTTACCTCGCTTCACGGGCCGGACGCGACGGACGGTCGCCACGATCATTACGATCGTTGCGCGGGGAGTCGTCCTGCTTTTCCTGGCCAACCTGGGAGAAATCGAAGATCTCGCCATTGTTTATCGTCACCTGGACGCCAATGGTGCCGTAGGTCGTATTGGCTTCGGCGAAGCCATAGCCGATGTCGGCACGGAGCGTATGCAACGGCACACGGCCCTCGCGGTACCATTCGGAACGGGCGATTTCCGCACCGTTCAAGCGACCGGAAACGCTGACCTTAATCCCCAGGGCGCCCAGGCGCATCGCGTTACCGACCGAGCGCTTCATCGCGCGGCGGAACATGATGCGGCGCTCCAGCTGCTGCGCGATCGACTCGGCGACCAACTGCGCATCCAGCTCCGGCTTGCGCACTTCGGTCACGTTGATGTGGGCGGGAACGCCCATCATCTCGCTCACTTCCTTGCGTAACTTCTCGATGTCCTCGCCACGCTTGCCGATCACCACGCCCGGACGGGCGGTGTAGATCGTCACGCGCGCGGTCTTGGCCGGACGCTCGATCAAGATCTTGCTGATGCCAGCCTGCGCCAACTTCTTGCGCAGCATTTCACGCACCTTGAGGTCGGCTGCCAGGTACCCGGCAAACTCGCCTTTGTTGGCGTACCACTTAGAATTCCAGTCCTTGGAGATACCGAGGCGGATTCCGACCGGATTAACTTTATGACCCATCGTCTTTTCCTTTCCGCTTACTTGGCAGCGCCCACAACCACAGTGATGTGGCTGGTGCGTTTGAGGATGCGGGTACCGCGGCCTTTCGCCCGCGCCATGAAACGCTTCAGGCTCGGACCTTCATCAACCATGATGGTCTTGACCTTCAACTCGTCGACATCCGCGCCTTGATTATTCTCGGCATTGGCAATCGCCGACTCCACGACCTTCTTAATCAGGTGCGCGGCTTTTTTGTCCGAGAACTTCAGCAGGTTGACTGCCCGCTCGGCGGAAAGACCACGCACCTGGTCAGCGACCAGTCGGGCTTTCTGCGGGGAGATGCGCGCGGTGCGCAGGATTGCTTTCGCTTCCATCGTCATCTCTCCTTAGCGGCTCGACTTCTTGTCGCCACCGTGACCCTTGAAGGTCCGGGTGACGGCAAATTCGCCGAGTTTGTGGCCGACCATGTTCTCGTTGACCAGCACCGGAACGTGGTTCTTGCCGTTATGCACGGCGATGGTGAAACCCACCATTTCCGGCAGGATCATGGAACGCCGCGACCAAGTCTTGATCGGACGCTTGCTGCCGGCCGCGGCCTCCACCTTCTTGATGAGGTGGTGATCGACGAACGGGCCCTTCTTGAGTGAACGTGCCATGGTCGATTAGCCCCTACGATCGCGGACGATGAATTGTTCGGTGCGCTTGTTATGGCGCGTCTTGTAACCCTTGGTCGGCACACCCCACGGGGTGACCGGATGCGGATTACCCTGACCGGCTTTCGCTTCGCCACCACCGTGCGGGTGATCGACCGGGTTCATGGCCGCACCGCGCACGGTCGGGCACACGCCGCGCCAACGCTTGGCGCCAGCCTTGCCCAGCTTCTCGAGATTGTGCTCGTCGTTGCCGACTTCGCCGATGGTCGCACGGCACTCGGACGGCACCTTGCGCATTTCGCCGGAACGCAGGCGCAGGGTGGCATAGATGCCTTCGCGCGCGACCAACTGCACCGCCGCACCGGCGGCACGTGCAATCTGCGCGCCCTTGCCTGGCTTCAACTCGATGCCATGCACCGTCGTACCGACCGGAATATTGCGCAATGGCAGGGTGTTGCCGGTCTTGATCGGCGCATCGGAACCGGCGATCACCTGATCGCCAGCCTTCAAGCCCTTCGGGGCGATGATGTAGCGACGCTCGCCATCGGCATAGCACAGCAGGGCGATATGGGCGGTGCGGTTGGGATCGTATTCGATCCGCTCCACACGCGCCGGGATACCTTCCTTGTTGCGCTTGAAGTCGATGATGCGGTAGTGCTGCTTGTGACCACCACCGACGTGACGGGTAGTGATGCGGCCGTGGTGGTTACGACCACCGGACTTGCTCTGCTTTTCCACCAGTGCAGCGTGCGGGGCGCCTTTGTGCAGATCGGGCGTGACCACACGCACGGCCGAACGACGGCCTGCGGAGGTGGGTTTGAATTTCATCAATGGCATGGGATGTACCTCAGGCCTTGGCCGTTACGTCGATGGACTGGCCTTCGGCCAGACGCACGTACGCCTTGCGCCAATCGCCGCGGCGACCGCTGCGCGAACGGAAGGACTTATTCTTGCCCTTGACGTTCAACACGTTGACCGACTCGACCTTGACGTCGAACAGCTGCTCGACCGCAGCCTTGACATCGGCCTTGGTGGCTTCGCTCGAGATCTCGAAGACGTATTGATTGGAGAGTTCCTGCAGGCGCGCGGTCTTTTCCGAGACACGCGGGGCACGCAGCACGCTGAAGATTTTTTCGTTGCTGCTCATGCCAGCCACTCCTCGACCTTCTTGACCGCATCGGCGGTGATCACGACCGTATCGGCCCCGACCAGCGACACCGGATCCAGGCCCTGCACGTCGCGCACTTCCACATAAGGGATGTTGCGAGCGGACAGGTACAGATGCTCGGACGCCTCTTCGGTCACGATCAGTGGGCGCTTGCCCACGTCCAGACCCTTCAGCTTCTCGATCAGACCCTTGGTCTTGCTGGCTTCGAGATCGAACGCGTCGACAACCTTGAGACGGCCCTGACGATTGAGTTCCGAGAAGATCGCGCAGATCGCCGCACGGTACATTTTGCGGTTCACTTTCTGCTCGAAGCTGCGCGGCTTGGCCGCAAAGGTCACGCCGCCACCGACGAAGATCGGAGCGGTCAGCGCGCCGTGGCGAGCGCCACCGCCCTTCTGCTTCTTCGACTTCTTGGTGGTGCCGTTAACTTCCGAACGTGTCTTCTGCGCCTTGGTGCCGGCGCGACCGGCGTTGCGATAAGCAACGACGACCTGGTGCACCAGATCCTCGCTGAAATCGCGACCGAACACGGCGTCGGAAACCGAGACCTTGTTATTGCTACCCGTGATAACGAGTTCCATCGTCATCTCTCCTTATGCCTTGCTAGCCGGACGCACGATCACGTCGCCACCGGCAGCGCCAGGCACCGCGCCGCGAATGGCGATCAGGCCACGCTCGACGTCGACCTTGACCACTTCCAGATTCTGCGTGCTCTGCTGCACCGCGCCCATGTGCCCGGACATCTTCTTGCCCAGGAAAACGCGACCTGGGGTCTGGCGCTGACCCAGCGACCCGCCCACGCGATGCGACAGCGAGTTACCGTGGGTGGCATCGCCCATGCGGAAGTTATGCCGCTTGATGGTGCCCTGGAAGCCCTTACCCTTGGTAACACCCTGGACGTCGACCTTCTGGCCGACCGCGAAGATGTCCACCTTGATCTCGCCACCGATGGCGAAGTCGCCCAGCTGCGCGTCTTCGACGCGGAATTCCCACAGGCCGCGACCCGCTTCCACCTTCGCCTTGGCAAAGTGGCCAGCCGCCGGCTTGTTGACCAGCGCGACACGACGGGTGCCCACAGTGATCTGCACAGCGCTGTAGCCGTCGTTCTCGACCGTCTTGAGCTGGGTGATACGGTTCGGGGTCGCTTCGATCAGGGTCACCGGAATGGAGCGGCCATCTTCGGTGAAGACGCGGCTCATGCCGGCCTTGCGGCCCACGAAGCCCAACGAATATTTCTTCGTCATGGTCGCAGTCCTCAGGTCAACTTGATCTGGACATCGACGCCAGCCGCGAGTTCGAGCTTCATCAGCGCGTCCACGGTCTTGTCGTTGGGGTCGACGATGTCGAGCACGCGCTTGTGCGTGCGGGTCTCGTACTGGTCGCGCGCGTCTTTATCGACGTGCGGAGAAACGAGGATGGTGTAGCGTTCGATCTTGGTCGGCAACGGGATCGGGCCACGCACTTGCGCGCCGGTCCGCTTGGCCGTCTCAACGATCTCGCTGGCCGAACGGTCGATCAAACGATGATCGAACGCCTTCAACCGAATCCGGATCTTTTGGTCCGCCATGACGGTGGTTCCTTCGTTAAAAGAGCGACGGGCAAGGCCTCTGGGATACCTGCCCCGGTGATGTCCTGATGTCGTATGCGTCAAGTCTTCCGACTCGGCGAGGGCACTCCTGCACCCCAAAAACTGAGGCAGACCAGTCGACCCGGCCTGCCTAGAACGGAAAAGTATAATGCGATGCTAGAGCAACGTCAACAACCTAAGGTTGTGCGCTCTCAATGCAACGCGACCTTCCCGGTCTTGCGAACACGAGCGACTTCCTGCCCCTCTTTTCGCTGTCTTGTCAGCGCCCTACCCAGGAACGCCGAGCCGCGCATTATAGGGGGGGTTTGACCTGATCGCAACACTTCTGTGGTGAGAAATTTAGACCGGTGCATGGCGTGACCACGAACGACAAAGGGCCGATTTGCGCCGGCCCTTTGCTTTCGCGGCGACATCTGTCGCCGGCTATCTCTACCGCATCCCGCAGCCCAGGCTGCCGGAGGGCATTACTTGATGATCTTGGCCACCACGCCGGCGCCGACCGTCCGGCCGCCTTCGCGGATCGCGAAACGCAGGCCTTCGTCCATCGCCACCGGATTGATCAGCGTCACCGTCATCTTGACGTTGTCGCCCGGCATCACCATCTCCACCCCTTCCGGCAACTGCACCTCGCCAGTGATGTCGGTGGTGCGGAAGTATAACTGCGGACGATAGCCCGGGAAGAACGGCGTGTGACGACCACCCTCGTCCTTCGACAACACGTACACCTCAGCCTCGAACTGGGTGTGCGGCTTGATCGTACCCGGCTTGCACAGCACCTGGCCGCGCTCCACGTCGTCACGCTTGGTGCCGCGCAGCAACAGACCCGCGTTGTCGCCCGCCTGACCCTGGTCCAGCAGCTTGCGGAACATTTCCACGCCCGTCACCGTGGTCTTCTGCGTCGCACGGATACCCACGATCTCGATTTCGTCGCCCACCTTGATCACGCCGCGCTCGATACGACCGGTCACCACCGTGCCGCGACCGGAGATCGAGAACACGTCTTCCACCGGCATCAGGAACGGCTTGTCCACGTCGCGCTGCGGCTCCGGGATGAACGTATCCAGCGCTTCCACCAGCTTCAGAATCGCCGGCACGCCGATCTCGCTCTGGTCGCCTTCCAGCGCCAGACGCGCCGAACCGTGGATGATCGGCGTGTCGTCGCCCGGAAAGTCGTACTTGCTCAGCAGCTCGCGCACTTCCATCTCGACCAGTTCGAGCAACTCGGCGTCGTCGACCATGTCGGCCTTGTTCAAGAACACCACGATGTGCGGCACACCGACCTGACGCGACAGCAGGATGTGTTCGCGCGTCTGCGGCATCGGGCCGTCGGCAGCCGAACACACCAGGATCGCGCCGTCCATCTGCGCCGCACCGGTAATCATGTTCTTCACGTAGTCCGCGTGCCCCGGGCAATCCACGTGCGCGTAGTGGCGCGTCGGGGATTCGTATTCCACGTGAGCGGTCGAGATCGTGATACCGCGCGCTTTCTCTTCCGGCGCCGCGTCGATCGCGTCGTAGGCTTTGAATTCGCCGCCGAAGCGCTCCGCGCCGACCTTCGTCAGTGCTGCCGTCAGCGTGGTCTTGCCGTGGTCGACGTGACCGATGGTGCCGACATTGACGTGCGGCTTGGTGCGCTCGAACTTACCCTTGGCCATGGTGTTTTACCTTTGTTTCGTATTGGGGGACAAGGAAGCGGGATGCGGGCGGGACTGTGTCCGCGCACCGCACCCGTCCCGCTATTCTCAATTCTTCTTGATGACAGAATCGGCGATGTTGGCCGGTGCTTCGGCGTAGTGGTCGAACTCCATCGAGAACGTGGCGCGACCCTGCGACATCGAGCGCAGCGTGGTGGCATAACCGAACATTTCGCCCAGCGGCACCATCGCGTTGATCACCTTGCCGGACGGACTATCGTCCTGGCCTTGCAGAATGCCGCGACGACGACTGACGTCGCCCATCACGTCGCCTAGGTAGTCTTCCGGGGTGACGATCTCGACTTTCATGATCGGCTCAAGCAGCACCGGATTGGCCTTGTTGAAGCCTTCCTTGAAGCCCATCGAGCCGGCGATCTTGAACGCCATTTCCGAGGAGTCGACGTCATGGTAGGAACCGTCGATCAGACGGACCTTGACGTCCACGATCGGATAGCCGGCCATCACGCCATTGGCCACCGCTTCCTGGATGCCCTTGTCCACCGCCGGGATGTATTCCTTCGGCACCACACCGCCGACGATCGCGTTCTCAAAGGTGTAACCCTTGCCGCGTTCCTGCGGTTCGATCTCGAGCACGACGTGGCCGTATTGACCCTTACCACCGGACTGGCGCACGAACTTGCCTTCCTGCTTGACCGCCTTGCGGATGGTCTCGCGGTACGCCACCTGCGGCTTGCCGACGTTGGCCTCCACGTTGAACTCGCGCTTCATGCGGTCGACGATGATTTCCAGGTGCAACTCGCCCATGCCACGGATGATGGTCTGCCCGGACTCTTCGTCGGTGTTGACGCGGAACGAGGGATCTTCCTGTGCCAGACGGCTCAGCGCGATGCCCATTTTTTCCTGGTCGGACTTGGTCTTCGGCTCGACCGCCATCGAGATCACCGGCTCCGGGAACACCATGCGTTCCAAGGTGATGATGTCGCTCTGCGCGCACAGCGTGTCGCCGGTGGTGACGTCCTTCAAGCCAACCGCCGCCGCGATGTCGCCCGCGCGCACTTCCTTGATTTCTTCGCGGTTGTTGGAGTGCATCTGCAGGATGCGACCCACCCGCTCCTTCTTCGACTTGACCGGGTTGTACACTTGGTCGCCGGAGTTGAGCGTGCCGGAATAGACACGGAAGAACGTCAGCGAGCCGACGAACGGATCGGTCATGATTTTGAACGCCAACGCCGAGAACGGCGCGCTGTCGGTGGCCGCGCGACTGTCTTCCTTTTCGTCCTCGTCGATGCCCTTGACCGGCGGACGATCGCTGGGCGACGGCAGCAGCTGGATGACGCCATCGAGCATCGCCTGCACACCCTTGTTCTTGAACGCGGTACCGCAGTACACCGGCACCACTTCCACTTTCAGGGTACGCTCGCGCAGACCGCCAAGGATCTCAGCCTCGGACAGGTCACCTTCGTTGAGGTACTTGTCCATCAGGTCTTCGTTGGCTTCGGCTGCGGCTTCGACCATGAACGCGCGCGCCTCGGTGGCCTTGTCGACCAGATGGGCCGGGATGTCGCGGTACTCGAACACGGTGCCCTGCGAGGCGGTATCCCAGTGGATCGCCTTCATCTTGACCAGATCGACCACGCCCTCGAAGCCGTCTTCGGCGCCGATCGGCACTTGCATCGGCACCGGATACGCACCCAGGCGCGCCTTCAACTGCTCGACCACCTTGTCGAAGTTGGCGCCGGTGCGGTCCATCTTGTTGACGAACGCAAGACGCGGCACGGCGTACTTATTGGCCTGGCGCCACACGGTCTCGGACTGCGGCTGGACACCGCCGACCGCGCACAACACGAACACCGCGCCGTCGAGCACGCGCAGCGAGCGCTCCACTTCGATGGTGAAGTCGACGTGCCCGGGGGTATCGATGATGTTGAACCGGTGCTGCGGCATGGATTTGTCCATGCCGGTCCAGAACGCAGTGGTGGCCGCGGAGGTGATCGTGATGCCACGCTCCTGCTCCTGCTCCATCCAGTCCATCGTCGCGGCACCGTCATGCACCTCGCCAATCTTGTGACTGACGCCGGTGTAGAACAGGATACGTTCGGACGTAGTGGTCTTGCCGGCATCGATGTGGGCCATGATGCCGAAATTGCGGTAACGCTCGATGGGAGTGGTACGGGCCACAGGGAGCCTCTCAAATTTCCTGGATTTCGGATGGCCGAACGCCGCCTTACGGCGGCTTTCGGATTTGTGCCGCGCGCAACGGCGCGACTAAGCGGCACTCAGATGGTGCCGACGGACCCCGTTGCCGAGGTCCGGAAGATCACCAGCGGTAGTGCGCGAACGCCTTGTTCGCTTCCGCCATGCGGTGGGTTTCTTCGCGCTTCTTGATGGCACCACCACGGTTTTCCGAGGCATCCAACAGCTCGGCCGCGAGCTTGCGCGGCATCGAGTTCTCGCCGCGCTTACGCGCCGAGTCGATCAGCCAGCGCATCGCCAGCGCCATGCGACGGGAGGAACGCACCTCGACCGGCACCTGATAGGTGGCACCACCAACGCGACGCGACTTGACTTCGACCGCCGGAGCGACGTTGTCCAGCGCCTTCTGCACCAGTTCGATGGCGTTGGGATTCTTCTCGCCGATGACGTCCATCGCACCGTAGACGATCTTTTCGGCAACCGACTTCTTGCCGCTCAGCATCACCATGTTGATGAAGCGTGCAATGGTTTCGCTGCCGTGCTTGGGATCCGGCAGAACAGTGCGCTGCGGCGTATTACCTTTACGAGACATATGAACTTTTCCTTAGCTCTTCGGGCGCTTGGCGCCGTACTTGGAACGACCCTGACGACGCTTGGCGACGCCGGCAGCATCGAGCGAACCGCGCACGGTGTGGTAGCGCACACCCGGCAGATCCGGGACGCGACCGCCACGGATCAGGACCACGGAGTGTTCCTGCAAGTTGTGGCCTTCGCCACCGATGTAGCTAATGACCTCTTCCTGGTTGGTCAGGCGCACCTTGGCGACCTTGCGCAACGCAGAATTCGGCTTCTTCGGAGTAGTGGTGTACACGCGGGTGCAGACGCCACGGCGCTGCGGGCACTTATCCAGCGCCGGAGAGGAACTCTTGTAGGTGGTCGCCTGCCGCGGCTTGCGGACCAGCTGATTGATCGTCGCCATCAGTAGATTCTTCTGATTGAGGCCATCGGGCCTGGATGCGTGAAAACGAAGGCAGGCCGAAGGACGGCCTGCCGAGACAGGAAAGTATAGCGGGAAAGTCAAACTTCCGTCAACTCAACGGAAGCCGTACTTGCTGGCCGATCCTCGGCCTGACAAACGAGGAGCGCCTCCATTGCGCCCCCTTTCGCTTGCAACAACCGACTCCGCAGGCGAGGCCGATCCGACTCAATCGTCGCTGCTGGCAGCTGCTGACGTGGCAGTCTCGACCGTCGACTCGGCGCTGCCGCCAGACAGGGTCTGCATCTCCGACTCGGTCAGGCCACTGGAGTTGCGGCGACGCAGGCTGTGGTATGCCAAACCGGTACCCGCCGGGATCAACCGCCCCACGATCACGTTCTCCTTCAGACCGCGCAGCGTATCGCTGGTGCCACGCACCGCCGCCTCGGTGAGGACACGGGTGGTTTCCTGGAACGAGGCCGCCGAAATGAAAGACTCGGTTGCCAGCGACGCCTTGGTGATGCCCAGCAACACCGGCTCGTACTTGGCCTGCAACTCGTTGCGCGCGGCCAGGCGGGAATTTTCCTCGATGACGCGCTGGCGCTCGGCCTGCTCGCCATTGAGGAACTTGCTGTTGCCCTGGTCGGTGATCTCGACCTTGCGCAGCATCTGCCGGGTGATGACCTCGATATGCTTATCGTTAATCTTCACGCCCTGCAGGCGGTACACGTCTTGGATTTCCTTGACCAGGTACGCAGCCAGCGGCTCGACACCCAGCAGGCGCAGGATGTCCTGCGGGCTCGGCTCGCCGTCTACCACGGTTTCGCCCTTGGCCACGTGCTCGCCTTCGAACACGGTGATATTGCGGTACTTCGGGATCAGTTCTTCGTGCTCGGACCCGTCGGCGTCCTTGATGATCAAGCGCTGCTTGCCCTTGGTGTCCTTACCGAAGCTGATGATGCCCGAACGCTCGGCCAGGATCGCCGGATCCTTCGGCTTACGCGCTTCGAACAGGTCGGCCACGCGCGGCAGACCACCGGTGATGTCGCGGGTCTTGGAGGCTTCCTGCGGGATCTTGGCAACCACATCGCCCACGCCGACCGGCGCACCGTCTTGCAGGTTGACGATCGAGCGCGGCGGCAGCAGGTACTGCGCCGGCAGATCGGTGCCCGGGATGGCCAGGTCGTTGCCCTTGGCGTCGACGATGCGCACGATTGGGCGCAGGTCCTTGGCCTGGGTACCACGGCGCTTGGGATCGGTGATCTCCCGCGAGGCCAAACCCGTCAGCTCATCGGTCTTTTCGATGACGGTGACGCCGTCGATGAAATCGATGAAACGAATGAAACCGGCCACTTCCGAGACGATCGGGTGGTTGTGGGGATCCCAGTTCGCCACTGACTGACCCGCTTTGACCGCATCACCATCCTTGGCGGTGATGGTGGCGCCATACGCCAGCTTGTAGCGCTCGCGCTCGCGACCGTGGCCGTCGAGCACCGACAGTTCGCCGGAACGCGACACCGCCACCAGCGAGCCATTGGCGTGCTCGACCGACTTGAGGTTGTTGAACTTGATCGAACCGGTGGTCTTGACCGTGATGTTGTCCACCGCCGCCGCACGCGAGGCCGCGCCGCCGATGTGGAAGGTACGCATGGTCAACTGGGTGCCGGGCTCGCCGATCGACTGCGCGGCGATGACGCCAACCGCTTCGCCGATATTGACCAGGTGACCACGGGCCAGGTCGCGACCGTAGCAACGCGCGCACACGCCGAAGGGCGATTCGCAGGTGATGGTCGAGCGGACCTTGACCGATTGCACGCCAGCCTCTTCCAACTTGGCCACCCACTGCTCGTCGAGCAAGGTGTTGCGGGTGACGATCGGATCCTCGTCGTTGCCCGGCAGGAACACGTCCTCGGCCACCACACGGCCGAGCACGCGGTCGCGCAGCGGCTCGACCACATCGCCGCCTTCCACGATCGGGGTCATGGTCAGGCCATCGGTGGTGCCGCAATCGGGCTCGGTGATCACCACGTCCTGCGCCACATCGACCAGACGGCGGGTCAGGTAACCGGAGTTGGCGGTCTTCAACGCGGTATCGGCCAGACCCTTACGCGCACCGTGGGTGGAGTTGAAGTACTCCTGCACGTTCAAACCTTCGCGGAAGTTCGCCTTGATCGGCGTCTCGATGATCGAGCCGTCCGGACGCGCCATCAAACCACGCATACCAGCCAACTGACGGATCTGCGCCTGGCTACCGCGCGCGCCGGAGTCGGCCATGATGTACAGCGAGTTCATCGACTTCTGGTCGATGGTCTCCCCCTTGGCGTTGACCACCTTCTCGGTGCCGATGGTGTCCATCATCGCCTTGGCGATACGCTCGTTGGTGCGCGACCAGATGTCCACAACCTTGTTGTAGCGCTCACCAGCGGTGACCAGACCGGACTGATACTGCTCCTGGATTTCCAGCACTTCCTGTTCGGCCTCGCCGAGGATGCCCTTCTTTTCCGACGGAATCAGCATGTCGTCGATACCGATCGACACGCCGGCGCGCGTGGCATAGGCGAAGCCGGTGTACATCAGTTTATCGGCGAACACCACGCTGTCCTTCAGACCCAACTGACGGTAGCTGGAGTTGATCAGGCGACTGATGTTCTTCTTGGTCAGCTCGGTATTGGCCAGCGCGAAGGGCAGGCCTTCCGGCAGGATTTCGGCCAACAGCGCGCGACCGATCGTGGTGTCCACGATCGAGGTCTTCTTGCTACGGCCGCCGTTCTCGTCGATCACCGTCTCGGTGATACGGACCTTGACCTTGGCGTGCAATTCCACCGCACGGTTGTCGTAAGCGCGCTTCACTTCGGCGATGTTGGCGAACACCATGCCCTCGCCTTTCTTGTTCTCCAACGCACGGCTCATGTAGTACAGACCCAGCACCACGTCCTGGGACGGCACGATGATCGGCTCGCCGTTGGCAGGCGACAGGATGTTGTTGGTGGACATCATCAACGCACGCGCTTCCAACTGCGCTTCCAGCGACAACGGCACGTGCACAGCCATCTGGTCGCCGTCGAAGTCGGCGTTGAAGGCAGTACAGACCAGCGGATGCAACTGGATCGCCTTACCTTCGATCAGTACCGGCTCAAACGCCTGGATGCCCAAGCGGTGCAGGGTCGGCGCACGGTTCAACAGCACCGGATGCTCGCGGATCACTTCTTCCAAGATGTCCCAGACATCGGCTTCTTCGCGTTCGACCAGCTTCTTGGCGGCCTTGATGGTGGTGGCCAGACCACGGCGCTGCAGCTTGGCGAACACGAACGGCTTGAACAGCTCCAGCGCCATCTTCTTCGGCAGGCCGCACTCGTGCAGACGCAGGGTCGGGCCGACCACGATGACCGAACGACCGGAGTAGTCCACGCGCTTGCCGAGCAGGTTCTGGCGGAACCGGCCCTGCTTGCCCTTGATCATGTCGGCCAGCGACTTCAGCGGGCGCTTGTTGGTGCCGGTGATGGCACGACCGCGGCGACCATTATCCAGCAGCGCATCGACCGATTCCTGCAACATGCGCTTTTCGTTGCGCACGATGATCTCCGGCGCATTGAGTTCGAGCAGGCGGCGCAGACGGTTATTGCGGTTGATGACGCGGCGGTACAGATCGTTCAGGTCGGAGGTCGCGAAGCGGCCACCGTCCAACGGCACCAGCGGGCGCAGATCCGGCGGCAGCACCGGCAGCACGGTCATCACCATCCACTCCGGACGGTTGCCAGACTCGATGAACGCCTCGATCAGCTTGATGCGCTTGGTCAGACGCTTGAGCTTGGTTTCAGAACCGGTGCTGGCAATTTCTTCGCGCAGGCGCGTCATTTCCGACTGCAGATCGATGGTGCGCAACAGCTCGTACACCGCCTCGGCGCCCATGGCGGCATCGAAGTCGTCGCCATGTTCCTGGCGGGCAGTCAGGTACTGCTCTTCGGTCAGCAGTTGGCGGCGCTCCAGCGCGGTCAGGCCCGGCTCGGTCACCACATAGGCTTCGAAATACAGGACGCGCTCGATGTCGCGCAAGGTCATATCCAGCATCAAGCCGATACGCGACGGCAACGACTTCAGGAACCAGATGTGCGCGACCGGCGAGGCCAAATCGATATGTCCCATGCGCTCGCGGCGCACCTTGGCCAAGGTGACTTCGGTGCCGCATTTTTCGCAGACCACGCCGCGGTGCTTCATGCGCTTGTACTTGCCGCACAGGCACTCGTAGTCCTTGATCGGGCCGAAGATGGCCGCGCAGAACAGGCCGTCGCGCTCAGGTTTGAAGGTGCGATAGTTGATGGTTTCCGGCTTCTTCACTTCGCCGAAGGACCACGAGCGGATCAGGTCCGGCGAGGCCAGCGCGATCTTGATCGCGTCGAAGTCCAGCGTCTGGCGCTGCTGGTTGAAGAGGTTGAGCAGATCTTTCATTGGATATCTCCGGGTCGGAGGAATGCGTAGCGAGGACGGGGTGGGGGCAGAGTCTTGTCGGGACCGGGGATCCGGGACCGGGGACCTGGAAAAGCAGAGCGGCGACGCTCCTCGCTTTTCCGAGTCCCAGGCCCCGGGCTCCGAGTCCCGGCCTCTCAGTCTTCCAATTCCATGTTGATGGCCAGCGAGCGGATTTCCTTCACCAGCACGTTGAAGGACTCCGGCATGCCGGCCACCATTTCGTGCTCGCCATCGACGATGTTCTTGTACATCTGGTTGCGGCCCTGTACGTCGTCGGACTTCACCGTCAACATTTCCTGCAAGGTGTAAGCCGCACCGTAGGCTTCCAACGCCCACACTTCCATTTCGCCGAAGCGCTGGCCGCCGAACTGCGCCTTGCCGCCCAACGGCTGCTGGGTGACCAACGAATACGGACCAGTGGAACGCGCGTGCATCTTGTCGTCGACCAAGTGGTTCAACTTCAGCATGTGCATGTAGCCGACGGTGGTACGGCGATCGAACGCTTCGCCGGTACGGCCATCGTAAAGCTGGGTCTGGCCGCTGATCGGCAGATCGGCGAGTTCAAGCATGTGCTTGATCTCCGCTTCGGTCGCGCCGTCGAACACCGGGGTCGCCATCGGCACACCGTCGGTCAGGTTCTTCGACAGGGACAGCAGCTCGGCGTCGCTGAACTGATCCAGGTCCACGCGGTCCTCGCCCAACTTCTGGTCGTGGTTGTAGATCTGGGTCAGGAACTTGCGCAGATCGGCCACATTGGCCTGAGCGTCGAGCATGTTCTGGATCTTGCGTCCCAGGCCCTTGGCCGCCCAGCCAAGGTGCACTTCCAGCACCTGACCGATATTCATACGCGAGGGCACGCCCAGCGGGTTCAATACGATGTCCACGGTCTCGCCGTTGGCCATGTACGGCATGTCCTCGATCGGCTGGATCATCGACACGACACCCTTGTTGCCGTGGCGACCGGCCATTTTGTCGCCGGGCTGGATACGCCGCTTCACCGCCAGGAACACCTTGACCATCTTCAGCACGCCCGGAGCGAGGTCGTCGCCAGCGGTGATCTTGCCGCGCTTATCGGCAAAGCGACGTTCGAACTCCTGTTCATGCGCCTGGATCTGCTTCTGCGCGCGCTCGATCGCGTCGGAGGCATCCTCGTCCTTCATGCGCAGAGCGAACCACTCGGACTTCTTCAGACCATCCAGGTAGGCATCGCTGATGGTGTCGCCCTTCTTCAGGTTCGGGCCGCCGTTGGCGACCTTGCCGATCAGTTGGCTGCGCAGGCGTGCGTAGATGGCGCTCTCGAGGATGCGGAACTGATCGTCGAAGTCCTTCTTGACCCGCTTGATCTCGTTTTCCTCGATCTGGCGGGCGCGCTTATCCTTCTCGATGCCGTCGCGGGTGAACACCTGCACGTCGATGACGGTGCCGTCCATGCCAGGCGGCACACGCAGCGAGCTATCCTTCACGTCCGAGGCCTTCTCGCCGAAGATCGCGCGCAGCAGTTTCTCTTCCGGGGTCAGTTGGCTCTCGCCCTTGGGCGTGACCTTGCCGACCATGATGTCGCCGGCACGCACTTCCGCACCGATGTACACCACACCGGATTCGTCGAGACGGTTGAGCGCCTGCTCCGAGACATTGGGGATATCGGCGGAAATTTCTTCCGGCCCCAGCTTGGTGTCGCGCGCCACGCAGGTGAGCTCTTCGATATGGATCGTGGTGTAGCGATCCTCTTCCACCACACGCTCGGAGAGCAGGATGGAGTCTTCGAAGTTGTAACCGTTCCAAGGCATGAACGCGATCAGCATGTTCTGGCCCAGGGCCAGTTCGCCGATATCGGTCGAGGGACCATCGGCGAGCACGTCGCCGCGCGCGATCGCGTCGCCCACATTGACCAGCGGACGCTGGTTGATGCAGGTGTTCTGGTTGGAGCGCGTGTACTTGATCAGGTTGTAGATGTCGACGCCGGCATCGGTGCCGCCGCCGATCTCGGCCTCGTTGACCTTGACCACGATGCGGCCGGCGTCGATCTGCTCGATCACGCCGCCACGGCGCGCGTTCACGGTCACACCCGAGTCGCGCGCCACCGCACGTTCGATACCGGTGCCGACCAGCGGCTTCTGCGCGCGCAGCGTCGGCACGGCCTGGCGTTGCATGTTCGCGCCCATCAGCGCGCGGTTGGCGTCGTCATGCTCCAGGAACGGCACCAACGCGGCCGCGATGGACACGGTCTGCATTGGCGAGACGTCCATGAAATGCACTTCCGCCGGCGGCTTGAGCAGCGATTCGCCCTGGTAGCGGCACGGTACGAACTGTTCGGTCAGGCGGTTCTTGGCATCGTGCAATGCGTTGGCCTGGGCGATGACGTACTCGTTTTCTTCGATCGCCGAGAGGTATTCGACCTCGTCGGTGATCTGGCCGTCCACCACCTTCCGGTACGGCGTCTCTAGGAAGCCATACTGGTTGGTGCGCGCGAACACCGCCAGCGAGTTGATCAGACCGATGTTCGGGCCTTCCGGGGTTTCGGTGGTGCAGACGCGGCCGTAATGGGTCGGATGCACGTCGCGCACTTCGAAGCCTGCGCGCTCGCGGGTCAGACCGCCCGGCCCCAACGCCGAAACGCGACGCTTGTGCGTCACTTCCGACAACGGGTTGTTCTGATCCATAAATTGCGACAACTGCGAGGAACCGAAGAACTCCTTGATCGCGGCAGCCACCGGCTTGGCGTTGATCAGTTCCTGGGGGGTCAGGCCCTCGGACTCGGCCATCGACAGGCGCTCCTTGACCGCGCGCTCGACGCGGACCAGGCCAACGCGGAACACGTTCTCGGCCATTTCGCCGACCGAACGCACGCGACGATTACCCAGGTGGTCGATATCGTCGACCACACCGCGACCGTTGCGGATTTCGGTCAGCACCTTGATCACATCGAGGATGTCGGAACTGTCGGCGCGCTCGGCAACCAAGCGCTTGGACTCCTCGTCGCTGCGCTCGCCGAAGTACTTCTTGTCGTACAACACCGACTCGCCGATGACCTCCTTGCGGCCGACGCGGCGGTTGAACTTCATGCGGCCAACCGTGGACAGGTCGTAACGCTCGAAGGTGAAGAACAGGTTGTGGAACAAGTTCTGCGCGGCATCCTTGGTCGGCGGTTCGCCCGGACGCATCATGCGGTAGATCTCGACCAAGGCTTCGAGCTGGGTCTTGGTCGGGTCGATGCGCAGGGTGTTGGACAGATACGGACCACGGTCCAGATCGTTGACCCACAGGGTCCCCACGGCGTCGACGCCGGCCTTACGGAACGCATTCAACTGCTCTTCGGTGATTTCGTCGTTGGCATTGGCCAGCAGTTCGCCGGTCGCGGCATCGACGACGTCGTGCGACAGGATGCGACCGACCAGGTACTCATCGGGCACGGCCAGCGCGGCGATACCGGAGGCCTCCAGTTGCTTAACGTGACGCGCGGTGATGCGCTTGCCAGCCTCGACAATGACCTTGTCGCCATCGGCCAGATCGAAGTCCAGCGTCTCGCCGCGCAAGCGCTCGGCGACCAATTCCAACTGCACGCCTTCCTTCGGATCGATGTGGAAGGTGTTGATCTCGAAGAACTCCGACAGCATTTCTTCGTTCGAATAACCGAGCGCGCGCAACAGGATCGACACCGGCAGCTTGCGACGGCGGTCGATACGGGTGAACAACGCGTCCTTCGGGTCGAACTCGAAGTCCAGCCAGGAGCCGCGGTACGGAATGATGCGGGCGCTGTACAGCAATTTGCCCGAGCTGTGAGTCTTGCCGCGATCGTGATCGAAGAAGACGCCCGGCGAACGGTGCAACTGGGAGACGATGACGCGCTCGGTGCCATTGACGATGAAGGTGCCGTTGTCGGTCATCAACGGAATTTCGCCGAGGTAGACCTCCTGCTCCTTCACGTACTTGATCGCCTTGGTCGAGGACTCGCGGTCGTAGATCACCAGGCGCACGGTCACGCGCAGCGGCGCGCCGTAGCTCATACCGCGCTGACGGCATTCACGCTCGTCGAACACCGGATCGCCGAGCTTGTAGCCAACATACTCCAGCGCGGCGTTGCCGCTGTAGCTGGAGATCGGGAACACCGATTTCAGAGCCGCGTGCAGGCCATGGTCCGAGCGCTTGTTCGGGTCGGTGTTTTCCTGCAAGAACTCACGGTAGGAATCCACCTGGATGGCGAGCAGGAAGGGCACTTCCAGGATCGAGCGCTGCTTGCCGAAATCCTTGCGGATACGCTTCTTTTCGGTGAACGAATAGGACGTCATGAGGTATCACCTTGGCTGATGCGGGCCACGCGTCCGCGGCCCTGAGTGAACATAAATTGTCAGTTGGAAGTCGCTGGTATTGCCGGCACCAGCACGCCTTCTCCCGCTACTTCCAACTACCAACTCGGTAAGGCCGAGACTGGGTCGCAGAGCCCGCATCGGTCGAACGACCGCGCAGACTCCCATGCCGAATCTAACCCGGCTGTACAACGGCCAAAGGCCGGGGACTCGCGCCCCCAGCCTTCAGTGCACCGCCTCGAACGACTGGCGATGCAAGGGACTGCTTACTTGACTTCGACCTTCGCGCCAGCGGCTTCCAGGTCTTTCTTGAACTTCTCGGCGTCTTCCTTCGACACGGCTTCCTTCAGCATGCCGCCGGCCTCGGTGAGGTCCTTGGCTTCCTTCAGGCCCAGGCCAGTGATGGCGCGAACGGCCTTGATGACGTCGACCTTCTTGGCGCCGGCATCGATCAGGATGACGTTGAATTCGGTCTGCTCTTCGACCGGAGCGGCAGCCACGGCCGGACCGGCAGCGGCGACCGGAGCGGCGGCGGAAACGCCGAACTTGTCTTCGATGGCCTTGACCAGCTCCATCACTTCCATGAGGGTCTTTTCGGCGATAGCGTCGACGATCTGCTCGTTAGACAGGGACATTGTGATTACCTTTGGAATTTTTTCTGGATGAGGTTCTTGTGAACCGTTTCAGGGATCGCGAACTTAAGCCGTTTCGACCTGGGCTTGGGCATCGGCGGGGGCGGCATCGCCACCTCCCTGCTTGTCGCCCACGGCCTTGACCGCACGGGCAAACATGCTTGCCGGCTCGGCCAAGACGCGTGCCAACATGGCCAGTGCCTGCTCGCGGGTCGGCAGCGACGCCAACACTTCGAGGTGAGCGGCCGGATACAGCTGACCGCCCAGCGACACGACCTTGGCCTGCAGCTTGTCGTTACCCTTGGCGAATTCCTTGATCAGACGACCGGCAGCGCCGGGTTCTTCCGTCGAGAACGCATACAGCAGCGGACCGACCAGCGCGTCCTGGACGCACTCGTATTCGGTACCGGCCACCGCGCGCGCGGCCAGGGTGTTCTTGACAACACGCAAGTACACACCGGTTTCGCGCGCTTTTTTGCGCATCGCGGTCATCTGCGAGACCGTGATGCCGGCGTACTCGGCAGCGACCAAGGAGTGAGCCTTCGCGGCAACGTCGGCCAATTCGGCGACGACTTCTTGCTTCTGGGACAGATTGAGAGCCATTGCACTCCTCCGTTAAAGCCGGGAGTTGGGACTAGCGATTCGGAATGCATCAGGAGCGACCGTGCCGCTCTTGCCAATCCCCAACCACGAATCTCGAAATCCCTGCTTCAAACACATTCCGCTCGCGGCTCCTGCCGCTTGCGGTCCTAGGCGGCCTCCATCCTGGATGCCGGGGACGCCGCATGGCATCCCAGTTGGTGGCCGTTCCAGACCTGGAGTGAGCGCGTCCGGGAAGTCCCGGATTGGCCTGAACCAGAAAAACTCCAGAAAGGCGGCACCATCTACGCCGGCGCGTCCCCAAGGGGACTGGATTAAGCGATCCCGCCGCACTGACGGCGATTCCTTGCCATCTAGAACTTCCCTGCCCGTCGTCGGTGTGCGCAGACCGCGCCTGCGGTCTTTGACGGCTTCGCGTCGGGTTGCCCCTGGCGACGCCTTCAAAAGGGTGACACCGACGCCGCACCTCGCGGGCGGCGCCGTGTTGCAATTACTTCAGGGACAGCGACGCCTGATCGATGGTGACACCCGGACCCATGGTCGAGCTCACCGAGATCTTCTGCAGGTAGTTACCCTTGGAGGTCGCCGGCTTGGCCTTGACCAGATCCAGCAACAGCGCATGCAGATTGCTCTTCAGCGCATCGTCTTCGAAGCTGGCCTTGCCGATGGTGCAGTGGATGATGCCCGCCTTGTCGGTGCGATAGCGCACCTGGCCGGATTTGGCATTCTTCACCGCTTCGGCCGGGTTGGCGGACACGGTCCCGACCTTCGGGTTCGGCATCAGGCCGCGCGGGCCCAGCAGCGTGCCCAGCTTACCGACGACGCGCATCGCGTCCGGCGTCGCGATGACCACGTCGTAGTTCAGATCCCCGCCCTGCATCTTCTCGGCCAGATCGTCCATGCCAACGGCCTCGGCACCCGCAGCCAGGGCTTCGTCCGCCTTGGCACCGGCCGGGGCGAACACCGCCACGCGCACGCTCTTGCCGGTACCGGCCGGCAGCACGGTGGAACCGCGCACCTGCTGGTCGGACTTCTTGGCATCCACGCCCAGGCGCACGGCCACGTCGACGGCTTCGACGAACTTGGCCTTGCTGGTGGTCTTGATGATCTTCAGCGCTTCGTCGATCGAATACGCCTTGCCCGGCTGCACCGCAGCACGGATCGCTTTCTGTCGCTTGGTCTGTGCCATCGCTTAACCCTCCACCGTCAGGCCCATGCTGCGGGCGGAACCCGCAATCGTACGTACCGCCGCTTCCAGCTCCGCGGCCGTCAGGTCGGCTTCCTTCGCCTTGGCGATGTCTTCCAACTGCTTGCGGGTGACCTTGCCCACCTTTTCGGTGTTCGGGCGCTTGGAGCCGGAGGTGATGCCGGCCGCCTTCTTCAGCAGCACGCTCGCCGGCGTGCTCTTGGTGACGAAGGTGAAGGTACGGTCCGAGTAGGCCGTGATGATGACCGGCGTGGGCAAGCCCGGCTCCAGCTTCTGCGTGGCCGCATTGAAGGCCTTGCAGAATTCCATGATGTTCAGGCCGCGCTGACCCAGCGCAGGACCGACAGGCGGCGAGGGGTTGGCCTGACCGGCCTTCACCTGCAGCTTGATGTAACCGACGACTTTCTTTGCCATGTTGAGTCTCTCCGGGTGCTAGCGCCTGAACGACAGGCTCCCCATCGCGACGGGAAAATCACGTGTCCCGCCATCACGTTTTGGATTGCGCAGAAAGCCGCCTCGCGTCGGCTCCCGACTCTGCCCGACGACTGCTTGGGCAGCCAGCCGCGCAGTATAGCAGAGATTCGAGCGTGCGGCGCAGACACGCCGATAGCAGGACTCAGGCTTTCTCGACCTGACCGAATTCCAGTTCCACCGGGGTAGAACGGCCGAAGATCAGCACCGCCACACGCAGCCTGCTCTTTTCGTAGTTGACTTCCTCGACCACACCATTGAAGTCGTTGAACGGACCATCGGTGACGCGCACCATTTGCCCCGGTTCGAACAGCACCTTCGGACGCGGCTTTTCAACGCCATCTTGAACGCGCTGCAGGATCGCATCGGCCTCCTGGTCGCGAATCGGTAACGGCCGATCGGCGGTGCCGCCAATGAACCCCATCACCTTGGGCGTCTCCTTGACCAAGTGCCAGCTCTCGTTATCAATCCGCGGGATGCCGCCTTCGTCGTGGGTCTCGATCTGCACCAACACGTAACCCGGGAAGAACTTGCGCTCGGAACGGCGCTTCTGGCCGGAGCGCATCTCGATCACTTCCTCTGTGGGCACCAACACGTCGCCGAAGCGCTCCTGCATCTCGTCACGCACAATACGGTCGCGCAGCGCTTGCGCCACGGACTTCTCGAAGCCTGAATAGGCGTGGACGACATACCAACGCTTCACTGCTGCACTCTCCTCAACGGCTAACGAACCACTGCATCAGCTTCTGGATCACGAAATCGAACCCACCCAGCAGCAGACTCAGAATGATCACCACCACGATCACCACCCAGGTGGTCCGAATGGCCTCCTGACGGGTCGGCCACACCACCTTGCGCAGTTCGAATCGCGATTCGGACAGGAACTCACGAGCCTCGCGCCCCTTGGCGGTCAACAGGAACACCGCACCGCCAGCGACCAAGCCCGCCACCACGGCCAACCCACGCAGCGGACCGGACCAGTTGCCCAGTTGCGTCGCGCGACTGGGATCGGCGAACCAGAACCACACGAACAGGCCAGCCACCACCAGCAACGCCGCGATGCCGTACTTGACGACATCGCCACCGGAGGAGGCTGCGGAACTCTTGGAATGCTCGATCTTGCTGTTCATCCGACTCTTGTTGCGATGCGACCGAGGTCACTGGATAGGGACCGGCAAATTGGCACGCCAGGAGGGACTCGAACCCCCAACCTGCGGTTTTGGAGACCGCTGCTCTGCCAATTGAGCTACTGGCGTGTAGTAAAAACGACCGCACTTCCCTGAGACAGCGAAGGCGGACCGAAGGTTCCGGCCCGCCCTTCGCTCAACCCGGCAACCGAAGCCGCCTGCACCTCGTCGGATTTGGGCGACCGCAGCCACCACGATACCAACGAGTCCGGCAGCCCAGGCTGCCGGAGGGCATTACTTGATGATCTTGGCCACCACGCCGGCGCCGACCGTCCGGCCGCCTTCGCGGATCGCGAAACGCAGGCCTTCGTCCATCGCCACCGGATTGATCAGCGTCACCGTCATCTTGACGTTGTCGCCCGGCATCACCATCTCCACCCCTTCCGGCAACTGCACCTCGCCAGTGATGTCGGTGGTGCGGAAGTATAACTGCGGACGATAGCCCGGGAAGAACGGCGTGTGACGACCACCCTCGTCCTTCGACAACACGTACACCTCAGCCTCGAACTGGGTGTGCGGCTTGATCGTACCCGGCTTGCACAGCACCTGGCCGCGCTCCACGTCGTCACGCTTGGTGCCGCGCAGCAACAGACCCGCGTTGTCGCCCGCCTGACCCTGGTCCAGCAGCTTGCGGAACATTTCCACGCCCGTCACCGTGGTCTTCTGCGTCGCACGGATACCCACGATCTCGATTTCGTCGCCCACCTTGATCACGCCGCGCTCGATACGACCGGTCACCACCGTGCCGCGACCGGAGATCGAGAACACGTCTTCCACCGGCATCAGGAACGGCTTGTCCACGTCGCGCTGCGGCTCCGGGATGAACGTATCCAGCGCTTCCACCAGCTTCAGAATCGCCGGCACGCCGATCTCGCTCTGGTCGCCTTCCAGCGCCAGACGCGCCGAACCGTGGATGATCGGCGTGTCGTCGCCCGGAAAGTCGTACTTGCTCAGCAGCTCGCGCACTTCCATCTCGACCAGTTCGAGCAACTCGGCGTCGTCGACCATGTCGGCCTTGTTCAAGAACACCACGATGTGCGGCACACCGACCTGACGCGACAGCAGGATGTGTTCGCGCGTCTGCGGCATCGGGCCGTCGGCAGCCGAACACACCAGGATCGCGCCGTCCATCTGCGCCGCACCGGTAATCATGTTCTTCACGTAGTCCGCGTGCCCCGGGCAATCCACGTGCGCGTAGTGGCGCGTCGGGGATTCGTATTCCACGTGAGCGGTCGAGATCGTGATACCGCGCGCTTTCTCTTCCGGCGCCGCGTCGATCGCGTCGTAGGCTTTGAATTCGCCGCCGAAGCGCTCCGCGCCGACCTTCGTCAGTGCTGCCGTCAGCGTGGTCTTGCCGTGGTCGACGTGACCGATGGTGCCGACATTGACGTGCGGCTTGGTGCGCTCGAACTTACCCTTGGCCATGGCTGCTTCTTCTCGATGATCTTGGAAAGAATTTGACGATTAAATTATGGTGCTCACGAAAGGAATCGAACCTTCGACCTCCTCCTTACCAAGGAGGTGCTCTACCGACTGAGCTACGTGAGCGTTGTTCTGTCGCTCTATTGTGACACACGCGCGTTCAATGGAGCGGGAGACGGGAATCGAACCCGCACCATCAGCTTGGAAGGCTGAGGTTCTACCGTTGAACTACTCCCGCGACGGGATGACACACTGCCACAACACAATTACTGGTGGAGGGAGGTGGATTCGAACCACCGAAGGCGTAAGCCAGCAGATTTACAGTCTGCCCCCGTTGGCCGCTTGGGTATCCCTCCAACTACCCGCCACAACCCGGTAGCGAAACCGGATCAAAGCGGGGTGAAACAGCCCGCTATTCTTCCCTGACACCCTTGCCTTGTCAACAGCCTTTTGACGCAGGCAGGCACGACAGCGCGACCATCTGTGTGCGCCTGCGCAAGGCACGCGCAACGGCTCAGACCGGGTCAGACATTGAAGCGGAAATGCAGGATGTCGCCCTCCTGCACACGGTATTCCTTGCCTTCCAGACGCAAACGCCCAGCCTCGCGCGCGCCGGCCTCGCCCTTGTACTTGATGAAATCGTCGTAGGCGATGGTTTCGGCCCGGATGAAGCCTTTCTCGAAATCGGTATGGATCACCGCCGCCGCCTGTGGCGCGGTTGCGCCCACCTTCACCGTCCATGCCCGCACTTCCTTCACCCCAGCGGTGAAATACGTCTGCAGCCCCAGCAGCGCATAGGCGGCGCGGATCACCCGGTTCAAACCCGGCTCCTGCAACCCCAGATCGACCAGAAACGCATCGCGATCAGCATCGTCCAGTTGCGACAATTCTTCCTCGATCGCCGCCGACACCGGCACCACTTGGGCGCCTTCGGCGGCGGCACGCGCACGCACCGCCTCCAGGTGCGGATTGTTCTCGAAGCCATCCTCCAACACGTTGGCGATGTACATCACCGGCTTGAGGGTGAGCAGAAACAGATCGCGCACCAAGGTTTTCTCTTCTTCGTCCAGCCCGGCGCTGCGCCCAGGTTTGCCGTCGGCCAGCGCGGCCTGCAGCTTGGCCAACACCGGCTTGCGCGCCGCCGCGTCCTTGTCGCCGCCCTTGGCCGCGCGCTCGGCGCGGTTGAGCGCCTTTTCCACGCTATCCAGATCGGCCAGGGCCAACTCGATATCGATCGTCTCGATATCGGAAACCGGATCGACCTTGTTGTTGACGTGGATGATGTCGCCATGCTCGAAGCAGCGCACCACATGGGTGATCGCATCGACTTCGCGGATGTGCGCCAGGAACTTGTTGCCCAATCCCTCGCCGCTGGCGGCACCGGCGACCAAGCCGGCGATATCGACGAATTCGACCGCGGTCGGCACGACTTTCTGCGGATGGATGATCGCAGCCAACGCGCCAAGCCGCGGATCCGGCACCGGCACCACGCCGACGTTAGGCTCGATGGTACAGAACGGGAAATTGGCCGCAGCGATGCCGGCCTTGGTCAATGCATTGAACAGGGTCGACTTGCCGACATTGGGCAACCCAACGATGCCGCACTTAATGCCCATGATTCACTTCCAGGATTTGGGATTCGGGATTGGAGATGCGCAACGCATTATTGTGGAGGCGCATCCCCAATCCCCAATCACGAATCCCTGCTCGTATGCAGCCGCTTCATCGCTTCGTTGAAATCGCCCTGCACCGCCAGTGGCAGCACCGCGAGGGCGTCGTCGATGGCACGATCGATCAAAATTTGATCGGCCTGGCTCGCACGGCTCAATACCCACGGCACGACCTTGTCCTTGTGCCCCGGATGCCCGATCCCGATACGCAAGCGATGGAAACCGGCATGCCCAAGCAGGCGAATGGTGTCGCGCAGGCCGTTCTGGCCACCGTGGCCGCCATCGAACTTGAGCCGCACCGTGCCCGGCGCCAGATCGAGATCATCGTGCGCCAGCAGTGCCTGCGCAGGCTCGATCTTCCAATACCGCAGCGCCGCCGTCACCGACTTGCCGCTGAGATTCATATACGTGGCCGGCTTCAGCAGCCACACGGACTGCCCAGCGACATCCACCTTGGCGATCTCGCCGAACAACTTGGCCTCCACGCTCCAGCGCGCACCGGCCTGTTGCAACAGATGATCGACAAAACGAAACCCGGCGTTGTGCCGGGTATTCGCATGCTCGGCCCCGGGATTGCCCAGACCGACGATCAGACGCAGACCAGTCATGCCGCAGCACAGCGCCGCGGCGCCCGAACCACGATGGTCCAGGCACCGCACAGACGCTTACTTGCCGTCCTTCTTCGCCGGCTCGGCCGCCGCCGCATCGGTCGCCTCGGGCTCTTCCTCGACCCGACCATGCTTGGCGATGACCACCGCCACGTCGTGCTCCTTGCCCAACTTCAGTTGCGGCAACTCAACCCCGGCCGGCAGCTTCAGATCGGACAAGTGAATCACGTCGCCGACCGACAGCGTGGACAGGTCGACTTCGACGAACTCCGGCAGGTCCTTGGGCAAGCACACGACCTGGATTTCGTTCAATTCGTGGGTGACGACCACTTCGGCCGACTTGCCGGCCGGCGACACATCCTCGTGGAGGAAGTGCAGCGGCACCGAGGCGTGCAACACCTCGTTGTCGTTCACGCGCTGGAAGTCGATATGCATGATCAGCTGCTTGTACGGATGACGCTGCATATCGCGCAGCAGCACCTTCTGCACATCGCCGTTCAAGCTCAAGCTGAGGATGGACGAATAGAACCAGTCGTTCTGGCTGGCCAGCCAGACTTCGTTGTGGTCGAGTTGGATGTTGACCGGTTTCAGGTCGCCACCGTAGACGATAGCCGGGATCACGCCGTCGCGACGGAGGCGGCGGCTCGCACCCTTACCCTCGACTTCGCGGCGCTGAACCTTGATTTCATGCGTGGTTGCCATTTTGCGTTTACTACCTTGGTTGAATGAACCGCCTCGCGACAGTTTGAAAGACTCTCCCGCGACCAGAAGAGCCGGAACGTAAGTTGGGACAGGCAACGCCCATCCCAACCCTCAATCGACGTACAACGAACTGACCGACTCGCCGAAGGCGATACGGCGAATGGTTTCGGCGAGCAGCTCGGCAACGCTGAGCTGGCGGATCTTGCCGCAGGCGCGCGCCGCTTCCGAGAGCGGAATGGTATCGGTGACGACCAGTTCATCGAGTTGCGAATTGGTAATGTTGCTCACCGCCGGGCCGGACAGCACCGGATGCGTGCAATACGCGGCCACCTTCAGCGCGCCCTGCGCCTTCAGCGCGGCCGCCGCGGCGCACAGGGTGCCGGCGGTGTCGACGATATCGTCGACCAGCACACAGGTCTTGCCCTCGACGTCGCCGATGATGTTCATCACCGTGGCCACGTTGGCGCGCGGACGGCGCTTGTCGATGATCGCCAGATCGGCATCGTCCAGGCGTTTGGCCACGGCGCGTGCGCGCACCACACCGCCGACGTCGGGCGAGACCACGATCAGGTTGTCAGTTCCGTAGGCACGCCAGATATCGGCCAACAGCAGCGGCGAGGCATAGACGTTATCGACTGGGATATCGAAGAAACCCTGGATCTGGTCGGCATGCAGATCGACGGTGAGCACGCGGTCGGTGTTGACCGCACTGAACATCTTGGCGGCGACCTTGGCGGTGATCGGCACGCGCGAGGAACGCATGCGCCGATCCTGTCGCGAATAACCGAAATACGGTACCACCGCAGTGACGCTGGCGGCACTGGCGCGCTTGAGCGCGTCGATCAGCACCAGCAATTCCATTAGGTTCTCCGCGCTCGGCGCGCAGGTCGGCTGCAGCACGAATACTTCCTGCCGACGCACGTTCTCCTCGATTTCCACCTGCACTTCGCCATCGGAGAAGCGCGACACCATCGCCTTGCCCGCACGCACGCCCAACTCGCGACAGATGCTCTTGGCCAAAGGCTTGTTGGCATTGCCACAGAACACCAGCAGGTTGCGTTGGTCTTGCATGAGAAATCACTCGGGTGGCGGCAAAAAGCGTGTGGCGAAAATAGCGATGTAACACTGGAGAAACCCAGGCGAAACCGCGCTTCGCCTGTTGCATCCACGCACACGAATGTGCCGGACCTTGCGAGAGACTCGCATCAATGGCAGGGGCGGTAGGATTCGAACCTACGAATGCCAGGATCAAAACCTGGTGCCTTGGGCCTCTTGGCGACGCCCCTGCGTAAAACCTGTCAAACCTCCAGCGCGTCGAGCAGCGGCGAGCGAGCCACGCCGCCTGCCACCCAGGCGCGCATCCCGTTCGGCAAGTCCGCCAGCGCACGCTGTGCGGCGGCGCGATCAGCGAACTCGACGAAACAACCGCTTCCCGATCCGGTCAAGCGCGGCGTTCCGATCCGTGCCAGCGCCTGGAACGCCGCCTGGACAGCGGGTTCGCGGCGAAGCAGGACCGGCTCGAACGCATTCCCGAGCAGGAAACCTGAAACGAAGTCGGCTATTTTCGCGGGCGCGGCATCCCGCGTCAAATCCGCAGACTGGAACAGGGTCGCCGTGGGCACATGAACGCCCGGATCGACCAGGACATACCAGGCCGGAGGCAACGCGATCGGAGTCAAGCGCTCGCCAATGCCCTCGGCCCAGGCATCGCGGCCGCGCACGAACACCGGCACGTCAGCGCCCAGCGACAGCCCCAACCGGGCCAGTGCGTCTTCATCCAGACCGGCACCCCACAGCGCGTTCAGCGCGACCAACACCGTGGCCGCATCCGACGATCCGCCACCAAAACCGCCGCCGGCAGGAATCCGCTTTTCGACGCGAATATCCACCCCTTTGGCGATTTTGGCTTCTTTTTGCAGCAAAATGGCCGCCCGCACCAGTAGATCGTCGGCCTCGGCGACACCCGCCACGGAAGGGCCGATGCGCACCACCACGCCGTCGGCGCGCGGCCGCACAGACACCGTGTCGCCCCAATCGAGCAGGCGGAACACGGTCTGCAACTGGTGATAACCGTCGGCACGGCGGCCCGTGATCTGGAGAAACAGGTTCAGCTTCGCCGGGGCCGGCCAATACGACCAGCCCCCGTCCGACGCCTGGATCATGACGCCGGAATGTCCCATTGATCGACCAGCAGCCGCACCTTGGCATCCCCGCTGCGCGCTTCGATGCGCCGTGGCAGCGGCGGACGCCCCGCAGCAGGCGGATACCACTCCTGGAACTCGATGTCCCACCCCATCTGCCGCAGCAGATGTGGACGTCCCTGCGCGTCGTCGTCGAGCCGCTCGGGCGCCCGTGCATTGCGCGCCACTAGGCCACGCACCCAATCGGGCAGCAAATTGACCGGAATCTCCCAACCGGTCGCCTGCAGCAATACCTGCTGCGCATCCTCGCCGGCACGCACCCCACCCTCCAGGCCGTCCAGACGCCCCGCCCCGGATTGGCTATCGCCGCGCAAGCGCCAGCTCTGCCGGGTCACCGGCGCGCTGAGCTGCACGTCGTAGCCGCGCCCGTGCTGGGCCCAGTCGATGCGTCCACTGCCGCCGTTACGCCCGTTGCTGACGGCGACGCGCCCCTGGAACGACCAGTTCGGCTGTGCCTGCAACCATTGCGCACGGGCCTTTTCCGCCTGCCGCGCGGCCATATCGGGCGCACCGACGACCGGCGCCGGCGGACGCGACGGCATCCCTGCACAACCAGCCAACGCAAGGACCGCCAGCCCACCCCATGCAGCGCACAACAGCGCCTTCATGGAACCGCCTTTTCCATCGCCCGCTGCAACGCGCGATTGTTCGGGTCGAGCTTACGCGCCGCTTCGAAATACGTATTGGCTTCCTCGTGCTTCCCCTGCTCCCACAGTAACTGGCCGATGTGCGCGGCGATCTCCGGATCCTTCAGTAGGCTCCAGGCGCGACGCAGTTGCACAAGCGCTTCCTGGGTCTTGCCGAGTCGGTACAACACCCAGCCGTAGCTGTCGATGATCGCGGCATTGTCCGGATCGGCGGTGCGTGCGCGATCGATCAACTCCAGCGCTTCGCGGTAACGCTTGGTGCGATCGGCCAGGGTGTAGCCAAGGGCGTTCAACGCGGCCACGTTGTCCGGCTCGGTGACCAGGATCTTGCGTAAATCGGCCTCGGCGCGGTCGATGCGGTCGCGGCGCTCCCAGGCCAGTCCACGCGCGTACAACAACGCACTGTCGTCCGGATATGCGGCCAGACCACGTTCGAACACTTGTAGTTCGCCAGCATCGTCGCCGCTACGCTGGCGCAATTCCGCCTCCAGCACGTAGGCGTCGCGGCGCGCGGCATCATCGGCATTGGCGTCGTCCTGCAACGCGCGCGCCTCGGCGAATGCGGCGTCCTTCTGCCCCAGACCATACAGCGCATCGGCCATGCGCAAACGCGCCTCGCTGCGCAAGGGGCCGCTCGGCACGCCACGATACCAGTCCACCGCTTCCTGGTTGCGCTTGAGGAATTCGGCGATCTTGCCGAGCAACAGCCGCCGTTCGGGATCGGGCCGGTTCGCCCCCTTGCGCAACTCGTCGTACAGCGCGGTCAACGCCACGTCGTCCTGTAGCTTGGACAGCATCGAAGCGCGCAAACCGTAGTTCTCCGTGCTCTGCGGCCCTAGCGCCAGCACCCGTGCCGCGCTGGCGGTATCGCCGATCGCATCGTAGGCATAGGCCAGCGCAGCGCGCAGCTCCGGATCCATCGCCACCTTCGGCTCCACGCCCTGCAACAACGCGCGCGCCTGTTCGACCTTGCCCGCCTGCTGCAATTGGGTGGCATGCAACAGCGCCACCCGTGGCTCGGACGGGAAGCGCTTGACCAATTGGTCGACGATGCGTTCGGCCAGCTTGGGTTGTTCCAGTCGCAGCGCCAGTCGGCCGAACTCCTGCCAGGCTTCGAGCTGATTAGGAATGGCATTGGCATCGAGCAATTGGTCCAGTGCTTTCGCCGCCACTTCCGGATCGCGGTTACCACTGGCCAGCGCCATCAAGGCGAAGCGCCAACCACGCGGATCTTTGTCGCGCAACAGCGCCACCAGCAGACTCCGCGCCTGATGCAAATTGCCGCCGCGCAGCGCCAGCGCGGCCTCGGCACTACGCATCGCCAACGAGGCGGGCGCGCGCTGCCGCCACAACGCCAGAGCCTGCGCCGCCGCCTTGCTGTCGTTGGCCAGCATCGCGATGCGGGTGACGCGCTCGGCCAGGCCAACATCGCCAGGACTGTCGTTGGCCGCCTGCAGATACCAGCGCGTGGCATCGGCCAGTTGCCCGGCCTGCAGCGCGAACTCGCCGGCCAGCACCGGGGTCAGCACGCCCTGCTCCGGACGCGCGGGCTTGGCGCCGACCGGCGCCGCCACAACGGCGATGACGGACAGCAACAAAAAGGTACGGATGCGAATCAATGCGGGCATCGGAAGCGGCCGGGCCGTAAAATGGGGCCCTGAATAGCCAGCAGCTTATCGCAAGCGACTGAACAGATGACGTTGTGGGTGCTCGGATTGAACCATCAGACCGCGCCGGTCGACCTGCGCGAACGGGTGGCATTCGCTGGCGATGCACTCCCACACGCGCTGCAATCGCTGCGCGCTCTGCCCGAGGTGACCGAAGCGGCACTGCTGTCCACCTGCAACCGCACCGAGCTGTACGCGATCGCCGACGACGCGCAGCAGCTGGCCGATTGGCTGAATTCGCACGCCGCCGACCTGCGCAGTCATCTGTACCAACACCAGGACGCGGACGCGGTGCGGCATCTGTTCCGCGTCGCCACCGGGCTGGATTCCATGGTCCTGGGCGAACCGCAGATCCTGGGTCAGGTCAAGGATGCCTGGGCACTGGCGCGCGAACACGGGGCGATGGGCAACCGTCTGGATCGGCTGTTCCAACAGACCTTCGCCGTCGCCAAGCGCGCCCGCACCGATACGCGTGTCGGCGCCAATCCGGTCTCGGTGGCCTCGACCGCGGTGCGCCTGGCACAAGACGCTTTCGCCCGGCTCAACGAATCGACCGTGCTACTGGTCGGCGCTGGCGAAACCATCGAACTGACCGCCAAGCACCTCAGCGAAGGCCGCGTGCAGCGCCTGCTGATCGCCAACCGCACGCTTGCCCACGCCCAGGAGCTGGCCAGTCGCCACGGTGGCGTGGCACTGCCACTGAGCGAACTGGAACGGCATCTGCACGAGGCCGACGTTGTGTTCTCGGCCACCGCCGCGCCCGCGCCGGTGATCACGCGGGTGCAGGTCGAGCAGGCGCTGCGCGCGCGCAAGCACAAACCGATGCTGTTGTTCGACCTGGCGGTACCACGAGATATCGCGACCGACGTGGCCGAGCTGGCCGACGCCTATCTGTATACCGTGGACGACCTGGAACGCGCGGTCGAGGACAACCGCCGCGGCCGGCGCGAAGCGGCCCAGGCCGCCGAGGCGATCATCGACCTGCAGGTCGTGCGCTACATGGAGACGCTGCAGGCCAGCACCCGTCAGGCGCCACTCAAGCGCCTGCGCGCGCATGGCGACAGCACCCGCGACGACGTACTGGCCAAAGCGCGGCAACAACTGGCGCACGGCAAACCGGCCGAAGAGGTACTGGATTTCCTCGCCAACACTCTGACCAACCGGCTGCTGCACCCGCCCACCGCGGCGCTGCGCGCAGAAGCGCTGCGCGGCGATAGCGAATTGGCACGCGCCGCCGAACGCCTGTTCCCGGAAAAACCGGGCTACTTCCACCCACTGCTGAAACCCGATGACACCGACCCTGCGCCGTAAGCTGGAGGCGCTGGCCGAGCGTCGCGAAGAACTCGAACGCCTGCTCTCCGACCCCGAGGTGGTGAGCGATCACCAGCGCTTCCGCGACTACTCGCGCGAATTCGCGCAACTGCAGCCAGTCGCCACGGCATTGGCCGAGGAAACCGCCGCCAAGGCCAATCTTGCCTCCGCCGAAGCGATGCGTGCCGATCCGGAACTGCGCGAACTGGCCGAGGAAGAAATCGCGGCCGCGCAGGCCCATCTGGCCGACCTGGATGCACAGCTGGCGCTGCTGCTGGTCCCGCGCGACCCACGCGACGACGGCAACCTGTTCTTGGAAGTGCGCGCCGGCACCGGCGGCGACGAAGCCGCGATCTTCGCCGGCGACCTGTTCCGCATGTACGCGCGCTACGCCGAGCGCCAGGGATGGAAAGTGGAAGTGGAATCGGACAACCCCGGCGAACACGGCGGCTACAAGGAAATCGTCGCACGCATCGTCGGTCGCGGCGCTTACTCCAAATTGAAGTTCGAATCCGGCACCCACCGCGTGCAACGCGTGCCGGCCACCGAATCGCAGGGACGCATCCACACCTCCGCGGCGACGGTGGCGATCATCCCCGAAGCCGACGACGTGGAAGAGATCGCGGTCAATCCAGCCGACCTGAAGATCGACACATTCCGCTCCTCCGGCGCCGGCGGCCAGCACGTCAACAAGACCGAATCGGCGATTCGCATCACCCACGTACCCAGTGGCGTGGTGGTGGAGTGCCAGACCGAACGCAGCCAGCACGCCAACCGCGACAAGGCGCTGAAACGACTCAAGGCGCAGTTGCTCGATGCCGAACGCAACAAGCAGGCCGCGGCCGAGGCACAGGACCGCAAGCTTCAGGTCGGCAGCGGCGACCGCAGCCAGCGCATCCGCACCTACAACTTCCCGCAGGGCCGTATCACCGACCACCGCGTCGAGGGCCTGACCCTGTACGACCTGCCGCATGTGATCGAAGGCGATCTCGATGCGCTGATCGAACGCCTGAGCCACGAGCACCAAGTCGACGCACTGGCGCGGCTGAGCGACAGCGCGTGAACCGCCGCGCACCGGCACGCACATGAGCGGCGGCGACGCCGACGCACTGCGCCACCTGCGCGAGACGGTAAGACGCGACCCGCAGGATTTCCTCGCCTGGGTGATGCTGGCCGATGCCGAACTCGGCGCCGGCGCCATCGCCGCTGGCGAACATGCCGCGCTACGCGGGCTGCAACTGCGTCCAGGCCATCCGGAGGCGCTGGCGCGGCTGGGCCGGGTGCGCTGGACCCAGGGCCGCCATGCCGACGCCGCGCACGCCTTGCGCCTGGCACTGCACCAAGCCCCGCAACATCCCGGCATCGCCCTGTGGCTGGGCCACGCCCTGGAAGACAACGGCGAGGCGGAAGACGCCGCCCATGCCTATGCGCATGCGTATGCGCTGCTGCCGCAGGAACCGTCGATTGTCGCGCACTTGCTCAACTGGCGACGCAAACTGTGCGACTGGCGCGATCTCGACGCGCTGTCGCAGCAAGTCCGTGCCGCCGTGCGCCAGGGACATCCGACGATCGAACCGTTCGCCTTCCTCAACGAGGACGCCGCCCCGGCCGAGCAACTGCGCTGCGCGCGCAACCGCGCCGAGGCGCTGGCACACACGCTGACGCCGCTGCCGACCACGGCGATGCGCCAACACGGCCCGCTACGGATCGGCTTTCTGTCCAACGGGTTCGGCGCCCATCCCACCGGCCTGCTGACCGTGGCCCTGTTCGAACACCTGCGCGCGCATGCGGACCTACAGATACATTTGTTCGCCCTGAACGGCGAGGACCGCAGCACAATCCGCGCCCGCCTGCAGGCGGCGGCGCACACCTGGCACAGCGTGACCGCGCAAGCGCATCGCACGATCGCCCAGCGTATCCGCGAAACCGGCATCGACGTACTGCTCGATCTGCGCGGCTGGGGCGGCGGCGGCACGCCCGAGGTGCTGGCGCTGCGTCCGGCACCCGTGCAGATCAACTGGCTCGCCTACCCTGGTACGTCGGGCGCGCCATGGATGGACTACGTCATCGCTGATGGCTACGCCTTGCCACCACCACTCACTGCACATTACAGCGAGCGGGTCCTGCGGCTAACGCGTGCATTCCAGCCATCCGACACCACCCGCCACGTGGGCACCCCGCCGTCGCGGCACGACTGCGGCCTGCCCGAAGCGGGTACCGTGTTTTGCTGCTTCAACAACAGCTACAAACTGAGTCCACGCAGCATGGCACGGATGCTGGCGGTGCTGCGTCAGGTGCCGGACAGCGTGCTCTGGCTGCTGTCAGGTCCCGGCCAAGCGGATGCGCGGCTACGCGAGGCCGCATGCAAAGCCGATCTGGAACCGACGCGCTTACGCTTCATGCCAAAACTGGCGCACCCCGAATACCTGTCACGCTACCGGCATGCCGATCTTTTCCTAGATACACACCCCTATAACGCACACACCACCGCCTCCGATGCACTGTGGGCCGGCTGCCCAGTCCTCACCTGTCCCGGCAACACTTTCGCCGCACGCGTGGCCGGCAGCCTCAACCACCACCTGAACATGGATGACATGAACGTGGTCGACGATGACGCTTTCATCGCCACGGCGGTGCGCCTGGGACGCGACCCGAGCGCGCTGCACGTCCTGCGCGAACGGTTGCGGCAACGCCGCGCAAGCAGCGGCCTGTTCGACATGCAAGGCTTCGCCGCAGATTTCGCCGCACTCCTGCGCGCAGTGGCGCGTGAGCATGGGTGGCGCCATTTCGCGTGAGCTGACGCACACGCGGCACGGCAGCAAGCCTGTCAAAACAGCGCCTAAAACGCCTTGCACTGTGCAAGCAATTCCCTGACATCCAGCTCGCCTCTATCCAATGGTCACTGGCGCAAATTGCGGCTGCGTGGCCCATCCTGTCTTCGCTGTAGCGACGCCGGAGAGGTATTTTCACACCCGGCCATTTGCGCACTTACGCAAGGGTAAGCATTATCGGACCCCGATTTGGCGTAAAGGTTTCACCAGCAAGCATGTATTGCGCCATTCGTTCGGTATCTGGCGTCACATTATTTTAGGAAACTGATAAGCACTTCATCAGTTTGTATTCAAGCTTAATTCATTTCTTGAGCCCGCTCACAGAATGCAGCATCTCGAAATTGATCTTCTGTTCGAAAGCAGCAAGGCATTAAGGCGTCGTGGCATGTAGACCCGCTTCTCTTGTTCACTTGCCGCATTGATGCCCCTTCTCAAAAGCATATTGGTAGCACAAAGAGAAACTCATCCCGAAAACACCCTGGCGACGATACGCGTCTCCGGCGATGACCCGCATCAGCGGTCTGTCCACTTTTTTCTTGAGAGCCAGTAAAGCGAATAACAGCAGATTGTTCGTTCATTTTAATAGTTTCCTAAGAAACGACTGAATACAAAACATCCAACTGACCAGGGCTGCCCGATCCATTTATCGGCTGCGCTTCGGGGACTGCTACGCCAAAATTTTATTCCTCTACACACCAATCGCTAAGGGGGTCATCCAAAAAGTGATCGAAACAGCCAAAGCGCTACGCCATGCTCGCAATAAATAACAACCCTTATAACACCTTAAAATAGAGAGACGACGATGAAAACATCTAAATCCACCGGCAATCGCTTGAAATACAAAGCGACTGCGTCATTATTGAGCGTATGCCTACTGTCCAGCCTGTCCGCTCACGCTCAATCTCGTGTAGACAATCCGTTCGTCGGCGCGACCAGTTATGTGAATCCAGACTACACCGTGGATATCGACTCGTCGATTGCGAAGGTGAGCGACCCCGCGCTGATCGCAAAAATGCAAACGGCCAAGACTTACCCAACCTTCATCTGGCTCGACTCGATCGGCGCGATCTATGGCGGGAATAGAAACGCGGGGCTGCTTGGCCTGAGAGATCATCTGAATTCCGCCCTTGCGCAGAAAACAGCTGGTCAGACTATGCTAGTCGGACTAGTCATTTATGACATGCCTGGACGCGACTGCCACGCACTGTCCTCCAATGGCGAGCTGCCTTTGACACAAGACGCGCTGGCCCGCTACAAAACTGAATATATCGATGTCATCGCCGGGATCCTAGCAGATCCACAATACAAAGATTTGCGCATCGTCAACGTTGTCGAACCAGACAGCTTGCCGAACCTCGTCACCAACTTGAGCACCCCGGCCTGCGGCCAAGCCTCCTCCACAGGCATTTACGAAGCCGCCATCAAATACGCCATCAATAAGCTTCATGCGATTCCAAATACATACAATTATCTGGATATCGCGCATAGCGGCTGGCTGGGATGGCCCAACAATATGGACAAAACCATCCCTCTGTATACTCGGATCTTTCAAGACACCACGGCGGGCCTTGCCAGTATCGATGGGTTTGCCACCAATACCGCAAATACGACGCCAACCACCGAACCGAACCTACCAAACTCCGATATGAATGTGGGTGGGCAGCCGCTCAGATCGTCGACGTTCTACCAATGGAACCCCATTTTCGACGAAAACCATTATGTGCAAACGCTATATAACAACTTCGTTTCCGCAGGTTGGTCAAGCCAGATCGGATTCCTCATCGACACCAGCCGCAACGGCTGGGGCGGCCCCAATCGCCCGACATCCGCCAGCGGAAACGATGTCAACACGTATGTCAATTCCGGTCGTGTGGATCAACGCCTTGCTCGTGGCAATTGGTGCAATCCAAGTGGAGCAGGCATGGGCGCGCCTCCGACTACCGCACCTCTCCCACATGTGGATGCTTTTGTTCACATCAAAGAGCCCGGCGTCTCGGACGGCTCCAGCAGATACATCCCGAACGATCAAGGCAAAGGCGCTGATGGGATGTGCGATGAGAGATACACAACACCGGATGGTGTGTTGACAGGCGCACTGCCCAATTCCCCGATCTCTGGCGCATGGTTCCACAATCAGTTCGTCATGCTGGTCCAGAACGCCTATCCGGCGATCCCCGGTTCCACTAGCGGTGGTAGCACCGGCGGCGGCGGCTCCACGGGTGGTGGCGGCTCCACGGGTGGTGGCGGCTCCACAGGTGGTGGCGGCTCCACCGGTGGCGGCGGCTCCACCGGTGGTGGCGGCTCCACAGGTGGTGGCGGCTCCACAGGTGGCGGCGGCTCCACGGGTGGTGGCGGCTCCACAGGTGGTGGCGGCTCCACAGGTGGTGGCGGCTCCACGGGTGGTGGCGGCTCCACGGGTGGTGGCGGCTCCACGGGTGGTGGCGGCTCCACGGGTGGTGGCGGCTCCACGGGTGGTGGCGGCTCCACGGGTGGCGGCGGCTCCACAGGCGGCGGCGGCTCCACGGGTGGTGGCGGCTCCACAGGTGGTGGCGGCTCCACAGGTGGCGGCGGCTCCACGGGTGGCGGCGGCTCCACGGGTGGTGGCGGCTCCACAGGTGGCGGCGGCTCCACCGCCAATCCCTTCGACGTCCAGTACACCGTCAATAGCGACTGGGGTGCCGGCTATTGCGAAACCATCTCGGTGACCAATAAGAGAGGCAGCACCAAAGCCCAGTGGAACATCACTGTGCCAATTCTCGGCAAGGTCAGCAGTAGCAATATCAATCTATGGAGTGGCATGTGGACGCCTAATACCGATGCCTCCGGCGCCGTCCAATCCCTCCAAGTCAGTGGTATGGATTGGAACCGTTACGTGGACCCTCAGCAAACCACCACACTCGGCTTCTGCGCCACGCGTTCGAACTAATCCCTCGCCGCGTCGATCTAGCGAGGTCATGCAAGACCGTCACCACGCACCGCGTGGTGACCGCGAACGGCAGCGTCTTGCGACGCTGCCGTTCGTGCTTCCGAGCCCCGCAACGGGGATCGCATCGTCCTACGTTCCAGGGCCAATCATTCAAAATTAGCAGCGACGCGAAACTGCCCTGCCACCACGTCATGTCGACAGGAAAATCATCGCCAGCACCCACTTCAGCAAATGTAATGTGAGGCAAGCCGACGCGAACACCGCCAACATCAGGCTGTACGCCAACCAGGCGAACCGCTAGGCTGAAGGCATGAGCGCCAACACTAATTTCATCCCACTGCACGTGTGCGTGCTGACGGTATCGGACACGCGCACCCTGGCCGAGGACAGCTCGGGCAACTATCTCGTGTCGGCACTCGGCGCAGCGGGCCATCGCCTGTCCGCACGCGAACTGCTCCCGGATGACCGTTACCGGATCCGTGCGGTCGTGTCGGCCTGGATCGCCGATCCGCAAGTCGATGGCATCCTGGTCACCGGCGGCACCGGCTTCACCGGCCGCGACTCCACACCCGAAGCACTACTACCGCTACTGGACAAACAGATGCCCGGCTTCGGCGAGCTGTTCCGTGCGATCAGCGTGGAGGAGATCGGCACCTCCTCGCTACAATCGCGCGCCTTTGCCGGCCTAGCCAATGCCACCTTCCTGTTCTGCCTGCCCGGCTCCACCTCGGCCTGCCGCACCGCCTGGGACAAGATCATCGCCGCGCAACTGGATGCCCGCACCCGCCCTTGCAACCTGGCCACGCTGCGTCCGCGGCTGAAGGAATAACCTGGAGACCCGCATGCCTCTGGACACCACGTTGCGCCTGCTCGCCAAGGCCAGCGGCATGAGCGCCGCAGACATCGCCGCAGCCATCCCACGCGCTGGCGCGACCACTGTGAAGGCGTGGATGGCCGGCGAGAAGATGCCCGGCCGCACCCAACTCAATGCGCTGGCGCGCACCTTCGGCGTTCCTGCCGGCGCGTTGCTCGGCGAGCTAGCCAACCAACTGGATCCCGCACGCACCCGTGGCGAGCACGATTTGTTGCTGGCCTTCCGCAAGCTCGACACCCGCCAGCAAGCCGCACTGTTGGAAGTGGCACGCAGTATGGCCGGCACCCGCAAGCGCAGCGGCGGCAATAAGTAAACTAACGCGAACAGTGGAAGGCGCGGATCATGCCATCCGCAGCCAATCGCTCTACCGCTCTACAGCGGCACCGCAATAAAGTCCGCGGCGGCTAGGGACCATCAACCCGCGGCCTTGCCCGGCGCCGGCGCACCTGCTGCGGCGATCGCCGCCTCGATGTCCCGCGCAGTGACTGGCCCCAGGAATTGTTTGACGAGCTTGCCATCGGGGCCGATCAGATAGGTCATCGGCAATCCGCGCGGCGTAGCGAAATCGGCCGGCGGTTTATAGGTGTCCACGATGACGATCGGATAAGCCACCGGATGCTGCTTCAGGAATGCCTGCATCTGCGCCAGCTCGATGTCTTCGTAAGCCAACCCCACGACCTTGATGTTGTCGCGCATCACGTGCAACGCCGACAACTCCGGCATCTCCTTCAGGCACGGTGCACACCAGGTGGCCCAGAAATTCACCACCACCCATTGCCCCCGATGCGCGGCCAGATCGTATACGTGACCGTCCACCGCCATCATCTTCAGCCTAGGCTGGGCACGGGTCTGCTGCACCACCTCCGGCCCAGCCACCGGCGGTGCGGCAGGCGCGGTCGAAGGCGACGCCGATGCGCTGGTGGCGCGGTCATCGGTCCGTGTGGGCGCCGGCTGCCGATTGCAACCGGTCAACAATGCGGCGGTGGCGAACAGCGGGAACAAGATGCGCAAGGCAGTCATGCAAGGTCTCCGATCTCGGGATAAAGGTCGCCGACACGGCGCTTGAGCGTTTCGCGCAGTGGCAGGCGCAGTTGGTCCAACGCACAGCAAGCCGCCTGCCCGAGGGCGTCGTCGCGACACGGCAGGTAGGCTTCGACAATAGGGATGCGTAACTGGCAATTCTCGTATAACTCGGCCAACGGCACCTCGGCCAGATCGCGGGCGAGGATCCAGTCCCCCTGTTCGGTACGGCTGAGCAGACGGATGCGTTCCAGCTCGCCCAGCAGTTGCTGCACCAATGCATCGGTAAGCATCGGCTCCAGTTGCAGAATCCGTTCTTGCTGCAAGCCAAGGCCCTGCTTGCGCGCCTGCACAAAACGCCCGAGCAGACGCAGTAAACCGTAGATCTCATAGCCGGCGGGCAGCCGCATCGACGCCGGCTGATAGCGAAACGCGGAAATCGAAGAGGACACCGACGCGCCAAGCAGGATCGCGATCCAGCTCATGTAGATCCACAGCAGGAAAATCGGCACGAACGCGACCGTGCCATAGATACGCTGGTAAGACTGAAAACCACCCAGATACAGACTCAGCCCACACTTCACCAGTTCCAGTAACACCACTGCCAGCAATGCGCCCGGCAGCGCATGGCGCAACCTGACCGTGTGGTGCGGCACCACCCGGTACACCAAGGTGATGCAGACGCACTCGATCAGCACCGGGGCCATACTCAGCACCAGTTGCGCCAACCACTGCCCCTGGCTGGTCTTGAACAAGGGCAGTGCGAAGAACCGCGCCGACACCGCCAGCGACGCCGCAGCCAGCAACGCGCCCAGGGTCAGTACCGTCCAGTACACCAGGAAGCGACTCAACTGCGGCCGGGCCGACACCACGCGCCAGATCTGGTTGAAGGTCTGCTCGATGCTGTGCAGGGTAATCAGCAACGACACCATCAGCGCGATCACGCCGGCAGTGGTCAGTTGCCCGGCGCTGGCGGAGAACTGGCGCAGATACGCCTCCACCGAACGCGCCGCCGCCGGAACGAAATGGGAAAAGATGTAATCGCTGAGCTGGTCGCTCCATTCGTTGAACACCGGAAATGCCGACAACACCCCGAAGACCACCACCGCCAACGGCACCAGCGCGAAAATGGTGGTATAGGCCAGCGAGGCCGCCGCCTGGAACAGGCGATCGTCGAGGAAACGCTGCCACAAAAAAGCGGCAAAGCTGCGCATGCGCGCGTGATCGCGGACGCGCTCGGTCCAGAGATTGACAGTATCCAATGGCTGCATCTGGCAAGGGTACCCGATGCGCGTGGACGTCGGCATCGTCGATACTGGCGTCCGTTCTGACGCATGGGAGGGCCGCATGGCCGAGATTCTGGTCCTGTACTACAGCCGTGGCGGCTCGGTGGCGCGCCTGGCCCGGCACATCGCGCGTGGCGTGGACGAAGTGCCCGGCATGGCCGCGCGCCTGCGCACGGTGCCGCCGGTAGCCGCGGTCACCCAGACCAGCGCGCCGCCGGTCCCCGACAGCGGTGCACCCTACGTGGGCACCAACGACCTGCACGAGTGCGTCGGTTTGGCGCTAGGTAGCCCGACCCGTTTCGGCAACATGGCCGCACCGATCAAACACTTCATCGACGGACTCGGCGCCGAGTGGGCCAGCGCCACCCTGGCCGGTAAGCCTGCGGCGGTCTTCACCTCCACCGCCTCGCAGCACGGCGGCCAGGAGGCGACCCTGCTGTCGATGCACCTGCCACTACTGCACCATGGCTGCCTGATCGTCGGGATTCCCTATACCGAACCGCTGCTCAGCAGCACGCGCAGTGGCGGCACGCCCTATGGCGCCAGCCATGTCGCTGGCGCCGACGACGACCCGCAGCCCAGCGAGGAAGAAGCGCACTTGGCGCGTGCGTTGGGACGGCGTCTGGCCGACATCGCCCAGCGGTTGAGCGGCGCGTGAACACGCTACGCCCGCATCTCGCGCTGAGCGCAGCCTTGCTGGCGCTGGCGACGCTATTCGCGGTCTGGTTCTACGACGATCGCCAGCGCCTGGCTGTGTTGGTGGTCTTCGCCCTGCCGCCGCTGTTGCTGCTGATCGGCGTGCTGCGCGGCGCGGCACTGGCACGCTTCTGGAGCGGCGTGGCGGCGCTGCTGTGGTTCAGCCATGGAGTCATGATCGCCTGGAGCAGACCGACGCAGCGCGGCTTCGGCTGGATCGAACTGTTGCTGGCAGTGCTCGTGGTGGGCCTGTCCAGTGCACCTGGCATCCGCGCACGCTTCGCGCACAAACGCGCTGCAACTGCACACCGCGACAAAGGCGCCTGAGCGAGCGCATCGGCACACCCATTATCATGACGACCTGCGCGACAGCGAACGCGCTCGGGCATGCGTGAGGAACGGCAATGGAACAACTCCTGATCGTCACCACTGGCGGCACGATCGACAAGATCTACTTCGACGATAAGTCCGATTATCAGATCGGCGACCCGCAGATCGGTCAGATCCTCAAGGAACTGGGCGTGACCTTCCGTTTCAGCGTGATCCCGATCCTGCGCAAGGATTCGCTGCACATCACCGATGCCGACCGCGAACTGATCCGCGCCACCGTGGCCGCACAATCGGCCCGCCATGTGCTGATCACCCACGGCACCGATTCGATGGTGCAGACCGGCAAGGCATTGCAGACGCTCCAGAACAAAACCATCGTGATGACCGGCGCGCTGAATCCGGCGCGCTTCCGCGGCTCGGACGCCGAGTTCAATATCGGCTGCGCGGTCGGCGCGGTGCAATCGCTGCCGCCGGGGGTCTACATCGCGATGAACGGGCAGATATGGGATCCGCAGAAGGTGCGCAAGAACGTGGCTGCAAATCGCTTCGAAGCCATCTGAGCAACCGCGATATCCGAAGGCCATCGACGCAATCAGAGCGCCGGATCGCGCGCATGCGCCGCCGAAAAATCCGAGGTATTGGACCAGAAACGCTTGGCAGCTACCTGGACGTCGTCGCCTACACGCGCATCAATCCAGGCGGACCAGCCAGCCATGACGATCGGCCACGCGACCGTACTGAATATCGGTCAACTCCTGGCGCAACGACAAGGTCACCGGGCCGGCCGGCGCACTCAGATCGCCGACCGAAAAATCCGTGCCTTTCAACTGCCCGATCGGCGTCACCACCGCGGCCGTGCCGCAGGCGAAGACCTCGGTGATCTCAGCAGACGCCACGCCGTCGCGCCATTCGTCAATGCTGACCTGGCGTTCCACCACCGGCATGCCGCGGTCGCGCGCCAATTGCAGGATGCTGTCGCGGGTGATGCCGTCGAGGATGCTGCCCGACAACGCCGGCGTGACCAGACTGCCGTCGCGCATCACCAGGAACACATTCATACCGCCGAGTTCCTCCAGATACTTGCCCTCGACTGGGTCCAGGAACAGCACCTGCGAGCAGCCCTGGGCCTGCGCTTGTTGCTGCGGCAGCAGCGAGGCGGCGTAGTTACCGCCGCACTTGGCCGCGCCGGTGCCACCCTTGGCCGCGCGCGCGTAGTCGGTGGATAGCCAGATCGCCACCGGCGCCACGCCCTTGGCGAAATAGGCACCAGCTGGGCTGGCGATGACGTAGTAGCTGGCCTGGTGTGCCGCACGCACGCCCAGGAACGCCTCGTCGGCGATCATGAACGGACGGAAATACAGGCTGGTTTCAGGCGCCGAAGGCACCCACGCCGCATCGACCGCGATCAACTGCCGCAGCGACTCGACGAACAACTCAACTGGCAACTCTGGCAGCGCCAGACGCTGCGCCGAGCGCTGCAGACGCTTGCCGTTGGCCTCCGGGCGGAAGGTCCAGATCGAAGCATCGGCATGCCGGTAGGCTTTGATGCCTTCGAAGATCTCCTGGCCGTAGTGCAGCACCGAGGCGGCCGGATCCAACGCCAGTGGGCCATAGGCGCGGACCTGGGCGTCATGCCAGCCCTGCTCGCGGCTCCACGCGATGGCGACCATGTGGTCGGTGAAGAAGTGACCAAACCCAGGTGCGGCGAGAATACGCGCACGCTCCTCGGCACTGCGCGCAGCGGTGGACGGAATCAGGCGAAAGTGCATAGACGGCTCGGGAGCGGGCACCGGGGATTGCTATGGTAGTCGAGGAACGGCCATCGCCTGTGCATGGCGTGAATCGATCGCAGCGGCGACGCCTTGTTCACTAACACGGCACGACGCTCCTGCGCGGGTCAAAGCATACCGGTTTCCAGGCGCGCGGCCTCGGACATCATATGCCGGCCCCACGGTGGATCGAAGACCAGCTCGACGTCGGCCTGCGCCACGGTCGGGATCATCTCCAACTTGCTGCGCACGTCGTCGACCAAGATCTCGCCCATGCCGCAGCCCGGTGCGGTCAGTGTCATCTTGACCTCGACGGTGCGCTTGCCATCCTCGCGCGGCCGCATCGCCACGTCGTAGATCAGCCCCAGATCGACGATGTTGAACGGAATCTCGGGATCGAAGCAGGTCCGCAACTGCTGCCAGATCAGCGTCTCGACCTGCTCGTCGCCCGCATCCTCGGGCAGTTCCAGGCCCGGTGGCGGCTCCTTGCCGATGGCGTCGCCATCTTTACCCGCGATGCGGAACAGGTTGCCTTCCACGAATACCGTGTAGCTGCCCCCCAGCGCCTGGGTGATATAGCCATAGCTGCCCGCTGGCAGGGTCACCGCGTCGCCCTGCGGCACCATGACAGCCGCGCAATCGCGTTCGAATTGGACAGGTTCGCTACTGCGTGAGTACATGAAGGCGATATGGGGGCCGAGCCCGCCGCTGCAAGTCGTGCAGTGTATCCGAGCGCGCGGCGCACACGCCGAAGAGTATCCTGTATGGATTCTTAAGGAATCTCCCATGCCGCCTTCCTCAACGCCGGCCAGGCCCGCGCACTGGCTGTGGCCCTTGCTGCTCGGCTTGGGCTGCTTCACCGCCCTGATCGCCTGGCTGGTGGCGGCATTGTCGCTGGGCCATCAGGCGGGATGGATGGCGGTCCTGGTCGCGCTGGAGATCGCCTGGATGCTGCGCGTGGGCACGTTACCGCGCGGCACGCTGCGCGCCGCCTTGGCCGTGATCGCCACCGTGCTGGTGATCGTTGCCGCCAACTGGGGCATCGCCGCCGCGCAAATAGGCGCAGCGTTGGGCCTGAACGTGTGGGATTCCGCGCTCAAAATGGGCGCGCAGTACGCCTGGACCCTGACCGTGCTGGCCAATCGCCCCGGCGACCTGCTGTGGCTGTGCATCGGCGTGTGCACTGCCTATTTCAGCGCGCGCTGAGGACGAGCGCGGCAGGACGCGCGGTGCCGACAACGCTCAGTGTCCGCCACCATCGAGCATCTTCAGTGCACTGACCAGCGCACCCGCCGCCTCGGCACCGTCGCCGTACAACATGCGCGTGTTGTCGGCGTAAAACAGCGCATTCTCGATGCCGGCGAAGCCAGTCCCTTTGCCGCGCTTGATCACGATGACGTGCTTGGAGGCGATCACATCGAGGATCGGCATGCCGTAGATCGGGCTGGCCGGATCGGTCTTGGCAACCGGGTTGACCACGTCGTTGGCGCCGATCACCAGCGACACGTCGGTGCTGGCGAACTCCGGGTTGATGTCGTCCATGTCGGCGATCAGGTCGTAGGGCACGCCGGCCTCGGCCAGCAGCACATTCATATGCCCCGGCATGCGCCCGGCCACCGGATGGATCGCGAACTTCACCTTGACCCCGCGCTCGCTCAGCCGCTGCGCCAACTCCCAGATCTTGTGCTGGGCTTGCGCCACCGCCATCCCGTAACCGGGCACGATCACCACGCGTTCGGCGTAGGCCATCATCGCCGCCACGTCGTCGGCCTCGATCGGTTTCTGACTCCCGTCGATCGCCTGCGCCTGGCCGCCACCACCGAAGTGGGAGAACAGCACACCGCGGATCGGCCGGTTCATCGCCTTGGCCATCAAACGGGTCAGCAGGATGCCCGCCGCACCGACCATCATCCCGGCAATGATCAGCGCTTCGTTGCCGAGCACATTGCCTTCGAACGCCACCGCCAAGCCGGTGAAGGCGTTGTACAACGAAATCACCACCGGCATGTCGGCACCGCCAATCGGCAGCGTCATCAACACCCCCAGCGCCAGCGCCAGCACGAAGAAGACCAGGATCGCCAGCGGACTCAGGCTCACCACCGCCCATCCGCCCACACCCAACATCGCCACCAAGACCAGCAGGTTGAACGGCTGCTGGGCTGGGAAGACGACGCGCTTGTCCAGGCGTCCATCGAGCTTGGCCCAGGCGACGATCGAGCCAGACAGCGACACCGCGCCGATCGCCGAGCCAACCACCGCAAGCACCAGTGTGATCATACCGGGATGACGCGCGGCCAATGCGGCGATCGCATCCGCGCTCCAGTACGTGGTGTCGCGCTGCATCAAGAACGCATAGCGCAACAACTCCACCGCACCGATCGCCGCCGCCGAGCCGCCGCCCATGCCGTTGTACAAGGCCACCATCTGCGGCATGTCGGTGATCGCCACCTTTTTGGCCGACATCCAGGCCGCGCCGGTGCCGAGCACGATTGCCAGCACGATCAACGGCAAATTATGCAGACCCGGCAGCAGGAAAGTGGCAACGGTCGCCAGCAACATGCCACTACCCGCCCAGTGGATGCCGCTGCGCGCGGTCCTGGGCGAAGCCATGCGCTGCAGGCCAAGCAAAAACAGTGTGGCAGCCACCAGGTAGCTGCTCTTGATGAGGATCGGCAACAGTTCCATCAGCAGTTACTCTCCGGAGAAGAACATCTACTCGCACGGCGGCAAGCAGAAAAGCAGGTCCAACACGAAGCCGGGCAGCAACGCCAATGCACCCCAGGCCCGTATTGCGATACTGTGCCAGCGTCGCACATCAATCCTGCGCCTTGGTCTTGTGCGGGTCCGGTTTGCTGGACTTGAACATGTCGAGCATACGTTCGGTCACCACGTAGCCACCAGCGGCATTGCCGGCACCAAGCAGTACCGCGACAAAGCCGAGCACTTTCTCCAATGGCGTATTGGCATGACCAAGCACCACCATCGCACCGATCAGCACGATGCCATGGATGAAGTTGGAACCGGACATCAACGGGGTATGCAGGATCACCGGCACCCGCGAAATGATCACATGGCCTGCGATCGCCGCAAGCATGAAGATATACAAGGCCACGAACCCATCGTTCATCGCATTCGCTCTCCAGGGCACCACGCCCGTCCGCCGCATCATAACCACCTGCTGAACCGTTGTGCGATGACATCCGCGACGACATCGCGCGGTCAACCGTGACCGCTGCGATGCGTTTACCAAGGTATCCCTCCGTCAGGAAGCTAAGCTGTGCTGGTGAGTCCCCCTGCCCTGCTACCGCCGCTGCCCGAGGCCGACGATGCCGCCACGCGTCCGTCACCGGCATCGTTGGAAGCGTTTCTGGCCGACATCGGACCACGCGCGTTCCGTTTCGCCGAAGCCGGCCTGCGTCAGCGCGAGGATGCGCTGGACGCGGTGCAGGACGCGATGATCAAACTGCTGAGTTACCGCGCGCGGCCGGCACAGGAGTGGACGCCGCTGTTCTGGAGCATCCTGCGCAGACGCATCATCGACCTGCAGCGTCGCCGCAATTTCCGCCTGCGCTTCTGGGCACCGGCCAGCGACCGCGACGCGGACAACTTCCCGGAATGGGCCGACGACAGCCCCAATCCTGCCCAACAGCACGAGCAACGGCAAACCCATGCGCGACTGGTGGCCGCATTGCGCACGCTACCGGCACGACAGCGCGAAGCCTTCACCTTGCGCGTACTGGAAGAGCTCGATGTGACCACCACCGCCCATGCCATGGGTTGTTCCGAAGGCTCGGTCAAAACCCATCTGTCGCGCGCCCGCGAGGCGCTGCAGAAACATCTGGAGGATCTGCGATGACATCCGACCCCACCCGCTCCGCCGCCTTCGACGCACGGATGCGTGCCCTCCATCAAGCTGGACTGCGGGCCCTGCCTGCATCGACCCTTGCCCGCTTGCGCGCCGCGCGCCAGCAAGCCGGTCACCTCGACCAGGCCAAGCGCTCGCACGCCCGGCGCCTGGGTTGGCTGCTGGCGGCGGCACCGGCCCTACTCGGCGTTGTGCTGGGCATGCAACAACTATTGCAGCCACGCTCGGCACCGGAAACGGCCTCCGCCACGGCCGCCAACGCAACGACATCGACGACGTTCGCCGCCGTGACGACCGACGCCGAGGAGACCACGCCTCCCGGCATGCTGGACGAAAACCCCGACCTGTACCTGTGGTTGGGCTCCGATACCGCGTTGGCAATGGAATAAATTCGATGAATCGCCCGATCCGCTTTTCCCTGGCACTCACGCTATTGGCCAGTCACGTGATACCTGCCGTCTGCGCCACACCGCCGACGCCACCGGCTCCCGCCGTCGTCGATGCCCAGTCCGGCTCTCCCTTACCGGACTGGGAGCACCTGAGTCCGCAACAGCGCGAACTGTTGATCGCACCGCTGCGCCAACGCTGGAACGATGCCCCGTCACAACGGCAGCGGATGTTCGAGCATGCTCAGCGCTGGCAATCGATGACCCCGGAGCAGCGCGCGCACGCGCGCGAAGGCGCACGCCGCTACGAGGCCATGACCCCGCAACAACGCGAGGAGGCACAGGCAGTATTCGCCTACATGCGCACGCTACCGCCAGAACAGCGCAAGACGCTGCGCGACCGCCTGGACGCGATGACTCCTGCGCAACGTACGGCCTGGATCAAAGCCAATCTCGGTGCGAGCGCGCCTATGCCCGATCCCGCACGACCGCTTCCATAGCCGGCGCTCAGGCAGGATGCCAGCGCGTCTTCGCCAGCAACTCGTCGTTCCAGTCGTAGGTAATCGTCCCATCCTTGAGAAACAGCGCGACAAAGTTGTAGACGTTGCGCGCATACATCTCGCTGGCATGCACAGCGCCCATGCTGGCCAGATGCAGCGGCCCGGCGACGATCACACCGCCGTGTTCGATGGTCTCGCCAGGGCGAGTCAAGGCGCAGTTGCCGCCCGTCTCGGCGGCCAGATCCACCACCACACTGCCGGGCCGCATACCGGCGACCATCTCGGCACTGAGTATCTTCGGCGCCGGCTGTCCCGGCACTGCGGCGGTACACACCACTACATCGATGCCTTTGAGGTGTTCGGCCAGGCGCTGCTGCTGCTCGACACGCTCGGCATCGCTGAGTTGCCGCGCATAACCGCCCTCGCCTACTGCACTGACACCTAGGTCGAGAAACTTGCCGCCCAACGATTCGATCTGCTCGCGTGTCTCCGGGCGCACATCGAAGCCTTCGACCTGGGCGCCCAGGCGCTTGGCTGTGGCGATGGCCTGCAAGCCGGCCACGCCTGCACCGACGACCAGCACCTTGGAGGGACGGATGGTGCCGGCCGCGGTGGTCAACATCGGGAAGAAGCGCGGCGCCAATTGCGCAGCGATCAGCGTCGCCTTGTAACCGGCCATGCCGGCCTGCGAACTGAGCACATCCATCGCCTGGGCGCGAGTGGTGCGCGGCAAGCGCTCCAGCGGGAACGCGACCAGGTGTCGCGCCTGCAGCGCCGCGGCGCGCGCTGGATCGGCCTGCGGCTGCAACATGCCGACCACACCGGCACCCTCCTTGAGTTGTTCCAGCGCTTGGACCGGCAACGGCTGCACGCACAACACCAGATCCGCCTGCGCCGGACTCTCGGCATCGGCATGCTGCGCACCGGCGGCGAGATACGCGGCATCGACGAAGCCCGCCGACGCACCGGCATCCGGCTCGATCCGCACTTGGGCGCCCAACGCGCACAACTTCTTCACCGTTTCAGGCGTCGCCGCCACGCGGCGCTCGCCCGGCGCCGACTCCTTCACTACCAAAACCTGCACTGCCATGCGATTTCCCGTGCGCTGCCCGTCAGTCCAGTGCCGATGCTACAGGGTCCAGCGCATGATCGCAGCGGTTGGCGAGCGGCATGAAGATGCCTGTGCGGAAGAGACGGAAACGCAGACTCGCCAAGTGAGGCAATCGCGGAACGGAACCCGGGCAGACGTTCGCTCGACGCGGTCACTCAATGCAGGGTGACACTGCACGCATCGAGCCGTTCGACGACGCACTGCAAAGCGCTGTCGAAAGCGCCATCATCGACATGATTGCGCAGGCGACCGAGCCGCACCATCAGCGCTAATTCCTCCGGCGAGGCCACGCATAACCGCGCACCACGACGGTTGACGAACAACAGCCGCGACGAAATCGGGCTCACCCACGACAACTTACCGGCCTGCACATTGCTGTCGCGGTCGACGAAATCCAGCCAAGTGCCGGTGTCCATCGCGCGGAAACGGTCGGCGTCGGCACTGTCGAAATCGTCCACGGCCTCTGGCGCGGCCACTTCCACCGGCTGTACCTCCTGCGCCAGCGCTTGCGGCAGCGCCAACTGCGGCAGTTCCGGCAACCGACGCTCCAGTTCCGGACGCAGTTCGGCCACCGCCCGCAAGGTGTCGTGCAACGCATCGAATGCCGCCGTGACCGCTTCCGAATGTAAGCCAACGCTGGCGAAGATCTTGTACAGCGGCTCCTGCCAAGCCTGCAGCCAGGGTCTGCCGACGATATGCCGTTGCGCTTCGGCGGCTTCCTCCAGCAAGCCATCGGCCAGCGCGATGGCCTCGCGCACGTTGGGGCTATCCGCGTATTCACGCAGCATGACCATGGTCAAGTAGTGCTGCCAAGGCCGCCGCAGAAAATCCTCCAGTGCCTGCGGTAACTGTCGATTGTGCAGGCGCGCCTGTAACTCGGCTTCGGCGCGCTGCCGCGCCAGTTCCAGCTTTTCCTGGCCTCGCTGAGTCTCGGCGGCACGACGTTCAGCGATTTCGACCCGACGCCGATGCTGGGCCAGAAATTCGCGAAACTCCTCTTCCAAGGTCAGGAAGATCGCCATATTCTCGTTGAACTCGGCGAGCAGCCGCTCGATGATCTCCTCGACCTTGACCATCAGCACGCGCTCGTTCTGGGTCTCCCCGGTGTTGCCCTCGCAGGCCTCGGTCAGCGAGTTGAGCAAACGCCGCGCCGGATGCGTTTTCTGCACGAACATCCGCCGATCTAGCAGCGCGACCTTGACCAGCGGTACCAACAGCCGCCCGATCAACTCGCCCGAGCGACCGTCGAGTTCACGCTCGTCGAGCATCACGTCGAACAGCATGCCAACCAAGTCGATGGCATCTTCATCCACCGGATCCAGCCGCGCATCCGCCGGGTCCAGGCCACATTGAGCAACAGTGGACAACATCTCGCTCTTGAGCCGATGCGCCAACGACTCGCTTTCGTCGCCGACCACCGCACGCTGCGTAGCGCTGGGCGTGGCCTGCAACAATGACAACACCGACATCATCTCGCGCGGGCTAAGCGCGCGCTGCTGGCCGACCGCAGTGCGTGCCGCCGAGGTCGCGGTATCGCGCGCATTGCGGGTCTGCTGCAAAAGATCTTGCAACGCCTCAAGCAATACGTCCTGAGCGTCCTCGGGCAGGCGTGCAGTCCCATCGCGGGTGGCGGCCGGCGCACTACCGCGACGCTCGGCCCAACGTTTGACAAAACGTCTCGCCCAGGCCGGGGAATAGATCGCGTCATCGTCACCCTCGGCGTCGGCCTGAACGCTTGACACCTCGTGGTGCGCCGGATGTTTCGGCGGCGGCGGTGAGCGCGGGATCTCCGGCATCACCCCGGCCTCGGCAAGACGGTCGTCCAACTCCTGGTAGAACTGACCGATGCCGACGGCGAGATCGCGCTCGCACAACTTGATCAGCAGCAGGCGCACCTCCGGCTCCAGATCGCTATTGGAGAATGCCGCGTGTACGGCGACACCGATATGTTCGGGACCAACTGGATTGGTGTCGGCATCCAGTTCCAGACCACCGGCGATCCAACCCAGGCGAAGGTCAATGCGACCGAGTACGGACTTCCATTCGCGCAGCAGTACGCTGGCCAAGTTGCGCACCGCCAATCGCAACTCAAGCTCGTGCTCGGAGACTAGGCTCAAACTGTGTTCGTACCCGGCCATGGCCACCTCGGCCGAAAGCGGCGCACCCGCTTCCAGTGCCTGCCAAGCCGCCTGCAGTTGTGCATGGAAGCGCGCGGCGATGTCTTGGCGACGGCGTCGCAACTCGCGCATACCGTCCAGGAACAGCAACTGCGACGTACCAGCAGTTTCGGCATGGTCGAACAATACATCGTCGAAATGCGTCAGTGCCTCTGCAAACGCGGTATCCAGCACGGACAGCATGCCCTCGCGCGCCTGCGTCAACAGGCGCGGATCGCGCGCGGTGTATGCGTGCGGGCTGGGGCTGAAACTCATTATGAAATGGCTCCGCGCCGTCAACGGCACTCGACAGAAGTGAAGACAGAAGGCAAACGGACACGCCCTCTGCCTCTAGTTTTTCATAGTAGGCATACCACATGAACGTCAACTGTTTCACAAGAAGTATCTCCCACTCGGAACGTGATATTCACCATGATTCCAGACTGTAATTGCGTGATCGTGGCGACAGTCTTGCCTGAATAGACCTGTACGGACCAGGCACTCTGCCTCGACACCCCATCCTTTTCAGTCGCCCAAACTGCGCCATCATCGCGCCCCTCGGCGGAAGCGACACACAGACAACGGACGCGACGATTGCCGCACATGAAACGCGCGCCAATCGAGTTCACGCCCTGGCGCATACCAAGCCGCACGCGGCTGTCGCAATCGATGCAACTCCATCACGAGGCCATTCGTCTGCGAGCAACTAATCGGCAACGCAACACGACGGTGGTGCCACGGCAAGATCCACTTAGGCATGTCGACGAAGGAATATAATTTGCATCGGCCCAATCGGATTCAAAGCAGATGCACACACTTCATTCGCTGCAAGCGCTGGATGCACGGCGTTCGGTGCCGTCCATGCAATTGGGCGAGCCAGGACCGGACGCGGCGACGCTGCTGGCGATGCTGCAATCGGCCGTGCGCGTCCCCGACCACGGCAAGCTGGTACCGTTCCGGTTCCTGCGTATTGCCGGTCAGGCGCGTCTGACGCTGGGCGACTTCCTCGCCGAACGCAGCCTGCAGCGCGATCCCGCCGCGCCGGCCGCGGCGGTGGAAAAGGATCGCCAACGCTTCGCCCATGCGCCGGTAGTGATCGCGGTGATCGCGTGCCTGCAACGCGGACACAAGGTGCCGGAGATCGAGCAATGGCTGACCGCCGGCTCGGTATGCTTCGCACTGCTGCAAGCGGCGCAGGCCTACGGCTTCGGCGCCCAGTGGCTGACCGGATGGATGGCCTACGACGACGCGGTGGCCGCACGCCTGGGCCTGGCCGAACACGAACGCATTGCTGGCTTCATCCATCTAGGAACGGCGCAGATACAAGCGCCGGAGCGCGAGCGTCCCGATCCGCGGCGGCTGCTCAGCGACTGGACACCGTGAACCCGGCCACGCCCGCCTCGCGGCCGCTGTACCTGATCGACGCAAGCCTGTACGTCTTCCGCGCTTGGCATGCGATTCCCGACGAATTCCAGGACGCGCAGGGCTGGCCGACCAACGCCGTGCACGGCTTCGCCCGGTTCCTGCTCGACCTGCTCGAACGCGAGCGCCCGCAGCACATCGTGGTGGCGTTCGACGAAGCCCTGGACACTTGCTTCCGACATCGTCTGTACCCCGCATACAAGGCCAACCGCGCACCAGCGCCGGATGCGCTACGGCGACAGTTCGCCCATTGCCAGGCGCTGTGCGCGGCATTGGGCCTGTGCGTGCTGGCGGACCACCACTACGAAGCCGACGACCTGATCGGTAGCGCGCTGCACCGCGCGCGCGGCGACGGTTTTCACGGTGTGATCGTATCGGCCGACAAAGACCTGTCGCAGTTACTGCTGGAGTGCGACGAGCAGTGGGACTACGGGCGCGGCCAACGCTGGGGCGCGGCCGGAGTCAAGGCACGATATGGCGTGCATGCGCAGCAGATTGCCGACTACCTGGCACTGAGCGGCGATGCGATCGACAACATCCCCGGCGTCACCGGCATCGGCACGAAATCCGCCGCGATCTTGCTGGCGCATTTCGGCGATCTGGACACCTTGTTGGCACGGGTCGACGAAGTGGCGTTCCTACGCCTGCGTGGCGCGGCGCAGATGGCCGTGCGCCTGCGCGAGCAACGCCAACACGCACTGCTATGGCGGCAGCTGACCACCATCGCACTGGATGCGCCGCTGCACACGGCCACGCCCCAATTTACCCGTGGCACAGCCGACACCGACATCCTGCTGGGACTGTGCGAGACACTGCGCTTCGGGCCGTTGACCCGACGCAGGCTGCTGCAGGCGGCCGGCCTGGAGACCACGCCCAACTGAGCAGCCACCGCAGCGCGGTGCGCGCAACGCCGCAACAGCACTGGCACTACACTGCACAAAAGCGCCTCAGCGTCGCGTGCGCATCGGCGTCTTCTTCCTCTATGACCCGCGAGCTGCCCATGAACCACCAAAACTCCCCGCCCCGCATCGTCTACGAAGGCAAATACCAACGCATGGTGGTGCGCGGCACCTGGGAATACTCCGAACGCGTGCACGCAGGCGGACTGGCGGCGATCATCATTGCCGTGACACCGGACGACGAAGTGCTGTTCGTCGAACAATTCCGCGTACCTCTGCAGGCGCGCACCATCGAGATGCCAGCCGGTCTGGTCGGCGACATCGACGCTGGCGAATCGATCGAAGTCTCGGCGGTGCGCGAACTGGAGGAAGAGACCGGCTGGACCGCCGCGCATGCCGAAGTGCTGATGATCGGCCCGACCTCCTCCGGCGCCAGCAGCGAAAAAATCGCCTTCGTCCGCGCCACCGGCCTGCGCAAGGTCGGCGATGGCGGCGGCGACGCCAACGAGGACATCACCGTGCACACGGTGCCGCGCGCACGCGCCGCCGCGTGGCTGGTACAGAAAATGGACGAAGGCTACGCATTGGACCCGAAACTGTGGGCAGGCCTGTGGATGATCGAACACCACCTCGACGGCACTGCGCGTGGTTGAACCCGCCCCGGCACAGCTAACCCCACTGCTCGGTGCAGACGACCCGGACGTCTTCGCGATCCATCGCCCACAGGGCACCTCGCCATTCGTCCTGCTGGCCGATCATGCCGGTCGGACCGTGCCGCGCGCCCTGGCCAACCTGGACCTGCCCCAGCACGAACTGGACCGGCACATCGGCTGGGACATCGGCATCGTCGGCGTCACCCGTGCGCTGTCCACGCTGCTGGACGCGTGGGCGATCGAACAGACGTATTCGCGCCTGCTGATCGACTGCAATCGTCCGCTGACATCACCGACGCTGATTGCCGAGACCAGCGACGGCACTGTAGTGCCGGGCAATGCAGGGTTATCGGCCGCGCAGCGGCAGCAGCGCATCGCCGCAGTGCATACGCCCTACCACGCGCGCATCGCCGCCGAGCTGGATGCACGGCGCGCGAGCGCGCGTCCCACCCTGTTGGTGATGATGCACAGCTTCACTCCGGTCATGCACGGTGTATCGCGGCCATGGCATGCCGGCGTGCTGTACCACCGCGACACGCGCTTCGCCCATCCATTGCTGCAAGCGCTGCGCGAAGCCGGCGATCTAATCATCGGCGACAACGCGCCCTATGCGGTCAGCGACACCAGCGACTACGCCGTCCCAGTGCACGGCGAAGGCCGCGGCCTGCTGCATGCCGAGCTGGAAATCCGCCAGGACCTGATCGCCGACGACGCAGGGCAGCACGCCTGGGCGCAACGTCTGGCACGGATATTGACGACGCTGCAGCCGCAACTGCTGGCGATAGCCTGATCCCGATACACACAGCAACAACCGACCAGCGCGATTGCACCACCACTGCACCATCGCCCTCTCGGAGCATCGTCGCGGACTCCCGGATGCTGCTCAGGCGAAAGAGTCGGTCGCACGTATCAGCGCATCCGTATTCTCCGCTTCGAAGGCCGAATGACCCGATGCCGGGGTGATTTCCAAACGCGCCTTCGGCCACGCCTTGGCCAGATCCCAGGCATTGGCCAGCGGGCAGACCACATCGTAGCGACCGTGCACGATCACGCCGGGGATATCGGCGATGCGGTGCGCATCGCGCAACAACTGGTCTTCCACTTCCAGGAAACCGCCGTTGACGAAGTAATGATTTTCGATGCGCGCGAAGGCCAGCGCGAAGTGCGGGTCTTCGTGGCTATCGACGAAATCGGCGTCCACATGCAGGAAGCTGGTCGCCCCTTCCCACACGCTCCACGCCTTGGCCGCCGCCAGGCGGATGGCCTGGTCGTCGCTGATCAGGCGCCGATGAAACGCGGAAATCAGATCGGCACGTTCCACCGGTGGAATCGCGCCGACATAGTGCGCCCAAGCATCCGGAAACAGCCGGCTGGCGCCTTCCTGATAAAACCACTCCAGCTCCCAACGCCGCAGCAGGAAGATGCCACGCAGCACCAACTCGGCCACGCGCTGCGGATGCGTCTGCGCATAGGCCAATGCCAGGGTCGAACCCCAACTGCCGCCGAACACCTGCCAACGATCGATACGCAGGTGCTCGCGCAATCGCTCGATATCGGCAACCAGATCCCAAGTGGTGTTATCGACCAGATCCGCATGCGGCGTGGAGCGGCCGGAACCGCGCTGATCGAACAACACGATGCGGTACTTGGCCGGATCGTGGAAGCAACGCATTTTGGCGTTACAACCACCACCTGGTCCGCCATGCAGCACCAGCACCGGCTTGCCGCCAGGGTTACCGCACTGTTCGTAATACAGGGTGTGGCGCGCGTCCACCGGCAACAGGCCGCTATCGAACGGCTCGATCTTGGGATACAGCGTGCGCATGGGGACTCCTGCGGAAAATCCCGATTCTACCTATGGACCGCCGCGTCGCGTGCGCTGCCACGGCGCGCGTCTTCGGCACTCAACAGACCACGCATTGGACATGCCAGGGCAGAACCTGTACCGCCACTCATGCAAGCGGCCAACAACCCAGTGTGACCCGATCGCGGAGTTCTAGATCTTGGTAAGTCTCCACTGCGATGAAGCGTGCAGCCGTCAGCAGCGCGCGCACGGCGTTGCCCTGGTCCCAACCATGCTCCAGCAGCAACCAACCGCCCGCCCGCAGGTGCGCCGGTGCGCCGGCGACGATCTGCCGGATGTCGTCCAACCCATCGACACCGGAGGTCAAGGCGCTCAGCGGTTCGTAGCGCAGGTCGCCCTGGGTCAGATGCGGATCGCCGGCGGCAATGTAAGGCGGATTGCTGGCGATCAGGTCGAAACGCTGCCCGGCCAGCGGCACCAGCCAGGCGCCATGCGCGAAGGCCACATTGTGCAGACCGTGCGCCAGCATGTTGGCCTCGGCCACCGCCAACGCCGCGGCACTGAGATCGGTCGCCAGCACCTGCGCCCGCGGACGTTCGCTGGCCAGCGCCAGCGCGATCGCGCCGCTGCCGGTGCCCAGGTCGGCGACGCGGCGGCCCGGCTGCATGTCCAACCGCTCCAGCGCCAGTTCCACCAAACGTTCGGTATCGGCACGCGGGATCAGGGTGGCCGGGCCGACCGCCAGATCCAGGGTCCAGAAGCCGCGCCGGCCCGTCAGGTAAGCCACCGGCTCGCCCTGCGCGCGCCGGGCCACGAGCCCTCGGAATACCGCCACCGTCTCCGCCGACAGTGGCTCGCGCGCATGCGCGAACAGCCAGGCGCGGTCACGCTGCAGGGCATGGATCAACAGGACTTCGGCATCGCCACGCGCGACCTGGGTGCAGGCCGCGCGCAGCAGGGACTCGGGAGTGGGCGCATTCATCGGTATCACGATGACCCAGCGAGCTGGAAAAGCCAACGTGGTAGAACCTTCTCTGCTACCTGCAGCTGTCAGGCGGCACCCGATGGCATCACCGCAGTGCAGCAAAGAGCCAGACTTGGCTAACGATAGAGAAATTCTATCTATTTAATTCCATTAATCGATTTGAGAAACCTATCCTCTGCTCCTATCATCGCCCTTGCTCCATCCCCCACCCCCTCTCCCCCAACCACGAGGAAACTCCATGTCGTCTTTGATCAACACCCAGGTCCAGCCATTCAAGGCCAACGCCTACCGCAACGGTGAATTCATCGAAGTGACGGATGCGGATCTGAAGGGCAAGTGGTCGGTCCTGATCTTCATGCCGGCCGCCTTCACCTTCAACTGCCCGACCGAAGTGGAAGACGCTGCCGAGCACTATGCCGAGTTCCAGAAGATCGGCGCCGAGGTCTACATCGTCACAACAGACACCCATTTTTCGCACAAGGTGTGGCACGAAACCTCCCCTGCGGTGGGCAAGGCCCGCTTCCCGCTGGTCGGCGACCCGACCCACCAACTGACCCGTGCTTTCGGCGTGCACATCGAGCACGAGGGTCTGGCCCTGCGGGGCACCTTCGTCATCAATCCGGAAGGCGTGATCAAGACCGTCGAAATCCACGACAACGCCATCGCCCGCGACGTCACCGAGACCCTGCGCAAACTCAAGGCCGCGCAGTTCGTCGCCTCGCACCCGGGCGAGGTGTGCCCGGCCAAGTGGAAGGAAGGCGAAAAGACCCTGAAGCCGTCGCTGGACCTGGTCGGCAAGATCTAAACCACGTCCACTCCCATCTCCGCCGCTCTGGCGGGGGTGGGGGTGAACCGCAGCCGGTGATGGCGCAACGCGCGCCTGTCGGCTGCGGTTCACCCCTCCTCCCAGTTGCTTGGCGACCGGCTGCCCGTGCGGCAGTCGCGCCTCCCCCTCGCTTTGCCCAACGTCAGGAGTCCGCCATGTTGGATGCCGATCTGAAAACACAGTTGAAAGCCTATCTGGAGCGGGTCGTGCGGCCCATCCATATTGCCGCGTCGGTGGACGACGGTGCCAAATCGCGCGAGATGCTCGATCTGCTCGAAGAACTGGTGCTGCTCTCGGACAAGATCACCTTGGATGTGCACCGCGACAGCGACGAGCGCACGCCCTCGTTCGCACTCAACAGCCCCGGTCAGGACATCCACCTGCGCTTCGCCGGGCTCCCGATGGGCCACGAATTCACCTCGCTGGTGCTGGCGTTGCTGCAAGTCGGCGGTTATCCGTCCAAGGCCACCGCGGAGCTGATCGAGCAGGTGCGCCACCTGCCCGGCGAATACCGTTTCGAAACCTATTTCTCGCTGTCCTGCCAAAACTGTCCGGACGTCGTGCAGGCGCTGAACCTAGCCGCGGTGCTGAACCCGAACATCCAGCACGTGGCCATCGATGGCGCGCTGTTCCAGGAGGAGGTGGAAACACGGCAGATCATGTCGGTGCCCACCGTCTACCTCAACGGCGAAGTGTTCGACCAGGGACGTATGAGCCTGGAGCAAATCGTCGCCAAGCTCGACACCGGCGCGGCCAAACGCGAGGCGGTGGCGATCGCGGCCAAGGCGCCATTCGACGTGTTGGTGGTCGGCGGCGGCCCAGCCGGCGCGGCGGCGGCGATCTACGCCGCACGCAAGGGCATCCGCACCGGCGTGGCAGCCGAGCGGTTCGGCGGCCAGGTGCTGGACACCATGGCAATCGAAAATTTCATTTCGGTGCAGGAAACCGAAGGCCCGAAGATGGCCGCGGCACTGGAGCAGCATGTGCGCCAGTACAACGTGGACATCATGAGCCTGCAGCGCGCCGAGCAATTGATTCCGGCCGGGGCCGACGGCCTGGTCGAGGTCAAACTGGCCAATGGTGCGTCGCTGAAGAGCCGCACGGTGATCCTGTCCACCGGCGCGCGCTGGCGGCAGATGAACGTGCCGGGCGAGGATCAATATCGCAACAAGGGCGTGGCCTACTGCCCGCACTGCGACGGCCCGTTGTTCAAGGGCAAACGCGTCGCGGTGATCGGCGGCGGCAACTCCGGCGTGGAAGCAGCAATCGACCTGGCCGGCATCGTCAGCCACGTCACCCTGGTCGAGTTCGACAGCAAGCTGCGCGCCGACGACGTGCTGCAGCGCAAGCTGCGCAGCCTGGGCAACGTGGACATCATCGTCAACGCGCAGAGCACCGAGGTGCTCGGCGACGGTCAGAAGGTCACCGGCCTGATGTACAAAGACCGTGTCGGCGACGCTGTCCACCAATTGGCGCTGGAAGGCATCTTCGTGCAGATCGGGTTGCTGCCGAACACCGAATGGCTGCAAGGCGCGGTCGCCTTGTCGCCACGCGGCGAAATCGTGATCGACGAGCGCGGCCAAACCTCGCAACCGGGCGTGTTCGCCGCTGGCGACGCGACCACGGTACCGTACAAGCAGATCATCATCGCCATGGGCGAAGGCTCCAAGGCGGCGCTGAGCGCGTTCGACCATCTGATTCGCCACAGCGCGCCGGTCGCCGGCGGCATCGCCGAGGCGGCTTGATGTCTTCGCCCCACGCCGCCGACCGGCGTGGGGCTATGCTGTGGCTCTGCGCCGTCTCCCCGCCTTGCGTGCCAAAGGAACTCGCCGATGAACCTGCGTGATCTCAAATACCTGGTAGCGCTGGCCGATCACAAGCATTTCGGGCGCGCCGCCGCCGCATGCTTCGTCAGCCAACCGACGCTGTCGACACAGATCAAGAAACTCGAAGACGAACTCGGCGTACCGTTGGTCGAGCGTGCGCCACGCAAGGTCATGCTGACTCCGGCCGGACGCGAGGCGGCCAGCCGGGCGCGTAGCATCGTCGCCGAAATCGAGCAGATGAAAGAAGCCGCGCGGCGCAGCCAGGATCCAGAGGCCGGCACGGTACGCCTGGGCATTTTCCCGACACTGGGGCCGTACCTGCTACCGCACGTGATCCCGAAGGTGCGCGCACGCTTCCCGCACCTGGAACTGCTGTTGATCGAAGAAAAGAGCGACGTACTGCTGAGCCGCCTGCGCGAGGGTCGCCTGGACGCGGCCCTGCTGGCACTGCCACTGCACGACGAGCAGTTGCATGCCGAATTTCTCTTCGAAGAGCCGTTCGTGCTGGCCGTCTCCGATCCGCATCCACTGGCCGAGCAGCAGGCGCCACTCACCCTGGACGCACTGCACGCGCAACGCCTGCTGTTGCTCGAAGACGGGCACTGCCTACGCGACCAGGCATTGGACGTATGCCACCTCGCCGGGGCGACGGAAAAAGCCGAATTCCAGGCCACCAGCCTGGAAACGCTGCGCCAAATGGTCGCCGCCAATGTCGGCGTGACCCTGCTGCCGTTGCTGGCGGTACAGCCGCCGGTAACCAACCCGTCCAACATCCGCCTGCTCAATTTCGATCACAGTTGCGGACCAAGCCGCCGCATCGCCATGCTGTGGCGGCGCAGTTCGGCGATGAGCGAGTTTCTGCAACAACTGGCGCAGCTGTTCAAGACCTTGCCGAGCGAGTTGTTCGTGCTGCCGCCGCAGACGCACGCGGCGGCACAGCAGCAAGCCGTCACCTGAGCGGCGAGGGCTCGTACGCGCAGTCGCCTGACATCGCATCGATGCCGGCGTGTCTGCACAACGACCTCGCACGCACAGCCGCATCACGCTGCAACCTCGCGCGGGACAGCACCCTGCCCAGCCTGAATCTCGGTCGCACCATCGCGACCGACACGCCTCCAACAACACGTGCTTCATCGCGGCCTGTGGCCGCGATGAAGCACGTCGAAGGCGACAACACTCACGCAGCGCGTTAACGTAGCAGGTCATCCGCCTTCTTTTCACTCGTATCGAGAGTTACCGATGACCTCTTCCGCTTCCTCCAAACTGGCCCAGTTGCGCGAATTGTCCGTGGTCGTGGCCGATACCGGCGACTACGACGCGATCAAGCGACTCAAGCCGGTGGACTGCACCACCAACCCGACCCTGGTGAAAAAGGCGCTGGACCTGCCGGTCTATGCCGACCTGATCGACGAGGCACTGGCCTGGGCGCACAGCCAAAATGGCGAGCGTGCCACCCTGATCGACGAAATCGCCGACCGCCTGACCATCGGCGTCGGCAGCCGACTCAGCACACTGGTGCCCGGGCGCGTGTCCACCGAAGTGGACGCCGACCTCGCCCACGACACCGCCGCCACAATCGCCAAGGCGCATAAATTCATCGCCATGTATGCCGAGCGCGGCATCGCCAAGGAACGGATCCTGATCAAGGTCGCCGCCACCTGGGAAGGCATCGAAGCGGCGCGGCAATTGCAGAAGGACGGCATCGACTGCAACCTGACCCTGGTCTTCAACCGCACCCAGGCGCTGGCCTGCGCCGAGGCCGGGGCGTTTCTGCACTCGCCATTCGTCGGCCGCATGCTCGACTGGTACGTGGCGCATGGCCAGACCCCAGCCAGCATCGACGAGGACCCTGGCGTGCAGTTCGTGCGCGACGTGTACGCCGAGTTCAAACGCCGCGGCTTGCAGACCGTGGTGATGGGGGCTTCGTTCCGTTCCACCGCGCAGATCGAGGCGCTGGCTGGCTGCGACCGGCTGACCATCTCGCCGGACCTGCTGGAAAAGCTCGACGCCGACTACGGCCCACTACCGCGCAAGCTCTCGCCGGGCCGGGCCGACGGCGTCAGCGTGCCCCCGATCGACGCGCAGCGCTTCGCGGCCGACCTGGCCGCCGATCCGATGGCGACCGAAAAGCTGACCAGCGGCATCGACACCTTCGCCAAGGATCTGCAAGCACTACGCGATACCATCCGGCAGAAGTTGGCCGGCTGAATCGGCTGCCCAGACGCCGCCGCTCAGACTTCCAGACCGAGCGGACAACCGACGCCGGTCCCACCCAGGCCGCAATAGCCCCCTGGATTCTTGGCCAGATACTGCTGGTGTTCGTCCTCTGCGTAATAGAACGGCGGCGCCGGCAGACGAATCTCGGTGGTGATCGCGCCATAGCCGGCCTCATGTAGACGCTGCTGATAGGCATCGCGGCTGGCGATTGCCGCAGCGTACTGCTCCTGCGTGGCGCAATAGATCGCCGAGCGGTACTGGGTCCCGAGGTCGTTGCCCTGGCGCATGCCCTGGGTCGGATCGTGGCTTTCCCAAAAGGTCTGCAACAGCTGCGCGAAGCTCGTGACGTGCGGATCGAACACCACCAGCACCGCCTCGGTATGGCCGGTCTGGCCCGAACACACTTCGCGGTACGTCGGATGCGGGGTTTCGCCGCCGGCATAGCCCACCGCCGTGGTGAACACGTCTGGCAGCGACCAGAAGGCACGCTCGGCGCCCCAGAAGCAACCAAGGCCAAACTGCACCTGCTGCAGACCGGCGAAGACATCGCGCAACGGCTGGCCGTTGACGAAATGACGGTTGTGCAGCGGCAGCGGTTCCGCCCGCCCGGGCAGGCTCTCGCCCGGACGCGGCAGGCGCTGCTTGAAGGCACCGATTCCCAACATGGCATGGACTCCTGGCAGCGACGGGGCGATGCCCTGTGGATGGCGCTGCCGGGCCTGGCTTTCAAGTGCGCCCCGGGGCCGCGGTGGCGACGGCGACCGGCTCCGGCATCACTGAGCTATGGTGGTTGATGATCAGCCAGCGGCCATTGCGCTTCTCGTACACGAAGCTGTAGCGCGCCTGCACCTGAACAATGCTGCCGTCAGCATTGTTCAGGGTGAACGTGTAGACGCCGGCATCGACCGCGCTGTCGTCGTCGAGCCGCCGCACCTGGCGATAGTTGATGGTGCCGCGCGGCTTGGCCGCGAGGAAGTGGCTGAAGTCGTCCTCGATCTCGGCGCGGCTGGCGCGGACCTTGTTTTGGACACGGTCGGCAGCAGCACGGCGTTCGCGGGCGTACAGGTCGCCACGCGCTTGCGCCAGCGCCGCGTTCCAGCGGCGGTACCGGAGTGGCGCGGTGAGGGCGCTGGCACGGCGCTGGAACGACTGGCCGCTGACCCGCAAGAGCCTGGCCCTGGTGGCGCTGCCGCTGTTGCTGCTCGTGGCAGCGCTGGTGGCGATCTACAGCGTCGAACGGCAGAACATCGCCGCCGAGTTCGCGACGGCGACCCCCACCCCCGCTTTTGCCAATCCCCAATCCCAGCTCCCAAACTACATGGCCCGCGTCACCACCCCACCCAGGCCCAACGCCATCAGCACTTCCTGGGCCTTTTCCAGCAGTTCGTCGGCCACGCAGACCTGGACCACGCCGAACGGCAGTTCGCCGGCGCCGCCGAGCAATGCCTCGCCGAACACGAAGGCGGTGATGCCGGCATCCTCCAGCGCGTGCTTGGCCAGATGCGCATCGATCAGGTGCTGGGCACGGTAGGCGATCTGCACGTGCGGCCCTCAGCGTTGCCTACCGAACCCAGGCGTGGTCTGGACCGACGGCAGGCGGATCGGTGCTGCGCACAGGCCTGGCGAACAGGCAACGCACCTAGCGTCAGCAGCAAGACAGGAAGACGGCATGCGGACATCTGGCACGTGGATTGATCCGCAGCCTACGCGCCGGGACCGTCGTCCGCCAGTGTGGCGCAAACCAAGACAGCGCTTTACTTATAAACTTACGCTCTATTTATTCGCTGAAGCGCGCATGTCCGACACCCCCGCCACCGACGCCTCCGCCCCGGCCGAGAAGAAAGACTTCATCCGCCAAATCGTCCGCGAGGATCTGGCCAGCGGCAAACACGCCTCCATCCGCACCCGCTTCCCGCCCGAGCCCAATGGCTACCTGCACATCGGCCACGCCAAGGCGATCTGCCTAGACTTCGGCATCGCCGCCGAGTTCGCCGGGCGCTGCAACCTGCGCCTGGATGACACCAACCCCGCTAAGGAAGATCCCGAATTCGTCGCCGCGATCCAGGACGATGTGCGCTGGCTGGGTTTCCAGTGGGCCGAACTGCGCCACGCCTCGGACTACTTCGAGGTGTACTACCTGGCCGCCGAGAAGTTGATCCGCGACGGCCAGGCGTTCGTGTGCGATCTGTCCGCCGAACAAGTGCGCGACTACCGCGGCACGCTCACCGAGCCGGGGCGTCATTCGCCCTACCGCGAACGCAGCATCGAGGAGAACCTGAAGCTGTTTCGGCGCATGCGCGCCGGCGAATTTCCGGACGGCACCTGCACCCTGCGCGCCAAGATCGACATGGCCAGCGGCAACATCAATCTGCGCGACCCCGCGCTATATCGGATCAAACACGTCGAACACCAGAACACCGGCAACGCCTGGCCGATCTACCCGATGTACGACTTCGCCCACGCCCTGGGCGATGCGATCGAAGGCATCACCCACTCGCTGTGCACGCTGGAGTTCGAGGACCACCGGCCGCTGTACGACTGGTGCGTGGACAAGGTCGACCTGGCCGGGCACCCGGACCTGCTGCAACCGCTGCTGGCCAAGGGGCTGCCACGCGAGGCGGGCAAACCACGGCAGATCGAGTTTTCGCGCCTGAACATCAACTACACGGTGATGAGCAAGCGCAAGCTCACCCAACTCGTCACCGAAGGTCTGGTCGATGGCTGGGACGATCCACGCATGTACACGCTGCAGGGCCTGCGCAGGCGTGGCTATACGCCGGCCGCACTGCGCCTGCTGGTGGAGCGTGTCGGCATCAGCAAGCAGAACTCGGTGATCGACTTCGCGGTGCTGGAAGGCTGCCTGCGCGAGGATCTGGACGCCCATGCCCCACGGCGCATGGCGGTGATCGACCCGCTCAAGCTGGTGCTGAGCAACCTGCCGGACGACCACCGCGAGACCCTGACCTTCTCCAATCATCCCAAGGACGACAGCTTCGGCACGCGCGCCGTGCCGTTCTCGCGCGAAGTGTGGATCGAGCGCGAGGATTTCGCCGAGGTTCCGCCTAAAGGCTGGAAACGGCTGGTGCCCGGCGGCGAAGTGCGCCTGCGCGGTGCGGGGATCGCCCGCGTCGACGAGGTGATCAAGAACGCTGCTGGCGACATCGTCGAACTGCGCGGTTGGCTCGACCCGAACTCGCGCCCCGGGATGGACGGCGCCAACCGCAAGGTCAAAGGCACCCTGCACTGGGTCAGCGCCGCGCATGCGGTGGAGGCCGAAATCCGCCTGTACGACCGCCTGTTCTCCGTGGAGAAGCCAGACGACGAGTCCGACGGCAAGAGCTACCGCGACCACCTCAATCCTCACTCCAAGCGCAGCGTGCGCGGCTACGTCGAACCGGCCGCAGCGCACGCTGCGCCGGAGCAAGCGTTCCAGTTCGAACGCAGCGGCTATTTCGTCGCCGACCGCCACGATCACCGCGCCGAAACGCCGGTATTCAACCGCAGCGTGACGCTACGCGACACCTGGAGTGGCGGCCAAGATGGCGCCTGAGCGCTCGCGCGCGGCTCGTCACGGTCCCCGATCGTCGAATGCCACTACGGCATTGGACGATGATGCTCTGGAACCCCCGTGCCAACATCCACGCGCGTCCACATGCCCGCGCGCGCGAAGCAAAGCTGGGTTAAGCCAGACGATCTAGACTGCGAAACAATCCTTCTAGGAATCGCCTCATGAACGAGATTTTGCGCGGCAGCTGCATCGGTTTCGCCCTGGTGGCGCTACTGGCCGGCTGCAAACCGGCCACCACCGCGTCCACAACGGCGTCTTCAACAACCGCCAGCACCACGCCCACCGGCAAGTGCGACAGCGTTCCCGATCACACCTACAACCTGCCAACCGGGCGCTTCGATGAAGTTTCCCAACAACTGGCCCACGCCACCGGCTGCATGATCGTCTACCGCGACCCCACGCTGGCCGCCGTGCAGGTCAATGCCGTGAAGGGACAGATCAGCATCCGCCAGGCAATGCACCAGGCACTGGAAGGCACCGCGCTACGGATCGAGCAGGAACAAGCGGATACGATTCAGGTCGGGCGCCGCTGACCCTCGCGACGTTGCCATGCGCGGCCCCATGCAATCGAATCGCCCAAGGTTTCCTAGCCATCCTCAGTGATGCGCAGGCAGCTCGAGGCCGGCGCAAACATCATTCACAACGGCGCAACGGTTTCGTGCATCGCCTTACGTGCACAACGCCGCACTGATCTGCGCTGCCGCCGCGCACACCGCCTGCATCGCCACCTGCGCATCCATCTGTTGTGGACGGCGTTCGATGAAAGGAACGGTGAGCGTATAGCGCGCAATGCCGTGTTGCAGAATCGGCGCAGTCAGGTCGATCACCCCGACCACGGCCTCGCTGGGACGAATGCTGTAGCCAAGCGCCTGCACCTCGCACGCAGCCGCCAGGAAGAGTGCGCGGTCGTATTCCACCGCACCGGCATCTAGCCGCTGCAACAGCCGCTCCTGCACATCGGCGGGCTGAAAAGCGAACAACACCAGACCGGAGGAGGAATGCGCGAACGGACGGCGGTGACCGGGACGCACCACCAGGCCCAGGTCGCTGGGCACATCCATCTGCGCGATGACCACGATTTGATCGTCCGACGGCGCCACCAGATGGCAAGGCTGACGGATCGCGTCGGCCAAGCGGCGCATCACCGGCAGCGCCACCTCGGTGACGTTCTGCACCTGCGGCTGCTGCATGCCGAGCATGAACAGGCGGTTGGTCAGCGTATACCCCCCATCGCCCGCAGCCTTGGTCAGGTAACCACGTTCCTCCAACACTTGCAGCATGCGGAAGATTTCCCCGCGCGAGCGGCCGATGCCCTGCGAGATCTCGGCCATGGTCATCGGCCGCGCATCGCGTGCCAGCAATTCGAGGATATCCAGTCCTTTGTCCAAAGCAGGAGCGCGGTATTTGGGCGGTGGGATGATCATTGCGTCAAGGCCCGGCAGCCGTTGCGAAGAGAAAACGCGAGCATGTCGTGATCGTTGCGTTGCAGTGCGCGCGAAGCCAGCCTTGACGCATTGCGCCATGGCGTACGCTGTGCCCGCCAGTGAAGGCCGCACCACACGACAGCACCAAGGCACCGCGCACGCCCAACGTCTCTCGCTTCAACGTGCATGAAACGCTCCAGGATTCAGTGATCGCATCCGAACACACCGCAGATGACCCGTGCCGAATATGCACCATGCAAATTTGAACTCAAATTTTATATTTGCATGGTAACCGCAAGCACAGTACGCTCCGGCCCGAATTCGACCGTGACGCAGCACACCTTGGGAGGGGTAGGCGGCATGCACTACAGCAGCGATACCGCCACCTCGGCGCCCGCTAATCCGACCCGTACCGCACTCGCGCCGCTGGTCCTGATCGTCAGCCTGTTCTTTCTCTGGGGCATGGCGAACAACCTCAACGACATCCTGATCAAGCAGTTCAAGAAGGCGTTCGAGTTGACCGACCTGCAGGCTGGACTGGTGCAGAGCGCGTTCTACCTGGGCTATTTCGTGTTCGCGATCCCGGCGGCGATGTTCATGCGTCGCTATAGCTACAAGGCAGCGGTGGTACTGGGGTTATTGCTATATGCCACCGGCGCGTTGCTGTTCTATCCGGCGGCGCAAGTGCACACTTACGGGCTGTTTCTGTTGGCACTGTTCGTCATCGCCAGCGGCTTGGCGTTTCTGGAGACCACCGCCAACCCGCTGGTCACTGTGCTCGGTCCCGCCGACGGCGCGGCGCGGCGGTTGAATCTGGCGCAGGCCTTCAATCCGCTGGGTTCGATCACCGGCGTCCTGGTCGGCCAGCACTTCATTTTCTCCGGCGTGGAGCACACGCCGCAGGAACTGGCCACGATGGCGCCGACCGCGCGCGCGGCCTATTTCGCGACCGAATCGACGGCGGTGCAGACGCCATACCTGATCATCGGCGCTGTCGTGGTGCTGTGGGCGCTGCTGATCGGGCTGACCCGCTTCCCGACCACCCGTGCCGCCGCGGGTGTCGTGGCGAGCGGCAAGGCCAACTTCGGCCAACTGTGGCACAACCGGCGCTTCGTGTTTGCGGTGATCGCGCAGTTTTTCTACGTCGGCGCACAAGTCGGCATCTGGAGCTACCTGATCCGCTACTTGCAGGACAGTGTGCCCGGAACCCCGGAGAAGACCGCCGCCAATTTCCTCACCGTCTCGCTGGTCCTGTTCATGGCGGGCCGCTTCATCGGCGCGGCACTGCTGCGCTATCTAGCGCCGGCGCGACTGCTCGGCGGGTTCGCCCTGCTCAACCTGCTGCTGTGCGGCGTGGCGGTCGCGTTGCCAGGCTGGATCGGCCTGTACGCGCTGGTGGCAAGCAGTCTGTTCATGTCGGTGATGTTCCCAACCATCTTCGCGCTGGGCCTGGAGGGGCTGGACGACGATGCACGCAAACTGGGCTCGTCGCTGATCGTGATGGCAATCATCGGCGGTGCCGCGTTGACCGCACTGATGGGCGCGATCTCCGACCATGTCGGCATTCACTGGGCAATCGCGGTGCCAGGGCTCGGCTTCGCGGTCATTCTGGGGTTGGCGCTGTATGCCACCGCACGCCGCCGCAGTGCGCACGCGACCGGAGCCTGAGCCATGCCCCGCCATTGCTATCTGCTGGACCTGCACGACGATCCGACGCTGATCGCCGAATACGAGCGCTGGCATCGGCCCGATACGGTGTGGCCGGAAATCGTCGCCTCGCTGCGTACGGCCGGGATCCGCGAGTTGGACATCCATCGCTGCGGCAACCGCCTGGTAATGCTGATGGAGGTGGACGACGATTACTCGCCCGCCGCCAAGGCCGCCACCGATGCGGCCGACCCCCGCGTGCAAGCCTGGGAAGAACTGATGTGGCGCTTCCAGAAGCCACTGCCCGGCTCCGCGCCCGGCGAAAAATGGCGCGAGGCGCTACAGATCTTTTCGCTGCAAGCGGCCGTGGCGGAACAGCAACGCCAGCGCTGACACTGCTGGAGCGGTGCTGAGCGGAGATAGCCGCATCGATGCCGCACGCTTCCACCGCACATGCCACGACTCGCCTGCGCGTGGCGTAAACAGAAAGCCACAGCGACGACCGCGCCTACGACACCAGCACCGCAGAGCGCTTGCGCACAGGCAGGCAAGCGCTCTCCACGGATCTGTTGCGCGCTAAGCGCGCTGCGCGGCCAGATCCGCGCTCCAGAACGGGCCATCCGGATACAGGAACTGGTCCACCGACGAGGCATGCATCTGCGCGGAAAAACCCGGCAGCGTCGGCGCCAGATAACGGCCATGCACGATCCGCACCGGATCGACGAAGTGCTGGTGCAGATGATCGACGAACTCGATCGCACGGTCCTCCATCTTGCCGGTGATGGCGACAAAGTCGGCCATCGCCAGATGCTGCACCAACTCGCACAGCCCCACACCGCCGGCATGAGGGAACACGCGCACGCCGAACTTCGCCGCCAGCAGCAGGATCGCCAGATTCTCGTTGACCCCGCCCACGCGTGCGGCGTCGATCTGGATCAAATCCACCGCGCCGGCTTGCAGCAACTGTTTGAACACCACCCGGTTTTGGGTGTGCTCGCCCGTGGACACCGGCACCGGGGCGATGCCCCGACGGATCGCGGCGTGGCCGAGCACGTCGTCGGGGCTGGTCGGCTCCTCGATCCAAGCGATGTCGAATTCGGCAAGCTGACGCATCCAGGCAATCGCCGGGCCCACGTCCCAACGCTGATTGGCGTCCACCGCCATCGCCACGTCCGGACCGATCGCCGCGCGCGCCAGGCGGCAACGGCGAATATCGTCCTGCACGTTGGCGCCGACCTTGAGCTTGATCGTGCGAAAACCGTCGGCCACTGCTTCCTTGGCCAGACGCACCAATTTTTCGTCCGAATAACCGAGCCAGCCTGGCGAGGTGGTATAGGCCGGATAGCCCTGTTCGAGCAGGGTGCGGATACGCGCCGCGCGCGAAGGCTCGGCAGCGCGCAACATCGCCAACGCTTCGTCCGGCGTCAGCGCATCGGTCAGATAGCGGAAATCGATGGCGGCCACCAACTGTTCCGGCGACAGCTCGGCGATATAGCGCCACAGCGGCTTGCCGGCGCGGCGCGCAGCCATGTCCCAGGCCGCGTTGACGACGGCGCCGATGGCCATGTGCATCACGCCCTTCTCCGGGCCCAGCCAGCGCAGTTGCGAATCATCGGTGAGACTGCGCGCGAAGCCGCCCAGGTCGCCGATCACCGCGTCCACGTCACGCCCCACCACATGGTGCGCCAACGCCGCCACCGCCGCGCTCTGCACGTCGTTGCCGCGACCGATGGTGAAGGCCAGGCCGTAGCCGGCCAGCCCATCGTCGGCGTCGGTGCGCAGGCACAAATAGGCGGCCGAATAATCCGGATCCGGATTCATCGCATCGGAACCATCCAGTTCGCGCGAGGTGGGAAAACGCACATCGAAGGTTTCGAGCGCAACGATTTTGCTCATGAGGATCCTGGTCTCGACAAGGCAGAAAAACGACGCTGGACGAGTCCAGTCATCGGCAAAGTGTGCAGCCACGACGCCCCACCCCAGCGGGCGACGCCATCACGACCTGCGCCGCCGCACAACGCAGCGCGAGCGCACGCGCGAAGGTTGTGTCCCGCCAGCGAGCGACATGGCATCGCATCACCGCACGCCTGCGACAATGCAGGCAACCTTCGCCGCACGCTCCCCGCTGCGTCGGGCAGCAAGCCGCGTTAGCGGGCGTCGCGCGGGTGGGCGACCACGGCCTGGCGCTGCTGGCCCAGCCCTTCGATCCCCAGTTCCATCACGTCGCCCGGCTTCAGGTAAACAGGCGGCTTCTGGCCCAGCCCGACACCCGGCGGCGTACCGGTACTGATCACATCGCCCGGCATCAACGTCATGTAGCGGCTGATGTGACTGACCAGCTCGGCCACGCCGAACACCATCGTGCGGGTGCTGCCGTTCTGGTAACGGTGGCCGTTGACCTCCAACCACATCGACAGGTTCTGCGGGTCGGGGATCTCATCGCGGGTGACCAACCATGGGCCGATCGGGCCGAACGTGTCGGCACTCTTGCCCTTGACCCACTGGCCGCCGTGCTCAAGTTGGAATTCGCGCTCGGACAGATCGTTGATCACCGCATAGCCAGCGACGTGATCCAGCGCCTGTTCCACGCTGACATCGCGCGCCACATCGCCGATCACCACGCCCAGTTCCACCTCCCAATCGCTCTTCACCGAGCCGCGCGGGATGATCACCGTGTCGTTGGGGCCGCACACCGCCGTGGTGGCCTTCATAAACAGGATCGGCATCTTGGGCACTTCCATGCCGGATTCGGCGGCATGGTCGGCATAGTTCAGGCCGACGCAGATGAACTTGCCGATGCGGCCAACCGCCGCGCCGTAACGCGGCGCGCCGTCGATGATCGGCAACGTCGCGACATCCAGCGCGCGCAGCTTATCCAGGCCGGCACGGGTGAGGTGCTCGCCGGCGACATCGTCGATCACACCGCGCAGATCGCGGATGCGGCCTTCACCATCGATCAAGCCGGGGATTTCCTGGCCTGGGGAACCAATGCGTACGAGTTTCATGCAGGTGTCCTATGCAGAAAGGAAATCAGTTGGACCAGCCGCCATCGATGATGTGGGTCTGGCCAGTGGTGAAGGAAGATTCGTCAGAAGCCAGATAGACCACCAACTGCGCAATTTCGCGCGGGTCGCCCAGACGGCCCATCGGCTGGCGGTCGGTGAAACTCTTCCACACCGCCTGCTCGTCGCCACCCAACGCCTTGACACGCTCGCCCAGCGATGGCGTCTTGATGGTGCCCGGGCAGATCGCGTTGCAGCGCACGCCCTTGGCGACGTAGTCGGCGGCGATGGCCTTGCTCAGGCCGATCACCGCGGCCTTGGTCGCCCCGTAAACGAAGCGGTTGGGCACGCCCTTGATGCTGGACGCCACCGAGGACATGTTGACGATGCTGCCGCGCCCCTGCGCCAACATGCCCGGCAACACCGCCTGGCACAGGTAGTACATTGCATCGACGTTGATCGCGAACGAACGCCGCCAGGCGGACGCGTCGCATTCCAGGATGCTGCCCTGGTGCACGTAGCCGGCGCAATTGAACAACACATCGAAGGTCGGATGCGCCGCCACCAGCGCCTGGATCGCGTCGGCGTCGGTGACATCGAGTACCTGGGTGGTGATCGCGCTGGACTCGGCAGCTAGGCGCTGCAGCGCCGCGCTATCGATGTCGGTGGCCAACACCTGCGCGCCTTCGCGCGCACAGGCCAGTGCGCTTTCGCGGCCGATGCCGGCGCCGGCGGCGGTCATCAGGCACCGCTTACCTTGCAACCGGCCGCTCATGCGCGGATCCCGGGGATGAACAATGACATGGTCATGCTGCAGTACTCCTGGTCGTGGGGGAAACAATCGGATCGGACAGACGATAAAAACGCTGCGCGGTGGAGGCAAACACGGCATCGGCATGGCCGGCGGCATAGCCAGCGACCAGCGCCTGCGCCAGCGTGATCCACGTACCGTAGTCGGCACGCTGGGTCAGCACCGGCCAGTCACTGCCCCACATCACCCGCTGGGGGCCGAAGTTGGCGAACAGTTGTGCCACGTAGGGCTCCAGCCCAGCGCTATCGGCGGCGACATCGGCCGGCAACTCGGTGAGCAAACCGGACAACTTGCACACCACTCCCGGATATTGCGCCAACTTTGCCAGACCATCGGCCCAGGCATCGAAGCCGGAGCCACCGATCATCGGCTTGGCTGCATGATCCAGCGCCACGCGCAAGGTCGGATGGCGTTGCAAGCGCGCCAACAGGGCAGGCAAGTGCTGTGGGCGGATCAGCGCATCGAAGGCGAGGTCGTGCTGCAACACCGTATCGAACGCCGCGTCCAATTTCGGCCGTGCGAGCCACTGCGGATCGTCCAGATCCTGCACCATCGGTCGCAGCCCCTTGAGCAGACCGCCGCCCTCCGCGCACAACGCGCCGATGCGCGCGGCGGCATCGGCGGCCTCGAAATCCACCCACCCAACCACGCCAACGATGCGCGGTTGCGCACGCGCCAATTGCAGTAAATACCGTGTCTCGGCCTCGGTCTGCGCCGCCTGCACCGCGACCACCGTGGACACGCCGTGGGCATCCAGCGTATCGAGCAGATGCTCCGGGCCACAGTCGCGGTAAAGCGCACCCAGCGCCGGCGTCAGCCAAACATAATCGCCACGCGCCAACGACCAGAAATGCACATGCGCATCGATCATTCGCACAGCGTCGGCACCGGCCCTTGTAGCAGTCCCTGGTCGTGCAAGTCCTGCCACAGCGAGGCAGGGATCGGCGTGCGTAAGCGCGTCGCGGCGCTGCTCACCTCCGCGGGCGTGCGCATACCGGCCACCACGCTACTGACCGCCGGATGCGCGAGCGGGAACTGCAGCGCCGCCGCACCCACGTCCACGCCCCACGCCGCGCAGGCGGCGAATAGGCGCTGCGCATGCCGTAGGGTGGCCGAATCCACTGGCGCGTAATTGTAGGTCTTCCCAGGGCCACTCGCATCGCTCAGTAGACCCGAACTGTATGGTCCGGCGACCAGAATGCCGACCTGCTGCTGCACTGCCTGCGCCATGATCCGTTGCGCGGCGTGTTGTTCCAGCAGGGTGTAGCGGCCCGCCAACATCACGCAGTCGAGCGGAAACAATGGCAGCAGTTCCACCGCGACGTCTTCTTCGTTGACACCGATGCCGATCGCGCGACAGGCCCCTTGGGACTTGAGCTCCGCCATCGTCGGCAACGCCTCGTCCAGCGCTTGCCGCAACATCGCCGCGTGTGCCTCGCCATGGGTCAGGCCACCGATGTCGTGCAGCAGCAGAACATCGATGTGGTCGGTGGCGAGCCGCTGCAAACTGGACTCGAACGCACGCAGCACGCCGTCGCGACTGTAGTCGAACTCGGCGCGGCGCCCGGCCACGGCGAAACCCTCGCACCCGATCGCAGCCGCGGCATCGTCGTAGATACAGCGCCCGACCTTGGTCGAAAGCGTATAGCTGGCGCGCGGCACGCCGCGCAGCCCCTGCCCCAGACGCTGCTCGCTGAGTCCATAGCCGTAGTAAGGCGCGGTATCGAAATGGCGAATGCCGGCGACATACGCATCGGCAACGGCGGCCAGCGCCACTGCGTCGTCCACTTCCGCATACAGATTCCCGATCGGCGCGGCGCCGAAACCGAGCGTGGCGATGTGCACACCACTGCGCCCCAGCGCGCGTTGTGCGACAGGGATGGTCTCTTGTTCGACGGCCGCAGCGCTCACTGGCATGCACCTGCGCGCAGGCCAACACTCGCGGCGCAGCGCCCGCCGACGCCCCGGGAGCGATTGCTGCTGGTGTTGCGCATGACACGCCTCCGCCCATGTCGGGCTTGATCGGATAAGGCCAGAGCGCACGGCAATGCCATAGCAGGCAGCCGCCGCCGGCTGTTCGTATATGAATATAGCAATCACGAATAAACAATCACGCTGCATCGCAACAATCCAGATCCCACCCTGAGCGACGCGACAGGCCGGCGAGAAACGTATCGCCCGGCCCTGCATCGCAGCAGCACACAGCGCACACCAAATCAGCGAATACGAAAACCCATCGTCGCCTCCACCGCCTGTTGCCAGCCCGCGTACAACGCCTCGCGGCGCTCGGCCGGCATGGTCGGTTCGAAGCGGCGATCCACCGCCCAGTGCTGCGCGATCTCGGCACGGTCCTTCCAAAATCCCGTCGCCAAGCCCGCCAGATAGGCAGCGCCCAACGCGGTGGTCTCGGCCACCTCCGGGCGCAACACCGGCACGTCAAGGATGTCGCTCTGGAACTGGGCCATGAAATCGTTGGCGATCGCGCCGCCATCGGCGCGTAGTTCCTTCAACTTGATACCGGCATCGTTCTGCATCGCCGTCAACACGTCGCGGGTCTGGTAGGCCATCGACTCGATCGCGGCACGAATGAAATGTTCCTTGGTGGTCCCACGGGTCAGGCCAAACACCGCGCCACGGATGTCGCTGCGCCAGTACGGTGCCCCCAGGCCGACGAAGGCCGGCACGAAGTACACGCCGTCGTTGTCGCCGGCACGCTCGGCGTAGGCCTGCGAATCGCTGGCTTTGCCGAACATGCGCAGGCCATCGCGCAGCCATTGCACCACCGAGCCGGCGACGAAGATCGCCCCCTCCAGCGCGTATTCCACCTTGCCGTCCACGCCCCAGGCGATGGTGGTGAGCAGGCCATTGTTCGACACCACCGCCTTCTCGCCAGTGTGCATCAGCATGAAACAGCCGGTGCCGTAGGTGTTTTTCGCCATGCCCGGCTCGAAACAGGCCTGACCGAACAAGGCCGCCTGTTGATCACCCGCGATGCCCGCGATCTGCACCCCGTGGCCGTAAAAATACTGGCCCTGCGTGCTGCCGTAGATTTCGCTGGACGAGCGCACCTGCGGCAACATCGATGCAGGAATGTCGAGCATTCGCAGCAGGTCTTCGTCCCAACACAGCGCATAAATGTTGTACAGCAGGGTGCGCGAAGCATTGGTGTAATCGGTGACATGCACCTTGCCACCGGTGAGATTCCAGATCAGCCAAGTGTCGATGGTGCCGAACGCCAGCTCGCCGCGCTGCGCGCGCAAGCGCGCGCCCTCAACATGGTCGAGGATCCACTTGATCTTGGTGCCGGAAAAATACGCATCGATCAGCAGCCCGGTCTTGGCCCGCACCATGTCCTCGTGGCCATCGGCCTTGAGCTGCTCGCAGATGTCCTTGGTCTGCCGCGACTGCCAGACGATGGCGTTGTAGATCGGTTGGCCGGTGGCACGGTCCCACACCACCGCGGTCTCGCGCTGGTTGGTGATGCCGATGCCGGCGATCGCGCTCGCGTCCAACTGATGGGTGTTCAACAACTCGGTGATCGTGGTGTAGACGCTGGTCATGATCTCGCGCGGGTTGTGCTCGACCCAGCCCGGCTGCGGGAAGATCTGCGCGAACTCGCGCTGGGCCATGCCGACGCTGCGACCATGGCGGTCGAACAGGATCGCGCGCGAACTGGTGGTACCTTGATCGATGGACAGGATGAATTGCTTCTCCATCGGTGACTCCTGCGAGAGATGCGGCGCGCGGCATGGCGACGCCGACTGGGAAAGGATCGCGCATGTGGCGCGCGGCGAGAAATGGCATGGACGCTAACTGCGGCGCACAGCGACGTCTTCTTCCTGCTCCCTAAGCCTCGCCGGCAGAAACGGGTAAATCAACGTCTGGTACGCGGCACCGCCGATCACGCCACCGATCAACGGGCCGACAATCGGGATCCACCAGTAATAGCCGGCGGCAGGAAACGCCGAGGCATCCCAGCCAGCGAAATAGGCGAACAGACGCGGCCCGAGGTCACGCGCCGGGTTGATCGCCCACGCCTCCAGGTAACCCATCGAAGCACCGATGGTTGCCACCAGCAAGCCGATGATCAATGCACCGGAATTTGCGCCGGGCGCGGCTTCGTTGTAACGCTCGGTGATGGCGAAGATGCCGAATATCAACAACGCCGTCAGAATCACCTGATCGCACAACGCGTGCAGCGGCGTGATCGCCAAGCCCGGCGCGGTGAAGAATACGCCGGCCGCGCCGCCACCGGCACGGGTCAACTGTTGTACCTGATTGTAGTGGTCGATCACCGGCGCGAACAACAGATAGACAATGCCGGCGCCAAGAAACGCACCGAGCACCTGCGCCGCGCAGTACGGCAGTACCTTGCGCCATGGAAAACCACGGAAGAGCGCCAATGCCAACGTCACCGCCGGATTGGCATGGGTGCCGGACACCGAGCCGGTAACGTAGATCGCGATGGTCACCCCCAGCCCCCAGGCGATGCACACACCCCAATAGGCATGCTGATAGGGACTGGGATCGTACAGCACATACATGCACGCCACCGAGCAGCCGAAGGCGATGATGATCAGCATCGCGATCGCCTCGGAGATCAGTTCACCCAGCAGTTGCCGGTTCATGCGCGCAATTCCCCAATGGCCGGCGTCCTGTCTGTCAATGTGCTCATCGCTGCCAACCTCCACGGTTGCCTCCAGAAGCATGCGCCACGGCGGAAACCGCACGCACGACCATTGTGACCAGCCGTCGCACACCATCCCGAGACGACGATGGCATCGACGTCATGGGTGTTTACGCCGTCGCCAGCCTGGCCGAGGCCTGTTGCAGATAAGCAATCAGGCGCTGGCAGCCATTCGCATCGATGCGCAGGCCGAGCTTGCTGCGTCGCCACAACAGGTCGTCGGCTTCGATCACCCATTCGTGTTCGCACAGATAATCCACTTCCGCCTGGTACAGATCCGCACCGAAATGCTCGCCCAGTTGCTGCAGCGAGGTCGCCGCGCCGAGCAACGCGCTGGCACGGGTGCCGTAATTGCGCGCCAGCCGCTGTGCGGTGGCCTCGGACAGCCATGGCCGGGCCGCGCGCAACTCGCGCGCGAGCACGTCGATATCGGCCCGCTCGCCGCCAGGCAACGGCGCGCCATGCGCGGTCCATGCCGGCGCCTTGCGTCCGACATGCGCGGTTAACCGGTCCACCGCTTCTTCGGCAAGCTTGCGGTAGGTGGTGAGCTTGCCACCGAACACATTGAGCAAAGCGGCACCATTGCGCGCGTCCAGTTCCAGCAGGTAATCGCGGGTGACCTCGGCGGCGTTGTCCTGCGCATCGTCGAGCAGTGGGCGCACGCCGCTGTAGCTCCACACCACATCGTCCGGGGCGATCTGCTTGCGAAAATACCGGTTGGCCGCCGCGCACAAATAGTGCGTTTCCTCCGCATCGATGCGCGGCGCGTCCGGATCGGCGCGGTAGTCGACATCGGTGGTGCCGATCAAGGTGTAGTCCTGTTCATAGGGAATGGCGAACACGATGCGCCGATCCGGTTGTTGGAAGATGTAAGCATGGTCATGGTCGAACAGCCGTGGAACCACGAGATGGCTACCCTTCACCAGACGCAACGCATGGTCGTGCCCGACCTGCGCCACCTGATCCAGGAACTGCACCGCCCACGGCCCGGCGGCATTGACCAGCGCACGCGCCTGCACCTCCTCACTGCGACCGTCCGCGAACTGCAACCCCACGCGCCACACGCCGTCCGCACGCTGCGCACTGACGCAGCAGGTACGGGTGAGGATACGTGCACCGCGTTGCGCCGCATCCATCGCATTGAGCACCACCAGCCGCGCATCCTGCACCCAGGCGTCGGAATAGACGAAACCCGTACGGAACTCCTCGCGCAACGGTGCGCCCACCGGATGCGTGCGCAACGCCAGACGCCGCGAGCCCGGCAAGGTGCGGCGACCACGACCAAGATGGTCGTACAGGAACAGGCCCGCGCGGAGCATCCACGCCGGGCGCAAATGCGGCTGGTGCGGCAGCAGAAAGCGCAGCGGCCAGATGATGTGCGGCGCCAGTCGCAGTAGTACCTCGCGCTCGGCCAGCGCCTTGCCGACCAAAGCGAATTCGTACTGTTCCAGATAGCGCAGCCCGCCGTGGATCAGCTTGGTGCTGGCGCTGGAAGTATGCGCGGCCAGATCGTCGCGCTCGCACAGGCACACCGACAGCCCCCGGCCCACCGCATCGCGGGCGATGCCAACGCCATTGATGCCACCACCGATCACCAGTACATCGTAAGTCTCGCGCATTACCGACTCCGAAGATGTCGCGCCCTGGATCAGGCGCATCACCTGGAGCAGGACAAAGTAACGAAAAATCGCAAACGACTATTTGCAAACATATCACGCTACACAACAACGCGATGCCGACAGCATCGTGCATCACCTGAAGCGCGCCGAAACAGCGGCTTACATCTTGACGCACCCCAGTTGGCTTCGCACTCACTTCAATGCACGCTCTAGACTAGACAACCCGCCGAAGACAACGGCACTCCCCCAATCGACCATGCTCAACAACGACATTCTGCGTTCTATCCGTTACATGCTCGATCTGAGCGACCAAAAAATCGTGGACATCGTGCAACTCACCGACCCGGTGTTTCCTATCGACAAAGCGCAGATTGCCGCCTGGCTGAAGAAAGAAGACGAAGCAGGCTTCGTCGAATGCCACGATGCGGTACTGGCGCATTTCCTCGATGGGCTGGTATTCCATTACCGTGGCCGCGACGAGCGCCTGCCACCGCGCCCGGTGGAAACGCACATTACCAATAACGTGGTGCTGAAGAAGCTGCGGGTGACGTTTCAACTCAAGGACTTAGACATGCACCAGATCTTCTACTCCGCTGGCTTGCCGGTATCCAAGCCGGAGCTATCGGCGCTGTTTCGGCAACCGGAGCACAAGAATTTCCGCCTATGCGGCGATCAGCTACTGCGCAACTTCCTCAAGGGTCTCACCCTGCGCCTGCGCCCAGCCGGCTAAGAGTGGCTAACAAAACGTCGCGAGGCGCTGTCGGGTGGGCGCGGACAGCCCGCCGGAACCGCCGTGTACAGGGGGACATGGGGATTCCGAGCACTGCCCGTGCCCGTCCAGCGGCGACGCCGTCGTTTTCTTAGCTACTCTAAGGCCGGCGAGGCATGCACACCATCGGCCAGAGCGGTTCCGGCGGCGATGCACGCGCCGCCCACAGCGATTCGGTCTAGGATGCGCCAGTTCCGCCACCAGGCGGGCGCGGCCGCCCAAACCGGCAGCGCCCGCTTCCCGTTCCGTTTTGAGGCTTTCATGAAACTAGAGGCGCTGTTCGACCAGTTGCACACCCTGCCGACCATTCCCCAGGTGGCGCAGGACCTGATCCTGCAATTCGATTCCCCCGGCACCAGCCTGGATGCGGTAGCGCGCAACATCGAGCGGGATCCGGTGATCGCGGCCAAGGTGCTGCGGCTGGCCAATTCGGCGCGTTTTCGTGGCGCACGCGATTCGACCACGGTGGAAGACGCCGCGCTGCGCCTGGGCTTCAACACCCTGCGCACGCTGGTGCTGGCCTCGTCGATGACCGGCGCATTCAAGGCCCCCCCGCATTTCGACCTGCGCGGGTTTTGGCTGCACAGCTTCGAGGTGGCCGGGATCTGCCGGCTACTGGCAAGGCAGAAGGGCCTGGATCCGGAAACCGCCTTCACCTGCGGGATGATGCACAACATCGGCGAACTACTGATCCAGACCGGCGCACCGAGCTATGCCGCACAGCTGCATCCGGACGCATCGTCCAGCGGTCGTGCCGCCGACGAAACCGTCCAACTGGGCTTTGGCTATCCGGAAGTGGGCGCGGAGCTGGCGCGGCGCTGGCAGTTGCCGCAGGTGATCCAGGCCGCCATCGCCTATCAGGCACGCCCGCTGCAAGCGCCGCAAGGCGAACCGATGCCACGTGTGGTGGCACAAGCCGCACTGGTCGCCGACGCCTTGAGGCACTACGGCAGCGCGACCGATGAAGCACGCCAAGCGGTGACCGGACCACTGTTGCAAGAGGTGGACCTGGACGCATTGTTCGCCGCCCTGCCCGAGGTGATCGAAGCCGATCGCGCCTTTACCGAAATGCTGCGCTAAGAGTTAACAACAAAACATCCCGAGTCACTGTCGGACCGGCGCGGACAGCGCACAGGAACCGCAGTGTACGGTGGGTACATGAGGATGAAGCAGTTGTTTCGTTCGCCACACTATAGAGTGGCGAACAAAACCTCCGGCACCTCGTTGCAATCTACTGCGACGAAAGCAGATCAGGTTTCGACCGATGGGCATTGACGGCGCGCATGCGCATAGTCGGTGCGTCGGCGCGATGCACCTCCCGCATCCACGGCCATCCGATCCATCTGCCAAGGAGTGTTTCATGTCTCACTCGATTAAATTTGCGCTGCTTGCGGCCTTATTCGTTTCCACCCATGTACAGGCGTATCAATCTCCAACGCACTGCAGCATCTTGCCTAATTACATCCGCGATGCCAGTCGCGACATGGCGTATTGCCTCACCATGCCCAGCCCGATCGCCGCTTGTGGTAACGCACAGTTGGACGTGCAGGTGTTCGGCAACAACGAAGGACGCTTGCCCAAGTCCGGAAACGGGCAGACCTATTATGAAGGCAAGGCAAGGCTCCCTCAGAACGATCAGGCCGGGACGTATCGGCTGGTGTTCCTCGTCACCGATGGCAAAAAGAAAAAGGCGATCGAGCAGCGTTACTACTCCGCCGACCATTACGCCACATTCTGCACGATCCAGTGATACGGGGCGCCCGGGCAGACCTGCGGGCCCTAACGTTCGCGCGACACCTGGACCGATCCTATGCCGCTAGCGCCACAGCTAGCGGCTGCGAGCTTGACGTCAGTCGCGCTGGTGCGCGCGGGATGCGCGTGTGCTGCCCGTCAGTATGAAACAGGGGCTGCCGCCTGAGAGTGCCAAATAGCGCTTGCGATGCCAGCGTCGCGGCAACGCGACTGTGCGGCGAGCGGTCTCCATGCGCTTAGTCCAGCATTGCGATAAAAGCGCCATCGGCCTCACGCCGGGCAGGGCCACGACAGTAGCAACGCACCGGAGCGAGGACGCGACGCTCGCTCCAGCACGCTGGCCATCGAACGAACCAAGACCAGCGGTATCGACTACCATCGCCGCAGTCGTGCGCGACCGACCGCCTCCTTCATCCACGTGCCCATGCCCGCAACCGCTCCGCCACACCCTACCGCAAATGCCCTCGTCAACCGTCTGCGCATCGTCGTCAAGCTCGCCGCCTGCATCCTGGCCTGCCTGCTGCTGATGCCGCTGCAATGGCTGCTGATGCGCTTCATCCGTGGACGCGGCGCATTCGTGCTGCCGCGGCTGTGGTTCACCTGCCTGCGCCAGGCGCTGCGTCTTCGCGTCGAGGTCATCGGCCAACCACGCGCTGCTGGCGGTACCTTGTTCGTCGGCAACCACCTCTCCCACTTCGACATCGTCGTGTTGGGCAGCCTGCTGCGCACACGCTTCATCGCCAAGAACGACATGGAACGCTGGCCCGGCATGCGCCACATCGGCGCAATGGCGCAAACCGTGTTCATCAGCCGCCGTCGACAGGATGCGGCCGCCGTCGCCACCGCCGTCGCCGCGCAACTGCGCCCGGACCATGACCTGGTGCTATTCGCCGAGGGCACCACCTCCTCCGGCGAGCACGTGGCGCCGTTCAAATCCAGCCTATTTTCGCTGTTCCTGGACGCGGACACGAACACGCCGCGCTGGACCTTGCAACCGTTCACAATGGAGCTGCGCAGCGTGGACGGGCAGCCGCTGGCACAAGGCGGCAATCGCGATGCCTATGCGTTCTACGGCGCGATGCAGGCCGGCGCACACGTAATGCAGTTCCTGCGCATGTCCGGCGCAGTGGTACGGGTGACCTTCCACACGCCGATCGCACTGGCGCCCGGCAGCGATCGCAAGGCGTTGGCCGCGCACCTGCACGGCATCGTCTCGTCGGCGCTCACCGCACCGACTCGTCCGATATCGCCATAACCGCCCCCTCTCCCGTGCATGGGAGAGAGGATGCAACGCGACGGCTTACTTCTTTGCCCGGCTGGCAGCAACCTTCTTACCCGCGCTCTTGCGTACAGCGGTCTTCTTCGCCGTGGCGCTTTTCTTGGCAACCCTGGCGACGGTCTTCTTGACCGCCTTCGCCGCTTTCTTTACCGCCTTTTTGACGACGACCTTCTTCGCGGCCACTTTCTTCACCGCTTTCTTGACCGCGACCTTCTTCGCGGCGACCTTCTTGACTGCCTTTTTCGGCGCGGCTTTCTTGGCGGTCACTTTCTTCGCCGGGGCTTTTTTGGCCACCGCCTTCTTTGCCGGAGCCTTCTTTGCCGCTGCCTTCTTGGCGGTCTTCTTCTTGACCGCCTTCTTCAGCGCAGCGGCTTCAGACTTGGCGCTGGCCCTGGCCGCCTCCAGTGTCTTGCGCGCTTTGGCGACGGTCTTCTTGACCGCCTTGCCGGCCTTCTCGGCGCGCTTGGCGACGGCCTTCTCGGCCTGCTTCACCACTTTGCGGGTCTTGGCGACTTGGTCCTGCACACGCTTTTGCACGTTCTCAGCGGTGTGCTTGACACTGGCGACGGCCTCGCTGGCAGTCGCAGCGATGGTCTCGCCCATGTTGGTGGCGGTTTCTTTCATGTTCTCGGCGACTTGCGTCAGCGTCGCCGTTACCCCATTGCCATTGCTCATAAAACCCTCCTCAGGGTGTCGGTGTTTGATACCACACGGACGATGCTATACCGATTGCAGCAAAGCGGGGAGCCAACGAGTGCGACATGCGGCGGACGGTCGGCAAACCCGCGCAATCGCGGCAGGCCACCGCCCAGCCCTGTGTCGGCACGGAGGCACGCAGAAGTCGCCAGCACAACGGGATACGAGCGCTCAGCAAGGAGAACCCTGGTGGCCGCGCCATCGCCCCGCGTTGCCTACAGATACAGTAACCAAGATCGCACGCACGCCAGCGCTCGGCAGCCCGGCTCTCCACGCAATCTGCGGCATGGTGGTGATAGCGACACACGGCGGCGAGGTGGCGGCTTTTCACCGACAGTTAAACGCCGTGCGTTCATCTTGATTTATGCCCTCAGGCGCCCATTTTCCCAATCCGTCTCCCGCGTCCCCCGGAATCCGACTCATGCGCCCGCTGCCCACGCTGCTGACCCTGACCGCCGCTGCTGCCTTCGGCGGTTTCGCTGCAACCGCGATCAACGCCCAATTGAACAATCGCGCCGATGCCGCGCCGACACCGGCGACGCGAGCCGTGGCGAACACGGCGGCGTTGCCGACGTCGGTCGCCGGCACTCCGCTGCCATCGCTGGCACCGATGCTGCAAACTGTCATGCCAGCCGTGGTGAGCATCAACACCAAGCAGGTGGTGCGGGTACGCAACCCGTTCTTCAACGACCCATTCTTCCGCCGCCTCTTTCCGGACATCCCGCAGGAGCGCATCAACGAGTCGCTGGGCTCGGGCGTCATCATCGATGCCAAGAACGGCTACGTGCTGACCAACCATCACGTGGTGGAGAACGCCGACGATGTGCAAGTGACACTGGCCGACGGACGCAGCTTCAAAGCCGAATTCATCGGCTCGGACGCGGACACCGACATCGCCTTGGTCCGGATCAAGGCCGACAATCTCACCGAAATCCGCCTCGGCGACAGCGACAAACTGCGCGTGGGCGATTTCGTCGCGGCGATCGGCAACCCGTTCGGCTTCACCCAGACCGTGACCTCGGGCATCGTCTCGGCGATGGGCCGCAACGGCATCCGCGGCCTGGGTTACCAGAACTTCATCCAGACCGATGCCTCGATCAACCCAGGCAACTCCGGCGGCGCGCTGGTGGACCTGCGCGGCGAATTGGTCGGTATCAACACCGCCAGCTTCAACCCGCAAGGCAGCATGGCCGGCAACATCGGGCTGGGCCTGGCGATCCCCTCGAACCTGGCCCGCGCGGTGGTCGACCAATTGCTTAAGAACAACGGTGTGATGATCCGCGGCACCTTCGGCATCGAGACCCAGAACCTGACCGCGCAGATGGCGCAAGGGCTGGGCCTGCCCTCCCCGCGCGGCGCACTGGTGACGCGGGTGCTGGCGGGCTCGGCCGCCGCCGCAGCCGGACTGCAACCGGGCGACGTGGTAACCGGCGCCAACGGCGAACGTCTGGACAGCGCCGAGGCGCTGCATAACTACGAGGGCCTGCAGCCGGTGGGCAGCACGGTCACGCTGGACGTGCGCCGGGAGGGCAAACCACTGCAACTCAAAGTCCGCCTGAAGGAACAGCCGCGCGCGGTGAGCGGCGAAGCGCTGGACCCGCGTCTGAGCGGCGCCACCTTCACCGACCTGCCCGAATCGCTGCGCCAGTCCGGCGTCTCCGGCGTACTGATCGGCAACGTGGCGCGCGGCAGTCGCGCGGCGCACAACGGCCTGGCCAGCGGCGATATCGTCGTCGCGGCCTCGGCCGGCGAGTTCGCCGACCTGGCCAGTTACCGCGCCAATTTCGCGCGCAAGCCAGCCCAACTGGTGCTGCGCGTGGTGCGCGGCGGCGTGCAGGCCGATTTAATAATGCAATGAGCGGCCACATCGGCACAGGCATGCGGCGCGGCGATTCTACGCGCGCCACCGCCCGTTCACTGACACTTTTTATACTTTAGCGATGGTATACGTCGCCTACATTTTCCGCAGCGTCCGCCAGTGGCGGTCGGAGCGCTCCCTTACCCCAGAGGAGACACGCACATGAATTCCAGCCCCACAAACACCGATCACCTCAAGGACAACCTGAGCGAAGCCGGTGCGCATCTGAAGTCGGCCGCCAGCTACGCAGGCGAGGCAATCAAGGGCGCAGTCGGTGCCGCCAGCGACGAGTTGAAGCTGGGCAAGGCCAACGTCAAGGCCGAACTGTCCGACAGCACACTATCGGGACTGGCGGCGGCCGAATTCGGTGGGGCGGCGGCGAAAGAGCAGGTAGACGCACTCATGGACAAAGGCCGCGACCTGATCGACAGCGCCGCCGACCTGATCCGCGAGCGTCCGCTGGCCTCATTCGGGGTGGCCTTCGCCGCTGGCTGGATCATCGCCAAACTGGCGCGCAGCGGCGGCGACAAGTAAGCCGCGTGAGCGACGCGCAAGCACGCGCCGGCACGCCCGACGGCGCTACGGCGGAACCAACGGCGGCAACGCCGTCGCTGGGGGAATCGTTGCGCATCTTCAGGGCGGCCGGTCGCGAAGGCTTGCACGCCTCACTGCACACCGGGCGCGCCCTGCGCCGGCTAGTGGCCGCAGACTTGGCCTTGGCTCGCGTCGCCCTGGTGCGAGCGTTGGTGTGGCTGATCGTCTCGGTGGCGTTCGGCGCCTCGGCCTGGATCCTGTTAATGAGCGCGCTGATCGCATTGCTGCATCGCATGGGCTGGTCGTGGCTCGCATCGATCACGGCAACTGCGGGAATCAGCCTCTTCTTCACCGCTCTCGGTGCCTGGCAAGCGCTGCGCTACCTGGAGATGAGCAAACTCGACGCCACCCGACGCCAGTTGGCCAAGCTGGGCATTGGCAACAGCGATGAGGACCACAACGACGCGTCCGCCCCGACCGGCAAGGCATCCGAATAATGAAATTGGATCAATTGCAACACCGCGTCGCCCGCGCCGAAGCAGTGCTGGAAGGACGCCGGGAACAGATGCGCACGCACTGGACCACGTTGCAGCAGGGCTGGCGCGAAGGCTGGACACCCCTGCGTATCGTCGTGGTCGGGCTGGGAATCGGTTTCCTGGTGGGACGCGCCGAGCCGGTCGCGGCGCTCGGCAAACTTGGCGGCGCGCGTTGGCTGCAAATGCTCAGCGCACTCTACAAACTGCTCAACGCGGCCACGGCAAGCTCAAACGCTCCCGAGCGCGCCGCAGACACGACGCAGGCGCCTGCCGGTACGGCCCCACATGCTGCGCCAGCGGACACCAGCACCACGGCACGGCACGGCGATCCGCTTGACGCGTCCAGGCCGGACGCCCCCAACCCGACCGACACGGCAACGGCCCTGTCCGAGCCTTGAAACACTTCACAACCGCGCGACAGCTAAGCGCTCGTCATACCGCGTCAGGCAGGATCGGCCTACACTGCGCTTCCTTTTCGAGGCCGGATGCTGCGTGTCTTATAACGCAGTCCAAGGCCACCGTAACGCAGATCCGATGAGTACCGTTCCCGATTCCGCGACCGACGACCACCCCGCGACCGCCGCGCCGCGCGATGCCTTGCCGATGCCGCACACCGCGCGGCCACGCGGCCCGGTGTCGCTGGTGGTGCTGGCGACGCTGGCCGTCGCATACACGCTGTGGGCCGCACAACAGGTGATCCTGCCGGTACTGCTGGCGGCCTTCTTCGCCCTGATCGGCAACCCGATCCTGCGCCTGCTGCGACGGCTGTACCTGCCCCGCTTCCTGGCCGCGCTGGTCGTCCTGCTGTCGGGCATGGCGCTGGCGGCCACGCTCACCGTGCAACTGGCCGGACCGGCCGCAGTCTGGGTACAACAGGCACCCGCACAGATGCGTCACATCGCCACCCAGGTGCACGACCTGACCAAACCGATGCAGTTGGCCAACCAGGCGGCGGAAAGCTTCGCCCGCGCCGCCGGCGGTGACGGCGGCCCCCGCGTACAGGTGATCCGCACGCAGATGGACGATCCCTACCGGGCACTGGTGCGGACCCCACGACTGGCCGCCTCGGCGCTGGCCGTGGTATTGCTGACGTTCTTCTTCATGGTGTTCGGCGAGAACCTGCAACGGCACGCAATCGCCTTACTCCCCAGCCGCCAGCAGCAGAAGTTCACCACCGACATCCTGCGTTCGATCGAACAAGAAGTGTCGCGCTACGTCCTGACCATTAGCGTCATCAACACACTGGTCGGGCTGGTGTTCGCTGTCATTCTGATCCTGCTGAACATCACACCGCAGGAGGCGCTGCTGTGGGGCACGGTAATGGCACTGCTGAACTTCGCGCCCTACGTGGGACCGCTGATCGGTGTGGTGCTGATGCTGCTGATGGGCTTCGTCGCGTTTCGCGACCCGCTGAGCGCAACGCTGCCGGCACTGTTCTACCTGGCGCTGCATCTGCTGGAAGGCCAGGTGGTGACACCGATCGTGCTCGGCCGGCGCATGGCGATCTCGCCCCTGATGCTGATCCTGGCACTGATGCTGTTCGGCTGGCTGTGGGGAATGATCGGACTGCTGTTGGCAGTGCCGTTGTTGGTGTGCATCAAGATAGTGCTGGCACGGGTGGATGGCATGCAACGCTGGGCGCGACTGCTGGAGTAACTCCTGGATCGGCCGGCTCGGGACTCGGGGAAAGATGGATCGCGGCGCTGTCTACCGACAACACTGGGGCGCGACATCGCATCGCGTAAAATGGGCCGAGTGACTTCTTCCCCCACTTTCCCCATCCGCGCGATCACGCTGGATCTGGACGATACCCTGTGGCCCTTCGCGCCGATCGGAGCGCGCATCGAACAGGTGCTGCACGACTGGTTGCTGCAACATAGTCCGCGCACCGCCGCATGCTTCCCGATCCCTGCCATGCGCCAGTTACGCGACACGGTGGTCGCCGCACACCCGCATCTGCGCCACGACATGAGCGAACTACGACGCCTCACCCTGCGTCAGGCACTGCGCGAGAGCGGCGCCGATGAAACACTGGCGGAACCGGCCTATGCGGTCTTCCATGCCGCACGCAACCAAGTGGAATGCTTCCCGGACAGCCTGCCCGCACTGCAACGTATCGCCGCGTGCATGCCAGTGGCGGCACTGAGCAACGGCAACGCCGATCTGGCCACGATCGGACTGGAGCGGTATTTCGCCTTCCAACTCAGCGCCGGCGAACATGGTGCGGCCAAGCCGGACCCGAGTATCTTCCAAGCCGCCTGCGCGCGCCTGGCATTGCCCTGCGCGCAGGTCCTGCATGTCGGCGACCACATCGAGATCGACGTGGTCGGTGCGATGCAAGCCGGCCTGCGCGGCTGCTGGATCAACCGCGAAGGGCAGCTCTGGGATCGGCCTACACCACCGGATCTGCAGTTCGACACGCTCACCGGCCTGGCCGATTGGCTGGAGACCACGCAACCGCTCCACACGGCGCACGCATAAGCAGCGCCGGCCACATCGCTAGCCATTTTCCCTTTCCCTCCCAAGCACAAGAAGGATCTCCCGATGTCTTTGCCGAACGGCTTCACCGACGCTTCGCACACACCACTGCCGCTGTACGTGCTCGAACGCGAACATCTGGCCGAGTGGCGCGCGGCGCAGTCGCCGGCTTGGGTGGCGTGGATGGACACGCAGCAGTTCATGGCCGCACCCGGCACGGTGCTGTTGCTACCGGGCCCTGATGGCGTGGCCGCGGCGGTCCTCGGTGTCGGCGATCGCGGCGATGCCTATGCCTATGCGCACGCGCCGTTCGCATTGCCGGCCGGCAGTACCTGGCATCTGGCCAGTGCGCTGGACACCGAGGCGTTGGCCGCGCTGCACCTGGGGTGGGGCCTGGGTAGCTACCGCTATGCCGGTTACAAGCAACCGCCACGCTTGCCGGCGTCGCTGTTGGCGACACCGCAAGCGGAGGTGCTCGATTTACTCGAAGCCTGCGTGCGCGTGCGCGACTGGGTCAATACGCCAACCGAGCACATGGGACCGGAACAACTGGAAGCAATCGCCCGCGCGATTGCACAAGCGCACGGCGCGCAGTTCGACAGCATCGTCGGCGACGCACTGCTGGAGCAGAACTTCCCGACGATCCACGCAGTCGGTCGCGCCTCCCACCGCGCGCCACGGCTGTTGGTGCTGCGCTGGGGCGAGGACACGCATCCGCACTTGGCGCTGATCGGCAAAGGGGTGTGTTTCGATACCGGCGGCCTGGATCTGAAACCCGCCGACGGCATGCGCCACATGAAGAAGGACATGGGCGGCGCGGCGCATGCGCTGGCGCTGGCCGGGTTGGTGATGGCACAACGCCTGCCACTGCGGCTAACGGTGTTGCTGCCAGCGGTGGAAAACGCGATCGGCCCGAACGCATTCCGCCCTGGCGACATCATCGCCACCCGCCAGGGCACGACCGTGGAAATCGACAACACCGATGCCGAGGGCCGGCTGGTGCTGTGCGATGCACTCGCCTACGCCAGCGAGCAGAATCCGGACGCGATCATGGATTTCGCCACCTTGACCGGCGCAGCGCGCATCGCCCTTGGCCCGGACCTACCGGCGCTGTTCTGCAACGACGACGCGCTGGCGCAAGCCTGGATCGAGGCCGGCGAGCGCCACCGCGACCCGGTCTGGCGCATGCCACTCTGGCGTCCTTACCTACGCTACCTGAGCAGTTCGGTGGCCGATCTGGCCAACGCCGGCTCACGCATGGCCGGCGCAGTGACTGCGGCGCTATATCTGGAGCGCTTCGTACCGGCGCGGCAGACCTGGGCGCATCTGGACGTATACGCCTGGAACGACAGCGAGCGCCCTGGCCGTCCGGCCGGTGGCGAGGCACTGGCATTGCGCTCGGCCTACGCCATGCTCAAGGCCCGCTACACGCGATAGGCAATCGCCGCGCGGCGCAGGGATAGCCCGGACACCGCTGCGCGAAAGCAAGCGTACTTGCGATCGGCGCACGACACCGCGCGCCGACATGGCGCGCCTTGCGCGCGACGCAATCACCGAGGTTTTCTCAGCGATTCAATGCCTGCAGCGAATCGCGCTCGATCCCGGCGTAGATGGCGAATGCGTCATGCACTGTCGCGCCCAGCGCTTGCTCGAATGCGGCACGGTTGGCGTGCGCCGCGTAGCCGCGCTGTTCGCCGCCACCGAGGTTGGACTGGAAGATGCCAGCGGCGCTGACCGGCAAGAAATCCTCATAGACAATCGGGTCGGCGCTGACCAAACCATCGGCGATCAACGCCTCGGCCGGCTTGCCGGCCAGCGCGGTCGCGCCGGCGGCGCGACCGGCGTCGGTGAGTGCATAGCGAAAATAGCCCAAGCCTTCGCGGCGCAGCGTGGCTTCATCATCGGGGAAGTCGGCGAACGCGGCCTGCAGGCGCGCCATGTAGTCGCCACCGGCGCTGCCGTCGGCGCCGCGCGCACGCTCCAGCAGCGCGTCGTACAGCGCGCGGCCTTTCGGCGTCAGTGCCAAGCCCCGCTGTTCGATCTCGCCGAAACGCGCGGTGTGGGTGCCGACCTCGGCACTGCCCGCGCCGGCGGGGAAACGCACGGTTTCTTCCAGTGCCTTGAAGCTGGTCTGGCGTAGCAGGATCGGGCAACGCCGGCGCGGCGGTCCTTCGATCACCGCCTTGGCCTCGATACCACGGTGCAGCATCTGCACCTGCGCCGCGTCGATATCCAGAGTCCGCGGAGTCAGATGGTTAATATGCGGACCGTGGAAGCTAACCACATCGGCAACCAGCTTGTGCGCGTCGCTCAACGCACGGTAGATCGGCAGCGATACAGTCGCATCACTATGCCAGCGAAAGGTTTCCAGTACTTGGGTGACGAAGCGGTGCGCGTCAGCCTCGCCCAGGCCGCCGTCGCGCTCGCAGCGCGCGATCAATTCCAGCGCGCCATCGCTGAAGATGCGTCGCCGCGCGAGAATCTGCGCCGCCTGCGCGCGCAATGCCAAGTCTTCGATCAACTCCAGTCGCAGTAACGAAGTGAACACGCGGAACGGATTGCGCGCCAACGCTGCCGCATCCAGCGGACGGAATGCGGTGGAATGCACCGGCACGCCCGCGACCGAGAGATCGTAGTAATCGACCGGCACCATCCCCATCACCGCGAACAGGCGCCGCAACATGGCCAATTCTTCCGCCGTACCGACACGGATCGCTCCATGCCGTTCCTGATCCAGCCGCGCGCGTTCATCGTTGCGCTGCAACTGCGCTTCCAGCGCCGGATCGGCGGCCAGCGTCTGCGCGTTGACCTGCGCCACCAAGTCCATCAGCGTGCCGTACAACGGCACCTCGGCGCGATACATGTCGGACATGGCCTGCGCGAACAGACTGCGGATGGCGTCCGGCGAAACGAAGGCAGTGGTCATCGGCGCTCCGGAGCAACGGTGATGCCGGCGACTGGACCGGCGGAAGTGGCATTCTCGCGCCGTCACGACGACACGACCAGTCGTGCGATCGAATGCCGCGAATCGGATGCTGCGCCTGCGCCGTAACTACGGTTGCGCTGCGGCGCGGCCGCCGAGTTGGCGGCGCAACAGCGCGTCCAGCACGATCGGCCGGTCCCAATGATCGTAACTGGCGACGATGGCATGGCGCAGCGCGCGGTACGCCAGCGACCCCGGTGGCGCCTGCAATCCCGTGGCGACCTCTGCCCAACCAGCCTGCGCACCAGTGGCGCTGCGGGCGCGTACCACCTCGCGATAGGGTCGTCCGGTAGCCGTGGCCAGGAACCCGGCAAAATAGATATCGCGAGCCGACCAATGGCATTCACGCAGCAACGCCTCGGCGTAGCCGCGCGGCATCTGCGCATAGCGCGCAACCTCGTCGAGAAAACTGTCCGGATAGCGCACGGCATAACGATCGATATCCAGCAACTGGCGATCGACCCAGACATCGCCGCTGGCGGGCATCTCGGCAGGCGCTGCGGCGGCGAACGCAGACACCGACACAGACGTGTCCTGCGCTGCGGCAATGCCGACAACGAGCAGCAATACGAACAGCAGCGAACCAGCAGCGTGCAAACGGAACGACATGCACCGATTCTGCCGGATACCACAGGAGCTGTCAGCGCCCCAGAGGCCCGCCACCGCCTGCAGCCACTCACCGCCATCGATGCAACGCATCGGACGCGAGGCAGTGCTCGGCCGCATGCGCCCAAGGGATGGCATCGGGGGTGGGTGCCCCTGCCGTCCAATACAATCAACGGGTGGCTCCACTTCCGAGCGCAGCAAATTGCCATTCATCACAAAACGTTCGGTGCCGAATTTGACCAGCCCCTGTCGACTGCCGCAGGTCTTCGGATTCTTACCCGATACCACGTCGATGTACGCGAAGAACAACTCGGCAAAACCAGGCGCACCCATCACCGCCTTCACCATCAGACCGATCAGGCCATCTGCATCACCATGATCGACTTAAAGTAGCTAACAAAGCCACTGTGTCGCCGCCGAACGGGCGTGGGCAGTGCTGGGTGCCCCCCTACTGCGGTTGCTGCGCGCTGTCCGCGCCCAGCTGACAACGATTTCGCGACGTTTTGTTAGCCACTCTTATTTTCCGTCACGATTATTGCTGCCGCCAACCATGCCAGCATGATGTTTAGCGACATAGGCTTCGTATTCCTTTGGGGTAAGCTTGCCGTTGTGGTCGGTATCGGCCTGCGAGAAAATCTGGCTCAGACCGGCGTTGACCTGCGCCTCCTGCTTGCTGATGGCACCATCTCTATCGGTATCGACATCGGCCCAAGTCTGACCAGGACCAGACATATCGGATTGCGTTCGCTGCCCAGTGGTGCTGGTGTACGACTGCGCTTGCCCAACGGCATCGCTGCGCTGCGGATGCTGAGCGAAAGCAGGCAAGGCCAACGCAGCGACGAGAAGGACAACGGAACCGAACAGCGGGGTGCGAATACGAATGTTCACGTGTGAATCCTCCTTATGCTCTTTCGGGAAGTGACATGTACCGGCCAATTCCGGCACACACCGCCACAGTGGCTCTACCGAACTGAATCCATTACCCGACGCGAAATTCCATAAAACAGAGTATTAACCACAGCACACAAGCAATGTGCCAACGCCGCAGTTACGATTCAATGAACTTGTGGTGACTCGAGCATTTAAAATATTCAGACTACAGAAAAAACCGTATGGTTTAACGTGTTTCGTGACCATAATCGGCCGCCTTTTTTTTTGAGCAAGAACTGAATACGATCCAGGCCAAAGCCACGCCGGCAAGTGCGCACCCAACCTCCAACACAACACGCGAGCCCAACTCGTCTGGATCGTGGATGCTGGCCAGCGCAATGCGCGCATATAGTGGCGACTCCAGGCGCACGATGCTGGTGTAGAACAGGCTCCAGCAATCGATCCCTGCCGATGCCGTCACCGCAAGCAGGCATGCCCCACCCAGCCGCTGGCCCTCGGACCAACGTAAACGCCGGCCCAGCCGCTGCCACAGCGCATACACTAGGAATCCGACCGCCAACGCGATCAGCCCGGCTTCCAGCGAGCCCAGCAAGCCAAAGTGCAGCGGCAGGTTCATCGGATCGTGTCCTCGGTGGGCAAGAACGCCAGTCTAGACCGTGTCATGCACATTGAAGTAAGTGCAACGCCAGCTGGAGTACGTTGAAACAAGGCGCCCCCATGCCAACATACACGGCCGGCGTGAGACACGCACGAACGACACGCTAGAACTCGTTATGCTCTATCGGCGGCGGTGACGACAGCGATTGCGGCTGCGGCGCAAGCAATGGCTGGGTCAGCGCATAGAGAATGCGCAGATCTTCCGCATCGAACGCGGTGGCTTCATTGCCCCGGTAATGATGATGGAACGCGCGCATCGCGGCGGCGCGATCGCCGATCGGATAACCGAACAGCGCCAGCGCCTGCCACGGATCGAAGCCGGACGGCGCCGGTGGCGCATCGGCGGCCGGCCAACGACCAAACCCGGCATCGGCCAACTGCTTCCACGGGAACAACGGGCCCGGATCGACCTTGCGCGACGGAGCGAAATCCTCATGCCCGACGATCTGGGTACGCGGAATGTGCAGGCGCGTGCACAAATCCTGCAGCAACACCAGCAGGCTATCGATTTGCGCTTGCGGAAACGGGGTCTTGCCGTCGTTGTCCAACTCGATACCGATCGAGGCCGAATTGACGTCGGTGATGGTACCCCAACGTCCGACACCGGCGTGCCAGGCGCGCAGTTGGTCGCTGACCAACTGATAGCGTTTGCCGTCGGGACCGATCAGGTAATGCGCACTGACCAACTCGCCCAAACCGTTTCGCGAACGCAGCGTATCCAAGCTTTCCTGCAATGAATTTTTGCCGGTAAAGTGGATCACGATCAGCTGCGCGCGACGCTGGTTGTAATTGGGCGACGGAACCCACTGCGCCAGCGGATTGTGCGGCGGCGCATGCGCGCAAGCACCGAGCAATGCGACCAGGACCAACAACGATAGCCGATGCACGACGAGCAACGCAGGCACAGTCAAACGACGGATCATGGGCAACTCCAAGATGGATAAGCAAGAATACACATCGGCAGGTCAAAATCATGTCAGAGCGCAACGGCCACCATAGACATTGGCCGAGCAACCCCACTATAGAGTGCCTCGTTAAAACGCCAGCTGTCGCGGGCGCAGGATGCAGCGGGACCGCGATCACACCTTGACAGAAAAAATCCGGGAATCGAAGATCATTCTCGGCATGCGCCAGGTTCCGACATTCTTTCCGCATCATCAGGATTTCATGACCACCATGCGCGGCCTGTGCCTGTTGCTCGCCGCCGCATTGAACAGCACGGTGGCCGCACACGCCGCGGATGCGCTGCCCTGGCAACTACAGACAGTGCAATTGCAGGCCGACCACTGGATCGCGCGGTTGCCCGCATCGCTGCACCCACTACTGGATGCAGCCCAGGTATCCGCTTTCAATGCACATTTGCTGCATCACGATATTTCCATGCACGATCTCGCCGCGCTGCCTGTGCGTCTCAGCGCGGCGCAGGTGCGCGCGCAGATTCTGAGCGTTTCGGCAACACCAACGCACAGGCTTTACGACGCGCGAGGCAACACGCTCGATGCCAAGCAACTGCAGGCATTGCAATCCGCACTTGCGCTGCAAACCCTGCCGGAACAGGTAACCCCGCGTTATGGCCTGGTCGTGCGACACGCGGATTTACGCCTGTTCCCCACTGCGCAACGCGTGTTTAGCGCGCCCGACGACCACGACATCGACCGCTTCCAGGAGTCGGCCCTGGCCCCCGGCAGTGCGGTGGCAATCCTACATGTCAGCCATGATGGCCAATGGCTGTTCGTCCTGGCGTCGAACGAAGCGGCCTGGATTGCTCGCGACCGTGTCGCCGAAGCCGAGCGTGCCACGGTGCTGGACTACATACAGCGCGAGCCGCGGCTGCTGGTGACCGGCACCCGCGTGTTCACCGTCTTTACTCCAGAGCTACCGGACGCATCGCAGGTGGCTTTGGACATGGGCAGCACACTACCTCTGATGCAGAAATGGCCACCATGGCAACCCGTCAACGGCCAATCGCCGCTGGCCGCCTACGTGGTGCAATTACCGCTGCGCACACCTGACGGCCACTTGCAGTTGGCACCAGCGCTGGTCCCGCGCGTTGCGGATGCGCGCGACGCACCACTCCCCGCGACCCCGCACGTTCTACTGCAGCAAGCATTCAAGTTTCTCGGCGAGCGCTATGGCTGGGGCGACAGCCACGATGGGCACGACTGCAGCGGCTTCGTCGTCGATGTCTACCGCAGCCTCGGCATTCTCTTGCCGCGCAACACAGACGACCAGGCACGCAGCCCCAGCCTCACCACCGTACCCTACAACGCTGGCGCGCCGCTGCCGCAACGACAGAAAGTGCTAGCGCAGTTGCAGGTCGGCGACTTGGTGTACATCCATGGCCACGTGATGCTGGTGATCGGCCACGAGCACGGCCGCACTTGGGTGATCCACGACGTGGCCGCAGCCAGCGACCGCAACGCCGCCGGACAACTGCAACGGGTGCCATTGAACGGTGTTTCGGTCACGCCGCTGGAATCGCTGTTGCTCGCCGACGGCACCCCCTTCATCGACCGCATTACCCGCATCCAGCGCATCCTGCCGATTCCGAGCCAATGAAAATCACCGACATTCGCCTGGGAATGCTGCGCGTGCCACTGCACACTCCGTTCAAAACCGCACTGCGCACCGTGCAGGCAATCGAGGACGTCGTGGTCATGGTGCACACCGACAATGGCCATATCGGCTACGGCAGCGCCGCGGCCACGCCACCGATCACCGGCGATACCCACGGCGCGATCATTGCGGCGATCGAGCACTGCATCGCACCACGCCTGATCGGCGAAGACATCGCCGATCTCAATCGGATCATCGGCCGGATCCAGCGCGCGCTCGCGCACAACAACAGTGCCAAAGCCGCGCTGGACATCGCCATCCACGACCTATGGGCGCAAAGCTATGGCGCGCCACTGTATCGCCTGCTCGGCGGCGGCACTCCGACCCTCGTCACCGACCTCACCATCAGCGTGAACACAATCGACACGATGGTGCGCGATGCGCACTCGGCCATCGCGCGCGGTTTCGTCGCGTTGAAGATCAAGGTCGGCCAGGACACCGCCGAGGACATCGCGCGGGTCAAGGCAATCCACGACGCGGTCGGTGGCCGCGCGCAACTGCGGCTGGATGCCAACCAGGGCTGGACACCGAAACAGGCGGTGCACGCCATGCGCACGCTGGAGCAAGCCGGCGTGGTGCTGGAACTGCTGGAGCAACCGGTCAAGGCCGACGACCTCGACGGGCTCAAGTACGTCACCGAACGGGTGCAAACCACGGTGATGGCCGACGAAAGCGTCTTCGCGCCAGCGCAGGCGATCGCGCTACTGCGGCAGCGCGCGGCGGACATCCTAAACATCAAATTGATGAAAGCCGGCGGCATCGCCAATGCGCTGCGCATCGCCGACATCGCCGCAGCCTATGGCGTGCCGTGCATGATCGGCTGCATGTTGGAATCGAGCATCGGCGTGGCCGCGGCAGCGCACCTGGCGGTGGCCAGAGCGAACATCATCACCAAGGTGGACTTGGACAGCCCATCGTTGGGAATGTTCGATCCGGTAGACGGTGGAGTGCGCTTCGACGAGGCGCAGATCCACATCAGCGATGCGCCGGGGCTGGGCATCCGCGCGATTCGTGGACTGGAACCGTTGCCGCGCAGCGCATAATCGCCACGATCCGATCCCACGCGACCGAAAGGACTCCATGATCCAATACATTGCACAGGTCCCACCCAGCGCAGGACATCGCCTCTGCCTGCACCCTTGGCGCGCACCCGACGAAACCAGCACCGACAACGCCGCGAACATACCGACCGACATGCCGGAACCGCCGCCCGGTCGGTGCCCCATGGCGGCATCGCGCTGCGTGTTGTCCTCGCCTCGTGCATGCGCTCGGCGACGCGTGCGCTGGGCAGTTCAGGCGACAGAATCCGCGCCATGAACCGACCGCCCACGCCAAGCCTGGTCCGTGCGGTCAGCCGCTGGCAAATCGTCGGCCTGTCGATCAACGACGTGATCGGCAGTGGGATCTATCTGCTGCCCGCCGCCGCCGCTGCGCTGCTGGGGCCACTGAGCCTGTGGGCGGTGCTGCTGGCCGGGCTGGCGGTTGCCTTGCTGGTGTTGTGCTACGCGCAGGCGGCCAGCTACTTCGACGACCCCGGTGGCAGCTATCTGTATGCGCGCGAAGCGTTCGGCCGCTTCGTCGGCTTCGAGATCGGCTGGATGATCTGGCTGACCCGGATCAGTTCAGCGGCGGCGCTGGGCAACGGGCTGGCGGACGCCGTCGTGCGCTTCTGGCCGGCCGCCGCGCATGGCGGCGCACGCCTGAGCATCGTCGTCGGCGCGCTCGGCCTGCTGACCGCGATCAACGTGATCGGGGTGAAGTCGGCGGCACGGACCGGCGTGGCACTGGTGATCGGGAAGTTGCTGCCGCTGGCGCTTTTCGTGGGGATCGGCCTGTTTTATGTGGATCCATCGTGGGTCTTCTCCGGCAAGACCCCGGACCTGCACGATGTCGGCACCATGGGCGAAGCGGCGTTGTTGCTGTTGTTCGCCTATGCTGGTTTCGAAAACATCCCTGCTGCGGCAGGCGAGTACCGCAATCCGCGCCGCGACGTGCCATTCGCGCTGATCACGATGATCGTCACCGTCACCCTGATCTACGCTGCGGTACAGGTGGTGGCGCAGGGGACGTTGGCCAACGTCGCGCAATCGGCGACACCGCTGGCCGATGCCGCCAGCGGCTTCGGCGGCGAGGCGCTGGCACTCATCCTCACCATCGGCGCCACCATCTCCATCCTGGGCACCACCAGCAACACGGTGATGCTGGGGCCACGCTTTCTGTTCGCGCTGGCCAAAGACGGCTACGGCCCGGCGTTCCTGGCGCGGGTGCATCCGCGTTTCCATACCCCGGCGGCGGCGATCCTGTTGCAGGGCGTGCTGTCGCTGGCACTGGCGCTGTCCGGCTCGTTCGTGCGACTGGCGCTGCTGTCGATGGTCACGCGCTTGTTCGCCTACACCGGCACCGCCGCGGCAGCCTTGGTGCTGTCGCGGCGCTACCGCGACCGCCCCGGTGCGCTGCGCCTGCCTGGTGGGCCGCTGATCCCACTGGCCGCATTGCTGTTGGCGTTGGCACTGCTGCTCAGCGCCAGTTGGCAGAACCTGGCCGCCGCCGGCGTGGCATTGCTGATCGGCGCGCTGCTGTACCGCTTTCCGCGCAAGACACCGGGATGAAACATGCTTGCGCATGTCTCGCCATCGCGACATGCATGCGGGCGAAATGACCCTCCCGTCACCACCGACCGTAAAGCGCGCCGTGCTGTTATCAGGCTTGTGCGAGTAACTCGAACCCCACCGGCTCGCCGCTGGTCGCGGACGCGCACACCCATAGATCGAATTGTCCAGGTTCGGTTGTGCAGCATCCATCGCGACCGGTGAAGGCGAGCGCGTGCCGGTCCAATGTGAACACCACCTCCATGCCCTGCCCCGGCGCCAGGCGTACCTTACGGAACGCCTTCAATTCGCGCACCGGACGCACCCGACTGGCGACGCGGTCGTGGATGTACAACTGCACCACTTCCTCGCCCTCACGCTCGCCAACGTTGTCGATGCGGGTGGTGACAGTCAGCGTATCGTCCCAGCCCAACCGCACGTGGTCGAGTTGCGGCGTGCCGTAAGCGAAACGGGTGTAGCTGAGGCCATGACCGAACGGATACAGCGGCGCGTTCGGCACCTCGCGCCAGCGCGCCTTGAACTCGCGCATTGTCGGCAATTCCGGTCGTCCGGTGCGCGGGTGATTGTAGAAATACGGCTGTTGCCCGGCATCCAGCGGAAAGCTCACCGGCAACCGCGCAGAAGGGTTGTAGTCGCCGAACAACACATCGGCCACCGCCGGGCCGGTCTGCGTGCCCAGGTACCAGGTCACGACGATGGCGGCGGCATCGCGCACCGCGCCCTGCAGTGCCAGCGCGCGGCCATTGCGCAGTAACACCACCACGGGCGTACCGGTGGCGGCGACGGCCTCGGCCAGTGCCTGCTGCGACGGTGGCAACACGATCTGCGTGCGCGACTGCGCCTCGCCGCTGTAGCGCTGCGGCTCGCCCAGCGCCAGCACGGCCACGTCGGCGGCGCGCGCGGCGGCGACGGCCGCGTCGATGCCGCCGTCCAGCGGTGCTTCCAGCGCGCAGCCAGGCACCACGGCCAACGCCTGCGCATCGTCCAGCGCTGCGCGCACCCCATCCTCCAGGGTCACGTAGCGCTCTTTGTCTCCGAACAACGTCCAGCAACCTTCGATGTTGTCGCGGTCCTGCGCGAACGGACCGATCAGTGCGATCTTCTGCCCGTATTTCCGCAGCGGCAGTACCGGACCATCGTTCTTGAGCAGCACGATCGAGCGCCGCGCCGCCTCGCGCGACAGCGCATCGTGTGCGGGGAGATGAGACTGGTCGGCCTCGCGTGCCGGATCCAACGAACGATACGGATCCTCGAACAGGCCGATGGCATCCTTCAGTGCCAGCACACGGCGCACCGCCGCGTCCAGCAATGCCATCGGCACGTCGCCGTCTTCCACCAGCGAGGGCAGATGCGCGGCGTAGAAACCGCTCTGCATACTCATATCCATGCCGGCGAGAAACGCTTTTTTAGTCGCGTCGCGCTCGTCGGCGGCGTAGCCGTGCGCGATCAGTTCCATGTCGGCGGTGTAATCGGAAATCACCACGCCGGGGAACTGCCATTGCCCGCGCAGGATGTCGGTCAACAACTCTTGGTTAGCGCTGGCCGGCACGCCATTGATGTCGTTGAAGGACGTCATCACGGTCAACGCGCCAGCGCCGAAGGCCGCCTGGAATGGCGGCAGGTGCACATCGCGCAGAGTCTGCGGTGCGATGTCCACGCTAGCGTATTCCATCCCCGCAGCGACCGCGCCGTAAGCGGCGAAGTGCTTGGGCGTGGCCAGCAGCGCATCAGGCGCACGCAGGTCGGGCCCCTGAAAACCGCGCACCCGCGCGGCGGCGAACGCGCAGCCCAGCACGACATCCTCGCCCGCGCCTTCGGCGCCCCGGCCCCAACGCTGGTCGCGGGCGATATCCACCGCCGGCGCATAGGTCCAATGCAGACCAGCGGCGGTGGCTTCGATTGCGGTGGCACGCGCGGTGCGCTCGGCCAACTCCGGCTCGAAGCTGGCGGCCTCGCCGAGTGGGATCGGGAACACCGTGCGCATGCCGTGGATCACATCCGCCGCCAGGATCACCGGAATCCCCAGGCGGCTCTCCTCCAGGGCCACCTGCTGGATGCGTCGTCCCAGTTCCGCGCCCACGCCATTGAACAGCGACCCCACCCGCCCGGCACGCACTTGCTGTATCACCTCGTCGGCATTGCTCACGTTCACTTCCGGATTCACGTCGGGCGCGAACGGACGCACCATGTCGGCAAAGACACCGAGCTGGCCAACCTTCTCCTCGACGGTCATGCGGGCGATGAGCGATTCGATACGATCCGAAGCCATGAGGTCCTTTGAGAAAACGCTTACATAGGCGCTGAGTTTAGCGCTGGGGCCAGACGATGGGGCAAATCCCGGCGAGCGCACGACCTGTTCAGGACATTGCTCCCCGCCCGGCCACGATCCAATTGCCACACCGGTCGGCCTGCCGCGCCATGACCGCCCGAAACACTGCCGACGGGAGCGGCGACCAGAACGGCGCGCCTGGATGCACCGCAGGATCGTGTACACAACGGACAGCAGCGGCGCCGAATCCCAAACGATAGGAAGCCACATGCACGCGCGCCGTCATGCGTTGCGCCACTGGCAGTCTCAACACACTTCAGCAGGGCTCGTACTCACGGCAACGTCCATCACATGCTCTCGCCGCTGCCGGATCTCGGCATCGCAGAAGCAGCGCTCGCCATGGTTTCAATGACCGTATGCGGCATACGCCGTACATCCCACGCCGCTTCATCCACACGGGCGGCTGCGCTCGATCATCACGCCCACGGCCTGTGCGCCGCGCACCGCACCCGGTTTGCTCAGCTTCAAACGCAACCAACGCACCGCGAACTCGTCCAAAACCATCGCCGCACAGCGCTCGGCCAAGGTTTCCACCAGGCCGTGATCGGATTGCTCGACCAACTCCACCATGCGCTTGCTGATCGCCTTGTAATTGAGCGTATCGGCAATATCGTCGCTGGCTGCGGGTATGCGGTTATCGAAACCCATTTCCAGGTCGAAACGCAGTGTCTGCCGGATCCGCCGCTCCCAAGCGTAGATGCCGATCAAGGCATCGATTTCCAGACCTTCGATAAAGACTTTATCCATTGCCAGCACCTGAAATTCGGGACTCGCCCCCGGCAACAGCAACAGTTGGAACATCGCTGGGGCTGTTGGTACGCGCACCCTGCGTCGGCAATCCCGCCACCAACGGCGGCAGCGACGCCATGTCCCAACGCGGGGTCACCTGCACGGCGGCCGTGGCGTCGTGTAGCCCGGCCTGCAAGCGCAACGCGCCGGCGAAGGCGATCATCGCGCCATTATCGGTGCACAGCGCCGGGCGCGGAAAGCAGGCGCGGCCACCGCGCGCCTGCGCCATCGCCTGCAAGCGCGCGCGCAGGCGCAGGTTGGCGCCGACACCGCCGGCGACCACAAGGGTATGGCTCCCGGCCGCATCCAACGCACGCTCGCACTTGATCGCCAGCGTTTCCACCACCGCGTCCTCGAAACCGCGCGCGATATCCGCGCGCACCGCGTCGGACTGGTCGCTGCCGCGCCAGGCCAGCAGCACCTGGGTCTTGAGCCCGGAAAAACTGAAATCCAGACCCGGCCGGTCGGTCATCGGGCGCGCGAAACGAAAGCGCCCCGGCGTGCCCTGCGCGGCCAGTGCCGCCAACTGCGGACCGCCAGGATACGGCAGCCCCATCATCTTGGCGGTCTTGTCGAAGGCCTCGCCGGCCGCATCGTCCAGGGTTTCGCCGAGCAGTCGGTAACGGCCGATGGCCTCCACCGCGATCAACTGCGTGTGCCCGCCGGACACCAACAGCGCCACGAATGGCGGCGCCGGCACGCCGTGCGCCGGGTCGGGGTCTTCCATCAACGGCGCCAGCAAGTGGCCTTCCATGTGGTGTACGCCGATCGCCGGCACTTCCAACGCCCAGGCCAGCGCGCGGGCGACGCCGGCGCCGACCAGCAGCGCGCCGACCAGGCCCGGCCCGGCGGTATAGGCCACGGCATCCAAGTCGCGCACCCGCAGGCCGGCCTCGGCCAGGGTCTGGCGGATCAAGGGCAGCAGCTTGCGCACGTGGTCGCGGCTGGCCAGTTCCGGCACCACCCCACCGTATTCGGCGTGCAGGGCGATCTGGCTGTACAGCCCGTGCGCACGTAGCGCAGCCGCGCCGGAGCGGGCGGTGTCGTAGACAGCGACGCCGGTTTCGTCGCAACTGGATTCGATGCCGAGCACATTCATGTGTGCATTGTGGGGCCGAATCGGCGGCAGGCCAAACCCCACGCTTGCAGCCGGAGAATCCGTCGCTATAATGTGCGGCTCGCCGGGCTTGACCCGGCCACCCTTGTGTCCCGGAGATTCCATGCCCAGCGTCAAAGTCCGCGAGAACGAGCCCTTCGAGTTTGCGCTCCGCCGCTTCAAGCGCACCTGCGAAAAGGCCGGCGTACTGGCCGAAACCCGCAAGCGCGAGTTCTACGAAAAGCCGACCCAGGAACGCAAGCGCAAGGCCGCTGCTGCGGTGAAGCGTCAACTGCGCCGCACCTCGCGCGACGTCACCAAGCGCCAGCGCCTGTACTGAGGATCGCGGCCTACGGTAGCGCGGCCCGCGGGTCTGGGCAGGCGCTACGGTAAGCCCACGAAGCCGGCACGCGCAAGCGTAGCCGGCTTTTTGCGCTTCTCCTCGCTGCCTCCGCCACACGTCGCGATCAAACCGTTGTCGCCGTCGCGCCTGTACTCCCATGCGCAGCGGCTTATCCCGGTGGCGTTGCCTAGAATGCCCCTGTCTTTTTCCTTCACTGTGGAATCCGTCATGCCCCTCAAACAGCAGCTCACCGACGACATGAAGGCCGCGATGAAGTCCGGCGACAAGCACAGCCTGGGCGTGATCCGGCTGATCAACGCCGCGATCAAGCAGAGGGAAGTGGACGAGCGCGTGGACATGGACGACGCCGCGGTGATCGCCGTGATGGACAAGATGGTCAAGCAGCGCAAGGACTCGGTGAGCCAGTACGAGGCCGCCGGCCGCGAGGATCTGGCCACGGTCGAGCGCGAAGAGATCGCGGTGATCGCGCGCTATCTTCCGGCCAAGCTCGGCCAGGCCGAGATCGTTGCCGCGATCCAGGCTGCGATCGCGCAGACCGGCGCCAGCGGTCCGGCCGACATCGGCAAGTTGATGGGCGCGCTGAAGCCGATGCTCGCCGGCAAGGCCGACATGGGCCAGGTCTCGGCCCTGGTCAAGCAGCAACTGGGCGGCTGATCCGGCGCGTCACGCTTCACCCATCTTTAGCGCAGGACTGCTACAACACCGGCAAGCCCGCGCTTTCACTTACCGCGCGCAGCGCGGGGCTGGTGTTTCGACGCCGCGCGCTTAAGGTTCTGGCGACCATGTCCCTATCATCCGCACGCCTGCACACGCACTTGGACCGCCTACAGCAGAGCCTGCCGGCGGCACTGGCACGGCGCTTCACCGAGATCGATCTGATGACCCAGGCCGCCTCGCTGTCGTTCTACGCGCTGCTGTCGCTGGCGCCGCTCCTGGTGTTGCTGCTGTGGCTGACCGCCTCGCTATATCCACAAGCGCAGCAAGCGCTGATCGCACAGATCGGGCAACTGGCCGGGAACGGCGCACGCGACGTCGCACAGACGGTGATCGACAACGCCAAGCACCAGCCCAACATCGGCTCGCTGGCCGGACTGTGGAGCACCTTGTTGCTGTTCGTCGGTGCCACAGCGGTATTCGCGCAACTGCAAAATGCGCTGAATCTGATCTTCCGCACCGACAAGCAGCAGCTCGACGGTTTCCTACCGTGGCTGAAAAAACGCGTATTCTCTTTCGGCGTGGTCTTCGCACTAGGTTTCTTGCTGCTGATCTCGATGATCCTGACCACCGTGTTGCAGGTCGCCTTCGCGCGGATGCCATCGCTGCTGCCGGCGGTGGGCTACTTCTCCACGCTGGCGATCTACGTACTGGCCTTCGCCGTGCTCTACCACTACCTGCCAGATCGGCGCGTGGAGTGGCGGCAGGCGATCATCGGCGGGGCCATCACCGCCTGTCTTTTCGTGATTGGGCGCTATGCGATCGGCGTATACATCGCCACCGCCGCACCGGGCAGCGCCTACGGCTCCATGGGCGCGCCGGTGATCCTGCTGGTGTGGATCTACTACGCCACGGTGGTGTTCTTCGTCGGCGCGCTGATCACCGCCGTCATCGACGAGCGCCAGCGCGCGCGGCGCCCCCTCGACGACGCCGGGATCGACCCGCCCAGCGCCGTGACCGCAGCGCCGCCTCACTGAATCCACCACACCGCGCAGCACCCGATCCGTGGCGACGACGCACACGCGTGGCATCCTATGCCGATGGCCCGCATCCCCGACGCATTCATCGACGATCTGCTCGCCCGCACCGACATCGTCGAGGTGATCGGCACGCGCGTGCCGCTGAAGCGCCAGGGCAAGGAGTACGCGGCACGCTGCCCATTTCACGACGAGCGCTCGGCCTCGTTCACCGTCTCCCCGACCAAACAGTTCTATCACTGCTTCGGCTGCGGTGCGCACGGTACCGCGATCAGCTTCCTGATGAACTACGACCGCCTCGAATTTCTCGACGCGGTGGACGAGCTGGCCAAGCGCGCCGGGATGGAAGTACCGCGCGACGCGCAACAACGCGGCGCCGCACAAGCCGCCGGCGAAGACCATCGCGACCTGTACTCGGCGCTGGAAGCGGCGACGAAATTCTTCCAACGCCAGCTCGACACCAGCGACAAAGCACGTACCTATCTGGATGGTCGTGGCGTGGATGCGGAGAACCGCGCACGCTTCCAGATCGGCTATGCGCCAGACGGCTACAGCGCGCTCAAGGATGCCTTGGGCACCGACGAGCGTCGGCATAAGTTGCTCGACCGCGCCGGACTGTTCTCCAAGAACGACCGTGGCCACGTCTACGACAAGTTCCGCGACCGGGTGATGTTCCCGATCTTCGACCGCCGTGGGCGGGTGATCGCCTTCGGCGGCCGCGTCCTCGACAAGGACGATGGCCCCAAGTATCTGAACTCGCCGGAGACTGCGCTATTCCACAAGGGACGCGAGCTGTACGGCCTGTGGCAGGTGCGCCAGAGCAACCAGAAGATCGAGCGACTGATCGTGGTCGAGGGTTACATGGACGTGGTCTCGCTGTTCCAGTTCGGCGTGACTCAGGCGGTGGCGACACTGGGCACGGCGACCACGCCGGAGCATGCCGAATTACTGTTCCGCAATGCGCCAGACGTGTTCTTCTGCTTCGACGGCGACGCCGCCGGGCGCCGCGCTGGCTGGAAGGCACTGGAATCGGTGCTGCCGCGAATGAAGGACGGACGCCAGGCATTCTTCCTGTTCCTGCCCGAGGGCGAGGATCCGGACACCATCGTGCGCAAAGAAGGCGCGGCGGCGTTCGACACGCGCCTCGCCCAGGCCACGCCACTGTCGCAATTTTTCTTCGACGAGCTGTCGCGCGAAATCAATCTGAGCACGCTCGATGGCAAGGCGCGTTTGGCCGAGCGCGCGCGACCGATGCTGGCGCAGATTCCCGACGGCGCGTTCGGCGACCTGATGCGCCAGCGCCTGACCGAACTCACCGGCATCGGCGCCGCCGCACCCGCCACTACATCGACAAGCCGACCGCCGCTGAGGCCAGCGCGGTCGGCGCACAAACGCAGCCTGGTGCGCGAGGCAATCGCACGTTTGCTGCAAGTGCCAGCGCTGGCGCTGGAGTTAACGCCGCCCTATCCGTTCGCTGGCCTGCGTCTACCCGGCGTCGAGTTACTCATCGAACTGTTGCAGATCGTGCATACACGGCCGGAAATCACCACTGGCGCGCTACTCGAACACTTCCACGAACGCGAGGAACTGGCCGCACTACAAAAATTGGTGGTGCAGGAGATTCCCGGCGACACCGCGAGCTGGCGTCAGGAGTTACTCGATGTGATGGTGCAACTGGAAAAACAGACCCTGCAACAACGCCTGGACGAACTGCAGGCCAAGCAACGCGCGCAAGGACTGGACGAGACCGATAAGTACGAACTACGCGAACTGCTGAAGATCCTTGCGACGTTGCGCTGAACGCTAGCCGGCGGATACGATGCATTCGCCGGATGCTGCGAAACCTAACCTGGAACAAGTGATGTCCTTGAAGTGAATGCGAAGTCACCTGAGGCGCGTTGAGACAAGTCGACATCGCCGATGTCGCGGTGGCTTCTAACCTAACGTCGTCGACACATCGCCGAGCGCTTCAAGTCGCTTGAGCAAGGCATAGAACTCCGCCTCCATGTCCATTTCCACCGTTTGCCGTTTCTTCGCCGGCGGCACCACCGGCTTCAACCGATGCGCGATCAGCGCGGCGTAGGCGGTTGTATGTTGGGTTTCTGCCTGTTCAATGAACTCCCAAAGCGTGGTCGGGATGCCGCTCAACGTTCCCGAAAGTCGCTGGTTCGCAATCTGGCAGTACGCGATACCCGACGACGATGCATACTGCTTGGCCATATCGACAATGGCGTTGATCAACAACATCGGCGCGTTTGCATACAGCGTCTTGATCTGCTCGAGCATCGCGAGATCCCAGCCATGCGGCACCACATCGTACGCGTTCCACAACACGCGATTCCATACCCGATAACCGTTGCCACTCGTCGGCGGCAATACCCTCGTGCATAGCTGCGCAAAAGCGGCATTTCCCGGCGTGGGGCCAGCGGTGGGATAGCAATACACCGCCGTGCACTCGTCCAGCCTGTGGGTATTCTTGAACCAGGTTGCCATGGTCGGCGACAACGCCCCCCCCAGGCTATGGCCAGCGAAAATCACGCTTGCGCCACTGCTGGTTACTTTCTTCAAAAATCCATCCAGCGTATCGCCAGGCGACACGCCAGACGGTGGACTCACCATGTTGAGCAAGTGCCAGACACCCAGCGCGGTGCCCATCGAGATGACCGGATTGGTCTGGCTCGGATGCAAGAGTCGAACCGGTGCGGTACTCGCGGTGGGATCGTAGGTCGAAAAGTCGACCACCTTGGCGACGTCGAAGTCCTCCACCACCCAGTCGTAGAGAGAGAACGCATTGGTGGCGGTGATCACCACAACGTAAACGTCCCCGGCGATATCGCCGAGGTTGCGCGTCTTGACGACGCACATGGCGTTGTCCGACCGATTGGAGTTCTCCGCCTGCCAGACCTGCGGCCCCCAGGCCAGCTCCCAGACCCCGATCGTCTGCGGCACCGGCGGCGACGCCAGCGTCGCCATGAGTACCTTTTGATAATCGGCCTGCAACGCTTGCGCCGTGCCAATTTGATTGCTGATCCAACTGGCCAGGGTCGAAAGCGCGAAGACGGTCTGATACGGGTCGTATCGCATATGCATGTTCCTAGTCGCTAGTAATTTATGGAAAAACGCCAGACGTGGAACACCTACTACCTTCGATATTGCCCGGCCGCATCCCCCATCAACACGATGCGCGGAAATTTAGCAAGCAACCGATCGGTGAACTTGGCAAAAGCCATCATTGCCACAGCATGCTGGAAAGTTGTCTACGCAGCGCGTCCGGACTCGCCTCCTGCGTCTTCGCTTCCTACAATGCAGACCCGACAACACCGCCCCGCGCCATGATCAGACCCTGGCTCGCTCGTCTGCGTATCGAACCATTCACCCTTTCGCTGTTGTGTACGGTGCTGCTGGCCTCGCTACTGCCGGTGTCCGGGCGCGCGGCGCGGATCATGGACGCGTTCACCGATCTGGCCATCGCCGCGCTATTCTTCCTGCACGGCGCGCGGCTGTCGCGCGAGGCCATCCTGGCTGGTGCGTTGCACTGGCGCCTGCACCTGACCATCTTCGCCGCCACTTTCATGCTGTTTCCGTTACTGGGCTTGCTATTGAAGCCGCTATCGCACTGGATGTTGACCCCGGCGTTGTACATCGGCGTGCTGTTCCTGTGCACGCTACCATCCACGGTACAGTCGTCGATCGCGTTCACCTCGATGGCCGGCGGCAACGTCTCGGCCGCCGTGTGCAGCGCCTCGCTGTCGAGCCTGCTTGGCGTGTTTCTGACCCCGTTGCTGATGGGCCTGCTGGCCGGCGCACAGAGCGCCATGGCCAATCCGCTGGAAGCGATGGGCAAGATCATGCTGCAGTTGCTGGTGCCGTTCCTGGCCGGTCATCTGTTGCGACCATGGATCGGCACCTGGGTCGATCGCCGCCGCGCGCTGCTGCGCTACACCGACCAGGGCACGATTCTGCTGGTGGTGTACACCGCCTTCAGTGCGGCGGTGATCGAAGGTTTATGGCGCAAAACGCCGCTGCCGGCACTGCTCGGCGTGGCGCTGGTCGGAGCCTTGTTACTAGCGCTGGCAATGCTGCTGATCACCATCAGCGCACGGCGACTGGGCTTTTCCCGCGAGGACGAAATCCCGATCGTGTTCTGCGGTTCCAAGAAGAGTCTGGCCACCGGCGTGCCAATGGCCAAGGTGCTATTCGCCAGTGGCAGCCTCGGCGCGATCGTACTGCCGGTCATGATTTACCATCAGATTCAGTTGATCGTCTGCGCGGTGATCGCGCAGCGCTATGCGCAAACCGTGAAGTCGGCGCGCGGCCAATAAACCGATTCCTCGCATCTGCGGTGCGCATTTAGACGAGGGGAGACACCCGCCCGATGCCACGATCGTGTGCCCGGTCACGATGTTATAAGCACAGACGCAACCGTCATGCCCCCGCGGCGGCGGCACTGGGTAAAGTAGGGGACCGCTGTGGCCCCCGCCACGCCTCCCTCCCCTTACCGGTGCCCCATATGAGCCGTATGCTCCGCCGTCCCGCCATACTCTGCACAAGTCTAGCCACGTTGCTGGCCCTGAGCGCCTGCGAAAAGCCGCCCGCTCCGGCCACGCCCACGGCCGCCGCGCCAGCCCCCACCAAGGACAGTGCCGGCATTGCCTGGCGCGAGGGCGACCTCGACGATGCCTTCGCCGAAGCCCGTGAACAGAACAAACCCTTACTGCTCTACTGGGGTGCGGCGTGGTGCCCCCCCTGCAATCGACTCAAAGCCACGCTGTTCAAGGACCCGGCATTCATCGCCCGTACTCGCGCCTTCGTGGCGGTGCATCTGGACGGCGACTCGGAAAGTGCACAAGCCTGGGGCGACCGTTTCGGTATCAAGGGCTATCCGACCATCATCGTGCTGCGTCCGGACCGCAGCGAAATCACCCGTCTGGCCGGCGACAGCGACACCGCCCATCTGGCCGAGGCGCTGCGGGTGGCGGCAACCCATACCTCCAGCTCGACACAATTACTGCAGCAGGCCCTGAAAGAACCGGCTACGCTCAGCAACGACGACTGGACCATACTCAGCCAATACGACTGGAGCGTAGATGGCGCGCACTTGATCAAGTCCGAACACACCGCCGACGTGCTCGCACGCCTGGCCGCCGCCGTGCCGCAGCCTGCGCTGCGCCGTCGCTTCGGGTTGTTGGCGCTGAGCATGGACAAAACCGGCACACCGACGCCCAAACAGCGCGCCGCCAATCGCGCCCTGCTACAGGCCGTGCTGTCCGATCCGGCCGAAGTGCGCGCCAACCTCGGCGCACTAACCTATTCGGCACGTGAACTGGTGCAGGCATCAGCGGCGAATGCAGCCGAGCGCGCTACGTTGTCGAGCGCGCTGACGCAGGCACTGGACAAGGTCTACACCGACAGTCGCTTGCCGATCAGTGATCGCCTGGAGACGGTCTATGCAGACATCGCGCTGGCGCGGCTGGCGCAGGGCCAGCCGGAGGTGGAGACGCATACTCCGCCGCCACTGCCGGCGGCCTTGGTCGAAAAAATACGGCAACGCGCGCACTGGGCCGAACAGGCCGCACACAGCGATGCCGAACGCCAGTCCACGATCAGCAGCGCCGCCGACCTGCTCTATTTAGTCGGCGACAAAGCCGACGCCGAACAGTTGTTGCTCGCCGAACTCGGACGCAGCAAGACGCCTTACTACTACATGCCCGAATTGTCCGGGATGGCCGAGGAGCGCGGCGACAAGCAAACCGCGCTGTACTGGCTGAAGAAGGCCTATGCGAGCGCACAAGGCCCGGCCACACGGGTGCAATGGGGTGTGGTCTATGTCAAGGGCCTGATCCGCCTGCAACCGGACAACACAACCGCCATCGAAAACGCCGCAGGCCAGGTCATCGCCGAACTGGCTAGCCAGCCCGACGGCTACCATCAGCGTACCCGGCAGCGCTTCGACACCCTGGGCAAGGCGCTAAAGGTCTGGAGCAAAAATCACAGCGGTAGCGCCGTGCTGGCACGCCTGCAGCAGAAAATGCAGCAGAACTGCGGCCACCAGGACACCGACAACTGCCAACACTGGCTGAGTTGAACCCCGTCGCGGTCGCGCAGGACGCGGTGCCGACGGCGCCGCGCCCTAACCCGGCAGCAACCAGTGATCGACCAGCAGGAACGCGAACAACGCCATCAGGTACACGATGGAGTAGCCGAACATTCGCATCGAGAACATCTCATCCGGTGGGTCGAGCATGCGCCAGGCGTACCAGAGAAACACCGCATCCAGCACCAGCGTGCCGCCAAGATAAAACACGCCACTCATGCCCACGACCACCGGCAGCAAGGTCGCCACGACAAGCAGCAGCGTGTACAGCAGAATCTGCTTGCGCGTGTGCGCCACACCATGGGTAATGGGCAACATCGGAATCGCCGCCTTGGCGTAATCGGCGCGACGGAAGATCGCCAGCGCCCAGAAATGCGGCGGCGTCCATACAAAGATGATCAACACCAGCAACGAGGCGTAGGCCCAGTCCCACTGGCCCTGCATACCGGTGATCGCGGCCCAGCCGAGCAGCGGTGGCGCGGCGCCGGCCAGGCCGCCGATGACGATGTTCTGCGGCGTGGTGCGCTTGAGGAACACCGTATAGATCACCGCATAGCCAATCAACGAAGCGAAGGTCAACACCGCTGTGATGACGTTGACCCACACCACCAAGACCGTCATCGACAGCGCGGTGAGCACAGCGGCGAACAACAACACCTGCCACGGCAGCACCTTGCCCACCACCAACGGACGCCAGGAAGTGCGCGCCATCTGCGCATCGATGCGCGCATCCAGCAACTGGTTGATCGCCGCCGCCGCCGAAGCGGCCAGCCAGATACCGAAGAAACCGAGCAGCCCGGTACGCACCTGCTCCCAGGTCGGCACGCCCGGGATCGCCAGACACATGCCGACCAAGGCGGTGAACACGATCAGCGCCACCACCTTGGGTTTGGTCAAATCCCAGTAATCGCGCCAGTAGACGCCACGGGCGCTCATTGCGGCGCTCGCAACCGCGCCAGCAGCGACACCAGCACGAACAGCAATGCCACCGCACCCGCGTTGTGCAACACCGCCACCGGCAACGGCAGCGCCAACTTGACGTTGAGAATGCCCAGGCTGATCTGAGCAAGCAATAACACCAGCAGCGCCACCGCCCAACCGCGCATGCCCGGCGAACGGCTCAGACGCCAGCTCAACCACACCAGATAAGCGGACACGCCCAGCGCCATCATCCGATGCGCCATCTGGATGGCGATACGCGCCGCGCCGTCGAGGACACCGCCTTCGTAGTCCACGCCGATGGCACGCCACAGGGTGAAACCGGCGCGGAAATCGTGCGGCGGCCACCACTGGCTGACGCAGCGCGGGAAATTGTCCGCCGACCAGCTGCCGCCGCCGCAGGCCAATGCCGCGTAGTTGGCGCTGACCCAACCGCCAAGTGCGATCTGCACCACCAGCAACCCCACGCCGATGCGCAGCAGCCACTGCAACTGCACCGCATCGGCCAGGGTGATCGGCAAGTGCGTGGCGCGCCAGGCCATCCACACCAGCAACGAGAACATCGTCAAAGCCCCCAGCAGATGCCCCATCACCACGATCGGCTTGAGCAGCAGAGTCACCGTCCACATGCCCAGCAACGCCTGGAAAATCACCACCGTCAGGGCCAACACCGCCACGCGGGCGAGATCGGCATTGGACCAGCGCCACGCCGCCAGCAACAGGATCCCCTCGGCGCTCACCGCCAACCCCATTGCCAGCACCGGCCAGCCGGACATGTACAGTGGAATCGACAGCGCCACCAGCAGCGCGGCCGCGAGGATCCGGACAATCCCCAGCCGACGTCGACGCGCCGCCAGCAGCGACAGCACCAACACCTCCACCCCCAGCGCACCGGCGAGAAAACGGTGTACCTGCTCGCGCCAGGCTTTGTGCGTCTCCAGCGGACGGATCTTGCTGGCCGCATGGGTGTTGGCTTCGGCACTGGTCTGCGGCCATGTCACCCGACCGTAGCAGGTCGGCCAGTCCGGGCAGCTCATGCCCGCATCGGACAGGCGCACGAACGCACCGAACATGATGGTGCTGGCGGTGAACAGCGCCGCCAGCCAGGCCATGCGGTGGAAGTGGCGGAACAGCGCCGGCGGCGCGAACAAGCTCATAGGGAGGTGGCTCACAGAAGTTTCAACAATTTCGCCAGATCGGCATGCAAGCCGGCCGGGTCGAAACCGGGGGCATAGCGCAGCACGACGAAGCCATTGGGATCGATGACGTAGACCGGCACCCCCGCGGCATCGTGTACCCGCGGCAGCGCGGCCAACAGCGCCGGATCCGCACGCAGCACGCGCACCTGCGGCAGTGTGCGTATCCATGGCGAGGGCGTGCCGATCCACAGGATCTGCACGCGATCGGCGTCGTGGCCGAACAATTGCCAGACCTTGTCCAGTTCGCGCGCCAACGCGTCGCAGGCACTGGCACACTCCGCTGGCGGCGCCAGCGCGATGCGCCACAGACGCTGCTGCGGTCGCCAGGCATAACCGCTGCCATCGGCCAGGAGAGGTTGCAGCACACGCAGATCGGCCGGTGGCGTCAGCAGTTCCCCATGATTGCGGCGCGCTGGCGGCTGCCAGCCGGAAAAGCGCAGCACACCGGCACCCAGCATCGAGCCGAAAAACAGCACGAACAGCGCGACCAACGGCCAGCGGCCGCGCGCGGCCGCCTCACGCGGAATCGGAGGGGAAACAGTCATGCCGGAGATTTTCTCATGCGCGCGCACTCAGCGCCCGTCTCGTCCCCTGCGTCTGCGCCAACTGAGCAATGCGGTCGTGACCAGCACCAGCAGTGCCAGTCCGAACCACTGCACCGCGTAAGCCAGGTGGCGCTCGGGCGGCAGCGTGTTCGGCAACGGGTCCAGATCGCGCGGATAGCCCAGCGGCAGGGCCGGATCCAGGCGCAGCACCTGCGACAAAATGTCGCGGCGGCCGAGCGCCACGCCAATCGCCGCCGGCTCGATCCGCATCGCCAACCAGCGCTGCGGCGACGGCGCCGCGACCAGCGCCGGGCCCAATGTCAGGCCATGCGACGGTGGCGGCCCGAGCAGACCGACCAGCACGTACCGGCCTTGCAGCGGCGCTGGACTCGGTAGGGCGCGGTCGGCAGGCAACGGCAACCAGCCCAGCTCGACCAGCAACGGCACCGACACGCCATCGGGCAGGAACGGCTGATACAGCTTCATCCCACTACGGCCCTGGCGGATCTGGTTATCGAGCAGAATCTGCCCAGGCAGGAAGCGGCCTGCGCCGTGTACCCAGGCCAGCCGCTCAGGTCGGCCCGTGCGCAGCGCATCGGCCAGCGCCTGCGGACGATCGCGCACGTGCGCCGCCTGCGCGAGCAGCGCCTGCTTCTCATGCATGCGCTGCAATTGCCAACGGCCCAGCGCGCAAAATCCCAGCGCCAACGCCAGCGCAACACTCCAGCCCAGCCACAACGGCATGCGCCGGTGCGCGCCCGCACGCGAGGCGGCGGCGAGGGTCATAATGCGGAAACACCATGCGCCGAGACGCCCATGAACGACTCACTGAAAACCCTGCTGATCGTCGCGTTCCTGCTGGTCATCCTATGGAACCTCGGCGCCGGTCTGTACTACCTGTTGGTGGACCGCGGCCAGAGCAAGCGCACGGTGAACGCATTGACCTGGCGCATCGGTTTGTCGGTCTGCCTGATCTTATTGGTGATCTTGGGCATCTACACCGGCACGATCAAGCCGCACGGGCTGGGGCAGTAAGAAGCAGAACAGCTGCCATGCCGCGCGGCACACCATCGCGATCAAGCGATGGGATGCACGGGAAAAGGAACGCATGTCGAAAACCAAACCGCCGTGCCCTAGCGGCCGTTTCGAGACGGTTTGCAGCCACGATGCATCGCCATTCGGCAAACTCGCGCCGCTAGAAAATCCGGAACGCCCGCATGACGCACATTCTCGCAATCTCGCGTAAACCGGCTCGCGATCTCAAAGCACATACACGAACAGGAACAGCGCCAACCACACCACGTCGACAAAGTGCCAATACCAGGCAGCTGCCTCGAAAGCGAAATGATGATCGCGACTGAAGTGCCCGCGCGCCGCGCGCAACCACATCACCAGCAGCATGATCGTTCCCAGCAGCACGTGCGCGCCGTGGAAGCCGGTGAGCATGAAGAAAGTGGAACCATAGATGCCCGATCCCAGCGTGAGATTGAGCTCGTTGTAGGCGTGGATGTATTCCTCGCCCTGGCAATACAGGAACGTACACCCCAGTAACACGGTCAGCGCCTGGAACACCAGAAGGCGCGTGCGCTGCCCCGCCTTGAGCGCATGGTGGGCAATGGTCAGGGTCACTCCGGAGCTGAGCAGGATCAGCGTGTTGATCAATGGCAATCCCCAAGCCTCGATGGTCTGGAAGTGCCCGCCGATCGCCCCTGGCCCGTTGGTCGGCCACGCCGCGGAATACCCGTCCCATAGCAGCGCGTTGGTCATCACGCGATAGCTATCGCCGCCCAGCATCGGCAGGATGAAGGTACGGGTATAGAACAGCGCGCCGAAGAACGCGCCAAAGAACATCACCTCGGAGAAGATGAACCAGACCATCCCCATCCGGAACGACACGTCGACCTGACGGTTGTAGTGCCCGGCGATGGACTCGCGGATCACATCGCCGAACCACATGAACAGTGTCGCCAGCAACATCGCGATGCCAGCGAAGAACGTCCATTGGCCCCAGGCCGCGTCGTTGAGCCAACTGGCCACGCCAATCATCGTCAGAAACATGGCGATGGAACCGATGAACGGCCAACGACTCTGGCTGGGCACGTAATAGGCGGTGGCGTCGGTGCTGGGTTGGGCCATGGCAGGCATTCCGGTCGGGTGTCAGAGAGCTGCGCGTGCGGAACCGGCCAGTCTCGGCGATTGCAGTTCCTTGCTCAGCGCATCGTTCTTGTAGAAGGTGTAGGACAGAGTGATGGTAGTGATGTCGCGCGGCAGGTTGGGATCGACGATGAAGCGTACCGGCATGTCGCGCTGCTCTCCGGCCTGCAAGGTCTGCGCGGTGAAGCAGAAACACTCGGTCTTGGTGAAATAACCGGAGGCGCGTGCCGGCGCCACCGATGGCACCGCGCTGCCGACGATGGCGCGACCGCTTTCGTTGCGTGCGTAGTACAGCGCTTGATTGAGCTGGCCGGGGATCACCTCCATGGTCATCTGCTCCGGATGGAACGACCACGGCAGCTTGGAATTCACCCCGCCATCGAACTGCACCTTGACCGTGCGCTTGTCGACCAGCGGCGCGCGCGCCTGCTGACCTTCGCCCGGACCGCGCTCCAGGCGAATGCCGAACACCTTCTCGCAAGCGATACGGTACAACGGCACCAGCGAAAAGGTCAGCACGAACACAGCAAGCGCCACACCGACCAGCTTGAACAATCCGGCACTGCTGTGCACGTGCGGTGCCGGCGCGTTCATCGGCCCAACACCCCGGAGAGGATGAAGCCGACGTAGATTGCCAGCGCGACCACGCCGACCACCAGGGCGGTACGCGCCGCACGTTTGCGGCGCAGGACCAACTCGTCGAGTGGCGGCTGGGCAGTCATCAGTGGCCGATGTCGTCGTGGGCCAGATCACCGGGCTTGAGCACCGGCGGCAGGGTGAAGGTATGCGCCGGCGCTGGCGACGGCACCGTCCATTCCAGGCCGCGCGCGCCTTCCCACACACGCGCCTGCGCATGCGCGCCGTTGCGCAGCGACGCCAGCAGGATCGAGGCCATCAAAAACGGGGTGACGAACATGCCGAACGCGCCGATTGAACTGACCAGGTTCCAGTCCGCGAACACCACGTTGTAGTCCGGAATACGCCGAGGCATACCGGCCAGACCGAGGAAGTGCTGCGGGAAGAACAGCAGGTTGACGAACAGCATCGTCCACCAGAAATGGAACTTGGCCCAGCTCTCGTTGTACATGCGCCCGGTCCACTTCGGCCACCAGTAGTACACCGCCGCGATCAGCGCGAACACCGCGCCGGTGACCAACACATAATGAAAATGCGCAACCACGAAATACGTATCGTGGTACTGGAAGTCGGCCGGCACGATCGCCAGCATCAGCCCGGAAAAACCACCGATGGTGAACAGGATGACGAACGCCACCGCCCACAGCATCGGCGACTCGAAGCTCATCGCGCCTCGCCACATCGTGCTGATCCAGTTGAATACCTTCACCCCGGTGGGGATGGAGATCAGCATGGTGGCGAACATGAAGTAGATCTCGCCACCCAGCGGCATGCCCACGGTGAACATGTGGTGGGCCCAGACGATGAAGCTCAGGAACGCGATGGCCGCGATCGCATAGACCATCGCCTGGTAACCGAACAGCGGCTTGCGGCTGAAGGTGGGAATAATCTCGCTGATCACGCCGAACGCCGGCAGGATCATGATGTAGACCTCCGGATGCCCGAAGAACCAGAAAATATGCTGGTACATCACCGGGTCGCCGCCGCCGGCCGCATTGAAGAACGAGGTACCGAAGAACTTGTCGGTCAGCAGCATGGTCACCGCGCCGGCCAGCACCGGCATCACCGCGATCAGCAGGAACGCGGTGATCAGCCAGGCCCAGCAGAAGATCGGCATCTTCAGCAGGTAGATGCCCGGCGCGCGCATGTTGAGCACAGTGGCGATGATGTTGATCGCCCCCATGATCGAACTGATGCCGGCCACATGGATGGCGAACACCGAGAAGGCCACGTTGTAACCACCCTGCAGCATCAACGGCGGGTACATCGCCCAGCCGGCGGCTGGCGCACCACCGGGCAGGAACAGGGTCAACAGCAGCAAGGTGAACGCCACTGGCAATAGCCAGAACGACCAATTGTTCATGCGTGGCAACGCCATGTCCGGCGCGCCGATTTGCAGTGGGATCATCCAGTTGGCCAAGCCGACGAAGGCCGGCATCACCCCGCCGAAGATCATCACCAGCGCATGCACGGTGGTCATCTGGTTGAAGAACTCGGGCTTGACGAACTGCAACCCCGGCTGCGCCAACTCGGCACGAATCACCACGCTCATCGCTGCACCGATGACGAACATGGTGAAGCTGAAGAGCAGGTACAGCGTGCCGATGTCCTTGTGGTTGGTGGAAAAGAACCAACGTGCGACGAAGCTCTGCGAATGCCCGTGCTCGTCGTGGTGATCGACTGCGGAATGGGCCATGGCGGCTACCTCAGGAAAGGAAGGCTGGGAATCAGGTGGTTTGCACGATCACGTGCGAACCGGGACGAGGACGCGGGCGCGACTGTTGTGCCTGCGGTGGCACCGTCGGCGCCGCCGCATGATCCGGAGCGGACACCGCCGCGGGCGCGGCTGGAGCGGCCACCGGAGCCGGAGTGGACGCCGGCGCTGCGGCGGCCGGCGCTGGCTTGCGCGACGCCAGCCACTTGCGGAAATCCTGCTTGTTCATCGCCTCGACCACGATCGGCATGAAGCCGTGATCCTTGCCACAGAGGACAGCACACTGACCACGGTACACCCCCGGCGTGTCGATGCTGGTCCAGGCCTCGTTGACGATCCCGGGAATGGCGTCCTGCTTCCAGCCCAGCGCCGGCACCCACCAAGCATGGATCACATCGTCGGCGGTGATCAGGAAGCGTACCTTGGTGTTCACCGGCAATACCAAGCGGTTGTCCACGTCCAGCAGATAGTGCGGATCGTGTTCGACGGTCGGCACCGCGCCGCTCTGGCGCATGCGGTCGGAACTGCGCGCCAGACGACTGGTGAAGGACACATTCTCGCCCAGGTATTCGTAACGCCACATCCACTGGTAGCCGGTGATCTTCACCGTCATTTCGGCATCGCGGGTGTCGTACATCGCGATCAGCTTGGCCGTGGCCGGCCATGCCATCACGATCAGGATCAACACCGGAATCACCGTCCAGACGATCTCGGCCTTGGTGTTGTGGGTGAACTGCGCCGGCACCACACCCTTGGACTTGCGGAAGGTGAAGAGCGCATACGCCATCGCGCCGAACACCAGCACACCAATCACCACACATACCCACAATGCGAGCATGTGGGCAGCATAGGCATTGTGTGCGCTCTGGGTGACGCCACGGCCCATGTTGAGCTGCCACGGCTTCGGATCGGCCGCCTGCGCCCACGCCAGCGGCGCGGTCACTACCGCCACCAGCGCCATTCCTGCCTTGATTGCCTGTTGCACCCACCTGCCGCATTGCTTCATTGCCTAGACCCCTTGGCGTGTCATCGGTTGCGGCCAGTCGCGGCCGCCAGCAAGCCTTGCAGGGTCTGCGCCAGTTCGCGGCGCTCGTCGGGACCGAGGAACTCGCCCACCCGAACCTGCTTGCCGCTGGATGCCAGCACCACCCTGTCGTCGCCTTCGATCCGCAACCGCACCCAATGCGGATGGGCGCGGAACGCTGGCGTTCCCGCATTCGGACGGGTCACTTCCACACAAGCCGGACCCACCCGGATATCTTCTTCGCGCTCGCCCACACGCCATGACCAGCGCAGCGCCAGCGCGACCAACATGCTATGCAACAAGGCGAATACAGGCGCGAACACATTACCTGCGAGCCACCCAATCGCTGCTACGGCCCACATCGCCCCGGCGAGCGCAGCGAACAACAAGACGAACTGCCGGGCGTTGAGTGCCCGCGGCGGGCGCAGCCGCAGCTGCGCACCCGACCCCTCCGGAGAAAACGGAAACATTTCGATCATGTCGAACCGCGCTTCCGAACCGCCTCGCCTTCAAGTCGCGAGTACGCCTGGATGGTAGCCCTGGGCCTGCCCCGCGGCAAGCGCGGGTGCATCACAAAAAAATGCTGCAATGCAACCAGATCGGCACGCCATGTCGCCCGGCATCACAGCCGTCGACGCTGCCGGCCACACCCAGCCGACGCGGGCACTGACATAAAATGATCGCTTCCATCCCTGGCCTTTCCCGCATGAACGCTCTGTCTGGCGCCGGCTCTCCCTCGACGATGCCATCGGCGTTGCCTTCGCCGCTGCTCGCCCCCGAACTTCCCCCCGCAGCGCACGCCTTGCGCGCCGCGATCACCGCCGCCTGGCTGAAGGACGAAGCCGAACACGTGCGCGAACTGCTCGAACAAGCCCGCCTGCCGACCGCCGACCAGACCAAGGTACAGGCGCTGGCCGCCGATCTGGTCACTCGCGTGCGCGCCCGTGCGCAGCACCAGGGCGCGATCGAAGCGTTCATGCGCCAGTACGACCTCGGCAGCGAGGAAGGCGTGCTGCTGATGTGCGTGGCCGAAGCGCTGCTGCGCATCCCCGACCAGGACACCGCCGACAAGCTGATCCGCGACAAGCTCGGCGACGCGGACTGGAAGAAGCACATGGGCGAGAGCGATTCGATCCTCGTCAATGCCTCCACCTGGGGATTGATGCTCACCGGCAAGCTGGTACAGATCAACGACCTCACCCGTGCCGACGTGGCCGGCGCATTCAAACGCCTGATCGGCCGCGTCGGCGAGCCAGTGATCCGGCTGGCGGTGCGTCAGGCGATGAAGATCATGGGCCACCAGTTCGTCATGGGCCGCACCATCGGCGAGGCGTTGGCGCGCTCGAAGAAGGGCGACAACGCGCACTACCGCTATTCCTTCGACATGCTCGGCGAAGGCGCGCTGACCATGCGCGACGCACAGCGCTACTTGGATGCCTATCGTCAGGCGATTCACGCCATCGGCACGCACTTCGCCACGCAACGCCAACGCGACACCGGCAAGGAGGCGGTGTTCGCCGCGCCCAGCATCTCGATCAAACTCTCCGCGCTATACCCGCGCTACGAGCACGCCAAGCGCGCACGGGTAATGGCCGAGCTGGCGCCGGGGGTGCTGGAGCTGGCGCAGTTGGCCAAGTCCTACGGCATCGGCTACACCGTCGATGCCGAAGAAGCCGACCGTCTGGAACTGTCGTTGGACATCATCGCGGCCACCTTCTCCGATCCATCGCTGGACGGCTGGGAAGGCTACGGCCTGGCGGTGCAGGCGTATCAGAAGCGTACACCGTATACGATCGACTTTCTTGCCGATCTGGCGCGCCGCGTTGGCCGCCGTATTCCGGTGCGCCTGGTCAAGGGCGCTTACTGGGATGCAGAGATCAAGCGCGCGCAGGTCGAGGGCCATTCTGGCTACCCGGTATTCACCCGCAAGCAAAATACCGACGTGTCCTATCTGGCCTGCGCCAAGCGCCTGTTCGCGCACAGCGACGCGCTGTATCCGATGTTCGCCACGCACAACGCGCAGACCATCGCGGCGGTGCGCGCCATCGCCAACGGCAGGGACTACGAGCACCAGAAGCTGCACGGCATGGGCGATGACCTCTACGCCGAGGTCATTCCCGCCGATCGCCTGGGGGTGCCCTGCCGCGTGTACGCGCCGGTCGGCTCGCACGAGGACCTGCTGCCGTATCTGGTGCGGCGCCTGCTCGAAAACGGCGCCAATTCCAGCTTCGTCAATCGCATCACCGACGAGAACGTGGCCATCGAGGAGCTGATCCGCGATCCGATCGAGGCCGTGTCCGCGTTCGCGTCCATCCCGCATCCGAAGATTCCGCTGCCGGTCGACCTGCTGCGCAGCCAGCACCACAACAGGAAAAACTCCATGGGCGTCAACCTCGCCAACGACAACGACCTGCGCGCACTGGCCGATCAACTCAACGCCGCGCTCAAACCCTGGCACGCCGTACCGCTGGTACCCGGCGCGGTGATCGCCAGCGAATCGCTGCCAGTGACCAATCCGGCCGACCGCCGCGAGATCGTCGGCCGCTGGCAGCCAGCCGATGCCGCGAGCGTGGAAAAAGCGCTCGCCAATGCCGTCAACGCACAACCGACCTGGAACCGCACTCCCGCCGCCAGCCGCGCCACCATCCTCGAACACGCCGCCGACCTGCTGGAAGCGCGGATGCCCGAGTTCATGGCGCTGTGCGTCAAGGAAGCCGGCAAGACCTTGCCCGACGGCGTCGCCGAAGTGCGCGAGGCGGTGGATTTCCTGCGCTACTACGCTGGCCAAGCACGCGCCCAGTTCGGCGCGCCCGAGCGGTTACCGGGGCCGACCGGCGAATCCAACGAACTGCAGTTGCACGGTCGCGGCGTGTTCGTGTGCATCAGTCCCTGGAACTTCCCGTTGGCGATCTTCCTCGGCCAAGTCGCCGCGGCGTTGGCCGCCGGCAACAGCGTCATCGCCAAGCCCGCCGAGCAGACCAACCTGGTCGGTCACGCCGCGGTGAAGTTGCTGCACGAGGCGGGCGTGCCGGAAGCGGTCGTGCAGTTCCTGCCAGGCGATGGCGCCACCGTCGGTGCCGCACTCACCCGCGATCCACGCGTGGCCGGTGTCGCCTTCACCGGCTCCACCCAGACCGCCCGCGCGATCAACCGTGCGCTGGCCGCGCGCGAAGCCGCCATCGGCGTGCTGATCGCCGAAACCGGCGGCCAAAACGCCTTCATCGCCGATTCCTCGTCGCTGCCGGAAGCGGTGGTCAAGGATGCAATCGCCAGCGCCTTCATTTCCGCCGGCCAGCGTTGCTCGGCCGCGCGCGTGCTGTTCGTGCAGGACGACATTGCCGACAAGGTGATGACCATGCTGGCGGGTGCGATGGCCGAACTGAAGATCGGCGATCCGGGCCTGCCGTCCACCGATGTCGGCCCGGTCATCGACGCCGACGCGCTGCAACTACTCACCGAGCACGCCGCGCGCATGAACCGCGAAGCACGCTTGATTGCCGTGACCGCCACCGACGACAGCACCGCACACGGCAGTTTCTTCGCCCCGCGCGCCTACGAATTGCAATCGCTGGCGCAATTGCAGCGCGAGGTCTTTGGCCCGGTGCTGCACGTGATCCGCTGGAAGGCCGACCAGCTCGACGCGGTGATCGACCAGATCAACGCCACCGGCTACGGCCTGACCCTGGGCGTACACTCGCGCATCGACGAAACCATCGAGCGCATCGCCGCGCGCGTGGCGGTCGGCAACGTCTACGTCAACCGCAACCAGATCGGCGCGGTGGTCGGGGTGCAACCCTTCGGTGGCCAGGGGTTATCCGGCACCGGTCCCAAAGCCGGCGGCCCGCACTACCTGCTGCGCTTTGCGACCGAGAAGGTGGTGACCGTCAACACCACCGCCGCCGGCGGAAATGCCTCGCTGCTGACGCTCGGCGATTGAGCGACCCACGGTTGGCGTCGCCAGTCCATGCCGCCTGCACGCAGCGATCGCGGCAAGCGTGCCTGGACAAGACGATCAACCTTGCCTGCCTCGCTTCGCATGGAGCGATGCAGAACCGCACGAGGAGAAGCGAACGTCGCAGAAAAAACCCCGCAGAAGCGGGGCTTTTTCATGATCGGCGCAGCGGTTGCGATCAGAACTTGTAGTTGACCGAGCCCGCCAACACGTTGCCGTTCAGGTCGTAATGGCCGACCAGCGTGTTTCCCGTCGCACTGGTGGTGGCGACCCTCGGATCGTTGATGAACAGATGAGTGTAGCCAACGCTGTACTCCACCTGCTGAGACGGCTTCCAAGTCAGACCCAGCGAAGCCCATTTGCGGCTTTGGTCCGGTACGCGCACGTCGCGGTGCTGATCGGTGGTCGGGGTTTGGTCGTAAGCCACACCGCCGCGCAACGTCAGGGTGTCGCTCATGCGGTATTCGGTGCCAAGTGCGACGGAAGTGGTATCGCGGTAGGAGAACAGCAGCGTGTTTTCGGGCTGATTGGAAGCGAAGTCAACGGTGATCTTGTCGAACTTTTTCCAGGCGGTGCGGGTGACGTCGGCCATCACCGTCCACTGCTCGTTGACGTTGTGGGTGAAGCTGGCGGTGGCGCTGGCCGGCAGCTTGACCGTGGCACGGCCCTTGGTGTCGACAAAGGTGCCCGGCGCAGCAACGGCCAGCACGGTGGCGACATTGCCCCAGACGGTGAAATCGACGTCACCATCGGTGATTTTGTGCTTCACCTGCGACCGGTAGCTGAAACCGATGTGGGTATTCTCATCGACGCTGAACAAGCCACCCAGAGTGAAGCCGGCCGCGGTGTTGTCGCCCTTGAGACGCGAGAAACCGTCGACACTGCCCGGCGTGAAACCCGGCACCCGACGTGAAGCCAGGATGGTGCCGAAATCGATGGCGTTGGTCAGATCGATGTTCAAACGCTCGGCGAACACCGATGCGCCGAAGGATACGTACGGATTGACGTCGTAGGAGAAAGCGGCGTTCAAGTCGATCGTCTGCAATTCGGTCTTGACACCGTTGTAGCGACCAACCCAATCGCGGTCGTATTGGGTCTTGAAACCGAATGGCACGGTCAGCGAGGTGCCGAAATGCATGTTGTTGTCTGCGCCGAATGGCATGTGTAAGTAGAACGCCGGGACCGGGGCGATCATGCCGGCGTCGCCGCCATTGCCACCGGAGATCGGCGCACCGTTGGCATAGGTACCGCCATTGCCCCGGTACTTGGCGGAGAACTGAATGGCGCTGACGTCGGCCTGGAACACCGAGCCATCGAGTTGGCGCATGCCCGCCGGATTCACGGCGATGATGGAAGCGTCGTCAGGCGCACTCCCGGCACCGGCGAAAGCACGACCAAGCCCCTTGGCGCTGTTTTCCTTGAGCTGAAATGCGGCGCCATGTGCCTGACCCATGGTCAGTGCACCGACGATACCCACGGCCAGTGCAGTGAAACGGACGAACTGGGTTGCGTTTTGCATGGATCTTCTCTCCGGACTAAAGGGAAATCTGTGTTCGCGCCTGCGCATTGCTGGCCTGAGAAGCCGGACGATGCATCCTGGCCCCCTTCGGACATACCGCGCGTTATGCTGCATAACGCCTTGCTTTAACTTAACTATAACAATATTCCGCATGAACAACATGCTCCGTTCAGGTTCGTATGGAGCCCGCCTATGTCCTGTCGTATGAAGCCCGGTATCTTTGCCATCCGAAGCTTTCCGGTATTCGCATGTTCGTCTCCATCCCCACTCGCGAACGGACCAAGCTGCGCTGGGCCGCGCCGCTGCTATTGGCAGCGATATGGCTCGCCTTCCTGTGGTCCATCAATCTCCCCAATGAAGCCCGCGTGACGTTGTGGCTGGACTGGGGCGCGCTGTCGACCGGCGTCAGCCCGCGCGACTGGCTGGCAACCCTGCATGACGGCAGCGTGCTGCGCCTGTTCACCGCACTGTTCCTGCATGCCGACTGGTCGCACCTGCTCGGCAACCTGGTGTTCCTGCTGATCTTCGGCCTGCCCACCGAACGTGTGCTGGGTCCGTGGCGCTTCCTGCTGCTGTTCCTGAGCGGAGGTGCGATCTCCAACCTGGCGGCCGTATTCGCGATCGACACCCCGGATCGGGTCATCATCGGCGCCAGCGGCGCGGTCTCTGCCTTGATCGGCACCTATCTGGCACTGTTCCCGCGCGCCAAGCTCGGCGTGGTTCTGCCTCTCGGGCTGTTCCTGGAGTTCGTCCGTGCCCCCGCCTCGCTGCTGATCGGTACCTGGGTCGTATTGCAGGTCGTGTTCGCCTACATCGGCCCGGCATTCGGCATGGTGGCATGGTCGGCGCACCTGACCGGCTTCGCCTTCGGCATCGGTTACGGGTTGTACGTGCGCGCTACGCCGGACAAGCGCAACGCCTTCTGAGCCTGGTCCGGCGACAGTGGCGTCTTATACTGCGGGCATGTTCAAACACCTCTACAAAGTGACCTTCCTCAACCACGGCAAGGTCTACGAACTGTATGCACAGCACGTCGGCAGCAGCCATCTGTGGGGATTCACCGAAATCGGCGCGCTGCTGTTCGATGTGCACGATGGTTTGGTGATCGATCCCACCGAGGAACGACTGCGCGAAGAGTTCGGCAACACCAAGACGTTGCACCTGCCGATGCAGAGCATCGTGCGGATCGAACAGGTGGAAAAGAAGGGCCCGTCGGCGATCCGCGAGGCGGCCACCGGCGAAAAGGTGGTCACGCCATTCCCGATGCCCGGCAAACCACGCTGATCCGATGCGCATCCTGGTCGTCGACGATTATCAGGATGCGGTACGGCACCTCTCATGCTTCCATCGGCTGCTGGGGCATCGCGTGCAAGTATTGACCGCGCCGTCGCCCGATCCCGATACCCTCGTTCGCCACGCTGGCGAGGCCGAGGCGCTGGTGCTGATCCGCGAGCGCACCCGCATCGATACCGCGCTGCTGGCGCGGCTGCCTTCCCTGCGCCTGATCAGCCAGACCGGCAGGATCGGCGAGCACATCGACCTGGCCGCATGCACCGCACGCGGCGTCGCTGTCGCCGAAGGTGTCGGTTCGCCGGTGGCGCCAGCAGAACTGACCTGGGCGCTCCTGATGGCGGCCAGCCGGCGCCTACCTGCATACCGCGACGCGTTGCTGACTGGGCGCTGGCAGGCCACCGGCGATGCTGGCCTGGGCCGCAGCCTGGAAGGACTGACCCTGGGCGTGTGGAGCTACGGCAAGATTGGGCGTCGCGTCGCCGCTTACGGCCGTGCATTCGGCATGCGCGTGCAGGTCTGGGGTGGCAAGGATACCTGCGCGCATGCGCGCGCCGACGGTTTCGAGATCGCCGCCAGCCGCGCCGCCCTGTTCGCCGACAGCGACGTGCTCAGCCTGCACCGTCGCCTGGTCGCGGCCACCCGCCACCAAATTGTGCTGGACGATCTGCTGCGCATGAAGCCCGATGCGCTGTTGGTCAACACCAGCCGTGCCGAGCTGCTCGCCCCCGGCGTACTGCTGGCGGCGCTGGCGGCCGGACATCCGGGACAGGCAGCGCTGGACGTGTTCGAACAGGAACCGCTGCTGGATCCGCAGCACCCGCTGCTACGGCATCCGCAGGTGCTGGCGACACCGCACCTGGGCTACGTCGAGCAGTCCAGCTACGAACTGTACTTCGGCGCTGCCTTCGACAACGTGCTGGCCTTCGCCGCAGGGGCACCGCAGCATCTCGCCAATCCCGAGGTGCTGACGCAGGGCTAATCGGCAGAGCGATACCGACGCCTGCACGGGGGACGGCCACGCGGCGCCACTGGCTCAGGAACCAGGCGTCGGCGCTACTGGCTCAGGTTTTTCGGGTTCGGTCTTGCCGTGCGCAGGCGTCTGCGGCGCAGACTTGGTCGAGGGTGTACCCGGTTTGTGCGCCGGTGCCGCCGTCGGCTTGGATTTCGACTTGAGCGGCTTGGCTGCGGCGGCCCTGGCCACCGCGCCAGGCTGTTTCAGTTCGGCAAGCGCCTGCGCGATCGGCGCATCGCCCGGGAGCGGGTCGCCGGCACTGTACCCCTCGGCCCCCTCGTCGTCGCCGCGCAGATGACCCGGCAACGTGGCTTCGCTGTAGTCCGCAATCGCCGCCGGCTTGTCCGCATCCTCCGCCTCGCCTTCAGGGTGCAACACCACATCGGGGACGATGCCGCTGGCCTGGATCGACTTGCCACTGGGGGTGTAATAGCGTGCCGTGGTCAGCTTGACCGAATCGCCGTTGTCCAGCGGCAGCACGGTCTGTACCGAGCCTTTGCCGAAGGTGCGGCTGCCGACGATGCGTGCGCGCTTGTTGTCGCGCAGCGCGCCAGCGAGCACTTCCGAGGCACTGGCCGATCCAGCGTCCACCAGCACCACCATCGGTGCGCCGTTGAGCAGATCGCCGGGGGTGGCATCGAACTTGGAATCGCTGACCGAGATGCGCCCGCGCGTGCTGACGATGGTGCCCTTGTCGAGCAGGTCGTCGGCCACCTGGACCGCTGCGGTCAGCAGTCCGCCGGGATTGCTGCGTAGATCCAGCACCAGGCCACGCAGTTTGCCGCCCGCCTTAGAAAGCAACTGCTGTAGCTGCTTGCGGAAATCTGCGCCGGTATCGGCCTGGAAGGTGCTGATGCGGATGTAGCCGTAGCCCGGCTCCAGCATGCGACTGCGCACACTGGCCACGCGGATGGTCTGCCGAGTCAGCGTTACGTCGAAGGGTTTATTCACCTTGTCGCGCTCGATGGTCAACACGACCTTGCTGCCCGACTGGCCACGCAATGGTTCCATCGCCTTGATCGCACTGATCGGCTTGCCGTCGATGGCGATAATGATGTCGCCCGAGCGCAGGCCGGCGCGCGCGGCCGGGGTGTCGTCGATCGGCGACACCACCTTGAGGGTGTTATCCGGCAGCTGCAGCAATTCCACGCCAATGCCATCGTAGGCACCGCTGGTCTGCTCATCGAATGCTTCGGCGTCTTCTTTGCTGAAATAGGTACTGTGCGGATCGAGATCGAGCAACAGGCCACGGATCGCAGACTGCATCAGTTTCTTGTCGTCGACAGGATCGACGTAGGCTTCCTTCACCGCGTTGTAGACCGCGACATAGCGGCGGATTTCGTCCAGCGGCACCTTCGACGCGGCCGACTCGGTGGCATCGGGATCATCGGCGCTGGCCGCCGGTGCCGTGGATGTCTGCGTGGCGGCATGCTGCGCCATCAGTGGCAGCGGCGCCAGAGCAAGCAACAGGGCTACGGACAGGACTACGCGCATGAAGCACTCCGATTGGGGAAGGCCTGCGCCATCCACGGCACAGTGACCACGATTATGCGCGAAATCACCCTGGATTCGCGTTGACCCGCACTGCGATGCTGCAGTTCAGCGTCGCTGCAGCCACGACGCCGGATCCACCGGCTGGCCGTTGTGACGCAATTCGAAGTACAACGCCGGGCGCCCCTGACCGCCGGAGTTACCGACCTTGGCCACCGGATCCCCACGTTTGACCCGGTCGCCGGCATCGCGCAACAAGGTGTCGTTGTGCGCGTACAGGCTCATGTAGCCGTTGCCATGGTCCACGATCAGGATCATGCCGTAACCGGTCATCCACTCCGAGAACACCACCGTGCCATCGGCAACCGCCGTGATGGTACTGCCGGCTGGCGCAGCGATCAGCACACCATTGCTGGTGCGTCCATCGGGCAGCCGGCCGCCGTAACGCGCGAGCAGGTCGCCGGACAATGGCCAGCCAAGCCCACCGACCTTCAACGGTGGTGCCGAGGCCACCACCTTGGGCGGGACCTTGCCGCCACCGTGCGGGTTATTGCCCGCCTTGGCCTGCGCGGCCTGTTCGGCCGCTGCACGCCTGGCCGCGGCACGCCGCTCGGCCTCGGCACGCGCAGCGGCCGCGCGCAGATTGGCTAGCAGGGTCTCCAGGGCCTTCGCGTCCTGGCCGAGCGCTTTCTCGCGCTCGCTACGATCCTGATAACGCTGATCCAGTTCCGACACCACGCTGGCGCGCTGCTTGCGGTCACGCTGCAATGCGGCCGCCTGCTCTTGCTGACGACGCTGCGCTTCGCTCAGCTGCTGCCGCTGCTGCGCGACATCGCGCTGCACCTGTTCGAGTGCCTGCAATTCGTGGGTCAAGCTGGCGATGCGTTGCGCACGTTCGCGCTGCAGATACCGGTGATAGGTCAGTAGCCGGTTGGCATCGGCCACGCGATCCTGCGCCAGCAAGAGCTTCAACGGTGCATTGTCACCGATGGCATAGGCGGCACGCAGCCATTGCGCCAATTCGGCGCGCTGGCGGGTCAAACTGGCGCGCAATGCATCGCGTTTGTGCTCCAGTTCGGCCAGGGTCTGCTGATGCTGACGCAGTGCCTGCTGGGTCTGTGCCAGGCTACGTCCGCTGGCGGCGACCTTTTCGTCGGCGTCACGCAACTGCCTTGCGGCGTCGCCGCGCTTACCCTCCAACTGATGCCGCTCCTCGGCCACGCTCTTCAATTCACCGCGTACTTTCTCCAGACGGCGCTCGGCGTCGCGTGGGTTCTGTGCAGCAACCAGGCCCACAGCCAGCAAAAGTACCGCCGCCGTCACAAAACGTATCGCCCTATGCCGCTGCCCGCCAGCATAGCCACACGCCGCACCGAGCGAAGCGGAGCGCGAATAAACGGAAGTGGCTGCGGGCAAGGTTGGATCCAGTGACTTCAGGCAGGTGTGGATTGTAGCGAAGCGTGTTGTGATGCCCACACAATTGGTCGCTGCCGGATAGCCGGTGTTGGGGGAGGTTGAAAATGAAGCGGATGCATCCGGTGATACTGTTGGCCATGGCCCTAACGGCCGGCTCCGCGCTGGCGGCCGACGACATCAGCAAGGTCAACGGCAACATCACGGCTATCGCCGGCAAGCAATACGGCAACCTGGACATCGTCAACGGCAACATCAGCGTCGAACACAACGCACACGTAGGCAATGTGGAGACGGTCAACGGCGATGTCAGAATTGCCGATAACGCCCAGACCCAAAGTCTGTCCACAGTCAACGGTGGCATCAACATCGGCGAACGTGCGCAAATCGGTGGCTCCATCAAAACGGTCAACGGCAGCATTTTCGTCAATAGCGGCGGGCGCGTCAGCGGCGGGATCGAGAGCGTCAACGGCAGCATCGGCGTGATCGCCATACAACTGGATCGCGGCATCGAGACCGTCAACGGCGACATCACCGTAGGCCATGACGCACATCTCGGCGGCGGAATCACGATCAACAAGCCAAGCTTCAGCATGTCGTTCAACCCCACACGCACGCCGCGTGTCATCGTTGGACCACATGCGGTGATCGACGGTCCGCTGAGGTTCGAGCGCAAGGTCACGCTGTACGTCCACCGCAGCGCCAAGATCGGGCCGATCAGCGGCGCCACCGCACAATCGTTCGACACCGACACTGCACCGAAAAACTAAGCCGAACGCCTCGGGGGCGCGAGGCGTGGACATGCGGCTTGCTTATAGAATTCGGAAGTTACCTCGACACCAGAAGCCCGCATGTCCCGTATGCTCGTGTTGTGCTTGGCTGCAGCGGCGGCATCGAAGCCGGGCGGCGCGCGTCCGCAGCCTACGCCAAGCGTTACCATACGCCGGCCAACGAATACGATTCGACACTTTGGAAACTCGATGGTGTGATGGAAGACCTGCAAGCGGTGTATGCAATCGGCACGGCATTGGGAAGCAGCGGCATCTGGCCGAACTGGTATCCGAACAATCCATTCAAAGCATCCCGGGACAAGATGATCAAAAAAAGCAAGCCGGCCGCGTCGGCCTCCGGCACCTGATCGATTGCTGCCCGCCTCCAAGGTTCCGCGCTATCAGCGTGCCTGGGTAGGGTGCTGATATAGACAGGCGGCGACAGCTGCAACGACCGCATCAGCCATGCTGATCTTCGGATTTTCGTCCATCCCCATTCGCTGAATTCGGCCACTGCGCCATAGCCGTCGTCCCTGCCTCCTGTGAGCCGACGGCGCTCTCGCGGATGCGTCCCCCTGCCGATCAAGCGAATGTCATGGCCTCTACGAAAAAGCTCCGGCCACCCACCCGGATCTCATTGGCATGGCTTAACCTGCTGGCGCGACATCACGCTGCGTGCTTGGCTTTCGGCAGGCTAGCCATGTCGATGACGAAGCGATACTTCACATCGCCGCGGAGCATACGCTCATACGCTTCATTGATCTGCGCCATCTCGATCGTCTCGATATCGGACACGATCCCGTGCTTGGCACAAAAATCCAGCATCTCCTGGGTCTGGCGAATACCGCCAATCAATGAGCCGGCCAACTGGCGACGCTTCATGATCAGGTTGAAGACTCCAGGGGAGGGATGCGACTCGGCCGGCGCGCCAACCAGAGTCATGGTGCCATCGCGCTTGAGCAAGTTCAGGAAAGCATCCAGATCGTGCGGGGCCGCCACCGTGTTAAGGATGAAATCGAAACTGTTGGCATGGGCAGCCATTTCTTCCGCGTTCTTGGATATCACGACGTCGTCGGCACCGAGACGCCGCGCGTCGTCGCGCTTGCCCGCCGAGGTGGTGAATAGCACCACGTGCGCACCCATCGCATGCGCGATCTTTACGCCCATGTGTCCGAGCCCCCCAAGGCCGACGATGCCAACCTTCTTGCCTGGCCCGACCTTCCAATGATTCAGCGGCGAATATGTGGTGATGCCTGCACACAGCAGCGGTGCCACAGCCGCGAGATGTTGTGCGCCGTGGCGGATGTGGAGCACATACTTTTGGTCGACCACGATGTGATCCGAATAGCCGCCATAGGTATTTTCGCCACCGAACATCGGACCGTTGTAGGTGCCCACGAAACCGTTCTCGCAGTACTGCTCCTCGCCATCGGCACAAGAAGCACAATGGCGGCAGCTGTCGACCATGCAACCGACACCCGCCAGATCACCAACCTTGAACCCATCGACCTGATGACCCACCGCCGTAACGCGCCCGACGATTTCATGGCCGGGCACGGACGGGTACTGGGTGTTATGCCATTCGTTGCGAGCAGTGTGCAAATCGGAATGGCAGACCCCACAGTAAAGGATTTCGATGCGGACATCCTGGGCGCCAACCACACGACGCTCGAACGCGTAAGGGATCAGCGGCTGATCGGATGCCAGGGCAGCGTATCCATTGGCTTGGCTCATGCGAAAGCCCTCGTGTCAGTGGAAAGGAACGGCAAAACACATCGCTCGATACAAGTACTTCCCCATCAAGCGACTACCAGATTCTGCTCAGTCTAAGGGGGATGGCATGAAAAGCACCCATCATCGGTTAGAACGCTGCGATGCGCATTCTCTGAGATGGATTTCATGATCTTTGCGGTGGACGTGCTCAATGAAGAAAGCATCTGACGCATGCCGGCTCCAACACCGCAGGGTTCTAGCTAGCCACCCCACATCCTCTGCGGTGCGGCCAATGTGATGTATCCCCCAGCCCAAGAGTGCCGCTGTGGAGGCAGCATGCGGGGTATGGGCTTGGAGGTTTTGGGATGGACGCCTCACAGGAAACCCGGCCGCTACTCAGGGCGGGGAGACGTCGCAAGCACGTGTCTTATCAGCATTGTGGAGCGTTTGGCTTTTGATGGTGCAATAAAAAATCCCCGTCTTTTAGGGACGGGGATTAGGGGTGAAGCCCCTGGCGATGACCTACTCTCGCATGGCTTGAGCCACACTACCATCGGCGCAGCTGCGTTTCACTTCCGAGTTCGGGATGGGATCGGGTGGTTCCACAGCGCTAATTTCACCAGGGAGACGGTTGGAGTGTCGCCGTTGTCGTTCGGTACTGTTTTTATGGGTACCGAGGACGGGATGGCGCCAGCCTCTCATGGGGTGTGATGTAGCGAGCGATTGTGAAGCATTCGACGTGTGTCGTGCTAAGGAATGCTTTGGAAGCACCTTGAGGTTATATGGTCAAGCCGCACGGATCATTAGTATCAGTTAGCTCAATGCATTGCTGCACTTACACACCTGACCTATCAACCACGTAGTCTACATGGTTCCTTTAGGGGACTTGTGTCCCGGGAGATCTCATCTTGAGGCGCGCTTCCCGCTTAGATGCTTTCAGCGGTTATCGCTTCCGAACATAGCTACCCGGCAATGCCACTGGCGTGACAACCGGAACACCAGAGGTTCGTCCACTCCGGTCCTCTCGTACTAGGAGCAGCCCCTCTCAAATCTCCAACGCCCATGGCAGATAGGGACCGAACTGTCTCACGACGTTCTGAACCCAGCTCGCGTACCACTTTAAATGGCGAACAGCCATACCCTTGGGACCGACTACAGCCCCAGGATGTGATGAGCCGACATCGAGGTGCCAAACACCGCCGTCGATATGAACTCTTGGGCGGTATCAGCCTGTTATCCCCGGAGTACCTTTTATCCGTTGAGCGATGGCCCTTCCATACAGAACCACCGGATCACTAAGACCTACTTTCGTACCTGCTTGATCCGTCGATCTTGCAGTCAAGCACGCTTATGCCTTTGCACACAGTGCGCGATGTCCGACCGCGCTGAGCGTACCTTCGTGCTCCTCCGTTACTCTTTAGGAGGAGACCGCCCCAGTCAAACTACCCACCATACACGGTCCCCGATCCGGATTACGGACCTAGGTTAGAACGTCAAGCACGACAGGGTGGTATTTCAAGGATGGCTCCACCACAGCTAGCGCCATGGTTTCATAGCCTCCCACCTATCCTACACAGACGAACTCAACGTTCAGTGTAAAGCTATAGTAAAGGTTCACGGGGTCTTTCCGTCTTGCCACGGGAACGCTGCATCTTCACAGCGATTTCAATTTCACTGAGTCTCGGGTGGAGACAGCGCCGCTGTCGTTACGCCATTCGTGCAGGTCGGAACTTACCCGACAAGGAATTTCGCTACCTTAGGACCGTTATAGTTACGGCCGCCGTTTACTGGGGCTTCGATCAAGAGCTTCGCCTTGCGGCTGACCCCATCAATTAACCTTCCAGCACCGGGCAGGCGTCACACCCTATACGTCCACTTTCGTGTTTGCAGAGTGCTGTGTTTTTGATAAACAGTCGCAGCGGCCTGGTTTCTGCGACCCTCTTCAGCTATAGCTCGCACGAGCCACCAAAAAGGGTGCACCTTCTCCCGAAGTTACGGTGCCATGTTGCCTAGTTCCTTCACCCGAGTTCTCTCAAGCGCCTGAGAATTCTCATCCTACCCACCTGTGTCGGTTTACGGTACGGTCTGCGTAAGCTGAAGCTTAGGAGCTTTTCCTGGAAGCGTGGTATCAGTGACTTCGTCTCAAAGACTCGTCTCGGTGCTCGGTCTTAAAGGACCCCGGATTTGCCAAGGATCCAAACCTACCGCCTTTCCCCGGGACAACCAACGCCCGGTACACCTAACCTTCTCCGTCCCTCCATCGCACTTACGCGAGGTGCAGGAATATTAACCTGCTTCCCATCGACTACGGCTTTCGCCCTCGCCTTAGGGGCCGACTCACCCTGCGCCGATTAACGTTGCGCAAGGAAACCTTGGGCTTTCGGCGTGCGGGTTTTTCACCCGCATTATCGTTACTCATGTCAGCATTCGCACTTCCGATACCTCCAGCAGACTTCTCAATCCACCTTCGCAGGC